>CAVUTL010000001.1:0-183426 GCA_963744505.1 uncultured Gaiellaceae bacterium
GGGCGTGGGCGGCGCGGGGCGTGGTATAGCCGATCATGGGGCGATCCCCTCGACTCCGAGCCTGATCGGTGACGAGCTGAGCTGATCGACCCGCCTTCGGCACGATGCCAGGATGCATCTCGACGTTCAGGACGGTCTCGTCGCGCTGGTGCTCATCCTCGCCGTGGCGACGATGCTCGCGGTCGCCCCCACGCTGCGCATCCCGTATCCGATCCTGCTCGTTCTCGGCGGCTTGGCCATCGGGCTCGTTCCGGGGATGCCCGAGTTCGAGCTCGAGCCGGAGCTCGTCTTCTTCGGCGTTCTGCCGCCGCTGCTGTACAGCGCGGCGTTCTTCACGTCGCTCCGTGATCTGAGAGCGAGCGCGCGACCGATCGGGTTGCTGGCAGTCGGTCTGGTCATCGTCACTACCGTCGGAGTTGCGGTCGTCGCGCATGGGCTCATCGACGGCCTCCCCTGGAGTGCCGCCTTCGTGCTCGGAGCAATCGTCTCTCCCACCGATCCGTTGGCGGCGACGTCGATCGCGCGTCGTCTCGGCGTACCACGGAAGCTCGTGACGATCGTCGAAGGGGAGAGCCTCGTGAACGACGGGACGGGGCTCGTCCTGTACCGCGTCGCCGTCGCTGCTGTGGTCACGGGATCGTTCTCGGCCTTCTACACCGGCGGGCTCTTCCTCGTCAGCGCCGGTGGTGGCATCGCGGTCGGCCTCGGGGTCGCATGGCTGGTGCGACAGGTCCGCCGGCGGCTCGACAACCCTCCCGCGGAGATCACGATCTCGCTCCTCACCGGGTACGTCGCCTTCATTCCCGCCGAGCTGATGGGCGTCTCGGCCGTGCTCGCCGCCGTGAGTGCGGGGATCTACCTCGGCTGGCACACACCCGAGTTGACGAGCGCCCAGGTACGCCTCCAGGGCCTCGCCGTGTGGGAGATCGTCCAGTACCTCCTGAATGCGCTCCTGTTCGTACTCATCGGCCTCCAGCTTCCCGTGGTCATCGATGCGCTCGGCGATTACTCCACTGCGACCCTTCTCGGCTACGCCGCCGTCGTCAGCTTCACCGTGATCAGCCTCCGCTTCGCCTGGGTATTCGCGGTGTTGCACGCGCCGAAGTGGATCGCGCGACGGATGTCGAACTGGCGCGGAGCGGTCTTTCTCTCGTGGGCCGGGATGCGCGGAGCCGTCTCGCTCGCCGCAGCTCTTGCCCTACCGCTCGAGACCGACGCCGGTACCGCGTTCCCCGATCGTGATCTGATCCTCTTCCTCACGTTCTCGGTCATCCTTGCGACGCTCGTCGGTCAGGGACTGACGCTTCCGTATGTCATCCGAGTGCTCGGGCTCGTGGACGACGGGATCGAGGATCGCGAGGATGCGAAGGCGCGAGTCCACGCCGCGGAGGCCGCGCTCGCCCGACTCGAGGAGCTGGTCCACGAAGACTGGGTACGCGAGGACACGGCCGAGCGCGTGCGCGGGGCCTATCGATTCCGGACGAGTCGCTACCGCGCGCGCTTCGACGACGAGGACGACGGCGCGATCGAGTCACGTTCGCAGGACTACCAACGCCTCCGACGTGAGCTGCTCGATGCGGAGCGACACGCGCTCGTCGATCTCCGTCGCTCCGGCGCGATCAGCAACGACGTGTGGCTCCGGGTCGGCCGCGATCTCGACCTCGAGGACGAGCGGCTCGACATCTGACTCGCTCTGAGCCTCGTCGATCCATCCAGGCGGAGTCCCAAGCCCCGCGGCGCGACTCAACAGAAGCGAAAAGCCCCGTTTCCGGGGCTTTTCAGTAGCGGGGGCAGGATTTGAACCTGCGACCTCCGGGTTATGAGCCCGGCGAGCTACCAGACTGCTCCACCCCGCGTCGCGGGCCGGAGTATAGCGCCTCGGCTGCTGCTTCGACATTGACGCGGGCTGCTCCGTACGTCGCGACGTAGGTGGCAGCGTGCTCGGGACGCCAGTAGGGAAGGCCGATCTCGATCACCAGCGCGCCGGGCACACGGTTCACGAGAGCGTCGATCGCCTCGCGCTCCCAGGCATGGCGATGTGCGTCGCGGGCGATCACGACGAGCTGACGGCCGTCGAGCTGGAGGTCGACGTCGATCGTCCGCGCGTCGAACCGGCGAACATCGGCTGCTCCGACAGCCGCTCCGAACCACTCGCCCGGAAGCTGCGACAGACGCCCGGCAGCCATTCCGACTTCCGGCTCGAGCTCGACGACGACGACCGGCCCGTCGATCCGGCCGTCGCCCTCCAGCCGCAGCGCGCGCCCAGCCGCCACTCGCCCGGACTCGCGGTCGGCGGCTCCCGTCCGCGACCGACCTGCCGACCACTCCGCGACGCCACTCACACGCGCCGCAGCGTCGACGAGCCTCCCCTCCGGAATTCGGCCGGCTCGAACCCCCTCGACGAGAGCACGGCTGACGGCGACGACCGCCTCGTCGAAGAGATCGTGTCCGAGACACAGCGCGTCGGCGCCGGCGGCGATCGCTCGCACCGCCCCCTCCTCCACGCCGACCGTCGAGCTGATCGCCTTCATCTCGAGCGCGTCGGTCATGACCATCCCCTGAAAGCCCAGGCCGTCCCGGAGGAGGCCGTGGAGGAGATCGCGGCTCATCGTCGCCGGCGTGTCGCCGACAGAGCGGACGACGATGTGCGCCGTCATGACCGCCTGCACACCAGCCTCGATCGCGGCGCGAAACGGGTCTAGCGCCGCGTCGTCGAGGTCGTCCACGGCAGGTAGCGCGAGGTGCGAGTCGACCGACGTGTCCCCGTGCCCGGGGAAGTGCTTCGCGCAGGCGGCGACGCTTGCCGCTTGCAGACCGCGGACGAACGCGGCCACGTGCCGGGCGACCAGCTCGCTCTGCGCACCGAACGAGCGGATCCCTATGACCGGGTTCTGTGGGTTCGTGTTGACGTCGGCAACCGGCGCGAAGTCGAGATCGACGCCGACCTCGGCGAGCTCGGCACCGAGCGACGCTGCGATGCGCTCGGTGAGCTCGACGTCGTCGACGACGCCGAGCGCAGCGTTGCCCGGGTACGAGCTGCCCGTCCCCGCTTCGAGCCGGGTGACGTCACCGCCCTCCTCGTCGATCGCGACCAGGAGGTCCGATCGCTCGGCCCGAAGATCGTCGGTCAGTTCACGAAGCTGCGCGCGCGTCTCCACGTTCCAGGCGTAGAGCACGACCCCGCCGAGCCCTTCGCCGATCCGGCGGCGAATCCAGTCCGGTGCGACCGGCCCCTCGAAGCCCGGGAAGATGCAGCTCGAGGCGAGGCGCTCAAGCGCGTTCATCACGCCTTGACGGCGCCGGCGGTGAGGCCGAAGGCAATCTTCCGCTGAACGAGCAGGAAGAAGATCACGACGGGAATGGCCGTGATCGTCGAGGCCGCCATGAGCCCACCCCAGTCGGTCGCGCGACTCGTGCCGTAGAAGTACGAGAGCCACACGGTGAGCGTCTGGTTCGCCTGGTCGGTGAGGATGACGTTGGCGAAGATGTACTCGTTCCAGCTCGTGACGAAGACGAATATCGACGTCGCCACGAGACCGGGAGCGACGAGGGGAAGCAGGATCCGCGTGAAGGCTCCCAGCCGGCTCGAGCCGTCCACCATGGCCGCCTCCTCGAGCTCCTTGGGTATCCCCATGATGAAGCCGCGCAGCGTCCACACGGCGAACGGCAACAGGATCAGCAGATGCGTGAGGACGAGCCCCATCAGCTCGTTCGTCAGCCCGTACTTGGCGAGGACGACGTAGAGCGGGATGACGAGTCCGGCCTGCGGGAGCATCAGGATCCCGATGACGAGCACGACGAAGAGCGCGTTGCCGGTGAAGCGATACTTCGCGAGCGCGACGGCGGCGAGGAAGGCGACGACCATCGAGAGCGCCACGACCGCGCCGACGACGATCAGGCTGTTCTTGACGGTGTCCCAGAAGTAGGGCCGCGCGATCGCGTCGCGGAAGTGCTGCAGCGTCGGCTCACCGGAGAGAAACGTCGGCGGGAAGCTGTTGATCTCCGTGTCCGGCTTGAACGCCGTCGAGATCATCCAGAACACGGGAAACACGAGGACCGCGAAGACTGCGAGCCCGGCGACGTTCCAGGCGATGCGCCGGAGCTTGCGGCGACGCTCGCGCCGGATGGTCGCGGGGCGTCGTTCGACGCTCGCGACGGCCCGCGGTGCGGCCTCGGTCGCAGATGTCATCGCACCTCACCCATCTTCACCATTCGCCGGACGTAGAACACGCTCATCGCAGCGACCATCACCAGCATCAGGAGGGAGATCGCCGCACCGCGCCCGAAGTCCGAGTGCGCGTAGCCCTCGATGAACACATACACGCCCATGACGTAGTTCGAGGCATCGACCTGCGACGCCCCGATGAGCAGGTAGGCCTGGGTGAAGACGCCGAAGTCCCAGATGATGGACAGGCTCGTGAGGATCAGGAAGATCGGCTTCAGAATCGGGAACGTCACATCTCGGAATACGCGAAGCGACGATGCGCCGTCGATCTCCGCAGCCTCGACCAGCTCGCGCGGCACCTGCGCGAGACCGGCGTACACCGTGATCGCCACGAACGGGATCGCGCCCCACACGATCAGGAGCGTGACCATCGCGAGCTTCGAGAAGGTCGTCGCGTACCAGTCGTGCTGGGAGTAGTCGCCGGCATGGAGCTCCGTCAAGACGTGGTTGAGGATCCCGTTCTGGAAGTTCGTCATCCAGTACCAGACCTGTACCGCGACGACCGCGGGCATCGACCAGGCGAGTACGAGCGCGGCCGTCAGCAGCACGCGCACCCAGCCCGATACGCGAACGAGCAGGAATGCGATCAGCGTGCCGAGGCCGATCGTGAGGACGACATTCGCCGCGGTGAAGATCACGGTTCGCAGGAGCGTGTCCCGGAACACGTCGTCCCGCAGAACCGACGTGTAGTTGTCGAAGCCGATCCAGACGCCCTTGTGCTGGATCAGCTCGGCGAGCCCGTACTGCTGGAACGACAGCGTGACGAGCTTGTACAGCGGGTAGCCGAGGATCGCCGTGATCACGACGATCACTGGAAGGATCAGCAGGTACGGCACGGACGCTCGGGCCACGCGCCTGATGCGATGCGGTCGCCGCCGAGACCGGTGGGAAGGGGCCTCGGCGGCGACCGTCATCGCGGTCGACCCTACTGATTCAGGGTGTAGGTGATGTTGTCGCTCGCGACCGACGCGGCGTCCTTGATGCTGGACTTGCCGGT
The DNA here is from genome assembly GCA_963744505.1 of uncultured Gaiellaceae bacterium. Classification (GTDB taxonomy): domain Bacteria; phylum Actinomycetota; class Thermoleophilia; order Gaiellales; family Gaiellaceae; genus GMQP-bins7. The sequence continues at coordinate 5,223 of CAVUTL010000001.1, forward strand.
GAGGATTCGCTGGAGCATCGTGCGGAGGACGTTGCCGTTCTCGACGTTGACCCAGTTCTTCGCGGTCGGGACGAACCAGCTCTTGCGCGCCGCACGCTCATTGACGCTGTCTCCGAGCAGGCTCGTCGTGTTCGGGATGTTCCCCTTCGCGCGGAGCGCGGCCATGGAGGCGTTGTCCGTGAAGGCGCTGATCCAGGCAGCTCCCATGGCGCGGTTCGCACCGATCGGAACGGCCAGGTCAGATCCGCCGAGGAAGCCGGGGATCGGCTGCCCCTTCGTGTGGCTCGGCATGACGAACTGCGAAACGCGGTTCTTGTAGTCACCGACACAGCACGTGAACCACCCCGCCCCGTACGTCGAAGCCGCGTTGCCCTGTGCCATTACGTCCCACGGGAGCGGGCGAGCCTCGTCGCTCGTCTTCGAGGCGCGCGACGCAGCTTGCCAGAACCGCTTCCACGCGGCCAGCCCGGCGACCGCCTTCGGCGTGTCGAGCGTCCCGACCCACTTGCCCTTCCGAGTGATCGCGATCTTGCCGCCGTAGTCGTAGACGAAGCTCAAGGCTGCGTACCACTCGGTGCCCGCCATGTAGACCGGCGAGAAGGACTTGTCCGGATACTTCGCACCGATCTTCCTCGCGAGCACGGTGAACTCGGCGAGGCTCGTCGGGATCTTCGCTTTCATCTGCCTGAAGATGTCGGTGCGGTACGTCACGACCCTCGAGCCGGCGTAGTAGGGGACTCCGTAGATCTTGCCGCCGAACTTCCCCGACGCTGCGAGACCCTGGAGCCACGTGCTCTTGTTCGGGAACGACACCGCCGACAGGTCCTGGAACGCACCCGCGGCCATGTACTTCGTCATCTCCGTGTTCCCCATCTCGATGACGTCCGGCGCCCTGTTCCCCGCGAGCGTCGCGTCGAACTTCGCGAGGTGAGTGCCCCATGTCTGATACTGGACATCGACGTCCCAGCCAGGATTCTGGGCCCTGAACTGAGCGTTCGCCGCCGCGACTATCTCCGGCCACCCGGATTGCGCGTCGACCTGGAGCCAAACTGTCAGGGTGTCGGCGGCCTTCCCACCCGACGCTCCGGTAGCGCCTACGGCCACAACTGCGAGCGCGGCGACGAGCACAGCTGCAGCGAAAACACGTACGTTCATTCGCATCTCCCGCGGCATCTGGGTGCTCGACTAGGCCGTACGGATGGGTGTGGCAGCGTACGGCCGGAGCGCCCAAGTGGTTTGTACCAATCCGCCACGTGCGGGAGGCTTCCACATCTGGACGCATCTGTCAAGGTGCATCGCGCAACGGATGCTGATCAATTCCCTGCTCAACGCCCCTGCGACGTGAGCCCGGGACGAGCGGCAGTTGGTACTAACCACGCGCTCGAGACGGACCTGCGGCGCGGCCATCGCCCGCCGCCGCCCGCGATCGTCGTCGCTCCTGAGGCACCGCCAGCGACGTGACGAGCCGGTACCGATCGCCCCGGTAGATCGACTCGACGAACTCGACGATCTCACCGATCGCGGAGTGTGTGACGCGCTCGAAGCGAAACGCGGGCGAGTGCAGCGGCACGCCAAGTGCACGCGACTCGTCCTCGTCGGTCACGGTCGGCTCGATCGTCTGCTCGCCACCGACGACGACGATGCCGTACCGCTCACGGAGGAGCTCATAGAAGGACATCTCCTCGAGGTCGTGGGCTGTGAGGCCGGGGATGTGAGACGCACGGATGTGCACGGTCTCGATCGCCATGCTCTCGCCATCGGCCAGCCGGAGCCGATCCGCCACGACCACGGGCTCCGACGGCGATACGTGGAGTAGCCGTCCGAGGCGCGCTCCCGCGGGGACGACGCGAAGGTCGAGGGTCTTGCTCTCCGGCCGCAGTCCGCGGCGCCGCATGTCGTCAGTGAACGACGTCATCGTCAGCTCTTGCGCGATCTTGGGCTCGCTGACAAACGTGCCGGACCCATGCCGTCGCACGAGGTAGCCCTCGCGAACGAGATCGTCGAGCGCGGCGCGGACGGTCAGGCGCGAGACACCGAAGTCCGCACTGAGCTGACGCTCCGACGGGATCGCGTCTCCGACGGCGAGCTGTTCGATGAGGTCGAGAACGAGATCTCGCGTCGCCGCTTGCTTCGTCACGCCGTCCATCGTAACCGAGCTTCCGCAGTGGTCAAGACCAGGCGGGTCAGCGCGCGGCCTGGATCGATTCTGTCGCGGGCTGCTCGGCCGCGACAAGTGAGGCGCCGGTCTCGACGTCGAAGAAGTGGAACCGACTCGGGTCGACGGCGAGCCTGAGCGTGTCCCCCACGCGGGCCGACGTCCGCGGATCGATGCGCGCGTTGAGCAGCGAGCCGCGATCCGTGACGAGATCGCCTCCGTCCTCATGCTCGTCTTCGAGAGCGCCCGTGGCGATGCGCGCCGCGTCGACGCGGAAGAAGACATGAGCGTCGGACCCGAGCTCCTCCACGACGACGACCGACACCTCGATCCCCGGGAGATCGGCCGACGCGAACGCGGCATCCTCGAACGTCTCTGGCCGGATGCCGAGGATCACCTGACCGGCTCGGTCGCTGCTCGGCCGCCGTCCGCGCTCGAGCGGCATGCGGAACTGTCCGAAAGCGACCTCCGACCCGTCGATGGTCGCTTCGACCAGGTTCATCGAGGGCGACCCGATGAATCCAGCGACGAAGAGGTCGCGCGGCCGCTCGTAGAGCCTCTGCGGCGTGTCCACCTGAAGAATGCGGCCGTCCTTCATCACGGCGACGCGCTGGCCGAGCGTCATCGCCTCGACCTGGTCGTGCGTGACGTAGACAGTCGTCACGGCGAGCTGTTGGTGGAGCTGCGCCAGCGACGTGCGCATTCCGACACGCAGCTTCGCGTCGAGATTCGAGAGCGGCTCGTCCATGAGGAACGCCGTCGGCTGGCGCGCGATCGCCCGCCCCATCGCGACCCGCTGCCGCTGGCCGCCGGACAGCTGGGCCGGCTTCCGCTCGAGCAGGTCCGTGAGGCCGAGGAGTTCGGCGATCTCGTCCACGCGCGGCCGGATCTCGCTCTTTGGGACGCGGCGGACCTTCAGGCCATAGCCGAGGTTCTGGCGGACGCTCATGTGTGGGTACAACGCGTAGCTCTGGAAGACCATCGCGATGTCCCGATGACGTGGCGCGAGATCGGTGACGTCGCGGCCCCCGATCGAGATCTCACCGTTCGTGACGTCCTCGAGCCCGGCGATGGCGCGCAGCAACGTCGACTTCCCGCAGCCGGAGGGACCGACCAGCGCCATGAACTCGCCGTCGCCGATCCGAAGCGAGACGTCGTCGATCGCGAGGACGCCACCGGGGAAGGTCTTCGTGAGATTCGTAATCTCGATGTCCGCCATCGCCGGACGTATCGATACCACATTTCCACACAACTGGTATTGACCACCGTAGGCGAAGCAGCGTAGACTCGCCCGATGGTCGAAGACGAGCTCATCACCGAAGCCGGGAGCGATCCGGCCGCCGGCTACGAGAGCCGGGAGACCTCCGAGCTCGTCGGGCTCATGAATGCCGCCGACTCGACTGTTCCGAGCGCGGTCGCCGAGGCTGCGCCGCAGCTCGCGGCTGCCATCGACGGGATCGCCGCACGGATGAGTGCGGGCGGGCGACTCCTGTACGTGGGAGCCGGCTCGTCCGGCCGGATCGCGGCACTCGATGCCTCCGAGTGCGTCGCGACCTTCTCGACTCCTTCCGACACCGTCGTCGCCGTCGTCGCGGGCGGTGAGACGGCGCCGCCGCTCGTCCAGGCCGCCGCCGAGGACGACCGCGAAGCGGGAGTAAGCGATCTCCGTGCGGTGCGCGTCGCGTCGGCCGACGCCGTCGTCGGGATCAGCGCCAGCGGCTCGACGCCGTACGTTCTCGGCGCCCTCGAGACCGCGGCATGCGCCGGAGCGCTCACCGTCGGCGTCGTGTCGGCCCGCGGTTCCCAGCTCGGGGAGCTGGTCGAGCACGAGATCGCCGTCGTCGTCGGCCCGGAGTTCCTCGCAGGCTCGACGCGGCTGAAGGCGGGAACGGCGCAGAAGCTCGTCCTCAACACGATCTCGACGATCTCGATGATTCGCCTCGGCAAGACCTACGGGAATCTCATGGTCGACGTCGTCGCGGCCAACGACAAGCTTCACGACCGCGTGCGGCGCATCGTGGCGACGGCGACCGGAGCGTCGGCGCCGGACGTCGAGGACGCACTCGAGGGCGCGGGCGGCGACGCACGTGTCGCCATCGTCTCGTTGCTCGCCGGAACGACCGCCGCCGATGCGCGCGCACTCCTCGACCGATCCGGGCGAAGCATCGCTCGCGCGTTGGAGGACGGCCCGTGAGACTCGGAGTCGAGGCGGCGCTCGTCGACGGCACGTTCGTTCCCGGGGACGTGGAGATCCTCGGCGGCCGGATAGCCGGGTTCGGGCTCGCATCGCCGAACGGTCACGGGCTCGCCGTGCCCGGCTTCGTCGACCTGCAGGTCAACGGCTTCGCGGGCATCGACTTCCTCACTGCCGATGTCGACGGCTACCGGCAGGCCGGCGAGGCGCTCCTCGAGACCGGCGTCACCGCCTTCCTCCCCACGTTCATCACCTCTCCCGAGACGCAGCTCCTCGCCGCCCTCCGCGAGGTGCCTGCCGAGTCGGACGGTCCCCGCATCCTGGGTGCGCATCTCGAAGGGCCCTTCCTGTCAGCCCTCCGCCTCGGGATCCACCCAGCCGACGCTCGCCGCAACCCCGACCTGGAGTTGCTCGAGCGGCTGCTCGATGCGGGGCCCGTCCGACTGGTCACGCTCGCGCCCGAGCTCCCGGGGGCGACGAAGATCATCGAGAGGCTGCTGCGCCGCGAGATCGCGGTGTCCTGTGGACACTCCGACGCCTCCGCCGAGCAGGCCAACGCTGCCTTCGACCTCGGCGTCCGGAGCGTGACGCACCTCTTCAACGCCATGCGCCCGTTCCACCACCGAGACCCGGGAATCGTCGGCGCCGCGCTCGCTCGACCCGACGTCGTCGTCCAGCTGATCGTCGACTGGGTGCACGTCGCTCCGGTGACTGCGGCGATGGTGTGGCAGGCCGCGCAGAGCAGGGTCGCGCTCGTCACGGATGCCGTGTCCGGTGCGGGGCTCGTCGACGGCGCGTACCGGCTCGGAAACCTCGATGTCGCGATCGCGGACGGCGTCGCACGTGGGGCGACCGGCGCTCTCGCGGGCAGCACGCTGACGATGATCGATGCCGTTCGCAACCTCCACTCGCTTGGGATCCCGCTCGAGGGAGCGATCGGGCGCCGCGACGGAGGTCCCTGCGCGGGTGCTTCGGCTCCCCGCTCTCGGGCGCATCGGCATCGGGTCGCCGGCCGACGTCGTCGTGCTCACGGACGACCTCGAGATCGATCGCGTTCTCGTCGAAGGCCGAGCGCGTGTCGTCGGCTGAGCCTTCCCCGCCCCTCGAGCCGGTCGAACAGGGCTCTCGATTCCTGAGCGAGATCCGCGAGCAGCCGGCCGCGCTCCTACGCCTCGTCGAAGCCGATGCCGAGTTCGCGCGCGTTTCGGCGGAGATGCTCGAGCGCGGGGCCACGACCATTCGGCTCGCCGGACACGGCTCGTCCGACAATGCGGCCTCGTACGGGATCTACGCCTTCGGGCTGCTGCCACGCTGGACCGCGCTCCGCGACTCGATCTCCCTCACGGTCTACTACGGCGCCGAGCTGGACATGTCCGGGTGCACGGCACTCGCGTTGTCGCAGTCCGGGCGCACGCCGGACGTCGTCGCGTACGCGCGTCACGCGAAGCGACGCGGCGCGTACGTCGTCGCATTCACGAACGACCCGGCGTCGGAGCTCGCGCACGAGGCCGATGCGGTGCTCGACCTCCGCGCGGGGCCTGAGCACGCGGTCGCGGCCACGAAGACGTACTCCAACCAGCTGGCTGCTCTCGGCCTTCTCGCCGCGCACGCCGCCGGGCAAGGCGACGCGTTCGCCGAGCACCTGCGAGCGGTGACGAACGCGATGCCGCCGTTCGTGGCGAAGCTCGAGTCGCAGATCGCAAGCGTGGCGCGCCCGTTCGCGTACGCGGGACGCATGTTCGTGGTCGGTCGCGGACCCGAGTTCGCGACCGCGCGTGAGATCGCGCTGAAGCTCCTCGAGACGTGTCGCATTGCCGCCGAGCCCCTGACGGCGACCGATCTCGCACACGGCCCCGTGGCCGCCCTCGACGCGCTGTTCCCCGTGTGGGCGATCGCCTCGGACGACGCCACGCTCCCGGCCGTGATCGAGGCCGTCGAGCGCGCCCGCGCGGTCGGTGCGACGATCGTCGCGAGCGGTGACGCGGCCGAGAGCATCGTCGGCGCCGACTACGTGCTTGCGAGCCCGCGCGCGAGCACGCCGCTGTTCGGGCCACTGCTGTCGATCCTTCCCGGCCAGCTCTTCGCATGGGCGCTCGCACGCGCACGCGGGCTCGATCCGGACGAGCCGCGTGGCCTGTCGAAGGTGACGCTGGCTCGCTAGCGGACGGTCGTCTCGCGTGCCTGCGCGGAGACCTTCTCCAGAATCGCTTCGAGCAGGCGTCCCGAGGAAAGGACGTGCTCGCGCGCCAGCACACGTGCGCCCTCGGGGCTGCGGGCGGCGATCGCGTCGCGGATCGCGCGGTGTTGCCGGTCGTTCTTCAGGTACAGCTCGTCGAGGTCGGCGCCTGTCGCCCACACGGGCTTCACGAGGAACGTGCGGCGCGCAGCCTTCGCCATTCGCTCGATGAGGGGCACATCAGCCGCGCGGTAGATCACGTCGTGGAACGAGTGGTTGAGATGGAGCCAGTCGCGCGCGATCTCGAGGTCCTGGCGGCCGTCGTGGCTCATTTCCACGAGTCTCTCGGTGGCGCGGTGGAAACGGCGCTCGGCCCGCTCGAGCTCGGCGAGGTCGTCGTCGGTCATCTTCGGCGTCGCGATCTCGGTTGCGAGGCTCTCGAGCTCCGCCCGCACCATGAATGCCTCTCGGATCTCGTCCAGCGAGAGCAGCCGGACACGAACGCCGCGGTTCGGCTCGAAGGTGACAAGGCCCAGCGCCGCCAGACGCCGCAGCGCCTCGCGCACGGGCGTACGGCTCACCTGGAACTGCTCCGACAGATGCTCCTGCCGAAGCGTGCTGCCGGGCGGGATCTCGCCCGAGACGATCGCCTCCTCGAGGGCGAGGGCGATGTCGTCGGCCTTCGTGCCGTCAGACACTCTCGTCCCCCAGGAGACGCGCGTACGCGGTGAGGGTCAAGAAGTCGACGAAGACGTCACGCAGCGCGACCTTCTCGAACACCTCGCACGCGTCGTCGTAGACGGGCTCGTCCGGGAGCTCGGCCATGACCTCGCCGATGATCCGCTCGACGTCGGCGCGCTCGACGCGGCCGTGACGGAGCCACTGCCAGATCTGCGAGCGTGAGATCTCGGCGGTCGCCGCGTCCTCCATGAGGTTGTCGATCGCCGCCGCGCCGACTCCTGAGAGCCACGCCGCGATGTAACGGATCCCGACGGAGACGTTCGCACGCACGCCGGCCTCGGTGATCTCGCCGGGCGTCGCGGCGACGTCGAGGATGTCCGCCGCCTGTGTCGTGACGTCCTCGCGCAGCCGCTCGAGCTGGTTGGGCCGGTCACCGAGCGCGGCGTCGAACTCGGCCATCGCCACGGGCACGAGGTCGGGATGCGCGACCCACGAGCCGTCGAATCCATCTGTCGACTCACGTCGCTTGTCCTCGGTGACTCGTGCGAGCGCGATCTCGTTGACCTCGGGATCGCGCCGGCTCGGGATGAACGCGGCCATTCCGCCGATCGCATGCGCGCCGCGCCGGTGACAGGTCCGCACGAGAAGCTCCGTGTACGCACGCATGAACGGCACGGTCATCGTCACCTGCGCCCGATCCGGGAGGACGAACTCCGGGCGCTCTCGGAACGTCTTGATGACCGAGAAGATGTAGTCCCAACGACCGGCGTTGAGGCCCGCCGAATGCTCGCGGAGCTCGTAGAGGATCTCGTCCATCTCGAAGGCGGCGAGGATGGTCTCGATGAGGACGGTCGCCTTGATCGTGCCGCGCGGGATGCCTACCCGGTCCTGAGCGAAGCCGAAGACGTCGTTCCAGAGCCTCGCCTCGAGATGGCTCTCGAGTTTCGGGAGATAGAAGTACGGCCCCGAGCCTCGCTCGAGCAACCGCTCGGCGTTGCGCGAGAGATACACCCCGAAGTCGAAGAGACCGGCCGAGACGTGTTGGCCGTCCACCACGACGTGTCGCTCTTGCAGATGCCAGCCGCGCGGGCGGACGAGGAGCACCGCAACCTCGTCGTTCAGCGCATAGCTCTTGCCGCCGGACTCGAGGGAGATCGTCCGCTCGATCGCGTCCGTGAGGTTCTGTTGCCCGCCGACGACGTTCTCCCAGGTCGGGGAGTTGGCGTCCTCGAAGTCGGCCATGTAGATCCGCGCCCCCGAGTTGAAGGCGTTGATGACCATCTTCCGGTCGCCTGCCGGGCCGGTGATCTCGACGCGGCGGTCCTGGAGGTCAGCCGGAACGGGCGCGACGCGCCAGTCGCCCTCCCGAACCGATCGCGTCGACTCGAGAAAGTCGGGGAGCGCGCCCGCCTCGATGCGCTTCTGTCGCTCGGCGCGAGCCAGCAGCAGCTCCTCTCGCCGATCCCGGAACTCGCGTTGTAGCGCGACGACGAGGTCGAGCGCCTCGGGTGTGAGGACGCCCGCCTCGTCGGGTGCAGAAACTGTCGCGTCGGCGATGGTGCTCACGCTACAGGGGCCGCCTCGAACTGCGCCTCCTCAGTCGAGCCCTTGAGCGCGAGGGTCGAGCTCTCGCCGCCCGTCACGGCTTCGAGCACGGCGTCGAAGTAGCCAGCACCGACCTCGCGCTGGTGGCGCGTCGCCGTGTACCCGAACTCCTCGTTCGCGAACTCGTCCTGCTGCAGCCGCACGTACGCGCTCATCCCTTCCGCGGCGTATCCGCGCGCGAGCTCGAACATCGAGTTGCACACCGCGTGGAAGCCGGCGAGGGTCACGAACTGGAACCTGTACCCCATCGCCGCGAGCTCTCCCTGGAACGACGCGATCGTCGCGTCGTCGAGGTGCTTGCGCCAGTTGAACGAGGGCGAGCAGTTGTATGCGAGGAGCTTGCCGGGGAACCGCGCGTGCACGGCCTCGGCGAACTGTGCCGCCTCGTCGAGGTCGGGCGTCGACGTCTCGCACCAGAGGACGTCCGCGTACGGCGCATACGCGAGCGCGCGGGCGATCGGCGCCTCGATTCCGGGCGTGATGCGGAAGAAGCCCTCCGGCGTCCGCTCGCCGGTCGTGAACTCCCTGTCGCGGTCGTCGACGTCGCTCGTGAGCAGCGTCGCCGACAGCGCGTCGGTGCGCGCGACGAGGACGGTCGGGACGTCGAGGACGTCGGCGGCGAGCCGCGCGGAGACGAGGGTCCGGATGAACTGGCTGGTCGGAACCAGGACCTTGCCGCCGAGGTGACCGCACTTCTTCTCGGACGAGAGCTGATCTTCGAAGTGGACGCCTGCGGCGCCGGCCTCGACGAACCCCTTCATCAGCTCGAACGCGTTGAGCGGGCCGCCGAAGCCCGCCTCCGCGTCGGCGACGATGGGCGCGAGCCAGTACGTGCCGTTGCGCCCCTCCGCCGAGTCGATCTGATCGGCCCGCAGAAGTGCGCTGTTCAAGCGGCGAACGAGCGCTGGCGCGCTGTTCGCGGGATAGAGGCTCTGGTCGGGGTATGTGTGGCCCGAGAGGTTCGCGTCAGCCGCGACCTGCCAGCCGGAGAGGTAGATGCTCTTGAGGCCTGCCTTCACCATCTGCACCGCCTGAGCGCCGGTCAGCGCGCCGAGGGCGGCGACGTACTCCTCGGAGTGCAGCAGGTGCCAGAGGCGCTCGGCCCCGAGCCGCGCGAGCGTGTGCTCGATGCGGAAGCGCCCACGGATGCGCTCCACGTCGTCCTGCGTATAGGGCCTCACGACTCCCGCCCAGCGCCCGTTCGCCTCGCCTGCGCCCATCTTCCTACCTCCCCAGCTCGAAGTGTGTGCAACCTATACCCGAATTGGATCCTAAATATGCCATCAGATGCCGTCAACTCTTCATGTTCCCTGCTTTCGGATCCAGAACGATAGGAGATTGGATCCACAAGCGTCTACCAGGCGCGGCTTCTAGACTTCGGGCGTGATCCTCACCGCCTTCCTCGTCGGCCTCATGCTCTCGCTCGTCGGCCTGCTCGTCGTCGTCGTACGCGGTCTCGCCCTGTGGCGCGACGGCAAGCGCACGAGTAGCGCGTTCACCACCGAGCTCGCGCTGTTCGAGGAGCGGGCGGCGCGCACCGAGGAGCTTCTCGCCGAGGCGGACCGTTCGAATCAGGATCTCCAGGCGGCCACCGAGCGGCTGCGCATGTCGCGCGCACGGCTCGATGTGTTGCTCGGGGCACTCGAGGACGCCCAGCGCAAGACGCGCTGGCTCCGTGCGTTTCTCCCGGTTCGATGACGCGCGTCGCAGCGGTCGACCTCGGGACGAACTCGACCCGGCTCCTCGTCGCAGAGGTCGATGGCGACCGCCTCGACGAGGTCTCGCGAAAGCTCACGATCACGCGGCTCGGCGAGGGCGTCGACCGGCGCCGGCGCCTTCTCCCCGTACCGATCGCACGCGTGCGGAACTGCCTCGCGGAGTACCGCCGGGAGCTCGAGGCGCTCGAAGCCTCGCGAACCCTCTGCATCGCCACCTCGTCCGTGCGCGACGCGGAGAACGGTGAGGCGTTCCTCGGCGAGATCGAGTGGAGCTACGGCTTCACGACGCGCCTCCTCTCGGGCGACGAGGAAGCGGCGATGATGATCCGCGGGGTCACCGCAGGGCGGCCACCACTCGACGACGCGCTGGTCGTCGACATCGGAGGAGGCTCGACGGAGCTCGTCCTCGCCGCCGGGGGCGACGTCGCGTTCGCGACCAGCCTCGACGTCGGCTGCGTCCGCATCACCGAGCGGTTCCTCGCCTCGGATCCGCCGTCGCGCCCCGAGCTCGCCGCCGCGAGTGCCTACGTGCGCTCGCTCTTGCCGGAGCTCACTGCGGGACACGCGATCGGCGTCGCCGGCACGATCACGACGCTCGCGACCATCGATCGGGGCGATGCGACGTACGATCCCGAGCTGACGCACGGCCACCGGATCGCGCTCGGGTCCGTCGAAGGTCAGCTCGAGCGCCTCGCGGCGATGACTGCAGAGGAACGACTCGCCGTCCCGGGCATGGAGCCGGGCCGAGCGGGAGTCATCGTCGCGGGGATCGTCGTCCTGCGCGAGGTGCTGACGGCGTACGGGCTCGCCGAGATCGAGGTGTCCGAGCGCGACGTCCTGCACGGTGCCGCATTCGCGGCGGCGGAGCTGCCGGAGCCCGAGGAGGGCGCGGCGCCGCCGGGCGCCTACACCTGCTGCTGACGCGCGGAGGCGACGGGCGGCGCGATGGGCGTCGCACCGAGGCTCGTGAGGATCTCCATCCCCTCCGCGTGCGCGGCTTCGTCATCCGCACAGTTGCCGAGCCCGACGAGCGCGTACGCTCGCAACGGTACGGAGCCCCATGCTTTCCAACCCTCTGCCGCCTCCGCGAAGAGACGCGCGGCCTCTGCCGACCGTCCGGCAGCCTCGGCAACAAGAGCACGCCCGTGCACGAGCACGAGCCGCTCGCTGAGCGCCCAGGGCGCATATCCGTCGAGAAGCGATTCGGCACGCCCGCTGTCTCCTAGGCCGAGAGCGACGGCCGTGACCCACACCGGATTGTCGTCCCAGAGCGCCGGGTGCTCGGCGTTTCCCGCCTCGTACTCGGCCAGCAGCGATTCCGCCGTCTTCCGGTCGCCGCGAGCGTGCTCCACGAGCGCGGCCGTCCCAAGAGTCGGCATCACGACCTGTGGGTCGCCGATCTGTCGGGCCCGAGGCAACGCATCCGCGACGAACGCGGCCGCCTGCTGGGTGTGCCCGCGGTGCACGAGCACCCTTGCGGCGTCGACGAGCGCGAACGTCTCGATCTGGGTTGCGCCGCGAGCGCGGTCCCACGCGATCAGCGCGTCGGCCTCTTCGAGGAGCTCGTCCCAACGCCCCTCGTGGTAGAGCTGCCGGAGGAGATACCCCCGCGAAACCATGACGGCTTGTGTATGGCCACGGCTCCGCGCCAGCTCGTGACCCGCCTCGAGTAGCTCGCGTCCTCGCGCGCGGTCCTCGAGACTCTCGTTCTCACCGAGATTGAGGAAGGCGATCGCGGTGTCCTCGGCCGGCAGGCCGAGCTCGAGCGCCAGGGCGAGCGCAGCGCGCATGTCCTCCAGGCCTTCGCGATCACCGAGCTCGAGTCGCGCAACCCCACGCATGCCCAACGGCCGGGTGATGTTCCCGAATCCGATCTCCTGAGCGAGATCGATGGCCCTGTTTGCCCACTCGATCGCGTCCCGGGGCCGGCCACCGAGCGCGTCATGCGCGGCCACACGCCCGTACGCGAGCACAAGAGCCGAGTCGTCGCTCTCCTCGAGGAGGGCGACAGCGTCGCCACTCATCTCGCGAGCACGCGCGGTGTCACCGTGACGCCAGAGGGCGCGGCTGAGGTCCACCATCGCCAGCCCGGCTGCGCGTCTGTCGCCCGCAGCGACGAGGTCGGGAATGGCCTCTTCGTATGTCGCCACGCTCTCGGTGAGCCGCCCGAGGGGCTGCAGCGCGTCGCCGACCTTGACGAGCACGCGGGCACGTTCGACGTCGTCTGCGATCCGCTCCAACGCCCGTCGGAAGTACGCCTCCGCGGCTGGGATGTCGAGACTCATCGCCCGGTCACCGGCGAGTACGAGGAAGCGGACCAGACTCGTTTCGAGCTCGGGTCGAGCTTTCCCCACGGCGTGGGCGAGGTCGAGAGCTTCCCCGTAGTGATGCACGAGGATCTCTGCGTGTTCGTCGACCCGATCGCGGGCGGTCTTCTCGACCCAGTCGGCTGCGGCAACATGCTTGTCGGCTCGCGGTGATCGCGGGATCTGCTGGTACGCGACGTCCCGAACAAGGGCGTGCCAGAACGAGAACTCGTCTTCACCGTCCATCGAGGAGACCCGAATCGGTCGGACGAACTCGCGCCGGGCGAGGTCGTTGAGGTCGCGCCGAACGTCGTTTCGCGGGCGACCTGTCATTGCGGCAACGGCGCCGCTCCAGAAGACGCGTCCGATGACGGATGCATCCTGGAGCAGCGTCTTCAGCTCGGGTGTGAGTGTGTCGAGCCTCGCGGTGACGAGCGCCTGCACGGACTCGGGGACGGTGAGATTCTCGACGTCCCCGAGCTCGACGAGCATCCGCGCGAATTGCTCGGCGTAGAGCGGATTGCCGCCGGCCCGATCGAGGAGTGCCGTCCGCGTCTCGGCGGGCAGCACCGTGCGGTCGAGAAGAAGGTGGATGAGCCGGCCAGCTTCCTCGATCGACAGGGGAGACAGAGAGATAGTCGTCGCGTTGCGCTGCCCACCGCCCCAGTTCGGACTCCGGTCGAAGAGCTCCGGTCGAGCAGTGCAGAGAAGGAGCATTGGTACGGGTGGGCTCCACTCGAGCACGTGTTCGACGAACTCGAGGAGCGCGTCGTCTGCCCAGTGGAGGTCCTCGAAGATGAACACGCACGGCCGCCGAGCGGCCATAGCCTCGAGAAGTCTCCGCCACGCCGTGAACGCCTCCTCGCGCGCTACTACGGCTCCTTCGCTTCCTGCGCCGACGAGCGGACCCAGCCTGGAGCCGAGCCACGCGCCGTCCGACTCGTCCGAGACGAGCGCCGTCAGCGTCGCCCCCAACTTGGCTGCGGCAGCTTGCTGATCGTCCGAGTCGAGGATGCCCGCCTCGGCTTTTACGATTTCCCCGAGCGCCCAGAACGTGATCCCCTCGCCGTACGGCAGGCACCGGCCGTGGCGCCAAGTAGTCAGGTCGGGCCTCTCGTCGAGCGTCGTGCGCAGCTCGGTGACGAGCCTGCTCTTTCCGATCCCGGGCTCGCCGACCACAGTGACGAGCTGGACCGAAGACTCGCGCTCGGAGCGCAGGAACGTCTCGAGGAGGAGCGTCTGTTCGTGCTCGCGTCCGACGAACGGGCTGTGGGTCGCCGCCTCCGGCTGGCCGATCCGGCTCCGCGTGCCAACGGCCTGCCAGACCGAGATCGGCTCGGCCTTTCCCTTCGCTTCGACGGACTCACTCGGTTCGAACGCGATGGCGGCACCCGCGGAGCGCATCGTCGTCTCGTCCACGAGCACGGCGCCGACTGGAGCGGCCGACTGGAGGCGAGCGGCCGTGTTCACCACATCACCGGCAACCATGCCCTCGCCTCGCTCGGGTCGCGCTCCGAGGGCGACGACCGTCTCGCCAGTGGTGACCGCCGCGCGCACCGCGACGTCGAGGCCTTCCTCGCGGAGACCTTCGATCGTCTCGAGGATCCGCAGCGCAGCACGAACCGCGCGCTCCGCGTCGTCCTCGTGGGCGACCGGCGCACCGAAGACGGCCATGACCGCGTCTCCTATGAACTTCTCGACCGTGCCGCCGAAGCGCTCGATGTCCGCCTTGACGCTCTCGTGGTACGGGCGCAGGGTCGCGCGCACGTCCTCGGGATCGGCGCGATCCGAGCGATCGGTGAAGCCGACGAGATCGACGAAGAGAACCGAGACGACCTTCCGCTCCTCGCCGGCCGCCGACTCGGCGACGAGCGCCTCGCCACAGGCGAGGCAGAACCGAGCCCGCTCGGGGTTCTCCTCGCCGCACGACGCGCAGACGATCACCCGCCGGATCTTCGCAGCGAGTCGGACGGGCGTCTACGCGGCAGGCGGGAGCGGCTCGTCCTCCTCGTCCTCGGCAAGCCGCCGCTGGAGGACGCTCCGCGAAAGAACCCCGACCAGACGATGGTGCTCATCGACGACCGGAACGCGCTCGGCGTCCTCGGTCTCGAGGAAGCGGAACGCCTCGTCGAGCGAGACGTCCGGCCCGATCGTGAAATGCGGTGCCTCGGCGATCGAGCGGAGCTCGGTCTCCCGCGGATCGAGGCCGAGCGCGATCACCTCGCGCACGAGCGTCTTCCGCGTGACCACGCCGACGAGGCGCTCGTCCTCCGTCACGTACACCGCCCGAACCTCGGGCCGCTGCAGCAGCTCGCCGGCAGCCTGCGCGGACGAGCTCGCGGGAAGCTGCCCGGGGTTCGAGACCATCGCATCGCGGACGGTGTTCACGGGAAGATCCCTCTGGCCTGCAGCGCATCCGACACTTCGCGGATCCCGGCGACGAGCGCTCCTGTGCGGAGCGTCACGTTCCGGTCGTCGGCGAGGTCCCACACGCGATCGAACGCGTTCGACAGCTTCTCGGCGAGCTTCGCGCGGATCTCGTCGCGCGTCCAGAAGAGGCGGCCGAGGTCCTGGACCCACTCGAAGTACGACACAGTGACGCCGCCGGCGTTCGTCAGAACGTCCGGGAGTACGGGGATGCCGCGCTCCCACAGGACCGCGTCCGCCTCGAGCGAGGTCGGCCCGTTCGCGCCCTCGGCGATCATGCGCGCACGGATGCGCGGCGCGTTGTCGGCCGTGACCTGGTCCTCGCGGGCGGCGAGCACGAGGATGTCGCACTCGAGCTCGAGGAGCTCCTCGTTCGTCAGTCGATCGCCCGCATCGCAGCCCTCGAGCGAGCCGTGCTCGCCCACGTAGGCATGGAGCGCCGCGATGTCGAGGCCGGCAGCGGAATGGAGACCGCCCGAGACGTCGGAGACGGCGACGACCGTCGCTCCGAGCGTGTCGAGCTCGGTCGCGGCGACGCCGCCGACGTTCCCGAAGCCCTGGACGACGCACCGCTGGTCGGACAGCGTCCATCCCAGTCGATCGCACGCGCTCGCGATCACCATCACGACACCGGCGCCCGTCGCCTCCTGGCGGAACACGGAGCCGCCGATCGAGATCGGCTTCCCGGTGACGATCTCCGGCACGGCGTAGCCGCTCTGCATCGAGTACGTGTCCATCATCCAGGCCATCGTCTGCTCGTTCGTGGCCATGTCCGGCGCCGGGATGTCCTCCTTGGGGCCGATGATCGGGAGGAGTTCGGAGGTGAAGCGGCGCGTGAGGCGCTCGAGCTCGCCGAGCGAGAGAGAGCGCGGGTCGCAGCGAACACCACCTTTCGCGCCGCCGTACGGCAGGCGTAGGAGCGAGCACTTCCACGTCATCCACATCGCGAGTGCAGCGCATTCGCCGAGGGTCACCCCCGGGTCGTAGCGGATGCCCCCCTTGGTCGGCCCGGTGATACTCGAGTGCTGGACCCGGTACCCGGGGAAGACGACACGGCGGCCGCTGTCCATGCGCACCGGAATCGACACGATCGTCGAGCGCTCCGGGATAGCGGAGGCGCTCCGCGACGTCGTCGGGAATGCCCGCGACCGGGACCGCCTGGTCGAACTGCGCGACCGCCATGCGGTAGAGCGGCGTATCCCACTCGAGCTGGGCATGGGCAAGCTCGTCGGACAGGCTCGCCACGGCCGGCCGAGTCTAGCTGGCCATCTCAGCGCCCAGACCACGGGCGGCGGTGCCGGGGGCGGGACTCGAACCCGCACGCCCCCTGAGGGACACCCGCTTTTAAGGCGGGCGCGTCTCACCCGTTCCGCCACCCCGGCGCCACGAGTGTACGCGGGGCTAGTGGCCCGGCCGGAGATCGCCGGGGTCGTAGCGCTCCGGCCCACGGAACTGGAGGGCGCTGAAGAACGACGACGTCGCGTCGTCGTCGAAGTCGGAGCACTTCGCGAGAAAGCCGTTGTCCGTGTCGCCGTCGACGACCCAGGCGCCGAGGGCGAACTCGTCACCGAGTCGGTCGAGCGGGGCCATGATGGTGCCTGTCTGATGGTCGTCGTAGAACCCCCGCAGCTCGTCGACCGTCGCGTCCGGCACCTCGTCGCCGTAGAGGATGACGATGCCGCCGTGCTCGAGGTTGTGCACGACGCGCGCGAGCTCGAGCTCGTCCTCGTAGATCCCGAAGATCGCGGCGATGCCGTAGTGCGGGCCGTTCGTCGGCGGGTCGGTGTTCCATTGGTCCGACGTCCCACCCGGCTGTTCGATCGAGTGCGTGGCTTCGAGCGCCTTCACGGACTGGAACGTGCACCCGGCCGACTCCAGCTTCGTCCGCAGCGCCTCTTCGTCGATGCCGCCGCCACCGCCGACGAGCCCGAGGAGGACCGCGACGACGACGAAGCCCAGCGCGACGCCTGCGACCGCGGCGCCGATCGTCGCGGTTCGGCGCCGCGAAGAGTCGGTGCTCGAGGAGGATGCGCGCTGCTTCGGCGCCTTGACGCGGGGCTTGTCGGCCATGTCCGCGGGCGAGGGTAGCAGCGTCCCCTGTTCAGCCCCGGTTGCGTAAGACGTGCCGTCCGGAGACGGGATTACCGTGCATCGGCTCGATGGTCATCGCAGCTCTCCTCATCGGTCTCGCTGTCGGCGCGCTCGCCGTCTCTATCGCCGTGCGCCCTGCTCTCGTGGAGCGCAGGCGTCGGATTCAGGAGGTGATCGCGCTCGAGCGCGCACTCGCCGGGGTCGAGGCGCGCCTCGAATCGGCGGAGGAGACGTCGGATGCACGGCTGCACGCCGCGGTGAAGTCGGCCTCCCTCGAGGTGTACGCGCAGACGAACACGGCACTCGTGGAGCTCGCCTCGACGAAGCTCGAAGGCACGGTCAAGCCTCTCGAGGAGTCGCTTCGAGCGGTCGGCGAGCGCGTCCAGGAGCTCGACCGGGCGCGCGCGAAGGGATACGGCGAGCTCAGCCGCCATCTCACCGATCTCGGCGAGCAGACCACGTCCCTCAGGAATGCGCTGCGGACTCCGCACACGCGCGGTCGGTGGGGCGAGATCCAGCTCAAGCGCGTTGTCGAGATCGCCGGAATGCTCCCGTACTGCGACTTCGCCGAGCAGGTCACCGCGTCGAGTGAGGACGGCCGTCTCCGCCCCGACCTCGTCGTGCGACTGCCGGGAGGCAAGCAGGTCGTCGTCGATGCGAAGGTCCCGCTCGCCGCGTACCTCGAAGCGCAGGAGACGACGGACGACGACGTTCGCAGGAGGAGCCTGGAAGATCATTCGCGACAAGTCCGAGACCACCTGCAGAAGCTGGCTGCGAAGTCGTACTGGCAGCAGTTCGCCGACAGCCCCGAGTGGGTGGTCATGTTCCTCCCCGACGAGGGCTTCTTCCGCTCGGCGTGGGAGCAGGATCCGAGCCTGGTCGAGACCGGAGTTCGGTCGCGAGTGCACATCGCCTCGCCGACGACGCTGATCGTGCTCCTGCAGGCGATTGCGCACGGCTGGCAACAGGAGAAGGTGGCAGAGGACGCGAGGGTCGTGCACGCGCTCGGGAAGGAGCTCTACGAGCGTATGACCGTCGCAGTCGGAACACATCTCGCGAAGCTCGGATCGACGCTCGACAAGGCCGTCGGTGCGTACAACGACACGGTGGGGTCGCTCGAGCGCCGCGTCCTTCCCACTGCGCGAAAGCTCGGTCAGACGACGCTGTCGGATCGGGAGCTCCCCGATCTCGAGCCTCGCTCCGCCCACACGGTGCCCGTTCAGGCGCCGGAGCTGGCCCCGGACGACAGGCTCATGGTTGCGATCCTCGCCGGCGACGCCGACGCGGCCTAGGCGTGTGTCGGGAACATCGACCGACGTCGATGCGTTTCCATCCCTGATGCGCCCTGTGGTGGGGCTACGCTCTGCGTGAGGAGACTGTGTGAGCGACGTCCGTGACGTGATCATCATCGGTGGCGGCCCTGCGGGGTACACCGCCGCCCTCTACACGGCCCGCGCCAACCTGCGGCCGCTCGTCATCGAGGGCTTCAACTGGGGCGGCCAGCTCATGATCACCAGTGACGTCGAGAACTACCCCGGATATGCGGACGGCGTCATGGGGCCGGCGATGATGGCCGACTTCCGTCGCCAGGCCGAGCGCTTCGGCGCCGAGTTCGTCACCGACGACGTAACGCGCGTGGACTTCTCCGAGCGGCCCTTCCGCGTGTACGTCGGCAACGAGGAGCATCGCGCGGACTCCGTGATCGTGGCAACCGGTGCCAGTGCGCGGCAACTCGGCCTCCCCTCCGAGCAGACGCTCCAGGGCCGCGGCGTCTCGTACTGCGCGACATGCGACGGAGCGTTCTTCCGCGACAAGGTCGTCGTGGTAGTCGGCGGCGGTGACTCGGCGATGGAGGAGGCCACGTTCCTGACCCGCTTCGCCAGCAAGGTCGTGATCATCCACCGCCGCGAGGAGTTCCGGGCGTCCCCGATCATGGTCGATCGCGCACGCGAGAACGAGAAGGTCGAGTTCGTGCTGAACGCGGTCGTCGAGGAGGTGCTCGGCGAAGGGAACGGCCACGTGACGGGTCTCAGGCTGAAGGACACGCGCACGGGCGAGGCGCGCGAGATCGACGCGGACGGCCTGTTCGTGGCCGTCGGTCACGACCCGACCACGGCGCTCTTCCTCGACTGGCTGGACCACGACGACCAGGGGTACCTCGTCACCGATCCGCGCTCGACGCGGACGAACATCCCCGGCGTCTTCGCAGCAGGGGACGTTCAGGATCACACGTACCGGCAGGCCGTCACGGCAGCGGGATCGGGCACGATGGCCGCGCTCGACGCGCAACGCTGGCTCGAGGAGCAGCACCACCTGCCAGAAGTCGCCACGGCGACCGCCTAGGCACCGCTCCGGCTCCGACCGCACCGCTCGTTAGCCTCGCGCGGTGTGAGCGCCCGCTGGCTCGACCTCGTCGACCCGACCCGCGAAGAGCTCCTCGCGACGCTGCCGATCCACGTCGATCCGGAGGTCGTCGAGGCCCTGGTCGCGCGTACGGACGAGGGCCGCGAGCCACGCCCGCTTATCGAAGGACACGGCGCGTATGTGTTCGGCGTGCTGATCGCATCGCGTCCGCTCCCGCACGAGGATCGCGTCGGCTACCAGGAGATCGATCTTGTCGCCACACCGGGCGTCGTCGTCACGGTGCGCAAGACACTGGGAGGAGGCGAGCCGTTCGACATCTCCGCGCTCCATCCGGCAGTCGAACGCAGTGCCGAGGCGGGCGAGCTCGTGCACCGGGTCGTCGACGACGTCGCGGACTCCTTTCTCGACTCGATCGACGCCGTGTACGCGGAGATCGAGGAGCTCGAGGACGCGCTCGACAGGTGGCCGCCGAGCCGCGTGCGGGCACGACTCTCGGACCTGCGCCACGAGCTGCTCGACGGAAGGAGAACCGTCGCCGCGACACGCGCCGCAGTCCGACGCGTCCTCGACGGCCGCATCGAGATCGGCGACCATCTGCTCTTCCCACCGGAGATCGAGCGACTGTTCTCCGACACGTACGAGACGCTCGTGCGCGTGACCGAGGAGCTCGACATCGCGCGGGACCTCCTCGCCGGCGTGCGCGACCACCACCAGTCGAAGGTCGTCGAAGGTCAGGGCGACGTCAACAAGAAACTCACCGTGATCGCATCGCTCGTCCTCGTGCCGAGCCTGATCGTCGGCTACTACGGCCAGAACTTCGAGTCCGCCTTCGACGACACCTACTGGTCTATCGGCGCGTCCACCGGCCTGATCGTCCTCTCGACGCTCATCCAGCTCGCGATCTTCCGCTGGCGCCGCTGGATCTAGATGTGCGCGCGAACGTCCCTAAACGCGGCCGCCTCGCGTCTACTGCCGCCTGGCCAGGCGGGACGAGGGGCAGAGATCCTCGATCGCACACTCCTCGCAGAGCGGGCGCCGAGCATCGCAGACGCGGCGACCGTGCCAGATCAGGAGGTGGGGAAAGCGCGCCCAGTCGGCGCGCGGCACGACGCGTTGGAGATCGCGCTCGATCTTCACCGGATCGTCGTTCCGCGTGAGCCCGAGACGCTGCGAGAGCCGGCGCACGTGCGTGTCGACGACGATGCCCTGGGCGTGGCCGAGCTCCGCGGACACCACGTTGGCGGTCTTGCGCGCGACTCCGGGGAGCGTCACGAGGTCCTCGAGCCGGCGAGGAACCTCTCCGTCGAACTCCTCGATGAGCAGACGCATCGTCCCGCGGATCGCCTTCGCCTTCTGCCGGAAGAATCCGGTGGCGTAGATGTCGCGCTGGAGCTCCTCGACCGGAACCGCGAGGTAGTCCTCGGGCCTGCGGTACTTGGCGAAGAGCGCCGGCGTGACCTTGTTCACGTTCACGTCCGTGGTCTGTGCGGAGAGCATCACGGAGACGAGCAGCTCGAGGTCGCTCCGGAAGCGAAGCGCGATCTCGGCGTCGGAGTGCTCGGCGGCGAGCCGCTCGACGATCGGCGCGATCCGCTCGCGTCGACGACCCAGGCCCCGCCGCGCCTCGCCGACGTAGCTACGTGGCACGGAGCGACTCGAAGTACTCGGCGGTCGCGCTGGGATCCGGTGGCTCCAAGAGGTAGCCGAGGAGATTGGGTTCGACGGGCGCCCCCGACACCTCGATCGCGCCGACGGCGGCCTCGACGTCGTACGCGGTGCGACGGAACTCGATGCCCGGGCCGAGCAGGGCCCAGAACGCACCACGCTCACCCTCGTACGGCATCCCGACGCTCCCGGGATTGACCACCCGCAGACCGCTCGCCAGCGTCCGGTCGACCTGCATGTGCGTATGCCCGCACACGAGCACATCGGCCTCGACGGGACCGAGCAGTGCAACCAGTTCGTCATCCGGAGTGAGGCGCGTGTAGATCGGGTCGTCGGAGACGGGCGTCGAATGGCAAACGAGGACCCGCCCCAGCCCGTCGAGGGCGAGCTCCTGCGTGAGCGGCCAGCCGGACGCAGCCTCGAGACGGCCGGCGCCGAGGCGATCGGCGCACCAGATCGCGAGCGGGCCGTACTGGTCGTCACGCTCGATCACTATGCGATCGGCGTTCCCGCGCACGATCGTTGGTTCGTGCCTAACGACGAGATCGAACACTTCGACGGGCCACGGGCCCGAGATCGTGTCGCCGGCGACGACGATCGCGTCGACCTCCTCGCGCTCGATCTCCGCGAGCACCGCCTCGAGCGCGGGCAGGTTCCCGTGGATGTCGCTGATCGCGGCGACGCGCATGGCGCGAGGCTACCGCGCGAATGCGAGGCGCGGCCCGGCGCAGACGAGATCGAGCGCCGGGCAGTCCGAGCATGCGAACTCGCTCGGCGTGGGCCGGAAGTCGCCTGCCTGGATCCGCGCGATCGCCGCCGAGAGCTCGGATTCGAGCTGAGCGGTGTCGTCGCGAGTAAACGACGTCGACACGACTTCTTCCGGCCGCTCGAGGAACTGGTACGCGATCTCGACCTCGCTCGACCCGCCGCGCAGGCACACGAGTGCGTAGACGAGCCGCTGCAGCCCGTACTCGGACTCGACGATCTCGGCGGGCGTACGCTCTTCGAGCGCATTGGACTTGTAGTCGACGACGAGCGCGCGGTCGCCGTCCAGCCAGAGCACGTCTAGGCGACCCCGAATCAGGACGCCGTCGTGCTCGAACGTGAACGGGCGCTCCGGCGCAGCGCCTTCGAGCTCCGCGAGCCGCGCCGCCAGCGGAGAGGCGCAGTACGCCTCCACGAGGGCGGCGATGCGCTCGAGCTCGCCGTCGCTGGCTTCCGGATACCACGCGCGAACGCTCTCCGCGAGATCCTCGACCGAGGGCGGGACGGGGGCGTCCAGCGGGACGAGCTCGAGCAAGCGGTGCACGGCATCCCCGGTCTCGGTGGCCGCGAGGCCGGAGCCCATGCCCGAACCGTTCACCGCCTCGCGCGGCGGAAGACCGAGTACGCGCTCGGCATAGAAGCGATACGAGCAGCGCTCGAAGAGGGCGAGCGCGCTGTAGGAGAGCCGTCGTACGTCGTGCACCGGCGGAGCGGGGATCGCGGCGAGCGCCGGAAGCTCGATTCCGAGCCGCGGCCGGCCTGTCGGGAGCTCGTCGAAGAGAAGGAGCTGGAGCTCGCTCGTGTCCTCCTCCTCGACCGACTCGGGCAGGTCGTCGCCGTCGTGCCGCGCCACGGTGAGCACGAACCGCGCGTCGCCCCGGTCGAGCTCGATCGAGGTCTCATCAGCGATGGCCACCGCCTCGTGCGCAGCGAGTCGGTCGAGCACCCAGCCGATAGGCGTCGTCCGATCGGCGCTTCGGGCGGGTTCGATCGCGCCCGAGACGATCAGCCGATCGATCGCACGTGTCATCGCGACGTAGTAGAGGCGCAGCCGCTCGGCGCGCTCCTGGTCACCCGCGGCTTCCTTCACGTCGTCCCAGTCGAACACGGGCTCGCGCCGGCCGCGGACCGGATGCAGCATCCGGAACCCGAACCTCCCGTCGGAGAGCGCCACGATCTCGTCGGGGCCGCGCGGACCGCCGACGTCCCGGCCGGCGTCGGCGACGATCACGACCTTGAACTCGAGGCCCTTCGCAGCATGAATCGTGAGAAGTCGGATGGCACCCCCGCCCTCTTCCTCCGCAACGGCCTCGAGCTCCTTCGCGCCGAGTGCATCCTGCTCGCGGACGAACCGGACGAAGCCGGCGATGTCGGCTCCACGAACTGCCTCGTACTCGCGCGCCAGCCGACCGAGCTTGCGGATGTTCGCGAACCGACGCGCGCCATCCCAGCGGGCGAGAACCGCGAGATCGTAGTCGTGCTCGCTCACGACCCGCTCGCAGAGCGGCTCCAGGCCGATTCGCGTCGACGCGCGCACGAGACGCTCGTAGCGCTGGAGAAACGCGCGGAGCAACCGCTCGTCGCTCGGATCGAGCTGCTCGGGGAGGGTGCGCTCGAGCGCCGTGAACAGCGGTCGGCGCGGCGCGTTCCTCCGGAGGAGCACGAGCGCGTCGTTCGAGACGCCGACGAACGGGGACGCGAGCACTGTCGTCAGCGCGACGTCGTCGTAGCGGTTGTGGAGCAGCCGTAGGTACGCGAGCAGGTCGACGACCTGCTGTTGCCCGAAGTAGCCGCGCCCGGTTGCCCTGTACGTCGGGAGGCCTTCGCGCCGTAGCGCCTCCTCGTAGCGCTCGGCGTCGGTTCCAGCGGCGAACAGCACGACGATGTCGCCGGGCTCGGCCTCTCCCGAGTCGACGAGCTCGCGTACGCGACTCGCGATCCGCCGCGCCTCTCCCGTCCGCCAGTGCTCCGACGTCTCCGCAAAGCTCGCCTTGTCCGTGACGAGCAGCTCGACCGGATGGCCGAAGACCGGATCCGGGAACTCTGCCGAGGCCGCGAGCGGCTGGTAGTCGTCGCCGAACTCGTCGATGAAGAGGTGGTTCACAGCGGCGAGCACCTGCGGACGAGACCTGTAGTTCCGGGCGAGCGCGAGGAGGGTCGGCGCCTGCGCGCGTCGCTCGCGGAAGACCTCGAGGTCGGCATGGCGGAACCCGTAGATCGACTGGAACTCGTCGCCGACCGTGAACACCTCGGTGAGATCCGGATGCGCGACGAGGTCGATGAGCTCGCACTGCAGCCGGTTCGTGTCCTGGAACTCGTCCACCATGACCATGCGGAACCGGAGCTGCGTCGCCTCGCGCACCGAGGCATCGTCGCGGAGCAGGTCGCGTGCCGCGAGCTGCAAGTCCTCGAAGTCGACGACGGACTCCCGGCGCTTCGCCGCCGCGTACTCGGCTCCGAATCCATCGAGGAGCTCCTGGAGGAGATCGCGGTCGAGGGCGGCCAGCTCCTCGAGTGCGGAGCGCTCGGCACCCTTGCGAGCCGCTTCGTACGACGCTGCACGCACACCGCGGCAGGCGAACGCCGACAGATCGACGATTCGCTCCGGCGCGGCTCCTCCGCCGAGGAACCGGAGTGCTTCGGTCGCGTTCCGGCGCTGCACCTCGGTCGCAGCGGCGTCCGCCGACAGTACTTCGGCCTCCGTGCGGAACGCCTCGGCCGCGCTCTCGACGCTCGGCCGTTCTCCGAGCTCGAGAACGAGCTCGCGGCCGGCAGAGCGCAACGTCGCGTAGACGCCGGTCAGCATCCGGCGCAGGCCGTCGGCCCGGTAGGTGGCCAGCAGCCTCAGCCTCTCGGCGTCGCCGTCTGCGCAGAACGCATCCAGCGCGCGCACGAAGGCCTCCCCACGGAGAACGGCCGCACCGGAGTCCTCGAGCTCGCGGAAGCGAGGATCGAGACCGGCCGCGAACGGATGCGCGCGTAGCAGCCTGTTGCAGAAGCCATGGACCGTGGAGATCCACGCGCCGTCGAGCTCACGCGCGAGGTCGGGTCGTCCGCGCTC
Organism: uncultured Gaiellaceae bacterium; assembly: GCA_963744505.1. Taxonomy (GTDB): domain Bacteria; phylum Actinomycetota; class Thermoleophilia; order Gaiellales; family Gaiellaceae; genus GMQP-bins7. Next base: position 30,431 of record CAVUTL010000001.1, read on the forward strand.
CCGCAGCGCGGCGCGGATGCGGGTCCGCAGCTCCCCGGCTGCCTTGCGCGTGTACGTGATGACGAGGATCGAATCGACGTCGATGCCGCGATCGCAGACGGCCCGGACGTAGCGCTCGACGAGAACCGAGGTCTTCCCGGTCCCTGCGCCGGCCGAGACGAAGACGGATCCTTCCGCCTCGACGGCCGCGAGCTGCTCTTCGTTCAGCGCCGATTCCATCTCGACGACGGTCACGCTCTCGCCACCCGGCACATCGGCCACAGGTCGCACCAGGCGCGAAGCGCCTTGTCCGCGAAGCGGACCAGTGGAGGGGGCGTGGGGGAACCGGGAGGTTCCCAGACTCGCGAAGCAGCCCTCATTCTCACGCTCTTGCCACCCGACACATTGGCCAGAGATCGCACCACGCCGGGCAGCCGTCGCCCTTGGGGTCGTGTTGCACGTCGCCGGCACGGATGCGGCCGGCGTTCTCTGCCGCACGCTCGCGCGCGGATTCGATCTGCGCCCAGAACGTCTCCTCGTCGAGGTAGTCGTCGCGGGCGAACCCGGGCAGGTCGTCGCGCGCGCTCTCGCGGAGCATCCCGCGCGTGAGCCGCCGGCCGGCGAGCGCCCGATAGACGCCGCCCAGCGGCTCCACTCCGACGAGATCGCGAAGCGCGAGGATGTACAGAGGGATCTGCAGCCGGAGCTCGCGGTCGATCTCCCGCGCTGAGTGCGCGCCCTTGCCCGACTTGTAGTCCTGGACGATGCCGCGGGCGCTGAACGGGTCGATGTCGATCCGGTCGATCTTCCCGGAGAGCCAGATGCCGTCCGCAAGAGGCAGCCCGCGCTGCAGCTCTGGCGCGGCGCGCTCCGAGCCGAACGACACCTCGAGCCTGCGCGGGACGAATCCGACCCCGGACGCGGCTTCGTCGCGCAAGAAGCCTTCGAGGTCCGAGCGGAGCGTGTGGCGCAGCTCGGCAGCCTGCAGCTTCGTGAGATCGAGACGCACGCCGGACTCGAGGGCGTCGTCGAGGCAGCGGTGGGCGAGCACGATTGCGCGCTCGAGGTTCTCGGGAGTGACGCGCTCGGAGTCGAGCTCGCGCGGGATCATCGCGTAGAACCGATGCAGCGTCGTGTGCAAGACCTGCCCGCGCAGGATCGGGTCCGGCTCCGCATCGATCTTCTTCGGGTCGATGATGCGCTCGACCAGCCACGCCGAGGAGCAGTCGGCGAAGCGCTCGAGCTCGGTCGCGGAGAAGACCGTCTTCGCCGCGAACGGCTCGACAGCGGCCGGGCTTCGGAGTGTGGTCGTGCGCTCGAAGGCGCGCCGCGCGCGGTCGAGCCGGCGCGACCAGTCGTTCGCCGCCGCGAGCGCGTTCGCACCTTCCGTGTCGTCGGCGGCGAGGCGGACGAGCGCCCGGAGCCGCTCGCGCTCGCTGGGCGCCGTCTCGAGAGGCCATGTCAGGGCCGAAAGCGGCCTCCGCCGCGTCGCGCGCTGGACTTCCGCTTGGTCGAACAGCGACCTCACGTCCTCCCAGAAGGGGCTGGGCTCCCGCGGCGTGCCCTCGTCGCCGGCCGCCTCGCGCACGAGAACGAGCCGCTGGGCTGCTCGCGTGCACGTCGTATAGAAGAGGTAACGATCGCGAGCGACGGCGTCGGGCTGCTCGAGACGACCTCCGAGCTCACGACGCGCATCGTCGCTCAGGAGCGGTGAGGGCCGAGCTCGGCGCGGGAACACGCCTTCCTCGAGCCCGAGAACGAAGACGACGTCGAACGCGCGCGTGCGCGCACGCTCGTGGTCGAGGACGGCCACGCGGCCGGCCTCGGGGCCGCCCGGGGGGAGCCGCGTGCGCTCGAGGGCGACGACCACGTCTTCCCCTCCCACGTCGAAGCCACCCTCGGCAAGAGCACGGAGCTCGTCGAGAGCGCGTGCTGCGGCTCGATGCGCGCGGGCGTCAGCTCGTGCGTCGCCGCCGGTCGGAGGCGCTTCGAGGCCCCAGGCGTTGCGAAGCATCGCATCGAGCAGCCGCCTCGCCGCTGCGATCGGATCGGGCTCGGCGCGTAGTGCAACGAGTGCGGGCACAGGTGCGCCACGGAGCCGCTCGCTCTCCTCGTCGACACGCGCGGGATCGGCGATCGCGCGTCCGCGCAGCCTGCCTTCCACGAAGTCGACCGATCGCCGCTCGAGCCCGGAGAACGGAGAGCGCAGGAACGCGAAGAGATCGCCGCGCGAGCCGCCGGTCCACTCGTATCGGAGGAGCGCAATCAGGGCCCGGCCGAGCGGAGCCTCGCCGAGACGACGGCCGTGCTCGACCGTGAACGGGACCTCGAGCTGCGTCAGGGCTGCCTCGAGGGGCGCGCGCCACCGATCCGGCGACTCGCATACGACAGCGACCCGCTCGGGCGCGGTCCCGCCGCGGAGAAGTGACGCGAGCTCGCTCGCGAGCAGCTCCACCGTCCCGTGCGTTCCCGCTCCCTCGAGAAAGCGGATTGCGCCGTCGAGCGTCGGGGCGGCGCATGCGTCATCCGAGAACAGCTCGCGCTCGACGTGAGCGAGTGCGGCGGGCGTCATACCCGCCTCCGCACGCGGAAGCTCCTCGATCTTCCCCCCGGCGAGCCCGGCCAGATCGGCGACCGTCCGCTCGAGCGCCTGGAACACCGCTCGGCCCGGCTCGTACGGGATCGACACCGTCACGTCGGCGCGTGCGGCGAGCGCCTCGAGCAGCGCCCACTCCGCCCCGGTGAGATCCTCGAACCCGTACGCGAAGACGGGCGAACCGTGCCAGGAGCCGAGGTCTCCGCGGAGACGCTCGACTGCGAGCCGGCGGAGCCCGTCGCGATCCAAGAGGCCGAGGGCAGCGAGCTCCTCGCGATACGAGGCGACGAGCAGTGCGAGATCGCCCGCGAGGGCGCTCGGGTGGACGAGTCCCGACTCGAGCTCGCCGATCGTCTGGAGCAGCGTGTCGGCGAATCCGGCGGTCGTCGCCGACGTGCTCAGCTCGTCGAGCTCGACGCGCGCCACGGCGCGTCGAACGGCCAGGGTGCGTTGGATCTCGGAGGCGATGGGCAGTGCGTCGCTGCCTCCGTCCGCGACATGCCGGAAGAGATCGTCGAACGTCCCGACGGTGCCCGCGAGCAGCGCCGGGCGTCGACGAACGAGGTCGCGCTCGACGCGATCGACGTCGACCCGATTCGGCACGAGAAGCCACGGATCGCGGTCGAGAACGTCGACATAGCGCTCCAGAAGCAGCGCGACCTTGCCGACGTGAGCCGGCCCCAGGACGAGCGAGAGACCCATCGGTCCATCGTAGTCCTGGGCTCGGGCCTGCTTTCGTACGCACAGGCACGACTCTGTGCAAAGAGCGTGGAAAGGGTCAGCCCTTCGAAGCCTGACCCTTTCGGGCTACGCGACCGACTTCGGGCGCCGGCCGCGCCTGGCGACCGCCTGGCCCGGCATCCCGGCTGCGCAGTCGTCGCAGAGATCGGCCTGCTTCGAGCCGCGTCGCGCATCGGTGTAATTGAGGCGCATGACCGCGCCGCGACTCTCCGGGACTTCCTTGCTGCACTTGTCGCATACGAGGATCGTCTTTCGTGCCATCTCTTTTCCTCCTGACTCGTACTGTTTCGCGAGCGGATACTAGAGTAAAAGAGATAGGAAATGCAACGTAAAAGCACGGTCTGTTTTTTGGCGCCAATCGTACGCAGTACGATCGGCGCATGCAGACGATCGCAGTCCTCGAAGGCGACCAGACCGGCCAGGAGCTCCTGGAGGAGGCGCTGCGAACGCTTGCTGCGGACGTGGTCGGCGTCGAGCTCGGCTTCGTCCGCTTCGACCTCTCCCTCGAGGGCCGCCGAGCGACGAGGAACGCAGTCGTGTACGAGGCTGCGAAGGCTGTCCGCGAGCACGGGTTCGGGCTGAAAGCCGCCACGGTCACGCCGGAGGGTGCGGACGACGTCGGCTCGCCCAACCGGATCCTCCGCGAGGAGATCGGCGGGAAGGTGATCGTGCGCACTGGACGCCGCATCCCCGGCGTCGTCCCGCTCGGAGGCGTCCACGCCCCCATCTCCGTCGTACGCATGGCAGTAGGAGACGCATACGGAGCGAAGGAGTGGCGCGAGGGCGAGGGCGACGACGAGATCGCGCTCCGCACCGAGCGCATCGAGCGGCGCATCTGCCACGCGGTCGCGGAGTTCTCGTTCCGTCAGGCCGAGCGAACCGGCGCCAAGGTCTTCGGCGGACCGAAGTACACGGTCAGCCCGATCTACGAGGGGATGCTCAAGGAGGAGATGGACGAGGCGGCCACGCGCCATCCCGACGTGCCGTACGAGCCGCAGCTCATCGACGCGACGTTCGCGCTGCTGATCTCGTCGAGCGGCGCACCGATGGTGATTCCCGCCCTGAATCGCGACGGCGACATCCTGTCCGACCTCGTGCTGCCTCTGTTCGGCTCGATTGCCGGCTCGGAGTCGCTGCTCGTCGCATTCGGCGACGACTACGTGCCGAATGCGCTCATGGCCGAGGCCGCCCACGGAACCGCGCCGTCGCTCGAGGGGAAGGACGTCGCGAACCCGATGGCGATGATCCTCGCGGGTGCGGCGCTGCTCTCCCACTCCGATGACGAGCAGACGCAGACCGCCGGACGCGCGATCCGCGAGGCGTGCCTCGAGGCCGTCGCGGACGGGATCAGAACGGCCGATCTCGGCGGCCATTCGGGGACGAGCGCATTCACCGACGAGGTGATCCGACGGACACGCACGAAGATCGAGGTGTGGTCGTCGCTGTGACGGTTCCGGGCACCGCCGGCGTGGCCCCGACATAGAGTTCGCCACCGCATGCGAGTCGCGGTTCCGAAGGAGACGGCTCCCGGCGAGCGTCGCGTCGCGCTCGTCCCCGAGACGATCTCGAAGCTCCGCGAGGTCGGGTTCGAAGTACGTGTCGAGCGCGGTGCCGGAGAGCACGCGGGGTTCTCGGACGCGGAATACGAGAGCGCCGGAGCCGAGCTCGCCGACGCGGGAACGCTGCTCGCCTCGGTCGACGCGATCGCATGTGTGGCACGTCCCGCAGCGGGCGTCGTGACCTCGATCGCGTCGGGCACGGTCGTCATCGGCTTTCTGGAGCCACTCACCGACCCCGAGGGCATCGCTCGGCTACGCGAACAGGGAGTCGTCGCGTTCGCAATGGAGTCGATTCCACGGATCACCCGTGCACAGTCGATGGACGCGCTTTCATCACAGGCGACCGTCGCCGGGTACAAGGCGGTCGTGCTCGCCGCCGATCGCGTGCCACGCCTCTTCCCCATGCTGATGACCGCCGCAGGGACGATCGCACCGGTGCGGGCTCTCGTCATCGGGGCGGGCGTCGCCGGGCTGCAGGCGATCGCGACGGCGCGGCGGCTCGGTGCCGTCGTCTCCGCGTTCGACGTGCGCTCCGCGGTCGCGGAGCAGGTGGAAAGCCTCGGCGCGGCGTTTCTCGACCTCGGCGTCCGTGCGGAAGAGACGACCGGCGGATATGCGAGCGAGCTCACGTCAGAGCAGCAGGCGCAGCAGCAGGCAGCGCTCGAGGAGCGGATCCCCGACTTCGACGTCGTGATCACGACGGCCGCAGTACCGGGGCGCCCGGCGCCGAAGCTCATTCCCACAAGCGCCGTCGAGCGCATGCGGCGCGGCTCGGTCATCGTCGATCTCGCCGCCGAAACGGGCGGGAACTGCGAGGTCACAAGGCCCGGGGAGGTCACTCAACACGGCGGCGTGACGGTGATCGGCACGACGAACCTCCCGTCCACGATGGCGTACCACGCGAGCCAGCTCTACTCCCGGAACGTCGGAGCGCTGCTCTTCCACCTCGCGCCCGAGGGCGAGCTCGCGCTCGACTGGGACGACGAGATCACCAGCGGGGCGTGCGTTACCCGACCAGAAGGCGCGGCGTGAGCCAACTTACGTTTGTCGTCGAGCTGACGATCCTGGTGCTGGCCGCGTTCCTCGGCTTCGAGGTGATCTCGAAGGTGCCGACGATGCTGCACACGCCGTTGATGTCCGGAACGAACTTCATCCACGGCATCGTCATCGTCGGCGCGATCATCGTCCTCGGGTTCGCGGACGACACCTTCACGAAGACCGTTGGCTTCGTCGCGATGGTGCTCGCGACCGCGAATGTCGTCGGCGGCTGGTTCGTGACCGACCGGATGCTCGAGATGTTCAAGCGACGCCCGGAGCCGAAGAGAGACGACCGGTGATCTCTGATCCGGACGTCGTCGGCCTCCTCTACCTCGTCGCGATCGTCTGCTTCGTCCTCGCGCTCCGCTTCCTCTCCTCGCCGAAGCACGCACGGCGTGGGAACTGGCTCGGAGGCGTCGGGATGCTGGTCGCGATCGCGACGACGCTGCTCATCGAGGGGATCTCCAACTGGGCGCTGATCGTCGTGGCGGCGGCCATCGGGAGCGTCGTGGGCCTGATCGGCGCGCGCAAGGTGAAGATGACGGCGATGCCGCAGATGGTGGCCCTGTTCAACGGGGTCGGCGGCGGTGCGGCGGCGCTCGTCGCGCTCGCCGAGTTTCACGAGCTCGACGGCGTTCTCGTCTGGGACGAGGCGCTCTCCGTCGCACTGTCGGCTCTCATCGGCTCGATCTCGTTCTCGGGGTCGCTCGTCGCCTTCGCGAAGCTCCAGGAGCTCGTCAGCGGGCGGCCGATCGTGTTCCCCGGTCAGAACGTCGTGAACGTCCTGATCCTCGGCGGGGCCGCGGTACTCGGCGTCGCGATCGTCGCCGGGCTCGAGGCCGAGTGGGCGATCCTCGCGCTGATCCTCCTCGCGCTCGTCTTCGGCGTGATGTTCGTGCTTCCGATCGGCGGCGCGGACATGCCCGTCGTCATCTCCCTCCTGAACGCGTTCACGGGGCTCGCCGCCTCGGCGACGGGTTTCGTCCTCGACTCGACCGTCCTGATCGTCGCCGGAATGCTCGTCGGCGCGTCGGGCACGTTGCTCACGCTGCTCATGGCCAAGGCGATGAACCGCTCGGTCGCGAACGTCCTCTTCGGCGCGTTCGGGCAGGTGCAGGCGGGCACCGGCCAGGCTCGTGCCGACGACGGGCGCACGGTACGCGCGACGACGGCGGACGACGTCGCCGTGCAGCTCTCGTTCGCGCGCAAGGTCGTCGTCGTCCCGGGCTACGGGATGGCCGTCGCGCAGGCACAGCACGACGTGCGCCAGCTCGCCGATCTCCTCGAGGAGCGCGGTGTCGACGTGAAGTACGCCATCCACCCGGTCGCCGGCCGGATGCCGGGGCACATGAACGTGCTCCTCGCCGAAGCCAACGTGCCGTACACGCAGCTCTCCGAGATGGACGACATCAACCCGGAGTTCCCACAGACGGACGTCGCGCTGGTGATCGGCGCGAACGACGTCACGAACCCGGCCGCGCGGAGCGACACCGGCAGCCCGATCTACGGCATGCCCATCCTGGACGTCGACAAGGCCGCCAGCATCGTCGTCATGAAGCGCTCCATGAACCCCGGGTTCGCCGGCATCGACAACGAGCTCTACCTCGATCCGAAGACCACGATGCTCTTCGGTGACGCGAAGGAGTCGGTGCTGAAGCTGATCTCCTCCGTGAAGTCGTCCTAGCGTGATCCCGGTCTTCCGCACCGCCGACGTCGAGCGAGCCGTCTCGCCGAACGAGGCGTACGACGCCGTTCGCGCCGCGTTCGAAGCGCATGCTCGACGGACGTGGTCGATGCCGTCGAAGGTCTACGTCTCCAACTACCCCGCGGGCGACTTCCGCGCCATGCCGGCGATCGGTGACGGCCACGCGCTGCTGAAGTGGGTGACGTCGTTTCCGGGGAACCCGGCCCGCGGCCTGCCGACGGTGACGGGGCTCGTGCTCCTCTCAGACGCGGAGGACGGACGGCTCCTCGCGATACTCGACGCCGCGGCGGTCACCGCGCTGAGAACGGCCGCGGCGGGTGTCCTCGCGGCGGACACGCTCTGCCGCGCCGAGGCCTCCTCGTACGCGGTCATCGGGTGCGGACCGAACGGCGCGGAGACCGCCCGCATGCTCGTGGCGCGCGGCGTCACTCCACTCGTCTGGGATCTGGACGAGGCTCGGCGCGAGTTGGTCGCGCAGCGACTCGGTGCCAGAGTTGCGGCGAGCGCGGAGGAGGCTCTCGCCTGCGAGGTGGTGGTCACCGTGACGCCCGGCGCGGAGGTTCTCTATCCGGCAGGCTCGCTCGAGGCGGGCCAGCACGTCTCGCTCATGGGCGCCGACGGGCCCGGGAAGGCGGAGGTCGCCATCGAGGAGCTCGGTCGCGCACACCTGTTCTGCGACGACTGGGAGCAGGCGAGCCATGGGGGTGAGCTTGCCGCGGCCGTCGCAACCGGGGCAGTCAGGCAGGAGGACGTCACGGAGCTCGGAGCCGCGCTCCTCGGCGAGGCGGAGGGTCGACGAAGTGCGGGCGACGTCACGCTGTTCGACTCGACGGGCCTCGCGATCCAGGATCTCGCGATAGCGAAGGCGGCCTACGCGAAGGCCGCCGAGCTCGAGCTGCAGTGGATCGAGCTGTAGGGGCGAGGCTTGCCTCGCCCTAATGGACAAGCAGCCGGGCGGGCTCGAAGAGGTCGAGGAGCGGGTCGCGGTCGCCGAGGATCGCCCGCGCCACGAGCCTGCCCGAAGCGAACCCCAGCACATTGCCGTGCCCTGAGTAGCCGCCGGCGACCCAGAGCTGCTCGTCGCCGGGAACGCGCCCGATCACGGGAAGGAAGTCGAAGACCATCCCGAAGATCCCGGCCCAGCGGAAGTCGATCCGCAACGGCCGGCCGACATGCTCCTCGACGAAACGCTCGAGCGCACCTTGAACGACCGGGGTCGTGATCTCCTCCGCCGTGAATTCGGTGTCGAGCGAGACGTCTCGGAAACCGCCCGCGACGATCCTGCCGTCCAGCCGCTGGTGCCAGTAGTCGAAACCGTGACGCCCGTAGTGCGGGACTTCGAAGAGCATCTCGTCGATCGGCTCTGTTGCAATCACCTGACCACGGGTCGGAACGATGAGCCCTTCCAGCTCGCCGAGAAGGCCGCTCGGGTAGCCGTCGGTGGCGACGACCACCGTCGGCGCTCCCGTCTCGTGGGCTGAGCCGATGCGCGTGTGCTCGTGGATCTCGACACCGGCTTCCGCGGCCCGCTGTGCGAGCCTGCGGACGAGCCGGGCGGGTTGGAGAACGGCGTCGGGAGGGTGGAACACCGCAGCCGGGTAGCGACCTGCGAGCGGCTGCGGGAGATCCTCGCGCCACTCTGCGGCGAATCCTGCGTCGATCAGCGCGTCGTACTCCTCGCGTAGCTCCTCGCGCTCCTCGTCGTCGACGGCGAGGCGAAGGCTCCCCGTCCAGCGGAGAGCATCGCCGGCGTGGGCACCGAGCTCGCGGAGCTCCGCCTCGGTCCAGCGCCAGAGCGCCGTCGTGGCCTCCTCGCCGATCGAGTCCGCGAGCACGGGGAACGGCGCAGCACCGCCGCGCAGGGCGAAGCCGCCATTGCGGCCGCTCGCACCACCCGCAATCTCGCGCCCTTCGAATAGGCGAACCCTTCGGCCGGCCTCGGCGAGCGCCAGCGCGCAGGCGCAACCGGTGATTCCACCGCCGACGACCGCGACGTCCGCCTCGCCGCGGAGCTCGACTGCGGGCAGCGGATCGGCCGGCTCGGCGAGCCAGTACGAGGTCGTCGACATGAAGCGGGCATCCTAGAGCGCGGCCCGATAGACACCGTCCTCGAGCGTGACGCGGCCGGCGAGCTCGAGCTCGATCAGCGCCGCCGCGCCCTCACCCGTCTCGACGGCGGCGGCTCGAACGAGCTCGTCCGCGGTGAAGGCACCTTCGCCCAGCCGCGTCAAGAGGGCCGCAGCGACGGTGCCCACTGTGACAGCCGCTCGCGCAGCCGGTTCGAGGCCGTACGCCTCGAGCACGTCCGCGGCGCCCGTCACGGGAGTGGCGCCCAGTCGGAGCAGCGCATTCGTGCCCGCGGACAGCGTCGAGGTGATCTCACCCGGGACGGCGAGCACCTCGCGCCCTTCCTCGAGCGCGAAGTCGGCGGTGATCAGCGCGCCGCTACGCTCGCGCGCCTCGATCACGACGGTGGCCCCACACAGACCCGCGATGATCCGGTTCCGGGCTGGGAACCGCCACGGCGCCGGCTCGACTCCGGGCTCGTACTCGGAGATCACGACGCCGCCGGTCTCGCAGATGCGACGCGCGAGCTCCGCGTGAGCCGCCGGGTAGTCGCGATCGATCCCGCAGCCCAGGACGGCGACAGTCGCACCTCCTGCATCGAGCGCTCCGCGATGCGCCTCGCCGTCGATCCCGCGCGCCATGCCGCTGACCACGACGAGACCCGCGGCGGCCAGATCGCGCGCCAGCGAGCGTGCGACCGAGCGACCGTAGGACGAGCACGACCGCGCGCCGACTACCGCCACCGCATGCCCAGCAAGAGCCTCGGCGCCCGCACTCCCTCGGAGATAGAGCTGCGGCGGCGGGTCGTGAATCGCCGCGAGGAGCGGCGGAAACGCGGCATCCCGTAGCCGGATGCACCCAGTCGGAGTCACGCCGCTGGCAGCTCTCCGGGCATGCGGTACGAGAGCGCTTCGGCGACATGCGACGGCTCGACCGCAGCCGCCCCGGCCAGCGCCGCGATCGTGCGGGCGACCCGCGCGACCCGCGTCCGCCCGCGACCGGACAGCGGGAGACGGTCGACGGCACTGGAGAGAAGCTCGGAGGCCGCGTCCACACGGCGGGGCGGCGAGCGCCCGAGTTGCTTCCGGGCTCCGAGAACACGAGCCCGAACACGCTCCGATGGCTCGGCTCTCGGAGCGGCGAGCTCTGCCGCCCGAGGCCGAGGCATCGCAACCGCAAGGTCGAAGCGATCGAGCAGCGCGCGCGACAGCTTCTCTCGGTAGGCGGAGAGCCTCTGCGTCGAACACGCACATTCGAGCGCGGGATCCCCACGTCCGCCACACGGGCACATGTTCATCGTCCCCACGAGCTGGAAGCGCGCCGGGAAGATCGCGTGCCCGCCCACGCGTGCGACGGCGACGAACCCGTCTTCGAGCGGCTGCCGCAGCGACTCGAGCACGGAGCGCGGGAACTCCGGAAGCTCGTCCATGAACAGGACCCCTCGATGCGCGAGGGACACCTCGCCCGGACGCGGGCTCGGGCCGCCTCCGACGATCGCCGGTGCGGACGCCCCGTGGTGGGGCGCGCGGAACGGCGGCACCGCGACGAGCGCGCGCCCCGGCGGCAGGAGCCCGGCAACCGAGTGGATGCGCGTGACCTCCAGCGATTCCTCCCGCGACAGCGTCGGCAGGATCCCCGGGAGCCTGCGTGCGAGCATCGTCTTGCCCGTTCCGGGCGGGCCCATCAGCAGGAGGTTGTGCCCTCCGGCCGCGGCGATCTCGAGCGCGCGGCGCGCACGCTCCTGCCCTCGCAGATCGGCCAGATCCAGGACCGCAGCACCGACGACCTCGTTCTCGTCGATCGGCTCGAACGACGGGGCGTCGATCTGCCCGCGGAAGTACTCGACCGCCTCGTGAAGATGACGCACCGGGACGGGCTCGATCCCCGCGAGCGCAGCCTCCGGAGCCGACTCGGCTGCGCAGACGAGCCGTGTCAGACCGGCACGCGCCGCTCCTTCGGCGACGGCAAGCGTGCCCGAGACCGAGCGGATGGTGCCGTCGAGAGCGAGCTCCCCGACGGCGGCGTGCTCGGCAAGCCGCTCGGGCGGGAGCTGCCTCGTCGCTCCGAGCACCGCAAGCGCGATGGGGAGATCGAAGCCGGAGCCTTCCTTCCGAAGGGCGGCGGGAGCCAGGTTGACCGTGATGCGCCGGTTGAGCGGCCACTCGAGCGCGGCGGAGACCACACCGCTCCGGACGCGATGCTTCGCCTCCTGGCACGCGCGGTCTGCGAGCCCCACGATCGCGAACGCCGGGAATGCCCGGCTGAAGGTGGGCCTCGACCTCGACCTTGCGCGGCTCGAGGCCCACGAGAGCGTGGGTGACCGCCTTCGCGAGCACCCACGCCACGGTAGGCACTGCGGCGCGATCGGTGATCACACCGCAGTGCCGAGTTCGCTACGAAAGCGCTACGTCGTCGGCGTGTAGCAGAGGACGTGCACGGTGAAGGTGCTCGTGTTGCCGCTGTCGTTGAGGCCGACGCCGAGGAACCCGACGACCTGGCTCTGTCCGTTCAGCTGCGGCTCGAGCTCGCCGGTCATCAGCTCGCGGCCCCCAGCGTCATCGCTCCAGGACGTGCCCGCGGAGATGGCCCGCTCGGTCCCCTGGCAGAGCGCAGTGACACGGCGCGAGTTGTATTCGCCATTCTCAGCCGTGCCGCCGTCGACGCTCCCCGAGGCGGTCCGGACGGTGATCGGGCCGATCACACCAGGAGCTCCCCTTGCTCCGGCTGCGCCTGCAGCGCCCGGCGGACCCGCAGGCCCCTGCGGACCAGTCGGGCCCGCGGGAAGCTGGCCGGGTGCGAAGTCGACTCGCAGGAGCGACCGGTTCGCGACCTTCGCCGAGTTCACAGCGTTGTTCCGAATCTTCGGATTCGTGACAGCGCCGAACTGAAGCTGACGCGGCCCCACGCTGTTGGGGGCCGAGCTGCCCGACCGCTGCGATGCTCGTCCCACCGAGCGCTACCAGCAGCGCGAGGCAGGCAACAACCATCGCCGGCGAGGGCCGGCGCAAGAGCTTTCTCATGTCGTATACCCCTTTCTCGGTGGCCTGCCCGGGCCAGGCTACCCCCGGTGTCGGCCGACTTCGGGGCCCCGACCGATCTCTTACGTTTCTCGTACACAGACCAGAATCGACTCGAAGTACTCCCCTGCGCGGCGACCGGTACGTCGGTTCACATGTCGCTCGAGTCGATCGACGAGGCACAGACCGCTTCGACGAAGGATCTCCGGGTAGAGGTCGCGACGATCGTTGACGACGACGAGAACCGGCGCGTCCGGCTCGAGCGACTCGGAGCCCCGACGGAGCACGCCCGAGACACCGTCCACGTAGTCCTCGATCGCGCGGCGACTCGTGCCGCGAGCCGCCGCGCCGAGCTCACGCTCGCGGCGGTCGTCGAGACCGAGGAGCTCGTAGGCATAGCGATGCTGCTCGTGGTAGTCGATCAGGCCCGGGTACGGCGGCGAGGTGACGATCCCGTCGAACACGCCGTCGAATCGCCACATCGTTCGCGTCGCCGTGGCGGACCTCGGCCACGCGCCCACTCGCACGCACCTTCTCGAAGTCCTTCAGGCGCTCGAGCGTGTCGACGAGGTAGCGCGAGAGGAACTTGTCGGCCTCCTGCACCGGCGTGCAGGTGCGCCGATGCTTGTGGCACCAATACGGCTCGTGCTGGGCTGCGACGGGGAACTCGAGGTCGAAGTGCGTCGTGAGCCGGGCAGAGCGCGCGGCCCGCGCGAGCACGACGCGCAGGACGTCCGCGTGCTCGTAGTCGTCGAGCAGCGACCGGAAGTGGAGGAGCTCTGCCGCTGCAGTCGGCGAGTACCACTCGCGGACGTATCCGCGCGGCCGCGCGCGGGATCGGCCGCGGCGTGCGAGCGCCGATCGTACGTCGATCTCGAGCGCGAACAGGTCGTACTCGGCCGTCTTCACGCGCATGAGCAGGCAGTTGAAGGAAGCGATGTCGACCCCGACCGCGTCGTAGCCCGACTCGAGACACTGGACGAGCGTCGTCCCCGAGCCGGCGAACGGGTCGAGCACGCGGCCGCCCGGCTTCACGTACCGGTCGAGCAGCGCCTCGACGAGCTGAGGCACGAACTTCCCCAGGTACGGATGGAGACGGTGCACGTGCTTCGTGCGCTCGCGTTCGGGCAGCTCGGCCTCCGACCACGAGAGCCGGAGGTCCCCGACGAGCTCGTCGTAGAGGGCGGCCTGCGTGGGAGCCATGGAGGCTCCTTCGACAGGCCCGAGCGCGGTCCTCGTCAGCGGCACCCGCTCGACGCGGCGGCCGCGAACCCCAGCCGCCTCGTACGAGACCTCGAGCCCGCCCAGCTCGGGATGCGATGCGAGCCAGCCGGCGGCGGCTGTGTGGACGTGGCGTACCTTCTCCTCGTCGAGCATCTCGAGCGGGTGCCCGTATCCGTCGCCACCCTTCTCCTTCACCTCGACGACCAGCAGCCGGCGACCGCGGCGCAGGATCAGGTCGAGCTCGTACCTGCCGACCCATGCGTTCGCGGCCACGAGCCGGTATCCGCGGAGCCTGTAGTGAAGGAGGGCGCGGCGTTCGCCGCGGTTCACGCGGCCTCGACGGCCTCGTAACAGGCTGCCTGGAAGGAGCGGCGATGCAGCTCCGAAGGCCCGAACGAGCGCACGGCCTCGTTGTGGGCTGGCGTGATGTAGCCCGACGTGCGAGACGAAGCCGTAGTTCGGATAGAGCGCGTCGAGACGGCGCATCACCCGATCGCGCACGACCTTCGCGACGATCGACGCAGCGGCGATTGCTGCGCTGCGCGCGTCTCCGTCGACGATCGCGCGATGCGGTGGCGCCGACGGCCCGAGGCGGAAGCCGTCGACGAGACAGGCATCGGCCTGCGGGTGCAGGTCAGCGAGAACGGCCCGCAGGCCGGCCAGATTCGAGCGGTGCAGGCCGTTCCGGTCGATTGCGCCGACGGGGACGATCCGCACGCTGATCGCCGATGCGCACGCGCCGACGGCCTCGAAGAGAAGCTCGCGCTCCTCGACCGGTACCTGCTTCGAGTCGTTCAGCGCCGCAAGCGGTCGCACCCGTGAGCCTCGCAGCGCCGCGTAGTCGAGGAGGACGCCGGCGACGACGAGCGGCCCCGCAAGCGATCCGCGACCCGCCTCGTCAGCACCAGCGACGAAGCGCACGCCGAGCTTCCGATCGAATCCGAGGAGGCGCTGGCCGCTGGATCGAGCCACGCGGCCGAGAGTACTAGCTAGCTCTGCCGGAGCTCGCGGACGCGCGCCTTCTTCCCCACTCTCTTGCGCAAGTAGTAGAGCTTTGCGCGGCGCACGTCACCGATCGCGACGACTTCGAGCTTCTCGATCTTCGGGGAGTGGAGCGGGAACGTGCGCTCGACGCCTACGCCGAACGACTGCTTGCGGACGGTGAACGTCTCACGAAACCCGGAGCCCTGGCGCTTGATGCAGATTCCCTCGAACACCTGGATCCGCTGGCGGCTGCCCTCGATGACCTTGAAGTGCACGCGCAGCGTGTCCCCCGCCTTGAACTGCGGCAGGTCCGTGCGCATGTGGCGCTGCTCGAGGCTCTCGATCGTCGTGTTCATAGGAGAGGACGGCCTGAATGGCCGGCCGGCATCGTACCAGCCTTGCGCGCGAGCGGAATCTGCCAGCGCGGTTTCCGCTCGCGTGAGAAGCAAGGCCGCTCGTCGAACTCAGCGGAAGGAAATTCGTAGAGGTGGCCAATAGGTCATGAAGACCTTGCCGATGAGGTTCTGCTCGGGCACGGAGCCCCATACGCGAGAGTCGCACGACTGCGAGCGGTTGTCGCCCATGACGAAGTAGTGGCCATTCGGCACACGGTACGACTCCGCAGGCCCGATGTCGCGGCGGTCGTTCTCGATGTACGGCTCCTCGAGACGCTTGCCGTCGATGTAGACGAACGCCGCGCCGCGCCTGAGCCTGATCGCGACTCGCTCGCCCGGCAGCCCGACGATGCGCTTCACGAACGTGCCTCCCGCTCCGCACTTCGCCTTCGCCGACGGCGGCGTCTCGAAGACGATGACGTCGCCGCGCTGCGGGTCACGGAAGTGGTAGACGAAGCGATTCGCGAGCACGCGATCGGAGAAGCGCGACTCGCAGCCGGGTGCAGGACGCGCACAGTGCAGCGTCGACTCCATCGACGACGACGGGATCCGGTACGGGTTCACGACCCACGCCTTGATCGCGAGGACGATGGCGATCGCGCCGACGATCGTGACGACCCAGTCGACGGCGATCCGCAGCCGGCGTGGAAGCCGGCCGGTGACGCGATCGAGCGGGTGGTGGAACTCGTGCGGGTGAGCAGAAGGCTCGTCCGACGATGGAGGCGGCATCGGCCACGAGAACGGCGGCGCCGGAGGCGGCGGCTGGTCGTAGTCGGTCGGCATCCGCCACTCGTCGCGCGTCTCGGCGAGGCGCTCTTCGGTATCGGTCACGTCACACTTCTCACGTGCTCGCGCCGCCACGCGTCGATGCGCCCGTGATCGCCCGAGAGCAGGATCTCCGGCACGGCCCAGCCGCGAAACTCCGCCGGTCGCGTGTAGTGCGGGTACTCGAGGCCGCCGTCGAGCGCGGCGGAGAAGCTCTCGACCTCACCCGATCCTACGGTCAGCGCGCCCGGAAGCCGGCGGGCGACGGCATCGACGACGGCGAGTGCGGGTATCTCCCCGCCGGACAGGACGTAGGGGCCGATCGAGACGACATCGGTGCACAGGTGTTCGAGGATCCGCTGGTCGAAGCCCTCGAAGCGGGCCGACAGCAGCGTGAGCGCGGGCTCCGCCGCGAGCTCCTCGACGAGCTTCTGGTCGAGCTGTGTGCCCTGCGGCGAGAGCGCGACGACGCGGTGTTCGGGAGCTCCCCCGTAGACCGCATCGAGGGCGGCCGCGACGACGTCCACCCGCAGCACCATGCCCGGCCCGCCGCCATACGGGTCGTCGTCGACCTGACCGGCGGTCAGCGGCGTCGAGTCCCGGTAGTTGAAGACCCGCAGCTCGAGCTCCTTGCCGAGAACAGCCGCGAGCGGACGTCGCTCGCGGATCCAGTCGAACGCGGCCGGAACGAGCGTGAAGACGTCGAGGCGCACGACGCCGAACCGTAGCCGTCAGTCGGTGAAGCCGGGATTGAGAAGGATGCGGCGCCGCTTCAGGTCGACCTCGCTGATGCAGTCCTCAACGAGCGGGAGCAGCAACCCCGAGTCGAGCTCGAGCGCATCGTTCGCCGGTCCCGGGACCACGTCGCGGACGACTCCCACCGACTTGCCGCGCTCGTCGAGGACCTCGAGACCCACGAGGTCTGCGACGTAGTAGGAGTCGACCGGCAAGCGGAGACGAGTCGCGCGAGGTACGGTCAGCTCTGCTCCGCGCGATGCCGGCACATCGAGCTTGATCGCTCGTCGTCGCCCACCGACCTGGCGCGAGACCATGACCTGCGCGGGCCTCCCGTCCACGAGGAGCTCGGCGCCGACGTCGAAGCGGCGCGCATCCTCGCTCGCCTGCTCGACGACGAACGCGCCGTCGACGCCGTGCGGTCGACCGACCCTGCCGATGACGACCTGCGGATCTGGCTCAGTCCGCAATCTCGAGCACGTAGCGCTCGTCCGCGCGAGCGCCGCCCGCACGGACCACGCTCCGGAGAGCGCGCGCGATCCGCCCCTGCTTTCCGATCACCTTCCCGACGTCGTCGGGCGCGACGAAGAGGTGGAAGACGATCGCATCCTCTCGCTCCTCGGTCTCGACACGCACGGCATCGGGCTCGTCGACGAGCCGCCGCGCCAGCCACTCGAGAAGCTCGGCCACGGCGATCAACCTTCGATGCCGGCGGCCTTGATGAGGCGCGAGACCGGAGCCGTGGGCTGGGCGCCCTTCGCCATCCAGTCCTTGATCTTTCCTTCGTCGAGATCGATCGTCGACGGGTCCGTCTGCGGGTTGTACCGCCCGACGATCTCGATGAAACGGCCGTCGCGGGGAGAGCGCGAGTCGGCCACGACGACACGGTAGATCGGGTTCTTCTTCGACCCGACGCGCGTCAATCTGATCTTCACTGCCATGTGCTGTATGTGCCTTTCTCGTTGGTGAGCAGGGAAGGGTAGATGATCAGCGTCTGGCGCCCGGCAGGCCCGGTGGGAGCGTGGGCATCTTGCCCTTCCCCATCTGCTTCATCATCTTCGCCATCTGCTTGCGGGCAGCCATGAGCTTGTTGACCTCGTCGAGCGAGGTGCCGCTGCCGGCCGCGATCCGCCGACGCCGCTGCGTCGAGATCACGTGCGGCATGCGCCGCTCCTGCGGGGTCATCGACAGGACGATCGCCTCGACACGCGCGAGCTGGCGCTCGTCGAGATCGAGCCCCTGGAGCTGCTTGCCCATGCCGGGAATCATCTTGAGGACGCCCTGCAGCGGGCCCATCCGCCGGATCATCCGGTAGCTCGCGAGGAAGTCGTCGAACGTGAACTCGCCGGCTCGGATGCGCTTCTCCATCTCGGCCTGCTCGTCGAGCTCGACCGCGGCCTCGGCTTTCTCGATGAGCGTGAGGACGTCGCCCATGCCGAGGATCCGCGACGCCATGCGGTCGGGATGGAAGTACTCGAGCTGGTCGAGCTTCTCGCCGACCGAGACGAGCTTGACGGGACGACCGGTGACCGCGCGCACGGAGAGCGCGGCGCCGCCGCGCGCGTCTCCGTCGAGCTTGGTGAGGACGACGCCGTCGAACGCGACCCGCTCCTGGAACGCGAGCGCGACGTTCACCGCCTCCTGGCCCGTCATCGCGTCGAGCACCAGCAGCACGTTCGTCGGCTTCGTCTCGGCGGCGACGCGCTCGAGCTCCTCCATCAGGTCCTCGTCGACATGGAGCCGCCCGGCCGTGTCCAGGATGACGACGTCGAGAGCGTCCTTCCGAGCGGCCTCGACACCGAGCCGCGCCGCCGCGACCGGGTCACTCCGGTCGAGCGCGTAGACGGGGATCTGGATCTGCTTGCCGAGCTGCTCGAGCTGGTCGACGGCAGCGGGGCGCTGGAGGTCGCATGCGACGAGGCCCGGCCGCTTGCCGTCCTTTCGCAGAAGCAGCGCCAGCTTCGCAGCCGCCGTGGTCTTGCCCGAGCCCTGGAGGCCGGCGAGAAGGATCACCGTCGGCGGGCGCCCGAAGGCGAGGCGCGAGTCGCCGGACCCCATGAGCGCGGTCAGCTCCTCGTGGACGATCTTCACCACCTGCTGGCCGGGAGTCAGACTCTTGAGGACGTCCTGGCCGAGCGCGCGCTCCTTCACCGCCGCGGTGAAGTCCCGCGCCACCTCGAGGTTGACGTCGGCTTCGAGCAGCGCGAGACGGATCTCCCGCATCGCCTTCGAGATGGCCTCCTCGTCGAGGCGCCCGCCGCGGCCAAGCCCGCCCAGCGTCGCCTGAAGCTTGTCGGAAAGCGTGTCGAACACGGCCCGACAGTGTACGGAGGCTCTTACACTCGTCCGCGTGGCAGACGAGCCCAGTCGCCGGCACGACCTCCCGGGAGGGACGGTGACCCTCCTCTTCGCCGACGTCGAGGGCTCGACGCGGCTGCTCAGCCTCCTCGGCGAGCGGTTCGCACCTGCGCGGGCCCGCATGCGTGAGCTCGTCCGCGCAGCCGCAGCCCGACACGACGGCGCGGAGGTCGACTGGGCCGGCGACGGCGTCTTCCTGGCGTTCTCGCGCGCGCGTGACGGAATCGCAGCCGCCGCCGAGATCCACCGCTCGTTGGCCACCGAGCCGTCGCCGGACGAGGAGGCGCACCGCCTGCGGATCGGTGTCCATACGGGCGAGCCAGAGCTGGGCGACGAGGGGTACGTCGGGATGGACGTCGTGATCGCGGCGCGCGTCTGCGCGTCGGCACACGGCGAGCAGGTCGTCGTCACGCGCGCGACGCGGGACGTGGCCGGCGACGAGCCACTCCCGGGAGGGTCGTTCCGACCGCTGGGACGTCATCGACTCAAAGACGTCCCGTCCGCTGCAGAGCTCTTCCAGCTCCTCGCGCCCGATCTCCGCGAAGACTTCCCGCCGCTCAAGACGCTCTCGGCTACGAGTCTCCCTGCCCTGCACCATCGGCTCGTGGGTCGCGCCGACGCACTCGCCCGGGTCGAGAGCCTCCTCCAGACGCAGAGCACCAGGCTGGTCACGATCACGGGGCCTGGAGGGGCGGGCAAGAGCCGTCTCGCGCTCGAAGTCGCGGCACGGGCCGCACTCGAGCGGCCCGTGCACCTGGTCGGGCTCGCGCCCGTAGCGGATCCCGAGCTCGTTCCCAGCGCGATCGCGCGAGCACTCGGGGTGCGCGAGACGAGCCAGCGCCCGCTGCTCGAAGCGATCGCGGACAGCCTGAACGGGTCCGGCGCGCTGCTCTTCCTCGACAACCTCGAGCACCTCGCGCCGAGCACAGCCCATGTCGCCGAGCTGCTCGATCGTGCGCCGGATCTCCAGGTCCTCGCCACGAGCCGAACGCCGCTTCGCCTATCCATCGAGCACGTCCTCCCGCTGGACCCGCTCACGATCGACGACGCGACGACGCTGTTCCTGGAGCTCGCCGCGGCACGAGGCGTGCTTCTCCAGGACGACGCGCTCGCCTCCGTCCACGAGATCTGTCGCCGGCTCGACGGCCTGCCGCTCGCGATCGAGCTCGTCGCGGCGCGGCTTGCCGTCCTCCCACCGGCGGAGATCCTGCGCGCCCTCGGCGAGGGCCTCGCGCTGGAGATGGAAGGTCCGGTCGATCTCCCCGAACGCCAGCGCACGCTGCGCGCAGCCATCGACTGGAGCTATCGGCGCCTGAGCTCGAGCCAGCGGGAGCTCCACGGCGCTCTCGCGATCTTCGCCGACAGCGGCGCACTCGACGACGCGCGAGCGATCTCGGGCGCCGGACGGGAGTTCCTCCACGACCTCGAAGCGCTCGTCGGGTGGAGCCTCGTCCGCAGTGAGTCCTCCGACGGCGAGCTCCGCCTCTCGATGCTCGAGACCGTCCGCGAGCACGCCCTCGAGCACGTCACGCGGCGGGTACGCTCGACGAGCTTCGCCGGCGACATGCCGATCGCTTCCTCGAGCTCGCGCTGGAGGCCGAGGGTGAGCTGACGGGCGGAGAGCTGGCGCGCTGGCTGGCTCGGCTCGGGCGCGAGTCCGACAACCTCACAGCCGCGCTCGATTGGCTTCTCGCGAACGGACGCGCGGAGGACGCGCTCCGCGCGACCAACGCGCTCGAGCGCTACTGGCGGGCGGAGGCGCGTCTCACCGAGGCGAAGCGCTGGCTTTCCCTGGGCCTCGATCTCGCCGGTGACCTCCCTGTCGACCTGCGAGCGCACTCGCTGCGGAGCTCGGCCCACATGGCCATGGGTCAGAGCGACTGGGACGCCGCAGCGCCGCTGCTCCAGGAGGCCGTCACGCTCTTTCGCGAGAGCGGCCGGCAATCCGACGAGGTCGTCTCGCTGGGCTACCTCAGCTTCGTCGCACTGAGACGCGACGATCCCGCGACGGCCGAGTCGCTCGCGCAGGAGGCACTGCAGATCGCGAAGCAGCTCGGCGACGACAGGACGACCGTCTCTGCGCTGATGGCAGTCGCCGATGTCGACTGGGTTCGGGGCGACTACGACCAGGCGCTGGCGAGATACGACGAAGCCGTTGCGCTCAGCCGCGCTGCCGGCGACCAGCTGCTGGTGGCCGACGCCGTCTACCACTCGGGCATGGCGGCGTTTCAGGCCAACCGGGATCGACCGCGGGCAGCACGCCTTCGAGGAGGCGCTCCGACTCGCCGACGAGCTCCACGAGGTGCCGCACATGGCCGCGGCGCGATTCATGCTCGCCGAGCTCGCCGCCCTCGACGGCGATTCCGCACGAGCGCGCGAGCACGCACGAGCGGGCCTCGGTCACTACACGGAGCTCGAGGACGACCGCTCGCGGGCGCGTTGCCTCGTCGTACTCGCCGGCGCTGCGGCAGGCGAAGCGCAGCATGACCGAGCCGTCCGACTCATCGGGGCGGCCGAGGCGCTTCGGGGAGGCGAGCCTCCCGACTCGTTCGAGACAGCCGTCCTCGATCTGCACCGGACCGATCTCGAATCCGAACTCGGCCGGGCAACGCTTCTCCGAGCTCGAGTCAGAAGGCGCAGCACTCGCACGCGGGCCACTCCTCTCCGAGGTTGTCTCAGCGGGAACCGAGGAGTAGTGTCGCGCTGCCAACGGCTCGAGGAGGCTAGAGATGGCGGAAGGCGAGGGCAGAACGCTCGAAGAGGCGTTCGACGACTGTGCGGCCAAGAAGTCGGGCGAGGTGCTCAAGGGCTCTGCGCGAGGACATCTCGTTCCGGGACGGCCTGGAGCGCTTCGAGGCGTACCACGCCGTGGACATCGCGGTCAAGATTCGGCCGGCGAACCAGTGGGTCAAGGCCTACAAGGTCAAGGACCGCGATCGCTGAGGACGTTCAGTCGACCCTGCCGGGGGCGCGGCGGTCGCGACTCTCGTTCATCGCCTTGAACCCACCGAGCTCGGCGACGGTGACGTCGGCGACGACCGCGCCGAGCCCGAGTAGCGCCAGCAGGCGCCGCCGGAGCAGGATGCCGACCACGAGCAGGCCCCAACCGGCGAGGCCGACCGGGCCGAACGCGATCGCCGTCCTATTGTGCTCGGGCACGGCGCGACTCTAGTTCGTTCGCGGGCGCGACCAGGGTCGCGCCCGCGAACGACGATCAGTTCGCCCAGCTCGCGACCGCAGCCGGAAGGGAGACGGCGCCGATCCGATCGATCATGTCTGCATCGGCGGCGTAGAGGTTGTGCAGCGGAACGATCCTGATCTCGGGCTCACCCGTGATCCCGAGCTCGCTCACGACAGGCAGCAGACGCTGCTCGAGGAAGCCGTTGAAGGCTTGCTCGGTCTGCCAGATCTCGCATACCTCGACACCCTCGTCGGTGACAGTCGCCATGTGCAGCACCGCGCCGGCAGGCGGGTTCGCGTCGAGGCCGAGCCTCGCCATGACGGCGTCGTACTGGTCGGATGTCAGGCCCGGCCAGTGCATGGTCATCGCGACAGCCATTCCCAGTCCTCCTTGCCGGTGTCGCTTCGGGTTCGGACTAAGCGTACGCGGGCGTGCGGTCGCATGCAACGAGGTGAAGCCCTCGATCGAGGGATTCGTCATCCGGCGATCAGCGCGCGAGCGTAGTCGCCGGCGTCGAACGGGCGCAGGTCGTCGACGCCCTCCCCCACACCGACGAGCTTCACCGGCAGTGCCAGCTCGACCGCGATCGCGATCGCCACGCCGCCGCGCGCGCTGCCGTCCAGCTTGGTGAGCGCGACGCCCGTGACACCCGCGCTGGCGCCGAAGAGCTTCGCCTGCTGCAGGCCGTTCTGACCCGTCGTCGCGTCGACGACGAGGAGCGTCTCGTGCGGGGCGCCTTCGATCCGCCCCTCGATGACGCGCCGCACCTTCTCGAGCTCGGCCATGAGATTCGACTGCGTGTGCAGCCGGCCCGGCCGTGTCGACGATCGCCACGTCGCGTCCGCGGGCCCGCGCGGCCTCGACGGCGTCGAAGGCGACCGCGGCCGGGTCCGCCCCGCGCGGCGCGCCGACGAAGTCGGCGCCCGCGCGCTCCGCCCAGATCTCGAGCTGCTCCTCGGCGGCCGCGCGAAACGTGTCGGCGGCCCCGACGAGCACCGAGCGCCCGTGCTCGTGCAGCTTGCGCGCGAGCTTGCCGATCGTCGTCGTCTTCCCCGTGCCGTTGACGCCGACGACGAGGATCACGCTGGGCTTGGCGGTCAGCTCGAGCGTCGGCGGCTCGCCGAAGAGCGCCTCGACCTCGCCGACGAGCGCGTCTTCGAGGTCCCCGGTGACTCCGCGCGCTTCGAGCCGCCGCACGAGCTCGGCTGTCGCGGGGACGCCGACGTCGCTCCGGATGAGCGCCTCCTCGAGTCGCTCCCACGCCTCGTCGTCGGACGAGTCGAACGCGGCCGACGCGAGCTCGGCGGTCAGTGCCTGGCGGCTCTTCGCGAGCGACTCGCGCATGCGCGACGAAGAAGCCCGTGCGCTCGGGCTCGTCCTCTCGGTGCAGCCTCGTCCCCGAGGAGCTCCGACCAGGTCGCGGCTCACGGGGACAACCTCGGTTGTCCCGTGAGCGTGGAGGGGTGTGGGGAACCGGGAGGTTCCCCACGTCTTCAAGAGGAAGGGGGCACGCGGGGAAACGTGGCTTCCCTCGCGACCGTTCGCCGAAGGCGAACGGTGCTCACGCTGTGGCTGCGAGGGCGTGCTGGTGCTGCGGGAGGCGCCTCGACACGACCTGCGAGACGCCGTCGGGGCCCATCGTCACGCCGTAGAGGATATCCGCGGCCTCCATCGTCCTCTTCTGGTGCGTGACGACGACGAACTGCGCGCGATCGGAGTAACGGCGGAGGAGCTCGACGAAGCGGGCGATGTTCGTGTCGTCGAGGGCAGCTTCGACCTCGTCGAGCAGATAGAAGGCGCACGGCCGGGCGAGGAACAGCGCGAAGAGGAACGAGATCGCGCCGAGCGCCTTCTCGCCGCCCGACAGGAGCGACAGCCGCGTGATCCGCTTGCCCGCGGGTCGGAGCTCCACCTCGACGCCCGGCTCACCCCCTTCGTCGTCCGCCTCGACGAGTCTGAGGCGGCCCTCACCGCCGGGGAAGAGCGTGGAGGCGACCTCTTCGAAGTGCTCGGCAACCGCCGTCGAAGGTCGCGGCGAAGCGCCGCTCGACCGTCGCCGTGAGCTCCGCGCGGAGCGCGTCGAGCTCTTCGAGGCTCCGCTCGAGATCCTCGCGCTGCGTCTTCAGGTCGTCGAGACGCTCCTTCTCGGCCTCGTACTCCTCACGTGCCAGCGGATTGACCTGACCGAGCGTCGCGCGGCGCACCTCGAGCCGGTCGACGCGGGTCGACGAGCTCGTCGCGGTCCTCGCCCTCGGCCGGCTCGACCTCGCCCGCCGACTCGAGCCGCCGGCTCGCCTCCGCGACATCCGCGTCGATGTGCGCGATCTCGACCTCTGCGGCCGTGACCGCCGCGCTGGCCTCCTCGAGCTCGCGTCGGAGGTTCACCTCGGTCGCGCCGAGAGTGCGTAGCTCCTCGCCGAGCTCGCCCGCTCTCGTCGAGCCGGCGTCGACGCGCGCGCGGAGCGGTGCCTCGAAGCGGCCGGCCGCGTGTTGCGCCGCCTCGATCCCGTCGCGCAGCGCGGACGCGAGGTCGACGAGTCGCGTCGAGCATCGCCGCGTCGATCGACGTGGCGCGCAAGCCGGGGCGCCTTCCCGAACGCCGCCTCCGCGACACGCGCCTGCTCTGCCGCAACTTCCGCGGCCCGACTTGCGGTAGCGACCTCGTCCTCGAGAGTCGGCGGCTTCGGCGGCGAGCGCCGTGCGCCGTCCCTGGAGCTCGAGCAGAACCGCCTCCGCGGTCTCGCCGACGAACCAGAGCTCGCCGCGAGCCGGGTCGTAGCCGAAGCCCTCGGGCGTGACGGAGGGCGCCGTGACGTCGAGCAGCGCGTCGAGCGGGACGACCGGGTACTCGCCGACGAGATCCTGCGGAGAGCGTCCGGCGAGCACCGTGAGGCTTCCGAGCCCTGCCGAGCGAGCGCGCTGGAGAAGCGCAAGCCCGACCGCAGGATCGTCGGCGATGACCGCGGCCGCGCGCGTGCGAAGTGCGGCCGCGACGGCTCGCTCGGCGCCCGGCTCGACATCGAGCGCGGCGAGCGCGAGACGCGCGCCGTCCTCTGCGAGGGCACGCGCCGCGGGAGGCAGGCCCTCCTGCTCGGCGAGAGCCTGGTCGAGGGCACGCACGCGCTCGCGGACGAGCGACGCGCGCTCGGCCAGAGCGGTGCGCTCCCGTTCCGTGCGCCGTGCGGCCTCCGCGGCGCGCACGGCGTCGAGCTCGAGACGAGCAAGCTCGCTCTGGCCATCGGCAGCTTCCGGTTCCGCAGGCGTTTCCGCCCGGAACCGCTCCAGCAGCTGCAGAGGCCGACTCGGATCTCAGCTCGAGCCGCTCGATCCCGCCCTGCAACCGATAGCGGGCGGCAACCGCCGCCTCACGCCGCCCGGCGGCGTCGGAGAGCTCCTCCTCGGCTCGGGCGCGATCGGCGAGCAGCCCCTCGAGTCTTCCCTGCGCCCCTCGCTTCGCGAACGCTGCGGTGTCGCGGCGCTCCTCGGCCTCCGCCCGGCGTGAGCCCGAGTCGGCGAGATCGAGCTGAGCGATCCGCGCCCGCAGGCCGGCGACCTCGACCGCGAGCTTCTCCGCGCGCTCGGCCGCCGTCGCCTGCAGCGCGAGCGGCCGCAAACGCTTCCGCACTTCGTCTTCGACGTCACGAGCCCGCTCGACCTGGAGCGCGACGCGCGCGAGCTTCATCTCGGCGCGATGACGACGGCGCTTGAACTTCCCGAGGCCTGCGGCCTCCTCGACGAACGCGCGCCGATCCTCCGCCTTGGACGCGAGAATCTGCTCGACCTTCCCCTGCCCCACGATCGAGTGCATCGCCGCCCCGAGGCCGACGTCGGCGAGGATCTCGACGAGATCCGTGCGCCGCACGGCTGCGCGGTTGACGAGGTACTGGCCTTCGGCCCCACGGACGAGCCGTCGCGCGATCGAGACCTCGGAGAAGTCGAGGTCGGGCCAGGCGCCGTCCTCGTTGTCGAAGACGAGCTCGACCTCGCAGTGCTCCGCCGCCTTGCGATCGCCCCCGCCCGCGAAGAGGACGTCGTCGGGCTTCTCGGCTCGCAGCTCGGACGGCGCCAGCGAGCCGGCCGCCCAGACGATCGCGTCGGCGATGTTGGACTTCCCGGAGCCGTTCGGCCCGACGATGACGGCGACGCCCGGCTCGAGCGAGATCTCGAGCGAGTCCGGAAACGACTTGAAACCGCGGATGCGGAGCGAGCGCAGGTGCACCGAGGCCGGATTCTCGCGGCTGCTCCGGACAGCGAAACGCGCCGAGCCGAAAGCGTCGAGCTGACGCACAGTTGTTACACATAGGTGCTACATTCGTGCCACGATGGAGCACGTCAGCGTCCGTGACCTGCGCCAGCACCTGAGCCGATACTTGCGCCGAGTGGAGGAGGGAGAGCGCCTCGTCGTGACCGAGCGGCGCCGGCCTGTGGCCATGCTCGGCCCCCTACCCGAAGAGCGACGACGTCCTCGAGCTGATCTCACGCGACGGGGAGGCGGAACACGGCCCGGTCGGTGACCTCCTCGAGCTGGCCGACCCGCGGCCGGCACCCGTCGGACGGCCCCGTCGTCGGCGGAGATCCTCGAGGAGCTCCGTGCGGACCGGTTCTGACGTCGCGTACCTCGACGCGTCGGCGCTCTGAAGCTCGTGGTAACCGAAGCCGGGACGAAGCACTGAAGAGGCAATCGAAGATGGCCACGGCGAGCAACGAGCAAGTCGCGCGTCGAGGTGCTGCGGGCTCATCCAAGCGTGCGCAGAGGCGACTACGTCGAGCCTCGGCGCGACGGCTTGCTGGTGGAGTCACGCTCCTCGTTGTCGCTGATCGCGTGCTGGCCGCCGCACGCAGCTCCAGCCGCAGGCGCTTCGTGCGCTCGATGCGATCCACGTGGCGAGCGCCTCCGCCTCGGCGGCTCCTCGCGCCTTCGTCAGCTATGACGACGACAGCTCGAGGCTGCCGAAGCGCTCGGCCTGCCCGGTCGCGTCGCCCCGCTGAGCTCAGATCCGGTCGGGCACGACGCCGAGCGCCTCGAGCGCCTGGCGCGCGGCCTCCTGCTCGGCGGCCTTCTTCGTCGAGCCCTTGCCGACGCCGAGCTGCTCTCCCGCAACGTGTGCCGCGCAGACGAACTGGCGGTCGTGCGGCGGGCCCTCGACCTCGAGCACCGTGTAGTGGACGTGCTTGCCCGAGCGGGCGAGCGCTTCCTGAAGCTCGGTCTTGTAGTCGACATGGCTCGAGCGCGCGTACTCGATGCGCTCCGAGAACGCGTCGACGATCGCCGGCTCGATGGCCTCGAACCCGTGCTCGAGGTAGACGGCGGCGATCGCCGCCTCGAGGATCGCAGCGAGCACGTTCCGGCTGCGAGAGATGCGCTGGAGCTCGTCGGCCGGGGCATCGCCCGCGTACTCGAGCAGACGATCGCCGAGACCGAGCTCCTTCGCCACCGCCGCGCAGCTCTGCCGTGAAACGACATGCGCGCGAACCTTTGCGAGCCGACCCTCCGAGGCGGCGCTGAAGCGGTCGAAGACCGCGCGAGCGATCGCGAGCTCGAGAACACTGTCGCCGAGGAACTCGAGCCGTTCGTACGAGTCCGAGCGGTCGTCGACCCACGACGTATGGGTGAACACCTGCTCGAGCTTGTCGGCGGGCAGCTCGGCGATCAGCCGGCCTAGCTCGTACGGCCCGGCGGTTGGGTCGAGCTCAGCCCTGATGCGCGATGACGTAGTCGATCGCCTTGCCGACGGTTGTGAGCTCGCGGGCGTCCTCGTCCGGGATCTTCAGCCCGAACTGGTCCTCGAGGTCCATGACGACCTCCACGAGATCGAGCGAGTCGGCTCCGAGGTCCTCTTCGAACGACGCCTCTTCCGTGATCTCGCTCTCGTCGATGCCGAGCTTCTCGCTCAGTGCGCCTTTGACCTGCTCGAGGATCTCCTCACGCGATGTCGCCATCCTTGAAACCTCACCTCTCTACCGTCGGGGTCGTGGAGCGCGCCGATGCTAACACGCCGCGCGACAGACGCTCCTGTAGGCGCTCGACCACGCGGTGCTCGACTCCGCGGGCCGCGTGGCGGATGGCATTCGCGATGGCAATGCGAGAGCTCGAGCCGTGCGCGATCACCACGAGCCCGTTGAGCCCGAGCAGGTAGCCGCCGCCGTAGGTCTCGGGATCGAGGCGCGCGCGAAGCTTCCGCGCGGCCGGCCGGATCAGGGCGCCGCCGAGCTTCCCGCGCGAGGACGCCTCGAGCTCCTCGCGCAGCGCGTCGAGCAGGCTCTTGACCGTACCCTCGAGCGTCTTGAGCGCGACGTTGCCCGTGAAGCCGTCCGCAACGACGACATCCGCCTCGCCCTCGAGCAGCGTCCGCCCTTCGGTGTTCCCGGCGAACCGCAGGCCCGCCGTTCGAAGGAGCTCGTGCGCCTCGAGCGTGAGCTGGCTGCCCTTCTCGGGCTCCTCGCCGATCGAGAGGAGCCGCACCTCGGGATCCGGCACCTCGAGGATCTCCTCCGCGAAGACCGAGCCCATGTGGGCGAATTGGACGAGGTGCTCTGGCCGCGCGTCGGCGTTCGCACCCGCGTCGATGAGCACGCTGCGCCCACGCTTCGTGGGGATGACGATCGCGATTCCGGGCCGATGGACGCCGGGGAGCCGGCGGATGTGCAGCAGCGACGCCGCGAGCATTGCGCCCGTGTTCCCGGCCGAGACGACCGCGTCCGCATCGCCGTCCGCCACCGCCCGCGCGGCGCGGACGAGAGACGAGTCCGGCTTCGAGCGGACTGCGTCGACCGCGTGATCGTCCATGTCGATCGACTCCGACGCCTCGATGAGCTGGAGCCCGTGCGTCTCGAGACCCGCGGGACCGACGAGCACCGGCTGGATGTCCGCGGTTGCGGCGTCGACAGCACCGAGCACGATCTCGTCGGGTGCATGGTCGCCACCGAGAGCATCCACGGCGACTCGGGTCATCCGTGGAGTATCTACGCGTCGAGGCGGAGCGGCTCGACGTCCCGGCCCTTGTACGTCTTGCAGCTCGGGCAGACGCGATGCGGCCGCTTGGGCTGCTTGCAGGTCGGGCAGACCTGGAGGCGCGGGACGGAGATCCCGTGCTGGGCGCGGCGCTTGTCGCGCCTCGATCTCGATGTCTTTCGCTTCGGGACGGCCATGAGCGGCTGGTGACTATAGCGGGAGCCGGATCTCCCTCGTCGGTGCGATCCGCTCGAGGAAGCGCCGATCGTGCGAGACGACGACGAGTGTTCCCTCGTAGTCGACGAGGGCCTTCTCGAGCTGCTCGACCGCCTCGAGGTCGAGGTGATTCGTCGGCTCGTCGAGGATCAGCAGGTTGACCCCACGCGCCTGCAGCTCAGCGAGATGGGCGCGCGTGCGCTCGCCCGGCGAGAGCGACGAGCAGGGTCGGCTGATGTGGTCGGGACCGAGGCCGAACTTCGCAAGGAGTGTGCGCGCATCCACCCGGACGATGCCGGTGCGGCTCACGAGCTCGTCGACGAGAGCGACCTCACCAGCGTAGGCATCGCGCTCCTGTCCGATGGCACCGATGACCGTCCGCCGGCCGACGCGCCGCTCGCCCTGAGCCAATGGCACCTCGCCGAGCAGCATCCCGAGGAGCGTGGACTTCCCGGAGCCGTTCCGCCCTGCGATCGACAGTCGCTCTCCAGGAGCGAGGTCGACCACGATCGGTCCAAGACTGAAGAAACCGCGCAGCGCGACCGCATCGGCCAGCTCGAGCACGAGCTCCGACAGGCGTGGTCCAGCCTGGAGTGTGAGGTTCAGCTCCCACGGCTGGAATGGCTTCTCGGGGAGCTCGTTGCGCTCGAGGAGACGTTCAGCCTGGCGTACCTTCGTCTCGAGCGCATGGGTCGCCCGTCGATCCTGCCCACCCGTCTTGTCTCCGAGATAGGCGCCCTTCGTGCGGGCCTCGGACCGCCGCGTGCTCAGGAGCTCGGTGAGCCGCCGACGCCGGAGCTGCGCTTGCGCGAACTCCGCGAGCGCGGCCGCACGTTCCGTGTCGCGTGCCACCTCGTAGTCGCTCCAGCCGCCCGCCCACTCTCGCACCCGGTGCGTGTCGGGCTCGATCGACGCGATGCTGCGCACGGTTCGATCGAGGAAGTCGCGATCGTGCGAGACGACGACGAGCGCGCCGCGGTAGGCCCCGAGAAACCGCTCGAGCCGCTCGAGCCCCTCGAAGTCGAGGTCGTTCGTCGGCTCGTCGAGGAGCAGGAGGTCGAAGCGCGACAGGAGGATGGCCGCGAGATCGACGCGCGCCGCCTCGCCGCCGGAGAGACCGTCGACTGCTCGGTCGAGGTCGACGCCAAGACCCAGCTCCGCACACGTGGCTCGCGCGCGCACATCGAAGTCACCTCCCCCGAGCGCGACGAGGCGGTCGAGCGCCGCTGCAAATCGCTCGTCTGCCGATTCCCCGCGAGCGAGCGCCCGAGCGGCTCCCTCGAGCTCGCGCTCGGCGGCGGAGACGCCGGTGCGGCGAGTGAGTGTCCCGAGCACCGACGCGCCAGGCTCCGCCGAGCGCTGCTGCTCGAGGTACCCGATCGTCAGCCGCTCGGGTGCGCGCGTCACCGACCCGTCGTCCGGCTGCTCGAGCCCGGCGGCGATCCGGAGCATCGTGGTCTTGCCCACGCCGTTCGGCCCGACCAGACCGATACGCGCCAGCGGGCCGATCGTCAGCGTGACCTGATCGAGAATGACGTGGGCGCCGTAGTGCTTGCCGACGCCGGCGAGCTGAACTCGCATCGACGGACCTCCGAGACCGTGGTGATAGTGCGCAACCAGCGTGCGCACGGGTACGGGAATGGGGCGCGTCAGTCCGTCATAGGTCGGCGCCGAGGCGCCGCCGGCCATCGTAGACGACGTGGTTAGGGCGATGTAAGGCCGTGTAAGAGGTCCGCAAGGGTTCGCGACTCTCAGCCGGTCGAGCGGTCATAACCATGACGACCAAGGAGGAGCAATGTCCTTTGGAAGAGCAGTCGTAGCCGCCGTGGCAGCTTCCATCGTCGTGCTGCCGTCCGGCGAGGGTATAGCGGCGCCTGCCGCTCCGCCGACGAACACCGGTGAGCCGTCGATCAGCGGACGCGCCGCGCAGGGCGTGAGGCTGACGGCGTCGCCGGGTACATGGAACGGAACAGCGCCGATCTCGTTCACGTATCAGTGGGTGCGCTGCGGCGTCGACGGCGGGCAACCCGACGGCGGCAACTGCGCGATCATCTCCGGGGCAACCGACCGTAGGTACCGGCTGACGAACGCTGACGTCGGGTCGAGGATGAGGGTCCGTGTGACGGCGACGAACGCCGAGGGCTCTCGAATCGTGGCCTCCAACGCCACGAACGTCGTCACCGGAGCGCCGGTGAACACAGCGGGGCCGTCCGTTCGCGGAAGTCTGGTGGTCGGCTCCGTCGTGACCGCCGATCCGGGCTCCTGGACTGGCACGCAGCCGATCACGTTCTCGTACCGGTGGCTTCGCTGCAACTCCCAGGGCGGCGCATGCGTCGCCATCGGCGGTGCCACGCGATCGACGTACCGGCTCGTCTCCGCGGACGCGGGTCACAAGATCCGCTTCAACGTCACGGCGCGGAACTCGACAGGGTCGACGACCGTCCTCTCGGGCGAGTCGCCGATCGTCACCGAGCCGCTTCCGTCGGGCGCGATCCGACTCCCGAGCGGCGAGATCTCGATTCCCGCGTCGAGCGTCCCGTCGACTGCGCGATTGATCGTGTCGCAGGTCGCCTTCTCACCGAATCCCGTGAGGAGCCGGAGTGAGGTGATCACCGTCCGCGTCAGAACCAAGGACACGCGAGGCTTCGTCATCCGTGACGCACTCGTGTTCATCCGTTCGACACCTCGCGTGACGACCGGCGGCGATCGCCAGGTGACGACGACGGACGGCTGGGTGACGTACCAGCTCGCGCCGAACGAGAACTTTCCGAAGCCGCGGAACGGCTACAACGTGCAGTTCTTCGTGAAGGCGTACCGCTCCGGCGATCCGGGCCTTGCAGGGATCGCGGGCTACCGGCTCGTCCAGGTTCGCCTGGCAGGGTGAGCTTCCGAGGGGCCGGGTATGCCGCCCGGCCCCTACAGCTCGTCGCGGAGCTCGGCGAGCGCCGCCCAGCGAGGATCCGGCTCGCGCTCGGTGTGTTCGTGAGGTTCGACGTTGAGGTCCTTGCCGCAGACGGGGCAGAGCCCGGCACAGTCCTCGCGGCAGAGGATCTGCTCGGGAAGTTCGAGCGCGAACGCGTCGCGCGCCCACGCGCCGAGCTGTAGATGGTCGTTCACGACGTAATCGGAATGCAGCTCGTCGGAGGCGGGCGCGTCGAAGTCGTGGAACTCGCGCGCCCGCACCGCCCGCTCGATCTCGGCGAATCCGAGGCACCGCATACACGCGCCGGTAAGGCTCGCTTGCAGCCGCATATCGAACACCGTGGCTCCCGAAGCCTGCGAGATCTCGAGCTCGACCGGGACCGTCGACGGTGTCGCTTCGTAGCGCTGCCCGCCGAGTGCGAACGGCTCGAGCTCGACGTCGAACGTCTCCTTCCGAATCTCGCCCGGACGAAGACGGAGAGTCCTGAGATCGACGGCAACCATCGGACGAGCGTAGTAGACACCGGCATGCGACCGCGAAGCGGGCGCTCTCAGGGATCCGGCGCGACCGACATGCGCGCGAGCGAATGTCGGTCTTGCGCAGACGAGAGCGTAGCGCCGTCCGGCGGCGCAAGAGGTCGATTAGCTCTCCTGCTTGCCTGCTACATTACGATCATGGAAGCTGATCGGTGGCTCGGACTCGACCTCCGGCATCTCATCGCGCTCAAGGCAATCGCCGACGAGGGGTCGTTCGGGAAGGCAGCAGAGAAGCTCGGCTACACGCAGTCCGCGATCTCGCAGCAGATCGCGACACTCGAGCGGATCGTCGGTCTTCGACTCATCGAGCGGCCTGGCGGCCCCCGCCCCATCTCGCTGACCGAGGCAGGACAGATCCTGCTGCGGCACGCCGAGGCCATTCAGGCACGTCTGCTCGCGGCGAAAGCAGACATGAGCGCGCTCGAGGCAGGCGACGTCGGCCGCTTGCGGGTCGGGACATTCCAGAGCGTCGGCGCGAAGGTCATCCCGCGTCTCCTGCGGAGCTTCTCCGAGAGCCACGCACAGGTGGAGGTCGTGCTGCGCGAATCGCAGGACGAGGGCGACCTCCTCGAGATGGTCGAGCGCGGCGACCTCGATCTCACATTCTGGACAATGCCGGTCCTCGGGGGCCCGTACGAGACGGTCGAGCTCCTCCGCGACCCATACGTCCTCGTCGTACCCGTGGGGTCACCACTCACGACGTTGAAGCGGACGCCGACCCTGAAGGAGATCGCCCTCCAGCCGCTCATCGGCTTCAACCAATGCAGCGCGATGTCACACGTCGACCTTCATTTCACTGCTGCAGGACGGTCTCCGAACTACGTGTTCCGCTCCGACAACAACGGCACCGTGCAAGGGCTCGTCGGCGCAGGCGTGGGTATCAGCGTCTCGCCGCGACTCACCGTCGACGAGGACGACCCGAGCGTCGACGTCATCGACCTCCACGGACGCATCGAGCCGCGCGTCATCGGGCTCGTCTGGCACAAGGATCGCCATCGCAGCCCTGCCGCCGAAGCGTTCGTCGACTCCGCGATGGCAGTCTGCCGGGAGCTCTCGGTCGAACCTGTCGCCGCGTAGCGGCGACACACTGTCTACGAGAACCGCTCGAACTCTTGCGGCTCGTCGAGCGGCTCGGGGCCGACTCCGGCGACGACCGTCTCCTGCGAGCGCTCGTGAAGCCGCTCGCGGCCGCGCTTCACCGCGTTGAGGAACTTGTCGAGGTTCAGCTCGAGCGTCGAGAGGATCGAGTCGGCCCAGTCCTCCATCTCGAGCCGCGTCTCACGCGCCTGCCGCTTCGCATCGTCGACGATGTCGTCGGCCTGCTTCTCGGCGAGCTTGACGATCTCGGTCTGCGAAGCCTCGCGCATCGCCTGCTCGCGGGCGTCCTGGATGATCCGGTCGCACTCCCGCTTCGCTTCCGCGAGCATCTCCTGACGCTCCTTGACGATCCAGCGGGCCTGCTTGATCTCTTCCGGGATGGTGGCCCGCATCTGGTCGAGGATCTCGTAGATCTCCTCGCGGTCGAGGCGAACCTGGTCGGTCAGCGGCACCGCCTTCGCGTTGTGCACGAGGTCGTCCAGCCTGTCGATGAGCACGAGTACATCCATGGGCGCGCAGTCTACTCCTGGGGTGAGACGGGGGCGCGCTGCCCATGCGCTAAGCCCGGCATCCGCTCACGCGGATCCCGGGCGCGCGACGATCCCTAAAGCCGGCGGCTTCGCCGCCGGGCCATTGTGTCAACTCGACGTCGTCTCGTGCGCTACTCCTGGGGTGAAACCGGGGCGCCTGGCCTCCCGTCCGGGTAGAGCGCGGCGAAGCGACGCGCGACCGCCGCAGGCACGAGCGTATCCACTTTGCCGCCGAACGACGCGATCTCTTTGACGCCGCTCGACGACACGAAGCTGTAGAGCGGGTTCGCCATGACGTACAGCGTCTCGATGTCCGGCGCGAGCTGGCGGTTGAGGTGGTTCATCTGGAACTCCCACTCGAAGTCCGAGGTGACCCGCAGCCCCTTCACCATCGTCGTGGCCTCGTGCTTGCGCGCGAACTCGACGACGAGCTCCGAGAAGACGTCGACGACGACGTTCTCGCATGTCGCGAGAGCGTCCTCGAGGAACGCGACGCGCTCCTCGACCGTGAACAGAGTCTGCTTGTGGGTCGGATCGCGTACGACACCGACGACGACGCGGTCGAAGATCGCCGCAGCGCGACGGATGACGTCGACGTGCCCGTTCGTGACCGGGTCGTACGAACCGGGGCAGATGGCTGTTATCACCGCGCGAACACCGTAATCCGCGCGGAACCGTAGCGCCGCGTCGTGACGAGGTCGAGCGGAAGGTCGGGCTCGACGCGGTCGGCGGTCTCGACCACGACGAGGGCGTCGTCTGCAAGCACGCCGGGGATCAGCTCGGCGAGCAGGCTCGCCTGCTGCTGCCACTCGTCGTACGGCGGGTCGACGAGCACGAGATCGAAAGTACGCCCTCGGGCGCGTTCGTCCCGCAGCGCTCCCGCGACGTCGCGAGTCGTGACGACCGCTCCGGTGAGTCGCAGCTTCTCCAGGTTGGTCTGGATCACACGCACCGCGTCGCGGTTGCTCTCGACGAAGACGCAGCTGTCGGCCCCACGCGACAGCGCCTCGAGCCCCATCGCCCCAGAGCCGGCGTAGAGATCCAGCACGGCAGCGCCCTCGACGCGACCGATCATCGAGAACGCCGCCTCCCGCACGCGGTCTCCTGTCGGTCGCGTGCGTGCGCCCTTCGGAGCCGCGATGCGATGACCCTTTCGCGATCCGGCAACGATCCTCACGACTCGCCGAGGTGCTCCGCCTCGCCGAGGAGGCGGTCGACGGCCTCGCCGAGGAGCCCGTCGGCCGGGATCGAGCGGGCGGCGTCGCGGGCGCGCTCCAGGAGGGCCCGGTCGCGCCGCAGGCGAACGAAGCGGAGATCGGAGTAGCCGGACTGGCGCGCCCCGAGCAGTTGCCCCTCACCACGGATCTCGAGGTCGCGCTCGGCGAGCTCGAAGCCATCGGTCGTCTCGACCATCGCCTCGAGCCGTTCGGTCGCGGTCTCGGAGAGCTCCTCCTTCGCACGTGACACGAGCAGGCAGTACGACTGCTCTGCTCCGCGCCCGACACGGCCGCGAAGCTGGTGGAGCTGCGCGAGACCGAACCGGTCCGCTTCCTGGACGATCATGATCGTCGCGTTCGGGACGTCGACTCCGACCTCGATCACCGTCGTCGCGACCAGGACATCCAGCTCGCGGGCCTTGAACTGCGCCATCACGCTCCGCCGCTCCGCCGGGCGCAGCCGGCCATGGAGGCAACCGACGCGATAGCCGCG
Source organism: uncultured Gaiellaceae bacterium (assembly GCA_963744505.1). Lineage (GTDB taxonomy): Bacteria > Actinomycetota > Thermoleophilia > Gaiellales > Gaiellaceae > GMQP-bins7. The sequence continues at coordinate 66,740 of CAVUTL010000001.1, forward strand.
GAGCTCCGCAGCACGAAGCCGCTCGGCCTCCTCCTCGGCAGCACGGGCAACACGTGTCTCGGACGCCTCGATCAGAGGGCACACGACATAGGCCTGTCGGCCGTCGTCGAGGTGCCGACAGAGTCTCGAGTAGGCCTCCGAGCTCCGATCCTCGGTCACCCACGCGGTGACGATCGGCTTGCGGTCCGCAGGCGGCTGCGTGAGCTCGGAGACGTCGAGATCGCCGTACACGGTCAGCGCCAACGTTCGCGGAATCGGGGTCGCGGTGAGGTGCAGGACGTGCGGGCTGCGCCCCTCGACGAGCGCCGTGCGCTGCGCGACGCCGAAGCGATGCTGCTCGTCCACGACGGCAACGGCGAGGTCGGAGAAGTCGACCTCCTTCTCGATGAGCGCGTGCGTCCCGACGACCACCTGCGCGTCGCCCGAGGCGATGAGCTGACGCGCGGCGGCGTGCTCCTTGGCACGCAGCGAGCTCGTGAGGAGGGTGACGCGCACGCCGAGTGGCCCACAGAGCTCGTCGATCGTCAGGAAGTGCTGTTCGGCGAGGGTCTCGGTCGGCGCCATCAAGGCGCCCTGGCGTCCGACCTCGACCGCGCGCAGCAGGGCGTGCAGGGCGACCACGGTCTTGCCCGACCCCACGTCCCCTTGCAGGAGACGCTGCATCGGAACCTCGCGGTCGAGTTCCGCGTCGATCTCGGACGTCGCGCGCGCCTGATCGGCCGTGAGCGTGAACGGGAGCGACTCGCGATACCGAGTCAGGAGCTCGCCCGGAGCGCCGAGCTGTTGCGCGGAGGCGCTCGCACGCGCAGCCGCCGTCCGGAGGAGCGCCAGGCGCAGGACGAGCAGCTCGTCGAACGCGAGACGCACGCGCGCCGCCTCTGCTTCGGGCAGCGACCGTGGACGATGGATCGCAGCGAGAGCGTCGGCACGGAGCGGGAGGCGCTCGGACGCGAGGACGGCAGCCGGCACGTCGTCGCCGATGTCGCGCGCGAGCTCGAGTGCCTGGGCATGCACGTTGCGGAGCGTCTTCTGCGCCACGTCTTCCGTCGCCGGATAGACGGGAGCGAGATCACCGGGCTCCGCCTCGCCGTCCAGGTCGTACGAGGACACGGCAAAGCCGTGGCGGTTGGCGCGCCCGCGAATCCGCAGCGCGGTTCCGGGCACGAGCTTCGCCCCGAGCCACGGCTGGTTGAACCAGGTCGCCTTGATCTCTCCCGTCTCGTCGGCGACGCGTGCCGTGAGGATCTTGAGACGACCACGCCGACGGCTCGTCGCCGCCCGGACGACGACCTCGATGACCGCCTCCTCGTCGCCGAAGAGGTCGCAGATCCTCTTGGTCGGAGCAGGCTCCTCGTAGCGCCTCGGCGGTTGCCAGAGGACGTCCTCCACCGTCGCGAGGCCGAGCTTCGCGAGCCGGCGGGCGATCGCCGGACCGACGCCCTGCAGCGACTCGACCGAGGCGACGAGACGATCCGACCTCGGCGCGGACCGCGGCCGCGGCCAGCGTTCAGGCGCGTCGCTGCCGGCGAAGCCGGCCTGCGCTCGGGCGATCGTCGTCCCCATCGAACGCTTCCACTATAGGTCCCGCGTACGCGGGGCTAACCGTCTATTGCGAGCGTGTAGAGCCAGCCGGGCTGCCAGCGGAACGAGCCCTCGACCAGCTCTTCCAGCGGCGCCCCCTCGAGAACGTGGTCGAACGCCCACTTCGTCGCCGAGTGGCCGATCACGATGATGCGGCGATCCGCATACCGGGGCGAGAGGTCCTGCAGGAAGCTCCGCACTCGCGCGACGACGTCGACGTAGCTCTCGCCGCCGGAGTACGGGTCGAGGACGTGCTTCGTCCGCTCGACTTCGAGCCGCGCCACCGCGGTACCGTTGAGCATCCCGTAGTTGCACTCGCGAAGGCGCCAGTCGTGGAAGATGGGCAGGCCGCGTCCGCCGAACGCGATCTCGGCCGTCTCGACGGCGCGACCGAGGTCCGAGCAGAACACGGCGACGAGCTCGTCCTCGGCGCGACGGTCGCCGAGCTCCCGCGCCTGCCGGCGCCCCAGCGGAGAGAGCTGCCCATCGAGCCAGCCCGAGGCGACCCAGCGCTCGTTGTCCGTCGTCGTCGAGTGTGTCTCGAAGACGATCTCAACCGATGACGCGCGCCTGCGCCGTGCCATGTCTCAATCCGTGTCTTGAAACCAGAAGAAGCCGACCGCACCCGGCCCCGCATGTGTGCCGACGACCGCTCCCAGCGTCGACGTGAACTCGATCTCCGCCTTCGGTCGCACGCGCCAGGCGAGCTCGGAGAGCGTGCCGACCCACTCCTCGGAGTCGGCATGCGCGATCGCGACTCGAAGGCCGGGCTCGTCCGTGGTCTCCTCGGCGAAGCGGCGCTCGAACTCCGCCAGAGCCTTCTGCTTTCCCCGCACCCGCGCCGCGGCGATCACGACGCCGTCGTCGACGCTCAGCACCGGCCGCAGGTTCAGGAGCGAGCCGGCGATCGCCTGGGCCTTGCCGATCCGGCCACCACGCTGCAGGTACTCGAGCGTCTCGACCGTGAAGAGCACGTTCGAGTGAGCGTAGAAGCGGTCGACGAGCGCCGAGATCTCCTCGTCGGTCGTGCCACGCGCGAGCCGACGCTGAATCGCGTGCGACAACATCGCGATCGCGAGCGACGCCGTCATCGAATCGACGACCCGTACCTTGTCGCCGCCGATCTCCTGCGCGGCGAGCTCAGCGCTCTGGAACGTCCCGGAGACCTTGGCCGAGACGTGGAGCGAGTAGATCCGCTCGTACGCGCCAAGCTCCTCGTAGGCCGTGACGAAGTCCTGCGGCGTCGGCTGCGCAGTAGCCGGCGTCACGGGTGATAGGCGGAGCTTGTCGTAGAACTCGGTCGGCCCGAGCTCGAGGTAGTCGCGGAAGGTCTCGTCGCCGAAGCGCACATACAGCGGCACGAACCGCATGTTCGGGAAGCGGGCCGGCGCGTCGGGATAGTCCGACGTCGAGTCGAGGACGATCGCCGTGTTCTCGCTCGTCAGGTTCACGCACCTCACCTCCCTGCCGCTGCCTGGATGGCCCGAACGAGCGCGTCGATCCCCTCGTCCTTGCGCACGAGCGCAGCGCCTGCGCTCGACGCGGCATCGTACTCGTCTCGCCCTGCGGAGGCACTCAGGAAGACGACCGCGCCGTCGATGTCGGCCGCGACCTTCGAGCCGTCCACGTCGGGCAGCCGGTAGTCGAGCACGACCACATCCGGCAGGTGCTCGCGGTACGCCCGAACGGCCGAGGCACCGTCCGGCACGGCGCCGACGACGTCGAGCCCCGTCCGGGTGCCGAGGAGAAACACGAGCGAGTCGCGGTAGACCTCGTTGTCCTCGACCAGCAGGATGCGGATCGGCGACGCGGGCTCGGTCACTGAGCGACGAGCAGGAGCGGGTAGTGCGGCTGCCCGCCCTCGTGGATCTCCACTTCGAGGTCGGGATGGCGCTCCTCGAATGCCGCGACGAAGCCGTCGAGAGCCGGCGCATCCTCGCCGGTGAGGATGGTGAGGAAGCTCTGCCCGCCGGCGAGCACGCGATCGACGACCTCGTGCACCACGACGTCGAGATCCGGACCGGAGACAACGGCGACGTCGTCGACGAGCCCGAGGTATGCGCCCTCCTCGATGTCGATTCCGTCGAGCGTCGCGTTGCGCGACGCAACCGTGATCTCCCCCGTCGCTGCCCCGGCGAGCTCCTCGAGCATCGCGCGCTCGTTCTCGTCCGGCGGCACTGTGGGAAGGAAGCGCCCCATCGCGGCGAAGCCCGCCTGCACCGAGCGCGCCGGGACGACGCGCACGTTCTTCTCGCTCATCGCCGCCGCCTGCTCGGCGGTGAGGATCACATTCGAGTTGTTCGGGAGGACGAGCACGTCGTCCGTGGGAACGGCCTCGATCGCCTCGAGGATGTCCTTGGCCGACGGATTCATCGACTGGCCGCCCTCGATCACGCGGGTCGCGCCGAGGCTCTCGAAGAGCCGCCGGTTACCCCGGCCGGGACACACGGCAACGACGCCGGTCTCGAGCGTCGCGAGCGCACTGGACCCCCGCCGTCGAGGAGACGCTCCTCGCGCTGAACGGTCTGGTGGTGCATGTTCGCGATCTCCACGCCTTCGACCACGCCGACCGCCGTCCCGAGCATGAGCGCGTGCCCGGGGTCGTCGGTGTGGACGTGCACCTTGAGCGCCGTCTCGTCGCCGACGACGAGGAGCGAGTCGCCGATCTTCTCGAGCTCGCCTTCGAGCGCGTCCTTGTCGAGCTCCTGGCCCTCCACCACGAACACCGTGCAGTAGCGGTACTCCGAGAGCTCCAGGTGGATGGCGTCGAAGCCGAGCGACTCCGCCTCGACCGGTGCCTCCGGGAGCTCCTCGCCGGTCGCGCCGTAGACCATGCCGCGTGCGATCTCGACGAGACCGGCCCCACCGGCATCGACGACGCCCGCGTTGCGCAGGACGTCGAGCATCTCGGGCGTGCGGGCAACCGCATCCTCGCCGGCCGCGAGGATCGCGCGAAGGAGGTCGTTCGGCGAAACGCGGCGGTGGTCCTTCCGCTCGCTCTCCTCGGCCATCTCGCGGATGACGGTGAGCATCGTCCCCTCGACGGGACGCTTCACCGCGCGGTACGCCGCATCGCTCGCCCCGCGGAACGCTCGGCTGAGCAACGTCGCGCTCACACCCTCGTGCTCGCCGAGGACCTCGACGAAGCCGCGCACGATCTGCGAGAAGATGACGCCCGAGTTGCCGCGCGCGCCCATGAGCGCAGCGCGCGTGACGTCCTTCGCGACCGCCTCGCTGTCGACAGCCGTGGACGCGTCGAGCGCCTCGACGATCGAGCGCAGCGTAAGCACGAGGTTCGTCCCGGTGTCGCCGTCGGGCACCGGATAGACATTCAGGTCGTCGATCCGGCGTCTGTGCGCCTCGAGGTTCTGGAGCGCGCTGCGCGCCAGATGGCGGACGACCTCGAGCTCCATCAGTGCGCTCGCACGCCTTCGATGTGGACCTCGCAGGGACGCAATCGGGAGGCCGACCATGCGCTCGAGCTCGTACTGCACACGCGAGCGGACGGTCTCCGCCACCTCGGCGAGCTTCAGACCGTGCTCGACCACCACGCGGAGCTCGACGACCAGTCCGTCAGGGCGGAGATCGACGTCGACGCCCTTCTTGATCCCCCACGGGATGAGGCGCGAGACGCGCCCCCGTCCCGCGAGCGCGACGACGCCGTAGCTCTCGGCCGCCGCCGCACCGACGATCTGCGTCACCGCGCTCGGCGAGACGGCGATGCGGCCGCGGTCGGTCGTGGCGATCACGAATGGCTCGCGCTCCACAGCGCGAGCCTACTACCCCGCGCGAGCGAGGCTAGACGGCCTTCTGGACCTTGCCGGCCTTGAGGCAGCGCGTGCAGACGTACGCCCGTGTCGCGTGGCCGTCGAGCACCACGCGGACGCGCTGGAGGTTCGGGTTGAAGCGTCGCTTCGTCGCGACCATGGAGTGGCTCCGGCTGTTGCCGAAGCCTGGCTTCTTCCCGCAGATGGCGCAGACCTTGGACATGCGGCCGAGGATGGTACCGATCCGGCCCAGCCCTCTGCCGCTCGTAGGGGCGAGGCTTGCCTCGCCCTGGCGTCAGCGCGCCGCTGCGGCCCGGAGATGGGCGAAGAGATCCGCCATCTCGAGCGCACTGCGAACGGCTTCGGCACCCTTTCCGATCCGCGGCTCCGCCTGCTCGACGCGATCGAGTGTGAGGACGCCGAAGGAGACGGGGACCCCGGTCTCGAGGGCTGCCAGCTGGAGGCCGCTCGCCGCCTCGCTGGACACGTAGTCGAAGTGCGGCGTGTCGCCGCGGATGATGCAGCCGAGCGCGACGATGCATGCGAACCGCCGCGTCTTCGCGAGCGCGGTCGCCGCAAGTGGCAGCTCGAACGCACCGGGGACGACCATGATCGTGACCGCCTCCTGCCGCACTCCCGCAGCGGCGAGCTCGGCAAGGGCACCGTCGAGGAGCTGGGTCGTGACGCTTCCGTTGAAGCGCGACACGACGACGCCGACGGCTCGTCGCCCGCCCTCGGCGACACCCTCGAGCACGGCGTAGCCGTCCGGGATGTGCAGATCACCGGCGGCGTGCTCCTGTGAGAGCTCGACATGCATCGGCGCCTCGTCGACCTCGGCGGCGTCGGCTTCGGACGCCTCCTCCTCCTCAGCGGCCTCGGCGACCTCGACGACATCCGATTCGTCGTCCGTCTCGATCTCGACCGCCGTGGCGACGACGGGCTCGTCCAGCTCGGTCGTCGCGGTCGCCGTCCCCCACGCCGGCGCCCCGTCGTCCTCGGCAACGTCGACCTCCAGCTCCTCTGGCTCATCGGCGCGCTCCTCCTCCCGCTCCCAGTCGTGGAGGACGTTCTCGCTCGTCGAGTCGATGTCGCGGCTGCTCACTCGGGATCCTCCGGCGCCGCGCTCTCGAGCCGTGCGCCCTGATGGTGGAGCTTCGTGATCGTGTGCCCGAGCTTCGCACGTTTCGCTTCGAGGTAACGCTCGTTCTCCGCGTTGGGCTCGACCTCGATGGGAACCTGCTCGAGGACCGTCAGCCCGTAGCCGTCGAGACCGGTCAGCTTCTGCGGGTTGTTCGTGAGGATGCGGATCGTGGTCAGCCCGAGGTCGGCGAGGATCTGGTTGCCGATACCCCACTCTCGCGAGTCGGCCGGGAACCCGAGGGCGAGGTTCGCCTCGACCGTGTCGAGCCCGTTCGCCTGCAGGTCGTACGCCTTGAGCTTGTTGAGGAGACCGATCCCGCGGCCCTCCTGGCTCATGTAGAGCACGACACCGCGTCCTTCCTCCTCGATGCGCGCAAGCGACCGATCGAGCTGCTCGCCGCAGTCGCAGAGGAGCGAGTGGAAGACGTCGCCCGTGAGGCACTCGGAGTGCACGCGAACGAGGACGTTCTCCACGCCCTCGACGTCGCCCTTCACGAGCGCGACATGCTGCTTGTCCGTCAAGAGCTCGCGGTAGGCGACTGCCTTGAACTCGCCGAACTCGGTGGGAAGTCGGACGGTGACGGCGCGCTCGACGAGCTTCTCCCTGCGACGCCGATACTCGATGAGATCCGCGACGGTGACCATCCTCAGCTCGTGCCGCTCGCAGAACGCGGTGAGATCCGGCACGCGAGCCATCGTCCCGTCGTCGTTCATGATCTCGCAGACGACGCCGGCGTGAATGAGACCCGCGAGTCGCGCAAGGTCGACCGCGGCCTCGGTCTGACCCGACCGCTGGAGAACGCCGCCCTGCTTCGCGCGAAGCGGGAAGACGTGCCCCGGTTGCACGAGGTCGTGGGTGACCGACCCGGGGTCGATCGCGACCTGGATCGTCCGGGCGCGGTCGTGTGCCGAGATGCCGGTCGACACGCCCTCGCGCGCCTCGATCGAGACGGTGAACGCCGTGCCGAGTGGCGTCTCGTTGTGGTCGGTCATCGGCCGGAGCTCGAGCTCGTCGCAGCGTTCGGGAGTGAGACAGAGGCAGATCAGCCCTCGGCCGTGGGTCGCCATGAAGGTGATCGCCTCGGGCGTGACGAACTGCGCGGCGATCGTGAGGTCGCCCTCGTTCTCGCGGTCGGCATCGTCCACGACCACGACGAAGCGGCCCGAGCGGATGTCGTCGATCGCCTCTTCGATCGTGGCGAAGGGCGAGGCCGTCTCCGGCGGACTCAGATCGGTTGCCACGTGCGGATCGTAGCCCGGCGCGTAGTGCCTGTCCGCGGAGCGGACCAGTGGAGGGGGTCTGGGGGAACCGGGAGGTTCACCCGGCTTCTACCGCGACAGCAGTCGTTCCACGTACTTCGCGAGGACGTCAGCTTCGAGGTTCACGCGCCGCCCGGGCTCGAGGTCGGAGAGCGTCGTCGCGGCAAGCGTGTGTGGAACGAGAGCGACGGCGAACGCGTCCTCAGCGAGCTCCGCGATCGTGAGGGAGACGCCGTCGACCGTGATCGAGCCCTTCTCGACGCAGAACCGCAGGACGTCCGCGGGCGCCTCGACGAAGACGCGGAGGCCCTCGCCTTCGGCCTCGACGGACTGGACTCGCCCGACGGCGTCGACGTGGCCCTGCACGTAGTGCCCGCCGAGCTCGTCGCCAACGCGGATCGCCGGCTCGACGTTCACGCGCGCGTTGGGCGCAAGGGCGCCGAGCGTCGACCGCGCGATCGTCTCCGGCACTGCGTGGAACGAGATCGTCCCGTCGTCGATCTCCGTCGCGGTCAGGCAGCAGCCGGCGATCGCCACCGAGTCTCCGACGCTCGTGCCCGCCGCCGTCTCGGGCGCCCGCACGACGAGCGCGAGGCCGCCGCCCGCCTCCTCGGCCGAGACGACCGTGCCGAGCTCCCGAACGATCCCGGTGAACACGGCGAAACCGTAGCCCTCTAGGGCTCGTTGAGGTACGCCTGGAGGAGCACGTCCTCGCCGACCGGTCGAGCCTCCATGCGCGTGAGCCCGAGCGGTCGCGGCAGCCCCTCGACGATCCCGGGCCCGTCGCCGGAGAGCCGGGGCGCGACGAACACGAGGAGCTTGTCGACGAAACCGGCCTCGAGGAACGCCGCGGCGAGCGTCGGGCCGCCCTCGAGCAGGAGCGACTGGATGTCCTCTTTCGCGAGGGCCTCGAGCTCCTCGTGGAGAGGGCCGGATCGCAGCTCGAGCTCGGAGTCGTCCGGGAGCGGGCCGCGCCCGAACGCGATGCGCCGTGGCTGCCTCACCACCGGAACGTCGCGAGCGTCGAGACGCGGATTGTCCCAGCGGACGGTGCCCATGCCGACCGCGACGGCATCCGACTGTGCGCGAAGCACGTGTACGAGCTTCCGCGAGACCTCACCGGTCACCCAGCGCTCGCCGGGAACGCGCACGCGTCCGTCGAGCGTGATCGCGACCTTGTACGTGACGAACGGTCGTCCGGCGGTCACCCAGGTCCTCCACTCCTCGATCTGCTGGCGGCAGCGGAAGGAGACCTCGGGCTCGGCGATCTCGGTCTCTACGCCCGCGGCCCGAAGCCGCTCGAGTCCTCCGCCGTGCTTCGGACTGGGATCGAGCTGCCCGGCCACGACGCGGCTCACACCGGCTTCGATGAGCGCGTCGACGCACGGCGGCGTCGTGCCGTGGTGGGCGCACGGCTCGAGCGTCACGTAGACCGTCGCGCCACGCGCGCGGTCCCCAGCAGCTTCGAGCGCGACGACCTCGGCGTGCGACCCGCCCTTCCGCTCGTGCCAGCCCTCGCCGAGGATCTCGTCGCCGGAGACCACCACTGCCCCCACGATCGGGTTGGGATGCGTTGTGCCTCGACCCCGCTCGGCAAGCTCGAGCGCACGCTCCAGGAAGCGGGCTTCCACGAACCTGATCCTACGGCGCAGCCGTACGCTCTCCGCGATGCGTGTTCCCCACGCCCTCGCCGAGACCTGGAGCCACGAACCGGACTGGCTCGATGCCCTTCCTCGGCTCGTCACGGAGTGCGCGGAGCAGTGGTCGCTCGAGCTCGAGGACCCGATCGACGCTCCTCACTCGCTCGTCGTGCCGGCGCGCGAGTTGGTGCTCAAGCTGAACGCGCCGTCACACGACGAAGCCGACCACGAGGCCGACGCCCTGGCGCGCTGGCATGGCGACGGAGCCGTGCGACTGGTCGCTCGTGACGACGATCGGCGAGCGCTCCTCCTCGAGCGCTGCGTACCCGGTACGCAGCTCTGGGACGCCGGCGTCGACGAGGCGGCGGTCGTAGCCGGACTGCTGCCGCGTCTCCAGGTCGAGATCGAGGGCACGCACTCCTTCTCACTCCTCGCCGACGAAGCCGACCGCTGGGCAGAGGCCGTTCCCCGCTGGTACGCAGAGGCCGGCGAACCCTTCGAGCACGCGCTGCTCGATGCAGCGGTCGACGTCTTCCGGACGGTCGACCGGTCGTCGTCGCAGCTCGTGAACCAGGACCTCCACGGCGGGAATGTCCTCCGCGCGGCACGCGAGCCGTGGCTCGTCATCGATCCGAAGCCGCTCGTCGGCGAGCGGGAGCTCGAGGCGAGCGGGCTCCTCCGGAACGCCGATTCCGTGACACGGTGGCTCGACGCGCTCGCCGAGATCGGCTTCGACCGGGAGCGCGCCCGCGGCTGGGGCGTCGCGCACAACCTCGCCTGGGCGTGGGACGAGCGCCGCGGGTGGCTCGACGAGCACGTCGCAGAGGCCAGGCGGGTCCTCAGCGCGCGATGATGCGCGCGACGAAGAAGCCCGCCGTGCCGTGGACGTGCGGCAGTGTCTGCAGGAACTCGGGTCGCCTCGGGTGCCGGAACTGCGGCCACTCCTCGGCGAGCGTCGCATCCACCTCGAGCCCGCTGGCGTCCACGACCGCCTCCGACTCGTCCGCGTTGATCGTGCAGACCGAGTAGACGATCGTGCCCCCGGCGCGGACCCGGTCGGCGGCCGCCCGGAGCAGCTCGAGCTGGAGCTCGGGCAGTGGCTCCGCGCGCCAGCGCAGATCCGGCCGTCGATTCAGGACGCCGAGGCCCGAGCACGGAGCATCGACGACAGCGCGGTCGTAGCCGGCGAGCTCGGCCGGAAGCGCACGGCCGTCGGCGACGACGACGCGGACGTTCGCCGCGCCGAGACGGTGGCACGTCTCCTCGAGCTCGCGCGCCCTGGCCTCGTTCACCTCGACGGCGGTCACTTCCCCTGCGAGCATCGTCGCCTTCCCCCCGGGTGCGGCACAGAGATCGAGCGTCCGCTCACCCTCCTGCGCGCCAACGACGAGGCCGACGAGCTGAGAGGCGGCACTCTGCGGCCAGACTCGCCCGTCGGCGAGGGCGGCCTCGTCGACGCGATCGACCTGCCACGCGCCGGCCACGTCAGCGATCGGCGTCCCCTCGATCTCGCCTCGCAACAGGCGCACCACAGGCTTGCCCGGCTCGTTCAACGCCCGCATCAACTCACGCGCCTCCTCGGGACCGAGGTCGCGCCACCAGGCTTCGGCGATCCAGTCCGGGTACGAGTGCTTCAGCGCGGCCTCGGCCGGCGTTGCGTCGGGGAGCGCCGCCAGCAACGGCCCGATGCCGTCTGCCACCCGACGTAGCACTGCGTTCGTGAACGCAACCGCTCGGTGCAGGCCGACGCGGCGGACGAGCTCGACCGACTCGTTGACAGCGGCATATCGCGCGACCCCGTCGACGAAGCCGAGCTGGTATGCGCCCAGCCGGAGCGCCGCCCGCACCGGGGGATCGAGGCGCGGTACCCGACGCCGGCCAAGCGTCTCGATCGAGTGATCGAGAGTACGCATGCGCTGGACGGCACCGAACGCGAGGCGTTGCGCGAGCGCACGATCTCGCCCGTCGAGGCCCGCGGCTGCGGTGCGGAACGCACGATCCGCGTAGGCACCGTCCTCGAAGACACGCTGGAGGACGTCGAACGCCGCGACCCGCGCGGGGCTTATGGTCGCAGGCCGCGAAGCCATGCCTCGTACGCCATCCGGCGACCTCCGTCGGGTTGAATCTCGACCGGCTCGAACGAGCCGTCTTCGGCGACGAGGGCGCGCCAGATCGTGACGCGGCGGCCATTGAGCTCCGCGCGAGCGCCGATGTGCGGGGAGAGCGCCCGCACGCGATCGACGAGCTTCCTCGCGGGCTGCGTGAGGTCGAGCTCCCGATCCTCGGCCGTGATCTTCGCCGCGTAGGTCGGCTCGCCCTCCTGCTCGCGGAATAGCGTCTCCGGGTCGTCGAGCACGTGGTCGAGAAGCGAGGTGGCAACTTCGGCGGCTCGCGCAAAGACGGCTCCCGCGTCGTCGTCCGGGCGGAGCGGGAACGACTCCTGCGCCGCGATCGGCCCCGCGTCGAGCTCCTTCACGAGCTTGATGATCGTGACACCGGTCTCGGTCTCCCCGGCCATGAGCGCGCGTTCGACCGGCGCTGCACCACGCCAGCGTGGGAGGAGCGAGGGATGGACGTTGAGCCAGAGCCGCTCGGCGAGGAGTTCGTCCGGGACGATCAGGCCATAGGCGACCGCGACGACGACAGGCGCTTCGAGCGCGAGCCCCGGCTCGAGGCGTTCGAGCTCGAGCACCGGCAGCCCGAGCCGCTCTGCGACCTGCTTCGCGGGCGAGGGAGCGAGCTTGCGGCCCCTCCCGGCCGGAGCGTCGGGGCGTGTGAGGACGGACGAGACCTCGTGCCTCGATGCGAGCCGTTCCAGGACGTCGGCGCCGAACGCGGCGGTCGCAGCGACCGCGATCCGCCGGCTCAACGTGCGCCGAGGACAGGCTGCGGCCTGAGCCTCGCGAGAGCCGCCCGCCGCGACTCGTCGTCCGTGCGGTCGAGGATGAGCACCCCGTCGAGATGGTCGAGCTCGTGCTGGACGACTCGGGACGTCGGAAGCTCGAACTCGAACCTCACGGGCTCGCCCTTCGGGTCGACGCCCTCGATAGTGACGGACTTCGAACGTTCGACCGGGACGAGAACCTCGCGAAGGGAGAGACAGCCTTCGTCGTCGACCTCGGTGTCGCTCGAGCGGTCGGTGATCGTCGGATTGACGAGCACCCGATCCTCGCCCTCGTCCACGAACACGAACAGTCGGCGCAGCACACCAACCTGCGTGCCCGCGAGCCCGACGCCGTTCGCCTCGCGCATCAGCGCGGTCATACGCTCGGCGAGCCGCGCGAGATCGTCGTCGAAGGTGACGACCTCGCGCGCCTGCATGCGCAGGACCGTGTCGCCGTACTGGCGGATTCGCGAGAGCGCGAGGAGGCGACGCGCCTCGCGCTCGAGCTCCTGCTCGTCCTCGAGGTGATCGTGTTCGCCCGCATCGTGGTCGTGATGGTGATGCTCCTGGTCGGCCATCGCGCGGCGAGTCTAGCCGCCGCACGACGGCCCTACTGGTCAGCCGATCCCGGTCGGCTGCCTCGCCAACTCCTCGCCATCGGCGTCCCGCGCAATGACCGCGACCGGCCCGACGCCGCTGCGCAGATCGGCCTTCTTGAACCGATACCCGAAGGCGAGGAAGTCACCTCCATCGAGCTTCGCCTTCCTCATTCGGACAGCACGCACGCTGCCGTCGGTCATGAGGACGGCGACGCTTGCGACAGCGTCCTCCGCAAGCCCGATGAGCCGCGCATCACGCACGTCTTCGAGTGCGGGGCCACCCTCGTACGCGAGGCTTGCCGACAGGACGCTTCCTCCGAGCGGTTGGTCGAGGGCGTTGCATCCACCACCCCTCTGGAGCGAATCAGCCGAGGGCGCATCCCAGACGCAGAGCTGACCGCCCGTCGTCTGCGCGAACACACCACGGCCCGACAGACCGTCTGCCGCAGCGATGTCGGCGACCCGGACGGCATCGCCCGCTGCCAGCGCATCGTGGAACGCGTCCGGATCGGCGCCTCGAAACTGAGCGGCGATCACGCCGCTCGTGAGCAGTGCCGCCGCAACCACGACGATCGAGGCCACGACGACTCTCTTTCCGAGCATGCCTCCTCCCCTCAGTTGACGACGGCGCAGCTACCCCAGAAGTAGCCGCTGTTGGCGCGGCAGTGCCCGCGCTTGACGTTGGACACGAACCAGTACGTGTAGGTCGTGTCGGAGGTGTTGCGAACGGTCGCATGCCACGAGTAGGTCACGTTGTCGATGAACGTGACCGTGGCGTCGTAGCCGGAGCCCTGCTTGAAGAAGTAGTTGTACTTCCAGCCCGAGCTGTACGAACTGCCGGCGCTCGCACCCGCCGACCACGCCCTTGGGCCTGCGTAGGTCGTCGCGCCCGCAAGCGCTGCTCCCGCGAGAGCAAGCGCGGCGATGACCACCGCGAGCCCGAAACCGAGCCTCTTCACAGTCTTCTCCTTCTCACTCGCTGCTGATGCGCCTGTGGTACTCGCGATTCGGTCGCGCCGCAATTGGCCGAAACGGCCATGTCCGACTCGGACCGGGCCGCTAGGACGACTGCGGATCGACGTCGACGACGGCGGACAGGCTGTCACGCCGCATCGCCGGAGCGGCGCTCGCGAGAAGCGCAGCAGCGCGACTCGCGAAGGCCCGTGGAGCAGCCGTCTTCACCAGCAGCTGAGCGCGATGGCGGCCACGCAGGCGGAGGAGCGGCGCAGGCCCGAGCAGGCGAGCGTCGGCCGTCTCGAGAGCGCTGCGAAGCTCGCGGAGCGCGCGACCGACAGCACCCGGGTCAGGTCCCGAAACGACGAGTGAAACAAGATGTGAAAAAGGTGGGTAGCCGAGCTCCTCGCGTCGCGCGAGCTCGTGCGCGAGGTAACCCGCGACGTCGTGCCGCACCGCGTAGGCGAAGGGCGTCGCGTCGGGCTGGAACGTCTGCACGACGACCCGCCCCGGGGCATCGCGCCCACTCCGGCCCGCAAGCTGGGTCACGAGCTGGAACGTCCGCTCCTCCGACCGGAAGTCGGGGAACGCGAGCCCCGCATCGGCGTCGACGACGGCGGCCACCTCGACACCCGGGAAGTGGTGGCCCTTTGCCACCATCTGCGTCCCGATCAACGCCGCAGACCGCGCACTCCCGAACCGTTCCAGCGCCTCCCGGAGCGCGCCCGGCCGAGCGGCCGTATCGGCATCCAGCCGGATGCGCTCGAGCGCGGGGACCCGGCGTGCGAGCTCCGCATCGAGGCGCTGCGTGCCAGCACCGATGCGTGCGAGCTCGACCGAGCCGCACTCCGGGCACGACTCCGGCATTTCGTCCGAGTAGCCGCAGTGATGGCAGTGCAGCCTCGAGTCCAGGTGCAACGTCAGCGCGATGTCGCAACTGCGGCAGCGGCGAGTCACTCCGCACGAGCGGCAGTGCACAGCCCCCGACATCCCTCGGCGGTTGAGGAGGAGAATCGCGCGCCCGCCTCGCTCCGCGACAGCTGCGAGCTCCGCGAGAAGAGGAGCCGACAGCGGATAGCCCGCCTCACGCCGAAGGTCGACCAGCTTCACCGTCGGCATCGGCGCGCCGATGCGCGCCGGCAGCTCCAGCCGCTCGAGCCGCGCCCAGCTCTCGGCTCTCGGTGTCGCGCTGCCGTAGACCGCAACGGCTCCCTCGAGCGCGGCGCGCTTCGCCGCCACGGTGCGCGCGTCGTAGCGGGGATCGGACTCCTGCTTGAACGACGCATCGTGCTCCTCGTCGACGACGACGAGCCCGAGCCGATCGACGGGCGCGAAGATCGCGGAGCGCGCCCCGACCACGACGCGGGCCTCGCCGGAACCGATGCGCTCTCGCTCGTCGCGCCGCTCGGCATCGGTCAGCGCCGAGTGCAACACGGCCACGTCGTCGCCGAATCGAGCCCTGAACCGACCGACAGTCTGCGGCGTCAACGCGATCTCGGGGACGAGCACGATCACGCCGCGATCGCGCGCGAGTGCCGCCGCGGCGGCCTGGAGATAGACCTCCGTCTTCCCGCTTCCGGTCGGCCCGTGCAGCAGGACGTGCCCACCTCCGCCGCGCTCGAGCGCCTGCGAGATCGTCGCCACGGCCGCGCGCTGCGCATCGGTCAGCTCGGCGGGCTCCGGCTCGCCGCCGAGGCCGTCTCGGGCGGCGGGATCGCGACGCGCGCCGCGCCGCTTGGCCACGTACGGCGCAACGAGTGCCAGCGCCCGCGCAGGTGTCGAGCCGTAGTAGTCCGCCAGCCAGAGCGACAATTCGACGAGCGCGGCGGGGACCCGATCGACGACGGCGCCTGCGTCCGCGACTTCGACCCCGTCCGGAGCGCAGCCACCGACCTCGACGACGACTCCCCGAACGCGGCGCCCACCGAGGTGCACCGAGAGCACGTCCCCGCGGGCCACCTCGTCCGGAACGCGATACGTGAAGGGGCGCGCGAGCGCGCGGGCCGTCACGAGCGGGAAGATCTCGGCAAAGGGCACGGGTGGCGAGCGTAGCCGCGAGGTCGGCGCGGAGATCGTCACGACTTGGCACCACCGCGGCCCATGAGGTCGGGCGTCGGGGGAGCGGGGCTCTGCCCTGAGGGAGCCGGAGGCGTCCGGGCGCTCAGGGCGATGTAAGGTGTGCCTTACATGGACTGCTCGATGATCCGACTCGCGGAGGTGACGAAGCGCTTCGGCACCGTCACGGCCGTCGATCAAGCCTCCCTCTGCGTCGCTCGCGGCGAGGTCGTCGCCCTGCTCGGCCCATCCGGCTGCGGGAAGACGACGCTCCTGAGGCTGATCGCGGGCTTCGAGCAGCCCGACGCGGGCACGGTGACGATCGGCGGCCGCGACGTCGCAGGCTCAGATGCCTGGGTCGCGCCCGAGGCGCGCCGCGTCGGCATGGTCTTCCAGGACTACGCGCTCTTCCCGCATCTCACCGTCGAGGGCAACGTCGGCTTCGGCCTCGCAAGGCGCGAGCGTGGAAGCCGCGTGCCCGAGCTCCTCGCGATCGTCGGGCTCGACGGCCTCGGGCGCCGCTATCCACACGAGCTGTCGGGCGGACAGCAGCAGCGCGTTGCCCTCGCGCGCGCCCTCGCGCCTGCGCCGGAGCTCGTCCTCCTCGACGAGCCGTGGTCGAACGTCGATCCGTTCCTGCGCGAGACGCTCCGCGCCGAAGTCGCGGAGATCATCCGCCCGCTCGGCGTCACCGTGCTCCTCGTGACGCACGATCGCGAGGAGGCGTTCTCGCTCGCCGACCGGATCGCCCTGATGCGCAACGGACAGGTCGTACAGGAGGGAACCGCCGAGGAGCTCTACTTCGCGCCGGCGTCGCGCTGGGCGGCCGAGTTCGTCGGCGCCGCGAACGTGCTGACCGGGAGGGTCATCGACGGGCGGGTCGAGACTGCGATCGGCGCATTCCCGGCCAACGGGGCGAACCTCCGAGCCGACGCGCTGGTGCTCGTGCGGCCCGAGCTCCTCGAGCTCGAACCGAGTGCCGCGGGTGCTGCCGAGGTCGTGGGGCGCGAGTTCCGTGGCCACGACGTCTTCTACCGCGTCCGGCTCGACGACATGGAGCTCGTGTCGCAGCGTCCTTCGACCGAGGTCGTCGATCTCGGGTCGCGCGTCTCCATCCGCGTGCACGACGGACGCGTGCCCGTTCTCGACTGACGTTTCAGGGCGCCGCCGCGCAGCTATGTAAGGTCTGCCTTACACCGCGGCTAAGGTGGCTATTACAGGGAGGTTCTGGAGTTGAAGAAGATGACTGCCATCGTCCTCGCCACCATCGTGGCCGCGCTGTCACTCGCGGCAGGAGCGGAGACCGCGCCCGTGCAGACGACGTCGCTGACGATCTACTCGGGACGCGAGCAGGCACTCGTCAAGCCGATCATGGACCGCTTCACACGCGACACGGGAATCGAGCTCGAGGTGCGATACGCATCGTCGACCACGCTCGCAACGGCACTCGTCGAGGAAGGGCAGAACAGCCCCGCCGACGTCTACTGGTCACAGGAGCCGGGCACGCTGGGCCTCGTCGGCGCGCGCGGCCTCCTCACACGCCTCCCCCAAGCCACGGTGGGCAAGGTGCCGACTCAGTTCGCGACGCGGAGCCGACGGTGGGTCGGCACGAGCGGCCGCTCACGCGTCCTCGTCTACAACACGAACGAGCTCCG
The DNA here is from genome assembly GCA_963744505.1 of uncultured Gaiellaceae bacterium. Lineage (GTDB taxonomy): Bacteria > Actinomycetota > Thermoleophilia > Gaiellales > Gaiellaceae > GMQP-bins7. The sequence continues at coordinate 84,275 of CAVUTL010000001.1, forward strand.
GCCAGCCGAGCTCCCGACGACCATCTGGGGGCTCACGAGCTCGCGCTGGAAGGGGAGGATCGGCATCGCGCCGACGAACGCGTCGTTCCAGGCGTTCCTCGGCGCCACCATCCACCTGCACGGAGAGGCACGCGTGCGGGCGTGGCTGCGAGGGCTCGAGGAGAACGACGTGCGCTTCTACCCGAGCAACACCACAGTGGTTCAGGCTGTCGGCCGCGGCGACGTCCAGGTAGGCCTCGTGAACCACTACTACCTCTACAACCTCCTCGCCGACGCCCCGAACCTGCCCGTGCGCAACCACTGGTTCCGCGCCGGTGACCCCGGCAACCTCGTGCTCGCAGCGGGCGTCGGGATCGTGTCCGCCACGCGAAAGGGCGCAGCTGCGCAGCGATTCGTCGACTTCCTCCTCTCGAGGTGGGCGCAGCGGTTCATCGCGCGCGGCCCCGGCGCCGCCGAGTACCCGCTGATCAGGGGCGTGCCGCGGCGGCCGGGACTTCCCGCGCTCTCCGCGATCAAGGGACCGACCTACACGCTCGGCCGCCTCGCCGCCGATCTCCCGCCGGCTGTGAGGATGCTCCTCGAGGAGGGGTTCATCAAGTGACCCGGGGTGCGGCGGTCGCGCTCTCGTCGCGCGGCCGCCGCGCGCCACTCCCCCTCGTCGTAGCGGCCGGCCTCGTGGCGCTCGGCGCGGTCCTCCCTCTCGCATACCTGACAGTGCGGGCGCTCGGGGCGGACGCCGACGCCCGCGCCCTCACGCCGCTGTCGACGACCGTCGAGCTCGCGTGGGACACGGCGATTCTGGCCCTCGGCGTCGTCGTCGCGACCCTCGTCGTCGGCGTCCCGCTGGCGTGGCTCGTCGTCCGCACGGATCTTCCGGGTCGACGCGCGTGGGGGATCGCGGCGTCGCTCCCCCTCGTGATCCCGAGCTTCGTCGCCGCGCTCGCGCTCCTCGGCGCGTTTGCTCCTCGCGGTCTCGTCCAGGAAGCCCTCGAGCCGCTGGGCGTGGAGCGTCTCCCGGACGTGACGGGCTACTGGGGAGCGCTCGCGGCGCTGACGCTCTCGACCTACCCATACGTGTACCTGCTCACGGCGTCGGGTCTGCGGAGCGTCGATCCGACCGCGGAGGAAGCTGCCCGCAGCCTCGGGGCCGGGCGCGCTCGCGTCTTCGCACGGGTGACGCTTCCGTCCCTCCGCCCATCGATCGCCGCGGCGTCGCTTCTCGTCGCCCTCTACGTCCTTTCCGACTTCGGTGTCGTGTCGCTGATGGGGTACTCGACGCTGACCACCGGCATCTACGTGCGGTACGAGTCGTTGCTTGCACTCGAGTCCGCGGCGATCCTTGCGCTCGTCCTCGTCGCTCTGGCCCTCGCGATCGTGCTCATGGCGTCGCGCTGGCGCCTGCGCGGCGCCATCTATCGGAGCACTCCGGGCGCCGGGCGCGCCGCGAAGCCGGTCAGACTGGGGCGTTGGCGCTGGCCTGCGCTCGCGTTCTGCGCCACGGTCGTCGGCCTCTTCCTCGTGCTTCCCGTCGGCGTCCTCGTCTGGTGGGCCGTAAGCGCGGATCCCATCGCCGGCAGGGAGGGTGTCGACTGGTCGGCGGCGCTCGACTCGACGGTCATGGCAACCGCATCGGCGCTCGTTGCCGCGGTTGCCGTGCTCCCTGCCGCACTCCTGGCCTGGCGCTATCCCTCGCCGCTCTCACGTTGGCTCGAGCGCATCACGCTCCTCCCGAGCGCGCTGCCGGGGATCGCCGTCGCGCTGGCACTCGTGTTCGTCGGTGCCCGTCTCGGTGCGCCCGTGTACCAGAGCCTGGGGCTCCTGCTCGCGGCGTACGTCATCCGCTTCATGCCGTACGGCCTCGCCTCGACGCGCGCGTCCCTCGACGCCGTCAGCCCGCGCCTCGAAGAGGCGGCGCGATCTCTGGGCCGGCGACCGCTGGGCGCGACGACGGCCGTGGTTCTCCCGCTCGCGCGGTCGGGCATCCTGGCCGGCGCGGCACTCGTCTTCCTGAGCACGATCAAGGAGCTTCCCGCGACGCTCCTCCTCAAGCCCATCGGCTTCGAGACACTGGCGACGGAGATCTGGCGGGGAACGGCAATCGGCGCGTACTCGGCGGTCGCACCGTCCGCGCTGCTGCTCATCGTCATCGCCGCTCCCCTCGTCTACCTCCTCTCGTGGCGGAACGCCTGGGAGCTCGGCGCAGCCGAGTAGGGACCGGGCCGGGCAAGCCCGGCCCCTACAATGGCCCGATGGCCGCCGGTCACTCGGTCGACGAGTATCTCGAGACGATCTACTTCCTCGCCTTCCCGATCGGGGAGTACCGGCCGGCGACAGGCTCGACCGCGATCGCCTCGCGTGTGGCCGAGATGCTCGGCGTCTCGCGCGCGTCCGCCGGCGAGATGCTGAAGCGCCTCGAGGCCGACGGGCTCGTCGAGCGCGGCGACCAGAAGGAGGCGATCCTCACGCCCGAGGGGGCCGAGCGAGCGCGGCGGGTCGTGCGCAAGCACCGCATCATCGAGCGCTTCCTCACCGACTTCATGGGCTATACCGCCGCCGAGTCGCACGTCCATGCGGACGAGCTCGGAGACACGTTCAACGACGAGATGATCGAGCGGATCAACGAGCGGCTCGGAGAGCCCGATCGCTGCCCACACGGGTGGCCCGTCGACACCGAGTTCGAGCAGACGGAGAATGCGGAGCTCGTCGCCCTCGCGGAGCTCCCGGTCGGCCACAACGGCCAGATCGTCCGCCTGGCCGAGCATGACGGCGACCTCCTGCACTGGTTCTACGACGAAGGTCTCGTCCCCGGCTCCCAGGTCGCGGTCGTCTCCGCGCAGCCCGCCGCCGGGCAGCTCATGATCGCCGTCGACGGCGCGGAGCGCGCAATCACCGAGCGCGCGGCCGACGGCATCTACGTACGCGCCGCGTAGTGGCGCGGTGGGAAACGATGTTTCCCCCGCGTGTCCCCCTTCCTCTTCGCGCGTTTTTCAGTACCCGCTGCTGGCCTACGGGCGAGTACATCGCCCTACGGCCCTCGCGCGCGCATCGCGTTCCCAACGTGGCTGCACTCGACTTCACCGGGTAGGGCGGTCCGAGTCATTGATCGATGACTGACTCCGCACCCCGTAGGGCTTTACGAATCGCTCATTCGATCCTTCGCCCGCGATCACATCGCACTGCCAGAGTGCGCGCGGAAACTCGGGGGAACTGAGAGGAGAACTGGGATGAGGCTGAATCGAAACGCTGTCGGCGCACTTGCGGCGACGGCGATGATGCTCGTCGGCGGGGGCACCGCAGTTGCGGCTTCCGGTGACAGCGGTGACCGGAGCGCACGCTGCACGGAGCGGCTCTCCAAGGTCGCCGAGCGCCGCGGCGTGTCGGTCGAGCAGCTGACGGCCGACGTCAAGGCGCGCGTGGTCGCCGGCATCGACGCGGCGGAGAAGGCTGGTCGAATCTCGAAGGAGCGCGCGGCGAGACTACGCGAGCGTGTCGAAGCCGCAAGCCTGTGTGGCGCCCGAAAGCACGTGCCCGCACGCATTGGCGTGCATGGGATGCTCAGGGCGGCGGCAGGGTTCCTGGGGCTCGACCGCGCTGAGCTTCGCGCGCAGCTCCCGGGCAACTCGCTCGCTGGTCTGGCCGAGAGGCAGGGCAAGAGCGCCGCGGGCCTGAAGGCCGCGATGGTCGCTCCGGCCAAGGCACGCCTTGCGAAGGCGGTCGAGAACGAGAGGATCACGAAGGCCCGTGCGGAGCTGGCGGCGCAGCGGCTCGACAAGCTGGCGGATCGCCTCGCGTCCAAGGTGTTTCCGAAGAGCTAGCGCATCGACACGACGCCGAGGCAACGCGAGAGGGTCCCGTCTGGCCGGGGTCCTCTCGGGGTTCTCAGACCATTCTCAGGGAACTGACACGGACCCGCATCGCTGCGGACCCTCGTCCGAGCGGGCTGCCGCCCGCAGCGCCGGCCTATGCTCGCGACTCGGCGAGGAGCCCGGCCGCTTCGCGGAGTGCGTCGGCTCGGTCGGTGCGCTCCCACGTGAAGTCGCGGTCGTCGCGCCCGAAGTGGCCGTACGCCGCGGTCTTGGCGTAGATCGGCCGCATGAGGTCGAGGTCGCGGATGATCGCACCGGGCCGTAGGTCGAAGTGCTCGGTCACCAGCTCCTCGATCCGGGCGAGCGGGATCGCCTCGGTGCCGAAGCAGTCGACGTTGACGCTCATCGGGTGCGCCACGCCGATCGCGTACGCGACCTGGAGCTGACAGCGATCCGCAAGTCCCGCAGCGACGACGTTCTTCGCGACGTAGCGCGCCGCGTACGCCGCTGAGCGGTCGACCTTCGTCGGATCCTTGCCGGAGAACGCGCCCCCGCCGTGCGGTGCCGCGCCGCCGTACGTGTCGACGACGATCTTGCGCCCGGTGAGGCCGGTGTCCCCCATCGGGCCGCCGATGACGAACTTGCCCGTCGGATTCACGTAGAGGAAGTCCTTCTCGCCGAGTCGCTTCGGATCGAAGAGCTCGCGGAAGTCCGCGTGCAGGATCGGTTCCACGACATGCTCGAGGAGGTCGGGCTTGAGGAGCGACTCGACGTCGAGACCGTCGCGGTGCTGGGTCGAGATGAGGACACGCTCGATCTCGACAGCACGCTGGATGCCGTGCTCGTCGACCTCGTACCGGATCGTCACCTGCGACTTGCCGTCCGGCCGCAGATAGGGCAGGACGTTGGCCTTGCGGACCTCGGCGAGGCGCTTGGTCAGCTTGTGCGCGACGAGGATCGGCATCGGCATGAGCTCGTCCGTCTCACGGGTCGCGTACCCGAACATCATCCCCTGGTCGCCTGCTCCGAGTAGGTCGAGCGGGTCCGTGTCGCCGTGCTGCGCCTCGAACGACTCGTCCACGCCCTGGGCGATGTCCGTCGACTGCTCGTCGATCGCGACGACGACGCCGCACGTCTCGAAGTCGAACCCGTACTTGGCACGCGTGTAGCCGATCTCCGCGATCCGGTCGCGCACGACGGCGCGGATGTCGACGTAGGTGTCGGTCGTGATCTCGCCCGCCACGACGACGAGCCCAGTCGTGATCAGCGTCTCGCAGGCGACGCGACCCTGCGGGTCGTCCGTGAGGATCGCGTCGAGGACCGAGTCCGAGATCTGGTCGGCGATCTTGTCTGGATGACCCTCGGTGACCGACTCCGACGTGAACGAGAACGAGCGCGCTGCCATGGGCGGAGCCTAGCGCGCAGGGAGCGTTTCACCGCGGGTACGGTGGCGCCCTCGTGCGCCCGCTTCACTCCATTCCCGCCGACCTGGTCACACCACTGGGCGCCTATCTCAGGCTCCGTGGGGACAGTGGTGGAAGCTTCCTGCTCGAGTCGGTGGAACGCGGTCGCCTCGGACGAAGCTCGTTCGTCGGTACCGGACCGAAGCTCGTCGATTTCGAGGACGCCGAGCGGCTCGCCCTCGACGCTCCAGTTGTCGGCTATCTCGCGTACGACCACGCCGCGAGGCTCGAGCCGAGCGTCTCGCTGCCCGAGCACGGCCCCGGGCTCCCGGAGAGCCGGTTCGTCGTCGCCGAGACGCTCGTTCGCTTCGACCACGCCGCGGGAGTCGCCGAGGTCCTGGCGGGCGACCCCGACGATGTCGCCGAGCGCCTGGCCCGACCCCTTCCGGAGGCTCGAGACCTGTCAGGAGGTGTGCGTGGCTCGCTCCTGCGGTTCCCCTCCCAGGAGCGCTACGAGGAGAACGTCCGACGCTGCCAGGCGCACATCAAAGCCGGCGACGCATACCAGATCGTTCCCTCGCAGCGAGCGGTGCGACCCACCTCGGCCTCTCCGCTCTCGCTCTATCGCGCGCTCAGGCGCGTGAACCCGTCCCCGTACCTCTTTCTCCTCGAGCTCGGCGAGCTCGCTCTCGTGGGCTCGTCACCGGAACGCCTCGTCGCCTGCGAGCACGGGCGTGCGAGTGTATGCCCGATCGCCGGAACGACGACACCGGACGAGGGTGACGCCGAGCGCCTGCTCTCGTCGGAGAAGGATCGCGCGGAGCACGTCATGCTCGTCGACCTCGGCCGCAACGACCTCTCGCGCGTGTGTCGCGCGGGCACGGTACGCGTGTCCCGCTCGCTCGAGGTCGAGCGCTTCTCACACGTCTCCCATCTCGTCTCGGAGGTCGTAGGCGAGCTCCGAGCCGGCGTGGCGCCGTTCGACGTTCTTCGCGCGTGCTTTCCCGCCGGCACCGTCACGGGAGCTCCGAAGATCCGGGCGATGCAGATCATCTCCGAGCTCGAGGGCTACCGGCGTGGGCCGTATGCAGGCGCCGTCGGCTACGTTCTCCCGGGCGGGACGATGGACACGTGCATCGCGTTGCGGACGATCGTCGTCCACGACGGGGTCGCGTACATGCAGGCGGGCGCCGGTGTCGTGGCGGACTCCGAGCCAGAGGCCGAGCATCGCGAGTGCCTCGCGAAGCTCGCCGCACTCGAGGCCGCGCTGGACCTCGCCGAAGAGGAGTACGCGTGAGGATCCTGATGATCGACAACTACGACTCGTTCACCTGGAACCTCGTGCACCTGTTCGAAGAGCGAGGCGCTGAAGTGCTCGTCTTTCGCAACGATGCGGTGACCGTCGACGAAGCCGAGTCGCTCGAGCCAGACCGGCTCGTCGTCTCCCCCGGCCCGGGGCGACCGGCGGACGCGGGTGTGTCCGTCGAGGTCATCCGCCGCCTGGGCGCGAAGGTGCCCACCCTCGGCGTGTGTCTGGGCCATCAGGCAATCGTCGAGGCCTTCGGAGGGACGATCGGCGAGGCTCGGGCGCTCCTGCATGGCAAGACGAGCACGATCGAGAACGACGGCGGCGGCGTCTACACAGGCCTCCCCGCCGCACTGGAGGTGGGTCGTTACCACTCCCTGGCCGCTGTCGAGGTGCCCGACGAGCTCGTCGTGACCGCGCGATCGAAGGACGGTGAGGTGATGGGCGTCAGGCATCGCGTGCACCCCGTCGAAGGAGTGCAGTTCCATCCAGAGTCCGTGCTGACTCCCGCTGGCGGCGCGATCGCCGAGAACTTCCTGCGTCAGCCGTGATCGTCGAGGACGGGCGCGGCCACCACGCCGTAGCCCTGCGCTTCCAGCAGCTCGGCGGCGCGCGCGGCTTCGCCCTCGCCCGTAACCAGGATCGCGAGCGTGCCACCGCGCTCGGGCGAGAGGTGCTCGAGGTCGAAGTCCGAGACGTTGATCCGCTCGGCTCCGAGCGCCTGGAAGATGCCCGCGAGGACGCCGGGCCGGTCGGGGATGTGCACACGGAGGCGGTACAGCGCTCCGGCGTCGTCGTACGCCGACTCGAGCATCCGCCGACGATTCCCGCTCGCCTCGGCGATCCAGCGGGCAACGTGCCCCGCATCGTCGGAGGCGAGCGCGGCTTCGAGCTGTTCCACGCGTCGGCGGTGCTCGGCGAGAGCGGGTACGAGCGCCTCCCGGTTCTCGAGAAAGATGTCGACCCAGATCCGCGGGTTCGCTCCCGCGATGCGCGTCATGTCGCGGAGCGACCCACCCGCGGCGGCAAGGGGCTCGTGACCTTCGATGCGCGCGGCACCGGCCTGGTTCACGAGAACGTTGGCGAGCGCATGCGGGAGGTGGCTCGTCACGGCCACGAGCCGGTCGTGCGCGGCGGGATCGATCGCCACCGACCTCGCGCCGAGCGCAGTGACGAAGGAGTGGACTGCCCGGTAGGCGCCGGGGCTCGTTCCCGCGAGCGGCGTGAGGAACCACGTCGCCTCGTCGAACAGGTCTGCACTGGCGCGCGCCGGTCCCCGCGTCTCGGCACCGCAGATCGGGTGCCCGCCGACGAAGCGCGAGTCACCGCGCGCTGCGGCACACACCGCCGATTTCGTCGACCCGACATCCGTCACCGTGCACGTCTGGGGCGCAAGCTCGAGCACCTGGCGAAGCACGCCAGGCAGCGACGCGACGGGCACGGCTACGAGCGCGAGGTCCGCGTCTCGGAGTGCATCCTCCAGAGACGTCGCCGGCTCGAGCGCGCCGCGCGAGGCCGCGATCTCGAGCACGGACGCGTCCTCGTCCCAGCCCGTCACCGTCACGTCCCGAGTGCGCCGCGCGCCAAGTGCCGCAGACGTGCCGATGAGACCCGTTCCGACGCAGGCGAGCCGCATGCGCGACTCAGAGTGCGCGCATCAGCTCGGCGACGCGGAAGGCAACGTCGAGTGCCTGGCGGCCGTTCAACCGCGGGTCGCAGAGGGTCTCGTAACGGCTCGGAAGCTGTGCCTCGACGATCTCCTCGGAACCGCCGAGGCACTCCGTGACGTCCTCGCCAGTGAACTCGAGGTGAACGCCGCCCGGCCAGGTGCCGACTTCTCGATGTGCGGCGAAGAACCCCTGGAGCTCCTCCATGATCGTCACGAAGTGGCGTGTCTTCCGGCCCGAGTGGGTGCGCACGAGATTTCCGTGCATGGGATCGCAGACCCAGATGACCGGGACCTCCGCAGCGCGGACGGCCTCGAGCAGCGGAGGAAGGAGCTCGCGGACGCGGCCCGCTCCCATGCGAACGATGAACGTCAGCCGACCCGGCACGCGCCCAGGGTTGAGCCGCTCGGCGAGCCCGACGGCGTCGTCGGGCGTCGCGGTGGGTCCGAGCTTGACCCCGATCGGGTTCCAGACGCCTGAGAAGAACTCGACGTGCGCACCATCGAGCTCACGGGTGCGCTCGCCGATCCAGAGCAGGTGCGCCGAGCAGTCGTAGGGCTGGCCCGTGAGCGAGTCCGTGCGCGTCAGCGCCTCTTCGTACTCGAGCAGGAGACCTTCGTGGCTCGTCCAGATGTCGACCTCGTGCAGCGTGCGCTCCCGCGCGAGGTCGATCCCGATGGCCTCCATGAACCGCAGCGCGCGCTCGATCTCGCCGGCGAGCGCCTCGTAGCGCTGGCCGGCTGGGGAGCCGGCAACGAACTCGCGGTTCCACGTGTGGACGTGGGTCAGGTCCGCGAACCCGCCCTTCGTGAACGCGCGAAGGAGGTTCAGGGTGGACGCGGACTGGTAGTAGCCCTGGAGCAGACGCTCCGGATCCGGAACGCGCGCCCCGGCGGTCGCGTCGTCCGAGTGGACGATGTGGCCGCGGAAGGAGGGAAGCTCGACGCCGTCGACGAGCTCGGTCGGCTTGCTGCGAGGCTTCGCGAACTGGCCGGCGATGCGACCGACCTTGACGACCGGCAGCGTTGCGCCGTAGGTCAGCACGGCCGACATCTGGAGCATGACCTTCAGCTTCTCCCGGATCGCCGGGGCAGAGACGTCGCGGAACGACTCGACGCAGTCGCCGGCCTGAAGCACGAACGCGCGACCCTCGCACACCTCGCCGAGCGCCCCGAGGAGCGCCCGCGCCTCCCCCGCGAAGACAAGCGGGGGCAGCTCCCGCAAGCGCTCGCGGACTGCGGTGAGCGCCGCGGTGTCGGCCCATTCTGGCTGCTGGCCGGCGGGGAACGACCTCCACGACGCCGGCGTCCACGTGGGCTCGGCGATCGCCATGCGGCGAGTGTAGAGACGGCCGCCCGGCAGCGGTACCCGCAGGTGGTGCGACGCACTCGAGCGTTGCGCCTGCGCTTCCGAGCCCGTAACGCGCGCAAAGCCAATACGATCGAGCCCCGACGCGGTACGGTCTCGAAGTGATCGCGGAACACGTCGGCGACCGCCCCGAGGCCTGCACGCGCTTCGTCTCTGCACAGGCATGACCGCGCCAGGCTCCGACCCGACCATCCGTAGGCTGCGCGACGAGATCGCGGACGTCGACCGGTCGATCGTCACCGCGGTCAACGCCCGGCTCGAGCTCGTCGCGCGCCTGAAGCGACACAAGGAATCGCTCGGTCTTCCCTTCCTCGACCCGCAGCGCGAGCACGAGCTGGTCGACTCGCTCGTCGGGCAAAACGGCGGACCACTCTCGGACGACGGGCTGCGCGAGCTCTACGCCTGCCTGCTCGACCTCACGAAGCGCGAGGTCTCGAAGGAGTAGCGAACGTCCTACTCCGTCGTCGGCGCCCGGCTCATGAGCTGGGCGACGAGGTCGGCGAGGGACGTCCCTTCGAGGACGGCGCACACACCTTCGGTGATCGGCAGCTCGATCTCGAGACGGCGGGCGAGATCGCGCAACACCGGCGCCGTCGTCAGCCCTTCGACGACCATGCCGATCTCGGCCGCTGCCTCGTCCGGGCGAGCGCCGCGCGAGATGAGCTCCCCTGCACGTCGATTCCTGCCCGAAGGAGCCCAGCAGGTCACGATGAGATCGCCCATGCCGGCGAGCCCGGCGAACGTGTCCGGCCTCGCACCCGCCGACTCGGCAAGGCGCCGCATCTCTGCCAGGCCGCGCGCGACGAGCGCCGCTTTCGAGTTGTCACCGAGCGAGAGGCCGTCCGCACCGCCGGCGGCAAGCGCGATGACGTTCTTCGCCGCGGCGCAGAGCTCCACGCCGGCGACGTCGTCAGACACGTAGACGCGGAAGAGCACGGAGTGCACGGCAACCTGGACGCGCACGGCGAGCTCGAGGTCGTCGCTCGCGACGACAGCGGCGGCCGGGAGTCCCCGGACGATCTCGTCCGCGATGTTCGGTCCGGAGAGAACGGCAACCGGGCGGTTCGTCACGAGCGTGGACAATCGCGCACCGGTCCCCGGGTCCAGGCCCTTCGTGAGGCTGAGGATCGGCGCGTCGCCCGGAAGCCGCGCGACGACCTCGCCGAACACGCGACTGGGGACGGCGACGACGACAAGCTCGGCTTCGTCGACGGATGCGTCGTCGATCGTCGCAGCGGCGATCCCGTCGAGACGCGCCTCGGTCGCGTAGCGGGGATTGCGTCCCGTCCGGCTGATCGCCGCCACCTGGTCCGGGTCGCGTGCGCCGAGCGTCACGTCGTGCCCGTTGTCGCGGAGCAGGCACGCAACCGCCGTCCCCCACGAGCCCGCACCGACGACGACGACTCTCACTCGGACGTGACGAAGTCGATGGACACGGGGACGCCTTCGAGCGAGAAGCGCGCACGCAGCTCGTTCTCGATCCAGTAGCCGTAGTCGCGCGTCACGAGGCTGCGATCGTTGACGAAGAACCTGAAGCGAGGCGGACGCGAGCTCACCTGCGTCCCGTAGAGGAGATTGAGCCGACGCCCCCGCCGTCCGGGCGGCTGACGCGCCTCGCGGAGCTGCTGGAGCGCACGGTTGAGCTCGGCGGTGGGGATCCTGCCCGCATAGCGCACGAAGAGCGTCTCGATCAGGCCGAGCAGTCGCTCGAGCCCGCGGCCCGTGTGCGCCGACACCGCAATCAGCGGCGGTCGCTGTCGCAGGCGCGAGAGGAGCTGGGGCCGGACGTCCTCGAGCCTGATCTCGGTCACGTCCCACTTCGAGAGCACGACGATCGTCGCGCACTGCGCTTTGCGAGCGACGTCGGCCACGGCGAGATCCTGGTCGACGACACCCTGACTTGCGTCGATCAGGACGAGCGCGACATCCGCCCGCCCTGCCGCCTCGAGCGCGCGCAGCTCCGAGTAGTACTCGATCCCCTGCCGCTGTCGTCGCTTTCGGCGAAGGCCTGCGGTGTCGACGAGCACGAACGTCGAGTCGTCCCGCTGGAGGACGGTGTCGATCGAGTCGCGCGTCGTTCCGGGGACGTCGGAGACGATGACCCGCTCGCGACCGAGCAGCGCGTTCAGGAGCGACGACTTCCCGACGTTCGGCCGTCCGAGGATCGCGACCTTGATCGCCTCGTCGCCCACCGGCCGTTCCCCGTGACCTGGGAGCCGCCCGATGATCTCGTCGAGGAGGTCGCCCGAGCCGTGCCCGTGAAGCGCAGAGATCGGGATCGGGTCGCCCAGGCCCAACCGGTGGAACTCGAGCGCCTCGAGATCGCGCCGCGGATCGTCGAGCTTGTTCGCGAGGACGAGCACGGGTCGCCGCGACCTGCGCAGGATCTCGGCGAGCTCCTCGTCACCCGGCGTCATGCCCGCGGTCGCGTCGACGACCAGCAGGACGAGATCGGCCTCCGCCACCGCCTCGCGTGCCTGCGCAGCGATCTGCGGACCGAACGGCCCGGTGTCGGCCCTGTCGACGCCGCCGGTGTCGATGAGCCTGAAGGTCGTGCCCGACCACTCGCAGAGGAGCTCCTTCCGGTCGCGCGTGACACCGGGAGTCTCGTGGACGACGGCGGTCCGCGTCGCGGTAAGGCGGTTGATCAGGGTCGACTTGCCCACGTTCGGGAACCCGACGATCGCGACGGTGCCGGCGATCTCGACGTCGTCGGCGAGGTCTGCGGTCATCGACCGGGTTCCGGTCGATGAGGGTGGAGGGGCGTGGGGAACCGGGAGGTTCCCCACGCTCTCGGGAAGAAGGGGGCTCGCGGGGGAAACATGGTTTCCCCAGCGACGAACGCGAGCCGAAGGCGAGCGTTCGTCATCGTGGCGGTGTCGCATCGCGCGGGCGTCCGAGCTCGTGCACTCCGGCGAGCCATTCCCAGAGCTTGCGAATCTCGCGCTCGATCTCGACCGACGCCTCCTTGTAGCCCTTGCCGCCGCGCGGAAGGCCGTCGAACGACAGCGGCCGACCCCATGCGAGCGATACGGGACGGAAGTTTCCGGGGCGCCACTCGTAGGAGCCGTAGATCGCCGCGCAGACCACGGGCACGTTCTCGTTGATCGCGACCATCGCGGCTCCAGGCTGTACCGGACCGGGCACTCCCGACAATTGGCGCGTCCCCTCGACGAAGAGCCCGAGAGCGTGCCCGTCGCGAACGATCTGACGCATCGTGCGCACCGCGTCGCGATCGGACTCTCCGCGGCGCACGGAGAACGCTCCGAACGAGCGCATGAGCTGCCCGAGGCCGGGAACACGATGGGCCTCGACCTTCGCCATGAAGTAGAGCGTGCGCGGCGTCGCAGCGCCGAGGGCGGGCGGGTCGATCCAGCTGAAGTGGTTCGACGCCACGACGAGGCCGCCCTCCATGGGCACACGTTCCGTGCCGTACACGCGCAGCGGTGCTGCGAGCTTGACGGCGGTACCGATCGTGGCGCGCCCGACCGCCCAGATCGCGTCCGTCCGGTTCACCTCTTCGCCTCCACGAGCTTCACGATGCGAGCCACGACCTCGTCGACCGTGAGGCTGGTCGAGTCGAGAAACACCGCATCCTCGGCCGGCTGCGTGTTCACCGCATCGCGCTCGTCGCGGCTGCGCAGGTCGGCCGTGAGCGTCTCCGCGGGGACACCGGGCCGATCGTGCGTCCGCCGACGCGCACGCTCGGCTTCGTCGGCGAGCAGGAACACCTTCACGTCCGCGTCGGGCGCGACGACCGTGCCGATGTCCCGCCCCTCGATCACGGAGTCGCCGGCCGTCGCGAGCGCGCGCTGACGCTCTCGCATGACCTCCCGTACCTCTGGGTGACCCGCCACAGCAGGCACGAGCCGGTCGATCTCCGCGTCACGGATCTCAGAAGTCACGTCCTCGCCGTCCATCTCGACGTGCCCGTCGTAGCCGAACGAGACCGGATGCGCGGCCGCCAGCTCGGCCAGCCCAGGGCCGTCGGCGAGATCTGCACCGTCGCGCCGCGCGATCCAGGTCAGCGCCCGGTACATCGCACCCGTGTCGAGGTAGTGGAAACCCAGACGCCGCGCAAGCGTCGACGCGACGGTGCTCTTCCCCGAGCCGGCAGGCCCGTCGATGGCGACGATCATGTCGCGGGAGGGTAGTGAACCCCCAGGTTCTTGCGCGACCGGGATCCGCGTTAGCGGATGTCGGTCTTGCGCACTGAGCCCGGAGCGATCTGATCCAGGACGTCGAAGAAGCCCGGAAAGCTCGTCTCCGCCGCGTCGGAGCCGCGAACTTCGACGCCCTCGCGCGAAGCGAGGCCAGCCACCGCCCCGAGCATCGCGATCCGATGGTCGCCGCGGGACTCGACCACGCCGCCCTTGAGCCGGGCAGGAACGCCCTTGATTCGGAACCCGTCGCGGGTCGCCCGAATGTGACCGCCGAGGCGCCGTAGCTCCTCCACGACCGCTTCGATCCGGTCCGACTCCTTCGCACGCAGCTCCGACGCGCCGCGCACGACAGTGTCGCCACGCGCGTGACAGGCGGCGACTGCGAGAAGCGGGAGCTCGTCGATCAGCGCCGGCACCTCCGAAGCCGAGACCGTGGTGCCAACGAGCTCGGACGTACTCACTTCCACGTCACCTGCCGGTTCGCCGCCGATCGCTCGCCTGTTGTAGATCGCGACCCGCGCGCCCATCCGCTCGAGCACGTCGAGCAGGCCGGTTCGGCGTGGGTTCAGGCCGACACCGTGCACCGTCACCGACGATCCCGGAACGATCACCGCCGCGACGAGGAAAGGGGCGGCGGAGGAGATGTCGCCCGGCACGTCGACCTCGGGAAGCACGAGGGCGTCGGCGTGACCCACGGTAACACTCGTTGGCCGCCGCGACACAGGCGCGCCCGCGCGCTCGAGCATGCGCTCGGTGTGATCGCGCGTCCGGATCGGCTCGACGACGGTCGTGCTCCCGGTCGCCTGGATGCCGGCGAGGAGGACCGCCGACTTGACCTGCGCGGACGCGACCGGGAGCTCGTAGTCGATCGCTCGCAGGGGAGCACCTTCGATCGTGATCGGAGCATGACCGTCCGTCGTTGAGACGTCCGCCCCCATCCGCCGCAGCGGCGAGGCGATCCGCTCCATCGGGCGCGCCGACAACGACTCGTCGCCGACGAGCTCGAAGCACCCGTCCTGGCCAGCGAGAAGGCCGGTCAGCAGACGCATCAGCGTCCCCGCGTTCCCGCAGTCGATGGCGGCATCCGGTTGTCGGAGTCCGTGCAGCCCAACTCCGCGAACGTGCAGCGTGTCGACGTCGTCCTCGACGACGTCGGCACCGAGCGCTCGGACAGCCGCGATCGACGCCTCCGTGTCGGCCGAGCGCCCGAACCCCGAGATACGCGTCTCCCCGTCGCACACCGCACCGATGAGCACCGCCCGGTGCGAGATGGACTTGTCGCCGGGCACGCCGACGTGTCCGACGAGCGCGGGAACGGGCTCGATGCGCATGGCGGAAGGCGAGTCTAGAGAGGCGCGACGGCGGGCCACGGGTCCAGAGACAATGCCGCGATGCGCATCTTCTCCGGCATCCGGGCGTCGGGCGACAAGACGCTGGGCAACTACAGCGGCGGGTACCGCCAGTACCGCGCCACGCAGGAGCAGGGTGAAGGCGTGTTCTGCATCGTCGACCTGCACTCGATCACGACGGCGTACGAGCCCAAGGGGCTCCACGAAGCGACGCTCGCGGGCGCCGCGATGCTGTTCGCGACCGGGCTCGATCCCGAACGCTCGATCGTGTTCGCCCAGAGTCACGTCAAGGCGCACGCCGAGGCGGCCTGGCTGCTCAGCTCGGCGACGAGCTTCGGTGAGCTTCGGCGCATGACGCAGTTCAAGGACAAGTCGGCCGAGCAGGAGTTCGTATCGGCCGGGCTCTTCACCTATCCCGTCTTGATGGCGGGCGACATCCTCCTCTACCAGACCGACATCGTCCCCATCGGCGACGACCAGCGACAGCACCTCGAGCTCACCCGCGACGTCGCGGAACGCTTCAACGCGCGGTACGGCGAGACGTTCACCGTCCCGCAAGGTGTCTACCCCGAGGAGGGAGCGCGCGTCAAGAACCTTCAGGAGCCCGAGCGCCTGATGTCGACGTCGGCAGGCAATCCGCAAGGTGTCGTCCGGATCGTCGACGAGCCCGACGTGATCCGGAAGAAGTTCAAGACGGCTGTCACCGACTCCGAGCGCGAGATCCGCCACGACCCCGCCGCCAAGCCGGGAATCTCGAATCTCGTCGAGATCATGTCAGTCGCCACAGGGCAGGCTCTCCGCGACATCGAGGAGCGGTACGACGGAGCGGGCTACGGCCAGTTCAAGGAGGACGTCGGCGAGGCCGTAGTCGAGCTGTTCGCGCCGATCCAGGAGCGCTATCAGGCTCTGCGAGCCGACGAGCCCGCGTTGCGTGTGTTGCTCGCCGACGGGGCTGAGCGCGCGCGCGAGGCGTCCCGCCCGACGATCGACGCGATGTACGACCGCATGGGCTTCGTGCGCCCGGCGTAGGAGAGCTTGGCGAAACAGGCTCCGTGCCTCCGGGGAAGCGCTGGATCGCCCCGAGGCGGCGTCCTCAGTCGCCCCAATACGTCACGTATTGGGGCTCCCTGCGTCCTTGCCTCGCGACGACCAGCGGCATCCCGGCGACGAGGCCCGTTCCGCCAAGCCCTCCTAGAGGCCGACGCCCAGACGGAGCGAAGCCACCTCCGTCTGCGTCAGCTCGCGCCACTCACCGGGGGCGAGGCCATCGAGGTCGAGCTCCGCATATCGCACGCGCTGGAGATGGCGGACGGGATGGCCGATCGCCTCGCACATCCGCTTCACCTGATGCTTGCGCCCCTCGTGCAGCGTGAGCTCGAGCCGGCTGGCCCGCCTACTGCGACTGACCACGCGCACCGTCGCCGGCGACGTGACGCCGTCCTCCAGCTCGATGCCGTCCCGAAGCCGCGCGAGGTCATGCTGTCCAGGCATTCCCTCGATGTCGGCCTCGTAGACCTTGGGAACGCCGTAGCGCGGGTGGGCGAGCCGGTGCGCGAGGTCGCCGTCGTTCGTGAGCACGAGCGCCCCGGTCGTGTCGATGTCGAGCCGCCCGACCGGCACGACGCGTGGCTCGGTAGGCACGAGATCGAGGACGGTGGGCCGCCCTCGGGGATCACTCGCAGTCGTGACGACGCCCGCGGGCTTGTGCAGGAGCACGTACGCGAGCTTCTGCTTCACGATCCGCCCGCCATCCACCTCGACCACGTCGTGCCTGCCTACGACCGTGTTGAGCTCGCCCGGCTCGCCGTTCACGCGCACCCGTCCCGTGCGAATGAGCTCGTCCGCGCGGCGACGCGAGGCGACACCGGCGCGCGCGAGAAAAGCGTTGAGGCGCACGGGGCCATTCTGGCTAGGGTGGTGCCCGCATGAGCCAGATCGAGACGTGGAGTGACAAGCTCGCCGAGCTTGCCGTCTTCGGGGCCAACGTCCAGCCTGGCCAGCTTCTGGCGATCACGAGCTACATCGGCAAGGAAGACCTCACGCGCCGCATAGCGCGTGCGGCGTACGAGCGCGGTGCGAAGTACGTCGACGTCGTCTTCTTCGACCAGTGGATCAAACGCGAACGCATCGCCCACGCGGCCGAGGACACACTCGACTTCGTCCCCCCGTGGATGCGAGACCGCCTGTACTACCTCTCGGACGAACACGCTGCACGGATCTCGCTCTCAGGGCCTCATGCGCCGCGTGCCCTCCAGGGCCTCGACCCGGCACGTGCCGGACGCGATCTCCTCCCGTATCTCCCCGAGACCGGCGAGGTGGTCAATCGCATGACCACGAGCTGGAACATCGTCCCCGTCCCGACTCCGTCATGGGCGGAGCTCGTCTTCCCGAACCTCGATCGCGAGACGGCCTACGCGACGCTGTGGGAGGACGTCGCCCACGTCTGCCGCCTCGACGCCGACGATCCCAGAGAGGCCTGGATAGCGCGCTCAGCCGAGCTGAAGGTCAACGCGAGTCGCCTGACCGACCGCCACTTCGACGCGCTCAGGCTCCACGGCCCGGGGACCGACCTCACCGTCGGCCTCTTCGCATCGGGGCACTGGGCGGCCGGCGATCTCGAGACGGTCGACGGTCGCCGGCACTCGCCGAACATCCCCACGGAGGAGATCTTCGGCACGCCCGATCCCGAGCGGGTCGACGGCCATGTCTCGGCGACGATGCCGCTCGAGCTCTCGGGCTCGATCGTCGAGGGGATCCGCGTGGCGTTCGAAGGCGGTCGCGCCGTGAAGATCGACGCGGACGCCGGCGCCGAGGTGCTCCGTTCGGTGGCCGCGCGCGACGACGGCGCCTCGCGCCTCGGCGAGATCGCTCTTGTCGACGGGGAGGGGCGGATCGGCCCGCTCGGTCGCGTCTTCTACGACACGCTCATCGACGAGAATGCCGCCTCGCACATCGCGCTCGGCGGCGGGTACGAGCACCCGGTCGACGATCCCGAGGAGAGGGCGCGCATCAACAAGAGCGGGGTGCACGTCGACTTCATGATCGGCAGCCCGGAGCTCGAGGTCGACGGGATCACGCGCGAAGGCGAGGTCGTGCCCGTGCTCCGCAACGGCGCCTGGCAGATCTGAGCATTGCACGAAGCGGGAAACCGCGATTCGCGGATCCCCGCCGCGCGACAGGCAAGATGTGGTGCGCAAGACCGGAACTCGCGAGTGCGAGTTCCCTTCGCGCAAACCCCTGGAGTCGCCCGCTGCGCGGGCGGATCGCAGCGGCGCATGAGCCCCGCTGCGGTTCGGCGGCTGTTCAGGCGATCGTCTACGAAGCTCGGGCTTCGGCGACCTCGAGAAGACGCTCGCGCAGCTCCTCGGCGTCGTCTCCGAGGTCGTCGAGTCGCGGTAGCGCGGCGAGGCTCTCGAGCCCGAAGACGCGCTCGAAGAGAGGCGTCGTGCGGTAGCGCACCGCTCCACCCACGCCCGACTCTCGACCGGCCTCAGTGACCAGCCCCCGTTCGACCAGGCTTGCCACCGCCGAATCGGCGGCGACACCCCGAATCCGTGCGATGTCCGGACGCGAGCACGGGCCGAGGTAGGCGACGATGGCGAGCGTCTCGAGGGCGGCCTGCGAGAGCCCGCGCTCGACCGGGCGCTCGAAGAGCCGAGCGCACGCGTCGGCTGCGTCGCGGCTGGCGCGGAAGGCGAACCCACCCGCGACCTCTTCGAGCACGATTCCGCTCCGTCCCTCGGCATAGCGTTCGCGCAGGAGCCCGATTGCCGTCTCGATCCGGTCCGGATGGTCCTCCGTCGCATCGCAGAGCTCGTCGATCGACAGCGGGGCGGTCGCGACGACGAGAAGCGCCTCGACCGTTCGCGCGAGGCGGTCGACCGGGTTGAGTGCGATCAGGCGGAGCGGGCTTTCCATTGCTGGATCCTTTCGTCGTCGGCTCGCGAAACCCTTATGGCCGCGAACGGCTGTGCCTGGCTCAGGTCGATCTCGCCGGCCTTGCGCAGTTCGAGCAGAGCGAGCAGCGCGACAGCCTGCTCGACACGCGAGAGCCCCTCCACCTCGCGGTCGAAGTCGAAGACGCGCCGGCGCGTAAGCACGGCGCGGAAGCGCTCGAGGAACTGCGAGACCGGCGGGAAGCGAAGCGCCATGTGCCCGAGCGAAACCGTCGGCGGCGGCACAGCGAGGGCGCGAAGGGCAGCCGCGAGCGCATCGGGATCCTGCGGTGCGAGACGGCGCTCGGTGCGCGGCGCGAGTGGCGCCGGGCCGAGACGGAAGTACCGATCGTGCTCGGAGCCGAGCCGCTCGAGCAGCCACGCGGCCGCCTCCTTCATCCGGCGGTACTCGGCGAGGCGACGTGCGAGCTCCTCAGCGGCCTCCTCGGGCTCGAGCTCGCCGAGCTCCGCCGCCTCGTCGGGGAAGAGCGCTCGCGCCTTCAGCTCGAGCAGCGCGGAGACGAGAACGAGGAACTCGCCACAGGCCTCCAGGTCGAGCTCGTCCTTCTCTGCCATCCGTTCCACGAAGGCGAGGACGATCGCGGCGATGTCGATCTCACGCGGCTCCAGCTCCTCCTTCAGGAGAAGCGTCAGCAGGAGGTCGAAGGGGCCTTCGAAGGCGTCGAGTGAGAGCTCGAGCTCCCGGACGGGCATCGGCAGCACGCGCGGAACGTAGCCAGGGCGCCGGACGCTTCAGCGGAGCGACTCGGCGATCTCGAGCGCTTCCTCCCGGGACAGGTCCCCTTCGAGGCGGATGGTGCGGCCGTCCTCCTCCCAGACCAGGACGTCGCGCGCGAGCCGTGCGCTCTCCGGATATGTGACACCCAACTCGTCGACGAGGAGAACGACGTGCGGCTCGCCGCTGAGGAGGTACGCCGGGTTACCCCGCACCATGACCGGCTCCACGCGCGTGCCCGACTCGACGAGCTTCTTGAGGATGAACGGCTCGTCCACATCGACCTTCGGAGTCTGGGCGACGAGGAGCCGCACGGCGTCGGGGCTCCCGTAGAGAAACCAGACGGTGTCTTGTGGGCCGAGGTATACGGCGTCGGGCCGCTCCTCGAGCTCCAGGAGGTCGTTTCCCGCAATCCGGCGCGCCTCCTCGAGCGAGACCCGCTCACCCAGTGCGAAGCCGATGTCGAACTCGAGCGGCGCGACAGGCGGCAGTTGGTCGACGAGCTCGATCCGCTCGCCGCCGATTCGCAAGAAGCGAAGGAGCGCCGAGCGAGCGTCCGGGATGGCGAGCGTCGCGAGGAGCGCTGCGATCGCGAGTGCCGCGAGAGCGAGGACGAGGCGCCTTCTCTGCCGGGCGGGCGGCCGCACCCGCGTCCCGATGTGCGCGAGCACCCGCGGAGCGACGTCCGGTGGCTCGGGCACCGCAAGGGAGTGCCCCAGCACGATGAGCCGCCGCTCGAGCTCGCTCACGACTCCACCTCGGAACGAAGGCGCGCGAGAGCACGTGCAGTTCGCGACTTCACCGTGCCCCGCCGAACGCCGAGCACCTCGGCGGTCTCCTCCTCGCCGAGCTCGAGGAAGTAGCGGCACGCAAGGACGTCGCGGTCACGCTCGTCGAGCCGGTTCACGGCAGCGAGCAACGCCTGACGCTGCTCGTCCTCCGCGACGGTCGCCTCCGGAGACGGGACCGCGCCTCCGGAGGCGTCTGCGGACGAAGCCGTGCGAAGCGTGAGCGCCTCGCGGCGCTTCGTCGAACGACGTCGGTTGTGCGCCTCGTTCGCGACGATCCGGAGCAGCCAGGGCCGGAACTCCGCGCCGCGCCGGAAGCGAGGAAGCGCGCTCCATGCCTTCACGAAGCCGACCTGAACCGCATCCTCCGCATCCGCCGCCGAGCCGGTGAGGAGGTACGCCGTGCGAAAGGCGATGCCCTGGTACGCGCGCACGAGCTCCTCGAAGGCGCGCTCGTCCCCCTCCTGTGCGCGTCGTGCGAGCGCGGCATCGCTCGGCGGTCGGTCCTCCACCGGCCATTTCTACACCTGCCCGTGCGATTCGGTTCCCGTCAGCTCGCGGGAGTCAGACGGCGCGATCGCCGGGCGGCGACTACGCCCAGCCCGCCGAGGAGCGCCAAGAGCGCGATGCCGAGCCCGACGACGGGAAGCTCGCGCACGCCGCCGTCGACCGGGCTGCCATCGCGGATCGCCACCGGCCCGTACGTCACCTGGGAGTCACCAAAGCCGCTCTGGATCGTGACACGCCAGTCACCCGCCTCGGGAAACACGATGTCCGCCTCGTAGACGCCGGCCTCGGCGGTCTCCGTGGCGAGGAACGTCTTCTCCGCCCCCGTCCGGTCGTCGTGGAGCATGACGACGGGCTGGAGGCCGACGAGTGGCGTAATGCCGTGCTGCTTGACGATGATCGTCGGGCTCCAGGTCGAGCCGGCCGACGTTCCGTCCGGGAGTGGCTCGAAGCCGACGGTCGCCCAGCCGCCCGCCGACGCCTGGGGCGCGATCGCGAGCAACGCGGCGATCGCGGTGAGAACGACCAGTGAACGCATGAATCCTCCTCGAATCGCTTGCGGTCTCTACACCGCTCGCGCCCGGAAGGATCCCGCGCTATCGGGTCTTTGGTACCGCCATCGTCTCGACCTTCGGCGGCGGCGCGGTACCGCCGCGCTTCCAGCTGCGCTGCCACCAGACGAAGAACGCTGCGGAGAGGAGGATCGCGAGGCCGGCGACCCAGACGTTGAGGCGAACCCCTCCGAGCTCGTGCGACGGGTCGATGCGGAGCGTCTCGATCCACAGTCGGCCGACCGAGTAGATCAGGACATACAGGGCGAACAGGCCGCCCGGCCGGATGCGCCCCTTGAAGTGGCGCTCCACGAGGAGCAGCACGCCCGCCGCCGCGAAGCACCAGAGCGCCTCGTACAGGAACGTCGGGTGGAACGTCGTCTGTTCGATGTGGTCGATCGGCCTGTTCGCCGGGTCGATCTCGAGGCCCCACGGGAGATCGGTGGGCCTGCCGTACAGCTCCTGGTTCCACCAGTTCCCGAAGCGGCCGATCCCCTGCGCGACCAGGAGTGCCGGAGCCACGCAGTCTGCGAGCCTCGACACCGAGGCGCCGGAGCGCTTCGCCACGATCGCGCCGACGATGCAGCCGAGCCCGATCCCGCCCCACACGCCCAGGCCGCCCTTCCAGATCGCGAACGGCCCCCACCACTCGTCGGGCAACTCGTCCCAACTCGTGACGACGTGGTAGAGCCGCGCGCCGACGATCCCCGAGGCCACGCCCCAGACTGCGACGCGGAAGATGAGATCCCAGTCGCCGCCGCGCCTCGTCCAGCGGATCCCGGTGATGGCGACGGCCGCGGCGATCGCGACCAGCAGCGTCAGACCGTAGAAGTGGATGGAGAGCGGGCCGAGCTCGATCGTGCTCGAGCTGGGCGACGGGATCGAGAGAAGCGGTGGCACCGGCGGGCATTCTGCCGACACGCCACTCGCGGCGCGCGAGAACCGTGTTCCGCTACAGCAGAATCTGGAGCGCGAGCTCGACGGTGCACCCGCGCTCGAGCAGGCTCACCGCGTCATGAAGATCGATGTCGTGGCTCGCCGCGAGGACGATCGCGGCCTCGGGGTCGTAGCCCGCGCGCTCGAGCGCCTCGTGACGCCACTGCTCGATTCGATCGCGCTCGGACACATGAACGAGCTCGAGTTCTGCCGCAGACATTCCGCCGCCCTTCCGCATTGGGGAGGTGTCACTCGCCTATTCGTCCAATTCGACGTATCGGTCGTCCCCTTTCTGGGGGGATTTGCAAAGCCTTCACATGGAGCAAACGTCCGCTCAACCCAGTTGGGTCGCCGTCCGAGGACCCGCCCCGAGCTGTGCTCCGCGTCGCGAGCCGTCTACAGCATCGCGAGGCGCTTCGTCACGGCGCTCTCGGTGAGCTCGTGGACCTCGCGCTGCCCTGTCACAGCGGGCAGGAAGACGTCACGCTCGAGCGACTGGAAGACGGAGTCGCTCGTGGCGGTCACCGTCGCCGTGCGCGGAATGGCGCGGAGGAGGGCGATCTCGCCGAACACCTCGCCCGGCCCGAGGTGAGCCACGTGGCGGCCATCGCGCGTGATCTCGACCGAGCCGCTCTCGATGAAATAGACGCGGTCTCCGGTCTCGCCCTGGGTGATCACGATCTCGCCCGTCGCTGCCTCGACCTGAGCGAGCGCGCGTGCCAGGCGCTCGATGATCGACTCGGGAAGCCCGGACAGGATCTCGACGGAGCGAAGGAGCTCGAGCCCGGGCGGCGCGAGGACGGTGGCGTCGATCGCTGCAAGACCTCGGAGGCCGAGGAGGCCCAGGACCGTGACCCCGACGCCGATCACGGCGAGACCGGCACGCAGCCCGATCGTCTCGATCAGCACGGGCATCATCAGCGCTCCGAGAGCCATGGCCGCGATGACCGCGCTCTCCATCGCACCGAATACGCGACCCATCACCTCGCCGGGCACGACGCGCTGGATGATCGTGTAGGCGTTGATGTCGACGACCGAGTTGGCGAAACCGATCAGGAGCAGCGCGGCGGCGGCGGCGGCGAGTGTCGGTGAGGCCACGATGAGCAGCAGCGGCGCCGCCCAGAAGATGACTCCGATCCCGAAGTCGAGAGCGAGGCGCCCACGCTGCGCGAGTATCAGCGCCACGAATCCGCCCACGAACGCGCCGATCCCCATGACCGAGTCGAGGTAGCCGACGCCTGCGTTGCCGAGATCGAGGAGGTCGAGGGCGATCGCGACCAGGAACACCGCCGACGCCCCGGCGACGATCGTCTGCGCGCAGTAGAGGCCGATGAGCAGGCGCAGCGCGCGGTTACCGAGGATTGCCCTGAAGCCGGCCATCGACTCTCGGAGGAAGCTCTGCTTCGCCTCCTCTGCTTCCGGCTCCGCGACCTCCGCCTTTGCAGGCCCCTCGGGTGTGGGCGGCGCGACGACGCGGATGCCGAGCACGACGGCCGCCGACCAGACGAACGTCGCTGCGTTGAAGACGAAGACGGTGCTGATGTCTGCAACCGTCAGGAGAATCCCTCCGAGCGCCGGTCCTGCGAAGAAACCGACGCTCTCGATCGTGCTCGACGCGACGTTGGCCGCAGTCAGCTCACCGGGGCTCGTCGCGAGCTGAGGGAGCAGCGATGCCTGGGCCGGACGGAACGCGGTGGCGGTGATGCTGGTGAGGATCGCGAGGACGTACACCGCCATTGCAGGTCCATCGGACTGGACCACGACCGCAGCCGCGACGATGAGGCCTGCTCGGATGAGATCCGCCGTGATCATCACGAACTTCCGTGGGAACTTGTCCGCGAGGGTCGACGTGAACGGCCCGAACAGAGCCATCGACAGGTACCGCGCGACGCCGAGCACCCCCACGGCGGTCGGCCCACCCTCGCCGTACGCGTAGACCGCGACGCCGACTGCATACGCCCAGTCGCCCACGATCGACCCGGCGAACGCGAGCTCGACCCGGCGAAGGCCCTGGTTGCGAAAGACGCTCGCGAGCGAGCCCCAGGACTCGCGAAGCCTGTCCCGGAAACCGCTCAACTCACACCCGTTCCGCGCACGGGTGCGACTCAATCACATCGAGGCGAAGATCCGAAGAGCGCCGATCGGGACGCTTGTAGACTCGCCACTGTGAGGCTCCGCAAGGACGCGAAGGTCGAGATGATTCGCCGCGTGCCACTCTTCGGCGGCTGCGGCAAACGAGACCTGGGTGCGATTGCGCGCATCGCCGACGAGATCCACTGGCGCGAGGGGCGCGTGATCGCGAGACAAGGAGAGAAGGGACGTGAGTTCTTCGTGATCATCGAAGGATCGGCCGACGTCACGGTGGACGGGGCGAAGGTCGCCTCTCTGGGAGCGGGAGACTTCTTCGGTGAGATGGCTCTCGTCACCGAGGAACGGCGGACAGCGACCGTCACAGCCGCCGCTCCGATGCGCGGCTTGGTCATCGTCGACCGCGCATTCGCGCGCCTGCTTCGAGACGACCCGGGCATCCAGACGAAGATCCTCTCCACCGTCGCCGCACGCGCGGCTTCGACGGAGGCAGCGCTCGGTCGTTAGCGGCTCCCGCAGTCGCTGTCCTTGTCTTTGCGTGCGCCGGTCCGGTCGGTAGACTCCCGCCGACAAACGAGGGGCTCGCCGGTGTGCTGCGGCTATTCGAGGTAACACCGGGGGCGGAGAGTGGGGACTGGGATGGCAAGACGAGCTCGTCTCGGGGGAGTGCGTGTTGTGCCGATCGCCGTGATGGTGGCGCTCGCGGCGGTGCTGCTTGGAGCGACGGGCCCCGCGTCGGGCGCGGCCGACAAGAAGACCGTGTCGGCATCGATCTCGCCGGCGGGCGCGTGGAGTCGCGGCGCGACCATCGGCCCGGCGAGCATCACGATCGCGAACGGGTCCGGATCGCAGCAGCTCGGCTCGGCGGATCTGTGCATCCCGAACAGCCTCTCGATCTCGGGCTCGATTCCGAAACCAGCCAGCAGCCCGTGCACGACGACACGAATCCTGCCCTTCCGAAACCTTGCGATACCGGCAGGTGGCACAGGCACGCGCTCCCTCGGGTCGTTCGCCGTCCCGTGTGACGCGCCCTCGACGCTCGTGTGGAAGCTCCATGCGAAGCAGTCGAACGACTTCTCCGGCCTACCCGGAAACAACTTCAGTCCGTATCCGTTCACTCTCAACGTGAGCGTCACCGGTGCGTGCACGCTCGAGTTCGTCACGCAACCGGCCGATGCCGAGTTCGACGCGGCCACGGGAACGAGCAACGCGCTCGTTGCGAAGAGCAACGGCTCTGCGATCCAGGTCCGGGCGACTTCCGGCGGCCTTCCGGTCGCCAACGCCATGGTGACGATCACGTCCGGTGCGCCGGGCGACCTCACCGGTGGCGCAGCGACGGCGACCGCCCCGGTGACCGGCATCGCGTCGTTCTCGAACCTCAAGCGCAAGCCGGCCGGGGGCCCGTACACGCTCACCGCGTCGTCTCCCGGGTTCACGTCCGATATGAGTGACGAGTTCTTCGTGGTCGATCTGATCTGCGAGACCTCACCCTGCACGGTGACGAAGCAGATCGGAGAGACGTCGATAACCGTCACCCAGAGCGGTTTCGACGACCCGATCGGCATCCTCCTCGACGGGGAAGGGAGCGGGCCTGGGCAGTGCACCGGCGGTACGCCGGCAGGGGACGACTTCCGCATCGAGATCCGCCCGTTCACGGTCGGAATCACGGAGATCACCTGGCGCCTCACGAAGGACAAGCGGCTGAAGAACCCCAACAACGGCCAGACATACGAGCTCTGCGTCGGAACGAAGCTCGCCAGCGGCTACTCAGGCCCGATCTTGCCGGCCTTCCCGGTCCAGGTCGCGTATGACTCGGACGGTGACGGACTCGCCAACGCTGACAGCACTGGCCGCCACTGGGGCGTGCTCACGGACGCACCGTCGAGCACCAAGTGCGACGCGAGCTACTCCATCCCATACCCGACGAAGATCTCCGAGAACTCGAGCGGCGCCGATGCAATCCAGGTCGCCTGCTTCCCGTATCCGTTCGACCCGCAGGGTCTGGGCTTCCAATAGAGCACGACACCGCGAGACATGTCGCGCGAGACCCGGGGCGACGCCCCGGGTCTCGCGCGACGCCCTCGGTCTAGCCCGCGACCGGGAGCTCCGGGGTCGTGACAATGCCGAGCCGCTCGAAGAGCTCGTCACGCTGTGTCCGCCAGGACTCCACCGAGCCCGTCGTCTCGTCGAGCAGCACGAGCGCGTCGAGGATGAGCGGCTTCTCCGCCGCGGCGCCGACCTCCTCGGCCTGGGTCAAGGCGTTCGTCAGCTGCTCCCTCGCGCCATCGTCTCCGATGCATAGGAGCGCAGACCCGCTGACACGGGCGAGCAGCGGCAGCACGAGCGTCGCGCCCGGCAGGCTCTCGACGCGACGAATCGCCGCCTCGGCCTCCGCGCGCGCCTCTGCGGTCTCGCCGGCATAGAGCTTCGCCTCCGCGATACGTGCATCCGTCGCGACGACCTCCACGACGTCCCCGAGGCGCTCGTACGACCCACGCGCCTCGTGCAGCAGCTCCGCGGCCTTCCCTGCATCGCCGCGGCGAGCGGCGATGCGACCGAGCTCACGCAGTCCGTATGCGACTCGCGGCTCGGTGCCCGCGGCGCGCCAGACGCGGAGTGCATCCCGCAGCGTAGGCTCGGCCTCGTCGTAGCGCCCCTGGTCGGCGAGGATCTCGGCGGCGTTCGCGCGCGTCGTCGCCGACGACCAGCGGTCACCGACGTCGTCGAATCGCCGACCGGCCTCGTCCCACGCGCGGGCAGCATCGTCCCACTCGCCCGCGTAGTAGGAGCGGATCCCGAGGTTGTTGAGAACCACCGCCTGCCAGCGATACTCTCCGAGCTCCTCGAAGAGCTCGAGCGCGCGCTGGCTGTGGACCGCTGCCCGCTGATCCCCGAGGGTGACGTAGGCCCAGTCGAGGAGGTAGAGGCCGTGCGCAAGCGCGTCGCGCGCACCGGAGGACTCGGCCTCCGCGATCGCCCGCTCGCACCAGTCGATCGTCTTCTTCGGTCGTCCGAGTGTCTGGCTCACAGCCGCGTAGGCGGAGTAGAAGCGCGCACGCTCCGCACGGGCCTCGCGCGTCGAGATCCCCTCCAGGCCGCGGAGGCCGCGGGTGATCCAGCCGAGTGCCTGCCGGTAGCGGCCGCTGCGAAACTCCGCGCGCACCAGCTTGAATACGAGAGGCGCCTCCCGAACCACATCGCCCCGGAGGCGGCGACGCGCGGCGCGATATGCCTGGCGCGCGCGGTCGAGCTCGCCGAGCGTCAGGCACACGTCACCGAGCGCCTCGGCGATACGGGCGACGTCCTCGCCAGCGAGTCCCCTCACTCGACGCGACACCGCAAGAGCACGATCGAGGAGGACGAGGGCATCCGTCAGCGCGAACCGCTCCTGGGCGCGAAGGCCCGCCCGCGAACCGTATTCCCACGCACGAGGCCAATCGCTCGCGGCCTGGAAGTGGTACGACAGCGTCCCCGCAACGTCGTCCAGATCCTCCGCCCCCGTCATGACAGCCTCGGCCACGACGCGATGGAGCTCGCGACGCCGCCGGTACGAGAGTCCCTCGTACGCCGTCTCGCGGAGGAGACTGTGCTTGAACGTGACGATGCCCTGCTCGAGTGCCAGGAACTCGTCGAGGCGCTCGAGCAGTTCCGTGCCCGTCCGATCGTCGAGATCGAGCGCCGCGAGGAGCGTCCGGAACTCGAATCTCGCACCGAGCACCGACGCCTGGCGCAGAGCCGCACGATCGCGCGCCGGAAGCTCGTCGATCTGCGCCGCGAGGAGAGCCTCGACCGACTCTGGTAGCTGCTCGGTACCCCCACGGACACGCGTGACGTCGACGAGCTGCTTCAGGAAGAGCGGGTTGCCGCCCGAGCGATCGACGAGCTCGTCGACGACGTGCTGCTGCAGGGGCGCGTCCTCCGTGAGCGCGTCGACGAGGTCGCGCGCGAACGGCGCGGGCAGCGAGAGGAGATGAAGAAGGAGTGGCGCTGACTCCCGCTCGCAGTCGGCACCGGTCACCGGTTCGCGGCGAGTGGAGATCCAGAGCCAGGGCGCGTCGGGCGTGAGGGCAGCGATGCGTTCGAGAAGGGTCCTCGACGCCTCGTCCAACCACTGTGCATCGTCCACCGTGACGAGGGCCGGGCGTCCGACGACGCGCGGCAGGAACGTGGCGACGGACTCCGCGATCCGCTCAGGTACGAACTGCGCTTCGAGGCGCGACGTCTCGGGGGTGGCCGGAAGCTCCAGCTCGAGCACGATCGCCAGCAGGGGAAGCCACGCCGTGAGCTCGGGGGCGTGCTCGGTGACAGCGTCCCGGAGCCGCTGCTCCACCGCAGCGATCGTGTCCGAAGGCGTAAGCCCGAGCGCGGCGCGCAGGATCGCGCCCGCGATCCGGTAGGCATGCGAGACGTCGGCTTGCTCGCACTGGATGCGGAACCAGCGGATGCCGAACGCTTGAGCGCCGAGCTCGGCGACGAGCCTCGTCTTGCCGACACCGGGGTCGCCGGTCAAGACGACAGAGGCACTCGAGCCGCCGCGGGCGCGGTCGAGCAGGCCGATCAGCGTGTCGAGCTCCAACGAGCGCCCGACGAGGGGTCCGAATGCCTCGGGCATTCGGGTGCCGACAGCCTGGCCGAGCGCCGACGCTCGCACTGGCTCTGCCTTCCCCTTCGCCTCGAAGGGCTCGACGCGCTCGCATCCGTATTGCGTCCGTGCACGCTCGAGGACGTCGTCAGCGACGAGCAGCTGCCCAGGCTCCGCTCGAACCATGATCCGCGCCGCAGTGTTGATCGTGTCGCCGTAGAACGTGTAGGTGCGGCGCGTGGGAGGCCCGACGATCCCGGCGAAGATCCGCCCGGCGTTCACGCCGATCCGCACGGGCAGCGTGCTCGGCGTATCCGCGATCTCACGGACTGCGCGCAGCAGCAGCTCCTCCTCGTCGCCGCCGGCGCTACGAGGCGCGCCTGTGAGGAGGATCGCCTTGACGGCATTCTTCGAGATGTCGGTCTGGGCGAACGTGACGCTGTGCTCGAGGCATGCCTCCTGGATTCCCGAAATGCGCTCGTCGAGTGCCGCGGCGAGCGATTCGGCGCCCTCGCGCGCGAGGAGATCATCCGTGTCGCACACCTCGACGAACGCGACGGCCACATGCCGGTGCTCGGGCTCCTCTGGGTCACCGCGGAGCTCGGCCGTGTACTCGGCCGGGAGCAGCTGGGCGAGGTCGACGGCGCCCGTGTGGAAGGGCGGAGGCGGCACCGGCTCGACCTCGGGATCCCGGCCGAGGAGGACGGTCCCGGCCTTCTCGGTACCTCGGAGCTCGGGCGGAAGGAGCGCTGCCGTGCGTGGGCTCAGCGCGACTTCGTCAGCATCTGCGACCGCCTCCGTGGCGACCGTGATCGTCGCGTCCGCTCCCGCTATTGCCAGCTCGCGATGGACGCTGCCGACGAGGAAGAGCTGGAACTCACCCGAGTGTGCGCCGATCGATATCTGCAGGCGGACGGGTCCCGCCGACGTGCGGTAGCGCCGCATGCGCTCGAGCGAGCGCTGCATTCCCCGAGCCGCCGCGACTGCCCGCAGCGGATGCTCGTCACCCCGGAACAGCAGAAGGATCGCGTCGCCGCCCCACTTGAGGAGGTCCGCGTTGTAGGTGTAGGCGGCGCCGACGAGCTCCGCGAACGCCGCGTCGAGCACTCCTGCGATCTCCTCGGCTCCCTCCTTTCCGCGGCGGGACAGCTTCTCGGTCAGTGCCGTGAAGCCGGAGACGTCCGCGAACACGAGTGTCCCCGGGTACGCACGAACACGCTCGCCGGGAGCGTCGCGCAGCCAGTCGACCGCAAGCCGCGGGACGAACGGGCGCAGGCGATCGCCCTCCACGCCGGGCAGTACGGCTTCGACGACCGTCGATCGACCCACCTGGAAGAGCGTATCGCCCTCGTGTCCGTGGGTTGCGATGCCGTTCTAGGACATTAGGATGCCCTCGTGCGACTTCGTCGGGACGCAAAGATCGAGCTCCTGAAGAAGGTCCCGCTCTTTGCTGGCTGCTCGAAGTCGGAGCTCGGGAAGATCGCTGCGATCGCGGATGAGGTCGACCTGCGCAAGGGCACCGTTCTCACGCGCGAAGGGCGGGCCGGGCACGAGTTCTTCGTTCTCGTCGACGGCACCGTTAGGGTCGAGAAGGGAGGTCGCAAGGTCGCCGACCTCGGCGCGGGGGACTGGCTAGGCGAGATCGCGCTCCTCACGAGGGCACCCCGCACGGCGACCGTAACGGCCACGTCTGCCGTGCGTTCGCTCGTGATCGTCGACCGCGACTTCCGCAAGCTCGTCAGCGACGTGCCGTCCATCGCGATGAAGATGCTCACGTGCGTGGCGGAGCGCCTGTCTCCGACGCCGCAGAGCTAGCCGGCCAGCCTAGGCGACGGCTGCTTCGCCGAGCAGAGCGCGCACCTCGGCGAAGAAGTCGGCCTCTGGCTTCACGCGGTACTCGGGGCCGAGCGCGAGCGTCCGCTCGCCGAGTGACGTCTCGAGGGCGAGGAAGACCGGCGCGTCGCCTGGGAAGTCCGCGACGAGCGTCGCGAGCTCGCGGATCAGGCCGGCCGGAGCCTGGCGCGCATCGATCCGGAGTCGTACCTCGCGGCGGACGAGCGCGGACTCGAACGCGCTCACCTCGCTCGCGACCAGCTTGGTCTCGCCCGCCTGCTTGTGGTCGACGCGACCCTTCACGACGAGCACACGGTCGGCCTCGAGCAGCTCGCGTGCTGCCGCGTACGTCGAGTTGAAGACCACGACCTCGGCGCTCCCGGTCGGGTCGTCGAGCGTGACGAACACCATCGGCTCGCCGCGCTTCGTCGTCACCTGCTTCAGGCCCGACACGATCCCGCCGATCGTGACGAACTCGCCGTCGCGCCTGCGCTCGAGGTCGGTGAGCGCGCAGTCGGTCTTACGCTTGAGCTCGGCGCGTACGCGCTCGAGCGGGTGCTCGGACACGTACAGGCCCAACGTCTCCTTCTCGAGCCGGAGCAACTCTCGCTCGTCGAACTCGATCGTCCCGAGCGGAGGGTGCTTCACGTCGACGGATTGCTCACCCTCGCCGAAGGCTCCGTCGAAGATCGAGGCCTGTCCCGCCAGGCGGTCTGCGGACACGCGTTGGCCGTGACCGAGCGCCGCTTCGAGCGCGGTGAGCATGCCCATCCGCGTCGCCCCGGTGGAATCGAGAGCTCCACACCTGACGAGCGACTCGAGCGCGCGCTTGTTGAGCACCTGCGGGTCGACGCGCTCGGTCAGCTCCCAGATCGACTCGAACGGCCCGCCGTCGGCGCGGACGCGCACGATCGCTTCGGCAGCCGCCTCCCCCACGTTCTTGACCGCGTTGAGCCCGAAGTGGATGACCCCTCCGACGACGGCGAAGTCCTGCTGCGACGAGTTCACGTCCGGCGGGAGCACGTCGATGCCGAGCTCGCGGCACGCGTTCACGTAGAACGGCACACGGTCCTTCGTGTTCATCACCGAGGAAATGAGCGCGGCCATGTACTCCTTCGCGTGATTCGCCTTCAGCCACGCCGTGCGATAGGCGATGAGCGCGTAACAGGCTGCGTGGGCCTTGTTGAAGGAGTAGTCCTGCGAGGACTCCATGTCCTTCCACAGCTGCTGCGCCACCGCCGGTGCCACGTCGTTCTCGGCGCAGCCTGCGAGGAACTGGTCCTTGAGCGACGCCATCAGCGAGTGGATCTTCTTGCCGATCGCCTTGCGCAGCGTCTCGGCCTCGGCGGGCGAGAAGCCGGCGAGCTCCTTCGCGATCTGCATGTACTGCTCCTGGTAGATGCAGATGGCGTAGGTCTGCCCCGTGATCGCCTCGAGGCGCGGGTCGGTGTAGGTGACCTGCTCGCGGCCGTTCTTGCGCGCCGCGTACATCGGGATGTAACCCATCGGCCCGGGCCGATAGAGGGCGACGAGCGCGATGAGGTCCTCGAACTCGGTCGGCTTCACCGAGCGCAGCGCCTCCCGCATGCCGGACGACTCGAACTGGAAGACGCCAGTCGAGTCGCCGCGCGCAAGCATCGCGTACGTCTTCTCGTCGTCGAGCGGGAGCGCCCCGATGTCGACTCCTCCGACGAGCTCGACCGCCTTGTCGATGACGTCGAGGTTGCGCAGGCCGAGGAAGTCCATCTTCAGGAGGCCGAGCTCGACGACGTCGTGCATCCCGACCTGCGTCACGACCTCCTGGTCGGCGCCCTTCTGCTGGAGCGGGACGACCTCGATGAGCGGCTGTGCGCCGATCACGACACCGGCGGCGTGGATCGAGTCGGCGCGGGTCAAGCCCTCGAGCGGCCGCGCGAGATCGATGACCTCCTTCGCCACCGGATCGGCGTCGACCGCCTGGCGCAGCTCGGCGCCGGGCTTGAGCGCGGCCTCGAGCGTCTGCCCCGGCCCTTCGGGCACCAGCTTCGCGATGCGGTCGACGACGCCGTACGGGATGTCGAGCACGCGCCCGGCGTCGCGAATCGCGGCACGAGCCGCCATCGTCGAGAAGGTGATGATCTGCGCGACGCGGTCCCGTCCGTACTTCTCCGCCACGTAGTTGATGACCCGGTCGCGGCCGGCGACCGAGAAGTCGATGTCCATGTCCGGCAGGTCCTTGCGCGCCGGATTCAGGAAGCGCTCGAAGAGGAGCCCGTAGCGCATCGGGTCGACGTCCGTGATCTCCAGGCAGTACGCCGCAATCGAGCCCGCCGCCGATCCACGCCCCGGGCCGACGCTCACGCCGTTCTGTTTCGCGAAGTGGATGAAGTCCCAGACGATCAGGAAGTAGTCCGCGAACCCCATCTCCTTGATCGTCTTGAGCTCGAAGCGCAGCCGATCCGTCAGCTCGGGCGTCGTCTTCCCGTAGCGCTTGGCAAGCCCCTGCTCGCAGAGCTGGACGAGGTAGTCGAAGGAGTCGCGGCCCTCGGGCACCGGAAACGTGGGAAGCAGGATGCGCCCGAGCTCGAGCTCGACCGTGCAGCGCTCGGCGACCTCGAGCGTGCGCGCCATCGCGTCCTCGAGCCCCGGGAAGTCAGCGGCCATCTCCTCGGGCGTCTTGAAGAAGAACTCGTTCGTGTCGAACTTCCAGTGCGCGGGGTTCTTGAGGGTGTCACCCGACTGGATGCAGAGGAGCGCCTCGTGGGCGAACGCGTCGGCCGCGTCGAGGTAGTGGACGTCACCCGTCGCCACGAGCGGGAGCCCGGTCTCCTGCGCGAGCGCGATCAGCTGCGGGTTCACCTCCTGCTGCTCGGCGAGTCCGGCGTTCTGGATCTCGACGTACGTCGAGTCGCGCCCGAAGATCTGGACGAGCCGGTCGAGATCTGCGCCGGCGTCCTTCGGGCGGGCCTCCGAGAGCGCACGCGAGACGCGACCCGAGAGGCAGCCGGAGAGCGCCACGATGCCCTTCGCATGGCGCTCGAGCAGCTCCCAGTCGACTCGGGGCTTGTAGTAGTACCCCTCGAGGTAGCCGAGCGACGAGAGCTTGATGAGGTTGGCGTACCCCTCGTTCGACTCGGCGAGGAGCGTCAGGTGCGCGTACCCCTTGGTCTGCGCGCGGCGGTCGTCGGCGACGTAGACCTCGCAGCCGATGATCGGCTTCACTCCCGCCTTTCGGGCCTCGCGGTAGAGCTCGACAGCGCCGGCGAGCGAGCCGTGATCCGTGAGCGACACGGCCGGCATCTCGAGCCGTGCGGCCTTCTCGACGAGCCCATCGATGCGGCACGCCCCGTCGAGGATCGAGTACTCCGAGTGGACGTGGAGATGGACGAAGGGCGGAGCGGCTCGACTCACGGGAGGGCCATCGTAATCGGCCCATGGGACGTGACCCGGCTCAGCCGTTGGCACGCGCAACCACCGGACGGTCGATTCGTCGATGCGACAGCGGCCGCAAAGCGGCCGCCTTCAGGGTGTTTCGCGCGACCAGGCGATCCGCGCTAGCGGATTGCCTGGTCTAGCGCACCAACAGGGGTTTCGCGCGACCAGGCGATCCGCGCTAGCGGATTGCCTGGTCTTGCGCACCAACCCAGAGCTGGTCGGCGAGGAGGCGCCAGGTGTCCCTGAGATCGGCTCTTCCGGTCACGCGCTGGAGCTCCCAGTAGGCGCGCACGAGCGCGCCGAGATCCGGCTCGGCCTGCACCTTGCGGCCCTCCTCGAGCACGCGGATGTACCACGCACCGGGGTCGACGCCGAGCTCGCCCGAGAGCAGGAGCGCGCGGTCGCGCAGCTCGGTCGTGGGGGTGTCCAGTCGGGCCATGCCACGGCTATCGGCAGGCGCCCCACGCCGGATGAGACGGTCCACCCGGACGGGGTACCGGTGTCGTATGCAGACTTCTGCGTCGTGCGCCCGCCCACCGTGATCGAGGCCGACCGGCTGATCGCCGGGCGCCACCCGTGCGCCTGGGGATCCGAGAACGCATGGCTCGAGGTGCGCGAACTCGTCGCTGCCGGCGTGACGCTCTTCGTCGATCTGACCCAGGGTGGAGAGCTCGAGCCGTACGCCTCCCTCGTCGACGAGCCCGCGCGATACGTCAACCGACCGATCCGGGACTTCTCCATCCCGACCCGTGACAACCTCGTCGCGACGCTCGACGAGATCGACGCCGAGCTCGACGCGGGCGGGATCGTGTACGTCCACTGCTGGGCTGGTTGCGGGCGTACGGGTGTCGTGGTCGGAACATGGCTCGTCCGACATGGCGTGGAACCGAAGGAGGCTCTGCGGCGAATCGCGGAGGCACGGGGCCTCGGTTGCCCGCAGACGCTCGAGCAGCGCGTGTTCGTGCTCGACTGGCAGGAGGGTCTCTAGCGCAGAAGGTCGACAGCGATGCCGCTGAGCAGCAGCTTCCTTCCGAGCGTCGAGGCGCTCGTGAGTCGCTGCGATCGCCCGCGGAGCGGGCGCTTTAGGGATCTTCGCGCGACCGGAAGTCTCGCGCTAGCGAGCTTCCGGTCTTGCGCACTACTCACTTGCGCACTACTCAGATGGGTGAGCGAGCGAGGATCGACCGTCTCCGATACCGAGTTGGTGAGCATGTCCGCAGGGGACGTGGACCATCTGCTCGCGTCGGGGTCCTTCAACCGAACGCGGACACACACCTGCGCGTGCTCCTGCAGCGTTCGATGCCGGATCTATCGGAGCGCCCGTGCTGCCGGAGGCTAGCCACACGGCATCGGCGCCCCTCGAGCAGGATCGGAGCGGATCCAAGGCCGACGTCGTCTCGGCACTGACCGCACGCATCGATGCGATCGACGCGTACCTGAGGACGACGAGAGAGATCGTCGACGAGAAATCCCTGAAGGAGCTCCGTCGCACGATCGACTCCCTCTCCAAGCGTGACCCCAAGTTCGAGGAGCGGGTCACCAACACGGTCGGCGTTCTGACAGACCGCGTCGAGACCGTCGCGAAGACGGTCTCGACCTCGTCGGCCGCACTGGCAGCGAAGGACGGAGAGATCGTTCAGCTCCGGCGGGAGCTCACAGCCGCGCTCCAGCAGGTAGACGCATCGCTCCGGGAAGCGGGGCGCGGGGCGGATCCGGCGGAGCTCGTCGAGATCAGGCGCGCGCTGGACGACCTCTCGAAGGAAACCAAGCAGCGCATGCCTCGCGGTCTCGAAGGCCGTATCGAGGAACTGGCAGCAAAGTTCACGCTCATAGGCCAGCGGGTCGATTCGTTGTCCTCGACCGTCTCGACGACGGCAGGCGGGCTTTCGGCGAGGGAGGGCGATCTGAACGCCTTCCGCCGCTCGTTCCAAACCGAGATCGACCGCATCAGCACCGAACTTGCAGAGCAGCGGCGCGCGAACGACCCTCGCGCCATCACGGATCTGCGGGATGAGCTCAAGGAGCTTGCAGCCGAGACGGCGCGCAAGCAGCATGCGGATCGGCAGCTGATCGGCCAGGCTGCGGCGAAGCTCGACGCAGTCTCGGAACGACTCGACGCGCTCACGACATCGCAGGCGTCGACGTCGAACAAGGTCTCGGCGACCGACGAGCACCTCACGGCTCTTCGTGCGTACCTGGAGGACAACGGTGCTCGCGTGAATGCACTGCTCGCTGAGCACCGCCAGGCACTCGTGACACTCTCCTCGCAGACCGCGGCACGCGAGGAGTCCGAGAGCGAGACGTCCCGCATCCTCGGCGAGCGCATCGCCGCCGCAAGCGACAGAATCGACGACCTCGTCGAGCGCGTCGACCCACTCAGCGCCGCGGTCGTGTCGACGGGCGAGCGCCTCGACGCGAGAGATGTCGCCCTCGAGACACTGGAGCATCAGTTCACCGAGGCTCGCTCGCGCGTCGACGAGCTGGTGGGCACCCTCGCGCAGGCGCTCGCAGAGTTCCCCGACCCGAACAGCGTCGCCCATGAACTGACCCCCCGTATCGACGAACTCGCAGAGCGGACTGCGTCGCTCGCCCAGCAGCTGGCGCGGGTGGAGTCGTCCGTGGACGAGCAGCTACGAACATCGGTCTCTGCGTCTGCGGAGCTCGAGCGCTCGGTGGCGGGGGAGCGAGAAGCGATGAGCGAGCTCGCCGCAAGGCTCGACGCGCTCGCGACCTCCCTGGCACCCATTGCCGACAGGGTCTCCGGCGCAGAGGAGCTGCTCCTGGCGCTCGACTCGCAGGTCGACGAGACGGGCCGTCTCGGCCCTCTCGTCGCGGAGCAGGAACAGTTGCTGGCCGCGCTCGCTGCTCGAACTGCCTCGCTCGAGCAGACCGAGGACGCCGCCGCACGCGTCTTGGACGAACGCGTCGCAGACGTGCGCCACGAGCTCGATCGGCTCGCCCGCCGGTTGGAGTCCCTCGATACCTCGTCTGCATCCAGCGCGGCACGAGTCTCGGGTACCGAGGAAGCAATGGCCGAGCTTCGCGCCTACGTGGAAGACGCCGGGGGGCGCCTGAGCTCGCTGCTCGCAGATCACAAGCAATCGCTGGCAGCGCTCGGCGCCCGAACCGCCGCGCTCGAGCAGGCGGACGACGATGTGACGCAGATCCTCGACGAGCGCGTCTCGGCAGCGAGCGCGAGGATCGACGAGCTGGCGAGTCAGCTCGATCCGCTGGCGGCGAGCGTCGAGTCCGCCGTGACCGGCCTCGCCGAGAAGGAGCGCGAGCTCGCGGCTGCCCATAGCCACTTCACGGAGTCGAGCTCACGCGTCGAGACGATCGCCGAGGACATCCGGGAGGCGCTGCACGCATTCCCGGACGCGGCGCCGGATGCGCTTGCAACCCTGGCGTCCAAGCTGGACACGACAGTGGCGGACATGGCATCCCTGGCGGGTCGCCTGGAGCGTGTCGAGGCCGTGCATGTCGACCGTGTGGCCACCGATCTCGGAGAGCGTCTCGATCGCATCGACGCCCGCATCGCGGCGGTCGCCGCCGAGATGGGACGTGCGAAGACGCTCTGGCCCGTCGCGCTCAGGTCGCTCGAAGCGCGCCTCGACGATCTCGTGGAGCGGCCGCACCGAACGGAGCCGGACGACGGCGAGGCTCGGCTCCGGGTCGAGCCGGTCGAGGGCAGCGCCGAAGATCTGCTCGCCGGCTTGCGCGACGGCCTTCACGCGATGGAGAGCGTGGCAGAGGAGATGGCGAGGGCATCGGAGGCCTGGGCGGCCGACGACCCGCCGCAGAGCCCCGAGAACCACGAGGCCGCCACAGCAGGAGCCACCGTCGTCCCACTTCGCACCGCCGAGCCCTGACCCAGTCATGCTGCGGCCTGTCGACACGTTGCTCCTCACGCTCGGCCGTTACGGCTCGTGGGCGCGCGCCATGATGGTCTACCGCGCGCTCGCGGTCCTCGCCGTTACCGACCGACCGTCTCCGCGCCGCTAACCGACGACGAAGTACGCCATCAGCACAGCGTCGACGAGCTCGCCGCCGCGCTCGTAGTGCCGCCTCCGGTACCCCTCGCGCTCGAAGCCGAAGGACTCGTAGAGACCGAGCGCCGGCTCGTTCCACGGGAAGACGTGGAGCTCGAGCTTGCGCACGCTCGACTCGCGCGCCCACCTCACCGCCTGCTCGAGGAGCATGGTGCCGACACCCTGGCGACGATGGCTCTCGGCGACCATGAGCCCGAGGTCGGCGACGTGCCGGCTGGCGGGGTGCGGGTCGCGGGACAGCGAGAGCCGCGCGACGATCCGTCCGTCGTCCTCCGCCACGAACACCGCCGCGTCCGGGTAGTGGTGGATCGTGCGGAGGTACCGCCGCTCGTCGGCGACGGATCGCCAGGGCCCGGTTCCGAGGATCCAGCGGCCGTCCTCGCGCCCGATGCTCTCGGCGAGCTCGACGAGCGCGTGCGCGTCACCGGGGGTCGCTCTGCGGACGACGGTCATTCGACGACGATTCCGACCCCGCCGCGTCGGGGATCGCCGGCCGCCTCGAGGACACCGCCGGACGAGCTCTGCACCGCCTGCACCCCGCCGAAGAACAGGTTCAGGGCATCCCACCGGTTCACGTGCCAGCTTGGGGGGAGCTTCGCGATGTCGCCGTCGGGCCAGCCCCCTTCGAGATGGAGCGTCGCGCCTTCGACGTGGAGTCGCGGCGCGCGGATCGCGGCCGCGACCTGCATCCCGCGCAGGATCCGCCACGTCACCTGTGCGATCGCCCCTGCGAGGCGGACCGACCCGGCGCTTCCGAGGACGAGCTCGGGTCGGCCGGAGTCGAGCACGAGGGTCGGCGTCATCATGCTCGCCAGGCGATCACCCGCCGCCTTCTCGTACGACCCGATCACGTCGAGCTCGCCCAGCATGTTGTTGAGCTGCGTCCCTCCGCGGAAGACGCCGGAGCCCGATCCGAGCGTCGACGAGAGCGCCGCGGCCATGCCGGCCCCGTCGACGACCGAGATGTGGGTCGTGCCCGGCAGCGGGCCGGATCCGAGCGGACCGTAGGCCTC
Source organism: uncultured Gaiellaceae bacterium (assembly GCA_963744505.1). Classification (GTDB taxonomy): domain Bacteria; phylum Actinomycetota; class Thermoleophilia; order Gaiellales; family Gaiellaceae; genus GMQP-bins7. The sequence goes on from CAVUTL010000001.1 coordinate 123,769, forward strand.
GGCCACCGCGCGCGCCTCGTCCTCGAGACGCGGATCGCGCGTCTCCGCGAGCAGCCCGAGGATCCGCTGCACGACGCCTCCGCCCTGCGAAGGGGTCGAGAGCACGGTGCGCCCGAGCACCTCGCTCTGCAGCGGCTCGACCCGGATGGCGCGGTACGCGCGCAGATCCTCGGCGTACTCGGGCAGCAGCTCCGAGACCATCGCCGAGCCCGCGTCGCGTACGCGCTCGAGCGTCGCACAGGCGTCAGCCGTGTGGACTCGGTCGGGGTCGTCGTAGATGCGCCTTCCGCCCTCGTCGCGCAGGAGGATGCCCGTGAGGATCCCGTGCAGAAACGCACGCGGCTCGTCGCGCACGTACCCGTCTCGAGCCAGCGTGATCGCCGGCTCGGCGAGGGCGGCCCAGGGACGCGTGGCGAAGCGCCGATGAACTTCCTCGAGCCCGACGAGCAGGCCAGGCACGGCCACCGAGCCCTCACCGACGTGGAACACCTGCGTCCCGGAGTCGCCGAAGTCGATGACGAGCTCCTCCATCTCGCCGAGCCGCGTGGACGGGACTCCGAAGAAGCAGTCGAGCACGGTCGTCTCGCCACCCGGCTCGTGAACGAGCGCGAAGCCGCCTCCGGTAGGGCCTGTCAGCGGCCCTTCGGTCACGAACGCCGTGAACGCCGCCCCGAGGAGCGCGTCGACCGCGTTCCCGCCCTCGCGCAGGACGCGCGCGCCGGCCTCGGCCGAGAGTGGATGGCCGGCTGCGATGGCGCCTCGCATCCGTGGAGGGTAACGGGGCTTGTTATACGCGGTAGGGGCGACGCGTGCGTCGCCCGAGCCGATGGGTCGGCCCAGGGCGAGGCAAGCCTCGCCCTACTACTGAGCTAGGAAGGACGGCAGCTCGGGATCGGAAGCTCGACCCGACTCGGTCGTCATGTCGAACTCCGGTCGACCTGCACGACGACGCATCCCTCCGAGCCCGGTCGCCACCACCGTGACCCAGACCTGGCCGGTGAGCCGCGGGTCCACGGTGGCGCCGAAGATGATGTTCGTCTCGTCCGTGGCGGTCTGCCGCACGACCTCCGCCGCCTCGTTGACCTCGACGAGCGAGAGGTCGTCGCCGCCGGAGATCGAGAGCAGGATCCCGCGCGCCCGCACGATCTCGGCGTCGATGAGCGGAGAACCGAGCGCGCGCTCCGCCGCCTCGCGGGCGCGATCCGGGCCGGTGGCGTAGCCGATGCCCATGAGCGCGGAGCCGGCGTCCTGCATGACCGTCCGTACGTCGGCGAAGTCGAGATTGATGAGCCCCGGCGTCGTGATCAGGTCGCAGATGCCCTGCACGCCCTGACGGAGAACGTCGTCGGCGATCTTGAAGGCGTCGATCATCGACGTCGAGCGGTCGAGGACCTCGAGCAGGCGGTCGTTCGGGATGACGATGACGGTGTCGCAGGCTGTGCGGAGCTCCTCCACGCCGCTGTCCGCCGCCGCGCGCCTTCGGGTGCCCTCGAAACGGAACGGCGTGGTGACGATGCCGACCGTGAGGGCGCCGAGCTCGCGGGCGATGCCCGCAACGACCGGCGCGGCCCCGGTGCCGGTGCCGCCGCCCTCTCCCGCGGTGACGAAGACCATGTCCGACCCGCGCAGCGCCGCACGCAGCTGATCGACCGCCTCCTCGGCGGCAGCACGCCCCACACCCGGGTCGGCCCCCGACCCCAGCCCGTGCGTCAGCCCCTCGCCGATGGAGATCTTCGTCGGCGCATCGGAGATCGCGAGCGCCTGGCGATCGGTGTTCACGGCGATGAAGTCGACCTGCGCGATCCCTGCGTCCATCATGCGGTGGATCGCATTCAGGCCGGCGCCTCCGACCCCGACGACGCGGATCGCGGCGATATAGGCCGCGCCCTTCGGCGGCGGCACACGATGGAGCTGCGGAGCGGGCTCGAGCATCGTCTGGAAGTACCGAGCGGCCGCGCGGGAAGCGGCGGCCTCGGTCGGCACGTCCTCCTCGGCGGCGACAGCGGGCGCGGCTTCGGACACCGGCGGCTCGGCCTCCGGCTCCGCGACGAAGTCGGGGACGTGCTCGACCGTCTCGTCGAGCGCCGCCTGTGCGCGCGGGTCCTCCTTCGATGCGGGAGCACTGGCCTCTGCGTCACCCTGCGACCGCCGGGCCGCCTCGGTCTTGCGGAAGAGCTCGGCGAGCGGGCCTTCACGCATCGTCGCGCGCTTGCGCGCCATCGAGCACCTCCTTCGCGAGGTCGCGGTAGGCCTGTGCAGCCGGGCCGGACGGGTCGTACTTGAGGACGGAGCTTCCCTTCACGGGAGCCTCCGCGTAGCGCACGGTCTTGCGGATCCGCGTCTCGTAGACGAGGTCGCCGAAATGCTCCTCGAGGATCTCGATCGCCTCGCGCGCGTGCAGTGTGCGACCGTCGTACATCGTCGGGACGATCCCCTGGACGTGCACCTTCGTGTTGAGGTTCTCGCGCACCATGGCAAGCGTGTTCTCGAGCTGCACGAGGCCCCGCAACGAGAGGTACTCGCACTGAACGGGGACGATCACGCCGTCGGCCGCGACGAACGCGTTGATCGTCAGCAGGCCGAGCGAGGGGGGCGTGTCGACGAGGATGTAGTCGTAGCGATCGCGTACTTCGACGAGAGCCTTCTCGAGCGCGCGCTCGCGACCGATGAGCGCGGACAGCGCGAGCTCGGCGCCGGCGAGGTCGATCGACGCGACCGCCACGTCGACCTCGACTGTCCTGATCACGTCGGAGATCGGGATCCGGTGGACGAGGACGTCGAACATCGAGCGCTCGATCGCGTCGGGGTTCATTCCCTGGCTCATCGTGAGGTTGCCCTGCGGGTCGAGGTCGATCACGAGGACGCGATGCCCCAGTTCGTGCAGTGCCACACCGAGGTTCAGCGTGGTCGTGGTCTTGGCCACGCCACCCTTCTGGTTCGCGAGGACGATGACGTTCGCCATCAGCGCGCTCTCCCGCTCCGGCGCCGGGGTCGGCTCCGGAACAGCCTGGAGACGCGCCGGCTGCTCGGGCACGACGGCGGGCTCGTCCTCGACCGGCTCGGGGACAGGCTCTGGACGTGGATGAAGCCGTGGTAGCAGGCGCGAGAGGGCCATGACTGCGTCACCTTCCCGGCGTCCAGCGACATTCCTTCACTCACCGTGCGACCGAAGGAACCACGAGCACAGCAGCCGCGAAGCGGACGCCTCCAGGGTCGTCCGCGCGCCAAGGTGTTGGCGCGGTCGGAATCCGCGCTCGCGGATTCCGACCTTGCGCAGAGGCGGGGATCCGCGCATGCGGATTCCGCTCTTGCGCGATCATCAGTCCTCACCGTCCCAGTAATCGAGCTGCTCGCCGAGACGAGCGACGAGGCCGAGCCCGACGAAGTAGACCTTGCCCGAGCGCGGGTAGTAACAGACCTCGCCCGGCTCACGCGTCCCGTACATCAGGAGCGTCATGCCGTCGTCGCCGCCGCGGAACGCGTGTGCGACCTCCGAGGCTGGCGGCCGTACGACGACAGAGCCCGTGCGCACGGCCTGCTCCTCGACCTCGCCTTTGTCCCAGAGAAGGAGGTCGCCGTCACCCTCGAGGACGACGAAGATCTCCTCTTCGAGGGTGTGACAGTGCGGCGGCGCGTTGAGCTTGCCGGGAAAGACCTCCGCATGCCGGATCCCGGTCTGGACCGACCCGGCCTCACGGCCGAGGTAGCGCACGCGGCGACCGACCGTGGCGCCGTCACGCTCGAGCGGCTCGAGGTCGGCGACATTGACGATGCTCGACGGTCGCGGGGACAGCTCCACCACCGCGGGAGGCCCAGCCGCTGCCTCACGGGTCCATGGATGATCCTCCTCGGCACCGACCGGCGCCCAGGTCTCCCCGAGCCAGGCGACGCCCGCGCGCGGCAGCCACGTGATCCCCTCGGCATACGTCCGTTGCCCGAACGCGAGCACGTCGAGACCGTCGGGTCCCGCCTGCAGCGTGTGTGCGCCCTCGAGCGCGAGGTGGACGAGACCGTCGCCGGCCCGCACCTCGTAGCCGACCGGGTCGCCCTCACCTTCCCATTGCACGGAGATCCCAGAGCCGCCGAGCACCCAGAAGATCTCCTCCTCGGCGCCCTCGAGGTGCAGCGGCGTCGACCACATCCCGGGATCGACCTGGATGCGCTTGACGCCGACGGAGCGCGACGCGCGCCCGGTCAGGCTCGACCACGTGCCCGCGATGTGGCCGCGCTCGCCGCGCCAGGTCCGCACGTCGTCCCAGTGCGAGATCACATCGCGATCATGTCACGCATCGTTGCGCTCGTGAGAAGCGGCAGCGCAAGCGTCGGCGAAGCCGCCGCCTTCAGGGGTTGTATCGTGCGACCGAGGCGTGCGCGAGCACGTTCCGGTCTTGCGCAGAGTCGAGCGCCGACCGCAGTTCGGCGACCGCTCTCTCCCCGGCATCACCCCCTTCCCGCCGCGACCACGCCTCCGCCTCGACGAGCAGGGCACGGAGCTCGGCGACGAGCTCGGCCGACCGCCCTTCCTCACGGTCGAGTGCCTCGATTCTGCCAAGGCGCTCCAGAACCGCTGCCGACTCGTCCATATCGCCACGGTAGACCCGGCCCACTCACACCCGGGTAACGGATCCGCGCCGAAACGACGTCAGACGGCGATCGCGCGCGTCGCCTGCCGCCCGAGTCCGAGCAGCTCGCGATCGAGGTCGTGCGCGAGCCGGTCGCGATCGCCCGAGCACACGACGGCCACGACCGCGCGGCGGGCGGCATCCACGACCGCGGCGGTCGCCGCATCGCCGCCGGCCATCACCGTCAGCTCGCCGTAGAGCTCCTCTCGTGCTCTCGCCTCGTCCGCGAGGAGCACGCAGCAGCGCATCGGCCAGGTCTCGCCGAGGAGAGACGTGAGTGCAGTGCGGATCTGCTCGCTGCGAAACGGCTCGGACTGGAAGAGGGACAGCTCCCAGCGATCGAGCGCATCCGCGAGCCCGGGGTCGCCGTCCGCATCGGCGAGCGCCGCGAGCACGTCGACGGCGATCGGGGCCCGGAACGCATCGAGGCGGGACGACTCGCCCGGCGGCTGGGTCGCGGCTATCGGGAGGGCCGGCTGGATCCCGAACGGGCGCCCGTCCAACGTCTCGAACATGACCGGCCCGGCGGCCACGGCGGCCATCGTGGTGAGACGGAGCGCGCTGACCGCATCGGCGATCTCGCCCGCCGCGTCGGGCGGCGCCTCGCCGGTGTCGAGGTCGTGGCGCAGCTCGATCACCACCGAGCGGTCGGGAACGCGGCCGAACTCCCGTGGAAGGAGGCCTCGAGACTCGGGCCAGTGGGTCGCAAGCTCGCCGGTGAGGTACGCGCGCAGCGACAGCGTCGGCGCCAGCTCCACGGGCTTGGAGAGCGAGAGTCCGATGAGGGGCGCGATCGCGACGTAGCGCCGCCGTTCGCCGAACAGGGATCCCTCGAGCTCGGCGTACGCGCGCTCGAATGCCTCGTCGTCCCAGTCGAAGCCGCCACACGACTCGGCGGTCGAGACGAGCAAGCCGAGGAGTACCGTGCGAAACAGCGCCTCGTCCTCGCTCGCGCGCGGTCCGGCGTGCGCGCGCGCGAAGATCCCGGCGGCCGGTTCGCGACGCAGCTCCTCGACCGCGAGTCGCGCATCCTCTCGCGAGCGCAGCTTCAGCTCGCGCTGCTCGATGAATGCGCGAACGAGCGGCTTCAGCTCGTAGAGCGATGGGCCACGCCGCTCGACGTGCTCTTCGAACGCGAACGGAAGCTCGGCGCCTTCCTCGAGCTCGCGCCCGAGCAGCACGAACGAGCCGAGGACGAAGCCACGGAGAAGCGGGTACAGGTGCGGCGCGCGCACGGGCACGCCTCCGGGTACGTGACGCGCGCCGCCTCTCCTGCGTTACGGACGAAGGATGGCGCGGCGCGGGCCTGCGAGGAAGCCGGCCTCGACCAGAAGCTGTAGGGCGTCCGTCTCTGCGATCGCCACGCCGTCGAAGCGCTCCACGGCGAGCCGCTTCGCCCCGCCTGCCCGCACATGTGCGACGAGCGCAGCGAGCGCCGGCCTGAGCCACTCCGTGTCGGGCTCGCGGAGCGGGACGAGCGAGCGCCCCCCACGCTCGACGAAGAGCGCCGCCTCGCCGTCGAGCAGGACGACCCAGGCGCCGGCGACACGTGCGGCGCGGGCACCCGAGCGCCGCGGCCACGGCACGGCGGCGCCGTACGGCTGCGCTGGATCTGCGGCGGCGAGCACCAGTGCCACTGGCTCGTCTCCCGGGCCGGCTGCCCGAAGCTCGCGAAGCCGCTCGACCGCACCGGGAAGGGCGAACTGCGCTCCTCCGAGGCCCTCGACGAAGTACCCCCGCCGGCACACGCCGAGCGTTTCGAGCGCCTTGAGCTCCGCGTAGACGGCCCCGTAGCCGCCACGGATCCCCTCGCCGCGGACACCATCACGCGTGACGATCCCCTGTCGCTCGAGCAGCAGCTCGGCGAGCGCGCGTCGATCTGGCGTGTCCGAGAAGAGTGGCGCCGTGAGCGACCACCGACCCTGCGTAGGCGAGGCGGTCGTACGGCGCGTGCGCGCGAACCGGCGCGACGTACGATCGGGGCGAGGCACCTCGTACCGCCGCGTCGCGCGAAGGGGCGCCCACGAATCGTTCGTCGCCTCACCGGCCCAGACGAGCTCCCAGAGACCGGCGAGCACGTCCTCCGCAGAGGCGCGTGTCGCATCGACGAGGTCGCCCCAGAACAGCGCGCGTCCGGCCAGCGCCCTCCGAATCGCGGCCGCGACCTCGCCTTCGGGTGGAGCCTCCGCGGCCGGCGGGCCAAGGAGCGACGCATCGTCCCGGAAGTAGACGGCGACGCGATCGAGCCCGGCGCCGACCCAGACCACCTCGCCCGACGCACACAACACGTCGAGATCCGCCGGCCGGAAGGACGGCACCCGCCGGGGCAGGACGTCGCTCTCCCAGAGCGTCGCCGGAAGCGCGATGCCCTGAAGCGGGACGAGTGCCTCCCGCAGCCCCTGCCTTCGCCCTATGCCGTGCCATGTCGGCAGGAAGCGGCCGTAGGCGGCCTGCTCCGCCGGCTCGACCTCGCGCCGCAGCACCGCGAGCGTCGCGCGACGGATCCGTCGCAAGACGTCCGGATCGCACCACTCGCGCTCGACGCCACCGGGCCGAAGCTCGCCGCGAACGAGCTCGTCGTCGAGCTCCAGCCCGGACAGCTCGGAGTCGACCGCGGCAGCGTCGAGCCGGAATCGAGTCACAACCTCCGCGGTCGTGAACGGGCCGTGCGTCCTCGCATACCGGCGGAGCAGCGCACGCACGGGTCGTTCGACGGGCTCGAGGAACACGTGCGGGACTCCTCCGGGCGGGGCGGCGCCGAGTGCATCCCGCACCAGTCCGGCGTCTTCGACCGCCGCGAGCAGCTCCACGTCGCCCAGACGGACGCGAATCGCGCGTCGCTCGCGCAGGAGCGTCTCCGCGAAGCCGCGGTCGTACTCGCCGTCCACGAGCGGGCCGCCACGGCGAAGGAGATCGTGCAGTTCATCGACGTTCCGCGGCACGGGCCGGAGCGATGCCTCCACCTGCTCGATCGCACCGAGATCGAGGAGCTCGCGGAGCTCCTCGATCCCCATCAGCTCACGCAGGAGGTCGCGATCGAGCGAGAGCGCCTGCGCGCGCCGCTCCTCGGGCGGCGTGTCGTCCTCGTACATGTAGGTCGCGACGTACTCGAACAGGAGCGACGAGGCAAAAGGCGATGCCGTCGCCGTCTCGACTTCCGCGACTGCGAGCTCTCGTGTCTGGATCCGCCGCAGGATCCCCCGCAGCGCAGGAAGGTCGAAGACGTCCTGCAGCACTTCCCGGTGCGTCTCGAGCACGATCGGAAACTGCGGGTACCGACGCGCGACCTGGAGCAGGCTCTGCGCCTTGAGACGCTGCTGCCACAGCGGCGTGCGCTGGCCGGGCCTGCGCCGGGGGATGAGCAGCGAGCGGGAGGCGTTCTCGCGGAAGCGCGAGCCATAGAGCGCGGACTGCGCCAGCTCGCCGAGGAGCAGGTCCTCGATCTCGTCCGGCTCGAGGAGCAGATCGGCGAGCGGCGGAGGGACGTCCGCATCAGGGAAGTGGAGGGCGATCCCATCGTCCGACCAGAGCGACTGGACGTCCAGGTCGAGGGCATCGCGCAGCCGCGCTCGCAGCGCCATCGCCCAGGGCGCATGCACGCGGCCACCGAACGGCGAGAGGATGCAGACCCGCCAGTCGCCGATCTCGTCCCGGAACCTCTCGACGACGATCGTCCGGTCGGACGGGACGACGCCGGTCGAAGCTTCCTGCTCTCGGAGATACGTGACGAGGTTGCGCGCCGCGAGCGCGTCGAGCCCGTACTCGCCCTCGACACGGGCAATCGCGGTGTCGTCCCCGAGCGCGGAGAGCTCGCGCGCCGCCCGGCCGATCTTCTCGCCGAGCTCCGCCGGTCGCCCCACACCCTCGCCCTTCCAGAAGGGGGCGACTCCCGGCACGCCCGGTGCAGGCGAGACGAGCACTCGATCACGCGTGATCTCCTCGATCCGCCACGTCGACGCGCCGAGGAGGAAGGTCTGCCCCTCGCGTGCCTCGTACACCATCTCTTCGTCGAGCTCGCCCACTCGGCCACCGCCGTCGGCGAGAAAGACGCCGAACAGGCCCCGATCCGGGATCGTGCCGGCGTTGGTGACGGCGAGCCGTCGTGCGCCCGACCGGCCACGCACGGTGCCGGCGGTCCGATCCCAGACGATCCTCGGGCGGAGCTCCGCGAACTCGTCCGAGGGGTAGCGCCCGGCGAGCATGTCGAGGACGTTCTCGAGTTGTGCGCGCGAGAGCTCGGCGAACGGGTACGCGCGACGCACGAGCTCGAGGAGCTCGTCGACCGACACCTCCTCGTCGGCACAGATCGCGACGACCTGCTGCGCCAGCACGTCGAGCGGGTTTCGCGGGATGCGCGTCTCCTCGATCTCACCCGCCTGCATCGCGCGCGCGACCACGGCCGACTCGAGGAGATCCGCGCGGTACTTCGGGAAGATCCTGCCCTTCGAGACCGAGTGCAGCTCGTGCCCCGCCCGACCGACACGCTGCAGCCCTCGCGCGACCGATTTCGGGCTCTCTACCTGGATCACGAGGTCGACCGCGCCCATGTCGATGCCGAGCTCGAGCGACGACGTCGCGACGAGGCAGGGGATCTCGCCCGCCTTCAGGAGCTCCTCCACGACGACCCGCTGCTCCCGCGCGAGGGACCCGTGATGGGCGCGGGCCAGATCCTCGCCGGCGAGCTCGTTGATCCGCAGCGCGAGACGCTCGGCGAGACGCCGGTTGTTGACGAAGACGATCGTGGAGCGGTGCGCCCGAACGAGCTCGAGGATCGCCGGGTAGATCGAGGGCCAAATCGAGCGGCTGGAACGCTCGGCTGTGCCTTGCGCAAGATCGGAATCCGCGACCGCGGATTCCGATCGCGCGAGGATCCCTGAAGGCGGCCGCTCCGCGGCCGCTGCGTGCTCTGACAACACAGCCGTGCCGGTCAAGCCTGGGTCACGCATGTCCTCGACGGGGACGACGACCTGGAGGTCGAGCTCCTTCCGGACCCCGGCGTCGACGAGCTCGATCTCACGGCCGGCGCCGGCGACGAACCGGCCGATCTCCTCCAGCGGTCGCTGCGTCGCGGAGAGGCCGACCCGCTGGAACGGCCTGTCGACCAGGCGCTCCAGCCGCTCGAGCGAAAGCGCGAGGTGCGCGCCACGCTTCGATCCGGCGACCGCGTGCACTTCGTCGAGGATCACGGTCTCGACGCCGCGAAGTGTCTCACGCGCCTGCGATGTGAGCAGCAGGAACAGCGACTCCGGAGTCGTGATGAGGATGTCCGGCGGCGTCCGCAGCATCCGGCGGCGCTCCTCCGCCGGGGTGTCGCCTGTACGCACCGCAACCCGCAGCTTCGAGTCGAGCCCCGCGAGCGGGCTGCGGAGGTTGCGCTCGATGTCGTAGTTGAGGGCCTTGAGCGGAGAGACGTAGAGGAGCCGCAGGCCTTCGCCTGGCGTCTCGTTCAGACGGTCGAGGCCGAGCAGGAAGGCGGCGAGCGTCTTCCCGGATCCGGTCGGAGCCTGGATGAGGACGTGCCCGCCGCCGGCGATCGCCGGCCAGCCGAGCGCCTGCGCCGGGGTCGGCTCTGCGAACGCACGCTCGAACCACGTCCTCGTCGCGGGTGAGAGGACGTCGAGCGCACGCACTCGGTGAGCGTACCCGCCGCGTCGTATCGTCCCGACGTGCGGTTCGACGTGATCGTCGTCGGCGGAGGTACCGCGGGATGCGTGCTCGCGGCTCGTCTCTCGGAGGACCCCGAACGCAGCGTGTGCCTCATCGAGGCCGGCCCGGACTACGGCCCTCTCGCCGAGGGGCGGTGGCCGGCCGAGATCCTCGACGCGCGCTCGCTCCCAGGGACGCACAGCTGGGGCCGCGGCGGCGAGGACGACCGACCGCTCGGCGGCCGGCTGCTGGGCGGGTCCTCGGCGGTGAACGCGGCCATGCTGCTCGCCGGGTCACCTGCCGACTACGACGAATGGGGCCTGGGCTGGACGTACGCGGAGGTGGTGCCGTTCCTCGAACGCGCGCAGGTCATGTTGCGTGCTGCGAGCGCGAACACCTCGCAGCCGAGCTCTTTCCATCCGGCCTTCCTCGAGGCGGCTCATGCAGCGAGCTCCCCACTGCTCGACGATCCGAACGACCCCGGTTCGCCGGTGGGTGTCGCCGCGTTCACCGCGAACGTGGCCGACGGCGTGCGCTGGAACGCCGCCTTCGCGTACCTCGACGCGGCACGCGAGCGCCCGAACCTCGTCGTCGAACCCGAGAGGACCGTGGACCGCGTGGCACTCGAGGGCCGCCGCGCGGTCGGCGTCGTGCGCGCCGACGGTCTGCAGATCGGCGCGGATCTCGTCGTCCTCGCGGCCGGCGCGTACTTCTCCCCGGCGATCCTGCTCCGCAGCGGGATCGGGCCGCGAGACGAGCTGGCGAAGCATGAGATCGAGGTCGTCGAGGCGCTCCCCGTAGGCGAGCGCCTGCTCGATCACTGCGGCACGGACGTTGCCTGGGCCGTCTCGGAGAGCCTGCAGGAGGAGGCCGCGCGCGGCGGCCTCTTCGAGGCTCATTCCGTCGCCAAAGCCGCGAGCTCGTTTTGCCCCGAGGGAACCTGGGATCTCCACCTCCTCCCGTGGATCTACCCGTCAAGCGAGGCCTGCAACTACGCGGCGAGCATCATCGTGTTCCACATGAAGCCGCTTTCCGTGGGCCGGCTCCGTCTGCACTCGACCGACCCGGGCGACCTCCCGGTCGTCGAGCGCCGCTTCCTCTCGCGCGACGAGGATCTCGGCCCGATCGTGGAGGGAATCGCGCTGGCGCGGCGGATCGGAGCAACGGATCCGCTCCGTCAGCTCCTGGCCGACGAGACGAGCCCCGGAGCACGGGAGGCCGAGGAGTACGTCCGCGCGACAGTCCGCAACTACTTCCACCCCGCAGGAACGTGCGCGATCGGCTCGGTCGTCGACGCCGACGGACGCGTCCTCGGGGTCGACGGCCTCGTCGTCGCCGATGCATCGGTCATGCCCACCATCCCGCGTGCGAACACGAACCTGACGACGGCTGCCATCGCCGAGCGAATCGCGACGACCATCTAAGATCGAGACATGCCCGCGGCGCTCTACTTCACGGATTCGGACGAGGCGAATCGCCTCATCGCGAAGGATCCGCTCGCACTCCTCATCGGCTTCGCCCTCGATCAGCAAGTGCCCGTGCCGACGGCTTTTGCCGGCCCGCAGAGGCTCAGGGAGCGCGTCGGCGAGCTCGACGCGGGCCGGATCGCCGCGATGGACCCGGCCGAGCTCGAGGCCGCCTTCCGCGAGCGCCCGGCGATTCACCGCTTCCCCGGATCGATGGCGCGGCGCGTGCAGGACCTGTGCGGAGTCGTCGCCGACGAGTACGGCGGGCACGCCGAGCGGGTCTGGACCGAAGCGTCCGACGCCGATGACCTCCGAAGGAGGATCGGCGCGCTCCCCGGCTTCGGCGCGATGAAGATCACCGGCCTCGGTTCAGTGCTCGCGCTTCGCTTCGGGGTCGAGGCCGCGCAGGAGCTCGTCCCGGACCACCCGTGTCTCGGTGCGGTCGACTCGCCCGAGGCGCTCGCCGAGTACCAGGCTGCGAAGCGCGCGCACAAAGCGGCCATGCGGGCGGCCGCCCCCACCGGGTGACGCACGCTCTCCCCGCCGACGCGATCGAACTGCAGACACTGACGGACGGCGGCCAGCGTGCTGCGGACGTCGCACGCGGCATCGCCGGCTTCCTCTCCGGCGCTCGGTCGTCGCTCGAGCTGGCGCTCTACGACGTCCGCTTCGCGAGTGATGCGGGTGCGCTCGTGCTCGCGTCGCTCCTCGCAGCCGTGCAACGCGGCGTCGGTGTGCGACTTCTCTACAACGTCGCGCATCCAGGCCCGATCGCCGTCCCACCGCCGCCCGAGACCGCGCCCGACGCGATCGAAGCGCTCCCGGTCGCCACGCGCGGGATCGCGGGGATCCCCGACCTCATGCACCACAAGTTCGTCGTCCGCGACGGTGAAGCCGTCTGGACGGGCTCGACCAACTGGACGGACGACTCGTGGTCGCGGCAGGAGAACGTCATCGTCACCATCGAGTCGCACGAGATCGCGTACGCGTACGCACTCGCGTTCGAGCAGCTCTGGGACGGCGGCGTCGTGGAGCGCACAGGGAAAGTCGACCCGCGACCCGAAGACGTCGGCGTCGCGCGCGTCCGCGCCTGGTTCTGCCCCGAGCACGGCGAGGCGCTCTCGCACCGAGTCGCAAAGCACATCGGCAAGGCACGGGAGCGCGTCCGGATCGCGTCACCGGTCCTGAGCTCCGGGCCGATTCTCGCGACGCTGGTCGAGGTCGTGAACGAAGGACGCTGCGACGTCGCGGGCGTCGTCGACGACACCCAGGTCGATCAGGTCTTCGACCAGTGGCGGACGAACGGCGTGAGCGCATGGAAGATCCCGCTGCTGCAGCGCATCATCGAGGGGGCGGTGTTCAGCGGAAAGGCCTCGACCCGGTGGTCGCCGACATCGATCCACGACTTCATGCATGCGAAGGTCGTCGTGACCGACGACACCGCCTTCGTCGGAAGCTTCAACTTTTCCCGCTCGGGCGAGCGCAACGCCGAGAACGTCCTCGAGATTCGCGACCGGGCGATCGCCGATCGGCTCGCGGCCTACGTGGACGAAGTCCGTGCGCGCTATCCGGCTGCCACCCCTCCGGGCGGCGCGCACGAAATGCTTACGGCTCCGTAACAGGCTCCCCTCAGAACCCGAACGGCTCGGTGGCTGGATACATCCGAGAGCCGACCAAGGGAGGGAACGGAGTGAGAGGAGTCGCACTGATCACGATCGGCGGCCTCGTGCTCGCGATCGCCGCGGTGCTCGGACCTGCTGCCATCGCCGGCGGCAAACCGAAGACAGGGGGTGAGCGCGCCGCGATCTCGCGTGCCGATCTCATCGGCGTGAACTTCATCGAGAACTGCCGCTTCTCGCACCAGGCGCCCGACGACCCGATCGTCTTCCCGGGGAAGCCTGGCCTCTCGCATCAGCACACGTTCGTCGGCAACCGCACGACGAACGCGTTCTCGAACTTCGGGTCGCTGCGCTCGGGCGCGACGACGTGCCTGCGCCAGGACGACACGGCCGCCTACTGGGTTCCGACGCTGTACCAGGGGACGACGGCTGTGTTCCCGCTCGCGGCGACGATCTACTACCGGCGCGGCACGGTCGCCGAGGTGAGCCCGTTCCCGAACAACCTGCGCATGATCGCCGGCGACGCGACGGCGACGAGCCCGCAGGGGATGCGGGTGACGTTCTGGAGCTGCGGGATCAACTCGGGCATCGGATCGCTCCGAGACGGTGCCCACCTGCCCGGACACGAGGGGCTCGTTCCTGCGACTGCATCTCCGCTTCCCCGAGTGCTGGGACGGCCGGAGGCTCGACAGCGCCGACCACAAGAGTCACATGGCGTATGCAACTCGGACCGGCTGCCCGTCGACGCATCCCGTCGAAGTGCCGCAGATCACCCAGATCTACCGCTACCCCTCGCGGGGCGGCGAGGGCTTCTCGCTCGCCTCCGGTGGGCAGTACTCAGGACACGCGGACTTCGTGAACGCGTGGAAGCCGGGCGCATTGCGCAAGCTGGTGGACGACTGCCTGAACGCGCTCGTCCACTGCGGGCGCGGGTAGGCGCCTTGCGCTGACTCCGGAGATAGCTCGCCGGCGCCGTGTGGGCGCGAGCGAGCTGTCTCCGGAACAGGCGTCACGAGCTCCCAGCCTGATCGCGCTCCCGATCATGGACGCGGCGCGCCAACAAACGCGATCGGTCGACGTCACGAGGTAGCAGCGCCAGATCGTTGCGTGGTGCGGGAGCCGCCCTCTCCCGCTCTTGCTTCGTTCGACAAGGCCGCTGTAGATTCGCGCGGCGGCGATACGGCCCACGAGTCGCAAAGGGCGGGCGAGGAGGTGGCGATGTCGATAGCACCGGAAGCGCTCGTCGAAACCGAGTTCGTGGCCGCGCGTCCGTTCTCGCTCTTCTGGGAGCGGTCTGCGCTCGGACAAGGTCGCGCTCGCTGCGGCGTCTTCCTCCTCCTCGTTCTGTTCGGAGCGGTCTTCGCGAACCCGATCACCCGACTCATCGCTCATCCACCGAACGACCAGTTCCCGGACCGCCTCGACCCCCTCTTCGGCACGCCGACCGGCCCGACGCGGGACTTCCTCTTCGGTGTCGATCCCGTGGGCTCGGACGTCTTCTCCCGCGTGCTCTACGGGGCACGCGTCTCGCTGACCGTGGCCATCGTCGGAACGGGGATCGCACTTCTCATCGGCGCGACGCTCGGGCTCCTTGCCGGCTACTACCGCGGCGTCGTCGACACGATCATCTCGCGCACGATCGACGTCTTCCTCGCGTTTCCACTCCTGCTGCTCGCTCTGGGCGTCGCATCGGCGTGCTCGCTCGGCAACGGCTGTGCCGGAGGGCTCATCCAGCCGGGGATGACGACGGTCATCGGGATCATCGTCCTCTTCAGCTGGACGTACTTCGCGCGCCTCACGCGCGGCCAGGTGCTGTCACTCCGCGAGAAGGAGTTCGTCGAGGCGGCGCGGGCCACCGGGGCCGGAGACATCGCGATCCTCGGTCGCGAGATCCTCCCGAACCTCGTCACGCCGCTCCTCGTCTACACCACCCTCGTCATCCCGCTGAACATCCTGCTCGAGGCAGCCCTGTCGTACCTCGGCGTCGGGATCAACCCGCCCCAGGCGAGCTGGGGGCAGATGATCGCCGAGGCAACCCCGTCCTTCGACTCGGCCTGGTGGTACTTCCTCTTCCCAGGTCTCGCCCTCGTCCTCACGGTGCTCGCGTTCAACCTCCTCGGAGAGGCGATTCGCGACGCCCTCGACCCCCACATGTCCAAGGCTCGGTGAGCTCAGTACTCACGAAAGGAGAACGTAGATGACGCTTCACGGCACCTGGCGCGCGGCACTGGCGCTCGGAGCGATCCTCGTCCTCGGCCTCTCGCTCGTTGCGAGCGGGAGCGGGGCAGGCGATCAGCGCAAGCGGGGTGGGACGCTCAAGCTCATCTCGGCCGGTGACGTCGACTCCGTCGACCCCGGTCAGACCTACTACTCGTTCGGCTGGCAGATCCTGACCGCGGTGCACCGCACGTTGTACTCGACGCCGGCAAACTCGACGAAGACCGTCCCGGACCTCGCCGCCAGCGCCCCGAAGATCTCGGCGGACGGCAAGACGGTGACCGTCAGGATCAAGAAGGGCATTCGCTTCGGCCCGCCGGTGAACCGCGAGGTGACGTCAGCCGACGTGAAGTACGCGATCGAGCGAAGCTTCTCCGTGAGCGTCACGAACGGCTACGTCAGCCTCTATTTCGCTGACATCGTCGGTTCCCCGGCCAAGCCGCCGAAGACGCCGAAGCCGGTCTCCGGGATCCAGACGCCGAACAAGTACACGATCGTCTTCAAGCTCAAGCAGCCGGGGACGACCGTCGCAAGCGCGCTCGTGATGACGAACACGGCGCCTGTCCCGAAGGAGTACGCAGCGAAGTACGACAACAAGACCACCTCGGACTACGGCTTCTTCCAGGCCGCGACCGGCCCGTACATGTTCGAGGCCGACAGCTCGGGGAACATCAAGGGCAAGGGCTACACGCCCGGGCGCCAGATGAAGCTCGTCCGGAACCCGAACTGGTCCGCCAGGACGGACTATCGCCCCGCGTACGTCGACACGATCGAGGTGAAGCAGGGCTTCACCGACACGTCAGTCGGCGTCCGTCAGATCCTCAGCGGTACCGCCGACGGAGCGGGCGACTATCGCCAGCATCCCCGGCCCGACGCTGAAGCAGCTCACGACGACGGCGAGGAACAAGGACAACTGGTACCGGTGGTCGAACGGCTGGGGCTACATCGGGCTGAACACGAAGAAGGAGCCGTTCGACAACGTGAACGTCCGGCGAGCGGCGAACTACGTGATGGACAAGAACGCGATCCGACTCGTCGCGGGTGGCCCCCTCAGCGGTGACATCGCGACGCACATCCTCGGGCCCGAGTTCAAGGGCAAGGGCTTCGAGGCTGCGGGCGGCTTTGCGTTCGACCCGTACCGCAGCCGCAACCACGCCGGCGACGTGAACAAGGCAAAAGCCGAGATGCGGAAGGCCGGCTACGCCGACGGCATGTACGACGGCCCCGCCGTGACCATGTACACGTTCAACTCGACGCCGTCGCCGCAGCAGGCGAAGGTGATGGCGGCGAGCCTCGCCAAGATCGGCATCGAGGCGAAGATCAAGCTCGCGTCGATCGACGCGATGTTCACGAAGTTCTGCGTCGTCCAGCGCTTCCTGCCCGAGATCTGCACCCTGGGCTGGCTGCCGGACTTCAAGGACCCGCTGACCATGATCGACCCGCTCTTCAACGGGAAGGCGATCAACCCCAACTACACGAACAACATGCAGCTGTTCGACGATCCGAAGATCAACGCTGCCATGGAGAGCGCCAAACGGGTCAGGGATCCGGACCTCCGGTACGCCGCCTGGGGAAAGATCGACAAGTTGATCATGGCCCAGGCGCCGATCATCCCGACGTCGTGGATCGCGACCGTCATCGTCGTCTCCGACCGCATCGTCCCCGGTAAGCGCTCTGGAACGCCGGGCTGCTCGACATCGCGGCAACGTCGATCGAGTAGAGGACGCCACGTCCACGAATCCGACCGTAGACATGCCCGATCCGCTTGCCGGATCGGGCATGTCGGCATCGGGAAGCTCGGGCCTCTTCGGGCCGATCCTCGTTCGCATTCGGTCGCCGCTCCTCCGCTACGTCCTGCGGCGTCTCGCGTGGACTGTTCTCCTGCTGGTCCTCGTCTCGTTCGTCACATTCCTCGTCTTCTACCTCCTCCCGGCGAGCGACCCGGCGATCCTGCGCGCCGGCAGGAACGCGACACCCGAGCTCATCGAGGAGGTGCGTACGAAGCTCGGTCTCGACAAGCCGTTCTACGAGCAGTTCTGGATCTACGGGGAGAACGTCGTCACCGACCTCGACTTCGGCTACTCGTACTACGCCGAGGTGCCGGTGCGCGACGAGATCATCGCGCGCCTCCCTGCGAGCATCTCGGTCGCGCTCGGCGCATTCGTGCTCTGGATGGCGATCGCGCTGCCCGTCGGGATCCTCACGGCACTCCGGCCACGCTCGAAGACCGATCGGGTGGCGACCGGGACGACGCTCTTCTTCCTCTCGGCGCCGACGTACTGGCTCGGGCTCGTGGCGCTCTTCCTCTTCGCGAGCGACATCGGGCGGTTCCCGCTGATCGGCGGGGCGGGCACGTACGTCCCGTTCAGCGACGACCCGAAGGCGTGGTTCGAGTCGCTCTTCTGGCCGTGGGTGGTGCTCGCCCTCGGCTTCGCCGGGCTCTACGCCCGCATGATCGGCGAGAACCTGCGCGAGTCCATGGCGCAGGACTACGTGCGCACGGCGCGAGCCAAGGGGATCGGAGAGTCGAGGATCGTCCTTCGCCACGGCCTGCGGGCCGCCCTGACGCCCGTCGTCACGCTCGCGGCCCTCGATCTCGGCATCCTGCTCGGGAGGCACGATCCTCGTGGAGACCGTCTTCAACATCCCGGGCGTGGGTCGCTACGCCGTCGAGGCGATCCAGAACGGCGACCTGCCGGCGATCCAGGGCGTGGTCCTGTTCGGCGCGATCTTCATCGTCCTTGCGATCCTCGTCGCCGACATCCTGTACGCGGTGCTCGACCCACGAGTTCGGTACTGATCCTTGGCCCTGCTCGAGATCCGCGACCTTCAGGTCGCCTTTCAGGCGCGAGGGAGGCGTGGTTCGAGCCGTGAACGGCGTCTCGTTCGAGCTCGAGCGGGGGCGAACCGTCGGGCTCGTCGGTGAGTCGGGATCCGGCAAGACGGTCACGGCACTCACCGTCCTCGGGCTGACTCGATCGCCGACGACCTCGATCGCCGGGCGAGGTGCTCCTGGACGGCCTCGACCTCGTCTCGGTAGCCGAACACCGAGCTGCGCGCGATCCGCGGCAAGCGGATCGCGATGGTGTTCCAGGATCCGCTCTCGTCTCTCCACCCGATGCACAAGATCGGCTGGCAGATCGTGGAGGCGATCCAGGCACACGAGCGCGTCTCGCGCGGGCCGCCAGCGACGCGGGCGGTCGAGTTGTTGCGGAGCGTCGAGATCCCGAGCCCCGAGTCCCGCATCGATGCGTACCCGCACGAGCTCTCCGGCGGCATGCGCCAACGCGTGATGATCGCGATGGCGCTCGCGCTCGGTCCCGATCTGCTGATCGCCGACGAGCCGACGTCGGCGCTCGACGTGACCGTGCAGTCCCAGATCCTCGAGCTCCTCGCGCGCCTCAAGAGCGAGACGGGCATGGCCCTGCTCATCGTGAGCCACGACCTCGGCGTGATCGCCGAGCAGGCGGACGAGGTCGTCGTCATGTACGCCGGTCGCGTCGTCGAGGAGGGGACGCGAGAGGAGGTGATCGGCGCCGCGATCCACCCGTACACGCGCGGACTGCTCGACTCGATCCCGCACGTCGACGGCCCGCGCGCCGACTCGCTGAGGCCGATCCCCGGAACGCCCCCGAACGCAGTCGCGCTGCCGTCGGGGTGCGCGTTCCATCCGCGCTGCCCGCACGCCCTGTCCTCGTGCAGGGAGCGGGTGCCCATCCTCGCGCGCGTCGGCGGCGAGCACCGAGTGGCATGCCCCGTGATGGCGCCTGCCGGTCCGTCCGATGCCCGTGAGCATCCTCTCGGCGCGAGACCTCGTGAAGCACTTTCCCGCGCGCGGCACCCAGCGGCAGCAGGGCACGGTCGTCCATGCCGTCGACGGCGTCTCGTTCGACCTCGACGCGAACGAGACGCTCGGGCTCGTCGGCGAGACCGGCTGCGGCAAGTCGACGGTCGCGCGCCTCGCCACGAGGCTCCTGGAGCCGACCAGCGGCACGGTCTCGTACGCCGGCGAGGACATCACGCACTGGTCGCGGCGGCGGCTGAGGCCGTTGCGCCGCGAGATCCAGATCGTCTTCCAGGATCCGTACTCGTCACTGAACCCGCGGCGCCGTGTCGGCTCGATCGTCGGAGACCCTCTTCGAACGCACGGGGTCGGTCGGAGAGGGGAACGGCGAGCACGCGTCGGAGAGGTGCTGCGGCTCGTCGGTCTCGATCCGAGCCATGCCGATCGCTATCCGCACCAGTTCTCCGGCGGTCAGCGCCAGCGAATCGGGATCGCTCGCGCCATCGTCACGAACCCGACGCTGATCGTCGCCGACGAGCCGGTCTCCGCGCTCGACGTGTCGATCCAGGCGCAGGTGTTGAACCTGATCGGCGACTTGCGGCAGGAGTTCGGTCTCGCGCTGCTGTTCATCTCGCATGACGTCTCCGTCATTCGCCACGTGAGCGACCGCGTCGCGGTCATGTACCTCGGCAAGATCGTCGAGCTGGCGGAGACCGAGCGGCTGTTCGCCGCGCCTGCGCATCCGTACACGGCGAGCCTGCTGGCGTCGGTGCCGAAAGCGCGCACCACGGGAACGCCGCGCACGCGCGTTCCGGTGATCGGCGAGCCGCCGAGCCCCCTCTCGCCGCCGAGCGGCTGTCGCTTCAGGACGCGCTGCCCGTTCGCGCAGCAGGTCTGTGCTGACGTCGAGCCGCCGCTCGAGCGGCGAGAAGGCTCATTCGTCGCCTGTCACTTCCCGCTGACGACTCCGGCCGACTCCTGATTCGCGGCAGCCTGTTCGACGCCGGCGAGCGCCTTCAGCGCCGCGTCGCGAACGTCCTCTATTCGAACGCGACTCCATGCTGCGATCGCTGCCTCGAGGCGTGTTGCGTCCACGCGTTGGCGCACGGTGGCCAGTGCGGGCTTCCAGAACGCATCGGCGGTCGACTCCAGCTGGGCATCGGCCGCGAGAGCTTCGGCTGCTCCGACCATTTGCAGGGCGCACTCGCCATCGCCGACTCGGTCGGCCATGAGTGCAACGCCGATGACGCACCGCGGAAGAAGGTTGAGGGATGTCTCGCCGAGGACGATCGCCTCTCGCCGTCGCGAGCGGCGTCAGCGGCCGAGCGGCGTGATGTGCCTGCGGTACGCGGCGCGGCCACGTGGCTTCGACCCGAGATCCCAGATCGAGCCTGGCTTGCTGTTGAAGTACGCGAGGAGCTCGGTGCGCGGATGCGTCTTCACGAACGCGGCCATCTGCTCGACGAAGGCCGGATCGTCGATCCCCCAGAGCCCCCACTCCGCGATCGCATACGGCTTGCGCGGATGGGCACGATACAGCGCGTCGTTCGCCTCCCACGCGGCCCCTGTCGCCTGTCGGTAGAGATCGTTCGCGACCACGTCCACGTAGGCGTCACCCGGGTAGTACGCCTGCGCCGAGTTCGCGGGGAGGTCCGGCGCCCCGTAGCCCTGTGGGTTCCAGACGATGCGTGCCTTCGTCAGAGGGAGACTTGCGCTGCCGACTCCGGGCAAGCCGAGTTTTCTCAACTTCGCGTTCAGCTTCGCCGCGGAGCCTCCACGGGCGATGATCGCGGTTCGCGCGAACGCCTTCCGGAACGCCGCAGTCGAGAACTGCGGGCCGCGCGACGAGCCGTCCTTGTTGAAGGCGCAGTACTCGTTCCAGTGCCCGTTCATCTCCGGCATCGGGCGTACGTAGACCGTGGAGCCGAACTCGGCGATCGCACGGTTCAGCTCGAGGAGGAATGCGTCGCCGCGTCCGGCAGCGATGGAGGCCGACGAGATCCCCCCTGTCTTGATCGCGATCATCGGAAGAGGCGCGAGGTTGGCGATGAGCTTCGAGATGGTCGCTGGCTGGTGCCAGCCGATGAACGAGTGCAGGATGCTCGAGCGCTGGCCCGTAAGCTGAGCGAACCGCGACGGATCGCCGAGGATCCCGAGCTGGACCCGCCGCGCTTCCTCCGCGCTCGCCGCACCTCCCGCACTCAGTGCGACCGTGCACGCACACGACGATGCAGGCGGCGAACAGGGCAGAGCGTCCGACCCGGCGACGTCGCATGTGCTGCATATACCGCATCCGCGTCGACGGTGCCCGTCAGGCGACGCCGGCGAGCAGGAAGGCGCGCGACTCCCTGAGCATCTCCCGCGCGATCACCAAGCGCTGGATCTCGTTGGTGCCCTCGTAGATCTGCGTGATCTTCGCGTCGCGCATCATGCGCTCGACCGGGTACTCGCGGATGTACCCGTAGCCGCCGAGGATCTGCACCGCCTCGGTCGTGACATCCATCGCCGTGTCGGTGCAGTAGAGCTTCGCCATCGCGGAAGCCTTCGTCAGCTCGGCGTCGTCGGCTCCCTCGTCGACCATGCGGCCGAAGCGGTAGAGGAGCCCGCGCGCAGCCTCGCAGCGAGTCTCCATGTCGGCGAGCTTGCCGGCGATGAGCTGGTGCTCGGCGATCGGCTTGCCCATGGTCTCCCGCGTGCGCGCGTACTCGAGGGCGTAGTCGGTCGCGCCCTGCGCGATTCCGAGCCCCTGCGCCGCGACTCCGGGACGCGAGCGGTCGAGGATCCGCATCGCGATCCGGAATCCCTCGCCCTCCTCGCCGAGCCTGTTCGCCGCCGGAATGCGCGCTCCGTCGAACGTGAGCTCGCCCGTGGTCGAGCCTGCGATCCCCATCTTGGGCTCGAGGCGCGCGACTTCGAATCCCGGCGTTCCGGACTCGACGACGAACGCCGATATCCCCGGGTGTCCCGCGTCGGGATCCGTCTTCGCGAACACCGTGTAGAGACCCGCCACGGCCGCGTTCGTGATGAAGCGCTTCGAGCCGTCGAGCACGTACTCGTCACCGTCGCGACGCGCGGTCGTCCGCATCGCCGCGGAGTCCGAGCCCGAGCCCGCCTCGGTCAGCGCGTAGGCCGCGAGCGTCTCGCCTGAGGCAAGCGCTGGCAGGAACCGGCCCTTCTGCTCGTCCGAGCCGGCGAGCTTGAGCCCGAGCGAGCCGAGCTCCTGGACGGCGAGGATGAGCCCGCTCGTCGCGCAGACCTTCGACACCTCCTCGATCGCGATCAGCGAGAGGAGCGTCCCGGTGCCGGTTCCCCCGTACGCCACGTCGAACAAGAGGCCGAAGATGCCGTGCTCGCGGTAGAGCTCGACGATGTCCCACGGGAACTCGTGCGACTCGTCGATCTCGGCCGCGCGCGGCGCGATCCGCTCGCGAGCGAGCGTCCGGACGAGCTCGCGGATCTCGAGCTGCTCGTCGCTCAGCTGCTCCCAGGGCACGGGCGCAGTCTAGGTCGGAGCGTGGTGGCAGACAGCCTCGATGTTGTTGCCGTCGGGGTCGAGGACATAGGCGGCGTAGTAGTTCGCGTCGTACTGCGGACGGAGGCCCGGCGCTCCGTTGTCTCGGCCTCCCGCCGACATCGCCGCGGAGTAGAACCGGTCGACGGTCGCCCGGTTGCCGCATTCGAACGCGACGTGCGCACCGCCCACCGGTCCGCGCTGCCCGATCCCGAAGTCGAGCCCGCGGGCGTCGGCGAGGTACGCGAGGGCGCCGGGCTCCTCGTAGACGACGCGGTAGCCGAGCGGTTCGAGCGCCCCGAGATAGAACGTCTTGGCGACCTCGAGATCGGTCACGTTGACGGCGACGTGCGCAAGCACTTCTCCTCCTCTCGCGGATACAGTCGCCGCGCATGATCCTCGAGAACGGCGTCATCCGCACGCTGGATCCGACGCTGCCGACTGCGCGAGCGCTGGCAATCGCAGGCCCCCTCGTCGCGGGCGGTGTCGGCACGCACGAGACGGTGCTCCCGAGCCCCGACGTCGTCGACCTCGGCGGCCGCTGCGTGCTTCCCGGGTTCACCGACTCGCACGTCCACTTTCCCACGTGGTCGCTCGGGCAACACGACGTCCGGCTCGAGGGTGTGTCCGGAGTCGCCGAGGCGCTCGAGCGCGTCAGGGCCCATCCGCACCACGGGACGTGGATCCGTGGATACGGCTGGCGCTCGGCGGAGTGGGACGAGCAGCCGACCGCAGTTGCACTCGACGAGGTCACGGGCGACACGCCGGCGCTGCTGTTCTCGAAGGACTACCACTCGGCGTGGCTCAACTCCGCGGCGCTCACGTGCGCGAACGGCGACCTCCAGGTCGACGGCGGTGTCGTCGAGCGGGACGAGGCCGGGGGGCCGACGGGGATCCTCCGCGAGGAGTCCGCCTGGCAGTTCCGCGCACGCTTCGCGATGCCCAGCGAGGACGAGTTCGTCGAGGCGACGCGCGAAGGGCTGCGTATCGCCGCGAGCCGTGGGGTCGTCTCGATTCATGACAAGGACGGCTGGCTCGGAGCGCCCGGAATCTTCCAGCGCGTCGCCGAGCGGGACGGCCTCACGTTGCGCGTCTGGCAGTCGGTTCCGTACGAGCGCCTGCCCGAGCTCGAGGCGCTCGGCATCACGTCCGGGATCGGCGGCGACTTCCTCCGCATCGGCTACCTCAAGGCGTTCATGGACGGGACGCTCGGATCTCGGACCGCCTGGATGCTCGACGGCTCGGGCGTGACCATCACGAGCGGCGACGAGCTCGGCGAGGTCATCCGCAAGGGTGCGCGCCTCGGTTGGCCGGTCGCCGTACACGCGATCGGCGACCGCGCGAACCGCGAGGCCCTCGACGCCTTCGCGTCGACCCGCGACGTGTGGGCGCCGCTCGGCCTCCGGCACCGCATCGAGCACGCGCAGTGCCTCGCGCCGGAGGACGTCGGCCGCTTCGCGGCGATCGGCGTGGCCTGCTCCGTCCAGTTCAGCCATGCGCCCTCGGATCGCGACCTGGCCGAGCGCTTCTGGCCCGCGCAGGTCGACGGGGCGTACGCATTCCGCTCGCTCTGGGAGTCCGGCGCGCTCGTCGCGAACGGCTCCGACGCACCGGTCGAGGAGCTCGATCCGCTCGCGGGAATCCGGGCGGGAGTGCTCCGCACGATCGACGAGCGGCCGGCATGGCATCCCGAGCAGTGCCTCACGGTCGCGGAGACGCTCGCCGCGACGTGCGTCAATCCCGCATGGCTCTCCGGCGACGAGCGCCGTCGCGGCAAGCTCCTCCCCGGCTACCTCGCCGACCTCGTCGTGCTCTCTCGCGATCCTCTCGAGTGCCCGCCGGACGAGCTCGCGTCGGTCGATGTCGTCGCGACAATGGTCGGCGGCCGCTGGGTGCACAACCCGCCGCCCTGGGACTGACGTGCGAGCACGGCTCGCGCGATCGGAGGGAAGGCATCTCTTCGGTACCGATCCCGAGAACTACGACCGCGCGCGCCCTGGCCATGCCGAAGAGGTCTACGAGATCCTCCACGAACGCTGCGGGCTCGGTCCCGGATCGAAGGTCCTCGAGGTCGGGCCTGGAACCGGCCAGGCGACTCGTCGCCTCCTCGAGCTCGGCGCCTCGCCCCTCGTCGCGATCGAGCCCGATCCCGAGCTGGCCGCGTTCCTCCGCAACCGCTTCGGCGATCGCGTCGAGCTCCGTCCGTCGACACTGGAGGCAGCCGAGCTCGCGGAGGACTTCGACGTCGCGACCGCCGCGTCGTCATTCCACTGGGTGGACGAGGAGATGGGCCTCGCGCGGATCCACGGCGCCCTCTGCGCGGGCGGCTGGGTCGCGCTCTGGTGGACGGTCTTCGGCGATGCGACGCGGAAGGACCCGTTCCGGAGCGCCATCGACCCGCTCATGGAAGAGCTGCCGCGAAGCCCGTCGCAGCCGGAACGTGGCCGGCCGCCGTTCCAGTCCGACGGCGGCGCCCGTGTCGCGGCGCTCGACGCCGCTGGATTCGAAGCGGTCACGCCACACCGGCTCGAGTGGACGTACACGTGGGACACCGAGGGCATCCGTGGCCTCTACGGGACCTTCTCTCCGGTCCTCGCACTCGTGCCCGACCGGCGCGAGTCGCTTCTGGACGAGATTGCGCGCATCGCCGACGCCGACTTCGGAGGCCAGGTCACGAAGCCACTCGTGACGGCCCTTTACACCGCGCAGAGGCCGGCGTGAGCAACCGGCCGTACAATCAGCTCGTGACCACCCGCACGATGCTCCCCGTCCATGCGGCGCCGACCTGCTCGGTCGCCGGCGCCGCCGAGATCGTCGGCTCGAAATGGACGGTGCTCATCGTCCACGACCTCTCCGAGGGACCGCGCAGGTTCACCGAGCTCGAACGCTCGTGCGCCGGGATCAGCCCGCGGACGCTCGCGGAGCGTCTGCGCTGGCTCGAGGCAGAGGGGATCGTCGCTCGGCAGAGCTACCCGGAGTCACCGCCGCGCGTGGAGTACGCCCTGACCGACAAGGGACGCGCGCTGCTCCCGGTCGTGCACGAGATGCGGCGCTTCGGCCACGAGTGGCTCGGCTGCGGCGTCCACGACACGTAGGGCTCACAGCCTCGCCGCCGAGCGTTCGACCGCTCTCGGGAGGGCGCCAACCGCTCGTCTCACCTGCGAAGAGCTGCCGCCCCGGGCATCGGCTCAGTCTGACAGGCCCTTCGCCCGAAGCTCGGCCCGGGCACGTTCGGACTTGTCGAGCTCGCCCACGCCCATGCCCTCGAGCACGCGCTCCGTCTTCGTGAACTGGACGTCGCGGTAGTCGACCACCTGCCAGTGGTTGCCCCACGGGTCGAGGAAGTCGTGTCCGCCGACCATCCGAGCGCCAGCCTCGCGGGCTCGACGCACGACCTCGGGCTGATCGTCGACGACCAGGCCGTAGTGGCCGGCCGCAACCGGCTGGGCTGAGCGCTCGAGGGCGATGAACTGGTCACCGAGATCGACGAAGGCCATGCCGCCGCTTCGTCCGCGAAGCTCCAGCCGGTCGACGATGCGCTCGAGGAACGCGATCATCTCGTCGAGGTCGCCGACCTGGACTGCGACGTGATTGATGCCGACGAGCCGCGCCACGTGGCCAGGGTACTCATCCGACGTCTGGACGAGAGCGAGGCAAGCCTCGCCCCTACGCGGGAGATTCCGTCCAAACGGAAGCGAGCTCGACGATGGTCGCGGCGGCGGCGGCCATGTCCTGCACGCTGGCCCACTCGCGCACCGAGTGGTACTCCTGTCCGCCGGTGAACAGGTTGGGCGTCGGCAGCCCTTGCGTCGAGAGGACCGCGCCGTCCGTCCCGCCGCGGGTGATCGCGAGCCGGGGCTCGACACCGGCTCGCCGAATCGCCTCGAGCGCCGCGTCGACGACGCGCGGGCTCTCCTCGATGAAAGGCCGCATGTTGCGGTAGGAGTGCCGCAACTCGATGTCGACCTTCGCACGCGGTTCGCGGGCCTCGACCTCGAGGGCGAGACCGCGAAGAAGCTCGACGTGTGCGGCGAGAAGCTCGTCGTCGTGGTCGCGCGCGATGAAGTCGACGATCGCCTCCTCCGTCGAGCCCGAGATCCGGTGAGGATGCACGTATCCCTCACGGCCCTCGGTCGTCTCGGGCGAGAGGCGATCCGCGGGGACGGAAAGCACGAGCTCCGACGCGAGCTTGACCGCGTTCACAAGCTTGTCCTTTGCCGTGCCCGGGTGCACGGAGAGCCCCCGAATCGTGACCCGCATCGACGCCGCCGAGAAGGTCTCGACCTCGAGCTCACCGAGATCGGAGCCGTCGAGCGTGTATGCAACATCCGCGCCGAACGCATCGAGGTCGAAGTCCTCGGCGCCGCGACCGACCTCCTCGTCGACCGTGAACGCCACACGAATGGGCGCACGCGGCCGGTCGTCTGCGCGGGCGAGGTGGGCGACCGCGGCCATGATCTCCGCGACCCCGGCCTTGTCGTCGGCGCCGAGCAGTGTCGTCCCGTCGCTCGTGACGATGTCGTGGCCGACCCTCACGGCCAGCGCCGGCAACACCGTCGGATCGAGGACCTGTCGCTCGTCGCCCGGCAGCACGATCGGCTCGCCCTGCCACGCCTCGTGGAGGATCGGCGACACGCCGGCGCCCGTCACGTCGGGCGTCGTGTCCACATGTGCGATCAACCCGACGACGGGCACGTCGATCGTGCCTGGAAGCGTCGCGAACACGGAGTGTCCCGCGTTCAGCTCGGCGTCGGCGAGCCCGATCGCGTGCAGCTCGTCGACGAGCATGCGCGAGAGATCGAGCTGCTTCTGCGTGCTCGGCCGCTCCGCGACGCGGTACGCCCCCTGCGTGTCGACCCGCACGTAGCGCAGGAACCGCTCGAGGACATCCGGCGCCAGCTCCTCGGCCAGCCGGCTCGCGAAGGCGGCTCTAGCCGCCAAGCTCTCCGAGGCGCGTGAAGACCTCACGCATGGTCGCGACTCCGACGTCGAGCATGTCGTCGGGCACGTTCTCGTTCGGCGCGTGCACGTTCCACTCGCTCTCGATACCGAACCCCGTCGCGATCGTCGGCAGGCCGCGCGCGACCAAGCTCGCGTAGATGGGCAGCGTGCCGCCGGAGCGCACGAGGAACGGTCGAGCTCCGACCACGCGCTCGAATGCGTCACCGGCGAGCCTGATCGCCTGGGAGTCGGTCGGGGTGAGTGCCGGACGCGCACTGTTTCGACGCTCGATCTCGAGCTCGGCTCCCTGCGGCAATGCGTTACGGATGCGACGCTCGAACGCTGCGCGCACCGCCTCGGGGTCCTGGCCGGGCGCAAGGCGCATCGACACGTTCGCACGCGCCTCGACCGGAAGGACGGTCTTCACGAGATCGGGAGAGCCGCTCGCGATCCCATTCACGTCGAGCGACGTGTCCGCGAACGTGCGGAGGTAGAACTCCTCGGCCGCGTCCGGAGCGATCGGTGCCGCGCCCTGCTGCGAAAGTTGCTCCGACCCCGAAGGCAGCTGTGCCCAGGCCTCGAGCTCCTCGGCAGTCGGTGGAGTGGCTCCGACCCTCAGCTCGTCGGGAAGTCGACCATCATGGCCGGGAACGACGCTCGCAAGTGCCGTCATCAGCGCATGCGTGGCGTTGAGCGCCGCCGCTCCGAACATGCCCGAGTGCATGTCGGTCGCTCCCGTACGGACACGCAGGTGGAGGTACACCATGCCCCGCACGCCCACCATGAAAGCCGGCTGGCCGCGTCTGACCATCGCGCCGTCCAGGATCAGCGCCACGTCCGCACGTCCCTCGTCGGCATCGACCCAGTCGACGATCGAGTTGCCGCCGATCTCCTCCTCGCCGTCGAAGGCGAAGCGCACGTTCACGGGAAGCTCACCCGCGACGGCGAGCTGTCGCACGGCCTCGACGAGCAGGAACATGTTCCCCTTGTCGTCGGCGACGCCGCGCGCGAAGAGCCTGCCGTCACGATGGGTGAGCTCGAACGGCGGTGACTCCCAGAGGTCGAGCGGATCGGGCGGCTGGACGTCGAAATGCGCGTAGCAGAGTGCCGTCGGTGCCGACTCGGGTCGCGCGGACGCGGCAACCTCACCGATGACGAGGGGCCGCGCGCCCGAGGGCACGAGCTCGGCCGATCCGCCGGTCTCACGAATCTGCTGCGCGACCCACTCGGCACTCGCGACGATGTCAGCGTCGTGCGCCGCGTCGGCACTCACAGAAGGGATGGAAATGAACTCGGCGAGCTGGTCGCGGAGCGCGGCGGACGGCGGCGTCACGGCTGCGAGTCTAGTCAGGCGTCGATGAGCGGGTACCTGGGTCGCGCGTCGACCGAGTCCGAGAGGTACAGGGCGACCCCGAGGTCGCCGGTGAAGAGCGAGTGGCGGCCGCGACCCCGCGCGACGCGCTGGCGGCGCACCTGCGCGAGCGCGTGCACGGCGAAGCGGCGCGCACGCTCGAGCCAGCGCTCGTCACCCGAACGCTCGAATGCCTTCAGAAGCGCGTAGCCGTTACCGGCGGTCCCGTGGCAGATGCCTGCTCCCTTCCCGTCGCCGTGCGGGCCGGCCCGCCAGGTGAGCTCCGCGCCAGCCAGCAGGAGCTCGCCGTCGAGGTAGGAGGCTGCAGCGGAGACGATCCCTGGCGCTCCGTGACACCACTGCACGCGTATCTCTCCGTTCGCGCTCGCGAGCGCCGGCCTCTCGACCGGCGGCCAGTTGGCCAGGGCGCCTTCGATGAACGCAGTTGCCTCGAGGAGCGCAGCGGTCTCCGACGTGAGTGTCGCTCGTCGCGAGTCGTCGAGCAGTGGGAGCAGCGCCGAGACGTTCCCCGTGAGCCCGTGCACCGGCCCGAGGTATTGAAACGCCTGTCCGTGCAGGCACTGCGTCCACAGACCGCGCGCATCGCGGCGCGAGAGTAGAGCATCCGCGCTCTCGTCCCAGGCCACGCGCCAGCGCGCCTCTCCCGTCCACTCGAGCATGAGGCGAGCCGCGATGACCGTGCCCGGTGACCCCCACATGATCTCGTCGGCAGCGTTGTCGACGTTCTCACGTACGCGCACATGAAGCGCGTCCGCGAGCTCTCGACTCGGCGCCAGCCGGAACGCGACCAGCAGGATCCCCGTCTCGCCCGCGAGGAGCGACGACTCGCGCGGTTCCGGGAGGTTCGTCGATCTCCCGAGATCGGGTCGTTCCCGGTGCCGATCGAGCACCCTGAGAGGGAGCTCGCCGAGGTCGAGCCTCGTCTCCGCGTGCCCGCGATCGCGCAGCTCGGCAAGAGACCAGAGCACCCCGGCAGCCCCGACGTACACGTCCTTCAGCGGGCTCGTGGCGCGCCAGCGGTCCCAGCTCTCCGCGCGCCAGAGGAGCTTCGGGCCGCGCAAGGCCGCGTCGGTGTCGGCGACGATCTCGCGTATTCCGTCGCGAATCCGCGCTTCGTCCCACGGCTCGTCGACGAGAGGCTCGAAGTCCTCCAACCGATAGAGCACGCCGGTTCTAGGCGACGTCGCGGACGCGCTGCGCGTCGGCGAGGGCGCGGAGCTTCTTCAACCCCTGGTGCTCGATCTGACGGATGCGCTCCCGCGTGACTTGGAAGTGGCGGCCGACCTCGTCCAGTGTGCGTGGCTGCTGGCCGTCGAGCCCGTAGCGCAGCTCGAGCACCTTGCGCTCCCGCTCGGAGAGCGCGCCGAGGATGGACCGCAGCGCCTCGCGCTGCAGCGTCGTCTCGGCCAGCTCGTCGGGGAGTGGCGCCGACTCGTCGGCGAGGAAGTGGCCGAACTCCGACTCGTCGTCGTCGCCGACCGGCTTCTCGAGCGAGACGGGCACCTGCGCACTGCGGCGGATCTGCTCGACCTCGTCGGGCGTCATCTCGACGTCCCGTGCGATCTCGTCGATCGCAGGCTCCCTGCCGAGCTCGGCCCGGAGCTTCCGCTCGGAGCGCATGATCCGGTTGAGCTTCTCGACGACGTGCACGGGCATGCGGATCGTGCGCCCCTTGTCCGCGATCGCCCGCGCGACCGCCTGACGGATCCACCATGTCGCGTACGTCGAGAACTTGAAGCCCTTGCGGTAGTCGAACTTCTCAGCTGCACGGACGAGCCCGATCGTCCCCTCCTGGATCAGGTCGAGGAACGGGAGGCCCTGGTTGCGATACCGCTTGGCGATCGACACCACGAGGCGGAGGTTCGCCTCGACCATGGCCTGCTTCGCCGCGTGCTCGCCGCGCTCGATCCGTTTCGCAAGCTCGACCTCCTGCGCTGCCGTCAGCAGGGGAACCTTGCCGATGTCCTTGAGGAACAACTGGAGCGCGTCGGTCGTGATCTCCGGCTCGGGCTCGACCTCCGGCTCGACCTCGTCGGCCCCGTCAGTGTGGACGACCGCGATCTGTGCCTCTTCGAGCGCGGCGTAGAAGTCGTCGAGCTGCGTCGGCTCGAGCTCGAGCTCGTCGAGCGCGAGTGCGAGCTCGTCGGCGTCGAGCTGACCCGTTCGGTAACCGGCCTCGAGCAGGCGCTGGCCCTCGTCACTGACGAGGACCTCCTCGATCGGTGTGCGAGTGGTAGCGCCCTGCGTTTCTTCAGCGGCCAGACCGCCCCCCTTCCTCGTCGGCCGTCACACGGTAGTTACACGTACGGCGGTCGTCAAAACTCCGGTCACGAACGCGCCTTTCGGATCGTGTCCAGGTACCGGACCGCTTCGCGCGCAAGTGGTGAGCCGGGTTGCGCTCTGGCGGCGAGGTCGAACTGGCGCTCGGCGCCCTGGATCCGGCCTGTCCACAACAGGAGGACACCGAGATGGAAGCGCACGCTCGGCTCGTTCCCATACGTCCGCGAGAGGGGGCCGAGACGGCCGAACGCCTTCTCGGGCGCGTCCTTGTCGTACTGCCCGACGGCGCCGGCGACCTGTGCCTCCACCTCGTTCGGGAACCGGCGCGAGGCAGCATCGAAGACGCGCGCGGCCGAGACGGAGCGACCTACGCGCTGAAGCCCGACGCCGTACAGCAGCTGCTCGCGGACGCCGCCGCGCTCCGCCGCGACCCGCAGCGCCTCGAGCTGGCGCGCCGGCGGGAGGCTCGCGATCGCCCGGGGAGCCGTGAACGACGGGATGAACGCAGGCAGGCCGCGTGGGACGTCGGGATGGAGAAGGTTCCCGGCCACGATCGCGTACGGCGTGTCGGGCTCGGCATCGGCGGTCGCGCGCCAGGCCTCTGCGGGGTCGCCCTCGTTCTCCCACAGGCGCGCGAGTCCGAGATGGAGCTGCACGACGCCGATCTCGGGATAGAGCTTCGCGAGCTGCTCGAGCCGGTCGAGCGTGCCCTCGGGCCACCCTGCGAAGGCATTGCCGACCTTCGCCTCGATCGAGTCGTGTTTCGCGAAGAGCGCGGCCGCTGCGTCGGTGTCACCGCGCTGATAGAGCGTCGCACCGCGGGCCAGATCCCGCGCCTCGGCATCCGTGCGGAAGCCGAGCGCGAACGAGAGCGGCGGACGACCCTCGCGTCGCTCGGGCTGGGTCGCCGCCGCAGGAGCACCGGCGGAGTCGCCGTCCGAGGAGAGCACTGCGGCGGCCACGACCGCCACCGCTGCAGCTGCGACCGCGGTCACGAGAAGCGTGATGCGACCTCGCGCCGACACCGCCGGACGATAGCCGGGCGGCCGCACAGCAGTGGGTCAGACCCGTGAGGTCTGACCCACTGGGCTCTAAAGCTATAGTTCCGAAAGTAATGGCGACGTACCGCGAGCTGCTTGCACAGGTCCGCAGCGAGATCGACGAGATCTCCAGCATCGAGGCGCAGGAGCGCCTCGAGTCGTCGGATGGCTCCCTCTTCGTCGACGTCCGCGAGCCGGACGAGTGGGAAGAAGGCCACATTCCCGGCGCCATCTATACGGGCCGCGGCCGGCTCGAGCAGCGGATCGAAGGCCTCGTGCCCGACAAGAGCCGCCCGCTCGTCGTCTACTGCTCGGCCGGATCGCGATCGGCGTTCGCGGCGAAGGTGCTCGAAGACCTCGGATACCTGAATGTGGTCAATCTCGCCGGCGGCTTCTCCGACTGGAAGCGCAACGGATTCGACGTCACCATCCCGCGCGTCCTGTCGCCCGAGCAGCGCTCCCGCTACAGCCGCCACCTGCTCATCCCGGAGGTCGGCGAGGACGGGCAGCAGCGCCTGCTCGACGCACGCGTCCTTCTGATCGGCGCCGGCGGCCTCGGCTCGCCGGCGTCGCTCTACCTCGCCGCGGCGGGCGTCGGCACGCTCGGGATCGTCGATGCCGACGTCGTCGACGAGTCGAACCTCCAGCGCCAGATCGTGCACTCGACCGACCGGCTCGGAGAGCCGAAGGTCGCCTCCGCGAAGCGCACGCTCGAGGCGCTGAACCCGGACGTCCGCGTCGTGACGTTCCAGGAGCGACTCACCTCCGAGAACGTCGACCGCATCCTCGCCGACGGCTGGGACGTGATCGTGGACGGCGCCGACAACTTCCCGACGCGCTACCTCGTCAACGACGCGTCGGTGTGGAGCGGGATCCCGGTCGTGCACGGCTCGATCTTCCGCTTCGAGGGTCAGGTCACCGTCTTCTCGCCGGGCGCCGGCCCCTGCTACCGCTGCCTCTTCCCGCAACCGCCGCCGCCCGAGCTCGCGCCGAGTTGCGCCGAGGGGGGAGTGCTCGGCGTCCTGCCGGGGATCATCGGCTCGATCCAGGCCAACGAGGCGCTCAAGCTGATCCTCGACCGCGGCGACTCGCTCGCCGGACGGCTCCTCCTGTTCGACGCACTCGGGACGACCCTCGACGAGGTGACCGTCCGCCGGAATCCGGGCTGCCCGGTCTGCGGCGACAACCCGACGATCACCGAGTACATCGACTACGTCGAGTTCTGCAACGCCTCTGCGGCTCCCCGGCCGGAGCCGGCTCTCGCCGGGCAAAGCCCGGCTCCGCCGACTCCTGCCGCCGTTGCCGCCACCGTGCCTTCCGGGCCCGTGCCTCTGAGCACTGTGCCCTCCGGCCCGGTGGCGGCAACGCCGACCCGGGGGGCGCAGAGGGGGTCGGACGCTGATGGCCGCTGTTCGGATTCCGCCCACGCTGCGTGCCGAGGTCGGAGGAGCCCGCGAGCTCGAGGCCGAAGGTTCCACGGTCGCCGAGGTCATCGACGATCTCGTGGAGCGCTTCCCGCAGCTCGGCTCTCAGCTTCTCCAGGATCACGAGCTCGCGCCCTTCGTGAACGTCTACGTCGGCGGCGAGGACGTCCGGACGCGCGACGGCCTCGACACCGAGGTGCTGGAGAGCGACCAGCTGATCCTGCTGCCGGCCATGGCCGGTGGAAGCTAGGACCCTTCCGGCGTCGCTCCTCGACCTCGTCGGGTCGACGCCCCTGATCGAGCTGCCGCGCCTCTCGCCGAAGCCATCCATTCGCCTCTTCGCCAAGCTCGAGGGCCAGAACCCGAGCGGCTCGATCAAGGACCGCGTCGCGAAGGCGATGCTCGACGCTGCCGAGGCTACGGGCGAGCTCGAGCCGGGGCGGCGCCTCCTCGAGCCGACGAGCGGCAACACGGGTATCGCGCTCGCCCTCGCCGCTCGACTGCGCGGCTACCCCCTCAGGTGCGTCGTGCCGGCGAACGTCACCGCCGAGCGACGGAGGCTGCTCGAGCTGTACGGCGCTGAGATCGTCGACTCGCCGGGCGAGGAAGGCTCGAACGGCGCCGTCCGCCTCGCGCTCGAGATCGCCGAGGCAGACCCGAGCTTCTTCATGCCGTTCCAGTACGCGAACGAGGCGAACCCTCGAGCGCACTACGAGGGAACCGGCGCCGAGATCGCGGGCGCCCTCGATCGCGTGGACGTCTTCGTCGCCGGCCTCGGCACAGGAGGGACACTCATGGGTGCCGGAGACCGGCTGCGCGAGGCGTTCCCGGAGGTCGTGGTCGCCGCGGCCGAGCCGCTTCCGGGCGACGAGGTGATGGGCCTGCGCTCGCTCGAGGACGGGTACGTGCCGCCGATCCTCGACGTCACGAAGCTCGACCGGAAGCTCCTCGTCACGAACGCCGAAGCGGTCGGCGGACTCCGTCTACTGCTCGAGCGAGAAGGCGTGCTCGGCGGCGTGTCCTCCGGCGCCGTGATCCACGCCGCCCTCCGGATGGCGGGCGAGCTCGACGACGGCGTGGTCGTGTGCGTGCTCGCGGACGGCGGCTGGAAGTACCTGTCCGCCGACTTCTGGGACGCGGCGGACATCGACGACGCGATGAGACGGTCGGTCTGGTGGTGATCCCCGACGACGTACGAAGGGCACTCGCGGAGCACGCGACCGCCGAGTCACCGAACGAGGCCTGCGGCCTGGTCGTACTGAAGGACGGAGTCGCGGAGCGGTACGTCCCGGGACGGAATGCGGCCGCCTCGCCGTACCGGTTCGAGCTCGACGTGCCACCCGAGACGTGGTTCCTCGAGGACGACGGCTACGAGCTCGCCGTCTTCCACTCGCACCTCTCCTCACCGCCGCGCCCGTCGCGCACGGACGTCGAGAACGTCGGGCTGTGGGTGGGCCGCCCGTACCTCATCTACACGGTGCGGACCGGAGAGCTCGCCGGCTGGCGGATCTCGACCGATGCCGTCGAGTCGCTCGACGTCGTGTTGACAGAAGACCGCTAGGCACGTTTTAGTCTCCGCCGAGTGAAGACGTCGCTCGGCATTTGGGCCCTCGGGCCGATGGTGACCCGCTTCGTGCCGGGCGGCTACCAGCCCGAGCACATGGGCGAGTCGACCGCGCTCAAGGTGTCGCGCGCCGTGGGCGGGCTCGGCGACCTCATCGACGACTACGAGTTCCACTATCCGCAGGAACTGGACGAAGAGAACGTGGACGAGGTTCGTGCGGCGCTCGGCGACCACGGCATCTACGCCATCGCCACCGGCACGCACCTGAACCCGCTCTTCGGAAGAGGAGGTCTCTCGTCGCCGAACGACGCGATACGGGACGCCGCGCTCGCCGAAGCCTTGCGAGCTGCCGACTTCGCCGCGTCGATCGGCGCGCACATGATCCTCTGGCCCGGGATCGAGGGCTACAACTACCCGTTCCAGACGCCGTATCCGGAGGCGTGGGCGCGGTTCGTGGACGGCGTCGGCGAGATCGCCTCCCGCTGTCAGGAGCGCGGGATCACGCTCTTCCTCGAGCACAAGAACTCCGAGCCCGCGATGAAGATCCTCATGCGGAACATCGGCATGACCCTGCACGTGATCCACACGCTCCGCACACGCGGCATCACGAGCATCCAGGTGAACATGGACTGGCAGCACCTGCTCATGAACGGCGAGTCCCTGGCCGAGTACGCGGCCCTGCTCGCGGCGGAGGGGCTGCTCGGACACCAGCACGCCAACTCCGGCTGGGGCACGTTCGACGACGACAACATGGTCGGCGCGACCGCGTTCATGGAGACGCTCGAGCTCGCCGTCGAGCTCCGGCGAGCGCGCTACGGCGAGAGCGGCGAGCGCCTCGGGTTCGACCTCTACCCGTATACGGAGGACGCCGTGGCGGCTGTGGCGCGCTCCGTCCACCAGTGGAACTTCATCTGGGACGTGTCGGGCCGTATCGACGACGCGGAGCTCCGCGAGGCACAGTCGAACAAGGACGCCGTTCGCGCGTACGAGCTCGTCTACGCCGCACTCGGCGCGTAGTCCGACCATGACGGTCCTCGTCGGGCTCGACGTGGGGACAACCGGTGTGAAGGCGATCGCGATCACCCCCGACGGTGCGGTCGTCGCGCGCGCCGAGCGCGGATATCCGCTGTCGAC
Organism: uncultured Gaiellaceae bacterium; assembly: GCA_963744505.1. Lineage (GTDB taxonomy): Bacteria > Actinomycetota > Thermoleophilia > Gaiellales > Gaiellaceae > GMQP-bins7. Next base: position 160,389 of record CAVUTL010000001.1, read on the forward strand.
ACCGAGAGCGGGCTGGTCGGAGCAGGATCCCGCTGACTGGTGGCACGCCTCGGAGGCTGCACTCACGGAGGTCTCGGCCGGCCAGGACGTCCTCGGCATCGGGCTCTCGGGGCAGATGCACGGGCTCGTCGCCCTCGACGCCGCCGACCGCGTGGTCCGGCCCGCGATCCTGTGGAACGACCAGCGCACCGGCGCGCAGTGCGAGGCGATCGAGGCGTCGGTGGGCCTCGACCGCCTCATCGAGCTCACGGGCAACCGCGCACTGCCCGGCTTCACGGCGCCGAAGCTCCTCTGGCTCCGCGAGCACGAGCCGGAGGCGTACGCGCGCATCACGCGGATCTGTCTCCCGAAGGACTACGTCCGCCTGCGGCTCACCGGCTCGTGGGCAATCGACGTCGCCGACGCCTCGGGAACGCTGCTCTTCGACGTCGCCGAGCGTTGCTGGAGCGAGGCGATGCTCGACGCGCTCGAGCTTCCGGCTGCGTGGCTCCCCCCTGCGCTCGAGTCCCCGGCCGTATCGGGCGTGACGGCGGCCGGCATCCCGGTCGCCGCAGGCGCGGGCGACCAGCCGGCCGCCGCGCTCGGCGTCGGCGTCGTCGGGTCAGGGCCGGCATCGCTCGTGCTGGGTACGTCGGGTGTCGTCTTCGCCACGCTTCCTGCCTACCGTGCAGACCCGCGTGCACGCGTGCACGTCTTCTGCCACGCCGTGCCCGATGCGTGGAGCGCGATGGGCGTGATGCTCTCTGCGGCCGGCTCGCTGCAGTGGCTGCACGACCTGGTGGCCCCGGACGTGCCGTTCGACACGCTCGTCGCCGAGGCCGAGCGCTGGCAGCCGGGCGTTGAGGGGCTGCTCTTCCTGCCGTACTTGCAAGGAGAGCGCACGCCGCACGCCGATCCGGACGCACGTGGCGCGTTCGTCGGGCTGCAGCTGCGCCACGACCGCGGAGCGCTCGTTCGCGCAGTCCTCGAGGGCGTCGCCTTCGGTCTGTGCGACTCGCTCGACCTCGTGCGCGCACTCGGTATCGAGGTCTCGAGTGCGCGAGTCTCGGGGGAGGGGCGCGCTCGCAGCCCTGGCTGGAGATCTGCGCGTCGGCCCTCGGCGTGCCCATCGAGCGCACGGTCGTCGAAGAGGGCTCGGCCTTCGGTGCGGCTCTGCTCGGAGGCGTCGCCGGCGGCGTCTTCCCCGACGTGCACGAAGCGGTTGCCGGCGCAGTGCGCACACGCGACGTCGTCGAGCCCGACAGCGCGTGGCAGTCCATCTACGGGGAGCTACGGCCGCGGTTCCGCGCGCTCTATCCCGCGCTGCGAGAGCTCGACGGAGCTATCGTCGAGCCGTGAAGGCGGTCCTCATCGAACGCCCGCACGAGGTGGCGTACGTCGAGCTCGACACACCGACTGCAGGCCCCGGAGAGGTCGTCGTGCGCAGCCATGCAGCGGGGGTCTGCCGCACCGATCTGGAGATGCTCCACGGCGGCCTGACCGACCCGCGCTGGGTGCGGTTTCCGCTCGTTCCCGGACACGAGTGGAGCGGCACCGTGACCGAGCTCGGCGACGGCGTCGACGATCTCACGGTCGGCACCCGCGTCGTCTGCGAGGGGATCGTCCCGTGCAACCGCTGCCGTCGGTGCAGGGAGGGCAAGACCCAGCTGTGCGTGAGCTACGACCAGATCGGGTTCACGCGCGCCGGCGGGTACGGCGAGTACGTGTGTGTGCCTCGGCATGTCGTCCATGTCCTTCCCGACGCCGTCTCGTTCTCTGCGGGGGTGCTCGTCGAGCCCGCCTCGTGCGTCTTCGGGGGCTTCGAGCGTGGCCGTCCGCGCCCCGGCGAGACGATCGGGGTCGTCGGCATCGGCACCCTCGGTTCGCTCGCCCTGACGCTCGCGCGACTCTTCTCGCCGGGCGCACTCGTCGCCTACGGCGTCCGCGCGACCGAGCTCGAGTTCGCGGCGAGCCTCGGTGCCGACGCGACCGTGCACGTCGCGGACGTGGATCCCGTCGCAGCGACGCAGCGGCTGCTCGGCGAGGGCCTCGACCTCGTGCTCGAGACGGCGGGGTCGGTCGCAGCCGTCGAGCTCGCCACGAGGCTCGTGCGCCCGGGTGGGCGCGTCGTGCTCCTCGGAATCGCCGGCGAGGGGCATCTCTTGGAGCTCCCGGCCGACCGCATAGTGTTCGGCGACATGGCGGTGATCGGGAGCTTCTCGTACTCGACGTCAGAGTGGAGCCGGGTCGTCGCGCTCCTCGAGCAGGGCCTCGTCGACCTCGATCCGATCGTGACGCACCGCTTTCCCGCCGACCGCTTCGAAGACGCGTTCGCCCAGATGGACGACCGCGAGAGCCTCGTCGCGAAGGTCCTGCTCGAGCACCCCTCCTAGCGCGGCGTCCGCCCGTCGGCGTCCAGGCTTGCCGCAGTGCGGTCGATCAGCTCGAGCATCGCGGCTTCCGCTGCAAGCGGATCGCGTCCGCGAATCGCGGCGGCGACTGCCGCGTGCTGCTCGATCGTCTCGCGTGCGATCGGCAGCGTCCGGGCGAAGCTCGCGCGAAAGACTGCCGCGCAGCGTGCCGCCGAGATGGGCGAGAAGCTCGTTGTGGCCCGCCTCGAGGATCAACGTGTGGAAGCGCAGGTCGGCCGCGAGGTAGTCGTCGCGCTCGTCGACCGCGGTCTCCATCTCGATGAGCGCCGTCTCGATGTCCGCGATCTCCTCCGGCGTGGCGCGTTCGGCGGCGAGCCCGGCGGCCGCAGGCTCGATCAGGCGACGGAGCTCGAAGACGCCGACGAAGAAGTCGTCCCCAGGGTTCGGCCTCGAGCCTCCACGCGAGCACGTCGGGATCCATGAGGTTCCAGTAGCGACGGTCCCGTACCTGCGTGCCCGTCTTCGGGCGCGACTCGACGAGCCCCTTCGCGGCGAGGACCTTGATCGCCTCCCGCACGACCGTGCGGCTGACCCCCTCGCCGGTCACGTCACCGTCCATCGACAACGAGTCGCCCGGCTGGAGCTCACCGCGGAGGATGCGCACCCCGATGTCGTGGACGAGCTCTCCGTGGAGGCCGCGGCGAGGGTACGTGCGGTCTTTCATCATACGATAACCATATAGCTAGACAGGCGGTCTCAAAGGTGTTAGGTTCGCCGCGTTTTCGTCGTTCGCTCGATCAAAGGAGGGCTCAGTGGATTCGGACGACCTCGGCGGACAGACACCGCCGATGGACGACGACGAGCGGCGCGAGATGGTGCTCGACCGTCGTCAGATGCTCAAGCGGGCAGGCCTCGGCGCTGCCGCGCTCACGGTGCCCGCAGCGGTGATGGCAACGCCGACGATGGGCGCCGTCACGGACGTGCTCGCCGCCGACAGCTTCATCAAGTCGCACCCGAAGTGGAAGTTCGTCTTCGTCAACCACGTCACGACGAACCCGTTCTTCGTCCCGACCATCTACGGCGCGCAGGACGCGTGCTCGGTGCTCGGCACCAGCTATCAATGGACCGGCTCGACCACATCCGACATCAGCCAGATGGTGAACGCGATGAACGCCGGCATCACGGCAAAGGCAGACGGCATCGCGGTCTGCCTTGTCTCGCTAACAGCGTTCAACGGCCCGACAAACCGCGCGCTCGACCGCGGCATCCCGGTGCTCAGCTACAACGCCGACGCCGCGAACAGGCGGCTCGCGTACATCGGACAGGATCTCTACCTGTCCGGCTTCAACATGGGCCAGCGGATCGTCGACCTCGTCAAGTCAGGCACTGTCGCACTCTTCATCGCGACGCCCGGCCAGCTCAACATCCAGCCTCGCATCGACGGCGCCATTGCCGCGATCAAGCAGTTCGGCAAGGGGAAGATCAAGACCACCGTGACCGCCACCAGTGCGGACTTGCCCACCGAGCTGGCGAGGATCGACGCCTACTACCAGGGGCACAAGAACATCAAGGGGATGTTTGCGGTCGACTACGGCTCGACGGAAGGCGTCGGCAAGGTCATGCAGAAGTACGGCCTTCAGCGGAGGGGCATCAAGGCCGGAGGCTACGACCTCGGGCCGCCCGTCCTTCAGGCGATCCAAGCCGGCCACCTGGACTTCACGATCGACCAGCAGCCCTATCTGCAGGGCTGGCTTCCCGTCCTGCAGCTCTTCTTCTACAAGTACACGGCGGGGCTTGTTGCACCGTCGGACACGAACACCGGAATCGCGTTCGTCACCAAGGCCAACGTGAAGCCGTACCTGACGACGAAGACGCGCTACCACGGCAGCTCGAAGAAGCAGAAGTACCCGGTCACGCAGCCAGGCTAAGTGGCGCAAGCGTCCACAGACGCCCGGACCTCAGCGACGCGACGCGTCGGCCTCGGCCGGCGCGTCGCGTCTGCGCTGATCCGGCGGCGAGAGGCGAGCATCCTGCTCGTCCTCGTCGGTCTCGTGATCTACTTCTCGCTCCGTACCGACGCCTTCTTCGGGACGGACAACGCGCGCGTGATCGCCGAGTTCTCGGCGCCGATCGCCATCATCGCGGCGGGCCAGGTGATGCTCCTCATCTGCGGCGAGATCGACCTCTCGGTCGGCATGGTGTACGCGTTCTCGAGCTGGATCTTCTACTTCGGCGTCACGGACTGGGGGCTGCCGATCTGGCTCGCCGTCGTCGTCGGCCTCGTCTCAGGATCCGCCGTCGGACTGGTCAACGGGCTCATCACAGTCGGCGTCGGCGTGCCCTCGTTCATCACGACGCTGGGTATGGCCTTCGTCCTCAACGGGATCACGCTCAACATCTCAGGCGCATTCCCGGTCCAGACGCCCGGAGGCGAGTCGTTCAAGCGCTTCTTCGGCTACTCACCGTATGTGACGGTGTACTGGGCGCTCGGGGTGATCGTCGTCATGACGATCCTGCTGAACCGTACGCGCTGGGGCCTGCACACGGTCGCGACCGGTGGCAACCTGGTCGGGGCGAGCGAGAGCGGCGTCAACGTGCGACGGGTGAAGGTCGGCAACTTCGCGCTCTGCAGCACGCTCGGCGCGCTGGCGGGCATGCTCGAATCGACCCGGATCGACACGATCCAGGCGCTCCAGGGCGGCTTCCCGGTCATGTTCTACGCGGTCGCGGCCGCCGTCATCGGCGGCACGTCGCTCCTGGGCGGATCGGGCACGATCATCGGCGCAGCGCTCGGCGTGCTCGTCCTCGCTGTGCTGAATCTCGGGCTTCACGATCCAGGGGATCAGCGCCTACACCTTCGATCTCGTCCTCGGGATCGCGATCATCGTCTCGATGGCGCTCAACGTGACGCTGGAGCGCATCCGGCAGTCGGGGCGCCTCGGGAGCTCGACGTGACGGAGACTGCCACCTCCCTTCCAGGCGAGGTCCCGGACGCGATCCGCGTCGAGAACGTGAGCAAGAGCTTCGGGGTCGTGCGGGCGCTCGAGGACGTGTCGCTCCACGTCCGACCCGGAGAGGTGCTCGGCCTCATCGGCGACAACGGCGCGGGCAAGTCGACGCTCGTGAAGATCCTGACCGGGTTCCACAAGCCGGACGCCGGAAGGATCTTCGTCTTCGGCGAGGAGGTGCAGCTGAAGTCGGTGACGCACGCGCGCTCGCTCGGAATCGACACCGTTTTCCAGGATCTCGCGCTCGTACCGGGGATGACCGTCTACCACAACATGTTCCTGAACCGCGAGGTCACCCGTGGCATCGGACCCGTGCGCTTCCTGAACAACCGGGTCATGAAGAAGCGCGCGCGCGAGTACCTGGACGACATCGGCGTTCAGGTGCCGTCGATCGACGCCGAGGTCGCCCGCATGTCGGGGGGCAGCGCCAGGCGATCGCCATCGCCCGCTCCACGCACTCGGACGCGAGGATCCTCCTCCTCGACGAGCCCCTTGCCGCGATGGGCGCCCGCGAGGGAGCGTTGATCATCGAGTTGATCGAGGAGCTGGGGAAGAACAGCGACATCTCGATGATCGTGATCGCGCACAACTACGTCCACGTGCTCGAGATGTGCGATCGCGTCAACCTGCTGCGCAACGGACGGATCATGCTCGACAAGCGCACGGACGAGACGTCCGTCGAGGAGCTGACCGAGATCGTCGCGGCCGAGTACCGCATGCCCAAGAGCGGGAACGGCCAGAGCTAGATGCTTGACCGGAAATTGACGCACGGTCGAGGGCAGCTACGACCAACCCGGGCGTCGCACGTACGAGTCGTGCAGGCTTGAAGCCTGTGCGACTCGCGCGGGTGGCGATCCGGCGCCGTGTCGTAGCTGTCAGCCCGGCCCGCGTGAATTTCCGGTCAAGCATCCAGAGGCGGATTCTGTGACTCATCGGCTGACCTGGCTCGGTCAGGCCGGTTTCCGGCTCTCCGTCGAGGGCGTCGAGGTCGTCGTCGACCCGTGGGGGAGCCCCCACGAGAGCCGACTCATCCCACCGCCGCCCCTCGGGCTCGCCGCGGAAGGGGTCGACTGGGTGCTCGTCACGCACGAGCACCTCGACCACCTCGACCTCGCCTTCCTCCCCGTCGTCCTCGAACGGTCACCCGATGCGCGCGTCGTGCTGCCGGCGTCGCTCCTCTCACTCGTCGAGGACGTCGTCCCGGAGGTGCGGCTCGTCCCGGTCCGTCCGCACGACACGCTCGACCTGGGCGGGCTCGAGACCCATGTCGTGCCCGCGTGCCACGGCGTGACGATGGAGGACGCCTACGGCGACGGTAGCGCCCTTGGCGAAGGCCCACGATTCGTCGGCTACGTGCTGGGTGCCGAGCGACGGGTCTACCACGCCGGCGACACGATCGTCACGGACGAGCTGACGGCCGTGTTGCAGGCATTGAGACCGGAGGTGGCGCTGCTCCCCGTCAACGGACGGGACCCGGTGCGAGAGGCTCAGGGGATCGTCGGCAACATGAATGCCGTCGAGGCGGTCGACCTCGCGCTCGCGATCGGCGCGACGCGGCTGATCCCGCACCACTGGGACGGATTCGCAGGCAACACCGTCCGTCCGGAGACGGTCACGGACGCGGCGTCCGGTCGTCTCCGCGTCGTGATCCCGGCACATTTCGAGGCGCTCGACGAGGCGCTCGGGACCAGTGAACCGGCAGCGCCAAAGATCATATGATACGGCTACTTATGCCCGTCAGCGGATAGAGGGAGCGACATGGCGACGATGCGGAACGGGGCGAGCTTCGAGGGCGGGAACGGAGGTCGCCGGAGCGCCGAATGGTTCGACCGCCGTGACCTCGACGGCTTCCTGCACCGCTCGTGGCTGAAGTCCACGGGCGTGACGGACGCGACCTTCCGAGGCCGGCCCGTGATCGGCATCTGCAACAGCTGGAGCGAGCTCGTCAACTGCAACATCCATCTGCGCGGGCTCGCCGAATCGGTGAAACGGGGGGTCCTCCAGGCCGGCGGCTTCCCGGTCGAGTTCCCGGTGATCTCGCTCGGCGAGTCGTTGATGAAGCCGACGACGATGCTGTACCGGAACCTGATGGCGATGGACGTCGAGGAGTCGATCCGCTCGTATCCGCTGGACGGCGTCGTCCTCTTGACGGGGTGCGACAAGACGAACCCGGCGAGCATCCTGGGCGCGGCGAGTGCAGACATCCCGGCGATCGTCGTCACCGGCGGCCCGATGCTGAATGGACGCTGGCGCGGCCGCGAGATCGGGTCCTGCAGCGACTGCTGGCACTACCACGAAGAGCTCCGCGCCGGCCGCATCACCGAGGAGGACTGGACCGAGATCGAGAACGGAATGTCCCGCTCGAACGGGCACTGCATGACCATGGGAACCGCATCGACGATGGCGTGCATGACCGAGGCGCTCGGGCTCACGCTTCCCGGCGGCGCGGCGATTCCCGCGGTCGACGCGCGACGACACCACCTGGCCGAGAATGCCGGGCGGCAGATCGTGGAGCTCGTCGAGGCCGACCTCAAGCCGTCGGACGTCCTCACGCGCGACGCGTTCGAGAATGCGATTCGCGTCCTGCACGCCATCTCCGGCTCGACGAACGCGATCCTGCACCTGATCGCGTACGCGGGGCGCGTCGGCGTCGAGCTGCCGCTCCAGCTGTTCGACGACCTCTGCGTGTCGACACCGTGGCTCGTCGACCTCAAGCCCGCCGGTCGCCATCTGATGGAGGACTTCTTCTACGCCGGTGGGGTACCCGCCGTGATGGAACAGATCAGAGACCTCCTGCATCTCGACGCGATGACCGTCTCGCTGAAGACCGTCGGTGAGAACATCGCGGGGGCGGAGATCATCAACCCAGACGTGATTCGGACGGCCGCCGAGCCGCTCGACACAGGGGGCGCGCTCGTCGTGCTCCGCGGCAACCTGTGCCCCGACGGCGCCGTGATGAAGGTCACCGCCGCCGACCAGGCGCTCCTCGCGCACGAGGGCCGCGCGATCGTGTTCGAGGACGTCCACGACCTCGCCGACCGCGTCGACGACCCGGATCTGGAGTGCGACGCGTCCAGCGTTCTGGTCCTCCGCAACGCCGGCCCCGTCGGGGGGCCCGGGATGCCCGAATGGGGACATCTGCCGATCCCCGCCAAGCTCCTGCGCGAGGGCGTGACCGACCTCGTCCGCATCTCGGACGCACGCATGAGCGGCACGTCGTACGGGGCGATCGTGCTCCACGTCGCCCCCGAGTCGGCTGTCGGAGGCCCGCTCGCCCTCGTCGAGGACGGCGACGTCATCCGGCTCGACGCCGCCGAGCGGCGGCTCGACCTCCTGGTCAGCGACGTCGAGTTGGACGAGCGACGGTCTCGCTGGGAGCCGCCCCAGCGGATCGACGAACGCGGATACCGGCGGTTGCATGCGGAGCACGTCCTGCAGGCGAACGAAGGCTGCGACCTCGACTTCCTCCGTGGCAAGGCGCCCGTCGTCGCGGACGCCGTGACCTACCTGTAGGCGATGCGGGTTCTCGTCACAGGATCTCGCGGCAAGGTGGGCCGTTCGCTCGTGCCGCGACTGCAGGAGGCCGGCCACGACGTGCGCGCGACCGACCTCGCGGTGCCCACGTGGGACCGACCTGCGCCCGGCGAGCCCGCGGACTACTGGCAGGCCGACCTGACCGACGCCGGATCCGCATACGCGCTCGCACGCGACTGCGACGTCGTCGTCCACACCGCAGCGATCCCGCAGCCGGTACACAACCCGCCGCACGTCGTCTTCGGCAACAACATGCTGAGCACGTTCAACGTGCTCGAGGCGGCAATCGTCGCCGGGGCGCGCCGGTTCGTGAACTTCTCGAGCGAGACGGTCCCGGGATTCATCTTCGCCGCCCGCCCCTTCAAGCCCGAGTACCTGCCCGTCGACGAGGAGCACCCGATCCGGCCGCAGGACCCATACGCGACGGCCAAGTGGTTCGGCGAGCTCCTGTGCGACCGGGCCGTCGAGCGAAGCGACCTGCGCTGCACGTCGATCCGGCCCTGCTGGGTCCAGGACGAGGGGAGCTACGAGCGCAACCTCGGGCCGATCGTCCGCGACCCGTCCGTGGTGATCGAGAACTACTGCTCGTACATCGACGTGCACGACCTGTGCGATGCGGTCGTCCTCGCCATCGACACGGATCTCCCGGGCCACGAGGTCTTCTACATCGCCTCGCCGGACACGATCGGCGGTCATCCCCTCGTGGAGACCGTGAAGAAGCACTACGACGGAGAGGGAATCGAGTTCAGGCCGCTGGAGCGGAAGGACGCGTCCGCGATCTCCTCCGCGAAGGCGCAGCGCCTGCTCGGCTGGAAGCCCACACGCTCCTGGCGGGACTACCTCGACGACGAGGGACGAGCCCGGACGTGAGGAAGCGGCGACTCGGCGACTCCGGGCCGGACGTTGTCCACCGTCGGGCTCGGCGCCTGGGCGATCGGCGGGCCGTGGCGGTTCGGCTGGGGCGTCGTGGACGACGACGAGTCGATCGCTGCCATCCGCCGGGCGATCGAGCGCGGCGTCAACTGGGTGGATACAGCTCCCGTGTACGGGCTCGGACACTCCGAAGAGATCGTCGGGCGTGCGCTCGCTCCATACCGTGCCGGCGAAGACGTGTTCGTCTTCACCAAGTGCGGCCGCCGGTGGGAGGGTCGCCCCGAGGGCGTGATCGAGAACGACCTCCGGCCCGAGTCGATCCGCGAGGAATGCGAGCGGAGCCTGCGCCGCCTCGGCCTCGAGCGAATCGACCTCTTCCAGTTCCACTGGCCCGACTGGATGACCGGCACGGCGCTCGAGGATTCGTGGGGGACGATGGTCGAGCTCGTCGACGAGGGGAAGGCGCGTTGGATCGGCGTCGCGAACTTCGACACCGACCAGCTCGATCGCTGCGAGTCGATTCGACACGTCGACTCGGTGCAGCCACCGCTCTCACTGCTGACGCGGGGTGCCCGCACGACTGTTCTGCCCTGGGCCGCCGAGCACGGCACCGGCGTCATCGTGTACTCGCCGATGGGGTCGGGACTGCTGACGGGCGGCTTCGATCGCGCACGGATAGCTCGCCTCGACGCGAGCGACTGGCGACGCGAGTCGCCGGCATTCCGGGATCCTGCGCTCGGGCGGAACCTCGAGCTCGTCGAGCTGCTTCGCCCGATCGCCGCTCGTCTTGGCGCAACGCTGCCGGAGCTCGCGGTCGCATGGACACTCGCTCAGCCGGAGGTCACGGCTGCGATCGTGGGCGCGCGGCTGCCACGTCACGTCGACGGCTGGGCGGGTGCATCCGACCTCGAGCTCACACCGGACGTGCTGCACGAGCTCGCCGAGGCCGTGACGTCGAGCGGGGCCGGAACCGACGATCCCCCGCAACCTCCCCCGCACGTGATCGCGGCAGCGGCGGCCCGAGCGGAGCAGGCATGAGGCTCGGGCTCCTGTCCACCGCCAGGATCAACGACCAGATCATCGGGGCGGCCGCCGAGACCGAGCGCGTCGAGATCGCCGCCGTGGCGAGCCGTGACGACGCGAAGAGCCGGGAATACGCCTCCGCGCACGGGATTCCGCGTGCACACGGCTCGTATGAGGCACTCCTCGAGGACGGCGAGATCGACGCCGTCTACATCTCGCTCCCGAACGGCCTGCACCACGAGTGGACGATGGAGGCGCTCTCCGCGGGGAAGCACGTGCTCTGCGAGAAGCCCTACTCGCGCGACCCGGCCGAGGTCGAGCAGGCATTCGACGTCGCAGACGACGCCGGTCTGGTGCTGATGGAGGCGTTCATGTATCGCCATCATCCCCAGACGCACGTGATCGAGCGGAGCATCCGCGACGGGGCGCTCGGCACCGTTCTCTCCGTGCGTTCCACGTTCACGTTCCCTCTGGCGAGCCTCTCCGACGTGCGAGCCAGGCCGGAGCTGGCGGGCGGCGCTCTGATGGACGTCGGCTGCTACTGCGTCAGCGGCTCGCGCCTCGTGGCCGGAGAGCCTGTCTCGGTGCTCGCCGAGCAGGTCGTGGGCTCGACGGGCATCGACATGGCGCTCTTCGGCACGATGCGGTTCCGGGGCGAGGTCGTCGGACAGTTCGAGGCCTCGTTCGTCGCCCCCCAGCGGCAGTCTCTCGAAGTCGTCGGCGACGACGGCGTGCTCGTCGCGTCCGCTCCGTGGCGCACGGACTGGCCCGGCGACGTGCGGATACGCCGTGGTGGCGCGGAGGAGACGCTCGCGGTGCCGACGGCGAACGCCTACACGGTCGAGCTCGAGAACATGGCGGATGCGGTCGAAGGCATGGCGCCGCCGCTCCTCGGCCGCGCCGATGCCCTCGGGCAGGCACGGACGATCCACGCGCTGTACCGCTCGGCCGAGGGCGGCGCCGTCTCGCTCGCGGAGTGAAGGGTCAGCCGGCGAGCTCGCCGGCTGGCGCACGCTCGAGCGGCTCCTTCGAGCCGCTCGAGCTTGCGCTGACGTGACTACTTGATGGTGAACCGCCCGTTCATCTGGCTCGCATGAGGGTCACAGAGGAACGTGTACTTCCCCTTCCTGACCGTGATCCTGAACGTCCTCGTTCCGGTCGCCGCGATCCTTGTCGCGACGTTCACGCCCGGGCCTTTGAGCCGGAAGTTGTGGATCGAGGACCTGTCGCTCACGACGAGCGTGTACTTCCCCGCCCTTGTCGGCTTCTTCATGTTGATCGTGAAGGCAGGCCCGACGGTACCCGGAAGTTTCGGTGTCGCCGCGAAGATCGGCAGAGCCACGATGGCGGCGGCCGTCACGGCGAAGAGAGCTGCAAGCGTACGCTTTCTCATGATCCTCCTCGGAGTCGAACGAACGCAGTCAGGTTAGCCAGATGCCTCCACACGGCGCCGTTCGTCGTGCACTCTCTCGCCAGGAACACGCTCACGCGGGCTGCGCCGTCGGGCCGGCACCTTCAGCTGCACGACACACGTACGGTGTTGCCTCGAGGCCGGTCTTCTCGCGGTACCGAGACACGGCCGCCTCCGCGACACTGGCCGCTGTCCCGGTCTCGCAGACAGCCACGGCCGACCCTCCGAATCCGGCTCCTGTGAGTCGCGCGCCGAGCGCACCCGCCTCCAGCAGGGCCTCGACGAGAGCGTCGAGCTCCGGGGTCGAGACGCGGTAGTCGTCACGCAGGCTCGCATGGCTTTCCAGCATCAAGTCGCCGAGCCGATCGACGGCGCCTGCCTCGAGAGCATCGGCCGCCTGTAACACGCGCTCGTTCTCGCTCACGACGTGCCGCCCGAACGGCTCGTCGGCCACCTGTGCGAGCGTCGCCTCGCGGAGGGAACGAAGGCCGAGCCGCCGGGCGAGGGACTCGCACGCACGTCGGCGATCCGCATACTCCGTGCCGGACAAGGCGCGTTCCTGCCCGGAGTGGACGACGACGATGTCGAGCCCGCGTCGGAATCATCACGCCCCGCCACTCGAGCTCCCGGCAGTCGATCAGCACTGCATGGCCCGCCCGCCCGGCGACCGAGACGAGCTGATCCATGATCCCGCACGGCACGCCGACCGCCGCCATCTCGGCACGCCGGCATGCGTCCGCGAGAGCGAGCGGGCCTGGATCCCAGTCAGCCACTGCGGCAAGAGCGATCGCGCACGCGACCTCGAGCGCTGCGCTCGAGGAGAGTCCGGAGCCCAGCGGAACGTCCGAGGCGAGAACGGCGTCCATCCCGACCGTCGGCCGCCCGAGTAGGTGCAGCTCCCGCGCGACCGCCGCGACGTACCGCCCCCAGTCGGCCGAGAGGTCGATCGGGCAAACGCCCCCATCCGCTCGAAGCTCCACGACGCCGTCCACGTCGAGCGAGCGCACGCGTATCACGTCCGAGGCCTCGACCGCGATCACGCAGTCGAGGTCGATCGCGAGGGGCAGCACGTAGCCCTCGTTGTAGTCCGTGTGGTCCCCGATCAGATTGACGCGACCAGGGGCTCGAAACCAACGCCGGGCATCGCCCGCGACCTCGCGGGCGACACGGCGCGCGGCGCCGGACTCGCGCTCCTCGACGATCGAAGGCTCCGCTAGCCCGAGACCTCGAAGTCCCCGTTCATCGAGCTGGCATGGGGATCGCACTGAAAGTGGTAGGAGCCCGCTTCGAAAGTCACCGTCCATGTCGACGTGCCGGTCTCGGAGACTCCCGAGTCCTCGTCGACACCGCCGGGGCCGGTGAGGTGGAAGTTGTGCATGTCGGACTGGTCATCGACCTCGATCGTGTACTCCCCGGCCTCCAGCGTCGCGACCGCCGCGCCATCCGGTCCGGTGAGGCTGATCTCGAAGCCTGGGCCGACGCTCGCCGTGAGCGTCGAGCCCGAGGGCGTCGTCGCCTCGGTCGTCGTATCGGTCTCGGTGGTCCCCGATGCCTCGTCGTCGCCACCGCACCCGGACGCGGCGAGGGCCGCGACGGCTATGCCGATGACGATCACGATGCGCGTATGTGTCACTGGACTCCTCCCTCGTCGCTCACCTGGACGATACGCCGCCTGCGACCGATCGGTTCGCTCTAGAGTCCCGCCGTGGACGTGCTCGAGATCGCCCCTGGCCTCTGGCGCTGGACCGCGCGCCACGAGGAGTGGAAGGAGGACGTGGGCTGCACCTACGTCGAGACGGAGGACGGCGCCGTGCTCATCGACCCGCTCGTCCCACCGGAGGACACCGCCCGCTTCTGGAAGGCACTCGATCGGGACATCAAGCGCGCGAAAGGTCGGGTGCATGTCCTCGTCACGGTCTTCTGGCACGTTCGCAGCGCTGCGGCGATGCGCGAGCGCTACGACGCGAGGATCTGGGGGCCGAAGAGCGGGAAGGCCGCAATCGCGCGGCGCGCCGGCGTCGTGACCGACCCCTTTGCGATCGGCGACGCGCTTCCCGGTGGGATCGAGGCGTGCCGAACGGCGCGCGCGGCGGAGGTCGTCTACTGGATCCCCGAGCACTCGGCGCTCGTTCCAGGCGACGTGCTGCTCGGTGACGGGAAGGGCGGCGCGAAGATGTGCCCGGTGTCGTGGCTCCCCGAGGGGAAGACGCACCGCGACCTCGCAGCCTCGCTGCGGCCGATGCTCGACCTCCCCGTGCGCCGGATTCTCGTGTCGCACGGGAAGCCTGTCGTTACGGGCGGCGGGCGTGCGCTCGCGCGTGCCCTCGAGGTCTGAGCCTCTCTAGAGTCGGACGACCATGCTCTGGCTCTGGATTCTGATCGGGATCGTCGTAGTTCTGGTCGCCCTCGCCGCCGTCGGCTACAACCGTCTCGTCCGGCTCCGCAACGAAGCGAACACCGGCTGGGCCAACATCGACGTCCAGCTCCAGCGCCGCGCCGACCTCATCCCGAACCTCGTCGAGGCCGTCCGCGGGTACGCGGTGCACGAGCGAGGCGTGTTCGAGGAGGTGACCAAGGCGCGCGCCGCACTCCAGCAGGCGACGACACCCGGCACCGCGGGCGACGCGAACGACGTGCTGACGATGGCGCTCGGCCGGCTCTTCGCGGTCGCCGAGGCATATCCGGAGCTCAAGGCGTCGGAGAACTTCCTCCGTCTCCAGGACGACCTGACGGACACCGAGGACAAGATCAGCGCCGCGAGGCGCTACTACAACTCGACCGTGATGCACTACAACACGGCAATTCAGAGCATCCCCTGGGTGCTGGTGGCGAAGCCGCTCGGCTTCCGTGACAAGGAGTTCTTCTCCGCCGCCGGCGACACCGAGCCGCCACAGGTCTCGTTCGCGCCCGCGTGACGCTGCAGCAGCAGATCCGGCGGAACCGTCTGCGGAGCACCATCGTCGTCTTCGGATTCGTCTTCCTCCTCGTGCTGCTCGCCGGGCTCGTGGGGCTTGCGCTCGACATCTCGCTCGGCGTGGTCGCGCTGGTCGTCGCGCTCGTCTACGCGCTCGTCGCGATCTTCCGCTCGCGCAGCATGATCTCCGGGATCACGCATGCACAGCCGGTCGGGCCGGACGAGCTGCGGCCGCTGCGCCGGCTCGTCGAGAACGTCTCGATCGGCGCCGGGCTGCCCGTCACGCCGGAGCTCCGCGTCGTCGACGACGACGCGCCGAACGCATTCGCGGCCGGCCTCCGGCCGACCGCGAGCTACGTCGGCGTGACGACCGGCCTGCTGCGCACGATGCCGAAGCGAGAGCTCGAGGCCGTGCTCGCGCACGAGGTCGCGCACATCCGCAACCGGGACACGTACCTCATGACGATGGCGACCGTGTTCGCCGGGGTGATCGCACTCGTCGCCGACCTCGGGTTCCGGTCGCTCGCGTATGGGGGCCGGTCACGAAAGGGCGGGGCGCTCGTCGCGGTGCTCGCGATCGTGGGCTTCCTGCTCGCGCCGTACGCAGCGCTTCTGTTGCGGATGACCCTCTCGAGGCGGCGGGAGTACCTCGCGGACGCGGGCGCGGCAGAGATCCTCTCGGACGCGGAGGCGATGGCGCTCGCACTCCGCAGGCTGGAGCTCGACGGCACGACGGTTCGATACGCGGACGCGTCCACTGCACATCTGTGGGTCGAGAGCCCGACCGATCGCGTCGACTCGAAGCGCCCGGGAGTCCTCGCACTCTCGGGGCTGTTCAACACGCATCCCCCGATTCCGACACGCATCGCGGCGCTCGAGGAGGCCGGCGGATTCCGGCTTCCTGATCGGCTTTCGCCCGAGGAGCCCTTCGCCGTCGAGCTCGGCCTCGCGTAACCCGGACGAGGATATTGGAGCGATCCGCACAATTCGATTCAGCAATGGCTGATTCGGGTCGATAATGACTGGACTGTGAAAGGTCTTCGCATCGGCAGACGCCGGCGAGACGAGCTGCCGCTCTCGCCGCTCGAGCTCGCCCTTCGCCCCGCGCTCGTCGACGGGCGCTGGCAGGTGCCCGACCGCTTCAACTTCACCCGGGATGTCGTCGAGGCCCTCGCAGGAGATCCGAAGCGGCGCGCGCTGACGTTCCTCGGCGGTGACGGGGTGATCGAGCCGCGGTCGTTCCGCGAGATCGCGGACGGCGCTGCGGTCTGGGCGGTGTTGCTCCGCGAACGAAGCGTCGGCCCCGGCGACAGGGTCGTCGTCATGGGCGGGAGCACCGTGGACTGGCTCGAGGTCGTCCTCGGCGCCTGGAAGGTCGGCGCGGTCGTCGTCCCCTGCATGCCGACGACGACGTCCTCCCAGCTCGAGCGCATCGTGTCGTCGACCGACGCCGTGCTCGTCGTCGCCGAACGCTCCCTCGAGCCGACGATCGAGCGCATGGGCTTCACACCCGAGGCCCATTTCTTCGACGTCGGCCTCAAGCGGAACTCGAAGGACGTCCCACCGAATGTCCCGACGCACGACACCGCGTCGCGCGATCTCGCCTTCGTCGTCTCCACGAGTGGAGCCGGCGGCGCGCGAAAGGAGGTCGCCCACACGCACGGATCCATCTTCGCGACGCGCGTCCAGGCGGAGCACTGGCTCGACGTGGGCCGCGGCGACGCCGTCTGGTGCACGTCCGAGACGACGTCTCCGCTCACGATGTGGAACACGGTCGTCGGCCCGTGGTCGCGTGGCGCCGAGATCGTCCTCCAGTACGGCGACTTCGACGCGGACGAGCGGCTCGACCTCCTCTTCAGGCTCGGGCCGAGCATCCTCTGCCAATCGCCTGCCGAGTACCGCGCGCTCGCCGAGCACCCGAAGCTCGAACGCTTCCGGTCGCCACGGCTCCGACGCCTCGTCTCGACGGGCGACTTCCTCGACCACGACGTCGTCGCCGTCTTCGAGGAGCGCTGGGGCATGTCCATCGCGGACGGCTACGCGCAGGCCGAGACGAACATCGTCGTCGCAAACCTCGCCGACGGTGCGGTCAAGCCCGGCTCGTTCGGCCGCGCGCTCCCCGGCCACCACGTCGGAGTCATCGACGACCAGGGCAACGAGCTTCCGGCAGGTATCGAAGGTGACCTCGCGATCCGCGGGCGCCCGCCGACGCTGTTCGCCGGCTACTGGGAGCTGCCGGAGGAGACGAAGTCCGCGTTCCTCGGCGACTGGTACCTGACAGGCGACGTTGCGCACGCCGACGAGGAGGGCTACTTCACGTTCGTCGGCCGCGCGGAAGACGTCATCACGTCGAACAGCGGGACGTTCGGCCCCTACGACGTCGAGCGCGTGCTCGACGGCCACGACGCGATCGTCGCGACCGCGATCGTAGGCATCCGCGACCTGCAGCGAGGCGGCCACTTCGTTCGCGCGTTCGTCGTGCCCAGGGGGGGCGTCGAGGGCGGCTCCGAGCAGCTCGAGGCCGAGCTCCGCCAGTTCGCCTCCCAGACGCTCCCGAACCAACAGGTTCCACGCGAGATCGTCTTCGTCGACGAGCTTCCCGTGGTCGGCTCGAAGATCAGCCGCCACGAGCTGCGCGAGCGCCCGCTCGCCGGCAGGCCGCTGTGGGAGATGCCGCCGACGACCGAGCCCGAAGCGGAGCCGACTCCGGCACCGCCGCCGTTCGATGCCGAGTTCTCCCCGCGCATCGAGACACAGGAAGACGAGCCGGAGCTGCCGATCGCGCTCGTGCGCGAGCCGGAGCCCGAGCGGGTCGTGGTCGAACCGATCGTGGTCGAGCCGATCGTGGTGGAGCCGATCGCTTCCGAGCCGGCTCCCCCGCCCGTCGTCGAGCCCGAGCCGATCGTCGAGCCCGAGCTCGTGGTCTTCCCCGAGCCAGAACCGGAACCGGAACCGGAGTTCGAGCCGGAGCCCGAGCCGATCGTCGCCGAGGCGATTCCTCTCCCCGAGCCGGAACCGGAACCCGAGTTGGAGCCGGAGCCCGAGCCGATCGTCGAGCCCGAACTCGTGGTCATCCCCGAGCCCGAGCCAAGGGACCCGGAGCCGAGCCCGAGTTGGAGCCCGAGCCCGAGCCGATCGTCGCCGAGGCGCTGCCTCTTCCCGAGCCCGAACCCGAGCCGGAGCGAGAGGTCGAAGAAGAGCCAGAGCCGGTCGCCGAAGCCCTGCCCGACCCCGAGCCCGAGCCCGAGCCCGAGCCCGAGCCGGTCGTCGCCGAGGCAGTTCCGGAACCAGAGCCAGAGCCAGAGCCGGAGCCGGAGCCCGTCGCGCTCGTCGCCGTGCCGGAGCCCGAGCCCGCAGCGGACCCCGAGCCCGACCCGACCCACACGCCCGAGTTCTCCGTGGTCGACACGCCCGCTCTCCCGGACTACGTCATCGACGAGCCGGACGAGGTGCGGCCGGTCGTCGTCCCCGAGCCCGAGCCGGAGCCCGACCTCTCCGGCCCGCTCCCCGAGTTCGTGGTCGAGCCGAGCTCGGAGCCCGAGATTCCGATCGCGCAGGTACCTCCACAGCTCGAGCCCGAGGAAGAGGAAGAGGATCTCGGGCCGCTCCCGGACTACGTCATCGACCCGAGCCTCCCGCCCGAGCTCAGGCCGGCGCCGCCTCCTCCTCCCGCGCCACCCGAGATCGCGCTGAAGCTGACCGTCGAGCTCGCGCCTGATCCGAAGGCAGAGGGTGGTGCACCCTCATCGACCGAGCTCAACTTCCCCTCGGTGACGTCGTTCTCGATCAGCCGCAGCGACAGAGATTCGGAACCTCGCAGGGACCGCCCGACGGCATCGCGGCGACCCGACGGCGGCGCGGACCTCGGCAAGGCGAAGCGTTCGAGCCAACCTGCGGAGCCCGGCGATGACATGGGCGAGGTGAACTGGATGGAGGGCCTCTCCAACAGGCTCAGCGCATACAGCTTGTCCGAGGACGAGGCTCAGCCGGCCGAGTCTTCGGGCGACGAGCACGCCGACGACGACGACGCAGACGACGAACGCTGACGGCCCCCCGCTAGCCTGAGCGGCGTGACGGATCAGGCGGCCGTGAGCTTGCTGCGCTGGCTGCGGAGACAGCTCCGCCAGCCGACGCCGCAGCGCGAGCACCTCGAGGCGGCGGTCCTCCACGACGATCCCGACGAGGCGAGACGGCTGATCGAGCTCGCTCCCTTCACCGAGGCCCAGCGCCGCCACGTCGACGGCCTGCTCGCCCGGTGGGAGGAGGGCCGTGTCCGCAGCTGAGAACGCTGTGATCGTCCGCACGATCTTCGACGCATTCGCACGGAAGGAGGGTCTCGCGCTTCGCGGGCTCTTCGCGGACGACGCCGTGTGGTCGGTTCCCGGGAACGGCGTCATGGCAGGCCTGTACGAGGGACGCGAGGCGATCTTCAGATTCCTCGCCAAGCTCTCCACGGAGACTGACCGGACGTACGGCTCGGAGCTCGTCGACGTCCTCGCCAGCGACGACCGCGCCGCAGCGCTCTACCTTGCACGGGGCACGCGGCACGGACGGACGCTCGAGCTCGACCAGGTGCTGCTCTTCCGAATGGAAGACGGGCTCGTTCGCCATGTCCTCGCGCTGCCGAGCGACCCCGACGCGTTCGAGACGTTCTGGGCTTAGGCTCCACGGCCATGAGCGAGAAGCGCTTCGCGGACGGCCTGCGCTACCGCATCGAGATCCCCTCGGTGGAAGGCCCGCGCGTCCTCGAGGCCGTGCTCGACGAGGCGGAGAGACGCGGCGTCCCGGTTCGGCGGGTCTCCCAGGGAAGCGGCGTGATGATGCTCACGGACGCGGAGATTCGCGAGCTGACACGGCTCGGCGCCGACGCGGGAGTGGAGGTGTCGCTCTTTCTGGGGCCGCGCGGCGCCTGGGATACGGGCGGGCAATCGCTGCTGACCGCGGCCGCCGGGGGAGTCGCCCGCGGCGGCGTCGGGATCGCCGACTCCGTGGCGGAGGTGCGGCGCGGTGTCGCACTCGGCATCCGCTCGTTTCTCGTTGCGGACCTGGGCGTGTTGAAGACGCTCGGCGACATGCGGCAAGCGGGCGAGTTGCCGGCCTCGCTCGTCCTCAAGACCTCCGTGCTCCTGCCGTGCGCGAACCCGGCGACGGCCGCGCTCCTCGAAGAGCTCGGTGCGACCACGATCAACGTCGCGACCGACCTGTCGCCGGCCGAGCTCGGCGAGCTGCGCGGCGCGTGCTCTGCGCCGCTCGACGTGTACGTCGAGGTGCCCGACGACCAGGGTGGGTTCGTCCGGTTCTACGAGGTGCCCGAGATCGTCCGGCTCGCCGCGCCCGTGTACGTGAAGCTCGGCCTCCGAAACGCGCCGAACATCTATCCGTCGGGACTCCACCTGGAGGATCTCGCCGTGAAGCTCGGCCGCGAGCGCGTGCGCCGCGCCGAGCTCGTCCTCCGCTTGCTCGAGGAGCGAGCGCCGGAGCTCGTCGAGAGCCGCGGCGAAGAGCGCCCGTCCGACCTCGGGATCCCAGAGCCGTGAAGGCGCGCAAGACGGACGACCATGAGGACCCGCGGAAGCGGAGCTTCCGCGCTTCAGGGGTTGTTCGCGCGACCGGGAGTCCGACGCTAGCGGACTCCCGGTCTGGCGTGCAAGAGCGCTTCGCGGCGATCTACACGGCTGCGCTCGTAGACGTCCTCGATGCGCGCGGCTTCCACGACCAGACGCTTCCGCCGGAAATCCGTCCGCTCGAGCGCGGCACCCGCGTCGCAGGCCTCGCGTATACGGTCAAGGGCGGGCCCGCCTCGAATCCCGACGCAGCCTCCTACGACGAAGCGGTTCGCAAGGTCCTCCGGATGCTCGGGGACGTTCCGGAGGGGCACGTGGCCGTGTACTCGTGCGATCACGACGTGTCCGCACACCTCGGGGAGCTCTCGGTCACGTCGCTCAAGTCCCGCGGCGTCGCCGGGTGCGTCCTGGACGGCGGCTGCCGGGACGTCGGCTTCATCCTCGCCGAGGGATTCCCGGTCTTCTGCCGCTTCGTCACACCCGAGGACTCGACGTGGCGCTGGGAGCTCGAGGCGACGCAGGTGCCCGTGACGATCGGGCGGGTGCGGATCGAGCCCGGAGACTGGATCGTCGGCGACGACGACGGGGTCGTCGTCGTTCCGGCGACCATCGCCGAGGACGTCCTCCTCGAGGCGGAGAGGAAGGCGGCGACCGAGAGCGAGATCCGCATCGCCGTGCGAGGCGGCATGCCGCCGCTCGAGGCTTACGACCGCTTCGGCACGTTCTGAGCTACTCGTCCGTCGGAGGGACCGGATTCCACGCCGGGCTCGAGTCGTTGTTGCTCTGGTCGGTGAGCCTCTCGACGGCTCCTCCGCCGAGCTCGACCGTGAAGATCGCGCCTTCTTCCTGGTAGGCGATCTTCGTGCCGTCGGGTGACCACGCCGGCTCGAAGTTGTCACTCGCCGTCGGTACGACGCTTCGGAGCCCCTTCCCGTCGACTCCAACGGTGTAGAGCTCGTACGCCTCGCCGTTCGCGTTGCTCGAGAAGACGATGCGGGAGCTGTCGGGTGACCACGCCGGCGTGAAGGCACGCCCACGCTGCCTCGTGAGCGCATGCCGTTCGGACCCGTCCGGCCGCATGATCCATACGTCCCGCACAGGTGTACCGGGTGCCCGCCGGACGTAGGCGATCCACGCACCGTCCGGCGACCAGGCCGGATCCGACTCCTCCGTGCCGACATCGGAGATCCGCCGCGGCTTCGATCCGTCGGCGGCCATCGCGTAGATGTCGCCCGCGCGGGCAAAGGCGATCGTGCTCCCGTCGGCAGACCAGGTGGGGTGCGTGTCGTCTTCCTTCGTGGACGTCAGGCGCGTCGTCCCCGTGCCGTCGGCACGCATCACGTAGATGTCAGATGTGCCGCTCTGTCGGCTCGTGAATGCGATCTTCGCGCCGTCCGGAGACCACGCCGGCTCGATCTGGAAGAAGAGCGCCCTTTCGTCCACGTCCGTGTCCGCCCGAGTGAGCCGCCGCTCTCCTCCGCCGCTCAGCAGCCATCACGAAGATCGCGTAGTCACCGTCACGACTGCTGACGAACGCGAGGTCCGAGCGCGTTGCATCATCGCCTCCGCAGCCCGAGAGCGCGAGCGTCGCGGCAAGCAGGCCCGAGACGAAGAGAGTGCTGCGGCGCAAGAGGGGCGAAAGCCTAGAGACTTGATGTGGGATTGGCGCGCCGTCGGGGACGGTCACGTCCAAGCCGGGCGACGCCGGCAGGCCTCGTGCAGGCTTGAAGCCTGTGCGAGGCGCGACGGTGGCGATCCGGCGCAGCGTCGTGGCTGTCCCAGGCCCGCGGGAATGTCACATCAAGCCTCTAGTGTGCGAGCGGCTCGACGCCGAGGTACTGCCGCTGGAGGTTCGGGTCTCCGGACAGCTGTCTCGCCGTCGTCTCGGCGGCGATTCGCCCGCCGATCATGACGAGCTGACGCTCGGCCAGCGCGATCGCGACACCGAGGTTCTGCTCGATGAGCAGGATCGCAAGACCTTCCTGCTCCAAAAGCTGGAAGGTCTCGATGAGCCCTTCGATAACCGTGGGCGCGAGTCCTTCGGACGGCTCGTCCATGACCAGGATCTTCGGATTCGTGACGAGCGCCCGCCCTATTGCGAGCATCTGCTGCTCGCCGCCCGACAGCTGCGCACCACCGTTTCGCTTCCGCTCCGCCAGCCGGGGAAACAGGTCGTAGACACGCTCACGTGTCCACTCGCTGCTTCCGTTCGAGGACGCGCGACGGGACGCTATGCGAAGGTGCTCGTCGACGGTGAGCGACGGGAAGAGGCGACGACCCTGCGGAACGTAGCCGAGCCCTCGCTGGGCGATCTTGTGCGACTGGATGCCGACGAGCTCGCTGCCGTCGAACCGAATCGA
>CAVUTL010000002.1:0-214759 GCA_963744505.1 uncultured Gaiellaceae bacterium
GATACGCGCGGAGGCGAGATGCCCATGATCGCGTTGCACAGCGTGGTCTTGCCCATGCCGTTGCGACCGACGATCGCGACCGACTCGCGGCCCATCGAGAACGTGACGTCCTCGAGCGCCTGGGCGCTGCCGTAGAACGCGTTCAGTCCTTGGATCTCGAGGAACGTCGTCGCGACTTCGGGCGACGCGACAGAGGCTTGCTCACTCACGGTCGAAGCCGCGCCCGAGGTAGAGGTCGTGGACGGTCTCGTTGGCCCGGATCTCGTCGGGGGTTCCCTCGACGATCACGCGGCCGTCGTGCATCATCGTCACCCGCTCGGCGACACGAAGCGCGATGTCCATGTCGTGCTCGATGAGGATCAGCGTGATGCTCGGATCGAGCCCGAGCAGGAGATCCGTCAAGAGCTGGCGCTCCCCTCGTGAGAGCCCCGACGCAGGCTCGTCGAGCATCAGGACCTTCGGTTCGGCGGCGAGCGCCATCGCGAGCGCGACCTGCCGATGCTCGCCGTGCGACAGCGAGCCGACGAGCTCGCCGAGCTTGTTGTCGATCGCGACCTTCCCCGCGGCGAGACGGGCGAGCTCCCGCAGTTCGCGTTCGCGACGCGGTAGCAGCACCGGTCGTAGGTGTCCACCTCGAACGCCGACGATCGAGAGGTAGATGCTGTCCTCGACGGTGAGCCCGGGGAACTGCCGCGACTGCTGGTACGTGCGGGCGAGACCGAGCTTCACCCGGTGGCGGGCCGGCTTTCCGGTCACGTCCTCGCCGAACAGCTCGATCGTGCCGCTCGACGGTGGCAGCTCGCCGCAGATGACGTTGAACAGCGTCGTCTTGCCGGCCCCGTTCGGGCCGAGAACGGCGCGGCGCTCACCGTGTGGGACGTCCAGGTCGACGTCCCACACGGCTTGCAACCCACCGAAGCGCCGGCCGACCCCCCGCAAGCGGAGGGTCGGCTCGGCGTGCTCGACGGACGGTGCTGCTTCGCTCACCGACCTACTTGATGACCTGGTTGGTGATGACGCCGTTCTTGACTGCCTTGATCTTCCCCTGCCACGGGAGCTTCCTCTTCGTGCAGGCTGGGAAGGCCCGGCCGGGCGCCGGCTTGTTCGGTCCGAACACGCCTCCGAACGCCTGGTCGACGTTCGGCACGAAACCGACGATCGATGGTACGCCGCCCTTGCCGATCTGCAGTTGGAACTGGTCCTGGACCGCCTGCCGGCGGCTGTCGAGCCTGACGAGACCCTTGTTGCTGACCTGGTAGCCCGACGCGAGCGTGCGGGGCATCGACGCCTGCAGCTTTGCCCCCACGACACCAGCGGACTTCTGCAGCCCCTGGACGAGGGCCCACGCGGCGTTGTAGTAGTTGTAGACGAAGCCGGACGCCGCCAACTTGGCCTGCGCCGGGTACCACTTCTTCAACACTCCCTCGTAGCGCTTCACCTGCGCCGTCTTCAGACCCGGAGCGCTGCCGAACCCGCCCACGTACGAGCCGACGTAGAGCGGCGCCACTTCCGTCGCAGCGGCCCCGTCGATGAGGAACAGGTTGCCGGCGAGCTGCTTCGGGGGGATCTTGCCGTTCGCCTGCTCCATCGCCTTCAGGCTCACCCCTGTGCCGGTGCCGCCGACGACCCAGAAGTACCCGTCGACCTGGTCGGGCTTCGGGAGCTGCTGGACGTAGGAGGCGTAGTCGGTCGTGTTGAGCGGCGGGAAGACACGCTTCGTGATCTTGCCGCCGATGCCGCAGAAGTCGGCGATGATGCCCGCCGCGGACGTCCAGGCGAAGCTGTAGTCGTCCATGATGATGGCGGCGTTGCGCCAGCCGAGCCGCTTGTAGACGATCTCGCCGAGGCCCGCGTTCCACTGGGCGCCGTCGCCGTGGTAGCGGAACATGTTCTTCGGCGCGATCTGCATCGTCGGATCCTGCGAGCCTGCGGTGCCGATGACGAATGTCTTGGTCGGCTTGCCCTTCGCGTAGTTCGCGACCGCCACTGCCTCGTCACCGGAGAGCGGGCCGACCATGACGTCGGCTCTGAGCCCCTCCATCAACCGCCGCGTCTCCTTGATCGCGGTCGGGGCAGTGTCGTCCCCGCAGCCGTAGCCGACGATCTTCACCGACGTGCTGCCGACCTTGATGCCGGTCATGCCGGCGGACGGCTTCGCCTTGTTCGCCGGCTTGCCGTTCGCATACTGGGCGAATGCCGCCTGGGCGCCGCCGATGTCATTCTCGTAGTGCGCTCCGAAGGCGCCCTTGCAGTCGCTCATGATCGCGACGCGCACCTCTCTCGCCTCCGACGCCGCAGGCGACGCCGAGACGATCGCCGTGGCCGCGATAACGGCCACTCCGAGCGGAAGCACGAGCTTCCACCTACGTACTCTCATTTTCCCTCCTTCTCGATGCCTGCACTCAACCACCCGCCTACCGACTCAGAGGCGAGCCTACGCCAAGTCGCCTCTCGGTTTCCACCCCCTCACGACGAGCTCGCTCCTATCGCCGCCTCGCGAGTCTCCACGTCGACCTGTGGCGGCCCTCCGCGACGGCGTGCCGTATCCCAGATCCGGTCCCACAGCCCGGTCAGCCCGTCGGGCGAGACGAGCACGATGGCGAGGAAGACGAGCCCGATGATCGTGTTGAACCGGCCTCCGACCACGGGCAGACCTCCGGTCGGGACCCAGTTGACGACGTAGTTGTTGATGACGATGAACGTGAAGGCGCCGATCCAGGCACCCTCGATGCGGCCGAGGCCGCCGATGACCGCGATGATGAGCAAGTCGATGGTCGGCCCGAGGCCCAGGTCCTGCGGTGCGATCTGGCCGTTCCACCAGACATAGAGGATCCCGGCCAGCGAGGCGATGAACGCTGCGAGGCCGAACGCGAGCGTCCGGTGCAGGGGTACCGCGTACCCGAGCGACGCCATCCGCACGGGCTCGTCCCGAATGCCGGCGAACGCGATGCCGAACGGCGTCCTCGTGATGTACCTGATCAGGAGGTAGACGAGGACCGAGACAACCAGCGCGATGTAGTAGAGGCGGTGACGATCGGTGGCGATGTCTCCGACGAACGCCGGCGTGTACTCGTTGACGCCGGCGATCGGCGAGAAGCCGCCGAGCTGCGTCACCGACCCGAAGAAGAGGTTGGCGATCACCGCGTACGTGAGCGTGAGCATGAGGAAGTAGATGCCGAAGCTCCGCGACGCCAGGGCACCGAACACGAGCCCGATCACCGTGGTGATCACGATCGCGAGCACGAGCGCCAGGGTCGGGTCCCACCCGAGCACGAGCCCTTTGGATTCCCCGCCCGGCCCGCTCTGTGTGACCATGTTCCCGAGCATGTAGCCGGCGATGCCCATGAGGGCCGTCTGCGCCAGCGAGACCATGCCGCCGTAGGCGGAGAGGAAGATCAGGCTGGCTGCGGCAATCCCGAGCAGGAGCGCCTGGGTGAGGATCACGTCGAGCCAGTAGTCACTGAACAGCTGCGGACCGAGGGCGGCCACGAGCAGGATCACGACGCCGATGACCCGTTCGACGGTGGTCTTCACGTCGACTCCGCTCACCCGATCCTCCCGAACAGCCCCTGCGGCCGGAAGGCGAGCACGAGGGCCAGCAGGACGAACGTGAACACGATCGCGTAGTTCGTGCAGCACTCGTTCCCGGTCGTCGGCAGGTACACGGCCGCGAACGAGAACACGAGCCCGTACAGGAGCGATCCGGCGGCGGCACCGATGAGCGATCCCATGCCGCCGATGATCACCACGACGAGCGAGTAGAGCAGCCACTGGCCGTCCTGCCCCGAGGCGACGTTGCCCTGCGAAGCGCCCACGACGCCGCCGAACGCCGCCAAGGCCGAGCCGACGACGAACGCGATCGCGAAGACGGACTGAATGCTGACGCCGAGTGCCGACGTCATCTGCCGGTCGTCGACACCTGCCCGGATGACCATCCCGGTACGGGTCCGGTGGAGCCAGAGCCAGAGGAGAACCCCGACCATCACGCCGAGAAAGAGCACGATCAGCCGCGCGAGCGAGTAGTCGATCCCGAGCAGCGGGAGCTCGACGCGGATGTTCGCCCAGCCAGGCCAGGTCATGCTCACCGCATTGCCACCGAACTTGATCGAGCCCTCCGGAACGTGACGGGGGAAGTGCGCGATGATCTGGTCGGCGATGATCACCGAGAGGGCGATCGTGATGAGCGCCTGGCGCAGCTCCTGCCCCATGTTCCAGCGCAGGAACACCTGCTGCACGATCAGCCCGACGACGGCGACCACCGAGGCAGGCGACGAGCGCCGGGTAGATCCACTCCCAGGTGGTCACCTCGGTCGACTGGATCGAGAATCCCTCACCCGTCATCGACTGCTGGACCTCGTAGGCGATGTAGCCGCCCACCAGGTAGAACGCGCCGTGGGCCATGTTCACGACACGCATGAGCCCGAAGATGAGCGAGAAGCCGCTCGCGACGATGAACAGCCACCCGGCGAACGTGAGGCCGTTCAGCAGGGTGACCACGAAGCTCTCCCAGTCGTCGATCGCGGAGCCGCTGGATGTGGTGCGCCAGTTGCCGCCGATCTCAGGCGGCGGCTCGGCGATGACGACGATGTAGAGGAGCGCAAAGCCGATGAGCCCGGCCACAGCGGCCCGCGGCACGGTTCCTACTACTCCCCAAGCGCGGATTCGCTCGACCACCGGCGACGCGAACGTACCAAGGTCGCCCCGCGCTTTCAACGCGAGACCGCGCGTGCGCGACTAGCCGCGTTCCCAGGCGAGGCCGGCGGCGAGCGCGACCTCGTCGCGCGGCGCGACGAACTGCATGTTCCCGATCGCGAGGCCGGCCCAACCGATCAGGTTGACCCAGCGCAGGAACGACGTGAGCGGGAGGCGGACCTCGAGCTCGTCAGCGCCCTCCGGCGGAAGCTCGACCGCGTAGCACGGGCTGAGGTAGAGATCGACGTCGGGCTCGTAGCGCCGCCACTCCTCGATCGCGCGGTACGCGGCTTCGATCTCCTCCGGCGTCGCTCGCTGCGCCGCCTCGAGCTTGATTCTCATCACGTTTCCGTATTCGTCGGCGCGGCTCGGGAACGTCGCCGCGTGCGAGCTGCAAGCGCCTCGTGCTGGAACTGGGGCCAGGTGTTCGCCGACGCATCCGGGATGCGCGCTTCGACGACACGGGCACCGAGCCGCTCGAGATCGGCCACCCAGGCCTCCGCAGCGTCGCTCCTCTCGGTCTCGCGTCCGTCGCCGATACCCGGCGGCTGGCGGAGGAGCCCGACCGTCAAGCCCGCAAGCCGCGGCTCCGGCACAGCCCGCTCCGCGAGGACCGACCACATGAGCGCGACGTCGCTGACCGAGCGGGCCATCGGCCCGGCCGTGTCGAGGGTGGGGCACAGCGGGAACGCGCCTTCGATCGGTACGAGACCCCACTGGGACTTCAGGCCAACGACCTCGCAGGCTGCGGCCGGCAGTCGGATCGAGCACCCCGTGTCCGAGCCGAGCGCGAGCTCGCAGAGGCCGGCTGCGAGCGCAGCCGCCGATCCCGACGACGAGCCGCCGGTCGTCTTCCCCGGGCGCGTCGGGTTGTGGCAGGTGCCATACCAGGCGTTCTCGCCGAGAACACTCCAGGCGAACTCCGGCAGGTTCGTCTTCCCGACGAGCACGGCCCCTGCGTCGAGCAGGCGTTGAACGGCTGTCGCGGTCCGCTCGGGAACGTGCTCTGCGTACAGGCCCGAGCCGTACGTCGTGCGCACTCCGGCGGTATCGAAGAGGTCCTTGACCGCGAGAGTCCTGCCCGAGAGCGGACCGGGGCCTGGCTCGCCGACCGGCTCGAGACGCGTGATGAACGCGTTGAACGGATCGTCGCTCACGGTACGAGGGCGACGCACTCGATCTCGACCTTGGCGCCCGCGAACGGCGAGGCGCGGCACCTCGACCAGCGTGCGACGCGGGCCGCGTCGCGCCGAAGACCTCCTGCCGTACGGGATTGATGAGGGCGCGGTCGTCGATGTCCGTGAGGAAGACGGTGACCTTCACGACGTCCTCGAAGCCGCAGCCGCCGGCAGCGAGGATCGCGCGCATGTTCTCGAACACCTGGCGCGTCTGCGCGACGACGTCGTCGCCGCCGACGAGGCGACCCGTCGCCGTCGACCGCGACGATCCCGGAGACGTACAGGAAGCCTCCCGCGCGGACGGCGTCCGTGAAGTGCGAGATCGGCTCGGCGAGGCCGTCGACGCGGATCTCCTCGCGGCTCATGCTGCCTCCTTCTGCAATCGCTCAGCTTGACGCGCGGGCTGATCCGCTCCGGGTCGACGGGAAGCTCGAGCACCGCGGGCTTGCCCGGAGGCGAGCGCGCGCTCGAACGCCGCCTCGAAGTCCTCGGTCCGCTCGACCCGCTCGCCGAACGCCGCCGTACGCCCGCGCGAGCGCCGGGAAGTCCGGGTTCTCGAGATCGGTGCCGATCACGCGGCCCGGGAACTGCCGCTCCTGGTGCATGCGGATCGTCGCGTACATCCCGTTGTTCACGAGGAGCACGACGATCGGGAGCTCGTACTGCACCGCGGTCGCGAACTCGGGCGAGCTCATGACGAAGTCGCCGTCGCCCGTGAAGCAGACGACGATGCGGTCCGGGTGGACGAGCTTCGCCGCGACGGCAGCCGCGACGCCCGTACCCCATCGATCCGCTCCGCGGGCATGCCTGCGTGCCGAACTGGGTGAACTGGGCGAAGCGGTGCGCCCAGACGGTGAAGTTGCCCGCGCCGCAGGTCTGGATCGCGTCGCCGGGGAGCCGCTCGCGGAGGAAGCGCCATGATCTCGCCGAGGTCGACGTCGCCCTCCATCGGCTCGTGCTCGAGGTTGCGCTCGTAGTCCGCACGGGCGGCCGCCGTCCACTCGCGCCAGCGCGGCTCGACCGGCTCGAGCGCGAGCAGTGCGGCCGCGAACGCGGGAAGCGTCGCGGCGATCGCGAGGTCGGGCTCGTAGACCCGGCCGAGCTCGTCCGGATCCGGATGGACGTGGATCAGCGTCTGCCGCGGGCGCGGCGCGTCGAGAAGCGTGTACCGCCGCGTCGGCACCTCGCCCAGCCGCCCGCCGATCGCGAGCACGAGGTCGGCGTCGCGCAGCCGCGCGGCGATCGCCTCGTCCATCGCGACGCCGAGCACGCCGACGTAGCTCGGCGAGCGGTTGTCGACGAAGTCCTGGCAGCGGAAGGCGCACGCGACCGGGAGCGCGTTCGCCTCGCAGAACGCCTGCACGTCTCGGCTCGTCTGCAGCTGTCCAGCCGCCCTCCCCGACGACGACGAGCGGTCGCTCGGCACCTGCCAGGAGCTCCCGCAGTCGCGTCGAAGATCCTCCTGGACGAGGCGCCACCTGCGCTCGGCCTCGAAGCGGAGCGCCGTCCGCAACGTCCGCCTCCTCCGCGAGCACGTCCTCGGGCAGCGCGAGCACGACGGGCCCGGGCCGTCCCGGAGAGCGCGGCCGTGAACGCCTCGGCCACGTGCTCCGGGATCCGCTCGGCGCGGTCGACCTCCCAGGCGGCCTTCGCGATGCCGCCGAACACCTGCGCGTAGTCGAGCTCCTGCCACGCCTCCCGGCCGCGGAACGCGCGCGGAACCTGGCCGACGAGGAGGAGCATCGGCGAGGAGTCCTGCTTCGCCGTGTGCACGCCGACCGCGGCCTGCGTCGCGCCGGGGCCGCGCGTGACGAGGCAGACTCCGGGCCGACCCGTGAGCTTCCCGTATGCCTCCGCCGCGTTCGCCGCGCCCTGCTCGTGGCGGCAGGTGATCGAGCCGGATCGGCGAGTCGTACAGCGCGTCGAGCACCGGCAGGTAGCTCTCGCCAGGGAGACAGAAGGCAAGGTCGGCGCCGTTCAGCTCGAGCTGGTCGACGAGGATCTGCCCGCCCGTCCTCACAGCGGAACCTCGAGCAGAACCGTCGCCCGCTGCAGCCGCGGCTTGTCCTCGTCGGCGGGATCGAGATAGCTGATGGTCCTGCGGCCGCCCACTCCGCCGGGAGGAGCAGGACCCGCACGAACGCGGTGTCCTCGGTCGTCGATGCGGTGGCGAGCACGGGATCGTCCGCACCCTCGTGCCACGACTCCCCGCGTCGTGTACGTGCGCGGGCGCCCGTCGCCGCGGTCGATCGTCAGCTCTCCGAAGAGGATCCGGCGCACACCCGCGCCCGGATGAACGTGTCGATGAGCGATCCCACCGGGCGGGAAGTCGACGCGGTCGCAGCGGACGATCCAGTCGCCCGGGTCCGGGTCGGCCGTGAGCTCCCAGACGATCGCGGGGCCGTCGACGCGGGCCGCGCCGAAGAACGCCTCGTTCCGATCCAGGTCGTAGACGACCCGAGTCCCGGCCTCGGTCTCCACTCCGCCCGGGTGCTCCGACAGGACGAGGCTCAATGGAAGTACTGGCCGCCGTCGATGACCATCGTCTGGCCGGTGATGAAGTCGGCGGCCGAACTGCAGAGGAAGACGACCGCACCGACGACGTCCTCGGGCACCTGGTCGCGCTGGAGCGTCCGCGAGGCGACCGACACGTCGCGCAGCTTCTCGATCACCTCGGGATGCGACTTCACGCCGTCCGACATCGTGAATCCCGGCGCGACGCAGTTCACGTGGATCGAGTCCTTCCCGACCTCCTTCGCGAGCGCCCGCGTGAGGGCGACGATCGCGCCCTTGGACGTGACGTAATGCAGGAGGAAGGGAACACCGCGAAACGGCGTACCCGACGAGATGTTCACGATCTTCCCGCCGCCCTGCTCGCGCATCACCGGCACGACCGCGCGGCAGGTGAGGAACATCGACGCGACGTTCACCTCCAGCACGCGGTTCCACTCCTCGAGCGGGATCTCGGTGAACGCGCGCATCTCGAGCGAGGCGTAGAGGCCCGCGTTGTTGACGAGGATGTCGATCCGCCCGTGGCGCGACAGCGTCTCGCTCGACCATCCGGGCGACGTCGGCTTCGGACGCGACGTCGGCGCGGATTCCGCCGTCGGGTGGGCTCAGATCGGCGACGACAACCGTCGCGTCCTCCGCCTCGAGCCCGCGCGCGATCGCGGCGCCGATCCCCTGCGCACCGCCGGTGACGATGGCGACCTTGCCGTCGAGGGTGCCCATCAGCGGAGCGGCGAGTACGAGGTCGGGACCATGATCCGGTTCCGCTGCGTGTGGATGAGCGGGAAGATCTTCGGCAGGAACTCCTTCCAGCGCTCGTCGGCGGCGAGCCGCGCCCTCCGCTCCTCACGGTCTGCGAAGTCCTCGTAGGCCCACATGTGCGTGTAGGTCGAGAGCTCCCCGACCTCCGTCGTGAACGCGCCGACGAATCGGCCGAGGATCTCCTGCTGGATCGCAGTGCCCTCGGTCTCGTAGAGCCGAACGAGCTCGGGCAGCTTGCCCGTGTACACGTTGTACTCACGCAGCTCGACGATCACTCACGCACCGCCGATCCCGCCGATCGCCCAGTACTTGAGCTCGAGCCACTCGTCGATCCCGTACGAGGAGCCCTCGCGCCCGATCCCCGACTCCTTGACACCGCCGAACGGCGCGACCTCGGTCGAGATGAGACCCGTGTTGATCCCGACGATCCCGTACTCGAGCGCCTCGGCGACCCGGTTCACGCGTCCGAGCCCTTGCGAGAAGAAGTACGCGGAGAGCCCGTAGGGCGTGTCGTTGGCGATGCGCACGGCCTCCTCCTCGGTCGTGAAGCGCGCGATCCCGGCGACGGGGCCAAAGGTCTCCTCGCAACTCATCGCGGCGTCGGCCGGGACATCGACGAGCACGGACGGCTGGAAGAACTGGCCCTCGATGCGCTCGCCGCCGACGAGCACCTCGGCGCCGCGGTCGACCGCGTCCGCCACATGCCGCTCGACCTTCTCGACGGCCGGCTCGTCGATCAGCGGCCCGACGTTCACGCCTTCCGTGAAGCCGTCGGCGACCCTGAGACCCCGAACCGCATCGATGAAGCGCGAGACGAAGTCGTCGTAGATCCGCTCCTGCACCAGCATCCGGTTGGCCGAGATGCACGTCTGACCGGAGTTGCGGTACTTGCACGTAATCGCGCCCGAGACGGCCTCCTCGAGGTCGGCGTCGTCGAAGACGATGAACGGCGCGTTCCCGCCGAGCTCGAGGGAGATCTTCTTGAGGCCTGGCGCGCACTGCGCCATGAGCAGCTTCCCCACTTCGGTCGAGCCCGTGAACCCGAGCTTGCGCACGGCCGCGTTCGACGTCATCTCGCCGCCGATCGCCGCAGCGTCCTCGGCAGCGCCGGTGACCATGGAGAAGACGCCGGCAGGTACGCCCGCCTCTTCCGCAAGCGCTGCGACGGCCAGCGCCGAGAGCGGGGTCTGCTCGGCCGGCTTCAGCACCATCGTGCAGCCGGCGGCGAGTGCCGGAGCCGACTTGCGGGTCGGCATCGCGGCGGGGAAGTTCCACGGAGTGATGCCCGCAGTCACCCCGACCGCATGCCTCGTCACATGGATCCGCCTGTCCGGCCACGGCGACGGGATCGTGTCGCCGTAGACGCGCTTCCCCTCCTCACCGAACCATTCGTAGAACGAGGCTGCGTAGGCCACCTCGACCCGCGCCTCCGCGAGCGGCTTCCCCTGCTCGGTCACCATGAGCCGCGCGAGATCGTCCTCGTGCTCGACCATGAGGTCGGCGAGCCGGCGGAGGATGCGGGCGCGATCCTTCGCCGTGCGCTCCTTCCACGCTGGGAGCGCGCGCTCCGCTGCCGCGAGCGCGCGTCGGGTCTCGGCCGCACCCATCCGCGGCACGGCAGCGATGGTCTCGCCGGTCGCAGGATTGACGATGGGAACGTCTCGCCGGAGTCGGCGTCGACCCACGCCCCGTCGATGTACGCCTGCCGCTGCAGGAGCGGAAGCTCGACCGCGGTCACGCGCGAACCATAGTCAGGCGACGGCTCGGAGGGTGACCGTTGGCCGCAGACCACGGCCACCCTCCTCCGTGCCGTTACACGCCGGCGGGAACGCCGGCGAGCGCTTCCGTCACCGCCGCACACGTGGTCACGGTCGAGACGTTCTGCAGTGCGTAGTTGATCGAGGCGTTGTGCCAGTCGGCGTTCATCGTCGAGCAGCCGTCCTCGGGCACGACCATGAAGAAGCCCTTGTCCGCGCCGGTGCGGGACGTGTGCTCAACCGACATGTTCGTCCAAGCACCCGTGACGATGATCGTGTCGCGGCCGAGCCCCGCGAGCAGGGTCTCGAACCTGGTGCCCTGCCAGGCGCTCATCCGCATCTTCTCGACGACGAGGTCGCCGTCCTGCGGCTCGAGGCCCTCGGCGGGGGCGGCGCCCCAGGTGCCCCGCACGAGCGCTCCTGTGTCCTTCACGCCCTGGAAGAGCGGCGCGTTCATCTTCGAGCCGGTCCCGCCCTCCTCGACGATGTTCCAGACGTGGAACACCGGGACGCCCTTGCTCCGGCAGGTCGCCGCCAGGGCCCTTACGTTCTCGACGACGTTCTGCTCTTTCGCGTGCTCGGCCGAGCCGGTCTCCGCGAAGGCGCCACCGTCGATGATCACGTCGTTCTGCAGGTCCATGATGATTAGCACGCAGCGATCCGCATCCAGGGTCAGTCCTTCGTCGTTCATGCAGGCCTCCTATCTCATGTAGGGCTCGCGACGCGGGCCGACGATCGTCCTGATCGCGTAGAGCGAGGTCGAGCTCGGGATGTAGAGCGTGTGCCAGTCCTCGCCGCCCCACGTGAGGTTGCCCGTGTTCTCGGGCACGAGGATCGTCCCGAGGTGCTCGCCCGCGGCGGAGATCACCCAGATCCCGCCCGGGCCTGTCACCCAGATGTTCCCGCGCTCGTCGCACTTCATCCCGTCCGGGATGCCCTCCTCGATCACGCCGGATCCGACGCCCTCGAAGAACATGCGTCCGTTCGAGATGGACCCGTCGGGCGCGGCGTCGTAGACCTTGATGTACGCCCCCGGCGTGTCGTTGATGTAGAAGAGCGTCTCGTCCGGGTTGAAGCAGATCCCGTTCGGCATCTCGAATTCGTCGCGGCCGACGATGAGCTCCGGATCGCCTCCGCCCGGCGCGATGCGGTACACGCCCTGGAAGCCGAGCCGCCGCTGGCGCGGCTGCCCGAATCCGGGCATGCGCCCGTACCACGGATCGGAGAAGTAGATCGCGCCCGACGAGTGGACGCAGACGTCGTTCGGGCTGTTCAGCTCCTCGTCCTCGAACTCCTGCGCGATGATCTCACGCGACCCGTCCGGGCTCTCCTTGACGAGCGAGCTCGTGACGTGCTCGCAGACGAGCAGGTTCAGGTCGGCGTCGTACGTCATGCCGTTGCACTTGTTCGAGAAGTTCCTCACCTCGACGACCTTGCCGTCCGGCGTGTACTTGCGGCGGACGTCGCCCGGCATGTCGGAGAAGAGGAGGTACTGCTCCTTCGGATGCCAGATCGGCCCCTCGGTGAACGTGAAGCCGGTTGCCAGCCGCTCGACCTGTGCACCTTGCTCGACGAGCTCGTAGATCGCGTCCGACTTCGCCTCGATGCCGAGGCCTGTCTCGGTGCTCGTCACCGTGCCCCCTTTCGTGGCGGAATGGTCGAGGCGACTCTATTACGGTTGCGTCGCGTCGTCAGCAGAGTCGACCCCTGTGCCGGCACCCGAGACATACATCGCACTACTCCGCGGGATCAATGTCGGGGGGCGAAGCATGATCTCGATGGCCGAGCTGCGCTCGCTGCTCGCGTCGATCGGGCTCGAAGACGTTCGAACGTACATCCAGAGCGGGAACGTCGTGTTCCGCGCGACCGGCGACGGCAACGTGCTGTCCTCCCAGATCGAACGGGAGATCTCCGGCGCCTTCGGCGTCGGCCCCGCCGTGATCCTGCGGACAGCCCCGGAGCTTCAGGCGGTCGCAGCGTCCAATCCGTACCTATCGCGCGAAGCCGACGTCTCGAAGCTGCACGTCGTCTTCCTCGATGCCGCCCCGTCGGCTGGTGCCGTCGCCGAGCTCGATCCGAACCGCTCGCCGCCCGACGAGTTCACCGTCGAGGGGCGCGAGATCTTCCTCCAGCTTCCGAACGGCGCCGGGCGGTCGAAGCTGAACCTCGACTACCTCGAGCGTGTACTCGGCGTGCGCGGGACGCAGCGGAACTGGAACACCGTGCTGAAGCTGATCGAGCTGTCGCGGAACTGAGCTCAGCGCATGAGGACGCCGCCGTTGACGTCGAGCGTCGCGCCGGTGATGTAGCCCGCGTCGTCGGAGACGAGGAAGGAGACGAGCGCGGCCACCTCCTCAGGACGGCCAAGACGACGGACCGGGATCTCCGACAGCTTCTCCGCGAGCCGCTCACGGAGTACCTCCCGTGCGAGCGGCCCGTCGATCGCGGCCGGCGCGACCGCGTTCACGGTCACGCCATGCTGCGCGAGCTCCGTCGCCGCGCGTCGCGTGAGCGCGATGACGGCGGCCTTCGACGCCGCGTAGTGGGCTCCGGACGCGCCGCTCGCCGCCTGGCCCGCGTCGCTCGCGAGGTTGACGATGCGGCCGGACCCACGCTCGCGCAGCGCCGCGCCGACGACGCGGCAGCCGAGGTAGGTGCCGCGGAGGTTCGTCGCGAGCACGTCGTCCCACTCGTCGACGTCGATCTCGAAGAACGAGCGGAACTCCGTGCGCGCAGCGTTGTTGACGAGCACGTGGACCTCGTCGAGCTGCCCCAGCAGCCGCTCCCAGGACGCGAGCTCGCGCACGTCGTGCTCGAACGCCTGCCCTCCGAGCTCGTAGGCGACCCGCTCAGCGCCTTCGACGTCGATGTCCGCGACCGCGACCCGGTACCCGTCGGCGTGAAGCCGCCGCGCGATCGCCTCACCGATCCCACGGGCGGCGCCCGTGACGATCGCGACCCGCGTCACTCCACCTCGACGTGGATGCGCTTCTTCGCGTCCTTGAGGAAGCCGCCCTCGCGCTCACCACGCACGGCGAGGATCTCCGCGAGGATCGAGAGCGCGGTCTCCTCCTGCGTGTCTGCACCCACGTCGAGGCCGCACGGGCCCATGATCCGCTCGAGCGCGTCTTCCGCGACACCCGCCTCGAGCAGCCGCTCGCGGCGGCGCTCCTGGTTGCGGCGCGAGCCGAGCGCACCGATGTAGAAGGCCTCCGTCTCGAGCGCGCCGATGAGGGCCGGCTCGTCGAACTTGTCGTCGTGCGTCAGGACGACGATCGCGGTCTGGTGGTCCGGCTGCACCTGCGCGATCGCCTCGGCCGGCCACTCGACGATGAGCTCGTCCGCGGACGGGATGCGCTCGCGCGTCGCGAACTTCGCGCGCGCGTCCGCGACAATCGTGTGCCAGCCGAGGAGCTTTGCGCCGCGGCACATCGCCTCGGCCGTGTCGACGGCTCCGTAGACGAAGAGTCGCGGCGGGGGTCCGTACCACTCCGCGAAGACCTTCGACCCGTCGTCGAGCGTGAGCAGGCGATTGCGACCGCGACGGATCAGCTCGCCGAACCGGGCGACCGCCTCGTCGAGCCCCTCTCCGAGCTGCTCGCCTGACTCGAGCACGAGCACCTTCCTACCGGCGTCGTCCCCCTCGATCGCCGTGAAGAGGATCCCCCGCTCCTCGGACTCGCGGAGCTCCGCGAGTCGGTGGATCATGGTCACTACTCGACCCGCTCGAGGAAGACGTCGATCTCGCCACCGCACGGGAGTCCCACGCTCCACGCGAGGTCGTCCTCGATCCCGTACGTCAGGAGCTTCGGCTCGCCGGTCGCGAGCACCTCCTGGGCGTTCTCGAAGACGTCGCTCTCGACGCAGCCGCCGGAGACGGAGCCGCACATCTGCCCCGACTCCGAGACGGCGAGGCTCGCGCCGATCGGGCGTGGCGCCGACCGACGCGTCGCCACCACCGTGGCGACGACGACCTTCTCGCCGTCCTCCTTCCAGCGGTCGATCTCGGGCAGGATCTCTTTCACGCTGCATGCCTCCTTTCGATGCCGGCGAGCACCGCGCCGAGCTCTTCGAGACTGCGGAGATTATGGCCCGGCAGGAAACGGTCAACGAAGGGAAGCGCCGCGCGCATTCCGCCGGCGAGCGGCTGGTACTCGGGATTGCCCTTCAGCGGGTTCACCCAGACGACCGCAAACGCCGCGCGGGCGAGCTTCGCCATCTCGCGCCCGACCAGGTCCGGATCGTCGCGCTCCCAGCCGTCCGAGACGATCACGACGACGGCGCCACGCGACAGCGCTCGGCGACCGTAGACGGCATTGAACTCCGCAAGCGACGCGCCAATGCGGGTGCCGCTTCCCCAGTCGACGGCGATCTCGTTCGCGCGTGCGAGCGCCGCTTCCGGGTCGCGCGTGGCGAGATCGTCCGTAAGTCGGGTCAGGCGTGTCCCGAACGCGAACGCCTCCACACCCGAGCCCGTGCCGACGATCGCGTGGAGGTAGAAGAGCAGCGCCCGCGCGTATGCGTCCATCGAGCCAGAGATGTCGCAGAGGACGACCAGCTTGCGCGCGACGGACTTGCGCGCCTTCCAGGGCTGCTCGATCGGCTCGCCGCCCGTGCGGAGCGACTTGCGGCAGAGCCGGCGGAGATCGAGCACGTCACCGCGGGCATCGGGGGACCGTCGCCGTGACATCCGCCGCGGTCGCGTGCGTGCAATGGCCGCCATGAGCTTCCGCACGCGTTCGAACTCCTCGGGCGTCATCTCGGCGAAGTCCTTCTCGCGCAAGAGCTCGTGGCCCGACGCGCCCAGCTCGTGCGGGGTCGACAGCTCGTCCTCATCATCGCCGTCGGCGCCGGACTCCAGCGTGTCGCGCGCGACCCGATCTGCGAAGCGGCGCGTCTGCTTCTGACGGACGAGCGGCGCAACGGGCCCGCGTAGGAACCAGGCGACGAAGGCGCGGTCGAAGAGCTCGAGCTCGTCGTGACGCGAGACGAGCGTCTGCCGCAGCGTGAAATAGACGTCGTCCTGGCGCGTGAGATCCACGGCGTCGAGCCCGCGCATCGCGTCGGCGACGCGCCCCGGCCCGACCTCGATCCCGACCTCGCGCAACACGCGGCCGAAGGTGACGACGTGCCGGACGATCGCGCTTCCTTGCACTGCGCCTATCGCGCAAGACCGGAATCCGCGAGTGCGGATTCCGGTCGCGCCAAAGTCCCTAAAGCGCGGCCGCTTCGCGGCCGCGGTCGTGGTGACTGCCTGAGCTGCATGCCGGTCTAGCGATTCGCGGTCGCGCGGGCCTCTTCGATGAGGCCGACGAGGGTCTCGTCGCGCACGGTCTCGATGTCCTCGCGGTACTTGAGCACGGAGCCGAGCGTCTGCTCGACGACCTCCGCGTCGATCTCCTCGCGCCCGAGCGCGGCGAGCGCCTGCGCCCAGTCGATCGTCTCGGCAACGCCGGGCGGCTTGGCGAGATCGAGAGCGCGCAGTCCACGAACGAACGCGGCCGCTTCCTTCGCCAGGCGCTCCGCGATCCCAGGCACGCGCAGCCGGACGATCTCGACCTCGCGCTCGATGGACGGGTGCCCGATCCAGTGGAAGAGCGCGCGCCGCTTGAGCGCGTCGTGGAGCTCACGCGTGCGGTTCGACGTGAGGATCACCGCCGGCTTCCGTCGCGCACGGATCGTCCCCAGCTCGGGGATCGTGATCTGGAAGTCCGACAGCACCTCGAGGAGAAACGCCTCGAACTCCTCGTCGGCACGGTCGATCTCGTCGATGAGGAGGACGACCGGCTCGTCGGAGTCGATCGCCTCGAGCAACGGCCGCCGGATGAGGAACTCCGGACCGAAGAGCTCCTCCTCCGACACCGTGCCCTCCTGCGCGGCACGGATGTGGAGGAGCTGGCGAGGGTAGTTCCACTCGTAAACCGCGTGTGAGACGTCGAGACCCTCGTAGCACTGGAGCCTGATCAGCCGCGCCGAGAGCGCCGTCGCGAGCGCCTTCGCGGCCTCGGTCTTCCCCACTCCTGCCTCGCCTTCGAGCAGGACGGGCTTCTCGAGCGCGAGCGCGAGGAAGAGCGCGGTCGCGAGCCCTCGATCGGGGAGATAGTCGGCTTCGCGAAGCGCTGATTCGAGCTCGTCGATCGTGCGGAACGTCACCGTCGCAGCGTACACGGGTGCCTCCCACGCGAGACTGCGAGCGGATTAGACTCGGCGCACTGAACTCGCGAACGAGAAGGGTGGGATGATGGCAGCAGCGAGTGTGGCGATGGACGCCGCGACCGAGGTCCTCATGCCGGGCTCCGAGGACGAGGCGATCGCAGCCTTCGGCGATGGCGCTGAGGTCGTCCTCGTGGGCGGTGGGACGATCGTCGTACCGGACCTCACATACCGGAGGCGACGCCCGAGGAAGGCCCTCCTGCTCGGACGCGCCGGCCTTTCCGGAATCGAGAAGAACGGCTCGCGCGTCACGATCGGTGCGACGACGCCGGTCCAGGAACTCACCGAGCTGGCGGCTCCGCTCGGGCCGTGCGCCGCGAACGTCGCCGATTTCGAGATTCGCTCGCAAGGGACCGTCGGCGGCAACGTCTGCGCGGGCGAGGGCTACGAGGCTCCCCGCGGCGACCTCCAGTCGGCATTTCTCGCGCTCGGGGCGACGGCACGCTCGGCGGCGGGCGGCGACGTGAGCGAGGAGCCACTCGAGGAGTTCCTCTCCGAGCGACGCCATCGGCTCCTGCTCGCCGTGAGCTTCGACGAGCCTGCGGCGGGCGCGTTCGCCGGGCTCGACCGACCCCATACGCACGACTACACCGCCCTCGCCGTCTCGGGGGCTCGTTCGGCAGCTGGGACGCTCCGCCTCGCCGCGACCGGAGTGGGCTCGTGGGGGGTCCGGCTCCCCTCGGCCGAGGCTGCGGCCGGAGATCCCGCTGCCGCCGGAGAGGCGGCACTGCGCGACGTCACTCCGCACGACGACGCACTGGCCTCCGCCTGGTACCGCGCGAAGGTGCTTCCGGTGCTTGTCCGCCGCGTCCTCGACGAGCTGAAGGAGTCCGCATGAACCTCACGGTCAACGGCAGAACGCACGACGTCGACGGCTTCGGGCTCACGCCGCTCCTCGACGTCCTGCGAGACGAGCTCGGCGTGACCGGCCCCAAGGCCGGCTGCCACCAGGGAGGCTGCGGCGCCTGCACGGTGCTCGTCGACGGCGAGCCGCGACGCTCTTGCCTCCTTCCCGCCGCGTATGCCGAGGGAACCGAGATCACGACGGTGGAGGGACTCGGCGCGCCAGAAGATCTCTCGCCGATCCAGCAGGCGTTCGTCCACTACTACTCCGCGCAATGCGGCTTCTGCACGTCCGGAATGCTGCTCGCCGCGCAGGCCTACATCAACCGCGGCGGGACGGACGACCAGAAGGCGATCCAGGCAGCACTCGGCGGCCACGTCTGCCGCTGCACGGGCTACTCGAAGATCATCGACGCCGTCGCTGCGGCCGCTCGTGGCGACTCCTTCGACCTGACGACGACCGCCATCGGGAAGCACACGACGATGGCGACAGGAGGTGTGGAATGAAGGTCGTCGGCGCACGAATCCCCCGCTACGACGGGGTCGCGCACGTCACCGGGCGAACGACGTACGTCGACGACGTGAGCGTTCCGGGGACGCTCTGGGCCAAGGCGCTCCGCTCTCCGCATCACCACGCGGGGATCACGAAGCTCGACACGTCGAGGGCCGAGTCGATGGCAGGCGTCCACGCCGTCGTCACTTGGGAGGACGTCCCGCTCCTCGAGTACGGCCACCTCTCGGCGCTGGGGATCCCGGCCGACGAGCCGCTTCTCGCGAAGGACGAGGTTCGTTACCTCGGCCAGCCGATCGCGCTCGTGGCGGCCGAGAGCGAGGCGCTCGCCGCCGCAGCCGTGGACGCGATAGAGATCGGTTTCGAGGAGCGTCCGGCTCTCTTCGAGATCCGGCAGGCGTTCGACGCGGATGCGCCGAGGATCCATCCCTGGGGCAACTGGTACCCGCACTTCGAGGGCGAGATGGACGTCCGGCAGATCCGCAAGGGCGACATCGACTGGGCATTCGACAACGCGCACACGATCGTGCAGGGCGTGTATCGCCCCGCAGCGATCGAGCATGCGCCGATCGAGACGCAGGTGTGCCAGGTCGTCCCCGAGCCGGACGGCCGCCTGACGATCTACTCCTGCACGCAGGCGCTCTACTTCTCGCTCGGCGTCGTCGCCGCGCATCTGCAGCAGCCGCTGAACAGGTTCAAGCTGGTCGGTGGCACGACCGGCGGCGGGTTCGGCGGGAAGGTCGATACGGCGACCGAGACCATGACCTGCCTTCTCGTGCTGAAGGCCAACCGGCCGGTGAAGTGGCGCTGGACGCGCGAGGAAGAGTTCCTGTGCTCGTCCACCCGGGCGCCGTGGCACATGGAGATCGCGACTGCGATGACGAAGGACGGCTGGATCCTCGGGCAGAAGATGCTGACCCTGCACGACTCGGGCGCGTACGCACGGTTCTCGCCTTACGGCCTGACGAAGCACAGCTTCCACCACACGGGCGCGTACTCGATCCCGAACCTGCACTTCGACGGGTATGTGGTGTTCACGAATCGCGTCCCGACCACGGCGATGCGCGGTTTCGGCGTGACGTCGGTCTCGTTCGCGGTCGAGACGCACATGAGCCGGGTCGCGAGGGAGCTCGGCATCGATCCGATCGAGATCCGCATGAAAAACGCGAACCGCATCGGCGACACCTCGCCGAACGGAGTCGCCTACACCGATCCGTCCACCATCGACACGCTCAAGGCGATCGCCGATGCGATCGGGCACGAGCTGCCTGCCGACTACCGGACGATGACGAACGAGCCCCGGGCCGGGGAGCTGCTCCCCGAGCACCTCACGGCCCAGGTCGGAAGCACGGAGGGTCACTGATGGCCACGCACACGGGCCGCGGGATCGCGGCAATCGAGTACCCGACCGGGATGAACCAGAACGGGGACCCGTCGCAGTGCTGGATCAAGGTGAAGCCGGACGGACGAATCGACGTCTTCGCCGGAACCGCCGACATCGGCAACGGGTCGAAGACGATCCAGTCCCAGATCGTCGCCGAGACCATCGGCGTCCCCTACGACTGGATCACGTACGACAACTCGAACACGGACTCGTCACCGGTCTGCACCGGGACGTTCGCCTCGCGCGCGACCTTCGTGGCCGGAAAGGCCGCGGAGAAGGCGGCGCTCCAGGTGAAGCAGAAGATCCTCGAGATCGCCGGCAAGGAGATGGAGATCGACCCCGCCGATCTCGAGATCGTCGACGGCGAGGTGATCGCGAAGGGCGCCCCGCAGACGAAGCTGTCCGTCGGAGACGTCGCCGCCGCCGCCACGTGGGGGCACGGCGAGCTCATCACCGGCACCGGCGCCCAGCTCAAGCCGTACGCGGCGATCATCGACCCGGAGACGGGCGAGGTCGACCTCCCGCCCCACTCCGCGATCTCGTATGCGGCTTGCTCGGCTCAGGTCGAGGTCGACGACGAGACGGGCGAGGTACGTGTCACGCGGCTGCAGCAGTGCTACGACGTCGGCCGTGCGATGAACCCGACGTTGGTCGAGGGCCAGATCGAGGGCGGCGCGATGATGGGGCTCGGGCTCGGCATTCTCGAAACCTGCTACCCGTACTACCCCTCCGTCGAGCACCGCGGCGGCGCGTTCGGCTCGTACCTCGCGCCGGGCATGGAGGACATGCCGCAGATCGACACGATCATGATCGAGAACCCATCCGCAGACGGGCCGTACGGTGCGAAGGGCATCGGCGAGATGGCGAACAACCCGCAGCCGCCGGCGATCGCGGCGGCGGTCTACGACGCAATCGGCGTGTGGGTGACGGAGCTGCCGATCACGCCCGAGCGTGTGCTGCGCGCTCTCGAGGCGAGGGCCGAGCCGACACGCGAGGGCAAGAAGGTCGTCTTCGACGAGGAGCTCTCGGTGAACGCGGTCTCCTCGGGCAGCATGCGGTTCGAGGTTCCCGCCTGACCTCTCCTTTCAGAACGTGGAACGGCGTGGCGCGCCACTCCCTCTTCCCGGGGGTGGCGATCCACGCGATCGGCGGCGAGCAGGTGATGATCTGCCACGTCACGTACGAGGCCGGCACGCGCGTTGCACGCCACTCGCACCCGACCGCCGAGCAGGTCATGTGGATCGTCGAGGGCGACGTGACGATGACCGTCGGCGACGAGACGAAGGTGCTCGGTGCCGGCGACGTCGTCGTCGTGAACCGGGGGATCGAGCACGACCTGTACTCGGAGGGCGGCATGACGTTCATCGAGGCGCTCGCCCCCGTGCTGCGCGACCACGTGCCCGATCCCGAGCGCGATCTCGTTCTCGCCGCACAGGGCGATTCGCTTCACGCAGACCGCTAGCGGCGCTGCCGCCAGGTCAGCCGGCGAGGTTCAGCCGGCAGTGATGTAGTCGTTCAAGAACTGGATCTGGAAGGTCTGCAGCTTCGACTTGAACTTGACGAGGTCGCCGATCGAGACGAGCCCTACGACCTTGCCCTCCTCCACCACAGGCACATGGCGGATTCGGCGGTCGGTCATGAGTGCCATGCACTCGTCGATCGTCGTCTCGGGCATGGCGACGACGAGCGGCGACGACATGATCTCGCGGACCGGCGCCTCCTCCGTGCGACCCTCGAGCGTCACGCGGCGGAGGTAGTCGCGCTCCGTGACGATCCCGCTGATCTCAGCGCCGTCCGTCACGAGCAGCGATCCCACATTCATCTCGACCATCTGCTTGACCGCCTCGAAAACCGACGAGTCTGCGTCGATCTCGTGCACGTCGCCGCCCTTCTCCTCGAGGATCTCGGCCAGCCGGTTCACGCTCATCTGCATACCCCCATTCCGTGAAGTTCACACCACCCGTCCGAGTATGGCCGAGCGCGCTAGGG
Organism: uncultured Gaiellaceae bacterium; assembly: GCA_963744505.1. GTDB lineage: Bacteria > Actinomycetota > Thermoleophilia > Gaiellales > Gaiellaceae > GMQP-bins7. The sequence goes on from CAVUTL010000002.1 coordinate 21,838, forward strand.
TCACGGCGTGCCGGACCTGAACGCCATCGGCATCGTCGCCTCCGACACGGCGCGCTCGATCGCCTTCTATCGCCTGCTCGGCGTCGACTTCCCGGAGGACGGTGAGGGTCACATCGAGGCGACGTTGGCGAGTGGCACGCGCTTCATGCTCGACGCCGAGGAGGTCGTGAAGAGCTTCCGGCCCGACTGGAGGCGCGAGACCGGCAACCAACTCGCGCTCGCGTTCGAGTGCGCGACCCCCGCCGAGGTCGACGAGATCTACACGCGGGTCGCCGCCGCGGGCTTCGACGCCGAGAAGGAGCCCTGGGATGCGTTCTGGGGCCAGCGCTATGCGCAGCTGCGCGATCCCGACGGCGTGCCCGTCGATCTGTTCGCGCCGCTGTAGGACTTCTAGATGTACCCGGCGCGCGTCGCCTGGGCGGCGGCAGCGGCGCGCGACGACTGCGTGAGCTTGCGCAGGATGTTCGCAACGTGCCGGTGCACGGTGTGCTCGCTGAGCACGAGTGACGACGCGATCTCGCGGTTCGACAGCCCGGCAGCCACGAGGCGCAGCACCTCGGCCTCGCGATGGCTCAATGGGGACGCGCCGTTCGCCTCGACCGGAGCCGCGTCGTCGAGGAATCCGGCAAGCGCGCGCTGCAGGTCGCGCTGGTCGTCCATCCACGGCAGGTGCGCATCGCCGGAGAGCGCGACGAAGCGCGCGTTCGGGAGCAGTGAGGCCAGCTCGCGACCATGCCCCATCGGCACGGTGCGGTCGCCTCGGCGGTGGAGCACGAGCGCGGGCATCGTCAGACCCGCGAGGAACGGCCGCGCGTCGGCGGTGAGCTCGAGCTCGAGGAAGTCCGAGGCCGCCTCCGCGGTCGCGGCATGACGGAGATGCCGGCTCAGCGCCGCGATCTCGTCTCCGCTTCCGCGAGGCACGAGGAGGCCTGAGAACATCTGGGCCGCGAGCTGCCAGTTCAAGCGCGTGAACTCGACGAGGGATCGGCGAGTGGCGTCCGGAACGTCGCGACGCGAGACGTAGCCACCGAAGAAGACGATCTTGCGCACGCGCTTCGGAGCCGCGCTCGCAAAGCGCACGGTCGCGAGGCCGGCACACGAGCACGAGAACACCGTGGCCGATTCCTCACCGCACGCCTCGAGCACCGCCGCGAGTGACCACGACTCGGACTCCGTGGTGGGTGGGGCGGTGAGCTCACGATCCGAGAGGCCCGCGCCGAGACGGTCGTAGCGCACGACCTTGTGCGACCGCGCGAGCTCCTCGAAGAACGCGCGCGCAGCCGGGTCCTCCCACTCCTCCTCGAGGTGCGACACCCAGCGTGCAGCGAACAGGAGCAACGGTCCCTCGCCCGATGTCGCATACGCGATGCGCCGACCGCCGACGTCGCAGAAGCGAATGTCCTGCTCCATGGCCCGACCAGTGTGATGGCCCGCTCGGGCCATGTCAACAAGATGGCCCGTGGCGGGGAAGTTCCGGGCCATGGTGCGCGTTACCCTCGTCATATGCAGTCACGCTACGTCAACGGGCTCACGATCAGGTCGCTGCGAGACGGCGACACGAAGACCGTGGCAGCGCTGTTCGCACGTCTCGGCGAGCGCTCCCGCGAGCGCCGTTTCTGTGGCGCCAAGCCGCGGCTGTCGGAGCTCGAGCTTGCGAATCTCGCTCGTGTCGACCGCGACCATCACGTGCTCGTCGGCTATGTGGACGGCGACCCCGAGCCGGTCGGGATCGCACGGCTCGCGCGCCAGGAGGGGTCGGCCGAGATCGCCTTCGCGGTCGCCGACTCCCACCAGAGCCTCGGCGTCGGATCGACTCTCGCAAGCGAGCTCGCAGCCGACGCGCGCGCCGCCGGAATCACACAGCTGACGGCAACTGTGTGCGGAGACAACCCGCGCATCATCGCGCTCCTGCAGCGGCTCGGATCGCTGGACGCCAGTTGGCGCGGCGGCGAGCGCGAGCTCGTCGTCGGCCTCTAGCCGGCTCCTCCCCGCGCCAAGGCACTCGCGAAGTCCGCGACCGATAGGCTGGAACGGTGAAGCTGACGGTCGGCACCGTTGTCGCGTACCCGCCGCATGGCGTGGGGCGCATCGCTGCGCGCGAGAAGAAGATCGTGCTCGGCGCCGAGGAGGAGGTCGTCGTGATCGAGCTCGGGAACGACCTCTCGGTCACGCTCCCCGTGTCGCGGGCCAACGAGCTGCTGCGCCCGCCGGCCACCGAAGCCGACCTCAAGAAGGTGCAGAAGACGCTCCGCGAGGAAGGCGTGGTCAGCGACGAGATCTGGTCCAAGCGTCTAGCCCACGCGCAGGAGAAGCTCCGAAGCGGCGATCCACTCGATCTCGCGGAGATCGTGCGGGACGGCGTGAAGCGCGAGCAGGGACGCACGGCGACGGGCACGCCGATCAAGCTGTCGACGAGTGAGCGCGCGCTTCACCTGAAGGCGCGCGAGCTCCTCTCGGGCGAGATCGAGGTCGCGCGCGGCATCGACCGTGCCGAGGCCGAGGCCTGGATCGACCAGCAGCTCGCGGTCTCGAGCTAGGGCAAGCGCAAGCGTCCAACCGAGACGTTCAGGGTCCGCAGCGACGCGGCTGCGAAGCAGCCGCCTTCAGGGGTCTTGCGATCTGAAGTCCGCGCTAGCGGACTTCAGATCTTGCGGCGAGGAGCAACCGAGCCCCACTTCGAGCGACCGCGCCGTGACGTGTACACGCGACGTGGGGGTGCGATCTTCATGCCTCCCGACGCGAACTGCTCCGTGTGACCGGCCAGGCGCGCGACGCGGCTGACGTCCTCCTGCTGCTCGGGGAGAACGAGCGTCACGCCGACGCCGCTCCGACCTGCCCGTCCCGTTCGGCCGACGCGATGGACGTACCCCGCGTGCTCGGCCGGCGGGTCGAAGTTGATGACGTGCGTGATGTCGACGAGATCGAGCCCGCGCGCCGCGACGTCCGTCGCGACGAGCGTCGTGGCTTTTCCGGACTCGAACCTCCGCAGCGCCCGCTCGCGCTGCCCCTGGCTGAGGTCGCCGTGGAGCGCCACTGCGTCGACCTGGTGGAACGCGAGCTTCTTGGCGAGGCGATCCGCGCCGCGCCGCGTCCTGACGAAGACGAGCGCGAGCCCGCGGTCCTCGCGCAACAGCTCGGCGAGAGTTGCAACCTTGTCCTCGGCGTTCACCGAGACGAAGCGATGCACGACCTCGCCCGTCGTCTCCGACGTGAGCGGCGCCGCCTCGCAGCGCACGGGATTGCTCGTGTACGCGCGGGCGAGCTCGCCGACCGTCGAGTCGAGAGTCGCCGAGAAGAACATCGTCTGCCTTGCCTGCGGCATGCGGCGGACGATGCGATCGACCTGCGGCTTGAAGCCCATGTCGAGCATCCGGTCGGCCTCGTCGAGGACGAGAGTTCGCACGTGGTCGAGGGTCACGGCCTTGCGCTCGAGCAGGTCGTTCAGCCGACCCGGCGTCGCGACGAGGACGTGCGCGTTCCGGGCGCGCTTCGCCTGGGCGTGCAGGGGAACCCCGCCGTAGACGGTGGCGACGTCCACGCCGGCGGGCGCGATCGCCTCGAGCTCCCCGGCGACCTGCGACGCGAGCTCGCGCGTCGGCACGAGCACGACCGCCGCTGGGCGCCGATCACCTACCTGGGCGCGCTCGACGATCGGGATCGCGAAGCTGAGCGTCTTGCCCGAGCCCGTTGGGGCCTTCGCGAGGATGTCCCGGCCGGCCAGCGCGTCGCGCAGGACCTGCGCCTGGATCGGGAACGGTGTGGTGATGTCACGCGCGGCGAGTGCGCGCACAATGCGCGCGGACACGCCGAGCTCGGAAAAGGACTGCTGCATCTCGATTCAACTCCTATGGGTTTGTGCAACGTCTGTTGCGGGGTCGAGATCCGTCTGCCTCGACTGCCCTTAGGAGGAACCGAAGAAGTCAAACCTCACGGGACGACGGTTGCCGTCCGTGCCCGCAGGGTAGCAGCAGCCCGCTCGGAGCGGAGAAAACCGCTCGCCGGAGGGTCATGCGTACACTGAGAGCACACAGGACGAATACCGAAGGCGCGGCCTTGCGCCCTCCTTATCCGTTCATTTCAGGAGGAGACGCGATGGCCACTAGTTCGGCGAGAGAACTGCCGGCGACCGAGCAGGACGGAATCTCACACCGCGTGGCATGCCGTACCGCAAACATGAGAACGGCCGCCGCTGCGGGGCCGAAGGCGGATGCGCAGGGACTCGTCGAGCTCGCGTGCGAGTGCACGAAGGCCGAGTGCGACCGAATGGTGAAGGTGCCCCTCTACGTGTATCAGCGAATGCTCTCCGCCGACCAGTACCTCCTACAGGCCGGGCACCACGCGTTCCCCCAGTACCGCACCATCATCTCCGTCGGTCTGATGAGGATCGAGGAGCGCGGCTGAATCGTCGCCGTCGCTCTCGACGTCCTCCACCCACGTTCCCGCCGCCCGTGCCTTCTTCTCGGCGGACGCCGCCCGCTTCTTCTCGAGCTTCCGCTCACGCTTCTCCTTGACAGCCCGTTCCCGCGTGATCTTGGCCATCGTCTGCTGCCTCTTGGTCGCCATTCCGCTCCTTCCGTCGATTGCTCGGATCTGCCCGCCCCCGCGAGCGCCGCGGCTCTTGGCTCGAGCCGACGCTCTGCGGCAGAAGGCTCGAGCAAGACGGAAGGGCGAACGCGCGCTCTCACGATAGCCGCTCTCGTGGCCACGTACGATCGAGCGGCGTGACCGAGCTTCCCAACGGCTGGCTCGACGAGCTCGGCGAGTTCCTTGCGATCCCGAGCGTGAGTGCCGACTCCGCGCACGCGGCAGACGTGCGGCGAGCCGCCGACTGGGTCGCGGACAAGGTGCGGGTGCTCGGCGGCGAGGCCGAGGTGCGGGAAGAGGGGCGCCTCGTCGTCGGTGAGATCGCGGGCCCGCCGGATGCGCCGACGGTGCTCGTGTACGGCCACTACGACGTCCAGCCGCCCGCGCCGCTCGAGCTGTGGGCCAGCGACCCGTTCTCCGCGGAGGTGCGCGGCGAATGGCTCTACGCACGTGGCGTCGCCGACGACAAGGGTCAGCTCTGGATGCAGCTCGAGGCGATCGAGGAGCTCCTCGCCGAAGGCCCACCTCCGGTGACCTTCCGGGTCGTCTGTGACGGCGAGGAGGAGACCGGCGGCAACGCGATCATCCGCTTCCTCGAACGCGACGACGGACCGGTCGATGCGTGCGTCGTCCTCGACGGCTGGATGAAGCGGCGCAACTCGCCGGAGTTCGTCGTCGCGACACGCGGCCTGGTCGCGCTCGACGTCGAGGTGCGGACGGGCGATCGTGACCTCCACTCGGGGCACTACGGCGGCACCGCCCTCAACGCGATCCATGCGCTCGCCCAGGCGCTGACCGCGCTCTTTCCTCGCGACGGCCGCCTTCCGGAGTCGCTGCGCGCCGGCGTCACGCGGGCGAGCGAGGACGAGACGGAAGGCTGGCGCGAGCTGCCGCCAGGATCCGAGGAGCTCGCGCGAGTCGGCGCCGCCCCCCTCGACGAGCGAGCCGCGGAGGACTTCTACGAGCGGGTCTTCGTCGAGCCGTCGCTCGACGTCACCGGCATTCTCGGCGGCAAGCCCGGCCTGCGGAACACGACGCTCGTCTCGCACGCGTCTGCCGGGATCACAATCCGGGTCGCGCCCGGCCAGGATCCCGCGACACTCGCCGCAGCCGCGGAAGCGCTCCTGCGCGCCGAGCTCCCGGCCGGCGCCTCACTCGAGATCGTGAGCGCCGACCTCATCCCACCCGCGGTTCTCCCACGCCACACGGTCGTGCTCGACGTCGCGCGAGCCGCCTTCGAGCGTGTGTTCGGCCGCAGACCGCTCATCGTCAGGGTCGGCGGCACGCTGCCGATCAGCGCCGCGCTCGCGGACCGTCGCATCCCGACGGTCATGGCCGGCCTCGCGCTCCCCGACAGCCACACGCATTCGCCGAACGAGCGAATGCTGCTCGAGACATTCCCGCTCGGCGTTGCCGCTGCGCGGGAGACCTATCTCGCGATCGGCGCGCTCTAGCTGCGAACCGGCGCGCGGAGCGGTGCGTCGCTCTGGTCCTTGCCCGTGTGCTGGAAGAGCTCGATGACGTAGCCATCGGGGTCGCGCACGAACACCTGGTCGTAGCCGTCCCCGCGCGGCATCGGGCCACCGATCAGCGACACGCCATGCTCGCCGAGCCGTGCGAGCGCCGCCGCGAGATCGTCCACCTCGAGGGCGATGTGCGTCGCGAGCCCGACGGCCGCGCTCGGGCCGGGATCGTCGCCACCGGCGCGACTGGTGGTCTCGGTCTCGACGAGGAGGTGCAACTGGTCGTCTCCGACCTGGAACCAGGCACCTTCGAAGACGAAGTTGTGCGGGCGCGGAACCTCCTCGAGACCGAGGGCCCCGCCGTAGAAGCGGCGGGAGCGCTCGAGATCGGCGACGATCAGCCCACAGTGCTGGAGTGCCCAGGGCACGGCTCGTACGCTAACCGGAAGGAGCACCCATGCCGTTGATCAGGGTCGAGCTGTTCGACTACCGCATGAGCGAGGAGACGAGCGCAGCGCTCATCGAGAAGCTCACCGATGCGCTCGGCGAGGCGACGCATCCGGGTCTCAAGGAGCACACGTGGGTGATCGTCGAGGGCCACAACCCGAAGAACTGGGGCCTTGCTGGCAAGCCGTGGCCGGTCGACCAGATGCCGCCCGCGCCGTCGTCATAGGATCGACGCGTCCAGGAGAGGAGAGAGCTGCGATGCCGGTGATCGAGGTGAAGCTCTACGACACGCGGGTGACCGAGGAGTCCGTCCCGAAGATGATCGCGGCGCTCACCGACGCGCTGCACGAGTCGAGCGGCGCTGCCAAGGAGCGCATCCACGTGATCATCCAGGGCGTTCCTCCGCAGCATTGGGGCCAGGGCGGAACGCCCGGCGCGTAACGAAGCGCTCACGCGACAGATGCCGCTACGAGTGAGAGCTCGATGGGCGGCGCGCCCGGCACGACCGCCTGCGTCTCTCGGGCATGCAGGAGCGTCGTCCGCACGATGAGCTTCGCGCGCGCGAAGTTGTCGAGCTCCGTCGGCACCGGGCCGACGCGCTGACCGAGCGCGTAGCCGGCGGCATTCCGCCCCATCGCGCGGTACGACTCGAGCGTGTAGAGCGGCGACATGCCGAACAGCTCGAGGTTGTCGAGCGGCTGCAGATCCGCGCGGTGGATCACCGCCGTGCCCTTCGACTGAAGGCCGATGGCGACACTCGATCCCGAGAGCCGCGCGCCGTCGTGCGCAATGAAGGCGACGTCGGCCACGCGACGCACGCGCACCAGGCGCGGCTCAGCACCGCCCTCGCGGACTCCCTCCCGGACGGCCTCGAGCACGTCACGATGGTCGAGATCCGAGATCGTGCGGCGGATCGTCGCACCGAACGCCGGGCCGACCGCGACCACCACCTCGGTCGCGTCGTCACCGGCCGTCGCCACGTCCCCATCGGACACGATCGGCTCGGCACCCTCCACGTCGCCGAGCAGGTCGGCCGGAGCGACCACCTGCGGGAGCGACTGGAGGAGCTGCCAGCGCTCGCCTTCGAGCCGGTATCCCGTTCCCGGGCCGGAGTAGTGGTTCGGGTCGTTGACCGCAGAGCGGACGAGGCCGTCGGCATCGATGACGGCCGAGGTCTGGAGATAGTCCGCGGAGATTCGCTGCCGCTGCATACCGAGCACGGCCTCGGCGACGTCGGCGAAGCCGCCGCGGTCGAGCGCGAGTGCGACGTCGAGCCCGGATACGCCGCGCGCGAGCAGCTCGTCGGCCGCAGCGACGTCGGCGGCGCGATCGCGATCCGGCATCTCGCGCGCGTCGTACCCGGACGTCGCCACCTCGACCTCGTCGTCGGAGATCGCAGGCAGGCCGAGGTCGGCGAAGACGGCCTGCACCGCGCGGGCGGCATGCTCGCGTACGCGCAGGAGTTCCTCCTCCGAGACCGGCTCGATGCCCGCATCCACTTGCCAGTCCCGCTGGACAGTGAGCCACTCGTCGAGATCGTCGGCGTCGTAGTTCCCGCCGCCGAACGTGTTGTCGTGGCGCGGCATGATGGAGTAGCCGGATGTGACGAAGTCCGTCCCCGGCAGGAATTGCCCCATGAGCTTCGCCGTCTTGCGGATCTCCGAGTGCGACGCGATCGCGTCGTTGCCGGACGCCACCTCGAGGTCGAGCCACGCGGCGAGGACGTTCTCGCCGAGGATCGCGCGAGTCCCGCCCGGCACCGAGAGAACGAGCGCGACACACGAGATCGATCCGTTCTGGACACCCTGCGACCCGGACGCACGGACGACGGCGAGGCAGCGCGCTTCCAGGTAGAGCATGGAGAGACCCTGCGCGTAGCCCATGAGCGCCTCCGAGCCCGTGCCCGACGTGAAACGAACCTTCACGCCGCGCGAGGCGTACGCCGCGCCGAGGAACGCCTTCGACCACGGAGTGTCGTCGCCATCGACGAAGACGGGCTCCGTCCCGTAGACGGACAGCGTCTCCGCGTAGGTCACGAGGCCGCGAATCGCGAGCTCGAGGTTTCGCCGCTCCTCGACGGCGCACTGCGTCATGACGCCCGGACGGCCGGTCTGCGAGCCGACGAGGAGAGCGATGGCGTTCAGCGGCGCGTACCGGGCGACACCGACGGTGGTCTCCATCTCGGCGAAGCCGCGACGTGCCGCCTCAGCCGCGTCGGCGGCGAGCAGCGCCGGGTTCTCCTTGAGATTCGTGACGTGTGCCTGGTTTCCGGGAACGCGACGGGCGCGGAGCTTCTTGAGTGCGAGCATGAGCTCGACCGGGTCGAGGAGCCCGATGACGCGCGCGAGCTTCGCGGGGGTCAGGCCGCGGGAGAGCTGAACGAGCTCGGCGCGCGGAACGTTGACGTCGACGAGCATCCGCGCGAGTGTCAGGTCTTCGAGCGCCATGGCCTCGGCGGCAACGTCGAGATCGAGGCCGTGCGTCACGACGAACCGGTGGATCACGTCGAACTCGGCGGCGGCATGACCGTCCATGCGCGTGACCACGCCGTTCTCGACGACGAGCTCGGGCTCGGGATCGGCCGGCCCATTCGCCGCGACGAGCCCGAGTTCGGGCAGCGGCGAGACGAGCTGCTCGAGGTGGAGGTCACGGGTCGCGCGGGACGCGAATCGGCGGCTACCCATCGGCGAGCAGCCCTCGGTCGGCGTAGGCGGCTGCCGCCTCGCGGACGAACAATGCAGTTCGAGAGGCCTCGAAGCCCTCGAGTCGTCCGCCCAGCCCTCGAGCTCGGCCTTGGTCGCACGACCGGGACGGAGGGCTGTGTAGATCTCGAGCAGGAGGTCGTCGGGAACGGCGGCGAGCTCAGCGGCGCGCTCGAGGTTGGCGGCGAGCTGCGTCCGGCCCGCCGCAAGGGCGACCTGCGCCTGCAGGCGCAGCGTCTCGGGTGTCGCGCGGATCTCGTCCGCGCCGAGCTTCCCGCCGCGGACGGCTTCGAGCGTGACGTCGCCGAGCGAGACTCCGCCTGGCGTCGTCACGAGGTCAGGGCGTCTCGTGCCGAGCGGGTAGTCGCGTGTGGGATCGAAGGCCACGCCTTCGAGACTTTAGGCTTGGGCGCGAGACATGAGCAACGCGGGGAGATTCTCGGGGAGAGTGGCGCTCGTCACGGGCGGGTCGAGCGGCATCGGTGCCGCCGTCGCGCAGCGGATGTGCGACGAGGGCGCGCAGGTCGCATCGCTCGATCTCGACGCCGAGGCGCCGTCGGGGGTCCTCGCGCTCGCGGGTGACGTGTCCCGCTCCGCCGACGTCGATACAGCGGTCGCACGCGCACGAGAGGAGCTCGGCCCGATCGACGTCCTCGTGTGCTCGGCCGGCGTCCCGGGGGCCTCGCTCCCCACCGTCGAGGTGACCGATGACGAGTGGCGCCGCGTCATGGGCATCAACGCGGACGGTGTGTTCTTCTGCAACCGCGCCGTTCTCCCGGAAATGGTCGAGCGCGGCTACGGGCGCATCGTCAACGTCGCCTCGATCGCGGGCAAGGAGGGCAACCCGATGGCCGGCGCGTACTCGGCCTCGAAGGCCGCCGTAATCGGGATGACAAAGGCGATCGGGAAGGACGTCGCGCGCACCGGCGTGATCGTGAACTGCATCGCCCCCGCCGTGATCGAGACGCCGATCCTCGACGGCATCACGCAGGAGCACATCGACTACATGGTCGAGCGCATCCCCATGGGACGCATCGGCGAGCCCGAGGAGGTCGCGGCACTCGTCTGCTGGCTCGCGAGCGAGGAGTGCTCGTTCTCGACCGGCGCGACGTACGACATCTCCGGCGGCCGGGCGGTCTACTGATGCGCTACGTCCGAGTCCGCGGGCCGAAGGGTGTCGAGACCGGAGCAGTCCGAGACGGACGCGTCGTCTTGGACGGCGGCACGACGATCGAGCCGCACGACGTCGACACACTCCAGCTGCCGGACCCGTACGAGCTGATGGCCCCGTTCGATGCGCCGGAGATCTGGTGCGCCGGCGTGACGTACGAGCGCTCCCGCGATGCACGCATCGAGGAGAGCGCGGTCAAGGACGTCTACACCCTGGTCTACGACGCACCGCGCCCGGAGCTCTTCATGAAGGACGCGATGATGCGCCGTACCGTCGGTCCCGGCCGGGCGATCGGAATCCGCGAGGACTCGGCCTGGAACGTCCCCGAGCCCGAGATCGGCGTCGTACTCGGCAAGCACGGCCGGATCGCCGGGTACACGATCGGGAACGACGTCTCGTCTCGCGACATCGAGGGAGCGAACCCCCTGTACCTGCCTCAGGCGAAGATCTATGCCGGCGCGTGCTCGATCGGGCCGACCGTGTACGTCTCCAACGGGCACGCCGGCCCGTTCCACCTGACGCTGCGCGTCACCGACGAGTGGGGACGCATCGTGTTCGAGGGCGAGACGTCCACGACCCGGATGAAGCGCTCGTTCGAAGAGCTCGTCAAGTGGCTCGTCGCGGACAACCCCGTTCCCCAGGCGACCATCCTGCTCACGGGTACGGGCCTCGTCCCGCCGGACAGCTTCACGCTTCTGCCCGGCCACTTCGTCGAGATTCACGTCCCCGAGATCGGCACTCTCGTCAACCCTGTCGTTCGTGCCTCCGACCTGATCGAAAAGGAGCCCGTCCCATGACCGCCACCGTGACCGGAGCACCAGCCCGCAACTACGTCGGCGGAGAGTGGCGCGAGAGCGCAGCCGGCGAGACCTACGAGAAGCGCAGCCCGTGGCGGCCGTCGGTCGTGACCGGGTCCTATCCCGCGTCCACCGCCGAGGACGCACGCGTAGCGATCGCGGCAGCTCGCGAGGCCTTCCCCGCGTGGTCTGCGCTTCCCGCCGGACAGCGTGCCGCGTACTTCACGAAAGCCGCCGCCGTGATCGAGGCGCGCGCCGAGCAGGTTGCCCAGGATATGACCGCGGAGATGGGAAAACCGCTGCGCGAGGCACGCCTCGAGACGCTGCGCGCCGCGACGATCCTCCGCTACGCCGCGGGCGAGGCGTACCGGCCGATCGGCGAGCAGTACGAGCCCTCCGTCGCCGCCCAGCGGCTCTACACGCTCCGCCGCCCTCTCGGCGTCGTGGGCCTCATCACCCCGTGGAACTTCCCGATCGCGATCCCGGTCTGGAAGCTCGCCCCGGCACTCATCTACGGGAACACGCTCGTACTGAAGCTCGGGTACGAGGCGCCGCGCACCGGACTGCACGTCGCCGAGTGCTTCGTCGAGGCGGGCCTGCCCGCGGGGGTGCTCAACGTGCTCACGGGCTCGGGGTCGAAGGCAGGCGCCGAGCTCGTCTCCAACTCAGGCGTACGCGCGATCTCGTTCACGGGCTCGGTGCCGGTGGGGCGCTCGGTTCGCGACGAGGCGACAGCGCGGGACTGCCGCGTCCAGCTCGAGCTCGGCGGCCACAACCCTCTGATCGTGACTGCCGCGGCCGAGCTCGACCGGGCAGTGGAGGCGGCGTATGCGGGAGCGTTCTGGTCCGCCGGGCAGAAGTGCACGGCGACGCGTCGGATCCTCGTCGAGGACTCGGTCTACGACGCGTTCCGCGAGAAGCTGCTCGCGCGCGTCGTGGCTGGCAAGGTAGGCGATCCGGCCGACCCGGAGATCGAGGTCGGCCCGGTCGTCAACGAGGGCGCGATGGAGGAGATCCTCGGCGCGATCGAGCGGGCGCGGGCCGACGGCGGCACCGTTCTCGCGGGCGGCGAGCGTGCCGACGACGCGGGCTACCTCGTCGCGCCGACCGTCTTCGAGGGGCTCGCCGACGATGCCGAGCTCTCCTGCGAGGAGGTGTTCGGTCCCGTGACTTCGCTCTACCGCTACTCGAGCTTCGACGACGCGATCGAGCGAGCCAACGCGGTGCCCTTCGGCCTGTCCGCGTCGATCTTCACTTGCGATCTGCGCGAGACCCAGCGCTTCACGAGCGAGATCCAGGCCGGGATCGTCCACGTGAACTCGCAGACCGCCGGCGCGGACGTGCACGTGCCGTTCGGCGGCATCAAGGGGTCGGGCTGGGGGCCACACGAGCAGGGACGCGCCGCGATCGAGTTCTACACGGAGACGGTCACGGTCTACGAGGACGCGCCGCTTGCCTGAGGGCGGACGCACGCTCGTCACCGGCGCCCTCGGCTGCCTCGGCGCCTGGACGCTGAAGGCTCTCATCGATCTCGGCGAGGAGCCCGTCGGGTTCGACCTCGGCTCTGACGACGCGCGCGTCCGACTCGTGCTGACGGAGGAGGAGCGCTCTCGGGCCACCTGGGTGGCGGGAGACGTGACCGATGCAGATGCCGTTGGCGGCGCGCTCGACGAGCACGGGATCACCCATGTCGTCCACCTCGCTGCGCTGCAGGTCCCGTTCTGCCGCGCGGATCCGGAGCGCGGCGCGCGCGTCAATGTCCACGGGACGGTCGTCGTCCTCGAGGCGATCAAGGCGCGGCTCAATCGGATCCGTGGCATCGCCTACGCGAGCTCGACCGCCGTCTACACCGCCGCCGATCCCTCCCCTGCGCCCGAGTCGGGCGGCACGGAGCCGTCGACCCTCTACGGCGTGTTCAAGCTCGCGAACGAGGGGACGGCGCGCGTCTACTGGCACGACGACGACGTCGCGTCGATCGGTATCCGACCGTACATCGTCTACGGGCCGGGCCGTGATCAGGGCCTCACGTCCGGGCCGTCGCTCGCGATGGAGGCGGCTGCACGCGGCGAGGGCTACACCATCGCCTACGGCGGGACAGCACAGTACGACTTCGCGCCAGACGTCGGCCGCGCGTTCGCGCTCGCCGCACGCGCGGCGACCGAGGGCGCGCACGTCGCGAACTTCCCGGGCGTGCCGTCGGCGATGCAGGAGGTTGTCGACGCGATCGAGGCCGCGGCGCCCGCAGCCGCCGGCAAGGTCACGTGGGAGGAAGGCCAGCTCCCGTTCCCCGAGTCCCTCGAAGCGCGCCTCCTCGAGCGGCTGATCGGCCCGATCCACCACACGTCGCTCGCCGACGGCGTGCGCGCAACGATCGAGCACTTCGAGCGCGCTGTTTGAACGCTCCGGGGAGAGCACGCTCGGCCACGCCGGCGACGTCTCGCTTGGCAGCTACGACGGGACGGCCAGAACGCGGTATAGGTGCCACTGCTCCGGGATGCCCTTGAGCTCGTGCACACCAGCGTCTTCGAACACAAGACCCGAACCTGCGGTCAGGTCCTTCACGGTCGACGAGACGAGGAGCTCGCGCGATTCGAGCGAGACCGGCAACTCGAGCACCGATGTTCACGGCGAGCCCGCCGACCTTCCCGTTGATCACCTCGACTTCACCTGTGTGCACTCCTGCCCGCACGTCGAGGCCGAGAGGCTGCACAGCGTCGATGATCGCTCGGCCGCATCGCACCGCACGCGCGGGACCATCGAATGTCGCAAAGAATCCGTCCCCGGCCGTGTCCACCTCCATACCCCTGTAGCGCGCCAAGAGTCCGCGGACGACGGCGTGATGCGGCTCGACGAGTTCACGCCAAGCGCGATCACCTAGAGCCGCCACTCGCTCGGTCGAGCCGACGAGATCGGTAAAGAGAACGGTTGCCAGAACTCGTTCCAGCTCGGGTTCTTCCTGGAGCGATGCGAGGAAGTCTTGAAGCTCTCGCAGCACGCGTTCCCGATCCCCCGCGAACGGCGCATGCTCGTCGCCGGGCAGTTCGACAACGCGTGCATTTTGCAGCTGGTCTCCGATGTATCGGGCCTGCTCAACTCGCTCGTTCGGATCGTTCGTCCGGTGCATCACGAGCGTCGGAACCGACACGGCCTTGAGCAGCGCTCGAATGTCCGTCTCGCGCCCTGCCCGCTCGATGGCCAGAGCAGACCCTGGAGAGGCCGACAGGCGCGAGTAGCGAGCCCACGCTTTGACGCGCTCGGGGTCGCGTCGAATCGCTGGGTCGACGACTGCGCTGTTCGCCTCCCAGAAGCGCTCGGTTCCCCAATGGCGATCGATGAGCTGCCACCACGCTTCGGCCTCGTCTGTCGTCCATCCCCACGGGTAGTCAGACGACGCGTAGTACGTGGCCCACATCGCGAACAGGACGAGAGCCGAGACGCGCTCTGGGTAGGACGCGGCGAACAGGGTGCAGATAGCGCCGCCGTCGTCGAAGCCGAACAGCACCGCGCGCTCGCTCCCGGCCGCATCCATGACGGCTCGAATGTCGTCCATCCCGAGCTCCATCGACAGCGCCCCGCTCGTGATGGGCCAATCCGAGAGCCCGAAGCCACGCCGATCGAGCAGGATCAGTCGAAACGCGCTCGCGAGCTCGCCGAGAAAGTCGCCGAGATCCGGCACCTCCCAGACTGCCTCGAGATTGGAGAACCAGCCCGGTGCGTAGACCAGGTCGACGGGTCCTTCGCCGACGACCTGGTAGGCGATGTGCAGTCCGTCGATCGTTTTCGCGTACCGAATGGCTGGATGAGACACCGAGCGATCGTAACGTCCGTCTCTTGCGAAGCAAGAGCTGCGGAGCTCCTGGCGACGCTCAAGGGACATTCCCGCACACTCGCGCAGGCGATGGTGGGCGAACGGCGAAGCGCAAGACGCCTTCCGCCGCCTGTGGCGGATGGCCTTGATCAGGGCGTAGAGCCGGGCCCGAACTCGCGAACCTCCTGCGCACAACGGCAGGCGACGGCGATCCTGCCAGCCCACTCCAGCGCCTCCTCGCGTGATGAAACGTCGACAACCGAGAATCCGCCGATGTACGCCTTGCTCTCAGGGTATGGGCCGTCGGTGACCGTCCCGTCGGTGGCCACCACGCTCACCTCTTCGTGGGAATGCAGCCCGCCGCCGAACACCCAAACGCCGGCGTCCTTTGCCTCTTGCACCACCGCGTGCGCTGCCTCGGCCACGTCGGGGAGATCCTCCTCGGGAAACGTCATTGCGCCGTCATCGAACGAGATCAGATACCGCGTCATCTCACGACTCCTTTCTCGGCGGCCTGCTCCGGCCGCGTCTCACCCTGCTGCGGACACACGCGCGATGGAGACCGAAAATCCACCGAGAACTCATCGGTCCGGCCAGATCCAGCCTCACTCTCGCTTCCGAGCCGCTACACGACGAACTCGTCTGCGACGGCTAGCGCCGTGTCGAGAATCGCGATCCCCTCCTCGAGCTCCTCGATGGTGATGTTCAGCGGCGGGCAGACCATCACCATGTTCCAGCGAGTCATGAGATACAGGCCGTCGTCGAGTGCCGCCTTCGCCATCCGGGCGACCGGGGCAAGCTCCTCTCCGGTCGGGTTGAAGGGAACGAGGGGCTCGCGCGTCTCGCGGTTCTTGACCAGCTCGAGGCCCCACAAGCACCCCAGTCCCCGCACGTCTCCAATCGAGGGGTGGCGCTCCTGAAGTCCGAGGAGTCGGCGCTCGAACTCGGGGCCCATCGCCGAGGCGTGCTCGACGATCCCCTCCTCCTGAAAGGTCTGGATCGATGCTACGGCGGAGGCGCAAGCAAGCGGATGACCGCTGTAGGTGAGTCCGCTCGCGAAGTACTTGTCACGGACCCAGTCGGCGATCTTCTCCCTGAAGATCATCGCAGCCAATGGGACATAGCCCGAATTGATGCCCTTGGCGACGACGAGGATGTCCGGCACGACGTCCCAGTTCTCGCAGGCGAACCACTTGCCGGTGCGACCGAAGCCGGCGATCACCTCGTCGCAGATGAGCAGGACGCCGTAGCGGTCGCAGGTCTCGCGGATCGATTGGAGGTAGCCGTCTGGAGGGACGATCACCCCGTTCGGCCCGACGACGGTCTCGAGGATGACCGCCGCGACGTTGGAGGGCCCCTCGTACTGGAGCAGCTCCTCCAAGTGCGGCCCGCCGGTACAGACCGGACACGGATCGGGATGGCCGGCTGGGCAGCGGTAGGTGTACGGATCGAGCATCCGGACGACTCCCGGAATTCCGGGCTCCGCGGGCCAGCGCCGCGGATCTCCCGTGAGCGTGATCGCGCCGGCGGTCGCGCCGTGGTACGAGCGGTACCGAGCGATGATCTTGTGGCGCCCCGTGTACCAGCGCGCGAGCTTGATCGCGTTTTCGTTCGCTTCCGCTCCGCCGTTCGTGAAGAACGACATCGTCAGGTCGCCGGGGGTTACCTCCGCCAGCAGCCGCCCCAGCCGCGAGCGTGACTCGCTCGCCATCGGCGCTCCGATCGTGCATAGCTGCCCGGCCTGCTCCCTGATCGCCGCGACGATCCTCGGGTGCTCGTGGCCGAGCGCGAGGTTCACGAGCTGCGAGGCGAAGTCGAGATAGCGCTTCCCGTCGTAATCCCAGAAGTAGCGCCCCTCACCGCCAGCGACCGCGATCGGAGAGATCGCGTCCTGCACCGACCACGAGTAGAGGACGTAGCGCTTCGCATCCTCGACAATCTGCTGCCCGCGGTGGGCGTCGACCTCGACGCTTGCCACGCATCGATCCTAGCTCGTTCGGGCTTCGGGCGACAAGGCGTCTACTGTGTGCCACCTGTAGGGCCGGCTTCGAAAGGAGCGCGCGGATGTCCTCTCACCCGTACCTCTTGGCGGATCAGCCCTCGGAGCTGGAGCGGCTTCAGCTCCAATCGCGCGTGTGGGAGCCGAGTGGTCGCCGCCTTCTCGACGAGATCGGCGAAGGTCGCGGAGCGCGTGTCCTCGACGTCGGCTGCGGCGCGATCGGCTGGCTGCGACTGCTGAGCGAGTGGGTCGGGCCCGACGGAGAGGTCGTGGGGGCAGACGTCGACGACGCGATGCTGGACGCCGCCAGGCAGTTCGTGGATACGGAAAACCTTGGCAACGTCGCACTCGTGAAGGACGACCTCTTCGCGAGCAAGCTCGAGTCCGTCGTCGTTCGACCTCGTCCACGCCAGGTTCCAGATCGCGCCGCTCGGTCGGGGTCCGGAGCAGGTGGCGTCCCATGTCCGCCTCCTCCGTCCGGGGGGCACTGTCGTGCTCGAGGAGTGGGATGTGAGCCCATGGCGCATGAACCCTCCTGCGCCTGCAGCGGAGAGGCTGATCGAGCTCATCGGGGAGGCGTTCGTGCAGTCCGGCGGCGACATGTACGCCGGACGCAACCTCCCCGAGCTGCTCCGCACCGCCGACATCGACGCGAGTGTTCGGGCCGAGATCGTGGCGCTGGCTCCGGGCCACCCCTATCTACGTCTGCCGTTGCAGTTCGCAACCGCGTTGGAGCAACGGTTGCTGTCGCTGGTGACGGCCGGCGAGCTGGAGCGGCTCCAAGAGGACGCCGCGGCCGAACTAGAGGAGCCCGGGCGCTGGGGAACAACCTTCATGCTCTTGCAGAGCTGGGGCCAGTGCGCGACGTAGGCATGCGCGGGTCCGCCCCCGCGCCCGAAGCGCCTACGGGAACGGCGGCGTCCAACTGGGCCGCGTATAGGACGAGCCGTGGCTAGTGGATCAACGGCTTCAGTGCGTCGCGCGCGATGAGGAACCCACGCTTGACGAGCTCCTCGGTCGCCTCGAAGGCGCGGTCCTCGTGCTCGATCGAGACCACGAAGTCGTAGCCCTCGCGGTAGAGCGCCGCGATGAAGCGATCCCAGCGCACTTCGCCCAGCCCGGGGAGGCGCGGCACCTGCCAGCCCATGCCGAGCGACGTGACGCCGTTCCGGTAAAGACCGTCGCGGTCGATCTCCAGGTCCTTCGCGTGGACGTGGAAGAGCTTCGACGCGTAGTCGCGAACGACGCGCTCGTAGTCGATCTGGAGCCACACGAGGTGGGACGGATCGAGGTTGAGCCCGAAGCTCGGGCTGTCCACGATCGAGAACATCTCGTCCCACAGCGCGGGAGACGAGGCGAGGTTCGTGCCTCCGGGCCACTCGTCCCACGAGAAGATCATCGGGCAGTTCTCGATCGCGATCTTCACGCCGCGCGACTCCGCATGGTCGACGAGCCGCGGCCACACCTTGCGGAACTCCCGGAAGTTGTCCGGCACGTTCTTCGTCTTGTCCCGCCCGACAAAGGTCCCCACGACGCCCACGTCGAGCTTCGCGGCGGCGTCGATCACCTTCTTGAGATGGGTGTTCGCGGCACGTCGCTCGGCCGGATCGGGGTGCAGGTTGTTCGGGTAATAGGCGAGCGACGAGATCTCGAGCGCGTGCCGATCGAGGACGTCGCGCACGGCGCCGACGTCCACGCGCGAGACGTCGACATGCGACGTCCCCGCGTACCGACGGCGCTCACCACCGGCGGCCGGCCAGCACGCCACCTCGAGCATCTCGAAGCCCTCGCTCGCAGCCCAGGCGGCGACCTGCTTCAGCGAGCGACGAGGGAACGGGGCAGTCAGCAGTCCAAGTCTCATGAGGGCACCTCCACCCAGCGGCGTTCGCGATTCGAGAGCGCAATGACATCGCAGAGCATGTTCTCCACATGTCCGTCGTGGAAGGTCGGATAGTCGGGCTCGGTGGACGGGCGGCCGCGGGCGACGTCCGCGTACACCGCGCGATAGAGCTCGCGGAACGTGTCGGCAAAGCCCTCGGCGTGCGCCACCGGGAGCTGCGTTCGTGCGGCTGCAGCCGGGTGCATGAGCGCGGCGTTGCGGATGAGCGTCTCGTTCGGCTCGTCGCGGTGGCCCAGCCAGAGCTCTTCGTTTCGCTCGGAGTCCCATGCAAGAGCCCCCGACGAGCCGTCGATCTCGACGCGCAGCGAGTTTTTCCGTCCAACGGAGACCTGCGAGACGACAAGCGACCCCCGCGCGCCGTTCTCGAGGCGGAGAAGGATGTGCGCGACGTCCTCGGTGGTCACGGCGACCTCCTCGAGATCTGCCGCCTTCACGCTCGCAAACGTCTCGATCTCGCCGGTCGGCCGCTGCCGCGTCGGAATCGTCGTGGCGAGATCGGCGAAGACCTCGACGACGCGCAGGCCGGTCACGAACTGCGCCAGATCCATCCAGTGCGAGCCGATGTCGCCCACCGCACGTAGCGCGCCCGCTTTCTCCTCCTCGAGCCGCCAGTTCCAGTCGGTCGGATGCGCAAGCCAGTCCTGGAGGTACCCGCCGTGCACGTTCCAGAGCTCGCCGAGCTCGCGCGCACGAATGCGCTCGCGAGCCTCCTGGACGAGCGGGTAGAAGCGCAGGTTGAAGTTCGTGCAGTTCACGAGCCCCGCACTCGCAGCGAGCTCGACCAGCTCGGCCGACTGTTCCGACGTCACCGCGAGCGGCTTCTCGCACACGACGTGCTTCCCCGCTGCCAGCGCCTGGCGCGCCTGCGGGTGGTGCAGGTAGTTCGGCGTCGTCAGGTGGACGACGTCCACGCGCTGGTCGGCGAGGAGATCCTCGTAGGAGTCGTAGACGGGCGCGAGGCTCTTGGCGGCAGCGCGCTCGGGCGTCGAGCCGACGACGCCGAGCACCTCGACGCCGAGCCGCCTCAGCGCGTCGATGTGGACGACCCCGATGAAGCCCGTGCCGACGACGCCGGCCTTGAGCTCCGAGATCTCGGTCATCCCGCGACGACGGGATTCGTCAGCGACGCAAGGCCCTCGATCTCGATCGTCACGTCGTCGCCCGGCCGCAGCAGCCGCTGCGGGTCGCGGAAGACGCCGACCCCGGCAGGTGTGCCGGTGAGGATGAGATCGCCGGGCTCGAGCGTCGTCGTCTGCGACGCGTACGCGATCACGTCGTCGATCCCGAAGATGAGGTTGGCGGTCGTCGAGTCCTGGAGCACCTCGCCGCTGACGATCGCGCGGATCGCGCAGCGCGTGCGGGTTGCCGACCTCGTCGCGTGGCGTCAGCGGCCCGACGGGACAGAACGTGTCGGGCGACTTGCCGCGCGTCCACTGGCCGTCGCCGAACTGGAGATCGCGCGCGCTGACGTCGTTCGCGCACAGGTAGCCGCGCACCGCCTCGAAGGCGTTCTCCTTGGACACCCCCTTCACGCGAGCGCCGATGACGACGCCGAGCTCGGCCTCGTAGTCGGCCTTCGTCACGATCGGCGGGATGACGATCGGCTCGCCCGGGCCGATCAGCGACGACGGCCACTTCGCGAAGAGGAGCGGCTCCTTCGGCAGGTCGGCGCCCTGCTCCTCCGCGTGGTCGGAGTAGTTCAGCCCGACGCAGACGATCTTCCCGGGGCGCTCGATCGGCAGCACGGGCGAAACCTACTCCGGCCACGCGAATGCCGCGTGCTCTACTGGAGACGTGAGGATCGGCGTGATCGGCGGTGGCCGCGTCGGAAGCGCGCTGGCCGCGTCTTGGGTCGAGCAGGGACACGACGTCGTCGTGTCGACGCGCGAGACGGTCGCCGAGACAGCCCAGGCGGGTGACGTGGTGGTCGTCGCGTTACCGGCAGCGGCGGTCGAGGAGGCCGTCGCGCAGCTCGGCTTGCTCGACGGGAAGGTCCTGGTCGATGCGACGAACAACCTCTCGGGCGGGCCGTCCGGCCTCGAGATCGCTGCGCTGGTGCCGGCCGCGCGCTACGTCAAGGCGTTCAACACGGTCTTCTCGACGTACATGCACGAAACGCCTCCAAGCCCGGGCGCAGCGCTCGTCTACTGCGGGGACGACTCGGCCGCGAAGGAGGTCGTCGCAGCGCTCGTCGCGGACCTGGGCTTCGAACCTGTCGACATCGGTGGCGCCGACGCGACGCCGTGGCTCGAGGCGTTCGCGCGGATCGTCATCGCGCTGGCGTACCGCCAGGGCCGCGGTACGTTCGTCTACCGCTTCGAGCCGAGCTGACGGCCGGCACACCGCTCTAGACTCGGCCGCGTGACTCTCCCCGCCTCCCTCGTCGACGAGCTGCGAGGCGAGCTGGGGGCCGAACACGTCATCACCGAGCCGGAGCAGCTACGCGTGTACGAATGCGACGGGCTGACCGGTCACCGCGCGATACCCGAGCTCGTCGTGCTCCCGGGCTCGACGGAGGACGTGCAGACGGTGCTCCGCGCGTGCCACAGGGAAGCGCGTGTCGTTCGTCGCGCGCGGTGCGGGCACGGGACTCTCCGGCGGCGCGACCCCGGTCGCCGGCGGGGTCGTCGTCTCGCTCGCACGCATGAACCGGATCCTCGAGATCGACGTCGCAAGCCAACGCGTCGTGGTCGAGCCAGGCGTCGCGAATCTCGACGTAACCCGGGCCGTCGCCGAGGACGGCTTCTTCTACGCGCCGGATCCATCGAGCCAGCAGGTGTGCACCATCGGCGGCAACGTCGCGGAGAACTCCGGCGGCGCGCACTGCCTGAAGTACGGCTTCACCGCGCATCACGTGACCGGGCTGACGTTCGTCCTCCCCGACGGCGAGGTCCTCGAGCTCGGCGGCAAGGCGCTCGATCCCGACGGCCCCGATCTGCTCGGCGTGATCGTCGGCTCCGAGGGCACGCTCGGGATCGCAACGCGGATCACACTGCGAATCGTCCGCGCGCCGCAGAGCGTGCGCACGCTGCTCGCGGGCTTTCACACAATGGACGCGGCAGGCGCGGCGGTCTCTGGGATCGTCGCCGCGGGCGTGATGCCGTCCGCCATCGAGATGATGGACCGGCTCACCATCGAGGCCGCCGAGTACGCGGTCGCGCCCGGGTACCCGGCGGGCGCCGGCGCCGTGCTTCTCGTCGAGCTGGACGGCGTGATCGAGCAGGTCGAGGACGATGCGGCCGAGATCGAGCGGATCTGCGGAGCGTGCGGAGCGTTCGAGATCCGAGCCGCGACGAACGACGCCGATCGTGCGCTCCTCTGGAAGGGACGGAAGTCGGCATTCGCGGCGATGGGGCGCATCGCGACCGACTACTACGTGCAGGACGGCGTCGTCCCGCGCACACGGTTGCCGGAGGTCCTACGGCAGATCGAGGAGCTCTCCGCGCGACACGGCCTGCGCGTCGGAAACGTCTTCCACGCCGGCGACGGCAACCTCCACCCGCTCGTCCTCTACGACGCGGAGGCAGGCGAGACGGAGCGCGCGCGCGAGCTCGCCGAGGCGATCCTCGATGCCTGCCTCGACGCGGGTGGCTCGCTCACCGGCGAGCACGGCGTCGGGATGGACAAGGCGTGCTCGATGCCGCGCATGTTCTCCGAGCGCGACCTCAGTGTGTTCGAGCGCTTCCGCCGCGCGTTCGATCCCACCGGGCTGTGCAACCCGGGGAAGGTGATCCCGACGCCGCGCCTCTGCGGGGAGGTACCCGGGCCGTACCGCATCCACGCGCTCGAGAGGATCGGCGTTGCCGAGCGTCTCTAGCGTCGAGGAGGCATCGGCTCTCCTCACTGCTGCAGATGGCGACGGCAGGCGGATACGGATCGGCGACGACCTCACCGCCGCCGGCATGACCCGGATCCTCGAGCACGACCCTGGCGATCTCACGTGCACGGTCGAAGCGGGCGTGCGCCTGTCGGCGCTGCGCGCTGCGCTCGCGGCGAGCGGTCAGCGGCTCTCGCTCGACCCACCTGGAGACCCGACGATCGGGGCCGTGCTCGCACAGAACGCTTCCGGCCCGCTTCGGCACCGCTTCGGAGCGCCGCGCGACCTCGTGCTCGGGGTCACGCTCGTCCTCGCCGACGGGACGATCGCGAGCGCGGGCGGCAAGGTCGTGAAGAACGTGGCGGGCTACGACCTCGCGCGCCTCGTGTGTGGCTCCGGCGGACGTCTGGCGTTCATCGCGCGCGCCAGCTTGAGGCTCCACCCACTCCCGGGAGCGACCCGGACGCTCGTCGTCGAGACGGACGACGCCGCGGGGGTCACGTCGCGGCTGCTGGGCTCGCAGCTCCAGCCGAGCGCGCTCGACGTTCTTCACCCGGGCCGGGTCGCCGTCCTCTTCGAGGGATCGGAGCGTGCCGTGGCTGCGCAGCTCGCGAGCGCACAGGCTCTTGTCGGCGGCGCGGAGGCGGACGCGCTCTTCTGGGATGAGTCGCGCGAGCGACAGGGAGCGTCACGCGGGAGAGTCCGATTCGCGCCCGGCGAGCTCGCGAGCACCCTCGAAGGGCTCGCTGCTGCCGTCGTCAGGCCGGCCTCGGGAGTCGCGTACCTAGCGAAGCCTCGTGGCAGCGAGGTCGACGGGGGGCCTGACCGTCTGGTCGACCGGATCCAGGAGGAGCTCGATCCTCGGGGAGTACTCGCCGCATGATCCGCGAGTACACGTCCGACTGCGTCCACTGCGGCTTCTGCCTACCGACGTGCCCGACGTACGTGCTCTGGCGCGAGGAGATGGACTCGCCGCGCGGGCGGATCCACCTCATGGACGCGCGCCTGGACGGGACGATCCAGCTCAACGCCACTGTCACGGAGCACTTCGACCGCTGCCTCGGCTGTATGGCGTGCCTCTCGTCGTGCCCCTCGGGAGTCCGCTACGACCGGCTCATCGAGAGCACGCGCGCGGCCGTCGAGCAGGAGTTCGAACGGCCGTTCGGCGATCGCGTCGTTCGCGGCCTCCTCTTCAGACTCCTCCCGTACCCCGGCCGCATGCGCGCCGCGCTCCGGCTCGCGCCGATCGGCCGAGCGGCACCGATGCCCAGGCGGTTACGCCCACTCGTGGCGGTCGCGCCACGCTGGCGAGGACGCGGCGACCTCGCGACCGTGACGCCCGCCGTAGGCACGCGGCGCGCGCGCGTCGGCCTACTGACGGGGTGCGTCCAGGACGCCGTCTTTCCCGACGTCAACGCGGCGACCGCGCGTGTCCTCGCCGCCGACGGCTTCGAGGTCGTGGCACCGCCACAGGGCTGTTGCGGCGCGCTGTCGGTCCATGCCGGACGGATCGAGGAGGGGAAGACGTTTGCACGGCGGCTGATCGACGCCTTCGAGAACGTCGACCTCGTCGTCGTCAACGCGTCGGGCTGTGGCTCGCACCTCAAGGAAGTCGGCTGGCTGCTCGACGACGAGCGCGCCGAGGCGTTCGCCTCGAAGGTCCGCGATGTCGGCGAGCTCCTGGCGGACACGCCGCCGCGTGCCTCGCGGAGCCCCTTGCCGATGAGAGTCGCCCTCCAGGACTCGTGTCACCTGCGTCACGCGCAGCGGCTCCCGCTCTCCTCGCTCGGGTCGCTCGCGCGCATCCCGGACCTCGAGGTCGTGGAGCCGGCTGAGCAGGACCTCTGTTGCGGATCGGCCGGGATCTACAACGTCACGCAGGCCGACGCCGCGCGCGAGCTCGGAGACCGCAAGGCGGCGCACGTCCTCGCGACCGGCGCGCAAGCCTACGCGAGCGCGAATCCCGGCTGTCTGGTGCAGGTCTCGAACGCGCTGCGCCGGTCAAGACAGCCGCTGCCGGCACTCCACCCGATCGAGCTGGTCGACGCCTCGATCCGCAACGTCGGCGCGGGCCGGCTCCTCGCAGCCGCGCGCAGATAGCCTCGCCGCATGGCGACGCGCTCCGAGCTCCGCAACGTCGCGATCGTCGCGCACGTCGACCACGGCAAGACGACGCTCGTCGACGCGCTTCTGTGGGAGTCCGGTGCGTTCCGCACGAACCAGGACGTCGCAGAGCGCGTGCTCGACACGATGGATCTCGAGCGCGAGAAGGGCATCACGATCCTCGCCAAGAACACGGCGGTTCGCTACGGCGGGACGAAGATCAACATCGTCGACACGCCCGGTCACGCCGACTTCGGGGGCGAGGTCGAGCGCGGCCTCACGATGGTCGACGGCGTGCTCCTCCTCGTCGATGCGAGCGAGGGGCCGCTACCCCAGACAAGGTTCGTGCTCCGCAAGGCGCTCGAGGCTCACCTCCCCGTGATCCTCGTCGTCAACAAGGTCGACCGCCCGGACGCGCGGATCGAGGCGGTCGTCAACGAGGTCTACGAGCTGTTCCTCGACCTCGATGCCCACGAGAGCCAGATCGAGTTCCCGATCGTGTACTGCAATGCGAAGGCAGGCCGCGCCTCGCTCACGGCGGATCCCGACGCACTCGAGCCGGACCTTCGCCCGCTGCTCGACCTCGTCCTCGAGCACATCCCCCCGCCCGAGTACGAGGACGGCCACCCGCTGCAGGCGCTCGTCACGAACCTCGACGCGTCGGCGTACGTCGGCCGGCTCGCGCTCTGCCGCGTCATGCAGGGGACTATCCGGCGCGGTCAGCAGGTCGCCTGGTGTCGTGCGGACGGGACGATCGAGCGTGCCAAGGCCACCGAGCTCTACGTGACCGAGGCGCTCGACCGCGTCGAGGCCGACGAGGCCGGACCGGGCGAGATCATCGCGGTCGCTGGCATCGCCGAGGTGACCATCGGCGAGACGCTCGCCGACCCGGACGACCCGCGCCCGCTTCCTGTGATCGCGGTTGACGAGCCCTCGCTCTCGATGACGATCGGCATCAACACCTCACCGCTCGCCGGCCTGTCGGGCGACAAGCTGACGGCGACCCTTCTCGAGAGCCGCCTGCGCGCCGAGCTGATCGGCAACGTGTCGCTCCGCATCCTTCCCACCGAGTCGCCCGACGCCTGGGAGGTGCAAGGCCGCGGCGAGCTCCAGCTCGCTGTGCTCGTGGAGCAGATGCGTCGTGAGGGATTCGAGCTAACAGTCGGGAAGCCCCAGGTCGTGACGCGCGAGGTCGACGGGAAGGTCCACGAGCCCGTCGAGCGCGTGTCCGTCGATGCACCGGAGGACTACCTCGGCGTGCTGACGCAGCTCTTCGCGCTCCGCAAGGGGCGCACCGAGGCGCTCGTCAACCACGGTTCGGGCTGGATCCGCATGGACGTCATCGTCCCCGCGCGCGGTCTCATCGGATTCCGGACGGAGTTCCTCACCGAGACGCGCGGTACAGGGATCCTGCATCACGTCTTCGAGCGCTTCGAGCCGTGGTTCGGGGAGCTCCGGACGAGACCTACCGGCGCGCTCGTCGCCGACCGGCGCGGCAAGACGACGTCGCACGCGATCCTGAACCTCCAGGAGCGCGGCTCGCTGTTCGTCGCCCCTGGTGTGGACGTCTACGAGGGCATGATCGTCGGCGAGAACGCGCGCGGCGAGGATCTCGACGTCAACGCGACCAAGGAGAAGAAGCTCACCAACACCCGCGCGCCATCCGCCGACGCGACGGTACGGCTCATCCCACCACGGCCGCTCTCGCTCGACCAGGCGCTCGAGTACATCCGCGAGGACGAGTGCGTCGAGGTGACCCCGGCCGACATCCGCCTGCGCAAGCTGGAGCTCTCCGCGCAGCGCCGCCAGACGGCGGCGAGCCGCAAGGCACGCGGGCTCGCTCCCGTCTAGCCGGACTCGATCGCGACGGGGCGCAGCTCGTCGAGGCGATCGACACGTGCGAGCGACGGAAAGAGCTTCCACCAGACGCCGGCGACTACCACCGTCGCGACGCCTCCGAGCACGACCGCCGGCACCGCGCCGATCAGCGCGGCGGCCACGCCCGACTCGAACGCGCCGAGCTCGTTCGACGCGCTGATGAAGACCATCTCGACGGCGGTGACCCTGCCACGGAGCTCGTCGGGGGTGAGGAGCGGAAGAAGCGTGGAGCGGAGCACGACGCTGACCGTGTCGAACGCGGCGCCGAGGCCCAGAGCCAGCATCGACAGCCACATCTGCCGCGACAACCCGAAGGCGACCATGCAGACGCCGAACCCGGCGACCACGACGAAGAGCGTCGGACCAGCTCGTCGTCGGATGGGATACCGGGCGATGACGGCCGCGGTGAGCAGCGAGCCGACGGCCGGCGCGGCGCGAAGGAAGCCGAGACCCGTCGGCCCGACCTCGAGGATGTCCTTCGCGAAGATCGGCAGCAGCGCCACGGCCCCGCCGAGGAGCACCGCGAACAGGTCCAGCGAGATCGCCCCCAGGAGGACGTTCGTCCGCCGGATGAGTCGAACGCCGGCGAGCACCTCGCCGAGCCCGACGACGCCTTCGGCCGCAGGAGCACGCCCACTGCGAAGGGCGAGCACGCACCCGAGGGCGACGAAAGAGAGGACGATGGCGACCGCGTAGACGAGCTCGGGTCGGATGGCGAAGAGGATCCCACCGACCGCAGGCCCGACGACGGCTGAGAGCTGGAATGCGATCGAGCGCTGAGCGAGCGCGCTCACGAGGATCTCCTGGGGGACGAGCGACGGCGTCAGCGCCCGACCGGCCGGCGCTCCGATCGCGCTCCCGATCCCCTGCACGAACGCGAGCGCGAAGAACGGCAAGACACTTCCGGTGCCCGCGATCGTGACGGCGAGCAGGCCGAGGAGCACCACGACGTTCAGGGACACCATCACGGTCAGGAGGTTTCGCCGCGGAACGCGGTCCGCGAGTTGTCCCGCGGGCAGTGCGAGCAGCAGCAGAGGGAGGAACTCCGCGAGCCCGACGAGCCCGAGATCGAGCGGGTTCTCCCGGACCGAGTAGACCTGCCAGCCGATGGCGACGATCGCCATCTGCAGCGCGAACGCCTCCGTGATGAGCGCGAACCAGTAGAGCGCGAAGTCGCGGTGCCGGAACGGAGACTCTCCGGCGCGCCTCATGGATCGAGCCTACGCAGCAGCAGGCTCGTCGGTCGGCGTCTCGTCGTCCGCGCCGAACTCGACTTCGATCCTCATGATCCGCGAGCCGTCGATCTCGAGCACCGTTAACTCGAGCCCGTCGGCTCGCACGGTGTCGCCGACCTCTGGCGCCCGCCCGAGCTCACCGAAGACGAGCCCGGCCATCGTGTTGTAGTCCTCCTGCTCGAGCTCGGTCTCGAACTCCTCGTTGAAGTCGTCGATCGAGTACGTGCCCTCGATGCGGATGTGCGTCTCGTCGATCCGCTCGATCGAGGTGTCGGGAAGGTCGAACTCGTCCTCGATCTCGCCGACGATCTCCTCGAGCAGATCCTCGAGCGTGACGATCCCCTCCATGTCCCCGTACTCGTCGATGACGATCGCCATGTGCTGCTTCTCCCGCCGGAAATCGGCGAGGAGAGCGGCGAGGTCCTTCGTCTCGGGAACGACGTACGCGGGTCGCACGATCGACTCCAACTCGACGGCCGCGAGACCGAGGTCGTGGATCGCGCCGAAGAGATCGCGCACATGGAGGATGCCGACGACGTCGTCGAGCGACTCGCGGTACACGGGATAGCGCGTGAACGGCGAGTCGACGACGGCCCGCAGCGCTTCCTCCGGCGGCATCTCGGCAGAGATGCCGACGACCTCGGGCCGCGGCACCATCACCGCGGAGACCTCCTTCGACGCGAAGTCGAAGACCTTGTAGAGCATCTCCTCCTCGGCCTCTTCCAGCTCGCCGACGTCCTCTGCAGCGGCCACCGAGTGCCTGATGTCCTCACGCGTGTACGCGATCATCCCGGCCGGCGCCGGTTTGACGCGTAGGAGCCGCAGGACGCCGTTCGCGGACTTCTGTAGGAGCCACACGAGCGGGTACGAGATACGCGCCAGCCAGTCGAGCGGGATGGCGAGCGCGATCGCGAGTGGCTCGGCCTTCTGGAGCGCGACGGCCTTCGGAACGAGTTCGCCGAGGACGACGGAGAGGTACGTGAGGATCGCGAATGCGATCAGGAACGCGACCGTGTTCGAGAGTGGCGGCTCCATGAGGCCCGAGAGCAACGGCTCGCCGATGGCGCCGAGCAGGATCGCCGAGATCGTGATCCCGACCTGGACGGTCGAGATGAACCGCACCGGGTCGTCCATGAGCCGCAGCGCCGTCTTGGCACCCCGCCCACCTCGCTCCGCACGCTCTTCGAGGCGCGACCGCCGTCCCGTGACCAGGGCGTACTCGGCTGCCACGAAGACCGCGTTCCCCAGCACGAGGAGGAACACGATGACGATGCGGAGAGAAGTACTCACGCCCCGTCAGGGGCGCCGGTACTCGGCGGGAAGTCGTCGCCCACGATTATCAGGCGGCAGTATAGGTAACCGCTCCGTCGACCTCGTGGCGCCGCGCCGCATTCTCGCGTACGAGCCGCTCGAAGTGCGAAAGCGTCTCTGCGATGGCGAAGCGTCGCCCGGCTGCCGGGAGATCGGCGCCGAAGAGGGCGAACGACAGCTCGTAGCCGGTCTGTGGCTCTTCGCCGAGTGCCGCCACGGCCTCCTCGAGCCGAACGCGATGGTGCTCCTGCAGTTCCCGCGCGCGCCCCACGGGATCCCCGATCGGCTCCCCGTGTCCAGGGAGCGCGATCCTCGGCGCGAGCGCGATCGTACGGTCGAGCGCGGCAAGGTAGTCGCCGAGCGGGTCGGCTCGACTCGCGGGCCAGAGGCCGACCGTCGGACTGATCCGGCCGAGGAGATGATCCGCAGCGATCAGAACGCCGTTGCGGAGCAGGCAGAGCTGCCCGTCCGCGTGGCCCGGGGCGGCGACCAGCTCCCAGCCGTCGACGCTCTCGCCTGCCTCCACCAGGATCGGGTCGCGCTGGTAGCGGATGAACGGCCGGTAGACGGAGCTCTGGCCAACGAGCTCGGCCGTCACGTCGTCGGGTGCCCCATGCAGGTGAAACCATTCGACGAGCCGCTCCGACCACGCGGGGTTCCCCCACACGAGCTCGCATTGCGCGTAGTCGAGCGCCCCTTGGACGACGGGGGCACCGGTCAGCTCGTGGAGGTCCGCGGCCGCGCCGACGTGGTCGGGGTGGAAGTGCGTGACGAAGACGGTTGCAACACGCCCGCCGGCCTGCTCGAGCTCCGCCGCCCACGCCTCCTTCGCGTCGGGCGTCCCGATGCCCGTGTCGACGAGCGTCCAACCGTCGTCTCCCGGAAGGAGGTACGCGTGCACGTGACCCGGCCGCGTCGGCAACGGCAGCGTGACGCGGCGGATCCCACCTTCCAGCTCGTCCATCGCGCGACTCTAGCCAGGCTCGTAGCATGGCCCGCTGGACGATCGTGACCATGGTGCGCCCGTACGAGATCGGGGATCCCTCACACCTTGCCCTGACCGAACATATGTTCTATCTTCGATCGATGCCGGTCGAGTATCGGATCGAGCCGTGCAAGTCGGCGCTGACGCAGGTCAAGGGCATGCCGTTCCGCTGGTCGCTCAACCCGTATATGGGCTGCGCGCACCGCTGCACCTTCTGTTACGTCCGCCACTTCGAGAAGCGCGCCGATCGACCGTCGGACGACGGCTACGGCCGGTCGATCCGCATCAAGCCGAACGTCGCCGAGGTGCTCCGGCGGGAGCTGGCCCGCCCGTCGTGGGAGCGCGACGAGGTCGCGCTCGGCACCGCGACCGACCCCTATCAGCCGGCGGAGGGTCGCTTCCGGCTCACGAGAGCGTGCCTGGAGGAGCTCGACCGCGCGTGGACGCCGTTCTCGATCGTCACGCGGGGGCCGCTCGTCGTACGCGACATCGACCTCCTGCAGGAAGCCGGGCGCCGGGCCGGCGCCGAGGTCTTCCTCTCGCTCCCGACGCTCGACGACCGCGTCTGGCGGACGACCGAGCCGGGGACCGCGCCGCCGTCGAGCCGACTGGAAGCCGTGCGCCGGCTTGCCGCGGCGGGGATCGAGGTCGGCGTCGGCATCGCCCCCATCCTCCCCGGCCTCTCCGACGATCCCCGGCAGCTCGAGGCCGTGGTGCGCGCCGCCCGCGCGGCTGGCGCCCGGACGATCTGGGCGAGCGTCGTCCATCTGCGGCCGGGAGTACGCGAGCACTTCCTCGAGGCGCTGAGCCGCGACTGGCCGGAGGAGGTGGCCCGCTACGAGGCGCTCTTCGCTGCGCGGTCGTACCTCGGCGCAGCCACGACCAGGCCGATCCTCGAGCCCGTGCGACGCGCGACTGCCGCCGTGCCGAGCCCACGTCGCCGACCGCCGAGAACGTCGGCACCGCGTCAACTCGCACTCGCGGTCTGACGACCGGGGAAGGAGCCTGCCGATCCGCACCGTAGAATCGCGGCGTGGCCGACGAGATCACCTGCCTCATCGCGGATGACCACGAGGTCGTGCGCGAGGGCCTTCGCCTCGCCCTCTCGCGCTCTCCTCGCATCCGCGTGATCGGCGAGGCGACGGACGGCGCGTCCGCCGTCGCTCTCACCGAGCGGCGGCGCCCAGACGTCGTGATCATGGACCTCCGCATGCCGGACATGGACGGCCTCGAGGCGACCGAGCAGGTGCTCCAGCTCGCGCCCGAGACGGGCGTCCTCATCTTCACCGCGTACGGCGAGCGCTCGCTGCTCCAACGCGGGCTCGAGTCCGGCGCGCGCGGATACATCCTCAAGGAGGCTCCGCACGAGACGCTCCTCCGTGCGATCGAGAAGGTCGCCAGCGGCGAGACGTTCGTCGACCCGGGGCTCATGGCCGAGTTCGTCTCGGCGCAAGGCCAGGCGGACGTGCTCACGCCGCGCGAGCGCGAGATCCTGCAGCTTCTCGCCGACGGGATGTCGAACGCGGACGTCGCCGCGAAGCTCTTCATCAGCCAGGAGACCGTAAAGAGCCACGTGCGCCACATCCTCGCGAAGCTCGAAGCCGACACGCGCACGCAGGCGGTCGCCATCGCGCTGCGCGAGGCGATGATCGATTGACGCTCGACGACCCGGAGCGAGCGCTCCTCGCCGAACGCATGCTGGCGGAGCAGGAGGAACGCCGGCGCGTCGCCGAGTTGATCCACGACGGGCCTGTGCAGCAGCTCTCCGCGATCTCACAGATGCTCGACGCCGGTCTCGCCGACCTCGAGCGCGGCGAGAAAGAGCGGGCGACGGAGGTGTTCGCCCGCAGTCTCGCGCTGGCTCGCGATACAGCGCGTGACCTCCGGCAGCTGTGCGACGACCTCGAGCCGCGTGTGCTCCATCAGCTCGGCTTCGCGTCGGCGGTAGCCGCGCTAGCGCGGCGCATCTCGTCCCGTCACGAGGTCGAGATCGACCTCGACCTCGCTCAGGCGGACGAGCTCGGCGACAACGCTGCGGTCGCCCTCTACCAGATCCTTCGCGAGGCGACCGAGCAGTCGGTCAAGCGCGGAGCGCTGACGCGCATCGAAATCGCACTCCACGCGACGGACGGCGGCGGGGTCGCGCTTGTCGTCGCCGACGACGGGCCGCCCGAGCGTCGGGCCGCAGTCCTCGAAGCGCTGACGGAACGCGCTGCGACGCTCAACGGCCGCTTCAGCTCGGAGGTGCGGTCACCGCGTGGCCTCGCGATCCGGATCGATGTGCCGCCCGCAGCGGCACACCGCTAGGATCGGCGCGTGGACGGCAACGGGCGGAGCGGCTTCCTCTTCTTCGTCTGGACGACCTCCGGCTACACGCTCATCGAGCGGGCGGGCGATCCGCCTCGTCCGGGGACCGAGGTCGAGGACGGTGAGCACCGCTACCTGGTGACGAAGATCGCTCCGTCACCGCTGCCGGGCGACCCTCGCCCGTGCGCATACCTGCTGCCCGCTTGAATCACCAACGGCGCGCGGCAGTCACCAGCACCGCGATCGCGAAGCGATCGCGCTTCAGGGATCTTCGCGCGACCGGAAACTCGCGTGAGCGATTTCCGGTCTTGCGCAGAATTCAGTCCAGCGGCTCGTTGTGGACGTCGTTCTCGTCGGCGTACTTGTCGACGAGCGCGTTGATCTTTTCGGGATCTGGGAAGGCGTAGTTGATCTCGACGAAGGCGTTCCACTTGTCCGGTAGTGCGTCCTCGGGAAATATCGCCTCGACCGGGCACTCGGGTTCGCATGCCCCGCAATTTTTCGTCGCGATACCGCCGGCAATCGCGAACTCGTGCTTGCCGGGGACGACGGCGCAGAACGTGTCGGCATCATCTGCTTCGGGAGCCTCGACGCTCATCACGCGCCAGTGCGTTTCGCGCGTCGCGAGGTAGAGCCACCGGATCGGACGGCTACGCACGCCGAAGTTCGTCTCGACGGAGCCCTCCTCGCCTGAACCAATCGCCACGTAGCCCGCAAGTGGTGCGGCTCTCTCGAGCCACGCGAGCGCCTCGTGATCGATCGAGCGAAGTCGCCATGAACCCGCCTTGACAGGATCCCCGTCTGCGGCGAGCCACCCGTCCACGAAGCCGGCGATGTATTCGGCGTCCGCCGTCTCTGGGAGGAGCTTCTTCAGGTTGACGCACGAGCGCACGACACCGGTGCCGGCGTAGCCCGGGTGGACGTCGAGGACGGCGAGAAGTTCAACTGGTCGAAGAAGTCGCGGAATCGAGCAACGCGCTCGCCGTACAGCTGAACGTAGTGGAGGTGCTCTTCGGAGCGGATCTCGACCTTGTTCCACGAACCGTCGCCATACACCAGTCCGTGCAGGACGCCTAGGCGATACGACTCGCCGTCGCGCTTCGGCGTCGCGCGTACTGCGGGAACGAACTGGCCGACGCCGAGCGCGTTGGTCTTCTGGCCGTCGGCGAGCACCCATCCGTGTGTTGGTGTAGCCCACACCGTCCGCCTGAACCGAGAGATGGTCCGCGTCGTCAGTCTCGTCCCGCCGTACCGGTCGCGCTCCTCGAAGGCAGGTGCGAACTCGAGCCTCACGAGCGGCCGGCGTCGAAAGCGCTTCACGACGGCGGGCTTGAATCCGTCGTCAGTGAGGACGCGGCAGGACTTGTCCTCGAGCTCCGCAAACGTCCGGAGCCCGTGAGAGGTGATGAGCTGCTCCGTCGGCGCGAAGCAGTCGATGCACTCCTCCGGATCGATGATCAGGATCCGCTCGAACACGTGGATGCAGTCGACGGGGCAGACGTCGACGCAGGAGAGGTCTTTGATGTCGATGCACGGCTCGGCGATGATGTACGTCACGCGGGCGAGTGTAGCCGCGTGCTCGGCGACGGCTACGAGGGGTCGGTCGCACCCGATCCGATGAGCTCGGTCACCAGATCGGGGGCGCGCTCGACGAGCGCGGACTTCACGGTCACCTGGTCGAAACCGGCGGTGTGGGCACGCTGAAGGCCCGACTTATCGGTGTGGTTCGTGTAGCCGAGTATCGGAATGTCTGGCCAGGCGTCCACCACGTGCTCCGGCTCGACGCGGGCGATGTCGGCGATCACGAGGTCGGGCGGGTCGACGCTGTCGCTCGTCACGAGCCGGTGCTCCGGAAGGAGCCCCTCCAGTTTCCCGCGGAAGAAGAGGTCGACCCCGACCAGCAGGATCGTCGCCACGCAGCGACAGTAGCAACGACGGCGGACGCCGATAATCGGGCGAATGGGGCTCGAGCGCGGGTTGCAGCTGATACGCGACGGCGACTACTTCGAGGCGCACGAAGAGCTCGAGGACGAGTGGCGCGTGGCTCCTGCATCGGAGCGCGACTTCCTGCAGGGGCTCGTCCACGTCGCCGTGGCGTGGCTCCACGCGGAGCGCGAAAACCGAAACGGGTGCACGCGGCAACTGGACAAGGCCGAGCGCCGCCTGGCTGCATACCGCCCGCGCCATCGCGGCGTGGACGTGGACGCGATTCTGGACGACGTGGCCGTTGCCCGCGCGACCGTTGCCGGCGGCTCGCTCGTCCTACCCCGACCCCGCGTCTAGAACGCAGGCTCGAGGCCGAGCCATTCCAGGAAGCGGTTCACGTACACGCGGAGGACGTAGAAGCGCTCGAAGAAGAGAAGCAGGCCGAGGGCGACCATGATCGCTCCACCGCCGATCTGGATCACGCGGTAGTGGTCGCGAAGCCAGCGGAACGCCGACATCGCCCGCGTGAAGAGAGCGGCCGCGAGAACGAACGGAACCGCGAGACCAAGCGAGTAGACACCGAGGAGAGCCGCACCCTGGAATGCGGTGTCGGACGTGCCTGCGAGGACGAGGATCCCGGCGAGCACGGGGCCGATGCAGGGCGCGGCGCAGACGGCGAACGCCCCACCGAGGAGCACGCGCGAGCCTCGACCTCGCGCTTCCTGCACTAGGCCGGCTCCGACGAGGCGCTCGGGCCACGGGAGCAGTCCCATGAACGCGAGACCGAACACCACCAGGACGAAGCCGGCGATCCGCTCGAGTAGGAACTGGTCACCGAAGACTCTTCCACCGACGAGCGCCGCGCCGATGCCGAGGAGCACGAAGAAGGCCGTGAAGCCGAGGACGAACGGGATGCTGCCCGCGATGACGCGCCGTGCATTCCCACGCTCGCCGAGTCGATCGGCGTCGACAGCGGAGACCGCAGAGAGGTAGGCAGGCACGAGCGGAAGCACGCACGGGGCGAGGAACGACACCATGCCCGCGAAGAACGCGACCGGGATCGACGTCCAGCTCATCTCAGTCGTCGAACCGCGCGAGCTCCTCGTCCACGCGGCGGCCCAGCTCCGGATCGAGATCGTCGTCGACTGGCTGCGGTCCGGGTCGAGCGCTCCACGCACGGATCAGGAAGCCGAGCACGACTGCCCCGCCGACGACGGCGGCGAGCGGAAGAAGCCAGGCGAGGAGCCCGAAGCCACCACCGGGCGGCTCGGCGAGCACCCCCGGTCCGAACTGCGCGACGAGCGCGTCCTTGATCACCTGCTCGGAGTCCCCGGCTGCGATGCGCACGCGGATGAACGTCTTCATCCGCTCGGCTACCGGCGCGGTGGACTGATCGAGCGTCGTCTCGCAGACGGGGCACACGAGCTCGGCCTCGAGATCGGCGGCGTTCGGCGGCGCGGCGGATGCGGCGCCGCTCAGCAGGGCGCCGACGAGAACCGCGACCGCCACTGCGCGGATCACGTCTCGAGCGCCCGCTCGATCGCGGCCAGGAATCTCGGCCGGACGTCCTCGCCGTCGACGCCGCCGGCGAACGCCTCGACGACCCGACCTTCCCGGTCGAGCACGAACGTCTCCGGGAACCCCGTCACGCCGTAGCCGTCGAGCGTGTCTCCTGGCCCGTCGTAGACGAGCGGAAACGTGAGGGCGAAGCGCTCGGCGAACCTCCGCGCATCCGCACGGAAGTCCTTCGCGTCGAGGCCCAGGACGACCACGTCGCGGCCGCGATTGTCCCGCCACACCTCCTCGAGGAACGGCGCCTCGTCCTTGCACGGGATGCACCACGACGCCCACACGTTCAAGACGACCGCCTTCCCGGCGAGCGACGACAGCTGCAGATCGCCGTCCTCGGCGAGTCGCTCGAGCGTGAAGTCGGGCGCCTGTGGCCGCTCACCTCGAGCGGCGGCGCTCTTGAGTCCGCCTCCCTCGTCGCTGACGAGCGACCAGGCGAGAAGGATGAAGAGGAGCGCGACGAGTCCGATGGCCACGCCCTGGCCCGCGAGCCGCGCGCGCGACGCCATCGCTACTTGCTGATGATGAAGACCGGCGTCCCGATCTCCACGCGGCGGAAGAGCCACTCGGCGTCGGGGATGCGCATGCGGATGCAGCCATGCGAGGCCGAGTATCCGATCGAGGCGGCGTCGGGCGTGCCGTGGATCCCGACGTACGGCGCCGAGATACCCATCCAGCGCGTCCCGAGCGGATTCCCCGGACCCGGCGGCACCGGATCGGAGTCCTTCGCCCAGTCGGACGGGGGCGGATACCACCACGGGTTCCGCTGAAGATTCACGATCTCGTAGTTGCCGAGCGGCGTCGGGAAAGAAGCCTGACCCGTCGCGACGCCGAACCAGCGGACCACCTTCGCATTGTCGAAGAAGAGCAGCCTGTTCGATCCGCGAAGGATCACGACGGCCTCGTCGAGCTCCGCCGAACCGACCTCGGGCTTGATGACCTCGAACCCGAGACGGATCGGCGCGCGGCTGTTGGTCGCGAGCGCCGTGCGTATCGCACGGCCCGCGGCGAGCCTCTTCAAGAGCCGACCTTCCTCCGCCTGAACCGCGCGCGGCTTCAGTCCGTTGAGCACGATGCGCGCGTCGAGCGGCTTGCGATCGACGCCCTTGCCGAGACGCTCGACGTACTTCCGTACGCGCGCCTGGGAGACCTCGACGTCGAGCGGGACGATCGCCCCCGGTCGCGCGAAGCGGGCACGCCGGACCGCCTTGGGGACATTGGCCTCGGCGCCGAGCGCGCCAGGGGAGAGCTCGATCGTGCGGGCCTCGTCCACCACGAGGCGAAGAGGACGCACGTACGCCTTCTGCACTGCCTTGCTCGCCCGATACGGCATGAGCCCGCCGACCTTCACGCCGCCGACCGTCACGCCGAACGCGATCGGCGCGGGCGTCGAAGGCGGTGGTTCGACGGGCGGCTCCGTGGGCGGAGGCGGTTCCGTTGTCGGAGGAGGCTCCGTCGACTGCGCAC
Organism: uncultured Gaiellaceae bacterium; assembly: GCA_963744505.1. Lineage (GTDB taxonomy): Bacteria > Actinomycetota > Thermoleophilia > Gaiellales > Gaiellaceae > GMQP-bins7. The sequence continues at coordinate 59,307 of CAVUTL010000002.1, forward strand.
CGGCAGTCGCCGAGATCCCCAAAGCTGCTGCAAATCCCAGGAGAGCTACGACTACGAGGAGTCCAGCTCCCAGCGTGCGAGCGGACGCTGTCACGTGTTCCAGTGTAGACGTCAGACCGACGTGAATAGCCGTGGATCGTTCGTGACGATCGCGTCGACTCCCGCGTCGTCGACGCGGGCGAGCTCCGTCGGGTCGTCGATCGTCCACGTGACCACGGCGACTCCCCGCGTGTGTGCGGCTCGAACGCTCGCCGGTGTCACGATCGAGTGGTGCATCACGATCGCGCTCGCGCGGGTCACGGCGAGCAACGGTCTGACCAGGACTGGGGTGGCGTGACGGAGCAGCCCCAGCGCGACACGCGCGATCGGAGCTCCGCGGCCATCGTCCGCGAAGCCGAGAACGGCCCGTGGAACAGTGATCCCGGTGCGTACCCCACCGAGCGCCGCGGTCCGACGGGCGGAGCGAATCCAGACCGAGCTCACGAAGCTCCGCTCGACGAGGCCGAAGCCGCCGAGGGCTGCGACCACCTCCCGTTCGCGCCCGAACTGCTTCAGGTCGAGATGGACGCCCGTGTCCCGCGCTTCCTCGGCGAAGAATGCGAGCACGTCGCCGAGCCTCGGAGTCTCCGGTTGGATCTCGGCCCGCGAGTGCGCGACGACGAGCCCTCCGCCCCGCCCGGCGACCACGTCGAACTCGATCAGGTCGACGCCGGCCGCCAACGCCATTCGGAAGGAGGCAAGCGTGTTGGCCGGGCCGAGCGACGCCGCGCCGCGGTGCCCGATCCGCAGAGGACGCCCGTTGCGCCGCTCGAGCGAGATCACGGTGCGGGCCTGGTCGGGAGATAGTCCTCGTCGAACCTGCCGCCCTCTGCGGCGTACGACACGATCATCCGGTCCGTCAGCCACTCGACGGGTGCACGATCGTCAGTCCACGGCTGGTTCGCCCGCTCCACCGGACGTGCGTCACGCGCGAGCAACTCACGGATCGACGCGAGCTCCGGCGGGCCGCTCGCGAGGCGTCGCGAGATCTCGTCCGCCGACAGCGGATCCGCGAGGCCGAGCACGATCGTGTTGAACCGGAGCGCAGGCCACTCGAGCACCTGCGGGAACTCGGCCGCGAGCGTCCCACCCACCGCCTGCACGAGCCGCTTGTCGTCCGGTACGGCCGCGACGTTCAGCGCGACGATGCCCCCCGGCCGCAGACGCTCGCGTGCGAGACGGAAGAACTCGCGCGTCGCGAGATAGAAGGGGACGTAGGGCTGCCTGTACGCGTCGACGATGATCAGGTCGTACCGCTCGTCGGTGGCCCGCAGGAAGGGACGGGCGTCGGCGTCGTGCACCGCCAGGCGCGGGTTGTCGTCCATCCCGAAATAGCGGCGCCCGACACGACTGACCGCCGGATCGAGCTCCACGCCGTCGATCTCCGCGTCGGGGTAGTAGACGCCGAGTGCGCGAGCCGTCGTCCCGCCCGCATTCCCGAGAATGGCGACGCGCTCGAGCGGCCGCCCGAGCAGTGGCGGCAGCGCGAGGAACGCGTCCCACACGCCACCAGTGAGCACCGAGTCCGGACGCCAGACCGAGTGCACGGCGACCCCCTCGTTGAGATGGAGCAGCCGTCGTCCGTCCGGGCGCTCGACCACGCCGATGTACTGATGGAACGACGTCTCCTCGTGGACGAGCCCCTCCTCGGCCTTGATCGCTCCCGGTGGGATGACGAGCAGCGTGGCGAGGAGAGCGGTCACGACGAGGTAGCGCGCGCCGAGCAGGAAGCACGACGACGCAGCGAGCAGCGCCGCGATCACGAGGAACGTCCGCTGCGTGCCGACCGCGGGGATGAGGACGAGCGCGGGCAGGAACACGCCGACGAGCGAACCGGCGGTCGAGAGCGCGTACAGCCGGCCGGCAACTGCACCTGCGGTCGCGATGGTCGAGACCGCGAGCCGGATCGCGAAGGGCGACACCATCCCCAGCAGGACGACGGCAGGAGCACAAAGGAACAGGACGGCGAGAAAGCTCCCGACGACCGCACCGGCCGAGGCCGTATCGAGACCTTCGACCGTGAAGTCGAGAAACGGCTCGGCTGCGAACGGGATCACCGCGACGCAGACAGCCGCGGCGAGCACGATGAAGCCGAGGAGTCTCGGCTCGGGCCTCCGGTCGGCGACGCGACCACCGAGCCAGTAGCCGAGGGCGAGCGCGCCGAGGACGATTCCGATCAGGTTCGCCCACACGATGGTCGACGAGCCGAAGTACGGCGCGAGCAGCCGAGAGGCGGTGATCTCGGTGGCAAGCGCGCCGATCCCGGCGCCGAACACGAGCGCGCCGAGCGCGACGCTTCCGGGGCGCTCCCCGGCGGTCACGTCAATCATCTACAGACCGAAGACGCGCTCGATCTCGCCGAGCGTACGGGCTGCGAGCAGGCCGGTGACGACGATGACGAGCACGAGGACGAGCCAGAAGCGAACGCCCGCCCAGCGCTTCTCGCGATGCCGCTTCGCCTTCGCCGCCCGACGAGCGCGATGGTGCCGATACGCGCGCGGTACCGCGTGCGGGTCGAGCGGGGGCTCTTCCTCGACCGCAGGCCGAGGCGGAGTCGTCTGAGCCGGTTGTGCCACGGGAGAATTCTAGAAACCCAGCCGCGCCGCGTGAAGGACGTCCCGTCGGCGGCGCGTCATATGCTTACGCGATGCAAGGCTCAGGATTGCGCAGTCGCGCCCGGCTCCCCGGCGGCGACATGGCCGGGTTCGGCGGACGCCTGACCTTTCTCTTCGGCCTTCTGCTCGCGATGTCGGCGCTCACCGGCTGGTACACGGGCGAGGGGAACGGGACGACGGTGTCGGTCATCGGCTGGCACACGGGCACGATCGGGAAGATCGTCCTGTTCCTGGGTCTCGCGGCCGTGTTGCTCGTCGTTCTCCGCGAGGCCGGTGTCAGCATGCCCGCCTCCGTGCCCGAGAGCCTGGTCGCAATCGCGATCGGCTCGATCGCGACGATCCTCGTCCTCGTCCGGATCATCTCGATCCCGGACAGCTTCTTCTTCGCAAATCGCGGCGTCGGGATCTGGATCAGCCTCGCGTGTGCGGTCGCGATCATCCTCGCCGGGCTGCTCGAGGCGTCAGAAGAGCTCTGAGCTCACGGCCCTGTGACCGTGACGGTCACCGTCCGCGTCGGGGCCTGCTGCGGAAGCGGCGTCAGCGTGCGCACGGTCGTCTCGGCGCCGCTCGATCTCGGCCGCTCGTCCAGCGTCCGCGCGAACGCCATCCCGAGCAGGAACGCGATCACGAGGACTGCGATCAGCACGAGGCGTCCGATCCGATCGCGAGTCAGCCACGACGGCTGTTGCTCGCTCACGACCGGCTCAGGCTCGGAGCGGGAGGGGCGTGGGGAACCCATGCGCCTTGCGCCCAAGGAGGGGGCAGGTGGGGGAACCATGGTTTCCCCCACGCAGACAGGTCCGACGTTCCGAGAAGAAGGGGGCTCCGGAGGAACATGGTTTCCGTCATCCATTTCCTGGCGAACGTGAGCCGAAGGCGAGCGTTGTAGTCCACCGCGCCGCGCGCATAGAGGTGAAACGCCGCACCCTCGACGAGCGCGAGCGTCCGAGGCCACCCTGGAGCGGCGTGCTCGGCGAGGACGTCGCGCGCCCACCGATCGGCAGAGGCGTACTCGTCGGCGAGCTCGCGAAGCGTGAAGTTGCCGCCGACCCGTCGTCGCAGCTCGGCGAAGATCACCTCGAGCTGTGCGCGTATGCGCTCCTCGAGCGACGGATCACGCGCAACGTCCTCCAGGTCGCGGTACGCGTGCTCCCACTCGAGCCGGGCGCTCTCGAGATCGGCCGACACGAGCGCGGAGATTAGTCGTCGCTCCGGAACGGCTCGGAGCAACAGCGGTCGGCCGGCCACGGCTCGGTGACCTCGCGCAGGATCCGCTCGCCGAGCTCGTAGCCGGGCCTGGCCAGAGCAAAGGCGACGTGCGCGTGAAGGCACTTCAAGTGCGACGGTGAGCGCGAGCCGCCGATTCCGAGGTCGAGCGACGCCCCGTCATCCGTGCCGCGCTCGGCTCCCGCGAGCTCGTGGCGCACGCGGCGTTGCTCCTCGGTCGCGCGCTCGAGCGACTCCGCCAGCTCGCCGTCCTCGCCGGCGGCAACGCTCCAGCGCTCCACACCACCGGCGGCCTCGAGCCGCGCCACGGCCGACACCAGGTGTGGGCACGTGACGTAGTACGTCGTTGGGAAGGGCTCTCCGGCCAGGTCGTACGGCAGCTGCTCGGTGACGGCCGGCAGGCCGTACGGGCACCGAACTGCGACCAGTCCGAACGCGCGCGGCAGGCGCCCGAGCTGGCGAGCGACGACCGCTCGATCGTCCATGGCGGAGAGCCTAGAGGCCTACGGACGTTCGTCAGCCGAGCGGCGCGCCTTGCGCCACGCCGGGATCCCCTTCACGACGAACAGCCGCTCTCCCGGCCTCACGTAGTTGATGCGGCGCGCCTCGCGCTCGAGCGAGTCGACGGTCGTCGAGTTCACGAGCCGAAGCTCGAGCTCCGCGCGAACGAGTCGGAGTGCCTCGACCTCGGACCGGCGCGCCGTCAGGTCGTTGCGCGTTTCGTAGTACGAGGAGATCGGACGGTAATAGAGGTAGACGGCGATCCCGACGATCCCGATCGCCCACAACAGCCTGAGCCGCCGTCGACCGATGCGCAACCGCGTCCTCCGCTTGCGCGCCGGAACCTTCTCCTTGGCCCTCCCTGCCACGACGTCAGGTTCAACGCCGCGTGGTCGCTCCCTCCCGCCTAGGCGACGTCGACCTTGATGACGTTCGTCGAGCCGGGAATGTTCACCGCAGTGCCCGCTGTGAGCACGACGCGATCGCCGACCGCGACGACGCCCGCGTCGCGCGCGGCGGCGATGGACAGGTTCCAGAGCTCCTCCACATCGGTCACCTCGTCGATCTCGAGTGGAGTCACGCCCCATTCGATGGCCATGTGTTGCAACGACGCGGCGACGTGCGTCAACGCGACGACCGGACGTCGCGGCCTGAGACGGGCGACGGCCGATGCCGTCCGGCCCGTGAACGTCGGGACGAGGATCGCCTTGGCACCGAGCGCCTCCGCGAGATCGCAGGCCGCGTTCGACATCGCGCGACCGACCGTCGGCTCCTCGAGCGCAGACGGGAGCTGGTGGCGATAACCGAGGCTCGGCTCGACCGCGCGGGCGATCCGCGCCATCGTCGCGACCGCTTCCACGGGGTACTCGCCGACCGCGGTCTCGGCCGAGAGCATGAGGGCGGACGTCCCGTCGAGGATCGCGTTCGCGACATCCGATGCCTCGGCGCGCGTGGGCTCGGGTCGGTGGATCATCGTCTCGAGCATCTGCGTCGCCGTGATCGCGGGCTTTCCCCGGTCGAGAGCGCCGAGGATGATCTGCTTCTGCAGCAGAGGCACCTCCGCCGCACCGATCTCGACGCCGAGATCCCCACGCGCGATCATCACCGCATCGGCAACGTCGAGGATCGTCTCGAGCTGTACGACGGCCTCCTTGAGCTCGATCTTCGCGATCACCCACGCTTGCGAGCCGGCGGCTTCGATCCGCGACTTGAGCGCTGCGACGTCCGTGTGCGTCCGGACGAACGACTGCGCCACGTAGTCGACGCCGAGACCGAGCGCAAAGTCGAGATCGATGAGATCCTTGTCGGTCAGCGACGGAACCGGCAGCGGGACACCGGGAACGTTCACGCCCTTGTGCGGCTCGACGACGCCCCCCGTCACGACCTCGCACAGCGCTCGCCCCCCCTCGAGCCGCTCGACACGCAGGCGCACGTGACCATCGTCAACGAGGATCTCGTCGCCGGCCTCCAGGACCGCGGCGAGCACGTCAGGGGCGACCGGGAGATCATCTGCACCGCACGCCTCCTGGCCGGCGACGACGATCGATTCGCCGGTCGCCAGCTCGATGGGCTCGTCGAGGTCGCCGATCCTGAGCTTCGGTCCCTGGAGGTCGGCGATCAACGCGAGCGGGCGACCGGCCTCGACTTGCACCGCACGGGCACGGCGCGCGCTCAGCTCGTGCTCGTCATGCGTTCCGTGGGAGAAGTTGAGGCGAACCCCGTCCATCCCGGCATCGACGAGCGCGGCGAGCGTCTGCTCGTCGTTCGACGCAGGCCCGATCGTGCCCACGATCTTGGTTCGTCGGTCGAGAGACGGCATCGGGGCAGGCTAGCGCCCGCGGAACGCGGACCAGCCCGGGTACACCGCCTCGTCACCCAGCTCCTCCTCGATCCGGAGGAGCTGGTTGTACTTCGCGACGCGATCGGTACGTGACGGAGCGCCGGTCTTGATCTGTCCCGCGTTCACCGCCACGGCCAGATCGGCGATGGTCGTGTCCTCCGTTTCGCCCGAGCGGTGCGAGATGACGGTGGCGTACCCTGCTGTTCGCGCGAGCTCGATGACGTCGAGCGACTCGGTCAGCGTGCCGATCTGATTGACCTTCACGAGGATCGCGTTCGCGACGCTGTCTTCGATGCCGCGCCGCAGGAAGTCGACGTTCGTGACGAAGAGGTCGTCACCGACGAGCTGGACGTCGTCACCAAGCTCTTCCGTCAGGCTCCGCCAGTCGTCCCACGCGTTCTCGTCCAGCCCGTCTTCGACGGAGACGAGCGGGAAGCGCTCGGCGAGAGAACGGTAGAAGGCGATCATCTCGCCGGGGTCGAGCGTGCGCCCCTCGCCCGGGAGGTGGTACGCCCCGTCGCGAAACACCTCGCTCGCTGCGGGATCGAGCGCGATCGCGACCTGCTCGCGGTGGCCAGCGCGCTCCGCCGCCTCCAGGATCGTCTCGATCGCACGCTCGGTCGACTCGAGATCAGGCGCGAAGCCGCCCTCGTCGCCGACTCCCGTCGCGAGCCCGAGCTCGTGGAGGACCGCCTTCAGACTGTGGAACACCTCGGCACCGATCCGGAGCGCATCCGCGAACGTCTCCGCCCCGGCGGGGACGACCATGAACTCCTGAAGGTCGAGCCGGTTCTGCGCGTGCGCACCGCCGTTGATCACGTTCATCAGCGGAACGGGCAACGTGCGCGCGGCAGCCCCGCCGAGCCAGCGGTAGAGGGGCTCTCCCGCGTCGGCTGCCGCTGCTCGAGCGGAAGCGAGCGAGCAACCGAGGATCGCGTTGGCGCCGAGCCGGCTCTTCGTCTCGGTGCCGTCGAGGTCGATCAATCTCCGATCGAGCGCTCGCTGGTCGGCGGCGTCGAGGCCGACGACGGCATCGGCGATCTCGCCGTTCACGTGCCCGACGGCCTTCAGCACACCCTTGCCGAGGTAGGCAGCCGGGTCGCCGTCGCGTAGCTCGACCGCCTCGTGCTCGCCCGTCGACGCACCGGACGGGACGATCGCTCGCCCGAGGACACCGGACGTGAGTCGGATGTCGACCTCGATGGTCGGATTACCGCGTGAGTCGAGCAACTGCCGTGCATACACGCTCGCGATCGCCGTCACGCAAGAGCCTCTTTCGCGCGCTCGTAGTACGCATCCTGCGCGTCGAGATCGAGGTTCCGCCAGTCCTCGCCGTCGGCCTCCGCGAGATCCGCCGCGGCTTCGACCCGCGTCGTGAACCGGCCCGTCGTCGCGCGCAGCGCAAGCTCGGGGTCGACGTTCAACTTTCGCGCGACGTTGACGACGGTGAAGAGGAGGTCGCCGAGCTCATGGAACACCTCCGGGTCGGGCTCCGTCTCGGGAGCCGGCTGCCGCCTCCGGGAGCTGGCTTCTTCCAGCTCCGCCAGCTCCTCCCGCACCTTCGCGAGCGGCCCGGCGAGGTCCGGCCAGTCGTAGCCCACGGTGGCGGCTCGACGCTGCACTTTGCGCGCCTGCAAGAGCGCAGGCAGCGCCTCCGGAACATCGTGGAAGATCCCCTCGCGCCCCTCCTGCTCCGTCTTCAGCGCCTCCCAGCGCTCGCGCACGCGTCCTGGCGTGCGGGCGTCGGCGGCGCCGAAGACGTGGGGATGGCGACGAACCAGCTTCTCGTGCACCCCGCGAGCGACCGACTCGAGATCGCCTTCGCCCCGCTCGTCGAGCAGGAGCGCGAGGAAGTAGACCTGGAAGAGGAGATCGCCGAGCTCGCCGCGAAGCGCCGAATCGTTCCCTGCGAGCGCCGCGTCCGCGACCTCGTAGGCCTCCTCGACCGTGTGCGGAACGATCGTGACCGCCGTCTGCTCGCGGTCCCAGGGGCACTCCCGGCGCAGGTGCCGGGTCAGTTCCTGGAGGTCGAGGAGCGCCTCCGCGAGGCCCATGACCCGAGAATCTACTGCGTCTCGGTGGGGGCCTCGGGAAGCTCCGGCGGCTCGTATCCGGCCGCGTAGCTCACCTTGCCCTCGTAATCGGCCTTCAGGTCCTCGACCCAGGCCTGCAGCTCCTCGTTGCGCCGCGACTGCAGGAGCTCGGCGCGGATCGCGGCCCTGACCTTGTCGAGCGGGGTCACTGTTGCCTTCCGGACCTCGGAGACGGCCTCGATCACGTGGTAGCCGTACTGGGTCTTCACGGGCTTCGAGAGCTCGCCTTTGTCGAGCTCGAACGACACCTTGTCGAACTCGGGGACGGTCTCGCCGCGCGAGACCGTGAGCTTGCCGCCCGAGTCCTTGCTCCCGGGATCCGCTGAGCTCGACTTCGCGAGCGCCGCGAAGTCTGCGCCGCCCTCGAGCTGCGCGTAGATCTCGTCCGCCTTGTCCTTGCTCGCCTCGAAGTCGACCTCGCACGTCTTCGGCTGCGTCGGCGTGCTCTTGCACGTCGGATCCACTTGCTCCGAGATCAGGACGTGGCGCACGTCGCGCGACTCGGGCGTGCCGTACTGCGACTGGTTCTGCGTGTAGTACGCGAGGATCTCCTGCTCCGTGACCTTCACATCCTTCGTGACGGTCTCGAACAGCTTCGTCGAGAGAAGCGAGACCTCGAGCCCACTCTCGCGGAACTGCTCGGCGGTGAAGCCCTGCTCGGCGAGCGCCTTCTCGTACTCCGCACGCTTGCCGTCGAAGTTGGACTTGATGTACTCGTCCTCGGCGGCGTCGAGATCCTTCGCCGACACGGAGACGCCGAGCTCCTCGGCCGCCTTCCGGAGCTCGACCAGCTCCACGAGGTAGGCGACGGCCCGTGTCTGGAGGCTCTGGAACTCGGGCGTGCCCGCCTTGGGGACCTCCTGGTCCTGCGACTCGAGGCCCTTCTTCCACTGAGCCATGACCAGCTCGAGGTCCTCTTTCGAGATCTCCGTACCGTCGACGGTGGCGACCGCACCCGCCGGAACGCTCGTCGGAGCCGCCTCCACAGGCGGTCGCGGCTAGTGCCAGCGCCGCCAGCAGGATCCCGAATGTGATGCGCAGAGCCGTCATCGAAGCCCGTCCCTTATAGCCGAGGAGGTGTTAGGCACAGGTTGCGGACTGTTCGAATGCTGAGAGATCATCACGCACGAGGTCCGTAGAAAAGGCCGCTCGTCAGGCGGCCACGCGGGCCTCGACGATAGCATCGGGCAGCTCGAGCGCATCCTTGAGGGTCTCGACGCGAAGCGACACTTCACGCTTGGAGGTCGAGTAGATGAGCGTCGGCGCCGTGCCGACGAGCGCGCGCACCTCGGCCGATCCGAGCGAGAGCGGGCCGACCGTCACGCGTCCCCCGCGGAACACGAGGTAGTCGGCGCCAAGCCGGGCGAGCTTCAGCTTCGCTTCCTGGATCGCGAACAGGTTCTCGACGGGCTCCGGGATCGGGCCATAGCGATCCTCGGTGACCGACACGAGCTCGCGCAGCTCGTCCTCGTCTTCTGCGAGCGCGATCCGTCGATGCAGATCGATCTTCAGAGCCTCGGCCGCGACGTACGCGGCGGGGACGTAGGCATCGACGCGCGCATCCACGCGAACCGGGCGTGCCGCGGTGCGCTGCCTGCCGGTGAGCTCGGCGACGGCCTCGTCGAGCATCTCGACGTACAGCTCGAAGCCGAGCGCAGCCACGTGGCCCGACTGCTCGGGCCCGAGGAGGTCTCCTGCACCTCTGATCTCGAGGTCGCGCATCGCGATCTGGAAGCCGGCGCCGAGCTCGGTGTGATCGGCGAGCGTGGAGAGCCGCGCCCGCGCCTCGGGTGTCAGCTCGGACGCGTCGGGATAGAAGAGATACGCGTAGGCGAGCACGTCCGAGCGCCCCACTCGACCGCGGATCTGGTACAGCTGCGCGAGCCCGAGCGCATCCGCCCTCTCGACGACGAGCGTGTTCGCCTGCGGGATGTCGATGCCGGACTCGATGATCGTCGTCGAGACGAGGACGTCGGCGTCACCCGCGAGGAACGCGTGCATCCGTTCCTCGAGCTCCTTCTCGGACATCTGGCCGTGCGCGACGAGAAAGCGGAGTCCGGGGCACAGCTCCTCGAGCTTCTGACGAGCCTCGTCGATCGACTCGACGCGATTGTGGAGGTAGAACGCCTGCCCGCCGCGTGCGTGCTCGCGCTCGAGCGCGGCCTTGATCAGCTCCTCGTCGTACTCGCCGACCGTGGTGCGCACCGGGCGCCGACCCACTGGCGGTGTCTCGATGATGGAGATGTCCCTCAGGCCCGAGAGCGACATGTGCAGCGTCCTCGGGATCGGCGTCGCGGAGAGGGCGAGGACGTCGACCTCGAGTCGCAGCGAACGCAGCAGCTCCTTCTGCGCGACGCCGAATCGCTGCTCCTCGTCGAGCACGACGAGGCCGAGGCTCTTCGGGATCACGTCACGCGACAGGATCCGGTGCGTCCCGACGAGGACGTCGACCTTGCCCTCCTGGAACTCCTTCAGGATCCGCGTCTGGTCGGCGCGGGTTCGGAAGCGCGAGACCATCTCGACGCGGACCGGGAAGTCGCGGTAGCGCTCCCGGAACGTGTTCCAGTGCTGCTCGGCGAGGATCGTCGTCGGGCAGAGCACGAGCGTCTGCCGGCTGTTCAGAGCGACGGCGAACGCGGCACGCACCGCGACCTCGGTCTTGCCGAAGCCGACGTCGCCACACACGAGCCGATCCATCGGCCGCGCCGCCTCGAGATCCTCCTTGACCGCCTCGATCGCCTGAAGCTGATCCTCCGTCTCGCGGTAGGAGAACGAGCCTTCGAGCCGCTCCAGCCAGTCGTTCGTCAGGTCGAGCGCGTGGCCGGCCGCTTGCCGTCGCCGCGCATACAGCGAGAGAAGCTCGCCCGCCAGCTCGCGGACCGACGCGCGCGCGCGGCTCTTGAGGTTCTGCCACGCCTTCCCGCCGAGCTTCGAGAGCGACGGGGCCTTCGCGTCCGCCCCGATGTACCGGGAGACCTTCGCGATCTGCTCGTGCGGGACGTAGAGCCGATCCTCCCCGCGGAACGCGAGGAACAGGTAGTCGCGCGTTACGCCGGCGACGTCCTTGGTCTCGAAGCCGAGAAGCTTGCCGACGCCGTGATCCTCGTGGACGACGTAGTCACCTACGCGGAGGTCGGCGAATGACTGGAGTGCGCGTCCGAGGCGAGTGTCGACCCGCGGCGGCCGCTTGCGGAAGACCTGCGTATCCGGAAGCACCGCGACACCGAGATCTCGCCAGACGAACCCTCGTCGCGCGGGGCTGACCACGAACGCAAGCGACGGGCTCGTGGGAATGGTGTCCATGCCGTGGCGAACCGATGCCTCGATCCGCCGGAGCAGCCGCTGCGTGCGGAGCGCCTCGCCCTGGTGGGGGAAGGTCACGACCACGCGCCGCCCCTGGCGCACCATCGCGGAAAGCTCGTTCTCCGCCTCCGCCAGGCCGCGGGCGGCGATCGCAGGGCGCTGCGCCTCGAAGACGTGAGGCTGCGAGCGCGGGAGCGAGTCGAGCTGGGCAGTGCCATCGAGAGATGGAGTGCTCGAGCGCCTCCTCGTCCCAGACACTGACCACGTCGTCGATCTGCCAGACGAGGTCCGGTGGTCGCGAGAGCAGCGGGACACGGTCCGACTCGAGCGCCTCGTCATCGAGCTCCAAGCCGACGAGCCGCTCGCGTGCGGGGAAGATCAGCGCGTCCTCCACCGGATGGAGCGCGCGCTGGGTGAACGGCGAGAACGCGCGCACCTGTTCGATCTCGTCTCCGAAGAACTCGACCCGGAGCGGCTCGCGACCCGTGCTCGGGAAGATGTCGACGAGGCCTCCGCGAACCGCGATCTGCCCACGCTCCTCGACGCGTTCCACACGCTCGTAGCCGGCGAGCGCGAGCTCCTCGACGAGGGCGTCGAGACCGCGGGTCTCGGCGTCCATGAGGCGGATGACGTCCGGGCGATCCTCGGGCGGCGGCATTCCCTCGGCGAGCGCGCGGGCGGACACGCAGACGATCCCTCCGCGCGCGAGGACGTCGAGCGCGCGGGCGCGCTCACCGACGAGGTGCGCGGGGGGCAGAAGCCCGGAACCGAGGCGGACACCGCAGCTCGGGAGGAGAGCGACGAGCTGCGGATCGAGGTACCAGCCGATGGCCTCCGCAACGTCGCGAGCGTCCTCGTCCTCGGCAAGGAGGCAGACGAGGGCACGTTCGACCGCTGTGTGCAGTGTCGCGAGGAGGAGCGGAAGCGCAGGCTCGGAGACGCGCGCATTCGCAGGGAACGCGTCCGCGAACGCGCGGAAGCGCTCGCTCTCGGCGAGCTCGTGGACGAGGCCGGCGAGCGGTGTCGCGGCGAGGCGTGTGGATGCCTGGTCCATGCGGCTGGCGGGAACGGCGCCCCGCTGGGTGATCGTAGCGCTCGACCTGACCGCAGCCGGTGAGGCGAAGGCGACGGAGAGGCGGGCGGCAGGGGCTGGCTAGTTGAAGCGGCGCTGCGTCTCGTCGAGGCCGTCGCGGACGATGGCCTCGACGGCATCGGCCGCCCGCCCGACCAGCCCCTCGCGATCCTCGTGCGGTTCGAACGGCGAGAGCACGAAGTCGGCGACGTCGCGCGGATCGCCGCGCCCGGGACGGCCGACTCCGATTCGGAGACGGAGAAACTCGGCACCGCCCAGGGCCTGCGCGATCGAGCGCAGGCCGTTGTGACCGGCGAGGCCACCCCCGGCGCGTGCCTGAAGGCGCCCGAGCTCGAGATCCACGTCGTCGTGAACGACGAGCACGGCGTCGGTCGCGACCTTGTAGAAGCGGGCCGCGGCGGCAATCGAGCGTCCCGACTCGTTCATGTAGGTCTCGGGCTTCAGCAGGGCGACTCGAACGCCCGCGATGCGCGTGTCGCCGAGCCGTCCGTCGAACTTGGATCTGAACGAGACGTCGCACCGACGCCCCAGCTCGTCGACCACCATCCAGCCGATGTTGTGGCGGTCCTGCTCGTGTCGAGGGCCGGGATTCCCGAGCCCCGCGACGAGCAGCTCGAGCGTCGAGGCCGCCTCGCCTCGACGGAAGAGCCGCACGGCTACTCCTCGGGCTCGGAGCTCTCGCCGCCGTCCGCCGGCTCGGCCGGCGCGCCCTCGGCTGCGCCTTCCTCCGCCTCGGCGGCTTCGGCGGCTTCGGCCGCCTCGGCAGCCTCGGCCTCTTCGAGCTCGGCAAACCCGCGCGGCACCGAGACCGTGGCGATGACGGTCTCGTGAGGGTCGTCGAGGAGCGTGACGTTGTCGATGGCCGGGACATCCGCGAGCCGAAGCACGTCACCCACTTCCATGTGCGTCACGTCGATGTCGATGTGCTCCGGAACGTCAGCCGGCAGTGCCTCGAGATGGAGCTCGCGCGCGACGAGCGACAGCATGCCGCCCGTCTTGACGCCGGCCGCCTCGCCAATGAGGTGCACGACGACAGTCGCGTGAATCGGCTGGTCGAGCCGTACTTCGCGCAGGTCGATATGCGAGATCGTGCCGCGAATCGGATCCTGCTGGTACTCGGCGAGGATCGAGGGATGCACGGTCTTCTGACCCTCGATGACGACATCGAGGATGGCGTGGAGCCCTGAAGGCCCGGTCATCACCGACCGGAGCTCCCGCTCCGGGACCACGATCGCGCGCGCGTGACCCTTCCCGTACAGGACGCCAGGGACGAGGCCCTCGGCGCGGAGGCGCCGAGTACGGCGCGAGCCGATCTCCTCGCGCTCGCGCACTTCGAGCTTCAGTCGGTCACCAGACACGGCGGCGGATTGTAGCCGAGCGCACTCGCGGCTCTAGAACGAACCATCGGCGACGCGTCCGCGGGCGAGCTCCTCCTCGCTCTCGATGCGTCAGCATCGAGAGCGCTAGAACAGCTGGTTCTCGCCGCCGAAGATCGCCGACACGGAGTCGTCGGCGAACACGTTCATGATCGTCGCGGCGAGCAGGCCCGACACCGTCAATACGGTGAGGTTGTCGGGTTGCTGCCGCGCATCGATGGGAACCGAGTCGGTCACGACGATGCCGGCGACATCGTCCGAAGCCGCGAGCCGCTCGAGACCCTCTTCGCTGAGCAGCGCATGCGTCACGTAGATCCACACTTCGCTCGCGCCGTGCTCACGGAGTGCGCGGGCACCCGCGATCAGTGTCCCACCCGTGGTCGTGACGTCATCGCCGACGATGCAGACCTTGTTGCGGACGCTGCCGGTCACCTCGGTCATGGACACCTCGTCGTTACCGAGCCGCGTCTTGTTCATGATGGCGAAGTCGGCGTCGATCATGTGTGCGAAGCGCACCGCGTACTTCGCGCGCCCCGCGTCGGGCGCGACCGAGACGACCCCGCTCCCGGTGAATCCGAGATCGCGGAAGTGCCGAGCGAAGAGCTGTTGCGCGGTCATGTGGTCGACCGGGATCGTGAAGAAGCCCTGAATCTGGCCGGCGTGCAGATCCATCGTCAGAACGCGGTCGGCGCCTGCGCCCTGGATCATGTCCGCAAGAAGCCGGCTCGAGATCGGCTCACGGGGCTTCGCCTTGCGGTCCTGCCGCGAGTACGGGAACCACGGGATCACGGCGGTGATGCGCTTCGCCGATGCGAGCTTGGCCGCCTGGATCATGAAGAGGAGCTCCATGATGTTCTGGTCGACAGGCCGGCAACCCGTCTGGACGACGAACACATCCGCTCCACGGATCGACTCGCAGTACCGGCAGTAGGTCTCGCCGTTGGGGAACGTCGTGAGCTCGATCTCGCCGAGCTCCACGCCGAGGTGCTCGGCGATCTTCGACGCCAACGCGGGGTGAGAGCGCCCGGCGAAAACCATGAGCCGCTTCTGCGGCGTCAGTGGTATCGCGTGGCCGGTCGTCACTGCTGTGCCCGGGACGCCGGTCGTGTCCAAGCCAGGGAGCGTCTGCTCAATCGTTCCGCTTTCCACCGCGTCCTTCCTTGTTCACCTGGTTCGCGCGGGCAATCGCCAGTGCACCTGGAGGCACATCCTCTGTGATCACGGAGCCAGCTGCAATCCATGCGTCGTCGCCGATCGACACCGGGGCGACGAACGCATTGTCGACACCCGTCCTGACGTTGCTCCCGATCGTCGTTCGCTCCTTGACCCGCGTGTGCTCCTGATTCGCGGTGATGTTGCCCGCCGCGATGTTCGTGTCGGAGCCGACGTCAGCGTCCCCGAGGTACGTGAGATGCGGAACTTTCGTCCGCTCGCCGATGCGCGTGTTCTTGAGCTCGACGAACGAGCCGGCCTTCGCGCCCGCATCGAGGACCGTCCCGGGCCGGAGGTAGCAGAACGGGCCGACGAGCGCTCCTTCCCCGACGGTCGCGTCGACGAGCACGGCGTGCGGACCGACCTCGGCACGCGCGGCGATGCGCGAAGCCCCTCTGATCACGGTGAACGGATGGATGACTGCGTCGGCCTCGAGCTCCACGTCTGCATCGATCCACGTGCTCGTCGGGTCGACGATCGTCACGCCCGCGAGCATATGCGCCTCGTTGATGCGATCGCGGAGCGCCGCAGTGGCGGCGGCCAGCTCGACTCGCGTGTTCACACCCTCCGTCTCCACCGGGTCTCCTCCCTTGTGCACTGCGACGCGATCGCCGTCCGCGACGAGGAGCGCGACCGAGTCTGTCAGGTAGAGCTCGCCCTGGGCATTGTGCGGCGTGAGCCGGTCGAGCACCGCCCACAACCTATCTGCCCGGAACACGTAGATCGACGAGTTGACCTCGCGTACCGCTCGCTGCTCCTCGGTCGCGTCCCGATGCTCGACGATCGCGGCGAGACCACCGTCCTCCCCGCGAATCACACGCCCGTACTGCTTCGGATCCTCGGGCTCGAACGAGAGGACGGTGGCGACGACACCCTCACGGCGGTGGGTCTCGACGAGCTCGCGCAACACGTCGGAGGTCAGGAGTGGCGTGTCGCCGGATAGGACGAGCACGTCGTCCGCGACACCGTCGAGCGCGTTGCGGGCACAGCGAACGGCGTCACCGGTTCCACGCGGTTCCTCCTGCACGGCGACCGAATACCCGTCGAAGGCGGCCGCCGTCGCTGGCGCAGCCACCACGACCAGTGGGCGCACGTCGAGCGCCCGCGCCGACTCGAGCACCCAGTCGACCATTCTCCGGCCGAGGAGCGGGTGGAGGTGCTTGGGCAGGTGGGAGCGCATGCGCGTGCCGAGGCCTGCCGCCATGACGACGGCTCCGATGGTTCTCTCACCGCTCGACGACACTGAGGCTGGGGCGCCAGGATTCGAACCTGGGATCACGGGACCAAAACCCGTTGCCTTACCACTTGGCCACGCCCCAGAGCGACGGTTATCTTGCCACTCGGACGAGATCACCCGCCCGAACGGGGCGCGTGACGAACGTGCGGCCCACGCCGGCGAGCGACTCCGCTGCACTTCGAGCACGCTCAGTGTGTTCGAACAAGCCGTACACCGTCGGGCCGGCGCCCGACACGTCCGCGCGGAACGCACCCGCACCCTCGAGCTCGCGCGCGATCGCAGAGGACGCGATGTCGTTGTCGGGAAGCCGGCCGAGGTCGAGCGCAGTCGCGACCGCTGCGAGAGCGCCGCGAAAGTTCGCAGCACGTTCCGCGAAGCCGCCGGCGCCAGCTCGTGCGTCGAACGCCGCGTAGACGGCTCCCGTCGACTCCTTCGTCTCGCCG
Source organism: uncultured Gaiellaceae bacterium (assembly GCA_963744505.1). Lineage (GTDB taxonomy): Bacteria > Actinomycetota > Thermoleophilia > Gaiellales > Gaiellaceae > GMQP-bins7. Next base: position 76,286 of record CAVUTL010000002.1, read on the forward strand.
TGGGGCACGACGAGGAGGACGTGATAGTCGGACTGGAGCGCGATCGGCTCGAGCTCCGTGCCGTCGCCGCTCGCGAGTTGCGCTCCAGCGCAGAGGAAGAACGGGACGTCGGCACCGACACCGGCGGCGATGCGGCGCAGCGCCACGGAGTCGAGTGGCGCAGCCAGCTCGGCGTTCGCGAGCCACATCGCCGCCGCGGCGTCGCTGCTGCCGCCACCGAGCCCCGCGGCGACTGGGATCCGCTTCTCGATCCCGACGCGCCAGCGTGGCGGCGCGCCGGCTACGTCCGCAAGCGCTTCGAGCGCGTCCCGAACGATCGTGTCCTCGGCGAAGCCGTCGACAGAAAGCTCGTCGGCGGGCTCGAGCGTGATGTCGTCGTGCAGCTCGACGCGCTGGAGCACGGTGAGGATCTCGTGCTTACCGTCTGGGCGAAGCGGGCCGGCGACGAGACCGAGGTTGATCTTGGCGAACGCCTTCGCGCGCGTCATCGGAGAGCCTCAGCGAGGCCCACGAAGTCCTCGGGCCCGAGCTCCTCCGCACGCGCGTTCGCCGCGTGGCCGAGTGCGGTCAGGACTTCTTCGACGGACGATCGCGCAGCGAGATCGGACATCGCAACCGAGTTCGCAAGTGTCTTGCGGCGGTGTGCGAACGCCGCTTCGACGATCGGCCTGACGTCGGCGATCGCCGCAGTCGGCGAGCGCACGAACGCGACGAGCGCCGACTCGACACGGGGGCGGGGACGGAACACCGTCGGCGCCACCGAACGGAAGCCGACCTTCCGCGCGCTTAGCTGCACGAGAACCGAGACCGCCCCGTATGCCTTCGTTCTCGGTGACGCGAAGAAGCGATCGGCCACCTCTCGCTGCACCATCACGCACCACCGTTGGAGGGAGCCGGCGTGCTCGAGGGTCTCGACGACAAGCGGGGTCGCGATGTTGTACGGGAGGTTCGCGACGAGCTTCGTCGGAGCGGGGTCGAGACCGTCGAGATCGACCCGCAGGGCGTCGGCCCAGATGAGCGCGACGTTCGACCGCTCACCGAGGGCATCGCGGAGCGCCGGCTCGAGCGAGCGGTCGACTTCGATCGAGTGGACGGCTCGAACGCGGTCCGCGAGATAGCGGGTGAGCACGCCCAGTCCGGGCCCTACCTCGACGACGACATCATTCGCGCCGAGCTCGCCCAGGCGACCGATGACGCCCAGGATGTTCTCGTCGACGAGGAAGTGCTGTCCGAGCGCTCTCTTCGGAGTGACGCTCACGGAAGCGCAAACGCGGCCGCGGCGTTGGCGTGCGTCGCCGCCGCGAGCTCGCTCACGGCCTCGCCTCGCGCCTCGGCCAGGGCACGAAGGGTGTGGACGACGTTGGCGGGCTCGTTCGGCCGTCCTCGGACAGGCTGTGGCGAGAGGTACGGGCTGTCGGTCTCGACGAGGATGCGATCGAGCGGGACGGTCGCGGCGGCCGCGCGGAGGCCCGCCGCGTTCGGATAGGTCGCGTTCCCAGCGAACGAGACGTAGTACCCACGCTCGACGGCGATGGGAGCGAGATCCGGCGACGAGAAGCAGTGGAGGATCACCGTTCCGCCGAAGGCCTCCAGCGCGCTCGCCGTCTCGTCGTCGGCCTCGCGGTTGTGGACGACGACGGGGAGAGCGAGCTCGTCCGCAAGCGCGAGCTGCCGCTCGAGGAGTCGTCGCTGTTGCTGGGGCGAATGACGACGGACGGTGTCGAGCCCGGTCTCGCCGACGGCGACTGCCTTCGGGTGCGCGAGCAGCTCGCGAAGCTCGTCGACGCGGTCGGCCTCCGTTGTCGCCGCCTGGTGCGGATCGATGCCCAGCGCCGCATACACGCCATCGTTGGCTTCGGCGATCGCGAGTGCCGCGCGGCAGGAGTCGATCCCGGTGCCGATCGTGACGATTCGCGTCACGCCTTGCGCTCGCGCTCTCTCGACGAGCGTCGCAGCCGACTCGTCGCACGCGTCGAGGTGCGCGTGCGCATCGGTCACGCGGAGCCGGCCTCCATCCGCGCCAGCTCGTCGGCGACGACCTGCTCCGGGTCGAGCTTTGCGAAGAGCGGTCTCGGCTCGCGGAGAGCCTGGCCGGGCTGGAGCGTGCTCGGCTCCCAGCGGCCGCTCCAGCCCGAGTAGTCACCGGTCAGAACGACGTGCTCGACATCGTCTTCGACGATCGTCCGAAACTCGAGCTCGTCGGTGAGAACGGAGTCGTAGCCGAGCATCTCGTGCAGGCGCTGGGCGGAGAACGGCAGGAACGGGGTGAGCAGCATCTTGATGTTGTCGACGACGCGGAGCGCGACGTACAGGATCGTCCCGGCTCGATCTCGGTCGGACTCGAGCTTGACCCACGGCGCCTGCTCGGCGATGTACTGGTTGCCGAGCGCAGAGAGACGCATCGCCTCCTGCAGCGCGTTGCGGAAACGAGCAGCCTCGATCAGTGAGCCGACCGAGTCGAAGCCGTGCTCCACTTCACGAAGGAGTGCTTCGTCCTCGTTCGTGAGTGCGCCCGGGCTGGGTACGACCCCGAAGTTCTTGTTGGCACTCTGAAGCGTCCGATTGACGAGGTTCCCCCAGGTGGCGACGAGCTCGTCGTTGTTGCGGCGGACGAACTCGGCCCACGTGAAGTCCGTATCCTGCGTCTCGGGGCCTGCGATCGTGAGGAAGTATCGGAGCGCATCCGGGTCGTAGCGACTCAGGAAGTCCCGTATCAAGATCTGGACGCCACGGCTCGAGCTGAACTTCTTGCCTTCCATCGTCAGAAACTCGCTCGACGCGACGTTGTCCGGGAGCTTCAGGTCGCCGCGGCCAGCTCCGTACTCACCGCCCGAGCCGTAGCCGAGGAGGATGCTCGGCCAGACGACCGTGTGGAAGACGATGTTGTCCTTACCCATGAAGTACGTGTGCTCCGCGTCGGGGTTCTGCCACCAGTCCCGCCAAGCGTCCGGAGTGCCGCGGTTCTCAGCCCACTCGATCGAGGCGGAGAGGTATCCGATGACGGCGTCGAACCACACGTAGATCCGCTTGTCGTCGAGCTCGTCGTAGCCAGGGACCGGAATCGGGACGCCCCAGTCGAGATCGCGGGTGATCGGCCGCGGCTTGAGCTCCTGGACAAAGTTGAGCGAGAAGCGCCGAACATTCTGGCGCCAGCCCTCCTTGCCCTCGATCCACGCAGTCAGCTGTTCCGTGAACGCGGGCAGATCGAGGAAAAGGTGCTTCGTCTTCTCGAACACGGGAGGCGTCCCGTCGATCTTCGACCGTGGATCGATCAGATCGATCGGGTCGAGCTGGTTCCCGCAGTTGTCGCACTGGTCGCCGCGCGCGTCCCGGAAGCCGCAGATCGGGCACGTGCCCTCGATATACCTGTCCGGGAGCGTGTGGCCGGTAGAGGCGGAGAACGCCCCGAGCGTCTCACGTTCGACGACAAAACCCTTGGCGTACAGCGTTCGAAAGAGATCCTGCGTGACGCGATAGTGGTTCCGCGTCGTCGTTCGCGTAAAGAGGTCGTAGGAAAGGCCGAGATCACGGAGATCCTCGCGGATGAGCGCGCTGAAACGGTCGGCAGTCTCACGCGGCGACTCGCCTGCCGCGTCCGCCGCGACCATGACGGGTGTCCCATGCTCGTCCGTCCCGCTGACCATGAGGACGTCGTTCCCGCGGAGCCGGTGGTATCGGGCGAACGTGTCGGACGGGACGCCGAAGCCTGCGACATGCCCGATATGCCTGAGGCCGCTCGCATACGGCCAGGCGACTGCCACGAGAATCTTCCTCGGCTTCACGGCCCGGTTCACGGGCGCCAATGATAGGGAGTGGCCTCCTGGCGACCCGCCGCGCGCACAGCACAGCGCAGCCGAGGATCGCGGCGAGCAGCGCCGCTGCGGCGGCCATGGGCTCGAACACGCTCTCAGCCGTGCCCTCCGGAGCGCTGTGGGTCGATCCCGTCAGCGTGATCGCGCGCTGTCCGACGATGTCGGCGTGCCGCATACGCGGCGACACCCGGCTGTCTCCGACTCGGTCGACCGAGCCCCTCGGCGCTCGCCCGCCCGCTCTGGCGCGTACCACCACCTTCGCGGCGTCGGTTCGCGCACCGAGACTGGCCCGGGACGAGAGTTCGGCAACTGGCATGGTCCCGCCGGGGTCAACGACGCGGCGGGCCGAGGGCGTCGTCATCGCCGGATCTGCCCGCTTGCCAGGCTGGCGTGGGCCGGCTGTCGCGACGGCCCCAGTCGAACCGGGCGCGGCGGGGGCTGGCGTTGCGACGACGGGCTCGGGCTCCGCGACGGACGGCGTGGGAGCCTCGGCCGCCGGCGGGGCAGGCACGGGCTCGGGCGCAGCAGCCAGAGGAGGCGCAGGCTGCTCGGCCGCGGGGGGCGGCGCGGAGGCTGGCGGAGGAGCTTGGGCGGGCGGCGCCGCGGGTGCCGGGGGAGGGCTGGGGGCACCCCGCGACGGAAGCAAAGCGAGTGGGTCGACGTACTCGTCGTCGCCGACCCGAATACCAAGATGGACGTACGCGACCTCGTGCTCCGCGGTGCCGGTCGGGCCGGGGTCGGCGAGGGGGTCGCCCTCTGCGACGCTTGCACCCTCGCGGACGCGCAGCTTGCCGAGGTGCGTGAGCGACGCCTTGTAGCCCTCCGCCGTCACGATCGTCACGGTCAGGCCGTGAGTCGGCACCTGACCCGCGAACGACACCTCGCCCGAGGCCGGTGCACGCACCGCACGGGCATCGTCGAGCTCGATGTCGATGCCGCGATGCTGTCCGGCGGCGTACTTGTCGCTGCTCACCGAGTACTCGCGCAGCACCTCGCCGTCCGCCGGCCATGCCCATGCCCACGCGGAAGATCCAGAGCCGAGCGCCCATGCGAGTGCACCGACGAGACCAATCGCCCAGCGCGTTGCCCGGCAAGCGAACATGGAGCGACGGTAGCGAGCGCCGACACGGACGGCAAGGCAATTGACTGTGTTGTTACAGGGACTCTCGATAGAGCGCGTTCCGCGAGACGCCGGTGAGCCTCGAGACCACCTCCGCTGCCGTCTTCCGCGACGCCCCGCCCGCCACGAGGTCCCTGACGGCCGCTCGTGCCGCAGCGTTGTCGCCTCCTTCCGGCTTCGCGCCGATCGGACCCAGCACGAGCGTGATCTCACCGCGCGGGGGGCGGTGAAGTGCGCGGCCAGCTCCTCCAGCGAGCCGCGGACGACCTCTTCGAAACGCTTCGTGAGCTCGCGGCACACCGCGGCGCGCCGTTCCGGCTGAACGTCGGCCAACACGCGTAGCGATGCCGGCAGCCGGCGCGGAGACTCGAACGCCACCACCGCGCCCGCCCACGAGCGGAGGGTTTCCGCCAGCGTCCGGAGCTCGCTTTCGCGTCGGGGGAGGTAGCCGACGAACTGGAACCGCTCGGCGCCAAGCCCGCTCGCGACGAGAGCGGTCTCGACGGCCGAGGCACCCGGGAGCACGGTCACGTCGAGCCCCGCGGCCACAGCAGTGGAGATCAGCCGCGCCCCGGGATCGTTCACACCCGGCAGGCCCGCATCGGAGACGAGCGCGACGCGCTCACCCGCACGCAGGCGCTCGATCAGGCCCGGCGTCCGCGCCACCTCGTTGTGCCGGTGGTAGCTCTCCAGGCGGGCGTCGATTCCATGTCGCGCGAGGAGCACTCGTGTGCGCCGCGTGTCCTCGCAGAGAATGCGATCGGCCGCGCCGAGCTCGGCGAGCACGCGGAGCGTGACGTCGTCGAGATTGCCGATCGGCGTCGCGCAGATTGCGAGCGGCATCAGCGCATCCCGTCGAGGGCCTCGAAGGCGACGAGCCCGACGCCGACGAGGCGGGCCTCCGAGCGCACGATGCCGTCCCGATCGACGATGCCCGAGAGGGTCCTCGTACCCCCCACGTCGAGCCCGATGACGACGGGAGCCTCCACGGCGGGGGCTACCATAACGCCCCGCATGGCCGAGGGACAGAAGCCCTACCGGCTGTATCGCGGCGGCCGCAAGAAGGGCAAGGTCCCCCTCGGAAGCACCAAGCGCCCCCCGACGCAGCCCAAGCACGCGACCGGAGCGCCGAAACGCCGGCGCCGCTGGGGTCTATGGAGCGTCCTGGCCGTCGTCGGGCTGCTGGTGCTCGCACTGGCGTGGGGGTTCCTCGGCTTCCGCGCGTTCTCGAGCGGCGTCGACGAGGCGAACGAAAGGCTTCCACGCACTGCGAAGGCGCAGCTCGCGAAGCGCGACCGTTCGATCCTCTCCGAGCCGACCACGGTGCTCGTGATCGGTACGGACGGAGGGCGCGCCCCCGGCCGCGGCGATGCGAACCGCTCGGACTCCCTCATGCTCCTGCACACGGACCCGGAGACGCACCGCATCTCCTACCTGTCGATCCCGCGAGACCTTCGCGTCGAGATCCCCGGCTACGGCACGTCGAAGATCAACGCGGCGAACCAGATCGGCGGGCCGGCGCTGACACTCGCCACGGTGAAGGCGCTGACCGGCCTCCCGATCGACCACGTGATCGTCGTCGACTTCGACGGCTTCAAGGAGCTCATCGACGCGGTCGGCGGCATCGAGGTGAACGTCCCGAAGGCGATCCTCTCGAACCGGTTCGACTGCCCGTACAAGCCGGCGCGTTGCGCCGAGTGGGAAGGGTGGCGGTTCGAGAAAGGCTCGCAGCACATGGACGGCCAACGCGCGCTCGTGTACTCGCGCATCCGAACGAACCAGCTCGACCCGTCCGACACCGACATCACGCGCGGGAACCGCCAGCAGATCGTCGCGGACGCGATGGGCGACGAGATCGCGAGCCTCGGGACCTTCCTCCGGCTCCCGTTCATGGGCGGAGACCTGGCCGCACCGCTCGCCACCGACCTCTCGGCCTGGGAGCTCGCACAGCTCGGCTGGGTGCGCTTCCGGGCCGGCGACACGTCGCTCCGGTGCCGCCTCGGCGGCGAGCCGAGCTCGTCCGCGGGCGAGTCGGTGCTCCTCGGATCGGAGGACAACGCGGCGGTGGTCTCGATGTGGCTCGGGACGTCGGCCCCACTCCCCCCGCCGAAGGGCACGCTCTACGGCGCCGGCTGCCGATAGTTCCCCCGCAGGGCCGGAATCCGCTCGCGCGGATACCGGCCCGCAAGACGCCCTGAAGGCGGCTCCTTCGGAGCCGCGTGTCAACTTAGGATGAGTCGGACGCGGGCTTCGGCTTCGTGTCGCCCGACGGCTTCTCGGCGGGCTTGTCGGCCGGCTTCTCGGTCGTCGACGGCGGCTCCGAGTCCTTGGCCTTCGCCTTGCGCGAGCCGTAGTCGGTCGAGTAGAAGCCGGAGCCCTTGAAGTGCACGGCCACCGGAAAGAGGAGCTTCTCCACGGGGCCTGCACCGCAGGTCACGCAGGTCTCCGCGGGCGCGTCGGACATCCTCTGGAAGAGCTCGAAGGTGTGCCCGTTGGGGCAGCGGTACTCGTAGATCGGCACGTGGGCGGGAAGGCTAGATGGTTGACCGGAAATTCACGCACGGTCGATGGCTGCCACGACCAAGCCGGGCACCCGGACGCCGATCAAGCATCGAACGTCCTACTGCGCCGTCTTGTCCCGCTCGCGCTCGAGGAGCTCGAGGTAGCACGGCGCGCTCTCGAACGCGGCGAGCCCGCGTGGTCGGCCGCGCCGACGCTGAGCGCGCCGCCGGCGATTCACTGCTGCGATTGCGGCGGACGCACCGACCAGCCCTCCGAGCAAGAAGGTGCGAAGACCGCCGCGACGCTCGCTTCCGTCCATGGTCGGATCTTACGATCACGATCGCCATGCTCGTCTGCACGCTCGGAGACCTGACCCTCGACGTCATCGTCCGGCTCGCCGGGCCGATCGCCGCGGCCGGAGACACGGACGCGGAGATCCGGCTCGCGCCAGGCGGGCAGGCCGCGAACGTCGCAGCCTGGTCGGCGGAGCTCGGCGCCTCGGCGCGCTTCTTGGGCAAGACGGGTGCCGACGACGCCGGCGAGCTCGTCCGGGCGAAGCTCACGGCGTACGGCGTGGAGATCGTTGGTCCGATCGAGGGTCGGAACGGCTCGATCTGCTCGCTGGTCTCGCCCGGTGGCGAGCGCTCGATGGCGGCCGATCGTGGATCTGCTCGCGAGCTCCGCGCCGAGGAGATCGACCCCGAATGGCTCAGCAGGTGCGACCACCTGCACGTGTCCGGCTACGCGCTGATGCTCGAGCCCGTGCGCGGCGCGGCGCTCCGCGCGGTCGAGCTCGCGCGTGCTTCGGGCGCGCGAGTGAGCGTCGACCTCGCCTCTTGGAGCGCGATCCGCGACACCGGAGTCGGCGCGTTTCGCAGCGCGGTGCGCAGCCTGCAGCCGGACGTCGTCTTCGCGAACGAGGACGAGGAGCGGGTCGTGGGCCGCGCGGTCGAGGCAGCTCTGGATCCTCAAGCACGGCGCGCGCGGCTGCTCGTTCGACGGCGACGAGCGTGAGGCGGCTCCGGTCATGAGCGTCGTCGACTCGACGGGCGCGGGCGACGCGTTGGCTGCAGGCTGGATCGTCGGAGGTCCCGACCTCGCGCTCGAGGCAGCTGCCCGCTGCGTCCAGCGGGTCGGCGCGATGCCTCAAAGCAACTAGGTTGGCTGTCGTGAACGTCGAGATTCGCAGTGCAACCGCGACCGACGTGCCGGCGCTCGCCGAGCTAAGGCGTGCAATTGCGTTCGAGGATCCCGAACCCGCGAGCGAGCTACGCGACGACTTCGATCACGCATTCGACGAGATCGTCACCGCAGGGATTGCGAGCGGCCGCTGGACGGTGTGGGTGGCAGAGGCCGAGGGCAAGATCGTTTGCCATGCGTACGTCGGCCTGATCGAGAAGATTCCACTGCCGACGCGCGAGAACCGCTGGATCGGTTACGTCACAAACGTGTACACGCGGCCCGAGCATCGCGGTCGCGGTGTCGGCGCCGCGCTCCTCGACCGAGTCACGTCATGGGCGGCGGAACGCGACGTCGAGCTCCTGGTCGTCTTTGGCCCAACGAGGAGAGCATCGGCTTCTACGAGCGTGCCGGCTTCTCGAGCGGGCGGGACCCGCTCGTTTGGGAGCGCGCATGGACGAGCTGATTCAGCTCTCGGAGGAGGTACGTCGCGCGCTCGACGACGAAAAGCCGGTCGTCGCACTCGAGACGACGATCGTGGCTCACGGGTTCCCGACGCCGCACGGCGTCGAGGTCGGGCTCGAGATGGAGGACGCCGTGCGTGCCGCAGGCGCGATCCCGGCGACGATCGGCGTGCTCGACGGGCGCATCCGGGTCGGTCTTGACCGACGCCGAGCTCGCCCGGTTCGACTCGAACGCGAGGAAGCTCGGGCCGCGCGACGTCGCGGCCTGCGCGGCGATGGGCGACCTCGGCGCGACCACGGTCGGCGGCGTGCTCGCGGTCGCGCGCGTCGTGGGCATCCGGTTCATGGGCACGGGAGGGATCGGCGGCGTGCATCGCGGCTACCCGACGCCTCCGGACGTGTCCGCCGACCTCGTCGCGCTCGTCCAAGCCCCGGTTCTCGTGACCTGCTCCGGCCCGAAGTCGCTCCTCGACATTCCGTCGACGATGGAGCACCTCGAGACGCTCGGCATCCCCGTTCTCGGCTACCGCACGGACACCCTGCCGCTCTTCTACGAGGCGGAGGGCGGACCGGCCGTCACCCAACGCGTCGACGATCCGGCGTCGGCAGCTCGGATCGCAGTCGGCGCATTGGCAGCTCGGAGCGTGCGGGCTCCTTCTCACGAACCCGCCGCCCGAGGTCGTCGCGGTCGGCGACCTCGTCGAGGAGGCCGTCGCGCAGGCCGTGCGTGAAGGCGTCTCCGGACAGGCCGTGACACCGTTCGTCCTCGCGTTCCTGCACGAACACTCGGGAGGAAGAACGCTCGAGGTCAACCGCTCACTCGCCGTTGCCAACGCGAGGCTCGCCGGCGAGGTGTCGGTAGCGTTCGCCAGCCTGTGAGCCTGTACGACGCCGTTCGCGATCTTCCGCTGCACATCGACGGCTACTCGCTCGACGGCCTCGAGCTGCAAGCGCGGCCCGAGTTTCTGCGGAAGACGACCGTCATCCAGCTCGAAGGAGCGGGCGAGCAGGGGATCGGCGAGGACGTCACGTACGACGCGCTCGAGCACGACCGTCTCCGGGACCGAGGGACAGACCTGCCGCTCGCAGGGGACTGGACGCTCGACTCGTTCTCGCAGCATCTCGCTACCCAGGCGCTCTTCGACCCGCTGCCCGAGCGGCTCGTCTACGTCGACTACCGCAGATGGGCGTTCGAGTGCGCCGCGCTCGACCTCGCGCTCCGGCAAACGGGAGTCTCGCTAGGAGGAGCGGTCGGCAGAGCGCCACGCGACATCAGATTCGTCGTCTCGATGAGCCTCGGCGAGCCCCCGTCGCAGGAGCGCTTCCGAGCCTGGCTGGAGCTGTATCCCGACCTCCGCTTCAAGCTGGACGCGAACGCCCAGTGGACTGACGAGCTCGTCTCCGAGCTGGCCGCGACCGGCGCGGTCGACTCGATCGACCTCAAGGGCCACTACCAGGGAACGACTGTGGACACGCCGCCCGACGCAGCGCTCTACCAGCGGGTCGCCGAAGGCCTGCCCGAGGCGTGGCTCGAGGATCCGGCGCTGACCGAGGACACCATGCCGGTGCTCGAGCCACACCGAGATCGAGTCACGTGGGACGCGCCGATCCACTCGGTCGACGACATCGAAGCGCTGCACTGGCCTCCCCGAACCGTGAACGTGAAACCGTCTCGCTTCGGCTCGATCGAGCGACTGTTCGCAGCGTACGACTACTGCGAAGCGCATTCGATCGGAGCCTACGGCGGCGGCCAGTGGGAGCTCGGGCCAGGGCGCGGGCACATTCAGCTGCTCGCGGCGCACTTCCACCCGGACACGCCGAACGACGTGGCGCCGCGCGAGTTCAACCTCGAGCCGCGGGCCGGCCTGCCCGGAAGCCCGCTCATGGTCTCGCCGCGGGAGACCGGCTTCCTAGCCCTGTAGGGGCGAGGCTTGCCTCGCCCTGGGCGACGCAAGCGTCGCCCCTACGTGAAGCTCTCGAGGAGCTCCTCGACTGCGATCAGCGGGAGCGACTCGAGCTTCGCGCTGCCCCGCGCTCCGAGCGCGATCGACACCTTCGCGATCGTCAGGTCGTCCGGAGCCTCGACGATGTTCACGAAGTCGTACTCGCCGAGAGCGGCCCACTGGTGCAGCACCCTCGCACCCATCTCCTCGACGTCGCGGTTGACCTCGGCCAGGCGTGCGGGATTCGCGTGGAGCGTCTGCACGCCCTTCTCCGTGAGCGTCGTCAGCATCAGGTACGTCGGCATCTCACTCCTTTCGTCGATCGTCGCGCAACCGTAACCGAGCGTTCTGGTCGACGTAGAGGATCGCGCCGCCGAGGAAGAGGAGCGGCGCGAGCACGGCGTCGGCCAGGAAGATCGCCGTGCGCACGGTGTTGTCGGCCTGTGACTCGAGCAGGAGGGCGAGGCCGATGCGCGTGAGGAAGAAGAGGATGACGAGCGTCGCCAGCGATCCGGCCGCATGGACGTAGTCGGCGCGACCGAGCTCGAGGCCGCGCTTCAGCGACGCGATGAAGGGAGTTCCTTCGTGGAGCGCAGCCGGCACGGCCAGGCCGACGAGGGCGAGCCAGAGCACGGCTGCGAGCGCGAACCAGGGGAAGAGGATCGCGGCGGGGATCCAGACGAGCGTGCCGACTGCGATCGCAACGACCCACGAGCGGCGAGGCGCGGGCGTGTCTGCCTCGATCCGGCACGCATACGCGTACGCGGCCGAGAAGACCGGGGCCACCACGAGCAGGGCTGCTCCCGCGGTGATGCGATCGACGCCGACCGTGAGCTGATTGATCGCGGCGACGATGACGCCGAGGGGGAGCGCGTTGCAGAAAGCGACGGCCGTACAGGCGGATCGACTCGGCCACGAGCTGGCCAACCGTGCGCTCCGCCGGCGGCAACGGCGGCGGCAGCGGTCGCTCGTCCCGCTTCGGTCGCCGCGCCACCGCGAAGACGCTACTGAGCTGCAGCGTCGAGCACCGCTGGGATCGCGTCGGCGAGGGTCTCGAGCGCACGCCCGATCCGCCAGCGCCCGCGGTCGGCCTCCGTGATCTCGTTCGAGATCGCCCTGAGCTCGATCGCCGGAACCCCGGCCAGAGCGCAGGCCCGGAGCACGCCGAAGCCCTCCATCGCCTCGACGCGGACGCCGCCCGAGGCGGTTCCTCCGACCGCACCGCTGGTCCCGATCGGGAGCACGAGCGCATCGGGCAGCGCGGCGCGGACGGCGGCGAGGAGCTCCGCATCGGGCTCGACCCGATCGACGACAGGGATCTCCGCCGCGATGTCGACGTAGATCGCCTCGCTGCCGATGATCAGCCCGCCGGGCGTGATTCCTCGCCCACCCGCGATCCCGACGTGGACCACCGCCGCGGGAGGCTCGAGCGCGAGGGCTCGCGCGGTCGCGGCCGCCGCCTCGACGGGACCGACGCCGCACGCGAGCCCCGGGTGGTCACACAGCTCGATGTCGGTGGCGGCGACCAGCAGCACCGTGCCCTTCTCGGTCATGGGCGGATCCTACGACGCGGTCGGCTCCAGCCTGAACACCGGATGCCGCGGCGCCTCGGCGAGCCACTCCGCGTGGGGGGACGCGAGCGTGACATCGAAGAACGGCCGCGTCACGCGCCCCTGAGCGGTAGTACTCCTGAAGCACGGGGACGGCGTCGCCCGGCCCGAGCTCCTCGACCGCGAACCGCTCGCGCCGTCGTCCGCGTCGCAACTCCGCCCAGCCCGCCGCACGGGCGTTCTTCACCCAGTTGCGGTCACCGTACGGCGCGACGAGAAAGCGCTCGCCGCCGAGCGTCACGATCGAGACCGGTGTCGACCAGAGCTTCCCGCTCGTACGCCCGGGCACCGTGAGCAGGTGTGTCCTCGGCCCGGTCAGGCCAAGACGCGCGAGCGGCCGAACAAGCGCGTTGACGCTCCGGCGCCACCAGCTCTTCCGGTACGTACCCGCCACGCGCCGAAGTAAACAGCCGCAGACAGCGAGACCGCCCCTTGCGGGGGCGGTCTCGTCACCACCGGGTCTGCGATGACCCAGATCAGTGAGCCAACGGGCGGATCCGGCCGAACCTCACGGCCAGCCAGAGGCCGAGCCCGAGCAGGATCCCGATCCCGAGTCCGATGCCGACCTGCTGCCACTCGATCTCGGTACCGGAGCTTCCTGTCTCGTTACCGGAGTTCCCAGTGGAGACGATGGGAGCATCCAGGTGCCCGGCGACAACCGCGGCCTCGGCGGAGTCCGAGCGCGTGAGCAGGTTCGCCTGGGTGGTCTGCCCGGCGACGACCGCGCTTTCGGCGGAGTCCGAGCGCGTGAGCAGGTTCGGCTGGGTGGTCTGCCCGGCGAAAGCCGCGGCCTCGCCGGAGTCCGACCGTGCGACCAGGTTCGACTGGGTCAGCCGCCCGGCGACGACCGCGCTCTCGGCGGAGTCCGAGCGCGTGAGCACGTTCGTCTGGGTGGGCTGCCCGGCCGCCTCGATCCGCTCCTGCGTGTCGGGGGACACGAACGGCGCCTGAGAGTCGAACGCCATCGTCGCCCTCTCATCGAAGTAGGCCGGCGTGAGCCGCGACGAGTCGGGCTGCCGGTCGACCCCGAGCGCTGTGGGGACGCCGACGCTCAGGGCGGCGACTGCGAATGCGGTGGTGAGTGAGAGCTTGCGGGTCATCGCTCCTTCTCCTTCTGCTCCTGGTGGCTCTGGTAACCACCTGAGTCGAGGCTAGGGCGAGACGGATTCCGCTGAAACGGGCGAGTCCCCCGTGTTTGGCGGGGCCATCCCCTGTGTTTGACGAGCCGCCAGGGCGGGGCCGACCTCTCGGCGGCGCTTGACGCCGAGCTTCCCGAAGATGTGGGAGAGATGCCCCTCCACGGTGCGGTCCGAGAGAAAGAGCGCGGCCGCGACCTCGCGGTTCGTCTTGCCCTCCGCCACGAGCGAGGCGACGCGCTCCTCGGCCGGCGTGAGCTCGCCACGTGACGCCGCGCGTCCGCTGATCCGCGTCAGCTCCGAGCGGGCCCGCTCCGCCCAGAGCGCAGCGCCGATCCGCTCGAAGACAGCGAGCGCCTCTTCGAGCGTCACTCTCGCCTCGCGCCGCCTCTTCATGCGGCGCTGTGTCGCGCCGAGCGCGAGCAGCGTTCGGCCTCGGTCAAGCGGGAGCTCGACCTTCGCATGCCAGCCGAGCGCCTCCTCGACGGCGGCGATCGCAGCTTCCAGATCGCCCGTCTGGCCCGCGAGCATCCCACGGCACCGCGCACAGTTGGCGAGCGCGGACACGCGCTCAAGCCGCCTCGCATTCCCTTCGTACCAGTCGAGCAGCTCCCGTGCGTCGTCGAAACGTCCGAGCTCGATCAGCGCCTCGACATGATCGATCACGAAACGCATTGCTGCCGGCTCAACGAAGCCCTCCTTCCGCACGAAGAGGGCCCAGGGCTCCAGCTGAATCACCGTCTCCTTTGGCGTCCCGAGCGAGAGTGCAAGATGGCCGAGCGCCTCGGACGCCACGAGTCGCGCAAGGTTGGACGGTCCCTCGCGCGCTCGCGGGGCTGTCTCCCGCGCCTCTTCAGCGCTGCCCAATTGAGCGAGAGCGAGACTCTCCAGCGCGAGATCGAGCCACCCGAAGAGGGGTTGACCGGACTGCTCAGCGGCCTCGCGGCCGGCGCGTGCAAGGTCGCGGGCTTCCTTGAGATCGCCCATGAGGCGTTTGACGTCGCTGAGAAGGAACAGCAGCCAAGGCCGCCCGTTCTCGTCACCGAGGTCATCGGCGCGGCGCGTCAGCTCAACGAGTGCGTCGTACGCCCTTCCGTGGAAGTCGGTCCAGGTCCACCACTCAGCAAGTGACATAAGCGGCTGGTCCATGACGCGAGCCTCGCCCGCGGACTTCTGCAGAGCCAACGCCCGCATTTCAGTCTGCTTCGCAGCGCTTCGTCCCAACAAGGTCTCCGCACGTAAGCGCGCGGCTGTCGCGTCCGCAGCAAGCGCCTCATCGCCGATCTCCTCGGCCAGGGTCAGGGCGATCCGCGTGTGCCGCAACACGTCCTCGAGTCGTTCAAACATCCAGACGCTGCACGCGGCTACCCCTTCGTGCGCAATCGCAAGCGTGTCGCGATCGCCGCCAGCTTCGTCGATCACCTCCTCGAACAGCTCACGAGCCTCCTCCGGCGCCTCGTAGAGGCGAATCCGTGCGAGTACGACCAGAGCTCTCGCCCGGAGCGGCCCAGACGGAAGCGGGATGATGACCTCTCGAAGCTTCGCCTCCGCCCGTCGCGAATCGCCGGCCTCGAAGTGGAGGTACGCGGCTTCGACAGCTCGGCGCACGGCATCGTCATTCCGGTCGGACGGAGTGAGCTGGTGTGCGCGGTCGAGCAGAAGCGCGGCAGGGCGAAGTGCTCCGCGGTCACGCGCGTGTCGTGCCGCACTCTCGAGCACGAGTGCCACGGGCTCGGCCGGCTCGGTGACTGACGCTGCCAGCTGCCATGCACGAGCCTCGGGATCGTCGAGCAGCTCCGCGAGTCTGCGGTGAATCTCGATTCGGCGAAGCGGCGAGCAGGCGTCATAGACCCCGGCAGCAAGGAGCGGATGCGTGAAGCGGATTCGCTCACCGTCGAGCTCGATGACACGCGCGTCGAGCGCAGGGGTGAGTCCGACGGCACGATCGACACCCGTCGCAGCCTCCGTGATCGCAATGGTCGGATGGGCATGGGATGCCGCGGCAAGCAGGAAGTCGCGGGTCTTCACGGGCAGCGCAAGCACGCGGCCATTGACGAGGTCGTGAAGCGAGTCCGGAACTGGCAGCGGTCTCCCGGCCTCGACGGACACTCCCTCGCGCCTGAGCGCGCGAACGATCTCGAGCGCGAAGAACGGGTTTCCGCCAGACGCCTGATGAACCTCGGCGAGGAGCGGCCGAGGAAGCGACATCCCGAGCTGCTCGTGGACGACCCGGCCGAGTGCAACGACGTCGAGAGCTCCCACCTGCACGCGCGTGAATCGCTCGCCCGCCGGCGAGCGCAAGAGCTCTTCGAGCAGAGCGCTTTCGAGCCCGGAGCGGCGCGACAAGAGCAGTCCGATTCGCTCCGTGCGGAACCGTCGCACCCCGTATGCAAGACCCGCCGACGACGCGTAATCGAGCCACTGCGAATCGTCGATCGCGATGAGAACGGGTTGCTGTTCAGCGAGCGACCGGAGCGCATTCATGACAGCGACCCGAAGCGCGCGCGGGTCGAGCGACGAGCCCTCGTCGTCGCCGAGTACCAGCGCGCGCGACAACGCCTGACGCTGTGCCGCGGGAAGCGGCCGCAACGCGTCGTCCAGCACCGGATCGAGCAGGTCGTCGATGCCTGCGTACGAGAGCGTGGTCTCGCTCTCGACCGGCTGCGCCTGCAGCACGGTCAACCCAAGACCCTCTGCTTGTTCGACTGCGGCACGCCAGAGCGTCGTCTTTCCCATGCCCGCCTCGCCCTCGAGCACGAGGGCGGCGGTGCCGGCCTTGACTCGTTCGACGAAGTCGTGAAGGGACGCCAGCTCGGCGTCCCGCCCTACGACAGAAGCGGGCATTGCCGGCCGATCGTACGCCTGCGCGATACTGCCGTCATGGCCTTCACCGTCTTCCACGCGTCGGAGCTCGCGTGGGAGCCGCGCGGCGACGAGGGCGGACGGACGATCGCCCGGCTCTCGGACTCGATGACGCAATCGCGCTCCAACATCTGGCGCTATCCGCCGGGCGCGCGCGGAAAGCGACATGCGGACAAGGCGCAGGAGGAGGTCTTCGTTGTCCTCGACGGCACGCTGACGGTCGATCTCGGCGAGCCGCCCGAGAGACACGAGCCTCGAGCGCGGCAGCGTGCTCGTCGTCCAGCCCGGGACGATCCTCCAGCTCCGAAACGCGGGTGACGAGGAGCTCGTCCTGTTCATCTACGGCGCCCCGCCCGTGAGCGAAGGTGCCGACTTCTTCGACGGCGTTCCCTAGGCAAGGTCGCCGCCACGCGCGTCGAGCGGCGAGCCCTTGTCGCGCGCCGGGCAGCGGAAATGGCTCTTTCGTACTACGCCGGCGCGGGCGGGACTGCCTCGGCGCGCTCGAAGACGAGCTCGCCGTCGGCGGCGTCCACCCGTACCGTGTCGCCCTCCGCGAACCGCCCCTCGAGGAGCTCGAGCGCGAGCGGGTTCTCGACGAGACGCTGGATCGCCCGCTTCAGCGGCCGGGCGCCGTAGGCCGGGTCCCAGCCTTCCTCCGCGAGCAGCTCCTTGGCGGCGTCCGTGACCTCGAGCTCGATTCGTCTCTCGGCGAGCCGCTCGCGCAGCCGTGCCAGCTGGAGCTCGACGATGTCAGCGAGCTGCTCGCGCGTCAGCGCCTCGAAGGAGACGGCTTCGTCGATCCGGTTCAGGAACTCCGGCCGGAAGCGGTCGCGCAGCTCGTTCGCGAGCGGATATTCGAGGTCATGATGATCACCGTGTTGCGGAAGTCGACCGTGCGCCCCTGGCCATCGGTCAGGCGCCCGTCGTCGAGCAGCTGGAGGAGGACGTCGAAGACCTCGGTGTGCGCCTTCTCGATCTCGTCGAGGAGGACGACCGTGTACGGGCGGCGCCGCACCGCTTCCGTGAGCTGCCCACCCTCCTCGTAGCCGACGTAGCCGGGCGGGGCGCCAACGAGGCGCGCGACCGTGTGCCGCTCCTGGTACTCGGACATGTCGAGCCGCACCATCGCTCTCTCGTCGTCGAACATGAACTCGGCAAGAGCGCGGGCGAGCTCGGTCTTCCCCACGCCGGTCGGGCCGAGGAAGATGAACGAGCCGATCGGGCGGTTCGGGTCCTGGAGCCCCGAGCGCGCGCGCCGCAACGCGTTCGCGACCGCCTCGACCGCGACTGTCCTGGCCGACGACGCGCTGGTGGAGCCGCTCCTCCATGTGGATGAGCTTCTCGACCTCGCCCTCGAGCAGGCGAGAGACGGGGATGCCCGTCCATGACGAGACGACTGCGGCGATGTCGTCCTCGTCGACCTCCTCCTTCACCATCGGCACCTCGGTGCGCTTCTCGCGCTCGGCGAGCTCCTTCTCGAGCTCGGGCAGGATCCCGTACTGGATCTCGGCGACGCGAGCGAGGTTCCCGGCGCGCTCCTCGCGCTCGGCCTCCATGCGCAGCTCGTCGATCTGCCGCTTGATGTCGGCGACCCGCTGCAGCGCATCCTTCTCGCGCGACCAGCGGGCGGCGAGCTCGTCGCGGATCGCCTTCGCATCCGCGAGCTCGCGCTCGACCGGCTCGCGCACGCTCTCGGCCTCGTTCGACCATCGCGGCGAGCTCGATCTCGAGCTGGCGCACGCGCCGATCGGCCTCGTCCAGCTCCACGGGCGAGGAGTCGATCTCCATGCGGAGTCGCGACGCCGACTCGTCCACGAGGTCGATCGCCTTGTCGGGGAGAAAGCGGTCGGTGATGTAACGATCCGAGAGCACCGCAGCCGCGACGAGCGCCGAGTCACGGATCTCGACGCCGTGGTGCGCCTCGTAGCGCTCCTTCAGGCCGCGCAGGATCGCGATCGTGTCGGCGACCGTCGGCTGCCCGACGAAGATCGGCTGGAACCGCCGTTCGAGCGCGGCGTCCTTCTCGATGTGCTTGCGGTACTCGTTCAGCGTCGTCGCGCCGACGGCGCGTAGCTCGCCGCGCGCGAGCATCGGCTTGAGGAGATTCGCAGCGTCGACCGCACCCTCGGCCGCACCGGCTCCGACGATCGTATGCAGCTCGTCGATGAAGAGGACGATGTCCCCCGCAGCGTTCTGGATCTCGGCGAGGACGGCCTTGAGCCGCTCCTCGAACTCGCCCCGGTACTTCGCCCCGGCGAGGAGCGCGCCGACGTCGAGCGCCCACACCCGCTTACCCTTCAAGCCCTCGGGCACATCGCCGGCGACGATCCGCTGCGCGAGGCCCTCCACGATCGCCGTCTTGCCGACGCCGGGCTCGCCGATGAGGACCGGGTTGTTCTTCGTGCGCCGCGAGAGCACCTGGATGACGCGCCGGACCTCCTCGTCCCGCCCGATCACCGGGTCGAGCTTCCCCGACTCGGCGAGCGCGGTCAGGTCGCGCCCGTACTTCTCGAGCGCTTGATACGAGCCTTCGGGATCCTGTGACGTGACCTTTTGGCCACCGCGCACGTCCTGGAGGGCAGCGAGCAGCGCGTCACGCGGGACGACATCGAGTGCGAGCAGGAGGTGCTCCACGGATACGAACTCGTCGCCCAGCTCTCGCATCTCATCGAAGGCGCCGTCGAGGACGCGGCTGAGCCGAGCTGATGCCTGCGGCTGCCCGCCTCCGCTCACCGTCGGCAGCTGGCGAAGCCGCGCCTCCGCCTCGGCACGCAGCGCGCCTGCCCCATACCCGGTGCGATCGACGAGCGTCCGCGGCAGCTCCTGTTCGAGTAGCGCGATCGTGAGGTGGTCCGGGGCCAGCTCAGGGTTGCCCGTCCGCCGAGCGAGCTCGTGTGCCGCCGCGACGGCTTCCTGGCTCTTGAGCGTCAGTCTCTGAAAGTCCATCGCCCTACGGCCTCCTCGCGGGATGTTTCGTCGGACGGTAGAGGACGACTTCCCGCTTGTACGAGCGATGGACATCGGCGATCTCGGCACGCAGCTCGCGCTCGAGTCGGGCCATCTGAGCTCGCGCCCGGTTCAGCTCGTCCTGCAGCCGCAGCACGTGCTCGACGCCGGCGTGGTTGAGGCCGAGCTCCGTCGTGAGGCGGTGGATCAGGCGCAGCCGCTCGACGTCCGCGTCGGAGTAGAGCCGCGTCCCGCCAGGAGTGCGACCGGGACGCACGAGGCCCTTCGCCTCGTACATCCTCAACGTCTGCGGATGCATCCCGACGAGGTCGGCCGCGACAGAGATCATGTATCGCCCCCGCTCAGGCATTGCTCTTCGCCTTCCAGGCTCGGATCTCGAACACGACGGCAACGACCGAGAGGGCGGCGATCGCGAACATCGCAGCTACTGCGGCAACGGCGAGAGCGACCTCCCAGCCACAAATGATCGCGCACGAGCTCTCCCTCGTCTCCGTGACGACAACGACGACGCCGACGAATGCGGTGAGCGCAGCCAGCGGGCCGTAGATGCGCGCCCTCACTGGAACACCTCTTCCCGAGGCTGCTCGCGGGACACCTTCTGGTACCCCTCGAGCGCCTCGCGCTCGACCTTCGTCAGCTTCTTCGGGACCGTGACCCTGACGCGCGCGAGGAGGTCGCCCCGTCCGTTGCCCTTGAGATGCGGGACACCCCGCCCCTTCACACGGAGGAGCTTCCCGCTCTCGGTTCCACCTGGCACCTTCAGCGAGACGGGGCCTTCGGGTGTCGGGATCTCCACCGACGCCCCGAGCGCAGCCTCGGCATACGTGACCGGAACGTCCAGAACGAGGTCGGATCCACGCCGCTCGTACAGCGGCGACGGCTCGACATCGACGACGACGAAGAGGTCGCCCGCGGGGCCGGCGTTGTGCCCCGCCTCACCCTTGCCCTTGAGGCGGACGCGGGTGCCGCCCTTGGCGCCAGCCGGGATCTTCACCGCGTAGCGCTTCGTCACGCGCTCGCGCCCGGCGCCCCGGCAGTGCTTGCACGGCTTCTCGACGATGACGCCATTCCCGCGACAGCGCGGGCACGGCTGCGAGAAGGCGAAGAGACCCTGCGAGTCGGACACGACGCCACGGCCGGCGCACTGCGGGCACGTCACCGGCGCGGTTCCCGGCTCGGCGCCCGTCCCGTGGCAGACCGCGCAGGCAGTCTCGACCTCGATCGGCACGCGCACCTGCACGCCCTTCAGCGAGTCCTCGAACGAGATGCGCACGTGGGTCTCGAGATCGTTGCCACGGATCGGCTGCCGGCTCGCCGCCCGCCGGCCGCCGCCACCGAACATCCCGCCGAGCAGGTCGCCGAGGTTCGAGAGGTCGAACTCCTCGAAGCGCATCCCGCCCATGTCCGCGCCGCCGGGGAATCCACGCGCGCCGGCGGCGCCGAACGTGTCGTACGCCTTGCGCTTCTCCGGGTCCGAGAGGACGTCGTACGCGCCCTGCACCTCCTTGAAGCGCTCCTCGGCAGCGTCGTCACCCGGGTTGCGGTCCGGGTGGTACTCGCGTGCGAGCTTTCGGTACGCCTTCTTGATGTCGTCGTCCGCTGCGTTCTTCGCGACTCCGAGGACCTCGTAGGGATTGCGTTCCATCACTCTGCGACGATCACCCGCGCCGGCCGCACGACCCGGTCGCCGAGCCGGTAGCCGCGCTGGACGACTTCGAGCACGGAGCCGGGCTCCGAACTGTCGCTCGGCTGCGTCAGCAGTGCCTCGTGCACGTGCGGGTCGAATGCGCCGTCGGTCGCAATCTCCGCGAGCCCCTCTTTGGCGAGAGCCTTGCGGAGGGACTGCTCGACGAGCTTGACGCCCTCGATCAGCTGCGCCTCCTCGTGACGCTCGGCGGCCTCGAGCGCGCGCTCCAGGTCGTCCAGGATCGGGAGCAGCTCGCGGACGAGCCGCTCGTGTGCGTGGGCGACCAGGCGCTCCTGCTCGCGTGCGGCCCGCTTGCGGTAGTTCTCGAAGTCCGCCTGGACGCGCTGAGCGAGCTCCAGATACTCGTCGCGTTCGGCGATCGCGGCCGCGAGAGGGTCGGGAGCCGGAACCTCGGGCTCCGGCTCGTCGACCTCCTCGGCTGCCTTCGTTTCCGTGAGCTCGTCGCTCACGACTTCGCCGCCTCTTCCTCGTCGATGACCTCGAAGTCGGCATCCTCGACGACCTCGTCGTCGGCGACCCCGTCTCCGTTGCCCGAGGCCTGGGGGCTCGCTGCCGCCGACGCCTGGGCGTAGATCGCATCCGCGAGCGACCGGGAAGCCTCCTCGAGCGCGCTCGTCTTCGCCTGGATGTCGGCGAGATCCGCGCCCTCGGCTGCCTGGCGGAGCTCCATGATCCGCCCTTCGATCGTCGCGGCCTCCGCCTCCGGCAGCTTGTCGCGGTGCTCGGCGAGTGTGCGCTCCGTCTGGTACGCGAGCTGCTCTCCGGCGTTTCGCGCGTCGGCGAGCTCGCGCAGCCGGTGCGCCTCGCCCGCGTGCGACTCGGCCTCGGAGATCATCCGGTTGACCTCGTCCTCGGAGAGGCCCGAGCCACCCTCGATCCGGATCTGCTGCTCGTTCCCGGTGCCGAGGTCCTTCGCCGACACGTTGATGATCCCGTTCGCGTCGATGTCGAACGAGACCTCGATCTGCGGCATCCCGCGCATCGCCGGCGGGATGCCGACGAGCTGGAACTTCCCGAGCGTCTTGTTGAACGACACCATCTCGGACTCTCCCTGCGCGACGTGGATCTCCACGGACGGCTGGTTGTCCTCGGCGGTGGTGAACGTCTCCGACTTGCGGGTCGGGATGGTCGTATTGCGCTCGATGAGCCTCGTGAAGACGCCGCCCTTCGTCTCGATCCCGAGCGAGAGCGGGGTCACGTCGAGCAGTAGGACGTCCTTCACGTCGCCCTTCAGCACGCCGGCCTGGATCGCAGCCCCGACGGCGACGACCTCGTCCGGATTCACACCCTTGTGCGGGTCTTTCCCGATGAGCTCCTTCACCTTCGCCTGCACCGCAGGCATCCGCGTCATGCCGCCGACGAGGACGACGTGCTCGATGTCGGCGGGTGTCAGACCCGCGTCCGCGAGCGCCTGCTTCGTCGGGGCGACGGTGCGCTCGAGCAGGTCGTGCGTGAGCTCGTCGAGCTTCGCGCGCGTCAGCTGGAGATCGAGGTGCTTCGGGCCTTCGGGGGTCGCGGTGATGAACGGCAGGTTGATCTGCGTCGTCATCGTCGACGACAGCTCGACCTTCGCCTTCTCGCCGGCCTCGTAGAGGCGCTGCAGCGCCATCGGGTCCTGCCCGAGGTCGATGCCCTGGTCGCGCTTGAACTCCGCGATCATCCAGTCGACGATCGCTTTGTCGAAGTTGTCCCCGCCGAGGTGGTTGTCGCCGTTCGTGGCCTTGACGTGGTAGACGCCCTCGCCGAGCTCGAGCACGGAGACGTCGAATGTCCCCCCGCCGAGGTCGAAGACGAGGATCGTGTGCTCGGAGCCCTCCTTGTCGAGCCCGTACGCGAGCGCCGCCGCGGTCGGCTCGTTGATGATGCGGAGAACGTTGAGCCCGGCGATCTTGCCGGCGTCCTTCGTCGCCTCGCGCTGCGCGTTGTTGAAGTACGCCGGGACCGTGACGACGGCGTCCGTCACCGGCTCGCCGAGGTACGCCTCCGCGTCGGACTTGAGCTTCTGGAGGATCATCGCCGAGATCTCCGGCGGCGCGTACTCCGTGCCTTCCGCCGTGACGCGCGCGTCGTCGTTGGCGCCGTGCACGACCTCGTAGGGGACGATCTTCATCTCCTCCGAGACCTCGTCGAACTTGCGGCCCATGAACCGCTTGATCGAGAAGATCGTGTTCTGTGGGTTGGTGACCTGCTGGCGCTTGGCGGGCGCGCCCACGAGCCGCTGGCCGTCACGCCCGAAGGCGACGACGGACGGGGTGGTACGTCCGCCCTCGGCGTTCGGGATGACGGTGGGCTCGGATCCCTCGAGGACGGCCATGCACGAGTTGGTCGTCCCGAGATCGATGCCGATGGTCTTCGCCATGTGCTCGTACTCCTTGTCTTAGTCGCTGTCGGATGAAAACCTAAGCCTCACCGTAGCAGATCACCGTGGAAGGAGACTCGGGACGCGAATCGAAGCGACGACAGATGCAGTTCCTGTCGCTCAGCCGCATGGACAGGATCAGCCGGGCGGTCGAGACGGGGCGGATCATCCCGTTTCTCGCTCTCACGACGCTGGCGATCACGTTCGCCGGCGGTCTCCTCGCGTGGATCTTCGCGCCCGGCGGATTCGACAGCCTCGGCGACGCGCTGTGGTACTCGGCGCAGACCGTCACGACGGTCGGCTACGGCGACGTCGTTCCTGACACCACGGCCGGCCGACTGATCGGGCTGACGATCATGCTGTTCGGCGTCGCTGCGGTCTCCGTCATCACCGCCCTCGTAACGTCCGCGTTCGTGACCTATCAGCGTGAGCGCATCGAGATCGCACGCCACGAGGAGCTCCTCGATGTGCTCGCACGGATCGAGAAGCGACTCGACGCCCTCGAGCGCTAGCGGTAGATCCCGATCAGCACCCCGCCGGCGACGACGAGCGCCGCTCCGCCGACGAGCCGTCGCCCGACGTGCTCCGACTGTCTGAGGACGAGCCACGACAGCGTCACGCCCCACAGCGACTCGGTCGCGACGATCGGCGACACGACCGATACGCGCCCGCGATAGAACGCCTCATAGAGGAAGACGTACGAGAGGCCGTAACAGATCGCGGCCGGCACGAACGCAACCGCCTCTCTGCGTGTGAGTCGAGTGCGCGTGCCCAGGGCGAACGCGAGCGCGACGACGGTCCCGGTCAGCATCGTGGTGAACGCGGCGAGCGCGGGCTCGACCTCCGTCCCCTCGGTCACGAGCCAGCGGACGTACGTGTCCCGTGTTGCGAACGCAGCCGTCCCGATGAGCGCGTAGACGAGCCCGACGCGCTTGAAGTGCTCCGGCCGGGCGCTGTCGCTGGCCAGCAGGATGCCGCCGGTGACGATCAATGCCGCACCGAAGACGAGACCCGCAACGAGCGGTTCGTCGAGGAACAGGAGCGCTGTCGCGACGGCGAACAGCGGCGCCGTGCCGACTGTCACGGACGTGCGGGACGCACCGGCATCGCGCACGCCGAACGTAAAGAGGATCTGCGCGATGCCGGGCGCAAGCACGCCGGCGAAGACGAACGGCCATGCGCTCGCGAGATCCCACTCCCCGCGGAATGCGGCGACGACCCCAGTGACGGCACAGGCCGGAACGATCGTGAACAGCGTCCCGGCCTCGGGTGGGACCCCGCTGCGCAGGGCGATGCGAACGAGCACGGTCATCGCACCGAACAGGAAGGCCGAAAGACCTCCGAGAACGATGGCGGTCATGCCGCCGGCCCCCGCCGCACGAGGCGACGCAGCGTCGCGGCCGCCGCGGGCTCCGCCACGATGATCCCGGCCATCATCACGGCGCAGCCGAGCCAGCCCGCCCACCCGAGCACCTCGTTCGCGAGCACCACTCCGGCAAGCGCGGCGAACGGTGCCTCGAGCGTGAACACGAGCGCCGCGCGTGCGGCGGTCGTGCGAGCCTGCACCCACGTCGCGATGAGGTAGCCGAGCGCTCCCGCGAAGACGCCCGTCACGAGCAGGGCACCCCAGACGGTCGCACCCCGCGGGACCTCGAGCTCGCCGAGCGCAAGAGCGATGACGGTGAAGCCGACGAACGACGTCGCCATCTGCAGGAACGTCAGCGCGCGCGGGTCGTACCGCGGCGCGTAGCGCTCCATGGCAGTGATCTGGAAGGCCTGAAACACCGCGTTCGCCAGCACCAGCGCGTTCCCGAGGGTCGAGCCGCCAGGGACGCCGTTCAAGAGGAGCAGCCCCACTACCGCAAAGCCGACACCGACCCACAACACTCGCGGGACGGCCGTGCCGAAGAGCGCGAGTGCCAGTAGCGGCGTGAATACGACGTAGAGGCCCGTGATGAACCCCGTGCTCGCCACCGTGGTCAGCTCGAGACCGGCGGTCTGCAGCCCGTAGGCGGTCGCGAGGAGCGCCCCTACGCCGACGCCGACCGCGTATCCCCTCTTCGGCAGCCGCCGCAGCGAGCCCCACGCGAACGGCGCGAGCACGACGGTCGAGATCGCGAAGCGCACGGCGAGGAAGGCGAAGAGCGGATAGAGCGCCAGCGCGTCCTGTACCTGGACGAACGTGACGCCCCAGATCACGGTGACGCCGACGAGGGCGAGGAGGGGCGTGCGCCGGATCACCGCGGTGATTCTCTACGCTCCTTGGGGATGAGCGTCACCGACACCCTCGGCCGGCCGGTTCGAGACCTGCGGATCTCGGTCACCGACCGCTGCAACTTCCGCTGCGTGTACTGCATGCCGCAAGGAGGTCTTCGGGCACGAGTACCGCTTCCTGCCGCGTCGCGAGCTCCTCACGTTCGAGGAGATCGAGCAGGTGGCACGCATCTTCGTCGACCTCGGCGTTCGCAAGCTGCGCATCACCGGGGGTGAGCCGCTCCTGCGGCGCGATCTCGAGCATCTGATCGCGCAGCTCGCAGCTCTCGGAGACGACCTCGACGTCACGTTGACGACGAACGCTGCCCTCCTCGCGCAGAAAGCGCGTGCGCTGGCCCACGCCGGGCTCTCACGGATCACGGTCAGCCTCGACTCGCTCGACGACGAGATCTTCCGTGCGATGAACGACGTCGACTTCCCGGTGGCGCGCGTCCTCGCCGGGATCGACGCGGCGGCGGACGCGGGGCTGCCGGTGAAGGTCAACGTCGTCGTAAAACGCGGCTTGAACGAGGCGTCGATCCTCGACATCGCGCGACGCTTCCGCGGCACCGGGCACGCCGTTCGCTTCATCGAGTTCATGGACGTCGGCGCGACGAACGGGTGGCGTTTGGACGACGTCGTGCCGGCAACCGAGATCGTCTCGACGATCGGCGCCGAGTTCCCGCTCGAGCCGGTCGAGGCCGCGTATCGCGGTGAGGTCGCGGAGCGCTATCGCTACAGCGACGGCGCCGGCGAGATCGGCGTCATCGCGTCCGTGACGCAGCCGTTCTGCGGCGACTGCACCCGCGCCCGGATCTCGGCCGACGGGAAGCTCTACACCTGCCTCTTCGCAGTTCGAGGACACGACCTCCGCGCGCTGCTTCGCTCCGACTCCGCAGGACGAGCTCGAGGAGACGATCCGCGCCGTGTGGACACGTCGCACGGATCGCTACTCCGAGATCCGCACCGAAGACACATCGGCCCTGCGGAAGGTCGAGATGTCCTACATCGGCGGCTAGGCCCGTCCGCCGCAACGGCGACGGGCGCTGAGACGGCTGTCACGCTCCTTCGCGTGACCGCGTGCCGGCTCGTTAGAATCCTGCAGTCGTGTCGAGCTTCGTCGCGGAGACATCCCGGCGCCTGCCCCGCGGCTGGGCGCATCTCGCCTTCCAGTTCGTGATCTGGATGGGCTTCTACGTGGCGTATCAGGTGGCCCGCGGTGCAGCCGACCGCAGCGTGGCCGACGCGTTCCAGAACGGAGAGTGGGTCCTCCGCACCGAGCGCCAGCTCGGAACCCTCTTCGAGCCCGCGGTGCAGCGCGTCGTCGACACCTCGTCGATCATGGTCACGCTCACGTCCTACACGTACTGGCTCTCGCAGTTCGCGGTGGTCGGCGTGACGCTGCTGTGGGTCTACTTCCGGCACCACGAGAGGTTCGCCGGCTTCAGGAACTGGATCATCGTCGCGAACCTCGTGGGCCTCGTCGGCTACATCGCTCATGCCGACGGCGCCACCGCGCATGTTCCCGGAGTGGGGCTTCGTCGACACGCTCGTCTCAGTACTCGTCGATCAACCACGACAGCGGCCTCATCGCGTTCGCGTCGAACCCGTACGCGGCGATGCCGAGCCTCCATGCGATGGACGCGCTCATCGTCGGCATCGTCATGTTCGGCGTCGTTCGCTCGAAGCTCGCCAAGGCACTGTGGCTCGCCTGGCCCGCCTGGGTCGGCTTCGCGGTCATCTCGACGGGCAACCACTACTGGCTCGACGTCGTCGCCGGCTTCGCGCTCGCCCTTCTGACCGGGTGGGCCCTGCGCCGAGCGCACCAGCTGCGCCTCCGGCGCGCATGAGCGAAGAGCAACCCGCGCCCCGAGCCGCCGGTCAGCCAGCTCGACCGCGTCAAGCAGGAGTACACGCAGGCGGCCCGCGAGATCCTGCAGCGCTCGATGCGCGGGGTCGCGAAGACGAAGCTCACGCCGGACATGCTCACCCTCGCGGGCGTCTCCCTGTGCCTCGCGGGTGCCGTGCTCGTGGGCTTCGAGCAGCAGAACGAGAAGCTCTACTTCTGGCTCGGCGGGCTCCTCTTCGTGATCGGCTCGGTCGCCGACATCCTCGACGGCGCGCTCGCCCGCGCGGCGAGCAAGGGAACGGTGTTCGGCGCGTTCCTCGACTCGACGTTCGACCGGCTCGGCGAGGCGGCGATGCTCACCGCGATCGGCCTCGTCTTCATGCGCGACGGGAACGAGGTCGCGCTCGTCGCGACGTTCGCTGCGGTGATCGGCTCCTTCCTCGTCTCGTACACGCGCGCGAAGGCAGAAGCGCTGGGCCTGCGTGGGGACGTCGGCTTCGGCTCGCGGGTCGAGCGCGTCGTGCTCATCTCGGTCGGACTCGGACTCGCGCCGTGGGGATTGCTCCAGTGGCCGATCTATCTCCTCGCCGCCATGGCCTGGATCACGGTCGTTCAGCGAATGCTCTTCGTGCGACGCCAGCTCCGCGAGCTCGCCGAGGCCTGACCTTCTGCCTCCGCGGCCAGCGCAGCTGCTAGCCGAGCACGGCTCGCCGCACGGCGTCCTCGAGCTCGAGCCCTAGCCTTCTTCCGCTGGCTGCCGTTCGGCGCAATCATTCGTGCGTGGGCGCGTTCCCGACGATCTTCTGATCGCAGCTTCCGGTCGCGGCCTCCACGTCGCATGATTCGGTGTGGTGCAAACGGACATCGTCGGGCGCAACGGGGAGCTCGCGCAGATCGACGCGTACCTAGCGGAGGACGGCCCGCGTGCGCTCCTGCTCGAAGGCGAGGCGGGAATCGGCAAGACGACGCTCTGGAGAACGGGAATCGAGTCGGCGCGCGGGCGAGGTTACCGGGTGCTCGCCTGCAGCCCCAGCGGAGCCGAGACGAAACTTTCGTTCGCTGCGCTCCGCGACCTGCTCGACGCGGTGTTCGATGACGCTGCGGAAGAGTTGCCGGTACCCCAGCGACGCGCGCTCGCCGTAGCCCTTCTGCGTGAAGAAGCCACTGACAGGCCGCCTCCACGGGGTGCGATCGCCGCAGCGGTGGTCGGCGTGCTGCACCGGCTCGCGCGCGATCGATCCTCTGCTCGTCGCCGTCGACGACGTCCAATGGCTCGATGCCCCGTCTCAACGGCTTTTCGAGTTCGCGGGACGACGCTTGGGTGAGGCGTCCGTCGCCTTTTTCATCGCGCGGCGCGTGAACGAACAGACAGGTGCGCCACTCGGGCTCGATCGTGACTTCGAGGAGCGGTTGACCGTCGTCCACGTCGGCCCGCTCAGCCTGGGCGCGCTGCATCGCATGTTGAGCGACCGCCTCGGGGCCGAGTTCCCGCGGCCGCTACTGCGCCGGATCCACGAGGCGTCCGGCGGCAACCCGTACTTCGCGCTCGAAATCGGCCGACTGACGAGCGAACTGCACGACTTCGACCCGTCGGGGCCGCTTCCGGTCCCGCAGGACCTTGCAAAGCTGCTCGGGATCCGCCTCGCGCTACTGTCATCCGACGTGCGGGAGGTCGCGCGTGGCAGCAGCCACCCTCCACAACCCGAGCGTCAGGTTGCTCGAACGCGCGCTCGGCCGAGATCTAAAGGCGGCCATACGAGTGTTGGCTACGGCACGGGTGCTCGAGCTCGACGGGGATCGGATCGGCTTCACTCACCCACTGCTCGCGGCGACTGCATATGGGTCGGCAGGCCCCGGCGAGCTGAAAGTCCTGCACCGACGGATCGCCGAGGCGGTCGACAGCGTAGAGGAGCGGGCTCATCACCTCGCTCTCGGCGCGGACGCTCCCGATCCGGAGACCGCGGGTGTGCTCGACGAGGCCGCTCTCGTGGCCCGGGCGCGAGGCGCACTCGCGACCGCCGCCGAGCTCGCAGAGGAGGCTGTCCGCCTGACCCCGGCGGACCGGCCCGGCGAGTCACTGCAGAGAACGGTCGACGCCGCGGGCCATCACTTCGAGGCGGGCGATCCGCGTCGCGCCCGGCGCCTCCTCGACGATGCGGTGGCCGCTGCCCCTCGTGGTTCCCAACGCGCCGGCGCGCTCTGGCGACTCGCCCGCGTCCACGTCTTCGAGGCCGACCACCGGACTGCACTCGATCTCTACCGCCAGGCGCTTGCCGAGGCAGGTGACGACGTGGAGGTGAAGCTGCAGGCCGAGGCGGGCGATTGCCGTGGCGATGATGCGGATGCTCGAGGATCTTCCCACAGCCGCTCGACATGCACGAGCGGCGGTGAAGCTTGCGGAAGCCAGTGGGCTCCCGCAGCTGCTCCCCGAGTACCTCGCGAGGAAAGCACTCATCGAAGGGCTTCTCGGCCGCACGCAGGCAGTCGCTATCGCGCGTCGTGCTGCCGTGCTCGACGAACGACTCTCCGCGGTTGGAGCCCCAGCTGACGGATCCTTCTTGCGCGGGCTGAACGACGTCGGCTTCATGCTCGGGGTCATCCTCCACTGGGCGGACGACCTCAGCGGTGCCCGGGGCCAAATTGACGCGGCACTCGAGACCTCCGCCGAGATCGGCGACGAGGGCTCGGTTCCCCTCCTCCTTCGGTACCGCGCAACCATCAATTGGCTCACAGGCGACTGGAAGCAGGCGTTGCGGGACGCAGAAGAGGGGTACGAGGTCGCGCTGCAGACAGGACAGCCATCTCAGCAGGCGGTACTCGCGGGCACGCGGAGTCTTCTGCTCGCTCATCTCGGGCACGTCGACGAGGCGCGAGACACCGCCGAGCACGCGCTCGACATGGCGGCCCAGACGGGAGCCATGTTCGGCACGATGCTCGCGACCTCAGCGCTCGGCTTCCTGGAGCTCTCCCTCCGAAACCCCTCCGAGGCGGATCGCCATCTCGCACCGCTCGTCGAGCGCATGGAGAGCGCCGGGATCCGGGAGCCGGGAGCGGTGCGCTTCGTGCCCGACGAGATCGAGGCCCTCATCGCGCTCGGTCGTGTCGAAGAAGCTGAGGCGTTCCTCTCGAGGCTCGAGGAACGTGCGCGCCGGCTCGACCGCCCATCGGCCCTCGGTGCCGCCGGCCGGGCCAGAGGGATGCTGGAGACGACCCGCGGCCGACACGAGGAAGGACTCGCTGCATTGGCGTCGGCGTTCGCGGAGCACGACCGCGCCCGGATGCCGTTCGAGCGGGCGCGGACACTGCTCGCACGCGGATCGCTCGAGCGTCGTACCAAACAGAAGAGCGTCGCCCGGGATTCGCTTCAGGAGGCGCTCGAGGCATTCGAGCACCTGGGGGCACGCCTCTGGATCGAGCTGGCCCGGACCGAGCTCGCGAGCATCGGCGGCCGCGCGCCCTCGTCGGGCGAGCTGACGCCAACCGAGAAGCGGGTCGCCGAGCTCGTCGCCGAAGGCCGCGCCACGAAGGAAGTCGCCTCGCTGCTCTTCGTCTCGCCGAAGACCGTGGAGGGTCATCTCTCGCACATCTACGCGAAGCTCGGCGTCCACTCCCGCATGGAGCTTGCCGCGCGCATCCGCGATCCACTTAGCGCAAGATCGCGCGTAAGTCCCTGAAGGACGCCGCTTCGCGGCGGCTGCGCGTCAGTTCACATCAGCGCTCTCGTCACCCGCGCAAAGACAGGGGAAATTCCCCGTTTCCGTGGGCGGAGCTCAGTCCTACGGTGGCCGTATTCGACTACCGGAGGTGGACCGATGGGAAAGCGCATCCTGCTCGCACTGACACTCCTACTCGCTGCCACTGCGAGCGCGACCATTCCGCTCGCGGCATCTGCCGAGGGAATGCGCCCGCTCGTCATCGGCGCGAGGTTCAGCCTCGAGACGGGAACGGGAACGTTCTCGGCGTGCTGCGCGGTGAGCGACAGCGGCACCGCGTCCCTCGAGATCACCTCGTTCGAGGAGCGAGGAAACGAGGCCGTGTTCGAGGCGACGAACACGTTCACCGGCGCGAACGGAAGTTTCACGATCTCGATCCGCGGAACCACGGGGCCGCTGACGATCGACGGCCAAGAGAATCCCCGGCACATCGCCCGCGGGAAGTGGCGGATCACGTCGGCGACGGGCGACTACGTCGGCCTCCAGGGTCACGGCGCCCTCACGGCAATGTCCGACTTCGTTGCCGGAACATTGACGGCGATCGACGACGGCGGGGCAAAGCTGCCGTGAGGCTTGCCTCCGATCTCGACTGCGCGGGTTAGCGGTGCCGACGTTCCTCATCGAAGCGTACGAGCCGAACAGGCATGGCGAGTCGCTTGCTGACATCGAGCGGCGCTCGCGTACGGTGGCAGCAGAGCTCTCGCGCGAGGGAACCGCTGTGCGCTACCTGCGCTCGATCTACGTCCCAGCGGACGAGACCTGTTTCCACATTCTCGAGGGCGCTTCGCTCGAAGCGATCGAAGAGCTCGCCCGGCGCGCTGGCCTCGCCTTCGACCGCATTACGGAAGCGGTCGAGCCTGTCACCACAGACGGAGCGGTGAGATGAATACGACGATTGGGCGACCCCTACATGGACTGGCCGCACTCGTAGCCGTTTCAAGAAACTCGGCGCTCGCAACCGCACCGAGCTCGCCTCGCGCCGACGATGCTCGTCACGCACCTCGTCGGCATGATCGACGGGCAGGTCGTGGCTCTCGTGAACCGCGGCACAGAGCCGTTCCAGGTCCAGGATGGCGAAATCAAGCTGGCCGCCGACTCACATTTCGATCTCGGCGTGGGCGACACGCTTCTTCTCATCAACGACGGTGGAACGTGGGCAGAGGTCTGCCGTAGCGACAACTAAGAGCGAATGCTAGAGTGCTAGCACTTTGGC
Organism: uncultured Gaiellaceae bacterium; assembly: GCA_963744505.1. Lineage (GTDB taxonomy): Bacteria > Actinomycetota > Thermoleophilia > Gaiellales > Gaiellaceae > GMQP-bins7. The sequence continues at coordinate 108,976 of CAVUTL010000002.1, forward strand.
TGCTAGCAAAACGCAGAGAGCGGGCATCCTCGTCAGGATGCCCGCTCCATTGAAGGGGGCGCTCGTCCGCGAGACCGCCCGCCGCGAGTCCAACGTCAACGACGTTGCCGCCGGCATCCTCGCCGAGAGCTTCGGAACGAACTACACGCCGACCGGACGCCGCCGCAAAGTGCTAGCAGGCTCCAGCCCCGTCCTCCTCCTGCGCGTACCGCAGGAGCTGAAGGACGAGATCCACGCGGAGGCGTCGCGACGCGGCTCCAACGCGAACGACGTCATCCTCGCCGCTCTCGCCGAAGGTCTCGGCGTCCCGGCACAGAGCAATCGCAAAGGAAGGGAACTCATGGCCAGCACGAATGGCTCGAAGAACGGCGCACGCGCGAAGGACAAGGTGCGCGTCGCGATCATCGGCGTGGGCAACTGCGCCAACTCGCTCCTCCAGGGAGTCGAGTACTACAAGGACGCGAAGACGAAGGACACCGTCCCCGGCCTCATGCACGTCGACCTCGGCGGCTACCACATCTCGGACATCGAGTTCACCGCTGCGTTCGATGTCGTCGAGGGCAAGGTCGGCGTCGATCTCGCCGAGGCCATCTGGGCGCACCCGAACGACACGATCAAGTTCTCGGACGTGCCGAAGACCGGCGTGAAGGTCTCGCGCGGCATGACGCACGACGGCATCGGCAAGTACATGGCGCAGGTCGTCGAGAAGTCGCCGGGACAGACGGACGACGTGGTGAAGATCCTCAGGGACACCGGAACGGACGTCGTCGTCAACTACCTCCCCGTCGGCTCCGAGGCCGCGACCAAGTGGTACACGGAGCAGATCCTCGACGCCGGCGTCGCGATGGTGAACTGCATGCCCGTCTTCATCGCGCGCGAGCCGTACTGGCAGGAGCGCTTCGAGGAGGCGGGCGTCCCGATCATCGGCGACGACATCAAGTCGCAGGTCGGCGCGACGATCACGCACCGTGTCCTGACGACGTTGTTCGGTGACCGCGGCGTGCACCTCGACCGCACGATGCAGCTGAACGTCGGCGGCAACTCCGACTTCCGGAACATGCTCGAGCGGGAGCGACTCGAGTCGAAGAAGATCTCGAAGACGAACGCCGTCACGTCCATGCTCGACTACGACATCGGCGACGGGAATGTCCACGTCGGCCCCTCGGACTACGTGCCGTGGCTGACCGACCGCAAGTGGGCGTACATCCGCATGGAGGGCTCGTCGTTCGGCGACGTGCCGCTCAACCTGGAGCTGAAGCTCGAGGTCTGGGACTCCCCCAACTCGGCCGGCATCGTCATCGACGCCGTCCGACTCGCGAAGCTCGCCCTGAACAACGGCATCGCGGGCTCGCTCGAGGCGCCGAGCGCGTACCTCATGAAGTCGCCGCCGAAGCAGATCCGCGACGACGAGGCGCGCGAGGACATCGAGCGCTTCATCGTCAAGAACGCGGTGAGGAAGGCAAGGGCGGCAGCGAAGGCGTGACCCGGAGCCGGCTCGCCCGGATCTTCTGGCTGGGGGCGGCGGCGCTTCTCGTCGTCGTCGCCCTCGTGGCCATCGTCGCGCTGCTGCGCGGCGAGCTGACCGAGACCGACGGCGAGATCCTCGCGACGCTGGGCGCGCTCTTCCTCGCCGGTGCCGCCGGACTGGCGGGGCTCGCACTCGTCGACTCCGATCGCTACGCCGCGATCGGCTGGACGTCCGCGGCGCTCGCGCCGATCGAGTTCGGCATTCTCACGTACTGGATCTGGAGTGGGCTCTCCGGCGAGACGCTCCAGAAGATCGGACTCACGACGCTTCTCGTCGTGATCGGGCAACTCGGCATCGTCACCCAGCTGCTCCTGCTGGTCGGTCGCAGGCTCCTTCCGCTGGTCGTCGTCACGGCAGCACTCTTGACGACCGCAGTCACCGGCACGCTCGTCGCGATCTGGACCGAGCCGGACGACACGAGCTGGGCGAAGGTGCTCGCAGTCCTCTGGATACTCGCGACCCTCTGTTGGCTCCTTCTCCCCGTCCTCCAGCGGTACTCGCAAGCGGGCGCGCCTATCGAGGATCGCGTCCTCGACGAGCTCGACGGCATCGAGCTCGTCGCGACGCGCGCGAACTCGGGGGTCGACGTGCGGCTCGCACGCGGCGAACGCCTCGTCCTGCGCCGTCGAAGCTAGCCGCCTACGCGTGGTGCCGTGTCGTTGGCCAGGAACCCGACGCGCCTGTGGGACTTGTCGCAGAACGGCTTGTTCGCCGAGTGCCCGCACCGACAGAGAACGATCGCGTCTCCCGCTGGTAGGACGAACTCGGTGCCATCCGCATCGATGACGCGTACCGGGCCTTCCACCTTGTACGGCCCGTTCCTCCGCGCCTTGATGGTGACCTCGGCCATGGAGCCAGTGTAGGGGCGAGACTTGTCTCGCCCTAGACTCCGAGACGTGAGCCTCCGCATCTGCTTCGTCACGCCGTTCGCGTGGTCGCAGCCGCACGAGGTGAACGTGCACGTCGCCGGAGCCGCCGAGGCACTCCGGCGTCTCGGGCACGAGGTGACAGTGCTCGCACCGTCCTCGCGTGCGCGCGACCTCCTCGCCGGACGACGCGCACTCCAACGCGGGACGACCGCAGATGTGGTCGCCGTCGGGCCGTCGATCCCGCTGTCACGCCGGACGAACATGGGCGTCCCCGTGGGCGTGCGAGCCAACCTGCGGCTCGCACTCACGCGCGGCCGCTTCGACGTGGTTCACGGCTTCGAGCCGGGGCTGCCGAGCCTTTCGTACCTCGCACTCACGTCGACCGATGCTCTGACTGCGGCGACGTTCTTCTCGGTCGACCGGCTCGGCTATCCCGCCCGTCGCTCGCGGCGCGATCGCCTGCGTGCCCGCATCGACGCTCTTCTCGCAACGTCGGACGAGACCGCCGAGGCAGCGGCCGAGCGGTTCGAGGGGGACTACGCCGTCATCCCGCTGGGGCTCGATCTCGACCGCTTCCGGCCCGAGGCAAAGCGAGACCTGATCGCCATCGAACTCGAGGCCGCCGGGCGCGCCACGACCCGAGCGATCCTGCGCTTGCTGGATGGCACACCCGAGTGGGAGGCGATCCTTCTTCACACCAAGCCGCTCGGGTTCCGGCCGGCCATCCCGCGTCGGCTCCGCTCCCGCGTCCACGTGCGAGCGACGCGAACCGACGCTCAGCGGGCCGACGCACTGGCGCCTGCGGCGATCTTCGTCTCGGCACCCGCGGGCGAGGCGCGGCTCGCTCTCGAAGCAGCCGCGTGCGAGGTTGCGCTCGTCGACGGAGACCGAACCGACGTCGAGGTCGAGATCGAGCGCCTCGTCTCCGAGCAGTCAGCGCGCACAGAAGCTGCTCGCTCCGCGCGGGCTCGCGCAGAATCCCAGAGCTTCGAGACCGTCGCGTCCGAGCTCGACGCCGTCTACTCGAGACTGACCGCGAAGCGCCGCGCGCCGCGGACGGAGCCCGACGACCCACTCGATGGCCGCGACTGGATCACGATCGATCTCCACCTCCACACCGACTGGTCGCACGACTGCTCGATCCCGACCGAAGACCTCCTCGACCATGCCGAGGCAATAGGCCTCGGCGGAATCGCGGTGACTGACCACAACGTCTTCGCCGGCGCGCTCGAGGCTGTCGAGCTCGCGCGCGAACGTGACCTGATCGTGATCCTCGGGGAAGAGGTGAAGACCGACAACCAGGGCGAGGTGATCGGCCTCTTCCTCGAAGAGGAGATCCCGCGAGGCATGCCCTTTGCCGACACGGTCGCCGCCATCCGCGAGCAGGGCGGCATCGTCTATCTGCCCCACCCCTTCGACCGCCTTCATGCCATCCCCGATCCCGCGACCATCCACCGCCACCTCGCCGAGATCGACGTCTTCGAGGTCTACAACGCGAGGCTCCTGCGCGACTCGTTCAACGACGAAGCGCTCCGCTTCGCTCGCAAGTACCGGCTGCTCCAGGGCGCGGGGTCGGACGCGCACGTCCTCCAGGGGGTCGGGACCGGTGCGGTCAGGATGCGGCGGTTCGACGGTCCCGAGGAGTTCCTCCTGTCGCTTCGCTCGGCCGAGATCCTGCGCCGGCCGAAGTCTCTCGCGTACCTGCAGTCGCTCAAGTGGGTGGCTCAGGTCAAGGAAAGGGTCCTCTGAGGGAGAAGGGTGCTTTCGACTCCGTGCCCGCTTCCGTGCCCACCGACGAGATCTACGAGCGGTACCTCAAGAAGGCGATCTCCGAGATCAACGAGCTCGGGGACGAGCTCGCGCGCGCCGGCGACGAGCTGAGGATCCCCGTCGTCGGATCGGGCCATCCGCTCGCCGACATCATGCTCCTGAAGTTCTCCCCGCAGCCCGCGGAGATCCAGGAGGGCGTCGCCTTCTTCGGCCGCTCGGGACAGGCCGTCCTGAAGTCGCTCCAGCGACTCCACGTCGATCCGATGTCCGTCTACGGGACGAACTGCCTGAAGTTCGGGACCGAGGATCCTGCTGAAGCTGCGGCCTGGCTGACGCGAGAGCTCTACATCGTGCAGCCGAAGCTCGTCGTCGCAATGGGAGATCGCAGTGTCGAGTTCTTCGGCGGGCCTCGAGTTTCCGCTCTCGGATCGGCTCGACGCTGCTGCGAGCGGCGTGATCCAGCGCTTCACCCCCACGATCCAGGCGCTCGTGACGCCCGACATCGACGAGGCGCTCGACGAGACACCGGCGAAGACCGCGTTCTGGAACGCCTTCAAGGCGCTCGGCCCCTGGTGGGCGGAGCAGCCACCATATTGAGGTCGCGGCGAGGCGTCGCTCTCGTCGCGCTCCTCGTCGTCCTCGTTGTCTACGGCGCCGTCGCACGGCACCTTCCCGAGCTGCCGTCGGACGGCCTGGACGTCGCGTTCTACGCGCTCGTCGTCCTTCCGGCGTTCGCGGCCTCGATCTGGCTCGCACTCCCGTCGCCCGGCGCCGGCACGAGGTCGCTCTTCGTGCTCGCAGCGGTCGCCGGGGTGCTTGCCGTGGCGCTGGCGCTGCTGGATCTCGACTCCGCTGCGAACGTCGCGAAGCTCGCGTGCTACGCGCTCGCCGGCTTCACGTTCCTCTCGCTCTTCGAGGAGCTGTGGTGGCTGACGCTGGTCGCGGTGCTCGTGCCGTGGGTCGACATCTGGTCGGTCGCGGCGGGACCGACGGAGTACGTCGTCGAGGAGCGCCCTGGGCTCTTCGAGGGCGTCGCGATCGCGTTCCCGAGCCCGGGCGAGTCCGCGGTCGTGAACATCGGCCCTCCGGACATCCTCTTCTTCGCGCTCTTCCTGGCCGCGGCCGACCGCTTCGGTCTGCGCGTGACCGCGACCTGGATCGGGATGACAGCATGCCTCGCAGGCGACCCTGGCGCTCGTCTGGTGGTGGGACGACGTCGCCGGGCTTCCCGCACTTCCCGCCGTGTGCATCGGGTTCCTCGTCCCGAACGCCGATCTGCTCTGGCGCGACGTTCGCCGCGCTCGCGTGCGCTCTACCGAGGCAGGCTGAGCGCCGACACCGACTCCACGTGCGGCGTGTGGGGGAACATGTCGACCGGGCGACAGCGCTCGAGCTCGTAGCCGTATTCGTCTCGGAGCACCTGGAGGTCGGATGCGAGCGTCGTCGGGTTGCAGGAGACGTAGACGATGCGCGGCGCCCCGAGCGCACCGGTTCGCCGCAGAGCCTTCCCGGCCAAGCCTGCACGCGGCGGATCGACGATGACGACGTCGGGGCTGCCCGCCTCTTCCCGGAGCTCCTCGATCGTCTGCCCGACGTTCCCAGCGAAGAAGCTTGCGTTCTCGATGCCGTTCAGCTGTGCGTTCTCGATGGCGCAGGCGACGGCCTCCTCCGAGATCTCGAGGCCCCAGACGAATCGCGCCGTCCCCGCCACCGCGAGACCGATGGTCCCGGTCCCGCAGTAGAGGTCGTAGACGTTCTCCGATCCGCTCAGCCTCGCGAATTCGCGCGCGAGCTCGTACAGCCGCGCGGCCATCTCGGTGTTCGTCTGCAGGAACGCGGAGGGGCGAATGCGGAAGCGCAAGCCGAGGATCTCCTCCTCGATCGCGTCGTCACCCCACAGGAGCCGGGTCGGCAGATTCGTCTGCTCGGCCGGCGTGTCGTTGATCGCCCAGTGGATCGACCTGACTTCCGGGAACCGCCGGAGCACGTCGACGAGGTATCCCGTCTCGAACCGCTCGCCGGGGGCCGTGACGAGCACGACGAGCGCCTGTCCGGTGTTCCGCCCTTCGCGTACGACCAGATGCCTGAGATATCCCTGACCGCTCGACTGGTCGTAGGGCTCGAGCTGCTCCTCGCGGGCCCAGTCGCGGACCGCGAGCCGGATCGCGTTGCCGAGATCCGTGGTGAGTAGGCACTCGTCGATCCCGATCACCTCGTCCCAACGCCCCGCACGATGGAATCCGAGGTCGAGCCCGTCGTCGGTAGCCGCGAACGAGTACTCGAGCTTGTTGCGATAGGCGAACTGCGAGACAGCGGGCACGATCGGCTCGAGCGGCGGATCGACGAAGCGGCCGATGCGGACGAGTGCGTCGCGCACCTGACGCTCCTTCTCCGCGACCTGGACGTCGTACGCGAGATCCTGGAAGCGACATCCCCCGCACACGCCGAAGTGCCGGCACGGCGCCTCGACTCGTGCGTCGCTGCCGTGCAGGACCTCGGTCACGATCCCCTCGGCGAACCCGCGCTTCACTTTCGTGACACGCGCTCGGACGTCGTCGCCGGGGACGCCTCCGCGCACGAAGACGACGAATCCGTCGTGCCGCGAGACGCCGCTCCCGCCGTACGCGAGCGAGTCGACGCGGAGCTCGAGCTCCTCTCCCTTGCGGACTGGCGCGGCCACGCACGGAGCGTAGCCGCGTCTAGGTGATGTCCCGTCGACTCGTGCGGAGGAGGGCGAGCGCGGTGGCGAGCGCTCCCCACGCGAGCGCCATGCCGACTGCGGCCGGGAAGGCCAGACCGTCGCCGCTCGAGTCCACGACGCTGCCCAGCGACGCAGCGGGGAGATACGACGACACTCCGTCAAGGTCGAGAAGGCCGAGCAGCACCCAGCAGATGGGCTCGGCGACGAAGATCCACACGAGCGCGCCTACCAGTGCGCCGACCTGCGAGTGGACGGCGGCGCCGATGGCCGCTCCCAGCAGCCCGGCGAGCGAGGCGCCGACGAGGGCCCGAGCCGCGCCGTGGCCGGCCTCGCCCAGCTCGAGGGGCACGTCGATGATGCCGAGCCAGATCACTGCCGTGACGGCGACCGTGACCAATGTGATGACCATCAGCGCGGCTCCCGTCGCCGCGCCGGTCAGGAGCTTGATGCCGACGAAGCGGGGTCGTCTCGGCACGGCGAGCAGCGTCCGGGCGATCGTCCCGTGGCGAAACTCGTTGGTCACGAGAATTATCCCCATGAGCAGAGCGAGGATGGAGGCGGGAAAAGCAGCGTCGAGAACGATCCGGAACTGAAACTCGGGGTCGAGTCGATCCAGCTCCGGCGTCCCACCGATGTTCCCGGCGGTGCCCAGCCCCGCGAGGAGCAACGCGACGAGCGCGAAGCCCCACGTGCTTCGGAGCGTCCTGAGCTTCAGGAGCTCGGCGGCGAAGAGCCGCATCATTCGCCTCGCTCTCCGGGGTCGCCGGTGAGCTCGAGGAAGACCTCTTCCAGGGTCGCGCGCTCGGCCGTGAGCTCGTGCAGGACAACGCCGCTGGCAGCTGCGATCTCGCCGATCTGCTCGGGGGGCCCGGCGACCGATAGGCGCCCGTCCCCGAGGTCGCTGACGTCCATGCCTGCTTCGCGGAGAACCGACGCGAGGCGCGGGGCATCGGGCGAGCGGACCGAGGTGGCGCCGGCAGCCATCGCCGCCACATCGCCCATCGCAACGTGCCGTACGAGCTTTCCGCGGTGGACGATCACGACGTCGTCGACGGTCTGAGCCACCTCCGCGAGGACGTGGCTCGAGATGAGGACCGCCCGCCCCTCGTTCGCCAGCTCGCGCAGGAAGTCGCGAAGCCACCTGATCCCCTGAGGGTCGAGGCCGTTGGCGGGCTCGTCGAGCACGAGCACCTCGGGGTCACCGAGCAGGGCAGCGGCGAGGCCTAGACGCTGTCGCATGCCGAGCGAGTAGCCCTTCACGCGCCTCCGGCCGGCGCCCGTCATGTCGACCAGCCCGAGGACCTCGTCGACTCGCGACTTCTGGATACCACCTGCAACTGCGAGCACCCGCAGGTGGCTTCGCCCGGACCTACCCGGGTGTGCGTCGAACGTCTCGAGCAACGCGCCGACGCGCTGCATAGGTCGATCGAGCTCCCGATAGGGCACGCCGAGCACGGCCGTTCTGCCGGCACTCGGATGGACGAGGCCGAGGATGGCGCGCATCGTCGTCGATTTGCCGGCCCCGTTCGGGCCGAGGAATCCCGTGACCGTTCCCGGCGCTACCTCGAACGACAGATCGTCGACCGCGAGCGTCGCGCCGTACCTCTTCGTGAGACCTTCGACCTCGATCATCGGCTACTGCAACACGGCGACGTAGACGGAGCGCTCGCGCGGCCCGTCGAACTCGCAGAAGAAGATCCCCTGCCACGTTCCCAGCGCGAGCGAGCCGTCGTCGCGCAGCGGGACGAGCACGCTCGGCCCCATGAGCGCGGCGCGAACGTGGGTCGGCGCGTTCTCCTCACCCGGCTCGACGTGCTCCCACTGCCACCCGTCGTCGACCATGCGCTCGAGCGCGGCCTCGAGATCACGCCCGACGGCGGGATCCGCATGCTCGTTGATCGTCACGCCGGCGGTCGTGTGTGGGACGTACACGAGGATCGCCGAGCCGTGCGACCCGTCGACAGCAGCGCGCACGTCCGCGGTGATGTCCACGACGTGGCTCCGCCGCGCGGTGCGCAACCGAATCTCGTGCATATGGACTAGAGCGCGCCGCCGGCGGCCGGTGGTGCGCCGGCCTCGAGCGGGCTCTCGCCGCCCGCCGCACGGCTCAGGTGCTCCTCGACACTCAAGAGGTTGTCCTTCCCCCGCTCGACGACGGCGAGAAGCTCCGTCATCGACGCGACCTCCTCACGCTGCTCCTGGAGGAACCAGTGCAGGAACTGCTCGCCGACGAGCTCGCCCTCGTCCCGCGCGAGCTTCACGAGCTCGATGATCTGCTCGGTGACGCGCTTCTCCTGCGCCAGCGCGAGCGAGACGGGCGCGACGACGTCGCCGAAGTCCGTCTGCGGCGCGTCGACGCCCGGTGTGACGACGTCCTCGTCTGCGTCCAGGAGGTACTGCACCATGATCATCGCGTGATTTCGCTCCTCGACCGCCTGCCGGTAGAAGTGGGCGGCGAGCTGGGGCAGGTTCTCGGCGTCGTAGTAGACCGCGATCGCGATGTACTGCTGCGACGCGGCGAACTCGTACCCGACCTGGCCGTTCAGGGCGTCACCGAACGTGGACATGCCGCGACTCTAGCGACTCGGGCGCTGTACCTTCCCCCGATGCCGGGCGTGCCGACGACCCTGAAGGGACGCAACTTCACGCGTGTCGCCGCGTGGTCGCGCGACGAGCTCCAGACGTTGCTCGACCTCGCCGACGAGCTGAAGGCGGAGCGCGCGCGACGGCCCGAGCTGCGAGTTCTCCCCGGCCGCACGATCGGACTGATCTTCCACAAGCCGTCGACGCGCACACGTGTCGCGTTCGAGGTGGGAATCGCCGAGCTCGGCGGAATGGCGCTGTTCCTTCCCGCGGCCGAGCTCCAGCTCGCACGCGGCGAGTCGTATCGCGACACCGCCCTCGTCCTGTCACGGTTCCTCTCGGCGCTCATGATCCGAACGTTCGAGCAGGACGAGGTCGAGGAGTTCGCCGAGCACGCCTCGATCCCGGTCATCAACGGGCTCACCGACCAGGCCCACCCGCTCCAGGCGCTCGCCGACGCGATGACGCTGCGTGAGCGCTTCGGTTCGCTCGCAGGCCTGCGTATCGCCTACGTGGGAGACGGGAACAACGTCTGCCATTCGCTCATGCGCATCGCCGCCCGCTTCGGGATGCACTTCGTCGCCGCGACGCCGCCTGGTTACGAGCCGAGTGCCGAGATCGTGGCGGCCGCCACCGAGGACGCGATCGCGAGCAACGGGAGCGTCGAGCTCGTCGGCGATGCCCGCGATGCCGCACGCGAGCGCGCAGGTCGTGTACACGGACGTCTGGACGAGCATGGGTCAGGACGACGAGCGCGCCCGCCGACTTCGCGACCTCGAGCCGTTCCGCATCGATGACGCACTGCTTGCCCTGGCGGATCGAGATGCGGTCGCGATGCACTGCCTGCCCGCACACGTCGGCGAGGAGATCACGGCCGACGTGCTTTACGGCGCACGCTGCCTCGCCTGGGAGCAGGCCGAGAACCGCCTGCACACGCAGAAGGCGCTCATGGCACTCGTCATCCGGTGACCTTCGACGATCACGTGCGCGCAGCGCTCGACGAGCTCCCGCCCGACCTTGCGGCAGCGCTGAAGAATGTCGCGGTCGTCGTCGAGGACGAGAACCCGGAAGATCCCGACCTGCTGGGCCTCTATCACGGCGTGCCGCTTCCGGAGCGCGGCGACATGGCCGGACTGCTGCCGGACACGATCTCGATCTACCGGATCCCGCTCGAGGAGTCCTTCCCGGATCCGGCTGAGCTACAGGAGGAGATCAGGATCACCGTCCTGCACGAGCTAGGGCACTACTTCGGGCTCGACGAGGACGCAATCGCTGGTTTGGGCTACGACTGACGGGGGAATGTGAGTCTTCCGGGAGGCGTTTCAAGGTCACGTGACACCGGATCAGATCCACACGGAGATCGAAGTGCTCTCGGAGGAGCGCCAGGAGCTCTGGCAACGTCTCTCCGAGGGCCTCGACACGTCCGTACAGAGCCAACTCAAGGAGCTCGACGAGCGCCTCAACATGCTCTGGCAGTCGCTCAGAGTCGAGAAAGCCCGGCTGCGCTTCGGCGAACGCGAGGAGATCGTCCGTCGCGCGCGCGCCGAAGAGCGGCTCGAGCGCGCCGCGTAGCTCCAAGCAGGAGAACGCGCACCCCGCGCATATCATCGACGCGTGGGGCTTTTCAGCAGGTCGAAGACCGAACCGGTTTCTATCGAGGGCGAGCAGGAGCGCCTGCACGCGATCCGGATCGCCGCCGAGCAGGAGCTCGGTCGCCTTCGCCGCGAGCTGACCGAACGGGTTGCCTCGGTCGAGCAGCGCGAGCGCGAGCTCGCGGACGCGGTCGCGCGTGTCAACCGGAGCGCCGGCCGCTCGTATGCCGGATACGACGACGCGGTGGAGCACGCACAGGTCGGTCTAGCGGCACATGCGCAGGAGCTCAACAAGCGCGAGCTCGAGGTGGAGTCTCGCGAGAAGGCGCTGCTCAGGATGGAGTCGAACCTCGCCCGCCGCGCAGCAGCCGCCGCGGAGACTCCCGAGGAGCGCCTCCTGCACATCGAAGAGCGGATCGCGGCGCTCCACGAGGCCGAGAAGGCGTTCGCGCGAACGCAAGCGGAGCTCGCAGCCCGTAGCGCCGACCTCGCGACACGCGAGGCCGCCCTCGCGGAGAACGCCCGGCGCGGCATCGTCGACGCCGGCCCCGTGGTCCCGAGCCGTGCCGAGATGGACGAGCTCGACGAGCGCCTGCGCCGGCTCGAGCGCGAGACGCGCGAGGCGACCAAGGAGCACGGCTTCGGAGACAGCCTCAGAGCGCTCGAGACCCGAGGCCTCCGCGGGGGCTCGTCGAGCCCTTGACGTCTCTACACTGGTTCCGCCCGGGGCGTTAGCTCAGCTGGGAGAGCGCCGGCTTTGCAAGCCGGAGGTCACCGGTTCGATCCCGGTACGCTCCATGGCTCTACGAGGCCGTATCTCCTGACTTGAGGACGGTCGTCGTCGGGCACACACCTCGCCACGGGGTGGTAGCGTCCAAGCCCCGGGCGCAGAGCGGGTTACCGGTGTGACCTCCGCTCAGGCATGCCGGCGGTCATGCCAACAACTCTCCCCGCGGCATACCCCACCCCGTCCGCTCGTTAGCGCCGGTTGCGGCCCGATTCGCAGGTCCGGGCCGCCGATCGCCCTTCGGATAGCCCAGGATCTGGTGTTGCCGATATGTCCCACACCCGCGAACGAGTGCGACGCTTCCTGATACGCGCCATGTCGCGGACGCACGGCGGCGTCTACCGTGCCAGCGGAGGCCGCCTCCTAGGCCGCGTGGCCGGGATGCCGGTGCTCCTCCTGACAACGACCGGGCGGGAGTCAGGCAAACCCCGCACGGCGGCGCTCACATACTTCCGCGACAGCGCAGACCTCGTCGTGATCGGCTCCTTCGGCGGCTCGGACCTACCGCCCGCTTGGTGGCTCAACCTTCAGCGCGATCCCCGGGCATGCGTGCTGATCGGTGGGACGACCTCGAGGGTAACGGCGAGGGCGGCGACAGCCGAGGAGCACAACCGGCTCTGGCCCCTCGTGACGACAACCCACCCTGGGTACGCCCGCTACCAGGAGCGCACAGCGAGACTGATTCCTATCGTGATGTTGACGCCCGAGGACGCTGAACCGCGAGGCAGACAGCACGTCTCCCGCGTGAACGGTTGACCACAGGCTCGCGCCGCGCTCCAGCTGTGGGTTGGTGCCGTGTTCCTGGTGACCGAGGTAGGCGCGACGCGGCGCGTACCCCCTGCCGGCTCGTCGTTGCACACGCGGATGGCAGTGGCGCGGAATCCTCCGGCCAGCCGCCGCCGCCGAGCGCAACTCGGGCGACGATAGATCAGCGAAGTGGGCGTGTGCCCACTGTCGCCCTTGCCGGGAGTGTTGGCAGCGGGCACGTGCTCCGCGCGGCGCGCCGCCGTGAGACCAAGATGACTACGATCGCGCGGTGGATCGCGAGGAGTACCGGCGTACTTCCCTGGAGAACTGGCAGGTCATGGCGTCCGGCTGGGAACGTCGGCGGGCGGAGATCGAGAAGGTCACTCGCCCGGTCAGCGAGTGGATGGTGGGAGCGCTCGATCCGCGGCCGGGCGACATCGTGCTCGAGCTCGCGGCTGGCCCGGGAGACGTGGGCTTCCTGGCTGCTCCGCTCGTTGGCGAAGCCGGCCGTCTGATCTCGAGCGACTTCTCGTCGGAGATGGTCGAGGTCGCCCGGCGGCGCACAGCCGAGCTGGGGCTCCAGAACGTCGACCATCGGGTCATCGACGCGGAGGAGATACCGCTCGGAGACGACTCCGTCGACGGCATCCTCTGCCGCTTCGGGTTCATGCTGATGCCCGACCCTGACGCTGCTCTAGCCGAGACTCGCCGCGTCCTGCGCCAGGGCGGACGTCTCGCACTTGCCGTCTGGAGCACCCCTGAGCGCAACCCGTGGATCGCGATCGCCGGCCGAGTGCTTGCCGAGCGAGGCCTGGCGCCACCACCCGAGCCTGGCACGCCCGGGATGTTCGTGCTCGCACAAGAGGAGCGCCTGCGGGCTCTGCTGGAGAGTGCGGGCTTCGGCATCGAGCGGGTCGAGGACGTGCCCGTGCTCCTCACGTACGACGACGTGGACGCCTACATCACCGCGGCGCGGGACACCGGAGGCATGTTCGCCAGGAGCTGGCGCGACGCCTCGGAAGATGAGCGCGCGGCCATCAAGACAGGTCTCGTCGAGGGTTTCGCACCGTTCGCCGCTGCTCGCGGCTACGAGCTTCCCGGTGTCGCGGTCGTCGCGCTCGCGAGCTGACAGCTCGAGAGGGCACCCGTCAATCCGAGTCATCAGTAGCGCGTCAGAGAGGACGTCGCGCGTGTCAGATTCATGTCAGATCAGGTTTCTGGTGTGACCTCCGCTCATGCATGTTCGGGGATATCGGATGGGTAGCGGTCCATGAAAGCGGAAGACCCGCCGAAGCGGGCCTCCCCGCGGTCACCGGTACTGATGTGCCTACTTCTGGATGTACGCAGTGAACGGTGGGACGACGCCGTGGTCCTGCATCGCGGCGAGGACTTCAGGCGACGGTGAATCCAGCATGGACTTGATCGCCGCAACGTCGGAAACGTCGGCTGTGATCGCGATGTTGTTGCTTCCGTCGGCGGCGACGTAGTCGGTCACGTTGCTACCCGTGCCGGATTCGATGGCAGCAGCACGTGCTTCCTTGCCCTGCAACCAACGGTCGATGTCTTCAACGGCATGCGTAACTACGACTTTCGGCATTCGACTTCCCTTCGTGATGGCACTGGGCGGTTGGGCGACTAACCACATCGCACACCACCTTGGTCTTGGCGACCCTACCGGCGGCCACAGGCCGCGCGTTGAGCTGGAGTCGGGTGCGCTGTCGGATTGGTGTGAGACCACGCGTCGGGCGGGCCGAGACTCACCGTACGCGGCATGGTTGGAGATAGATGGGCGATCAGCACGAACAACCACCGGGTCAACGACCACGCCAGATGATGATCGCGGGCCTGATCGTCATCCTCGTGAGTGGCTCCTTGGCGCCGGTGTTCTTTTTCGCGACGGTGATCGCGGGCAACCCATGTGGCGCGTTCGGTGACGCCTGTGACGACTACGGAACCACGCCTACCACCTTCTTCGTCATGTTGGCCCTCACGTTCCTGGCGGTCGTGGCATTCATCGTTGGCCTTGTCCTCTTGATCAGAGGCTTCAGTCGGCGCACTGACCCCCGAACTGGTGGGGGCGCCCGAGCGCCGTAGAAGTCGAATGTCGCGACGACAGCCGGTTCGACGCCTTTGAGTCGCGTGACACGTACTCACTCGCCACCGCCGCGAGATCGAGGCGTTCCGCAGCATCCAGCTCCTCTTCGATGAAGGACTTGTCCAGCAGACGTCGTACCCCTGGCCGGCCGTGTCGATTGCCGACGAAGAGTTTCAGTCGCTGCTTGACCAGGTCCGGGACCTTCATCGGCTCGCGGACGAGGTCACGCGTGAGAGGGCGAGGATCCACGCGAACGTTCGCGCTCGTTTGAGCTGGGACCGCAACCCGCCAGTGCTTCCGCCAGAACAGCGGGCGCTGGCAGATGAGGTTGTGGAGGTGCTCGCGAAAACGCGACTCACGTCGACGCAATCTCGGATGCTTCAGCGCGCCTTCTTCGGCCGGTAGGACGGCCACGCTGGCGACGTCGGGCTCGGAGGGCGGTCTCCACCGACCAGGTTCCGCCTAACCCCCAGACGAGGGCTACTAGGGGATGAGGCGAGGTGGCACGCTGGTACGGGCCACGCCGCAGCGTGGCAGCACTCCACCATGCCGGCTACCGCGATCTCTCCTGCTGACTTCGAAGTGATGCAGTCGCTCGCACGTGCCCTTCGAGCCCACGTCGACCCGCTCCCGGATGGGACCGAGATCATCCGAGCCGTTCGCGCGGGGGTGGAGGCCGCGCCTCATCTGCCGGAACCCGCGCAGAGGCAGGGCAAGCTCATAGCCGTCATCCTCGAGCTGCTGCGAAACCCCGAGCTGACGACGGACCAGTCGATCGCACTTCGGGAGAGCTTCTTCGACGTCGGGTAGACACGCCCACCGCTCGTCAAGGCTCCCCCCACCTTCTGCACTTCGCCGAGGTCGCAGCAGGTCGCGGCGCCGGCGGCGTTAGTCGGTACCGACTTTCTTCCAGAAGGTCAGCCAGTTTCCCTCATGATCTTCCACGGTGAACTCCGCCTGACCCCACGGTCGTTCTGCGAGCGGATCGACTATCTGTGCGCCTGCGGCTTCCAGCCTGGAGTAGAACTCGGCGAGGTCAGAGGCCTCCATGTACAGCGCCATCGACGAGGGTGTCCCCAGGCGCTCCCTGATCGCGGCGTTGTACTCGTCGCCGTAGAGATCTGTCACCGTTTCGACCATCACGTGTGCGTCACCGCGTGTGAGTGATGAGTTGATCTCGCTATCGCCGCCGCGGTCGAGCGTGAACTCGAGCGTTCCGCGGTAGAACGCGAGGGCTTCTGCCATGTTCCGAACGCGGATCGACGGGATTACTCCCCATTCAGTCATGGCCCGCTCCCTCCGTGAGTACTTCGTCACGCCGAGCGTAGAACACTGCGAAGGCCGCTGTCATGGACGAAGATCAGCCTGGCCAGACGATCCGCTAACGGGATCAACCGAAAGTCTTCCTCCCGCTCGCGCTGCTCGTCGCGTATATGGTCGTGATCGCCGTGCCACTTTGGCCTGACGAGAGGGCGGTCTGATTCGTGGTCGAAGCTGAGAAGGACGTGCAGAAGGACAGCTCGAAGCCCGCCAGGACGTCCCGTGGGCGAGTCATCGGTGCGCGCATCCTGACGATCCTCGCGATCCTGCTCGCGCTGGTCGGAATGGTCGCGTTCTACGTCGAGCACACCGCTCTCGACGAGGACGGCTTCGAGACGATCTCGCGCAACATGATCGAGAACGACGAGATCCGAACACAGGTCGCGGCCAAGTCGGTCGACACGTTGTTCGAGAACGTCGACGTCGAGGCGGCGATCGCCGAGCGACTGCCACCCGCGCAGGCGGGGCTCGCTCCGGTCCTGGCCGGCCTCGCCCGCTCTGGCGCCGACCGGGCGGCAGATGCTGCGCTCGAACGGCCACGCGTGCAGACGGTGTGGGTAGAGGTGTCGACCAGGGCGCAGCGCCAGCTCGTGCGCCTCCTGGACGACGACACGACGTTCATCCAAACCGAGGGTGGTGCGGTCGTGCTCGACCTGCGTCCGATCGTGATCCAGCTCGGCGACCAGGTGGCGGTGATCGGCAAGGTTGCCGAACGGCTGCCCGAGTCAGCAGGGAGGATCGCGATCATCGAGGAGAGCCAGCTCGAGACGGCACAGTCGGTGACGAAGCTCCTTCGCACCGTCGCGGACTGGATGTGGCTCGTCGCGCTCGTCGTCGCGGCCCTCGCGGTCTGGCTCGCCCGTGGCCGTCGCCGACTCGAGATTCGCGCGATCGCGCTCGGCCTGCTCGTCGTCGGGCTGCTGATGCTGGCGGTACGCCGCTTCGCTGGCGACTACCTCATCGACGAGCTCGTGGCAGACGATGCCGTCAAGCCGGCGGCGCACGACGCCTGGAGCATCCTCACGCAGGTGCTGGCCGACCGCGCCTGGGTCTGGATCATCCTCGGCGTCATCACTTTGGTCGGAGTGTGGTTCGTCGGTGGCACGGGTCGCGCCGCAGAGGCGCGCCGCGCCGCAGCGCCCACCCTGCAGAGCCGCCCCATGACCTACGGCATCGCCGCGCTCGCCCTCCTGGTGCTCGCGCTGGTCGCTCCGCAGATTGCTCGCGGCTGGCTGTCGGCGCTCGTCCTCGTCGTGCTCGCCGTCGCCGGGATCGAGATCGTCCGAAACATCGTCCTGCGCGAACGCGCGCTGCCCGACTAGGGATCACCGTGTCCGCGAGGCCGCGCGACGCTCCGGCCGCCGTCCCCGACTGTGGCCAACCTCCCGCTCCGGGCATGCGCTGGATCCCGACAGGCAGGTTCTTCATGGGGTCCGCGGAGTTCTATCCGGAGGAGCGCCCGGTGCACCGCGTCTCGGTCGACGGGCTCTGGATGGACGAGACCCCGGTCACGGCGGCCCAGTTCCGCCGCTTCGTCCGTGAGACGCAGTACGTGACCCTCGCTGAGCGGCCGCTCGACGCGGGGCTCTACCCCGACGCCGATCCCGAGCTCCTCGTGCCCGGGTCGCTCGTCTTTCGCCCGTCTACCGGCCCGGTCGACCTGAACGACCATCGCAACTGGTGGGAGTACGTCCCCGGCGCGTACTGGAAGCGGCCGGGTGGACTCGGAACGTCGGTCAACGGCCGCGACCACCATCCGGTGGTACACGTTGCCTACGAGGATGCGGAGGCATACGCGGCCTGGGCGGGGAAGGAGCTCCCGAGCGAAGCCGAGTGGGAGTACGCGGCACGCGGAGGCCTCGAAGGTGCGGTGTTCGCCTGGGGTGACGAACACTTCCCAGAGGGCCGGGCGATGGCCAATACGTGGCAGGGCGAGTTCCCCTGGCAGAACCTCAAGCTCGACGGTTACGAAGGGACCGCGCCGGTCGGCAGCTTCCAACCGAACGGATACGGCTTGCACGACATGACCGGAAACGTCTGGGAGTGGACGTCGGACTGGTTCACGCAGCGCCACCCCGACGAGGTGGAGAGCCCGTGCTGCGTGCCGCGCAACCCACGGGTCTCGTCGCCCGAGGCCATACCCGGAGAGGCCCTCCCGCGTCGAGTGATCAAGGGCGGCTCACACTTGTGTGCGCCGAACTACTGCCTCCGATACCGACCGGCCGCGCGACAGGGACAGGCCATCGACTCGTCGACGACACACCTCGGCTTCCGGTGCGTCGTGCGGCGCGTCAGCGCCTGAGCGAGCGAGCGACCCCGAACCAGCGTAAGCCCGGCGCCGTCTCAGGGCCCGTGCACGACGGTCACCTGCTCGCCGAGCAGCCACTCCCTCACGAACTCCTCAGCGTCTCCGTCTGAGCGTCGGTACCCACCCCCGCCGAACAACGTGAACGTAGTGAAGCGGGTAGTCGGACTGCTCCAAAGAAAATTCACCGAGCCGGTAGCGCTTTCGTCCACTCGACCCGCTGACCTTCCGCTTCCGCGTAGAGCCTCCAGGCTGAGCTTCGACCTACTCGCGCTCCGTGCTCGGTGCGTCGACGAACCTAGTGGCGGGGCCTGACTTGGTCAAGTCCGCAGCGCATCGAATTGGCGCAGTTTGCGCTCTTCTTCGCGTCGAGCGGGCATGCGCGAGATGGGTCCGACGCCTACCAGGATCCCGACCAGTCGCGTGCTGATGTGTCAGATCTGTGTCAGATCAGGCGGCGTCGGACGGGCTGGTTGACGAAACGAGCTGCGAGCTAGGGTGGCCGGGTGGACGAGAAAGGCAGGCCTGACGCCGACGACGATCGCCCACCGATCTGCCCGGCCTGCGGCGTCACGATGGGGATCGTCATCGACGAAAACGGAGCGACGCGCGATGCCTGCCTCGAGTGCGGATTCACCGACGAGGTGACTCTCCGTTCAGTGTCTGACGGGCGACCGACGGACGTCGGGGTCTAGTGGCCGCGAGCGCGCGTCGCAGAGTAGTGATCACGGGGCTGGGCGCGGTGACGCCGCTGGGTAACGACGTGCGGTCGAGCTGGGAGAATCTCGTCGCGGGCAGAGCGACGGCCGACACGATCACGGCATTCGACACCAGCGGATTCCCCGTCACGTTCGCCTGCGAACTGAAGGACTTCGATCCGACGCAGTGGATCGAGCGCAAGCAGGCGAGGCGCATGGATCGGTTCGCGCAGATGATCGTGGCGGCGGCGCGGCAGGCGCAAGCAGACGCCGGGCTGGAGATCGAGCCGGAGTGCGATCGAGTCGGCGTCTCCTTCGGAACCGCGATGGGCGGCCTCAAGTCATTCGAGGATGCCTGCGAGACGTTGATCACGCGAGGCCCCGAGCGGGTCAACCCCTTCTCCATCACCGCGATCATCCCGAACATGGGCGCCGCCCGGGTCTCGATCGAGCTCGGCACGAAAGGCCCGGTCTCCTCCCACTGCACGGCCTGCGCCGCCTCGACGATGGCGATCGGCGACGGCCTCGACGCGATCCGCCTCGGTCGCGCCGACGTCATGCTCGCCGGTGGCAGCGAGGCGCCGATCACGCGGGTCGGGATCGCCGGCTTCAGCGCCATGCGCGCGCTCTCGCAGCGAAACGACGACCCAGAGCACGCGAGCCGGCCGTTCGAGGCCGATCGCGACGGCTTCGTCATGGGCGAGGCGGGCGCCGTGCTGGTGCTCGAAGAGCTCGAGCACGCAACGCGGCGGGGCGCGAGGATCTACGCCGAGCTGGTCGGTTACGGCGTCTCCTCCGACGCGCAGCACCTTACTGAGCCCGACCCGACGGGCCGGAGCCCGGCCCGTGCCATGCTCATGGCGTTCGCGGACGCCGGCGTCTCACCCGACCAGATCGACTACATCAACGCGCACGGCACCTCGACTCCGCTCGGTGACGCGAGCGAGACGCGGGTGATCAAACGTGCCCTTGGAGAGCACATCGCCCGGAAGGTCCCGATCTCATCGACCAAGGGTGCGACCGGGCACCCTCTCGGGGCTGCGGGCGCAGTCGAGGCGCTTTTCTGCACGCTCGCGATCCACGACGGTGTGGTGCCGCCGACGATCAACTACGAGAGGCCCGATCCCGAGTGCGACCTCGACTACGTCCCGAACGAGGCCCGCGAAGCCGACGTCGGCGTCGCCGTCTCGAACTCGTCCGGCTTCGGCGGGCACAACGCATCGATCGTGCTCCGCCGCTTCGCTGTGTAGGCGGCAGGCTCCTGGACGCGCGGCGAGCCGATTACCGGGATCGGGCAGGTGACTCTGGCACAGCCGGTGTGCGGACGACGAAGGACGGAAACAGGCCGCCTCTTCGGCCCCGACGCGAGCAGAGTCTCCCCGATAGGTTGGGGATACGGTCCGGAGCATCCCAACCAGCCCGGTTAGCGCGAACGTCGAGCAGTAGACTCGGAGCATTGATCGAGAAGGTCACCGATCTGCGTTGGAGAACGCTCGGGTTTCGCGCCTCGGGCAAGCTCACGGAGCGACGAGTACTGGCGGATGATCGAGCCGATCCACGCGGCGCTCGAGCGTGGTGAGAAGCTCAACATCTACTGCGAACTCGCGGATGACTTTGCCGACCTCGACCTAGGTGCGCTCCTGCAGCTGCGTCATGTGAGGTACAGGAACCCCCCGCATGGGTGGTAGGGGCGACGGCCACCGGGGCGCAAGCTTCCTGGATATGGGTGGGAAGTCGCCGCGCGACGCCGGGCGCACGTGGCACGCGGTCCTGGCCGCCGCCGCGGGCGCGAGCGTCGCCGCGCTCGCAGCGATCCCGGCAGTGCTGGCCGCCGGCGGTGGAGGCGGAGACACCGTCGTGATCTGCCACGCCGTTGGCGAGGGGCGCTACGAATTGGCCACGGCGCCGAAGACCGACTTCTACGGAAGCCTTTCGGGCCACGGAACGCACGGCGACGACATCGTCCCGCCGTTCACCATCAAGCACCCTGGGCCTGATGATCCGAGCTCTTTCCCTGGACAGAACTGGGACGACCAGGGACAGCCGATCTTCAACCACGGGTGCGCTCCAGAACCGCCCGCTCCGGAGCCTCCGGACCCGTCGAGGAAGGTCCGCATCTGTCACGCGACGAGCGCGCATTCGAATCCCTACGTCTCGCAGGAGCCGGCGATCGCGAACAACGGTGACCTGAACGGCGGCCATCTCAACCACACGGGGCCGGTCTATCCCTCGGATGGCTGGGGAGACATCATTCCGCCGTACCAGTACGTCGACGAGCACGGGGTGCTCCAGACCTTCGCGGGCTACAACTGGAGCGACGAGGGTCAGGCGATGTACGGGAACGGCTGTAACCCGCCTGCACCGCCGGACCCCGAGCCTGTCACGCCTGTCCTCGAGTGCGTCGAGGCGGCGGAGAGTGGCTTCCTGGCCCACTTCGGATACGCCAATCCAAATGCGACCACGATCGAGCCGCCTTCGAGCCAGAACTACTTCGCGCCCGGAACTGTGGATCGAGGACAGCCGCCGTCGTTCGAAACAGGGGCTCACTCCGACGTCTTCCAGGTGAGCTGGGACGGCAGTGCTCTGACCTGGAACCTGACCGGGAAGAGGGTGACGGCTTCCTCAGAGTCGCACCGCTGTGCCGGTGGCTCGCTCACCGTGGTGAAGCATCTGCTTCCGACGGACGATCCGGGGCGCTTCAGCCTGAAGATCGACGGAAACGTCGAGGGGGGCGCATCCGAGGCCGGGGACGGTGGCACCACGGGCACGATCGCCGTTTCGAGCCGCATGCACACCGTGAGCGAGTCGGCGTCGTCGGGCACCTCGCTCGACGACTACCGAGTTCAGATCGTGTGTCGTGGGCGCGGAGGCGACGGCGAGGTCGTCGCACAGGGGAGCGGAACATCGCTCGATGTCAAGGTGTCGAAGGATGCGGCGATCGTCTGCACGATCACGAACGAGGCCAGGGAGAACGCGGGGGACGTCTCACCCGTTCTGAGCTGCGTGGTCTTCGACGGGAACACGCCCGTGCTCGCCGACTGGGGCTACTCGAACAAGTCGGGCGTCCCGGTGGTCATCCCGATCGGAGGCGCCAACCGCTTCACGCCGATCCCCGCCAACCGGCAACAGCCTGCCGCGTTTCAGGCGGGGTCGTACGCGGGCGTCTTCCAGACGGCGTTCGAAGGTGAGGGTGCGCTGACCTGGACGCTGGCGGGCGACTCGGTGACGGCGGACTCGAGCTCACGGCGCTGCACCGGGACGGTCGAGGTGCAGAAGGTCGTCGTGCCTGCGTCAGATCCGGGGGGCTTCAACCTGCTGATCAACGGACAGCGGCTCGCGAACGGGGGCGATGGAACGACGACCGGGCCGGTCACGGTCGGCGTCGGCGAGGCAACCGTGAGCGAGACGGCAGGCACGGGCACGAACCTCGAGGACTACGACTCGAGCGTCGTGTGCGCACGTAACGGAACGGTCGAGGTCTCGGTCCCGGAAACGAAGGTGGACGTGACCGTGGCAAACGGCGACATCGTCGTTTGCCGCTTCACGAATCTCAGACACGGAACGCCGCCATCCCCGAACCCTCCGGAGCCCACGCCGAAGCCTCCGGAGCCCACGCCGACGCCTCCGACCCCCATCCCGCCGTCCCAACCCGGCCCGAAGCCGCTGCTCGACCTCGAGGTGGTCAAGCGTGGTCAGCCGGCCGCAGTGCACATCGGGGGTCGGATCACCTGGACGATGACCGTGACGAACAGATCGTCGGTCGCCGCGGCAGACGTGAACGGGCTCAAGGTGAACGACCCGCGTTCGTTCCGGACGAGCCTGATCTCATTGAAGAGCTCGCAGGGAACCTGTCGGCCGTACGTGTGCAACCTCGGACGCCTGGCGCCCGGAGCATCCGCGACCGTCGTTGGCGTGACGAGAGCGCTGGAGATCGGGCCGGTGGTGGACATCGTCAGAGTCGGGTCGGAGGAGATCGAGTCGAACTACCACAACAACGTCGCATCTGCCCTGGTGCGCGTCGTCGGGCCGTTCCGCCCGCCGAAGCTTCCGACGGTGTGCCGGACATTGACGGCGGCGCCGCGCCTGCTCCAGGCCCAGCGGGCCTCGGCCGTGCTCCTGACGGCGCGAAACCGCCTCGGTCGTCCGCTGGTCGGCTTCTCCGTGCGTGCACGCGGCGCCGGCATCGTGGCTCGCGGGCGCACAAATCGGCAGGGAATCGCACGGATGACCGTCGCGCCGACGCGGGTCGGGCTGATCGTGTTCGCCGGGGGAAGGCGGCCGGTTCTCCGCGGACGGCCGACATGCATCACGGTGCTCGCCGCTCTTCAGGTGAGGGCCACGCACGTCACCGGCTAGTCCGCGGGGCTCAGCGCACGATGTCGATCGGCGTCCCGAGGGGGGCGAGCGTCCGGAGCCGCGCCGCGACCGCGTTGTCGACGCGAATGCATCCGTGCGAGACCGCCTGACCGAGCAGCTCAGGCCGATCGGTGCCGTGGATGCCGACGATCCCGTGATCCGGCCAATCGGTCAGGCTGGAGCTGGCACTCGTCTCGAGTGCATACGTGCCGAAGAACGGATCGGTCGGCACGAATCCGGAGCGGACGTAGAAGTTGTTGCCGAGCGGCGTCTCGGCGCCGCGGCGGCCGATTGCGACAACCCCTTGCAGCAGGAGCTTCCCGTCTCTGACCCGCCGGATCTCGATCCTGCGTTCGCCCAACCGGACGGTGATTCTGGTTCTGACCGGTTGGACGTCGACGGCGTCGCTCGGTACCCAGCCGCGCTGCCCGTTCGGTCGACCGGGGAGGCTCAGGCGATACCACGTCGCTCCGTCCGATCCGCGCCGGGCCGAGAGCACGAGCACGATCTGGAACTGCAGATCGTCCCTGAACCGACGAACTCGTCGCACGATTCGCGCTTCCGGGTCGGGTTGCGCCCGCACCACGAGTGCGTGCAGCGGCACACCCGCAGCCGGAAACCTCGATGGGACCTCACCTCGCGCGTGCGTCGGCTGGGCGGCGGCGAGGCTCGCTGCGACGACAAGGATCGCCCAACTCCAGGGTGTCAGCATGGATGCGATCAGGATAGGTCGGGCGCACGTCTCCTCACGTCCACCTTCAGGCTGACTTCGTCGACCGTAAGGACTTCGTGCTCATCTGCACTTGCCGGAAGAACATGGTGGAGAAGCCCCGTCGCCCCGCCAAGTCACGATACCCAGGACTCTGGAGACATCAAAGGGGTTGCGCATTTCGAGCCCCGAACAGAATTCACCGAGCCGGTGGCGCTTTCGTCCACTCGACCCGCCGACCTTCCGCTTCCGCGTAGAGCCTTCAGGCTGAGCTTCGGCCTAGTCGCGCTCCGTGCTCGGTGCGAGGAGGAACCTAGGGGGCGAAGCCGACCGAGTCAAGCCCGCTGCTGATCGAACTGACGCAGTTTGCGCTCTTCTTCGAGATCGCCCGTCGCCTCAGAACCTAACCCGCCAACGTCGGTCGCGGCGGAGCAGTCCGGAGCTTCTGCCGGGGAGGGTCTCGCACGGGTGCGTCCGCCTTCGCAACGCCGACATCGTTCGCCTTGCGCGCCTGATGCCTCTCGGTACGCCGATCAGCATCCTCTGAATCTCAGGATGCCCCGCCGACGCGTGGTCGGTCAGTACTCGAGGCCGGCTTCGACGAGTGGGCTGCGTCCCCACGCGAACGTCGTCTGATACCAGCCCGTCATCGGCGCGAGCGTCGTGCCGAAGCGCGACGAGTGCACGAGCCAGTCGTTTCCGACGTAGATGCCCATGTGGCCGACCTCGCTCGGTCTCGACCGCGGCCCACGCGAGCCGAAGAAGACGATGTCGCCGGGCTGGAGCGCGTCGCGGCCGATGCGCGCCGAGCGGTCGACCTCGCCGCTCATCGCGTAGGTCGTCCTCCCGACCAGCACGCGGGCGAGAGCAGGCGCGGCCGCGAATGGCTCGAGCTTGTAGACGCGCCAGACGTAACCCGAGCAGTCGAAGCCTCCGGGGAGCACCTTCCCACCTAGCTGCTGCGACCGCTCGGACGTGCCGGCCCAAACGTACGGTGAGCCGACGAACCGGAGCGCCCGCGACAGAACCGTCCGCTGCCACTCGCTCATCTCCGGAAAGGAGAGCGCCTCGGCCGAGACGCCAACGGCGTCGATCGTGCTCTGTTCGAGGCCGAGGTACCCGGCGATGCTGTACGCGGCTTCGGCCCGCGTCACGGGCTGTGACACCTGCAGCTCCAGCTCGTCCTGGCCACGCGGATGGTTCAGCCTGAAGCCGAGCATGCGGGCCACCGTCTCCGTGCCGAGCCACGGACGCGGTGCAAGACCGGCGTCGGCCGCCGCGACGCGGATGGACTGCGCTGCCGGCCGCAGGCCTGTGAGCGTGACCAGCCTGGCGTCGAGCTCGCGCACGGTGACGGGTGCGTCCGGATCCGCGTACGAGATCGCGCCGCCGAGACTCCCGATCACCGTCGCAAGCTCGCTCACGGTCAACTGATCGTGGGGTCTGAACGCCTGCACCGACGGCCCCATGAGCCCGGTTGCCACGACCTGCTCGATTGCTGCCGATGCGAACGCCGGCGCGGGTGCCGGACGCGCCGAGGCGGTGCCGGCGATCGCGAGGACGCACGAGGCTATCCCGGCAGCGGCGAGACGATGCATGGAAGACGTATCGGCGTGGCTCGTGCGCTCCGACAGCTTTCGAACAGGTGAAATCCGCGGGGCGAGTGCCGACGCCGGGCTACAGTGGCCGCGTGCGGTTGTCCGGTATCGCAGCCCTCGTCCTGCTCGTCGCCGCGGTCGGCACGGCCTGTGGTGGCTCGTCGGACCAAGCGATGGGGCCGGCCGCGACGGAGAACGAAGCTGCTGCCGCGCCGACGGATTCGACGAGGCCGGTCGCACCACCTATCGCGGGCACGACGCTCGGCGGGGAGGCCCTCTCCCTCGAGGACTTCCGTGGTCGCCCCGTCCTTGTCAACGTCTGGTCGTCGTGGTGAAGCACCTGCCAGAGCGAGGCGGTCGCCTACGCAGAGTTCGTCGACGATCACCCCGAGGTCGACTACGTCGGCATCAATGTCGCCGACACGCCTGACGAGGCGTCGGAGTTCGTCGATCGATACGGCTGGTCGTGGGAGTCGATGCAGGATCCGCAGCGCGAGCGTGCCCGCAAGCTGGGTGCGACGTACCAGCCGCACTTCATCCTCGTGGATGCGGCGGGACGCATCGTGTCGACGTGGGAGGGCGGCGGCGACGCGAGCGTTTGGGAGGCCATGCTGGCGAAGCTCCCGTGAGACGTGCCGGGTAGGCTCCTCGACGGATGAGGACACCCGACTCCCGCTACGCCGGCACGCTGCCGGCAACATGGCTCGCAGCCCGCATGGCCGTCGAGCCGGCGCGAATCGACGGCATGCGACGTGCCGGAGAGTTGCTCGCCGTGCGCGAGCCGGGCTCGACCGAGTGGCGCTATCCCTCGTGGCAATTCGACGCCGGCCGGCCGCGGCCGGCGATCGCGCGCGTCGTGGCAGCGTCACGCGAGAGCGGCATCGACGAAGGGCGCCTCTACGACCTGCTCACGACGCAACTCGGGCTGCGCGGCGGTGGCCGGCGGCTCGTCGATCTCCTCGTCGAAGGACAAGAGGACGAGGTCGTGGCGGCGATCCGTTCGGCTGCCTAAGCGGAGTACGCGGCAGCGGCGCGCACGATCGCCACGTCACCGCTGACCGTCTTCACGTGCAACGGCACGACGGGGCTCGCTTCCTCGCCTGCAGGCTCGTGATCCTCGAGGCCGAGCTCGGACTCGAGGCGACCGGAGATCGAGGCCGCGTCGATCCAGGTCCTGGTTCCCCGCGCGATCCCGATGCGGACGTCACCCGAGACCGACTGCACACGGACATCGCCGCCGGTCACGGCCTTCACGTCGATGTCACCGGACGTGGTGGAGATCCCGAGCGTGCCGGAGACGCTGCCGATCGTCACGTCTCCGGAGACCGCGCGCGCCGTCAGCGCCGCATCGGCCCGCTCCACGTCGACATCCCCCGACACGGTGACGATCGACGCCTGTGACTCGACCGTCGCGACGGCGACGTCGCCACTCGCAGTCTTGACCTGCAGCCCTCGTGCGACCGACTCGAGCCGGATGTCGCCCGACGCCGTGCGCACGGACACCTCGCCGAGCTCGCCGTCGGCCCGGAGCTCGGTCGAGCCGCCGCCAAGATCGAGGTCCGTTCCCGGAGGGCACATGATCCGGCATTCGAAATCGCCACCCCAGCTGATCTGGATCGGTCCCCAGCGGAACCTGTCCTTCTGCTCGACCTTGACCACGTACCGACCGAGGCGCTCCTCCATCGTCACCTCGATCTCGTCGATGGCGTCCTGGCCCCGGCGGCCGACTGCGACCACCTCGACAGTCGTGCGCGGCTCGTCGGCCGTCGCGACCAGGACGCGGCCACTCGGGAGCTTGATCTGGAGGGAGACGCTCCCGGGCGTTTCGAAGATCTGCATCGTGCTGTCCTAGCTCCGGTCGCGGGTGACCGGACGCCGGACTCGGCTGCCCGAAGGACGAGACCGCGTTCTCCGGATGCGGTCGTGCGGGTCCATGAGCGTCACGTAGTCGAACGGCAATGACGTGAGAAGCATCGTGCTCTCCTTTCAGCCTTGGGCGTAGCCCTGCATTCGGTGACGGTTCCTCTTCGACGAGCGCTGATCGAGTGTGCGCGCGATCGTGCGCACCAGCCACGCGTTCGTCGAGACTCCTTCGTGGGCCGCAGCTGCTTCGATGCCCGACTTCAGCGACTCGGGAAGCCGTAGCGTGATCCGGCCGGAGAACTCCTCGCCGACGCCGACCTGGCCGGCGTCCGGCACCTCGTCGCCGATGACGACGAGCTCGGGATCGCGTCCTGCCAGGCGCACCTCGACGCGGCCGGAATCGAGCTGGCCGCCTATCTCGAGTGCGGCTTCACCGAGCAGGTCGAGCAGATGGAGATGAAGGGTCGCAGCGAGCGCCTCGCCCATGCGGCGAGCGATCTCGGCGGCCTCCTCGTCACCACGAGCGGCAGCCGCCGCAAGCTCCTGCTGGATCGCCTGGACATGACTGTCGAGCTGCATTGTGACATCACTATGACATCATAAGTGAAGTCTGTCAAGCACAGATCCGACATCGCGATAGTGCTTCACGGATGTCGGGCGTGAAATGGCTTGGTTGAGCGGAAATGCCGGTGACGGAGGCTAGCCTCTAGTCGCCCCAGTCGAAATCCCGGGGCCCCCCGGTCCAGAGCGCCTCGTCGAGCGCAGCGCCTTCGACGCTCTCGACCGTGTCCTCGCCCGGCCAGGGCTGACGCTCGGAGCTCAGCTCGGCGGCCGGCTCCCCCTCGATCGTCTCTTCGATGCGCGCCTGCTCTTCGCTCTTGAAGAGCGGGTGGTTGTCGAGCGGATCGCCGTCGAGATAGCGGTCGATCGGCATCTCGGTGTCGAGCTCGGAGTTCTGGCTCTTGAGCGCGAGATGCTCGCGGATGGCCCGGGCGAAACCGGACTCCGTGTCGACCGGAGAGAGCTCGTCGTGTTCCATCTCGTACCCCTGAAGCGCCCGAGTCTACCGGAACGCTCCCGAAACTCCTGCTCCTGCGCAGATCCGAGCCGCATGAACCGGGACCTGCCGCGCGTGTGCGACCATGGCGCCCGTGGCGCTCTTCGTCATCAGCATCGTGTTCTTCGTCCTGCGCCGCCTCCGACCGACGACGATCGCGCTGATCGCCTACAGGACCTGGCGTCGGCTGCCACCGGAGCAGCGCCAGGAGATCATCCTGGCCGCGCGTCGCAACGGCCCTCGGCTCGCGTCGTCGCTGACTCGCCGCGCGCGTCGCGTCTAGCCGTACGCTGCGGGGCCGAGCGCCTCGCGAACGATCCGATCCTGCTCGTACTGATGCAGCGTCGGATAGCCCTCGCTCGTGCTGGCGCGCCACGTCCGGCCGACGTACTGGACCCGTGCGACGTTCGGGGCGTGCGCCGCGGCTTCTTCGAGGCGGTGGCGGATCGAGCGCCACGCCCCCATGTTCTGGGGCTCCTCCTGCGCCCAGATGATCTCGCGCAGATCGGGATAGGCACCGATGAGGGAGGAGACGCGCTCGAGCGGAAACGGGTAGAGCTGCTCGATGCGCGCGACTGCGACCCCGAGCGCCGGCGCACGGAGCTCGTGCGTCACGATGTCGTAGTACACCTTTCCACTGCACAGGACGAGTCGGCGGACGTTAGCGCGCTCGCCGAGCGGATCATCGAGTACCGGCTGGAACCCCGACAGTGCGAGATCGTCGAGCGTCGACGTCGCCTCGCCGAGCCGAAGCAGCCCTTTCGGCGTCATGACGACAAGCGGCCGCGCGGTTGCGTCGAGTGCCTGCCGGCGCAGCAGATGGAAGAACTGGGCTGCGGTCGTGCAGTTCACGACGCGGATGTTGTCCTGGGCCGCGAGCTGGAGGAAGCGCTCGAGCCGTGCGCTCGAGTGCTCGGGACCGTTGCCCTCGTACCCGTGAGGAAGGAGCAGCGCGAGCCGTGACGTCTGCCCCCACTTCGACCGCCCCGACACGATGAACTGGTCGACGACGATCTGGGCGCCGTTCACGAAGTCCCCGAACTGGGCCTCCCACACAACGAGCGCGTCAGGAGCCGCGATCGAGTACCCATGCTCGAAGGCGAGGGCGGCGTACTCCGAGAGCGGCGAGTTGTAGACCTCGAAGGACGCCCCGGCGGTCGGGAGGTGCTGGAGGGGCGTGTAGGTCTCGCCCGTGCCCGGGTCGTGCAGTACGGCGTGGCGGTGCGAGAACGTGCCGCGCTCGGTGTCCTGGCCCGACAGCCGGATGGGAATTCCCTCCTCGAGAAGCGACGCGAACGCAAGCGACTCCGCGTGCCCCCAGTCGATGCCGCCCTCTCTGAGCGACTCGCGCCTTCGTTCCAGCTGGCGCGCGAGCTTCGGGTTCACCTCGAAGCCGTCGGGGACGTGCAGGAGCTGATCGCCGAGCTCGAGCAGACGTTCGGCCGCCACTGCAGTGACGACCGCCGCTCCCGTATCGGTCCGCGTCGGAGCCTCGGCCGGTGGCACCGGCGACGCGAACGACTGCCGGAGATCGTCGTGCGCGGCCCGGAGCACGGCGAGCGTCTCCTCGAACATCTGCTCCGCGGCGGCGCTGTCCACGACGCCCTCGGCGACGAGCCTCTGCGCGTACGTCTCCCGGACAGGAGGTTGTTGAACGATCCGCTCCGCCTGGAGCGGCTGCGTGTACGCCGCCTCGTCCTGCTCGTTGTGGCCGAACCGGCGGTAGCCGACCAGATCGACGACGGCGTCGTGCCCGAACTCCTCCCGATACGCGAGCGCGAGGCGGATCGCTGCAGTCGCAGCCTCCGGATCGTCGGCGTTGACGTGGACGATGGGAACGTCGAAGCCCTTGGCGAGGTCGCTCGAGTACCGCGTCGAGCGCCCCTCGGCCGGGTCCGTCGTGAAGCCGACCTGGTTGTTCGCGATCAGATGCAGCGTGCCACCGGTCGAGTAGCCGTCGAGGGAGTGCAGATTGAACGTCTCGGCGACGACGCCCTGACCGGCGAACGACGCATCGCCGTGAATGAGGATCGGGAGAGCGATTGTCGGGTCGTGGATGCCTGCACCCTGCGAGCGGTCGGTCTGCTCGGCGCGCGCGAGCCCCTCGACGACGGGGTCGACGGCTTCGAGGTGACTCGGATTCGAGGCGACGGTCACCTGGATCTCACCTGCGGCCGTGATGCGCGACTCGGAGGCGGCGAGGTGGTACTTCACGTCCCCGGTGCCGCCCTCCTCGTCGGCTATGAGCGCATCAATCGACCGCTCTCCCTCGAACTCCCTGAGGATCGCCCCGTACGACCGCCCCACGATGTGCGTGAGAACGTTGAGCCGGCCACGGTGCGCGATCCCGATCAGGACTTCGTGGGCGCCGGCCCCTGCTGCCAGCTCGACGGCCTCGTCGAGCATCGGGACGAGGACGTCCAGGCCTTCGATCGAGAACTGCTTCTGGCCGATGAAGGCACGGCGAAGGTACGTCTCGAATGCCTCGACCTGTGCGAGGCGCTGCAGAAGACCCCGGCGCTCGTCCGGCTCGAGCGCGCCGCGGAACCGCCCCGACTCGATCGCCTGCCGGAGCCATATGCGCTCGGCGTGATCGGAGATGTGCTCGATCTCGTACGCGATGGTTCCCGTGTAGACCTCGCGGAGTCGAGGCAGCGCCTCGAGGAGCGTCTCGCCGGGGACCGACAGCCGGAGGAGCCGTGCGGGGATGCGCGCCTGGAGCTCGTCCGTCAGCGGCGGCTGGAGGCGGGATTCGTCGAGCGCGGGGTCGCCCATCGGCTCGGACCCGAGCGGGTCGAGGCGCGCATTGAGATGACCGTGCATCCGGTACGCCTTCACGAGCGACATCGCTGCGGCGATGCCGCCGAGGAGCTCGTCATCGGGAACTGCCGGCGCGGAGGGGGGTGCCGGGATCTCGATCGGCTCGACTGCCGGCGGGGCAGAGGCATGCTCCGCGGATCGCTGCTCGAATGCCGCCGCGGCGCCCTTCCCGTCGTCCTCGCGGAGCTGCTCGGCGACGGGCCGCTCGGGGCCGGGTAGCGCCGCGACGACGCTCTCGTCGGCACGCTCGAAGAGCTCGCGCCACGCGGGATCCACGGCCTCGGGGTTCTCGAGGTACTGCTCGAGGAGCAGGCCGACGTATCCGGCGTTGAGCCCCGACGACGTCTCAGCGGCCACGCGCAGGGGCTAGTAGAGCCCGCTGTCGGTCAGCACCGCCACGACCATGCCGAGGACGAACGCAGCCGTCGCGACGGCAACGGCCGCGGCAGCCATCGTCCGATGCGCGCGGGTCATCGTGACCGCCACCAGAGCGACGAGGATCGCCGCAGTCGCGAGGAGCGCCGGGTTACGAGCGATCGCGATGCCGGAAAGAGCGAACGAGAACGCGCACAGGAACCCGGCGACACGATCGGCGTGGGCGTGTGCCTCCGGGGCGCTCATGTCACGCGCACCCGCCGTGAGACGCGCATGCCCCGCGGACCGACGGGCCAACGGCGAGGCGAGCGCGATCGGCGTCGCTGCCAGTCGCTCCAGCCGCAGGGTGTGAGAGGCGCGAGTACGCCGACCTCGTCTCCTCCACTGGCCTGCTCGGGCACCGCGCGAACCGCCCACCAGACGACGATGGCGAGATAGACCATCGGGATCTTGAGGACGACCAGCATGAAGATCGCTTCCCAGACGGAGACGCTCACCGTGCCGCCAGTCTAACGGGCAGGAAGACAGACGAGCCCCGCGCGTTGCTAACACAAGGCTCACACTGCACCCGCTAGGGTGCCGAGGTCTTCAGACCGCCCCTTCGTCCTCGCCGCCTCCTGGGAGAACTCGTGAGACGTACCGTCCGCCTCGTCATCGCTCTGTCCGTGCTCGCAGCCTTCGCCGCACCCGCAGGCATGGCCGCGGAGCGGATGTGGGTCGGGTTCCACGACGACCCGAGCTTCCGCTGGGTAGGCGATCGCAGAGCACGTGTCCAGACATCGGCGAATGCGAACGCCACGATCATGCGCCTGCTCGTGCAGTGGAACCTCGCTGCGAAGACGAGGCCGGCGAGCCCCACGAACCCGTTCGATCCGGCCTACGAGTTCGACGACATCGACGAGGCCGTGCGCGCGGCGCAGGATGCCGATCAGGAGGTCGTCCTGACGATCTCGGGGACTCCTCGCTGGGCGAACGGCGGCAGGAACCCCAACGTGATGCCGAGGAACCTGGGGGACTTCACGAGCTTCGCGCGGGCCATCGGCTCGCGCTATTCGGGCAGATTCGACGGCTATCCGTTCGTGCGCTTCTGGTCGATCTGGAACGAGCCGAACCTGCAGCTCTTCCTCTCTCCGCAGTTCGACGCACGCGGCCGATCAGTCGCTCCGGCGAACTACGCCAAGCTCGCCGCCGCCGCGTACACCGGCCTGAAGGCGGGCAACCCGCTTGCCCAGATCGCCATCGGCGAGACTTCGGCGCGCGGAAGCGACAAGCCGACAGGCGCTCGCCCGACGCACACGCCCGGAAAGTTCGCCGAGCTCGTCGCGAAGGCCAACCCGCGCCTCAAGTTCGACGCGTGGTCGCACCATCCGTACCCGTTCAACCCGAACTCGCCGCCGTCGCAGGTCGTGAAGTGGCCAAACGTCTCGCTCGCGTCGCTGCCGCGCTTCAACACGAGCCTGAAGACGTGGTTCAAGCGCAGGTCGGTCCCGATCTGGGTCACGGAGTACGGCCATCAGACGCGGCCGGAGGACACGCTCGGGGTGCCGTACTCGACCCAGGCTGCCTACATCCAGCAGTCCATCTCGATCGCTGCGAGCTACCCCTTCGTATCGATGTTCATCTGGTTCGTCTTCCAGGACGACCAGGGACAGCCCTGGGAGTCCGGGATCTACACCCGGAGCGGCACCGCCAAGGGAACGTCGCCGGCGCGGTTCACGGCGAGTGCACGACCGCTGGACGCGAGGAACGGTGTCGCCCTGTTCCGGGGAGGCACGCTCACGCCACTCGTGAATCTCGCTACGCGCCGATATTGCGCGACGAACCCCAAGGGCACTCCCATCGGCATGACGTGGCGCGTGTTCACGGGTGGGCGTCTGACCGACGTCGGGCAGCAGACCGCGACGCTCCGTGCCGACTGCACCCTCGGGGCTCGGATCAGTGTCAAGGGCGGTATCCGGAAGGGTCGGACGTACACCGCGACGTTTGCGATGAACGACGCGAGCGGCGTGGTGCTCAATCGCCGGGTCACGATCCGCGGCACATAGACTCGAGGCGCAAGCCCGGAGATCCGCCAGCGCGGAGTCTCCGGGCGCGCGAAGATCCCTAAAGGCGGCTGCTTCGCAGCCGCGTCGTATCTAGCCCACATCAACCTCTGGTCGTCAGTCCCAGACGAGCACCTGCATCCCCTCCCACCACTGAGGGGCACCGCGCGACTTCCCGTCGATCGTGAGAACGCGGCGCGCACGCGGCTGCTCCGCGACGTAGTCGTCCATCGCGCGCGCGACATGGTCCCAGTCCGTGTCGTCGACGATGACGAGTGCGCCCCCGGCGAGCCATGGCTCGGCGATCCGCAGCCCGCCGACTTGCGCCTCGTACGAGTGAGCGGCGTCGTAGTACCAGACACCGACCTTCGTCTCGCTGAGCGCCCCCGCCGGGACGAGCTCGAACGCATCGCCGACGATCAGCTCGGGTGGAGCGAGCCCGTAGCGGGCAAGGTTCGCATGCACATTCTCGAGCGACCCATCGCGGAACGCGAAGCTGTCGATCCCCACGAAGTGCTTGCCCTCGTTGCCGAGCATCGCGGCGATGAGACTCGCGCCATGGAACACACCGACCTCGACGTACGCCTCACTCGCGTCGAGGCACCGAGCGGCGAGGTTGAGGAGCGCGAGGTTGTTCTCGCGCGCGAGGTTCTCGACCTCGTCCACGATCGGAGCGAACCGCCGGTCGATCGGATGCTCCGAGAGCGGGTAGTCGTCGAAGAGAGCAGGAAGCCCCCTGAGGAAGCGCTGGGCGTCCAAGCGCCTAGAGGTGGCTCGTCACACCGGCGAGGCTCGGCTCGTCGGAGGGCGGCTCGTACCACGAGTAGGCATAGCGCCCGTCGTCGAGGTCGCGCGCGAACGTCGACAGCCTGAGCGGCCGGAACGTGTCGCACATCACCGCCAGCTCGGTCGTCTCCGCCACGCCGAGCGACTTCTCGGCGAGCCCCGGCTGTGGTCCGTGCGGCAGGCCCGACGGGTGCAGCGTGATGGATCCGACCGAGATCCCCTTCCGCGAGCCGAAGTTGCCCGAGACGTAGTAGATCATCTCCTCGGACTGCAGATTCGAGTGGTGGTACGGGATCGGCACAGCCTCTGGATCGAAGTCGAGCTTCCGCGGGCAGAACGAGCAGATGACGAAGTTCGGCCCCTGGAAGGTCTGGTGCGACGGCGGCGGCTGGTGGATGCGGCCGGTGATCGGCTCGAAGTCGTGGATCGAGAACGTCCAGGGGTAGAGGTACCCGTCCCACCCGACGACGTCGAACGGGTGGTAGTCGAGGACGTACTCCTGGTACCCGCCGCGCACCCGCACCTTCACGAGGTAGTCCCCCCGCTCGCGGCGCGTGTGCAGGTCGGTCGGGGGGTGGATGTCGCGGTGGTAGTAGGGCGCACCCTCGAGAATCTGTCCGTACTGGTTGCGGTAGCGCCGGGGGATCTCGATGAGCCCCGGTGTCTCGAAGACGAGGTAGCGCTGGTCGCCCTCCGGCATGAAGCGATAGGTGGTTCCGCGCGGGATGACGAGGTAGTCGCCGTCTTTGTACGGCACGTCGCCGAAGATCGTCTCCAGCGTGCCGCGACCCTCGTGCACGAAGACGATCTCGTCGCCCTCGCCGTTGCGGAAGAAGTAGTCCATCGAGGCGTTAGGGCGGCAGAACGAGATCTCGACGTCCGTGTTCCACATGAGCGTCCGGCGCCCGGAGATCTCGTCTCCCTCGGGAACCACGTCATACGTGTTCTGAAGCCGATGCGCGTGCGTGTCGGGGATCCACTCCTCGCGCTCGATCGGCGTGAACGCGCCGAGCTCCTTGACGCGGCACGGTGACTCGAGGTGGTACAGGATCGACTCGTTCCCGGTGAAGCCCTCGAGGCCCATGACCTCCTCGGTCAGGAGCCGCCCGTTCTCTCGGAAGACGATGTGACGCTTGCGCGGGACGTCCCCGCGGCGCTGGTAGAAGGGCATGCCCGTCCCTTTCGCTTCGGTGTCACTCAGGGTTCTAGCAGCGGGCGCAGGGAGGCGATCGGGGCGGTGTCCATCGACACCGCCCCCTCAGCTCTTGGATCTATGCGCCCGGGGCGTTCGGATCGGTCTGCCAGAGACCGAACTCGTTCCCCTCCGTGTCCTTGCAGACCGCGAACCAGCCCATGCTCGGCACGGGGTAGGCCTCGCCGCCGTCTCCACCCAGCTCGCTGACGCGTGCGCGCCCCGCGTTGATGTCGTCGACGTCGAAGTACACGCGCGGGCCGCGCTTGTCGCCGTCGGCGCCCACGATCGCACCGCCCTGACTCTCGGAGAACCGGGTCATGTGGTACTCGGTCGGGCTGCCCGGATACTCCTGGAACTGCCAGTCGAAGAGGCCGCCCCAGAACTCCTTCGCCTTCGCGGTGTCGCCCGCGGGGATCTCGACGTGAACCATCTGGCCTGCCATGTCTCTCCTCTCGGTAGTGAGCGCAGCCCACCGCTACGCCGCTGTCATTCAATACGACGACGAACGGGTCACGAAGTAATCGACACGAGCCCGACGCCATTCGACGGACCTTCGATGGAGCCAGCCGGGCTCGAACCGGCGACCTCGTGGCTGCCAGCCACGCGCTCTCCCAACTGAGCTATGGCCCCAGGAGCGCCCTCAGTCTAGCGTCGCGCCACCGCTACCCTCTCGGGGTGCAGCGATGGCCGAGAGGACGCAGGCTTCGAGGTCTGCGCAAACGCGTCGTCCGGTTCGTCCGGGCGCTCTTCGGCGGTTCGTCGCATGGCGGCTGGAAGGATGTGGAAGGCGGCGTCGGTGTGCGCGAGCCGCGGCGGCCGCTGGCGCCGAGCCTGACCGGAGCGGCGGCGCTCGACCTTCCGGCTGACGACGGCGACGACTCGCGCTAGCCGGCGACGGCTTCGAGCTCGACCGACGGAACGTCGCTCCAGAGCTCCTCGAGCCGGTAGAAGCCACGCGTCTCCGGCGTGAAGAGATGGAGCACGACGTCGAGGTAGTCGGCCACGATCCAGGTCGCCTCGGTCACGCCGGCGGAAGAGCGAGGGAGGAGCTCGTGCTCCTTCTTCAGCACGCCCGCGACCTCGTCGTAGATCGCCTTCGTCTGCCGCGCGTTGCGGCCGGTTGCGATCACGAAGAAGTCGGTGAAGTCACAGACGCCGCGCATGTCGAGGATCGAGACGTCCGTCGCCAGCTTCTCCTGGCAGAGAGCTGCGGTGCGGCGTGCTTGCTCGAGTGGTTTCAGGTCGGTCTCTCTCGCGTCCTGATCGGGGCCGATCGCAGTCTACTCCGGCTCGGCGTAGAGACCCAGACGCACGATCGCCGCAGCGACTGCAGGAGGCACGAGGTCGTCGACGGGCTCGCCGCGTACGATGCGTTCTCGGATCTCCGACGAGGAGACCGGGACGGGCTCCAGCTCGAAATCGACGATCCGCTCGCCGGCCCCGAGACGCAGCCGGGCCGCCTCGACGTCGCCCCGCGCGACGCCCGGGCGCATCGCGACTGCCAGACGTACGAGCTCGAGCACCCGCTGCGGCGACTTCCACCCCTCGAAGCTCGCGAGCTCGTCGGCGCCGATGATGAAGTAGGCGTCGTCCAGCCGTCGTTCCTCGAGCGAGTCGACGGTGCGAGCGTGGTGGTCGAGCTCGACGATCGCCTCCGGAACATCCTCGAATGCGAGGCGCGTCAGCTCGAGCCGCGCGTCAGCAGGAGTCGTCGCGCGCTTGTGCCCCGGGTCGGCGACGACGAGGACCAGGAGGCGCGCGAGACGGAGCTCCGCAATCGCGGCGCGCCCGAGCGCGACGTGGCCCACGTGCGGCGGATCGAAGACGCCGCCGAGGATCCCCGTCACTGCCACTCGAGCTCCTCCTCGCCGACCTCGACTTGCGTGCCCCGCTTGATCCCGATCCGGCGCAGCGCATCCTCGAGCTCCGCGGGCGGCGGAGGCGTACCGACCACGCGATACCCGCGATCCGTGCGGAGGATCCGGAAGCGCGGCCCACGCCGAGCGCGCGGCGTGTACTCGAGAAACTCGGGGACGTCTTCCGTGGGCGCCTCGACGTGCTCGACCGGGCAGAGCTCGAAGAGAGCACGTGTGAGATCGTCAATTCCTGCGCCGGTCGCGCACGACGTCGCGATGACGCCGACGATACGCGAGTCTTGCGCGTCGAACGCAGGCACCCGCTCGAGCAGATCGATCTTGTTCAGCACTACGAGCTGGGGCCGCTCGTTCAGCTCCGCGCCGTACGCCTCGAGCTCCCGATCGATCGTGAGGAAGCGCTCCTCGAGGTCGGACTCGGAGGCGTCCAGGACGTGAACGAGCAGCCGCGCGCGCTCGAGATGCGCAAGGAACTCGTGGCCGAGCCCCGCTCCGTCCGCCGCGCCCTCGATGAGCCCGGGTATGTCGGCCGCGGTCAGCTGTCGCTCGTCCGGCCCGTCCACGACGCCCAAGACAGGCTCGAGGGTCGTGAACGGATAGTCCGCCACCTTCGGCTTCGCGTTCGAGATCCGGCGCAGAAGCGACGACTTGCCGGCGTTGGGAAGACCGGCGAGCGCAGCGTCGACGATGAGCTTCAGCCGGAGCTCGAGTTCGAGCTCGTCGCCGGGCAGGCCGGTCTCCGCGAAGCGCGGCGTCTGCCTGGTCGGGGTCGCAAAGCGAGCGTTGCCGCGTCCACCCTGGCCTCCGCGCGCTGCGACGTAGCGTCCGTCGGACGTTGCGAGGTCGGCGACGAGTCTCCCGTCGCTGTCGAGGAGTTGGGTGCCGACCGGAACGCGGAGCTCCGCGTCCTCCCCGTCGGCGCCGTGCTTCTTGCTCCCTCGGCCGTTGCCGCCGCGACTCGCCTTGACGTGCTTGATGCGGCGAAACGCGGAGAGGTCGCGCAGGCTCCGATCGACGAGCACGACGACGTCGCCTCCACGGCCGCCGTCACCGCCGTCGGGGCCGCCTTTGGGCACGTACTTTTCGCGCCGAAAGCTCAGACCGCCGTCACCGCCGCGGCCCGCTTCGACGTGAATGTGGGCCCGGTCGTGGAACATCGAGCTGAACCCTGACCGCAGCTACGGTCGAGGGCGAGGCACGCCTCGCCCTACTCCGACGCGACCGAGATGAAGCGCTTCTCGCCCGATCGGCGGAACTCGACGGTTCCGTCGCGCAGGGCGAAGATCGTGTCGTCGCGGCCGAGGCCCGCACCGGGTCCCGCGCGGAACTTCGTGCCGCGCTGCCGCACGATGATCATCCCGGTCTTCACGGGCTGCCCGGCGAAGATCTTGACGCCGAGTCGCTTGGCCTCGGAATCGCGACCGTTGCGCGACGAGCCGAGCCCCTTCTTGTGCGCCATTAGGAGTCACCTCCGAGGTTTGCCTGCGCTGCAGCGAGCGCGGCGAGAGCGCCCTTCCGCTTGCCATGGGCCTGCTCGTATTCGACGGCCGCGGCGATCGCCGCGGCATCCCATCCGGCGGCTGCACTCTTGAGGTCCGCGATCGTCATGTCCGCATAGCCGGCTGGAAGATCGCCCGCAGGAACGACGGCCTCGGCCTTCGGCTCTGCAGCGGCCTCCGCCTTCGGCTCGGATTTCGCCTTGGAGCTCGCCCGTGCCGGCTTGCCTCCGATCGACTCGATCTGGATCTGCGTGAGCGACGCCCGGAAGCCGGTGTGACGACGGTAGCCGGTGCGCTTCTTGTACTTGCCGATCCGGATCTTCGGGCCCTTCGCATCGCCCAGCACCTTCGCGGTCACGACGCCGTCGCCCGGCTCGAGCTCCGGTGCGCCTGCACCGCCGACCAACAGCACGGCGGGAGCGAAGGTCGCGCCTTCGTCCTCGTGGAGGCGGTCGACGAGCAGCCGCTCGCCCTCGCGGACGCGGTACTGCTTTCCGGCAACCTTGATGATCGCGTAGGTCATGTCTTCCTGAGGTCGACGCGAGCCGGTGGCCCGCAAAGCCGCAGCATGATAGCGGTTACGCGCGGGAGCGCGTCTCGAAGTCGTCGATCCACTCGGACATCGGGACGTACTCGGGAGCCTCGCCTTCGACGGGCTCGGAAGCCGCATCTTCGACGGCGGCCTCGGCTACCGCCTCTGACATCGACCGTCGCAGTCTCCGCGCCAGCGTCGGCGGCGGGTTTACGGCGCTTCTTGCCCCCGCGGGAGCCGCGGCGCGAGCGCTTGCGCTTCGGCGGGCCGTCGACGTCGCTCCCGGCGCCACCGTCCGACAGGTCGACCGCGGCCTCGGCCGACTCCTCGACCGGTGCCTCCACCGCGGCCGCCAGGTCGGGCGGCGGGACGTGGATCCGCGGTGCCGGTCGCCCGTTGGTCTCACCGTCGGCGTCCGCGTCGGCATCACCCTCGGCGGTCGCAGCGGCCGGCTTCTTGCGACTGCGCCCACCCCGCGTTCCTCGCCTCGTGCGCTTCTTCTTCGGCGGAGCATCTGCGCCCGTCTCGGACTCCTGCGGATCCGCGTCGATCTCCTCCGCCACGTCCTCCGTCGCCTCGGTTGCCACGGCGACCTCAGCGAGCTCGTCAACCGCGGCGACGTCCTTCCGGGGTCGTGCTGCGCGGTTCGGCTTTTCGGCCTCCGCCTCGAACGTGATCGGCGTCTCACCCGGCACCGATGCGTCGGACAGCGTGGCATAGGCCGAGCCCTCGAGCACGGATCCGACCGTGGCGGTCACCTTCTTGCCGACGAGCTTGGCGGCACCGGAGACGACGACCTCGTAGCCTCCGTCCAGTTTGCCGACGCCCGCCGTCGGGTCGTGGAGGCCGACCTCGACGAGCTTGAGCTCGACCGACGCGCCCTCCTCTATCGGAGCTACAGGTCGAGTCGCGTCGAGCTTGCCCTGCGCGAGCACCTCGAAGTGGTCGAGATGCACGTGTCCGTTTCCGGCAGCCGGCACGAGGAAGAAGCGGCGGCGCGACGCTGCGTCGAGGGCTGCGAGGCGACTCCCTCCGGGCCCTGCGAGGAGCGCGAGAACGCGGGGGTGGACCGCGACCTTGAAGGCCTGCATGCGCGAGCCCTTGGCGATCGCCCGCAGCTTGCGCTCGATCTCGAGCGCGTGCGTGGCTTCCGAGACCACGACGCCGTCGCCGTCGCAGGCGGGACAGCGGTTGGTGAGGATCTCGCGGGGCCCGTCCGTGACGTTCTGCCGCGTCATCTCGACCAGGCCGAGGGGCGAGATCTCCACCACATAGGTCTTCGTTCGGTCGCGCTCGAGCTCCGACCGCAGAGCCTCCTCGACGGTCTCCCGGTTCTTCGGGTTCGCCATGTCGATGAAGTCGATGACGATGATGCCGCCGATGTCGCGGAGACGGAGCTGGTGCACGACCTCCTTCACCGCTTCGAGGTTGTTCTTCACGATCGTGTCCTCGAGCCTGCCCTGAGCGCTCTTCCCGCGCGACCCCACGAACCGGCCCGTGTTGACGTCGATGACCGTGAACGCCTCCGCGTAGTCGAATACGAGGTATCCGCCGGAGGGAAGATCCACGCGGCGCTCGAGCGTCGAACGGATCTCGGCATCGACGCCCGAGGCGTCGAAGAGCGGCTCCTTCTCGCGGTAGCGATGGACGCGCTCGACCATGTGCGGCGACGTCTTCTTCAGGTAGCTGACGATGCGGCGGTGCGTGCGGTCGTCGTCGATTCGCGCGCCGATGAAATCGCCGGCGAACAGGTCCCGCACGATCCGCAGCGGAAGCTCGGCCTCCTCGTAGACGAGGGAGGGAGTCTCCGAGATCTTGGCCTTCGCCTGAATGTTCTTCCAGAGACGCTGGAGGAACACGAGGTCGCGCTCGATGTCCTCGGCGGAGGCGCCCTCGGCGGCGGTGCGCACAATGATGCCCCCGCCCTTCGGGTCGAGATTCTTGACGATCTCCTTGAGGCGCGTGCGCTCGGCGTCCTCGAGCCTCCGAGAGACGCCGGAGCCCTCACCGTTCGGGACGTAGACGAGGAACCGCCCGGGCAGCGAGATCTCGGTCGTCAGGCGCGCCCCCTTCGACTTCATCGGGTCCTTGACCGCCTGCACCATGATCGTCTGGCCGCGCTTGATCAGATCCTGGATCTTGCGGGCGCCCTTCCGCCCTTCGAGCTCGGGGCCGACGATCTCGTCGACGTAGAGGAAGCCGTTCTTCTCGAGCCCGATCTCGACGAACGCGGCCTCCATCCCGGGGAGCACGTTGTCGACGACGCCGAGGTAGATGTTTCCTGCGATCGAACGTCGCTCCGGGCGCTCGAGATAGACCTCGGCGACGCGCTCGTCCTCGAGAATCGCCACGCGCTGCTCGCCGACGTCGACCGAGATGACCAGCTCGCGCTTCGCCGCAGGGAGGGGCGCACGCTTCGTCGGCGTGCGGCGGCGGTTCCCCGCGCGTGGCTGTCGACGGTCAGGCTTGCCGTTGGGCTTGCCCGCCTGCTTCGACCGCGGAGTCGCCGGCTTCTCGTCCGCGACGGCGTCCGTCTCGGGCTCGCCGCCGGCATCGCCTTCCGACGCAGCGACCGCTGAAGCGGGCTTCTTGCGCCCCTTGCCGCCGCGACTGCCGCGACGTCGCCTCCTCTTCGGTCCCGCCTGCGAGCCTTGCTCGTCGGCGGGCTCGGTTACCGCCTGCTCGGCGGTGGGCGCCTCAGACGGTGCTTCTGCCTCCGGTGCAGCTTCCTGGACGACTGCAACTTCGTCCTTCTTTCCAAAGCGAAACCAGCGTAGTGCCAAAGGTGAATTCTCCTCGTGTAGTCGCGCGCGCGCCCTGGAAAGCCTCCGGCTGAGCCGGCCTCGCGCTGCGTGGATTCAAGACGGTGGTCAACACGACCTCCGGACAGGCTACCAGTCGACCTCCTGCAGCCCGTTCGCGCCGACCGCTCAAGCGGCCGCGGGCCGAAGCCGAGCACGACGAGCGCGCACGGCACGAAGCCGCTGCGAGAGGCGCGCCCACGCCCACGGCTCGAGCTCCGAATAGCGCGTCTCCGTCTGACCGCGCGTGGACTCCAGATACTCGAACCAGGCGTCGGCTTCTTCGAGCTGCAACAGCTCTTCGGCCAGCTCCGTATTCGGCATCGCCCCCATGCGCTCGATCGCGGCGCATCCT
Organism: uncultured Gaiellaceae bacterium; assembly: GCA_963744505.1. Lineage (GTDB taxonomy): Bacteria > Actinomycetota > Thermoleophilia > Gaiellales > Gaiellaceae > GMQP-bins7. Next base: position 151,833 of record CAVUTL010000002.1, read on the forward strand.
AGGTCCAGGTCCGGACGGACCTTTGCGCGCGACCGCTTCGCGGTCGCAGCGACGCTCACGCTGTATGTCTGCTACCGGCGAGGGAGCTGATGCTCGGCGCGTTACTCGTCAGGGAGATGCGCCTCGGCGGCCCGGTACGCCTTCGCGAGCGCCCACGTGCCCGCGGCCGCGACGGCCGCATGCACGATCGGCGACGGAAGAACCGTCCGCAGCGAGCGCGCGACGCCACGGAGTGCGAACCCGGTCGCGACCACGCCAGCCGCGCCCGCCGCTCGCGCGCGGAGCTCGTCGGAGGCGTGCGAGGTCGTGCCGATCGCCCGAAGCCGAGACAGGAGACGGATCTGCTCGAGAGAGACAGTGGCCGGGAGGCACCGTAGCGCGATCCGGCCATCCCGATGAGCGCGGATCGGATCACGGACTTCCTGACCAGACCGGCGCGTGTGGCATCCGCGATCACGGGGACACGCGACGCGAGAACGGCGTCGCTCTCCGTCGACTCGAGGATCCGATCCGCGATCTCGGACAGCGGAAAACCCTCGCCCGTACGGCACTCGACGACGAACGGCGTCAGGACATACGGAACGGTCCAGTCGGCCTGAGGCCAGAGCTGGACGACGACCACGGGCACGCCCCGGGCATCCGCAGCGCGAACGAGCACGTCGTCCTCGGCGCTCGGATCCCCGGCGACGACACGCACGAGCACCTCCGCGCGACCCGCGAGCTCCGCACCGCCTACGACGACTGCTCCGGGCTCCGCTCCCGCCGCGAGCTCCTTCGCGAGCTGCTCGGCGAGCATCCCGCTCACGGCGATCGGCCCGACCGGCGCGGGGTCACGCTCGGCCGTGAGGGTGGAGCCGACACTGCGCGCTTCGTCGACGATCGAGCGGATGTTCATGACACTCCGGAGCGGCCGAGCTCGCCACGCGAATGGATGCTCTGGAGCACGCCGATCAGAACGAGGTTGGCGACCATCGACGAGCCTCCGACCGTGACGAACGGCAACGGGATCCCGGTGACCGGTGCGACGCCCATCGTCATCCCGACGTTGACGAAGACCTGGAACAGGAAGCCGACGACGAGCCCGCCCGCGACGACGACGCCGTAGAGGTCAGACGCACCCGTGATCACGCGGAGCCCACGCCACACCACGAGGAGATAGAGAAGCAGCAGGATCGCGCAGCCGACGAAGCCGCGCTGCTCGGCGAGCGACGCGAAGGCGAAGTCCGTTGCATGCTCGGGAAGGTAGTCCAACCGGGTCTGGCTGGCCTCGATGACGCCGCGTCCCGTGAGGCCACCCGAGCCGACCGCCGTGATGGACTGGTCGAGGTTGTAGGTGATCCCGCTCGGATCGGCACTGGGATCGAGGGTGAGCCGAGCTGCCTGGTACGGCTTGAGCACCTGGACACCGGCCGCCGGCAACAGCCAGAGGATTGACGCGATGCCGAGCGCTCCGAGCACCAGCAACACAGCGAGCTGGCGCCAGCGGACGCCGACGAAGAACAGCACGGCGAAGAGCGACGCGGCGTACACGAGTGCTGTCCCGAGATCGGGCTGCATGAACACGAGCAGGATCGGGATCGCGCCGAGCCCGATCACCGCGAGGATCGTCCTCCAGCGAGCAACCGACCCGACGCGATCGACCACGAAACCGCCGATCGCGAGGACGAAGATCACCTTCCCGAGCTCCGACGGCTGGAACTGGATGACGCCGAGATCGAGCCAGCGCTTCGATCCGCGAATCGCCTCCGCGGCGACGAAGACGACGACCATCAGTCCGAGCGTGGCGACGTACGCGAGCTTCCAGTACCTGCGCCAGACGTCGATCGGGATCAGCGCAGCGACGATCAGACCCACCACACCGATTGCAACAGCGAACGCCTGGCGCACGACGAAGTAGCTCTCGTCGCCGGGCACGTCGAAGCGCGTGATGCCCGACACGACCCAGAGGCCATAGCCGACGAGCCCGGCGGCGGCGACCATGAGGATCCAGTCGAGGCTGCGCAGGAAGGATACGAGCGCCGGCTCGGAACGACCGGCGGCGCGGAGACGGGGGCGCTCGGTGACCTCGATCATCGGTGAGACCACTAATCCGTTTCCACCACGGCAGGCGGCGTCGCGGCCTCCACGCCGAAGAACCGCTCGAACACCCTGAGCGCCGCCGGTGCGGCCGCGGCAGAGCCGTGGCCGCCGTTCTCGATCAGCGCGCAGACCACGATCTTCGCGGAGTCCGACGGCCCCCAGCCGCACCACCACGACTGATCCTCGAGGTGATCGATCGGGTAGCCGGGAAGCGGAACCACCTTCTCCGCGGTCCCCGTCTTCCCGGAGATCGGAACCGGATAGTTCGCAAAGACGCTCGAGGAGGTGCCGGTTGCCGAGTGCGTGGCGAGGTACATGCCGTCGCGGATCGCAGCGAGCGCGGCGGGATCGACGCCGGACGACTTCGGCGGCGGCGGTGCGAAGCGCCTCAGCACGACGCGCGGCGACCCCTTCCCGCCGGGCTGCTCGACGTCCGAGACGAGATGCGGCGTGATCACCTTCCCCCCGTTCGCGAGCATCGCGTAGAACGCCGCGAGCTGAAGCGGGGACACGAGAAGATCCTTCTGCCCGATCGCCAGCTGGATCGAGTCTCCGGGGTTCCAGGCGCGATCCCAGTCGCTCTCGAACGTCCTCTTGCGCCACTCGGGCGTCGGGACGAGGCCGTCCGCCTCGCCGCCGATGTCGAGCCCCGTGGGTGCGCCGAACCCGAACCGGCGCGCCCACTGCTGCATGCGCACGCGGCTGTCCGCGCTGCCCTCGTAGAAGCGGTTGCCGATCTCGTAGAAGTACGTGTCACAGGACTCTGCGAGCGCCTCGGGCAGCGTCATCGGCCGGTTGACGAACGGGTTCCAGTTGCGGAAGCGCTGCTCGTCGAGCCCGTAGGTCGCGCTCGGCGTGCACTGGATCGACTCGTAGGCCGAGAAGACGTGCTCCTGCATTCCCGCAAGCGCGGTGACGGGCTTCCAGGTCGAGCCGGGCGGATAGAGGCCCGCCGTCGCGCGGTTGAACAGCGGGTTGCTCGAATCGGAGTACAGCGCTTCGAGCTTCTTCGGATCCGTACGGCCGACGAAGACGGACGGCTTGTAGGTCGGAGCCGAGGCCATCGCGAGCACCGCTCCGTCCCTCGGGTCGAGCGCGACGATCGCACCGCCGTTCGCAGCCCAGTGGTCGTTCTCGTGCGCGAGATCGATCCCGTATTGCAGCGCCTGCTCGGCCGCGCGCTGGAGACGCATGTCGAGCGTGAGCCGGAGCGCGTAGCCGGCACGAGCCTCCTGGCGGAGCTCGAGCGGCGATTGCGGCCTGCCGAGCGAGTCGACGCGGATCTGCGCGAGCCCGGGCCTGCCGCGCAGGTACGAGTCATAGGCTGCCTCGATCCCGGCCTTGCCGACGCGGTCGCCGAGTCTGTAGCCGTCCTTGCGCAGGCGGCGGAGCTCCTCGGGCGAGATCTCGCCGGTGTAGCCGAGGATCTGCGCAGCGAGCGACGAGTACGGGTAGTCGCGGAGGTAGATCTGGACGATCTCGACGCCCGGGAACTCCGACTGGTGCTCGTAGAGGTAGTCGACCTGCTCCTCGCCGACAGCTGTCTTCACGACGATCGGCGTAAGAGGGTCGGAGCGCCCCTCGTCGACCTCGCGGGCGAGAGCGCGCGGTGACACGTCGAGCACTCTCGCGAGCCGCTGGACGAGCTCGAAGCGGCCCTCCTTGGGCATGTCGCCGACCCAGAGCTCGACCGCCGTGCCCGCGACGTTGGAGACGACGACACGGCCGTGCCGATCGAGGAGCGGGCCACGGGGCGCCTCGACGCGGATCAGGCGAAGCTCGTTGTTCTGCGAGGCGTTCAGATACTCCTCACCCGAGAGCACTTGCAGAGACCACAGGCGCAGGAAGAGCACGCCGAACACGACGAGTGCGACCCCACCGAGCACCGCAACGCGGAGTGCGAGCTGAGGAGTGAGTCGATGCGGCTCCCGGACCCTCGGATCCGGCGGGAGGAAGCGACCTGACGGCGCGCGGCGCTCCTGATACGGACCCATGGTCATCCTGCGAGCACCTCGACCTCGGGAGCAAGTTCCTCGTGCTCTCCTTCGCCGACGATCGCACGAACGAGCGTGTGGACCGGGAGTGCCAGCAGAGCGTTCCACACGAACGCGGGCGCGAGCGCGGTCACGAGCGCGTGCCCGGCAACGACCTCCTCGTCGAGCAGGTAGTGGAGCACGTAGCCGAAGGCGCCGGCGAGCACCGTGATCGTGCCGACCGCGATGACCGGCGCGTAACGGCGATCGCGTCCGGTCGTCTCTCCGTAGCGACCGGCCCAGAAGCCGGCGAGCGTGAGGATGAGCGACGTGACGCCGAGCGTTCCGAGCGTGACGAGATCGACGACGACACCGCCTACAAAGCCGAGGACGGCTCCGGGAACCGAGCCACGGAGGAGCCCGAGGGCGACGATGACGACGAGCAGCAGATCGGGGGCTCCGCCCGCGACGACGAGCGACGAGACGATGACCACCTGCAGGAGCGCGGCGACGAACACCACGACCCCGGCGCGCAACCACCTGGTCGCACTCATCGCGGCCTGCCCGTCGGAACAAGAACGAGGACGGCGTCGAGGGATCCGAAGTCGACGTACGGATCGACCTGCACCTGCTGGAAGAGATCCGTATCCGTCTGCCCCACGCTCGTCACCTTCCCGATGGGGATGCCCTTCGGGTAGAGCGAGCTGAGGGCCCCGGCGCGCCACCCTGCCGTCACGATCTCGTTCCCTCGGCGGACGACGTCCTGCTTGCGCACGCGGTCGAGCACGAGCGTCTCGCGCGTCCCACGCGCGTGGCGCACGATCCCGGTCGCCCCGGTGCGGATGTCGATCGCGGACGCCGCGGCCTCCTCGTCGGTCAGGAGCTGCACGCGCGCGGTGCCGGAGGTCACCCTCGTCACGACGCCGACGAGGCCGTCGGCGTTGACGACGGGATCGTTCACGCGAACGCCGTTCCGCGAGCCGGCGGCGATGACGATCGCCTGCGTGAAGGCACCGGCCGGCCGCCCGATGACCTCGGCGACGACCGGGTCGAAGTCCGCCGGGAAGCGAGCCCCGTCAAAATAGTCGAACAACCGCCGGAGGTACACGTTTTCCTGAAGCGCGAACTCGCTCTGGATCGCGCGCTGGCGGAGCTCGCGCACCTCGGCGCGGAGCTCCTCGGCCTCGGAGCGAGCCGTCAGCAGGCTGTCGGCCCAGCCGTAGACGTCGCGAAACGGCTGCGCGACGCGTTCGAAGCCGACCGCAAACGGCCTGAGCACAGCGGCACCGGCCGACTGGACACCGCCGAGCGGGCCGCCGCCGTCCGTGCGGAACGAGAGCGAGATGAGGACGAGCGATGCGAGCACGAGCACGCCGATGACGAGGCGACGACGAAGCGGCCCGCCGCCGCGGGAGGGAACCGTCGTGGGGATGCGCCGGACTGTCAGGCCAAGCGCCGCCGATCGCGCGCTGCGCTGCCGGGACATGGCGAGCCAGTGTAGCCGGCTGTTTCGCTGGAAATAGCCACTCACGGGCCTCCACCACGGAGGCGCAACGAATCGGTCAGGCGCGAAGGAGCCCGTTGCGTCGGGCGGCGCGGCTACGGCTGGTGCGATGGATGACCTCGAACTCCTCGAGGCTCCGGCCCGACCCGACGGCGACGCACGTCAGCGGGCTCTCCGCGAGGTGCACGGGGATCTGCGTCTCGTGGCGCACGCGCTCGTCGAGGCCCTGCAGGAGCGCACCTCCGCCGGCGAGCACGATCCCGCGATCCATGATGTCCGCGGCGAGCTCGGGCGGCGTCTTGTCGAGCGTGGACTTCATCGCATCGATGATCAGCGTCACCGGCTCGTCGAGCGCTCGGCGGATCTCTTCCGAGGAGATGATCACGGTCTTCGGGAGGCCCGTCATCATGTCGCGTCCGCGCACCTCGGCCTGGAGCTCCTCCTTGAGCCGATAGGCGGAGCCGATTTCGAGCTTGATCTCCTCTGCCGTCTGCTGGCCGACGAGGAGCTTGTACTCCTTCTTGATGTGGTTGACGATCGCCTCGTCCATCTCGTCACCGCCGACCCTCATGCTCTGCGAGACGACGATGCCGCCGAGCGAGATCACCGCGACCTCGCTCGTGCCGCCGCCGATGTCGACGATCATGTTCCCTGTCGGCTCGGCGACGGGGAGCCCGGCGCCGATCGCAGCTGCCATCGGCTCCTCGATGAGGTAGGCCTGGCGCGCCCCGGCCGAGAGCGTCGCCTCTTCGACCGCACGCTTCTCGACGCCGGTGACGCCGGAGGGGACGCAGACGACGACCCGCGGATGCGCGAAGCGGTGCTGGTGAACCTTGTGGATGAAGTGCCGGAGCATCTGCTCGGTGACGTCGAAGTCGGCAATGACGCCGTCCTTGAGCGGGCGAATGGCGGAGATCGTCCCAGGGGTGCGACCGAGCATCCGCTTGGCCTCGACCCCGACCGCATGCACCTCGCCGGTGCGCTGGTCGATCGCGACCACGGACGGCTCGGAGAGCACGATGCCGCGGCCGCGCACGTACACGAGCGTGTTCGCGGTGCCGAGGTCCACGGCCATGTCGCGGCCGCCGAACCCGGTCATCGATTTGAACCAGCCCATGAGGGAGAACGAGTCTACCTGCGCATTTGCAGCAGCTTTGGCGCGTGACGCTCGAGGACGGAAACGAGGAGCGCACCGGGGAGGCCCACGACGTTGAGGTAGTCGCCCTCGATCCGCTCGACGAGTCGGCCGCCGAGTCCCTGGATCGCATACGCGCCTGCGCGTCCCGCCCACTCGCCGCTGGCGACATACGAGTCGACGGTCTCGTGCGAGAGGCACCGAAACGTCACATCGGTCACCTCGTGCAGGAGGACGTCCTCGTCTCCTCCGAGGAGGCAGAGACCCGACATGACGGTGTGCGTTCGCCCGGAGAGCTCGTGCAGCATCTGTGCCGCTTCGTCGTCGTCGGCCGCCTTGCCGAAGACACGGTCGTCGAGGACGACCGTCGTGTCGACACCCAGCGTGATGCGATCGTCGGTGTGGACGGATCGCGCCTTGCCCTCCGCGTGTCGGCGAACGAGCTCGGCCGGGTCGGCGTCGGGCGGATCGTCCTCGACGTAGTCCGGCGTGACGACCTCGAACGAGATCGCGAGCTGCTCGAGGATCGCGCGGCGCTGCGGGGACGTCGATGCCAGGAAGAGGCTCACGCGCGTGCCGCCCGCACCGGGGCGGGAGGCGGAACCCCGGGCTCCAGGTACCCGAGCGCCGGCGGCATCAGCGCCGCAATGCGCTCCTCGACGTACTCGAGGTCCGCACGGACGAGGTGCTCGCGGTAACCGCCGATGACGCCCCTGCGGGTCTTGAGCGACTCCGAGTCGTTCACGTCACGCGCGGCGAGTCTTCCCGTGTCCGGGCCGAGTGCGCCCTCGACCTCGAGTCGGCGCATGTTCTCGAATCGGCCAAATGCGACGGCGTCGGTGAGTACCTCGCGGGAAGGGCTCACTCCGAAGAAGTCGAGCGCCGACCCGAGCGCGGCGGTCGGATCGCGATGGAGGTCCTCGTACGCGACCACGAGGCGGGGCCCCGGATCGGTATGCAGTGAATGGTCGCAGGCGCGGAGGAAGAGGAGGAGCCGATCGATTCCGTAGCCCGGGTCGCGTACGAACTGGCCGAGGTCAGCAATCGAAGTCCCCCGCTGTCGCTTCGCGACCTGGAAGTAGTACGAGACCACGGCGTCGCGTGGGTCCCGGACGAGGAAGAGCCGAGGTCGGTCTCCGATGTATGCGAGGAAGTGGCTCATCGCCTCGCGGCGCTCGTGGGCATTCGCCGACAATGCGTGTGTGAAGAGGACGCGCTGACCGGCAAGGCGTGGCGCCTCGAGCTCGAGCCACTCGCGCACGACCGCTTTGGGCTCCTCGCCGCGCAGGCGAGCCTCGACCACTGCCATGAGGACGCGGAGCCATGTGCGGCCGAACTTCGGGAACGAGACGACGAAGGACTCCACCTTCCGAGACGGCCACAGTCGGTGGCGCCAGGCGTCGTCATCGCCCGGCGTGGCTCGGTCGGACTCGCTCAGGCTGGCTTCCTCGCTGCCCATATCTCCTCGGACGGCCACTTCCGTGCCCAGTCGGCGGTGACGGCGGAGTAGTAAGGATGAGTCTCCGCGTCGTCGGGAGCGTAGAGCTCGATCAATGCCTCGACGTCGAAGCCGCTGTCGCGGAGCAGCCCGAACATGTCGCCGTGACCCAGATGGAATTCGACACCGCCGTCCGACCAGTCGAGCCGATGGAGCCCACGCTGCGGACGCTGGAGCGTCTCGGACGTCGAATCGGGCTCCTCGACCGCGCAAAGGATGTTGAGCGGGCTGTTGGTCAGGAAGACGAGCCGACCGCCTGGGCGGAGGAGCCGGTGCGCCTCCGGGATCCAGAGGTACGGATCGCACCAGAGGCTCGCTCCAAACTCCGAGACGGCAAGGTCGAACGATGCATCGGGAAGCGGCACATCCTCGGCGTTCGCTTCGATCAGAGGAAAGGTCAGCCCCGTTTTCTCCTGCATCCGGCGCGCCGTGTCGAGCTGAGCGGGCGTGACGTCGACGCCGACCGGCCGCGCACCCTGCCTCACGAGCCACGCGGCGAAGTACGCCGTCCCGCAGCCCAGCTCGATCACGTCCAGCCCCGCGACGTCGCCCAGCGCATGTAGGTCGGCCTCGGGTACGCCGAACACGCCCCAGCTGAACGGTCTGTCCGACCACCCCCGCTCGGCGGCACGATCCGTGTACTCCGCATTCGTCCGCGTCCAACCGTCGCGGTTCTTCGCGACGTAGTCGGGCTCAGACAAGGCCGTCTGGGAAGAACAAGGCCAGCTCGCGACGCGCGCTCGCCTTCGAGTCCGAGCCGTGGACGATGTTCTCGGAAAGCTCGAGCGCGAAGTCGCCCCGGATCGTTCCCGGCGCGGAGTCGAGCGGGTTCGTCGCGCCCATCATCGTCCTCACGACCGAGATCGCCGACTCGCCGCTGACGGCGAGGGCGAGGACAGGTCCCGACGTGATGAAGTCGACGAGCGAGCCGAAGAAGGGCTTTCCCCTGTGCTCGGCGTAGTGCTCGCGCGCCGTCGCCTTCTGGATCTTGAGCAGCCGCGCGCCGCGGAGCTCGAGCCCCCGGCGCTCGAGGCGCGCCACGATCTCGCCGGCGAGGCCGCGCTGCATGCCGTCGGGCTTGACGAGGACGAGGGTCGTTTCGCGGGCCATGCGGCCGCGAAGACTAATCGCTCGAGCCTGGAGGCAAGCTCGGGAGGTCCTCGAGCGTCGGAAGCGTCGCCGGGATCTCCGTCGCGCAATACGGGCAGATCTGCCAGAGCGACTCGACCGGTTGACCGCACGACGGGCACGCGTGGCGCAGCCGGGTCGTGCAGACCGGGCAGGCGAGGTACGTCGGCTCGACCTTCGCGCGGCACACCGGGCAGCGCTGGTCGAACTGCGCGAGCCGCTCCTCCATCGCCTTGATCTCGAGCTCGCGCTCCCGCGCGTCCTGGATGTACTCGGGCGGCCTGAAGAACATGTAGATGATCGGCCCGAGGAAGGGCGGGAAGAGTCCGATCAGCGTGGCAAGGCCGACGAGCCATGGATCCGCGATGCGTCGACGCGCGTCCTTGAACGTCCAGTAGGCCGTCGCCAGCCAGAGGACGACGACGAGCCCGATCCCGAGGTTCCGGAAGAGCGTCCAGTCGGGATCGTCGAGCGAGAGCTGAAGCAGCGGCACGGCGCTGGTCATAGCAGAAGCTTGCCGATCCCGTACCCGACGGCGAAGGCGATGCCGATGATCGCCCCCACGAGCAACGCGGCGAATGCGAGCACGGTGAGGCGCTCCGTCACCCGCGCCATGACGCACGCTGCTCGGCCTGCGCCAGGTCGCCGAGCAGGTAGAGCGACCCGGTCACGAGCACCGGTTCCCCGAGCTCATGGGCGCGGGCAACCGCCGCGAGAGGCTCGTCGACGACCTCGACATGGTCGAAGTGGCTGCGGGCGGCGTCGGCGAGCTCGGGCGCGGGAAGAGCACGAGCCGAGGACGAGGCCGTGGCCACGAAGCGCGCTCCGACGCCGCGAAGGATCCGCAGCATCGTGTCGACGTCCTTGTCGGCGAGGATCGAGGCCACGATCGTGTGGTCGTCGCCGTCGAGCCGCTCCACCAGATGGCGCGCACCGTCGGGATTGTGCGCGCCGTCCCGGATCTCGCCGTCGCGGCGCTCGAGGCGGCCTGGGAGAGCGACCTGTGGCGCGGCGGCGATCGCGTGGCCCACGAACGCCTCCGCCGCCTCGCGTGCGCCGCCGAGGCGGATCTCACGCCCGGGGACCAGATGTGCGTACGTCTCGTCGGGAAGGACGACGATGGTGTCCTGCGGCGCGACGGCGAGCTTCTCGGTCGCGATCGCTTCGAGTGTGTCGCCGAGGACATCAGTGTGCTCGAGACCGACACTGGTAAGGAGGACGACGCGCGTGCGCAGGACGTTCGTCGCGTCGAAGCGGCCACCGAGCCCGGCCTCGACCACGGCCACGTCGACCTGCGCATCGGCGAACGCCTGCAGCGCAGCGGCTGTGACGATCTCGAACTGCGTCGCGCCGAGCCGCTCGGCATCCGGGCGGACGCGCGCCACGGCCTCCTCGAAGTCGGTCTCGGCGCCATCGAGTCTGATTCGCTCGCTCCACGACGCGACGTGGGGCGAGATCGTCGCTCCGACGCTGAGCCCCTCCGAGAGCAGCAGCTGCTCGATCGTCACCGTCGCCGTCGACTTGCCGTTCGTCCCGACGACGTGGATCGCGGGATACGCCTCCTGCGGATTCCCGAGCGTCGCGAGGAGCCTGCGCATCCGCTCGAGCCCGAAGCCGTCGCGCGGCCACGGGCTCATGGTGTCGAGCCATTCGGCGGCTGTCACGTGCGGATCGTAGGTCGGTGACCATCGTCTTGAGGATTTCTTGAGGCGCATTGACGATGGTGCGCGCAGTCGCAAACTCGCGACGACGCACAGGAGGAGCCGCATGACATCGAGCGCACCCAAGGCTCACACGCAGGTGACCACCGGAACGCGGACGACAGCGACGCGGCTCGTCCTTCTCGTGAGCGCCGTGTCGCTATGCGCCATCCAGACGGGCGCCACGGTCGGGCAGGCGGCGACGAGCGCGGCCGAGTTCCGGCTCGATTCGTCGCGTGGTGTCACGGGGAGCTTCGACGGCTTCGGCGGTCAGCTGAACCAGCACCTCTACGCGAAGATCAGCGGGCCGCCACCGCGCCTCGCGGATGTCGAAGAGAAGGTGGTCGCACTCGAGCCTCAGCTGGTTCGCATCTTCTTCAACACGACCGCCTGGTCGAACCCGGATCGCCTGAGCTCGTTCGAGAGGACCGTCCGACTGGCCGATCGCGCTGGTTCCGAGATCAACATCACCTGGCAGGGAAGCACCTTCGAGTTCGCGATGAACAACATGGACCGGTTCGCGGACGAGCTCGCCGTGCTTCTGGAAGACGGTGCCATCGCACGCATGTGGATCACGCTCTTCAACGAGCCGAACACGACCCAGAGGACGCTGCCGGAGTACGAGCAGGTGTACCGGCTCCTCCATCGCGAGCTGGTCGCGCGAGGCATCCGCAGCCGCGTTCGGTTCATGGGCGGCGACCTCATCAGATCCACGACGGGCGCCTCCCAGACGGAGTGGTTCCGCTACATGGCGCGCAACATGGGCGATCTGCTCGACGCGTGGTCGGTCCACGTCTACTGGGACTTCTGGGACCCGGACAAGATCGACGAGCGGCTCCTCCGCGAGGTCAGGTCGATCTTCAGCGCGATCCCCGAAGAGCAGCGCAGGCCGCTCTACATCACGGAGTTCGGAGTCCGAGGCCTCGGCACCTTCGAGGGTGAGTCGAGCTTCGAGCCCGGGTACTGGCCGGATGGAACGCCGATGTCCGCAACGAACGCAGCCGCCTTCCAACAGGCCTGGTTCAACATCCGCGCAGCGCAGCTGGGCTACAGCGGAACGGTGAAGTGGGACGTGTACCCGGCCAAGTACGACGCGGGCACACAGGATCACTCATCGCTCGGCCCCGCCGCCGAAGGCTGGCAGACACGACCGGTCTACAACGCCCTGCAGCTGCTGACGCTCACGACGCAGCCACGCGGCGGAAGCATCGTCGACGTCGTGCCGACCGGGGGCGCGAACGGGTCGAAGCTGCTGACCGCCTACGTGTCGCCTGCGAAGAACATCACGATCCTCGGGCTTGACACGAAAGGTGGAACGATCGCGACGACCTCCAACGCGCCCGTCTCGTATTCCGTCGGCGGCCTGCCACCGAACGCGTTCTTCCGACTCCTCGTCTGGAACGGGAACGGAACGGGCACCAACGTCGACCTCGGGTTCCTGACCACGAACGCACAGGGCTCCGTGGAGTTCTCGGCGCCGCTCGACGCGGTGTTCGCGCTGACGAACACGCCGATCATGGAGCTCCCCCGATGAGCGACGTTCGCCCGTCGCTCCTCACGCGATCGCAGCTGCTTCGACGGGCCGCCGGAGCAGCGGCCGCGACTGCTCTCGGTGGCGCGTCCGCACCGTCTGCCTTCGCCGGCCCGCTCCGGCATACAGGCCGCTGGCTCGCGGGCGACCTTTCCGTCGTCCAGTGGTCGCACTTCGTCCCCGCGTACAACGGGTGGTTCAGGACGTGGGCTCGCGAGTGGGGCGAGAAGAACGACGTGCGGGTCACCGTCGACCTCGAGACCTACACGGACCTCCCCGCCCTCGCGGCCTCCGAGGTGAAGGCGCAGCGCGGGCACGACATCTTCGGCTTCCTCTCGCCTCCCGCGCGTTACGAAGATCAGGTCATCGACCACGGCAGCATCGTCCGCCAGGTCGAGAAGGCGGTCGGCCGCTACGGCGAGATCGGAAGGCGGAGCACGTACAACCCGCTGACGAAGAAGTACTTCGGCGTGTCCGACTATCACGTCCCCGCACCGCTGATCTGGCGGCACGATCTCTGGAACGCCATCGGCCAGTCTCCGGCGACGTGGGAGCACGTGCGCGAAGCGGCCGCCCCGCTCAAGGAGGGCGGCAATCCGATCGGGATCGGGCAGGCGAACGAGCCCGACTCGAACATCGCCCTGGTCTCGCTGCTCATGTGCTTCGGCTCGTTCCTACAGGACGACTCCGGAGCGCTCGCGATCGACAACGAACGGACCGTGGAGGCCGTCGAGTTCCTGGCCGATCTCCAGTCACGCGGCGGCGAGAGCTCCGTGTTCGGTTGGAGCCCGGCATCGAACAACCAATTCGTCCTCTCCGGCAAGGGCTCGCTGGTGATGAACGCAATTTCGCCGATCAGGAGGGCGGAGGATCTCGGGATGCCGTTCGCCGACGACCTGTGGATCTGGCCCATTCCCGGCGGCCCGGGCGGACGGATGTCACTCGGCCAGTACACGGCCGTCTACTCCGTGTGGAAGTTCGCGAAGAACCGAACGGCGGCCGAACGGTTCGTCGCCGACGTCTGCCTGGCGGCGGGCGAAGCGACGCCGGTGTCGAACTTCTTCAACTTCCCGAGCTTCCCCGGCGCGCATCCGCTGAAGCGGATCTACAAGGCCGCTGCCGCGAGCAAGCGTCCGCCCAAGGGCAAGTACTCGATCCTGACGACCGTGGCCTCTGAGTACACCCGTAACGTCGGCTACCCCGGGTACGCGAACGCAGCCGTGCAGGAGACCTTCGACAGGTTCCTCATTCCGCGAATGTTCGCCCAAGTGTCACAGGGCCAGGCGACCGCCGCCGACTCCGTCCGCTCGACCGCCACCGAGATGCAGCGAATCTGGGCGAAGTGGCGCGCCGCCGGCAAGATCTAGCGCTATGGATCGAGACGTGCCATCTGATCAGGCTTCGAGGGCGGCGAGCTCCGAGCGGTAGCGCTCGAGCTTGCCGCGCTCCGCGGCGACGACGTCCGGTGGTGCGTTCGCCACGAAGCGCTCGTTCGCGAGCATCGACTCCGCACGCGCGACTTCCTTGCGCAGACGCTGGATCTCGGCGTCGCGATTGCCGTCGACGCGCGCGCGGTCGGGGCGCACCACGGCGGCGAAGATGCGCCGCTCGTCATCCGCGCCGAGCTCGACCTCCACGCCGCTCCGGCGGAAGATCTGGGCGGCCTCCTGGACGCGGTCGAGCGCACCGGCGTCAGCGGCGAAGCGCGCATCGGGCTCCGGCCACGGCGAGACGACCAGACGCGCCTCGCGATCAAGGAGCTGCGACCAGATCTCTTCCGTCACGTGCGGCATCACCGGGTGGAGCAAAGCGAGCAGCCGCTCGAGCGCGGCGAGGGCGGTCGCGATGGCAGCCTCGTCACGGTCGTAGAGGCGCGGCTTGATCGCCTCCGCGTACCAGTCGCAGAAGTCGTCGAAGGTGAGGTGGTAGAGCGTCGCGGTCGACTCCGCGAAGTCGAAGCGCCCCCAGGCCTCCTCGAGCTCGGCGCGCGCAACGTCGAGCCGCGCGAGGATCCAGCGTTCCTCGAGATCGCGCGGCGTGAGCTCCGGTGACATACCCTCGGCGTTCTGGAGGATCAGCCGCGCAACGTTCCAGAGCTTGATCGCGAGCTTGCGGCCCTCCTCGATCGCCCCGTACGAGAAGCGGACGTCCTGCGTGGACGAGATCTTCAGCAACCCATAGCGGGTCGCGTCAGCCCCGTACTCGTCGATCGGTTCCATCGGGTCGATGCCCGTGCCGAGGCTCTTCGACATGCGCCTACCGTCGACCGCAAGCACGGTCGAATGGATGATCACGTCGGTGAACGGGACGTCGCCGAGCGCCTCGAGCCCCGTCCAGATCATCCGGTTCTCCCAGAGCCGGATGATCTCTCGCGCGGTCGAGTTGACGTTGCCGGGGTAGTACCGCTCGAGCTCCGGCGCGGCGTCCGGCCAGCCGAGCGTCGCGTACGGCCAGAGCGCGGACGAGAACCACGTGTCGAGCACGTCGGTCTCGCGCTCGAGGGCGGCCGAGCCGCACTCGGAACACGCGGACGGCTCGTCGACCTGCACGGTCACGTGCCCGTCCGGGCAGGTCCAGATCGGGAGCTGGTGCCCCCACCAGAGCTGCCGGGAGATGCACCAGTCCGGTGTCTCCTCGAGCGACGTGATCGCGAAGCGCTGCTGCGACTCGGGGTGGTAGCGGACGCGACGCTCCCGGAGGGCGGCGATGGCCGGTGCGGCGGGATCTTTCATCGCGCACCACCACTGAAGGGAGATGAGCGGCTCGATGCGCGAATGGCACCGCTCGCACGTGCCGACGGAGTGCCGGTACGGCTCCCGCTTCTCGACCAGGCCGCGCTCCTCTGCCCAGGCGATCACGCGCGCGCCGGCCTCCTCCTGCGTCAGGCCGGCGAGATCGCCGGCGGCCTCGTTGATGCGCCCGTCCGGCCCGATGACCATGGGCTCGGGGAGCCCGTGATCGCGCCCGATGTCGAAGTCGAGCGGGTCGTGTCCGGGGGTCACCTTGAGCGCGCCCGTCCCGAACTCGCGATCGATCCGCTCGTCCGCGATGACGGGGACACGGAGCTCCGTGTGCGGAACGATCACTTCGCGGCCGATGGCCTCGCGATAGCGCGGATCGTCCGGGTGCACCGCGACTGCGACGTCGGCAAGGATCGTCGCCGGGCGCACTGTTGCGATCGAGATGCCGTCGCGTCCGTCACCATCGGCGAACGGGTAGCGGATCGTGTACAGGGTGTCGTCCATCTCCTCGTGGACGACCTCGAGGTCGGAGATCGCGGTGGAGTGGAACGGGCACCAGTTCACGATGCGGTTCGCGCGATAGATCCAGCCGCGCTCCCACAACCGGACGAAGAAGGTCATCACGGCGCGGACGTAGTCGTCGTCCATCGTGAAGCGCTCGCGCGAGTAGTCGAGCGAGCAGCCGAGGCGGCGGAACTGGCCCATCATCGTGCGCCCCGTCTTCTCCAGCCAGTCCCACGTTCGCTCGACGAAAGCTTCCCGACCGATCTCCTGGCGTGACGTGCCTTCGGCCAGCAGCGCCTTCTCGACGACGTTCTGGGTCGCGATCCCCGCGTGGTCGTAGCCCGGCTGCCAGAGGGTGTCGAAGCCGCGCATGCGATGCCAGCGGATGAGCACGTCCTGGAGGGAGCCGTTCAGGGCGTGGCCGATGTGCAACCCCCCGGTCACGTTCGGCGGCGGGACGCAGATGACGTACGTGGCGTCGCTGCGCGCGCCGGCGCCGGCCGCGTACAGGCCTTCGGACTCCCACGTCTCCTGCCAGCGCGCTTCGACGTCGCCGGGTGCGTACCGCGATTCCATGGCGCGAGAGTCTAGGGAGGAGTCATCGCGGCGCCCGTCAGCTACGCGCTGCGGCGCCGCCCGGGTACCGGGGACAGCGAGGTGCCCTTGCCGTCGCGGCGCATGTGCGGAGCGTAGCACGATATCTGATCTGATATCGTCGCCATGTGACCGCAGGGGCGCTCCTTCGTGACGCAAGGCGCCGGCACGGCTTGACGCAGCGCCAACTCGCGATCCGCGCGCGGACATCGCAGGCAGCGATCTCGCGCATCGAACGCGGCATCGTGTCCCCCAGTGTCGAGACCTTGGGCGATCTCCTCTGGATGATGAACGAGGAGCTCGTGATCGATGCGAAGCCGGTCGACTGGGGGTTCGACGTCGAACTCATCAAGTCTCGACTCGCCCTATCTCCCGAGGAACGGATACGCCGAGGGGTGGCGCACTCGCGTCGGATGAACCAGATCAGGGGCGTCGTGCAGCGTGGCCGCGCCTGAGTTCAACCCAGATCCGATCTTCGAAACGCTCGTTCGCCACGGCGTCGACTTCGTCGTCGTCGGAGGCCTCGCGGGAATCGCGCACGGCTCGGCGTACAACACGGAGGACGCCGACGTGGCCTACTCGCGCTCGCGCCAGAACCTCGAGAGGCTCTCAGCGGCATTGGTAGAGCTCGGCGCGTCGCTTCGAGGAGCGCCCGCGGACTTGCCCTTCCTGCTCGATGCTGCGGCGCTGGCAGCGGGACTCAACTTCACCTTTGACACGCGATTCGGACCCTTCGACATCCTCGGCGAGCCGGCAGGAGCCCCACGCTACGACGAACTGCGCGCGGCCGGTTCAGACGCGTCGCTATGGGGCGTGACCGTCAGGGTCGCCTCGCTCGACCATCTCATTGCAATGAAGGAAGCGGCGGCGCGCCCCCGCGACCTGACGATGGCAGCCGAGTACCGCACACTCGCAGACCTGTTGAACGGGCGTGGCGGCGAGTCGAGCTAGGCGTCGAGCACGAGGATCGTGCTCGTACCGTGCGCACAGAGGCGGTCCCGCGAATCCACGATCCGCGCTTCCGTCGTCGCCACGCGCCGGCCCGGATGGACGATCGAGCCCGTGCAGCGGACGACGCCGGTGCCGACGGTCAGCGCACGCGTGAAGTTGGCCTTCACCTCGAGCGTGGTCCAGCCGACGGGCTCGTCGAGCGTCGTGACGAACGCGAGACCCATCGCCGAGTCCATGAGCGTCATCGCGAGCCCCGCGTGGACGATGCCGATCGGGTTGTAGTGGTACTCGGCGGGCTCGCACTCGAACACAGCGCGGCCCCGCTCCGCCTCGACGAGTCGGAATCCGAGCGTCTGCGCGATCGGCGGAGGCGGAAGCGCCCCCGCAGCCATCATCTGCATGAGCTCGAGGCCCGAGCGTCCCGCCATCTCGTCTCGGAGGGCGAACGGATCCTCCCAGGAGTAGGTCCTCGCGCGATCGCTCACGTCAGCGACCGACTGCGTAGCCCTGCATGCCTCGCGGATTCGCGCCGGCTCGGAGGAGGCCGTCGGGCTCCCGCGCCACCGCGGTCACGCGTCCGGCCGACCAGGCGGGCCAGAGGGACACGTCGTGCCCGCGCCGCTGGAGATCCTTGATCGTCCTCGAGTCGAAGCGCGACTCGAGCGCCAGCGACTTCGGTACGAATCCACGCGGGAAGAACGACGAGATGAGATGGTCGGAGTGGAACTCGGGGGCATCGATCGCCTCCTGCAGGTTCATCCCGAGATCGACGTGGCGGACGAACGCGTGCAGCGCCCATTGCTCCTGCTGGTCGCCGCCGGGGGTGCCCCACGCGAGGTACGGCATGCCGTCGCGCAGCGCGAGCCCCGGGGAAAGAGTTGTGCGCGGGCGCGTCCCCGGCTTCAACGAGGACGCGAGGCCCTCCTCGAGCCAGAACATCTGGGCGCGCGTGCCGAGCGGCCAGCCGAGAGTGGCGATCACCGGCGAGCTGTGCAGCCAGCCGCCGCTCGGCGTGGCCGAGATCAGGTTCCCGAAGCGATCGGCGATGTCGAGATGGACGGTTCCGCGCCCCGGTTCGCCCGAGCCCACGGTGGCGTACGCCGTGTGGAGCGAGGGGAGTCGACCCATACCGGAGACGTAGTCACCCGACGCCTCGTCGCCGACGAGCGCGCGGCGCTCGTCGTTGTAGCCGGTCGAGAGCAGCGTCTCGAGCGGGACCTCGTCGGAGTCGCCGTAGAGGGCGTCGCGATCGGCGAAGGCGAGCTTCCCGCACTCGACGATGACGTGGACGAGCTCGGCGGTCGAGAGCTCGGCAACCTCGAAGCCGCGCAGGAGCGCGAGCTGCTGGAGCCCGACCGGGCCGGCAGCCCAGGGCCGCGTCTTGCAGACGGTCAGCCCGCGATAGTCGAGCGTCACGACCGGCTCGAGCGTCGCGTGCCACGCCGCCATGTCGGCGCCGGTCAGCAGACCGCCCTCGGCGGCGCTGAAACGATCGATCTCGTCCGCGACGAATCCTTCGTAGTACGCCCGGCGCGCCTTCTCGATCTCGTCCTCGCGCGACCCGCCCCGGCTCTCGTCGACGATCCGCCGGTACGTCGCCGCTAGCGCCGGGTTGCGGAAGAGCGCACCGGCCTCCGGCGCGGGCAGGTAGAGGTCGCGCGATCCGGGCCAGGTCGCGAGCAGCTCCGCGCTCAGCTCGATTGTCGCGCGGATGCGCTCGTGGAGCGGATAGCCGTGCTCCGCATAGCCGATCGCGAACTCGAGGACCTCCTCGAGGCGCCAGGTCCCGAACTCGCGGAGGAGCAGCAGCCAGCCGCCGAACGCCCCCGGAACGCACGCCGCGAGCACCCCCGTGCCGGGGATCAGCTCGTGCCCGAGCTCGTGAAACCGCTCGATCGTCGCCGCGGCGGGCGCGACGCCCTGCCCGCAGAGTGCGAGCGGCTCGGCGCGATCGACCGACCAGAAGACCGCAGGTACCTCGCCCCCCGGTCCGTTGAGGTGCGGCTCGACGACCTGCAGCACGAAGCCGGTCGCGACCGCGGCGTCGAAGGCGTTGCCGCCGCGCTCGAGCACCGCCATCCCGGTCTGCGACGCGAGCCAGTGGGTGGACGCAACCATCCCGAAGGTGCCGCGGAGCTCCGGTCTGGTCGTGAAGGTCACGTCACGGAATCTACGCGTCCACCCGCGGAGAGGTCAGTACTGGGCGGTCTCCACGACCTCGACGACCTGAGCCGTCGGGTTCTGCATCACGTCGACACACTCCCAGAGGTCGCGCAGCCTCGCGAGGAACGCATCTGTCAGGGACGCACCACGAAGTACGCGTTGAACGGGTCGTGCTCGAGCAGATGAACATCGACCGATGTGAACCCCGCGTCCGCGAGCAGCTCGCGCGCCTTCTGCTCACCCCACATCGCACCGAGACCGTCACCTCCCTGCGCGAGCGACACGGTCATGCAGTGCATGCACGAGATCATGTAGAGGAGCGGCGCACCCGGGTGCTCGATGTTCTCGTGGTGATGGCTCGACCCCTGGATGTCCTGCATGAGATAGGTGCCGCCCGCCTGCAGCGTGCGCCTGATTCCCTTAAGCATCGCGAGCGGGCGCGCCTGGTCGTGCACGGCGTCGAAGGTCGCGACGTAGGCGAAGGCCTCGGGCTCGGCGTCCACGTCGAAGGTGCTCAGGTCACGCACCTCGAAACTGACGTTCTCCAGGCCACGTTCCGCCGCCTGCGCCGTCGCATAGGCGATCGCATCGGCCGAGAGGTCGTATCCCTGGAACGCACTCGACGGGAAGCGCTCGGCGAGCATGACCAGCGCGCGGCCGCGGCCGCAGCCGAGGTCGAGGAGCGACGCGCCTTCCTGGAGGCGCTCCGTCATGCCCGGCACGAGCGGGAGGATGTGCGTGAAGAGGACGGAGAGCACGGTCTGGTTGCTCTCCTCCGCCATCACCTCGTGAAAGCGCGAGAAGCGCTCGTACGGGACGCCCCCGCCCTTCTCGAAGCACTCGACGATGTCGTCCTCGACCGTCGAGAGCGTCGGGATCCACTGGGCGGTCACGGCCAGGTTGTCGGGTGACGCAGCTCTCGTAAGCCAAGCGGCGTGCTCGGCGGGCAGCGAGTAGCGGGAAGTCTCGGGGTCGACCTCGACGATGCCACCGGTCGTCATCGCGCCGAGCCACTCCCGCACGTAGCGCTCGTCGAGGCCGGCCGCGTCTGCGAGCTCCTGGCTCGTCGCGTCACCCGTCTCACCGAGCGCGTCGAGTAGTCCCGTGCGGTGCCCGACGGACGTCATGACCATCAGGGCGCCGCTGTTCAACATGTCCAGCATCCGTTCCGCGAACGCCTCGGCCCGCTCCTGGTCGTACGCGGTCTCGAGCATCGGACCCACCTCCTCGGGTCGGGACTCTAGTGTTCCACTCCGTGCTCACCTGCGCACGATGCGGCCAGGACAACCCTGACCCCTCGAAGTTCTGCAACGCGTGCGGCGCCTCGCTCGCCGAGGCCGGCCGATCCGCCGAGGAACGCCGAATCGTCTCGGTGCTCTTCGTCGATCTCGTGGGCTTCACGTCTCGATCGGAGTCGCTCGACCCCGAGGACGTCAGAGCGTTCCTCACGCCGTACTACGAGCAGGTGCGCTCGAGGCTCCAGAGCTTCGGCGGGCGAGTGGAGAAGTTCATCGGGGATGCCGTCATGGGCGTCTTCGGGGCACCCACGACGTATGGGGACGATGCCGAGCGAGCCGTGCGCGCGGCGCTGGCGGTCCGCGACTGGGCCGAGGAGGACGGGCTGCAGATCCGGATCGCAGTCAACACGGGCGAGGCAATCGTCGAGCTCGAGGCGCGGCCCGATCACGGCGAGGCAATGGTCGCCGGGGATGTCGTGAACACCGCGGCGCGCCTCCAGTCCGCAGCGCCCGTTGGAGCGGTGATCGTCGGCGAGGAGACGCATACGGCGACGCGCAATGCCATCGAGTACCGGCCGGCGCAGCCGGTCCTGGCGAAAGGCAAGAGCGCACCGATCACCGCCTGGCTCGCCGTGAGAGCGACATCGGCTGCCGGCGAGCGGCCCATGGCGCCGGTTCCGATCATCGGCCGCGAGCGCGAGTTCGACGTCCTGACCGGTATCTGGGAACGCGTCACGGAGGAGGGTCGGGCGCAGTTCGTCACCGTGTTCGGTCCTGCCGGCATCGGCAAGTCTCGCCTGGGCCTCGAGCTCGCGACGCACCTTGCCGATCAGGGGGCACGCGTGATGCGCGGGCGCTCCACACCGTACGGAGCGAGCACTCCGTACAGCGCGTTCGCGCAGCTCGTCAAGCAGACGGCGCTGATCTTCGACAGCGACGAGCCCGACGACGCGCGAGCCAAGCTCGCAGCGAGCATCGCCGCACTGGCCGGACCGGCTGCCGCCGAGGAGCACGCGCCGCAGCTCGAGCTGCTCCTTGGGCTCGGAGACGAGAACACAATCGCCGATCGCGAGACGATCTTCTTCTCCGCGCGCGTCTTCGTCGAGGCGCTCGCAATGAGCAATCCGACGATGCTCCTCTTCGAGGACATCCACTGGGCCGACGCCAGCCAACTCGACTTGCTCGAGATGCTCGCGTCCCGCGTGCGTGACGTGCCGATTCTGTTCGTCGCGCTGGCACGGCCCGAGCTCCTCACCGACAGGCCGTCGTGGGGTGGCGGGCTACCCGCCTACTCGAGCCTCCCGCTCGATCCGCTGGACGCCGCTGCGAGCCAGGAGCTCGCCGAGCAGCTCCTGGCCGCGAAGGCGGTCGTGGACGGTGCCTCGAAAGTGGTCGAGATGGCCGAGGGCAATCCGCTGTTCATCGAGGAGCTGACCGCGTCCATCGCCGAGCGGTCGACCGAGGACGAGCTTCCGACGACCGTTCGAGCGATCATCGCGGCGCGCCTCGACTCCCTTCCGCCCGACGAGCGCAGCGTCCTCGTCGACGCATCCGTCGCGGGCCGGGTCTTCTGGCGGGGCGCTCTCGTCGAGATGGGGAACCACGACGACCTCGCAGCCAGCCTGAGCTCGCTGGAGAACCGGGGTCTGGTCGGCCGCGAAGCCGTGTCGCGGATCAAGGGCGACCAGCAGTTCGCGTTCAAGCACGCGCTCATCCACGACGTCGCGTATCAAACGCTCCCCCGCGCCGCGCGTCGCGAGCGGCACGCCGCAGTTGCTCGCTTCCTGGAAGCGACCACCGCGATCGGCCAGTCGCACGAGGCGCTCGCGCGACACTGGAGCGAGGCCGGCGAGAAGGACCGAGCGGTCGAGCACCTCATTGCAGCCGCGGAACAGGCGGGACGAGGCTGGGCGAAGGAGCGAGCGGTCACGCTCTACCGGGAGGCTCTGTCGCTTCTTGCAGAGGACGACCCGAAGCGCCGTGAGATCACGCTGCGATTCGCCGTCGCGCTCCAGGCGGAGTACCACCTCGGCGACGTCGGGGAGCAGAGAGGCCGCGAGTCGGCGAGCTAGGTGCTACGCCGGCGGGTCCGTGAGCGGGAAGTCGTCGGGAGTGACGTCGCCCGCGATCTCGTAGACGATCGAGACGACGTGGTCGCCGAGCCGGTTCGCGTGCTCGAGCACCATCTCCTGGTTCGGCGCCTCGTAGATGCAGAACGACTTCGGCGTTCCGTCCTTGCCCACGACGACATGGCTGTGCTCCCAGACGATCTCCGGGTAGTGGTGGTGCCCGATCGCCTTCGACCGCGTGGCTACGGTCGGGAGCGTGTCCAGGTCGACGGTGTACGTTCGCTCGATCAGGTATCTCGGCATGCCGCGATCCTAGCGGGGCGTGGCGATCACGCCGACTCTTCGGCGAGCTCGTCGAGCTCCTCGTCGACGACGCCCTCGGCGCTCGTGACGAGCGTCGGCTTCTGTCCGCGCGAGATCGTCTCCTTCGTCAGCACGCACTTCGTGACGTCCGTGCGCGACGGGAGCTCGAACATGACGTCGAGGAGCGCGAGCTCGATGATCGAGCGGAGACCCCGCGCGCCGGTCTCACGCGCGAGCGCATGCTCCGCGATCTCCCAGAGCGCGTCCTCGGTGAACACGAGCTCGATCTCGTCGTAGCCGAAGAAGCGCTGGTACTGCCGGACGAGCGCGTTCTTCGGCTCGGTGAGGATCTCGACGAGATCGTCTTTCGTGAGCTGGTGCACGGCGGAGACGACCGGCAGCCGCCCGACGAACTCGGGGATGAGGCCGAACGTGATGAGGTCCTCGGGCATGACGTCGCTCAGCAGCTCGGAGCTCTCGGCCGCATTGCGTGAGCGCACGTCTGCGGAGAAGCCGACCGTGTTCTTCCCGATCCGGCGCTCGATGATCTTGTCGAGGCCGGCAAACGCTCCGCCGCAGATGAAGAGGATGTTCGTCGTGTCGATCGAGAGGAACTCCTGGTGCGGGTGCTTCCGCCCGCCCTGCGGAGGCACGGACGCGACGGTGCCCTCGAGGATCTTGAGGAGCGCCTGCTGCACACCCTCGCCGGAGACGTCGCGCGTGATCGACGGGTTGTCCGCCTTTCGCGCGATCTTGTCGACCTCGTCGATGTAGATGATCCCGGTCTCGGCCTTCTTGATGTCGAAGTCGGCGGCCTGGATCAGCTTGAGGAGGATGTTCTCCACGTCCTCGCCGACGTAGCCGGCCTCCGTCAGGGCGGTCGCGTCGGCGATCGCGAAGGGCACGTTGAGGATGCGCGCGAGTGTCTGTGCAAGGAGCGTCTTCCCGCAGCCCGTGGGGCCGAGGAGCAGGATGTTCGACTTCTGGAGCTCGACCTCGGCGTCCTCGAGGCCCATGCGTACGCGCTTGTAGTGGTTGTAGACCGCCACCGCGAGCGTGCGCTTCGCCTCTTCCTGCGAGACGACGTAGTCGTTCAGAACGGAGTAGATATCGAGCGGCTTCGGGAGGTTGTCGAGGTCGAGCTGCGCCGGAGTCGTCAGCTCTTCGTCGATGATCTCGTTGCAGAGATCGATGCACTCGTCGCAGATGTAGACGCCGGGACCAGCGATCAGCTTCTTGACTTGCCGCTGGCTTTTGCCGCAGAAGCTGCAAAGCAGCTGCTCGTTGCCCTCGCTCGCCCGAGCCACGTGTCTCCTTTTACTCCGATTTCGCGGTCGATGGAAGGGGACCGCTCACGACCGGTGTTCGATCACGCGGTCGATGATCCCATAGTCCTTCGCCTCGGCGGACGTCATGTAGTAGTCACGCTCCATGTCGGTCGAGACCTTTTCGATGGTCTGAGACGTGTGCTTGGACATGATCTCCTCCATTAGCCGCTTGAGGCTGATTACCTCCCGCGCCTGGATCTCGATGTCCGTCGGCTGGCCCGAGAAGCCTGCAGAGCCCTGGTGGATGAGGATCTTCGAATGCGGCAGCGCACTGCGCTTTCCCTGCGCGCCTCCGGCGAGAACGACGGCGCCCATCGACATGGCCATGCCCACGCAGATCGTCTGCACGTCAGGCTTGATGAACTGCATCGTGTCGTAGATCGCGAGCCCCGCGTACACGATGCCCCCCGGCGAGTTGATGTAGATCGAGATGTCCTTGTCGGGGTCCTCCGACTCGAGGTGGAGGAGCTGCGCGACGATCAGGTTCGCAATCTGGTCGTCGATCGGCGTGCCGAGGAAGATGATGCGCTCGTTGAGCAGGCGCGAGTAGATGTCGAACGAGCGCTCGCCGCGCGAGGTCTGCTCGATCACCATCGGGATCAGGGGGCTCATGCACTCTCCTTGCTGCCGGGGATCCACAACTTCGTCTCGCCCTCGGCTTTCTCCTTGTCGGGTGTCCAGAGCTTGTCTCTCGCTTCCGCGAGCTCGGGTGCGATCGGCGTGACGTCCTGCACGAGACGGTCGAGCGCGGCGCGGAGCCTGAGATCCTCACGGATCGACTCCTGCTGGCCGTGCGCCCAGACGTCCTCGATGACGCCCTCGACGTCGTCCTCTCCGGACGTGGCGGCCTCCTCACGGATGTACGCGCGCACGTCGTCGTCGGAGATCTCGATGCCGGCCTTCTCGGCGAGCGCTTCGAGCGCGAGCTCTCGCGCGACGGAGACGGCGGCCTCGAGCACCATTTGGCGCTCGAGGTCCTCGACGCTTCCGCCGCTCGCGGCGAGGTAGGTCTCGAGCGAGACGCCGCGGCGCTCCAGCGAGCGGGCAAATCCGGTGAGGAGGTCGGTGGCGCGCGTCCTCACGAGCGGGATCGCAGGCTGCACCTGTGAGGCGCGGACGAGCTCGTCGACTGCGGAGATGCGGAACGCGGCCTCGATCTCAGCGTCGAGCTGCTCGCGCAGCGTCCCCTCGATGCTGGCGCGCAGCTCGGCGATCGAGTCGAACTCGCTCGCGGCGCGCGCAAGCTCGTCGTCGATCTCGGGCAGCACCTTCTCCTGCACGTCGCGCACGGTGATCTCGACCGTCGAGCTCGAGCCGTCGGCGAGCGGGAGTGCGATCGTCTTGGTCTCGGCCGCAGACGCGCCGATCAGCGCGGCCTCGATCTCCGGGGCGAGTCGGCCGCCGCCGAGCTCCACGACCGTGTCGGGCTGGGCCTCGCCGTCGGAGTCGACGAGATCGACGACGAGCGTGTCGCCCGCTTTGGCGGGGCGCTCGCCGGCAGGAGCGAGCTCGGCAACGGACTCGCGCAATGCCTCGATCTCGGCGTCGACTGCCTCCTGCGGAATTTCGACCTCTGCGCGCGGAACTTCGAGCGTCGTCCAGTCGACGAGCTCCGGAAGCGCCTGCACCTCCACCGTCGCGACGAAGCTCCACGCGTCGTCGGGCGTATCGGGAAGCTCGAACTCGTACTGGGGGTCGGACACGGGACGGACGCGGCTCCGCGACGCTGCGCTCCAGAACCACCCGCCGATGTGGCTGTCGACCGCCTCGGCATAGATCCGCTCCTTGCCGAGCCGTGACACGAGCACCGGCGTCGGGATCTTCCCCTTGCGGAAGCCCGGGATCTTGACGCTCTCCGACAGGTCCGACATCGCGTGGTCGACGGCGTGCCGGACCTGGTCGGACGAAACGTCGACCGTGAGGCGCACGCGATTCTCGCCGAGGTTCTCCACGGCCGTGGGCATCCGGCCATTCAACCAGCCGCGGATAGGGTCAGGCCCATGGAGCGGTACGACGTGGTCGTCGTCGGGAGTCGGCGGGATGGGGAGCGCGACGCTGTATCACCTCGCCCGCCGCGGCAAGCGCGTGCTCGGGATCGAACGCTTCGATCTGCTCCACGAGCACGGCTCGTCACATGGCCTCACGCGGATCATCCGGCTCGCGTACTTCGAGCATCCGGACTACGTCCCGCTGCTTCGCCGTGCGTACGAGCTGTGGCGCGAGCTCGAGTCCGAGGCCGATGAGCAGCTGCTTCACGTGACAGGGATCGTCGAGGGGGGCGAGCGCATCCTGGAGGGCGTGCTCGTGTCGTGCGCCGAGCACGACCTCGACCACGAGGTGCTCAGCGGCGCCGACGTCGCGCGTCGTTTCCCCGCCTATCGGCTTCCGCCCGAGATGGAGGTCGTCCACCAGCCCGACGGCGGCTTCGTCGTCCCCGAGCGCTGCATCGTCGCGCACGTCGAGGGCGCGCTCGCGAGAGGAGCCGAGCTCGGCGCGCGCGAGCGTGTGCTCGAGTGGGACACGACCGAGAGCGGCGTGCGCGTGCGCACCGACCGCAGGACGGTGGAGTCCGAGCGGCTCGTCCTGACTGCGGGCGCCTGGTCGCAGGACGTTGCACGCCTGCCCGCCGGAACCGTGCGAGGCGTGCGCCAGGCACTCGCGTGGCTGCAGCCGACGCGGCCGGACATCTTCGCGCCCGACCGCATGCCGGTCTTCAACCTCGCACTCGACGGCGATCACTTCTACGGCTTCCCCGCCCACGGCATCCCGGGTTTCAAGCTCGGGCGCTACGACCACTTCGGGGAGGGCGGCGATCCGGACGAGATCGAGCGCGAGCCGACACTCGCGGACGAGATGCCGCTCCGGGCGTTCGCCGAGCGCTACTTCCCCGAGGGAGCGGGCGCGACGGTCGCCCTCAAGACATGCCTCTTCGAGCCGTCTCCCGACGAGCACTTCGTGATCGATCGCCATCCGGAGTCACAGGCGGTCGTCGTCGGCGCCGGCTTCTCGGGTCACGGCTACAAGTTCTGCTCCGTCGTCGGCGAGATCCTCGCCGACCTCGCGCTCGACGGCGAGACGCGCCACGACATCGGGCTCTTCCGGCTCGACCGCTTCAGGGATCGCTCCTAGCGTCCACACGTTCATCGCTTCGGCCCCACGAACTCGTCCAGGATGACAATCGCTCGCCCTAGACTGATCCACGCGGGCGTGGTGAAACGGTATACACGCCGGCTTTAGGAGCCGGTGCTCGAGAGAGCTTGAGGGTTCGAGTCCCTCCGCCCGCATCGACCGCAAGCCACGGTTGGCTCGCGGCGACGTTCAGCCACGGCGCTTCGCGCCTAACCGCATCGGTGCCCTGAACGATCAGTAGCGTCCGAAGAGCAGCACGAACGTCTCTCGCATGCTCTCCGCGACGAGCCCGACGAGCGCCACGATCGCGAGGATCGCAGCGGCGGCGAACACGCTCGCCCGTGGCCGCCAGCACGAGCAGCGCCGTGAAGCTGCCGAGGACGAGAAAGGCCGTGGAGAGCGGTCTTCGCGTGTACGTTCCGAGCGCGAGACCGACGAGGAACGCCGCTCCGAACACCACGATTCCGAGTGTCATGGCGCGAGGGTAGGACCGGGGCCGGACGGACCGGACCGGCCGACGGATCGGAAGGCTCAAGAATCAGTCGCAACGAGCCGATCCTCGTTCGGAGATGCCTCATCGCAGGTGGATCCATGCCACGCGCGTGGCCGGTGCCGCGGGCCTTGCCGTCTTCGCGGCGTACACGCTGCTGGCGCCTGCGGAAGGGCGCCTCTTCACACTCTTCAACGTGTGGGTCTACGACGGCTTGATGGTGCTCGCCTGCGTCATCGCCGGATCGCACGCCTATCTCGTCGCGAAGGAGCGGGCGGCCTGGGTCGTGATCACGCTCGCGCTCGGATGCTGGACCTTCGGCGAGATCTGGTACGCGGTCTTCAAGCCCGAGACGTACCCGTCGATGGCCGACGTCGGGTACATCGCCTTCTACGCGTTCCTCTACGTCGGCATGGTCCTGCTGCTCCGCTCGCGCGCACGCTCGATCGGAGGCATGCTCTGGCTCGACGGTGTCACTGCGGCCCTCGCTGCCGCAGCGGTCGGCGCCGCAGTGCTCGTCGAGCTCGTCCTGGAGGGCACGCAGGGATCGACCTCGACGGTCGTCACGAACCTCGCGTACCCACTCGGAGACATTCTCCTCCTCTCCCTCGTGTTCGGGGTCTTCTCGCTGACGAGCTGGCGGCCCGGCAGACGCTGGCTCCTCCTCGGCCTCGGGGTGCTCTCGACGACGCTGGCGGATGCCATCTACCTCTTCCAGTCCTCCGCGGGCACGTACGTCGAGGGGACGTGGATCGACATCCTCTGGCCGACCGCGATGCTGCTCGTCGCGTCGTCCGCCTGGATGCCCGACCGGACGAGGGACGGCCTCGAGGTCGAGGGCCGGCCGCTGCTGGCGGTGCCGGCCGTCTGCGCGTTCGTCGCGACGGGAATCCTCTTCTACGACCACTTCATCCGCGTCGAACCTGCTCGCTGTCGCGCTCGCCTCGGCGACGCTCGTGCTCGTCGTCATCAGGCTCGCGGCCACGTTCAGGGAGAATCAGCGCCTGTTCGAGCTGACCCGCGAGGAGGCGACGACCGATGCTCTCACTGGGCTCGGCAACCGGCGACAGCTCATCAACGATCTCGAACGACGCCTGCGGAGCGAGACGATCCCGCCGACGATCCTCATGCTGTTCGACCTCGACGGCTTCAAGGGCTACAACGACACGTTCGGCCATCCCGCCGGCGATGCACTGCTCTCGCGGCTCGGCCAGAAGCTCGCGGCTGTTCCGGGGCCTGAGGGTGCCGCATACCGACTCGGAGGGGACGAGTTCTGTCTCATGGTCGTCGTCGGCGAAGGCGAGGCCGAGCCTCTCATCGACCGCGCGTGCGCCGCGTTGACCGAGCGTGGCGAGGGCTTCGAGATCGAGACGTCGTTCGGCGCGATCATGCTCCCCGACGAGGCGACAGATCCGAGCCACGCGCTGCAGATCGCCGACGAGCGCCTCTACGCACAGAAGTACTCGCGACGAGGCGACAGCGACCGCACGATGGCAGCGCTGCTCGAGGCGCTGTCCGTCCGCGAGCCAGAGCTGCAGGAGCAGCTCGCGGGCGTCGGCGCACTCGCGGGCGACCTCGGACGGATGCTCGGACTGCGCCGTGACGAGCTCGAGGAGCTCGATCGTGCCGCGCAGCTCCACGACCTCGGAAAGCTCGCCGTGCCCGACGAGATCCTCTCGAAGCCCGGACCGCTGGACGAGCGCGAGTGGGCCTTCGTCCGCCAGCACACGATCGTCGGCGAGCGGATCCTGCGAGCCTCGCCGGCGCTCCGCAGCGTCGCAACGATCGTCCGTGCGTCCCACGAGAACTGGGACGGCAGCGGCTACCCGGACGGCACCGCCGGCGACGAGATCCCGCTTGCTTCGCGGATCATCCGTGTCTGCAATGCGTTCGTCGCGATGACGTCGAACCGGCCGTACCGCGAGGCACTTTCCGTGGATGAGGCGCTGAACGAGCTGATGCGGTGCGCAGGCACCGACTTCGATGCGACGGTCGTACGAATCCTCGTCGCGCGCGTTCGCGACGAGCAGGAAGCCGAGCGAGCGGCCTAGGCCGGCGCGGGCATACTTGCCCGAGCCTTGGCCCCGTAGCTCAGTGGATAGAGCGACAGACTTCGAATCTGTGTGCGGAGGTTCGACTCCTCCCGGGGCCACTCCAACTTTCAATCTCCGACGGCCACCAGCGCACCGACCCGCGGATCCATATTCGGCCGAGAAGGTGGGCGTGCCGCAATCCGCCGGAGGCCGATTTGCGGGTACGTACTCTGTGACGAGGCTCACGGAGGGAGGGGATTCCGAATGACCCGACTACTCCTCGCGCTCGCGGGCCTGGCCGCCATGTCCGCGTCGGTCGCCGGAGCTCAGAGCGCATTCCCGAACCGCATCGACCTTCCTGACGGCTTCCAGCCCGAAGGCATCGCGACGTCAGGTGAGACGTTCTACGCGGGATCGATTCCGACGGGGGCGGTGTATCGAGGAAGCTTGCGAACCGGTGCGGGTGCGGTCCTCGTCCGGCCGCGAGCAGGTCGTGCGGCGATCGGTCTGAAGGCCGACCGCGGAAGACTCTTCGTTGCCGGCGGCAACACGGGCAACGCTTACGTCTACGACGCGCGAACAGGGGCTCCCGTGAGGACGTACAAGCTCTCGACGGGAGGGAGCTTCGTCAACGACGTCGTGGTGACGCGGGACGCGGCCTGGTTCACGGACTCCTTCAAGGCCGTCCTCTACCGCGTGCCTCTGGGAACCGGCGGGCGCCCGGGGGCGCCGGCGACCACGGTCCGGCTCCGAGGCGACTACAGGCATGGAGCGGGGTTCAACGTCAACGGCATCGACGCGACCGCGAACGGGAACACACTCGTCATCGTCCAGTCGGGCACGGGGAGGCTGTTCGCCGTGAGCCCGAGCGGTGTCGCGCGTCGGATCGCGCTCGCGGGAGGCGAGAGCGTGCCGAACGGCGACGGCATCCTGCTGGACCGTAGGACGCTCTTCGTGGCTCAGAACCAGCAGAACCTCATCGCCAGGATCTCGCTCGCTTCGAACCTGCGGAGCGGCCGCGTGCTCCGTCGGATCTCGAGCGCGGAATTCGACGTTCCGACGACGATCGCCGACCTCGGCAGCCGCCTGTACGCGGTGAACGCCCGCTTCGGCACGGCACCGACGGCGACGACCGACTACTGGATCACCCAGGTCGCGAAGTAGAGAGGCCGGGACCTACGGCTTGCCTCCGTATCGGCGAGCGCGTCGGGTCTCGCGCGCTCGCGCACGCCAGCGGCTCTTGAGCTCGCGCTGGATGCGTCGGCTCGACCTCGCCTCGATCGCCCGGAGCTCGCGCTGGAGCCTGAGGTAGCTCGCCCACCGACCCTCGTCGAGCTGGCCGGTTTCGAGAGCCTCGCGAACAGCGCAGTCCGGCTCGGACGAGTGCCGGCAGTCGTTGAAGCGGCATTCAGCAGCGAGCGCGCCGATGTCGGAGAACGCGCTGTCGACATCGCCCTCCCACACCTGGAGCTCGCGGAGCCCCGGCGTGTCGATGAGGATCGCCCCGCCGGGCAGGACCAGGAGCTGCCGATGCCGCGTCGTGTGGCGGCCGCGGCCGTCGTTGCGGAGGCCACCGATCGCCATGACCGTGCGTCCCGCCAGACGGTTGACGAGCGTCGACTTCCCGGTTCCGGACGATCCGAGCAGGACGAACGTCCGCGCTGGCTGGAGGAGAGCCTGCACGCCGTCGATCCCCTCGCCCGTGACGTTGCTCACGGCCAGGACGGGGACGCCGGCCGCGACCGTCTCCGCCTCGGCGAGCTTCCCGGGGTCGTCGAGGACGTCGAGCTTCGTGAGCACGATCACAGGGTCGGCCCCCGAGTCCCACGCAGCCACCAGGTAGCGCTCCAGACGGCGGGGGTTGAAGTCACCGTCCAGCCCGGCGACGAGGAGCACGGTGTCGACGTTCGCGACGAGGATGTGCTCCTCGGCCTTCAACCACGGCGTCTTGCGCGAGACCTTCGTGCGTCGTGGGAGCAGCGCTTCGATCGCGAAGCGATCTCCGGGCGCGTCGCAGACGACGACCCAGTCGCCGACCGCTGGCATCCCGCCCCAGATCTCGTCGTCGCGCATGCGCCCGCGCGCATGCGCGAGCCGGTCGCCCAGCTGAGAGCGGACGTAGTAGCCGCCGCGATGCTCGGCGACGACGCGAGCTGGCATGAAGCCACGCTCCTCGTACGTTGTGAAGGCCGCCTCGAGCTCATCGGTCCAGCCGAGGGCGGCCAGGGTTCCATCGGACAACGGAAGACTCCTTCAGTCGGTGTGAACCGGGCCGCGGCTCGAGCCGCCGAGGGAGTGCTAGATCCGTGCGCGGTCGAGCCGGAGAGAGTTGAGACACGCGACTTTCATGAGGTCCTCTCCTTTCGCTCGACGACGTGAACCGAGACAGGGTACGACGCTTCCGTCACGTCGTCAACGCCTTGACCGGATGGACGCAATTCCCTTTGATCCCCTCTGGGTAGTGAGCGTCGCGACAACAGCGGTCGAGGGGAGGAGCGTCGATGGCGCCTGCGTCCGCATGGAGAGCATCCACAAGCGCTTCGGCGACAACGTCGTGCTCGACGGCGTCGACCTGAGTGTCGAGCCCGGCGAGGTTCTCTGCGTCATTGGCCCGAGCGGAAGCGGCAAGAGCACGCTGCTGCGCTGCATCAACCTGCTCGAGCCCATCCAGTCGGGTCGCATCTACCTCGAAGGCGAGGAGATCACGCGGAAGGGCGTGGACGTCTCCACGATCCGTCAACGCATCGGGATCGTGTTCCAGCAGTTCAACCTCTTCCCACAGCTCACCGCGATCGACAACCTCACGCTCGCGGCGAGGCGAATCCGCAAGATGCCGCGGCGCGAGGCGGAGGCGCGTGCGCGCGAGCTCCTCGCGAGCGTCGGGCTCGCCGAGAAGGCGAACCAGCACCCACATCAGCTCTCCGGCGGGCAACAGCAGCGAGTCGCGATCGCGAGGGCGCTGATGATGCAGCCGCACGTGATGCTGTTCGACGAGGTCACGTCGGCGCTCGACCCGGAGCTCGTCGGCGAGGTGCTCGTCGTGATGCGGACACTCGCCCGCGAGGGCATGACGATGCTCGTGGTCACGCACGAGATGCAGTTCGCCCGCGAGGTCGGGGACCGCGTCATCTTCATGGACGGCGGGAAGATCGTCGAGGCAGGGGCACCGCGTGAGATGCTCGACAACCCGAAGGAGGAGCGCACGCAACGGTTCCTACGCAGGACACAGCTCGCCCACACACTCGAGGAACTCATCGACCACGAAGGAGGAACGGAATGAAACGAGTCATGATCGGGCTCGCAACCGTCGCGCTCGCGGCAGGGGTGCTCGTAGCCCTGGGCGGCGTCGCGTCGGCGCGCGAGGCCGAGCCGTATGCCGCCGAGCAGAGGGGTCTGCCTCCGCTTCCCGCGGAGATCAAGGAGCGGAAGCGGTGGAACATCGCCGTCAAGTGCGACTCGCCGCCGTTCGGCTACATCGGGCGCACGGAGCCAGGCTGCGGGGTTCGACGTCGAGATTGCGAAGTGGTTCTCGCGGTTCGCGTTCGGCAAGGCGAATCGCGTCACGTACACCTGCGTCACGACTCCGGCACGCGAGCCGGCGCTGACCACGAATCGCGTCGACATGGTCATCGCGACGTTCACGTACACCATCGACCGCGACACTCGTATCGACTTCTCGCGCGCCTACTACAAGGCGACCGGACGCCTGCTCGTACCAAACAACTCGTCGACGACGCTCGCGAACCTCGCCGGAAAGACCGTCGTGACGACGAGCGGCTCGATCTACGACCGCTGGATGAAGAACTGCTTCGAGGACACCAAGGTGCTCGTCACCGACAGCTTCACGAATGCACTCATCGCGTTCCGGGACGGGCGTGCCGACACGCTCATGTGGGACGACACCGTCCTGGTCGGCATCGCCGGCACGGATCGCAGCTACAGGCTGACGAGCGATCTGTTCCTCCCGCTGCCCTACGGCATCGGGATCAAACAGGGCAACACGGCGCTTCAGAGGTGGGTCAACTCGCGCCTCAACCTCATGAAGAAGCGCGACCTGTTCTTCCCGATTCTCAAGAACACGGTCCCGCCCGCCCAGGTGGTGCCGTTCTCGAAGAACATCCTCAGGCCGAAGCAAGGCCTCGTCTACAACCAGGTCGATATCACGACGGTGTGCCCGTAGCGGCACCGCAGGACCTGCTCGACGGAGCGGCCGCGCGTGACGCGGCCGCTCCGCTCATCTCTGCATGACGTCGCTCGCAGTCGCCTTCGACTGGTCGTTCATCACCGACAACGGCGACGAGCTCCTCGCGGGCCTCCGCCGAACGCTCGAGGTCTCGGCGATCGCGATCGCCGGCTCCTTCGTCATCGGCCTGGTCCTCGGAGCGGCGCGCGCGCATCGCGTTCCCGTCGTGAGCCAGGTCGCGGCGATCTACGTCGAGATCATCCGGAACACCCCGATCCTCGTCCAGATCTTCTTCCTGTTCTTCGCGCTGCCGCAGGTCGGGATCGTCCTCGAGCCGTTCACCGTTGCCTGGCTCGCCGTGACGATCTGGGGCGGCGCGTTCAACACCGAGAACTTCCGCGCCGGGTTCGAGGCCGTTCCCTTCCGTTTCCGCGAAGCGGGCTTCGCGCTTGGGTTCGGCTCGGTCTCGACATTCCTCAACGTCACGCTCCCGATCGGCGGCCGAATCGCATTGCCGTCCTCCATCAACACGTACATCAGCGTCGTCAAGAACACGTCCCTGATGTACGTCATCAGCTACCCGGAGCTGACGACGACCGCGCTGAACATCAACGCCCTGACGCTCCAGACCGTCGAGACGTTCTCGACACTCGCGGTCAGCTACCTCGTGATCGTATGGACGATGTCCGCCTCGATCCGAGTCGTCGAGCGTCGTCTCGCCCTCCCTGAGGACGCCAGGTGAGCTTCCTGCCCGACTGGGCCGAGCCCGTCCTCGAGTACATGTTCCGGGTCGGTCTGAAAGGAACTCTTCAGATCGCTGCGCTCTCGCTCACGGGAAGCCTCCTGATCGGGGTAACGCTGGGAACCCTGCTCACGATCAAGTTCATGCCTTCTCGGGCTGTGATCCGCCTCTATATCGAGGTCTGGCGCGGGCTTCCGATCCTCGTGACGCTGTTTCTCGTCTTCTTCCTTCTGCCGGTGCTCGACCCGAGGCTGGAGTTCGACGCGCTGATCTCCGCCTCGATCGCCCTCACGCTCTGGGGGAGCGCACAGGTCGCCGAAGCCACGCGCGGGGCTGTGCAGTCGATCCCGAAGGAGCAGCACGAGGCGGCGTCCGCGCTCGGCTTCGGCTGGATCGGCAGACACGTCTTCGTGATCCTCCCGCAGGCGCTCCGCCGGCTCTTGCCCCCGCTCGTCGGTCTCCTCGTCAACATCATCCAGAACTCGACGATCGCACAGGTGATCGGCGCTCCGGAGCTCCTGGAGTCCGCCGAGCGCCAGGTGGAACGACTTGCCGCCCCCCCGCCGATCGGGATCGGCGAGGTGGAGGCCATTCCGATCTATGCGACCGTCATGGTCATCTTCTTCTGCATCTCGTTCCCGCTTACACGACTCTCGGCGTACCTCGAGAAGCGGCTGACGTAGGTTGCCCCCATGGCGAAGCCGGAGCTGACGGAGTTGGTGAACGCGCAGATGCCTTTGGGCACCACGCTCGGCATTCGCACGTTCGGCGACGCAGACGAGGTCGACGCCACACTCGCCTGGGCCCCCGAGCTGTGCACGGCAGGGGGAGTGCTCCACGGTGGCGTGCTCATGACGCTGGCGGACACCGCCGGAGCGGTCTGCGCCTTCTTCAACCTCCCGCCCGGAGCGCGAACGGTGACGATCGAGTCGAAGACGAACTTCCTCGGCGCAATCCGCGAGGGCGACGTGCTCGCCCGCTCGCGCCCGCTGCACGTGGGCAAGACGACGATCGTGGTAGAGACCGACGTCCTCGACGCATCCGGCCGCCGTGTCGCCCGCACGACGCAGACGCAGGCTGTGCTTCAGGGGTCGGACCCGTAGGGTCAGACCCCTTGACGTGTTCGTTCTGGCCACGTCTGAACCCGGCGAGCTTCGGGCGTGCACCCTGCACACGGACCGTGGGGTCTGACCCCAACCCTGTCCGCTCGGGACATGCTCGAGGTCGATACGTCACGTCCGGAGCTATCCTGTCGCGGGCGCGGTGGCGGTAGCTCAGTTGGTAGAGCCCCGCGTTCAACGCGGAGGAACCTACGGTTCCCCCGCGAGCCCCCTCCCTCTCGATGGCGACGGACGAGCGAAAGCTCGCCTACGGCCGAATGAATCGGCCTTCGGCCATGAAGCGAGCGGACGACTCGGCCTGAAGACCCCTGGGACGCCCGGCGCTATCCTGTCGCGGGCGCGGTGGCGGTAGCTCAGTTGGTAGAGCCCCGGGTTGTGGTCCCGGTGGTCGCGGGTTCGAGTCCCGTCCGCCACCCCTTTGCCCAAGCCGTTTTGGGGAGCTCGCACCCACCCCCTCATTCGGTAAAGCCGAGTTCGTTCGCGAGGATTCAGAGCGTGAAGGAGATGTGCCGCCGTGGCCGCCCTCTCGGGCGGCCACGGCGCTTTCGGTCGACGTGGAGGGTTCAGTGGGCGAGGTGCCGGGTGCGGCTCATCCGCAGGCCCACGAAGAGGCCGAGTGCGAGCACGATGCCGATACCGAAGCCGATCCCGACTTGCGGCCATCCGATCTCGCTCCCCGAGCTCGTCACCGAGATCGGGGCGGGCACAGGCTGCCTCGACGACTGCACGACCCCCTGACTGTCGAGCCTCACTTCGAGCTGCCGGGCGACCTCTCCGGCGACTTCCGGCGAGACCGCGAGCGTCGCCGGCCGCGCGTCGAACGCCCCCAGCTCGACTTGCCTGGCAACCTCTGGCGAGACCGCGAGCGTCGCCGGTCGCGCGTCGAACGACTGCATCTCGACCTGCCTGGCAACCTCCGGCGACACCGCGAGCGTCGCCGGGCCTTCCTGAGCGGACACCGCCTGCACCCCGTAGGTCAGCGCGGTGCCGGCGATGGCGGCGCCGAGCATGGCGGTCAGAAGTACGAGCCCCGTGCGCCTGAGCGGGACGTGGGTCGAGCTGGTCATTCGGTCCTCCTTGTTCTCGAGACCGCCTCGTGCGGTCTTTGCACACAAGAGCCGAAGCGGCTAAAAGAAGGCTTGTCGGGACCTAAAGAGCCGCTAAAGGAGGGCCAGGAGGCGCATGGAGTTTCGGACCCTCGGGCCGCTCGAGGTGCTCGCAGAGGGCCGCCCGGTCGCGCTCGGCGGAGCCAAGCAACGGGCGCTCCTGGCGGTCCTGCTGCTGCACGCCAACGAGGTCGTATCTCGCGACCGGCTCATCGACGAGCTCTGGGGTGCCTCACCTCCCGACACCGCCCGAGCCGCGCTCCAGGTGTACGTCTCCCAGCTGCGCAAGGCGCTCGGCCGGGATCTGATTCTCACCCAACCCCCGGGCTACCTCATCCGCGTCAGCGACGGGGAGCTCGACCTCCATCGCTTCGAACAGCTGGTCGCGGCGGCGCGGGCGGAGGAGCCCGTCCAGGCTGCCCGGCTGCTCCGGGAGGGGCTGGCCCTGTGGCGAGGAGCGCCACTGGCCGAGCTGAGCGACTCTTTCGCTCCTCCCGAGCGAGCGCGCCTCGAGGAGCAGCGGCTGGCTGCACTCGAACAGCGGGTCGAGGCCGACCTCGCGCTGGGGCGGCACGCGGAGCTGGTTCCGGAGCTCGAGGGGCTCGTGCGCGAGCACCCGCTACGCGAACGCGTCCGCGGCCAGCTGATGCTGGCGCTGTATCGCTGCGGCCGCCAGGCAGACGCGCTCGAGGTCTACCGCTCGGGCCGGCGGTTGCTGGACGAGGAGCTCGGGCTCAAACCGGACGATGAGCTCCAACGCCTCGAGAGCGCCATCCTCAACCACGATCCTTCGCTCGACTCTCCGGTTGTCCCCGGCGCCAACCAACCCTCCGTTGCAGAGCGTCGCCAAGCGTCACCACGGACCGAGGCGCCGGTTCCTCCCGACTCGGTCGCCGTGATCGATCCGCAGCGCTCCCGGGTCGTCGGCCACGTGCCCGTGGGCCGAAGACCTGTCGCCGTCGCAATCGGGCACGGCTCGGTCTGGGTCGCCAACGCCGACGATGGAACGGTCTCCCGCATCCATCCAGATCGCCACGAAGTCATCAGGACGATCGGAATCGGAGCACCGGCGATAGACCTCGCTGTCACAACAGATGCGGTCTGGGTGGCGAACGGGAGCGACGGCACGGTCTCGCGCATCGATCCCAGCGCCGACGCCGTCGTCGAGACGATCGACCTGAGGGGCTCGAGCGAGCTCGTTTGGAACCCGACCTACGCGGTCGACGCCGATGACGATTCCGTCTGGATCGCCGCAGGCCCTCACCATGTGCTCCGCATCGACCCGGCGACGAACGAGCCCTCCGCCATCATCGACGTCGGCTGGGTACCGGTAGGCGTGGCGGTCGGCGAGGAGGCAGTCTGGGTGGTGACGACCGCCGAGCGGGCCCTGCGCATCGAGCCGCACACGAACACCGCCACGACCGAGGTGCCCATCGGGTGGCCCCCCGTTGCGCTGACGGTCGGGAAGCAGGCTGTCTGGGTCTCTGACGAGCGGGGCCAGATCTGGCGCATCAACCCGCACACGGGAACGGTGACTCAGACGACCCACGTTGGCGGCGGGCTCATGGGCCTGTGCGCGACGGACGGAGCGGTGTTCGCAGCCAACAACGCTGACGGCACCGTCGTCGAGATCGATCCGCAGGACGGGCGGGTTGTACGCCACATTCCGGTTGGCCACGCGCCGACCGACGTCGCCTCCTGGGACGGGACCGTCTGGGTCTCGATCCAGAGCGAGAGCGCTATGTGACCGAGGTCGCGATCGGGATCTTCCCGGCGGCGATCTCGGCCCTGACGTCCTCGATCTCCGCCTTGAGTGAGTGAGGCACCCTCGCGCTGATCATGCCGAGGCCGACACCGCCGTTCCGGAGGGAGAAGTAGGAAGTGCGACCGGTCTCGAGCGTCCCGCGTGCGAGCTCCTCGATCATGTCGAACACCGCCACGTCCATCCTCTTCACCGCGCTTGTCAGGATGTGCCCGCCCAGGTGGGACTGGTCGACATCGACTCCTATCCCCCAGACTCCACGCTCGCCTGCCGCCTCCAGCGCACCGAGGCCGCAAGTGCTGGCGACCTGGAAGATGACCCTCGATCCCCGCGCGATCTGGCTCAGGGCAACCGACCTGCCTTTTGCCGGGTCCCAGAAGTCGTCGGTATAGGCGTTCAACGTCGTGATGCGAGGATTCGCTCCTCTCGCGCCTGCCTGGTAGCCGGCGATGAACTTCTCGACCGCCGGCACCCGCTGGCCGCCGACCGAGCTGATCACTTCCTCACCGGGAGAGAGCGTCAACACGAGCGCAGCCAGGTGACCGGCCAGATAACCGGCTTGCTCTTCCCGAAACACGAGACCCACGACATTCGTCGGGCGATGCGCCAAGTCGTCGTGGGCGTAATCGATGCTCGCGAACCTCGTTTCGGGAAACTCGGAAGCGACTCTGTCGATCGCGGCGGCGGCAAAGAAGCCGAATGAGATGACGAGGTCGTACTTCTGTCGCGCGAGGAGTGAGAGGCTCGGGACGTAGCCTTCCTTCGGGGCCGGCGTCAACACCCGCCCTCTGATCCCCAACTCTCGGACGGCCCGCTCGAGCGCGAGGTAGGACCCATGGAGATACGGGCTCTCGATGCCTGTCGGCTCGACGACGAGCCCGACTCTGAGGCGCCTTTCGTTCACCAAACCAGTCTCATCTTGTCCGATACCCGGACAACGCGTTCCGGCACTTCGCGATCGCGGCCCGCCCGCCTCGAGCTCGCGCTCCTCGATCCGCGGATAGCTCGCGCTCTAGCGCACGAGCATCGGTGCGGGCGACACCTTCACGAGCGCGGCGAGCGGCGAGTGTGCCCCGTTTCGGCATGCGGGCCTCTACCCGGGCTCTCACCCTGAGACTCGCCGCGTCTACTGTACGGCCCCGATGAACGGCGACGGACTTGCTTCCGCGACGAGGTTCCTCGTGCTCGCACTGAGCGTCCTGTATCTCGCCGCGACGTTGGGCGGCGTCATGCTCCTGAGCTTCGACTCGACGCGCGACGCCGTTCTCTGGGTCGCTTTCCTCGTCGTCGGGGCAGCACTGATGCTGATCGGACAGGTGGCACTTCCACGCGGTGCCTGGTCGGCGCTCCTCGTCTCGCTCGGCGCCGTCGTGGGAGGTCTCACGCTCTTCTGGACGCTCCTCGTCCCGGTCGCCGTCGCCGTGGTCATCGCCTGCAGCATCGCGCTCGCACGGCGCCCGGCACCGGCCTGATGCTGCACACCCGCCACGGCTGGTGGCTCGAGGAGGCGGGAGCCGTGACGCCGACTCGTCCACTCGAGGGTGACGTGCGGGCCGACGTCGTGATCGTCGGAGGCGGCTATCTCGGAATGTGGACGGCCCGGCACCTGCTGGAGCTCGAACCGGAGCTCGACATCGTGCTCCTCGAGAGGGCGGTGTGCGGACACGGGCCCAGCGGGCGCAACGGGGGCTTCTGCGAGACGCTCTGGGGCGACGTCTCGACACTCCGCGAGCACGCGGGCGACGCCGCGGCGCTCGCAGTCTGTCGCGCGTCGGAGGACGCGGTGCGCGGAATCGGCGCCTGGTGCGAGTCCAGTGGAGTGGATGCGTGGTTTCGCGAGGCACCGATGCTGCGGGTGGCGACGACCGAGTCCCAGCTCGGCTCGTGGGACGGGACCGTTACGAGCGCGGCGGCGCTCGGCGAGCCCGGCGAGGTCACGTCGATCGCCGCCGACGACGTGCGTGCTCGCTGTGCCTCGCCGCTGTTCCTCGGGGGCGCGCTCTACCGGCTGAACGCGACCGTGCAGCCCGCGCGGCTCGCGCTCGGTCTCCGCGCGGAGCTCCTCGAGCGCGGCGTGCGGACCCACGAGCGCACCGCCGTGACACGGCTCGGGCGCGACGGGAACGTCGAGACCAGAGCGGGGCGCGTCGTCGCCGGAGCCGCCGTCCTCGCCGCCAACTCGGCGACGGCCTCCTTCCCCGGGTATCGCCTCTCGCTCGCTGTTGCGTCGAGCCACATCGTCCTCACGGAGCCGCTCCCTGACGTGCTCGAGGAGCTCGGTTGGTTGGGCGGCGAGGCGATCGTCGATAGCCGCACGCTCGTCCACTACATGCGGACGACGCGCGACGGCCGGATCGTGTTCGGCTGGGGAGGCGGCACGATGGGCATCAGCGGACGTACAGCCGATCGCCTCGAGCTCGATCGCGCCGTGATCGCCGAGACCGAGCGCGCGCTGCGCCGGTTCTTCCCGCAGACCGCCGGCCGCAAGGTGACGCATGCCTGGGGCGGCCCGATCGACGTCTCCCCCACCCATCTGCCGATCTTCGGGAGCCGCGGCCGAGTCCACCACGGGTTCGGCTTCACGGGGAACGGCGTCGGGCCCTCGTACCTCGGTGGTGAGATCCTGGCGCGCCTCGCGCTCGACCGACGCGACGAAAGGACGCAGCTTGCGATCGTCGAGCCGGCGCGGAAGCTCTTCCCGCCCGAGCCCTTCCGCTACGCGGGCGGCTCGCTCATCCGCCGCGCGCTGATGGCGAAGGACGCGGCAGAGGACGCCGGTCGTGAGCCGAACGCACCTGCCCGCTTCGTCGCGTCGCTCCCCCGCCGACTCGGCTTGCGTCTGCCGCGCTAGAGACGGAGACGCCTGACGTGGCGTCGGCACTGACTGCCATGACATTCTTCGGCTGGAGCCGTAGGCTCCCGCTCAAGCGAAATCGACACGGAGGCTCGTACCGCCGTGTCCGTCATCTGGGAGGTAATGGTGAACGCCAAATCGATGGCAGGATGGATCGGCTTCGCGGGCATCCTGATGATCCTGATCGGCGCGATCGACCTGTTTCAGGGACTGATCGCAGTCATAGAAGACGAGTACTTCGTCCCGACGCGCTCGGGCATGCTCATCATCGACCTCACGCAGTGGGGCTGGTTCATGATGTTCTGGGGCGCTCTCCTCGGTCTGGTGGGGCTCGGACTGTTGGCAGCTCAGGGATGGGCACGGTGGGTCGCAATCGTCCTCGTCGCCCTGAACATCCTCGTCCAGCTCGGCTTCTCCGGCGACGCCGCGTATCCGCTGTGGGCGCTGACCGCGATCATCCTGAACATCGTCGTTCTCTTTGCGCTGACCGCCCGTTGGACGGAAAGCACGGAGGCCGTCCGGACGACCCTGGAGTGACGCAGGTCCGTCAGTTGTCCAGCCCATGAGCGGCCTCCAGGGGCCGCTCATGGGCTTGCCAGAGACCGGTTCGGGTGAGCACCGGTGCTGTGCTCGACTCGCGTACGTTTGATGCATGGGTGACCCGCACGCCCGACCTGTGCCCACAGCGACCGTATCCCCACTTGCCCTTCAGGCCCGACGGGCTACGGGGCCCGTGGTCGGGCGGCAGGTCGAGCTCGGCGCGATCAGACAGGAGCTCGCCTCCGCGAGAGCCGGGCGGCTGTCGGCACTCACGCTCGAGGGGGAGCCCGGCATCGGCAAGACGCGGCTCCTCCTCGCGGCAGCGGAGCTCGCGGCGGCAGAAGGCTTCACGCCGCTCGCGGCAACAGCCGACGAGGAGATCCGGGGACCGTTTCTCCTCGCCCGCGGCCTCTTCGCCTCCTCGGCAACGGAAAACGGCAGCAACGGCGCACGAGAGCAGGTCCAGCGGGTGCTCGACGCCATCTCGGGCCGAGACGATCCGACACTCGAGACCCTGTCGCCGGATCACCAGCTCCTTCGCGTATTCGATCTCGCAGCCATCGCCGTCCGCGCGCTGGCAACCTCCGGCCCCGTAGCGGTACTGGTCGACGACCTCCAGTGGGCGGACGAGGACAGCGTGCGGATGCTCCGCTACATCGTCCGCACCGACGCGGACGCGCCGGTCTTCATCGGGCTGGCAACCCGTCCGGAAGAGCTGGCCGTGGTGAACGAAGCCGTGACTCTCATCGCCGACATGGAGCGGATGGGGATGGTGCGCCGCCTGAAGCTCGAGCGGTTCACGCAGCTGGAGACGACCGAGTTCGCCCAGCAGGTCCTCGGCGGGAAGGTCAACGTATCGAGCGCGGCGACCATGCACGCACAGGCGGAGGGCGTCGCATTCATCGTCGAGGAGCTGGCCCGGACGTACCGGGAGATGGCTCTGATTCAGGAGACGGACGGTGTGTGGACGCTCGCGC
Organism: uncultured Gaiellaceae bacterium; assembly: GCA_963744505.1. Classification (GTDB taxonomy): domain Bacteria; phylum Actinomycetota; class Thermoleophilia; order Gaiellales; family Gaiellaceae; genus GMQP-bins7. The sequence goes on from CAVUTL010000002.1 coordinate 195,209, forward strand.
GAAATGCCGCTCGCCTGCTCCCGTCGTCGGTGCGCACGCTGATCCAGCGCCGCGCCGCCCGACTGCCTGACGAGACGAAGCAGGACCTGGCCGACGCAGCGATCCTCGGCCGGAGCTTCAGCCTGAAGGATCTTCGATCGGTCAAGCTGCACCTCGGCGCAGACGAGGAGGGATGTAACCCGCGCGGTCCTCGCGGAGTCGCTGGCGCCTGCCGCTCAGGCAGGCCTGCTCGTGGAGCACCCGGCGGGATCGCCTGCGGACTACAGCTTCACGCACGAGCAGGTCCGCGAGTTCGCCGCAGCGATGCTCACGGCTCCACGGCGGCGCGCGATCCATTCGGCGCTGGTCGACATGCTGACCGCCGACGGGAGCCCGCCTTCCGAGAGCCTGTCCCTCATTGCTCATCACGCACTCGCCGGCGGGGACCCGGACCGCGCCGTGCGCTTCTCCATCTCAGCTGCTCGGGCGGCACTCGAGGCTCGGGCGGCGGAGGAGGCGCTGCGCATCGTCGATCAGGCGCTGCCGGCCTCGTCGGCCGCGCAGGACCGTGTCGCCCTGCTCACATGCCAGGACGAAGCACTGGGCATGCTGCGTCGCTCGGCCGACCGCCTCGAAGGGCTCGCCGAGCTGGCGGCCCTCGCGGAGGCTCTGGGCGACTCCCACCTCGAGCTCGGCGTCAAGCTGCGTCGCGCCGCCGCGCTGCGCGTGTCCGAGGAAGAGGACCTGGCTGCAGAGCTCGCGAGGTCGGTGCGCGAAGCGGCACGGGCGCGCGGTGACGACGCAGCCGAGCTGGCAGCGTGTCTGGAGCTCGGACAGGACCTGCTTCGAAGCCCGCTGGGCGAGTCGTTCAGCGCACCGAGCGAGGTGGATCTCGACGGCGCTGCCGAGGCGTACGAGCGCGCCTGCGAGCTGGCGGAGGAGCTGGGCGACGTTGCCGCGCTCGCGGCCGCGCTGCGCGAGCTCGGAGTCATCTCCATCACACGCGTGCGGGAGTGGTACATGGAACGCGTCAAGAGCGGCGAAGTCGTCGCGATCATGGCGCGCGTCGCCGCGGGCGACACGCCGGCCGAGATCCTGGCCGACACGCCGATCGCTCATGACCACGACGAGGGCATTGCGCACTACGAGCGTGCAATCGAGCTCTTCGATCAGATCGGAGACCGTCGAGGCGTGATGTCGGCGATCATCGCGAGGGCGTACGTCAACTTCGCGATCGACCTCCATCTTCTCGGTGCAGCCCGCAGGATCGAGGAGATCCGACGGCTGGCGGCGCAAATGAGCTCACTCACACGCGAGAGCGAACGTGCCACGGTCGAGGCGCAGATGCTCTTCGGCACCCAGGTCTTCGCACGGGCGAAGGTCGTCCCCGACCTCGCTCTCTCCCGCGGCGAGGAGGCCCACCAGCATGCACGTCTGCTGGGAGACCGGACCCTCGAGTTCGCCGCGGCCAACGGGCTCGCGCTCACACATCTGGAGCTCGGCGAGGTGGATCCGGCAGAGAAGTGGCTCGACCGTGCCGCCGAGACGGCGGCCCTCGACCCCACACCGCTTCGGGCACGCCAGCTCGAGTCGACGCGCGGGATGATCCGAGCGGCGCAGGGAGATGCGAAGGGTATGCGGGAGCATCTCGAGCGAGCGGTTCGACTGGCAACGGACCAGGGCCGCCCGGCGGCCCGGTGCGAGGCGCTCGCCAGGCTCGCATTCGAGTCGGCAGTACTCGGCGCCGCGTCAGCCGACGAGGAGCTGCTCGCGCTTGCCGAACGGTCGGCATACGAAGCCAAGGAGCTCATGGGCGTCGTGCCGGGCCACCCGCCGTGGGGAGCCGAGGCGGACTCGGCGCTCGCTCGGGTGGCACTCGCGCGCGGCGATCAGGAATCCGCCGCCGAGTCTGCGCGGTCGGCCTTCGCGACGCTCGGCGCTGCGCACCTCGAGGACGTGTTCCTCCGAATCGTCCTGGCGGCCGGAGGGGTCCTTCTCGTGTCGGGCACTGAGGAGGAGCGCGAGCTGGTGAGCTATCGGCTCACCTTGACCGCGGCGCTCATCGCACAGCGGACCATCGACGAGGACGTTCGCGTACGGTGGTTCCGCGGCCCCGTGGGCCGAGAGCTCTCCAGGCTCACGGGGAGTTCGCACGGCGACGGCGTGATCGACGAGGCGATCGGCGTTCCGGCGGCCGCCGACCTCGGCGACGAAGATACGAGACTGCTCTGGCTCCTCATCGAGGGCCAGACGAATCGTGAGATCGCCTCCGAGCTCGGGGTGAGCGAGGACGTCGTGACGAGGCGTCTCGCAGAGATGTACGCGAGAATCGGGGTCTCGACACGCGGGGAAGCAGCCGTCCTCGCCTTCAGAGAAGGGATGGTCTGAGCGTGCTCCGTGCCCGAGTCGACCGCCATCGCTGCATCGGCGCAGGAAATTGCATCACGGTCGCGCCGACGGCCTTCGACTGGCTGAAGGGAGACCTCGGGAAAGCGGACGTCATCGACCCGGACAGCGTCGAAGCCGAGCTCCTGCGTGAGGCCGCTCTCTCCTGCCCCACCGACGCGATCGAGATCGAAGAGGTCGAGGCGCTCCTGCCCTGGCAGCTCCGACGGAAGGCCGGCCCCGATCGACGTGTCCTGAAGACCTTCATGTTCACCGACATCGTGAGGTCCACGAATCTGGCCGATGTCTTGGGCGACGAGGCGTGGTTGGAGCTGCTGCGCTGGCACGACGAGACGCTGCGGTCGTACTTCGCGGCGCACAACGGCGAGGAGGTGGGCACGACGGGCGATGGGTTCTTCATCGGGTTCGACAGCCCGGACGCGGCGGTGACGTGTGCGGTCGCGATCCAGCGCCGACTCGCCGACCACCGCAAGCAGCACGGGTTCGCGCCGCAGGTGCGGATCGGGCTGCATGCGTCCGGAGCAGCGCAAGTCGGAACGGACTTCCGCGGCAAGGGGGTTCACGAGGCGGCGCGGATCTCCGCTCTGGCCGAGGGCGGGGAGATCATCGCGAGCGTTGCCACGGTCGGATCCGCTTCGCAGTACCCGGCATCGGAGCCCCGGGCCGTCACACTCAAGGGAATCTCGGAGCCGATCGACGTCGTCACGATCGACTGGCGCTAGTTCGTCCGACCGCCTGCTCAGCTCAGCGCGGACTCCGTCGTGCCGAGCATTCCGGGGACTAGGCTTCCCCCGCGATGGAAGGAAGGCCGCCGCAGAAGCACCTCGCGCTCATTCTCGCGCGCGAGCTCGCGTCCCAGCTCGCGACGGCGACGTTCATCGCGGACGCGACCGGCGACCTCGTCTTCTACAACGAGCCGGCCGAGGAGATCCTCGGGCAGACGTTCTCCGAGGCCGGTGCGCTGAACGCAGAGAGCTGGGCATCGCTGTTTCGCCTCGAAGACCTTGATGGCGCGCCCCTCCCGATGGAACGGATGCCCGCGGCGATCGCGCTGATGGAGCGGCGACCGGCGCACGGCAAGCTCTGGATGACCGGTCTCGACGGCCAGCGCAGGCTGCTCTCGGTGACCGCAGTGCCTCTGTTTGCGTCACCGACCGAGTTCGTGGGCATGGTCTCGGTCTTCTGGCAGTCGAGCCCGGACGGCGACTGAAGTGGCGCTCAGTGCGAGGGTCTGGGGGTGTCGCGGGTCGCTCCCGACTCCGGGCGAGGAGACCGTGCGCTACGGGGGCAACACGCCGTGCGTCGAGGTCCGGGCGGGCGATGGCGGTCTTCTCATCCTCGACGCCGGCACGGGAATCAAGCACCTCGGCGCCGAGCTCGACCACGACGGCCCCCTCCACATCCTGCTGACGCACCTGCACCTGGACCACGTAGAAGGACTGCGGTTCTTCGCACCGTTCTGGCGTGCCGGTAGCGAGCTGCACATCTGGGGTCCACCCTCGCCTCTCCACACGCTCGAGCAGCGGATCGCACGGGCGTTCTCGCCGCCGCTCTTCCCCATCGAGCTGAGCGACACTCCGGCGAACGTCACCTTCCATGACGTGCCTCACGAGACATGGGAGATCGAAGGCATTCGGATCGACGCGCAGAGCGTTTCCCATCCGGGGCCAACTCTCGGCTATCGACTGTCGCTGAACGGAAGCTCGTTGGCGTACATCCCCGATCACGAGCCCGTTCTCGGGGTCGAGCTCGCGGACCTCGAGCCGGAGTGGATCTCCGGACACGCAATCGCCGAGGACGTCGACGTGCTCTTCCACGACTGTCAGTTCAGTGAGCCCGAGTACTCGTCGCGTGTGGGCTGGGGTCACTCGAGTGTCGCGCAGGCGGTCGACTTCGCTCAGAGCTCGATGGCCCGTCGTCTGGTGCTCTTCCATCACGATCCGGACCGCTCGGACGACGACGTGGACGGGCTCGTCGAGCGTGCGTGCGAGCTGTGGGACGGTGCCTCGGGAGAGCCGCCGATCGCGGCCCGCGAAGGCATGACGATCGACCTCCACTAGCGGTCGACGAGGCGCAGCGCGCGTATCGCCTCCTCAACCCAGGTAGCGCCTCACTCGTAGCGGAGTGCGTCGGACGTGCGGATCCGGGTTGCCAGCCGCGCCGGCACGCTGGTCGCGGCGACGACGACGAGCACGGTTCCGATCGGAATCAGGGCGAGCGTCTGCCAGGGTGCGACGACTGCGTCCTCGGTCGTGCCGCTGGTGATCCAGGCGAGGGCCAGGTACAGGCCGACGCCGAGCGGGACGGCGAGGAGCGAGGCGACGAACGCGAGGACAGCGTTGGCGCTGACGACGGTGGAGGTGATCTGGCCGGGCGTGAGGCCGATCGCCTTGAGGACACCGTAGTCGCGGATGCGCTCGCGGACCGAGAGCAGGGCGACGGCGACGAGCGTGGTCACGGTGATCAGCAGCAACACCGTGTCGAGTGTGTAGACGAGGAGCGGTAGCTCATCCGGGATGTCGCTGGTCTCGCCGCCTTCCTGCGCGTCGAGCGTTGCGTCGAGCGACAGCGCCACGACCACCATTGCGCCCGTGAGTGCGATCGCCGCTGCGAGGAGACGCGCCCTGCGTCCTCGTGCGAGTAGGTCTTTGAGGCCGAGCGCGATCGTCAAGGGCAGGATGGACCGGGTGATGGCGCGCGCAAATCGTGAAGTCGGCGGAGATGAGCTGCCGGCGCGGATCGCCTCGAGGACGCTGAAGCGCGTGCTGCGGCGGGTCGACGTCCAGGCTCCGGCGAGAAGCACGGGGATGACGACACAGCTCGCGACGAGGATGTGCCAGGGGTTCGCCGCGATCGTTGGTGAGCCGACCAGCGTTTCGGCGCTCGGGTGCGGCAAGGCGCGGTGCGAGCAGCATCCCGAGCGTGAAGCCGAGAGCCGCCGCGATCAAGCCGAGGGCGGCGGACTCGAGAGCGAAGACGGCTCCGACCTGGCGCGGCGTGAAGCCGGCCGCCTTCAGCAGCCCGATTTCACGGTATTGAGCCGTAGCGCGGGCCCCGACGAGGATCCCGACGACGACGAAGGCGACGATCAGGAGCAGGATGGTGTACGTCGTCACGATGACCTGGATGGGCTGCGCATCGCCGAGCGCATAGTCGCGCTGGACCTGCCAGGTCTCGAAGCCCAGCGTCGTCGCCGGGAAACCTGCTGCCGCCCGCTCGGTGAACGCCGCAGCCGCTAACGGATTCGCCAGTCGAAGCGCCTCCGTCCAGCGCCAGCGTGTGCGATCGGGTTCGACGCGTTCGAGCGTGGCCGGGGTGACCCAGGCCAGGCCGGGGTTGCGGCGGGGGTAGCGCGGCTGGCTGGGCACGACCGCCGTCCCGAGCACCGGGAGGTTGATCGAGCCGCTCCCGCTCGTAACTGGGAGCGTGGCGCCGACCTCGATGCCGAGTGCATTCGCAAGGCTGCGTTCGAGCACGATCCCGCCCTCGCCTAGCTGCGAGCCTGCGGTCCGCACGGGCATGTTCACCGCCGTGGGGCCACTCAGGCCGGCGAGAAACACTCGATCGGTACTTCCCCGCGGCCCCACGGTTACCGTGGTGTGAGGGACCGGCGCGCCCCACTCGGTAACGCCGGGAAGCTCCGCGAGCGCGCGCGCGTCGTCCTGCGAGGAGACGTACGCGAGCACGTGTGCCCCGTTGGCTGCGTCGAACGTCTGTTGCCAGGGATCGAGCCCGCTCGAGCGCACCTCCAGCGCCAACACGATCGTCGCGGACGCTGCTCCTGCGATCGCGACCGTGAGCGCGCTCGCGAGCAACCGTGAGCGGATGCCCGCGAACGCCAGTCTGAGAAGGAGCGCCGTCATTCGGCGCTCTGCAGCTCGAGCAGAGGAGTGACCTGGCGCGCGGCCCGCAGCTCGGTCTCGTCGGCAACCAGACCGTCGCGGAGCGTGATCACCCGGTCCGCGACCGACGCGACGCTCGCGTCGTGCGTGACGAGCAGCACCGTCTGCCCGCGCCCCCGGGCGTCGCGAAAGAGCGCGAGCACGTCGCGAGCCGCCGCCGAGTCGAGATTGCCGGTCGGCTCGTCGGCGAGAACGATGTCGGGGCTGTTCGCCAGCGCGCGTGCAAGCGCGACCCGCTGCTGCTGCCCGCCCGACAACTCACCAGGAGCGGCTTCGTGCTTCTCCGGAATGCCGAGATCGCTCAGCAGCTCGTTCGCGGACCGGCGTGCCTCCTTGCGCCGGCGGCCGACCAGCAGCAACGGCAGCTCGACGTTCTCGACCACAGACAGCGTCGGCACCAGGTTGAAGAACTGGAATACGAAGCCGACCTTGCGACGACGCAGACGCGCGAGCTGGGTCTCGCTCAACCCGTCGATCCGCTCGCCGTCGAGCCAGACCTCCCCCGCCGTCGGTCGGTCGAGCCCGGCGAGCAGATTGAGCAGCGTCGACTTCCCGCACCCACTCGGGCCCATGATCGCGACGAACTCGCCACGCTCGATCGAGATGTCGACGCCACGAAGACCCAGAACTTTCGCGCCGCCGGTGTCGTACGTCTTCGCGAGCTGTCTTGCCTCGAGTACCGGTGCCATCAGACCTCCTCGTTCAGTGCAAGTCGCTGCTCGATCAGCTCGAGCCACTCCAGGTCTGCCTTCACGTGCAGGATCGCTCCCTCGATGAGGAGCTCAGCGGCGGGCCCCTTCCCGTTCGTCTCGAGGAGCGCGTTCAGGTCGCGTAGCGACTGCAGGTACTCGCGCCGCTGCCCTTCGAGAAGGTGCTTCGGCTGCGCCAGCCGCATCGACGCGACGACGATGAACTTCATGAAGAACTCGTCCTTGAGCCGCCTGCCCGAGACGGGCAGCTCGACCCAGTCCGCGAGCGCGGCCCGGCCCGCGTCCGTCAGCTCGTAGACGCGCTTGCCGCGGCTGTCCCCGGGCACCGCGGTGCCGACGACGAGGCCATCCCGCTCGAGCCGTCCGAGCGTCACGTAGATCTGACCGGCGTTCAGCGCCGGCAGCAGATCGCCGAACTCTTGCTGGAACGACTGCTTCAGCTCATACCCGTGAGCGCGCTCCCCGCTGAGCAATGCGAGAAAGAGCTCCTTCATAGATAACGAGCATATATGCTCGTTATCTATCTGTCAACCGGGATCGTACGGGGGCTCGATGCCCTCGACGTCGAGCTCGAAGAAGCCGCGGGAGCGTCAGCTAGACCAGGGGAGGCGGTCCCAATCCGAGGGCCTCCCCGGCTGAAACTGCTCGAACCGCGCGTATGCCTGGTCCGGGTCGGACGTCTCCTCCTGCACGCCCGCGCCGTAGCGCGTGGCGAGCTCCGACACCGGGTAGAGGGACGGCGCGTCCTCCGTCCGCGCACCGACCATCAGGATCACGCACGGCGCGTCGCCTGCGCCCACGAAGATGTGCTCGGTCCCGGCGGGACAGTTGAAGAAGTCCCACGGCCGCAGGAGCCGCTCCTCACCCTCGACGAGCAGCCTGCACTCACCGGACAGCACGAGGAACGCCTCCTGCTGCGACTCCGAGTGGTAGAGGGCGTTCGGCTGGCCCGGCCCCAGAACGACGACCTTGATCCCGAACTGCGGAAGCCAAGCGGCCGGGCTCTCGAACACGCCGGCCGAACCGAACGTCTCCGACGTCAACCACATGGTGTCCCGCACGTTGACGACGAACCAGCCCTCGCTGGCGGGGTAGAGGCCGGCTACGCCGGAGTCCTCGAGCTGCGCCTCGGGCACGGCGCGAGCTTACCGTCGGGCTTCGTTCGCTGAGCGGGAGTCCGCCGGTCTCGGCCGGCATCCTCCGGTCGTGAGCGAGGAACGCCGCCCTGACGACATCGGCAAGCCTTCGGCGCGGCGCTGCTGCTTCGCTCGCCTATCACTCCGCGATCCTCACGCTTTCGAGGGTCCCTAGCCGCGACGCCGCCGTGCGGCGCTGCTCGGCTAAGCGGCTGGCAGGCGCGAACGCGCTCCAGGCGAACCAGCGACCAAAGCCGCGCTGGAGGGCACGCGGGCCGCTCATCGTTAGCTTTCGCATCCGCATCGCGCCGCCGAGGTCCGCCCGCCCCAGGTAGACGCGATAGAGGGTGGCGGTGTCGACCCTGACCTCGAGGTCGATGTCGAACCCGGGATGCTGCAGGCACACCGAGACCTCCGAGGGCTCGAGCACCATCCAGTAGCGCCTGGCCGGATTGCGAAAGTCGAACTTGAGCACCGTTCGCCCGAGGGGAAGCTGCTCACGATGCACATGGCGGGCCATCCAGACGATCAAGAGGTCAGGGTCGAGCTCCTCGGCGCGGGGATCGGTGAACGACCAGGTAACCCCCCACTCTCCGATCGCCTGGACAACTGGCTCTAGGTCACGGCCGGCGGGCGTCAGCTGGTACTCGAGCGTCCTGCCCTTGGGGCCGGTTCGCCGCGCGACGATCTCGGCCCGCTCCAGCGAGCGCAGGCGGTCAGTGAGGACCGAGCGCGAGATCCTCGGCAGGCCGCGCTGTAGCTCGTTGAAGCCTTTCGCGCCACCGAGCATCTCGCGGACGATCAACAGCGTCCAGCGGTCACCGAGGATCTCGCTTGCCTTGGCGATCGGGCAGTACTGCGCGTAGCTTCGCATCGCGCCACCATGCTAACCCGCACTCCGTAGCAGGTTCGAAATCCGAACCGGTTGGTTCGAATCTCGGTCTAGCCGCACGGCGGCGCGCGGGCCTACCGTGGCTGCATGACTACCGAGACGGCGACTCCTGACCGTGCAACGAGCAGCGGAGGACGACCATGAGCGCTATCCGGACCCTCCCGCGCGAGACCGAGGGACTCGGCGAGTTGGGCGACGCGCTCCGCGGCGAGCTTCTGCTGCCGGCGAGCGTCGGCTATGACACCGGTCGCAGGATCTGGAACGGCGCGATCGACCGCCGGCCGGCCGGCATCGCGCGCTGCGCCGGCGTCGCCGACGTGGTCGCGGCCGTTCGCTACGCGCGCGAGCGCGACCTGCTCGTCGCGGTGCGCTCCGGTGGCCACGGAGTCGGCGGACATGCGCTCTGCGACGGCGGGCTCGTGATCGACCTGTCGCCGATGAAGGGCATCCGAGTCGACCCGGCAGCGAGGACGGCGCGCGCCGAGGCGGGCGTGCTGTGGGGCGAGCTCGATCGCGAGACACAGCACTTCGGGCTCGCCACCGTCGGCGGCATCGTCACGCACACCGGGATCGCCGGCCTGACGCTCGGCGGCGGGATCGGCTGGCTGATGCGCAAGTACGGCGCCACGGTCGACAACCTGCTTTCCGTCGACCTCGTCACTGCGGACGGCGAGCTCGTCACCGTCGACGAGGACCGCAACCCGGATCTGTTCTGGGGCGTCCGCGGCGCCGGAGGGAACTTCGGCATCGTCACATCGTTCGAGTTCCGCCTGCACCCGGTCGGGCCGATCGTGCTCGCCGGGCCGATCTTCCACCATCTGGGCGATGCCCGCGACGTTCTGCGCTTCTACCGCGAGTTCGCCGCTACCGCGCCCGACGAGCTTACGACGATCGTCGAGCTCGAGCTCGCGCCGCCACTGCCGGTCCTGCCAGAGGACGTCCACGGCAAGCCGATCGTCATGGTGGGCGCCTGCTACGCCGGGCCGCCCGAGGACGGAGCGGAGGTCGTGCGCCAGCTCAAGGAGTTCGGCAACCCGATCGCCGACCTGCTCGAGCCCAAGCCGTACCTGGCGCTGCAGTCGATGTTCGACCCCCTGGTGCCGCACGGCTGGCACCGCTACTGGAAATCGGTCGAGCTGCCGCCGCTCACGGACGATGTCATCGACACGCTCATCGACCACACCTCGCGGATCACGTCGCCACGCTCGTACACCATCGTCTTCCAGCTCGGCGGCGCGCTCGCGCGCGTGGCCGAGGACGCGACTGCGTTCGGCCAGCGGGACGCCGCGCACAACGTCGTCGTCAACGCGGTCTGGACCGAGGACGACCCCGACGCACGCGGGCACATCGCCTGGGCGCGCGACTTCTTCGAGGCCATGCAGCCCCACGCGCGCGACCGCGTCTACGTCAACTTCCTCGGCGACGAGGGACCCGATCGCGTTCGGCAGGCCTACGGGACCGAGAAGTACGACCGGCTGGTCGCGCTCAAACGCGAGTACGACCCCACGAACTTCTTCCGCCTCAACCAGAACATCTCGCCGGAGTAGCTCTGCGCCCGGCCTGATTCGAACCTGCGACTCGCGGATGAGAAGCCGCCGCTCTCTCGCGTCGACTTCTCATCCGAGCGAGCCGCTCTCGCCACGACTGCTCGACTGCAGCGTTTCCGGCTCGAAGAGCCCCGTCTGATACGCGAGAACGACTGCCTGCACACGGTCACGAAGATCGAGCTTCTGGAGGATGTGCGTGACGTGCGTCTTGACTGTGGTTTCGCTGATGTAGAGCTCCTGACCGATCTCTGCATTCGAGAGGCCACGAGCGATCAGGCGGAAGACGTCTCGTTCGCGTTCGCTGAGATGGTCGAGCTCCTTCGGAGGGGAAGGACGGGGGATGCGAGCGAACTCCCTGATCACACGTTTCGTGATCGTGGGCGAGAGAAGCGCATCGCCCGCCGAGACGGTCCGGACCGCCGCGATCAGCTGCTCGGGAGGATCGTCCTTGAGGACGAAGCCGCTGGCGCCGGCTCTGAGCGCCTCGTACACGTACTCGTCGAGATCGAAGGTGGTCAGGATCAGGATCCGCGCATCGCTGTCGGTCGCGAGAATGCGCCGTGTCGCTTCGAGCCCGTCGAGCTCGGGCATGCGGATGTCCATCAGGACGACGTCCGGCTCGAACCGAGCGGCCTTCTCGACCGCCTCGAGCCCGTTGCTCGCCTCGGCCACGACTTCGATGCCGTCCTCGCCGCCGAGGAGCATGCGGAATCCGGCGCGCACCATCGACTGGTCGTCGGCGATCAGCACCCGGATCGTCACGCTCCGTTGTCCCTGATCGGGAGGCGCGCGTCGAGGACGAACCCGCCCTCCGGTGCGGCTCCTGCAGACATCTCGCCGCCGTAGATCTTCACGCGCTCGCGAACGCCCACCAAACCGTGCCCGAGGCCGTCGCTCGTCGCGCGTCCACGGCCGTCGTCGCGTACCTCGATGCGCAGCTCTTCGGGCGCGTAGCCGAGTGTCACCTCGGCGTGGCTTGCGTGTGCGTGCTTGAGGGCGTTCGTCAGGCCCTCCTGAACGATCCGGTACGCCGAGAGGTCGATCGCCCGCGGCAAGGGAAATCGCTCGCCGTCGACGTGGAGCTGCACCGGGAGCCCTGCGCGACCGACGTGGTCGAGGAGCGAGTCCAGACCGTCCACTCCGGGTTGCGGCGAGAGCTCGAGGCTGTCGTCCTCGCTGCGCATCGCACCGAGTAGGCGTCGCATCTCGGCAAGCGCCGTGCGGCCTGCATGCTCGACGCGCCCGAGCGCCTCCCTGTCTTCCTCGAGGGCTCGCGGGAGCTTGTGTCGGACGGCGCCGACCTGAAGCACCATCACGCTCATGGCGTGGGCGACGATGTCGTGCAGCTCGCGCGCGATCCGCGCACGCTCCTCGGCCACAGCGATCCGCGCGGCGGCTTCTCGCTCGCGCTCGGCATGGATGGCGCGCATCTCCGCCGCTTCTCGCTCGTGCTCGGCGAGGGTTGCGCGCATCTCGGCCGCCTCGGCCTGTTGGGAGCGTTCGCGCAATGCGTAACCGGCGATCCACGCGGCCACGAAACGGAGTGTGATGAAGACGTACTGGCTGGCCGTCTGCGGACCAGGGATGGCGTCGATCGACGACGACCATGCAGCCGATCACCAGCGCGAGGCCGATACCGGCCTGCGTGTTGTCGCGCAGGTTGCCGAGCAGGAATGCGGTTGCCAGGCCGACGACTCCGAGGCTGCCGACGAATGGGATCAGCAGCGGGTCGACGTAGCGAGAGCGACGGCTGCGATCAGCCAGTAGGCGGCGGGGCCGGCGAAGGGGAAGCGCCGTCGCGCGAAGAGCGGCAGGACGAGGATCGCGATCGCGGGCACCGAGAACCACAGCGTCACCGTCGGCGCGCCTGGCGAGTCGCGCCCGATGACGAGCTCGAGCATGCCCGCGATCGCCATGACCGCGATCAGCAGTTCGAACCAGTACTCACGCGTGAGGTGTCGGATCCGGTCCACGCACTGAAGGTACTCCAGGCTCCCGGCGGCTGCCTCCTACCCGGGTAGGAGGCCGAATCGTCGGCAGGTGGGAGATCGAATCCAGCCTGGCGACGAGGTCGTGCGCGCCGACTCGCTCCTAGCGTCGAGCCATGCACTTCGACGCGCTGGAGGAGGAGCCATGAGCACCACGACACTGGAAACCCGGGAGCTCGCAGCCCGCGAGAGCGACGGCATCCACGTCCTGTTGCTCTGGCACCCGGGCGACAACGCACTCACCGTCTCGGTCGAGGACGCCCGCGTCGGAGACCGCTTCCAGGTCGAGGTCGCGCCCGATCGCGCCCTCGACGCCTTCTACCACCCCTTCGCCTACGCGGCGTGAACTCAAAGGAGGAACGAACGATGTATCGCAACAAGCACAACACTCAGTCGCAGAACCTCGCGGCGCGCATGGGTCGTTGGAGCGCCGCCCACTGGAAGACCGCCACCTTCGGCTGGCTCGCCTTCGTCTTGGTCGCCTTCGGGCTCGGTGGCATGGTCGGAACGAGGAACATCGACAACACCGCAGGACCGGGCGAGTCCGGCCGCATGAACCGGATCCTCGAGGCCGGCTTCAAGCAACCCGCCTCCGAGCACGTCCTGATCCAGAGCCGCTCGGCTCGAGCAGGCACGCCAGCCTTCGACTCCACGGTCGCGGACGTCGTCGCTCGGATCTCGAAGATCGCGGTCGTGCGCAACATCCGCTCGCCGCTCAACGCTGGCAACGCAGACCACATCTCGAAGGACGGACGCTCCGCGCTCGTCGTGTTTCAGATCCGCGGCGCCAAGGACAAGGCGGTGGACGAGATCGACCCCGTCCTCGTCGCCGTTGCCGCCGCGCAACGCGCCCATCCGGGCTTCACGATCGGCGAGTTCGGCGACGCAAGCGCGGAGAAAGGGGTCGTGACGGCGTACGAGAACGACCTCGGCAAGGCGGGAACGCTCTCGCTCCCGATCACGCTGATCGTTCTCGTGCTCACGTTCGGCTCGCTCGTCGCGGCGGGTATTCCGCTGCTGCTCGCGCTGACCGCCGTCTTCGCGACCTTCGGGCTCGTCGCGCTCTCGAGCGTCGTGCTACCGGTCGCGATGCAGGCCCCGGCGATGGTGCTCCTGATCGGGCTCGCGGTCGGGGTCGACTACTCGATGTTCTACTTGAAGCGCGAACGGCAGGAGCGGGCAGCGGGACGCAGCCCGCAGGCGGCGCTCGAGATCGCCGCCGCCACCTCCGGCCGCTCCGTGCTCATCTCGGGCCTGACCGTGATCGTCGCGATGGCCGGCATGTTCCTGACCGGCGATTCGACCTTCGCGTCGCTTGCGCTGGCGACGATCCTCGTCGTCGCGGTCGCCGTGCTCGGGTCGCTGACCGTGCTTCCCGCTCTGCTCTCGCGGCTCGGGGACAAGGTCGATCGTGGACGCGTTCCTCTCGTCGGCCGCCTCCGCCGCGATGACGGAGAAGGACGAATCTGGGGCGCGATCGTCGACCGCGTCCTGCGTCGCCCGGCGCTCTCCGCGGGGCTCGCCGCCGCCTTCCTGTTGGTGCTCGCCGCGCCGGCGCTGCAGTTGCGGCTTGCGGCTCAGGGCCCTGAGTCGTTCCCGAAGGGGCTGGAGGTCATCGAGACGTACGACCGGATGCAGCAGGCATTTCCGGGCTCGGCACTGCCGGCGAACGTCGTCGTCGAGGCGCCGAGCGTGCAGACGCCGGCGATGCAGGGGGCGATCGCGGAGCTGAAGCGACGGGCGCTCGCAAGCGGCCGCGCGTTCGAGCCCATCACCGTGGACGTCAACAGCGCGGGCACGGTCGCGAACATCACCGTCCCGATCGCAGGGAACGGGACCGACGCCGCCTCGAACGCGTCCTTCCGCATGTTGCGCAGCGAGGTCGTCCCCGAGACGGTCGGCGCACTTCCGGACACGCAAGCCGGCGTCACCGGACAGACGGCCCAGTGGAGGGACGAGGCGGACGCGCTGAAGTCGAACCTGCCGCCCGTCGTCGCGTTCGTTCTCCTCTTCGCCTTCAGCCTCATGCTGGTCGCGTTCCGCTCGATCGTGGTCGCGATCAAGGCGATCCTGCTCAACCTGCTCTCGGTCGCCGCAGCCTACGGCGTGCTCGTGCTCGTCTTCCAGCACGGCGTCGGCAAGGGTCTCCTCGGCGTCAGCTCGGCGGCCGGGATCGACGCAGTCGTGCCGCTGCTCCTGTTCGTGATCCTGTTCGGCCTCTCGATGGACTATCACGTGTTCATCCTGAGCCGCATCCGCGAGACGTTCGACCGCGGCAAGAGCATGGACGAGGCGGTCTCGCACGGGATCAAGTCCACCGCTGGGGTCGTCACGAGCGCCGCGATCGTCATGGTCGCCGTCTTCGCGATCTTCGCGACGCTTTCGTGGCCCTTCTTCAAGCAGTTCGGCGTTGGGCTCGCCGCGGCGATCCTGATCGACGCGACGATCGTCCGCGCGGTGCTCCTGCCCGCTTCGATGAAGCTGCTCGGCGAGTGGAACTGGTATCTGCCCGCATGGCTCTCATGGCTTCCGACGATCAGCGACTCCGAGCCGGACGAGGCTGCACCGGAGATCGAGTCGGCGCCCGTCTCCGCATAGACAGCCCGCGAACCCACGAACCCCCGGCCGCGTCACCGGGCCGGGGGTTCGAGTCGCGCACCGAGCAGAAACAGGGGGCGGGTTCGGCCTCACGAGCAACGGCATCAGACCGTCGTCCTCAGTGGGCCGTCTCTAGGATCGCACCCGTGGAGCCCTTCGACGTCCTGATGGAGGAGACCGGCCTCCCGCCGGTCGAACTGCCCGCCGAGCTGGCGCGGCTCCACGGCGGTGACATCGGCTTCGCGGACTCGTCCGTCTACGCGAACTTCGTCGCCACGCTCGACGGCGTCGTGGCAATCCCGTCCGTGCCGAGGTCGAACGAGCTGGTCGCAGGCGACAACGATGCCGACCGCTTCCTGATGGGCGTGCTGCGAGCGCTCGCCGATGTCATTCTCATCGGCGCCGGCGTCCTCCGCGAGTCGCCGAGGAGCATCTGGCGCGCAGAGCAGATCTACCCGCCCGCTTCCGATGCGTACGCCGACCTCCGCGCCAGCCTCGGCCTGCCCCCGGCGCCCGAGATCGCGATCCTCTGCGGGTGGGGTCACGTCGACCCCGAGCATCCCGTCCTCCGCGATCGGGCGCTCGTTCTGACGAGCGACCGCGGAGCGGATCGGCTCGAGGGCCGGCTTCCCGACAGCGCTGTGGTGGTGTCTCTCGGGAGGCCGCTCCGTTTCACCGGCACGACGATCATCGATGCGCTCCGCGCGCGCGGTCATCGTCGGATCCTGAGCGAGGCAGGGCCGCACACGTTCGGCACGCTGCTCAGGGCGCACGTCGTCGACGAGCTCTTCCTGACGACATCGCCGCTCCTCGCCGGCGACGCCGGACCGGACAGTCGTCTCCACCTCGTCGAGTCGGCCGACCTGCTCCCGCCGGTCGGCGCGAGGCTCACGAGCATCCGCCGCCACGGCGATCACCTCTTCTCGCGCTACGTGCTCGGGGGAGGCTGACGCCGGCTAATCTCGGATAAGAAATCCGCCAGAGCGCAAGGGCCATGTCGCTCCAGCATGGGGGAGATCCTGGGATATGCCGATCTGCAGGTAGTTCTATGCGCCCGGCAGGATTCGAACCTGCGACCCGCGGATTAGAAGTCCGCCGCCCTCTTCGAGAACTTCTCATCCGACTCTACGAACGCATGCTGCGCGATGTGTTGTCGACTGGGCAAATGGCGGCAGAAGGGGTGGCGCGCTCGACCTGTGCATTGGCATGAAGTCGTCGGGAGAGCGTTGAGAGCGTCGTCGCGCTCGCCGCCTTCCTGTCATCCAGGGACCCGCGGCTCGGAGCGCTCGCCCGTGCGCGGACGAGCGCTCCGTCGAGCATTGCTACCGCGGCGGGATCAGGACCCGGTTGATCGCGTGGATCACGCCGTTCGACGCCATCACGTCGGGCTTCGTGACCTTCGAGCGGTTCACGAACACGTTCGAGCCTGACACGCGGATCCGAACGCTCTTGCCGCTCGCCGTCTCGGCGGACGACAGCTGGGTCACCTGAGCCGCAGTGACCTTTCCCGCGACGACGTGGTACAGCAGAACCGCCCGGAGCTTCGCTTTGTTCGCGAGCAGCGCGTCGACAGTCGCCTTCGGGACCTTCGCGAAAGCCGCGTCCGTGGGCGCGAACACGGTGTACGGGCCTTTCTGCTGGAGCGTCTTCGCCAGGCCGGCCCTCGACAGCAGCGTGGCCAGGGTGTCGAACTGATCCGATGCGGCGGCCGTCTGAACGATGTTCCGCTGCTCCTGGCCGCCCGCGGCGGCCGGGCCGACTGCGACCGCGACTGCAAGTGCGAGCACAGCGAGCACTGCACTGATCGTACGAGTCATCTACTTCCTTCCTTTCGTGTTGAACACCTAGTGCGAGGTCGACGTGCGAGGAACCACCGCGAAGCGGTCGCGAGCGGCGACGAGCACGCCGATCGCGTAGACCGCTGCGAGTCCGACGAGGCCGTAAATCATCCGGCTGACCGCGTTCGTCTCGCCGAACTCGAGCCCGACGAGCGTCGCGACCAGGTCGAACTCGGCGATCGCCACGAGGCCCCAGTTGAGACCGCCCACGATCAAGAGCGTCACGGCGAGAAGATTGAGCGCCTTCATTACTGTTCACCTCCTGTAGAGATTCTGTACAGATGCGAGAGTAGCGTATGCCGCGGGCCGTTGTCAAGGTCTTGTCCATAATCTGTATAGTCTCGGCCATGCCAGAAGCCGGACTGCTACGAATCGGGGAGCTCAGTCGTCGCGCTGGAGTCAGCCCCGAGCTCCTGCGCGCATGGGAGCGGCGCTACGGGCTCCTCCGCCCTACTCGCACCCCGGGCGGGCTGCGCCTCTATTCGTCGGACGACCTACGGCGCGTGCAGGAGATGCAGCGTCATCTTGCGGACGGGCTCGCGGCCGCGCAGGCAGCTACGCTCGCGGGCCGGGCCGTGATCGACCACGAGGGCGCTCCGCTCGCGGCGGCTGACGTTCGCGCCGAGCTCGCAGCCGCCCTCGACGGACTTGACGAGCCGGCGGCGCAGGCGGTTCTCGACCGGGTGCTCGCAGTCGCCACGGTCGAGGCAGCGCTCTCCGAGGTCATCCTTCCGTACCTGCGCGACCTCGGTGCGCGCTGGGAGCGCGAGGAGGTCTCGGTCGCCCAGGAGCACTTCGCGTCCAGCGTGCTTCGCGGTCGCCTGCTCGGCCTCGCGCGCGGCTGGGGTCGCGGCGTCGGCCCGGTCGCGCTGCTGGCGTGCTTGCCAGGCGAGGAGCACGAGCTCGGGCTCATCGCGTTCGGGCTCGCGCTCCGCGCGCAAGGCTGGCGCGTCGCGTACTTCGGCAGCAACACGCCGCTCGAGACGATCGAGGGCGCCGCGGAGCACTTGGAGCCACAGCTGATCGCCCTCTCGGCCGTGAACTCGGAGCCGATTCGGGCATCGTTGCCGCACCTCCGTGAGCTCGTACGCCGCTACCGCGTCGCGCTGGGAGGCGCCGGTGCTGCGGACCTCGACGCCGACGAGCTTGGTGTCCTGATCCTGCCTGGCGACGCCGTCGCCGAGGCGGAGCGAGTGACGGGTCTCGTCGGCGCCGTCGCATGAGCGCGCGCGCCGAGAGCCGCACCACCGCCGTGGTGCTCTTCACGCGCGATCTGCGCGTCCACGACCACCCAGGCTTGGCGGAGGCAGCCCGCTCCAGCCGACACGTGGTTCCCGTCTTCGTGCTGGACGACGAGGTCCTCGACCGAGCCGGACCGAACAGAGTCGCATTCCTCGTCGAGGCGCTCGCCGACGTGCGGGAGTCGCTACGCGAACGGGGCGCCGATCTGGTGATCCGGCGCGGCGACCCCGTCGCCGAGACCGTGCGGCTCTGCCGAGAGGTCGGCGCCAGAACCGTCTTCGCCGGCGAGGACGTCAGCCCCTACGCCCGGCGTCGGGAGCAGCGGCTCGCGACGGCCTGCCGGAGCGAGGGCGTCGAGCTCCGAGTGGAGGACGGTACGACGGTGGTGCCTCCTGCCGCGCTCGCTCCCGACGGCAGCGACCACTACCGCGTCTTCACGCCGTACTGGCGACGCTGGCGCGACGAGCCCCGGCGGGAGCCGCTGGGCGCTCCGGGACGGCTGCGGCTCCCGCCGGAGGTCGCGCAGACTGCCCTCCCGTCTGCGCGCGAGCTGGCCGGTCGGGCCGCGTCGAGCACCGTTCGAGGCGGCGAGACCGAAGGACGCCGGCGTCTCACGCGCTGGCTCGCCGATGGGCTACAGGCGTACGCCGAGCGGCGGGATCGGCTCGACGCCGAGGGGACGTCTCGGCTGAGCGCTTATCTCCACTTCGGGTGCCTCTCGCCGCTCGAGGTCGTCACCCGCGCGCTCGAGCACCCGGGCTCCCCCGAGTTCGTCCGTCAGCTCTGCTGGCGGGACTTCTTCCATCAGCTCCTGGCTGGGAATCCGGAAACGACGGGCCGCGACCTGCATCCCCGCCCCGACGACTGGCACACGGACGACGACGCCCTCGAGCGCTGGCGCCGCGGGCTCACCGGGTATCCCATCGTCGATGCCGGAATGCGCCAGCTCGCGAGCGAAGGGTGGCTCCCCAACCGAGCACGCCTGGTCGTCGGGTCCTTCCTCACGAGAACCCTGGGCCTCGACTGGCGCTCGGGTGCTGCCGTGTTCTTCGAGCTGCTGGTCGACGGTGACGTCGCGAGCAACGCCGGGAACTGGCAGTGGGTCGCCGGCACCGGAGCCAGCAGGCGTCCGAACCGCGTGCTCGCCCCGCTCGCGCAGGCGCGGCGCTTCGACCCGGACGGGGACTACGTCCGCACGTGGGTTCCGGAGCTCCGCGCGCTCTCCAGTGCGACCGTCCACGAGCCGTGGACGGCGGCTGATTCGCTTCTCGCACCCGAGTACCCCGCTCCGATCGTCGAGCCCGCGTCGCGTT
>CAVUTL010000003.1:0-944010 GCA_963744505.1 uncultured Gaiellaceae bacterium
TCACAACGGCGCTCTGTCTCAGCGGCCTCCTTGTGCATCCGCTCCAGCAGCGAGGTGACCGATTCGTCTTCGTCTTTCGCGAGGGTGAGCACCTTCTTCGTCGCCGCTTGGGCTGCCATCGCAAGGCCCATGACCTCCCCCAGCTTCGTCTCGAGCTTCGTCAATTCCGCCACCGTCTGCCTCCATTCGAATGAGTTGCGCCGCAGATGCGAGCGCCTGACTCTCACTTCCCCTCGGAGCTCAGCGCCAAACGAGCTCGCGTAGGGAAAGAAGAGAAAAGGAGCCCCGCTTTCGGCGGGGCTCCTCTTGTGCTCCGGGGAGATCTAGCTCGTCCCACAGGGTCGCGTCCCCGGCTTGACACTGCCGCCTGAGCGGTTGCTACTCGTCGACTCGCTCAGGTCCGGAGAGCGCGATGGCCGTCGCCCCGGTCCACAACAACCCGGTACAAGGCGAGTAGGACGATCGAACCGACGATGGCCGTCAGCCAGGTGGAGATGTCGAAGAACTCGTCGAGCGGATCGGCGCCGAAGAGAGCTCCGGCGAGAAAGCCGCCCAGCAGAGCGCCGACGATCCCGATGATCGCCGTGACGATGTACCCACCAGGATCGTTTCCGGGCATGATCGCCTTCGCGATCAAGCCAGCGAGCAGACCGAGAATGATGAACGCGATGATGCCCATGACCGTCCTTTCTCTCGAATGACGATCTCACTCGTTCCCTGAGAAGGGGGAGACGAAACTCGGATGAGCTTCATTCAGCCCTCCCGCTGGCTGCGCGCGTGACCGAAACGAACTCTGCGTAGCGGTGGCTCGGACTGGGCTCACCGGGAACCGAAGCAACAATTCCTGCGGTGCAGTGCGCGCCAGCTGCGTGCCAGTCCGCAGGCCAAAGGCAAGAACCCGAACTGAACCGAGACCGCTTCGCCCGACAAGACTCTTGATCTCGGATAAGAAAACCGCCAAGACGCACGAGCCCGGTCGTTCCCGCGTCGGATCGACCGCTGAAATATCCCTATTTGCAGGTACTTCTATGCGCCCGGCAGGATTCGAACCTGCGACCCGCGGATTAGAAGTCCGCCGCTCTGTCCACTGAGCTACGGGCGCGCGCCCGTGAGGGTAGTCGGCGCAACGGCCGCACGCCTTCAGTCCGCCCGAGCCGAGCCGAGCGCTATACAGGGTGTGGTAGGCCTAACGCAAGGAGAGCCAGGTGCGAACAATCGCAGTGCTCGTAGTAGGGGTCGCTCTCGCGAGCGCGACCATGGCCACCCCCGGAGCGCAGGGACAGGGCGCGCCGAGCTGCGCCTTCAGCGGGAGAGCATTCTTCTGGACGGGCACCGCGGATCGGATGCGGCTCGCGAACGCGCTCGCCGCCGCGAAGTCGCCCTGCGTCGAGTACTGGCTGTCCATCGCCCCGCTCGCGGCGAACAAGCGGGGGCTCCGCGTTCTCGAGGACGACACGATCCGTGTGCTCGGCATCCATCCCGTCGCCGAGTTCACGACCGGCGAGCTGACGGGCTGGGCGAACTGGGTGAACGAGCCGGGGATGGGCCGCACGTGGTTCCGGGCGGGTGTCGAGTTCCGCAAGGCGATGGAGCAGGCCGGCTATGACGTCACGGCAGGCGAGACCTGGCTCATCAACGAGTTCGACCGCACGACCATGCGGGACGCGCCGCGCGGGAGTCCCGACCACGACTGGCCGCCCGTCCGCCGCAAGGACATGCGCGATCTGATGCGCGGCCTCTACCACGGCGCGCCGGGAATGCCGAAGGCATTCGGGATCGCCGAGCTCGGAATCCACTTCCGCCATCAGAACATCCCGAACGTCAAGCGCTACCGAGCCGACCTGAAGCGCTGGCTCGTCGACCGGGCCTTCTGGGCCGACGCCGACCGGTACCTGCGGTGGTTCGCCGTCGAGAGCTACGCCGACGCCCGCATGTGGGCACCGGTGGGATCGGCCCGCGACGCGCGCGCACGTCACCTCGAGGCGTACGTCTTCCACCTGCTCGAGCTCGCTCGCACCGGCCCACCTGCGGCGCGCACCGCCAAGCGTTTCTTCGAGCGCAAGCTGCTGCCACTCGCGAACGGCGGCTGGCGGGCCCGTGGCGGCGAGCAGTTCGCCTTCGTGACCGGCCACGGGAACACGATCGTGGATGACGTCCAGATGCGCCAGTTCGTCTCGGAGCAGGTGTACGCGATCAGGCGCTACGCCGGAGCGCATCGGGGTCGAGCCCCGGGCGGCCGCATCGGCTTCTCGTGGCAGCCGTGCAACCGATCGACCGCCACCGAGCCTGACTGCCGTCCTTCCGATCCGAACTTCAGTCGTTCGGTGGATCTTCTTGCCGCGCGGATCGCAGAGGCGATTCGATTCGCCTACGGCGAGGGCTCGGCGACACCGTCTGCTGCATGCACTCCCGCGGGCGGCACGACCGACTGGTGCCAGGGGAGCCTGCCGGACGCACGGTTCACCGAGGCATGGAGGAGCTTCAAGTGGTGACCGTTAGCGGGCGGTGAGGACGAGCGGCGCACACGGCACGCGAGTCGCCTCGCGCACGAGCTGCCCCTTCGCGTCCTTCATCGCCACCGTGAGTCGCCGTGCCGTCACGGACACCTGGGCGTAGCTGTACGTGTCGAGAGCGGCACAGCGCATGCCCATCCCGTTCGGCGGCTGCGGCTTGAAGAAGAGCGCTCCGATCGCAGTTCCCGCGCCAGGGGTGCCCAGGTAGCTGTCTATCTCCTTCGCGAACGTGTTCGTCGCGACCGGGCCGGTCACGACCTCCCAGATCCCGGAGCTCTCCGGCGTGCCGCCCAGCGTCCGGAAGCGCACCTCGTTCACGAGGTTCCCGTGCGTGTCAGTCGTGAGGAACACGACGTTCTGCACGTTCGCCTTCAGAAAGCGGAGAAGCCGCTCGCGCTCGGCTGCGTACCCCTCCCAGCGGTCGTACGGCAGCGCGTAGAACTGCTGAATCGGCACCTCGTTGACGATCACCTTCCAGGTCGCCGTCGACGCATTGATCGCTCTCGTGAATACGGCGTACTGGCGGGCGCCGAGCATCGTCCTCGTCGGATCGTCGATCGCCGCGCGGCACGCGGGCGGGATCGGGCTCCGGAGACCGGGCGCGAGCGTCGCGAACGCGTCGCGCACGGCCTGCGGCGCCGTCGGCGCCAGGTCGCCGTTGCACGCGGCCGTCGCCTTGCCGCTGCGGAACGAGCGCTCGTCGAGGAAGAAAAGCTCGAGGTGCCTCCCCCAGCGGAAGGTCCGGTAGAGGCCGGTGGCCGACGGCTTCGCGACGGGCGAATAGTCCGTGAACGCCTTGACGCCCGCTGCGTAGATGGCGTCGCCGTTCTCGGGTCGCGAGAAATCGTTGATGAACTCGTGGTCGTCCCAGTGGCTATAGAGGCCGGCGCTGCGCCTGAGGACGCCGAGCCCCCCGAGGCGCAACCCGAGCTTGTACTTGCCCCACTTCTCCGGGACGGTGCGGGCGACGGGTGCGCCACCCACCTCGCTGTCCGAATAGATCGTGTCGCCGAGGTTGATGTTGAATTCGTTCCCCTCCGCGGCCATTCGCCCGTACACCTGGAACGCGTTGAACGCCGGCCTGCCCGTCGCTCCCGCGGTCGCGTCTGCATCGCCCGAGATCGCGAACCGCACGTCACGTGCCGTCCCCGCGGCAGGCGCTGTCACGAATCTCCCCGTCGCACTCGTGCGCTCGCGCTGCGAGAACGTGTACGCATAGCGCGCACCCGGTGCGAGGCCGCGCAAGCGGACTGCGACCGTGAGGTCGTTGGCAGTCGACGCGACCGCCGTGCGAGTCGTCACCGTGCGCGGAGGGGTCTGCTTTGCCACGAGGACCCGCACCTCACCCGCGCTCGGAGCGCGCGTCCAGAGAACGGCTGACGTCGATGTCATCTCGCCCACCGCGACGCCGTACTGGAATCCCGGGCCGGCGGCATCGGCAGAGAGCGCTGCGAGCTCCGAGCGTCGCGGCGGCTGCGAGCACGGCGAGTCGGCGCATCCGCTCGACCCTACGCCGGTGCCGGAGGGTGGTCAACGTCCGCGCGTCGCTCCTCGTCCGCGAGGAAACGGAAGAACCAGTACGCGAACACGGCGAAGAACACGGCCGCCTGCTCGAGCGCCATGAGCATCCCCGCGAGCTGCTGGTCCTCCAGCGGGTCGAGCCCCCAGACGCGATGGTGCGCCTCGGCGTAGAAGTCGTAGATCGCGTTCGGGACGAGAGCCATGACGAGGCCGACCGGGCTGGCGAGCACGAATGCGGCGAAGACGTACGCGGCGCGCGCGCCCGAGCCCAGGCGGTGGGGCTCGTCCTGGAAGACGCACCACCACATCGCGAGGCCCGTGGCGAAGTACATCGCGTGCTCGAGGTGGAGCAGCGTGGCCGGGTTCTCGAGCGCCGCATCATAGATCCACGGGAGGTGCCAGACCATGTAGTTCGCAAGCCAGAGCGAGAGTGCGACGGCTGGGCGCGTGAGCACGCGGATCGCCCGTGGGCGCGCGATCGCGGCGCCGAGCGCAGGCGGGATCCCGAGCACGACCAGGAGTGGCGCCCATTCGGCGAGCACCACGTTCTGGAGCAGATGCACCGTGAGCAAGAAGTGCATCCCGATGGTGTGGACCGGCGTAACCGTGACGGCGAGGAGGAGCGCGATCGCTACAACGAAGCACGCGATCCGCCAAGCAGAAGCCGGGTACCGGCGAAGCGCGAGGAGGTAGGCGCCAGCAACGCCGAGGATCGCGATCGCCTCCGGGTTCCACGACCACGCGTACGGATCCACAGCGCTACGCTAACCGGACGCGGGTGTAGCTCAGTTGGTAGAGCGCCAGCCTTCCAAGCTGGATGTCGCCGGTTCGAGCCCGGTCGCCCGCTCTCCCGGAACCCGCTGGAACACGAGTCCGGGCTAGAGCCTGCCCGGGGCGATCTTCACCGGCGCGAACCTGTGTGTTCGTGCCCCGCCGTACATGGTGAAGCCGTCGTAGACCTCGTACCGCCACGTGCCGGCGTTCGGGAACACGACGCGAGCGCGGTAGACACCAGTGCGACTCGTCGGTCTGGCCCTGAACGTCAGCGACTTGAGAGCCGCGCTCGCGGAGGCGGGCTGCGTGACCCTTCTAATCGTCACGGTCGGCTTCAGACAGCAGAGCGGCTGGCTGGCAAGGCCGTGCTGAAGCACCGTGATGTTGACGACCCAGGGCTCGTCCGCAGACATGCCCTTCGGCGACGAACTCAGCCGCACGGTTGCCCAGCCCCCCGCAAGCGCTGTACTCGCATACACAAGCGCCACGGCTGCGACGACGATGAGTGACCTTCGCACGAGCGACCTCCTCTGTTCGGATGACGCTATACACCGGCCCGCCGTAGCGGGTTCCACGCTAACGGGCCGACAACGATGAATGTCGCCGGTTCGAGCCCGGTCGCCCGATCTCTCCGACGTAGCATCCGCACGCATGCCGGCCGTGCCGCTCTCCGTGCAGCTGTCGCATCTGCTCGTCGCCTTCACGATCGAGCTCGACAACGAGTTCGAGCGCCGGATGGAGGAGGCCGCGCCATCGCGTCCGTTCCGCGTGTCGATCGTGATGTGGTCGAACTTCCTTCGGTTCGTGGGGTCGGGAATCCCCGTCGGCGAGCTCCCGGCGGCTGCAGGCCTGCCGAAGGCCCGTGTGCTCTCGACGCTCGGCGGGATGGAGCGCTGGGGCTACGTCTTCGTCGCACCATCCGGGACGCGCAAGCCGCCTGCGACGAGACGCGAGGGCTTCGGGAGCGCCCGCGGTCTGCGGAGCGACTGGGTGGTTCGCCCGACGGGGACGGGGATCGCTGCACAGGGACTCTGGTCGCCGCTCCTTCGCGAGATCGAAGACCGGTGGTGCTCCCGCTTCGGCGCGGACGCGGTCGGCGCGCTGAGGAATTCGCTGTCGGCAGTTGTCGAGCGCCTCGAACCGCCGCTGCCCGAGTACCTCCCGATCGTGACCGGAACGAACGGGATGGTCTCGGAGGTAACCGCCGAGCGCCCACGACCGTCAGATCCCGTTCCGCTCTCGGCGGTCCTCGCCCAAGCGCTCCTCGGCTACACCCTCGACCTCGAGCGCGAGGCGCCGCTCTCGCTCCCGCTCGCCGAGAACGTCATGCGCAGGCTCGGCGAGAAGGACATCGACGTCGGCGAGCTTTCACGCGCAGCCGCGGTCTCACCCGAAGCGGTGAGCATGTCGCTGTCGTACCTGAAGCGATGCGTGTTCGTCGAGGGGACGAAGGTCGTCCGGCTCACGGAAGCCGGGCGGGTCGCTGCAGATGCGACCCACGCAACCCATGCAACCGTCGAGACCGCGTGGGAGCAACACCTCGGCCGGGTGTCGCTCGAGCGAATGCGCGCGGCGATGCAGGCGATCCTCGACCAGCGCGACGGCGATCGCTCGCGGCTCGCGCTCGGCCTCGAGCCGCACCCGAACGGCTGGCGAGCGAGCGGCCGGTACCTGCCGCACACACAGGCGATGCTGGCTGATCCGGTCACCGGCCTACCGCGTCACCCGATGGTCCTGCACCGCGGAGGCTGGCCCGACGGCAGCTGAGCCGGGCGGACTCCCTTTCCGGACAACGAAGGAACCCGCTCACCAGTGCCGAATCGCCCTCGAGACACCGGAATCGGGAGGTTCGGCGATGGATCATCCACTCGGAACACGTCTCGCCGCCGAGGCGGTCGGGACGTTCCTCTTCTTCTTCTTCGGCTTCAGCGGGATCGCGATCGCAACCGACTTCGGCCTTGATCAGATCGGACCGCTCGGCATCGCGTTCGGGTTCGGTCTTGGGCTCGCGCTCGCGATCACGGCCTTCGGGCACGTCTCCGGCGGTCACTTCAACCCGGCGGTGAGCGCCGGGCTCGCGATCGCCGGGAAATTCTCCAGCCGCGACGTGATTCCGTACTGGATCGCGCAGCTCGTCGGCGGCTTCGGCGCCGTCCTCGTCATGGCGATCGTCTACTCGAAGGCGGTTACGAACTCGCTGGAAACGAATCCTGGCGTCGGCATCGACGACTGGGCCGCATTGGTGCTCGAGATCATCGCGACCGCCCTGTTCGTGATGGTCATCCTCACTGTCGCGACAGACGATCGCGCGCCTTGGAAGGGCGTGATGGCGCCGTTGCTGATCGGCCTCTTCATCTTCACCGCCGCGACGACGGTCGGCCCCGCTTCGGGTGGCTCGTTCAACCCCGCACGTTCACTCGACCCCGTTCTGTACAACCAGGACTGGGGGAACGTCTGGATCTACATCGTCGGCCCTCTCGCCGGCGGTGTACTCGGCGGGGCGATCTGGACGTACCTCGTCGCCGGCCGCAAGCCGGTCCCGGCGTAGGAGACATCGAATCCGGTCGAACGAGGGCGCCTGCGGCGCCCTCGTTCGTTCAGCGGCCGTTGGCCGAGAAGTGCTGGTAGTCCTTCACCGACACCCAACGGCCGCCCCAGCCCCAGCCGATCCGGTCGAAAGCGCGCACGAGCGAGCCGCCCTCGTACGCCATCCCTGGACGACGCGGCGTTCGGCTCACGTACGGCCTGCTCGCAACGTGCGACGTCCTTCCGCCCGCGACGTACGGGTTCTCGATCGGATTCACGTCGATCGCCGTCCCGTACGCGTGATTCGACCACCGCGTCGTCCCGTCCACGAAGCGACAGTTGAACGCGGACGTGTTGTCGGCCTCGATCGAGCGGAAGTCGGAGCCGCCGTAGGCGTCGATCGGAACCATTTTCCGGATCGGGAAGCGGGCCGCGTAGAGATCGCGGAAGACCGCAACCAGGTCACGTGCGACGGCCCGGTGCGCGATCAGGCGGCCTGTTCGGAGGCGGCCGTCGAACCCCCAGTGCGAGAGCGTCAGCAGCCGGAGGTCTCGCAGCGCGACCGGGCATCCTCTCCGCCACGAGACGCCCGTCATCCGCTTCGCCTGCGCACCGTCGATGCGGTCGATCGTGCCGCGGAACTCCGTCGCGTACGGCGTGGCGGACGGTGCGAGCACGACTGCCGCCGCGATGACGGTGCTGAGGACGAGCCTCACGAGTCGGGGCGGCGTGATTCGAACACGCGGCCTCTCGGCCCCAAACCGAGCGCTCTGCCAGGCTGAGCTACGCCCCGAGGCCGCACAGTGTAGGCGGATAGCCTGCGGGCTCATGGTCGACGCCCCCACCCTGCTCCCCGAGGGGCGCCCGGACGACAGGACACGACTCGGCTACGTGATGGTCGCGTCGGCGGCGACGCTCTTCGCCGTCAACGGGAGCGTCTCCAAGGTCGTCCTCGGCTCGGGGCTCTCGTCGCTCGAGCTCGCGCAGATCCGCAACACGTGCGCTGCGGTCCTGTTCCTCGGGTTCCTGCTCGTGGTCGCGCCGAAGCGCCTGCGGGTCGGACGCCGCGAGCTCCTCTTCCTCGTCGCGTTCGGACTGATCGGGATCGCGCTCGTGCAGTGGCTCTACTTCGTCGCGATCGAGAACCTCCCGGTGGGCGTCGCCCTTCTCATCGAGTTCACCGCGCCGCTGTTCGTCGCGCTCTTCGCACGCTTCGTCTACAAGGAGCACGTCAGGCGCCGAATCTGGGTCGCAGTCTTGATGTGCCTGACGGGCCTCGCGCTCGTGGTCGAGCTCTGGGCGGGGGTGGCGTTCAGCACGGTGGGCGT
The DNA here is from genome assembly GCA_963744505.1 of uncultured Gaiellaceae bacterium. GTDB lineage: Bacteria > Actinomycetota > Thermoleophilia > Gaiellales > Gaiellaceae > GMQP-bins7. The sequence goes on from CAVUTL010000003.1 coordinate 8,663, forward strand.
CACGGCCGCGTTCGGCGGCGCGCTCGCGCTCACCGCGTACCTCCTCATGGCCGAGCGGGAGCGCCGGCACCGCGACGCCGCCTCGCTCTCGTTCTACGGCTTCCTGTTCGCGGCGCTGCTTTGGGCGGTTCTCCAGCCGCTCTGGGAGTTCCCGTGGAGCGTGCTCGGCGAGGACGTCTCGCTCCAGGGGAACCTGGACGAGTACTCGGCGCCCGTGTGGGCGCTCGTGGCGTTCATCGTCGTGATCGGGACGATGGTGACGTTCTCGCTGCTCACGGGAGCGCTGCGACACATCAACGCGACGCGCGCGTCGATCGTGGCGACGCTCGAGCCCGTCGTCGCGACGGTCGTGGCATGGGCGTGGCTGGGCGAGACGTTCGGGCCGACGCAGCTGATCGGCGGTGCGGTCGTCATCGCCGGGATCCTCGTCGCGCAGTCGGCCCGCTGACAACGCTTGCAACAGACTGTTGCAAGCGCGGTCCGGGATACCCTGTGCGCGTGGTCGAACGAGTGCTCCTCGCATCGCCGCGCGGCTACTGCGCAGGGGTGGAGCGCGCCGTCGAGACCGTCGAGCTCGCCCTCGAGCACTACGGCGCTCCCGTCTACGTCCGCAAGCAGATCGTCCACAACATCCACGTCGTCCGGGACCTCGAGGCGCGGGGCGCGATCTTCGTCGAGGAGGAGACCGAGGTGCCGGAGGGAGCGACCGTCGTGTACTCCGCACACGGCGTCGCGCCGTCCGTGTTCGCCAACTCGGAGAAGCTCGGTCACAACGTCATCGACGCCGTGTGCCCGCTCGTCACGAAGGTGCACGTGCAGGCCCGCAGGTACGCGGACGAGGGCTACACCGTCGTCCTCATCGGCCACGAGGGCCACGAGGAGGTCGTGGGGACGATGGGCGAGGCGCCCGAGGCGACCGTCCTCGTCCAGACCGTCGACGAGGTCGAAGCGCTCGACCTCCCCGAGGACGCGAAGCTCGCATACGTGACCCAGACGACGCTCTCGGTCGACGAGACGGGGGAGATCATCACCGCGCTCCGGCGCCGCTTCCCCGAGATCCGCGCCCCTCGCAAGGAGGACATCTGCTACGCGACCTCCAACCGGCAGTGGGCGGTCAAGGAGATGCTCCCCGAGATCGACCTGCTTCTCGTCATCGGATCGAGGAACTCCTCGAACTCGAACCGTCTCGTGGAGACGTCACGCGCCGCGGGCACTGCGGCGCATCTGATCGACGACGAGACGGAGATCGACGAGGCCTGGCTGGACGGCGCGAGCACCGTCGGGATCACGTCGGGCGCGTCCGCACCCGAGAAGCTCGTTTCCCGCGTCTGCGACTGGTTCCGCGCCCGGGGGGTGACGAACATCGAGCCGTACCGGATCGTCGAGGAGGACGTGACGTTCCGGCTGCCGGTCGAGCTCCGCCGCGAGCTCGAGCTCGCCGCCCAGAGCTAGCGTGCGAACGCTCGTCGTCGCGCTGATCGGGATCGTCGCCTTCGCATCCGGCGTCATGCTCGGCTTCAAGCTGGACTCGAGCGGCGATGCGGCGTCAGCGGAGGCCTCCGCATTGCCGGCCGCAGTCGAGGACACGCGTGCCGCGCTGCTCGCCGCGGCGGAGTCCGGCGACTACGAGGAGCTACGCCCGCTCGTCCCCGAGACGGGGTTCGAGTACACCTTCGGCGGCCCGGTAGAAGGCGGGCCGATCGCGTACTGGCAGAAGGTCGAGCGCACGACCGACGAGAACCCGCTGGAAGCGCTTGCGACGATCCTGAAGCTGCCGTACGTGCTCTCGCGCGGTTACTACGTGTGGCCCTGGGCCTTCACGGTCGAGAGCTCCGACGACCTCTCCCCCCACGAGGTGGAGCTGCTCGCACCGCTCGGCCCGCCCAGTGAGCTCTTCCCCGAGGGCATCGGCTACCTCGGCTGGCGCACGGGGATCGCGCCGGACGGCTCGTGGGTCTTCTTCGTAGCCGGCGACTGAGGGCGATGCAAGCCTCGCCCCTACTCAGCGCTTGACGAAGGCGCGAAGCTCATCGACGAGCGTCTGTCCTCGCGATCGTCTCGGCACAACGAACGCGCTGAGCCGTGCAGCCTCGTCGACGTCGAGAGAGACGGCGGCACGCGCGGTCCCGGTCTCGTCCCAGACGCTGAACCGCACCCGCCCCTCGGCGAGGTAGCGCGAGACCCGCAGCGCGCGGTGCTCGTCTTCATCGGTGCGCGGAAGAACTCGACGAGCTTCAGGCGCAGCGGCTCGGCGCATCACGGGCAGAAGCGCTATTCGACCGCGACCTCACGCTCGCAGCGTGGGCAGTGCGCCACGCCGTCAGCATACGACAGCGTCGCTAGCTCCTCGCGAGCGCGAGCGCGAGCTCGGAGCCGTCCGCGTCGACCGACACGGCGAGGGTCTCGCGGGCGATCCAGTCCGAGTGCTCGAGCAGGTCGGCGTCGGCCTCGGGAATCGTGAGCCGGATCCGGTCCGTGAGCTCGAGCCCGGATTCCTTGCGCATCGTGTTCACACCGTGGATGAGGTCGTAGACGCGACCCGCGCGGAGGAGGTCGTCGTCGAGTTGGAGATCGAGCGCGACGGTGACCCCGTCGGACGCGGCGACCGCCCAGCCCTCCTTGCCGTGCCGCTCGACGAGCACCTCGTCGCGCGTGAGCTCGTAGACACCGACGCGGACGCCGCCGTCGGGAAGCTCCTCGAACTCGCCCGCCTCGAGCGCGGCGCGCACGGCGCCCAGCTCCTTCCCGAGCTTCGGCCCGAGCAGGGGGAGGTTCGGCTTGACGCGGAGCTCGCTCGCGTCGACCTGTCCGAAGGAGACGTCTCGAACGCGCAGCTCGTCGGCGATCTCGTCCACATGGCTCACTGCGAGCGGTGCGCCCTCGACGATCAGCGCACGGAGGGGCTGGCGGAGCTTCATGCCCGAGGTCGCCCGCGCCTGCCGCCCGAGCTCGACGACGCGGCGCAGCTCGGCGATCTCGCTCAGAAGAGCCGCGTCCGCCTCGGGCGTGGCCGGCCAGCCGGCGAGGTGCACGGAGCTCGGCGCGTCCTCGCACGGCTCCGTGAGTACGCGCCAGAGGTGGTCGGTGAGGAACGGCATGAGCGGCGCCACCACGCGCAACCCCTGGACGAGCGCATACCAGAGCGTGCGTAGCGCGACCGGGTCGCCGTCCCAGAACCGCCGTCGCGAACGCCGGATGTACCAGTTCGAGACGTCGTCGACGAACGCCTCGTAGGCGCGCACGACGTCGACGGTCAGCCAGCTCTCGTAGGCGGCTGGTCACGTCGGCGACGAGCGCGTGCGTCCGCTCGACGAGCCAGCGGTCGAGCGGCTCGAGCTGGCCGCCCGGCCCCGAGGCGAGGTCGTCCCAGTCGGGTGTCCAGCTCTCGATGTTCGCGTAGTCGACGAGGAACTTGCACGAGTTCCAGAGCGTGAGGAGCTTCCGCTGGATCTCGTGAGCAGGCCCGTAGCCGAACAGCAGATTCTGGCTCGGCGGCTGCGAGCAGTACTGCCAGCGCATGACGTCGGCGCCCATCCGCTCGAGCGCCTCTTCGACCGCGATCGCGTTTCCCCACGAGCGGTGCATCTCGCGGCCGGTCTCGTCGAGGAGCTTCTCGTAGGTGAGCACGCGCTGGTACGGCGACCGTCCGACGAGCGTGACCGACATGAACGAGATGGAGTAGAACCAGAGCCGGATCTGCTCTCGCATCTCGGAGACCCAGTCCGCCGGGAACCACTCCTCCCAGTAGGCGTGGTCGGGGAGGTCGGCGAGCGTGAGTCCCTTCGCAGCCCCGGTTCCATTGCCGGCGACGATGTTGTCTCCGTTCTCCCAGCCGAGCGTCGACAGCGGGACGATCCCGGCGTCGAGCCACGCGTCGCCGACCTCCGGGACGCGCTGCACCTCCTGTTCGCACGCCTCGCACCGAATGACGACCTCGTCGATCCAGGGGCGGTGGAGCTCCTGAAGCTGATCGAGTCCCCGCACCGCCCGCTCCTCGAGCTCGGCTCGGGAGCCGATGACCGTGAGGTGCCCGCATTCGCACGGATAGAACGGAAGCGGCAACCCGAAGTAGCGCTTGCGCGAGATGTTCCAGTCGCCCATGTTCCGGAGCCAGTCGTCCATGCGCTTCGAGTAGAAGTCCGGCGTCCACTCGACCGTTGCGTTCGCGTCGAGCATCGGCTGGCGGACCTCGTCGGCCGCGATGAACCAGTCGTCGACGACACGGAAGACGAGCGGCGTCCCGCATCGCCAGCACGTGGGATAGCGGTGGACGATGCGGCCCGACTCGACGAGCAGCCCGCGCGCCTCGAGATCGTCGATGACGGGTTGCGCGACGTCGTCCGTCGACAGCCCGTCGAACCCGTAACCGGGCAGCATGCGGCCCGCCTCGTCGAGCGGGGCGAGCACGGCGAGGTCGTGGGTTCGGCCGAGCTCGAAGTCCTCGGAGCCCGCACCGGGCGCGATGTGCACGATCCCCGTCCCCTCGTCGAGCGAGACGTCCTCCCAGGGGATCACGCGGTGGACGACACCCTCCTGTGCGGGAATGCGCTCGAACGGCCTCTCGTACTCGAGGCCGACGAGCTCCGCTGCCAGCGCACGGTGCGAACGAAAGCGGCGTCGGGCTTGCGCGCAACCGCCCACCACTCGCCGTCCTCGGTGAGGCCGTAGTCGGCCGTCGGGTTCACGGCGGCGGCAACGTTGGCCGGCAGCGTCCAGGGCGTCGTCGTCCAGACGACGAGCGACTCGCCAGCGCGCCCTCTCAGGGGGAGCCGAACGTAGAGCGAGGGGTGCTCGAGCTCCCGGTACTCGCCGGAGAAGACCTCGTGCTGCGAGATGGAGGTTCCGCAGCGCGGGCACCAGACGGTCGAGCGATGGCCCTGGTACAGCCAGCCACGCCTGTGCACCTCGGCGAGGAACCGCCAGATGTACTCGATGTTCGTGTCGGAGAACGTGTAGTAGTCGCGGTCCCAGTCCATCCACATCCCGAGCCGCTGCGAGCGCTCGGTGATCTCCTCGGAGAACCGCGCGACGCGCTCCCGGCAGCGGGCGGCGAACTCGGCGAGCCCGTACTCCTCGATCTCGCGCTTCGAGTTGAGCCCGAGCGACTTCTCGACCTCCACCTCGACCCACAGGCCCTGGCAGTCGAAGCCGTTCTGGTAGCGCTGGTCGAAGCCGCGTAGCGCCTTGTAGCGCTGGAAGACGTCTTTGAGCGTGCGTCCCCACGCGTGATGCACGCCCATCGGGTTGTTCGCCGTGATCGGCCCGTCGATGAAGCTGAACTTCGGGCCGCCGCGGTTGCCCTCGCGGAGCGTGTCGAAGGTCGACTCGCGCTCCCAGGCCTCGAGGATCTCGAGCTCGAGTGCGCCGTGATCCGGCTTGTCCGGGAGCGGTGTGAAGATCTGCGCCACGAGGAATCAGTCTAGGGAAGGGATTGCGCGGCTTCGGCGTTAGAACCCGGGCATTCGCAAATACGACGTATGAAAGGATTCAATGAGTCTCATGGCACTTGACGTCACCGAGCAGACCTTCGAGCAGGAGGTCCTGAAGTCCGAGACACCAGTCATCGTCGACTTCTGGGCCGAGTGGTGTGGTCCGTGCCACGCCGTCGCTCCCGTCCTCGAGAAGATCGTGGAGGAGCGCAAGGACGAAGTGAAGCTGGTGAAGGTCAACATCGACGAGGAGCAGGGGCTGTCCATGCGGTACGGGGTCATGTCGATCCCGACGATGATCCTCTTCAAGGACGGCGAGCCGACCGCGGCAGCCGTCGGTGCGCAGCCCAAGTCCGCGCTCGAGCGCTCGCTCGGTTTCGCAGCCTGAGCGCAACGCGGCACTTCCCCTTCGAGGCGTAACCTGATAGGAAGCTCTTTGCAGCAAGTTTCGTTCGAGGCTTCCCCCTCCCCCTCCCCTAACCGAAGGGCCGGTTCGCCGGCCCTTTGGTGCATCTGAGTACGCTTTCGCGCAGTGTCGCCCCGACATGTCCCGGCATCGGTGACCGAGCTCGCACGCGTGGGCCTCTTCGCCGACCTCACGGGTGAGACGCTCGGCAAGCTCGCCGACCGCATGGAGCGCCAGGAGGTGTCGTCGGGCACGGTTCTCATCCGCGAGGGCGAGCCGGGCGACCGCTTCTTCGTGCTCCTCTCGGGCGCTCGCCGGTGTCTCGCAGTCGGCGCTCGGCGAGCGGCGCGTCCTGAAGGCCGGCGAGTTCTTCGGCGAGGTCGCGCTCACGATGCACGTGCCCCGAACGGCGACGGTCACGGCGATGACCCCCTGCGTCGTCGCGAGCTGCGACGAGGGAACGTTCGACGAGCTCATTCGGCCGCTCTTCGCCGACGACGGTTAGCTGTTCGCGCGCAGCATCGCGAGAACTGCCGGGACGACCCGCTCGGCCTCGAAGTGCGCGGCGAGATGGTCGAGTGCATCGAGGGCGATGAACTCGGCATCGGGTATCTCCGTCGCCGCTCGTCGAGCCTGCTCGAGGAAGTCGGCGTCGCCAGCGCCGAGATAGACGAGGCAGGGAACGCGCCACTCGCGCAGGCGCGCGGAGAGGTCGCCTGAGACGAGCATCGCCTCGAACGCCGCCGCGACCGCGGCGCCGTCCTGGCCGACATATACCTCGCGCTCGAAGTCCGGGATTCGAGCCCCCCAGTGCTTCTCCAGCGCTTCGACGAAGCGCACCGCTCCGTCCGTTCGCGTCGCATCGAGCGCCTCGTCGAGAGCACGAATGAGCGGCCCATCGGGGTTCAGTGCATACGGCTGCTGCCCACCTGCGACGATCGAGAGCACCCGCTCGGGGGCGTGCTCCGCGATGCCGAAGGCCAGCCGCCCTCCGTATGACCTGCCGACGACGTGCGCGCGCTCGACGCCGAGGAGGTCGAGAACCGCAACCGCATCCCGAACCTGAAGCGGCATCGCGTACGCCTCGGGCTCGTGGGGCTTGGAGCTCCGACCGAGGCCACGGTGGTCGACGTAGATCAGCCGGAACTCGGGCGCGTGCTCTTCGAGCGCCACAGCCAGGTGCGACGCCCGCACGGACTCGACCGCGTCGAGGATGCCGCCGTACAGGAGAACCGGCGACCCCGAGCCACCTTCGTCCTCGAAGTAGACCTCGCTGCCGTCGAGCGCGTTCGACGCGTACGGCATGCGGGCAGCGTATTTCTGCCGGTCGGTTTCGCGCTAGGAGTGCGGCAGCTCGTCCAGCACGGAGTCGGAGAAGCGCGGCCAGGCCTCCTTCGCCCACTCGTCGAACTCGCGCGTCGTGAGCGCAGCGCAGACGACGCGCGCGTCCGGATCGACCCAGAGGAACGTCCCGGTCCGCCGAAGTGGCCGAACGCGCGCGGCGACGTTCGCGTCCCCATCCACGTCGGCGGGCGCGTGTTCAGCTGCACGCCGAGCCCCCAGTCGAGCGGGTCGAAGCGGCCGTGGTCGGGCAGCACGCCCGAGAGTCCCGGGAACTGCACGCCGACCATCTCGTCACGCGTCTCGTCGGCGACGAGCCGCGGCCAGCAGGAGCTCGCGGCCGACGGCGAGCACGTCGTCGAGCGACGCGTGCATGCCCGAGCCGGGGTCGCCGCTCGGGTCGAGCGCCGAGCTCGAGCGGCGCGCAGACCGCCTCGCGGACGTAGTCGGCGAACGGCATCTCGGCACGCTCCGCCAGATGGTCGGCGAGGACGCGCGAATGCCGTCGTTCGAGTAGATCCGGCGGTGGCCCGGTCGCGCGATCGGCGTCGTCCCGTCGAACGGAAGCCCCGACGTGTGCGCGAGGAGGTGCCGCACGGTCGAACCGGGCGGGCCGGCCGGCTCGTCGAGGTCGACGACTCCCTCCTCGGCCGCGACGAGCGTCGCGAGAGCGGCGACCGGCTTCGACACCGACGCGAGCCGAACCGCCCGCGTCGCGTCGCCATGCGTCACGACGCTCCCGCCCGGATCGACGACGCCCGCGGCCGCGAACTCGACGGGCCAGCCGTCGATCTGGCGAAGTGCCTGCACGCGCGGCGATACTAGTCGCGGCGTGGAGAGGCGAAACATCTCGGGGACGGGTGCGTACGAGCCGATCGTCGGCTACTCGCGCGCGGTCGTCGCCGGCGACCGGGTGCACGTCTCGGGCACCGCCGCGAACCCCGCCGACGGCTCGCCGCCGCCCGAGGACATCTACGACCAGACACACGTCTGCCTCGAGCTCATCCGCACGGCCCTGAGCAGAGCGCCGGAACGAGCCTCGAGCACGTCGTGCGCACGCGGGTCTACCTCGTCGGACGCGGCCGACTTCGACGGCTTCGCGCGCGCGCACGCGGAGGTCTTCGGCGACGTTCGGCCCGCGAACACGACCGTCCTCGCAGGTCTCTTCGACCCGCGCTGGAAGGTCGAGATCGAGGTCGAGGCGGTCCTACCGTGACCGGGAAGCAGGCGTTCCCGCCCTCCATCACGGCGGCAACGGCTCCGAGCCGGCCGGCAGCGTCCTCGACCACAAGTTCGGGACGGGTGACCCGTACACGCTCGGCGTCGAGGAGGAGTACCAGCTCCTCGACGCGGAGACGTTCGATCTCGTCCAGCACATCGAGACGATGCTCGCCGCGGTCACGGGCCACGAGCTCGAGGCGCGGATCAACGCCGAGCTCATGCAGTCCGTGCTCGAGATCGCGACGCCCGTGTGCCACAACGCCGGCGACGTGATGCGCTGGCTGACGACGCTCCGCGGGTACGTCACCGAGATCGCGAGCGAGCAGGGCACGCGCGTCGGCTCCGCGGGCACGCATCCGTTCAGCCTCTTCGAGCGCCAGCGGATCACCGCGAAGGACCGCTACCGCGCGCTGATCGACCAGCTGCAGTACGTCGCGCGGCGCGAGCTCATCTTCGGGATGCACGTGCACGTCGCGGTCGACGACCCGGAGAAGGCGATCCAGGTCGTGAACGGGCTGCTCCCGCACCTCGCGCCGCTCCTCGCGCTGTCGGCGAGCTCGCCGTTCTGGCGCGGCGAGCCGACTGGGCTCGCATCGAGCCGGCAGATGGTCTTCTCCGCGTTCCCGCGCTCGGGCCCGCCGCCGCGCTTCCGCGACTACGCGGACTACGCGTCGGTCGTCGGGCAGCTCGAGCGCTCGGGTTGCATCGCCGACTACACGCACATCTGGTGGGACATCCGCCTGCACCCGCGGCTCGGGACGATCGAGATCCGGATCTGCGACGCGGTGACGCGCGTCGAGGACGCCGTCGCGATCGCCGCGTACTGCCAGGCGCTCGTGAAGCAACTCTGCGAGCAACACGAGGCAGGCCGAGGAGATCCCCTCGTACCACCGCATCCTCACGAGCGAGAACAAGTGGCTCGCGGCGCGCTACGGGCTCGAGGCGCCGGTCATGGATCTCGCGAGCGCGGGCCGGAACCGCGTCCCGGTCGCCCGCCTGATCCGGCGCACCGTGACCGAGCTTCGGCCGCACGCCCGCGAGCTCGGCTCCGAGCGCGAGCTCGAGGGCGTGCTCGCCATCCTCGGCCGCGGCTCGTCCTCGGATCGCCAGCTCCGGATCTACAACGCGAACCGCGACATCGTCGAGGTCGCACGCGAGATCGCGGAGGCGACCGAGGCGCTGCCCGTCTCCTGTCTAGCGCCGGCACCTCCCAGGTGCCGCGTGTCGACCGTCGCGAGCCGCCTGCCGCCGTAGAGCCGCACGGACAGCGCGCGTGCCGCGCTCAGCGCGAGCCGTAGCGCCATCTGCTCGGTCGCAGCCGAGCCGGAGCGGAAGGTCGATGCAGAACGCCTCACGCTTCGCCGTGTCGAGCGCGTGCACGAACGGCTCGGTCACCGCGACGTGCGTAGAGCGTGTACGCCCAGCGACCATCGGGGCTCGATGCCCTCGCGACGGGGCAGCCGCCCATCTCCTCCTCGCCCTCGAGCCGATCGACGATCGGCACCCTGAAGCCGCCGCGTGCTGCGGGTCGACGGCCGGACCCGATACGAGCGGATCGTCTCCCGCGCGCAGGTGCTCGGTGAGGTAGAGCATCGATCCGTCGGGCGAGATCGCGTCGAACGACCAGGATCCCGCCAGGACCAACGACTCGCCGGAGCTGTGAGCGTCTTCGTGTTCAGGACGGCGAAGCGCGTCTTGCCGGCTCGGCCGGGCTGCGGCCGTACGAGCCGAGGACGAGCGACTCGTCCGTCGCCCGAGAGTCCGCCCGTCGGTCCCGTCGTACGCGACGAGCGGAACGCGCGTAGAAGCCGACGCACCGTCTGGCTCGAACGACCTGTCCGCTCGTTCGCCCGAACGAGCGGCGACGATCGTCGCACTTCGATGGTCCGAGCGTGACGTAGTGCACGCTTCCGTCGAGGCGAGCCGACGCCGGGCCATCCGTACGCGAGACCGGGCGAGTACGGGCGAGCCGTTCGGCACCGGCTCCCGCGACCAGCACGAGCGGCGAACAGCGGCGATGGCGCAGAGCGATGGTGAGCATCGACTTCATCGAGATGCCTCCTTCAGGGGCCGAAGACGATGCAGGCGTCGTGGGCGGCGCGGGCGATCGTGTCGAACTCCGCGAACACGCTCCGTTCGCGTCGAGCACGCTGAGCGTCCCGCGGCCGAGCGACGGGGAGACGACGCGTCCCCAGCCGAAGGTCACGTTGTACGAGCCGACGGGGACACGTGCCTCGCGGACGAGCTCGCCGTCGAGACGGTGGCGGCGCACGGTGCCGTCGTCGCCGCTCGCGACGAATGCCTTCTCGCGGGCGAACGTGACGTGCTGCGGAGGCGAGCCCGCCGCGATGACGCGGCGGACACGGCCACTGCGCGCGTAGAGCGCGATCCGCCGCTGGTCGCCCGAGGTCACCCAGACGGTGCGACCGTCGGGCGCGAACACGACGTCGTGAGCGAGGAACGGCGGCGTGAACGTCCGGACGAGCCTCGGGCGCCGCGGATCGCGTCGTGTCGAGCACCGCGACGCGCTCCGCCTTCGTGCCGAGTGCCGTCCAGAGCGTCTGGCCGTCCGGGGCTCGATCCCGATGTGCCGCGCAGGGCCGGGCACAGCCGTGCGCCGGAGCACGCGGCCGCGCCTGGCATCCAGGACGACGACCTCCTCGCGTTCCGAGTCGGTCACGTACGCGACCGGCAGCCGCGGATGCACTGCGGTGTAACGCGGTGCGCCGAAGCCTTCGAGCTCGGCGCGGACAGAGCCGGTCGCGGCGTCGAGCAGCGTCACGACGCCGTGCTCCGTGTGTGCGACGACCGCGCTCCAGTCCTGAACCGACTCGATGCTGCGAGGACCCGGCCCGGTCGGAATGCGCTTCACGACCTCGCGCGGATCCGAGGTCGAGCACGACGACGTGGCTCTCGAGATCGGCGGTGACGTACGCGACCGGAGTGCCGCCGAGTCGCCTTGCGAACGCCGGCGGGCGCGACCGCGAGCGCGAACGGCACTGTGGCTGCCGCGAGCACGAACTGGCGTCTGTCCACGTTCGTACTACGCCTGGGAAGCGCCGCTGAGGTCCCGGGACCTCCGACGCGGTTCCGGTCGTATGTCGGAGCATGGACCTCTCGGCCAGGTTCCGCCGTAGTCTGGGCACGGAATGCTCGCGGGTCGGGACGAGCGCGCCCGCGTGCGCGGCGCGCAGCGAGGATCGGTCTCGGATCTCGAGGCGCTCTTCCGGACGCACTGGCCGCGCGCGTTTCGCGCCGCGTACCTCGTCACGCACGACGCCGGCGCCGCCGAGGACATCGCGCAGGAGTCGTTCCTGGCCGCGATCCGCGCGCTCGATCGCTTCGATCGCCGGCGGCCCGTTCGGCCCGTGGCTCCACCGCATCGTCGTCAACCGCGCGATCGACTGGACGCGCGCGCGGAAGCTCCGCGGCCGAGGTCGAGCTCGTCGACTCGCTGCCCGCGCCAGCGGTCGCGGACGGCCGGCGGCGAGACGCTCGCCGCGCTCGCACGGCTCTCGCCCGAGCACCGAGCCGTGATCGTGATGCGCTACCTGCTCGAGTTCACGCCGGGCGAGATCGCGGACGCACTCGACCTCCCGCGCGGCACGGTCAACTCACGCCTGCGACGCGGCCTCGATGCGCTGGGGGACGAGCTGTGAGACGCGAGCTCGAGCGCGATCGAGATCCCGAGCGAGCACGACGCTCGCGAGCGCACCTGGAGCGTCGTCGTCAGCCGCGTTCTCGCGAGCGACAGCCGGTCGAGCGGCCGCGCGCGGATGTGGCGGCCGGCGATCGCCGTCGCCGTCGTCGTGGCGGCACTCGCAGCCGTGCTCGAGCCCGCCCGGCCGCGCGGTGCTGGACGAGATCCGCGAGGCCGTCGGCGTCGAGCGCGCACAGCCGGCGCTCTTCTCCCTCCCTGCGCCGGGTCGGCTGCTCGTCGCCTCGGACGCAGGCGTCTGGGTCGTGCAGCAGGACGGCTCGAAGCGACTTCTCGGCGCGTACCGCGAGGCGAGCTGGTCGCCGTTCGGGCGCTTCGTCGTCGCCGCGCGCGAGAACGAGCTCGCCGCGCTCGAGCCCGACGGGAGCGTTCGCTGGACGCTTGCGCGGCCAGGGGTTCGGTTCCCGCGCTGGGCCGGCACCGAGACGGACACGCGCATCGCCTACGTCGACCGGACGGGGATCCGCGTCGTGGCCGGGGACGGCACGGACGACCAGCCTGATCGTGCCGGGCGCGGGCGGACCGCTCGCCTGGCGGCCCGGCGCGCGCCTCGCGCTTGCGTACACGACCGCGAGGCACGTGCGCGTGGTGGAACCGGAGAGTGGAGCACTCCTGTGGCAGGTGCCACGCCCGCCGGGGCGCGTCACGGCCGTCGAGTGGTCATCGAGCGGAAGGCGCCTGCTCGTCCTCTCGCCGCGCCACTTGCGCGTCTACGACGGCGCGCGGGCGGATCCTCGACCAGGAGGACCCGGCTGAAGGATGGCCGGACGTCGACGCCGCATTCCGGCCGGGAACGACCGAGGTCGCTGTCGCACGCATCCACGGGTCGCAGAGCAGCGCGTACATCCTCGGCGGGCGCACACTCGCCAACGCAACCGGAGTCTTCCGCGACCTCGAGTGGGCGCCCGCTGGGCGCTGGCTGATCGTCACCTGGCAGACCGCCGACCAGTGGATCCTCGTGCGGGCAGGAGGACGGAACCTTCGGCGCGGTCGCCAACGTCTCCGAGCAGTTCCGCTCGCGCTCGTTCCCGCGCCTCCAGGGCTGGTGCTGCGCACCCTGAGGCGAATGGCCAGGTCGTCCCCGAAGGAGGCACGGGGCTCGCGTGCGGCATCGTCAGGAGGTCTTGCGAGCGCTCCAGGTGCCGCCGCGGTTTGCGCTCTTCCAGCGGCCGGACATCGACCTGCCCGAGACCGTGCCCGTATAGGTCGCGCCGACACCGACGGCCCCAAATGAGATCTTGCTGCCGCGCACGGCGCCCGAGATGGGGTACCTACCGGGTGGGTTCGAGAGCTTGATCGTTCCGCGCAAGGTCGAGCCCCGATTGCGTCCAGCGAAGCGTGAAGGTGCCCGATACAGCGCCGCTGTACCGCCCTGACCAGGTGCCGGCAAGCTTTGGCTTCGCCTGCTTCGAGGAAACGTGCGCCGCAGCGGCGATCGAGGTGCCGCTGCAACAGACGACCAGAAGAGCTGCTGCGACCGCGACAACAGGGATCACCCGGGCGACTCTGTGCTGAGGAGAACGAGGTTGCATGCCCATTCCTCCCTCGATTTTGGCTGCTGCTCGTGCCATATGCAACATCGCAGCCAAAGCGAGACACGTTACGGTTCGAGTCGATGCTTGAAGCTGGCGTTCGCGTCCCCGACGTCCAGGTGTGGACCTCCCCTCGTGAGGAAGCACGGCCGCTGCGCGATGTGCTCGGTGACGGCTTGACGCTCCTCTGCTTCTACGTCTTCGACTGGTCGCCCGGCTGAACGACCGAGATGCACCTCCTGCGGGACAGGAGCGACGATCTCGCGGCGGCCGGCATCCGCCCGTTCGCCATCTCCCGCGACTCACCGTGGTCGCACCGCGCATGGGCGCAGACGCTCGACGTCGACGTGCCGCTCCTCTCGGACTGGAACGGCGACGCGACACGCGCGTTCGACGTCGCGTTCGAGCCGCTCGGCATGAGCGATGTTCCGCTCCGCTCGGCGTTCCTGATCCGTGACGCCGAGACGATCGAAGCGGCGTGGCTGCTAGGTAGCGAGATGCCGGACATCGACGCCGTGATCGCCGCAGCGCGCGCCTGAGCTACGGGACGACGACTAGCTTCGTCCCGGCGCCCTCCGCCTGACGTCGCCACGCGTCACCGACCGAGTCGAGGGGCACGCGCTCCACGTCAAGGCGAATCTCGCCGGCGATCGCGTGCCCGACGAGCTGGCGGTACTGCTCCGCGAGCTCGCCTGGAGGAACAAGGAAGTTCGTGTGGCCGAGGACCGAGAGGTTCTTGAAGCGCACGGCAGCTGACGCGAGCTCGGCGGTCGCGCCGGCGGACTGGCCGAGGTTGACGACGGTGGCACGAGGGGCCGCTGCCTCGACCGCGGCCGCCGCGGGCGCACCCCACAGCGCGTCGAAGACGTAGCTCGGGCCTTCGCCACCGAAGGCTGCCTTGAAGGCGACGACGAGATCGTCCGCTTCGTCGAGGCGGAGCGTCGCGTCGGCGCCGTGCTGCGCCGCGCGCGCCAGGCCCGCGGCACTGCGACCGGCTGCGACAACACGGGCGGCGCCCAACAGCTTCGCCGTCTGCACGGCGACGAGCCCGACGGAGCCGGTGGCGCCGAGCACGAGCACGTTCTCTCCTCCTGCGAGCGGCGCCCGCCACGCCAAGGGCAGCCACCCGGCCAGACCTGCGATCCCCAGCCCGGCGGCGAGCGCAGGATCGGCGCCCTCGGGCACGGCTATCACGTGGGCGTCCCCGATCGGCGCGCGCTCGGCGATTGCGCCGTGCGATGTCCGTCCGAGCGAGCCGCCGAAGATCCAGACAACCTTGCCGTCGTCGGTACGACCGACTGCCTCGCAGCCCGGGACGTAGGGCAGCTCGGGATGGCCGGTGGCGAGGACGCCACGCGAGACGGCGAGGTCGATCGGGTTGATCGGCGCCGCGAACACCTCGATCGTCTCGCCGGACGGCTCGGCGACGTCCCCCACCTCCGGGATCCCTCCGACGTCGTGTACGAGCGCCGCCTTCACCGCCGAGTACCTATTCGACCTCGAAGATCGCCTCGATCTCGACCGGCATCCCGAACGGAAGGCTGCCGACACCAACCGCCGAGCGAGCGTGCCCTTCGCCGAACACCTCCACGAGGAGGTCGGAGCAGCCGTTGATCACCTTCGAGTGCTCGACGAAGTCGGGAGTCGCATTCACCATCCCGAGCAGCTTCACGACGCGCTTGACGCGGTCGAGACTGCCGACCTCGTGCCTCAGCACCGCGAGGAGATTGAGGGCAATGACGCGGGCATGCTCGGCCGCCTCCTCGGTCGTGACGTCGTCTCCGACCTTGCCCGTCGGTACCTGACCATCGGCCCTCACCGGCCCGGCGCCGGACAGGTAGACGAGATTCCCGGTCTGCACCGCATTCACGTAGCTCGCGGCGGGCGGGCGAACGGGTGGCAGCTCGAGACCGAGCTCAGCGAGACGCTGCTCGACCGACACGGCGCTCACATGCCCATCGCGTGGTACCCGGCATCGACGTAGAGCGTCGTGCCGGAGACGTTCGCGGCTTCGTCCGAGAGGAGATACGCCGCGGCGGCGCCGCAGTCGTCGGACTCGATCTGCCGGTGGAGCGGCGCGCGCTCCTCGAACATCGTCTGCATCGTCGTGAAGCCGGCGATCGAGCGCGCAGCGAGGGTGCGGACGGGGCCGGCCGAGATCGCGTTCACGCGGATGTTCTTGAAGCCGAGATCCCAGGCGAGGTAGCGCACGCTCGCGTCGAGCGTCGCCTTCGCGACGCCCATGACGTTGTAGTGCGGCACGGCGCGCTCGCCGCCGAGGTAGGTCATCGTCACGATCGACCCGCCCCCCCGTGACTCCATCAGCGGCTCGGCCGCACGGGAGCACGCGACGAACGAGTACGCGCTGATGTCGACTGCCATCCAGAAGCGGTCGCGCGGCGTGTCGACGAAGCGGCCTTCGAGATCCTCCGCAGCCGCGAACGCGACGGAGTGGACGAGGATGTCGAGCCCTCCGCCGAACGTGTCGGAGACCTCGGTGAACACGCGCGCGATGTCGTCGTCGGAGCGGACGTCGCACTCGGTGACGAGGGGGCTCGAGACGCTCGCGGCGAGGTCGCGCACGTTCTTCTCGATGCGCTCGCCCTGGTAGGTGAAGGCAACAGCCGCACCCTCGTCGGCCAGGCGCTTCGCGATCGCCCATGCGATCGAGCGCTGGTTCGCGACGCCGAGCACGAGCGCCTGCTTCCCCTCGAACCTCCCGGCCATCGCGGCGATCCTAATCGGATAGCGTGGCCGCGCCGATGGCCGGGGACGCGAGTCGCGGTGATCACCGGAGCCTCGTCGGGCATCGGCGAGGCGACTGCGCGGGAGCTCGCGCGCCTCGGTTGGCATTGCGTGCTTCTCGCTCGACGCGCAGACGAGCTCGAGCGGATCGCGAACGAGATCGGCGGCGAGTGGGAGGTCTGCGACGTCGCCGATCGCGCGCAGGTCGACGAGGTTGCCGCGCGCGTGCTCGACGCGGCATCCGGCGGTCGGCCTGCTCGTCAACAACGCGGGCATCCCCGCGCGCGGCAGCTTTCTCGACATCGATCCGGAGCTCGTCGAGCGCGTGACCGACGTCGAACTACCTCGGCGGCGTGTGGTGCTTGCGCGCGTTCACGCCTGGGCCTTCGGCAGCCGCGCCGGCGCCCACGTCGTGAATCTCGTCTCCGTCGCCGGAACCGTCGCGTTCGCGCCCGCCGGCGCGTACGCGGCGTCGAAGCACGCGCAGCTCGCGTTCTCGCGCTCGCGTCACCGCGACTGCTTCGGCCACGGGGAGTCCAGGTGCACACGGTCATGCCGGGCTTCGTCGAGACCGAGGGCTTCCCGCAGCGCTCGAAGCTCCGCAGCCGGATGCATGCGCCGCTTCGTCATCGAGGCCGACGACGTCGCGAGGGCGATCGTGAAGGCCGTCGAGGAGGGGCAAGACGAGATGACCGTGCCGTGGTTCCCCTATCGCCTCGCGACGATCGGCCAGGCGCTCGTCCCCGGCACTCTTCTCGCGCCTCGTCGGAGCGCGGCTGTCGCCGCGCGGCACCGCGGCGAGTAGCTCCTACATCCCCGGCTTGCGGGAGACGTACCAGCCCACCTCGATGTCGTACGGCTCCGCGGGAGCCGGCCCCCGGATGCGCTGGCGCTCCTCCTCGTCGAAGCCGGCGAGCTCGAGCCGCTCCTCGAGATCGACGCTCTCGCGCGTGACCTCCGACGACAGCAGTACGAGATCGTTCGCATCGAGGTAGCCGCGGATGTCCGCCTCGGGCAGCAATCGCTGGTGCGTGGCGTCGCGCAGGCGCTCGAAGCGATCCATCTCGAGACTCAGCAGCGGATCGATCGACCCGAGCTGGTCGGCGATGAACACCTTGCCGCCGGAGCGCGCGACGCGCGCGAGCTCGGAGACGGCGAGCTCGGGTCGGCGGACGTGGTGCAGGACTCGATGGCAGCAGACGAGATCGAACTCCGCGTAGCCGAACGGGAGCGCCATGACGTCAGCCTCGACGAACTGCACGTTCGCGGGCGCCGATTCCCGCGCCGCCTCGAGGTAGTCCGCGCGCGTGTCCACCCCGGTGACCTCCGCGACGTTCGGCGCGAGTGCGAACGCCAGCGCGCCGGTTCCGCAGCCCGCGTCGAGCGCGGACTCGTTGCCGGTGAACGGCCCGAGGAGGCGTCGGACCCGCTGCTCGAGGTCCGCGCTACGGCGCTCCTGCAGCGCGAGCCGAAGCTCGACGCTCACGTGCTCTTGCTCCTGCTGAGAGAGCGTGCGCGCGAGCGCAAGCGCTTCCTCGCGTGTGGAGATGGTGCCCGCTGCCCGTTCCTCGTCGATGAGGTCGAGGATACGTCCGATCGCGGGGCCGGGTTCGAGACCGAGCTCGTCACCCCGGACGAGCGGCGCGGGAGGATCGGCGCGGCGCGCGGCCTCGACGACCCCGACGAGCTCCAGCGCGCCGACGAACGCGAGCGCATCGAGGGCCCAGGGCTCCGTGTCGCGACGGAAGCGGTGGATCGCGCGCGGCGAAGGATCCTCGGGGCGGCGCGCGCGGCGCAACGCAACCGAGTAGCGCTTGAGGTCGTTCGAGATCGGGAGCCGGGCGAGGTCGTCGCGGAACACCACCACGAGCCGGAAGTCGGGATCGTCGAAGGCTTCGAGCCGCTCGTCCAGCTCGCCGCCGAGCGGCGCGAGCACCCCAACCTCGTCGAGCCTCCGGTAGCCCGCAGGCGAGAGCCGCTCGAGCTCCGCCAGCACGCGCTCGCCCGCCGGTTGCGTCACGAGCGCGGCCGACGCGCGCAGGAGGGCCTCGGTGCGCTCGTCCATTCGGAAGCCGAGCTCGTCCTCGAAGCGCACGGCCCGCAGCAAGCGAAGCGGATCGTCGAGGAAGATCGGCTCCGAGACGGCCCGGATGACGCCGGCCTCGAGATCGGCGCGGCCGTCATGTGGGTCGTGCGTCTCACCCGTGCGGACATGGACTGCGATCGCGTTGAAGGCGAAGTCGCGCGTGGCGAGGTCGGCGTCGATCCCCGCGCCCAGCGGAGTGAAGTCGACGGTCTCGTCGATGCCGTCGGCCACCACTCGCCAGGCTCCGTGGCGCTCCGAGAGCGGGAACACCGAGCCCCCGAACCTGCGGGCGAAGCGGTTTGCCGCGTCACGGGGCGCGACGCACGCGACGTCGAGATCGAGAACCGGACGCAGGAGGAGCTGATCGCGCACGGCACCGCCCACGACCCATGCCTCCTCGTCGGCGAGGATCTCTCGCAGACGCTCATCCATCGACGGCGACCCGACGAGCGCGACCCGAGCGCGTGTTCAGCCCCGTCGCGATCTCGTACGCGATCGTGCCGGAGGTTCGCGCATGCTCCTCCATCAGGATCCCGTCGCCGAGGAGCGTGACCGGCGTTCCGGCCGCGACCGGCGCGTCCAGCACGACCGCGAGCGCATCCATGGAGATCGTCCCGACGACGCGGCGCCGGACACCCTCGACGAGCACCTCCGTCCCGGTCATGTCGCGCCTGAATCCGTCCGCGTATCCGACCGGGATCACGCCGATCCAGGTCGGGCGGTCCGCGACGAACCGCCTCCCGTACCCGGTGCTCTCGCCGGGCTCGAGCTTCTTGACGAGGTCGACGTGCGAATCCCAGCGCAGCGCGGGCTCGAGGCCGTCTGCGGATGGGTCCGACCCGAACGGCGAGATTCCGTAGAGCGCGATCCCACAGCGAACGGCGTCGAAGCGCGCCTCGGCGAAGCGGAGGGCGGCCGCGCTGTTCGCGAGATGGCGCGTGAACGAGCCGAAGCGCGCCGTGGCCTCGCGGAAGCGCTCGACCTGGAGTTGGGTGAATGCCGGATCCGACTCGGCGGAGGCCAGGTGGCTCATCACTCCCACGACGTCGCGCGTGGGCGACGGGAGCTCCGCCAGACCCCAGCGTCCCATTCCGGTATCGAGCTTGAGATGGACGCGAACGCCCTCCGGGACGCGCTCGTCGGCCGCGACGAGCTCGAGCCGGGCCATGCGCGCCTCCCCTATCTCCCGCTCCGAGACGGGTCCCATGACGAGGATGCGCGCGTTGCGCAGCGCCGCGCGCAGGTGCAGGGCCTCCGGGAGCGTCGCGACGCAGAGCGCGGACGCGCCCGCCTCGAGTGCGGCCTTCGAGACGTCGACGGCGCCGTGCCCGTACCCCTCCGCCTTCACGACCGCCCAGAGCTCCGATCCCTCGGCGGCGCGCAGGAGCGCGGCGGCATTCCGCCGGATCGCCCCGAGGTCGAGGGTGAAGCACGACCTCTCCACCCGGCCATTCTCTACCGGATCTACTGGATCTGCGTCTCGCAGGAAGCGTGGAACGTGTCCGTGCCAGGCCCGCCGATGCACACGTCGGTTCCGTTGTCTCCGCGCAGCGAGTCGTTGCCCCCGCCCCCGAGGATGCAGTCGTTGCCGTTCATGCCTCTGATCGTGTCGACACCCGAGCTGCCGAGCACGAGGTGGGGCTGGTTGTTGTCGTTGAACGTTCCCGAGCCGGTGAGAACGCCGCTCAGCGTGATCGCCGAGCAGGAAGCCGGCTTCACGTCATTCGCGGCGATGCTCTGGAGATCCCGACCGGCCCTGCTCGCAGGGACGACGGTCGACGCCGTGAGGACGACGCCGAGAAAGACGACGAGCGGAACGAGTGGGAGCACGGCCGCTCGTCCCGATCGCGGAAGCGCGCTCATCGGCTCGACGCTTCCTCCGTCGGCGCACGAGCGGCGCCTCCTCCGGTGAGGGCGATGACGGCCAGACCGAAGACGAGCAGTGCCGCGCGCAGCGGCTGCTGGAGCCAGAGGAGCGCCGATCCTGCGTGCGGAACCGAGAACCAGTAGGAGCCGATGACGTCCGACGGAAGCGGGTGAGCGTCGTCGACGAAGTCGTTCGCGTCACCCTGGAGAACCAGCCTGCCGCCCTCCTCCCCGATGACGCGATGGAGGACGCGGACGCCCAGGGCAGGGTCCCGGTAGAGGACCGCGTCGCCGATCTCCGGCTCGTCGCGACCGCGGACGAGCACGAGATCGCCACGGCTCAGGCCCGGCTCCATGCTCGCCCCCTCGACGACCGCGTAGCGCGTCGCGCCGCCGAGTTGGGCGGGTGCGAAGAGGAGCCACCCCGCTGCCACCAGCAGGAGGCCGGCGACGACGGAGGGTGCGGTGACGAGGGCCTTCTTCATGAGACGGAACGACCGGGGAGAGGAACTGCCCCTCCCCGGTCCCGGGGGCTACTGAACGGCGACGACCGAGAGCTCGTCGGCGGACAGGACGGCGACGTCCGGGCTGAAGTTGCACGAGACGTTCACGCCGCCCGTGACCGTGCAGTCGGTGTACGTGCCACTCGACTGGACGAGCTTCGCCTTGACCGTCGTGGCCGAGGAGTTGAGCGTGAACGCGACGCTGTCGATGTTCGACGGCGTCGACGTGTTCAGCGTGTACGCAACGCCGGACACGACGTAGCCGGTGATGGTGCCTTCACCCTTGCCGGCCTTCGTGGCAGGGACGGTGTTCGAGGCAGTGAACGCATAGGTGGCGAGTGCGAGCGTCGCTGCGAACGCAACGACGAGCACCGTTCGCCGACGGACTCGGGGCATGGCCTGCACTCCTTCGTGTCGCGATGAGCTGAGGACGACGTGCCGACGGAGTCTCGGCGGCCGTCCAAGCGCGTCGGTCACCCGATCGGGGTAAATCCATCGGGGTAGTCAGGGCGTGTACAGCGAGACGTCTCGCAGTGGAGAGAACTGACGCCTCGTCAGTGTTCGAGCACCCT
Source organism: uncultured Gaiellaceae bacterium (assembly GCA_963744505.1). Lineage (GTDB taxonomy): Bacteria > Actinomycetota > Thermoleophilia > Gaiellales > Gaiellaceae > GMQP-bins7. Next base: position 30,082 of record CAVUTL010000003.1, read on the forward strand.
CGGAAGCAACTCGAGGAGGTCGCTCGCGACGAGACCGGCTCGGTGCGGCGCGATGCTCGCGGCGAGCCCGTGCGCGACAGCCGCGGCGGCAGCCGCTGTTATCGGCTCTTGTCCCTTCGACAGGAAGGCGGCGACGATCCCGGTCAGCACGTCGCCCGTGCCCGCGGTGGCGAGAGACGGCGGCCCGAGATCGCAGACGACCGCGCTCCCGCCGGGCGAGGCGACGATCGTGTCGGCGCCCTTCAGGAGGACGACCGCCTGAAAGTGCTCGGCTGCCTCGCGTGCCGCGGAGAGCCGATGACCGCCCACCGAGGCAGCGTCCCTCTCGAGCAGCCTCGCGAGCTCGCCCGCGTGCGGCGTGAGCACGGTTGGCGCGCGGCGAGCGATCGGTGCGAGCTCGAAGAGCGCGTCCGCGTCCACGACCGCCGGGAGGTCGATCCGCTCGAGGAGTGCGCGGACGAGCGCTGCGGCGCTGCTCGGTCCGGCCGAGCCCCGGCCCGAGCGCGAGGGCCGTCGCACGCTCCGCCGCGGCGGCGATGGTCTCTAGTGCGTCGTCGTCGCGCCATGCGAGCTTCACCGGCTCGAGGGCGAGCACCTCGGCGGCGGCGAGAGACTCCTCGGGGACAGCGAGCGTGACGTAGCCGGCGTCCGCGCGCAGTGACGCCATCGCGGCGAGTGAGGCGGCGCCGGTCATCCCGGGCTGGCCGCCGACCACGAGCACGGAGCCGGACGTGTACTTCGTGTCGCGCTCACCGCGACGCGGAATCGACTCGAGAAGGGCCGGCGTCGCTCGCGTCACCGCGGTCGGAGCGGACTCGAGGCCGATGTCCGCAACGACGACCCGCCCGGCATGGAAGCGGCCCGGTGCGACGACGAGCCCGACCTTCGGCGCGTGGAACGTAACCGTCACCTCCGCCTCCACGGCGACTCCTGCGATCTCGCCGGTCGAGGCGTCGACGCCCGACGGGACGTCCACGGCGACGACGGGCGCGTCCGCCGCGTTCATCCGCGCGATCAGCTCGGCGGCTTCGGGACGCGGCTCTCCCTGGAACCCGGTGCCGAAGAGCGCGTCGACGACGACGTCGTACCCGGCCACGTCGTTCGTCTCCTCTGCGACATGCCCCGCATCGCGGAGAACACGGGCGGCGACTCGCCCGTCGCCACCGTTCGAGCCGCCACCGCACACGCACGCGAAGCTCCGCGCCGCCGGGAACGCGAGCGTCGCCTCACGCGCCACGGCAGCCCCGGCCCGCTCCATGAGCTCGGGAATCGACTCCGGGTAGTTCGGGTACCGCTCCTCGGCCGCGCGCATCTCGGCGGCGGTGTACAGAGGCTCGAACGGCTCAGCCATCGCCGCGTGGGCTCACGACGGCGATTGCGGCCGCGATCTCCCGCGAGTGCGTCATCGAGAGGTCGATCGGGCCGGCTCGAACGCGCTCGGCGAACGCCGCCGTCCGACCGGAAAGTCGCACATCCGGCTTCGGGCGACCGACGATCTCGATCTCCTTCCAGGTGAACCGCACGCCGCACCCGAGCGCCTTTCCGACAGCTTCCTTCCCGGCGAACCGGCCCGCGTAACTCTGTGCCGGGCGCGCGCGAGAGTCGCAGTACTCGCGCTCGGCCTCCGTGAAGCACCGCTCTCGGAAGCCGGGCCGCGAGAGAGCGCGCTCGATGCGCTCGATCTCGATGATGTCGACGCCGACCTTCACGGAGCCCAGCCGCCGGTGAGGTCCTCCTCCAGCAGCGCGGGGAAGTGGCCGAGCGACGAGACCACGATGTCGGGCGTCGCATCCGCCGCTTCGAGCGCCTCGGGTCGAAACTTCCCAGTTCGCACGAGGGCGGTCTTCATTCCGAAGAGACGAGCGCCTCGGACGTCGCCCTCCACGTCGTCCGTGACGAGCCACGTCAGCTCGGGCTCGGCAGAGAGTGCGTCGAGCGCGGCGGCGAAGTAGGACGGGCTCGGCTTGCCGAGCACGGTGGCCTCGACTCCGGTCGCGTACTCGAGCCCGGCGACGAACGCCCCCGAGTCGAGCATCGGCCCGCGGCTCGTCTGCCACCACTTGTTCTTGTGCAGGCAGTAGAGCGAAGCGCCCATCTGGATCTCGTCGAACGCCCGCGCCAGGTTCATGTAGCTGAAGACCTGGTTGGGCTCGAGCGTCTCGTCGCAGCCACCGATCAGGACCGCTTCGGCGTGGTCGCCCACGAGCTCGATGCCGTCGAGGTCCGGAACGATCGCCGTCATCACGAGCGCGACGACGCGCTTTCCGGAGAGCTCGCGCACGGCGGCCCGCGGCGTCGTCTGCAGCTCGTCGTCCTCGAGCACGAAGCCCATCTCGCGCAGCTCCTCCGCGAGCCGCGAGCGCGGCCGCGTCGAGTTGTTCGTGACGAAGCGGAGGGAGTGACCCGCACGCCGCAGCTCCGACACCGCATCGGAGGCGCCGGGAATCGGGTCGCCCGAGACGTGCAGCACGCCGTCGATGTCGAGCAGAATGCACGCCATGGAGCGTGAGTCTATTCGGGTCTCACGCTCCGTCCTCCTGCCCGTCTCGGAGATCGCGATACGTGTCTCGCGGTCGAGCGGGCCTGGTGGACAGCACGCGCAGAAGTCCTCCACGAGGGTCGAGGCGCTGTTCGATGTCGAGGCCTCGACAGCGCTCACCGAAGCGCAGAAGCGGCGCGTGGTCGGCCGAGTCGGGGACACCGTGCGCGCGGTCGCGCAGGACGAGCGGAGTCAGGCCCGCAATCGCGAGCTCGCGGTCGAGCGACTCGTCGAGAAGCTCCGCGCTGCGCTCGCCGTACCGCGCAAGCGCAAGCCCACCGCGCCGAGCGCCCGGGCACGCGAGCGTCGGCTCGAGGCGAAGCGCCGGAGGGCGAGGACGAAGGCACTCCGGAAGCCGCCAGGCGCTGAATAGACTCGCCGCGGTGGACGTGCTCCAGCTCGCATCGCTGCTCCCCGAGCTTCCGCACGAGAGGACACGGCTCCTGGACAACCTCGGCCGCGTTCGGCGCGAGGTCGGGCCGATCACGATGGAGCTGTCCGACGCGCTCGCCGACCACATGAACATCCGTCGCGGCGAGGTGCACGAGGTCGTCTCGTTCTACTCGTTCCTGCAGGTGCCGACGGACGCGCGTGCGCGTCTGCACGGGGCCGGTCTGCGACTGCTTCGGCGCACGGGAGCTGCTCGCGGCGACACCCGGCGCGATCGAGGTCGCGTGCCTCGGCCACTGCGACCTCGCTCCGGCGATGACGCGCGGGGACGAGATGGTCCCGGCGGTCACGCACTCGACCAACGACGGTCCAGCGTTGGCGCTCGGCGGCGGGGACGCCACTCTCGCCGACTACGAGGCGCGCGGCGGTCTCTCTCTGCTGCGCGAGATCCCGTCGCTCGAGCGCATCGTCGAGGAGCTGAAGGCGTCGGGTCTCACCGGCTACGGCGGCGCGGGCTTCCCGACGGGGCTGAAGTGGGAGGCGGTCGCGCGCGAGCCCGGCCCGCGCTACGTCGTCGTCAACGCCGACGAGGGCGAGCCGGGGACGATCAAGGACCGTTACGTCATGGAGCTGCGGCCGCACCTCATGCTCGAGGCGACCGTCCTCGCCATGCGGGCGCTCGACGCGCCAGAGGGCTACATCTATCTCCGTGAGGAATACGCGACGGCTCGCTCACGGCTGGCACAGGGGCTGGAGGAGTTTCGCGCGGCCGGGCTTCTCGACGGGCTCTCCCTCGAGCTCGTCGTCGGCGCCGGCGCGTACATCGCGGGCGAGGAGACGGCGATGCTCGAGTCGATGGAGGGCCGCCGCGCGATGCCGCGCCTCAAGCCTCCGTTCCCGAGCCAGGTCGGGTACCTCGGACGGCCGACGCTCATCCAGAACGTCGAGACGCTCGCGCACATCCCCGCGATCCTGCGAAACGGGGGAGCATGGTGGTCCGCGCTCGGAACACGGGATGCCGCCGGCACGCGGCTCTGGTCGGTGACGGGCGCCGTCGCGAAGCCGGGCTGCTACGAGGCGCCGAACGGCATCACGACCCGCGAGCTCGTGGACGAGCACGCGGGCGGCTTCACCGGCGAGGTCGGAGCGGTCGTGCCGGGCGGCGCGGCGAGCGGGATCCTTCCCCCTGCGGCGCTCGACGCGCCGCTGACCCGCGACGGCCTCAGTGAGTACGGGGCCGGGCCGGGCTCGGCGGCTGTGCAGGTCTTTCCGGCGTCGTACTCCCCGCTTCGCCTCCTGTCGGAGACGATGCGCTTCTTCGCCGAGGAGTCGTGCCAGAAGTGCACCCCGTGCCGGATCGGCAACCGCGCGCTCCACCACCTCGCCGAGGAGCTCCAGCGGGGCGACGCGGTCATGACGCGCGAGAAGGTCGACGAGTGGCTCCTCGCGATGGAGAAGACGTCGATCTGCGGCCTCGGCCAGGCGTCGCCGTTCCCCGTCCGCGGCGCGATGCAGCACTGGCCGGAGCTGTTTGCCCCACTGGAGCAGGGTGTAGCGTGACGGCGATGGTCGAGTTCACCCTCGACGGGCACGCGGTCTCCGCGCAACGAGGGGGAGCTCCTCGTCCACGCTGCAGCGCGGCACGGCACCTTCATCCCCACGCTCTGCCATGACGACAAGCTCGACCCGTACGGCGGGTGCCGGATGTGCGTCGTCGACGTCGAGGGCGCGCCGCGACCCATGCCCGCGTGCGCGACCCGCGTCGCAGAAGGCATGGTGGTCTCGACCAACGGCCCGATCACCGACTTCCAGCGCACGCTCACGGAGATGCTCCTCTCGGAGCACCTGAACGAGTCGCCCGGCGGGCGCCCGAACGAGCTGAAGGACCTCGCCGAGGAGCTCGGTGCCACGACGCCTCTCGTCCTCCCGGACGCGAAGCGCAAGGAGTACGACGACCGGAACGGGCTCATGGGCTACGACCCGGACGCGTGCATCCTCTGCGCGCGCTGCGTTCGCTACACGCAGGAGGTCATGCAGTGCTCGGCGCTCTCGCTCGAGGGCCGAGGCGGGCACGCGCGCATCGTCCCGACGTGGGAGCTCTCGTGGCTCGACACCGAATGCGAGCTCTGCGGAGGGTGCCTCTCCGTCTGCCCGACGGGCGCGATCTACGAGAAGTTCGAGGAGGGCACGTCACGACCGGAACGCGCGCTGGAGCAGGTCCGCACGACGTGCACGTACTGCGGCGTCGGCTGCCAGGTCGATCTCAACCTCGACCCGCAGACGAAGCACATCGTGAAGGTGACCTCGAAAGACGAGTACCTGCCGAACGAGGGCAACCTCTGCGTCAAGGGCCGCTTCGCCTTCAACTTCGTGCACCACCCGGACCGGCTCACGCAGCCGCTCGTCCGCGGCGAGGACGGCGAGCTCCACCCGACGACCTGGGAGCACGCGCTCGACACGGCTGCGACAGGACTCAAGAAGGTCATCGCCGAGCATGGCCCGCAATCGGTGGGCTTCCTCTCGTCGGCCCGCCTGACGAACGAGGAGAACTACCTCATCCAGAAGCTCGCGCGCACGGGGGTCGGAACGAACTCCGTCCACTCGTGCGAGTCGACCTGACACGGTCCGACTCTCTACGGCCTGGTCAGGTCGTTGGGCAGAGGCGCAAGCAGCAACTCGATCCCGGAGATCGAGAACGCGCGCTTCCTGTTCGTCATCGGATCGAACACGACCGAGGCGCATCCGGTGCTCGCGCTGCGCATCAAGAAAGCCGTTCGCAACGGCGGCACGCTCGTCGTGGCCGACCCTCGAAAGATCTGGCTGACGAAGCTCGCCAAGCGCCATCTCCAGCTGCGGCCGGGTACGGACGTGTGGCTGCTCAACGCGATGATGCACACGATCCTGTCCGAAGGCCTGCAGGACGAGGAGTACATCCGCGACTTCACCGACGACTTCGACGCCGTGCGCGAGGTCGTCATGCGCTACTCGCCCGAGGATGCCGAGAAGGTCACCGGCGTCTCGGCCGAGGACATCCGCGCGACTGCGCGCGAGTACGCGACCGAGCGGCACGCCGCGATCTTCTACACCCTCGGCATCACCGAGCACGCGTGCGGGGTCGACAACATCTGGTCGCTTTCGAACCTCGTGCTCATGACCGGGCATCTCGGCTACGAGTCGACCGGCCTCAACGCGCTTCGCGGCCAGAACAACGTCCAGGGGCTCAATGACTCTGGAGCGAACCCGATGTACCTCCCCGGCTACCAGTCCGTCGATGATCCGGAGATCCGGCGCAAGTTCTCGGAGGCGTGGGGCGCCGAGGTGCCCGAGACGCCGGGGTACCGGCTCGACCAGATGATGAGCGGCCTGCACGACGGCCGCGTCCGGGCTCTCGTCCTCATCGGCGAGAACCCGGCGCAGACCGAGCCGAACGCCCGCCACGTGGAGGAAGGGCTCGGGAAGCTCGACTTCCTGCTCTCACAGGACATCTTCCTGCACGACATGACGCGCAAGCACGCCGATGTCGTCCTGCCGGCGTCGAGCTTTGCCGAGAAGGACGGGACGTTCACGAACACCGAGCGACGCGTCAGCCGCGTGCGCCGCGCAGCGCCGCTCCCCGGCGATGCGAAGACCGACCTCGAGATCGTTCTCCTGCTCGCGAAGGCGCTCGACGCGCACTGGCCCGAGTACCCGGACGCCGAGTCGGTGTGGAACGAACTCGCCGACCTGGCGCCCGCCTGGTACGGCCTGCGCTACGACCGGATCGAGGAGAACGGCCTGCAGTGGCCGGTCCCGGAGATGGGACACCCCGGGACCCAGTTCCTCTACGCTCCCGCGCCCGCGCGCCCACCCGGACGCGGGAAGTTCTTCCCCGTCGAGTACCAACGGCCGATCGAGGAGCCGGACTCGGAATACCCGCTCGTCCTTTCGACCGGCCGCACGCTGTACCACTACAACTCGGCGACGATGACGATGCGCGAGGCCGGGATCACGGAGAAGCAGGAGGAGCCGTTCTTCGAGATCTCGTCCGACGACGCGACCGCACTCGGGCTCGCCGAGGGGCAGTGGGCGCGACTCGTCTCGCGGCGCGGCGAGCTGCAGGCGCGTACACGGATCTCGGACCGCGTCTATCCCGGTCTCGTCTGGATGGCGCTCCACTTCGCCGAGCAGAAGGTGAACTGGCTCACCCACGATGTCGGCGACCCGCTCATCGGAACGCCCGAGTTCAAGGTCTCGGCCGTCCGCGTCGAGCGCGCGGCGTGAGCGGGACGCTCGCCGCCGAGCACGTCGCGCCGCATGTCCGCGGCCGTCTTCGGCAAGCCGTACCGCTATGAGCCCGAGTGCGAGTCGACGCAGCTCCTGCTGCTCGGCTCCGGTCTGCCCGAGGGCGCGGTCGCCGCGACCGACCACCAGACCGGCGGGAAGGGACGCCACGGACGGCAGTGGGTCGCGCCGCCCGGGACGTCCGTCCTCGCCTCCGTCATGCTGCATCCGCCGGCCGACCGCCATCTCCCGGAGCTGTCGCTCGTCGCCGCGCTGGCAGCCGCGGAGGCGATCGAGGGCGCGACCGGCCTCACGGCCCAGATCAAGTGGCCGAACGACGTGATGCTCAACCGCCGCAAGGTCGCGGGGATCCTCTGCGAGCTGTCCGACGGCGCCGTGGTCTGCGGGATCGGGATCAACGTCAGCCAGACGCGCGACGAGCTCCCCTTGGATGCCCCGACCGAGCCGGGATCGCTCCGAACACTGACCGGCCAGGCGGCCGACCGCGCCGCGCTCCTTGGCTCGCTGCTGTTTCGGCTGGAGCGCATCTACGACGGCTGGCGCCACGGCGGGCTCGCCGACCTCTACGGCGAGATCGGTGCGCGCGACTTCCTCCGCGGCCGCCGGATCACGGTGGACGGCGAGGAGGCGGTCGCGCTGCAGATCCGCCGCGACGGACGGCTCGAGATCGCGTCCAACGGGCACGCGCATAGCGCGCCGCGCGTGATCGAGTCGGGCGAAGTCCTGTTCGAGCGCTAGTTCTAGCCGCCGCGGTCTGCGAGCGCGCTGATGAGGATGTAGAGGACGACGGCGATGGGGACGATCAGCGAGGCGAGCCGCTGCCACAGCGGCTTCGACGGTTCGGCGTCGTCGTCGACGTCGGGCTCCTCGTAGGCCTCGTAGGCCTCGACAGGCTCGCCGGCGTCGTTGGCCTCCTGCTCGGAGTAGTCGTGCTCGACTGCGTCCTGCTCGTAGAGCTCGGGCTCGGGCCCCGCCTCGAGCGGCGACTCGCTCTCGATGGTGCTCCCCTCGAGCTCGAACAGGCTCGGCCAGCGACCGCACGTTCGGCAGGCGTTCGCGACCGGCTCGTTGACCGTGCCGCACTGCGAGCAGCGCCAGGGAGCGTCAGCCACGGCGAGAGCTTAGGCAGCCGACTCGGCTACTGCGACTGGCGGAGCGGGATCTCGACCTCGTGGATCCGCGAGCCGTCCTCGGCCGAGAGCTCGAAGACGACGAGCGTTGCGATGTCGTCGACGTCAGCGGTCGTGAAGTCGAACGTGCCGCGCGTGCCCGTCCCGGAGGTCGCAGTCACGAAGTTGTCGTCGACGACATTCCCTTCCGAGTCGAGGAGCTCGTAGTGGAACGTCGCCTCGAAGGTATTCGCGGTTCCGGTCACGCGCAGCGGGCCTGTCACCTCTTCGAAGGGCAGCGGCGACTCGACGAGCACGGACGGCGTCTGCTCCTCGAAGTCGGCGCGCGTGTAGCCCTGGTCGACCTCGACGGTCTCGATCGTGTCGAACTGCGTCAGCGTGTAGACGATCTGCGCGAGGGCCTCGTCTGAGTAGGAGCCGGCGGGCTGGAAGCGCGCGACGCCGTCCTCGATCGTCAGTGTCGGCCCGCCTCCGGCGATGGCTGTCGTCGCGTCGAGCGCCTCCTCCTCGTCGGCGGTCGGGCCTTCGAAGAGCGCCTCGAGCGTCGCCGACTCGACCTGGTCTCCCTCGACATCTCGTGCGACCGGCCATACCTTCCCGTCGCGGAGGAAGTAGACCTGGGTCTGCGTCGTCGTCTCGTCGTCGCTTCCGCCGCATCCCGCGAGGACCCCCACGACGAGGAGGAGCAGGAGTCGCTTCACGTTCAGAGGGTAGCCCCGTGTCGCGGGTCGCGGACGACCTCGGCGACGCGCCGACGCAGATCCGGGTGGTCGAGCTCGACCGCGAGCCCGAGTCGGCGCGCAGTCTCCTCCTCGATGCCCTGAAAGAGGTCGATCGTCTCCCAGAGAGCACGCGCGACGTCGCGAATGTCGTAGTAGGCGTACGCTCGCTCGAGCGCAGCGAGCGCGCCCGGGTCGGCCCAGCGCTCGACGAACCGACCCTCGTGCCAGGTGTCGACATCGGGATCGACCGCGCGCGCGTGCCACTCGAGGAGCGTGACGAGCCGCCACTTCATGTAGCCGTCGATGCAGCCCTTGGCGGTCAGGATCTCGCCGCGGCGCAGCTTCCGCGCCGCCCAGAGCGCGTGGTACCAGAAGTCGCTCGCGAGCTCGGTGAGGTCGTGTTGCGTCGGCGCGCTCCTGGGCTCGACCCGCGCTGCGACCTCGGCCAGACGCTGCTCGATCCCGATGTCGTCGACCAGCACTCTGTAGCCGCGCGCGAGCAGCGGGCCGGCAACGTCGATGCGGTCCAGATCTGCGAGCGCGACGATCGGAAGATCGACGTCCTCGCCCCCTTCGTAGAGGACGCGGCGCTCGCGCTCCCGCCCGACGGCGGTCGGCTCCAGGAACGTGAGCACCGGCGATCCGAACTCCGCGACCCAGCCGGCATCGGCGAGGTACGGCCCGACGTCGTCGACAACGAGGAAGACGTCGAGGTCGGACCACCGGTCGGCGGGCGTGTCGCTCCGCGCCCGCGATCCGACGACGACTGCCGCATGCACGTCGTGTCGCTCACGAGCCCAATCGGCGATCGCGGCCTCGATCAGCTCCATCCGCGAGTTGACGTTCGGGAGGAGCCGCTCGTCCACGGCGGTCACGGTCGTGTTCACACCGCGCAGCGAGAGCTCGCCCGACGCCACGCGCGCCTCGAGCGCGGGGAGCATCGCCTTCGTATAGACGCCGGGAAGCGGCCCGGTCTGCGGCACTGCGCCGGCACCGAGCAGGTCGCGGAGGAGATCCGGCGTCACGAGAGGCATGTCGAGGGGCAGAACGAGGCAAGCATCGTTCGTCGCGGCCCGCAACCCGGCGATCACGCCGAACACGGGCGCGCGCTCGTCCGCACCGTCGTCCAGCACCGGGAACGGCACTGCGAGCTCGTCTGCGCTCTTCCCGACTGCGACGACCTCCTCGCAGACCTCGCCCAGCGTCCGCCACGCCCGCTCGGCGAGCGCCTCGCCGCGAAAAGATGCGAGCGCCTTGGGCGAGCCGAACCGCTCCGACGCGCCACCGACGAGCAGCACGCCGGTTGCGGACATCGGAGTCGAGTTCGGAGAAGGGGTCAGACCCGTAGGGTCTGACCCCTTCACGTCCTTATTCGCCACGTCTCCGAGTAGACGGTCATGCGGCCGTCACGCACCCATCCGCACAGCGTCAAGCCTCGGTCAGCCGCGAGCTCGACGGCCAGAGACGACGGCGCCCCGACCGCGACGAGCACGGGGCAGCCGGCGACGGACGCCTTCTGCACGAGCTCGAAGGAGAGCCGGCCGCTCACGCACAGGATGTGCGACGTCAGAGGCAGCAGGCCCTCGGAGAAGGCCCAGCCCACCACCTTGTCCATGGCGTTGTGCCGCCCGACGTCCTCGCGGACGCACACGAGCCGGCCCGATGCATCGAAGAGCCCCGTCGCGTGCAGCCCGCCCGTGAGCGCGAACGCCCGCTGCGCCTCGAGCAGCCGAGCGGGCAGCGACGCGACGACGTCGTACGCGACCTCGAGAGCCGCCTCGATGCGAGGGGCGTCCACCTGCACCGCCTCGATCGCGCCCTTGCCGCAGACACCACACGAGGACGAGGTGTAGAAGTGCCGCCGTAGTCGGTCCGGATCGAACCCGGTCGCCTCCACGTCGACCGTGTTCGCAGCGAGGTCGTCGGGAAGACGCGCAGCGACCGGCTGGAGGCCCTCCGTGACGCAGAACCCGAGCGCGAGCTCCTCGTCGTTTCCGGGCGTCCGCATGGTCACGGCGATCGGCTCGCCTCCGATACGGATCTCCAGAGGCTCCTCGACCGCGACGACATCCGCCTCGCGCGTCCCCTCGGGGAGCCTGAGAGCATCGACGCCGCGCGTCGCGTAGGGAGGCGCCTGCATCGGCTCGGACATGCGGATCAGCGTACTCGTGGGGAGAGCCGAGGCTCCCCCCACGAGCGACGCGCTCAGCTTGCGGTCGCGCAGACCGCGAACACGGTGATCGACCAGTTCAAGCCTGTGGACGTGACCTCGCGCACCGTCGCCCGGTAGACGTTGTCGTTGTCCGTGTATGACTGCTGGACGCCGAGCTGGAGGAGGAGCGGGTTGAGCCGCACCCCACCACCGAGGAGCCGCTTCCCCGCAGGGCAGGTCGTCGCCTGGGTCTTCGTAGTCAGCGAGTTCGATGCAGACGCCGACTCGACCCGCTCGACGCCGCTCAGTCCTGCCGGGCCTGCCGGGCCGGCTGGTCCCGCGGGGCCGGCGGGCCCGACCGGGCCCGCGGCGAGCTGACCTGGTGCGAAGTCGGCGCGCAGGAGCGACCGATTCCTCACCTTCGCCGAGTTGACCGCGGAGTTCTTCAGCTGCGGTGTCCCGACACTGTTCCGCGGGACGTTCAGGACGGTCGCATAGCTCGTGCCTCCGAGCGCGACCGTGAGCGCGATGCACGAGATCACGAGCGCAGGCGAAGGACGGCGTAGGGACTTCCTCATGGGTACCTCCCGTTGTCGTGAGCGGACAGCCCTCGACCGTACCGGGGCGGTATGACGACCCTGTTAGCGCCGGGCGCTACTCGACGGTGACGGTCTTCGCGAGATTTCTCGGCTGATCGACGTTTAGGCCGCGCAGCCGGGCGATCCGGTACGCGAGCAGTTGCAGCGGGAGAATGGCCAGCACGACCTGAAGGAACGCCGGTGTCTTCGGCACGTAGATCACGTCGTCGGCGTGGTGTTGGATGTCCTCGTTGCCGTCCGTCGCGATCGCGATGACATGCGCACCGCGGGCCCGGACTTCCTGGATGTTCGAGACGATCTTGTCGTAGACGTGGATGTTCGTCGCGACGACGACGACCGGTGTCTGCTCGTCCAGCAGAGGCGATCGGCCCATGCTTCATCTCTCCGGCCGAGTACGCCTCCGTCGGGATGTACGAGATCTCCTTCAGCTTGAGCGCGCCCTCGAGCGCGACGGGGAGCCCGATGTGGCGCCCGAGATAGAGGAAGAAGTGCGCGTCGTGGTAGCGCTGCGCGATCTCCTCGATCGGATGGTCGCCGTCGAGGAACGCCTGAATCTTCGTCGGCAGCTTGTAGACGAAGTCGAGGATGAACTCGATCTCGCCGGGCGGGAGCGTCTCGCGGATCTGCGCGAGCTTCAGCGCGACGAGATACAGGAGTGCGACCTGTGCGGTGAACGTCTTGGACGCGGCGACGCCCATCTCGAGACCCGCTCGCGTGTAGAGCACCGAGTCGACCTCGCGCGTGACCTGCGAGCCCATCATGTTCGTGATCGCGACGGTTCGGGCGCCCTTCTCTTTCGCGAGCTTGAGCGCCTCGATGGTGTCGCGCGTCTCGCCCGACTGCGTGATCCCGATCACGAGGTCGTGATCGTTGATGACCGGGTTCCGGTAGATCCACTCGCTCGCGATGTCGAACTCCACCGGGACCCGCGCCCACTCCTCGATCACGTATCGCCCGACAACGCAGGCGTGGTACGCCGTGCCGCAGGCGAGAAGAACGATACGGCGGAGATCCTTGACGTCCTGTCCGGTCATGTCGAGGCCCTCGAGGACGAGTGTCCCGTGCCGCACGCGGTCGCCGATCGTTTCCGCGACGGCCTCCGGCTGCTCGTAGATCTCCTTGAGCATGAACGTCTCGAAGCCGGCCTTCTCGGCGCCCTCGTCGTCCCAGTCGAGCTCCGCGACATCGTGCTCGACGACCACGCCTTCGGAGGTATGGAAGGTCGCGCCCTCGGGGCGGAGCGCCACGATCTCGCCGTCGCTCGGGAACTGGACGGTGCGCGTCTCGCTGAGGAACGCAGCGGCGTTCGACGCGAGGAACATCTCGCCGACGCCGATCCCCACGACCAACGGCACTCCCTGCTGACGAGCACCGACGAGAAGGCCCGGATGGTCGTGGTGGATCACGACGAACGCGAAATGCCCCTCGAGCTCGTTGAAGGCGAGGCGCACGGCCTCGACGAGATCCCCCTCGTAGTAGCGCTCGACGAGATGCGTGACGGTCTCGGCGTCGGTCTCCGAGCTGAAGGTGTGTCCCTCTGCGACCAGGCTCTCGGTCAGCTCGCGGTAGTTCTCGACGATGCCGTTCAGCACGATCGAGAGCTTCGCCGCGTGGCAGCCAGCTAGCGGGTGGGCGTTGGCCTCTGTCACCCCACCGTGCGTTGCCCAGCGCGTGTGCCCGAGCCCGGTCGTCGAAGTGGAGCTGTTCGTGCCGGCGCGTTCCTTCAGGTTTCCGAGCGGGCCGACGGCGCGGACGTAGTCGAGGCCGTCGCGTTCGAGCAGCGCGATCCCGGACGAGTCGTAGCCGCGGTACTCCAAACGTTCGAGGCCCTGGAGCAGGAGCGGCTTGCACTCACGCGATCCGACGTATCCGATGATTCCGCACATGAGTTCGTCTCAGTAAACGCGAAAGAGCCCGGCGACGCCCTCCGTCGGGCTTAGCCGAGCTCTCGTTCCACGAGCGCGGCGATGCTAGCACACAACTTCTCTGCATCTACCGCATTTTCCGCCTCGGCCAGGACGCGCACGACCGGCTCGGTGCCGGACGGGCGCACGAGGACGCGGCCGCGCTCTCCGAGCTCCTCATTCAGTCTGTCGACCTCGTCGAGCACGCGCGACGGGAGCTCGCGTCTCGCCACGCGGATGCTGCGCAGCACCTGCGGGTAGCGGGGCATGACCGAGACGGCATCGCGCAGCCCACGTCCGCGTGCAGCGGCGCAAAGGAGAAGCGCGGCGGCGAGGCCATCTCCCGTGACGTGGTTGCCGAGCCAGACCAGATGACCCGATTGCTCCCCGCCGAGGAGCCCACCCTCGCGGTTCAATGCCTCGAGCACGTAGCGGTCGCCGACCGGGGTCGTGACCACCTTGACGCCGCGATCCGCCATGAGCTTGTGGAATCCGAGGTTCGTCATCACCGTGACCGCGACGAGGTCGACGCCGAGGTGGAGCGCGAGTACCGCGAGGATCTGGTCGCCGTCAACCGCCTCGCCCCGCTCGTCGACCGCCAGCATCCGGTCGCCGTCCCCGTCGAACGCCACACCGAGGTCGAGTCCCCGGCTTGTAACAAGTTGTTGCAAGGCTCGAAGGTCGGTCGCCCCGCAGCCCACGTTGATGTTCGAGCCGTCCGGCTCGATGCCGAGCGCGTGCACCTCGGCGCCGAGCTGCTCGAACGCTCGCGGCGCGAGCGTCGCGAACGACCCGTTGGCGCAGTCGACCCCGATGCGCAGACCAGACAGGTCGGAGCCGAAGTGCTCGACGACGTGCGTGAGGTACCTCTCCGCGGCGCCTTCGAGCTCCTCGATCGCGCCCCCTCCGACGGCGGCCGCGTCGAGAAGCGCCTCGATCTGCTCCTCCTGTTCGTCCACGAGCTTGCCGCCTGCCCGGAAGAACTTCACGCCGTTGTACTCGGGCGGGTTGTGCGACGCGGAGACGACTACTCCGAGGTCGTCCGCGAGGAGCGCAACGGCAGGCGTCGGGAGGATGCCGCCGAGAACCGCGGTTCCGCCCGCCGACGCGATGCCGCGCGCAACCGCCTGCTCGAGCTCCGGCCCCGAATCGCGCGTGTCTCGCCCGACGAGCACGCGCCCTCCGCCTGCCCAGAGCGTCGCAGCCTTCCCGATGCGCTCGACGAGATCCGGCGTCAGATCGACGCCGACGACACCTCTGACACCGTCCGTTCCGAAGAATCGCCGCGCCACGGCGGCAGAACCTACCGTCAGCGGGTGAGAGACAGCGTGCGGCTGATCCCCGCGAGGTAGCCCGGGCCGGCTTGCAGCTTGGGCATGAAGCCGCGCACGCGCGAGCGGCCCTTGGGGAGGCGCGCCTTGAACGTCACCGCAGACGTGGAGGTCAGCGTGACCCGCTTCAGGATCACCCACTGTCCAAAGGCGTTGCGCCGCTGCAGGGAGACCGCCTTGCCCGCGAACGAGCGCACGCCGCGAGCCTTGATGAAGAAGGTCACGGTGCGACCGCTGGCGGCCTTCACGCGGAAGAGAACCTGTGGTCGCACCCGCACCGTCAGCGACGAGCTCGTCGCCGTCGTCGCTGCCGGCTTCCAGCGAGCCTGATAGACGGTCTGCGAGCTTCGGCCGAACGACGAAGCTCCAGGTACCGCCGCCCTCCGTGAGCGCGGATCCGACGGCGGCGGGCGTCGCCGTGCCGAACGGCTGCGAGTAGATCGTCACCGTCTCCCCCGCGCGCTTGGTAGATGTCGCCCCGGAGAGTGTGACCGTGCCGCCGTACACGACGAGCGCGCGCGAGGCGGCGGCCGTCAGCGAGATCGCGCTCGTCGACGAACCCTGCACGGTCACCGTTCCGCGGTTCTTCTTCACCGTCTCGTCCTGGTACGCGAAGCGGCCGGCCTCCTTGTACGTGAACGAGAACGTCTCGCCGGGCTTGACGAGCGGTGACGTGAAGCCCGCGCTCTTCGACGCGACCTGATGGGACGTCGTGTCGTCGTTCCTCCACGTGACCGTATCGCCCACGGCGATCGTCATCGAGCTCGGGGCGAATCCGCCCTTGGTGATCGAAACCGTGAACGTCGTCGCGGCCTGCGCCGGCGCGAGCACGACGAGAGCGACGAGAAGAGCGGGGAGAAGGATTCGCGACCGCATGGCTGTTCTATCCACCGAGATGCGCCGGAGCTCGAAAACCTGCGCCCTCGAATGAGTGAGTCGTCACATTCGGCGCAGGAACCGCGCCTCCTGGGTGACCGTCAGCGCTTGGAGAACTGAGGCGCCTTGCGCGCCTTGTGCAGGCCGGCCTTCTTGCGCTCGACGATGCGAGCGTCGCGCGTGAGGAAGCCTTGCCGCTTGAGCGCCACGCGAATCTCGGGATCCGCCTCGACGAGGGCGCGGGCGATGCCGTGCCTGATGGCTCCGGCCTGTCCCGACGGGCCCCCGCCGGCGACCCGAACACGAAGGTCGTACGTCGACGCGGCCTCCGCGACCTCGAGCGGAGCCATGACCATCTTCTTGTGCACGGGGCGCGGGAAGTACTCGTCGAGCGTGCGGCCGTTGATCCACGTCTTGCCGTCGCCCGGCCGCAGGATCACGCGCGCGACCGACGTCTTGCGCTTGCCCGTGCCGAGGTACTGCGCGACCTCGGTCACGCGAGCTCCATCGGCTTCGGCGCCTGTGCGGCATGCGGGTGCTCCGGCCCGGCATAGATCTTCAGCTTCGTGATCTGCGCCGATGCGAGCTTGTTCTTCGGGAGCATCCCCTTGACCGCCTTGCGGATGACCTCGGTCGGACGGCGCTCGAGCTGCTCGCGCAGCGTGCGCTGCTTGATCCCGCCCGGGTAGCCGGTGTGGCGGTAGTAGATCTTCGTGTCGAGCTTCGAGCCCGTCACCGCGATCTTCTCGGCGTTGACGACGACGACGAAGTCGCCCGTGTCCACGTGCGGCGTGTACGCCGGCTTGTTCTTGCCGCGGAGCGTGTCGGCGATGCGGGTCGCCAGACGGCCCAGCGTCTGCCCCTCGGCATCGACGAGGAACCACTCGCGCTGGATCTCTCCGGGCTTGGCCGTGTACGTCTTCATCACAGAAAGAGGGCGGACTCGCCGTCCGCCGGCGGGGGATTGTAGCAATGAACGCCTGGCTGTTCGGGTGGGTAAGACGCGACCGCGCGAGCGTTGACTTCGTGATCGAAAGCGGCATAAAGATGCGTTGTGCGGCGTGGGGATGCCGCTTGCGGCTACGCAAAGGGGGTAATGGGGAGATGGGTTCTGGCCCGACAGCTGGGCGCCGGCATCGGCGGCGCGTGCTCGAGATCACATTCGTCCTCGTCGCGATCTTCGCGGCGGGGCTCGTCACCGCCGGAGTCGTATCCGGCGCAGGACCCGCTGGCCGTGCTGTCGGACGAGACCTCTACGGACACCGAGACGACGACCACCGAGTCGACGTCGACCGACACAACGTCGACCGACACAACGTCGACCGACACGACCACCGACACAACAGACACAACCGACACAACGGACACGACCGACACGACGGACACGACCGACACGACCGACACCACAACGACCGAGACAACGCCCGCTGGTCCGGGGTCGTCGGTCAGTGAGTGACCAGACCGACTACCTCGCAGGATCGACCGTGGTATTGACAGGCGCAAATTGGAGTCCCAACGAATCGGTCCATATCTTCGTCAACGACGATGCGGGTCAGTCGTGGAGTTACACGACCGATGTCGTTGCTGACGGCGGAGGCGGTTTCACCGTCTCGTTCCAGCTGCCGAACTGGTTCGTCGCGCTGTATGGCGTAACGGCCACTGGCTCGTCGGGGGCAACCGCGACGACAAGCTTCACGGATCTCGCGCTGAACCTCTACTCAACGGCTGCAGATCGCAACGCAACGTCTCCGCCAGGCCCCAATAACGTGGTGTTCAGGCAAGGGGGCACGGTCTACGCAAAGCTCAACGCCCTGAACTCGTCGCGGTACTACCGGATGCAGGTGCTCGACAACACTTCGGCAGAGGTCGCACTCAGCAGCTGCACGCAGGGA
This sequence comes from uncultured Gaiellaceae bacterium, assembly GCA_963744505.1. Taxonomy (GTDB): domain Bacteria; phylum Actinomycetota; class Thermoleophilia; order Gaiellales; family Gaiellaceae; genus GMQP-bins7. Next base: position 47,898 of record CAVUTL010000003.1, read on the forward strand.
ACAACAGATCCGCAAACGCTCGACTACACACTTGGAGCCAGCGCATCGATAGCCACATGGCAGGTAAGGGCGCTCCGCTGGAACGCCGCAGGATGTAGCGGCAGCCCCAACGCGACCGAGACGACGGTGAACTTCTTCGTCGTAACGCTCAAGACGTTCAGCGACGCCGCGTGCACGGTCGCGGACTCCTCGTTCTCTACGTCGGACACCGTCTACCTGACGGGGACCGGCTGGCCCTTTAGCCGAAGCAACATCGCCGTTACGTGGGTTCGCCCGAACGCTACGAACGTGGCGTTCCCAACGGGTGGTTCCCGGCCAGATACGTCTGGCTCCGGCACGTGGAACGCATGCGTTGGGTTTGGCTCGACCCAGAACGGGGGTTCGCTTGCAGCTGGCAACTGGACGGTGAAGGCGGCGTCCGCAAACGATGAGTTCACGAGCGCCGCGTTTACGGTTGACCCAGCCGATACGACGCCACCCGTCATCACGCCGACAATCACCGGGACGCTGGGGAGCAACGGTTGGTACAGGAGCAACGTGTCGCTCTCGTGGAGCGTCGTCGACAATGAGTCGACCATCACATCCACGTCCGGGTGTGGGAACGTGAGCGTCACTGCAGACCAAGCCGCGACGACCTACACCTGCACCGCCACGAGCGCGGGTGGAACCGCGTCCCAGTCCGTGACGATCAAACGTGATGCCACGGCTCCGAGCGTCGTACGCAAGGCGGCCGACGACAGCTGCTCCGTTCCGGGCACCAATGGCTGGTGCCGCGGCACGCAGACTGCCGGGTTCACGGCGAGCGATGCGACGTCCGGTCTCACGCCCGACGGCTCCTCACCGCGTGACTTCACGCAGTCGTCGGCGACCAACGGCTCGATGGTGAGCATCCCATCCGGTGCGGTGACCGACATGGCCGGCAATACGAACGCCGGGATCAACGCCGGACCCTTCAAGATCGACTCGGTCGATCCTGAGCGTCGTACGCAAGGCGGCCGACGACAGCTGCTCCGTTCCGGGCACCAATGGCTGGTGCCGCGGCACGCAGACTGCCGGGTTCACGGCGAGCGATGCGACGTCCGGTCCACGCCCGACGGCTCCTCACCGCGTGACTTCACGCAGTCGTCGGCGACCAACGGCTCGATGGTGAGCATCCCATCCGGTGCGGTGACCGACATGGCCGGCAATACGAACGCCGGGATCAACGCCGGACCCTTCAAGATCGACTCGGTCGATCCGAGCGTCGTACGCAAGGCGGCCGACGACAGCTGCTCCGTTCCGGGCACCAATGGCTGGTGCCGCGGCACGCAGACTGCCGGGTTCACGGCGAGCGATGCGACGTCCGGTCTCACGCCCGACGGCTCCTCACCGCGTGACTTCACGCAGTCGTCGGCGACCAACGGCTCGATGGTGAGCATCCCATCCGGTGCGGTGACCGACATGGCCGGCAATACGAACGCCGGGATCAACGCCGGACCCTTCAAGATCGACTCGGTCGATCCGAGCGTCGTACGCAAGGCGGCCGACGACAGCTGCTCCGTTCCGGGCACCAATGGCTGGTGCCGCGGCACGCAGACTGCCGGGTTCACGGCGAGCGATGCGACGTCCGGTCTCACGCCCGACGGCTCCTCACCGCGTGACTTCACGCAGTCGTCGGCGACCAACGGCTCGATGGTGAGCATCCCATCCGGTGCGGTGACCGACATGGCCGGCAATACGAACGCCGGGATCAACGCCGGACCCTTCAAGATCGACTCGGTCGATCCGAGCGTCGTACGCAAGGCGGCCGACGACAGCTGCTCCGTTCCGGGCACCAATGGCTGGTGCCGCGGCACGCAGACTGCCGGGTTCACGGCGAGCGATGCGACGTCCGGTCTCACGCCCGACGGCTCCTCACCGCGTGACTTCACGCCGTCGTCGGCGACCAACGGCTCGATGGTGAGCATCCCATCCGGTGCGGTGACCGACATGGCCGGCAATACGAACGCCGGGATCAACGCCGGACCCTTCAAGATCGACTCGGTCGATCCGAGCGTCGTACGCAAGGCGGCCGACGACAGCTGCTCCGTTCCGGGCACCAATGGCTGGTGCCGCGGCACGCAGACTGCCGGGTTCACGGCGAGCGATGCGACGTCCGGTCTCACGCCCGACGGCTCCTCACCGCGTGACTTCACGCAGTCGTCGGCGACCAACGGCTCGATGGTGAGCATCCCATCCGGTGCGGTGACCGACATGGCCGGCAATACGAACGCCGGGATCAACGCCGGACCCTTCAAGATCGACTCGGTCGATCCAGCGTCGTACGCAAGGCGGCCGACGACAGCTGCTCCGTTCCGGGCACCAATGGCTGGTGCCGCGGCACGCAGACTGCCGGGTTCACGGCGAGCGATGCGACGTCCGGTCTCACGCCCGACGGCTCCTCACCGCGTGACTTCACGCAGTCGTCGGCGACCAACGGCTCGATGGTGAGCATCCCATCCGGTGCGGTGACCGACATGGCCGGCAATACGAACGCCGGGATCAACGCCGGACCCTTCAAGATCGACTCGGTCGATCCGAGCGTCGTACGCAAGGCGGCCGACGACAGCTGCTCCGTTCCGGGCACCAATGGCTGGTGCCGCGGCACGCAGACTGCCGGGTTCACGGCGAGCGATGCGACGTCCGGTCTCACGCCCGACGGCTCCTCACCGCGTGACTTCACGCAGTCGTCGGCGACCAACGGCTCGATGGTGAGCATCCCATCCGGTGCGGTGACCGACATGGCCGGCAATACGAACGCCGGGATCAAACGCCGACCCTTCAAGATCGACTCGGTCGATCCCGCAGTCATGTGTCAGTCACCTGCGCCGACCTTCCTCCTGAATCAGCCCGGCGCACAGGTGTCTGCAACGATCGAGGACGCCATGTCGCTCCCGCTCAACGCCACCGAGTACGGCAACGCCGACACCTCATCGGTCGGGCTGAAGAGCGTCTCGATCACCGGTCACGACAACGCCGGAAACAGCGCGACCGCCAATTGCGCGTACACCGTCGGCTATAGCTTCGACGGGCTCTTTGCACCGATCGACAGGCCGAACACGATGAACGTGTCGAAGGCTGGTCAGGCAATCCCGCTGAAGTGGCGGATCACGGACTACACCGGCAACGGCGTAACCAACCTGACGTCTGTGATCGTGAGCGTGACGTCGACTTCGTGCTCCCTCGGAAGCGGGACTGAAGACCCGGTCGAGGAGTACGCGGCCGGCTCGTCCGGCCTGCAGAACCATGGAGGCGGTTCGTACCAGTTCAACTGGAAGACTCCAACGAGCTACGCGGGTTCGTGTAAGAGGCTGAACCTCAATCTCGGCGAGGGGCAACTCCGTACGAATCTTGCGCTCATCAACTTCAAGAAGTAGGGCGCAAGGCTAAAGCAAGCGAGGGGCGCCGCGAGGCGCCCCTCTTCTATCCGGCCGGCTCCGGGAGCCGGCGTCGGTGCGCGCCGCACGAAGATCGCGAGGGCCGGGACGATGACGGCGATCGTCGCGCCGACCGCGATCGCGACGACGCCCCACTCCGTGTACGCGAGCCCGCCAAGCAGTGCGAGCGCCGCGGCGGTCAGCCCGGCCACGAGGTCCGTGAACCCCACGAGACCCTGACGCTCGACCGGCTTCGCGTGCGTGACGAGCTCGGTCGAGGCCGCGACGTACGAGACGCTCCACCCAAGCCCGAGCAGGAAGAGCGAGAGCGACATCCCGGCGATCTCGACGACCCACGCGAGCAGGACGGTCGACACCGCCATCACGAGCAGTCCGCCGATCAGAGCCCGGTGTCGTCCGACGCGGTCGACGAGCTGCCCAACGACGAGGACGAGTCCGAACATCCCGACGATGTGCAGGCTGATGACGGTGAAGACGTCCGCCTGCTCGTGGTCGTGCCCGACCACGATGTACCCGGTCAGGTTCATCACGCTGGCCATCACGGCGAAACTCGCGATCGCGGCGATCACGGCCGCCGGAACGCCAGGTCGGCGCAGGATCTGACTCAGAGGCGCCGCGGGCTCTCGCACCGCAGTCGCGCCCGGTGCGAGGCCGGCCTGCTCGAGCTCGAACGCGATCGTCCGCGGGTCGGGCCGGATCGCGAGGGCGAGGATGAGGCCCACGACGCACATCGCGGCGGCGGCGAACCAGGGGATGACCAGCGTGTCGAGCTCGAGGTCCTTGCCGGCGAAGAGCGGGCGGAACACGAGCGGCCCGAGCGCGGCGCCGAAGAGCGCGCCGAAGAGGACGTACGAGATCGCGCGCGCCTTGCGGCTCTCGGGATACATGTCCGCGACCGCCGTACGCGCGAGGAGAACGGCTCCGTTCATGCCGCCGACGCCGATGAAGCCGAGGATCACGAGCGGCGCCGAGTCGAGCACGCATCCCAGCGCGGTCAACAGACAGCCGACCATCCCAACCCGAACCCGCCGGAGATGACCGGGACGCGCCCGTAGCGGTCCATCAAGCGCCCGGCCGGGAGCGCGGCGAGCGCGCCCGCCGTGAGGAAGATCGCAGGACCGAGGCCGAGGATCGACTCGATGCCCGTCACGAGGACGAGCGTGATCGTCGCCACCGCGACGGCGAGCTGGAGGACGCCGGAGAGCGTCACGAGGCACAGCGCGAGGAGAACGGTGTTCCGCCGGATCTGGCGCGGGCTCGTCACGCGCCGAGCGTATCGGTCGCTACGATGGCCGAGACGGAACGGGGAGCTCGGGCAGCCGGGCTGAGAGGGCGGACGAACGCGCCGCCGACCCGCAGAACCTGATCTGGGTAATGCCAGCGGAGGAAGGCGTGTCGGAAGAGATCGTGGTGGTGGTGTCGGGCGGTGAGCCGCCCGATCCGCGTGCGGCGCTGGCGGTCCCGCTCGGTGCGCCGGTTGTCGCTGCCGACCGAGGGCTGGAGCACGCGCTCGCACTCGGCCTCGAGGTGACGGTCGCCGTCGGGGACTTCGACTCGGCGTCGCCCGAAGCGGTCGCTCAGGCAGAGGCCTCCGGGACGCGCGTCGTACGCCACCCGGCCGACAAGGACGCAACGGATCTCGAGCTCGCGCTCGACGTGGCTGCGTCGCTGAGCCCTGCGCGCATCCTCGTGCTCGCGTCCGCGGGCGGACGACTCGATCACCTGCTCGCGATGCTTGCCCTTCTCGCGTCCGAGCGCTATGCCGGCTCACGGGTCGACGCGTTCGTCGGGAGCGCTCGCGTGCACGTCGTGCAGGACGAGCGCGAGCTGGAAGGCGAGCCCGGCGAGCTCGTCACGCTCATCCCGATGCACGGCCCGGCCGTCGGCGTGACGACGGAGGGGCTGGTGTATCCCTTGACGGGCGAGACGCTCGACGCCGGCTCGAGCCGCGGCGTCTCGAATGCGTTCACAGGCACGAGCGCACGCATCTCGCTCGAACGCGGCGTGCTTCTCGCGATCCGGCCAGGGAGTGAGTCGTGAGGCGAGGTGCATTCCTCGCGCTGTCCGTCGCGCTGCTCGCCGGCTGTGGCGGGAGCGGCGAGTCACCGACGGAGGTCGTGCTCGTCACGCACGACTCGTTCGCGATCTCCGACGAGGTCAAGCGTGCGTTCGAGGAGGAGTCGGGCTACGCGCTCAAGATCCTCAAGGCGGGCGATGCGGGAGAGATCGTCACGCGCGCCCTCCTCACCGCCGGGCAATCCGGAGGGCGACGTGCTCTTCGGCGTCGACAACAACCTGCTCGCGCGGGCGCTCGAGGGCGACGTGTTCGAGGCGTACGAGTCGCCGGAGCTCGAGAGCGTCGAACCCGAGCTGCTTCTCGACCCCGAGCACCGAGCGACCCCGATCGACCGCGGCGACGTCTGCCTGAACTACGACCGCGCCTGGTTCGTCGAGCACGATCTCCCCTACCCGGGGAGCCTCGCCGACCTCGCCCTCCCCGCTACCGGGATCAGCTCGTCGTCGAGAACCCCGCGACGTCGACACCGGGGCTCGCCTTCATGCTCGCGACCATCGCCCGGTTCGGCGAGAACGGCTGGCAGGACTACTGGCGCACGCTGCGGGAGAACGGCGTCCTGGTCGTCGACGGCTGGGAGGACGCGTACTTCGCGCGCTTCTCCGGTGCGGCCGGGAGCAAGGGGAAGCGTCCGATCGTGGTCTCGTACGCCACGAGCCCGGTCGCGGAGGTCGTCTTCCGCGACCCGCGGCCCGTGGAGTCGCCGACATTCGTGATCGAGAGCAGCTGCTTCCGACAGGTCGAGCTCGCCGGCGTGCTCAGAGGCGCGAAGAACGAGGACGGGGCACGGGCCCTGATCGACTTCATGCTCTCGAAGCGCTTCCAGGAGGACATCCCGCTGCAGATGTTCGTGTTCCCGGTGCGTCGCGACGCCGTGCTCCCGGACGAGTTCCAGCGCCACGCCGTCGTGCCCGAGAAGCCGCTCGAGCTGTCGCCAGAGGACATCGAGGAGAACCGAGAGCGCTGGGTGGACGAGTGGACGGACATCGTGATTCGCTGACCGGCGGAGCCTGGCGGGCTCTGACGGTCGGCGTCCCGCTCGCCTTCCTCTCGCTCTTCTTCCTCTACCCGCTCGCGGCGATCGTCGGCCGCGGCCTGCGGGGGGACGGCGACAGCGCGCTCGACGTGCTCACCGACCCGCTGACGCGAGAGGTCGTGTGGTTCACGGTGTGGCAGGCACTTGCCTCTACCCTGCTGACGATCGCCCTCGCGCTGCCGGCGGCATACGTCCTGGGGCGCTACCGATTCCGAGGTCGCGGGCTCGTGAGCGCCGTCGTCGTGGTGCCGTTCGTGCTCCCGACCGTCGTCGTCGCGCTCGCGTTCCTCGCCCTGTTGCCCGACGGCCTGGACCGAGGGTGGGCTGCGATTCTCGTCGCCCACGCGTTCTTCAATGTCGCCGTCGTCGTGCGCATCGTCGGCACGTTCTGGGCGAATCTCGATCCGCGCGTCTCCGAGGCGGCGGCGACGCTCGGCGCGGCACCGGCCGCACGGTTCCGGGAGATCACGGTGCCCCTGCTCGCTCCCGCGCTCGCGGCGGCCGCGGCCATCGTCTTCCTCTTCTCGTTCACGTCGTTCGGAATCGTCCTCATCCTCGGCGGGCCGCAGTACACAACGCTGGAGGCCGAGATCTACAACCAGGCCGTCCGCCTCTTCGACCTGCGTGCCGCGGCCGTCCTGTCGATCGTCCAGCTCGCGTGCGTCGTCGCAGCCGTGGTGGTCGCGACGCGGCTGGAGCGCCGGCTCACGGGAACCGGCCCGCTGCGCGCCGAGCGCGACACGCTACGCCGCCCGCACACGACGCGCGAGAAGCTCGTCGTGGTGTCGAGCCTCGGCCTGCTCGGGCTCTTCCTCGGGCTGCCGCTCGCGATCCTCGTCGAGCGATCGCTGGCGGTCGGCGACGGCCATGGGCTCGACGCGTACGAGGCACTCGGTCGCTCGACGAGCGTCCTCCTCGCAGCGCCGTGGGAGGCGATCGTGAACTCGGTCGTCTACGCGGGCGCGGCGACGCTGATCGCTCTCGCCGTCGGAGGGCTCGCCGCCTTCGCGGTCGCAGGTGACCGAAGCGGACATGGCCGGGGGTCAGACCCCAGGACCTGGCCGTTCCGGCCACGGCTGCTCGACGGGCTCGTGCTGCTCCCGCTCGGAGCGTCCGCGGTGATGCTCGGCCTCGGCTTCCTCATCGCCTTCGACACGCCGCCGCTCGACTTCCGGGCCGCACCGTGGATCGTCCCGGTCGTGCAGGCACTGGTCGCGATCCCGTTCGTCGTGCGCATCGTCGCGCCGACGCTGCGCTCCATCGACCCGCGTCAGCGGGAGGCGGCGGCGCTCCTCGGCGCGTCGCCCGGGCGCGTCCGTCGCGAGATCGACCTGCCGATCGTCTCGCGCGGACTCGCCGTGGCGGCCGGCTTCGCATTCGCGATCTCGCTCGGCGAGTTCGGAGCGACGGTCTTCCTCGCGCGCCCCGACCGGCCGACGCTCCCGGTCGCGATCTTCCGCTTTCTCGGCCGCCCCGGAGAGCTGAACCTCGCACAGGCCTACGCGCTGGCGGTCGTGCTGATGGCCGTGACAGTCGTCTCCATCCTCCTCGTCGAGCGCGTGCGTGTGAGCCGCGGGAGCTGGTTCTGAGGATGTTGCGCCTCGAGGACATCAGTGTGCGTTTCGAGGGCACGACCGCACTCGACGGCGCGTCACTCGACGTCCGCGACGGCGAGATCGTCACCGTGCTCGGGCCGAGCGGCTCGGGCAAGACCACGCTCCTCCGGGTCGTCGCCGGCCTTCAGGTTCCCGACTCCGGGCGGGTGCTGCTCGACGGCGAGGATCTCGCGGGAGTGCCACCTCATCGCCGGGGAATCGGGCTCGTGTTCCAGGATCACGCGCTCTTTCCGCATCGCGACGTGGCGGGGAACGTCTCCTTCGGCCTCCGGATGCGCGGGGATCCGCCCGGGCAGATCGCGGCGCGCACCGGGGAGCTCCTCGACCTCGTCGGTCTCGCGGGGTTCGACCGGCGCTCGGTCGGAACGCTCTCGGGCGGCGAGCAGCAGCGCATCGCGCTCGCCCGGGCGCTCGCGCCGGAGCCCCGCATCCTCTTGCTCGACGAGCCGCTCGGATCACTCGACCGGAGGCTGCGCGACCGCCTGCTCGACGACCTCGGTCGCATCTTCGACGAGGTCGGTGTGACCGGGATCTACGTCACGCACGACCAGACCGAGGCGTTCACGCTCGGTGACCGCGTCGCGGTCATGAGAGCGGGGCGCGTCGTGCAGGTCGCGACGCCCGACGAGCTCTGGGCGCACCCGCAGGATGCCGACATCGCTCGCTTCCTCGGCCTCGCGAACGTGCGGGCGGACGAGGTCATCCGACCCGAGGCGGTGACGCTGCGTGCCGCGGCCGACGGAGTCGGCGTCGTGGGGAGCGCGGTCAGGACCGGCCCGCTGGTGCGGGTGCGCGTCAACCTCGACGACGGCGAGACGCTCGAAGCCGTCGTCGCCGCCGTCGACCACCCAGCGGTCGGAGCGCGAGTGGACGTCGAGATCGACCCGGAAGGGATCGTCCGCCTCCCGTGATTCGCCGTCGCGTCGTCGTCCACGGGCTCGTCCAGGGCGTGTTCTTCCGCGACTCGGTGCAGCGACGAGCGCGTGAGGCCGGCGTCGCGGGCTGGGTCCGGAATACGCCGGCGGGAACCGTGGAAGCCGTGTTCGAGGGTGAGCGCGATGCGGTCGAGCGGCTCGTCGCCTTCTGCCACAGAGGGCCGCGCGGCGCTCGCGTCGACCGCGTCGACGACGAGGTCGCGGAGCCCGAAGGCCTCAGCGGCTTCGCGATCCGCTGACCGCTACCAGCGCTCCCAGCGAACGCTGTCTGTGCGGCGCGGCTTCGTACGCCGGCTCGTGACCGCGCTCCAACCCGGATCGGGCGCCGGCACACCCATGGTCACCAGCGCGACGATCGCGACGTCATCGGGGATTCCGAAGGCAGCGCGGACTCTCTCCGCGACGTCGCGAGGGACACCGGACAGGCCAGCCGCCAGCCCCTCGTCGATCGCCGCGAGCAGCAGCATCATCAAGGCGGCCCCGGCGTCGACGAACCAGAACGGGACGGGCCACTCGATCTCGTCGCCGTCGACGAGCTTGTCCTCCTGTGTGTAGCGATCGTGGTAGTCGTCCTCACGCGTGCAGACGAGAACGTGAACCGGGGCGCTCTCGAGCCACGGCTCGCGATCGTCCGGGGTCGTCCATCCCGACTCGTTCATGATCCGCGCGATCGTCGGTGCGACCTTCGTCCTCGGTGACGACGAGCAGACGCTGGCCCTGGCTGTACCCGGCGCTCGGTGCCCGCCGCACCGTCGCCACGATCCGTTCGAGCGTGTCCCGCGAGACGGGCTCCGGCGCGTAGTGGCGAACCATCCGCCGCTTGGGCAGCAGCTCCTGGAACTCCACTAGTGCCTCGCGCAAGGTCGGAATCTGCGAGCGCGGGCTACGATCGCGCACAGATCCCTGAAGGCGGCCGCTTCGCGGCCGCGATGGCTACGTCTCGTCAACCTGACTCTCCCGTCAAAGCCATCGTCGCGAGCTTGTCGGGCTCGTCGAAGCAGTCCTCGAGCGTCGTCTCCAGGCTCTCCTCGCCCTCGTCCCAGTCGTCGTCGCCGCTCGCGTCACCGATAGCACCGGCGCCGCCGAAGCCCTCGTCCTGCCAGAGATCGCCCATCGCTCCTCCTCGGGCCGAAGTGAACGGGCACGAGCCTACTCCCACTCGATCGTCGCCGGCGGCTTCGACGAGATGTCGTAGACGACGCGGTTCACGCCGGGGATCTCGTTGATCACGCGGTTCGAGATCGCCTCGAGCACCTCGTACGGGATCCGCGCCCAGTCGGCTGTCATCGCATCCTCTGAGGTGACCGCGCGGATGACGACCGGGTACGCATACGTGCGCTCGTCTCCCTGCACGCCCACGGAGCGGATCGCGGGGAGCACGGCAAAGCTCTGCCAGAGCTCGCGGTAGAGGTCGGCGCGCCGGATCTCCTCGAGCAGGATCGCGTCGGCGCGGCGCAGCACGGCGAGCCGCTCCTCGGTGACGTCGCCGATGATCCGGATCGCGAGCCCGGGTCCCGGGAACGGCTGGCGCCACACCATCCGCTCGGGCAGGCCGAGCTCCTCGCCGACGCGCCGCACCTCGTCCTTGAAGAGGAGCCGCAGGGGCTCGACGAGCTCCATCCTCATGTCGGCCGGGAGACCGCCGACGTTGTGATGCGACTTGATCAACGCGGCGACGCCGTCCTCGCCGCCGCCCGACTCGATCACGTCGGAGTACAGCGTCCCCTGCACGAGGAAGCGGACATTGCCCAGCTCGCGCGCCTCCTCCTCGAAGACGCGGATGAACTCCTCGCCCACGATCTTCCGCTTCTCCTCCGGATCGGACACGCCCGCGAGGCGCGTGAGGAAGCGCTTCTGCGCCTGCACGTGGACGAGCGGCACCTGGAAGTGGCCGCCGAAGGTCTCCACCACCTGCTCGGCCTCGCTCTCGCGCAGCAGTCCGTGGTCGACGAAGACGCAGGTGAGCTGGTCGCCGACCGCCTTGTGCACGAGGAGCGCGGCGACGGCGGAGTCGACGCCCCCCGAGAGCGCACAGAGCACACGCTCGGAGCCCACGGCTGCCCGGATCCGCGCGACCTGCTCCTCGATGACAGCCGCGGGCGTCCAGGTCGGCGGCGTGCCGGCGACCTCGTACAGGAAGTTCTTGAGGATCTCCTGGCCGTGCGGCGTGTGCACGACCTCCGGGTGGAATTGGACGCCGTACAGGCGTCGCGACCGATCCTCGAAGGCGGCGATCGGGGTCGAGGGCGAGCTGGCCGTGACCTCGGCTCCGTTCGGCGGCGCGGTGACCGAGTCGCGATGACTCATCCAGACCGTCTGCTCGGGCGGGAGATCGTGGAACAGTTCGGACTCGGACGCCTCGAGGTCGGCCTTGCCGAACTCCGACGCTCCGGTGCGCTCGACGGCGCCGCCGAGATCGCGCGCCATGAGCTGCATGCCGTAGCAGATGCCGAGCGTCGGGATCCCGAGCTCGAAGATCCCCGTGTCCAGATCCGGCGCGCCCTCCGCGTAGACCGAAGCCGGCCCGCCGGAGAGGATCAGCGCGGCCGGGTTGCGGCGCGCGACCTCCGCCGCGGAGAGCCGATGCCCGACGAGCTCCGAGTACACGCGCGCCTCCCGAACGCGGCGCGCGATCAGCTGGCTGTACTGCCCGCCGAGGTCGACGACGAGGACCGGCCGCTCCTCCGGTGACGGGCTTCCGGTGTGGGGAGCGGGACGACCTTCGCCATCAGCGCCTGTAGTTGGGAGCGTCCTTCGTGATCGTCACGCCGTGCGGGTGGCTCTCCTGCAGAGCCCGCCGGCGTGATCCGCGTGAAGCGCGTCGTCGTCTTCATGTCCTCGATCGTCGCCGCGCCGCAGTAGCCCATCGACTGGCGGAGCCCGCCGACGACCTGGTGGACGATCGGCGCGAGCGGCCCCTTGTACGGCACGCGCCCCTCGATCCCCTCGGGGACGAGCTTGTCGACGTCCTCGACGTCTCCCTGGAAGTAGCGGTCCTTGGAGAAGGAGCGTGCCTTCATCGCTCCCAGAGATCCCATCCCGCGGTACTCCTTGAACCGCTCGCCCTGCGCGACGATGACCTCGCCCGGTGCCTCGTCCGTCCCGGCGAGCATCGAGCCGAGCATGACGACGTCCGCGCCAGACGCGATCGCCTTCGCGATGTCGCCCGAGTTCCGCACGCCGCCGTCCGCGATGATCGGAATGCCTTGGTCGGCGAGCGCCTGAGCGGCGTCGTAGACCGCGGTGATCTGCGGGACGCCGACGCCGGCAACGATCCGAGTCGTGCAGATGCTCCCGGGGCCTTGCCCGACCTTCACTGCGTCCGCGCCTGCGTCGGCTAACGCCAAGCGCGCCTTCGCCGCTCGAGATGTTCCCCGCGACGAGCTGCACGTCGTGCGCGCTTCGGAGCTTTCGGACGACGTCGAGAACGCCGTGCGAGTGCCCGTGCGCGGTGTCGACGACAAGGACGTCCACCTCCGCGTCGACGAGTGCCGACGCGCGCTCCATGGCGTCCGGGCCGACGCCGACGCGCCGCACCCGACGCGCAGGCGCCCCTGGTCGTCCTTCGTCGCGTCCGGGTACTTGATCCTCTTGGAGATGTCCTTGACGGTGATGAGCCCCTTCAGGCGACCGTCGGCATCGACGACCGGGAGCTTCTCGATCTTGTTGCGATGGAGGATCGCCTCGGCCTCCGCCAGCGTCGTGCCGACCGGCGCGGTCACGAGATTGCGCGCCGTCATCAGCGCCGAGACCGGCTGCGCCGTGTCGGTCTCGAAGCGGAGGTCGCGGTTCGTGAGGATGCCGACGAGGACGCCGTCGTCGTCCGTGATCGGGACGCCCGAGATGCGATAGCGCTCCATGAGCTCGAGCGCCTCGGCGACGGTGTTCTGCGGCGCGAGCGTGACGGGCTCGACGATCATCCCCGACTCCGAGCGCTTCACCTTGTCGACCTCGGCGACCTGGTCCTCGATCGAGAGGTTGCGGTGGACGATGCCGAGTCCGCCTTCGCGGGCAAGACCGATCGCGAGGCGCGCTTCCGTGACCGTATCCATCGCCGCCGAGATCAGCGGGATGTTCAGCGCGATCGCCGGCGTCAGCAGAGTGACCGTCGAGACGTCGTTCGGGAGGACGTGCGACTCCGCGGGAACGAGGAGCACGTCGTCGAACGTGAGGCCCTCCTTACCGAACTTCCGCTCGAGCGCGACGAGGCGCTCGATCTCCTCCTGGCGAAACTCGGTCTCCATGGAGCGACGTTAGCAGCGTCCGGCGACGGCGATCAGGAGTGGCGCACGCCTGCCCGGTCGAGGCGCTCGCCCGCCCGCGCAGCACCCGTCGCGTCGCCCTTGTCGGAAAAGAGGCGAAGCGCTTTGGCGGCGGCAGTGGCCGCCGCGGAGGAACGTCCGGCCAGTGAGTGCACCTCGGCGAGGTAGAGCCGCACCCCGGCACGAATGAAGAAGTAGTCCATCGTGTCCGCAATGTCGTGAGCACGATCGACCAACGAGCGGGCGTCGTCGTGGCGACCCTCGTGCGCGAGCGCACAGCCCTCCAACGCATCTGCGTAGACGAAGTTGACGAGGTCCGCGGGTGGACTCAGTGCGCGGACCCGCTCGCAGAGCTCCGGGATCTCGTCGATGCGACCCTGGGCATGCAGACATTCAGCGAGGTCCGCGTTCAACGTGGCGTTGTACGCACGCTCCTCGAGGGCGTCGAAGACCTCGAGGGCGGAGCGCACGGCTCTCTCCCAGGCCAAGAGGTCTCCGGCTCGCTGCTCGATCCAGCTCGTGTGCAAGGCGACGCTGGCCGCCGAAACCGGCATCCCGGCAGCCCAGTACGTCTCGCGCGCAGCGTGGTGCAGCTCGCGAGCCCGATCGATGTCGCCCTGCATCGCGAGGAGCCGTGCAAGGGTCGTCGCTGCGCCGGCCTGCAGAAGGGCGGACTCGCCGGCCGCCTCCTCGAACTCGCGAACGCGCTCGATCGCCTCCGGCACGGGCGTCGGCCCGAACACATACGCCGAGCGGATGATCCACAGCAGGTCGTCCGTGCGCCCGAACCTGCCGGCGCGTTCGAAGCAACGCAATCCCTCCGCCGCCGCGGCCGCGGCCTCTTCAGCCCGGCACCGAAGCCAGGCCCCGAGAGCGGCGCTCCACCAGTAGATGCCGAGCCCTTCGTCGTCGCCGACGGACTCGAGGACCTGGCGGGCGGCTTCGAGATCGGCAGGGCGCTTGGTCGTCGCCACCCCGCGACCCGTGTGTGAGTCGAGCGTGTTCTCGATCACCGTCGCGACGGCCGCAACAACCGGGTCGCTGGACGTGCGCGCGTCGCCGACAACGGCAGCCGCCTCGTCGACGTCGCCGGATTCGTAGAGCGCGAAGGACAGATCTGCAGCAACCGCGTGGCGTCGCTCATCTCCCATTGGCGCGATCGCGTGCGCGCGCCTGAGCAACGATCGCCCCGCGTTGTAGTCGCCGCGATCGAGCGCACCGCGGCCTGCGTCCGTCAAGTGCTCTGCGGCGCGGCACGCGAGCACGTCGAGCACCGGGTCGGCGGAGTCGAGCTCGGCCAGATACCGGTGCGCCTGCTCGAGGTGGTAGCCGACGATCTCGTCCCGCTCGACGAGATCGTGGTGCGAGAGCCAATCGGCGAAGCGCTCGTGGAGCTCTGCCCGCGTCGCCTTCGGGAGCGACTCGTACGCGGCGTCGCGGATGAGCAGGTGGCGGAAGCGAAAGCCTTCGTCGTCGGGGAACGTTGGCGTTGTCGAGCGGATGAGCTCCTTGCGGACCAGCGTCGTGAGGTGCGACTCGACGTTGTCGCGCACAGGCTCGGGCGCGAGGACCGCGACAGCTCCGCGATGGAAGACCTCACCTTCGATGGCGCCGCGCTCCATCACCAGGCGGACGTCGCCGTCGAGCGAATCGATGCGCGCCTGAAGGAGGGCGTGGATCGTCGGCGGGACCGAAATCTCGCCTTCGCCTCCGTGCTCACGCACCATCGCGAGCATCTCCTCGACGTAGAGCGGGTTGCCGGCGGACGCGGCGGTGATTCGGTCGCGCAGGTCGTCATCGAGACGCGTGTCGGCGAGCCGACCCATGAGCTCGACGCACTCCTCCGCATTCAGCGGCTCGAGCAGGAGCGACGTCGCGTTGAGCTTCCCGCCTCCCCAGTCCGGTCGAGCGTCGAGCAGCTCCGTCCGCGCAACACAGAGCAGGAAGATCGGAACATCGCGTGACAGGTCGGCGACGTGCTCGACGAGGTCGACGAACACCGGCTCGGCCCACTGCAAGTCGTCGATGACGACCACCTGCGGCCGCTCGGCGGCTCGAGCCTCGAGGAGCCGCCGGAACGCCAGCTGCGTCTCCGGCGGCGACGAGCCGATGACCGAGTCGGGCTCGGCCCCGATCGCGAGCAGGATCTCGACGAGCGGCCAGTACGTGATCCCCTCGCCGTAGGACAGGCAGCGCCCGCGGAGGAGGTCCGCCGAGTCGCCGACGCGCTCGAGGAAGTCCGCAACGAGGCGCGACTTGCCGATTCCCGCCGGCCCGAGGAGCGTGAAGAGCTGACAGGAGCGGTCGGCGACGGCGTCCTCGTAGGCGCGCCAGATCCGTTGTCGCTCGCGCTCGCGGCCGACAAGCGGGATGTCGAGATGGCGCGCAACGGCAGCTTCGCCGCTCACCTCGAGCAGCCGGAAAGCCTCGACCGGCTCGGACTTGCCCTTGAGCTCGAGCGGGTCGACGGCCTCGACCCGAACCGCGTCGCGGACGAGTAGTCGCGTCTCGGCGCCGATGAGGACCTCGCCGGTCGGCGCGGCCTGCTCGAGGCGGGCGGCGACGTTCACTGCGTCACCGGTGACGAGAGTCTCGCCCTCGCCGCCGACGACCACCTCACCGGTGTTGATCCCGATCCGGGCCTCCAGGCCGTGCCCGACGATCGACGTGCGCATCTCGGCGGCCGCACGCACGGCGCGCAGCGCATCGTCCTCGTGCGAGACGGGGATACCGAACACGGCCATGACCGCGTCGCCGACGAACTTCTCGACGCTGCCGCCGTGGCGCTCCAGAATGACGCGGAGATCCTCGAAGGTGCGCGTCAGCCGCGCGCGCACGACTTCCGGGTCGGTCGACTCGCCGAGCGCCGTCGAGCCGACGAGGTCACAGAAGAGGACCGTCACGACCTTGCGCTGCTCGCGCGTCGCTTCGGGCGCGACCATCGCCGCTCCGCACGCGCTGCAGAACCGCGCATCGTCCGCGTTCTCGCGTCCGCAGCTCGGGCACGCCGCCATCACGGCGAGTCTACGAGGGTCGCGCTGCGCGAAGCTCGTCCAGCACGGCACGCGAGCGCGCCGCCGAGACGACGTTCCCCTTCTGCTCGTGGAGGGCCACCGCATGGTCGACGGCAACGACCGCCTCCTCACCGCGCCCAGCTCGCGCGAAGATCTCACCGAGGACGTCGTTGGCGTCCGCCTTGAGCGCAAGGAAGTCGAGCGGCTCGAGGAGCGCAAGCGCCTCACGTGTCAGTTGCTCTGCAGGTGCGAGCTCGCCTCGTCGAACGAGGACTCGCGCCATCGCGGTGCGCCACCGTGGCTGGGCGTCCAGATCGTCTGGCCCGGCAATCGTTCGGCTCTCCTCCACACGACCCTCGGCCTCTTCGAGGCGGCCGAGGCCCGAAAGGACGTCCGCATGCAGAGCAGTCAAGGTCGCCCGAGTCCCGGTCTCGCCCATCTCCGTGAGCACCGGTATCGCCCGGCTCAGTTCTCGGTTGGCCGCCTCGAGGTCTCCTGAAATCCGACAGGAGAGGCTCACGTCGCACGCGCAGATACCTAGCTGAACGACAAAGCCGAACTCTTCGACCAGTGCAAGGGCGCGCGTTCCCGAGCTGCGGGACAGATCGACGTCTCCGTTCATCGCCGCAAATAGGGCGCGTACGTGCAGTGCGTGTACCTCGTGTCCGACGTTGACCCGATCCGATTCGAGGAGGCGGTTGCAGAACGCCAACCCCTCCGCTGCCGGCGTCGGGCCGTACGCCATCGGCCTAAGCATCGCCGTGGTCGCGTGCATCTCCGCCAGGACGTCGCCGGCCTGGCGCGCAAGCTCCGCGGATCGTTTGAGCTCCGCCGTGCCCTCGGCTGCGTGCCCGAGCATGAAGCGGAACAGGCCGATCTCGTGGTACGCCTGCGCGAGGGTCTCGCGATCGTCCACGCGCTCGAGCTCCGCAGCGAGCGCGAGCGCCTCGGCGAGCCCGTCCTCGACCGTCGCGGCGGGATCGGTTCTGCGCAACAGGTTGCCCAGCACCAAGCGCGCACGGGCGTCGGTACGCGTATCGCCGATTTCGCGCGCATCCTCGATCGCCATGCGCAGCACCTCGCTCGCCCGCTCCAACTGGCCGGTGCGGGACAGGACCCGAGCGAGGTCCGGCAGGGCTTCGACCCGGTGGGGATCGTGCACGGCCAGCAGACCGACGGCTCGCTCGAGCAGCACGCCGGCCGCCGGGTAGTCGGCTCGCCCGAACGCAGCCCGCCCCGCGGCGAGCAACCTCTCGGCCGCGCGACTGGCAAGCTCCTGCTCTGCTTCGCCCGCCTTCCCGAGCTCGGTGCGCCATCGATACGCCTGCTCGAGGTGGTACCCGAGGATCTCGTTGCGCTCGAAGGCGGGCGCTCCTGCGGACCTCTCGAGCCAGTCGGCGAACCGCTCGTGGAGCGTCGCGCGCAGCTCCTTCGGCATCGCGGAGTACGCGGCGTCCCGAATGAGCACGTGCCGGAACCGGTACGCATCCTCGCCGGCGATCAGGGAGTCGGCCGAACGGATGAGGTCCTTCCGCAGAAGGCTCGCGAGCTGGCTCTCGAGGTCGGGGCGGAGCCCTTCCGGGAGAAGCTCCGCGACGGCGCTGCGATGGAACACCTCACCCTCGATCGCGGCGCGCTCCAACACGACCCGCACGTCGCTCTCGAGCGAGTCGATGCGCGCTTGGAGGAGCGCCTGAATCGTAGGAGGCACGGAGACGTCTCCGTCATCCTGCTCGCGGAGCATCGCGAGCATCTCCTCGACGTAGAGCGGGTAGCCGGCGGACGCCTCGGCGATCCGGTCGCGGACGCTCGCATCGAGAGGCCTCTCGCCGAGAAGCGTGCCGATCAGCGTCGCCCGTTCGGCCTCCGCGAGGGGCTCGAGCAGGAGTGAGGTCGCATTGAGCTTCCCGCCTCCCCAGTCCGGCCGCGTCTCGAGGAGCTCGGTTCGTGCGATGCAGAGGAGGAAGATCGGCGCGCCGCGCGACAGGTCGGCGACGTGCTCGACGAGATCGACGAACACCGGCTCGGCCCACTGCAGGTCGTCGACGACGACGACTAGCGGCCGCTCTGCGGCACGGGCTTCGAGCAGCCGGCGAAACGCCACCCTCGTCTCCTCGGGCGTCGACGCGACGACGCTCTCCGGCTCGACTCCGAGCGGCGCGAGCATCTCGACGAGCGGCCAGTAGGTGATGCCCTCGCCGTAGTGCAGGCACCGTCCGCGGAGGACGTCGGCGTCGGCGACCCGTTCGAGGAAGTCGGCGACGAGGCGGGACTTCCCGATCCCGGCGGGGCCGAGCAGCGTGAAGAGACGACATGCGCCGTCAGCGACGGCGTCCTCGTAGTCCCGCCAGAGCCGCTGCCGCTCGCGCTCGCGGCCCACGAGCGGCGTGTCGAACCTCCTGGCCACCGGCTCGTCTCCGACGACGTCGATCAGCCTGAAGGCCTCGACCGGCTCCGTCTTTCCCTTCAGCACGAGACGTTCCACGGGCTCCACGCGCGTGGCGTCGCGGACGAGAACGCGCGTCGCGCTACCGATCAGCGTCTCACCGGCCGCCGCCGCCTGCTCGAGCCGCGCGGCGACGTTGACGGCATCGCCGGTGATCAGGGTCTCCCCGTCGCCGCCGACGACGACCTCGCCCGTGTTGACGCCGATGCGCGCCTCAAGACCGTGCGCCGCGATCACGCCCCGCATCTCGGACGCCGCACGAACCGCACGCAGCGCGTCATCCTCGTAAGCGGTCGGAATGCCGAAGACGGCCATCACCGCATCGCCGACGAACTTCTCCACCGCGCCGCCGTGCCGCTCGACGATCGCTCGAAGATCCTCGAAGTAGCTCTGCATCCGTGCACGCAGCGCTTCCGGGTCGGTGGACTCACCGAGTGCAGTCGACCCCACGAGGTCGCAGAAGAGGATGGTGACGACCTTGCGCTGCTCGCGCATGCAGAGGAGTCTAGGAGCGCACTGGTTGAAGCTCGGCGAGCTCGATGTCCGCGGCGAGCGTCGCCGCGAACGTCGGATCGAAGCGACCTGCGCCGACCTCGCGCACCGACGCGGCACCGGCAGCGACCGCGGCGCGAATCGAGTCGTCCGGCGCACGCTCGTCCCCGACGGCGGCGAGGAACTGTGCGAGGAGCACGTCACCGGATCCGACGCCGGAGACCGGCTCGACGTGCGGTGCGAATGCGCGGATCCGCCGTGTCTTGCGGCCGAACCGCAAGAGCGCGAAGCATCCGTTCTCGAGCGTGATGAGGACGTTGCGCGCGCCCATCTCGGCGATCGCGTCGAGCGCCATGAGGAAGTCGTCGTCGTCCTCGAGCTCCTGCCCGACGAGCTGCTCGGCCTCCCGCTGGTTCGGCGAGACGAGGAACGGGCCTGCTTCGACTCCGAGACGGAGGGGCTCGCCCTCCGAGTCGAGCACGACGCGGACGTCGCGTCGGGAGAGGTCGCGAACCGCGTCGGCGTAGAACGTCGTCGCCACCTTCCGCGGGAGCGATCCCGAGAGGACGACGAAGTCGGCGCCCCGCGAGAGGTAGTGGAGCTTCTCCACAAGCGTTTCGAGCTCGACGGCCCCGACCTCGGGACCCCATTCGTTGATCTCGGTGTGCGTGCCCGCGGTGGGATCGACGACCGCCGTCGACGTGCGCGACTCGGCGGCGATGCGGACGAAGTCGTTGAGGATCGCCTCGGAGGTCAGCTCCTCGATGATCCGTGTTCCCGTGCGACCGCCGGCGAGCCCCGTGGCGACGACCGGCACGTCGAGGATCTTGAGCGCGCGGGCGACGTTGATCCCCTTGCCGCCGGCGAGCGTCAGTACGTCGCTCGAGCGATGGCGGAAGCCGATCTGGAACACGGGGACGGTGAGCGTGCGGTCGAGCGCCGCGTTCGTCGTCACCGTGACGATCACGTGAGGATCTCCCAGAGATTGCCCAGGGTCCGGGTCGCGTACCACTTCGCCTTCGCCCACAGGCCGGCGTCGGCCACCGCTTCGGCTGCGACGAGGTTCGACGACGCGACGAGCCTGTTTCCGTCGTAGACCTCGACCCGGCCGTGGCGGTCCCCCTTCGCGATCGGAAGCGCGAGCGCCGTCGGAGCGACGACGCGCTCGACGAGCGGCCTCCCGCTCCGAATCGTCCCGACGATTCGCTTCGGTGCGACGAGCTCGACCGCGGGCTGACCGTACGCCGTGACCGCGGTCGCATAGCTGCGCCCGTTGTCGATCACCTGCACGCGGCGGTACTGGTCGAGCCCGTAGGAGAGAAGCTCGCGCAACGCCTCGTTGCGGGCACCGCGCGACTCGCTCCCGAGAACCGTTCCGTACACCGTGACGCCCGCCTTCTGGGCCCCTCCCGCCTGCGACCACCCGGCCTCGCGCGTGTGCCCCGTCTTCCCGCCGACGAGCGGCTCCCAGCTCGTGAGGAGGTCGTCGGTTGTCGGGAACGTGCGGCCGCCGGGTAGCGAGACGCTCGAGCGGGAGAGCGCATCTCGGATGAACGGGACGCCGAGCGCGTAGCGCACGAGCGTCGTGGCGTCACGCGCGCTCGAGACGTGCCCGGCCTCGTCGAGGCCGTGCGGGTTCTCGAAGTGCGTGTCGGAGAGTCCGAGCTCCTCGGCTTTCGCGTTCATCAGCCCGACGAAACGATCGGCAGAACCGCCGCCGACGTGAAGGGCGAGCGCTTCGGCCGCGTCGTTCGCGCTCGGCACGAGCGTCGCGCGCAGGAGATCGGCAACCGTGAGCTCCTCGCCTTCGCGGAGATACACGGTCGACTCGCCGACGCTCGCGGCGCGCGGGCTCACGCGAACCGCGTCGGTGAGTTGCGCCCGTTCGAGCACGACGACGGCGGTCATCAGCTTCGTGATACTCGCGATCGCGCGCGCGCGGCCGGCGTCACCGCGCGCGAGCACCGCGCCGTCGTCGCCGACGAGGTACCACGCCTCGGCCGCGATCTGCGGCTCGGCAGTCTGAGCGTCGGCGCTCGAACCCTGGACGGGCACCGCGAGGGCGGCGAGGAGAGCGACGACGGCGAGCAGTGCTCTGCGCATCACCGGCGGCAAACTATAGGTGTCACCACCCGGCAGCCGCCCAGACCTGCGTGGCCAGTTGCTGCGCCTCGGCGGCGGCAGCGGTCCGCCAGTCGGCCTCACTGTCGCGGTATGCGTAGATGACGGAGCGGGAGGCGGTCACGAGCGCACTCGCTGCCCCCGCCGTGAACGCACGCGCGACGTCCGCCGGCGTCGCTCCCTGCGCCCCGACGCCCGGAAGCAGGATCGGCGACTGCGGCAGCAGGCGCCGCGCCTCGGAGATCGCGCGCGGATGCGTTGCGCCGACGACGGCGCCGACGCTCGACATCCCCTGCTCGCCTATGAGCGGCTCTCCCCACTCGCGGACGAGCTCGGCAACGTGGTGCCAGAGTGGGCGCCCATCCGACAGGGCGAGGTCCTGCACGTCCGCGGCGCCCGCATTCGACGTGCGCACGAGGAAGAAGACGCCGGCCCCGTGGCGACGACAGGCGGCGAGGAACGGCTCGACCGAGTCGAGGCCGAGGTAGGGGCTTGCGGTCATCGCATCTGCGAGCGGCGGTCCGTCGTCGCGCGGCTCGAGGAACGCCTCGGCATACGCACGCGACGTCGAGCCGATGTCGCCGCGCTTGGCGTCGGCGACGACCAGGAGACCCGCATCGCGGGCGTATGCAGAGACCTCCTCCAGCGCGCGGAACCCGTCGGAGCCGAGCGCCTCGAAGAACGCGGACTGTGGCTTTACGGCGACGACATACGGCCCGACCGCGTCGACGATCCCCTTGCAGAAGCGTGCGACGGACGACGCGGCGGCAGCCCGCCCGAGCACCGCCTCGCCGCGAAACTCCATCGGAAGCAGGTCGAGGCGCGGGTCGAGCCCGACGACGAGCTGGCTGCTCTTGCGGCCGACCGCCTCGGCGAGCCGGTCGGCGAAGTTGACCTGCTCCACGACGTCAAGGCTAGACGCCTGACACTCCGACGAGAGATCATCGGCTCGTGTTCGCTCGCCTTGTGCTGCCTGCCGTGCTCGTGCTGGCACTCCTCTTTGCGCAGGGAACGACAGCCGTCACCACGCAGGTCCCCGACTCGCTCGTCTTCGTCCGCGACGGCGATCTCTATCGGATGACGGTCGACGGCTCGGAGACGGTGCGCCTGACCGCGACCCAGGTCAAGGAGAGCAGTCCGGCGGTCTCGCCCGACCGGCTCCAGATCGCATTCGGACGTGGCCGCGACGAGCTTTGGTTGATGAACACCCACGGGCACGACCAGAGAAGGCTTCAGCCTGCACGGCCTCGCTCGACTCTCGGCGCGAGGACTGGCTCGCCTTCGTGGTCGTCCGGCGGTCGAACGATCTTCTTCGATCGCTGGAGTCAACCGTGGAATGCTCATTGCGGCTCGATCTTCCGGATCGGAGCCGATGGACGCGGGTTGAAGCGCGTGACGGGCAGACGGCTCACGGACGTCGGAGAGTCGCAGTCCGATCCGGCAGTGTCTCCCGACGGACGCCTGATCGCCAATAGCGCGTCGGACTACTGCGACCCGGGATGGAATGGACGGCTGGCGATCATCCATGCCTCGGGGCGCGGGACGGACGACCTTCGGAAGCTGAGGTCTCCACCAGGCGCCGATGTAGAGCCGACGTGGTCGCCTGATGGCCTGCGAATCGCATTCGTAGCGTGGGACTTCCTCGAGTCTGGACGGTCCGCTCTGTACCTCGTGAACCGTGACGGCTCCGGTCTTCGTCGCATCACGAAGTGGACGTTCGAGACGGGAGGGCCCGCTTGGTCGCCCGACAGTCGGTGGATCGCCTTCCACAAGGAGGCCGGGCTCTTCATGGTCCGACCCGACGGATCCGGGCTCCAGCGAGTACGCGGGACCACGGCAACGGACGCAAGCCCCGCCTGGCTTCCGCGGACATAGCATCACGCCGCGAGGACCTCCCCGACATCGAGCCGAACCACGCGGAGCTCGGGCGGAGGTCGCCGGAGAAAGCCTGCGACGACGAGAAGATCCGCGGCGTCCTCGGGGGCGAGCGTCATGTCGACATGACGATGCCCGCGCGAGCGCGGCCTCGATCTCGAGGCGTCCCGCCGCTCCCCGCGGAACCGTCCGCCGCTCCACGCGTCCACACGCGACGACGAATGCGCGCCAGAACCCCGTCTCACGAGCCGGCGCCAGCACGCAGACCTCCAGCGCACGGAGCCGATCGAGCTCGGCGACGCGAGCCGCGACCTCCTCGAGCGCGGCGATGCGATCCCGCAGGCGAGCCGCGTCCTCGAACCGTAAGTCGCGAGCGAGGCGGCGAAGCTTTGTCCGTAGCGGCGGCAGCGCGCCGGCGAGATCGTCTCCCTCGACGTCGCCGAGCGCGCGCGCTGCGAGCTGCGCTCGGCGTTTGCTCGCAATCGGTCCGAATGCGGGTCGGCGTCGAGACGACGCGCCAGCCATCGCCGCGACGCTCGAGATACGACTGCGGGCGACCTCCGCGTGCGTTCGCCGGCGGGTGCAGCTCACGGATGAGCCGAAGCTCCTCGAGCGACGCCTCGAGCTCCGAGCCCAGCTCGCGCCACTCGATCCGCTCGACCGCGCCGAGCGCGGCTTCGACGGCGGGCCGCTGTCGACTCCCGGCGAAGTAGGAGCGAAGCCGTGCCCGCAGGTCGCGCGCCTTCCCCACGTAGAGGACGGTCTTCGAGCGATCGCGGAAGAGGTACACGCCCGGCGTCGTCGGCGCGCCGGCGATCAGCGAGCGCTTCCCGTGGAGCTTGCGCGCCCGCGGCGCCGCGAGCTCCATGACCTCGGCGAGTGTTCGCGCGCCGCGCTCCTGTGCGAGGCCGAGTAACGCGACGAGGATCTCGGCCGTCGCGAGCGCGTCCGGGAGTGCGCGATGGCACGGGTCGCACGAGGTGCCGAAGAAGTGCGCGAGCTGCGCGAGCGAGAAGCGCTCGCTCCTCCGCTGGAGGAGCCTCCGCGCGAGCCACACCGTGTCGACGACCTCAGCGGCGACCCGTCGTCCGGTGAGCTGCTGGACCGCGTGGTCGAGGAAGCCGACGTCGAAGCGGGCGTTGTGGGCGGCGAGCGGGGCGTCGCTGGCGAATGCGAGGAAGCGGCGAACGGCGAGCTCCGGTCGTGGAGCACGCCGGAGCTCTGCATCGCGCAACCCGGTCAGTCGAGCGATGGGCGCGGGGAGGGCGACGCCCGGATCGACGAGGGTCTCGAACGTCTCCGCGATCTCGAGCGCCTTGACGCGGACGGCCCCGATCTCGCACATGCGGTCGCGCGCGGCCGAAAGCCCCGTCGTCTCGAGGTCGAACACGACGAGCTCGGCGTCCTCGATGAGCGTCTCCGGCGCGGTGCCGCCGGCGAGCCCGACGCGCGAGCCGAGCCATGCGAGCCGCGCATCGCCGTCCACGACGTCCGCGAGCAGCGAGTGCGCGAGCGTCGCCGGGGAACGCTCGAGCGCGAAGAGGACACGCGCCGCCTCCTCTGCAGCCACGGCGCCGCGGCGTGCCTGGATCAGCTCGACGAGCCGGTCGGCGGCATCGAACGACAGCTGCATCCCGCTCCACCGTAGTCGAACATATGTTCGTGTTCAAGGTCGAACGAAAGGCCGCCTCTCGGCGGCCCTTCGTAATCCTCGTTCGGAGCCGTTCGGGCTCTGAGAACTAGCCGCCCTTGACCGCTGCCTTGAGCGCGCTTCCTGCCTGGAACTTCGGGACGGTCGTCGCCGCGATGTGCACCTTCTCGCCTGTCCGCGGGTTGACGCCCATGCGCGCCGCGCGCGCAGATGTCGAGAACTTGCCGAAGCCGGTGAAGGTGATTGCCTCACCGTTCCTCAACGCGCCCGTGATCGTGTCCAGCATGGCGTCGACCGCAGCGCCAGCCTCACGCTTGGACATGCCGGCCGAATCGGCTACGGCGTCCACGAACTCCTGCTTTGTCACTGGTCTCCTCCTGACGTCGGATTCGGGTTCACGGAACCGAAGGAGCCTAACACCCCTTCGGATTTGGCTCAACCATGCCGCTTTCCGGGGGTTTTTCGCATTTCCAGCAACTCGCTCGCGCGAAAGAGCGGTCGAAGACGCACCCCGAGGCGGGCGAGAGCGTCCGAGCCGCCCTCCTCCCGATCGACCACACAGACGGCGTTGCGGACGACGAGACCCTCGTCCCGGACGGCCGACACTGCCTCCGCGAGCGCGCCGCCCGAGGTGACGACGTCCTCGAGGAGGCACACGAGCTCGCCCTCCTCGAAAGGGCCCTCGATCCGTTTGGCCGTGCCGTATTCCTTGGTTTCACCGCGCACGATGATGAACGGCACCTCGGACGCCATCGCTGCCGAGGCTGCCAACGCGACCGCGCCGAGCGCCGGGCCGGCGAGCCGCACGGCGTCGGGCTCGCACTCACGGACCGCGCCTGCGAGAGCCTCGCCGAGCGCACGCAGGATCTCCGGCTCCGTCTCGAAGCGGTACTTGTCGAGATACCAGGACGAGCGACGCCCTGACCGCAGGACGAAGTCGCCTTCGAGCAGCGCCCGCTCGACGAGCAGCGCGCCGAGCTCGTCGTGCGTCACCGGCGAAGAGCGGAGCGTGCGACCGCGGCGAGACGCTCGAACCCCGGTGATCCCGGCTCGAGAACGACGGCGGACCCGTCGGCGTACGAGATGCCGGCGCGCTCATCAGGGCCTGACGGCCCGAAGAACCTCCGCCACACCCACACCGTGAGGACGATGAGCAGGGCCAGACGGATCAGCTTCTTCACTCGCTCGGCTCCTTCGGCTTGCGCGTCCTCCGCTTCTTCGGCTCGGGCGCATCGAGCGCCTGCGCGCACGTCCTCAGGTCGTAGACGACGAGCCCTGACGTCGGGCTCGGCCCCGTGAGCGCGCCGACCAGGTGGCCGCCTTCGCGTACGACGAAGAACGCGCCCTCCTCGAGCTCGACCTCGACGCGCGTGACCTCACGTCCCTCGGTACCGAGCCCCCCCGCCGCCGCGACGAGCTCGAGCACCGACGCGGCGAGCGCCGCGGATGCTGCGGAGTCTCCGGACGAGGACGCGAGAACCGCACCGTCCGCGTCGACGACGATCGCATCGGTGATCTGGGACGAGAGCTCTACGAGCTCCGCGAGCGCCTGCGCCGCATCCATGCGCCGAACCTACCAGCGTTCAGCGTCCTGTGAGCAGCTCCGCGAGCGAGCGCGCCGCTCGGGCGCGGTGCGAGTGCTGGGCCTTCCACTCGTTCCCGAGCTCGGCCACGGTCCGTTTCTCGCCGACCGGGACGAAGATCGGGTCGTACCCGAAGCCTTCGTCGCCGCGTCGCTCCTCGACGAGCTCGCCCACGAGCGTCCCCGTCGCACGCAGCTCCGCGCTATCGGGACCGAGCACGACGAGCTCGCAGACGTATCTCGCACGCCGGTCCGTCTCACCGGCGAGCTCCACGAGGAGCCGTGCCACGCCGTCCGCGGCCCAGCGAGCGGACTCGACGCCGGGACGACCGCCCAGCGCGACGACCTCGATGCCGGAGTCCTCCCCCGCGACGAATGCGGCCGAGGGCGCATGGCGCCGGCCGTGCCGGGCCTTGATCCGCGCGTTGTCGAGGAACGTCGCGCCATCCTCGACCGGCTCGTCCGGCGCGTCGAGGAGTGCGATCTCCCAGTCGGGCAGCACGGCCCATAGCTCGCGCAGCTTGTTCTCGTTGCGCGACGCGAGGAGCAGCCTCACTGGATACGCGCAAGTCCGGGAACTCGCTCGCGCGAGTTCCCGGACGCGCAACGACCCCTGAAGCGCGATTGCTTCGCAATCGCGGGTCGCATCTGTCGTCCGTCCGCCTTCACGGGGGAGCGTCGGCGGCGTGGGCCTGCGCGGCCGTGAGCTCATCGATCCCGCCGGCCGCGAGATCGAGCAGGGAGTCGAGCAGCTCGCGCGAGAACGGATCGCGCTCGGCGGTGGCCTGCACCTCGACGAGGCGGCCGTCGCCGGTCATGACGACGTTCATGTCGGTCTCGGCGCTCGAGTCCTCCTCGTAGTCGAGGTCGAGCACGGCTTCTCCGCCGACGATCCCGACCGAGACGGCGGCGATCGAGCCGGTCAGCGTCTTGGAGAGGCCGAAGCGATCGAGGGCGCGGCGGGCGGCGATCCAGGCGCCGGTGATCGACGCGCAGCGGGTGCCGCCGTCGGCCTGGAGAACGTCACAGTCGAGCCAGAGCGTTCGCTCGCCGAGCGCCTCGAAGTCGCAGACCGAGCGCAGCGCGCGACCGATCAGCCGCTGGATCTCCACCGTTCGCCCATCGGGCCGCCCGCGCGACACCGCTCGCTGCGTGCGCTCGCCCGTGGAGGCGGGGAGCATCGCGTACTCCGCCGTCATCCAGCCGCGGCCGCTCTTGTGGAGCCAACGTGGCACGCCTTCCTCTACCGTCGCCGTGCAGAGGACGATCGTCTTCCCCTGCGCGTAGAGAACCGAGCCGTGCGGCTGCTCGAGGTAGTCCGGCGTGATGTCGAGCTCGCGGAGCTCGTTTGCGCGCCGGCCGTCGTGCCTCATGCGACAGCTTCCAAAGTGGCGACCTCGACGTGCTCGGCCGAGTCGATCGGGAGCTGGAGGAAGCGCCGCCCGAGCTCACGGAAGAGATCGGGGTCACCCGTCGTCAGGAAACGATACGAGCCCTCCCGGGCGGCGGCGTTCTCGATTCCTTTCCGTGCCAGTGTCTCCGCCGCCTCACGGGCGGTCTCCTCCGCGGAGAAGACGAGCGTGACGCCACGCCCGAACACGCGCTGGAAGATCGGGCGGATCAAGGGGTAGTGGGTGCAGCCGAGGATCACGGTGTCGGCGTCGGCCTCCTTGAGGGGCGCGGCGTACTCGCGGACGGCGTCGGCGATCTCGTCACCGTACGTCTCGTTGCCCTCGATCAACGGCACGAGCCGAGGGCACGCGACCGAGACCACCTCCGCGCCGGCGTCGAGCGAGCGGACGAGCGCCGGGTAGCGGCCACTCGCAACGGTCGCCTCCGTGGCAAGCAGTCCGATCCGGCGGTTCCGCGTGGCGAGCACGGCGGCGTGCGCCTCCGGCGCGAGGACGCCGATCACGGGAACGGCAAGCCGGCGCTGGAGATCGGGGAGCGCGGCGGCAGTCGCCGAGTTGCACGCCGCGACGATGAGCTTGACGCCGCGCTGCTCGAGGTACCCGGCGATCTCGGCGGCGAAGCGGCGGATCTCGTCGAGCGGACGCGGCCCGTACGGGAGCCGCGCGCCGTCTCCGAGGTACACGAAGTCCTCGTGCGGAAGCGTGACGAGGCATTCGTGCAGGACGGTGAGGCCGCCCATGCCCGAGTCGAAGACACCGATGGGGCGCGGATCCATCCGCGGGATTGTAGGGAGGGCGACCGCGCGTGCCTGGTCACGTGCCGGGCGTCTGCCTCGGGTCTGACCCTAGGGTCAGACCCGAGGCGTGTCGGAACCGGCCACGCCCGCGCGAGGCAGGTCGCGGCTTGTTCGTGCGGGTTGACCGCGTGGGGTCTGACCCCGGTCGTGTCCGCTCGAGCCACGGCCCAACGCGCCCTACACCCACGGGCTACCCTTCCGCGTCGTGGTGAAGGTCTGGCTCACGGCGCTTGCGATGGCCCTCGTCCTGGTCGCCGGAGAAGCTGCCGGCTCACCAGCGGCGCGACAGGACGTCTCGATTGCGATGGACGACGGAGTCCCGATCGCGGCGACGCTGTACGTCCCCGATGGTGCGGCTCCCGCCGGTGGCTGGCCGGCAATCGTGTTCCTCCACGGGCTCTCGGGGAACCGCCAGCAGCTGAACGCGCTCGTCGAGGGGTACGGCTTCACGGGCGGCGACTACGCCGTTCTGACCTTCGACGCCCGCGGTCACGGACAGTCCGGCGGGCTCGTGGGAATCGACGGGCCGCGCGAAGTCGCCGACATCCGCGCGATCCGCGACTGGCTCGCCGCGAGGCCGAGCGTCTCCGACACGAAGATCGGCGCCTGGGGCATCTCCCTCGGCGGGGGTGGGGTACTCAACTCGCTCGTCGCAGGCGTTCCCTGGACGGCGGTGGTCACGGTCCAGACCTGGACCGATCTCTACTCGGGACTGATGCCACAGGGCCTCGCCAAGTCGGGTGCGGTCGTCACCTTCTCGAACTCGATACCGGCCGAACGGCGCGACCCGTCGCTCGATGTCGTCCAAGCCGCCGCCTTCGCCGGGAACACCGCAGCCGTCAGGCCATGGACCACCGCGCGCTCGAGCATCTCGAAGCTCGCGGGGGTGACCACGCCCGTCTTCATGGCACAGGGTCGCCATGACTTCGCGTTCGGCATCGACCAGGGGACACGCGCCTTCTCCCGGCTGAAGGGACCGAAGGTGCTCTACGTCGGGCTCCACGGACACGCGCCGTCGACCTTCCCCGCCGCCGACACGTCTCATCTCATGACGAAGGTTCACGCCTGGTTCGCCTGCCATCTGCGGTCGACGGGATGCGACGGGAGGCAGGCCTCGTTCTACCTCGCACCCGAGAACTTCTCCGGGCAGACCGTGCGCCGCGGGACGCTGCCGCCGGTGTCGCCGTCGTTCGTCTCGTTCCCGGGCGTGACCACGTTCGCCCAGAGCGGCAAGGCCGTGCGCACGTCGGCCCGCCTCCGCACGTCGATCGAGATCTTCGGCTCACCGACGGTCTCCACGACGATCGCGGCGAGCGGGGGCTGGTCGCGGCTGGTCGCCGTGCTCAGCGCGCGCACCCCGGCCGGGAAGGAGATCGTCGTGAGCGCGGGCGGCGTCCCGACCTCGAACGGCGCGCGCAGGGTGACGATCCGGCTCGTCAACCAGGCGACGCTCGTCCCGAAGGGGTCGCGTCTGACGCTGACGCTCGCCTCGTCGTCGACCGCGCAGTCGGCCGCGAATCTCCTCTACCTCGATCTCCCGATGGCGGCGAGCGCCCGAGCACGGGTGGGAACCGCCGTCCTGAAGCTGCCGGGCCTGCGCACGCCGGTCACGAAGTGACGGCGCGCGGAGCGGCCGTCGCGCTCGCGGCGCTGACGCTCGTTGCGACGGCGGGCGCTGCGCCCGGCGCGGATCCCGGCGTCACGCCGACGACCGTCCTCCTCGGAGGAACCGTCCCACTGACTGGCGAGGCCGCGGCCTTCGGAACGGTCGGCCCGGGAGCCAAGGCGTACCTCGACTTCGTGAACGCGAACGGCGGAGTGAACGGGCGCAAGATCGAGTACCGCTACTACGACGACGCGTACAGCCCCGCACAGACCGTGCAGGCGACCCGCCGCCTCGTCGAGCAGGACAAGGTATTCGCGATCTTCAACTCGGTGGGGACGGCGAACAACCTCGCGGTGCGCGACTACCTGAATGCGCAGAAGGTGCCGCAGCTCTTCGCGGCAGACGGCTCGCAGTCGATCGGCCGGTCGTTCGCCCGCTATCCGTGGACGATGGGGTTCCTTCAGAGCTATCGCGGCGAGGGAGACGTCTACGGGAAGACGATCGTGCGGACGAGGCCGAAGGCCCGCATCGCAGTCCTGTACGAGAACACGGAGCTCGGCCTCGACATGCTCACGGGCATGACCCGCGCGATCGCAGGGAGGGGCCCGCGGGTGGTCGCGAAGCAGGCGTACGAGTTCACCGGCGCCGATGTGTCGTCTCAGATCGGACTGCTCAAAGCGTCCGGGGCTGACACGCTCATGCTCTTCGCTACGCCGAAGTTCTTCCTGAACGCGATCCGCGCCGCGCACAACCTCGGCTGGAAGCCGCAGGTCTATATCGCGTCCGTTTCGATCGAGCCCACGATCATGGCCATCGCGCGACTCAACGCGCCGGAGCTGACGAAGCGAGCGCTCTCGATCGCGTTCGTCAAGAACCCGAACGACCCGATCTGGGCGAAGGACAAGGCTGTGGCGCTCTACCGCGCGATCATGCGGAAGTACAACCCCAGCGGAAGGCCATCGGACGTCTACAACTGGTACGGGATGACCGTCGCGTGGACGATGGTCGAAACGCTCAAGCGCGCAGGGAAGAGCCTCACACGGTCAGGGCTTCTGAAGGCCGCGCAGAGCCTCGACACGGCGGCGAACCCGTTCATGCTCCCCGGTATCCGCCTGAAGACGTCGCGTACCGACTACCGCCCGATGGAACAGGTCTATCTCTACCGCTACGACAACAAGCAGTGGGTGCGCTCGAGCGGACTACTCGTCGCCAAGGGGTGACGGACACCGCTGTGACACACTCGCCACGTCGAAGAGGAGGGCACATGAAAGGACGCATCTGGACCGTCGCCGTGGGGCTGGCGGCGCTCGCGGCGCTCATCGCAGTACCGGCTGCGCTGGCCGCATACACATCGCCGAAGCTCGAGGTGACGCAGACGGCCACGGGTGTCGTCGTCAGGGCCACGGTCAGCAAGGACGACGACCCGACGGCACGCGTCGCCATCAACACGCCGGTCGGGACGCAGCTCACGACGAGCCAGGCGCCGGGGGCCGTGCTCGGACCCGTTCGAGCGACCGTTAGCGCGCTCGACCTCGCAGGAGCCGACCTCCCGCTCGAAGGTCAGCTCGTCGTCGCCGCGCCGGGGCAGGTCCCGGCTGCGCAACAGACCGCGTGCATCGGAGGGGCAACCCCTCTCGCCACCTGGTTGATGGTGTTGAGCGCTGCCGGACAGACTCTGACGGTGCCCACCTACCTGCTCGCGCAGCCCGTCGCACAGCTCGGCCCGGCATTCATCGTGATCTGCCTCCCGCCCCCTGACGTTCCCGTCGGGACACCGGGGCGAGCGACGTTCGGCGCAAAGGTCTACCAGGCCGAGCTCACGATCAACGGCGTGTTCAGCAGGGTCGCGACGGGGGCCTGGATCTCGTCCTGGGTGCCCTACAACCCGGGCGTCGGCACGGCGAACATCGCCGGCGCTGTCGTCGCACCTGCCGCCGTCGCTCCCGGCGCGGTGACGCTTGCGGCAAAGACGAGCGGCCGAGGTGCGGTGGTCAGCGGCACGGTGATGCAGGCCGGCCAGCCACGCGCAGGTGCCACGGTCACGGTCGTGGGCGGCACCGCGAAGAACAGGCTCACGACGCGCAAGAGGGTGCGTGTAGGCGCCAACGGGAGGTTTACGACCAGGTTCGCGGTCGGGACGTTCTTCAGGGCCGACGCGGCGGCGACCTCAGCCGCAGCACCGCCGCTCTGCGCGCAGCTTCGGCCGATCATCTCGACGGTTCCCTGCGTGAACCCGACCGTGAACGGGTTCGCCGCGAAGAGCAAGGTCGTCAGGAAGAAGTGACGAAACGCCCGGCGCTCGACCCCGGGTCGAGCGCCGGCTCCGTTAGGGGTCAGACCCCACGGGTCTGACCCCTGCCGTTCACGTCTCTCATCCGCCGTATCCTCCTCGACCAATGCCCGCGACCGTTCGCCTCGGCACGTGCAGCTTTGCGGACGAGGGGCTCGTCAAGACCTGGTATCCGCGCGGCGTGTCGACGTCGAAGGCGCGGCTCGCGTACTACGGAGAACGGTTCGACACGGTCGAAGTGGACTCGCCGTACTACCACCTCCCCGACCCGGACGTGACCGGGCGCTGGGCGCAGCGGACGCCGCCCGAGTTCGTGTTCCACGTGAAGGCGCACGCGTCGATGACCGGGCACGAACCGGCGGAGCAGGAGCAGGCGTTCGCCGAGTTCCGCACGTCGCTCGCGCCGCTCGAGCTCTCCGGGAAGCTCCGCGGGATCCTCCTCCAGTACCACCCGCGCTTCGTCAAGTCCGCCGAGGCGAAGGCAGAGCTGGAGACCGTCCGCGCGCTGCTCGACCCACTCGTGCCGCTCGTCGAGTTCCGCCACCGCTCCTGGCTCGAGGAGGACGAGCGAGCCGACACGTTCGCCTTCCTCGAACGAAACGGCCTGGCGTACGTGTCCGTCGATGCGCCGCGCACGCGCGCGTCGAACGTCGTCCCGCCGATCGCTGCGGCGACGCATGCGGTGGCGTACGTCCGGTTCCACGGCCGAAACGCGAAGACCTGGAACATCCGCTCCGAGAAGTCGTGGCACCGCTTCGACTGGATGTACTCGCCCGAGGAACTTGCGGAGTGGGTCGACGACCTCGGCCGCCTGGCAGGCGAGGCGGACGAGGTCTACGCGCTCTTCAACAACAACCGCGACGACTTCGCGCCGCGGAGCGCAACGATCCTGCGCGGCCTTCTCGACGAGGCAGGCATCCCCGCTGCCGGCGGAATCGAGCCGCCGCCTCTCGCCCCCACCCTCTTCTGAGGACGTGTCCAGGGGTCTGACCCTACGGGTCTGACCCCTGACTGTTCCATCGGGACATGGCCAGAGGTCGAGCCGTACAGTTGGCACCGATGCGCGTCCTCTCCG
Source organism: uncultured Gaiellaceae bacterium (assembly GCA_963744505.1). GTDB lineage: Bacteria > Actinomycetota > Thermoleophilia > Gaiellales > Gaiellaceae > GMQP-bins7. The sequence continues at coordinate 81,598 of CAVUTL010000003.1, forward strand.
TCACCCACGGCCCGACGGTGCCGGGCGGGGTGTTCGACGAGGCAGCCGAGTCGGCCGAGCATGCGCTCGAGCGCTGGCAGGTGCCGGATGGCGGAGCACCCGATCCGGCAGGGAGCTACGACGCGGTGATGGTCTTCGGAGGCTCGCAGCATCCCGATCAGGACGACCGCTTCGCGTGGCTACGCCATGAGGAGGAGTTCCTGCAGGAGGTGCTTGCCGCCGGAGTGCCCGCTTTCGGCGTGTGCCTCGGCGCGCAGATGCTCGCGCGGGCCGCCGGTGCGGCGGTCGGGCCGGCGAGCGAGCCGGAGATCGGATGGCTCGACGTGTCCCTCACCCCCGCGGGAACGAACGATCCCGTGCTCGGCGTGCTTCCTCCCCGGGCGACCGTCTTCCAGTGGCATCACTACACGTTCGAGCTTCCACCGGGCGGAGAGGCGCTCGCCGACAGCGCCGTCTGCCTCCAAGCCTTCCGGCTCGACGGGCAGCCCGCGTGGGGCATCCAGTTCCACGCGGAGGTCACGCAGGCGATGGTGTCCGCCTGGATGGAGGAGGATCCGGAGGACCTCCCCATGCCTGTCGCGGAGCTCCTCGCCGAGTCGGAGTCACGCCTCGCGCAGTCGAACGAACAGGGCCGGGCGCTGGCAGAGGCGTTCCTCCGCGAAGCGGCTTCCTAGTCCTCCGCGACGGAGCGGGACCACTCGTGCCACGAGCCGACGTAGTTGCGCGCTCGGTACCCGGCACCGCGGAGCACCTGAGTCGCGAAGTCCGAGCGGCTCCCGCTGTGGCAGTACGCGACGACCGCCGCGCCTTCGGGCAGGCCGACAACGTCGCGCACCTGCTCGGCGCTGCGACACGCGAGGATCCGGTCGAGCGGGAGGTTGACAGCACCCGGGATGTGCCCCTGGCGCGGGTCGCAGTGGGCGCCTGCCGCGCCCTCGAACTCGAGCGGTGTGCGAACGTCGATGAGCGCCACCTCCCGCCGCTCGAGGAGGCCTCGCAGCTCGTCGAGCGTCACGTCCTCCACTGGCTCACGAACTCGAGCAGCACCTCGTTGAACCGCTCGGGCTGATCGACGGCGACGAAGTGCCCGGCGCCGGAAAAGACCTCGAGCCTCCCGTCGAGCGCCCGCTCCGCCAGTGCTCGCGACTCGTCGACGGAGGTGAGCTCGTCTTGGTCGCCGACACAGACGAGCAGCGGCCCTCCAAAGGATGCGACGACGCCGGTGAGGTCGAGACGATCGCGCATCGCCTCCTGCGCAACTGCGAGGTACTCGAGAACCGCGTCCTCGTCGGCGAGCGGAGGGCTCTCACCCGACCGCAGCGCGATGATCGACTCCTGTCGAAACTTCCGGCGCTCGAAGGTGTCCGCGTCAGCACGCGACCCGACGAGAACCATCCCGAGCACGCGCTCGGGAGCCCGGCGGGCCAGTGCGAGCGCGCAGTACCCGCCCATCGACGCGCCAACCACCACGAGCGGGTCGTCGGACTCGCGGAGGAGCTGCGCAGCCCAGTCGTCGATCGACGGCCCGCGCCCGTAGAGGTGCGGTGCGTCGACGTGAAAGCCTGCGTCGCGCAGTGCGCTCACCTGCGAGACCCAGACCCGCTCCGAGACCGGCCAACCGTGGAGGAGGAGCACGTTCATGCGCGCTCGATCCTCACCGCGCCCTCCAGCTCGGGCGCATCGGCCCAGCCCGTCTCCGCCCCCTCGACGTGCATGACGCTCGCGAGCTCGGCGAGGAGCTCGCGAGCCGGAGGGAGATCGGCCGGCGACGGGGCCGTATGGGCCACGCGGCGCACGGACTCCGGATCGGCCCGCGTCAGACGCGAGACGACCGTCGGGTTCGCGGCAAGCCCGACGACGTCACCGGGCGGAAGCGGCCCGTAGAACTCGGGAACCGAGAGGTACTCGTCGACGATCCTGCCCCGCTCGAAGAGGATCATGCGCACGAGCTCCTCGCGCTCGACGCCGAGCAGCAAGGTCACGGCCCCCATCCTGTCGGAAAGCTCGCGCGCAAGTCGCCGGAGCATCTCGGGATTGCGATCGCAGACGTCGTCGTACACGGCGATCCAGCCGGCCCGGGGCGGCGCGACGAGAGAGCCCCGCGAGCCGCCGGGGAGCCGCGGCACGAATTGCCGCACGGCCTGCTCCACCGCGCTCAGGTCGTCGGACTGGATGTGGATCGAGCCGAACGAGGCGGACTCCTGGCCGCCGAGCTTCTCCTCGAGCGCGGCGACCGAGCCCGTCATGATCACGACCTCGTCCTTCAGGCCCCAGCGCGCATACAGCGAGCGGGCGACGTGGTTCGACGCAAGGACATCGAGATCGAGGTGCTCGATCCCGTCCTCGCGGAACGCGGCGAGCACCTCCCGCATGAGCTCGGTGCCGATGCCGCTGCGCCTTGCGTCGCGGGTGACGTACAGGTCGGTTAGCGTGCCGAAGCCCGGCGCACGTCGGCGCGCGAGCGCGAAGCCGACGGGCGCTTCCTCGTCCTCGGCGACGAATGCGATCTCCGACGCGATGATCTCGCGCACCTCGCCGAGCTCCTGCTCGACGTCCGCCGGCCCTTCGTGGGTCGGCGGGGGGACTTCGTGGTCGAACTCCCGCCAGAGAGCCGCGACCGCGTCGAAGTCACCGGCTGCCGCACGCCGCACGTTCAAGCGCTCAACCCGCCATCCTCGTGCCCGCGAGCAGGAACTGTGCGGACAGGTTCTCGAACGGCGCGAACCGCTCGCTCATGCGACGGACCTCCTCGATCGTGAGAGAACGCCCGGCAGCGTAGAACGTCGAGACCGCCTTTCGCACGCCGAGGTCGCCGGCAGGCCATGCGTGCGGCCGCGCGAGGTGGCGCGCGAGGAACCAGTCGGCCGTCCAGCGACCCAGCCCTCGGATGGACGTCAGAGCCACGATCACCTCATCGTCGTCGAGCGTTGCCAGCCCGTCGAGATCGAGTCCCGAATGCGCGAGCTCGAGGACGTACTCCGCCTTCGCACGCGAGAAGCCGAGCGGCGTGAAGTGCCGCGGGCGCAACTCCCGGATCCGCTCGCGCGTCGGAAACTCCCAAGCGACGTCATGGCGGACGCCGTAGCGCTCGACGAGATTCCCGCGGATCGAGGCCGCCGCCTGCAGCGAGATCTGCTGCGTCGTGATCGCAACGACGAGGGCCTCGAACGGCTGCGGGTTCAGGGTCGGGCGGAAGCCAGGCACGGACCCGACGACCATCGCGAGCGTGGCATCGCCCCTAGCCCAGTCGCGGAACGCGTCGAGGTCGAACGGGAGGCCAAGCAGCCTCCCGATCTCGGCCGACGCCTCCTCGCTCCACGGCTCGATCGCGACGCCGCCCTCTACGGCGGTGATCCGCACTTCGAGTCCCGCGACGACGCGGTGGAGTCCCCCGTCGTGCCACACCGTCGCGCCGTCCGAGCCGAAGCTGCGGAAGCGTGTGGTCGAGAGCTCGAAGTCGTACGGCTCGGGGATCCGCAGCACCATCGGCCGCGGACGTTACTCAGGCGCCATCCCGGACCAACGAGAGTTCGGGACGTGCGGCGAGGACGAGCATCGCGTGGCTCCAGCCGAGCGGGACGACCCAGGCCGGCTCTCCCGCACGCGTGACCTGCTCCGGGAGGAGGCCGAGCGTCGTCTGCCGCTCGACGGCGTACCGAAGAGACGCACGGTGCCCGTCGTCGTCGCCCGCCTGGCGCTCCGCAAGGCCGAGCCACAGCGTCGAGATGAGCCACGGGTTGCCCCCGGCGTAGTCGTCGTCCTGGTGGCGCAGGACCCCGCCGTCCGGCTGGCGAAGCTCGCGCTCGACCGCCTCGATCGTCGCACGCATCCTCGGAGACGCGGGATCGACGGCGCGGAACGGCCAGGAGAGGCCGAGCAACGAGCTGTCGACACGCGCGTCCTCCGGGTCGACACTGCGCACAGTCTTCGTCGGATAACGGAGCGGCCTGTCGAATGCCGCCGGCGGCTCCTCTCCGAGCTCGTCGGACCGCCCGACCCAGCGCGAGCGGAGGTAGCGGCCATGCTCGTCGCTCCACAGGTGCGCCTCGATCCCGGCCCGCGTGCGCTCGGCCGCCTCGCGATAGCGGTCGGCCAGTGAAGGCTCGTGCCGCTCGGCCATCGCGGCTCCCGCGACGAGCCCGCCGTAGGTCGCTGCCGCACTGTACGAGTGCTGGCCGTCCGACTGCTCCCAGAGATCGACGCTCGGCAGCGGAAGTCCGGTGTCCTCGTCCATGAATGCGCAGAGGAAGTCGGCGGCGGCCCGCGCGGACGGCCAGAGCTCGCGATCGAGAGCGGCGTCGCCGAGCTCGCGCCAGGCAGCCTCGTACGCGAAGACGACCATGCCGGTCTCGTCGAGCTGGTGGAGGCCCCAGCTGGGAGCGAGGGAGCCATCCGTCCAGTAGCGCTGGAGCCAGAGCCCCTCCGGAGCCTGCTCGCGCGCAAGCCAACGAAGCGCCGGGACCGCGAGGTCGCCGCGACCGGCGGCGAGAAAGCTGAGCACGACGTAGCCGAGGTCCCGCGGCCAGACGAAGCCATACCCACCCGACTGCTCGAACGACGGATCGAACTCCGGCGCCGCGATGGTCGCGCCGGTCTGCCGATCCGTCAGCTGCTCGAGGACGAGGAGCGAGCGCGCGTACAGGTTCCCTACGCCTTGGTCCGCGGATGCCGGCCTGGCGAGGGCGATCGACTCCCGATCGTACGCCGCGCGTTCGGCGGCGAGGACGTCGAGGCCGACGGTGCCGGGACGGCGGAGCCGCGCGATCGCCTCGTCGGGAGTGGCCCCAAAGGCGACGATCACCCGGGCCTCCTCGACGAGCGAGCCCGAGATCGTGCCTTCCAACGGCGCGCGGTGCACGACGATGTCGTGCGTCTCGGCGCGCCCGTTCGACTCACGCAGTGTCGTCTGAGCGTCCGGCGCGACGACGGCGACGGCCAGCGCAACGCCACGGAGGTAGAAGACGAGGGCGCCCGAACCGGGATCGACGTAGCCGGCCCCGCTCCTCTCATCGCCATCCAGGCTCGGCGCGATGCGGGCGACGACGCGACCGGCGAGGGACGAGCGGATGCCGCGGACGAGCACCGGCTCCGCGGGCGTCACGAGGTCGGTCACCTCGACAGCCGACCCATCGAGCTGGGCTGTCGTGCGAAGGACGGACGAGCCGTCAGCGTACTCCTGCTGCCAGGAGCACGGCTCGTCGTCGAGCCACACCGTCGTACCGTCCCGCTCGAGCCCGAGCCGGAGCTCGCCGAGGTGCTGGCCGTGGTCGACGTTCGGCCAGAAGAGCCGCTCGACCTCGCCGCGCGCCGAGATGGTCGCGAGCAGCGAGCCGTTGCCGAGTATCGCTGCCGGCCGGAATGCGTACCTGCGTCCCGTTGCGTCGAGCGCCGTGGCGACGTCGTGCTGCACGGCCATCAGCGAGGGCCTACCGAGAGGACGGGCGAGGTCGAGATCGAGCCGTCGCTCGCTCGCGCGACGGCGACGAGCGAGATGCGGTGACCTTTGCGGTAGCGGCGCGGGTCGAGGTAGACGGCATACGGCGCGGAGTCGTCGACCCCGAGCCGCGCCCACGCCCTCGAGCCGGCGCGGCGAACCGCGAACGTCACGGAGAGTGGATCGAGCGTCGACGCCGTCGCCGACACGCGGAGCAGCGAGCTGATCTCGTCGGGCTTGACGCGCAACGTCGCCTTTGCAGCGCCCCGCTTCGGGAGGTCTGCTCCGGCGCGGAGCAACAGCGCCGACAGGGGCGGCAGCGTCAGCGTCATGCGCCCGTTGGCAGCGCTCGTGGAGCTGGCACCACCGAGCAGCGACTCCCACGTGGCGGACGGCGTCGCCGTCTGGACCGTGACACGCGTCGCCTCCTCACCGGGGTTGAAGACGGCGAGGTACTCACGCCTTGCGTCGCGATCGAATCGCGAGACGGCGAGCACGCCCTCCCGTGCCAGGCGGACGATCGAGGCGCCGATCGACAGCGCCGGGTGCGCATCCCGCAGGGCACCGAGTACGCGCAAGTGCTCGGCCACGGGATGCGCGACGAGGTCGAATGCGGATCCCGTCCCGATCGCAGGCGAGCCGACGCGCTCCTCGGTCTGCCACTCGACGACCTTCGTCGGGAACATGTCCTGCCGCGCGGCCTTGTCGCCGCCGCGTCCCATCATCCCGACCTCGTCGCCATAGTAGACGGTCGGCGCACCACGTAGCAGGTAGAGGAGGCTGTGACCAAGCTTTACGCGCGCGAGCAGCTCCTGACCCTCCGCCTGCGTCTGCTCGCGGATCTTCGCGGCGGCCCGCCCAATGTCGTGGTTTCCGAGGAAGGTCGCGGGGGTCGGCGCAAGTCCGGACGGCCCGCGGAAGTAGTCGTCGTCGCCGAGACGGGAAGCGATCCCGCGGGACCCGGCCGAGCCTCCCGCGTAGCGAACGAGCGTGTCCTGCAGCGGGAAGTCGAGGACGTTCGGGATAGCGCGGTCGCGGACGAACGACGAGAGCTCGACCGTGTCGGTGAGGAAGACCTCGCCGAAGATCTCGAAGTCGCGGACGCCCGCCGCCCGCGCTGCGGCCCTTATCTTCGGCTCCCACCCACGGAAGAACGCGCGGTCGACGTGCTTCGCCGTGTCGATGCGGAACCCGTCCACCTCGAACTGCCTGATCCAGGCGCCGAAGACCTCGGCGAGCCCGTTCACCACGACGGGCTGCTCCGTGAAGATGTCGTCGAGGCCGAAGAAGTCACCCTGCTCGAAGCACGCAGGTGAGCAGCTGTCGAACGTGATGCTCCCGCGGTTGTGGTACCGCGTCACCTGGTTCAGCCAGGCGGGCTTCTTGAGGTTTCGGTTCTGCGGGAGCACGAGCGGCTGCCGAGGTTGGTAGCGGCTCGACACGCAGGGGAAGCGCCGGCTCCCCGCGTAGCGCTGCGCCGAGTACGGCTTGCCCTTGCAGTCGCGATAGGGCACCTCGTCCGCGCCGCGATAGGTCGAGCCGCCGGCGGGGATGATCACGTCCGCGGTGTGGTTGACGACCACGTCGAGATAGACCTTCAGCCCGAGCCCGTGCGCGCAGTCGACCAACGCCTCGAAGTCGGCACTCGTGCCGAGGTGCGGGTCGACCTTCGTGAAGTCGAGGCCCCAGTAGCCGTGGTACGCCGCGCTGTCGGACTGGACGTGTTGCTGAGCCACGACGGGCGTCACCCAGATCGCCGTGAAGCCGAGCCCCTTCACGCGCGCGAGGCCCGTGCGCGTGTCCGTGCACGCCCCGGTCAGCCCTTTTAGATCGCCGCCGTGGTACCAGCCGGAGTCGACCGGGTCGTAGCCGGTGACCGAGCGCAGGCCCGAGAGCCCGCCGCGATCGTTCGCCGCGTCACCGTTCGCATACCGGTCCGGCATGACGAAGTAGATCCGCTGCGACGCGAACGCGCTGTACGTCGGCGGCTTCGCGAGCGCAGCGAGAACTGCGCCGGAGGGTGGCTTCGGACTCGCGTCGGGCTGCGCTCCGCCGAGACCCGCGAAGACGAGAGTGCCGGCCGCGAGCAAGACGGCCAGCGATCTACCTGAGAGCCGCACCCGTCTCCTCGTCGAAAAAGTGAAGAGCGCCGGGGTCGATCGCGACGGGAACGGTGTCGGCCAGACGCAGCTCGACCCGAGGAGGAAAGTGCGCGACGAGGTTGGGTTGCGCGGCGAGCGCCCCGCCGAGAGGGCTGCTGAGATCCTCGTCACCCCCGCCGTCAACAGGTCCGGCACCCCTCTTCTCGATTGCGCGGTACGCGTCCACGTCGACGTGGAAGTGCGCCATGACGCCGGAGCCGAGCGCCTCGACGAGCTCGACCCGCGCGTCGATCGTCGGCAGGTCCTGACGGGTTGGTGCCGGATACACGTCCTCGGCACGCACACCGACCACGACGTCGCGCCCGCCGAGCTGGCGGATCCCCGAATACCGCACTACGCACGACTGCTCGACCACCAGGGTCTTCGACCCGAGCTCCACAGAGACGGTGCCGTTCTCGGTCTGGATCGTCCCGCGGAACAGGTTCATCGGAGGCGTCCCGATGAAGCTCGCGACGAAGACGCTCAGCGGCGCGTCGTAGAGCGCCTGCGGTCGGTCGACCTGCTGGAGCACGCCCATGCTCATCACCGCAACCCGGTCGCCCATCGTCATCGCCTCGATCTGGTCGTGCGTGACGTAGATCGTCGTGATGTCGAGCTCGTGCTGGAGCTTCACGATCTCGGAGCGCATCTGGATGCGCAGCTTCGCGTCGAGGTTCGAGAGCGGCTCGTCCATGAGGAACACCTGCGGCTCGCGGACGATCGCGCGGCCCATCGCCACGCGCTGTTTCTGCCCGCCGGAGAGCTCCCTCGGCTTGCGCGCGAGGTACGGCGTGAGATCGAGCAGCTTCGCCGCCCACGCGATGCGCTCCTCGACGACGTTCTTCGGCGTCTTCCGCAGCCGCAGGCCGAACGCGATGTTGTCCGCGACGGACAGGTGCGGATAGAGCGCGTAGTTCTGGAAGACCATCGCGATGTCGCGATCCTTCGGGGAGAGCTGATTCACGACTCGGTCGCCGATCGTGATCGTGCCGTCCGTGATGCTCTCGAGCCCGGCGATCATGCGGAGCGCGGTCGTCTTGCCGCAACCCGACGGCCCCACGAGGACGAGGAACTCGCCGTCTGCGACGTCAATCGAGAGGTCCTGGACCGCGTGGACGTCTCCTTCGTACACCTTGTCGACCTCTCTGAGCTGCACCTCAGCCACTTCCGCCCTCCTTCGTCGTCACACGACTCTCCAGGCATGGAACGCCGGCCCGTGTGCCGGGAGCACGGCGTGGTCACCGTCAATGGAAGCGTCCTCGCCGATGCGCGTCTCGAGCTCGCGGGCGGCAAGCCGGTCGAGCCGGATGCTCACGGGCTCGTGCGCTGCACGCGCCGCCAGGCAGAGCACGGTGTCGCCGCGCGCTTCGCGCACATAGGCGATCGCATCGGTCGAGACGTGCGCGTAGCGGATACCGCCATACGCCAGCGCGCGACTGCCGCGCCGCAGCGCGACGAGCTCGCGGTAGCCGTCGAACACCGCCTTGTCCCACGTCTCGGGGCGCGACCAGGGCATCGTCCGGCGTGCGTCCTCGCCCCACTCGCCGCCGAGGCCGATCTCGTCGCCCGCGAAGACCATCGGCACGCCCGGTGTCGTCATCTGCAGTCCGACTCCGACGAGTTGCCGCTCGCGCGAGCCCGCGATGACGCTGAACCGGGGGGAATCGTGACTGTCGAGGATCGCCCAGGAGTGGAGCGACGCCGTCCACGGGATGCCCGCACGGTACGCGCGCATCGTCCGGACGACCGCGTCACCGGACTTGCGCGGGATACCGACCGGCAACTCGAAGACACCGCTTGCGGGTCCTGCAGGAAGATTCTCGCCTCGCAGCCACGACCACACCGGCCGCGTGAAGCCCGTGTAGTTCATCGTGCCGTGCCAGCGCGCCTGCCCGCAGGTCCGGCGCGTGCGTCGTGGGCGTGCTCGCCGACGACCAGCGCGTCCGGCCTCGCACCGCTCGCGGCGCTCCGAACGCCGTGCGCCACGTCGAGAAGCCGATCCACCGCGCCGAGCCGGCCCGTCATGTTCGCGACGTCGATGCGCCACCCGTCGAGGTCGTAGGGAGGCTCGAGCCAGCGGCGGACGACCGAGGCCCGCCCGGCGTACATCCGCTCGCACAGCTCCCCGCTTCCGTAGTCGAGCTTCGGCAGCGACGGCACGCCAGCCCAGCACGCGTAGCCATGCTCGAACGACTCGTCGAAGAAGAAGAACCCGCGCTCCGGCTGGTGCTCGGCTCGTGCCGCGACGAACCACTCGTGCTCCGAGCCGACGTGGTTGGTCGTCAGGTCGCCGAGAATGCGGATGCCGCGCGCGTGCGCGGCACGGACGAGCGAGATCAGGGCGTCGTTGCCGCCGAGCAGCGGGTCGACGAAGTCGAACGTGGTCGCGTCGTAACGGTGCGTGCTCCCGGCAGGGAAGATCGGCGTCAGATAGAGGACGCTGGCACCCAGCGCGACGAGATGGTCGAGTCGCTCCTCGACGCCGCGAAGGTCACCGCCGAACAGCTCCACCGGGGTCGCCGGGCCGCGGCCGGTCGGAAGCTCGTCCCACGCTCGCGACACGGCCCAGTCGGGAGGGTCGAGCCCGAGCCCGGACGACGCGAAGCGGTCCGGGAAGACCTCGTAGACGACCGACTCGAGGTGCCAGTCGGGGCCTCCATCCCCGGGCGACACCACGAAGTCGTCGGCGTCCGGCACGTCGAACGGCTGCAAGCCCATGGCGTTGAGCCACGCGTATCCAAAGTCGCCGCCGGCCAGGAGCCAGCGGTAGGGGGTCGCGACGTTGTGGACGGGGAACGTCGCACGCCACCAGACGTCCTCCTCGGTCTCGCGATCGACCCGCGCGAGCGATACCTGCGGCTCCCCGTCGCGGACGTAGCGCACCGCCACTGCGTCGGCGCTCGCTGCGCTCGGCACGCGCAGGAGAACCGTGACCTCGTCGCCGAGTTCGGCCGGCATCTCCGGGGCATACGCCTCCGAGCCGTCGTGGTGCGGCTGGTCGAGGATGGCCTGCACGTCGACTATCCCTTGACCGCGCCCCGCGTGAGGCCTTCGGTGATGAACCGCTGCAGGAAGAAGAAGAGGACGACCACAGGGACTCGCCGCGAGCACGACACCTGCGCAGAACGGGCCCCATTGCTGGGCGTACTTGTCGTTGATGAAGCCGTACAGACCGACGGGGAGCGTGAACTTGTCCGTCGACTGCAGCAGACGGCTCGCGATGATGAATTCGTTGATCGAGAAGATGAACGAGAGCAGCCCGACGACCGCGAGCACGGGCGCGGCGAGCGGAAGGATGATCCCCCAGAACACCTGTGCCGGTGTGGCGCCGTCCACACGAGCGGACTCGTCGAGCGAGTCCGGAATCGAGTCGAGGAACCCCTTCATCAGCCAGGTGTTGATGCCGAGCGCCCCCCCGAGCCCGACGAGGATGACGCTCATGCGCGTGTCGAGTCCGAACGCGGGAAAGACATTGCCGATCCGGAGGACGATGAGATAGATCGCGACAACCGCGAGGAACGTCGGGAACATCTGGATGAGGAGGAGCGACATCATCCCCATCCGCCGCCCGCGGAAGCGAAATCGCGCGAACGCGTACGCCGCGAGAGCTCCGAAGAACACGGAGAAGAAGGCTGTTGCCCCGGAGATCACGAGCGTGTTCACGTACCAGCTCGTGTACGGGACATCGAGCGCCTCCTGCTCGGTCCCGGCCTCACCCGGGTTCCCGCTCAGGATCCGGCGGAAGTTCTCGAGCGTGACGTCGGCAGGGATCAGCTGAGCGCTCGTGAGCGACGGGATCGGGTTGAACGCGGCCGAGACCACCCAGACGATGGGGAACAGCGCGAACAGAATCGCGGCGAGGCTCGACGAGATACCGCCACCAGTTGTACGAGAAGATCGGGCGTCGACCCGGAGTGGCTTCGGCAGCGCGCGTGCCGGCGATCGCCTCGGTGTGCTCGAGTGCCGTCATCGAATTTCCTCCAGTGTTCTGGTTCGCCAGAACGAGATCGCCGAGATGCCCGCGACGATGAAGAAGATGAAGATCGAGACCGCGGCCGCAAGCCCGTACTGCGCCCCTCCGCCTGCCTGGAACGCGATCTTGTACGTGTAGCTGATGAGGATGTCCGTCGAGCCGGCGATGGTCTGTTCGACCTGGTAGGGGCCGCCGCCCGTCAGGAAGTAGATGTTGTTGAAGTTGTTGAAATTGAACGCGAACGACGCGATCAGAAGGGGCGCGGTGGCGACGAGGAGCAGGGGCAGTGTCACCTTACGGAACACCTGCAGCCCGCCGGCGCCGTCGACGCGTGCCGCCTCCGTCAGCTCCTCGGGCACCGCCTGCAATGCGCCCGTACAGACGAGGAACCAGTACGGGAATCCGAGCCAGACGTTGACGAGGATGCACGACACCTTCGCCCAGGTCGGGTCGAAGAGCCAGGGGATGTCGGTGTGGAGCGTCTGGTTGATGATCCCGAACTCGTCGTTCAGAAGCCCGTTCCAGACGAGGACCGCGAGGAACGCGGGCATCGCGAACGGCAGAACGAGCAGGGCGCGCTGTGTCCGACGCAGCTTCAACCCAGGCTTGTTCAGGGTGATGGCGAGGAAGAGGCCGATCGCGAACTGGATGAGGACGGAGACGAACGCGAACACGAACGTCCAGATGAACACGCGGATGAATGGATCGCGGATGAGCGGATCGGTGAGGATCGTCTTGAAGTTCTCGAAGCCCACGTGCGTGCGCCAGCCCGGCTCGAGCACGGCACCCGCGGCGGACTCGTACGATCCCTCGCCGTTGTCCGAGTAAACGGTGCCGGTCTCGATGTCCTTGAACGTGTCGTTCGCGGGGTCGTAGACGAGGGTCGGCACCACCTCGTTGGCGATGGTGAGCCCCTCCGACGCGATGTACGTGTCCTTCCCCGTTGGGATCTTGAGCGCGTTGAGTTCCGCGTCGATCGTGAAGAGGTCGTTCCCCTTGACGATGGTCGTAGCCGGTCGCCGCGACGATGGCGCCGTTCTCGACGGTTACCGACCCCGGTTCCAGTGGCTCGAGGCCGTCGTTCGTGCCGACGAAGAGGTCGCCCGTGGTGTCCTCCTTGAGCAGGAGCACACAGCTCGCCGTCGCGCTTCGCAGGTGTCGCCGTGTACGTCGCTGCGTCGGCCGGGGCGACGAGCGATCGCTCCTCGATCGCGACGATGGCCTCATCCTTCGTCAGGTTGTGCAGCGTCGACCAGTTAGTGAAGGCGATGTTGACGTTCGAGACGATCGGGATGGCGACGAACGCGATGAGGAACACCGTCCCCGGCACGAGGTACTTGAGCGGAACCAGCCGCCGATCGGGGACGAGGTAGACGGCATCGATCACCAGCGTCGAGGCGGCGACGAGGATCGCCGCCACCCACTTGCCATCGGCGAAGAGGATCCCGATCGCCCACACCGCCAGCGCATTCAGCGCACCGAGCAGCCCGAGCTTGATCACGAGCCCGACGGTGCCGGAGAAGAAGCCGATGGCTCGTGCGAGAGCCGACGGCTTCGGAACGGCCGAGTCGGATGCCATGGGAGCGCTGGTCACCGGATCCGCCCTTTCACCGAGAGGGGCGCGGTGGTCACCGCGCCCCTCTCGAATCGAGTGGAACTACCCGATCTTCTGGGCGATGCTCCTCTGCGCGCCGATGAACGACTTCCGCGCGGGAATCGAGCCCGAGCCCTTCGTCGAGCGCACCCATGCGGCGCCGAGATCCTGCCAGACGCTCGCCATCTGCGGGATATTGGGCATCGGCACGCCGCCGGCGGAGGCCGCACCGAAGGCCTTCAGGTCCTTGTCCTTGACCTGCGCGAGTGCCCTCAGGTTCGCGGGCGACCGGTCGTTCGCGAGCGCGAGCGTCGGTCTGTGCCGCGGGCTGCATCATGTAGTTCGCGACCAGATCCTTCGCAAGGCTCTCGACACCGTGGGCGGTCGAGTACTTCGTCACCATGTAGCCCTGGACGCCGAGGAACGGGGCCGACTTGATCCCGGGGACGATCGTCGGGAAGGCCGAGACCGCGTAGGGGACGCCCGACTTGCGGACGTCGGCGAGGAACCAGGGGCCCGTGATCCAGTAGGCGACCCTGCCCTTCACGAACAGGTCCTTCGCGATGCTCTCGTTGACCTGCGAGCGGATGAGGCCTTCCTTGTTCCACTTGTCGATCAGCGGCGCGTTCTTCAGGAACTTCGGGTTCGCGAGGCCGATGTCCGACGGGTCGAGGTTGCCGGCCTTGTTCGTGCCGAAGACGTAGCCGCCGAGACCGGAGAAGAACGGGTACATGTGGTACGCGTCTCCCTGGCCCTGCTGGACGGCGAGGCCAACCTGGGCCTTCATCTTCTTCTTCGCAGCGAGAGCCCGCTTCTCGAGGTCTGCGAACGACGTCGGGACCTTCGCGAGCTTGGTGTTCGTGATCAGCGCGATGTTCTCGAGAGCGACGGGAGCACCGTAGAGCTTCTTGATGGCGGTGCCGTACGAGAACGCGTTGAGCGCGTACGCGGGGAACTGCTTCTTCGTCGCCGCTGACGGCGAGAGCGGAATGATCGAGCCGTTGCCGGACAGCTCGCCGACCCAGTCGTGCGCACCGACGATGACGTCCGGCGCGGTCTGGACGGCGACGGTGGAGACCTCCTGGCGAATCGGGCCCGACTGCTTCTGGACGACCTCGACGGTGACGCCCTTGGTGGCAGCCCACGCGTTGGCGACTCTTGTGATCGCCGGTACGCGGTCGGCATCGGCCCAGATGACGAGCTTCGCCGACTGACTATTTGCCGATGTGCCGGTCGAGACGGCCACAACGGCGACGAGCGCACTGACGGCCAGGCCGCCAGCGACTCGCAACCTGCGAGTACTCAACATAGAAATGCCCTCCTTGAGGAACGAGAGACTGCGCGCCGAATGAAATGTTGTTTCACTCTCATGAAACGCGCCGGGAGCTTAACCGCATCGAGACGATCGGTCAAGTGGCCATCCGTGGACAAACCTGGCTAAGATCAGCCGAGTAGTGGACATGACTAGTGTTTCCTTCTTCCGAAACGGACGACATGCCCCCCACGGGCGGCCGTCGATCGATGCCGATGGCCAGTCTTAGAGACGTCGCCGACCGCGCCGGAGTTAGCCTGGCGACCGCCTCGCGGGTCGCAAGCGGCTCGACCGCCGTGCGTCCGGAGACGCGCGAGCGTGTCGAGGGCGCGATGCGCGAACTCCTCTACGTGCCGCCCGGCCGGATCGAGACGACCAGCGCGATCGGGCTGTTCGTCCCAGAGTTCTCGAACCCGGTGTTCGCGGCGCTCGCCGAGGCGATGGAGATGCACGCGGCGCGCAGCGGCCTCGCGACGATCCTCTGCAACACCCACGGTTCGGCCGGCCGTGAGCGCGACTACGTGCGGATGCTCCTCGAGCGCGGTGTCGAGGGGATGCTCTTCATCTCCGCCGAGATCACTGATGTCCGCGGCAGGCACTCGCACTACACAAAGCTGCTCGAGCGCGGAGCCCGGCTCGTCTTCGTGAATGGCGGCTCGGACGAGCTCGACGTGACCTCGGTAGGAGTCGACGAGCGAGCTGCGGGACGCATCGCGACCGAGCATCTCATCGAGCTCGGGCACGAGCACATCGGCTTCGTCGCCGGCGACGAGTACGCGCTGCCCACGCGCGAGAAGACGCTTGGGCACCGCGACGCCCTGCGCATTGCCGGGCTCCGCGACGGCCTCGTCGCACACTCGACGTTCACGGTCGGCGGAGGCCGCGAGGCTCTGCGAGCGCTCCTCGAAATGCCGGACGGCGAGCGGCCGACCGGTGTGATCTGCTCGAGCGACCTCATGGCGATCGGCGCGCTGCAGGAAGCCGGTCAGCTCGGGCTCCTCGTTCCCGACGAGCTCTCGATCGTCGGCTTCGACGGAATCGACGCGGCCACGTGGACGAACCCGCCGCTCACGACGGTGGAGCAGCCGATCGACGAGATCGCACGAACTGCCGTCGAAGCGCTGTGGGGCCAGGTCGCCCGGCCGTCCGAGCGACAGCCGAGCTACGTCTTCCGGCCGCGTCTGCGACCGGGCGGCACGTCGGCCGCTCCGTCGAGCAGCCGCTCGACGTCGTAGAAGTCGTCGAAGCGCTCGAACGCGACTCCCTTCGCACCGAGGTACTCGGCGAGACCATCGCGAGCGAAGACCCGCGTCGCCGCCTGCGCGACGCACCGGTCCGAGAACCCGTCGCCGACGTAGGCGAAGGCGTCGAGACCCGCGACGTCCGAGCGCTTGCACGGCTCGCCGCATACGCTGCAGATCGCCTGCGGCCTAAAGACCGTGCGCCATCCGTCCGGCTGCGGGTCGAGCCGGTTGGCGACGACGCGGACGTCGATGCCGTCCCGCGCGAGCAGAGGCTCGATGAGCTCGTGGAAGCCCATCGAGACGACCAGTGGCTCGCGCCGTGCCACGAGCTCGGCGAAGCCGGGGCGCAGCGAGACGTTCTCGACCAGGAACGCGACGACCTCGTCGAGCGGCGCGCTGATGGTCTCCATCTCCACGGCGATGACCTCCTGCAGCGTGAGCCGTCGCCCGATCTCATCCTCCATCGCGCGAAACAGGTCGACGTCGCCGAACTCGGCGATGGCCGCGTGCAGCGTGTCGCCTTCGGTGATCGTGCCGTCCCAGTCGAGCACGAGCTCCACGTCAGCCGGCGATGCGCTGCTCGAGGGCGCCGATCCCGTCGATCGCAACCAGGACCGTCGTCCCGGCCTCGACTCCGTCGATCGAATCGGCGGCCGGGCCGGCGACGAGGTCTCCGGGTACGAGCACCGTGCCCGCTGCCGCGTGACCGACCGCGGCCCGCCAGTCGAACTCGGGGAACGAGTCGAAGGCGCCACGCGCGTCGCTTTCGTCTGGCGTGACGACCACCGGGCCGAGGCCGAGTGCGAAGTCCCGGTCCTTCGGTGGCCTGATGCCTTGCGCACGCCACTCGGCGAGTACGGTGAACCCGCCGATCTCGCCGTTCGCCCCCATGACCGCCGTGAGACGTGGCAGCACGGAGAGCGTGGCCACCGGTCCCTGGACGATCGCGCCAGGACCGACGACCGCCGCCGGGTTGGCGAAGGCGAAGTTCGCCTGGTCTCGGAACACCCTGATGGAGGGCGGGTGAAGCACAGGTGCGAGGAAGACGACGTCGTCGAGGGGATACTCGGCATGCTCGCGCGCGGAGCCTCCGCCGGTGAAGAGCGACTGCAGCGTCTGCGCGGCGAGGTGGACGACGTGGTCACCGTCGACGCGACCGACCCAGCCGCGCTCGAGCGGGTGCCCAGCCGGATGGAACATGCAGAGCCGACTCATGGCTCGGTGTGCACCACAACGTCGGCGATCGCCGGTACAGCACGACGCACGCGCTCCTCGATCGCGCTCGCCTGGCCATGGGCGTCGGCCAGCGAGTCGGCGGTCGGAAGCCCGAGCGTGAGGAAGACGACGATGCCCTCGTCGGTGCGCACGACGCGGACCTCCCGGGGCTCGTCACCCGTGACGTCGCGGACGGCAGCCTCGATGGCTGCGGTGTCGACGTCGACCTCCTCTGCGGCCGCGGTCTCGCGAATCGGCTCGAGGTGCGTCTGCGCCGACTGGACCTCCGGGACCTGAGACGACGATCGCCGCCTCGACCTGTTCGGCGATCTCGTGGGCGCTGTCCAGGGACAGGTCACCGGGGAGCTTGACGTGAAGCGAGACCTCAATGCTCCCGTCGACATCGAGCACCGTGAGGTTGTGGATCTCGCGCACATGCGAGACGGTGAGTGCAGCCGCGAGCACCCGCTCGCGGAGCGCCGCGTCTCCTCCCTGTGGCTCGACGTGCACCACGACGTCGATCCCGGAAAGCGCCTCGTGCAGAGCCTGCTCGACCCGGTCGGCGGCAGCGTGTCCCTGGCCGATCGCCGCACCGGGTGCGACGCCGATGACGACGTCCGCGAAACGCTCTCCCCCTGCTCGCCGCAGCCGTAGCCGGCGCAGCTCGACGGGCGGCTCGAGCTCGCGCGATCGCCTGCCGGGCGATTCGCGTCTCGTCCTCCGGCGAGCGGTCCATGAGCACATCGACGTTCCTGGCTGCGAGACGCACAGCCGCCACGACGACGAGCGCGGACACGAAGAGCGCGGCGATCGAGTCGCCGGCCGGGAAGCCGAGCGCCGCGGCGATCAGGCCGGCGAAGACGGCGAGCGTCCCAGCGAAGTCGCTTCCGAAGTGGAGCGCGTTCGCGAGCAGCGCGTCACTGTCGTAGCGGCGGGCCCCGCGCAGCGATACGACGGTTCGAGAAGCGTCGATCGCGAGCACGAGCGCAATCGCGGCGAACGTCCACCAGGTCGGCTCGACCTCGAACTCGACGACACCCGCCAGGCGCAGGACCGCCGCGACGGCGATCCCGACGCTGACGAGGATCAGAAACCCCGCCTCGGCGAGCGCGGCGAGGTTCTGCGCCTTCGCATGGCCGTACGGGTGGCCACGATCGGCCGGGCGGACCGCGACGGAGACGGCGAAGAACGTGAGCAGCGCAGCGGCGAGGTCCGTGCCCGAGTGCGCCGCCTCCGCGAGCAGGCCGAGGCTCGAGCTCGCGAGGCCCGCGACGAGCTTGATCGCGACGAGGAGGCAGGCGGCCCCGACCGAGACGAGCGCCGTTCGGCGCTGCGGCGACATGGCGGAAGGCTACGGCGTCAGCCGACGGCCGCGTAGAGCGCCCAGCGGTCCGGGACGCCCTTGAGCTCGTGCTCGCCGCGCTCCTCGAACGCGATCCCCGACCCGGCCACGAGGTCGCGCACCGTTCGCGTCACGAGCACCTCGCCCGGCTCCGCGAGCGCGCCGACACGGGCACCGATGTGGACGGCGATGCCGGAGATCCCGCTCCGGCCCCGCACGATCTCTCCAGCATGAAGGCCCTTCGCACCTCGAGCCCCTGCATCCGCACCGCATCTCGAACCTGAGACGCACACCGAATCGCCCGTGCGGGACCGTCGAACGTCGCGAGCACGCCGTCGCCCGCGACGTCGACCGGGTGGCCGCCATGCGCGAGCAGGCCCTGTCGAACGACGGCCTCGAAACGTTCCCGCAAGTCGCTCCAGCGTCGGTCCCCGAGCTCGGTCGCCCACTCTGTCGACCCGACGACGTCGACGACGAGAACCGTGGCGAGGACGCGATCCGCATCGTCCGCGACGACACGCGACCCCGTGACGAACTCCTCGACGGCTCCCAGCAGGCCCGACTCGGGCAGCGGCCAGTGATCCGGGCTGTCGAGCTCGACGAAGCGAGCCCCGGCGATGTGCTCGGCGAGGAATCGCCCGTGACCGAGTCGGATGTACCCGTTGTCGCGTGCGTGGACGACCAGCGTCGGCGCTGCTACGAGTGGAAGCACGTTCCGAAGATCGAGCTCGTAGATCGTTCGCGCCTTGGACACCGCCATGCGCGGCGTGCCCGCGAAGCGCTCGACGCGCGCCCACCACTCGACGACGCCCGGCTGGTCGACGACGGACGGCGCGAGGAGATGGGCCAGGGCACCTGTCCCCCAGGTCGTGGCGATCTGCTCCAGCACGACGTCGTGGATCGGCTCCGGCATGCCGGCCGGGTAGTCGTCGTCACGCGCGAGTCGGGCGAAGCCGTTGAAGAGCACCAGCGATGCGATCCGCTCGGGGTGGGTGGCCGCAGCCATCAGCGCCAGCTGACATGCGTGACCCTGCGCGATCATCGTCGACCGGCCGAACCCGGCCGCGTCCATCACCGCCGCGACGTCGCCGACCCAGTCCTCGACGGCGAGCACGCCACCCGGGACCGGATCGGACATCCCGATGCCCCGCATGTCGAACCAGAGCACGCGCCCGATCCGGCCGAGCGCATCGAGGAGCTCGACCATGAACCGCATCTCCCACACGACTTCGAGGTGGCTCGCCCAGTCGAGGACGAAGACGAGATCTCGCTCCTGCTCGCCCTCGCCGAAGACCTGATACGCGAGCTGGACGTCGCCGCTCGTGACGTAGTGCGTACGCGGGACTGCCATGCTCAGACCGGCGCGGCCTCCACGGCATAGAGCCTCCATTCGCCGGGCACGCCCTTCAGCTCCGCGACACCTCGATCGCGGAACCGGATTCCCGAGCCCGCCACGAGATCCTTGACCGTGCTCGAGACGAGCACCTCACCCGCACCGGCCTCGGACGCGACACGCGAGCCGATGTTGACGGCGATGCCGCCGACCTTGCCGTCGATGCGCTCGCACTCGCCGGTGTGGAGCCCCGCGCGGATCTCGATCCCGAGCTCGCGGACGCCCTCGGAGATCGCGCAGGCACAGCGGATCGCGCGCGCCGGTCCATCGAACGAGGCGAAGAAGCCGTCGCCCGCGGTGTCGATCTCGCTTCCGCGGTGGCGGGCCAGCTGACGGCGAACGAGGTCGTGGTGTTCCTGCAAGAGCTGGCGCCACCGAGAGTCCCCGAGCTCGGCGGCGCGCGCTGTCGAGCCGACGATGTCCGTGAAGAGCACCGTCGCGAGCACCCGGTCGGGCTCGCTCGAGTCCCCCTTCGCGCCTCCCACGCCTCGGCGAGGAACCGCTCGAGCTCCCGCATGAACGGCTTGCAGTCGCCGACGAACTCGGCGTGATCGGAGCCCGGAAGCTCGAGGTGCCGCGCGCCCGGAATGTGCTCGGCGATGTACCGCGAGCCCGCCGCCGCGCCGTCGTCCACGCGGTTCACGACCAGCGTCGGCACACGCACGGACGGCAGGATCGCGCGCACGTCGATCGACATGTTCATCCGCGTCAGCTCGACGGCCGCTCCCGGGCTCGCGCTCTGGCGGATCATCAGGCCGAACGCGGCTTTGTCCTCGTCGTGGCGCTCCCGGCGAGGCTCTCGACGGCCGACGCGACGTACTCGGGCGTGCCCCGGAGACGCCCGCGATCCTCGATGAAGCGGAGCCAGTCCTCCTCGCTCCCTCCCCACGGGTAGTCCGGAGCCCACAAGCTGCGGGGCGTGGCGCCGTCGACGACGAGCGCCCAGACGCGCTGGGGGTAGGTCGCAGCGAACAGGATGCTCATCGGGTCCGCCCTCGGAGACACCGAGCAGCGCCGCCTGCTCGGAGCGCGTCGCATCCATCACGGCGCGGACGTCGTCCATCCGCACCTCGAGGGAAGGCGCCCCGCTCACGCGGTCCGACATCCCGGTGCCGCGCTTGTCGAACGTGATGAGCCGCGAGAACGACGCGAGCTGACGGTTGAACTCCGCGAGCGACGGGATCTGCCAGGCGAGCTCGACGTGCGACACGAACGGCGGGATGCGGACGAGGTCGTAGGGACCGTCGCCGAGCACCTGATACGCGATCGAGACGTCGCCGCTTCGTGCGTACCGGGTCTCGGGAACGTCCACTGCAGCATTCTCGCGCCTATCCTCCCCGCGTGAAGGTCTGCCCGACCTGCGGCCGCGAGAACGCCGACGACGCGCGTTTCTGCTCGCTGGTGCGCGACGTCGCTCGTGCCCGAGGAGCGACGCGAGGAGCGAAAGATCGTCACCTGCCTCTTCTGCGACCTCGTCGGCTTCACGAGCCGCGCCGAGCGCATGGATCCGGAGGATGTGCGAGAGCTTCTCCAGCCGTACCACGCGCGACTGCGGGTCGAGCTCGAGCGTCACGGCGGCACGGTCGAGAAGTTCATCGGCGACGCCGTGATGGCCGTCTTCGGTGCCCCCGCCTCGCACGAGGACGACCCGGAGCGCGCCGTGCGGGCGGCGCTTGCAATCCGTGAGGCGCTGGCCGAGGAGGGCGAGCTGGAGGTGCGGATCGGGATCACGACCGGCGAGGCCCTGATCGCGCTCGACGCTCGTCCGGACGCCGGCGAAGGCATGGCGTCGGGCGACGTCGTCAACACCGCCGCTCGCCTCCAGAGCGCGGCAGCGCCGGGGCGCATCCTCGTGGACGAGACCACTTATCGCGCGACCGAGCGTGTCATCGCATACGAGCTGAGCCCGCCGATCGAGGCGAAGGGAAAGTCCGCGCCAATCGACGTCTGGGAGGCGATCCGACCCACGGCGAGAGTCGGCGTCGAAAGACAGGGCGGCGCTCCACTCGTGGGACGTGACAGAGAGCTGACGCTCCTCCGCGAGTCGCTCGCGCGGGTGATCGGCGAGCGCGAGGCGCAGCTCGTGACGCTCGTCGGCGTTCCGGGAATCGGCAAGAGCCGGCTCGTATACGAGCTGTTCCAGGCGATCGAGACGGGGGAGCACGGGCTCGTGTACTGGCGTCATGGCCGCTCGCTCCCCTATGGCGACGGCGTCACGTTCTGGGCGCTCGCGGAGATGGTGAAGGCGCAGGCCGGCGTCCTCGAGACCGACGACGCAAGCCGGACCGAAGCGAAGCTCCGCGAGACCGTGGCCGCGCTGGTCTCCGACCCGGCCGACATGGAGTGGCTCGACAGCCACCTGCGGCCGCTTGTCGGGCTCGAGGTGACGGGCGACACCGGTGCGGGCCGACGCGAAGAGGCGTTCGCCGCCTGGCGGCGCTTCTTCGAGGCCCTCGCCGAGAACCGACCGCTCGTGCTCGTCTTCGAGGATCTCCACTGGGCGGACGACGCGTTGCTCGACTTCGTCGACTACCTCGTCGACTGGGCCGGCGGCGTCCCGATCCTCGCCCTCGGGACTGCCCGACCCGAGCTGCTGTCGCGCCGGCCCGGTTGGGGCGGCGGCAAGCCGAACGCTCTCACGCTCTCGCTCTCGCCGCTGTCCGACGACGAGACGGCGCAGGTCGTGCACGCGCTCCTGGAGCGCCCGCTTCTCGACGCCGACGTCCATCGAACGCTCCTCGAGCGCGCGGGCGGCAATCCGTTGTACGCCGAGGAGTTCGTCCGCATGGTCAGCCAGGGAGGGCACGACGATCTGGTTCTCCCCGAGACCGTGCAGGGACTCATTGCAGCCCGCCTCGACGTGCTTGCGCCGTCCGAGAAGGAGCTTCTCCAAGCCGCCTCCGTGCTCGGCAAAGTCTTCTGGCTCGGCGGAGCCGCGGAGCTCGCCGGAATCGAGCGCTGGTCTGCCGAGGAGCGGCTGCATGCCCTCGAGCGCAAGGAGTTCCTCCGGCGTGAGCGCCGCACGTCGGTGGCGGGAGAGGTCGAGTATGGGTTCCGCCACGTCCTCGCTCGAGACGTCGCGTACGGTCAGATTCCGCGTGGAGTCCGGACGGAGCTGCACGTCCACGCGGCCCGCTGGATCGAGTCGCTCGGAAGGCCCGACGACCACGCGGAGATGGTCGCCTACCACTACCTGCAGGCGCTCGAGCTCGCACGGGCGGCAGGAGCGTCGATCGAAGGCTTTGCGGACGCCGCTCGCGATGCCATCCGAGAAGCGGGCGACCGCGCGTCCTCTTTGAACTCGTTCGCAGCCTCGGTCCGCTTCTACGACGAGGCGCTGGCACTCGGATTCGTGAGCGATACCCATCGCGCCGACACCCGGTTCAGACGCGCCCGAGCGCTCCACATGTCAGGGGGCGACGCGCCGGAGGCGGCCCTCGACGAGGCTCGCATTGCACTGCTGGAGGCGGGCGAGACGGAGCGCGCAGCCGAGACCGATGCTCTGCTCGCCGAGCTCTGGTGGCAGCGTGGGGACCGAGATCGCTCGTCGACCCACCTAACACGAGCGCACTCCGTTGTAGGCGATCTGCCGGCCTCGCCCGCAAAGGCTCACGTACTCGGCCAGGTCGCGCGCTACCGGACGCTTGCCGGCGAAAACGACGAGGCGCTTCGGACCGGCGACGATGCCCTCGCCATGGCCGCGACCCTCGGGCTCGCCGAGCTCGAGGCTCACGCGCTCGACACAATCGGCCTCGCGAAGATCAACCTCGGCGATCTGACAGGCCTCGAGGACCTGGAGCGAAGCATCGAGATCGCAATCGCGGCACGCGCACCCGAGGCCGCACGCGGGTACAACAACCTCGCTGCGGTTACCTGGGGGTTCGGGGACATTCGCCGTGCGCGCTCGCTGTTCGGCGAGGCGGTGGCTGTGGCGGAGCAGCTCGGCGGCCCGACCGGGAGCTTCTCTCACGCGTTCCAGACGGTCCTGCTCCTCTCGGGAGGCGAGTGGGGCGAGGGGCTGCAACGTGCCGACGAGTTCCTCGCAGCCTGCGACGCTGGCGAGCCGCATTACGTCGAGTACCAGCTCCGGTTGGCGAGGGCGCGCGCTCGCCTTGCGCGTGAGGATGTCCAAGGCGCACTGGACGACCTGGCGAAGACGATGGGGCCGGCGCGTGCGGCGGGAGATCCGCAAGCGCTCGTCGTTGGCCTTGTGACGGCGGCTCGTTTGTACGTCGAAGCCGGACGAGTTGATATGTGGCGCTCCGCTCGCTCACGAGGCGCTCGCGGGAGATCCCGTCTTCTGGGCCATCTCCGACCTTGCCTGGGTCGCGGAGGAGCTCGACTGCGCAGCGGAGCTCGGTCAGTGGATCCGACGGACGCCGATCGAGACGAAGTGGCACGACGCAGCGCGGGCGCTCCTCGGGCATGACTTCGTGACGGCTGCCCAGGTCTTCGAGGACATCGGCGCGCTCGACGATGAGGCGCTTGCTCGGTTGCGAGCGGCCGAGCAGCTCAGACGAGAGGGTCACGCTGTCGATGCCGATGAGCAGTTACAACGGTCACTCGCCTTCTGGCGCTCGGTCGGCGCGACGCGCTACATCCGGGAAGGCGAGGCGCTCCTCGCAATGACCGCATGACCTGTCCAACGTGTGGATCCGATAACGCCGAGAATGCGAAGTTCTGCTCCGAGTGCGGCGCAGCGCTCGCTACCGGGACGACCGCGACGCGCGAGGAGCGCAAGGTCATCACGTGCCTCTTCTGCGACCTCGTCGGCTTCACCGCGCGGGCCGAGCAGCTGGACCCCGAGGACGTGCGGAGGCTGCTGCAGCCGTACCACGCGGGCGTCCGCACCGAGCTCGAGCGCTTCGGCGGCACCGTCGAGAAGTTCATCGGCGACGCGGTCATGGCCGTCTTCGGCGCGCCGATCGCGCACGAGGACGACCCCGAGCGAGCCGTGCGCGCGGCGCTCGCCATCCGGGACGAGCTCGCCGAGGACGGCGAGCTCGAGGTGCGGATCGGGATCACGACCGGCGAGGCGCTCATCGCTCTGGACGCACGTCCCGAGGCCGGCGAGGGAATGGCCTCGGGCGACGTCGTGAACACGGCCGCTCGGCTCCAGGCCGCTGCCGCGCCGGGCTCGATCCTCGTCGACGAGCCCACACAGCGCGCGACCCAGAGCGTGATCGAGTACCGAGCAGCCGACTCGGTGGACGCGAAGGGCAAAGCCGCGCTCGTCCCTGCGTGGGAAGCGCTCCTCGCGGAGCTGCCGATCGGGGCCGAGCGCCTCGGAGCAGCGCCGCTCGTCGGACGCGAGCGCGAGCTAGGCATGCTGCGCGCGGCCCTCGAGACGAGCGCTGCACGAGCGAGAGCCTGCATCTCGTCACGCTCGTCGGCGACCCCGGAATCGGGAAGTCCCGCCTCGTCCGGGAGCTCGAGGCGATCGTCCAGGACGGCGCCTTCGGAACGGTCTCGTGGCTCCGCGGCCGGTCACTTCCGTATGGCCAGGACGTGAGCTTCTGGGCATTCAGGGAGATGGTGAAAGTGCACGCGGGAATTCTGGAGACCGACTCGCGCGAGGCGGCTGAGGCGAAACTCGCGAACTCCGTCGCCACGCTCCAACTCGGCCCCGAGGCCGACTGGGTGCGGCGACACCTCGCTCCGGTACTCGGTCTCGCCTCGGGCGAGGAGGGGGCCGACCGCAGACCGGAGCGGTTCGCGGCCTGGCGGCGATTCCTCGCGGGGTTGGCATCCGTTCAGCCCGTCGTCCTGGTCTTCGAGGACCTGCACTGGGCCGATGACGGCCTCCTCGAGTTCGTCGGATCGCTAGGAGAGTGGCTGAGCGACCTCCCGCTCTTCGTCCTGGGAACGGCGCGACCCGAACTGCTCGAACGTCTGCCTGGCTGGGGATCCATGGAGCACATGACGGCAATGCGTCTCGACCCTCTCACCGACGACGCGACCTCGGCGCTGATCGCCGAGCTCCTCCCCGTCTCGGACGTTCCGCCCGACGCCCGAGCCGCGCTGCTCGAGCAAGCTGGCGGGAACCCGCTGTACGCGGAGCAGTACGTGCGGATGGTCGCCGAGCGCGGAGGTGCAGAGGCCGTGCCCGACACCGTTCAGGCGCTGATAGTCGCCCGCCTCGACGCCCTGCCCGAGGCCGAGAAGCGTGTTGCGCAGGATGCGTCCGTGACGGGTGCCGTGTTCTGGTCGGGCTCCGTCGCAGCCGCCGGCGGAGACGATCGCTGGACGGCAGAGGAGCATCTGCGTGCGCTCGAGCGGAAGGCGTTGGTGCGGCGCTCGAACGAGACGTCGGTTGCAGGCGAGACCGAATGGGCGTTCGGCCACGCGCTCGTCCGCGATGCGGCGTATGCGGCGATCCCACGGGCACAGCGGTCCGACCAACACCGTCGTGTTGCGGGCTGGATCGAGTCGCTGGGACGGGCAGATGACCACGCCGAGCTGCTCGCGCACCACTACGTGAGCGCGCTCGACCTCGCCGCTGCGGCCGGGCTCGACACGAGCGAGCTCTCCGGAGTCGCGCTGGCATCGGTGCGACAGGCCGGAGATCGCGCGCTCGCGCTGCACGCGTTCGCGGCCGCCGCTCGCTTCTATCGACGGGCACTCGACCTCTTGCCCCCGAGTGATCCCGCATGCCCCCAGCTGCTTCTGAGCCTTGGACGAACGCTGTGGATCGCCGAGGGGGTGGGTGAGGACGAACTCCTAGCTGCGAGCGCAGCCCTCCAGGCAACGGGCGATCGCGAGGGCTCGACGGAGGCGGAGGTACTTCTCGTCGAGATGTACCGGGCTCGCGGGCAGCGCGAGAGCGCGGCCGAACATCTCGAGGTCGCGTCCGCGCTCGTTGACGAGCTCGGGGGCTCGCGGGTCAAGGCCGAAGCGCTCTGCTTTCTAGCCCGCACGCAGAGTCGCGCGAGCGACCACGAGGGTTCCGCGCGCATCGCACGTGAAGCGTTGGCGCTCGCCGAGGCCCTGCGCCTCGACGAGACGCGCGCCTCCGCGCTGTCGATCCTGGGTACAGCAGAGCTGGAATGCGACGAGGATGAGACCGGTTTCGCGAATCTCGAGGCGAGCGTCGAGCTCGGCGAGCTCCCTCGGCTCGCCCGAGGCGATTTATGCGAACAACCTCATGGCCTTCCACCTGCGGCACCGCGGCTATTTCACTCGCTCGCTGACCTACTTCGAAGAGGCGCTTCGGCTCAGCGAGTTGTACGGAACGACGCCACTCCGACGCTCTGTCTTCGGGATGCTTCCGCAGCAGCGCTTCAGGCAGGGTCGGTGGGACGAGGCGCTCGCGGCCGCCGACGCTTTTCTCGAGGAAGTCGAAGGCATGCACTACCACACGTGGCACGCGCTGCGGACCAGGGGGCTCATCAGGCTTTCGCGAGGAGACGAGGCGGGGATCGAAGACGCTTTCGCAAGCATCGAGGCGGCGAGATCGTCAGTCGATCCCAGCGTCCTGTGCTCCGCGCTCGGGGTCTACGGACGCGCGCTCGTCCTGGTCGGCCGCACAGACGAGGCCCGCGACGCGCTCGACGAGTCGCTCACGCTCTTCGACTCGATCGAACAACGCTCAGGATTCGACCTGCCGTACATCACCATCACGGCGTTCGAGGTCGGCGAGGACGAAAACCGCGTACTGACGCCGAGACGACACCGGAAGTGGGCTGAGGCGGCCCGATGGTATTTCGCTCGCGAGTTCGGCCGCGCAGCGGACGTCTACAACGAGATTGGCACGGTGACCGACGAGGCCGAAGCACGACTCAGGTCGGGGCGGGCGCTGCTGGGCGCGCACAAGCTGTCAGAGGGCGCCGCCGAGACGGAACGGGCGCTCGTCTTCTTTCGGGGAGTGGGCGCAACGTACTTCGTCCGGCAGGGTGAAGCGGCGCTGGCCGAAGCCGGGCTAGAGATTCCCGCGTAGTGCCTGCTCGCGCTCGATCGCCTCGAAGAGCGACTTGAAGTTGCCGATCCCGAAGCCGCGCGAGCCGTGGCGCTCGATGACCTCGAAGAAGAGCGTCGGGCGGTCCTGGACGATCTTCGTGAAGAGCTGCAGGAGGTAGCCCTCCTCGTCGCGGTCGGCGAGGATCCCCATCGAGCGGAGGTCGGCCCAGTTCTCCTCGATCTCGCCCACGCGCTCCTGGACGATGTCGTAGTACGTGTCCGGGGTCGCGATGAAGAGGACGCCGTGCTCGCGAAGCGCCGCGACCGTCTTCACGATGTCCTCGGACTGCATCGCGACGTGCTGGACGCCGGGGCCGCCGTGGTACTCGAGGTACTCCTCGATCTGGCTCTTGCGCTTTCCCTCCGCCGGCTCGTTGATCGGGAACTTGATCTTCCCCTCGCCGTCCGTCATCACCTTCGACATGAGCGCCGAGTACTCCGTCGAGATGTCCTCGTCGGAGAAGTGCGTGAGCTGCGTAATCCCGAGCACGCGCTCGTAGAAGCCGACCCACTCGTCCATGCGGCCGAGCTCGACGTTGCCGACGACGTGGTCGATCGCGATGAGCCCGACGCCTCGCCCCGGGCCGCCGTTCGGAGAGACCGGCTGGTAGCCGGGGAGGTAGGGGCCCGAATACTCCGAGCGGTTGACGAACGTGTGGATATTGTCGCCGTAGGTCGCGATCGCCGCGAGCTCGACGCGGCCCGAGTCGTCCTCGACCCAGTGCGGCTCGACGACCCCGCGCGCGCCGCGCTGAACGGCCTGGCGGTACGCGTTCGTCGCGTCGGGGACGGCGAGCGCGACGTCGCGCACGCTGTCGCCCTTCGAGGCCGCCCAGCGGCAGATCTCGCTGTCGCCTCGCAGCCCGCTCGTAGCGACGAATCGGACCTCGCCCTGCTCGAGGACATATGAGGCGCGGTCGCGAACGCCGGTCTCGGGACCCGCGTACGCCGTGCGCGTGAAGCCGTAGGCGCTTTCGTAGAAGAACGCAGCTTGCTTCGCGTTGCCCACCCAGATCTCGAGGTGGTCCCAACCGTCGATCGGCATGAAGTCGTGTTCGGCCATGGTCCGATTCTAGGCCGCTTGCGCCGGAGCCGTCCGGCGTCGAGCAAGGAGGATCCCCGACGCGATCAGGATGCCACCCAGCACCTGGAGGAGGCCGAGCGGCTCGGAGAGGAGGATCACCGCGAGCACGGCCGCCACGAAGGGCTGCAGGTTCGCGGCGAGCGTCGCGCGCGCGGGGCCGATCTTCGAGATCGAGCGGAACCAGAGAACGTTCGTGAGGACGAGCGGACCGACCGTCGCGAAGATCAGCAGCGCCCAGATCTCCCAGCCGACGTCCCAGTCCTGATCGCCCGCCTGGGGGACCGCGACGAGCGCGATCAGCGCCCACGTGCAGGGAATGACGACGGCGCTGACCCGTGACGGCGAGTAGACCGTCATCAGTGGCGCGACCGCGACGGAGTACGCCGCCCACGTGGCGCAGATCCCGAGGCCGAGGAGGATGCCGACGTAGCCACCCGAGACCTCGCTGCCCGAGCCGACGGCGACGAGGCCGACGCCGACGAACGAGACCGCCGCTCCCCACCAGAACTTGCGGCTCAGCCGCTCGCGACCCAAAGCCAACCCGAAGAGTGCTGCGAAGATCGGGATCGCACCGAGGATCAGGCCGATCGTCGACGCGCTCGTCATGTCGAGCGCGAACACGAAGCAGAGCTGGTTGGCAGCGAGCACGAGCGCCGCGAACACGAGCACGGGCACATGGCGACGCTCGATCCGGAGCGTCCGCTCGACTGCGAGCGTCAGCACGACGAAGATCGTCCCCGCCAGCGCGTAGCGAACCGACGCGTACGAGAGCGGCGCCACCCCCTCCTCGAGGATGTACTTCGTGATGCTGAGGTTGAGCGACCACAGGACGATCGTCGTCAGGAGCATCAGCTCGACGGTCGTCGGTCGCCGCATCCGCCGACCGTACCGACGCTAGGCTTGCGCTCGATGGTCGAGCCGACGCGTGACGACATCGACGCCCTCGTCGGTCCGTCCACGCCGCACTTCGCGTACCAGCTGCGCGCCCGTGTGCGCGAGCTGATCGAGGATCTGCCCGAGGATCACCCGACGCGCAAGTACGGCGAGGAGAAGATGGAGCTGCTCGACCGGTTGGGGCACGCGTCGTCCCTCGCCGAGAGCGGAAGCCGCGAGCCGCTCAGCCGCATCGGCTGGGAGACCATCCCGTCGTCGGCTCCGGCGTACGACCCGCTGCCCAAGGCCGAATGAGCACCGCTCGCCAGTGGCGAGCGGTCGCGGGGGAAACCATGTTTCCCCCGCGTGCCCCCTTCTTCTCGAGAGCGTGGGGAACCTCCCGGTTCCCCACACCCCTCCACGCTCCCGCGCCGGAGGGCGGCGCGTGAGCTTCGAGGGCGCCTCCGTCCTCGTCACGGGTGGATCGCGAGGCATCGGGAAGGCGATCGCGCTCCGCTTCGCCTCGCTCGGCGCTTCGCGTATCGCGATCGGCTACATGCGGGGCGATACGCCGGCGGAGGAGACCGCGTCGGAGCTCCGCGCGCTCGGTGCGGAGCCGGTCCTCGTTCGCGGGAACGTGGCCTCGACCCGTGTCGCCGAGGACGTGGCCGAGCTCGGTCCGCTCGACGTCCTGATCCACGCGGCCGCGACCGGAGTGATCCGCCCGGCCCTCGAGACGGAGGACAAGCACTGGGACTGGACGCTCTCGGCGAACGCGCGCGCGCTCCTCTCACTGACTCGCGCCGCCGCGCCGCAGATGCCGGAGGGTGCCTCGATCGTCGGGATCTCGAGCCTCGGCTCCGAGCGCGTCCTCCCCGGCTATGCGCTCGTCGGCGCATCGAAGGCCGCGCTCGAAGCGCTCGTGCGCTACCTCGCGGTCGAGCTCGCGCCACGGGGAATCCGCGTCAACGCCGTCTCCGCCGGGGTCGTGGAGACGGGCGCGCTCGCGCACTTCCCGAACAGCGACGCGATGCTCGAGATGGGCGTGAACAATCCCGTGGGCCGTCTCGTCTCACCGGACGACGTGGCCAGGCTCATCACGTTCCTGTGCTCACCCGACGCCGAGATGATCCGTGGACAGACCGTCGTCGTCGACGGCGGCTGGAGCCTCCTGACGTCGATCAGCTCGACTGGCGCATGAAGCCCTGACGGGCTGCCGAGACGAGCGCGACCGCCTCGGGAAAGAGCACGCGCATCGCATCGCGAAGCGCGATCGCCTGCGCGTCGGAAGGGCCCTCGACCCGCATCTGGCCCAGCGCCGCCGCGGTGAGCTCGACCGCCGTCGACAGCGTGAGAGTCGCGAACTGCTCGCGCTGCGCCTCCTGCACCGTATCCGCCTGCCGCTCGGCGAACTCGCGAAGCGCCCCGAGGAGATCCTCGGGATCGCCCCCGCCGAACGGGAAGAAGCCGCCGCTGCCTTCCATCGCCGAGAGGTTACCGAGTGAGGTCGACCAGGTACCCGGCCTCCACCTCGCGTTGGAGCTCGGAGACGGCCCCCTGCGCGGACTTCAGCGCCGCCGAGAACGGGGACGCTCCTCCCGGCTCGAGCTCGAGCTCGAGCCGACGCGTCGCCGCGCCGATCTCGTCGAGCCGCGTCGGGGTCGCGAGCTGCGGCGGATCGCCGAGAACCTCGCGCAGTGCGCGCGCTGCGGCCTCCGCGTCCTCGATCCCCTCCGGAGCCTCGCGCTCGCGCAGATCGACGAGACTCGCGATCAGCCCCTCGACGTCACCACCGCCCGCCGAGTCCGCCGCGACCTCGCACAGTGCGGCGATCGAGGCCGCGGCACGGACCTCGGCGCGACTCGTCACCACCGCTCCGTCCTCACGAACACCCAGCCACCCGCGCTTCCCGTCGGCGCCGTCGATCGAGCAGAGATACACACGCCGCCCCGGCTCGGACTCGGTCGCGAGGACGCCGGAGACGACATCGCCCTCGCCGACCTGCGCGACGGCGAGCACCGCAGCGCGCTCCAGCTCGTCGCCCAGCGCCATGTCGCCCACAATAGGCGTCGTGCCGTCGGTCGATGCCAGGGAGCTCTTCGCGCCGCTGGGCCCGTCGTACGACCGCGTCGGCGCAGTGCTGTCGCTGGGGCAGGATCCTCTGTGGCGGCGATTCCTCGTGTCCCGCCTGCCGGCGGACGGTGGTCACGTCCTCGATGTCGCAACGGGAACCGGGCTCGTCGCTGCCGAGCTCCGGCAACGAGGGTTCCGGGTGACGGGCGTCGACCAGAGTGCGGAGATGCTCGCCTACGCGCGTCGGCGGTTCGGCGACCGGGTCGAGCTCGTGGAGGCGTCGGCCGAGCAGCTCCCCTTCGCGGACGCGAGCTTCGACCATCTCACGTTCACCTACCTCCTTCGCTACGTCGACGATCCTGGAACGACGCTCACGGAGCTGGCGCGCGTCGTCCGTCCCGGCGGCTCGCTCGCATCGCTGGAATTCGGCCTGCCGAGCGGCCTCGCCGGCCCCGCCTGGGAGCTCTACGTGCGCGCGGGGCTCCCGCTAGCGGGCCGCGCGCTGCGCAACGGCTGGCGCGAGGTCGGGGACTTCCTCGGCGACTCGATCCGCTCGTACTGGGCGGCGTATCCGCTCGAGCGGCAGCTCGAGCTGTGGGAGGCCGCGGGCGTTCGGGGGCTCGAGGTCAGAAGGCTGAGCCTCGGCGCCGGGGTCGTCATGTGGGGGCGACGCGCGTGAGCGTGCCGTCGGCAAGGCCTGCCTGGTACGCGCTGGAGACCGGAGGCTGGCGCGACTACGTGACGCTCCTGCACCTGCCGTACACCGCCTGGCACGTCTCGTACGTCGTGATCGGAGGCTGCCTCGCGCCGGTCGTCGCCTGGGGACGCCTCGGCGCAGCGGCCGCGGCGTTCGGTCTGGCCATCGGGATCGGAGCACATGCGCTCGACGAGCTCAACGGACGGCCGCTGCGCACGAGCATCCCCCGGTCGTCCTCGTCGCACTGGCTGCCGTGTCGATCGGCACGGCCTGCGCGATCGGCGTGGCCGGCGCGGTCGCGTCCGAGCCCTGGCTCGTTCTCCTCGTCCCCGTCGGGCTCTTCCTCGTGCTCGCCTACAACCTCGAGCTCCTCGGCGGACGGTTCCACTCGGATCTGTGGTTCGGGCTCGCCTGGGGCGGATTTCCCGTCGTGTGCGGGTACGCGGCGGTTGCGGGCGAACTGCGAGTCGCAACGTTGCTCGCTGCCGCGTTCGCTGTCCTGCTCTCGCTCGCCCAGCGTGCCCTGTCGAACCACGTGCGATATATCCGCCGCCGCGTCGCCACAGTCGACGGAGAGCTCGGGCTTCGGGACGGCTCGCGCGAGCGACTCGACGCCGACGTCCTGATCGTCGCCGAGGAGCGCGGGCTCCGGCTCCTCGCTGCCGCGTCGGTCGTGCTCGCGGCCGCCCTGGTCGCGTTCCGAATCTAGAGTCCTGGTGTGACGACGCTCGCGTGGGCTCTCGTCGCGGCGCTCGCCGTCGCGCTCCTCCTATGCGTCGTGCTCGTGCTCTTG
This sequence comes from uncultured Gaiellaceae bacterium, assembly GCA_963744505.1. Taxonomy (GTDB): domain Bacteria; phylum Actinomycetota; class Thermoleophilia; order Gaiellales; family Gaiellaceae; genus GMQP-bins7. Next base: position 114,722 of record CAVUTL010000003.1, read on the forward strand.
CTCCGCCGTTCGCGAGCCCGCGCCACGCGTACGGAACAGCTCGTGACCGAGGCGAGACGCGCGGTTCGCGCCGCCGCGGAGGAGGAGTCCGCGCTTCAGGCCGAGCAGCTCCGCGTCGCGATCGCGCGTGCCCAGGCCGACTCCGTCTCGACGTACGTCGCCGAAGAGCGACGGCTCTCGGATCAGCGGCGTGGCGAGCTCGGCGTACGCGAGCGTGAGCTGTCCGAACGCATGGCCGAGCTCGTCGCGACCGTGGAACAGCGGGTCGAGGAGCGGCTGCGCGCCTGGGAGGCCGACCTCGAGCGGGCGCAGAACGCGCTGCAGGGAGCAGTCGCGACACTGGAGCAGCGCATGCGTCAGCGCATCGCCGACGTCGAGCAGAAGGTCGCGGCCGAGTCCGACGAGCTCGACGCGACGATCGGCGAGCAGCGTGCGACTGCAGCCCGCCTCCGCGAGGAGCTCGAGGCGAGCGCCCGCGACTCGATCGCGCGCGCGCTCGAGGAGCTGCAGATACAGGCTGACGACCGCAGGCGCACGATCGACGAGCTCAACGACCGGCTGCGACAGCACGAGCACGCAGTCGCCGAGCAGGTGGACGTCGCGGAGAGCGATGCCCGGACGCGTATCGAGGTCGCGTTCGCCGAGCTCGAGCGTCGCCAGGTGGAGCATCTCGAGCGAGCAACCGAGCGCGAGATCGACGCGCGCAGCGAGGCCGGCGCGATCGAGTTCGAGAATCGGATGCGCGCGATCCGCGAGGAAGCCGCCGACCGGCTTCGCGAGGAGCTCGATCGCACGGCCGACTCGTTCCTTCGCCGCGCGGACGGCCTCATCGCCGCCGAGCTCCAGCAGGCGATCAACGCCGCGACGAAGCGGCTGGACGAGCGAATCGTCGAGCTGGCACGCCAGCAGAACCCGGCGCGAACGCCCGATACGAACTGAACGAACGCCCAGCAGGGAACGCCGCTGCGACCGCGAATCACGCGCGCATGGCCGAGACGACCGAAGCCCCGCTCTGGAACGAGAACGAGCCCGCGAAGGTCGAGAGCTGGCGCCTCCACATCCTGCTCGAGGCCGGTTACCCGGTGCATCTCGCCGAGCGCATCGCCGTGAGCGAGGTCGATCTGCACGACGCGGTCGAGCTCCTGAACCGGGGCTGTGACCCCGTGACGGCCACCGAGATCCTCCTCTAGCTGCGCTCCGATCGCTCGAGGGAGGTCTCGCTCGCGCACGCCGATGTTGTCTCGGCAGCATGCAAGCGCTAGGGTCGCCGCGTCCGGCGAACTTCTTGACGACAGGTGGAACAAGGTGGCACACGACGAAGCTCGGATACGAGAGTTCGCGCAGCTACACCGATGCGTGGTGCAGCCACGACCCCACGAGGGTCGCGGATCACTTCGTGCGGGGCGGAACGATCGCGATCAACGGTGGAGACCCACCGAGATCACCCAGGTCGCACGTTCGTTCATCGACGCGTTCCCGGACATCCAGGTATTCATGGACGACGTCGTCTTCAACAACGAGACGGTCGAGTACCACTGGACGTTCACGGGCACGAACGCGGGACCCGGCGGTACCGGAAAGGCCGTGCGGATCACCGGCCTCGAGGAGTGGACCTTCGGAGACGACGGCCTCGTCGTCGGTTCGCGTGGCACCTACGACCAGGACGAGTACGACCGCCAGCTCCAGCACGGCGCGCCTGAGGCGTAGCCGCCTTCGACTCTCGGGGCGGCTTGCTCAAGGGACATTCCCGCACACTCGGGCACTCGAACGACCTCACTCTCGAAAGCGAGGTTCTGCTCGTCGGTACACGCGAGCGTCGCGCGGGCCTAGTCCTCGCCTTCCCAGTACTCGACCGCGGGTCCGGGCCTCGCGAACATGACGTCTTCGTCGTCGACGTCCTTTGCGAGAACCTTGCCGGTATCGAGGTACTCGATGATCTCGCCCCGGATCATCGAGGAGAGCATGAGCACGCGGACAGGCGAGTCCGTTCGGTTGCTGATCTGGTGCGCACCGATCTTGCCGCGCGGAAAGCAGACGATGTCACCCTCCTCCAGAACATGCTCACCTTCGGGCGTGCGCAGCGTCGGCTCGCCGCGGAGCACGATCACCCATTCCTCGTTGAGGTAATGCGTGTGGTAGGGCCAGAGCCTGCTGCCAGGCTCGATCTGCGACATGGTCGCGCCAAGTAGCTCACCGCCGATCCGTTCGCCCACCAGCGTGCCGCTGCAACGCCAGCCTTCGCGATCCCTCGTCGCGTCCCACTCGTCGCTATTCAGGTTGAAGGTCTTCATTCGGCGAACACTAGCCGGCGTCTCAAGGGACATTCCCGCACACTCGGGCACGCGACCGACCCCTCGGACGAATCAGGTCGCCATCGCTGAGCGCTTCCGCGAGCATGTGACATGCATCGCAGACGAACGGATGAAAGGAGTGCTGGAGTGGCAGTCAAGGTGATCGTCGAGCTTCAGGCGAAACCGCACAGACGGGCTGAGCTCACGAGTCTGATCGAGAGCATCGTGGCGGAACAGCGACCTACCCAACGCGGCTTCCTCGGCAGCACCCGCTTCGAGGTGCTCGATGACCCCGACATGCTGATCGAGATTGCCGAGTGGGAGTCGGCCGAGGCGCGGGCGGCACATATGGAGGAGGTCGCTGCCACCGGCGCCTACGAACCTCTGCTCGAGATGTTGGCCGCACCATTCAGGGCGACGGTGATCAGACAGTTGCCCTGACGGCATATGGCTCTTCGCGGTCGATCTCGCCGCACCTGCGCAGTCGAAGTATCCGCTCAAGAGACTGCGTGCTCGGAGCGGCCGCGCCACGAGCACCGCGCGAGTGAAAGGGGGCACCTCGGACGACCAGGAAGCACGAACCAGATGGGTTCTCCTTTCGAACCGATGAGCAAGCGGCGACGCGGATTCCCTTCGGAGACCCTCCTCAGCTCACCGCTCTCTTCACGAGCGCACCGATCCTCGCCTCGTCGGCGGCGGTCAACTTCGTCAGCGCGAAGGAGGTCGGCCACATCGCGCCTTCGTCGAGGTTCGCCTCGTCGCTGAAGCCGAACGTCGCGTACCTCGACTTGAACTTCGCCGCGTCTTGGAAGAAGCACACGACCTTGCCATCCTTGGCATACGCGGGCATCCCGTACCAGGTCTTCGGCGAGAGGTCTGGCGCGCTGGCTGTGACGATCGCATGGAGCCGCTCGGCCATGGCGCGATCCGGTCTCGGCATCTCGGCGATCTTCGCGAGCACGTCGCGTTCCCCGTCCGCCTTGTTCTTGCTCGCGCGCGCTTCCGCCTTCAGCTCTTTGGCGCGCTCCTTCATCGCAGCTCGTTCCTCGTCCGTGAATCCCTGGGACGCCTTGCCGGTAGCGGTGGTTGCGGACGTCTTCGTGCCCTTCTTTGCAGCCTTCCTCTCAGCCATTGCGAAGCACCTCCGTGCGTCGAATGAGTCCTAGCCGCTTGCCCCCCGGCTCGATCGCCGGACGCTCAGCTCCCGGATGCGGCTGTCCATGGCGGTCAGGGTAGTTGAGCGAGATCCTCTCAACGAAGGGCGATACGCCTTGCGGCTCACTCGTACCTTGTGCTTCTATGCATAGCACTTCGACCCGTGGAGCCGATATGCACATCGACAAGGATCTCGTCGCGGCCTCGGCGACGCCGCTCGTGCTCGCAATCCTGGCGGAGCGCGAGAGCTACGGCTACGCCATCCTCAAGCGGGTGCGAGCGCTCTCCGCCGGCGAGCTCGAGTGGACCGACGGGATGCTCTACCCGCTGCTCCATCGCCTCCTTCGGCTCGGGTACGTGACGACGGAGTGGCGGACGCCACCGGAAGGTCGTCGCCGCAAGTACTACGCGATCACCGACGAGGGACGAGCGGCACTCGCAGACCAGCAACGGCAATGGGTGACCGTCGCGCGGGCGCTCAACGACGTCTGGCCGGGCTCGGGTGCGGTCCTGACCGCTCTCGGCGAGGCGTGAGCCATGGAGAGCGTCGAGTCACAGATCGCAGAGTGGCGCGCGTACGTCGCGAACGCCCCGGGCGTCAACGGCCACGACGTCGATGAGCTGGAGGATCATCTTCGCCATCAGATCGCCGAGCTGACCGCGGCCGGCCTCACGCCCGACGAGGGGTTCCTGGTCGCGGTGAAGCGGATGGGGGACCTCGACGCCCTCTCGCGGGAGTTCGCACGCGAGCACAGCGGCCGGTTGTGGAAGCAGCTCGTCCTGAGCGGTGACGACGAGCCTGCACGCGCGTCCAGTGGCTGGCTTCCGGCGTTCGCGTTCGCCGTGGCCGCAGCCGTCGCGGTCCAGGTCGCACGCCTCGCTGCCGACTTCCCCGACGAGGAGCCGACCTGGCTGGCGCGGAACGCCAGCCTGTTCGTGTTGCCGTTCCTCGCTGCGTACTTCGCTCGGCAGCGGCAACTCGACGCCCGGCACTGGGTGCTGACGGCGGCGCCGTTCGTCCTCGCAGCGCTCGTGGTCAACCTCTACCCGTGGAGTGGGGGCTCGGGCACCGAGGTCTTCGGGACGGACTCGGACACCGAGGCGCTCGTCATCCTCAGCCTGCCCGTCGCGCTCTGGTTCGTCGTCGCCTACCCGTACATGGGCGGCACGGTCCGATCGCACGAGCGGCGCATGGACTTCGTCCGCTTCACGGGCGAGTGGTTCATCTACTACGTCCTGATCGCGCTCGGAGGCGGGGTGCTCATGGGCTTGACCGCTGCGATCCTCGAGCCCGCGGGGGTCGACGTCGAGCGGATCGCCGAGTGGGTGCTGCCCTCGGGGGCGGCGGGTGCCGTGATCGTGGCCGCATGGCTCGTCGAGTCGAAGCAACGGGTCGTCGAGAACATGGCGCCGGTGCTCACGATGCTCTTCACGCCGCTGTTCGCGGTGATGCTGGCCTGCGCGGCCGTCGTCTACGCCGTGACCGGGCTCGGCGGGGCGTTCGATCGCGAGCTTCTCAGCGTCATCGACGCCCTGCTGGTGGTCGTCCTCGCGCTCGTCCTGTACGGGATGTCCGCCCGGGACCCGTCCACGTCGTCTCCCGGATGGATGGACGGCATCCAGTTGGTCGCCGTCGTCAGCGCCCTCGTGCTCGACCTGATGGTGCTCGGCGCGATGGTCGCTCGGATCGGCGATCTCGGGTTCACGCCGAACCGAACGGCAGCGCTCGGCCTGAACCTCGTCCTCCTCGTGAACCTCGCAGGCGCCGCCTGGCTATCCGCCCGATTCCTCACGGGACGCAGCACGCTTCACCGGCTCGAGCGCTGGCAGACCGCCTACCTTCCCGTCTTCTTCCTGTGGGCCGCCATCGTCGTGGTGGTCCTCCCGCCGCTGTTCGGCTTCGACTGATCGCATCGACCGGCCACGCGATCCCGACGCAGGCGCACTGAGTTGCGGTAGGCGAGACTCTCGACATGGCCGAGCCGCATCCGGCAGTCGAGCCGTACGACCACGGGATGCTCGACGTGGGCGACGGCAACCTCGTCTACTGGGAGGTGCGCGGCAGCCCCTCAGGCAAGCCGGCGCTCATGGTCCACGGCGGGCCGGGCTCGAGCCTCGTCGGGAGCACGGGGCGATCGTTCGACCCGGACCGCTATCGCGTCGTCCTCTTCGATCAGCGCGGCTGCGGGCGGAGCACGCCCCACGCGAGCGATCCCGCCACCGACATGAACGCGAACACGACCGAGCACCTGCTCACAGACATGGAGCGGCTGCGTGCGCACCTCGGAATCGAGCGGTGGCTGCTCTTCGGAGGGTCATGGGGATCGACGCTGATCCTCGCCTACGCCGAGCGGCATCCGGAGCGCGTGTCGGAGATCGTCATCCCCGGCGTGACCATGACCCGGCGATCCGAGATCGACTGGCTCTACCGAGGAGTGGGCCGCTTCTTTCCCGAGGCATGGGAGCGATTTCGAGCCGGGGTTCCGGAGGGCGAGCGCGAGGGCGGCCTGCTCGCGGCGTACGCGAGGCTGATGGAGTCCCCGGACGCCGAGGTTCGAGGCAGGGCCGCCGCCGACTGGATCGCCTGGGAAGACGCCGTCATCTCGCTGGAACCGCACGGGACACCCCACGCGTACAGCGCGCGGCCGCCGGCTGCGCAGCTCGCTCTCGTACGGATCTGCTCGCACTACTTCTCCAACGCAGCGTGGCTCGAGGAGGGCGCGCTGCTCCGAGACGCGACTCGGCTGGTCGGCATCCCGGGCGTTCTGATCCACGGCCGCCTCGACATGGGCTCTCCGATCGGCACTGCCTGGGAGCTCGCCCGCGCGTGGCCTGACGCGGAGCTCGTCGTCATCGGCGACGCGGGACATACCGGCAGCGATGCGATGAAGGAGGCGATCTACCGGGCACTCGACCGGTTCGCACACTGAGACACTCGTGAGCCTCTTGGGTGCCGCGCTTCAGGAGCATCGCGCCGTGCCCGAGTTGCGTCCGGGCCTGAGGCTCTACTTGTCCGCCGGGAGAAACGAGCCCGAGCCGAGCTTCTTGGCCGCACGCTTCTCGCTGCGGCGCTCCTTCAGCGTCTTCTGCGGCTTCTGCTTCTGCTGCTTTCTTGGCTTGTCGGAACTCTTGCTCATTGCGACCTCCGAGCCGTCCGATCCACTGAGAGCCTGCTCGAACAACGAAAGCTGGCCCTGAAGTCGAATCCTGTTCGCCTGGGCTCCTACGTCTCGCGCGCCATAGCGCGTTGGGAGGTTGCGGGCCTTCAGCCGGGGTTCTGGCAGCAGGGCCAGTTCGACCATCGTACTCCTGTAAGCCGCCGCTCGCTCTAGGGGCGCGTGAGAAACAGTCGCTTCTCCGGTGCGAGGTGCGGCGCCCACTCGAGGCTGGTCGCGCCGGCGAAGCGCAGGTAGGCGCGGAGCGCCTCGCGCATCGCGTCGACGAAGCCCTCGGTGCGGCGGGGCGCGAAGCCGTCCTCCCACCACAGACCGAGCACCTGCACCTTGCCGCCGACGAGGTCGATGCGCGGCTCGATCCGGCCGACGAAGCGGTCGCCGAAGAGCATCGGCAGCACGTACCAGCCCCAACGCCGCTTGGCCGGCGGGAGGAAGAGCTCCCACACGTAATCGAACTCGAACAGGGATCCGAGGAGGGCCCTGTCCCAGACCAGTGCATCGAACGGTGGCAGGAGTGCGACCGAGAGCGGCGGCTCAGGCGGCGCGGCGAGCAGTTCGACCTCCTCCTCGAGCACGAAGCGCTTCCCGCGCACGCCCTCGATCTCGACGGGAACGAGCTCGCCATCGGCGACGAGCTCCTCACGCAGGGCCGTTCTGCCTGGATATTCCGGCCACCTCGGATCAGGCTTGGCGGGGCCGATGCCGCCGAAGATGCCTCCGCCTCCACCGACGCCGAGGAGCCCGTGAGCGCGGTACCGCGAGAGGAGCCTGTGATGGAGCTGCTCGCGGAGCGGAATGCTGCGCGCGAGCACGTCGGCGGGCAGCAGCCGCTCGAGGAGGTCGTAGTAGCGGCGATTGCCGTCGCGTCGCGCCAGGCCGAGCACGCCCGTGACGGAATACGCCTCGAGAACGGCGCGAACCGTGTTCGTCGGCAACTCGAACCAGTCGGTCGTCGTCCCGCGCTCGCGCTCGAAGTCGAGCGCCGACAGCGGCCCGTCGGCGCGGATCCGCTCGAGCACGCGCTCGGCCACACCGGCGTTCTCGGCGAGGACGCGCTTCCCGTTCTGACTCCAGGTCCCGCGGAACCACGGGAACTCGCTCGCCAGGACGAAGGACAGCCCCTTGTTGTGCGCCTCGAAGATCTCGCGGCGCTCGTAGAGGACGTCGCACCAGGCGGGGTCGTAGTCGGCCACGCGCGCGTGCAGGGCGAGATCGTGGGTGCGACCGGCAACCGCGAGCGGGTCGAACTGGATCGAGCCGAGACGACGGAAGATCTCGAGCACGGCGTCCGGTCCTCCCTCGAGCGAACGCGCGGGAGCGAGTGCCTGGCGCGCGACGAGGAAGCGCCGTGCGGCCTCAGCAGTGACCCTCACACAGAGGACGCTATCCAGTGGCCGTTTCGTCATGCACGAGGTCCCCAATCGGATGGCGCACGCAGAGTCGTCGAGCGCGCGACGAACCGCTAGTAGATGTGCAGCTTGCCCAGGAGCGCTAACGGATCGTCGATGGACTCGAACAGGTCCTTGTTGTGCTTGATCATCTTGCTGCGCATGTAGACGCGAAGCCACTGCTTGTAGGTGTGCAGTTCGTAGCGATCGAGCAATTCTCTGACTCGTAAGTCGCGCTGAGCGAGGAGCCCCGCCAGATACATCGCGCACTCGAAGCCGAGCGAGATCGACTGAAAGTACGGCGAGCCGATCGCCGAGTCGCCGGCGAGGAACACCGGTGAGCTGGCGAAGGGGTGATCGCGGGGCCCGGCCGCGAGCCACTGCCGGCTCGTGGCGTTGCGAGCCCGGTACAGATCGAGGGGAATCCGGACGATCTCGAGGTCGCCGAGTATCTCGCCGTGCGTCTCCTCCTTGATCTTGTCGATGAAACGGTCCATCGACTGAGCGACACCGGGGAAGTTGTCGCGAAGCCACTGGCCGTCGAATCTGGACGGCATAGCCTCGTACTCCTCGGCAGAGATGTTGACGATCCCCGAGACGTGGCTGACGCTGCCGTCGTAGTGCGTGCGGTGGACCATGGGAATGAACTTGTAGTGCGCGTTCTCGGCGTTCTTGTAGTACTTGCAGTACTCGTTGCAGTCGTAGGTCTGGCCGTACAGGAAGGTGATGACGAGCGCGTACTCGAGCCGGATCTTGAGGGTGTTCGCGCCTTCGTCCACCTCGCCGGAGCCGATCGTCAGGTGATCTCGGAGTAGCGACCTGCTGCCGGTCGAGTCGATCAGGATGTCTCCCGGCTCGAGCATCGCGATTGCTTCCTCGGCCGTCACGACGGCAGCGGTGCGCTCCACCCCATTCGCCACCCGCGCATCGATGAGATCGCTGATCGAGCGCTCGATGGAGTTGAGCGGGCAGAAACCCAACGTCCACCCGCGAAGAAGGGCCATCAGGTCCGAGGGAATCGACTGCCGGAAGGCGAGGCCCTCGCCGAGCTCCGGCGGGTCGAAGATGGCCTCGACGCTGTCTCCGTCGATGGAATCGGCACGGTAGGTTTCGACCGAGTCCGCCACGAGATAGGGCGCGAGCTGGACCATCCGCGTGCGCGTGTACTCGTGCCGTTTCTCGTAGAGCCGCACGGAGAACCCCTCCATGGACTGGAGCAGTGCCGTGAGCAGCAGGCCCACAGGCCCCGCGCCGACCACGTGCACGCGTCCGCTCGACGCCACCACGGAGCCATCCTAGGGAGATTGGAGTACGGTCTCCGCATGGCTGATTCGGTGACGGCGGCCGGGGTGACCGTCGTCCCTGCCAACGAGGCGAGCTGGGACGAACTCCAGAAAGTGCTGGGCACACGAGGGGATCCGTCCCGATGCCAGTGCCAGCGGTACAGGATGCTGCCCGGCGAGTCCTGGGCCTCCGTCGGCCAAGAGAAGCTCGCGTTTCGCCTCCGCAAGCAGACCGACTGTGGCCATCCGCAGTCGGACACGACGAGCGGCCTCGTCGCGTATCTCGACGGCGAGCCCGTCGGCTGGTGCGCGGTGGCACCGCGCAGCTCCCACCCGCGCCTGCTGCTCAAGACCCGCGTCCCCTGGGAGGGCCGGGCCGAGGACAAGACCGACGACAGCGTCTGGGCCGTGACCTGCTTCGTCACGCGCACGGGCTTCCGGCGCCGCGGTGTCAGCCGTGCGCTCGCGCGCGGCACCGTCGACTTCGCGCGAGCGCGGGGTGCGCGCGCTCTCGAGGGCTACCCGATGCTCACGCAGCCCGGGCAGGAGATCGCGTGGGGCGAGTTCCACGTCGGCAGCCGCAGCATCTTCCAGGCAGCCGGGTTCACGGAGGTCAGCAAGCCGACCCTCCGCAGAGTCGTGATGCGGATCGACTTCTAGCCCGGAGTCGCCGGAGTCCGCGCCGCGCTCAGCCGGCGGCCGCTTCGGGCGGCTGAGCACTGCTCGAACGCAGCGGAGCGAGGAACACGGCGCTGAGCACGATGAGCACCACGGCGGCAATCGTGATCGTCCACCCGTCGTCGGCAGTCGGCTTGACGACCATGGCGAAGACGATCGCGTACATGAAGGCGAGATCGACCCGAAGGATCGTGAAGAGCCGCTGGATGAGTGCCTGGCCCGCGGGCGTGGTCGGACCGACGACCGGTATCCGCTTGGCGATCGGGGAGAGGACGAGAACGCCTGTGAGGAACGACGCAGCGAACGTGACGAGCGCAAAGATCACCCAGAGCTGATCCCAATCCCAGTTTCCGTCGATCATCAACCCGATGCCGGCGAGGACGACCACCAGCGAGGCCGGGACGAACATCCGCTCGGAGAGGGCTCCGGCGCGCCCCGCGAATCGAGCCATCTCCTCCGGGTCTCCACCGCGGTGCACGACCAGTCCGTACATCTGGAACGTGAACGCGCCACCGAGCCAGATCACGGCGGCGGTGATGTGGACGAACAGCAGAAACTCGTACCAGGTCACGACGATCTCCTCCCGACTGGGACGGAGCGATCTTTCACCAACGCGGGAGGCCGTGCAAGTCTCGACACGTACGAGCCGCATCGGTCGGCGGCGGTATCGTCGCCGCGTGATTCCCGCGCCACCGCCCCGAGCACGGGGGTTCGCAACGAGCGCGGATGGAACGCGTGTCGCCTGGTACCGCTACGGCCAGGGTGATCCGACCATCCTGTTCGTGCCGACGTGGAACCTCGTCGACGCGCGCGTGGTCGGGCACCAGGTCGTCGCGCTCGAGCCACACGCCACTGTGCTCACGTACGACCCGCGTGGCGCCGGCGCGAGCGAGCGGCCGGCGCGCGGATACGACTTCTCGCTCCACGCCGCCGATGCGCTCGCGGTTCTCGACGCCTGCGAGATCGAACGCGCCGCGCTCGTCACGGCGTCGCGAGGGCTGAACGCCGTCGTCCTCGTGGCCGCCGACGACCCGCAGCGAGTCGACCGTCTCGCGGTGATCGCGCCGTACATGCAGCTCGAGGCGGAGCCGGCGCCCCCGAACCCCAGGTGGCTTGCCAACCTACGGACGGACTGGAGCGGATTCATCGTGCCGTTCATGAACAGCGTCTTCACCGAGCCGGACTCGTCCGACGTGATCGCCGAGATGATCGCGATCGGACTCGAGGCGACCCCCGACGTCATCGCGACGCAAGAAACCGAGCTCGACTGGACCCCGCCGGCGCGCCTGCTCGATCGCCTCACCTGCCCGACACTGGTCGTCCACGGCGAGGCCGATGCTCCCGTGCCGGTCGCGCTTGCCGCGAGCATCGTCGCCGCGCTGCCGAACGCACGGCTCGAGCTGATCCCGGGGGGCGGGCACCGCCCCGACATCCGCACACCGGAGCTCGTCAACGCGCTCCTGCTCGAGTTCCTCCTCGACAGTTCATGACCGCCAACCGCTGATCGGCTGCATCGTCGGGCGAACCGCGGCGCGAGCCGCAAGGATTGAGGAATGGACGAGGGACTTGTGCTCCTGCTGGTCGGCGCTGTCCTCGGGGCGAGCGTGCTCGTTGCGCTCGGCTCGGCCCGGACCGGCGTTCCGGTTCTCGTCGCGTTCCTCGCCCTGGGCATGCTCCTGGGCTCGGACGGCCCCGGGGGGATCGAATTCGACGATGCCGAGCTCGCCCGGGACGTCGGCATCGTCGGCCTCGTCCTGATCCTCTTCGAAGGCGGGCTGCAGACGTCGTGGCGAAGGCTCCGGAGCGTGGCCGTGCCCGCCGGGCTCTTGAGCACGGTCGGAGTGGTCGTAACTGCGGTTCTCACCGGAGCCGCCGCGCAGCTCCTCTTCGACCTCACGTGGCTCGAAGCGATCCTCCTGGGAGCGGTCGTCGCATCGACCGACGCGGCGGCCGTGTTCGCGACCCTTCGCTTCACCCGGATCAAACGTCGCCTGGCGCGCACGCTCGAAGCCGAGTCGGGCGGTAACGACCCGATGGCGATCGCGCTCACGCTCGGCCTGATCGCCTGGATCGAGAGCCCGGACACGTACGGCTTCGACCAGCTCGCGCTGCTCGTGGTGCGTCAGCTCGGAATCGGGCTCGTGGTCGGCGTCATCCTGGCCCTCGGAGCAACGTGGGTGTTCGCCCGGCTCCCGCGCTCGGTGGGACCGTTCGCACCGGTCGCCTCGCTCTCCGCGGCGGCCGTGTCGTTCGGAGCGGCTGATGTGTTGGGCGGCAGCGGTTTCCTGGCGGTCTACCTCGTGGGGCTCGGCGTCGGCAGCACGCCGTCGCGATATCGCAGGCAGTTGGTCGGCTTCCACGAGGGCCTCGCGTTCCTCGCCCAGGTCGCAATGTTCATCGTGCTCGGGCTCCTCGTCTTCCCGCGTCAGCTCACCGACGTCGCGGCTTCCGGGCTCGCCCTCGCGCTGCTGCTCGTGTTGCTCGTTCGGCCTGCCGCTGTCTGGGCGTCGACGCTCTTCAACGACTTCAGCACTCGCGAGAAGCTGCTCCTCGGCTGGGCGGGCCTCAGGGGCGCCGTACCGATCGTGCTCGCGACCTTCGTGCTCTCCTCACAGGTCGACGAGGCGAACACGATCTTCAACGCCGTCTTCTTCGTCGTCGTCGTCTCCGCGATCCTCCAGGGCACGACGCTCGAGCGGGTCGCCGCGAGACTGAAGCTCCTCGCGCCGGTCGCGACGAGGCACGAGCCACCGATCGAGCTGAGCGAGTCGAGTACCCTCGACCTGCTGGACTTCGTCGTCGCGGAGGACCACGCGATCGCAGGGGCGGCGGTGCGCGAAGTAGGCCTTCCACGCACCGCGATCATCGCCGTGGTCGTGCGAGGCCACGACTCGATACCGCCGAGGGGCAGCACGATCATCGAGCCGGGCGACCGCCTCTACGTCCTCACGCCACACGCGATGCGACCGGCGATCGAAGACGTCTTCTCGCGCTGGAGGCGACGCGTCTAGTCGCCGTTAGTCTGACGCCGTGCCGAAGGTCGAGCACATGGTCTACGGCGACCGCAAGGTCTTCTCGGTCTCGGCGTTCAACCGCGGGATCGGGATGCGCCTGAGCGGGCTCCCCGCGGTGTGGGTGGAGGGCGAGGTGACGGAGCTCAGGCGTAACGACGCGTGGGCCAGCGTCTTCCTGACGCTCAAGGATCCGAAGACGGGCGCGACCCTGAGCGCCTCGATCGCACGGCGCGCGTATGACCGTCTCGAGCTCGAGCTCGCGGAGGGCGAAACGGTGCACGTCGCCGGACGAGGCGAGCTGTACGAGCAGAAGGGCGAGTTCTGGTTCCGGGCGACGACGATCGAGCGGATCGGGCTCGGCGACCACCTCCTCGCGCTGGAGCAGCTGAAGCGGAAGCTCGCGACCGAAGGGCTCTTCGCGGCCGAGCGCAAGCGCAGGCTTCCGCGCGTGCCGCGTGCCGTCGGGATCCTCACCGGCGCCGACGCGGCCGCGCGCGGCGACCTGGTCGCGACGATCGGCGCACGGTTCCCCGCGACGAGGGTCGTGATCCGCGAGGTGCGGGTTCAGGGGAAGGGCGCGGCGAATGCGATCGTCGCGGGGCTCGCCACGCTCGCGGCACATTCCGAAGTCGACGTCATCGTGCTCGCGCGGGGAGGCGGCAGCTTCGAGGATCTCCTCCCGTTCAGCGACGAGGCTGTCGTCCGCGCGGTGGCCGGCGCGCGCGTCCCCGTGGTCTCGGCGGTCGGGCACGAGCAGGACACACCCCTCTGCGATCTCGCCGCCGACGCTCGCGCTGCGACTCCGACCGCGGCCGGGGCGCTCGTCGTTCCGGACCTCGCCGAGCTCGAGTCGGCATTGCACACCAGCCGGCGACGACTCTGGCTCGCCGTCCGCGCTCAGCTCGAGCGCGATCGCGGCAGACTCGTGCGACAGGGTGAGCGACTTCGCGGGGCTCCGCGCCTGCTGCTGGAGCGCCGGCGAGCTGCACTCGACCACTCGGGCGCGCGCCTGCAGGCGCTCTCGCCCCTGGCGACGCTGGGTCGGGGCTATGCGATCGTCCGCGCCGGTGGGGAGGCGCTGCGCGACGCCACGATCGTGTGCGCGGGTGATCGCGTCGACATCGAGCTCGCTACCGGCTCCCTCGGTGCGCGGGTCGACGAGGTGCGCCTGTGAGCGAGAAGAGCTTCGAAGAGCTGCAGCGCGAGCTGGACGAGATCGTCACGCGCCTCGAGCGGGGCGACGTGCCCGTCGACGACGCGATCGCGCTCTTCCGTCGTGGCGAAGAGCTCTACAAGGAGTGCGCAGCTCGACTCCAGGGAGCCGAGCTGCAGATCGAGGAGCTCATCCCGCCGGGCACGGAGCCCTGAGGCGAGAGGAGCTCACGCTCCACTCGCCTCCACGCAGCTCACGCGGTCAGCGCGGCGCACGCCTCCGCGACGCGCCCCGAGATGTCGTGACTCGGCTCGTGGGTCGCCTCGCCCGTCGTGAGATCGATCTTCAGCACACCGATGAAGTCGAACGGGACCTGCCCGACGATCGAGAGCACGGGTCCGTCCTTGGTGATCCTGACGTGATCGTTACCCACATCGCGGAACCGGTACCTGTTGTCACCGGCCATCGCCGTCAAGGCGATGTTGAGCGTCCGCAAGGACACGGTCCCCTTCGTGCGATCGAACTCACGCACGATGACGTGCCCTCGCGCCCGGGTCATCACCGAAACGCCGCATTCGGCAGTCAGGAACGCGTCCGGAGTCGTCTCGTCGATGTCGAACCGTTCCATGACCGGCTTGCCCGCCATCGCGTTCGACACGGCCGCGACGGCGACGAGCAGGATCCCTACGACGACAGCAGTCTTCATCGTGCCCCCTTTCCCCCGGCCCGCACCAGAAGCGGGCGTCGTAGAACGATCGCGCGCGAGGATCTCACCTCGTGACCAGGAGATCAAGAGTGCCCCATGTGGCGAGCCGACGAAACCGACGTGACAACCGACGCGTGCTTCGTGTATGAATCGCCCCATGCCCAAGCCGACCCCAGCGATTCTCCGTAACGTCCGCCTGTTCTCCGGTCTGGACGAGCGAGACCTCGAGAGCCTCGCCGAGGAGTTCAACGAGCGGCGCTTCGCAGCCGGCGACAAGATCGCGCTCGAGGGCGAAGGCGGGCTCATGTTCTTCGTCGTCGAGAGCGGCGAGCTCTCGGTCGAAGTGCACGGTGAGCCCGTGTCGACGATGGGGCCCGGCTCGGCCTTCGGCGAGATCGCCCTCATCGACCGGCGACCGCGCACGGCCACCGTGACGGCCGCAACCGACGTGAAGGCCTACGGACTCCCGGTGTTCGTGTTCCGGCCGTTCGTCGAGGCCCGCCCGCAGGTCGCCTGGAAGCTGCTCGAGGCGCTGGCGGACCGGCTCGCCGTCGCCGAAGCGCGCTGAACCTTGCGCGCGAGCACCTGAAGACGATCGCGACCCAGCTAGTTCGGTCCAGCCAGTTGACCGCCGAGTGCTTCGAGGTCGGCCTCGGCACGCGCGCGATCGCCTGAGAGGCTGACCGTCTCCGCCCGGGGGACCGCCTCGAGGACGCGGCCGCCGAAGACGACGCAGCGGATTTCTGCCCGCGCGCACCGCTCCGCGACGACGCCGGGAGCCTTGCCCTCGGCGGTCGTGCGATCCACCTGACCCTCGCCCGTCACAGCCAGGTCGCACTCGGAGAGTCGCTCGTCGAACCCGACGAGGTCCAGGACGGCCGAGGCCCCCGCCACCAGCTCGGCCCCGAGTGCCGCGAGCGCTGCCCCGAGCCCGCCGGCCGCTCCGGCACCGAGGAGCCCGGCGTATGGCGCGAGCTCCTCCATGGCGGCGAGCCGGCGCTCGAGCATCGGAATCGCCTCGGTCGTCGCCCCCTTCTGCGGCCCGAAGAGGCGTGCAGCGTCGCCAAGCGTCGTGCGCACGTCACAGAGCACGGTCGTCGGCACGAGGAGCTCGCGGAGGACTTCGCGTACTCCGGCGCCGCCGTCGACCGTCGCACTGCCGCCGAGCCCGACGAGGAGCTCCGACGGAGAGTCCCGCAGCGCAGCCAGCATGAGCTCTCCCAGCCCCCGACTCGAAGCGACGAGCGGATCGCGCTCGGCGCGAGAGAGCAGCGGGAGCCCGATCGCCGCTGCCGCCTCGACCACGGCGCGCCCGTCCGGAAGGACGAGCCAGCGCGCCGGAACGGGACGCCCGAGCGGGTCGGAGACGACCGCCTCGCGCCACCTGCCGCCCAGCACTGCGTGCAGCACGTCGGTCGTACCTTCGCCACCGTCGGCGATCGGCAGCTCCACGGCGTCGCCTCCGGCACCCCGCACGCCGCGCGCGAGTGCGGAGGCAGCGGCTGTCGCGGAGAGAACGCCCTTGAGGCTAGCGGGACACAGCAGCGCTCTCACGGGCCGCCTCGGTCTCGTGCTCGGCCTGCTCGAGCTCGTCGATCATCTCGTGCACGCCCTCGAGCGCATCCTCGGACGACTCGTCCTCGTCCTCCATGCGCCGGAGCACCGCGAAGGAGATGCCCTCGCGCGCGATCGCGATGAGACCGAGCGAGACGCCGCACGCGATCTCGATCGCCTGCAGGACGATGCCGTAGGCGAAACCGACCGGATACGCGACGCCGTACTTGAGCAGCGGAAGCGCGACGGCAGCCTGCACCAGCCCGATGTTGCCGGGCCAGAGCGGGACGATGGTCGCGATGTTCATGAGCACGAGGACGAGCCCGGCCGCGGGCAATGGCGCGTCGATCGAGAACGCCTGCATCGCCACGTAGACGGCGAGCAGCTGCATGAGCCAGCCGAGACACTGGAGGAAAATTGCAGCCGCGAGCGGAACCGGTGCCTTGAGCACCGAGAGACCCTGCCGGCCCATGGTCACGAGCTGTCGAGCCGAGCCCATCCCCTCGCTCATGACCGGCCGGTCGTGCCGCTTCGCGCCGAGCCAGGCCACGGTGAAGAGGGCCAAGCCGACTGCCGCAGCAATCGTGATCGAGACGACGGCCCAGTGAGGGACCTCCGCTGTCAGGAGCACCCAGACGACGAGGATCGAGGCCGGAACGAGGTCGAACAGACGGTGGGCGAACACCGTCCCCACGAGCGTCGCGCTCGTGCCCGGGGGGGCATCGGGAAGATGCCGCCGCAGCGTCGCGACCCGGGCGAGCTCGCCGAGCCGGCCGGGGACGATCGCGTTCGCGAGGAGGCCGACGCCGAACGACGAGAGGACGTGCACGAGCCTCGGCTGGTGCTCGGGCGGGAGCGCCTGCCCCACCGTCAGTCTCCACGACAGCGCCCGGAAGAGCGTGGACACGACGTTGAGCGCGAAGGCGAGGACGATCCAGCTCCAGATGACGAGACTGAAGGCGTCGAGGACACTCCCCCACTCGGGCCCGCGCCACCAGAGCAGCGTCGCGGCGATTGCGAAGGCGACGAGTGCGACAGCGGCCTGAGCCCACCCGCTCTTCCAGATCCTGCCGACCGCCGTCATGCGGCGCGAGCCTCGGCGATGCCGATTCCCGTCACGTCGGCGTAGACCGCCTCGAGCCGCTTCGCGATCGCGGGCCAGGCGTAGCGCTCGACGGCGAGCGCGCGTGCTGCCTCACCCATTGCCTCGCGGCGTGGCTCGTCGTCGACGAGAGCGCAGACGGCGTCCGCCAGCGCGTCCGGATCGTGCGGCGCGATCGGTACGGCGGCCTCCGGTGTCAGCACCTCGCGGTAGCCCGGGATGTCCGACGCGACCGCCGGGAGCGCGCATGCGAACGCCCGCGTCAGCACCATGCCGAAGCTCTCCTGGCCGATGGAGGGAGCGACGAGCGCCTTCGCGCTCAGCAGCGTCTCCGTCAGCTCGCCCTGGCTCAGGAAGCCGACGACGTCGATCCCGTCGTCGGCGACGCGGAGTCGGGCGAGCAGGAGACGAACCGCCAGCGGGTCGGCACCCGCGACCGTCAGCCGGAGCCCGGTCCTCCGGTGGATCTCCGGCCAGGCCCGAAGCAGCACCTGGAGGCCCTTGCGCGGCTCCTGCCTGCCCGCGAAGACGATCCGGTGCTCGCGACCGCCTGCGGGTGCTGAAGGCGGGACGAGGACGCCGTTGGGGATCACCTCGTACTCACCTGGAAGCCAGCGGCGCTGCGAGTCTCTCGCACGCTCGGACACGGCGATCCGGTGGTCGATGCGGTCGATCATGAAGCCCCAGACCGGGCCACCGTACTTCATCCAGCCGAGATCGCCGGACGCGTGGAACGTAGCCACGATCGGGCAGCGGGCGAAGATGAGCGTCGTCAGGCAGATCGTCGGCGTCATCGGCTCGTGCAGGTGCAGGACGTCGAACCGCTCGCGCTCGAGGGCCGCTCGGGTCCGGAACAACGAACGGGGCGAGAGCACGATGTTCGGGAGCGAGCCGTTCGCGGGGACGATCACCGAGCGCCCGACAGGAATCACGTTCGCCGGTGGGTCGCCGTGGCGGCCGACGCGTGGGTGCAGGACACGTGTGAACTGGCCCGGCGGGTCGTTCCCCATGACCAGGCGCACGTCGTGACCGAGCTCCTCGAGCGCTTCGGCTTGCAGCTCCGCGTGCTCCACGACCGCACCCCAGAAGGACCACGAGAACGGGACGACGATCCCGATCTTCACCCGGGGGAGCCTAACGATCGCCGACTAAGCTGGGCCGATGTGGCTTAGAAACGATGCGGCTGCGAAGCAGCAGCCTTCAGGGGGCTTCGCGCAACCGGAGACTCCGCGCTAGCGGATCTCCGGTCTTGCGCACAACATCATGCGCCTCGACGGGCTCCATCACGTGACGTGCATCACCGCCGATGCGCCGCGCAACGTCGACTTCTACACCCGCGTTCTCGGCCTGCGGCTCGTGAAGAAGACGGTGAACCAGGACGACCCGACGGTGTACCACCTCTTCTACGCAGACGAGGACGGGACGCCGGGAAGCGACATCACGTTCTTCGAGTATCCGGGTGTGCGGCGGGGCCGCGCCGGGGAGGGCATGGTGCACACGGTCGTCTGGCGCGTCGGGTCGGAGGCGTCGCTCGACTTCTGGGAGAGCCGCCTCGCCGGGGAGTCCGGCGCAGAGCGCGACGAGTCGGGCGTCACGTTCGAGGATCCGGAGGGTCTGCGGCACCGGCTCGTCGTCTCGACCGTCGACGACGCCCCGCTCCTCGCCGAGCATCCGGAGGTTCCGCCGGAACATGCCTTGCAGGGCTTCGACGCAGTGCGCGCCTATGCGGCCGCGCCCGAGGCGAGCCGGGCGCTCTTCGAGGAGACGCTCGGCTTCGTGGGGTCGGACCCCACGGGTCCGACCCCGGTCTGGGAGGCGCGAGGCCCGTCGCGCGGCGGCTTCTACGGCTACGACGAGCCGCCCACCGAGCGCGGGCTCGGTGGAGCCGGGACGGTGCACCACGTCGCATGGTCGTCGTCCATGGAGGATCACGAGCTGTGGTACGCACGGGTCGCAGCTGCGGGGATGCGCCCGTCGCCGATCATCGACCGCTTCTGGTTCCGATCGATCTACTTCCGCGAGCCGAGCGGCGTCCTCTTCGAGCTCGCGACGCTCGGCCCGGGCTTCTCGGTGGACGAGGATCCCGCGCACCTCGGCGAGTCGCTGATCCTCCCGCCCGCCTTCGAGCACCTCCGCGCCCAGGTCGAACCGATCCTCACGCCCATCCCCGATCCGCGGCCGTGGGCGAAGACCGGCTGATTGGCGCAAGTTACAACTTGTAACTTGGGCCTCATCTGGCCTTTCGCCTCGCGTGCGCACCGCTTTTTGTCTGCGCGACGCCGCTCGGCGATACTCCCTGTACTCACACGCAGGAGGTGTCCATGGGACTCGAGCTCGTGCGTGTCACGCACGACGGACCGGTTTGCCGACTCACGCTTGCACGGCCGGAGCGCCGCAATGCCCTCAGCCTCGCACTCATGCAGGAGGCGATCAGCGCGCTCGACGACCTCCCGGCGGAGACCGAGGCTGTCGTGGTCGCGGGCGAAGGGCCTGCATTCAGCGCCGGTCACGACCTCGAGGAGATGATCGACCGCGACCCGGCGTTCTATCGCGAGCTGTTCGACGTCTGCACGCAGCTGATGGAGATCGTCCACGACATCCCGCAGCCGGTGGTCGCGCGCGTGCACGGGCCGGCGTACGCAGCAGGCTGCCAGCTCGTCGCCGCCTGCGATCTCGCAGTGGCTGCCGACTCGGCGACCTTCGCGACGCCGGGCGTGAAGATCGGGCTGTTCTGCTCGACGCCCATGGTCCCGGTGAGCCGCGCGGTCGGGCGAAAGAGGGCGATGGAGATGCTGCTGACCGGGGATCCCATCTCGGCGCTCACCGCCCAGGAATGGGGGCTCGTCAACCGCGTCGTCCCGGCGGAGTCGCTCGACGAGGCGGTCGACGAGCTCGTGGGACGGATCACGAGCTTCAGCCCGCACGTCTCCGGGATCGGCAAGAAGGCCTTCTACGCGCAGATCGACCTGGACGAGCGACGAGCGTACGAGCTCACCAGGTCCGTGATGGCCGAGAACGCAGAGCACGACGACGCGCAGGAGGGAATCGGCGCGTTCGTCGGGAAGCGCCAGCCGGCCTGGACCAGCAGATAGCGCGATGCCCGACGGGCAAGGTCTCGATCACCCAGCTCACGCCGCTGCTCTTCCTCGAACGGTCGGCCGACGTGTTTCCCGAGCGAGTGGCGATCGTCTACGGCGACCGGCGACTGACCTATGCCGACTTCGCGGCGGACGCCCAGCGGCTCGCACGCGCGCTCGAGGCATCGGGGATCGCGCCCGGCGATCGCGTCGCCTATCTGCTCCCGAACGTCCCCGAGCTCCTCACCGCTCACTTCGGCCTGCCTCTCGCGCAGGCCGTCCTCGTCGCGATCAACACGCGGCTCTCCGGAGCCGAGGTCGAGACCATCCTCCGTCACTCGGGCGCGAGGATCCTGGTCGCCGACACGCAGCTCCTCGAGACGATCGCTGTCGATCCCTCGAGCTGCCCGGAGCTCGAGGAGGTGGTGGGGCTCGACGACGTCGGCCGGGAGGCCCCGTTCGTGACGACGCCGTACGCCGAGCTTCTCTCGCGGGCGGACGACTCGACCAGCCCGTGGCGTGTGGACGACGAGGAGCGCGTGATCTCGATCAACTACACCTCGGGTACGACCGGTAGCCCGAAGGGCGTGATGTACACGCATCGCGGCGCCTATCTCAACGCCCTCGCGGAGGTCGTCCACTCCCATCACGACACCGACTCCGTCTACCTGTGGACGCTCCCGATGTTCCACTGCAACGGTTGGTGCACGACGTGGGGCGTCACGGGGATCGGAGGACGGCACGTCTGCCTTCGCACGGTCGACCCCGCTCTGATCTGGCGGCTCGTCGACGAGGAGGGCGTCACACACTTCAACGCCGCCCCGACCGTGCTCATCTCGCTCGCCAGCCATCCCGACGCACACGCTTTCCCGCGTTCGATGACGGTCACGACTGCAGGCGCCCCGCCCAGCCCGACCCTCATTGCGCAGATGACAGATCTCGGTGCCCGGATCGTCCACGGCTATGGCCTCACCGAGACGTACGGCCCGCACACCGTGTGCGAGTGGCAGAGCGAGTGGCAGGCCGAGCCGCCGGACCGACGCGCCGCCCTGCTGGCCCGCCAGGGTGTCGCGTTCCTCGGCGCCGATCCCATCCGTGTCGTCGACGAGGAGATGCGCGACGTTCCGCGCGACGGCGAGACCATTGGCGA
Organism: uncultured Gaiellaceae bacterium; assembly: GCA_963744505.1. Classification (GTDB taxonomy): domain Bacteria; phylum Actinomycetota; class Thermoleophilia; order Gaiellales; family Gaiellaceae; genus GMQP-bins7. Next base: position 136,449 of record CAVUTL010000003.1, read on the forward strand.
GGTGGTGATGCGGGGGAACAACGTGATGGCCGGCTACTTCGCGGACCCGGATGCCACCGCGCACGCTTTTCGCGGCGGCTGGTTCCACTCCGGCGACCTCGGCGTGTGGCACCCGGACGGCTACATCGAGCTGCGCGACCGAGCGAAGGACATCATCATCTCGGGGGGCGAGAACATCTCGACGATCGAGGTGGAACAGGCGCTCGCGAGCCACTCCGCCGTGCTCGAGTGCGCGGTCGTGGCGATGCCGCACGAGCACTGGGGAGAGCGGCCGAAGGCCTTCGTCGTGCTGCGCGACGGCGCCGAGGCCGATCCCGACGAGCTGATCGAGCATGTGCGCGGACGCATCGCGCGGTTCAAGGCGCCCGACGAGATCGAGTTCGTCGACGCCCTGCCGAAGACCTCCACCGGGAAGGTGCAGAAGTTCGCCCTGCGCGAACTCGTTTGGGCAGGGCACGAGAAGCGCATCAACTGAGCTCATTTGGCGCAAGACCGGAACTCGCTAACGCGAGATTCCGGTCGCGCGAAGATCCCTGAAGGCGTCCGCTTCGCGGCCGCTGCGCTGGTGTCTGAATGTACGTCAGTGGACGTGGCCATGGGCGCCATGGACATGCGCATGGCCCTTCCCGCGCCTGATGAGCGCGCGGTTGACGAGGAACGTCGGCCCCCAGGCAACGGCTAGCGCGATCGCGAGCGAGATCCAGAAGAGCGCATCGTCGAGGTACGCGTCCATCGCGCCCGGCCAGAGGAGCAGGATCGCGTTGTCGACGATCTCCATCGTCGCGATCGAGAGCGTGTCGGCAACGAGTGCGATCCCGATCGCGGCGCCGAGGGCAGTTCCCGCCCGAACGAGCGGGATCAGGGTCAGCAAGTAGCCGAAGAGGAACGCGAGCGCGACTGCGAGGGCGATCGAGGCCGCGTTCGCCCCACCCCCACCAGGTCGCGAGCACCATCCCGAGCACCTCGCCGATGCCACAGCCGGTGAGACAGTGGTTCGTCGCGCTCGCCGCGAGCCGGTTCACGCCCACGGTTCGAGACTAACCTCCCGCATCGTGGCGACCGAGGACGAGACGAGCTCGCTCGCGGCACAACTCGCGGAGCTGTCGAACCAGCCTGTCGCCGACACGCGGATCGGCCGGGTGCGGGCGCGGACGATCGCGCTCGCCCATCGCGCGACGACCTGGGGGCCGCTCGAGCCCATCGCTGAGGTCGGCTGGCGAACCCTGCGGCGCGACGCGTCGATCGGCGGCTCGGTGCTCGGAGCCGCGCTCGCGTACCGGATCTTCATCTGGCTCCTCCCGTTCGTGCTCACCCTCGTCCTGCTGCTTGCACTCGTCGCCGATCAGAGCCAGGCGAGCATCGCCGACGTCGTCGACGAAGCGGGCCTGACGGGATTCATCGCGAGCTCGGTCGCACAGGCCGCGGAGGGGACGCGCGGCTGGGCGATCGTCTCAGCGCTCGTCGCAACGCTCTTCGTGCTCGCCTACCAGACGTCGGCTCTGCTGCGGTCCGTGCGAGCCGTGACTGCGCTCGCCTGGCGCCTTCCCGTCAGCAGGGTGCCGAGCCCCGCGCGGTCGACCGCCCTCTTCCTCGTCTGGCTCGTTGCCTTCCTCGCGGTCGCGTCGTCAGCCGCTCCGATGCGCCACGCGCTTCAGTTCCCGCTCGACGTCCTCGCGGACCTCGTCGTATACGGCGCGGGCCTCCCCCTGCTCTGGCTCGTGCTGTCGTGGTTCCTCCTCCCGCATCGGGCGACGCGCTGGACGGAGCTCGTGCCGGGAGCGCTCGTCGTCGGATTCGGCGTCGCGGCGATCGGGCTCTTCAACTCGCTCGTGCTCTTCCCATGGCTCGTCGAGCGGGAAGAGACCTACGGCGTGCTCGGCATTGCGGCCGGGCTCCTCTTCGGCTTCTTCCTGATCGGACGGACGATGGAGCTCGCCGCCGCGCTCAACGCGACGCTGGCGGAGAATCGCGAGCGGCGTAGACTCGCCGCATGATCCTCGAGGGCGAAGGGCTCGCCGAGCTGCACACTCACCTCGGCGGCTCGGTCGCCTCGGACATCCTCTGGTCGATCGCCCACGAGCAGGGAATCGCCCTACCGGTGAAGGACTACTGGGAGTTCGACGCGCTCGTCACCGTCTCCGACCCGCACGGCGTTCAGGGGCTCGACGAGCTCGATCAGATCTACCACTGGACGGAGATCATCCAGTCTTCGCCCCTCGCCGTCGAGCGCTCGGTGCACGGCGCCATCGGCGGTGCGTATCGCTCGCAGCGGATCACGACCCTCGAGCTTCGCTTCAACCCGATGAAGCGAAACCGCGGCGGCGAGCGCGACCTCGACCACATCATCCTCGCCGCCATCCGCGGAGCGGATCGCGCGAGCATCGAGTACCCGCAGGTGCGTGCCGGGTTGATCCTGATGATGGACCGCACGTTCGATCTCCGGCTCAACGAGATCATCGTGGACAAGGCGATCCGGTGGTCGGCGCGCGGCATCGTCGGCATCGACATCGCCGGCCCTCGTCCAGGCGGTGGGCGCTACGACTACACGCAGATCGAGGCGCTGGTCGAGACCGCTCGCGACGCGGGCCTCGGCGTGACGATCCACGTCGGCGAGGAGGGCGGCGACATGGGGCGCGAGGAGGTCGGCGAGGTCGTCGAGCGCCTGCGGCCCGACCGGATCGGCCACGGGATCCTCGCCGCCGGCGACGGGGAGCTCATGGGCGCGATCCGTGACCTCGGCATCACGCTCGAGATCTGCCCGACGTCGAATCTGCTCACGAAGGCGCTGCCGGACGAGGAGGCGGTGCGCGAGACCATCCGGTCGTTCGTCGAGCACGACGTGCCGTTCACGGTGGCGACGGACGGCCCCGAGATGATGCGCACACATCTCCGCGACGAGTTGGAGCTCCTGCTGCGCATCGGGGCACTCGACGAGGCCGAGCTCCGCGAAGCCAACGCACGCGGCCACGCCGCTGCTTTCCGGCGCCGCGTCGGCGTCGCCGTATGACGGACCCGATCGAAGAGGCGCTGCTGCGCGCCGAGAGCGAGGAGGAGCTCAAGGAGCGCCTCGAGCGCGAGCACAACGAGCTTCTCCAGGAGCTGCGCTCGCTGATCCCGGGCGCGACCGTCCTGCTCGGCTTTCTGCTCGCGATCAGCTTCACGAACGAGTTCTCCGAGCTCGACAGGACCGAGCGGTACGTGTACTACGCGACGCTCGTGAGCACCGCTATGGCCATCGTCCTCTTCCTCGCCCCGGCCGCCCACCACCGCCTCCGCTTCCGCGAAGGCGACAAGGATCACATCCTCAAGAAGGGGAACCGGGAGGCGATCGCAGGCACGGTCGCGAGCTCGCTCGCCTTCACCGGCATGCTCTACCTCGTGACTCAGCGCATGTTCGGGACCGTCGAGGCCGTCGTCGCGTCGCTCGCGTTCTTCACGTTCACCGCCTGGCGCTGGTGGAGCTTCGCGTTGCTGCGTAGCCTGCACGCGCTAGAGGGTCCCCGCGAGCGTGCCGAGGAACGCACGCACCTCGCCCGGGCCGACGAGGTGGATGTCCTCGCGGCGCCCGTCGTTTCGCTTCGTGCTCGGCAACAGGCCGCCGACGTGCCCGGCGACCGACCCCGACGGCAGCGCGTCGAGGAGGTCGTGATCGGTTCGGTCGTCGCCGAGGCCGAGCACGAAGTGCGTCGTCTCCTTCCCGTCGGGAAAGAGGCTGCGGACGTACAGGCCCTTGTCCACTCCGAGCGCGCGCACCTCGACGACCTGGTGGCCGACGAGGATCTCGGCGGGAGCGCTGGCGAGGTGCTGGTGGAGGTCGTTCATCAGCTCGCGCGCGCGCCACGACCCGTACTCGCGCTCCGCCTGGCGGTAGTGCCAGGCGACGCTGCACGACTTCCGTTCGACGTGCGCGCCGGGGACGTCGGCCGCGACCCGGCGGAGCAGCCGCTCGATCGGCCGGAGCCAGCTGAGATCGAGGTCGACGAGCGTGCGCCACTCCTCCCCTGGAGCGCGCGCGAGATAGCCGTGCTCGGCGCAGAGGTGAATCGGGAGCCGGCCGAACCACTGCTCGAGGTTTCGGCGACGACGTCCGCTCACGATGTGGACCTCTGTTCCGGGCAGGCCCGCGAGTGAGCGCAGGAGCTTCCGGATCTCCGGCGTCGGCTGCGCGAGGTCGGGGTGGACCTCGAACTCGCGGAGGGTCCCGTCGTAGTCGAGCACGATCGTGCGGGCGCGGGCGCGTGCGAAGCGACGGCCGAGCCGCTCCTCGATCGCGACATCGACGGTCGGAGGGCGCTTGCTCGAGCGATCGCGCCGCGAGTAGCGCCCGAGGCGGGTGAGAAAGCCCTCGGCCCAGCGGCGGGTGTCGAGGTCCTCTACGCGCTTCGCCATCGTCTCGAGACGGCGTTGCCGCTCGCGAACGGGGAGCTCGAGTGCAGTTGCGAGCTGGTCGACGACGCCGTCGACGTCCCACGGGTTGACGAGCAGCGCCCCGGGAAGCACCTGCGCGGCGCCAGCGAGCTCGGAGAGCAGGAGCGCGCCGCGCCATCTGCCCGGAAGCCCCGGCTCCGACTGGCACACGACGAACTCGTGCGCGACGAGGTTCATCCCATCGCGGAGCGCGGTGACCATCATGACGTCGGCGCGCCGGTAGAGGGCGACGAGCGCCGGCTTCGAGATGTCGCGGTGGATGTACTCGACCGGCGTCGATCCCGGCTGGCCGTAGCGGCCGTTGATCCGTGAGATGAGCAGCTCGATCTCGTCGCGTTGCGCCCGGTACTCCGGACTCTCGAGCCGCGACGGGACGAGCACCTGGATCATCGTCGTCGTTCGAGCCCGATTGGGATCGCGCTCGAGGAAGCGCTCGTAGGCCTGGAGCTTGTGCGGGATGCCCTTCGTGTAGTCGAGGCGCTCGACCCCGAGGACGAGGCTGCGCCCCTCGTACTGGACGTCCAGGTCCGCGAGCAGTCGCGCAGTCTCCTGGTGCCGAAGCGTCGCCCGAAAGCCCTCCACGTCGATCCCGATCGGGTCGACGCCGATCCCGACCCGCCGGCCGTCGACCTCGAGCCAGTCGGGCTCGGAGTCGATGCCGAGGATCCGGAGGCACGACGAGCGAAAGTGCCGCGCGTAGTCGCCGATCTGGAAGCTCACATAGTCGGCGCCGAGGACGCCGCGCAGCAGCTGCTCCCGCTCGGGGAGCAGGCGGTAGACCTCGGACGACGGGAACGGCGTGTGCAGGAAGAAGCCGATCGACAGGCGCGGCTCACGCCGGCGGAGCATCGCGGGCACGAGCATCAGATGGAAGTCGTGGATCCACACGCGGCTCTCCGGCTCGCAGTGCGCGAGAATCGTGTCCGCGAAGCGCTCGTTCACCTCGACGTACCGCTCCCAGGCCTCCGGAGTGATGCGCAGGCGATCGGAGAAGTAGTGGAAGAGCGGCCAGAGCGTGTCGTTGCAAACCCGGTTGTAGAAGTCCTCTTCCTCCCGCCGGCTCAGGAGCACGGGATGGAGGTTGTCGCGCGCGAGCCTCCGCGCGACGCGCTTCTCGAGCTCGGGAGAGACGACCGTCCCCGGCCACCCGACCCACGCCGCATCGCCGCGTACCGCCTGGAGCGCCGTCGCGAGGCCGCCCGAGCTGCGTGCGACCTCGACGTCGTCGCCGGAGATCGTGAGCCGGATCGGCAGGCGGTTGCTGGCGATGACCAGCGCGTGCTGTCCGCTGTGGCGTGGCAGAGAACCTCCTTCGTGCCGATACGAGGTAGGTAGACGGTACGCGCCCACGAACGTAGGGGCGAGATCTACCCCGCCCATCACCCATGAGCCACGGCCTCGCCATCATCGGGAACTGCTCGTACAGCGCCCTCCTCAAGGAGGGCTCGGTCGAGTGGCTGTGCTGGCCGCGTCCCGACTCGAGCTTCGTCTTCGGCCCGCTGCTCGATCGGGAGCAGGGCGGTGCGTTCACGATCGAGGGCATCGACGCGAGCGAGGTCGAGCAGTCGTACTTCGAGAACACGAACGTGTTGCGGACGGTGTTCCGCGGCGACGCCGGCGTCTTCGAGCTCGTCGACTTCGCCCCCCGCTTCCACCTGTACGACCGTTACTTCAAGCCGTCGATGCTCATCCGGATCCTGCGCCCGATCTCCGGCGAGCCGCGCGCCCGCGTGCGCTGCCGGCCGACGTACGAGTACGGGCTGGAGGAGATCGGCCGCTGGCGCGCGTCGAACCACATCGAGTACACCGGCTTCCCCACTCCCGTGCGCCTCACGACCAACGTGCCGCTCACGTACGTCGAGGACGAGCGACCGTTCCTCCTCGAGCACGACCGGCACCTCGTGCTCACCTGGGGCGAGCCGCTCGAGGCGGGTCTCGAGGAGACCGCCGAGCGCTTTCTCGAGCGCACGCTCGACTACTGGCGCCGCTGGGTGAAGGGCACGCGCGTGCCGCGCGACTACCAGAACGAGGTCGTACGGTCGGCGCTCGCGCTCAAGCTCCACCAGTACGAGGACACGGGCGCGCTGCTCGCCGCGACGACGACGAGCCTCCCCGAGCATCCGGAATCGGGGCGCAACTGGGACTACCGCTTCTGTTGGTTGCGCGACGCGTACTTCACCCTGAACGCCCTCGAGCGCCTCGGGCACTCGGAGGAGATGGAGCACTTCCTCGAGTACCTGCGCAATCTGTGCGAGGAGCGCGAGGGCGTTCTCCAGCCCGCATATCGCATCAACGGCGACTCCGAGGCGGAGGAACGCGTCCTCGAGCACCTTGCGGGATTCAACGGCGACGGCCCGGTGCGGATCGGGAACCAGGCGCTGGAGCACGTGCAGAACGACGTGTACGGGGAGATGGTGCTCGCCGTCAGCCGGCTCTTTCTCGACGCCCGTTTTGTCGGCGAGGTGCCCCGCCATACCGCCGTCGAGATGATCCAGGGCCTCGTCGACCAGATGGAGGCACGCCTCGAAGAGCCGGACGCAGGCCTGTGGGAGTTCCGCGGAAAGACGCGGCTGCACAGCTTCTCGGTCCTCATGCACTGGGCCGGCGCGCGCCGTGCGGCGGAGGTCTTCGCGGCACTCGACGCGCCGGAGCTCGCCGAGCGTGCGCGGTCGGTGGAGGCACGGGCACGCGATCTGCTCGAGTCACAGTGCTGGGACGAGGAGGTCGGGGCGCTCACGCAGGTCGCCGGCGAGCCTCAGCTCGACGCAGCATTGCTGCTCGCGGTTCATCTGGGGTTCTTCGGACCGGACGATCCGCGCGCGTCACGGCACGTCGACGCCATCCGCTCTGCGCTCTCGGTCGACGGCGGGCTTCTGCGGCGCTATGCCGTGAAGGACGACTTCGGTCAGATGGAGGCCGCGTTCACCGTGTGCACGTTCTGGCTCGTCGAGGCACTCGTGCTCATCGGGCGAACGGACGAGGCGCGGGAGCTCTTCGACCGTCTGCTGAGCCTCGACAACGGCCTCGGGCTCTACTCGGAGGACATCCTCCCCGACACGCTCGAGCAGAGCGGCAACTTCCCCCAGACGTACAGCCACGTCGGTCTGATCAACGCCGCGTTCCGACTGTCGCGCCGCTGGGACTGACCGAAACGGACATGCCAGGGGTCAGACCCGTAGGGTCAGACCCCTGGCATGTCTGCATTAGCCAGGCGCGTTGGGTCGAGCAGCAGCTCGAATGGCCGATCCGGAGTTGCCGCGAGACGCCGGTCGTTCTCACAGACATGGCCGCGACCGCGTTCGTCTCCTCATGACCGCTCCCGTCAAGCACGTGTGGATCGCGCTCGTGATCGTCTACGTCATCTGGGGCTCGACCTACTTCGGGATCAAGATCGCGGTCGACACGATCCCGCCGTTGCTGGCGGCCGGATCGCGGTTCCTCACCGCCGCGCTCCTGCTCGCCGCGATCCTCGCCTGGCGCGGCACGTCGCTCCGCATCACGCGCGCCGAGCTCGGCGCGAGCGCGATCGCCGGCGGATTGCTGCTCGGGCTCGGCGTCGGGCTGGTGCACGTCGCGGAGACGCGGATCGACTCGAGCGTCGCGGCGATGATCGCCGGGACCGTCCCGCTCCAGATCATCGTCCTGCGACTCGCCGCCGCCGAGAATCCCGCACGCGCGACGCGTCTCAGCACACTCGCCGGTCTCGCCGGCCTCCTTCTCGTCGTCGCGCCGGGCCTCGGCTCCGGATCGACCGCACTAGGGCTCGCGGTGATGATCTCCTCGAGCGTCTCCTGGTCGATCGGCTCGTTCCTCTCCAAGAAGGTGCCGCTTCCGAGCGATCCGTTCGTCGCAACCGCGTGGGAGATGGCGCTCGGCGGCACGTTCCTCATGCTCGGAGCGCTCGCATTCGGCGAGTACGGCGAGCTGGGCTCGAGCACGTTCGCACTCGACTCGGTGCTCGCGTGGGCGTACCTCGTCGTCATGGGCTCGGTCGTCGGCTTCTCGGCGTACGCCTGGCTCCTGCGCGTGGCGCCGATCTCGCTCGTCGTCACGCATCAGTACGTGAACCCGCTGGTCGCGATCGCGCTCGGAATGGCGTTCCTGGGCGAGCGGCCGAGCCCGTGGACGCTCGCCGGCGCGGCGCTCGTGATCGGCGCGGTCTACATCGCGATCAAGAGCGAGTTCCCGCGGAAGGCTGCTCGACCTGCGAGCGTCGTGCCGCGAGGAACTCCAGCAGATCAGAGCGCGTGAGGATCCCGGCCGGACGGCCGTCGGTCACGACGACCACCGCGCCGCTGCCTCCCGACAGGCCCTCGTAGACCTGATCGACCGACGCATCCCCGTCGACCGCGGGCAGCGGCGGCTGCATCGCCACCGCCACGTCCTCGTTCAGCGCGTCGGCGTTCTTGAAGACACGCTCGAGGAGCTCGCGCTCCTGCAACGAGCCCACCACGTCGGCGAGCGAGTCGACCGGTTCGCCGCGGACGACCGGGAGCTGCGAGATCCCGTACCGCTGCATCGCATCGATCGCAGCCCCCACCTTCTCGTGCGAGCCGATCGTGACGAGGTCGGGCACCTCGTGCCCGGCTCGCCTGAACCGCAGCACCTCCTCGACGGCCGGTGGCGGCGTCGTCCGCTCGAGGAACCCGTACTGGATCATCCAGTTGTCGTCGTAGAACTTCGAGAGGTACGAGCGACCCGAGTCGGGAAACATCATCAGGACGCGCGAGTCGGGGCCGAGTCGCTTCGCAACCTGAACGCCCGCCCACGCCGTGGATCCCGTCGAACCGCCGACGAGCAAGCCCTCCTCGCGTGCGAGCCGGCGTGCCATGAGGAACGAGGCGCGATCGGACACGCGCACCCACTCGTCGACGACGGCCGCGTCGAGCGTGTCCGGCCAGCACTCCTTGCCGATTCCCTCGACGAGGTACGGCCCTTCCGGATGCTCATCGTCGGCCGTGAAGATCGACCCCTCGGGGTCGACCGCGACGATCTGCGCCTTCGAGCCGTGCTCCTTGAAGTAGCGCCCGACGCCGGTGATCGTCCCGCCGGTGCCGACGGAGATGACGACCGCGTCGACGTCGCCGCCGTCGGTCTCCTCCCAGAGCTCGGGCCCCGTCGTTTCGTAGTGCGCGTCCGGGTTCGAAGGGTTCGAGTACTGGTCGGGCTTGAAGCCTCCCGGGATCTCCTCGGCGAGGCGATCGGAGACCGAGTAGTAGCTCTCCGGCGAGTGCGGGTCGACCGCGGTCGGCGTGATCACGACCTCGGCTCCGTACGCCCGCAGCATCGAGATCTTCTCCTGGCTCATCTTGTCCGGCATGACGAAGATGCAGCGGTAGCCGCGGAGCGCGGCCGCCATCGCGAGTCCGACGCCCGTGTTCCCGGACGTGGGCTCGACGATCGTCCCGCCCGGCCGCAGGCGTCCGTCCCGCTCCGCGGCTTCCACCATCGCGAGCCCGATGCGATCCTTCACCGACCCGCCCGGGTTGAGGTACTCGAGCTTCGCGAGGAGCTCTCCGGGAACGTCGCGACTCAGACGGTCCAGCCGCACGATCGGCGTGTGCCCGACGAGCTCGAGAACGGTGGGGAACTCGCGGCGCGCCATCGCTCGTTAAGCCTACTTCGCGCTCTTGCATTCGCCGGCGGCCGTCGTAGGCTGCGCCCACACCGTGGTCGAGAGCGAGAGCCGCTAGCCAACACGTGCGCCGATTCACTGCGGCAGCTCTCGCCCTCGGCGTCGTGGGCGTATCCCTGACCGTGCTCGCGCTCGTGCGGCACGGCGACGAGTCACGTTCGCCCGTGACGGCACCGCCACCGGCCGAGCCGCGGCTCCTCGTCGGCTTCTTCGACGACGCGAACTTCCGCTGGCGCCCCTACCGAGCCGACATGCTCGACCAGGTCCATGGCACCGGCGCGCGGGTCATCAGGGTGCTCATTCGCTGGCACCTCACGGCACCGACACGGCCGAAGGCGGGTCGACCTCCGTTCCGCGTACCGATGCTGTACGAGATCGACGAGCTCGTCGCGAACGCGACCGCGAGGAGGATCGAGGTGCTGTTCTCGATCTGGGGCACGCCGTCGTGGGCCAACGGAGGCCGGGGGCCGAACCACGCGCCGTCGGATGCAGGCGACCTCGGCCGTTTCGCAGCGGGACTCGCCGCTCGCTATCCGTCGGTCCGCAGGTATGCAGTCTGGAACGAGCCGAACACGGAGCAGTTTCTCGCTCCGCAGTTCGACGCAGACGGCCGCTCGCTCGCGCCTGCGCTCTACGCGCAGCTCTACCGGGCGGCGTACGACGGGATCAAGGCGGCCAACCCGCGGGCGCTCGTGGCGATCGGCGAGACGTCGTCGCACGGCCGAGATGCACCGAGCCGTGGCCCGCATCCAGGACAGTCACTCTCCCGCGCGCTTTGCCCGCCTCCTGGCCGAGCAGCGCCCTCGCCTCGACTTCGACGCATGGGGTCACCATCCGTATCCCGTACGGGGTCACCTACCGCCCGACCGCGCCTCGCACTGGCCGGCGGTGACGCTCCCCTCGCTCGAGCGCTTCGGTCGTGCGCTCGACCGCTGGTTCGACCGGACGGAGGCGCCGATCTGGATCACCGAGTACGCCTACGAGACGACGCCGGCCGAGCCCCGTGGCGTCTCACCGCAGCTGCAGGCGACGTTCGCGGCGCAGGCCCTCGAGCTGGCCGCCGCGCTCGAGCGCGTCCGGCTCTTCGTATGGTTCACGTTTCGCGACGACCACACGAACGCCTGGCAGAGCGGCCTACTCGACGAAGCGGGCCGTCCGCGGCCGCTCTACGAGAGCTTTGCGGCGGCGATCAGCGGCGTCGGCACGTAGCAAGACCTCAGTGTCGGAAATGGCGGCGCCCGGTGAAGACCATCGCCGCGCCCGCCGCCGAGACAGCCTCGAGCACCTCGTCGTCCCGCTTCGATCCGCCGGGCTGGACGACCACCGCCACGCCGGCCTCGAGCGCATGCTGCGCACCGTCGGCGAAGGGGAAGAACGCATCCGACGCGAGAACGGCATCGTCGAGCGAGTGGCCGAGCTCCCGGGCCTTCCCGACTGCGAGTCGCACCGCGTCCACGCGGCTCGTCTGACCCGCGCCGATCCCGAGCGTCTGCCCTCCCCGCGCGAGCACGATCGCGTTCGACGTGACGTGCTTCACCACGCGCCAGGAGAAGAGAACGTCGTCCCAGCGTTCCTCCGACACATCGCCGCAGACCACGTCCATCCCGTCGCGGCCAGCGACCGTCCAGTCGCCGTCCTGCGCGAGGAGCCCGCCGAGCACGCGCCGGTAGTCGCGCTCGCTCCCCTCGAGGCCGCGTCGGTCCGTATGGTCGAGCACCCGCGTCGACGCCCTTCGCGCGAGCGCCTCCAGCGACCGCTCGTCGTAGCCGGGGGCGAAGAGCACCTCGACGAACTGCTCGGCCAGGGCCGTCGCCGAGCTCAGCAGAGACGGCGCGGTTGAGCACGACGACGCCCCCGTAGGCGGACACGGGATCCGCCGCGAGCGCCTTCGCGAACGCCTGCTCGATCGTCTCGCCGACGCCGACTCCACACGGGTTCGCGTGCTTCACGATGACGCAGGCCGGCTCGTCGAGCTCGCGCACGAGCGCACGGCCCGCGGAGAGGTCGTTGAGGTTGTTGAACGAGAGTGGCTTGCCCTGACGCTGCTCGACGTGTGCGAGAAGGTGCGTTCGCGCGCCGCGCTCCAGGTAGTACGCGGCCTTCTGGTGCGGGTTCTCCCCGTAGGAGAGATCGAGGACCTTGTCGAACGCCAGCGCAAGCGTCTCCGGGAAGAACTCGGCCTCCTGGAGCCAGCGCGCGATCGCCGCTTCGTACGCCGCCGACCTCGAGAATGCGATCGCGGCGAGGCGCCGCCGGAGCTCGAGTGTCGTCTCGCCGTTCCCCGACCGCAGCTCCTCGAGCACGACGTCGTAGTCGGACGGCCTGCAGACGGCCGTGACGGACGCGAAGTTCTTCGATGCCGCGCGAAGCATCGCCGGCCCTCCGACATCGATCATCTCGACGAGCTCGTCCTCGTCGAGCTCGGGGCGGTCGACCGCCAGCTCGAACGGGTAGAGGTTGACGCACACGAGGTCGAAGGGCTCGATGCCGTGCTCCGCGAGTGCCGCGAGGTCCTCGGGCAGCTCCCGTCGAACCAGGATCGCGGCGTGGATGTGCGGATGCAGCGTCTTGACCCGTCCACCGAGCATCTCCGGGAAGGCGGTCACGTCCTCCACCCGGGTCACGCGGAGCCCCGCCTCCTCGAGCGCCTCCGCCGTCCCCCCGCTCGCGACGAGCTCGAACCCGAGCTCGGCGAGGCCGCGGGCGAACGCGACGACACCGGACTTGTCGTATACCGAGATCAGCGCACGCACAGCTCGCGCACCACCTTCGGAAGCAACCGATGCTCCACCGCATGCACGCGTTCGCGCAGCGTCTCGACCGTGTCGCCGGGCAGCACTGGAACCGGCTCGCTCGCGATCACCTCGCCGGTGTCGACGCCTTCGTCGACGAAGTGCACGGTCGCGGCGGTCGCGGCGGCGCCGGACGCGAGGACGTCCTCGAGCGGATGAGCGCCCGGAAATGCGGGGAGCGGCGCGGGATGCACGTTGACCACGCGGCCGGGGAAGCGCGCGAGGAACGAGGGTTGCAGGAGGTGCATGTACCCGGCGCAGACGACGAGATCGACCCCCTGATCGACCAGCCAGTCAGCCAAGGCGAGGTCGCGTGCGTCGCGGTCCCGATACGCGTCGGCCGGGAACGACGCAGTCGCGACGCCGGCCGCTTCGGCACGGGCGAGCGCGCGCGCGTCCACGACGTTCGAGGCAACCGCCACGACGGGCAGCTCCGCGTCGAGCAGCGCTTGCAGGTTGGTTCCCTCGCCGCTGACCAGCACCCCGATCACGCAGCGACGACCCTCCCGATCACCGGTTCGGCGCCGGGATCGGCGAGCACCGCGAGGTAGCCGACGCCGAGGTTGAACACGCGCCGCAGCTCGTCCTCGTCGACGTGCCGACCGAGCCACTCGAAGACGTTGGGACGCTCCCAGGAGCCCCAATCGATCTCGGCACGCAGCCCGTCTGGCAGCACGCGCTCGAGGTTTCCGAGGATCCCGCCACCGGTCACGTGCGCGAACGCGTGGACACGCCCGCGAAGCCGTCGAACGTCGTCGAAATAGAGCCGCGTCGGCGCGAGGAGGTCGTCGCCCGTGTAGTCCTCGAGCTCGAGAACGCGCCGCACGAGCGTGAAGCCGTTCGCGTGGACGCCGGCCGACGGGAGTCCGACGATCGCGTCGCCAACTGCGACGATCGAACCGTCGATCAACGCAGTGCGCGCGACGAGCCCGACGCACGTGCCCGCGAAGTCGAGCTCCTCCTCGCGGTAGATCCCGGGGAGCTCGGCCGTCTCGCCGCCGATCAACGCCACACTGGCGGCGCGACACACCTCGGCGGCGCCTTCGACGAGATCGGCGACAGTCTCGAGGTCGATCCGGTTCGCCGCGACGTAGTCGAGGAAGAAGAGGGGATCGGCCCCGCACGTGAGCACGTCGTTGATGCAGTGCGCGGCGAGATCCGCTCCGCACGCGCGCAGCGCGCCGCGCTGTCGTGCGAGGATCAGCTTCGTCCCGACCGAGTCGGTAGAGGCCGCCAGCAGCCGCCCGTCGTCGAGCGGATGGAGACCGGCGAAGGCCCCGAAACCGGTCGCGCCGGTCGACTCGACGGCTGCGCGGAGCCGCTCGACCACCGCGTCCGCCGTCTCGATCGAGACGCCCGCGGACGCGTACGTCTGGCGCTCGTCGGCCACGAGCCGAGCGTACAGTCCTCGGCGTGGACAACGCTCGCCTCCGGCTCGCGTTCGCGGGGGAAACCCTGTTTCCCCCGCGAGCCCCCTTCTCTCCGAGAGCGCGGGGAACCTCCCGGTTCCCCGCACCCCTCCACGCTCATCGGCCAACAGCTGGCCGATGAGCGAGCCGTCGCTCTGGAGCAGCTGGACCGTCGATCCACTCCAGCTCGCGCCGATCGCCCTCATCGCGGTCGCCTACGCGATCCGCGCCCGCACCCTCGCGCGCCGCGACCAGCCCGTTCCCGCCTGGCGCATCGCGCTCTTCTCCCTCGGGATCGCCCTCCTCGTGATCGCGGTCGCGTCGCCGATCGCTGCCGTCGGCGAGGAGGAGCTCTTCGCGTTCCACATGACGCAGCACCTCCTGCTCGGCGACCTCGCGCCGCTCTGCCTGCTGGCCGGGCTGACCGGCCCGCTCCTCCGCCCGATTCTCGCGCTCCCCGGCGTCATGCGCCTCCGCGTCCTCGCCAACCCGTTCGTCGCCTTCCCGATCTGGGCGGGGAACCTCGTGCTCTGGCACCTCCCCGCCTTCTACGAGGGAGCGGTCGATTCGAGCGCCCTCCACGCCCTCGAGCACATCGCCTTCTTCAGCGCCGGGATCGTGCTCTGGCTCCCGGTGCTCGAGACCCTGCCCGCCCCGGAGTGGTTCGGCACGGGAGCGAAGCTCGCGTACATCGTCGGCGTCCGCCTCGTCGCGACCGTTATCGGGAACGTCTTCGTCTGGGGCGGCTCGGCGTTCTACGACGTGTACGAGACGGGCGACGACTACCTCGGGCTGTCGCCGGACGCCGACCAGAGCCTCGCCGGGTCGCTGATGATGCTCGAAGGGCTCGCTGGTCACGATCGTCGCGCTCGCCTGGCTCTTCCTCCGCATGGCGCAGGAGGGAGAGGTGCGGCAGGAGCTGATCGAGAAGGGCGTCGACGAGCGAACGGCTCGGCGCGCAGTTCGCTACCGCCGGTGGGAGGAGCTCACCTGATCGGCTCGGTCTGGGGGCTCCTGCTCATCGGGCTCGTGCTCGCGTCGAGCGTGATGGCGGTCGTCTGGGTCGTGCAGGTACGGATCGGGGACGCGAGCCACGTGGACGTCGCGTGGGCGGTGCTCATCGCCTGCGCGGCGATCCTCTACGCACTACTCGCGGACGGCGACGTCGCCCATCGCGTGCTCGCCGCCGTGCTCGCGTCCGTCTGGGGCTTCAGGCTCGGCGGCTACCTCTACGTCAATCGTGTTCGCGGCAAGGAGGAGGACGGGCGCTACCGCGCGCTCCGCGCGAAGTGGAGCGCGAACGCGAACCGCAATTTCTTCTGGTTCTTCCAGTTCCAAGCCGTCTTCGTCGTCTTCTTCTCGCTGCCGTTCGCGTTCATCGCGCTCGACCCGGAGGCGCGCTTGGGCGTCGTCGCCTGGATCGGCATCGCCCTGTGGGCGGTCGGCAACGTCGGGACGATCGCCGCCGATCGCCAGCTGGCGCAGTGGCGCGCGAACCCGGAGAACGAGGGAAGGACCGTGCGGCGCGGTCTGTGGAGCTGGTCGCGCCACCCGAACTACTTCTTCGAGTGGATCAACTGGTGCGGGAACGCGCTCGTCGCGACAACGGCGCCGTGGGGATGGATCGCGTGGATCGTCCCGGCCGGCCTGCTCGTCCTTCTCTTCCGCGTCACCGGGATCCCGGCCACGGAGGCGCAGGCGCTCCGCTCGCGCGCCGACTACGCCGAGTACCAGCGCACGACGAGCGCCTTCGTCCCGCGACCGCCGCGCGGTTAGGGCGAGGCAAGCCTCGCCCTTACGCGGGTTTCTCGCCGAGCGCCTCGGCCACCGCGGAGAACTCCGCAAGCGCGGCCTCGAGGTCTTCGACGATCTCCTGCGCGATCACGTCCGGCGGCGGGAGGTTCTCGAGATCCTCGAGCGACTCGTCGCGGAGCCAGACGAGATCGAGCGAGACCTTGTCACGCGCGAGCAGCTCCTCGTACGTGAAGCGCTTGAACCGCTCCGACTCCTCACGCGCCGCGAACGCAGCGATGAAGTCCTGCAGGTGCTCGTAGCGCAACGGGTTCTGCTTCAGGGTGAAGTGCTGATTCGTGCGCAGGTCGTAGACCCAGAGCTCCCGCGTCCACGGCGTCTCCGACGCGGGCTTGCGGTCGAAGAAGAGGACGTTCGCCTTCACGCCCTGCGCGTAGAAGACGCCGGTCGGCAGCCGAAGGAGCGTGTGCACGTCGCACTCCTCGAGGAGCTTGCGCCGCACGGTCTCGCCCGCGCCGCCCTCGAAGAGCACGTTGTCGGGGACGACCACCGCCGCACGCCCGTTGATCGCGAGCAGGGTCTTCACGTGCTGCACGAAGTTGAGCTGCTTGTTCGAGGTCGAGGCCCAGAAGTCGTCGCGCACGACGACGAGGTCCTCGCGCCCCACGTCGCCCTCCTCCGACACGAACGTCATCGACGACTTGCGCCCGAACGGCGGATTCGTCAGCACCATCTCGAATCGCTCGCCCGGATCGGCCTTGAGCGCGTCGTCGACGACGATCGGGCTCTCCGCCTCCTCCGAGCCGATCCCGTGCAGGAGGAGGTTCATGACGCACAGCCGCGCCGTGTTGTCGACGATCTCCCAGCCGCGCAGCGCGTCGTAGCGCAGGAACTGCTTCTGGTCGGGATCGAGAAGACCCGAACCCGCGACCGACTCGTACGCCGCGAGCAGGAACCCGCCCGTGCCGCAGGCCGGATCGCACACGCGCATCCCGGCCTCGGGCCGCATCACCTCGACGATCGCCTTGATCAGCGGCCGCGGCGTGAAGTACTGCCCCGCCCCGGACTTCACGTCCTCGGCGTTCTTCTCCAGGAGCCCCTCGTACGCGTCGCCCTTCACGTCCGCGTCGAGCGTGAGCCAGCTCTCGCGGTCGATGAGATCGACGACGAGCCGGCGCAGCTTCGCGGGATCCTGGATCCGGTTCTGTGCCTTGCGGAAGATCACGCCGAGCATGCCCGACCCGCGCCCGAGCTCCGTCAGGACGTGGCGGTAGTGCACCTCGAGCTCGTCGCCGTCACGCGCGAGGAGCGACGGCCAGTCGAGCCCCTCGGGCACGATCGCCGGCCGCGAGAACGGCGGCTTCGTCTGCTCGTCCGCCATCTTCAGGAAGAGCAGGTACGTGAGCTGCTCGAGGTAGTCGCCGTACGAGAGCCCGTCGTCGCGGAGGACGTTGCAGTAGCTCCAGAGCCGCTGGACGAGGCCGTTCTGCGCGCTCATGGCTCGGGAGCCAACTCGGCGAGTGGATGCTGACGACGCATGAAGTCGGCGAACAACGGAACGGTGAAGTCGACGAGACCGTGTCTTGGGCTGTAGATCAGGCCCTTCTTGATCAGCGCGTCCCGAATCGGCCCAGTCTCGGTCGTGCTCGAGTACCCGAGTACCCGCGTAACGTGCCCCGAGCGTTGCGGTCCATCGCCGAGCGAGGCGATCGCAGCCAAGTAGCGCTGCTCGCCTGGAGTCGCGCGCTCGAATCGAACGTGAAAGAAATCGGTGTCGAGCACGCTGAGCACCAGCTCGTGGGCCCGATCGACGGCAACTTCGTCGATGACATCGTTCGAGCCCGTCAGCCATGCGTGCTTCCCGTACTGCTGGAGGAAGTAGGGATAGCGGCCGCTCAACCGAAGGATTTCCTCGAGAGCCCGGGCCGTGAATTCAACTCCCTCCTCGGCGGCCGGCTCGACGAGTGCCAGTCGAGCCGCCTCCTCGCTCAACGCCCCAATCGTCGGAAAGGTGAAGAGCCGCTCCGCGTACGACTTGGCCTCGCCCGCAAGTCGAGGCAAGGACGGAAGACCGGCTCCAACCACGGTGATCGGAAGCTGCCGTCGGGTGGATCGATGCATCCCAGCGATCAGAGCCTCGAAGTCCACTCGCTCGAGGAACTGCACCTCATCGAGCAGAAACAGCACCCCGCGACCAGCCTCTTTTGCGATCGCTCCCACCTCGACGAACAGGTCGCCGAGATCGCGTCCGAGGTCGCCGCTGTCGGCGGTTCCTTCCTCGACGTCGAGCTCCAGGCGGATGTCAACTCCTACGCCAGTCGTGATGGTGAACGCCTTCAGAATCGAGAGTGCGCGGCGCGCCGCGTCGCGGACTCGCTCGATTCGTCTCAGGTCGAGAAGAGCCTCTCTGGTCATTGTCGCAACGACCTTTGCCAGCCTCGTGTCGCTTGTCACCTCGGTGGAACTGGCGAACCACCCGCGTTCGATCGCGATGCTCTCGAACGCGTCGAGAAGCACGGTCTTGCCGACACCTCGGAGACCGGTGATCAGGAGGCTCTGCTCCGGACGGCCCAGTTCCAACCTGCCCAGGAGTAACGCGAACTGCTCGAGCTCTGGGTCTCGGCCGGTCAGCGCCGGCGGCGGTGTTCCAGCACCGGGCGTATACGGGTTCCGGAGAGCGTCCATAAGCGGTTCTCGCGCTTATAGCAGATACCGATATAAACGTCGGAAACGCATATAACTCCGCCTCGCTGTCAGCATCCGGACCGGTTGGGTCGATCGTTTATAGGGCCAGTTCCTATAAACGGCCGGAGTCCTTATGAATCCCTCGAGTGTCCCTACGGAGCGTCCACAGACAACGACCGCTAACCCTTGCGTTCAAGCCAGACTCTCGCTACTTGATCGTTCGGTGACCCATCCGAGTGTCCATAGCGGCGCGCCGCTCGGCACGGATGCGGGCGAGGAGGGCCTCGGCGGGCTCGTCGGACGGGTCCTGCGGGACGAGCTCGCCACGGAAGGCACGCTCGAGGATCGCGGCACGCAGCGTCTGCGAGCGGCGCTGCGCCCGCTCGATCGACGCCCGCATCGCGTCGATCCTGGACAGCCGCTCCTCCACCTCCTGGACGATCCGCCGCTGCTCCTCGAGCGGCGGCACGGGAATCGGAATCGGCTGCAGCGACCTCCTGCGGAAGATGCTTGACTGGTCCGCTGCCGGCTGCATGCGCGCGTCGAATCGCGTCCGCGTGCGACGGCCAGCGGAACGCATGCGCGATGAATCGCGGATCGAGCTCGTCGCGATTGGACCGACACGTGAAGGGCCTGTCCGGAAGCAGCAAGCGTCGGTCGCCGTGCCACACGGCAGCGCGGCCGACATCGCCGACCTTCGCAGATCAGGACATCGCCGGGAGTGAAGAGCGAGACTTCGCGACCTCGCGCTCGTCGAAGTCCAGTCGGTGAGCGTCGTGCCGTGTCGATCCGGCCATCATCGACGATCTTGCTGCGCAGGTACGGACGCAGCCGATCCTGGACTTCGCGCGTTCCTGTCGGGTCGGCATCATGTCCCGAGCTGCGTCTCGAGCGACGTCAGCTCGAGCTGACGTGCGCGGCCAGCCACCGGTCATCGCCGCGGCGAGCGACGACCGCTCTGACCGCATCGAGCCGGCGGAGGGCGGCGGCGAGGGACGCGTCGGCGGCGTCGAGGCGGGAGAGGTGCTCCTCGATCGCCGCCACGATCCGCCGCTGCTCGTTCAGCGGCGGCAGCGGCGATCTCGAGTAGCTCCGAGTGCCGCCGGGTCCGATGTTGATCGTCGCTCGCTGAACCGTCCGCTGCGGCGCCACTCGAGTCGACCGCCAGAGCCACCAGAACAGGTAGCCGAACTCGAGATCCACGTCGCGAGTCGGAGCAGCTGAACAAGTTCGTGGGCACGACCGGTGTTGAGCCGCGCGCATTCGAACGCACTCGTCCAACGGGCTCGTCGGCCGACCGCCGGACTTCTCGAGCAGGATCGTCGCCGCATCTGCGAGCTCGACGCGACTTCAGCTGACGAGCCGTCACAGAGCGCTGCGGCGCAGCGTCGAAGTTGATCGATCCGTCGATCGCGGACGTCTGCGACTCGAATCACGACGGCATCGCGCCTCATCAACACGCTGGCTCCGTTCCCCAGACGCCACCAATGCTCAGGACTCGAGTAGCTCGTCCGAGTCGCAGCCTCGGTCCACCCGGTCGGCAGCTCGCTCACGTGACGAGCACCTCGTTCAGCTCCTCGAGCAGCGGGCCGAGGTCGTCGCCGAACACCTGCGCCGCCTTCCCGAGCCCGCCCGCCTCGCGGAACGGCGTGTAGTCGAAGTCGTCCGTCGAGATCCCGAGCGAGGCGGCGACGTGCTCGCGCGATGTCCTCGAGCCAGGCGAGCTGCTCGGGCGTGAACACGCGGCCGGCGTTCTCCTGCGCCAGCAGCCAGGCGCGGAAGCGCTCGTGCACGAGCTCCGGGTACGGCACGAGCTCGTCCTCCTGGTGCAGCGCGACGCGCACGAGCGACACGAGGTCCGTCAGCACGCGCTGCCCGGAGCCGCGCACGCGCGAGCGGTCGAGCGCCTCGTAGGCCTCCCACAGCCGCTCGGGCGTGAAGCGGTGCGGCGGGCGCTCGATCGCGTCGGCGAGCTCGCGCACCTCGGCGAACGTGAGCCGCCGCGCGTACGGCTTCGAGTAGAGGATCTGCAGCGCGGCGATCTCGTCGCGGTGCTCCTCGACAGTAGCGCTCCCAGGACTCGACGGTCGACGCGGGCGCGGTCGGTCGCCTCCTGCGAGTAGCCGGCGTCGAGCAGCGCGTCGGCGGAGGTCTCGTCGATCGCCTGCTCGAGCGAGCGGCGGGCCTCGACGATCCGCTCGCGGAGCTCCGGGCTGTGCGCGAGCGGGGCGACCGCCTCGTCGAGGAGCGCCTTCGCGGCCTGCGGCGATCATCGTCGGCCGTCGGCTCGTCGGCTCCGGTCGCCTCCTGCGCGCGCCGCGAGCTGGCGGTCGGGATCGAGCGCGGCGACGATGCCGCCGGCGATCTCCTTGATCGTCTTCCCGCCCGCGAGCACGGCGAGCTGCGTGCGCTGCGTGTCGGTCAGGCGCCGGTCGAGGCGCGCGAGCCGCGAGGCGATCGCCGAGATCGCGTCCGGGTCGCGCACGCCGAACGAGACCTGGCGGAGCAGCCGCTCCAGCGGCACCGTCGGCTGCCGGTCGAGCGGCGGCGTCTCGGCGAGCTCGCCCTCGGTGACGCCGACGGCGTCGACGATCACGAAGCGCTCCTTCGAGGTCGCGCCGGGGACGACCGCCTGCAGGTCGGTGTCGGAGATGACGCGCACGCCGCGGCCCTTCATCTGCTCGAAGTACGTGCGGCTCTTGACCGCGCGCATGAAGAAGACGCACTCGAGCGGCTTCACGTCGGTGCCGGTGGCGATCATGTCCACGGTCACCGCGATCCGCGGGTTCGGCGAGTTGCGGAAGGCCGCGATGAGGTCGTCCGTCTTGCGGCCGGTCGCCTTGTAGGTGATCTTCGCGACGAAGTCGTTCCCCTTGCCGAAGACCTCGCGGGCGATCTCGACGATCTCCTCGGCGTGCGCGTCGTCCTTCGCGAAGATCAGCGTCTTCGGCACCTCCTTCCGGCCGGGGAAGATCTCGGTGAAGAGGCGGTCGCGGAAGGTCTCGAGCACGGTGCGGATCTGGTCGCGCGCGACGACCTTGCGGTCGAGCTCGGCCGCGGTGTACGGCAAGCTCGTCGTCGAGGAGTCTCCCAGCGCGAGCGGCGCGTCTGGCGGTCGCGGAACTTCGTCCACAGGCCCGGCGTCGATCGTCGAGCCGTGCTCGGTGATCTCGGTGCGGATGCGGTAGACGTCGAAGTCGACGTTGACGCCGTCGACGACCGCCTGCTCGTGGCCGTACTCCATGACGAGGTTCTGGTTGAAGAAGCCGAACGCCTGCTTGTTCGGGGTCGCGGTGAGCCCGATCGTGAAGGCGTCGAAGTAGTCGAGCACCTGCCGCCAGAGGCCGTAGATCGAGCGGTGGCACTCGTCGACGATCACGACGTCGAAGAACTCGGGCGGGAGCGTCGGCGTTGTACTCGACCGGGACGGAGCTCGCCGGCGACCTCGAAGGCGGAGTGCTCGTCGAGCTCCTCGTCGAGCGTCGTGTCGCCGCGGAGGATCGAGTAGAGCGCTGGATCGTCGAGATCGTGACGCGCGCGACCGGGTCGACGCGGTTCGAGCGAGAGGTGCTGGACGTTGTAGAGCTCGGTGAACTTGCGGCCGTCGTCGGGCGTCGAGAAGCTCTGGAACTCCTTCAGCGTCTGGCGGCCGAGGTTCGCGCGGTCGACGAGGAAGAGGATCCGGCGCGCGTCGGCGTGCTTGACGAGGCGGTAGGCGACGTTGGCCGCGGTGAAGGTCTTGCCCGAGCCGGTCGCCATCTGGATGAGCGCGCGCGGGCGGTTGGCGGCGAGCGAGACCTCGAGGTTCTGGATCGCCGTGAACTGGGCGGGCCAGAGACCCTGTCGGCGTGAGCTCCGGGCAGCGCTCGAAGCCGATGCCGAAGCGTCGGCGCCGTCGGGTGCTCGCGAATCTGCTCGAAGCCAGCCGGCGAACGTCTCCGGCCGGTGGAACGAGAACACCTCGCGGCTCGCCGCGTCGGGGTCGAGCGTGTTCGTGAAGTGCGTCTCCGCGCCGGTCGACTCGTAGACGAACGGCAGAGCGCCTTCGATCGCCGTCGGCACCTCGTCGGGCACGCCGTCGACGTACTTCGCGCTCTGCCACTGGACGCCGCGGAGCGTCTCGCCCTCCTTCTTCGCCTCGATCACGCCGACGGCGGCGCCGTCCGAGGAACAGGAGGTAGTCGGCGCGGCCGTGCGGCGGCTTCATGACGAACTCGCGGACGGCGACGCCCTGGGCGGCGGCGAGGTTGACAGCGCGCGCGTCCTGCACGGCCCAGCCCGCCGCGGCGAGCTGGCGGTCGATCTCGACCCGGGCTTTCGCCTCGGGGGTCAGGTATGCGAGCTCGCCGTCCGTCACGGGCGAATCTTCGCCCAGAACGACCGGTGGGCAAGCGTCGGTGGCTTGGCGCACGCCGCCGGCGATGAGATATTCGGCGTGTGAGCACCGTCGACGAGCTGCCGATCGGCACCGTCACGTTCCTTTTCACAGACATCGAGGGATCCACACAGCTGCTCAAGCAGCTGGGAGGCGAGACCTACGCCGGGGCGCTCACGGATCAGCAGCGGATTCTCCGGGAGGCGTTCGCCGAGCACAGCGGGCACGAGATCGATACGCAGGGCGACTCGTTCTTCGTCGCCTTCCGGCGTGCGAAGGACGCGGTGAGCGCGGCGATCGCGTGCGAACGGCGTCTCGCCGAGCACACCTGGCCCGCCGGCACCCAGCTCCGCGTGCGCATGGGCGTCCACACGGGCGAGCCGGCGGTGGGGGGCGAGCGCTACGTCGGGCTCGGCGTGCATCGGGCCGCACGCATCTGTGCGGCCGGCCACGGTGGCCAGGTGCTCGTCTCGCAGACGACGCGCGAGCTCCTGCGGGATGATCCGATCGCGGACGTCTCCCTGCGAGACCTGGGTGAGCACCAGCTCAAGGACATGGACGAGCCGGAGCGCCTCTACCAGGTCGTCGCGCCGGGCCTCATCGAGAGCTTCCCCCCGCTGAAGACAGCGGCATCGACACCGTTCGAGGGTCGCGAAGGGGAGTTGGCGGAGGCCGCGGCCGAGGAGATGGCGAAGAGTTGGCGGCGCCCGGGACGCCGAGTGCTGCTCGCCGCGACGTTCGCTGCGGCGCTCGTCGGCGCCGTCGTCGGCGTGCTCCTGACACAGGGCGGCGGCTCGACGGCCGGCGCATCGGTCAGTCCGAACTCGGTCGGGGTGATCGACACGGACAGCGGCGAGGTCCTGTCCGAGATCGCTGTGAGCGGCGCGCCGGGCGAAGTTGCCGTCGGGCCGGATGCGATCTGGGTCACGAACGCGATCGACAAGACCGTCTCGCGCGTCGACCCCGAGACGAACCAGGTCGTGCAGACGATCCAGGTCGGCGGCGGACCGGCTGGCGTGGCAGTCACTCCCAACGCCGTCTGGGTCGCCAACGGGCTGGACGGCACCGTCTCGCGGATCGACTCTCGGACGAACCAGGAGTCGCAGAGGATCACGGTCGGTAACGGCCCGACCGGAGTCGCATCCGGGGAAGGCGCCGTCTGGGTGACGAACTCCGCGGACGGGACGGTGACCCGGATCGACCCGGTGAGCGGGCGGCCGAAGACCTTGCCCGCAGCGGTCGGAGCGTCGGGCGTCGCCGTCGGCTTCGGGCGCGTATGGATCGTCTCGCCGCCCTCGGGCAAGGTGGTTGCCCTCGATCCCCGTTCGGGTCGAGTCCTGCGTGAGGTAGGAGTCGGTGTCGATCCGGTCGCCGTCGCGGTGAGCGCCGACGC
The DNA here is from genome assembly GCA_963744505.1 of uncultured Gaiellaceae bacterium. Taxonomy (GTDB): domain Bacteria; phylum Actinomycetota; class Thermoleophilia; order Gaiellales; family Gaiellaceae; genus GMQP-bins7. The sequence goes on from CAVUTL010000003.1 coordinate 160,918, forward strand.
GGTCTGGGTCGCGAATCGCACAGACGGCACCGTGTCGAGGATCGACCCGCGCGCATTCGCCGTGACGGACCTGGTCGCTGTCGGTTCTGCGCCGTCCGGCATCGCGGCGGGGCCTGACGACGTGTGGGTAGCGAACGCCGGCGACGGAACCCTCTCCCACTTCGAGCCCTCGAAAGCGAGCGAGGTGGAATCGATCTCGCTGGACAACCCGCCGCGAGCGGTCGCCCTGTCGCCGCGCGGCGCCTACGTCGCCGTTGGCTCGAGCGGGAGCGAGCACCGCGGTGGAGAGCTGCGAGTTCTCGCCGCGGAAGTGGACTTCATCGATCCCGCGCTCGCATACACGGCAGGGAGCTGGTCGATGCTGGTCATGACCAACGACGGGCTGGTCTCTTTCCGAAAGGTCGGGGGCGGTCAGGGAATTCAGCTCGTACCCGACCTCGCCGAGGCGCTGCCCGCGCCGACGGACAGCGGAAGGACCTACACGTTCCAGCTCCGGCCGGACATCCGCTATTCCAGCGGGAAGCTCGTACGACCGGAGGATTTCCGGCGGGCTCTAGAGCGCGTCTTCGAGCTCGGCTCGGGTGGAGCGTCCTACTACGCGGGGATCGTCGGTGCGGATCGATGCACGAAGGACAAGCCGTGCGATCTCTCCCGAGGGATCGTCGCCGACGGTGCTGGTCGATCCGTCACCTTCCGGCTGACGGCGCCCGACGGGGACTTCCTCTCCAAGCTTGCGATGCCGTGGGCGTACGCGGTTCCTGTCTCGACACCGTCGCGCGACGTGGGGGCGAACGCCGTCCCTGCGACGGGGCCGTACCGGATCGTCGGGTACCGGAAGAAGACGAAGACGTATCGACTCGTTCGCAACCCGCAGTTCCGTGAGTGGTCGGCCGACGCTCAACCGCACGGGTACCCCGACTCGATCTCCGTCTCGGCGAGCGGGTTCTTCGACTCCGGTCGAGTTGCGATGGTCAGGCGTGGCAACGCCGATGTCGTCCAGAGCGGGGGAACAGCGTTGTCGCGGGAGGAGCTCGAGCAGCTCGCTGTCCGCTACCCGAGCCAGTTTCATCTGAATGCAGGCTTCGCGACCGAGTTCTTCTTTCTCAACACGCGGGTGCCGCCATTCGACGACGTCTCGGTGCGCCGCGCCGTCAACCATGCCTTCGACCGCACGGCGTTCGCGTCGCAGCGGGGGCGAGCGTACGCTCCAACCTGTCAGATCCTGCCGCCGAACTTCCCGGGGTACCGACCCACGTGCCTCTATGCGTCGGGAGGCGTGAGGGGCCTCGACCGGGCGCGGCAGCTCGTACGGAACGCCGGCGCGGACGGTGCAGAGGTCACCGTCTGGGTTCCGGGCGACCTCACCGAAAGCGGCCAGCACATGGCCTCCGTGCTCGGCTCGATCGGCTTCCGAGCCAGCGTGAACCCCGTCGCCGACGTCGATGCCTACTTCGGCACGGTCAGTGACTCCCGGACAGGAGCCCAGATCGGCTTCTCGGGCTGGTTTGCCGACTTTCCCTCCGCAGCGGGCTTCATCCCTCCACTTCTCAGCTGCGCCGCGTTCGTGCCGGCTTCGGCGACGAACCAGAACACGAACTACGCCGGATTCTGCGACCCCTCGATCGATGCGCAGATGGCGCAGGCGACCGCTCTCCAGGCACAGGATCCTCCCGCCGCGACGTTGCTCTGGCAGCAAGTCGAGCGCGAGCTCCTCGCCCAGGCACCCATCGTGCCGACGGTCAACCGTTCGAACGTCGACTTCGTCTCCAAGCGCGTCGGCAACTACCAGTACAACCCGCAGTGGGGCGTTCTGTTCAGCCAGCTCTGGGTCAGGTAGCCCGACGCGTCGAGCGGCGCCTCAACTGCCTTCGGCGGCGGCGCGCTTCTCGGCGTTGAGAACGCGATAGCGCTCGATCATCTCGCGGAGTCTGCGATCGAGGTCCTCGCGACGGGCAAGCTCGGCCGCGCGCTCCTCAGGCGTCATCTTCTTCCTCTTCCTCGCCATCCTCGTCCTCCTCTCTCCAGACCACGGCATCATGAATCTCGTACACGGCGGCCTTGATGTCGAAGACCGCCTCGAGCAGGAGCTGCGTCGCCTCGTCGTCCGCCACCAACGGATGGTGCCGGACAACGCGGCGGGTGCGCAAGACGGCTTCCCGAGACGTGGCTCGTCAGGCCGGAGCGGGCTCGAAGCGGAGCTTCTCGGGCCTCGGCGGCACGCGGGTCGGGTAGTCGCGTGTGAAGCAGGCGCGGCAGACCGAGTCCTCGGGAAGCTGCGTGGCCTCCTGCATCGCCTCGACGGAGAGGTAGTACAGCGAGGTGGCGCCGATGTGGGCGCGCATCTCCTCGACGGAGCGATGGGCGGCAGCGAGCTGGTCCTCGTCGGCCATGTCGATCCCGTAGAAGCACGGCGAGACGACCGGTGGCGACGAGATGCGCACGTGTACCTCGGCCGCGCCCGCGTCGAACAGCATCTGCACGAGCTGGCGCGTCGTGTTCCCGCGGACGATCGAGTCGTCGACGACGACGATGCGCTTCCCCTCGACCTCGGCGAGCGGGTTGAACTTCATGCGGATGCCCTGCTCGCGCATGCCCTGCTCGGGCTGGATGAACGTGCGCGCGACGTAGCGGTTCTTGATGAGCAACTCGTTGAACGGGATTCCCGACGCGTTCGAGAAACCGATCGCGGCTGGCGTGCCGCCGTCGGCGACTCCGATGACGAGATCGGCTTCCGCAGGTGCCTCTGCCGCGAGGCGCTCGCCCATGCGGACCCGCGACCCGTGCACCTCCACACCGCCGACGCGCGAGTCCGGTCGCGCGAAGTAGACGTGCTCGAAGATGCAGAGCGCGTTGCGGCCTGCGGGAACCGCCTGCGCGGCGTGCAGTCCTTCGTCGTCGACCCAGACGACCTCGCCGGGCCGCACGTCACGCACGACGTCGGCGCCGATGAGGTCGAGCGCGCACGTCTCGGACGCGACGACCCAGTCGTCGCCGATCTGCCCGAGCGACAGAGGCCGGAATCCCATCGGGTCGCGGAACGCCACGAGCGTGTGGTCGACCAGCGCCGTGACCGAGTACGCGCCCTCGAGGCGGCGCATCGTGTTCGCGACGGCGTCCACGAGAGGGGCAGGATCGCGAGCGATCAGCGCGGCGATGAGCTCCGTGTCGGAGCCGGAGGCGAGCCGGATGCCGTCGGCGATGAGCTGGCCCCGCAGCTCCTCGACGTTCACGAGGTTTCCGTTGTGGCCGAGCGCGATGGTCCGAGCAGACCCGTGATGGATGTGAGGCTGCGCGTTCGCCCACTTGTTCGCACCGGTCGTCGAGTAGCGCGTGTGCCCGATCGCGACGTCCCCCGGGAGCGCCTGCAGTTGCTGCTCGTCGAAGACGTGGGCGACGAGGCCCATCTCGCGGACGACGGTGAGGCGTCCGCCCTCCGACACGGCGATGCCCGCAGCCTCCTGGCCGCGATGCTGAAGCGCGAACAGGCCGAAGTACGCGAGGCGCGCGACGTCCCTCTCCTCGGAGCGGATTCCGAACACTCCGCACACGTCAGCGACTCCTCAAGGGGTCAGACCCGTGGGGTCTGACCCAGGGTCCTGCCAGGCGGCTCGAAGCTGCGACAGCTCCACTCCGAGCAGCGTACCGCCGCCGACCTCACCGATCCGTCGGAGCGGGACGCTCAACTCAGCCGCAACGGTCTCGATCCCCGAGGCGTCGGCGGGCGCGCACGCGACGATCGCTCGGCCGCCGACCTCACCGAACAGCTCGACCGGGTCGTCACGGATGTCGAGCGCAGCGCCGGAGCCTGAGAAGAGAGCCGCCTCGGCGAGGCAGATCGCGAGCCCGCCTTCGGCCGCGTCGTGCACGAGCGAGGCGAGCGGAGCCACGTGCCAGAGGAACGAGACGAGCCGCGCCTCGGCGTCGAGATCGAGCGGCGCGGGAGTCCCGCTCACGTCGCCGTAGCGCGCCTGGTACTCGGATCCCGCCAGCGAGAGCGGCGAGGCGAACGCCGCAAAGACGACGTCGCCCTCACTCCATCCCTTCGGCACGCGGCGAACGTCCTCGACGAGCCCGACCGCACCGACGACAGGCGTCGGGTGGATAGCACGTCCGTTCGTTTCGTTGTAGAGCGAGACGTTTCCGGAGACCACGGGCGCATCGAGGGCTTGACAGGCGGCGGCGATGCCGTCGATGGCCTCCGCGAGCTCCCATCCGATCTCGGGCTTCTCCGGGTTCCCGAAGTTCAGACAGTCGGTGAAGCCGATCGGCTCGCCCCCGACGCACGCGACGTTCCGTCCGGCCTCGAGCACGGCGAGAGCGCCGCCGGTGTAAGGGTCGAGCCGCGCGATCCGGCCCTGGCCGTCCAGCGAGAGCGCCAGGCCGCGCATCGACGGCCGCAGCCGCAGGACCGCGGCGTCCAGCCCGGGTCGTCGCACCGTCCGCGATCCAACCAGCTGGTCGTAGCGCCGATAGACGAACTCGCGGCTGCGAAGCGCGGGGGAGCGGAGCAGCTCGAGGAGCGCCTCGTGAGCAGGAGGCGCGTCGACTATTTCGCGCGCTGGCGTGGGGGCACGGCGGGCCTTGCCGACCTCGTAGCGCGGGCACTCGTCCGTCAGGAGCCGCGCGGGGATCTCGCCGACCACCTGCTCCTCCCAGAAGGCGCGCAGCTCACCGGATCCGGTCACCTCACCGATCACCGCGTGCTCGAGCTCCCAACGATCGAGCACCGCCTCGACGGCCTCGAGCATCTGCGGGCGGACGATCGCGATCATCCGCTCCTGGCTCTCGGAGATCATGACCTCCCACGGCTCCATCCCCTCCTCGCGCAGCGGCACGCGGTCGAGGTGCACGTCGATGCCGAAGTCGGCGGCCATCTCGGAGAGCGCAGAGGCGATGCCGGCCGCACCGCAGTCCTGCAGCGACTCGACGAGCCCGGACGAGACGAGCTCGACCGACGACTCGATGAGCTTCTTGCCCGCGAACGGATCGCCGATCTGAACGGACGGGCGCTTGTCCGCCGCGGCGTCGTCGAGCTCCTGACTTGCGAGCACGGACGCGCCGCCGATGCCGTCGCGGCCGGTGGTCGCACCGTAGAGGACGACGAGTTGGCCTGCGGTCGTCGCCTTCGCCCGCATGAGGCGCTCGACGGGCAGGAGACCGACACACATCGCGTTGACGAGGCAGTTGTCGCGGTAGACCTCGTCGAAGACCGATTCGCCTCCGACGGTCGGCACGCCGACGCAGTTCCCGTAGTGACCGATGCCGCCGACCGCTCGCGAGAAGCTCCAATCCGGCTCCGCGAAGCGAAGCGCGTCGAGCAGCGCAACGGGTCGCGCGCCCATGGCGACGATGTCCCGCAGGATCCCTCCGACGCCGGTGGCCGCTCCCTGGAACGGCTCGACCGCCGAGGGATGGTTGTGGCTCTCGGCCTTGAAGGCGACGGCGAGACCGTCGCCGAGATCGAGCACGCCGGCGTTTTCGCCCGGGCCTTGTCAGGACCCGCGGCCCGGTCGACGGCAAGCGCTTCAGGAGGAGCGCCGAGTGCTTGTAGCCGCAGTGCTCCGACCAGAGGAGCGAGAAGACGGCGAGCTCGAAGTCGTTCGGGTCGCGGCCGAGCAGCGAGCGGATCCGCTCGAACTCCCCATCCGTGAGGCCGAGTGCGCGATGGAGCGCAGGATCCGCCGCCGTGCTCAGAAGATCAGCTTATCGACGGCACCCGACCTCGCATGAAGTGAGGCGGAACGCCGCCGGTAGCCTCCGACGATGCGCGCCTACTGGCCGTCGATCTTCCTGCTCGCGGCGATGTGGGGCGCCTCGTACCTCTTCATCAAGGTGGCCGTCGAGGACATCCCGCCGGCGGCCATGACCGACATCCGGCTCGCGATCGCCGCGGTTCTGCTGTCGGGGTTCCTCGTTCACCGAACCGGAGCGAGGTCGGCCTTCACGGACCTCAGGGCAGCGTGGGTCCCCTGTCTCGTGCTCGGGGTGATCAACGCGGCGTTGCCGATGACGCTCGTCGCCTGGGGAGAGACCCACATCGACTCGAGCATCGCCGGGATCGCGCAAGCATCTGTGCCGATCTTCGTGGCAGTCCTCGGACTGCGATTCCTTCCTCACGATCCCCCTCGCGCCGCCCAGGTCGTCGGGCTCGCGGTGGGGCTGGGCGGCGTCGCGCTCATCACGGGCGTCCATCCCAGCGGCGATGCCTGGGCGGTCGTGGGGACCTTCGCGGTCGTTCTCTCGTCCTTGTCCTACGCGGCCGGAGGGATCTACGGGCAGCTTCGCGTCCACGGAACGGCAGGCCCGGTTCTCGCCACCGGATCGATGATCGTCGGGGCGATCGCGTTGTTGCCGTTTACTCTCGCCGAGCCACCGACACAGGTCCCCGGCACGACCGCACTCGCGGGACTGCTCGCACTCGCACTGATCCCGACCTTTCTCGGCCAGCTGCTTCTGTTCAGGATCCTCCGGTTGTTCGGCAGTCGTCGCTTGTCGCTCGTCACGTTCCTCATGCCCGGGTTCGCCGTCTTCTACGGCGCGGCGCTCCTCGACGAGCCGATCAGCGCCATAGCGATGGCCGGTCTCGCCCTGATCCTCGTCGGCGTGATCCTCGCGTCGGGCCAGCGCCTCTTCGGCGTCCGCGCCCAGGAGTCGCCCGCATGAAGGTCTCGATCCGCCGGGCCCGCCCCGACGACGCGGACTTCCTCGTCGAGCTCGTGACGCACGAGGACGTCGAGCCGTTCCTCGCAGCCGTGAGCGCGAAGGGCCGCGACGAGCTCGTCGCCGAGATCGCGCAGTCGGACGACGCGCCCGACTCGTTCGGCCTCTTCGTCATCGAGGTCGACGGCGCGTGCGCCGGCACGATGCGCTTCGAGCGGATCAACGTCCGGAGTCGGATCGCGAACCTCGGTGGGCTCGCGGTGCACCCCGACTTCCGGGGCGCGAAGGTTGCGGACACGGCCGCGCTCCTCTTTCAACGCCACCTCTTCGACGACCTCGGCTTCCATCGCGTCCAGATGGAGATCTACGGGTTCAACGAGCGCGCGATGCGCCACGCGGAGCGCGCCGGGTTCACACGCGAGGGCGTGCGCCGAAAGGCGTACTGGCGCAACGACGAGTGGGTCGACGGCGTCTTGTACGGCCTGGTCGTGGAGGATCTGGTCGCGTCGAGCTAGTGACGGCCGTTCGAGGTCGTCTCCGCGACGGCGCGGAGCAGCGCGTCACGGATCCACTCGGCCTCGGGCCAGCCGCAAGGGCCGCGGCCCGTGCGGTAGATGCGATCGTCGGAGCTGTACTCCGCATGCAGGCTCGGCTGCGGATCGACGTCGCGTCCGTCGACGAGCACGGTCGGGGATCCGAGCACGCGATGCGCCTCCGCGTCCTCGTCCGACTCGACCTCGACGACCTCGATCTCCGCGGGTATGCCGGTCTCGTCCACGACACGCTCGACGACGACCAGTGCCATTCCTCGATTCGGACAGTCTTCGCGCGCGAAGAGCTCGATCCGTACAGATCCGTTCGATCGCTTTGCCACGTGAGCCCCCCTCCCCAGGGTGAGCGTCAGTCGCCTACCTGCTGACGCTATGCCCAAAAGGGGGAGGTGCAATCCCTCGATCGAGGGACTCGCCTCTATGTCCGATTGATGTAGTCTATGTCCGATGTCCATCGGACATATCGAGCATCGAAGCGCCACCGGTCGACGTTGCGTCGGGCACGTCCTTCGCGCTGCTCGTGGCGCTGGCCGGCGCGTCTCGCGAGCCGCGCGACGAGCTTGCCCAGGACCTCCGCGCTGCGCTCGACGGAGTCGGCGACACCGAGGGCGAGTCGTGGCTCAACCTCCTCGGGGTACCGCTGGACGCGGGCGCGCCATACGCCGCCGACCGACTGAGCGACCTCGTGGCGGCGATGCCGCCCGTCGAGCTGCGGCGGCACCTCCTCGGTCGCCATGCCTGGTCGTGGTGCACGCTCGCGGGGGTCGACGACATCGAAGCGGCCGCAGCGGGTGACGCTGCGGCGTCGCAGCCGCCTCCTCGCGCACCCGCGCTACTACGGCGGCCACGCCGCTTCGTCGCTCGGCGCCCTGCTGCCGCTCGACCCGGTCGAGTCCCGGCGTCGCATCGTGGCTGCGATCGAGGCGGCATCGCGCTCGCTGCTCGCACCGACCGCCACGGACGAGCTCGAGGCTGCCGAGGACGCTGCGACCGCGACCCTCGCACGCCGATCTCCGCTCGAGGCGATCGAGCACGTCGCGACCGGCTACCGCTACGTCCCGGAGCCCGAGGCCGAGCGCGTCGTCCTCGTCCCCCACCTGACGCCGACGCTGCCGCTCGTGCTCGCGCAACACCGCTCGTCGCGACTGATCGCATACCGCGCGACGCCCGATCGTGGCAGCGAGGACCGTCTGCTCGCGTTCGGCCGGGCGCTCGCGGATCCGAAGCGCGTGGAGATCCTCGCGCTCGTCGGCCGAGGCGTCTCGCGCGCGGCCGATCTCGTCGACGCAACCGGCCTCACGCGCTCGACGGTGCACCACCACCTCGCCCAACTCCGCGAGGCCGGGCTCGTGGCGCTGGAGGGCAATGCGCGCGCATACACATACGTCCCGCGCCGAGCGGCCGCCGACGACGCGGCCGCGCTCGTGGCGGACATCATCGGAACGGAGGAAGAGTGATGCGGTACACGCTGCTCGGCAGGAGTGGCCTGCGCGTCTCGGAGGTCGCTCTCGGCACCATGACGTTCGGCGACGCCTGGGGTTGGGGTGCGTCCGAGGACGAGAGCCGCCGGATGTTCGAGGCCTTCGTGGAGGCGGGCGGGAACTTCGTCGACACGGCCTGCAACTACACGGACGGCCAGAGCGAGACCATCCTGGGGGCACTCGTGCGGCCGGATCGGGACCACTTCGTAGTGGCGACGAAGTACACGCTCAGTACCCGACGCGACGACCCGAACGCCGGCGGGAACCAGCGCAAGAACCTGGTCCGGACGCTCGAGGCCAGCCTTCGCCGGCTCGGCACCGACTACGTCGACCTGCTCTGGCTCCACATGTGGGACGGGATGACGCCGATCGAGGAGGTGGTCCGGACGCTCGACGACCTCGTCTCGTCGGGGAAGGTCCTCTACGTCGGCATCTCCGACACACCGGCGTGGGTCGTCTCGCAGGCGGTGACGCTCGCGGAGCTGCGCGGCTGGTCGCAATTCGTCGCCGTGCAGGCGCCGTACTCGCTCGCCGACCGCGACGTCGAGCGCGAGTTGCTGCCGATGGCGCGAGCGCTCGGGCTCACCTTCACGCCGTGGGGCACGCTCGAGGGCGGTGCGCTGACGGGGAAGTACCTCGACGAGAACGACGAGCCACGCCGGTACGACTCCGTCGGACCAAAGGCGAACGCGCTGGCGCGTGCGGTGATCGCCGTCGCGGACGAGCTCGGCGCGACCCCAGCGCAGGTGGCGATCGCCTGGGTCCGCGCCCAGCCGTGGCACACCGTTCCGATCGTCGGCGCGCGCACGGAGGCGCAGCTTCGGGAGAACCTCGGCGCGCTCGACGTCGAGCTCACGCAGGAGCAGCTCGAACGACTCGACGCGGCCGGCGAGTTCCGGGTCGGGTTCCCGCGCGAGTTTCTCGAGTCGGAGCACGTGCGCGGGCTCATCTTCGGCGAGACGTTCGAGCTGATCGACGATCCACGCGCGCCCGTTGCCGAGAGGCGGGCGCCCGCGCCCGCGATCGCCTAGAGGCCGCGCAGGGCGCGCTCGAGCACCGGGTCGCGCCCGGCGAAATACTGGGTCGACGTGAGGTCGACGCGCACGTCAGGTCCGACCGCGAGCCGACGGTCCTTCGGGCCGCGCCTCCGCTCGTGGTAGCGGGTGGCGACGTGGACGTACCAGCCGGTGGTCGGCAAGCGCACCGGGACCGTGTCGCCGTAGCGTCTCGACCCCGCCGCCCGTCGACTCGCCGACGATGATCGCGCGTGTGTCGCGATCGATCTCGGCGGCGAAGTTCGCCGCGGCGGAGAACGTTGCTCGCCCCGTGAGGAGATACAGCCGCCCGCGCTTGTCGACCGCTGCCGAGTCGAGGAGCGAGGTGAGCGAGCCGTACGTCGTGTTGTCTCCTCCGCCGTTCATGCGGACGTCGACGATGACGCGGCGCACCTTCGGCGACCGGACGAGCCGCTCGAGCCCACGGACGAAGGCCGGGGACGGCGAGACGACGGCGTTGAAGCCGAAATAGGCCGCACGACCCGCCGCGAGCTTCCGCGTCCACATCGTCTTGGCCGCACCGGACAGGTAGAGCGGACGTGACGCCGACGGCAGCACGGACGGATAGTGGCCGTGGAGCGGATCGGCGAAGGCCGCCGCGTACTCCGGCCCGGCGATCGGCGCCAGCGTGACGGCCGCACGCTCCCCGCCGGGACGCTCGAACATGAAGTCCGCGGAGTCTGCCCCCTCCGTGACGCCGAGGCCGTCGAGCACCTCGGCTGTGAGCAGGTAGTGCGGAGCCATCCCGAGGGTGTTCGACTGGTTGTCGCTCGGCGTCAGGGGCTCCACGAGAGCGAGGACGCGCTCCACCGGAGTCCCCTCGATCGCGACGATACGGCTGCCGACGAGTGAGTCGTCCTGCGCGTCCACGACGTACAGGCCGTCGGAGAACCGGTAGAGCCGCAAGGGGTACAGGTGGAGCGGCCGGGTGTGAGCCGAGTCGCCCGGGAAGAGACCGGTGTGCCCGTTGCGCGGCCCGATGAGCGCGATGATCCGGAGCACGCCGACGAGGAGCTCGTTCCGCGTCATGGACGGAGCACGCCGCGCCAGCGCGTCGACTTCGGCGTTGAAGCGCTGGCGCGGGATGGCCCGGAACGGATCCGGGTGGAGTTGCTCGATGGACCTGCCGAGCTCGCGTACGTCGCCGGCGGCGGTGGAGGGCACGGAGGGACGACCCTGCGCCGAGGCGACGAACGCGACCATGGCGAGTGGCACGAGGAGCAGGCCCGGCATCCGCATCTTCAGGGATGATGTCCTTCCGGCGCTTACATGTCAAGATTGACATATTGAATGGCACTCCGCTACGCACTCCTGGGCGCCCTCGCCGATCGTCCGCGCAACGGCTACGCGCTCCTCAAGCAGTTCGAGCAGTCGCTGGCGTACGCCTGGCCGGCGAGCCACAGCCAGATCTACCCCGAGCTCGCGCGGCTGCTCGACGAGGGGCTCATCGAGCAGACCGAGTCCGGCCCGCGCGGATCGAAGACGTACGCGCTCACGGCCGCGGGACTGGACGAGATCCGCCGCTGGTTGCGTGAGACCGAGCCCGACCGGCGCATCCGCCGGGACGCGACGCTCCGGACGTTCTTCCTCTGGCTGCTCGAACCGGACGAGGCCGAGGCACAGGTCGAGCGCGAGCGGGCCTACTGGTCCGGGATCCTCACCGAGTTCGAGCGGATCCAGTCTGAGCCGACCGGCTCGAACCGCAAGGCGCGAACGTTCCGCATCGCTCTCGAGGGCGGGATACGGACGGTCCAGGCCCAGATCGACTGGCTCGACGACGTCCTCGAGGAGATCCGCTCACCCGAGTGGCGCACGCTCGATCCGTGAGAGGGTCAGCGAGCCGCTGAGCAGGCCGCCGCGGCCCACGCCTGCACGGAGCGGGCGCGGCGAAAGTACACGTGGAGACCGGCCTCGAGCGCGAACCCGACGGCCCCGTGCACCTGCTGTGCGGTGGCGACAACATCGCAGCAGGCGGCTCCCACCCAGCGAAGCTCGGGCTCCTGGAGCCCGCCCGAGTTCGAGCGCGCCGCCCAGGCCAGCAGCGTCATCGCGTCCGTCGCGAGCGCGGCGTCGGCCAGTCGCGACTGGATCGCGGGCAGTGCCGCGAGAGGCGCTCCGAACTGCTCGCGGGTTCGCGCATGCTCGACCGCGAGCTCGAGCGCACGCGCAGAGAGGCCCGCGACGTACGCGAGCGTGCCGGCAGTCCACGCGCGCCAGCACGACGCGGCCGCAACCTCCTCGAGCTGTCCGATCGCGCCGACCTCGACGAGGACCGTGCCGCTGCCGTCGAGCGTCACCTCGGGACGAGCCTCCGACGAGGGAGTGCCGAGCCCGAGACCGCCCTCATGCAGCGGGACCGCCAGCGACCGGCTCGCGCGTGCATGTCGGGCACGGCCGTCGACCCACAGCGACGCTCCGAGCGTCGCCTCGTCCACGAGACAGACGGGGGCGGCCGCCCGTCCGAGCTCGATCCCTCCGGCAACCACGGCTCCGAGCAGCTCCTCTCCGCTCCAGAGCGCGCCCCATCCGGCGGCCGCGAGGCGCGTCGCGAGCTCGTCGTCGCGATCGTCCTGCCAGCCGCCGAGCTCCGGCTCGCGTGGTGGGTGCCAGTCGCCGATCGCCGCGCGAACGGACTCGGCGAACAGCGTGAGCTCCTCTCCCACCTCGAACGTCATGCGAGCTCCGAGAGGACGGCGTCGGTGTCCGCGCCGAGCTCGGGCGCAGGAGCGAGCGTTTGCCTCTCGCTGCCGAAGCGCACGAACGGTGCAAGCAGGTCAACCTCGCCGAGCCCCGGTTGCGTAACGCGCCCGACGAGGCGCTCCGCGACCACCTGTGGGTCGGCGTGGATCGTCTCGCGCTGCTGGACCGGCCCGCACGGCACGCCCGCCTCCGCGAGCCGTTCGAGCCACACGGCCACCGACCGCTCCGAGAACACACGCGCGATCGTGTCCGTGAGCCCGACCTTCGCGCGCAACACAGCGGCGTCCCCGGGAACGACGTCGGGTGCGTCGACGGTCGCGTCGTCGAGCCCGAACAGGCCGAGGAATGCGAGCCGCTGCGCGACGTTGAGGCACGCGACCGCGACGAACCCGTCCGACGCCTCGAAGCAGCGGTAGTAGGGGTTCATGGCGATCCCGCCCGCGATCTCCTCGGCGCGAGCGTCGAGCTGCGCTCGATCCGCTGCGCGTGTCGCATCTCGCGGCTCGCCGCCGAGCCAGACGAGGTCCTGGAGCTGGACCGCCATCGCCGCAGCCAGGAGCGAGACGTCCACGAGCTCTCCCTCACCCGTCTCGCGGGCTCGAACGAGCGCGGCCAGCACGCCCGTCGCGAGCAGGAAGCCGGCCGTGAGATCAGCCATCGGGATCCCTCCGGCTCGCACGGGCACCGTGTCGCCACGAGCGGCGTGCGCGGTGAGCAGTCCCGCGCGCGCTTGCGCGACGAGGTCGTAGGCGGGCGCGTCGGCGAGCGGACCGGACGTGCCGAACGAGCTGACTCGCCCCACGACGAGCGCCGGATGCGTTGCGTGCACCTCGGCCCAGCCGAGCCCGAACCCCGAGGCTCGCTCGCGGGGGAAGTTGTGCAGCGCGATGTCGGCTCCGCGCAGAAGCCGCGCGCTCGTCTCGAGCCCCTCGGCGCTCTTGAGGTCGACGACGACGGAGCGCTTGCCCCGGTTCAGCGGCACGAAGTAGCGACCGATGCCGGGCGCGACCGGCATGACGTGGCGGTAGCCGTCGCCGGCGGGAGGCTCGACCTTCACGACCTCGGCACCGAGATCGGCGAGGAGGACGCCGCACAGCGGCCCCGCGACGTACTGCGCGTACTCGACGACGCGCACGCCCTCGAGCGGAAGCGTCACTTCAGCCCCAGCCCGCGACGGGCGATGACCAGCTGAAGAATCTCGGCGGAGCCGCCGGAGATGGTCGAGCCGACCGCCGCGCGGTACAGGCCGCCGAGGCGTCCCTCGAGCGGTGCAGACGCCTGGGCGTCCGCGAGCCCCTCCAGGCCGAGCAGCTCGACTCCCTCGCGTGCGAGGCGCTGCGCAAGTCGGGCTCCGGCGAGCTTCGCCATCGCGGAGGCGGCGCTCGCGTCTTCCTTGCGATCGAGGAGATCCGCGGCGCGCAGGGAGAGAAGCCGCGCACCAGCGATCTCTCCGCGGAGCGACGCAACCCGCGCCCACGCCGCCTCGAGCCGCCCCGTCGCTGCCAGCCGGGCCTCGAGCCCGTCCAGGATCCACGCGAGCCCGCCGAGCTTCTCCGCCGTGATGCGCTCGAAGTCGAGCGTGTGCATGAGGACGTCCCAGCCGCGGTCGACCTCTCCGACGACGTTCTCCGCCGGGATCTCGACGGCATCGAGGAACACCTCGCAGAGGTAGCCGCCTCCGAGGACGGGGAACCGGCGCACCTCGATCCCGGGCGTGTCGATGGGCGCCACGAGGACGGAGATGCCGCGGTGCCGTGGCTCGTCGGGGTTCGTGCGCACGGCGAGGTAGATCCAGTCCGCGAGCCACGCGCTCGAGGTCCAGATCTTGTGCCCGTCGACGACCCAGACGCCGTTGCGCCGCACGGCGCGCGTCGTCAACGACGCGAGGTCGCTTCCCGCGCCGGGCTCCGAGAAGCCCTGGCAGAACGTGAGCTCGCCGCGAGCGATCGGCCCGAGGAGCTGCTCCTTCAGCGCCGGCGAGGCGAACCGCTCGAGCGCGCAGCCGATCGTCTTGTACGAGAGGAGGTAGAGCGAGAGCGGGAGCCAGTGGTACCCGAAGACGTCCTCCACGAGGGCGGCGTCCACGTGCGTCAGACCGCGGCCGCCGAGCTCTTCCGGCCAGGTCATCCCGATCCAGGCGGCCTCTCCGAGCGCCCGCGTGACCTCGCGCGAGTCGCCGTCGGAGAGCATCCCCTGCCGCCGCCACTCGGGATCTTCTGCCAAGGTCGGGAGCAGGCTCGCGGCGAAGGCCGCGGCCTCTTCGCGGAGAGCGATCTGCGCCTCGGTCATCCGGAGATCCACGCGCGGGCGATCGTAGAGCGCCTTAGGATCACCGCGCGTGGAGCACCGGCACATCTGGATCACGATGGAGGACGACACGCGGCTCGCGGCTCGCCTTTTCCTCCCCGACGAGCTCCCTGCGGCAGTGATCGTCGACGCGCTCCCGTATCGCATGGACGACCTCACCGCGTCGTACGCGAGCGACTACGAGCGCCTCTGCGAGGAGGGCGGATTCGCAGTGTGCCGGCTCGACCTGCGCGGCACGGGCTCCTCCGAGGGGATCGCGCTCGACGAGTACCACCCGCAGGAACAGGCCGACATCTGCGAGGTGATCGCCTGGCTCGCAGCGCAGGACTGGTGCACGGGACGGGTCGGCATGTACGGGACGTCGTGGGGCGGGTTCAACTCGCTGCAGGTGGCGATGGAACGGCCGCCGGCACTCCACGCGATCGTCCCGATCTACGCCTCGGACGACCGCTACACGGACGACGTTCACTACATGGGCGGCGTCCTCAAGGCGATCGACCTCGTTGACTGGGTGCTCTACATGGCCGCCTGCAACGTCCTCCCTCCCGTTCCGGCGGTCTACGGCGACGGCTGGCGCGACGAGTGGCGGCGCCGGATCGAAGGCACCGAGCCGTGGCTCGTGCGTTGGCTCGAGGAGCAGGACGACGGGCCGTACTGGCGTCATGGATCGCTCCGGCCCGCGTACGAGC
Source organism: uncultured Gaiellaceae bacterium (assembly GCA_963744505.1). Lineage (GTDB taxonomy): Bacteria > Actinomycetota > Thermoleophilia > Gaiellales > Gaiellaceae > GMQP-bins7. The sequence goes on from CAVUTL010000003.1 coordinate 176,361, forward strand.
GGATCACGTGCCCGACGATGATCGTCGCCGGGTGGGCCGACGGCTACACCAACATCGCGCTCCGGGCGTACGAGGCGCTGTCGTGCCCGCGGCGCGTGATCATCGGGCCATGGGCTCACATGTCGACCGCGACCTCCATCCCCGGCCCGCACATCGACCTCGTGCCCGAGCTCGTCCGCTGGTTCTCGCGCTGGCTGCGCGACGAGCGGAACGGAATCGACGAGGAGCCGCCGCTCGCGGTCTTCGTGCGGCGTTCGACCCGCCCCGCACCCGCCCTCGCCGAGATGCGCGGCGAGTGGCGCTCGGAGCCGACCTGGCCGGCCGAGCGTCTGCGCGTGCAGACCTGGCGCCCGGATGGTGAGGGCACGGATCGCATCGCCGTGGCCGGAGACGTCGGGACCGCCGCGTGGATCTCGTGCGCTGCCAAGCCTCCCTGGACGCTCCCCGACGACCAGGCCGAGGACGACGCACGCTCGCTCACCTACGACTGGGCACCGCTCGAGCGCGAGTTGGAGATCCTCGGCCATCCGCGACTTCGGGTCACCGTGACGTCGCCGCATCGAGTCGCGTTCCTGTCCGCGCGGCTCTGCGACGTCTTCCCGGACGGGACGTCGGCGCTCGTCAGCCGGGGCGTGCTCAACCTCACGCACCGCGACGGGCACGCTGCGCCCAAGCCGCTCGAGCCCGGCGTTCCGACGGCCGTCGAGCTCGAGCTCGAGGCGACCTCGTGGCTCTTCGAGCAGGGGCACTGCGTACGCCTCGCGCTTGCAGGATCGGACTGGCCGAACACGTGGCCTCCGCCGCATGCCGGCTCGCTCGACGTCGCGCGAGGATCGGTCGAGCTCGACCTCCCCGTCCTCGACGGGCCGGCGATCGCGCCGCCGCCGGTGTTCCAACCTCCGCGGCCGGAGCCCCCGGCGGACGTGTCGGAGCTCGACCCGCCGACCGTGCGCAAGATCGAGCACGACGCCGTCGGGAGGCAAACACGGGTCGTCACGAGCTACGGGTCGCGCTACGACGGCCCGTACGAGGCGAGAATCGAGGAGGACTACGACGGGCTGGTGGGCGTCGCCACGCGGAACCCGGGCCGCGCGTGGGCGAGCGCGCGGGCGCGGTACACGATCGCCTGGCCGGAGACGACGGTGACGACGGAGGCCCATCTCCGGCTGCGATCCTCGTCAGGCCGGTATCACGTCGTGGTCGAGGTGATCGCCTCGGAAGACGGCCCGGACGGGCTCGGCCATGTCGAACGCCGTTTCGAGCACACGATCCCCCGTCGCCTCCAGTAGCCACGGCCGCTTCGGCCGTCTTGCGCAGTCGAGCGCTCGGGCGGCATCATGGGAACGTGCTTCGAAGACGCGAGCAGCTGCTCAGTCGCGAGGAGATGAACGGAGTGATCCTGCTGCTGATGAGCATCGACGAACAACTACGGCGACTCGTGCGAGCCGCGGAGAACGGAGATGGCGAAGAGAGAGACTGACGCGGAGTACTGGGCAAAGGATGCCGCGAGGCGTCGCCAGATCGAGGAGATCTTCGGCCGTATGCAAGAGCGGTACCGGCTCGCCGATGAACGTGAAGCTCGGCGGCGGGAGCGCGTCCGCAAGCTGACGTTCGGGCTGCTCGGCCGCGCGTAGGGCGAGGGGCGAGATGTATCTCGCCCCTACAGGGCGTGGCACGCCGCTCGGTGCTCGGGCGCGACGTCGTGGAGCGCGAGATCGTCGCCCCGGCAGCGCTCCTCGATGCCGAGCCGCGCAGCTTCTCCCGACGCGACGAGCGGGCAGCGCGGATGGAAGCGACACCCTGCCGGGATCCGCGTGGGATCGGGCGCTTCCCCCTGCAGGATGAGCTGCTCCATCTCCTCCACTTCCGGCACGACCGACAGCAGCGCGCGCGTGTACGGATGGCGCGGGTGGGAGAGCAGCTCCTCCGCAGGCCCCTCCTCCACGATGCGACCGAGATACATCACGGCGATCCGGTCGGCGATGTTCCAGGCGAGCCCGAGATCGTGCGTGACCACGAGGATCGTCACGCCGGCCTCGCGAACGAGGTCGAGCATCAGCTTGAGGATCTCGCCGCGAACTGATGCGTCGAGGCTCGAGACTGGCTCGTCGGCGACGAGGAGTGATGGGTTCAACACCATGGCGCCCGCGATGACGACGCGCTGGCGCTGCCCGCCGGAGAGCTCATAGGGGTAGAGCTGCAGGAAGCGCTCGGGGGGACGCAGACCCGCACGCGAGAGCGCATCTGCGACTCGTAACGCCTCGTCACCCGGCCGCTTCTGGATCCGCAACCCCTCCGCGACCGCCTCGTAGACGGTCTGGCGTGGGTTGAGCGAGCCCATCGGATCCTGGAAGACCATCTGCACCTTCCCGCGATACGAGCGCAGAAAGCGGCCGTCGTAGCGAAGCGGCTGGCCGTCGTAGACGACCTCGCCCTCGGCCGGGCGCTCGAGCCCCATGATCGTCCGAGCGAGCGTCGTCTTCCCGCAACCAGACTCGCCCACGAGGGCGAGCACTTCGCCCCGCCGGACGCCGAGATCGACACCGTCGACTGCCCGGGCGACGTCACCGCCGCGCGCCGCGAAGCGGACGTGAAGGTCGCGCGTCTCGAGGAGCGTGTTGGTCACGTCGCGGTTCGCTCGAGAACGTGGATGCACGCCGCGTGTCGCGCCTCGCCCGCCGGCCAGAGCTCGATGGCCGTAGACGTGCACTCCGCGACCGCGACCGGGCAACGCGGCTGGAACGGACAGCCTGCGGGGATCGCGCGCGGATCGGGCGGATCGCCGTCGAGGCCGGACGGCTTCATGCGGTGCGTGTGGTCGCCGATACGTGGGAAGGCCGCCGCGAGCGCGGATGTATATGGGTGGCGCGGTCGGTCGAAGACATCGAGCGCATCACCCTCTTCCACGATCCGCCCCGCGTACATCACGGCAGTCCTCTGGCAGACGTACGAGAGCGTCGAGAGATCGTGCGTGATGAAGATCATCGAGAGCGCGAGCTCCCGCTGCAGGCGCTCGAGCAGCTCCAGCACCTGGGCCTGCACCATCACGTCCAGCGCCGTCGTCGGCTCGTCGGCAACCAGGACGCGCGGGTTGCAGGCGAGCGCAAGCGCGATGAGTACGCGCTGTCGTTGTCCACCCGAGAGCTGGTGCGGGTAGTCGCCCGACCGTCGCGCGGGGATGCCGACGGTCTCGAGGAGCTCGTGCACGCGTGTCTGCGCATTCGGGGCGGTTCGATGTATCTCGACCGCCTCGACGATCTGATCTCCGACCCGCTGCACGGGGTTGAGCGCGTGGAGAGCTCCCTGGAACACGATGGACATCTCCGTCCAGCGCACGGCCCGGAGCCTCCCCGGCTTCATCTGCAGGACGTCCTCGCCGTCGAGCAGCACCTCGCCGGTCACCTGCGTCCCCGGGAGCAGAACCTTGAGCAAGGCCCCAGCGATCGTCGACTTTCCACACCCCGACTCGCCGGCCAGCCCGAGCGTCTCACCCGGCGCGAGATCGAACGAGACGCCGCGCACAGCGGGCACGGGCCCGGCTTCCGACTGATACGTGACGTGCAGGTCGCGAACGGAGAGGATCGGCTCGCTCATCGCCGGCGCTCGCGCAACCGTGGGTCGAGGATCTCCTCGAGCGCCGTCCCGATCAACGTGAATGCGAGGACGACGGCCATGATCCCGAGGCCCGGCGGCAGGAAGTACCACCACGCGTTTCGTCCGAGCGCACCGTTCGCGAACGCCTCGTCGAGCATCTTCCCCCACGACGCCCGTGTCGGATCGCCGAGCCCGAGGAACGCGAGGGTCGTCTCCGAGAGGATCGCGACCGGAACAGTCAGCGTCAGGTTCGCGAGGATGATCGGCGAGACGTTGGGGAAGATGTGGCGGCCCATGAGCTGCCGGTTCGACCCGCCGAGCGCGCGGCTGCGCTCGACATAGAGCCGTTCCTTCAGCGTCCGCACCTGGGCCGAGACGATGCGGGCGGTACTGGGCCACGACGTGATCCCGATCACGAGGATGATGTTGCGTACCGACGCGCCGAGGATCGCTGCGAGGACGATCGCCAGGGGAAGGAACGGGATCACGAGGAACCACTCGGTGACTCTCGTGAGGAGCGCACTGCCGAATCCGCGGTAGAAGCCTGCGAGGATGCCGACGACTGACCCGATGACGATTGCGATCAGGGTCGCAGCGAGACCGACCAGCAGGCTGATCCGCGCTCCCCAGACGAACTGCGCCCACACACTCCGGCCCAGATGATCGGTCCCCAAGGGAGGATGCTCCGAGGGGGTGGCCCAGGTCGGATTGTCGACCGTGTTCGCCGGGCTGAGGTCCTCTTGGCTCGAGATCAGCGGGGCCAGAAGTGCCATGGAAACGATGCTGACGAGAATCGCGAGGCCGATCATGCCCGGCAGGTTCCTTCGGTACAGCGACCACGCCTGGGACAGAGCCCGGCGGCGGCGGCGCCAGGCGATCGCTCGCGGGTTCGCAGCGACGCTGCTCACTCGGTCCGCACCCGTGGGTCGAGGTATGCGTGGAGTAGGTCTGCGACGAGGTTGAAGAAGATGACCGCGGCGCTGAAGACGATGAACAGACCTTGGAGCAACGGCAGATCGGGCCCGCGCAAGGCGTCGTACGTCAGCAGGCCAAGCCCCGGCCAGGAGTAGATCGTCTCGACGGCGATCGCACCCGACAGAACGAACCCGAAGTTGATCGCGATCAGGGTGACGACCGGAAGGAGCGCGTTTGGAACCGCGTGGTGGTTGCGGACGACCACGTCGCGCAGGCCCTTCGCACGGGCAAGGGTGAGGTAGTCCTCGCGCATCGTCTCTATGAGCGAGGCGCGCATGACGAGTGCGTACTCGCCGAGGTAGGCGAGCGTGAGCGTGAGCGCAGGCAGGAACATGTGGTGCGCCTGGTCGAGGAGCTTCGACAGTCCGGTCGCATCGGACCCCGCGTCCGTGATGCCACCGACCGGGAACCATCCGAGCGTCACCGCGAACGTGACGAGGAGCAGCATGCCCAGCCAGAAGTCGGGCATCGAGTACGTCGCCATGGTGAATCCGGTCCAGCCGTAATCGGCCTTCGAGCGCCTGCGCCACGCGGCGACGATCCCGATCATCACACCGAAGACGGCCGAGAACAGCGTGGAGACGCCGACGAGGGCGATAGTCGGCCATGCGCGCTCCCAGATGAGGGACATGACGGGCTCGCTCGACGTAAAGGAGCGGCCGAAGTTCAGCTGCACGGTCTGCTCGAGGTAGCGAACGAACTGCTCGAACTTCGATCCGTCGAGCCCGAACTGCTTCTGGAGCTCGAGTTGCTGCTCCGGCGTCAGGTTGCGGCCGCGAAAGAGATTCCCAACCGGGTTCGACTCGACGACACGGAAGAGGAAGAAGTTGAAGCAGATGACGAACACGAGCGTCGCGAGCGCGCCGAGGACCTTCCGGCTGACGAATCGGAAGCTCATCGGCGCGTCACGACGATCGTCGAAACCTTCTCTACTCGCGCTCCTCGGCAGTCTGTCGGCGACGAACGAAGTAAAAGATCAACGCGGCGCCGGCAACGGCTGCCGCGACGATGCCGACGATGGCCCCGGTGGACATTCCACCGCCTCCGTCCGAGGTCGCCGCGACGGGCGTGAGGCTCGCATAGGTCGGAGTCGTGTTGCTGAAGATCACAGGACCGGTGTCCGCAGGCTGGCGCAGCCAACCCGCGAAGGAGTCGGTGCGATACGCCTGGAGATCGCCCTCGTACCAAAGCGAGTTGTAGACACCCGTCTTGTAGAAGCGCGTCAGCATCTCGTGCACGAGTTCCTCCCGCTTGGCGGGATCGAGCTCGACGTTCTGCTGCTTGTAGAGCTTGTCGTACTCCGGATCGCAGAAGTTGGCGTCGTTGTTGTAGAACCCGTCCTTCTCCTGGGCGATGTCCGAGCACTGGAAGTACGAGAGCATCGGATCGGGATCGACGTACGGCGTCCACCCCCACTGGAACAGGTCGTACTCGCCGTTCCCGATCTCGGTGTACAGACGGTTCTCGTCCATCGGCTTCTGGGTCACGGCGATGCCGATCTCCTTCAGCCAACCCGTCATGAAGTCCGCGACGGGGCCGGCCGTCTGTGACTCGGTGTTGACGAGGTACGTGAAGTCGAGCGGCTCGCCGCCGTCCGGCATCTCGCGGATGCCGTCCCCGTCCGTGTCCTCGTAACCGCCCTCGTCGAGCAGGCGATTCGCCTCGTCGAGATCGAAGGCGATCTGCTCCTCCTCCGGGACGTCGGGGATCCAGGCAGGGCTCGCGCTCGGGCTGATCGTCGTCGCCGGTCTTCCGAGTCCGACGAGGACTCGATCGACGAGCGTCTGCTTGTCGATCGCATGGGCGACTGCCGAGACGGACGTTCGGGTCGAGCAGTGCCGGATGGGGCTTCTTCAGGCCATCGCCTCCGTTGAGTGCGATCTCGTCGAACCCGCCCTGCTCGCCGACGACGACGACGATTCCCGGGGTATTGCGCAGGTCTTCCACCGAGTTGTTCGGGATGTCGTGTGCTACGTCGATCTCGCCGGCCTTCAGCGCGGCGACCATCGCGTCGGGGTTGTTGAAGACACGGAAGATGACCTCGTCGACTGCCGGCTTGCCGTCCCAGAAGCGTCGGGTTCGCCGTCATGCGACCAGAACTGTCCGCGCTTCGTCTCTTTGAGGACGAACGGGCCCGAGCCGACGTCGTTGACGCCGTCGTACTTCTTGATCGCCTTGGCGTCGTAGCGCTCCCAGATGTGCTTCGGGAGGATGTACACGTCCATGATCGGGAGCTTCGGGTCGTCCACCGAGCTCGTCAGCTCGAGCGTGCGAGCGTCGATTGCCTTCGCCGTGATGTTCTGCACGGTCGAGAGGTAGTTCGTCGTCCACTTCTCCTCGCGCGCACGGTTGATCGTGTACGCGACGTCGTCCGCGGTCAGCGGCGTCCCGTCCGACCACTCGAGACCCTCTCTGAGCTTGTACGTGTAGGTCCTGCCGTCCTCGGATCCCTCCCACGACTCGGCGAGGCCCGGGATCGTCGCGAAGTCGTCCGCGGCCTTGTCCGTGAGCGTCGCGTACTGCATGTTCCAGACGTCGAAGTCCGGGACCTCGACGCCCACCATGGGGTTGAAGCTGTCATACGTCTCGGGGATGCCGACGGTGAGGACGACCTTCTCGTCGTCCGACTGGGCTGTCGCCGCGGCGGTGATGCCGAGCGCGACGAGGACGACGAGCGCGGTTACGGCGAGGAGCTTCACAGGTTTCACGAACATCCCTCCGGGGTCGCTGGGGGTGGGCGAAGGCGATTATGTCCCCCCGACGAAGCGCGTACCAGTGTAGGGACGTTGCGATACCGCAGAGGTTTGTACGCTCGACGTCGATGGACGCTCCTCCAGCTCGGGGTCCACGACTTCGAGAGCTCGGTCTTCGCATCGGCCGGTTCGAGACCGGCCCTGCGAACGCGATCACGGACGTTGCAGGCTTGACGGTCGGCCACGTCACCGTCTGGCGTGACGAGGAGGAGCCGCCCCAGGGACGCGGCGTCGCGCGCACCGGGGTGACCGCAGTCCTGCCGGGGCCGGTCGAGACCTTGCACGCACAGCCCGTGCCGGCGGGCACCGCCGTCCTGAACGGGGCGGGCGAGCTCACCGGTTCTCTCCAGATCGCCGACTGGGGCTGCATCGAGACGCCCGTGTACCTCACCTCCACGCACGCAGTGGGCCGCATCTACGACGGCGCGGTCGCGGTGGCCGTCGAGGTCGAGCCCAGGGTCGGCACCGAGGACTTCGTCATCCCGGTCGTCGGCGAGTGCGACGACAGCTGGCTCTCCGAAGGCCGGGTCGTCCAGGTCGAGGCCGCGGACGCGGGACGCGCCGTCGCTGCGGCGACCGGCGGTGTCGTCGACGAAGGCGCCGTCGGCGCCGGAACCGGGATGATGACGAAGGGCTACAAGGCGGGAATCGGGACGGCCAGCCGCATCGCACCGTCGGTCGGCGGGGCCGTCGGTGTCCTCGTCCTCTCGAACTTCTACCCGCCTCCGGGCCTCGTGATGGACGGGGTACCCGTTGGTGACCTGCTGCGCGAGCCGCCTGCGGCGCGGCGCTCGAAGGCCGGTAGCTGCATCGCCGTCGTCGCCGTCGATGCCCCGCTCTCCGCGCACCAGCTCGAGCGAGTCGCACGCCGAGCGGGGCTCGGCCTCGCGCGCTGCGGCTCGGTCGCGCACCACGGAAGCGGCGAGATCTTCGTCGCGTTCGCGCCCGCCGGGCGCCGGCCGCGCGGAGCGGCGCCGCTGGCGACGGTTCCGGACGCCGACCTCGACGACGTCTTCGAAGCAGTCGTCGACGCAACCGAGGAGGCCGTTCTGAACGCGCTCTGGGCTGCTCCCGAGGTCGTCGGCCGCGAGGGTCGCGTCGGGCGGGCGCTCGCCCACGACGACGTCCTCGAGCTCCTCGCCGCCCATGGGCGCCTCGACCGGTAGGGTCGAGGCATGGCCACCTTCCTGCACACCATGGTTCGGATCACCGACCCCGAGCGGAGCCGCGGGTTCTACGAAGCGCTCGGCTTCCGCTTCTCCCGCGACATGGACATCGTCAGAAACGGCGAGCTCGAGGCGACGAACTACTTCTTCTCCCTCGGCGATGCAGAGAACGTCCTCGAGCTGACCTACAACCACGACGGCCGCTCGTACGAGCTCGGCACGGCCTACGGGCATATCGCGATCGGCGTCGACGATCTCGACGCGACGCTCGGCGCTCTCGAGGAAGGCCACGGCATCGAGCCGGAGCGCCCGCCGTACCAGGTTCGAGAGGGCGGCTCGCGCATCTGCTTCGTCCGTGACCCGGACGACTACCGGATCGAGCTCATCGAGCGCTGACTCGGGCCTGCACGGCGGGATGCGGCGTGCGTCGGCGCGCGTACGGAACGAGCCGACCGAGATGGGCCCGAGGCGCTGTCCGCCGCGGCTCAGCGCGGGAGGTGCTCGACCCCGGTGGCCGTCCCCACGACGACGTTGGTGACGAGCGCGGCCGGGAAGAGCCCGTGCTCGACGACACCGGGTTCCGCCGACAGCCGCTGGGCGAGCTCGCGGGGATCGTCGAACGGTGCCGTGTAGTCGGCGATCAGGCCCCCGTCGGGGCTCCGGGGGACGTCTCGGAGCTTCGCCGCGCCGAGCCGCAGGAGCGTCGCGGCGAGACCGTACTCGAGGAGCTCGAGCGGAACGGGCGGTGCGAGCGCGTCGACGAGCTTGTCGGACGAGACGATCACGACGAACCGCTCGGCGGCTGCGGCGACCGCCTTCTCACGGGTGTGCGCGGCCCCGCCGCCCTTGACGAGCCAGCCGTCCGGATCGACCTGATCCGCCCCGTCGATCGCGAGGTCGAGAAGGGGCGGCGCGTCCGAGCCGGAAAACGACTCCACGCGAAGCCCGAGCTGGCGTGCGGCGTCCTCGGTAGCCGGTGACGTCGCGACGCAACGCAGGTCGAGCCTGCGCGCTGCGATGGCCGGCAGCAGATACCCAACCGTCGAGCCGGTCCCGAGACCGACGACCATGCCGTCTTCGACGAGCTCCGCGGCAGCTTCGGCTGCACGCCGCTTCTCGCCATCGAACCCCATCGAGGGGGACGCTACCCTGAGACGACAATGGAGCACAGCCCCGAACGCGAGCTGAAGCTTGCCGCAGGCGCGGACTTCCGTATGCCGAGCATCTACGGCCTCGGCGGCGCGGCCCTTCGGAGCGGGCCGCCGGAGCGCAACGCGACGACCTACTACGACACGGACGACCTCAGACTCGCTCGCTGGGGAGCGAGCCTCCGTCACCGACCGGGGGAGGGCTGGACGGTGAAGCTCCCGGCCGAGCGCGACGCCCCGTTCCTCGTCCGCCCCGAAATCGTGTTCGAGGGGAACGGCGGGCTACCACCTGCCGCCGCGGTCGAGCTCGTCCGCGGATTCGTCCGCGACGAGGAGCTCCACGTGCGCGTGCGGATGGCGACGCTCCGCCGTCGCACCGAGCTTCACGACACGGACGGGCGGCTCATCGGAGGCGTGGTCGACGACGCGGTCTCCGTCCTCGACGACGGGAGCACGTCCGGCTTCCGCGAGCTCGAGGTGGAGATCGGAGACGACATGACGCCCGATCTTCTCGATGCACTCGTCGAACGGCTTCGCCAGGCGGGCGCAGGCGCACCCGACCAGACGGCGAAGTACATCCGAGCGTTGGCCGCCCATGCACCTCTCGTGCCGGAGGTCCCTGTCGCCGATCTCGCGAGCGACGCGACCGCCGGCGACGTCGTGCGCCGCGCACTCGCGCTCTCGGTCATCCGCCTGATCCTGCACGACTCGGTCGTCCGTCTCGATGTCGACCCGGAAGGTGTCCACCAGGCACGAGTCGCGACGCGCCGGATGCGCTCCGATCTGCGGACGTTCCGATCGCTCGTCGACCCGGCGTTCGCCTCGCGCATCCGGGACGAGCTCGGCTGGCTGGCGTCGATCCTCGGCACCGTGCGTGACGGCGACGTCCTGCTGGAGCGACTTCGGGAGCGCACGGCCGAGCTCCCCGAGGCCGAGCGAGCCGGCGCGACACGTGTCCTCGCGACGCTGGAGGACGATCGCAACAGCTCCCACGCGCGGCTTCTGGAGACCCTCAGGAGCGCGCGCTACGTCGCGCTCCTCGACCAGCTCGTCGAAGCGGCGAACGGCCCGGCTTGTGGTCGATGGCGCGAGCGCACCGGCCGCCGACGTCGTTCCCGGCCTCGTCCGTCGACCGTGGCACAAACTCGCCAAGCAGGTGAAGAAGCTCGACCCCGATCCTCCCGATGCACAGCTGCACGAGATCCGCATCCGGACGAAGCGCGTGCGGTACGCCGCCGAGGCGGTCGCGCCGATCGTCGGGAAGCAGGCGCGGGCGTTCGCGCGCGCGGCCGCCGGCCTCCAGGAGGTGCTCGGCGACCTGAACGACGCCGTCGTTGCCGCGCGCTGGCTCGAAGAGTGGGGCGAGCAGCATCGCGATCCGGCGGAGGCTCGGGCGGCCGACCTTCTCGCGGCCGCTGAACGCGCGAGCGCCGTCGAGCTGAGGGCGAGCTGGCACGCCGCCTGGGAGACTCTCGCGGTGCCCGAGCTTCGCGCCTGGATGTGAGCGAGACGGTGCGCGCGGCCGGCGGCCTCGTCTGCCGCCGGGACGAGCACGGAATCATGGAGATCCTCGTCGTCCACCGACCGGCCTACGACGACTGGTCGTTTCCGAAGGGAAAGCTCGAGGCCGGCGAGCGCGAAGAGGACGCGGCGACGCGGGAGGTCGAGGAGGAGACCGGACTGCGCTGCCGGCTCGACCGTGAGGTCGCCACGACCCGCTATCGCGACGCGCGAGGTCGACCGAAGACGGTGCGCTACTGGCTGATGACTCCCGTCGGCGGCGAGCTCGGTGCAGCGAACGAGATCGACGACGCGCGGTTCGTCCCCGTCTCGGACGCGGTGGGGCTGCTGACGTACGCTCGCGACCGCGAGCTGCTCGAAGCTGCGACGAGGCTCCCGTGAGCACCGTTCACCTGATCCGGCACGCGAAGGCGAAGAATCGACTTGCCTGGGAGGAGCCCGACGACCTCCGCCCGCTGACGAAGCGCGGGCGACGCGAGGCAGAGGCGATCGCCGCGCGACTCGAGCTGGTGCCGCTCACGCGACTCGTGTCCAGCCCGTTCGTCCGCTGCCTGCAGACGCTCGAACCGCTCGCCCTCGGCCTCGGGCTGCCGATCGAGACGACGGACGTCCTCGCGGAGGGCGCTCCCGGCCCGGAGCGCCGTCGATCTCCTCCTGTCGCTCGGAGAGAGCGGCTCGATCGCGTGCTGTACGCATGGCGACGTCGTGTTCGACGTCGTCGGCACGGTCATGCACGCCGGGATTCCTCTCGACGGCCCGCGAGCGGCTCCCGTCGCCAGTACGTGGGTCCTCGACGTCCAGGACGGGCGCTTCGTGGCCGCGCGCTTCGTCGAGCAGCCGCCTCGCTAGAGCGACGCGCCGACGAGCTCCGAGGCACGCTCGGCGATCATCACCGTCGGCCAGTTCGTGTGCCCACGCGGCAGAACGGGCATCACGGAGGCGTCTGCGACGCGCAGGTTCTCGATCCCGCGAACACGGAGCTGCGGATCGACGACTGCGGCCTCGTCCGATCCCATCCGACACGTCCCGGCTGGGTGATAGAGCGTCTGCGAGAGCGCGCGAACGTGGGCGAGGAGGGCATCGTCCGTTCGCGCGTCCTCCCCCGGGAGGATCTCGCCGTCGACGAACGATGCGAGCGGCTCGTGCGCGAGGACGCGCCGCGCGAGACGGAGTCCGCGGAGCAGCGTGGCCGTGTCCTCGCCAGTCGGATCGGTGAGGTAGCGCGGGTCGATCGCGGGCGGGATGCGCGGGTCCGAGGAGCGCAGGAGGACGGTCCCGCGGCTCAGCGGCTGGAGAAGCACGACGGCGAGCGTGAGGCCGTGCTCGCTCGGCGGCTTGAGCCCCTCCTCCTCGAACAGCACGGGCGCGAGCAGAAGCTCGATGTCCGGCGCCGTGAGATTCGGGCGCGAACGCACGAAGGCCACGGCCTCGCCGAGGTTCGACGTGAGCGGCCCTCGACCCAGGAGTCCCCACCGGACGAGGTTGGGCAGCGACTCCGCCGAAGCGAGCGTCTCGACGCCCTTCGTCCGAACGAGGAGGCCGTTCGCGAGGTGATCGAGCAGGTTCGACCCGACCGAGGCGTGCTCCCGGACGACAGCGACGCCCGCCGCCTCGAGCGGGTCGCGCGGGCCGATTCCCGAGAGCTGGAGGAGGTGGGGCGAGCCGATCGCGCCCGCACAGAGAACGACCTCGCGCGTACAGCGAGCCTCGTCGTCGACGTCGCCGCTCTCCGACCGGAACGCCACTCCGACCGCTCGCCCGCCCTCGATCAGAATCCGCGATGCGTGCGCGCCCGTGACGACGGTGAGATTCGGTCGGCGGCGCGCCGGGTTCAGGTAGCCGTCGACGACGCTGAACCGGCGACCGCGGCGTTGTGACACGGGCACGAGGCCAACCCCCTCGGTGTCCTCGCCGTTGAGGTCGGCCGCGAGAGGGATGCCCGCGGCCTGCGCGGCGTGGACGAACGCCTCGGCCAGCACGTGCCGGTCGGGGAGGTCCGCGAGCGGGAACGCACCCTGTGCACTGCGTGCGAAGGCGGGCTCCACGTCGTCCCACGACCAGCCCGTGCAACCCGCCGCGGCCCAGCCGTCGTAGTCCGCGCGCTGCCCCCGAAGGATCATCATCGCGTTCATCGCGGCGGAGCCACCGAGCATCCGACCACGCGGGAACACGACCTGCCGATCGTCGAGCGCTCCTTGCGGTGTCGTCGAGTCGCCCCAGTCGACCGCCGTGCGGTAGAGCTTCGAGAACGCCGCCGGGATCCGGATTTCGAGCTTGCGAGAGCGCGGGCCGGCCTCGAGGAGGAGCACCGACACGTCGGGGCTCTCCGTGAGACGTCCTGCCAGGACGCAGCCCGCCGTCCCACCGCCGACGATCACGACGTCGTGCACGGGCCGAGGATAGGTCGTGATGCTCTTGGCACGAAGCCGTGTCCCACGTGTGACGTCTGTGCGCCTAGCCTCGCGGGGTGACTCCCGCAGCGGCACAGAGCACGGCGAAGGCGGTGACCGCGGCGACGCCGTGGGGTGCCGCGACGCTCCTCGAAGAGGCCGTCGTCCCGCAGCGCGTGGGCGACAAGCGCTTCTCGGTCGTGGTGCAGCTCCTCGAGGTGCCGAGCGGGGAGCGACTCATCCGATTTGCGTACACGACCGACGGGACCGCCAGGCGCGGGCCTGTCACGATGCGGGCGCGCGACCTCGAGCGACTGCGGGCGGCGCTCGAGCGCGCGCCCGTTCTTGCGCAAGCCCTGGAATCCGCTATCGCAGATTCCAGGGCGCGCGAAGACCCCTAAAGCGCGCGCGCTTTGCGCGCGCGATGCTCGCGTCTTCGCGCGCCCGTTCTTGCGCAAGCCCTGGAATCCGCTATCGCAGATTCCAGGGCGCGCGAAGACCCCTAAAGCGCGCGCGCTCTTGCGCGCGCGATGCTCGCGTTTCGATCTACGCCGCAACCAGCCGGTAGGCGGCGGCCGCGTCGACGAGGGCGGCGAGCAGGAGCCCTCCGTCGCCCGACCCCAGAAGCGGGTCGACCGCGTGCTCGGGGTGGGGCATGAGGCCCATGACGTTCCCGGTCGAGTTGATCACCGCGGCGACGTTGCCGAGCGCGCCGTTCACGTCCTCTGCGTAGCGGAGCACGATCTGCCCGCGGGCCGCGAGCTGGACGAACGTTCCCTCGTCCGCGTACCAGGCACCCTCGCCGTGCTTGACCGGAAGCGCCAGCTCCTGCCCGAGGGTGCAACGACGCGTGAAGGCCGTGTCCGCGTTCTCCACCCGTACCGCGACGTCGCGGCACACGAACTCGAGCTGCCGATTGGCTCGGAGGACTCCGGGGAGAAGCCTCGCCTCGCAGAGGATCTGGAAGCCGTTGCAGATCCCGAGCACGGGCCCGCCCGAGGCGGCGAACTCGCGAACCGCGTCCATCACCGGCGCGACGCTCGCGATCGCGCCCGTGCGCAGGTAGTCGCCGTACGAGAACCCGCCGGGGAGCACGACCGCCGCGGTCTCCGGAGGAAGGGCGTCGTCGGAATGCCACACGAGGACGGGCTCGGCGCCGACGGCTCCCAGTGCCCAGGCCGCGTCGTGATCGTCGTTCGAGCCGGGGAAGACGACGACTGCGACGAGCGGTCTGTCCGTCACTCGACCTCTTCGAGCCGGATCTCGAAGCTCTCGATGAGCGGGTTGGCCAGCAGCTCGGCGCACATGCGCTGCACCTGTGCCTGCGCGTCGTCGCGATCGTCTGCCGCAAACTCGAGGTCGACGACGCGACCCACGCGAGCGGAGGCGACCTCGAACCCGAGCTTGCGTAGCGAGTGGCGCACCGCGTCGCCCTGCGGATCGAGGATGCCGTCCTTCGGTCGGACGACCACGACTGCTTTCACAGCACGACCTCCGGGTCGACGGTGTACGCGTCGAACGAGATCTCGGTGAGCCGCTCGAACGCGTCGACATACCTGGCGCGCGTGCCGGCGACCACGTCGTCCGGGAGCTCGGGCCCTGGCGCCTCCTTGTTCCACCCGCTCTGCTCGCACCAGTCGCGAACGAACTGCTTGTCGAAAGACGCCTGCGTCCGTCCCGGCTCGTATTCGGACGCGGGCCAGAAGCGCGACGAGTCCGGAGTGAGCACCTCGTCGCCGAGGACGACGGCGCCGTCGGGCGCGACGCCGAACTCGAACTTCGTGTCTGCGACGAGGATCCCGCGCTCCTCGGCGTACGCGGACGCGAAGCGATAGAGGGCGAGCGACGCAGCACGTGCCGCGCGGTACCGGTCTACCCCGCAGAGCGCGACGGCGCGCGCCTCGTCGATGTTCTCGTCGTGGCCGGCGACCGCCTTGGTCGCGGGCGTGAAGATCGGCTCCGGCAGGCGGGAGGCCTCCTCGAGACCGCTCGGAAGGACCTGCCCGCATACAGCACCCGTCTCGCGGTAGTCCTTCCAACCGGAGCCGGCGAGGTATCCGCGGACGACGCACTCGATCGGCAGCATCTCGAGTCGCCGGCAGATCATCGTGCGACCGTCGTCTCGGAGTCCGACGAGGTGGTTCGGGACGAGCTCGCGCGTGCGGGCGAACCAGAAGGCGGAGAGACCCGTCAGCACGCGACCCTTGTCCGGAATCGGCGTCGACAGCACGACGTCGAACGTCGAGATCCGATCGCTCGCCGTGAGCGCCAGCGTGCCGTCGTCGAGCGCGTAGATCTCACGGACCTTCCCGCTTCCGACGTGCATGGCATCGAGGGTCACGCACCCACCTCCTGGGCGACCGGCCGCTTCGGTAGTCGCTCGAAGACCGCATCGACATGACGGGTGTACGCGCCGAGGTCGAAGACCTCCACGAGATCGACACGCGACGCGATCTGTGGATCCGAGCGGACGAGACCGCGAAAGTCGAGTCCTTCGTCCCACGCTCGCAACGCGTGGCGCTGCGTCGTGCGGTACGCGTCGTCCCGCTCGAGACCGGACTCCACGAGTGCAAGCAGCAGCCGCTGGCTGAAGAACAGCCCGCCCGTCGCCTCGAGGTTCGCCCGCATGCGCTCCGGTCGCACGACGAGCCCTTCCAGCAACCACGCAAACCGGTCGAGCATGTAGTCGACGGCGAGGAACGAGTCCGGAAGGACCACGCGCTCGGCCGACGAGTGAGAGATGTCGCGCTCATGCCAGAGAGCGACGTTCTCGAGGCCGACGAGCGCGTACCCGCGAACGACTCGAGCGAGGCCGCAGATGCGCTCGGAGACGATCGGGTTGCGCTTGTGCGGCATCGCGGACGACCCTTTCTGCCCAACGCCGAACGGCTCCTCGACCTCGCGCACCTCCGTCCGCGCGAGGTGCCTGATCTCGAGCGCGAACCGGTCGAGCGACGACGCGACGATCGCGAGCGCCGACAGGAGCTCGGCATGGCGGTCGCGTTGAAGGACCTGGGTCGACGTCGGAGCCGGCTCCAGCCCGAGCGCGTCGCATGCGATCTGCTCGACCTCCGGCGACGTCGTCGCATACGTGCCGACCGCGCCGGAGAGCTTCCCGACCCGCATCGCTGCGAGAGCAGCGTCGAGCCTTCTGCGGTCGCGATCGAGCTGAAACACCCAGCCGAGCAGCTTGAGCCCGAACGTCGTGGGCTCGGCGTGAATGCCGTGCGTGCGTCCGATCATGATCGTGTCACGGTGCTCCTCCGCGCGCGCAAGAACTGCCGCACGGGCGCGGTCCAGCTCCTCGCAGATCAAGGCTCCGGCACCCTGAACGGTCAAGGAGAGCGCGGTGTCGAGGACGTCGGATGACGTGAGCCCGTAGTGGAACCAGCGACCGTCGGCTCCGAGATCGGCCGCGACGGCATCCACGAACGCCGCGACGTCGTGATTCGTGGTGCGCTCGAGCTCGGCGACGCGGGCCGGACTGGGCACACGTGCGCGCTCGCGGACGGTGCGCACGCTCGCTGTCGGGACGACTCCGACCTGCGCCAAGGCATCCAGGACTGCGAGCTCGACGGCGAGCCACTGCTCGAGCTTCGCCTCCTCAGACCAGACCCGGGACATAGCAGGCCTGGCGTAGCGGGCAATCACCGATGCGATTCTAGTCGGCGGGCCTGAGAGTGCCGGTTGTCACTCACTCGGCACACCTCCGTGCACCATCGGTACGAACTTCCGGACTAGACTCGAACGTGGGTGGAGGCGAGGGGTGGCCCCACCGTGATCGGCGCTCACGAGCCCGCGCCGCCAACGCTGAACGTCATGCCGGACGCGGCAGCGGCCGCGATGTCCGACCGGGAGCGCGCCCCGGTGAATGCGATCCGCTGCACCGCGTCGTAGGCGGCCACGCGCGCATCCGGGACCGTCGACCCGACCCCGGTCACCGCCAGGATCCGACCGCCATTCGTCACGAGCCGATCGCCGTGCAGCGCCGTCCCCGCGTGGAACACGAGCGCACCGGTCGCCTCGGCGTCGTCCACGCCCGTGATCACACTCCCGCGATCGCCGTCCGCCGGATACCTCTCCGCGGCCAAGACGACAGTTACGGCGGCCCGCGACGCGTCGGCGAGCGAAACTCCGGTGACGTCACTCCGCGCCGCCGCCGCGAGCGCCTCGAGGAGATCGCCTTCGAGCAACGGGACGACCGCCTGCGTCTCGGGGTCGCCGAAGCGACAGTTGAACTCGAGGACGCGCGGGCCGTGCTCCGTGAGCATCAGCCCGGCGTACAGAAGCCCCACGAACGGTGCGCCCCTCCGCGCCAGCTCCGCCAGCACTGGGCGGTGGACTGCGTCGACGAGCTCGCGAGACTCAGCCGTCCCGACGCCGGGAACGGGCGCGTATGCGCCCATCCCACCTGTGTTCGGGCCCTCGTCGCCGTCGAGCGCGCGCTTGAAGTCCTGTGCGGACACGAGCGGAACGGCCTCACGGCCGTCGCAGATCGCGAACAGCGACACCTCAGGCCCTTCGAGGAGCTCCTCGACGATCACATCCCCGCCAGCTCCGCTCAACGCGCGCAGCGCCTCGTCGACCTCGGCCTGCGTCCGGCACACGAAGACGCCCTTCCCCGCCGCGAGCCCATCCGCCTTGACGACGCATGGTGGACGCGCGAGAGGGAGTCGCGCGGCGCTCGGCACGCCCGCTGCAGCCATGACGTCCTTGGCGAACGCCTTCGAGCCTTCGATTCGAGCCGCAGCACCGCTCGGACCGAACACGAGGAAGCCGAACCGACGTAGCGCGTCGGCAAGCCCCAGGACGAGAGGCAGCTCAGGCCCGACGACGACGAGGTCGACCTCGAGCGATCGCGCGAGCCCGAGGAGCCCCTCGGCGTCGTCAGCGCGGATCGGATGACACTCGGCCACCGCGGCGATGCCCGGGTTCCCAGGCGCCGCGTGCAGCTCGGTCAGCCTCGGCGACTGTGCGAGCTTCCAGGCGAGCGCATGCTCGCGACCGCCCGAGCCGACGACGAGGACGCGCACCGCGGGAGTCTACGAAGCGCCCAGTACGATCCGGCGTCAGCCGAGCGCGAGTACGTGCTCACGCGCCGCACCCGTCCCGACCAGCGTTACTGGAACATCGAGTGCCTCCTCGACGAACGCGACGTACGCGCGGGCGGTGTCCGGAAGCTCGTCGTCGATGTGCACACCCCAGCCTGACAGCACCTCGAACACCGGGCGGCAATGGTGGAAGTCGCTCTGGTGCGCCGGGAAGTCCTCGGTCTCGGAGTCATCCGGTAGCCGGTAGCGCACGCACACGGGGAGCTCCGAGAACTCGGAGAGGACATCGAGCTTCGTCAGTGCCAGCGACGTGATCCCGTTCACTCGCACCGCGAATCGCAGCGCGACGAGATCGAGCCAGCCGCACCGCCGTTCACGCCCCGTCACCGTGCCGAACTCCTGCCCGAGCGTCTGCACGCGATCGTGGTCGGCGCCGGCAATCTCGCTCGGGAACGGCCCTTCGCCGACGCGCGTCACATAGGCCTTCGCGACGCCGAGGACCTCGTCGATGCGGTTCGGGCCGATCCCGAAGCTCACGGCCGCACCCGCGGCGATCGGGCTCGAGGAGGTGACGAACGGATACGTCCCGTGGTCGAGGTCGAGCAGCGTCCCCTGCGCCCCCTCGAAGAGAACGCGCTTGCCGGCGCGAAGCGCCCGGTCGACGAGGAGCGACGTGTCCGCGACGTACGGCGCGAGCCGCTCCGCAAGGACGACGTGAGTGGCGACGACATCCTCGACGTCGAACGGCTCGAGCTCGTAAACGCGCTGGAGCCACACGTTCTTCTCGTGGACGGCGAGCTCGAGCTTCTGCCGGAGGATCTTCGGATCGAGCAGGTCCTGCACGCGGATGCCGATTCGCGTCGCCTTGTCCGCGTACGCGGGGCCGATCCCGCGTCGCGTCGTGCCGATCTGGAGGCGACCGAGTCGCCGCTCACGCGCGCCGTCGAGCGCAACGTGCCACGGCATGACGAGGTGTGCGTTCCCGGAGACGAAGAGCAGGCCCTGGGTCTCGTGCCCTCTCGCCTCGAGCTCGTCCAGCTCCGCCATGAGGACGGCCGGATCGACGACGCATCCCGCTCCGATCGCGCACCGCTTGCCCGCGATGACGCCGGTCGGGATCTGCCGGATCTTGTAGGTCTCCTCACCGACGACGACGGTGTGGCCGGCGTTGGGGCCGCCCTGATAGCGACAGACGAGATCGGAGTCCTGCGCGAGGAGGTCGACGATCTTGCCCTTCCCCTCGTCGCCCCACTGCGCGCCGACGATGACGGTCGCGGGCACGCGCGCCAGTCTCGCAGTTCTCGAGCGCCGTCAGGCGCGCGATGCGATGGCAGCGAGCTCGGAATCCTCGCGGGGTGTCGTCTCGACCGAGGAGACAGCGGGGATGCCTGTACCGGCGCAGGGACCTTCGACCCCGCCGCGGTCGCCGACGATGACGTCTGCAGGCCCGCCGAGACGACGCAGGCGGGCGAGAAGCGGCAGGGCCACGCCGGTGAGGAGACCTCCCGCAACGAAGGCCGTGCCGACACTACGTGCCTCCCCGAGCGCTCCGAGGCCGAGCTGGCCGCCGACACCGCCGGCGTTCGAGACCATCGAGTCGAACGAGACGACGGTCGCGCGCTGCTCGGTCGGCACGACCTGGTGGAGGTATGCGGACCGCACGGGGCTCGTAACCCCCATCGAGCCCATGAGAAGAAGCAAGGCCGGCAGCGCGATCCAAAAGGAGCCCGTCAGCCCCATGGCAGCGGCCGCTCCCGCCTCCACTGTTCCGGCGACGAGCAGAAGTGTCGTTCTCCGGCCACAGTACTGCGACGCGATGCGGACGACCTGATTGCCGACGATCGTCGCGAGCGCGATCCCGGCGGCGACGAGCCCGGCGATCCAGATCGCGTCGCTCGCGAGCAGTTCGAGGAGGTAGGGCTGCGAGGCATAGAAGCCCCACATGAGGAAGCCGCCCTGAAAGAGACCAGCGAGCATGAGGAGCCGTAACGACGGCTGGCCCCAGCCGAACTCCACGCCCGCTCTGGCGTTCCGCGCGACCTCGCCTGGCAGCGCAGCCACGGTCACACGCCTAGGAGTGAAGCCGATGTCGTGCATGACGAGATACGCGACGACGAACACGGCAGCGAGAAGCGCCGAGCGCGCCAGGTACGGAAGCGCGAGGTCGATCTGACCGAGGAGCCCGCCCCCGACGGTGCCGACGAGCATTGCAGCCCCCGTGATCTGCTGGCCGCGGGCGAAGACCCTGTCGAGGAGGCCTCCGTACCCCGTCGCCGCGAGTGCATCGACCAGCCACGCCTCCATCGCACCCGAGTAGAAGGTGAAGCCGAGTCCCATCCCGACCGAGACGAGCGCGAACGCGACGACACCAGCCTCGATCTGAGCGAGCCCGACGTACATGAGCGTGGTGATCCCCAGCACGCTCACCGAGAGGAGGAACGAGATGCGCCTACCGAGCGTGTCGGCGATCACGCCCGTGGGAATCTCGAAGACGACCATACCGGCCGAGAACGCGGCGTTCGCGATGAAGACCTCGAGGAAGCTCAGGCCGGCATCGAGCAGGAAGAGCGTGTTGACGCCCCAGATGAGCGCGGCCGACAACGTGTACAGGCCGGCCAACGTGAAGTAGCCGGCGAGGACCCGGCGGCTCGCCGGCGCATGCTCGCCGAGCTCGGCCATCTCGCAAGACTAGGTGTCTGACACCGAGTGTCTAGAACGCAACATTCACCGCAGCACTCATGCTGGTTTGCTGGTTCGCAGTGCACGGGCAGCTGCGCCCTGTCGGACACCGTGGATGCGAGCTATCGAGCTACGCGGCCGCCAGATCGGCGAACTTCGCGTATCGCCGGAGCCACGAGAGCTTGATCGTGCCGGTCGGCCCGTTGCGGTGCTTCGCGAGGATGATCTCGGCGATTCCCTGCTGGTCGGACTCCTCGCCGAGGTAGTACTCGTCGCGGTAGATGAACATGACGAGATCCGCATCCTGCTCGATCGAGCCGGAGTCGCGGAGGTCGGAGAGGATCGGCCGCTTGTCGTGGCGTTGCTCGACCGCGCGCGAGAGCTGCGACATGGCCAGGATGGGCACCTCGAGCTCCCGCGCGAGGATCTTGAGCGCGCGCGAGATCTGCGAGACCTCCTGCACGCGGCTCTCGACATTGCGGTCGGAGACCATCAGCTGGAGATAGTCGACGATGATCAACCCGAGGCTCGGCTCGCGCGACTTGAGCCGCCGCGCCTTCGAGCGGAGCTCCATGATCGACGTCGAGCCGGCGTCGTCCACGTAGATCGGCGCCTTCATCAGCCGGTCGCACGCCGCCGTCAGTCGCGGCCAGTCGTCAGGTGCCAGGCGTCCCGTCCGCAGTCGCTGCGACTCGACCTTCGCTTCGCTGCACATCATCCGCTGCGTCACCTCGGACTTCGACATCTCGAGCGTGAACAGCGCGACGGGCATCTGATGTCGCACACCGAGATTCGCCGCCATGCAGAGGCCGAGCCCGGACTTCCCCATCGACGGCCGCGCGGCCAGGACGACGAGGTTCCCGGGCTGGAAGCCCGACGTGAGCAGATCGAGCTCCTTGAAACCGGCGGGCACACCGGTGATCTCGGCGCCTGCCTCGTAGAGGTGCGTGATGCGCTCGAAGCTCTCCTTCAGGAGCACCTCGATGTGCGCGAAGTCGCTCGTCGCTCGCTGCTGTCCGAGCTCGAAGACGATCTGCTCGGCGCGGTCGACGAGGTCGGAGACCTCGCCTCCAACTCCACCGGTATCGCGCTCCTGCCCGAGTCGCACGATCTCCTGTCCCGCACGGATGAGCCCGCGCAAGGTCGACATCTCCTTGACGATGCGCGCGTAGTGCTCGACGTTCGACGCAGCCGGGACGAGCGCGGCGAGCTCGGCCACGCGAGCCTGCCCGCCGGCGGCATCGAGCTCGGTGCGCTCCTCGAGCTCGTTCGCGAGCGTGATCGCGTCTACCGGCTCGCCCTTGGACCAGAGCGCCAGGGCCGCGCGATAGACCTTCGCGTGACTCTCGCGGTAGAAGTCGGACGCGTCGAGGATCTCGCTTGCCGTGCCGACCGCGACCGGCGACAGGAGCATCGCCCCGAGGACCGACTCCTCGGCCTCGAGATTCTGCGGAGGCACGACCGCGCTCAGCCGCTCTCCGACACGCTCCAGCTCCGTGTGCGTCACAGCGCGGGAGTCAAGCCGTCCCGTCCGGCCGCGTCCAATGGGAGCAGGAGGGACGACAAGTCGGCTTTCGTGCAGGGAGAACAGAACATACGTTCCGATGTTAT
Source organism: uncultured Gaiellaceae bacterium (assembly GCA_963744505.1). Taxonomy (GTDB): domain Bacteria; phylum Actinomycetota; class Thermoleophilia; order Gaiellales; family Gaiellaceae; genus GMQP-bins7. Next base: position 199,249 of record CAVUTL010000003.1, read on the forward strand.
CCCCGTCTGCGGACGCCCTGTCGACAGCTCGCGCCGAGTTGTCCAGCCGGAAACATGCGCAGCGAGCGGCAAGTTCCGCGGATTGTCCACACGTCGTGTGGAAACGCTACGCGGGGCCGGCGCCGGCGAGGACGAGCGGCCGCAGGAGCCGCGCGAGACCCATCGCACCGGCCGTCGAGAGGTGCAGCCCGTCCTCCCGGAACCAGGGCTTGCCACGGCTGTACGCGTTCCAGTCGGCGACGACGAGGCTCTTCCGCCAGCGGCGAGACGCACTGCGGATGCGCGCGTTCGATCCGGCGTAGTTCGACGTCGTCTCACGAAGCGTCACCCAGATGGCCGTCCTCACCCCGGCGGCACGGAGAGCCCGCATGACGCGATCGACGTCGTAGACGGCCGTCCAGTCGTTGTAGCCGACGTTGATGACCACAACAGGTCCGAGCGCACGACCCTGGGCGGCAACCAACTGAAGGACGGTGGACGGCGTCTTGCCCTGGAACACGCAGCTCGCAGCGACCAGCCGGCGACACACCACGGCATCCGACCTGAGGTCGAGGCCCTTGCCGAGGTGACGTCGCGCTGCAGGCACGTACCCGAAGGACGCCATGATCGAGTCGCCGATGACGGTGACTCGCGTCTTCGCCGAGGGACTCGCAGGCGCCGGCAGCGCAGCGAGGAGCGCGGCGATCGCGACGATGCCGAACCCGACGAGGCCGCGGCTCGGAAAGCGAAGGTCAGGCAGCCGTCGGCGCGGGCTGTTCGTCGGCGTCCGGTGCATCGGCTCCGGCGTCCTCTTCGACGATCACGTCCGAATCCCCCTCCGGAACCTCGGCCTCCGCGAGCACCTCAGCGATTGCCGTCTCCGCTTCGGCGTGCTGTGTCTCGGCCTGCTCGGCCTCAGCTGCCTCGGCCTGTGCTTCCGCTGCCTCGAGCGCGACGAGCTCCTCCTCGGGCGGCAGCTCGCCGCCTTCGGGCACAACGAGCGTCTTCACGTCGACATCGACGTCCTGGAAGAGCTCGATCGAGATCGAGTAGCGGCCGATCCGCTTGAGGGGGTCGGTTGCGATCTTCCGCCGGTCGACGCGGACCTTCCGCGCACGCCAGATCTCGTCTGCGATGTCGGACGGCGTCACGGAGCCGAAGAGCGACCCCGTAGGCCCGGCCTTGACCTCGAACCGGAGCACCGTCTTGCCGAGGAGCTCGGCGATCTCGTGGGCCTGCTCGGCCGTCCGCGCCTCGTGCTTCGCGCGCTCGGCGTCGACTCGACGGATCTCGGCGACCCGAGCGGGCGTCGCGTTCTCGGCGAGCCGGCGCGGGAGCAGGTAGTTCCGGGCGTAGCCGCGCGTGACGTCGACGACCTCGCCTCGGAGGCCCAGCTTCTCGATGTCCTGCAGGAGGATGACTTCCATCGGCTAGCCCACGTATGGGAGAAGCGCCATCTCTCTCGCGCGCTTGACCGCCGTCGCGACCTGGATCTGGTGGCGCCGGCACGCGCCGGTGATGCGGCGCGAGCGGATCTTCCCCTTCTCCGAGATGTAGCGGCGGAGCTGCGCGAGGTTCTTGTAGTCGATCTCGGCCACCTTGTCCCGGCAGAAGTGACAGCTCTTGCGCTTCCCGGGAGCCGTCGTCGGGCCGGTGCGGCGGCGAGGTTGCTGCTTCTTGGGCGCCATCTACACGGTTCTCCTGGGCTCGATAACGCGCGGCTGCGAAGCAGCCGCCTGTAGGGATCCTTGCGCGGCCGGCAATGTCGCGCTAGCGGGATTTCCGGTCTTGCGCACTAGAACGGAATGTCGTCGTCGGTCGGAGAGCTCGGGAAGTCGTCGCCGCCACCGGCACCTGCAGTCGCACCAGCCGGGACGTAGGACGACTCGCCCTCCTGGCGGCTGCCGAGGAACTGAACGCTTTCCGCAACGACCTCGACAGCCTGCCGCTTCGAGCCGTCCTGCGCCTCCCACTCGCGCCACTCGAGGCGCCCGTCGATCGCGACCGGGCGGCCCTTCGAGAGGTACTGCGCGCAGTTCTCGCCCTGCTGGCCCCAGACCGTGATGTCGAAGTAGTTGGGCTTGTCCGTCCACTGGCCCGACTCGTCCTTGCGGCGTGTGTTGACCGCGAGCCGCAACGAGCACACAGGTGTTCCGGACGGTGTGTGCCTCAGCTCGGGATCGCGCGTGAGGTTGCCGACCAGAACGACGCGGTTGATGCTGGCTGCCATCTCCTACTCCTCCTCTTCCTCGACGTCGGCTGCGACCACTGCATCCTCGCGCGCCGGCGCGCTCACCGCTACGGGCCGAACCGGACTCCCCTCGATCCGACGTGTCGCCATGTGGCGCATCACGCCGTCGTCGATCCGGAGCACGCGGGACACCTCGTCGAGCGTTCCCGCGTCACAGGTGAAGTGCAGTAGGTGATAGTTGCCGTCGCCCTTGTGGCGAATCTCGTAGGCGAGCTTGCGCCGACCCCAGACGTCGTGAAGGTCCCAGCTCCCGCCCCCCGACTCGACCTGCTCGCGCGCGCGCGTCACGATCTCGGCCTGGCGGTCGTCCTCCAGGTCGGGGTCGAGCAGCAGCAGAATCTCGTACTCGTTCACGTTCCCGATCTCCTTCCCTCGGTCTGAATCGGCCTCACCGGATGGGGCGCCACCGGGAACGGATGGAGCCATAGCGAGGCAGGAAGCCGCAGCATGGTAGCAACGGTGGTCGAGCGCTTGCGAAAGACCGCGCTCCGCGGTCGCGGCGGTGCTGTCTCCTGTGCACCGCCCTGCGCGGGCGATACCATCGCCCCGTGCGCAAGCTGATCAAGATCGCGCTGCTCATCTTCGGCATCACGATGTTCCTGCGCTGGTGGAGGGGCCGCCGGGCGCCGGCCGAGCCGTCGACCACCGCCGCCCCGGCCGACCCCGCCGACGAGCTCAGGCGCAAGCTGGCGGAGTCGCGGGAGGACGTGGCAGACGAGGACAGCGAGCCGCCCGCGGCATCTGTCACGGATCGCCGAGCGGAAGTGCACGACGAGGGTCGCGCGGCGCTCGACGAGATGAAGTCCTCCGACGAGAGCTGATCCGGTTCCCGTGGAGGACCCGTCCGAGACGACGCAGGTCTCACGCGAGCCGACCGAGTACGAGGGTGACCTGGTCGACGCCGTGCGGGCGCTCGCGTCCCAGGTCGGAGGCCTCAAGGAGGACGTGCAGGCGCTCCGCGCCGAGGCACGGGCTCTTCCTTCCGCCGGGGAGACGGATCGCCCGGGCTGGGACGAGGGTGCCTCGATCGTCCGCGAAGGGCCGGCGTGGGTGCGGTCGGTCGACTCCCCACGAGCTCGCGGGATCGCGATTCCATGGCTCTTCCTCGAGATCCTGTTCCTCGTCGCCGTCGCAGTGCTCTGCGCCGTGGCGGGACTCGACGCACCCGTGATCGCCGGCGTGATGATCGCCGCCTGGACACTCGTCGCACTCGCCGAATGGCTCGCGGCGCGCGCCGACAGGCAGCGCCACGCGCTCGTGTACGGCGCCGGCGTGTCGACCGCTGCCGGCGTGCCGGACGACCGCTCCTGGTTCGCCGCGAACGGCGACGACACGCTGCTCGACGCGCCGTCCGCGGAGCGCCCGCCGGCTCGGCTTCCGCCACCGGAGTAACCCGCCTCCCGTCGCGGCAGAACCGAGCTCGTGCTCTTCCCGACCGCAACATTCGCGATCTTCTTCATGGTCGTTCTGCCGCTCTCGTGGGCGCTCATGCGCTCGAGCGATCCGTGGCGAGCGTTCATCATCGCGGCCAGCTTCGTCTTCTACGCGGGCTGGGACTGGCGCTTCTGCTTTCTCCTCGCCTTCTCGATCGCGTGGAACCACGTTTTCGCCGCGGCGATTCATCGCCGCTCGTCGAGGAGTGCGAGGAAGCAGCTGCTCGTCATCGCCCTCGTCGGGAATCTCGGCCTGCTCGGCTACTTCAAGTACTACGACTTCTTCGTCACGTCGACGAACAACCTCTTCGCACTGATCGGAGTCGATGTACCGCTCGAGGCGCGCTCGATCCTTCTCCCGGTCGGGATCTCCTTCTTCACGTTCATGGCGATCAGCTACGTCGTCGACGTCTACCGCGGCGACTTCGAGCCGGTCGGCTTCGGGACCTCGCCGCGTACCTCTCGTTCTTCCCGCACCTCGTTGCCGGGCCCATCGTGCGACCCGGGGAGCTGATCCCCCAGTTCCAGTCGCCGCGCGACCCCCGCTACGTGGACACGTCACGCGCGTTCTTCCTCATCGGGACGGGGTTGTTCATGAAGGTCGTGATCGCGAACTATCTCGCAGCCAACATCGTGGACGAGGTCTTCGGCGCCCCGAGCCAGCACTCGTCGCTCGAGGTCCTCGTCGGGATCTACGCGTACGCCGTGCAGATCTACGCCGACTTCTTCGGCTACACGAACATCGCGATCGGGGTCGCGCTCCTCCTGGGATTCACGTTCCCGCAGAACTTCGACGCGCCGTACACGGCGATCTCGATCACGGACTTCTGGCGTCGCTGGCACATGACGCTCTCGCGCTGGCTGCGCGACTACCTCTACATCCCCCTCGGAGGGAACCGCGGCGGGACGCTCCTCACATACAGGAACCTCATGCTGACGATGCTCATCGGCGGGCTCTGGCACGGCGCGGGTTGGACGTTCGTCGTCTGGGGCGGGATCCACGGCACTGCGCTGATCGTCGAGCGGTGGTGGCGCGGGAGGCCGGGATTCGTCGAGCGACCGTGGACGCGCAGGCGCCGCGCCTGGCACCGCTTCGCCACCTTCCAGGTCGTCTGCTTCGCGTGGATCTTCTTCCGTTCCGACTCGTTCGCGGACGCCTGGGACCTGATCGTGCGCCTGTTCACGGCATGGGGTGAGCCCTCGCCGCTCGTGACTGGGGGCGTGATCGCGGCGATCGCCGTGGGCATCGGGTCCCAGTACCTCCCGCGGCGCCTCCCGCTGCAGCTCATGGCCCGGTTCTCGCGCCTCCCGATCCCGGCGCAGGCCGTCGTTCTCTCGCTGGCGCTCCTCGTCATCCACGCGATGGGGCCAGAGGGCGTGGCACCGTTCATCTACTTCCAGTTCTGATGGAGACCCGCGAGACAACGAGACGACGGCCTCGGCCCCGCATAGGCGAGGGCGGTCGGCGTCTCCACTCGGCCGGCTCGGCGATCGCAGTGTCGCTCGCGGGCCTGCTCTTCGCACTTCTCCTGAACGCGCCGGGCCTCCACAAGTCCGCGACGATCCAGCCCGAGGGCTGGAAGCGCGACGTCGCGCTCGGCGTCACCGGGCCGCTCGAGAGCGTGAGCGCCGCGCTTCTCCTCGACCGTCCGCGGCAGGCACTCAAGGCGACGCTCGGCCGCGCGGAGGACGACGAGATCGACACGGTGGTCGTGGCCCCGACGCCGAGGCCCCAGTCGCCCGTCACGGGGCCGCAAACGCCACAGCGCGTCAAGTTCACCCCGACCAAGAGGCTTCGGGTGTTCATCGCAGGCGATTCGCTCGTCGTCGTCCCCGGTGAGTCGGTGTTGCGCGAGGTCGCGGGCAACCGGGCGATCGACGCCGCGGATGCGATCGACGGGCGAATCGCGAGCGGTCTCGAGCGCCCCGACGTCTTCAACTGGTTCACGCACCTGCGCGAAGTGACGCAGAAGCGCAAGCCCCACGCGGTCGTCCTGATGTTCGGCGGCAACGACGACCACGGCTTCATGACGGGGATCCCCGAGGGACGCGAGGTCGGAACGTTTGGAAGCCCGACGTGGCGGGCCGAGTACCGCCGCCGCGTCGCGACGATCATGGACACGGTCACGAGCAGGGGCGGCCACCTCGTCTGGATCGGGCTTCCCATCTCTCGTGACGCAGACCAGACGCTGCGCTACGACGTAATAAACGCCATCGTCCAGACCGAGGCGGCGAAGCGGAAAGGCCGCGTCTCCTACCTGGACACGTACTTCTTCTTCGCGGGCGACGACGGCGGCTACGCACAGTACGTCGAGGACACGACCGGGAGGCTCGTGAAGATGAGGGCCGACGACGGCGTCCACTTCGAGCGCCCGGCCGGTGACCTGATCGCGGCCGAGGTGCTCGAGCGCCTCGCAGAGCGCTACGACTTCACGTCCTGGCGCTCGGACTCGTCCTAGGGCAGCTGCGGCGTGACCGGTGCGCGAAGGCGCAACGACTGTCCCGCTGCGACGACAGTTGCCCGAAACGTGACCCTGACCCCCGCCGACTGTGCCGGCCAGGTGAGCGTCGCGGTTCGCCTTCCCCTGAACCGAATCCAGGTACCGGAGTTCGCGCCGGAGCACTGCACCATCGCGGTGCGCTTCCAGCAGCCGACGACGACCGTGCCGTCCAGGATCTGGAGCCGCACCTTCGCAGGGAGCAGCTTCCCGGTCTGATTCCTGACCGTGATCGTGTAGCGCCACGGCGTGTCCACGAGCGGCTTCGTCGAGCTCGTCGACATCGTCGCGCGAACAGGACCTGCCGCGGTTGCTGATGCGGCCACGGCGAGCACGACGACGCAGGTGAGAGCGAGGAGCCGCATGTCCCTCATACTAGGGACGGATCCGCGCGCATCCGCGCGAGAGCGTTCCCCGCACGAGGAACGAGTAGAAGCGCCGCCAGCGCGGGAATCGTCGGTGCCCAGAAGGCAAACAGCCGGTACACGCCGACGGCGACGAGTGCGAGGGCCAGCGGCACCCCAACCGCGGTCAGCGCGTACGTCATCGCCGCGTCGACACCGCCGACTCCGCCTAGCGGGAGCGGGAGGATCATCGCGGCGTGCCCGGCCGCGAACGCCAGCAAGAGCTCCGGCAGCGGGACGGTCTCGCCGACCGAGCGGAGCGACGCCCAGAGACACGTGACGTTCCCCGTCCAGTAGAGCACCGTCGCGAGGAGCAGACGCCGACCGGCCGGGTCGGGGAGCACCTCTCGCACCCACGCCGCTCCGGCGATCGCGTATGCGAGCGCTCGGCGCACGAGCGACCCGCCCGGCTTCGTCAGTCTCTCGACCCGGCCCGGCTGCGTGACGACGATCGCCACGGCGACGCAGAGGGGGACCAGCACGAGCCACGGCGCGGCGAACGCGAGCGAGACGTTCCCCCAGATCCCGGTCGTCGCGAGCAATGCAGCAAGCCACGCGCCCGCCGCGAAGGCGACGTAGAACAGCGTGTTGAAGCCGAGCACGCGAACGAGCGCCTCGTCCGCGGCGAACCTGGCCCGTCTGAAGCACCAGTACGTCACCGCGATGGCGCCGACGCCGCCCGCCGCAAAGGCACGCGTCGCGCCGACGCTCGCCAGCATGACGTGCGCGCTCAGCCGAAACCCGGGATCGGGACCGCCGCGCCACTTGAAGGCGCCGCGGAACACAACCGCGTACGCGGAGAGCGCGACGACCTGTGCGCCGAGACAGACCGCGAACCACGTCGAGTCCGCTTTCTCGATCGCGTCGCGGACCTCCGCGAACCCGGCGGCGCGCGCGAGCAGGAGCGCCCACGCCGACGACGAGGAGTACCGCCGCAACGACACCGACGACCGCTCGCCGGCCCGACGGGACGATCGGTTGTGTGGATCGATCGTCACGCACGTGCCATTCCTTCAGCGCGAGACACTCCGCGACAGCCGCCTCGCAGCAGCGCCCAGCGCGGCGCCCGCGATCGCGTCGAGGACGTAGTGGTTGCCGGTACCTGCCACGACGGTCGCGACGAGTGGCGCGTAGGCGTGCGCAGCGGACTTCACGAGCACGGAGTCGGATCGCTCCGCGATCTCCGCTCCCGTGACGACGGCGAATGCGACGTGCAGGCTCGGCATCGCCGCGACCGGGTTGTAGAAGCGAACGAGGAACGGATGCTCGAGATCGAGCCCGCTCACCTCGGACAGGGTGTCGACGAACCCGTCGAGGACCCGTGGTGGGGCCGTCGGGAGCAGGAAGAACACGGGCTGCGCACCGACGTGCGCGAGCAGACACGTGCGGCGGAAGGCGTGGTAGCTCTCGTCCCGCCGCCGGAACAGCAGGACGAGCCAGCCGGCCGTGAGCGTGACGTTGAAGAGCCCGTAGCCAACGTTGAGGCCGTGCACGAGCCGTGGAAACCGGAGCAACGTCCGCTGCACGGCCGGCTCGAGATCGATCCCGACCCGTTCCTCGAGAGCAACGATCCGCTCCGCGTTCCGCCTCGCACGAGCGCGCCCGTCTCGCCGAAGCACGAGCCGCGCCACGACGAGGTAGAGCGCGTACACCGCGAGACCGAGCGCAACCTCGCGGCGGGGCGTGAACCGCCTCACGCGCGCGAGCGTACCGTGGCGCCGGCACTGGCAGAGACCCGGCTAGCCTCCAGGGCCGAGCGGCATGGGCCCGGTGCAGCGTGGGGGAAACGATGTTTCCCCCATGAGCCCCCTCCCGGGCAATGCACAAGACAGCCGAGCTGCGCCTGCGGGCGAGTGATTCGCCCTCCGGCCTCTGCGAGCACGCACCGACAGCGCGGAGTCGTCTAGCGTGCGCTGCGGAGCGGCATGGGCCCGGTGGCCCAGCGGGTCTTCAAAACCCGTGCGGTCGTGCAGCCCACGGCTCGGTCGGTTCGACTCCGGCGCCGCTCCGTCGACGGCATGCGGTCCGCGAGCACCGCTGCGTCAGCGGCAGTGCGTCGTGCGCGGGTCGCCTTCCGAGAACCGGCCGCCACCGGTCGTGACGGCGGTCTGCCAGGGCATGCAGCCGCTGTTCTCGACGACGCTGAACACGAACAGCACGAACCCGAACACGGCGACGACGATCACTCCAACCCAGAACTTGCTCACGCCTCTGAATGTAGACGGGCGCGCGGTCGGATCACGCAAGCTCGAGGCGGATGACGCGCTCGTCGCCGTCCACCTCGCCCGTCTCGACGAAGCCGTAGCCGAGATCTCGCACCGTTTCAGTGGTGACCTCGCGGAGGGTGACAGCGGGCAGAGTCATCGAGCCGCATCGCCGGGTACCGGGATGCCCAGGCGCACGTGGATCGCCGCCGCGCCGGCCTCGTCTCCCGACGCCGCCAGGCAGCGAGCCTCCTCGAAGGGCATCTCGACCTCGCGATAGAGCTTCGCCGCTTCGAGCAATCGACTGGCGTCGGCGGCGAGTGCGGCCTCGGCCTCGAGCCGATAGGCGTCGCTGAGCGGCGTGGACGGAAGCAGGCGAGCGCGGTCGAGGAGATCGGCGACCTCGCCGCTCGAGAGCAGCTGCGTCGCCGCCAGAAGCATCGGGAGGAGATGGCTGGAATCCTCATCGACCGCGAGCGCCACCGCCTCCCGCAGCGCTTGCCGGGCCGCCGCCGCGTTCCCGCGAGCGCGCTCGAGCTCGGCCTCGATGGTGAGGAACTGGCCGAAGAACTCGGAGCCGCCGATGCCGCGAGCGATCGGCAACACATCGTCCGCGACCCGTCGCGCGTCGCCATGTTCCCCTTGCCGTGTGAGCAGCATGATCCTCGTCATACCCGCGTTCACCACGCCCGGCGCCCCGAGGATCGCCTGCGTCCCTTCGAGTATCTCGCTGGTGAGTGCGTCGGTCTCCTCGTACCGCCCGAGGAGAACGAGCGCACTGGCCTCGTTGGCGGCGATGAACCACTCGATCAGGGGGGCTCCGAGCGCACGGGTGGCCGCGCGGCCGGCCTCGGCGACGTCGACCGACTCCCGAAGCCGGCCCGTCTTCACGAGCGAGTCGCTGAGATTGGTATACCCGCGACCGATCGCGTCGGGCTCGCCGGACTCGAGCGCGAGCGCGAGCGCCTCCTCGACCATCGCGATTCCTCCCGTGTCCCCCAGACCGACGGTGCACACGCCCATGGAGTTCAGCAGATGGGAGCGGAGCGCCAGCAGCTCGAGCTGCTCGGCCAGCGCGAGCCCGCGTGTGGCCAGCTCCCGCCCCTCGACGTAGCGCCCCTCGAACATGCGCCCGGTCGCAGCCCAGTTGTAGGCCTGGACGAGCTCCGGCGTCGGGTGCTTGCCGAGCAGCTCGATCGCGCGTTCGAGGACCTCCCCTGCGCGCGCTCCTTCTCCGGCGATCCAATGCGTCCGCCCGAGGACTGCGAGCGCACCTCCTGCCCGGACCGGCTCACCGCGGGCCTCGAAGCCGTCGGCGGCCTCGATGAGCGCAGTGCGAGAGGTGGCGAGCTCCCCCGCGATCTGCGCGGCGCGCCCGAGCTTCACGAGCATGTCGAGCCGTTCGTCGTCCGCCCCCTCGCCCCAGAGCCGCAGCGCGGTCTCGTAACGCCGTACCGCCTCGCCGTAGCCGTTTCGCTCCATGGCGAGGTCGCCCGCCGCGACCGCGTAGGCGCGCGCCCGCTCCGGCAGCTCGGCGAGCGCGTAGTGCTCGGCGAGATCGCCGAGCACGCTCGAGTCGTCGCCGGCCCGTCGCTCGAGGGCCTCGGCCGCGGCGCGATGCAGCTCCCGTCGCTGGCGAAGGAGCAGCGTGTCGTACGTCACCTCCTGGATGAGCGCGTGCTTGAACGCCCACTCCCCGGGAGACGTCATCACGACGAGCTGTGCTCGGGCGAGCTCGTCGAGCGCCTGGGCGACACCGCCGTTGCCGGAGACGTCGGCGAGAAGCCCGGCGCCGAAGGATCGGCCGAGGACGGCTGCGTGCTGGAGAGCCGTTCGAGCGTCCGGGTCGAGGCGATCGACGCGCGCAAGGATCGTTCCCTGCACCGTGTCCGGAATGTCGACGTCGACCTTGGCGAGCAGCGCGGCACCGTCGACGACCGCGAGAGAGCCGAGATCCTCGAGCGCTTGGAGCAGCTCCTCGATGAAGAAAGGGTTGCCCTCCGCACGCTCGGCGACGAGCCGCTCGAGATCATCCGGAAGCTCCCTCACGCCGAGGTAGCCTCGGGCGAGCTCGACGCTCTCGTCCGGCGTCAACGACTCGAGCCGCACGAGCGTGTGGCTCGCGCGGAGCTCGGCACGCTCGATCCGCTCGAAACCCGGTCGATAGGAGAGGACGAGCATGAGCGGCACTCCGGCGAGACGCTCGAGGAGGAAATCGAGCAGCGTCCGCGACGACTCGTCGGCCCAGTGGACGTCGTCCAAGACGATGAACGCCGGTCGGGTGCGGCACACGTCCACGAGGAACTGCCAGAACGCGGCGTACACCTGCTGCCAGCGCTGCTCGTCGGCCATGCGGACGACAGGTGGGGCTTCCCCGAAGCCAAAGAAGGAGCCGACGAGGAGCGCGTGCTCGCGCTCGACCCCCAGTTCGGCTGCCCGCGCACACAGCTCGTCGACGTTGGTGGGCGTACGGCCGAGGATGCGCTGGATCAGCTCGACGAAGGGCCCGAAGGCCCGTTCCGCCCCGCATGCGATCCTGACATCCAGCGGGTCTCCGGCCGGACGCAGCTCGGCCACGAGCCGTGATTTCCCCACCCCGGGCTCGCCGACGACGCTCGCGATGTGCGTGTTCCCCTTGCGGGCGCTCGACCAGAGGAGATCGAGCAGCGCGAGCTCCTCCTTGCGGCCCACGAACGGAGCCCGCTGCCGAATGCCTGGCTCGCCTCGCCCGAGCAGACGGTAGGTCTCGACGGGCTGCCCGCGCCCCTTCACCGCGAGCATGCCGGCAGGCTCGAACTCGAAGGAGGCGCGGATCCGTCGCCACGTCGACGCGGTAAGCAGGATCTCGTCCTCGCCGGCACCTTGTTGGAGCCGTGCGGCCACGTTCACGGCATCGCCCATGACGCCTGTTTGACTCCCGTCTCCGACCGCCCCCGCGACCACGAGACCGCTGTTGATCCCGATGCTGAGCTGGAGCGGGGACGGCGCGCTCGCCGAGCGACGCCGCTACGACCTCCAACATGGAGAGCGCGGTCTCGACGGCTCGGTGGGGATCGTCCTCGTGCGCGATCGGGGCGCCGAAGACGGCAACGATCGCGTCACCGATGAACTTCTCCACCCACCCCTCGCGCCGCTCGACCTCCTCGGTCAACTCCGAGAGCGTCTCGGTCATCAGCGTGCGGAGCTCCTCGGGATCGAGGTGCTCCGCGAGGGTGGTGAAGCCCACGAGGTCGGCAAAGAGAACCGTGACGATGCGACGCTCACCCGAGCTGGTCAGCGACGAGGGCGGCGCGACCTCTGGCGCGGCGACTTCGAGCTGCGTCCCGCAGGAGGTGCAGAAGGACGCATCAGCTGAAAGCGTCGCGCCACATGACGGACAGACCCGGCCGAGCGCGGTCCCGCAGCTCGCGCAGAAGCGAGCCTCCGCGGGATTCTCGGTCGCACAGGTCGGGCAACGCACGGGGACATCGAACCAGATCGACGACGCGTAGTCTCCCTTGCCGATGCTGACGTCGATCGCGATCACGCCTGACGAGCATCGCGCACGCTGCGATGCGCTCCTCGAGCACGCTCGGTCGGCGGGACTCGCCGGCGTCGTGCTCTTCGATCCCTACTACGTCCTCTACTACGCGGGGTTCGCGTTCGTGCCGACCGAGCGGCCGATCGCATTCGTGCTCGGCCTCGACGGCACGCGGGCACTCGTCGTCCCGCGTCTCGAGGTGGAGCATGCGGAGGCGCGCTCGACGCTCGACCGCGTCGAGCACTACCTGGAGTACCCGGGCGACCCGCGCGCCGAGGACGTCCTCGCGAAGACGCTTGCCGACATGGGACTGACCGGGCAGGTCGGCGCCGATCAGGACGGCTATCCGTGGATCCTCGGCTACCGCGGTCCGACGCTGTCCGAGCTCACGGGAGCGGCAGTCGTCCGCCTCGTCGATCGGATCGAGGCGCAGATGGCGGTCAAGTCGGACGCCGAGATCGCGCTCATCCGCGAGAGCGTGCGCTGGGGAAATCTCGCGCACCGGCTCCTCCAGCGCTACACGCGAGTCGGCGTCACCGAGACCGAGGTGTCGCAGCGTGCGAGCCACGAGGCGACCTTCGCGATGCTTGATGCGATCGGCGAGATCTACCGCGCGCAGAGCTTCTTCTCCAGTGGCGCGCATGCCGGCTACCGCGGCCAGATCGGCCGCAACTCGGCGATCCCGCACGCCCTCGCCGGGAACCTCGTGTTCCAGCCCGGCGACGTCCTCGTCACGGGAGCGAGCGCCCCGGTGTGGGGCTACCTCTCGGAGCTCGAGCGCACGATGTTCGTCGGCGACCCGACACGCGAGCAGGAGCGGATGTTCGACCACATGGTCGCGCTCCAGGATCTCGCCCTCGACACGATTCGGCCGGGACGCCGATGCTCCGACGTGGACCTCGCCGTTCGGGCGTATTTCGACGAGCACGTGCTGTGGCCCCACTGGCGTCACCACACGGGCCACGCCATCGGCCTGCGCTACCACGAGGGGCCGTTCCTCGACTCGGGCGACCACACCGAGATCCGCCCCGGGATGGTGTTCACGGTCGAGCCTGGCCTGTACTCGCCCGACCTCGGCGGCTTCCGCCACTCCGACACGGCGCTCGTGACCCACGACGGAATCGAGATCCTGACGTACTACCCGCGCGACCTGGCGAGCCTGATCATCCCGGCCTGAGGGCGCTACGCTTCGCCGAAGAGCAGGCGGCAGGGAGGCAGAGATGAACGCAGTGGTGACGACCGAGCTGAAGACGATCGGCCACTGGATCGGTGGCGAGAGCATCGGAGGCGAGTCGGGTCGCAGCGGGCCTGTCTACAACCCGGCGACGGGCGAGCAGTCGGGCGAGGTCGCGTTCGCGTCCGCGGAGGAGATCGACCGGGCGGTCGCGACCGCCGCGACTGCGTACTCGTCCTGGCGCACCTGGTCGCTTTCGAAGCGCGCCGAGCTCTTCTTCCGCATCTACCAGCTCATGGACGAGCACCGAGAGGATCTCGCGCGCCTCCTGACCGCCGAGCACGGGAAGGTGCTCTCCGACGCGTTGGGCGAGGTGCAGCGCGGCATCGAGGTGATCGAGTACGTCTGCGGGATCCCCGAGCTCCTGAAGGGCGACTACTCCGAGCAGGCCTCCTCGGGGATCGACGTCTACTCCATCCGCCAGCCGCTCGGCGTCGTCGCCGGGATCACGCCGTTCAACTTCCCGGCGATGGTGCCCATGTGGATGTGGGCGCCCGCAATCGCGTGCGGGAACGCGTTCATCCTGAAGCCGTCCGAAAAGGACCCGTCCGCTTCGATCCTGACGGCCGAGCTACTCAAGGAAGCCGGACTCCCGGACGGCGTCTTCAACGTCGTCCAGGGCGACAAGATCGCCGTCGATGCCATCCTCCAGCACCCGGGCATCGCGGCCGTGTCCTTCGTCGGCTCGACGCCGATCGCCCGCTACGTCTACGAGTCGGGAACGAAGGCGGGGAAGCGCGTGCAGGCGCTCGGCGGCGCGAAGAACCACATGATCGTCCTCCCGGACGCCGATATCGACATGGCGGCGGATGCGGCCGTGAGCGCCGGCTACGGCTCGGCGGGCGAGCGCTGCATGGCGATTTCGGTCGTGGTCGCGGTCGGCGACGCCGGCGACCAGCTCGTGGAGGCGATCAAGGGGCGGCTGCCGAAGGTGAAGGTCGGAGACGGGCTCGACCCGACGTCCGAGATGGGCCCGCTCGTCACGCGCGAACATCGCGACAAGGTCGCCTCGTACCTGGAGAGCGGCCCGGCGCAAGGCGCGACCCTCGTCGCCGACGGGCGCGAGAGCGCGCCCGACAACGGCGGCTTCTTCCTCGGCGTCTCGCTTCTCGACGACGTCACGCCGGAGATGGACGCGTACCGCGACGAGATCTTCGGCCCCGTGCTCTCGGTGGTTCGCGTGGGCACGTACGACGAGGCGCTGAAGCTCGTGAACGACAACCCGTACGGGAACGGTGTCGCGATCTTCACGCGCGACGGCGGCGTGGCTCGCCAGTTCCAGTTCGACGTCAACATCGGGATGGTCGGCGTCAACGTGCCGATACCGGTGCCCGTCGCGTACTACTCGTTCGGCGGCTGGAAGAACAGCCTCTTCGGCGACCGACACATCTACGGCCCCGAGGGCATCGACTTCTACACCCGCACGAAGGCGGTGACGAGCCGCTGGCCCGATCCGGCGACGAGCAAGGTCGACCTCGGCTTCCCGCAGACCAGGTAGGGCGAGGCTGCCTCTGCGGGTCGCCGGCCACGCGCCGACCGGCTCGGCGGGTCACTCAAGCGAGGGATGCCCGGTGCCGATAGCCGAGCCGTGCGCAGGGAGGACGGGTTCACGCTGGTCGAGATGGTCACGGTGGTCGTGATCATGGCGATCCTTCTCGCGATCGCGGTCGGCTTCCAACGTGGCGCACGTGAGCGCGCGAGCGATGCGACGGCCAGGGCGAACATCAGGACTGCGGTACCTGCGATCGAGGCGTACCGCGCGGACGCAGGGACGTACGTCGGCATGACGGCAGCCGGCCTGAAGAGCCAGTACAGCCCGGGTGTCCAGGGCATCGCCGTCGTCTCGGCCGCAGCGGATACGTACTGCGTTCGCGCGACGGAGGGTGGCCGCGCGTGGTTCAAGCTCGGCCCGAGTGGGCCGCTCACCCAGACGGCCTGCTCGTAGCAGCCCTGCGAAGGACGCGCTGCTCGCCCGTTCGACGCGTGAGGCCATCTGCGTCGAACCGTTCGAGCATGAGCTGCGCATCGCGGCGACCGGTTCCGACGAGGTCGCGGAAGCGCGCGAGCGTGATCCCTCCACCGGCCAGGCACTCGGCGACCAGGACGTCACGCGCCACCTCGAATGCAGCGGCACCGACCACGTAGCCGTCGCCGAGACGGACGAGACGCCCCCTCGCCTCGAGAAAGCGCGCGAGCTCGTCGTCCGCCGTCTTCGTCGCGCGTACTCCCGCGTTCGCGAGCTCATGCTCCAGCGAGGCCGCCTCGGCCTCGCGCCCGTCGAGTCTCGGCGCAGCTCCCGGCAGGTAGAGCTTCGAGCCACGCCGCTCGAAGGTGAGAAGCCCGATCACATCGTCGGACCACATTGCGGAGGGCGCCGGGACTCCCGGATCGATGGGATCAGCGGCCGCGATCCGGGCAGCGAGATCCTCCTCGAGTGCCGTGAGCCACTCGCGCGAAAACGCCCAAGGCCCCGCGCGCTCGACTCCCTCGAGCTCGCCGTCGAGGACGAAGCGCAGCGAGTCGACTCGTACAGGAGACTCGATGGTCGAAGCGACATCCCCACGGGCAAGCAGGGCGACGCGTGCGCCGTCGCGATGGCGCGGAGGCATCGGATCGACGACGGCGCCGCCGCCGAGCGTCGTCTCGCCGCGCAGGATCACACGGTCGCCGCGAGCGGCGACCACCGGCGAGGCCAGGCGAAGCTGGGCGAAGTGCTCGCCCAGGCGCACGACCCGCGCCGGAATGTGCGCCGTGCCGAGGTGCGCCTGTACGCGTGCGTCGTCGGCGATCGGCGAGATCTCTTCGAGCGCGACGTCGAGGCGATACGACGCCGGATAACCGCCTGGCTCGATGAGCGCCTCCCCCCTCGCGACATCGCCGCGGTCGATGCCGGGCAGGCTGACCGCGACGCGCTGTCCCGCCTCTGCGCGCTCGACGTCTCGGTCGTGCACCTGCACGCTCCGCACCCGGACATCGCGCCCCGACGGCTCGAGTCGAAGCTGGTCTCCGGTGCCGATCGCGCCCGACCAGAGGGTTCCCGTGACGACCGTGCCGAAGCCGAGTATGGAGAAGGAGCGGTCGACGTACAGCCGTGTCGGCTTCTCGGCACGAGGATGCTCGACGGAGTCGGCGACCCGCCCGAGTGCGGCGCGAAGCTCGTCGAGGCCCTCACCTGACCGCGCGCTCACGCGGACGACCTCGACACCCGGAACCAGATCGCGCGCCTCGTCCTCGGCGAGCTCGGCGACGTCCGGCTCGACCGCGTCGACCTTCGTGAGCGCCACGACTCCTCGGTCGATCCCGAGCAGCCGGAGGATCGCGAGGTGCTCGTGTGTCTGAGGGCGTGCACCCTCCCCCGCATCGATCACGAGCAGGAACAGATCGATCCCGGTCGCCCCTGCAACCATCGTCCGCACGAAGCGCTCGTGCCCGGGGACGTCGATGACCGAGACGCGGCGCCCGTCGGGCAGCTCGAGCGGCGCGTAGCCGAGGTCGATCGAGATCCCCCGTCGCTGCTCCTCCGGGAGACGATCGGTGTCCTTCCCCGTCAGCGCCCTGACGAGCCATGTCTTCCCGTGGTCGATGTGCCCCGCGGTTCCAACGGTCAGGGGCACGTTGCCTCGATGAGCCCGTTCTCGATCGAAACCACCTCGAGGCCCGCGCCCTCGAGCAACACGCGCCACTCGGGCTCCGTCCGCTCACGGCCACCGGCCAGTACGAGCATGAGCAGGTCGAGCCACTTCGCCCCGTCCGCGTCGTTCCCCGGCTCGATGACCGCCTCCGCGACGAAGAGACGAGTGCCCGGCTGAGCGGCCTCTCTGATCGTGTTGAGGATGGCGGCTGCGCGTTCGTCGTCCCAGTCGTGGAGGATCGCCGCCAGCAGGTACGTGTCACCAGGCGGCACGCGCTCGAAGAAGCTCCCCGCGACGAACTCGATGTTTTCCGGAAACGAGCTTTCGTCGCGGTCCGTCTCCGGTAGGTCGAACACGATCGCGTGCAGCTCGGGTCCGTTGCGGAAGAGCTCGAGGAGAAGGGAGCCGTTGCCGCCTCCGACGTCGACGACGGTCTCGCCGTCACGCCACTCGACCTTCGCGAACAGCGCCGCCTTCCGCGGCTCGTCGCCCATCGCACGGTCGAAGGTGGCGCGCTCGTCGGGACGGGTACCGAGCCACGGCCAGAACTCCTCTCCGAATGTCTCGCGGAACGTCGACGAGCCCGTACGAATGGCACGATCGAGGTCCGAGACTGCCCCGAAGAAGACGCCGCCGAACAGATGCGCGAATGCACCCCAACCGGGGCGCAGCAGCACCTCCGACACGCCGGTTGCCCGAAAGACGCCGGGTTCATCCTCGGCGAAGACACCGTCGCTCGCGAGCGCGCGCAAGAGACGATGGAGAGCATCGGCGTCGACCTCCGCCTCGCGAGCAAGCTCGGCGACGGGCCGCGGGCCGTCCGCCAGCGCGTCCGCGATACGGAGGTCGGCGGCGATCGCGAGCGCCTTCGTCATCAGCACGCCGCGGAGGAAGTCCCAGAGGACGGCTTCTGGTTCGCGCCCGCTCACGGGCGTGCGCGCTCGACGGCCGCCGCGACCTCTTCGGCCTCGGCGTCGGACAGCGTCCGGCAGTCGAGGAGCGTGCGGCCGTCGCGGACGAGGGCGATCACCGGAGGCTCACCGAGGCGCAGCGGCTCGGCGAGAGCCTCCTCGACAGCACATGCCGCGCTCGGAAGCTCTGCGAGCGGGAGCGCGCCGCCGCCCACGCGCGCGATCGTGTCCTCGACCTCGCCGCCGACGAGCACCGCCAGGCGCTCGGCGCGGGCGCGCACGACCTCGACCGGCTCGTGGAGCATCCGCAGCACCGGTACGTCGTTGCGGGTCGACAGGTCCAGCGCGAGCGCGAGCGTCCCTTCGAGGGCGGCGAGTGTCAGCTTGTCCGCGCGCAACGCACGCTGAAGCGGATGCCGGCGCAGCCGATCGACGAGCTCGGCACGACCGACGACGACTCCTGCCTGCGGACCGCCGAGGAGCTTGTCACCCGAGAAGCACACGAGATCCGAGCCGGCGCGCAGGCTCTCCGCCGGAGTCGGCTCGTCGCCGATGCGTCCGAGGGCTCCCGAGCCGAGGTCATCGACGAGCGGCAGCTCATGCGCGCGGGCGATCGCGGCGAGCTCGGCGAGCTCGGGTCGTTCGGAGAATCCGACCACGCGGAAGTTCGACTGGTGCACGCGCAGCAGCACCGCCGTCTCGGGCCCGATCGCGCGCTCGTAGTCGTCGGCGCGCGTGCGATTCGTCGTCCCGACCTCGACGAGCCGAGCGCCCGACCGCGCCAGAACGTCCGGAATGCGAAAGCCGTCGCCGATCTCGATGAGCTCACCACGAGAGACGATCACGTCGCGGCCCTCGGCGAGCGCGGCGAGGGCGAGCAGCACCGCGGCCGCGTTGTTGTTGACGACGAGCGCGGCCTCGGCACCCGTCAGCCGCTCGAGAAGCGTCGCGAGGTGATCCTGGCGCGACCCACGTTCTCCCCGCTCGAGGTCGTACTCGAGGTTCGAGTAGCCGGCGCCGACTTCCAGGACCCTCGCGAGCGCGCTCCCGGCGAGCGGCGCTCGACCGAGATTCGTGTGCACGAGGACGCCTGTCGCGTTCAGCACGCGGCGCAACGAAGGCCGCGTCGCCCGAGCGAGCTCGACGAGGACGGCATCGACGAACGAGCCCGGGTCACCTCCGGCCTTGATCTCGTCACGCGCCTGTTCGAGCACGGCCCGGGCCGCCGCCAGCACGAGCTCGCGCGGTTCGGCCGCGAGCCGCTCGTCCCGGAGCAGCTCGTCCACCGACGGCAGGTCGCGGAGCTTCACGCGGAGAGTGTAGGAACGAGCTCGCGCAACAGCGAGGTCAGCGACCCCGCGGCGCGTGCACCCACCTCGAGCACCGCCTCGTGGTCGATCTTGTCCGGAAGCACGCCGGCCGCCATGTTCGTCACGACCGAGATCCCGAGCACGCGAATGCCCATGTGCCTCGCCGCGATGACCTCCTGGACAGTGGACATCCCGGCGAGATCGCCTCCGGCAGCGCGCATGAACCGGATCTCCGCCGGTGTCTCGAACTGCGGCCCGAGCCACGCCGCGTACACGCCCTCGCGCACGTCGATGCCCAGGCGTGCTGCCGCCTCCCGTGCACATGTCCGAAGCTCAGGGTCGTACGCATCGCTCATGTCGGGAAAGCGTGGCCCCACCGAGTCGTCGTTCGGGCCGACGAGCGCAGAGACTCCCTGCAGGTTCACGTGATCGGAGATGAGGGCCAGAAGGCCGGGCCGGTAGTCCGGGTTGATCGCGCCCGCGGCGTTCGTCACGACGAGTGACCGGATCCCCAGCTGCCCGAGCACGCGCACGCCGAACGCCACGCGGTCGGCGGCGATGCCCTCGTAGAGATGCGCCCGCCCCCGCATGACCGCGATCGGCACGCCGCCGAGAGCACCGAGCACGAGCGTCCCCGCATGTCCGACGGCCGTCGACACGGGCCAGCCGGGAATCTCCGAGTAGGGAATCTCGACGCGCGACTCGAGCTCGTCCGCGAGCCCACCGAGCCCGCTGCCGAGCACGACGCCCACCCGCGGTTCGAGCTCCGTGGCCCCACGGATCCGGTCGACGGCCTCGTCGACGCTCACGGGCAGCCTCTCGGCCCGTGAGCGGGGAGGGGCGTGGGGAACCGGGAGGTTCCCCACGCTCTCAGAAAGAAGGGGGGTCGCGGGGGAAACATGGTTTCCCCCGCGACCGCGAGCCGAAGGCGAGCGGTGCTCATGTCGAGCCCTCCGCGAGCCGGTTGTCGTAGTGCGACACGACGAGCTCCACGGCGTGCGTCGCTTCGTCACAGCGCAGCATCCCCGCGTAGTCCTCGGGCGAGATCAGCCCGTCGTCGAGCATCTCGTCGCGCACCCACTCGAGCATCTCGTCCCAGTAGTCGGAGTCGAAGAGAACGATCGGGAAGTCCCCGATCTTCCGTGTCTGCCGAAGTGTCAGCGCCTCCCACAGCTCGTCCTGGGTGCCGAAGCCGCCGGGGAAGATGACGAAGCCCTCGGCCGCCTTCACGAACATGACCTTCCGCACGTGGAAGTGGTCGAACGTGAGCGAGAGATCACACCACGGGTTCAGGCCCTGCTCGAACGGCAGCGCGATGTTGAACCCGACCGAGAGCCCGCCCGCCTCCTGGCAGCCGCGGTTCGCAGCCTCCATCACGCCCGGCCCTCCGCCCGTGACGACAGCGAAGCCCGCTTCGGCGAACGCGCGTCCCGTCGCCCGGGCCCGTTCGTAGGTCGTAGATCCCTCGAGGACTCGCGCCGACCCGAAGATCGACACCGCGGGGCGGTCGATCTTCTGGACGAGCTGGAAGCCTGCGAGGAACTCGGACGCGATCAGCGAGACGTCGGCCCCGAGGGGCTCCTGGCTTCGCCGAAAGATCCGGCGGGGCACCTCGACGCCCCCGGGCATCAGAGGTCGCGCTCGACGTAGGTCGCCGACATCGCGAGCGCGAGCACGGCGACGAGACCCAGATAGACGACCCCGACGGTCGCGCGCTGCGCGAGCGAGAGCCGGTAGTAGTCCCCGGCCTCGCCGCGCTCGCGCCAGCGCCGCCAGAGGTCGAGGCCGCCGAGCAGGACGATGATCAGGAGCAGCGGGTTCGGGTTGAGGACGACGAGACCGACCATCATCAGCAGGCCGACGAACCAGAGGGCGGGGTGCAGGGCGCCGGCGGCGCGACCCCCGTCGAGGGGCACGATCGGGATCAGGTTGAAGAGGTTGAGGAAGAAGCCGACGAACGCGAGCCCCATGAGCATCTCCGAGCCGGTCGCCTCCGCGGCGATCCAGCAAGCCGCTGCGCCGACAGACCCGAGGATCGGCCCTGCAAGGGCGACCTTCGCCTCCTTCCAGGCGTCGTCGGGCAGCTCCTTCATCCCGATCACGGCGCCGAGGAACGGGATGAAGAGCGGCGCGCTCGCTGGCACACCCTGCCGTCGCAGCTCGAGGACGTGCCCCAGCTCGTGGACGAAGATCAGGAGGACGAAGCCGATCGCGAACGGCAGCCCCCAGATCCACGCGTAAGCCGCGACCGAGACGAGCATCGACAGGCCCGTCGTCAGGACCTTGAACTTCAGGACGAACCCGCCGAACTTGACGATCAGGAAGCCGAGCGCGATGAGGGGCGCGACGAGCTTCCGCGCGAGATCGAAGAGACCCGAGCGGGGCTTGATCGGCTCGTAGCCCCGTTCGCCGTCCGCGGAGGGGTCGGGAACCGGGAACGACGGCGCCTCGGGCGCGTCGACCGGCTCAACATGGGGGAACCCGTGGTTCCCCCATGTGCCCCCTCCTTCGCGCCGTGCACAGACCAGCGCTCCCGTGCGCTGCGGCGGAATGAATCCGCCTCCGCGCCTCCACCATCTCGATCGACAGGCGTCACGAGCCTTGCCCGATCCATTCCTCGCCACCCACGTACGTCTCCTTCTTCCATAGGGGCACCGAAACCTTCAGCTCGTCGATGGCCTCCTTGCAGGCGGCGAGCGCGGCCGCCCGATGCGGCGCGGAGACGGCAATGACGACGCTCGTCTCGCCGATCTCGACGCGGCCGACGCGGTGGTGGATCGCGACCTTGGACAGCGCATGCCGCTCGGTGAGCTGCGCGGCGAGGTCGGCCATGACCTGCTCGGCCATGCCCTCGTACGCCTCGTACTCGAGGTGGATGACCTCGCGCCCGCGCGACTGCGCACGCGTCGTCCCGATGAACGTGGTGATCGCCCCGGCCGCGTCGTCTCGCACCTCGGCGACGGCCGCATCGACCGAGAGGGGCTCCGCGGAGAGTCGGAAGTCGCCGCCGGACACAGGCGGGATGACCGCCACCTCGTCCCCGGCCGCCAGCGACTCGGTTCGTTCGACGTACGCACGGTTGCGGGCATAGAGCAGGCCCGCGGGCTCGTCGCCGAGGCCGAGCATCGACCACACGTCGCCGACAGTCGCGCCGTCGGACAGCTGCAGCTCGAGCACGCCGGTCCCCGCGCGCTCGCGAAGCCCGGCGAACAGCCTGATGCGAACGTTCACGCGGGGAACGGTATCCGCCGGTTGCCTCGGAGCCCGTGACATGTTAGGTCCAGCACATGTCCGTCGCGCTCACCGGAGTGAACCTCAACGAGCGCGTGTACGACGAGCTTCGCTCGCGCATCCTCACGCGACAGGAGCCGCCGGGCGCGAAGCTCAGCCTGCACGCCCTCGCCGACGAGCTCGGCGTCTCGCGGAGCCCGGTGCACCACGCGCTGACACGTCTCGTCTCCGAAGGCCTCCTCACCGTGCGCCCGCGTCGTGGCTACTACGTCACGCCGGTCACGGCACGCGCGGTCGCCGAGGGGTACGACGTCCGCCTCGCGCTCGAGCTGCTCGCCGCGGAGCGCTCCGTCGGACAGCTCGACGCACCTGGGCTCGCGCAATTCGCCGAGCTGCTCGAGGCGACCAACGCCGCTATTTCCCACGAGCAGTGGGACGTGGCGAACGCCGCCTTCCACGAGTTCCAGATCGACCTCGCCGAGAACGCGCTCCTGTCGCGCTTCTACCGCGAGCTGTCGGTGAACCTGATGATGCAGGTGATCCGCGGCGGGCGCGTCGAGGGCCACGCCCATCTCGTGACCGAGCACCGGCGAATCGTCGACACATTCTCCGCAGGCGATCTGGCGGCCGCCGAGCGCGCGATCCGCGAGCACATCGAGACCGGCCGCCGCATCGCCCTCGACGCGATCGAGCGTGCGGGCGGCGTGTTGTAGGCGTCAATACGATGCGGTCGTGACGACCGCGGACGACCGCCGGGTGACCGACTCCGGCATCGAGGTCAAGCCGGTCTACACCGCGGCCGACGTCGACTCGCGCGAGTCGGAGCTTCCCGGCGACTACCCGTTCACGCGGGGGCCGTACGAGACGATGTACCGCGGCCGGCCGTGGACGATCCGCCAGTACGCCGGCTACGGCTCCGCCGAGGAGACGAACGCCCGCTTCCACTACCTCCTCGAACGGGGCCAGACGGGTCTCTCGGTCGCCTTCGATCTGCCGACCCAGCTCGGATACGACTCCGATGACCCGCTCGCGGAGGGAGAGGTAGGCCGCACCGGCGTCGCGATCGACTCGCTCGCCGACATGGAGGTCCTGCTGGACGGGATCCCACTCGACCGAGTCTCGACCTCGATGACGATCAATGCGCCCGCCGCATTGCTGCTGCTCCTCTACGAGCTCGTCGCCGAAGGTCAGGGCGTCGGTGGCGATCGGCTCACGGGCACGGTGCAGAACGACGTGTTGAAGGAGTACGTCGCGCGCGGCAACTACATCTTCCCGCCGCGGCCCTCGATGCGGCTGGCGACCGACCTCTTCGCCTACTGCGCCGAGCGGCTGCCGAGCTTCAACACGATCTCGATCTCCGGGTACCACATCCGGGAGGCGGGGGCGAGCGCGGCGCAGGAGCTCGCGTTCACGCTCGCGAACGGCATCGCGTACTGCGAGGCGGCGATCGCAGCAGGCCTCTCGCCGGACGCGTTCGGCGAGCGCCTGTCCTTCTTCTTCAACGCCCACAACCACTTCTTCCAGGAGGTCGCGAAGTTCCGGGCGGCGAGGCGCCTGTGGGCTGAGATCATGCGCGAGCGCTTCGGCGCAACGAACCCGAGAGCACTGGCGCTCCGCTTCCACGCGCAGACGGGCGGCTCGACCCTCACCGCCCAGCAGCCCGAGAACAACATCGTCCGCGTCGCCATCCAGGCGCTCTCCGCCGTGAGTGGCGGTGCCCAGTCGCTCCACACGAACTCCTACGACGAGGCGCTCGCACTCCCGACGGAGCACTCGGCGACCATCGCGCTGCGCACGCAGCAGATCCTCGCCGCGGAGGCAGGCACGACGGACACGGCAGACCCGCTCGGTGGCTCGTACTTCGTCGAAGCGCTCACCGACGAGCTCGAGCGAGCGGCGCGCGCTCTCATCGAGAGGGTGGACGACCTCGGAGGGGCCGTCGCGGCGATCGAGCACGGATTCGTCCAGTCGGAGATCGAGGCGTCGGCGTTTCGCTACCAGGGCGAGGTCGAGTCGGGCGAGCGTGTCGTGGTCGGCGTCAACGCGTTCACGGGGGAGAGACAGGAGAAGGTCGAGCTACTGCACGTCGATCCCGAGATCGAGCGACGTCAGCGGGATCGCGCCCAGAGCCTGCGTGCGGGCCGCGACGCGGCGACCGCGGCGGCCACGCTCGACGAGGTTCGACGCGTCGCGGCATCGGACGCCAACCTCCTCCCCCCGATACGCGAGGCTCTGCGGGCCGGCTGCACGGTCGGCGAGATCTGTGGCGCACTGCGTGAGCTATGGGGTACATATGACGCCCAGCATGCGTAGTCACCGCACCTGGGTCGCGTTGGGAGTCGCGCTGATCCCTGCCGTCGCGATCCCGGTCGCAGCAGTGGCGATGTCCGGCGGCACGCCCAGCTTCACCCGTGACGTCGCGCCGATCATCGCCGAGAAGTGCGCGGGCTGTCACCAGGCCGGCGGCATCGCGCCGTTCCCGCTCGAGACGGCGAAGCAGATCTCGTCTCGCTCGGCTTACATCGGTGCGGCCGTCCAGGCTCGGCTCATGCCGCCGTGGCCCCCAGGCCCGCAGTCGCCCGCGTACGTCGGGCAGGCGGCCAGGTTGTTGACAGCACAGCAGCGCGCGACGATCGTCGCGTGGGCGACCAAGGGTGGCAAGGTCGACGGTCCCGCGCGCAAGCCCGCACGGCCGCGAGGCCCCGAGATTCGATCCGGAGAGAAGCTGCTGAACCTCGACATGCAGGCGGCCTACCAGCCGTCGGCAGCGAAGGGAGTCACCGACGACTACCGCTGCTTCCTCCTCGATCCGAAGCTCGCGACCGACAGCTCCGTCACATCGGTTCGCATCCAGCCCGGCCAGCCGCGGGTCGTCCACCACGTGATCCTGTTCCGAGTCGCTCCCGGGCAAGTCGCGGCGGCGAGAGGCCTCGACGGGAAGAGCTCAGGCCCTGGGTGGTCGTGCTTCGGTGGGACCGGGCTCCCCGCGGGTGACGGTCCGAGCATCGCGGACGGGCTGAACGACGCGAGCTGGGTCGCCGCCTGGGCGCCCGGCTGGGGCGGGAATCGGCTGCCGGAGGGCACCGGCGTATCGCTCCCGGCGGGAAGCCAGATCGTGATGCAGGTCCACTACAACCTCCTGAACGGGAAAGCGCCGGATCGCTCGCGTGCGCTGCTCACCGTCGCGGCGAAGTCTGCGGATCTCGAGCCGCTGCACACGTTGCTCCTCCCCGGGCCCGTGGAGCTCGCCTGCGCGAAGAGCGAGCAGGCAAAGCTGTGCGATCGCAACGAAGCGCTCTTCGCGCTCGCGCGGAAGTACGGCACGAACGCGGCTCTGACTCCGGCTGGCCTACTCATCCTGTGTCGCGGCAATGCAACCACCCCGGCTGCGAGCGCTGTCTCGACCTGCGACCGGCAGATCGCGAAGCCGACGACGATCCACGTCGCGGCAGGGCACATGCACCTGCTCGGGGCGGCAATCCGCCTCGAGCTCAATCCGGGAACACCACGCGCGAAGGTGCTCCTCGACATCCCGCGCTGGAGCTTCCACTGGCAGAACGCCTACGCGCTCTCGCGCGCGGTGAAAGCCGAAGCAGGAGATGTCGTCCGCGTCACCTGCCGACACGACGTGGGCAAGCGGAGGCAGGCGGGCTCGAGCGTTCCGGCGGCGCCCCGCTACGTCCTCTGGGGGGAAGGCACGACCGACGAGATGTGCCTCGGAATTCTCCAGGTGACGCGCGGGTAGAACCCGCTACGTCGTGCTCTTTCGCTTCTCGAGGTGCTCGCGGATCAGCCGGGCCTGAGCGCGACGGATGACCTCCATGACCTCAGGCCTCGTTGTAGGCGCTGGCATTCGCGGGACGCGGAAGCGGTAGTAAACGCCCTTCTGGAGGAAGCCGTCCTCGGGAAGCTCTCTCCACCACGTCATGGATCCCGCTCCGGCATCGACCAGCGAGTGTACTCCCGCCATGCCACGTCGAGCTGATCGCGAAGGTCCAAGGCCACGTTCGGTGCGACGATTGCTCTCGCGACAAGCACACGTCGGCTGGGATCCGGTACGTGCCGAACGAAGTCGATCGTGAAGACGCTCGGGTCACGCCGAACGCTGGTCCGATCTGCCCACGCGCCGAGCGCTATCGCCGGATCGGTGTAGACGTCGTCGAGCGGTTCGTCGGATTCGCTCACGATCCGACGCTACGCGGGCCTCAGTGACAACGTCGTGCCAGAACAGTCACGATTGACGCGCCGTGCGCATTCTCCTCGTCTCACAGATGTACCCCGGGCCGCGCGACCCTGACCTCGGCGTCTTCGTCGCGAGCCTCGAGCGCGAGCTCCTCTCGCGTGGGCACGAGATCGAGCGTGCCGTGATCGACACTCGCACGGGAGGACGTCGCCGACATCTCGCCTTGTTTCGCGACGCCGCGAGTGCGGCTCGACGCTTTCGTCCCGAGGTCGCCTACGCGCACTTCCTCGTCCCCGCGGGCCTCGCCGCGGCGTTCGCGACGCGCGCTCCGCTCGTCGTCACGGCTCACGGTCAGGACGTCGCCAACATCGGTGTGAAGCCGAGCGTTCGGGCCGCGACGCGTCACGTCGTACGAAAGGCGACGACCGTGATCGCGGTGTCGCACTGGCTCCGCGGGCAGCTCGAGGAGGCGCTCCCGGAGGCGCGCGGCAAGACCGAGGTCGTCGACTGCGGCGTCGACCTCGAGCGCTTCGCACCGCAAGACGCCGAGCGGGCGCGCAGCGAGCTCGACATCGACGACAGCGGGACGGCGTTCCTCTGCCTCGGCAGCCTGACCGAACGCAAGAACGTCCTCCGCCTCGCGCGCGCGTTCGAGCGCCAGGGAGAAGGCACGCTGACCTTCGTCGGAGACGGCCCCTTACGCGGGGCTCTCGAGGGTCGCGAAGGCATCCGCGTCGTCGGCCGCGTCGGCCATGAGTCCGTGCCCACGTGGATCGCGGCTGCCGATGTCGTGTGCCAGCCCAGCCTCGTCGAGCCGTTCGGGCTCGCAACGCTCGAGGCGATGGCCTCGGCCCGATCGGTTGTCGCCACGAAGGTCGGGGGCCCGCCCGAGTTCGTGACGCCCGAGTTCGGCGTCCTCGTCGACCCGGTCGACGACCAAGGGCTCGTCTCGGCGCTCACGCAGGCCGCAGCACTCCCGCGACCCAACCTCGTCGGCCGAGACGCTGCCGACGAACACGACGTCAAGCGGCAGGCGGAACGGGTGGAGGAGATTCTCCTGCGAGCCGTTCGAGATCGGCCAGCCTGACCGCGACGAGCGGCCCGATCGCGTCCTCGAGCCCCGCCGCGCGGGCGACTGCGAGCGCCTCCTCGTAGTTCGCTCGAACCTTCTCGGGGGCAACGCCTTGCTTGAGACGGTTGTCGCCGGTCACGAGCAGTTTCTGGATGCGCTCACGCGCGTCGTCGACCACCGGAGGAGCGTACTCCCGTTGCTACCCTGTCGAACCCATGCCCTGGCTACAGATCTCTGCCGTGATCCAGGTGCTCCTCAGCGCCGCGGTCATCACACTCGTCCTCATGCACTCGGGACGCGACGCCGGCATGGGCGGACTCGGATTCACGCCGCACTCCCAAGGTGGCACGCACGTCGTGGAGCGGAACCTCACGCGCCTGACGGTGGTCGTCGCGTCGATCTTCGGGCTGAACACCGTGCTGATGTTCCACCTTCTCTAGAATCGTCGAAGCGCGCGCTGGTGGCGGAATTGGTAGACGCGCTAGGTTGAGGGCCTAGTGGCCACTTAGGCCGTGGAGGTTCAAGTCCTCTCCAGCGCATGAGGCGAGAAGGCGGCTCCGGCCGCCTTCGTGCATTCTCGGCCCGTGCACATGTACTCGGACCTCGCGCCGTGGTTCCACCTGCTGACGCACCCGTCGGACTACACGGACGAGGCAGCGTTCGTGTCGCGCGTCGTCGACGACGTCGGGGACGGCAACTCGCGAACGCTCCTCGAGCTCGGCTCCGGGGGCGGCAACAACGCGTCGCATCTGAAAGCACGGTTCGAGTGCACGCTCACCGACATCTCGCCCGACATGCTCGCCCTGAGCGCGACGCTCAATCCCGAGTGCGAGCACCTCGAGGGGGACATGACGACGCTCCGGCTCGGGCGCACTTTCGACGTCGTCTTCATCCACGACGCGATCTCGTACCTGACGACCGAAGAGGATCTGCGTGCGGCGATCGGCACGGCGGCGATCCATGTCCGGCCCGGCGGCGTCGTCATTCTCACGCCCGATGCGACGACGGAGATCTTCAAGCCGGGAACCGACCACGGCGGGCACGACGGCGACGACGGACGCAGCCTGCGCTTCCTCGAGTGGACGCACGACCGCGAGCCGGACGGGACGACATACGTCGTCGACTACCTCATCGCCGTACGGGCACCGGGCGAGGCACTCAGGATGGTCCACGATCAGCACACGCTCGGTGTCTTCCCGGTCGCTACGTGGACGCGGCTATTGGCGGCCGCCGGCCTCGAGCTCGTCGACACGACCGTCGAGGATCCGTACGAGCTCGAGCATGCCGCCTTCGTTGTGCGTCGGCCGACGACTTGACGTCGTCCGAGGAGGGATCTACCCTCCCGTAACGAACATACGTTCGTCCCGACGACACTGGAGAGTCCGATGGAGAGCCCGATGCTGACGACACGACAGCAGGAGATCTGGCAGTTCCTCGCCGAGTACGTGGACGCGCACGGCTATCCCCCCACCGTTCGGGAGATCGGCGATGCCGTCGGCCTCGCGTCGCCCTCGACCGTGCACGCACACCTTGCGAACCTCGAACGCGCAGGCCTGTTGAAGCGCGATCCCGCAAAGCCGCGAGCGATCGAGCTCGTCGGGCGGAAGCGAGAGGAGACGCTGACCCAGAAGCCGTCCATACCGATGCTCCCGCTCGTCGGCAGCATCGCAGCCGGCAGCCCGCTCCTCGCCGAGGAGTCGGTGGAGGACCGGATCGCCGTGCCCGCGCCACTGGGTCGCGACGCGGACTTCCTCTTGCGCGTGAAGGGCGACTCGATGGTCGAGGCCGGGATCCTCGACGGCGACATCGTCGTCGTGCGCAAGCAGGCGGATGCCCGCGCGGGCGAGATCGTCGTCGCCCTCGTGGGCGACGACGAGTCCGCGGACGAAGCGACGGTCAAGACGTTCCACCGCGAGCGCGACGGTCGCATCCGCCTCCAGCCCGAGAATGCCGCGCTCGAGCCGCTCTATCCCGACCACGTCGAGATCCTCGGCAAGGTGACGGGAGTGTTCAGGAGCCTGGGATGACCGTCGCTCCCCTCAACCGCTCCCTCGACCAGGAACTGGCGGCGCTGCTACGCGGAGCCAGCCTCGAATGCCTCGTGTGCGGCGAGTTCGTCCTGCACGTGCGCGGAGCGCTCGCCTGCCCGGAGTGCCGCTCGATCCTGGCCGAATCCGAGGAGCGAATCGCCCAGATCGCGTTACCATCAGCAGTGCAGGCCGGGTGACCGCGGGTTTCTGCGCTCCTTGAGCGTGGAGGCTCGAGGAAAGTCCGGACACCGCAGGGCAAGGACGCTCGGGCAGCTTTGTTGGGTTCGCCCAACGGGGCCACCGAGGCGGCGAAAGCCGACGGAAAGTGGAACAGAAAGGAGACCGCCTGCCTCGGGAGACCGAGGTCGGTAAGGGTGAAACGGTGGGGTAAGAGCCCACCAGCGATCGTGGCGACACGATCGGCTTGCCAAACCCCGTCCGGTGCAAGGTGAAGCAGGCTCCGTTGACGCGGCCCGCCGAGGAGCCGGGTACACCGCCTAGAGAGATGGTCACCCTCGACAGAATCCGGCTTACAGGCCTGCTACGGAAAAAGCCCTGGTAACGGGGCTTTTTCTATGGGACCCGATTCGCCGTCGACTCGTCAGGCTCGCCCCGCGGCGGGCTCGACTGCGGTCTCCGTGGAACCGCCCGGAACGATCGCCCGGCGTCGCCTCGAGGGCTGTGCCGGCTACGAGCCGCTCCGCGAGCGGAACGCTGACTCGATCCGGTAGCCGACGAGCTCGGTGCGGACCCGCGGATCGTCGCTCACTTGCACGTGCACATCCTCGCTTTCGGAGGCGTCGAGGAACGAAAGGCCGACTCGCGAGGATGTGTAACGAACCGGCGTTTCAGCGGCAGTTCAGCGCGCAAAGCGAAGAGCCCCGCGGTCGCGGGGCTCTTCGAGTTCTCGACAGATCGGACCGTCAGCTGAGCGAGACCGCCACCTGCTCGAGGAGATCCATCGCGTCCTGCATGCCGTCTTCCATGCCGGAGTTGATGTGCGCGTCGCGACCTTCCTTGGTCGGGTGCTCGACCAGGATCGTGAGCGTCGTGCGCCCGTCCACCTCCGTGAGCGTCAGGATGTCGACGGCGGCGTGCTCGTCCGCGTCGGGGATTCCCTCGTAGACCTCCGTCGAGACGAGCCGCTCGTTCGGGACGATCTCACGGTACTCGCCGTGGAAGCCCACCTCACCGAACCCGTCGGCGACCATTACGTACCGCCACGTACCTCCGACCCGCAGGTCGATCTCGCAGACGGTCATCTCTCCGCGGTTGGCGTGCCACCACCGCCTCACCAGCTCGGGCGTCGTCCACG
Source organism: uncultured Gaiellaceae bacterium (assembly GCA_963744505.1). Taxonomy (GTDB): domain Bacteria; phylum Actinomycetota; class Thermoleophilia; order Gaiellales; family Gaiellaceae; genus GMQP-bins7. Next base: position 230,456 of record CAVUTL010000003.1, read on the forward strand.
CCTTGTACACGAGGTGCTTCGGCGCGTCGAAGTCCCGCGTGATGAGGATCTGCTCGTCCGTGGGGAGCGTGACCTTCGCGGTACCGCTACTCACTGCTGCCATCGTCTTCCTCCTTCTCCTTGAGTTCCTCCAGCACGACATCGAGCTCGTCGAACCTCTCCGACCACAGGCGCTCGTAGCCGGACACCCAGTCGTGGATGGGCTTGAGCGCCTCGCCGTTCAGCCGGTACAGCCGCTGACGGCCCGCGCCTCGGACCTCGACCACGCCGACCTCGCGCAGGACGCGGAGGTGCTTCGACACCTGCGGCTGGGCGAGGCCGAGCTGCACGACGAGATCGTTGACCGGGTGCTCACCGCCTGCGAGGACGTCCAGGATCTGGCGCCGTCGAGGTTCCGCAACTGCGTTGAACGCATCTGCAGTCGTTGCCGCGCGAGCCATGGTGGAGAATATATACCTATATCGGAATATGTCAAGAGGCGCGTTACGATCGGCGTCATGGAGCGCGCAGTGCACGATCGCGGCGGATTGCCGACCGACGCGCCGATCGACCGGACCGAGCACGAGCTCGCGGACTGGGAGCTGCTGATGGACGCGATCGTCGGGACGCTCGGTCGACGGGGCGTGATGAACGTCGACGAGCTACGGCGGGGCATCGAGGGGATGGAGCCCGCCGACTACGAGTCCGCCTCGTACTACGAGCGGTGGTTGTTCGCAACCGAGACGGTCCTGGCAGAGAAGGGCCTGCTCTCCCCGGGCGAGCTCGAAGCGCGCGTCGCCCGATGAGCTTCGCGGTCGGCGAGAGAGTGCGCGTGTCCGCCCGAGAGCACGAGGGCCACCACCGCACGCCCGGATATCTCAAGGGCATGATCGGCACCGTCGAGCGTGTCCACGCGCGTTTCGCGAACCCGGAGACGCGCGCGTACGGCGCGGACGGGCGACCCGAGCAACGGCTGTACCTCGTCGGCTTCGACGCTCATGGGATCTGGCCCGCGTCAGCAGGCCGGTCCGACGATCGAGTTCTCGCCGACGTGTTCGAGCACTGGCTGGAGCGCTCCGAATGAGCCACGACCACCACGACCACGACGGCCACCACGCTCCCGTCACCACGTCCGGAGAGCCGCCGATCGCGGCGCGCGTGCGTGCGCTCACGGAGCTGCTCGTCGAGAAGGGCGTCGTCGAACGTGAGGAGCTGCGCGCACGAATCGACTGGCTCGTCTCGCGCGACCCGGCGGACGGGGCGCGCCTGGTCGCGCGCGCGTGGGTCGACGAGGGCTTCAAGCAGCGGTTGCTCGCGGATGCGCGACAGGCAGCGGTCGAGCTCGACCTCGACCCGGGGCCGTCGCCGGTGGTCGTCGCGCTCGAGAACACGGAGAACGTGCACCACATGGTGGTCTGCACGCTCTGCTCCTGTTATCCGAGGGCGCTCCTCGGGCCTCCGCCCGACTGGTACAAGAGCCTCCCCTACCGGTCTCGCGCGGTTTCGAATCCGCGCGGAGTCCTCCGCGAGTTCGGCCTCACGCTCGACGAGGACGTCGAGCTCCGCGTCGTCGACTCGACGGCGGACATCCGCTACCTCGTCGTCCCTCGGCGCCCTCAGGGAACGGACGCGCTCGACGAAGAAGAGCTCGCCGCCCTCGTCACCCGCGATTCGATGATCGGCGTGTCGCAGCCACTCGCCCCGGCTTGAGCCCGTCGGACCACGACGACCGCTTCCGGCTCCTCGTCGACGCCGGGATCTCGCTCAGCTCCGAGCTCTCGCTCGACGCCCTACTGCAGCGCGTCATCGAAACGGCCGCCCAACTCACCGGCGCGAAGTACGCCGCGCTCGGCGTCATCGATCCGTCGGGCAAGGTGCTCGAGCGGTTCCTGACGACGGGCATCGACGACGAGACGCGCGCAGCGATCGGCGACGAGCCCGTCGGACGCGGGATCCTGGGCGTCGTGATCCGCGACGCGAAGCCGATACGGCTCCGCGCGATCGCCGACGATCCACGATCCGTCGGCTTTCCTCCCAACCACCCGTCGATGACGACGTTCCTCGGAGTTCCCGTGCTCCTTCGTGGAGCGGTCTACGGCAACCTCTACCTCACGGAGAAGGTCGACGGGAGCGAGTTCACCGAGGAGGACCAGGAGCTGACGCGGCTGCTCGCTGCTCAAGCAGCGGTCGCAATCGAGAACGCCCGCTTGCACGAGTCCTCGTCGCGCTGGCTTCGCCAGCTCGAGTCCCTCAACGAGATCGGCAACGCGATGGCGGCACAGATCGAGCTCGATCCGCTGCTCGGGATCGTCGCCGCGCGGCTGCGCGAGCTGATCCACGCTCGCATCGTTCTCGTCGCCCTTGTCGACCGCATGGGAACGCCGCGGATCGCCGCGGCCGACGGCGAGGGGGCCGAAGCGCTCGTCGGCACCCAGCTGGCCGTCGACAGCTCGAAGATCGGCCGCGTCATCACGCGTGGCACATCGGAGCGCGTCGACTCGATCGACGACGATCCCGAGGTCGATCCGGACGTGGCTGCACGGATGAAGTTCAGAACCGGCATGTACGTGCCACTCGTCGTCGAGGGGGCCGCACTCGGTGTCATCGCAGCGCACGACCGTGAAGGCGCGGATCCTCGCTTCGGCGACGACGACCTCCGGCTCGGGGAGTCGCTCGCCAAGCGGGCTGCGATCGCGGTCGATCTTGCCCAGCGCGTGAGTCGCGACGCAATGCGCCGGGTCGTCGACGCGCAGGAGCTCGAGCGCGCACGCCTCGCGCGCGAGCTCCACGACGAAACCGGCCAGGCGCTCGCCTCGATCCTCCTCGGGCTGCGCTCCCTCGAGCAGGCGACCGACACGGAGAGCGTGCTCGCTCGCGTTGCGGCCGTCCGCGAGCTGGTCGTGTCGACGCTGCACGACGTCAGGCGCCTGGCGGTCGAGCTGCGACCGGCCGCGCTCGACGACTTCGGCCTCGCCGCCGCGATCGAGCGGCTCGCCGAGACGTACCGCGAGGGCAGCTCGAGCGCCGTGGACCTCGAGATCCAGATGAGCGAGGAACGTCTTCCCGCCGCGGTCGAGACGACGCTGTACCGCATCGTGCAGGAGGCATTGACGAACGTCACCAAGCATGCCTACGCGGGCCGAGTCAGCATCCTCCTCACTCGAGCCGACCGCTCGGCGCGGCTCGTCGTCGAGGACGACGGACGCGGATTCGACGAGCGGGACGCAACCGACGGGCTCGGCCTGACCGGCATGCGCGAGCGCGTCGCCCTCGTCGGCGGGCGACTCCGCGTCGAGTCGGGCGCCGCCGGAACGACGATTGCGGTAGAGATCCCGCTGTGATCCGAGTCCTCGTCGTCGACGACCACGCCGTCGTGCGTGCCGGTCTTCGACGCGTGCTCGACGCCGAGGACGACATCGAGACCGTCGGCGAGGCACCTGACGCCGAGCGCGCGATCTTCGAGGCACTCGAGTCGAGGCCCGACGTCGTGCTCATGGACGTCGTGATGCCCGGAAAGAGCGGCATCGAGGGGCTTCCCGCGCTCCTCCAGGCGCTACCCGACGTGCGCGTCCTCATGCTCTCGATGCAGGACGACCCCCGCTACGTGCGGGAGGCATTCGAGGCCGGTGCCAGCGGCTACGTGCTGAAGGAGGCGGCAGACACCGACGTCGTCGGCGCCGTGCGAGCCGTCGCCAGCGGCGAGCACTACGTCCATCCGGCACTCGGGGCACGACTCGTCGCGGCCGAGTCGGAGGACCGGAAGCGCGCCGAGTCGGACCCGCTCTCGGAGCGCGAACGCGAAGTGCTACGACTGCTCGCGCTCGGTCACACGAACCAGGAGATCGCGGCGCTGCTCTACATCTCCGTCCGAACCGCGGAGACCCACCGCGCGCACATCATGCAGAAGCTCGGCCTGTCGAGCCGCGCCGACCTCGTCCGCTACGCGCTCGACCACGGCCTCGTCGAACGCTGACCGGAAGTCAGAGGGCGGCTTGCGCCGCCCTCTGCTCTCCGGGAGGTCGGAGCCATTCGACCTGGGTCCTCCCGCGTCCCAGGTCAGCTCGTGACGGGTCTGGCAGTCGGCCTCGCGACTTCGAGCTCGGTCGCCTCCGCAGGCTTGCGGAAGACGGCGAACGCGAGGATCACGAGCCCGATGCCGGTCAGCAGAAGCGCGATCCCGACGACGAGCCCGAAGACGGAGAGCCGCTCGGCCATGTAGCTCATGTTGAGAGCCGTGGTCAGCGCCGTCTCGGTAACCCAGAGGCTGCGAGCGCCGTTCGAGATCGGCTGGCCGCTCTCATCCTTGGCGGCAGCCTCCTCGTCGCTCGTGCCGGCCGGATCGTCCGGATTCGCCGCGGACTGGAAGCGACCCATCTCCGCGTAGGTCAGCCCGCCGCTCGACTCGAGCGTGTGCTCGCGCATGACCTTGGCGAACGCCCGTGCCTGGTCGCCGGTGGTGACCTGCTCGCCGGCCCATTGCTCCGCGTGCTTCGCAACCGCGGGATCGTCCGCCGAGCCGAAGGTAATGCCTTCCTCCTTGATCGCGTCACGGGTCGTGGTGAACCCGTTCACGCCCATGAAGATCGCGACGATGCCGAAGAGGATCAGCACGCCGCCGGCGAGGAATCCGCCAACCTCCCAGTAGCCTCTGCCCTTCATCTTGCTCCACCTCCCGAGCAGTTGGTTGTTGGGCACAGGCTGCGCCAGTGGCGGCCCCTTGGCCATCGGGAGAAGCGCGCCGCCTCGCGTGGACGAAGCCACCGCGCCGATGCGGAAAAGTACCGAGCCGCGCCCCTACCAGGTCTTCGCGCGCGTGGCTGCGACGGCATGCCGAATCCGCACGCGCGCATCGACCGCGATGCACCGGTCCGGGAGAGCGAGCACGGGATTGAGGTCGAGCTCGGCAACTGCCGGCATCTCGTCTCCCAGACGGGCGAGGCGATGCACGAGGTCCGTGAGCGCTCCGACGCTTGCCGCCGGAGCCCCGCGAAAGCCCGCGACGAGCCGCCCCGCTTTCCCGGTGGTCACGAGCTCCTCCGCGTCCAGGTCGGTGAGCGGTGCGATCCGGAAGCTCGCCTCGCCGATGAGCTCTGCGTTGACTCCCCCGGGGCCGAACGCGACCAACGGGCCGAACACGGGGTCCTGGACGACGCCCGCGAGGAGCTCCGCGCCGCCTCCGATCATCGGCTGTACGACCACGGGGAAGCCGATCCGTTCGGCCGCTGCACGAGCCGCAGCCTCGTCGGCGAGGCCGAGTGCGATGCCGCCTGTCTCCGTCTTGTGGGCGCCAGGCGTCGCACTCTTGACGACGACGGGGAAGCCGAGCTCGTGGGCCGCAGCCGCTGTATCGGCCGCGGAGACGACCGTCCGCTCCGAGACGAACGGGATCCCGTACGCCTCGAGCAACGCACGGGTCTCGGATGGATCGAGCCAGGCGTCGTCTGCCACGGCGAGCGATCTCTCGACGACCGCCTGTGCGCCGACCCGGTCGATTCCGCCGACGTCCGGGACAGCTCCCTGCGGCTGCCGAAGCCAGTCGGCGCGCTGAGCCAACCGCCCGAGCGCGCGGGCAGCGGACTCCGGGTAGGCGAACGGGGCGACAGCGCGCGAGCCGCGGAGCGCCTCGGGTATCCCCTCCGACGACAGGATCACGGCCAACGTGGGCTTGTCCGCATCAGCGTCGCTCGCGGTCCGCTCGACAGCAGCCGCGACCTCCTCGGCGGTCGCGCTCACTGCCGGAACGAAGAGGATGATCACGGCGGCAACGTGCGTGTCCGCCAGAAGCACCGGAAGAGCCGTGGCGTAGGTCGCGGCCGTCGCGCCACCAAGCATGTCGACCGGGTTCGCGACGCTGGCCTCGGCGGGCAGCACGGCACGGAGCCCCGCCATGGTCTCGTCGCTCAGCGGAGGCACCTCGAGCCCGACGGCCTCGCACGCGTCGGCGCAGAGGATCCCGAGGCCCCCGGCATTCGTGAGGATTCCGACAGAGCGACCTGCTGATCGCGGCTGCGCTGACATCAGAGTCGCCGTGTCGATCAGCTCCTCGAGCGAGCTGGCTCTGATGACCCCCGCCTGATGGAAGAGGGCGTCCACGGCAGCCTCTGCGCCGGCAAGCGCAGCGGTGTGGGAGCTCGCCGCTCGCTGGCCGCTCCTGGAGGTGCCGCTCTTCAGCGCGAGTATCGGCTTGCGCCGGGCGACTCGACGTGCGAGCCGCCCGAAGCGCCGCGGATTGCCGAACGACTCGACGTAGAGCAGGATCGCCTCGGTGGCCTCGTCGTCCTCCCACCACTCGAGGAGGTCGTTCGTGGAGACATCGGCCTTGTTGCCGATGGACACGAAAGCGGAGAGGCCGAGCCCTCGCGTGACCGCCGCCTCGAGGAGAGCGAGGCCGAGTGCTCCGCTCTGCGACGAGAAGCCGATGTTCCCGGGGGTGCCGCTCGGCCCGCGAAGGTCGCATTGAGTCGAGAGCCCGCTGCGGAGATTCCAAGGCAGTTCGGCCCGATCAGCCGAGCGCCGTGCGCGCGCACCAGTGCGAGCAGCTCGTCCTGTCGACGGGCGCCTTCGGCGCCTGTCTCGGCGAACCCCGCCGAGATGACGACGAGTGCCTCGCGTCCGCGCGGCTAGCGCCTGTTCGGCCGCGTCGAGCACCGCTGCGGCAGGAAGGCAGATCACGGCAAGGTCGGCGGTCTCGGGCAGATCGGCGATCGATCGAGTACGCCCGGACGCCCGCCACCGCCGATCCCGTCGCGATTGACGGGATATGCGGCGCCCGACGAAGTCGGCGGCGAGGATGTTGCGGAAGAGCTCGCCGCCGATCGACCCCCGCCGCCGCGAGGCGCCGATGACGGCGACGGCGCGCGGCTCGAAGAACGGTCGCAGGGACGCGGTGACGGCGACGTGGTCGCGCTCGTCGACGCGTGCCTCGTACTGCTCAGTGGAGGCGATGGGGAAAGACGATCTCGATTTCGCCTCCGCGACAGCTCGCGGGACAGCTCGAAGCCGAGGGACTCGAAGACTCGCGAGCATCCCGCGGTTCTCCGACGAGCACCTCGGCCACGATTCGCTCGATGCCTTGTCGGCCGGCGCGCGTCGGCGAGCTGCTCGACGAGCCGCGTGCCGATCCCCCGTCGCTGATAGTCGTCAGCAACCGCGAACGCTGCCTCGGCGAGGGCCGGGTCACGCAGTCGCACGTAGTTCGCGACCGCGACGACTCGCTCGCGACCTTCGTCGACGAACGTTCCGACGAGCGCCCCGCGCTCCGTCCAGTTCGGATCGACGAGCTGCTCCACCAGCTCCGGGCCGAGCCTGGGAAAGCCGTGGAAGCGCAGGTAGAGGCTTCGCTGCGACAGCGCATTGAAGAACGCGAGGAGCTCCTCGGCGTCGTCGCGCGTCGGCGGGCGGAGACGCAGCGTCTCACCGCCACGGAGGATGACGTCGACCGCATCGATCGCCACGCGGGGATTCTCGTCGCTACGAGCGTCTCTGGGCTGCCTATCGTCGCGAAGCCGGCCTACGCCGGACGCAGCACGACCTCGATCGCGGTTCCGCGGCCGGAACGCGACCTGAGCGTCAGCTCCCCGTCGATCGCCTCGGCGCGAAGCCGCATGTTCGCTATCCCCTGGCCGACCGGCACATCGCCCTCGTCGAAGCCGACGCCGTCGTCGGATACGCGAACGACGCGCCGCCCCGTGCGCTGCGAGATCGACACCTCGACGTGGCTCGCTCCGGCGTGGCGACGGGCGTTTCCCATCCCCTCCTGGACGATTCGAAACACCTCGATCTGCTCGTCCGGCGCCAGGCGCACCTGCGGATCGACGTCGACCTCGACGTCCAGAGCCCCGTCAGCGGTCAGCACCTCGACGTAACGACGGAGCGCCGAGTCGAACCGCGCCGAGCCCCCTGCCGACGAGAGCGCGAGTACCGCGAACCGCGCTTCCTGCTGGGCCGACGTCGCCGCACGCTTGAGCCGAGGGAGCACTTCGTCGAGCGGCGCACCGGCCTCGAGCATGCTGACCTGCGTCGAGATCGCGAAGAGGTACTGCGCGAGCCCGTCGTGGATCTCGCGCGCCACGCGCGCCCGCTCGTCGGCGACGGCGCGGCCGAACTCGGCCTGGCTGATCGCCCGCCAGACGCCGACCACGAGGATCCCGTACGCCAGGAAGCGGAGAAAGTCGCCCTGGAGCAGGAAGTCGCTCGACACGATCGGTCGAAGCACCAGGTGGAGGTCGGCGAACACGGCGAGCGTCGCCGCCAGGCACATCCAGCTGTCCAGATCCCTGCCGTAGCGGCGGTAGCGAACACCGAAGCCGACGAGCGCGACCAGCCACAGGAACGTGAGGAGCGCCGCGGCGAGTCGCACGTACGAGCCCTCGACGTCATCCCCGTTCGTGGGAAGCGCACCGCCGGGCATCTGCGCGCCGAGCGCGCCCGCGACGAGGAGCGCCGCGACACCGGCGGCAACCGCGACGAGCGCCCTGCGTCGTGCACCCATGCGTCCGTCCGCGTACGGGGCGATCGCGATGAGGCCGGCCCCGAGCAGCCGCGCTCCCATGTACTGCCACGCCGCGGACGACGTCAGCGAGCCACCGTCGAGAACGGGTACGAGGCCGAATGCGACCGTTCCGAGCGCGATGCTCCAGAAGCCGGCCGCGAGCAGAAGGTCGAGCGTCCGCCCTTCGACGAGAAAGCGGATGCTCGTGAGCACGCACACGAACGCCGCGACGACGGCGACCGCCGTGTCGAACACGAGGCGAGCATCCTGTAGCTCGTAGACGGAGCTGAGCGAGTCGCTCGCTGCGAACAGCGCCGTTCCCGCGGCCAGCAGGCAGACGAGCACGATCTCCCCGAGGAGCCACGAGCGGTAGCGCTGATCGCGTGCGTGATCCACGTCTCCCTTGTCGGCACGGTGCGACCTGCCGATAAGAGTGACGTGGCCGAGCGCGTGCTCATCGTGGACGACCATCCGCTCACGCGAGACGCTCTCGCGGCACTTCTCGTGCAGCAGGGATTCGACGTCGTCGGCGAGGCCGAGGACGGCGCGAGCGCGATCGCAGAGGCTGCGAGGCTCGAACCGGACATCGTGCTGCTCGACCTCACGATGCCCGGGATGGACGGCTTGACGGCCCTTCCGAGGATCCGCGAGAGCGCGCCCGAGTCGGAGGTCGTCGTGCTGACCGCCTCGGACGCGGAGGAGAACCTGCTCGCCGCGATTCGCGCGGGCGCGTCCGGCTACCTCCTCAAGACCGAGCCCCCGGAGCAGATCGCCGCCTTCCTGCGCGGAGTGGCCCGGGGTGACGCCGCGCTGTCGGGGCGTGTCGCACGCCGCCTCCTGGACCGGGTGCGCGACGGTGGGCGGCTGAGCGGCGTTCCGGAGGAGATCACGCGCGTGCTCTCGGCGCGCGAGGTCGAGGTGCTCCTCCTCCTCGACGAGCACCTGGGGACGGACGAGATCGCGCAGCGGCTCTTCATCTCCGAGCACACCGTGCGGTCGCACGTGAAGAGCCTCCTGCGCAAGCTCGGCGTGTCGTCGCGGCGCGAGGCCCTCGAGCGCCTCGACACGGCGCGCGCCGCCTAGCTCTCGAGCCCCTTCAGCGTCGCCTCGACGAGGTCGGGCAGCGTGGCGAGGTTGTAGCCGCCTTCGAGCACGGCCGCGATGCGCGGACCGAGAGCAGCACAACGTCGCCCCAGCTCGCGGAAGCCCTCGGCGGTCAGCGACATGTCCGCAAGTGGATCGTCGCGATGCGCGTCGAGCCCTGCCGCGACGATCACGAGGTCGGGCTCGAACGCGCGTACGGCAGGCTCGACGACCTCGACGAACGCGCGCCGGTACTCCGCGTCGCCGGAGCCGGCCGCGAGCGGCACGTTGACGATGCCGTCCGCAGTTCGTGCCCGGCCCGCCCGTTCCGGGCCAGAACGGCCACTGGTGGAGCGAGACGGTCAGCACGCTCGGGTCGTCACGGAAGAGCGCTTCGGTTCCGTTTCCGTGATGCACGTCGAAGTCGATCGTCGCCACCCGCGGAAGGCCGAGCGAATGCTGAGCGTGGCGGGCAGCGACCGCGACGTTCCCGAAGACGCAGAAGCCCATCGCCTCGCCTTCGAGCGCATGGTGGCCAGGTGGACGGACGAGGGCGAAGCCGCCGACCTCGACGGCACGAACCGCACATCCTGCTGCGAGACACGCCGCCTCCCACGTCGTGTCGACCGCGTACGTATCCGGATCGAGCCACACCTCACGCGTGATCTCGGCAATGGAGTCGACGTAGCCGGGAGAGTGAACGAGCTCGATCTGGCTACGGGTCGCCGGCTCTGCGCTGACGTATCCCGGAAAGCGCTCGTGCAGCACGCGCAGACGCCCCGCGTGCTCCGGGTTCTCCGCCCCGCCGCACACGTGCAGCTCCGTGAAGCTCGGGTGGCTGATCACGTCCACGCGAGTGCCTCCTCGAAACGACGCGCGACCTGCTCGAGCCCGAGCGCACGCGCATGCTCCGCCGCGCCGGCCCAGTCCGGCATGACGTCGGGCAGCGGAGGAAGCGGCGCGTCCCGATCCATCGTCGCGATCCGGCGGTAGAGGCGCAGTGCGTCCGCCTCGGTCACGAAGCGTCGCTCCTCGAGCATCGCCTCGAGCGAGCCGTACTGCCGGAGCAGCTCCGCAGCGCGTTTCTGCGCCGATGCCACGTGCGCCCGGGATCTTGTCCGACGGGTCGCCGCGCAGCGCGATGAAGTCCGGCACCTGTTCGGGATCGACGCCGTAGCGCTCGCGAACCTCCCCCGGGCCGATCCGTGTCGGCGGCGCTCCTCGGACGGGCTGGAGGACGGTCACCCGCGCCGTGACGAGCTGGAAGGCGTCGCGGTCGGACGTCGCCACGAGCGCGACGCCGCCGGCCTGTTCCTCCTGGACCGCCGCGGCGGCGAGGAAGTCGTCCGCCTCATAGCCGGGCTCCTTGGCGGTCGCGAGGCCGGCTGACCGGACGAGCTCGGGAAGCAGGTCGAGTTGCTCCAGGAGCTCGTCGTCGAAGACGCGTCCACTCTGGTAGGCCTCGAGCGCCGTGTGGCGATAGGTCGGAACGTCGAGCGTGTCCCACGCGACGAGCACCGTGCGCGGTCGCTCGTCGTCCCAGAGCCGCAGGAGCATGTTGGTGAAGCCGATGAGCGCGTTCCCCGGGCCTCCGTCCTGCCGCCGCATCGACTTCGGCAGCGCGTGGTAGGCCCGATGCGTGAAGGAGTCGCCGTCGATGACCAGCAGAGGCCTCATGCGACGGCCTCCTCCAGCTCGAGGACTGCGTCAGCGAGGCGGCTCGTCGCGATGCGCGCCGCTTCGCCGCGCGGAAGATCGGCGAGATCTCGGACTCCGATGGCGGGGCCGTACGCGACCCGCAGCGGTCCGAACCGGGCGAGACGATCCGTGCCCGCGATCCCGGCGGGCACGAGCGGAACGTCCGCCTCGAGAGCGATCCGCGCTGCGCCCGTCCGCCAGCGCGCCTCGTACTTCTTGCGAATGCCTTTCTGGCGCCGGGTTCCCTCAGGGAACATGACGACTGCGTGCCCCTCACGCGCCAGTGCGACTGCGGTTGCGATCGCCTCTTCGTCCTGCTCGCCACGCCGCACGCGGAAGCCACCACCCGCGGCGATGACGAGGCTGAGCGGGAACCAGAACAGCTCCGCCTTGGCCATGAAGCGAAGGAAGCGCCTCGGGAACAACGGCATCGCGAGCGGCCAGGGGTCGAAGTTCGACCAGTGGTTCGCCGCGAGGACGAATCCGCCGGTGGAGGGCACGTGCTCGACCCCCGCCGCGCGGTGTCGGAACACGACCTTCACGACAGGCCAGCTCACCGCGCCGACGAGGAGGTAGAGCCAGCTCGGTCGAGGCGGAGAGGCCACGCGGCCCAGTATCGCGCGCGGGTGACCGTTGACCGCGGCGCTAACGTGTTGCGCCTATGGGCAAGAGCCTCGTCATCGTCGAGTCCCCCGCGAAAGCGCGAACGATCGAGGGATACCTCGGCAGTGGCTACGCCGTGGGGTCGAGTGTCGGCCACATCCGTGACCTCCCCGATCGCGCGAAGGACGTGCCCGAGGCCCAGCGGAAGCGATTCGGTGCGCTCGGCGTCGACGTGGACGACGGCTTCGAGCCGTACTACGTCGTCGATCCCGGCAAGAAGAAGATCATCGCCGACCTGAAGAAGCGGCTCGCAGATGCGGACGAGCTCCTGCTCGCGACGGACGAGGACCGCGAGGGCGAGGCCATCGCGTGGCACCTCGTCCAGGTGCTGAAGCCCAAGGTGCCCGTGCGTCGCATGGTGTTCCACGAGATCACGAAGGACGCGATCACACGTGCTCTCGAGGAGACGCGTGCGATCGACGACCGGCTCGTCGACGCACAGGAGACTCGCCGGATACTCGATCGCCTGTACGGGTACGAGGTCTCGCCGGTCCTCTGGAAGAAGGTGACGCGCGGGCTCTCCGCCGGGCGCGTCCAGTCCGTTGCAACGCGACTCGTCGTGCAGCGCGAGCGCGAGCGGATGGCGTTCCGGTCGGCCGAGTACTGGGATCTCCTCGCGACCTTCGATCCCGGGGCGTTCGAGTCGCGACTCGTCGCGCTCGACGGCTCGCGCGTTGCGCTGGGGAAGGACTTCGCGCCGACCGGTGAGCTACGTGGGCAGGGTGTCGTGCTCCTGGACGAGGAGCACGCGACGGCCCTCGCGACACGCCTCGATGGCGCGTCCTTCGCAGTGCGTTCGGTCGACGAGCGCCCCTACCGCCGCAAGCCGGCTGCGCCGTTCCGCACCGCCACGCTCCAGCAGGAGGCGAGCCGGAAGCTCCGCTTCTCGGCGCAGACGACGATGCGTGTGGCCCAGAAGCTCTACGAAGCGGGCCACATCACCTACATGCGGACCGACTCGACGACGCTCTCGGAGTCGGCGCTCTCGGCGGCGCGAACGCAGGTCCGGCAGCTCTTCGGAGACGACTACGTCCCGGAGAAGCCGCGGCAGTACGGGCGAGCGGTCGCGAACGCCCAGGAGGCGCACGAGGCGATTCGGCCGGCGGGTGACTCCTTTCGGACGCCGAAAGACCTGGCGAGCGCGCTGAGCCGCGACGAGCTCGCGCTCTACGACCTCGTCTGGAAGCGCACGCTCGCGTCGCAGATGGAGGACGCACTCGGCCAGACCGTCTCACTGCGGATCGCGGCGTCGACCACGGCGGGCGAAGACGCCGAGTTCGGCGCGTCGGGCACCGTCATCACCTTCCGCGGGTTTCTCGCGGCCTACGAGCCGGGGAAGGACGAGCCGTCGGACGACGACGAGGAGCGCGTGCTTCCGCACCTCGCCGTCGGCGACACGGTGTCGCTTCTCTCGCTCGAGCCGGACGGCCATGCGACCCAGCCGCCGGCTCGGTACACGGAGCCGACGCTCGTTCGCGCGCTCGAGGAGCGCGGCATCGGCCGGCCGTCGACATACGCAGCGATCCTGTCGACGATCGTCGACCGCGGCTACGTCTTCAAGAAAGGGACTGCGCTCGTCCCCACGTTCACGGCCTTCGCGGTCGTGAACCTCCTGGAACGCCACTTCGAGCAGCTCGTGGACTTCGACTTCACGAAGCGCATGGAGGACGACCTCGACCGAATCGCGGCCGGCGAGCAGGAGCGCGTCGCCTGGCTCACTCACTTCTACTTCGGGGACGGGAGCGATCCCGGCCTCCACCACCTCGTCACGGATCATCTCGACGAGATCGACGCCCGCGCCGTCAACTCGATCGAGATCCCGGGGAGCGAGGCAGTCGTGCGCGTCGGACGCTACGGCCCGTACCTCGAGCAGGGCGACCAGCGCGCGAGCCTCCCCGCCGACGTCGCACCGGACGAGCTGACGCCGGAGAAGATCGACGAGCTCCTGGCACAGCCCGACTCGACGACGCTCGGCGTCGACCCCGAGACGCAGACCGAGATCGTCGTGCGCTCCGGCCGCTACGGGCCGTACGTGACGGAGGTGCTCGCCGAGGGAGCGGATGAGAAGCCGCGAACGGCCTCGCTCTTCTCGACGATGTCACCCGACACGGTGACGCTCGACGATGCGCTGCGGCTCCTCTCGCTTCCACGAACCGTCGGCGAGCTCGACGGCGAGCCGGTTACGGCCCAGAACGGACGCTACGGGCCGTACATCAAGCGGGGCTCGGAGTCACGCTCGCTCGAGTCGGAGGAACAGCTGTTCACGGTGACGCTGGAGCAGGCGCAGGCCCTCCTGGCCGAGCCTCCTCGACGACGCGGCCGCCGAGGAGCCGCCCGCGGGCCGCTCAAGGAGCTCGGGCCCGACCCGGCGAGCGGGAAGCCGATCGTCGTTCGGGACGGCCGCTTCGGCCCGTACGTGACGGACGGCGAGACGAACGCCAGTCTCCGCCGCGGCGACACGTCCGACGCGATCACGCTCGAGCGGGCCGTCGAGCTCCTGGCTGAAAGACGCGCTAAGAGCGCGTAAAGGGTCCCTGGAGGGGGTTTTCGCCGTCCGTCCGAGCGGTCATGATCTAACTTGCCCGAGGCGGCAGCGTCTCAGGTGGGAGTGAGCCGATCAGGCTCTCGACGTTCGCCCGTGAACCGCTGAAGCGTCAGCGACGGAATACCGGAGAGGGGCAGGAACGTTTACGAGCTTGTGACACTGACCCGAACCGGTTAACCCTGGAAACAGCCAAATAACCGTCGTAGACTCCGTAAGTTTGTCGCACCCGAGAGAGAACGAAAGGACTGAAACAGGACGTTGAGTCAGAACCAGCTCATTGAACTCTTCGAATCGGAGCACGTAAAGGCGCTCATCGAGCGCGCCGAGGAGCACGGGGGCCAGCTCGAGGCTCCGGAGCTCGAGGCGTTCGTGCTCGAGCACGACCTCGGCGAGGAGGATGCCGAGTTGCTCCAGCGCGAGCTCGAAGCGCACAACATCGAAATCACGCAGCCGGACGCCGACGCGGAGAAGGAAGAGGCGGCCGAGAAGCAGTACGAGGCCGGCCCCGTCTCCGGCGCCGCCGACAGCCTGCAGCTGTTCCTCGCCGACGTCGGCCGCCACAAGCTGCTCACAGCCGCCGAGGAAGTCGCCCTCGCGAAGCGCATCGAGCGCGGCGACCCGGTAGCGAAGCGCGTGATGATCGAGTCGAACCTCCGCCTGGTCGTCTCGATCGCAAAGGGCTATCGCGGACTGGGCGTCCCCTTCCTCGACCTCATCCAGGAGGGCACGCTCGGGCTCAACCGCGCGGTCGAGAAGTTCGACTGGCGTCGCGGGTTCAAGTTCTCGACATATGCGACCTGGTGGATCCGCCAGTCGGTGCAGCGCGCAGTCGCGAATCACGCGCGGACGATCCGCGTGCCCGTGCATGTCGTCGAGCGCCAGCAGAAGCTGTCACGGGCCGCACGCCGGCTCGAGGTGGAGCTCGGACGCGAGGCGACGAAGGAGGAGCTCGCAGAGGCAACCGGCCTCCCGCTCCAGCACGTCGACGAGGCGCTCGGTGCTGCCCATGCCTCCGTCTCGCTGAACCAGACGGTCGGCGCGGACGACGAGGGCGAGCTCGGCGACCTCTTCGCGGATCGCGAGGCCGCGGATCCGTTCGACGAGGCGGAGGAGTCGCTTCGCCGGCAGAGCATCCGGCGCGCGCTCGACGCGCTCCCGGAGCGCGAGCGGCGCATCCTCGAGCTCCGCTTCGGGTTCGAGGGCGAGCCGTGGACGCTCGAGGCGATCGGGCACGAGCTCGACCTGACCCGTGAGCGCGTCCGTCAGCTCGAGGGCCAAGCGCTCAAGCGCCTCGAGGCTCTGCGTGATCTGGCAGGCCTAGCGGCCTGACGCGCACTCGATACCTGCTTGCCGATGCGGCCCCGGAAGGGGCCGCATCCATTTGTGGGGCGGTGCCTATACTCGACGCCGTGCGGACCACCCCGACGTCCCCGTGACGACTGCAGACATCGCAATCGACGTCGCTGCCGCCCCGGCGGTCCGTAGCCCGCGGCAGCTGTTCTGGGCGCGCTTCAAGCAGGACAAGGCGGCCCTCGGTGCGGCGGTCGTCATAGCGGTGCTCATACTGCTCGCGATCTTCGGCGGGCCGCATCGCCGAGCGGATCTCGGGCCACGGCCAGAACGAGCCGTTCTTCGAGATGACCGACGAGTTCGGCGTTCCCAGAGGCCCCAACTCCGACTTCTGGTTCGGCGCAGATTCTTCGGGGAGAGACCTGTTCGTACGGATAATGTACGGGGCAAGGACGTCACTGCTCGTCGGAATCGTCGCCGCCGGCCTCGCGGTGACGATCGGCACGATCATCGGCCTGCTCGCCGGATTCTTCGGGCGGTGGACCGACACGACGTTGTCGCGCGGCGCCGACGTCATGCTTGCCGTGCCCCAGCTCCTCATCTCCATCGGAATCGTGGCGTCCTGCAGCACGACCAAGGAGGGGTGTCTCGGAGGGCTGATCAAGCCCGGCCTGACGATCGTCATCGCCGTGATCGTGCTCTTCTCGTGGCCCTATACCGCGCGTGTCATCCGGGGCACCACGCTCTCGCTGAAGCAGAAGGAGTTCGTCGAGGCCAGCCGCTCGATCGGCGCGGGCAACCTGCGAATCCTCGGCGGCGATCTCCTTCCGAACCTCGCGGCGCCGGTGATCGTGCTAGCGACCCTGCTGATCCCGCAGAGCATCCTGTTCGAGGCCGCGCTCTCGTATCTCGGGCTCGGCGTTCCGCCGGATCAGGCGTCGTGGGGGCAGATACTCGCCGACGCGTCCGGTCTGTACGACGTAGCATGGTGGCTCATGGTCTTCCCGGGCGCGTTTCTCGTGGTGACGACGCTCGCGTTCAACCTCATCGGCGACGGCCTGCGGGACGCGCTCGATGTCCGCACGGAGCGATGATGCAGGCCAGACCGAGCCGCCTTTTTGACGTCTCACTCTCTGCATCCAGCAAAAGCGTCATTCCCGCCTGAGAAGCGGGGGAAGGAGGGCAAGTGCGAGTTCAACCAACGAAGCGGAGGGTCGGCATGTCCCTCGCGACCCTGATCGCCGTTATGGCGATGACCGCCGCGCTGGTCTCGGCGGCAACTGCGGGGCCGAGCGGGAGCGACCAGCTGCGAGGAGGCACGTACCGTGTGGGCTGGGAGTCGAGCTTCGGCTGGACGAACAGCTTCGACCCGACCGGTGAGTACCTCGCCAACGGCTTCGCCATCTACAGCAATCTCATGCTGCGAACGCTCGTGGGCTTCAACCATGTCGCCGGCCCGGCCGGCAATGTCGTCGTCCCGGACCTCGCGAGGTCCGTCCCCACGCCGACGAACGGTGGCAAGACGTACACGTACAGGCTGAAGAGCGGGATCAGGTGGGGCCCGCCGGTGAACCGTGAGATCACGTCGCGAGACGTCAAGTACGCCGTCGAGCGGCTCGCACGGCCCAAGAACGGCGGGCAGTACGGCTTCTACTACCCCGTCATCGCGGGCTGGGACAAGTACGCGAACGGCGAGGCGAAGTCGATCTCGGGCATCAAGACCCCGAACGCGAAGACGGTCGTGTTCAATCTCGCGCAGCCCGCCGGGGACTTCAACTTCCGGATGACCATGCCTGCAGTGGCTCCGATGCCTCAGGAAGTCGCGAAGTGCTTCGAAGGCAAGCCGGGCGCATACGGCCGGTACGTGATCGCTTCGGGTCCCTACATGATCGAGGGCTCAGACGACCTGAACATCAGCTCGTGCGGGGCCATGAGGCCGATCAGCGGGTACAACGGCACCACGAGCCTGAACCTGGTGCGGAACCCCAACTACAGGCAGAGCACGGACACCCGAAAGGCACGCTCGAACAACGTCGACCGGTTCGAGTTCACCGTCAACACGAACATCGACGACATCTACAACCAGGTCGCGGCCGGCGAGCTCGACGACGAGTTCGCGACGGCTTCGCCGAAGGTGTTCCGCGAGTACCAGACGAGCCCGAGCAAGCGGAAGTACCTGAAGTCGTTCTACGCCGACGGCACGTACTACATCACGATGAACCTGACCCAGCCGCCGTTCGACGACGTTCACGTCCGCAGGGCGATGAACTTTGTGATGGATCGGGAGGCGCTGCGCAGAGCCTGGGGCGGCGCCGTCTCCGGCGACGTCGCGCAGCACATCATCCCGGACCAGATGCTCAACGGGAAGCTGAGGAACTTCAAGCCGTTCAAGACGCCGGGCGACCGCGGGAGCGCCGCGAAGGCGCGTGCCGAGCTGAGGCAGTCGAAGTACGCGAACAACAACGGCGTCTGCACCGCGAAGGAGTGCAAGGGCGTGCTGATGATCGCGGACGTGCGGGCGGTCGACAAGGCGATGGTGCCCATCGTCCAGTCGATCCGCTGCCAAGATCGGGATCACGTTCACGGTCCGCTCCGTCAACGGCGCGTACCCGGTCATCCAGACGACGTCGAGGAACGTGCCGATCTCCCAGCGCCCGCGTTGGTTCAAGGACTACGCCGACGCGTCGACGTTCATCGACCCGCTGTTCAAGGGCGCGAACATCATCCCGACCGGGAACACGAACTACGCCCTCGTCGGGCTGAAGCCGGGCCAGGCAGGTCAGCTGGGGATCAAGGGCAACGTCAACAACGTGCCGAGCATCGACGCGCTGGCCAACAGATGCCAACGGCTCGTGGGTAACCCGCGAGTGACGTGCTACGCGAACATCGACAGGGTCCTGACGTCGCAGATCGCTCCGTGGGTTCCCTACATGTCTGCGAAGGCCGTCTACATCATCGGGCCGAACGTCACCCGTTGGAACTTCGACCAGTCGACGGGCTACCCGGCGCTGGCTCACGTCGCGGTCAAGTCGTGACGGAGGGGTTCCACTAAGACGAAAACGGGGCCCTCAGGGGCCCCGCTTTCGTTTACCTTCTCCGCAATGGCGCTCTTCATCGTCAGACGGGTCCTCTGGGCGGGAGCAGTCGTCCTGATCGTCCTCATGCTGACGTTCGTCGTGTTCTATCTCCTGCCCGCCGGAGACCCCGCACTGCGCTTCGCCGGGAAGTAGCCGACGGAGGAGTCGTTGGCGCTGATCCGGGATCGACTCGGCCTCGACGAGCCCTGGTACAAGCAGTACGGGATCTACGTCAAGAACGTCACGACGGGGGACGAGTACGGATGGCCAGGGCTCGGCTACTCGTACGTCGCAGGCGTGCCGGTGCTGAGCGAGGTGAAGGAGCGGGCGCCGCGAACGCTGCTCCTCATCGTGGGCGCGGCGGTCATCTGGCTCGTCCTCGGCGTGGGCGTCGGGGTCCTGTCTGCGATACGACGCAGGTCGGCGGTAGACCGAGCCGCGATGGGTTTCGTCCTGATCGGTATCTCCTCGCCCGTCTTCTGGCTCGGCCTGATGGCCCTCTTCATCTTCTGGAAGAAGCTGGGCTGGACCGGTGGAACGGGCTACATCCCGCTGACCGAGAACCCGACCGGCTTCTTCTCGCACATGATCCTGCCCTGGTTCGTCCTCGCGCTCCTGTTCGCAGCGATCTACGCGCGGATGACGCGCAATACCCTCCTCGACACTCTCGGTGAGGACTACATCCGAACTGCCCGCGCGAAGGGGCTTCCGGAGCGGGAAGTCATCACCCACCATGCGCTGCGGGCGAGCCTGATCCCGATCATCACGATGTTCGGGATGGACATCGCGCTTCTCGTCGGCGGCGCGATCATCACCGAGTCGGTCTTCAACATCCAAGGCCTGGGCTGGCTCGCGATCGACGGCACGCTGAACCAGGATCTTCCGATCGTCCTCGGTGTCGTGACCGTGGGCGCGATCGCGGTCGTGGTCATGAACCTGTTCGTGGACATCACGTACGCATTCCTCGATCCGCGGGTCCGGTACGCGTGAGAGAGACAATCCTGGAGGTCCGCGGCCTCTCGGTCGTGTTTCCGACGCTGGACGGCGAGGTGCGCGCAGTCTCCGATCTCTCGTACACGCTGCACCGGGGTGAGACGCTCGGCATCGTCGGCGAATCCGGGTCGGGCAAGAGTGTCTCGAGCCTCGCGCTCATGGGGCTTCTCAACCGCAACCGGACCCAGATCGGTGGTGAGGCGCTCCTCAGGGGGCGCGATCTTCTCTCGTTGCCCCCGGACGAGATGCGCGATGTCCGGGGCAAGGACATCGCCATGATCTTCCAGGATCCGTTCGCATGCCTGCACCCGATGCACCGTGTCGGTGATCAGATCGCCGAGGCGGTGACGGCCCACGTCAAGGCTTCGAACAGGGACGCCAACGACCGAGCTGTCGAGCTGCTCCAGGCCGTCGGCATCCCGAACGCGAAGAGCCGGGCTCGCGACTACCCACATCAGTTCTCCGGTGGCATGCGCCAGCGCGCAATGATCGCGATGGCTCTCGTACACAACCCGTCGGTGCTCATCGCGGACGAGCCGACGACTGCGCTGGACGTGACCGTCCAGGCGCAGATCCTCGAGCTCATCGAGCGGGTCAAGGAGGAGTTCGACATCGGCGTCATCCTCATCACCCACGATCTCGGGGTCATCGCCGAGACCGCGCGAGACGATGCTCGTCATGTATGCGGGACGCGCCATGGAGGTCGGCCCGGCCAGCGACCTTCTTCAGCACTCCGCAGAACCCGTACATGTGGGGCCTGCTCGGCTCGATGCCGACGATCGAGCGACGACTCGAGAAGCTCGTCGCGATCGAGGGGTCGCCGCCGTCGATGGTCGCCGTACCGACGGGATGTGCGTTCAATCCGCGGTGCCCGTATCGCTTTGCGCCCTGCACCAGCGAGCTGCCAGACCTGGCGGAGATGCCGGGCGGCCACCTCGACCGCTGCCATCTCTCCGCACAGAGCAAGCGGGAGATCTGGGCTGCAAGCGTTGCCGAGCGGCTCGGTGCAGCGGGATGAGCACGCCCGAGCCGATCGTCGAGTTCGAGAACGTCACGAAGCACTTTCCGGTGAAGCCAGGGGGTCTTCTCGCGCGGATCGCGCCCGCGTTCACGCCGTGGAAGACGTGACGCTCACGGTCAACAAGGGAGAGACGCTCGGGATCGTCGGCGAGTCCGGGCTGCGGGAAGTCGACGACCGCGCGCCTCATGCTGCGGCTCCTCGATCCGACCGCGGGCACGATCCGCTTCGAAGGACGGGACATCTCGCATCTCTCGCATCGTCAGCTCCGGCCGCTTCGCCGCGAGATGCAGATGATCTTCCAGGACCCGTACGCGTCGCTGAATCCGCGCAAGACCGTGGAGCAGATCGTCGGGCAGCCGTTCGCCGTTCACAAGGTCGTGGGCTCTCGGGAGGCGAAGCTTCGGGTGAGGGAGCTTCTCGACGTCGTCGGGCTCAGCCGCGAGCACGCCAGCCGATATCCGCACGAGTTCTCCGGTGGGCAGCGGCAGCGGATCGGCATCGCGCGCGCGTTGGCCTTGAACCCCAGGCTGATCGTCTGCGACGAGCCCGTCTCGGCGCTCGACGTCTCCGTGCAGGCGCAGATCTTGAACCTCCTGCGCTCTCTCCAGGCGGAGTTCGACCTCACCTACGTCTTCATCTCACACGACCTCTCGGTGATGAGGCAGATCTGTACGCGGATCGCCGTGATGTATCTCGGACGCGTCGTCGAGCTCGCGGAGTCGGAGCGGATCTTCGAGCGCCCGCGGCATCCGTACACGGCCGTGCTCATCTCGGCCGTTCCGCGACTGTCGACCGACGGCGCCGAAGCACGAACGCATCGTCGTCGGCGGCGACGTCCCCTCGCCCATCGATCCGCCCAGCGGCTGCGTCTTCCATCCTCGCTGCCCACGCTGCGCGAGCCGGGCACTGCGACGTGACCGAACCAGTGCTCGAACCTACTCCCGGCGAGCCGGGCCACATCGCCGCGTGCCACTATCCGCTCGAGCGGTGGCCGGCGGACAGCACCGAGCTGCATTTTCGCCGAGACAGACGCGCCAGCGCTCTCCGTCGAGTAGCAAGCGCAGACGCGAGCCGCGTTCCCCCATTCGAGCGAATGCGGGCCTTCGATCTAAAGGGGTACCACCGCTGCGCCGATACCGGACTCGTGGACGCTGCTGAGCGCAGGGAGATCCTGAACCGTTACCGCGACCATAGCCGCCGGTTCGAGGCGGCTGCGGCGCGGCGCAGCTCGACTCGCCGCGGTGCGGTGATTCCCTTCACCCCGCCCGCGTCACGCGAGGTCGGTCAGGATCCGACCGCGCGCGAGATCGAGGTGCTGCAGCTCGTTGCAGACGGCCTCGTGAACCGCGAGATCGGCGAGCGGCTCTTCCTTTCGGAGGAGACCGTGAAGTCCCATGTCCGCCATCTGCTCGCCAAGCTTCAGGCAAGAAGTAGAGCCCACGCCGTAGCGGTTGGCTTCCGGCGTGGGCTCATTGACTAGCTGCGTCCGTCAGCATCCCATATCTCCATCCGGGCCTTTCCCTCGGGGTTACACCCGAAAGAGGGATGCCCACCCCCGGCGGAGAACCGAGGATGCGACGGAACTACCAGACCTTCGTACCCCTGGCCATAGGCGATGACTCCTCGATTGGGAACTGACGGCAACCGCATCGTATACCCCATTCGAGGGATAGTTCAAGGCTGCGCGCAACGTAGCGGCGCCGGCCCGAAGCGACGCACGCTCGTGTACGTGGCAGCGCTTGTCATTCGCAGCGCTGGTCACAGCGGTGTGCCTGCATGGCTGCCGGATACGACACTCGAGGCGCCGATCACGGTCCTCGCGCTTGGCGATCGCAGCGGCCGAACGCATAAGCGTGCGCTTCGCAGTCGCGCAGCGGGGCCTGACGAACAACGAGGAGCAATCGCATCTCAGCTGCTGCCGACGCTCTTCGCGGCAGTCCTGTTCGGTCCGCTTGCGGCCGGACTGGTGGGCGCCGCATCAATGCTCGGAGATCCCGGAGCTCATCTCGCGGCGCGACCGCGATCGCGCGCCGAGACTGAAGTGGGCGACTTACACGAGCACGCGTTTCATCGGTGGTGCTGCGACGGGACTCGCTGCGCAGGCCACAGCTCGAACTCGTGCCTTCGGAGTTCGGGCCCTCGTCGCAGCGTCGCTTGTCGGCGCAGTCGTCGGCGAAATACTAGACCTCGCATTCGCGGCGCTCACGGCACGCGTGCGGGGGGGCCGATCCGCGACGCAGTCGACACTCGGTCGTCCCTGTTGCTGATCACGTCAGCGCCGATCTACGCACCGCTCGTTGCGCTTCTTGCGTTCATGTACGTGCCGCGTTTCGCCATGGACGCTCGCGCTGTTCCTCGTTCCCGCCATGGCCGCGCAGCGACTGTACGGCCTGTACCAAGAGCAGCGCCAGCTCGCCGCAGATCTATCCACTGCAAACGAGACGCTTGGAGCGCGCCAACCTTCAGTTCGCCGCAGCGCTGATTGCAACGCTCGACGCGCGAGATCGGTACACGGCAGGCCACTCCGCGGCAGTCGCCATCTACTCGCGAGACATCGCGGGGCGCATGGGGCTGCCCGGCGAGATCCGAGGACCAGGCGTACCTCTGCGGACTCGTCCACGACATCGGCAAGATCGGACTGCCCCCGGGGCTCCTCGAGAAGCCCGGCGCGCTGACGCTCGAAGAGCGACGGCAGATGCAGGAGCACTCAGCGATCGGCGAGCGGATCCTCGCCCACGTCGACGAGTACTCCGAGATCTCGACGATCGTTCGCCACCACCACGAGCGGATCGACGGCCAGGGGTACCCGGACGGCCTCGCTGACAAGGACATCCCGCTCGTCTCGCGCATCATCGCGGTCGCCGACGCCTACAACGCGATGACGTCCGATCGCCCGTACCGCGACGCGATGCCGAGCCGGGTGGCGCGGCTCAGGCTCGCACAGGCCGTCGACAGCCAGTTCGACACTGGCGTTGTCGCGGCGTTCGAGGCGATCCTCGCGAGCGCCGACGAGGACTACCGATTGGCCGGCGCGAGCGACTTCCGCGAGTTCGCGCAGAGCACCTACGATGATTCGCCGTCGTGCGAGGTCCGAGTCCGTCGCAGACGTCGCTTGATCTGAACGTTCAAGGATCGCCTGCACGATCAGGGCAGTGCGAGAACGAACGCCGAGCTTGTCATAGATGTGATGAGTGTGGACCTTGACGGTCGACTCCTCGATGAACAGCAGCTTTGCGATCTCGCGGTTCTTCAGATCCTGGATCAGAAGCTCATAGACTTCGCGCTCTCGCGGCGTGAGGGTCTTGCGGCGATCCCCCGCAATAGGCACCTGATACCCAACAGCTCGGCAAGATCGACGTCACGCACCATGCGAATCACAGATGTCAAGCGGTCTTGATCTCGAGTAGCACGCAGCAGAACCCGCAGTAGCTCCGGCGACGCCCGATAGGCGGTGACAAGAAGATCCAGCGCGCCACGGCGAAAGGCAACTTCCTCGAACTCGACCACGCGCTCGATCGACATCTGGCTCGTGCGCCTTGAGTGCGCAGATCGCGTCTACGGCGGCGATCAGCACCGCCGGCTCGATCGCGTGCGATAGTCCGCGGGCCTCGTTCAACGAGCTCGCCGGGCCTGCACCGGTGCGACCAACGACAGCTAACGCAAGTGCCCGGGAGCCATCGATCTCGCGCTTGAGCTGCCGGAAGCGGAAAGCGAACCACGGCGACTCGAGATCCAGCGCCTCGTGCGAGCGGCCTTGCTGAGCAGGACTCGCATCACAGCGAACAGCTGAGCAAGCTGCAGCGTGACCGTCGCGACGCGGCTCTTGCGCGAGCCGCAGCGCTATCAGCTGCGTTACTTCGGCAACTGCTCCATATGCGCGGGCCCAGCTGCGCCAGCGAAGCGGCGCACAGCGCATACGGTGTCGCGAAGTCGAGCCGGTACCTCTCAGATGGTTTCGCGGAAGCTGCCCGCGACAGCGCTCAAGCTTCCTCATAGCGCGCAGAAAGTCCGAGCAGCGCAGAGTAAGTGCTCTGAAACGACGAGACGACTAGAGGGTCGGCCAACGTGCCGACAGGCGCTGAACCGCAGTGTCCGCGTCGTGGAGATCGAGGTCGCCGAGCTTGACCTGATAGCTCAGCCCATAAGCCGCAGCGCGCACTACGGCCCGAACATCTCCGTCAGTCGCACGCCACAGCTTCGAGAGCTCGCCGAGCGTCGCTTCCGCGTCAGGCCGCTCAAGCTCGATCAGCACTCAGTTGCCCCCACTTGGCATCGCGCACCTCGGCCTCGGATGACGCGGCGGCTTCAGCTCGTTGGTAAAGCGCGAGCGCGTCCTCCTCCCGCGACGCGAGATGGGCGGCACGGCCGGCAACCGAGAGCGCACGGAACTCGAGCGCAGGCTCGCCCACCGCGGCCGCCTCGGCGTGCGCGACGGCTTCGACGTGCCGACCGTTGCGAAGCAGGGTCTCGGCTCGCGCGACAGCGAAGATCGGCGCGTCGAGCCCAGCACCTGCCGCGAGGTCGTTCCACTTCTGCAGCGTCGAGAGTCGGGCCGTATCGAGAAGCTCGTCGAGGGCCCGGCGCATCAGATCCTCGAGCTCGGCGATCGCGCCGGAGCGGACGATCAGCTCGAACGCGGCGTCCCACTCGCGGCGCTCCCGATAGATGTCCAGGCAGATGGCTGCAGCGCCGTCCGCGGGCATCAGACCGAGTTGGGCGCTGCGCTCCTCGAGGAACGCGCGGGCGAGCGGATGAAGATCGAGGTGCAGCTCCCGCTCGACGAGCAGCCCGACGTCGAGAGCCGCCGAGCACACGACCTCGGCCGTCTCGCTGCCGAGCAGCGCTGCCGCAAGCTCGTGGTCGAGCAGCGGGGCGACGGCCAGCGTCGTCAAGCCCTGGCGCACCTCCGGGCCGAGTGCGCCGAAGACCTCGTCTGCGAAGAACCTGTACAGGGACTCGGGCACCTGCTCGGTGTCCTCTCGGATCTCGGCCGACGAGACGCTCGCGAGTCCGATGACCGCAGGCCAGCCGTTCGCGAGCAGCGCGAGGCCGGAAGCGGCGCGGGCGCTCCTCCCGACGAGGACGTCGGCGGCTTCCCGGTTGTCCATGGCGAGCGCCATCTGATTCACCTCGAACGCATCGCCGTACATGAGCTCCTTCGTCGAGATCCAGGAGGCCGCACGCGGCTCGCGATGAGAAACTGGACGGTGGAGACGGAGACGAGTGCATGAACGAAGTCCTCGGCCCGGGGCTCCCGCGCGACCTCGTGGTAGTCGTCGATGACGAGCCATGCGTTCGACGGCCACTCGGCGAGGTCTTCGCCGAGGATCTCGGCGAGCGTCTCGACGTTCTCGGCCGGTGCAGGAAGCGCGCGCATGTGTGCACGCAGACGCACGTCACACTCGTCGACGATCGACGTCGCGCTTCGCGCAACGCCGAGGGCCAGCGCTGCAACGTCCGTGGACGACGACCGCGCGGTGAACCATGCCGCCCGCCGGCCGTCGCGCGCCACCCACTGTTCGGCGAGGGTCGTCTTGCCGTATCCGGCGGGCGCAACGAGCATCCGCACGCGCGCCTTCGAGTCGTCGAGGAGCGCGAACAGTCGCGGGCGCTCGACGATCCTGCGCTTGCGGATCCGTACCTCTGAGGCTGTCGCCGTCGTCGCCCTCTCCTGACCGACGTCACCTGGATCGACGGGCCGACCCTAACACGCTCCCGATCGGAGGGGTGCCCGCGACGAGGCCGCCGCGGGCACCCTGGGTCAGCGGGGTAGCCGGGCCGCAACCATGTAGCGGCGCCCCGCAGACAGCGGATCCTCTCCCGTGAGCAGCCGGAAGGCGATCGGAATCTGACGGCGGCGGCGAACGCCGAGCTTCTGCCGAAGCACGTCGCAGTGAGCCTTCGCCGTCCTGGGGGAGATCCCGAGGCGAGTCCCGACCTCGTCGTTCGAGCAGCCCGCTGCGATCAGTGCGACGACCTCGCGCTGCCTTGGCGTGATCGGGGCCGTCTTCCTCTCCGTGGCCAGTTCGATCATGGCCACGAAGCTACTCCCTCGTTCGAGGGACGGCCATTGGCTAGGGGGTGTAAGCCTTGGTGTAACCCACCGCCGGTCAGAGAAGCAGCAGCTGGAACGTGAGCATGGCCACGAATGAAGCGGCGGCGGTCGCGAGAACGCGATGCGTCGGTGCCTGGCCGAGTGCTTCCGGCAAGAGCTCGCGGGCGACCATCCAGATCATCGCGCCTGCGGCAAAGCCGAGCGCGGCCGGGAGGATTCCCTCGAACGCCTCGACGAAGAGGTAGGCGGGAACTGCCAGCAGCGGCTGCGGGAGGCTCGAGAAGATGCTCCAGCCGGCGGCCGACCGCACGGATACACCACGCGGCACGAGAACGAGGCTGATCGCGAGCCCCTCGGGGATGTTGTGCACCGCGATCGCGAGCGCGATGAGCAGACCCAGGGTCTGCCCGCCGCCGAACGCGGCGCCAACGCCGACGCCCTCGGCAACCGAGTGCACCGTCATCACCGCAACGATCAAGAGGGCTTTGACCGCGTCCTCGCCGCGCAGCGAGCCGAACCCGTGCGACTGATGCGGCGCGTGCAGGAAGTGCGAAATGCCCAGAATGAAGACGACCCCCGCTGCGACGCCGAGCACGGTGCGGGGCACGCTCGAGTCTGCTCCCTCTATGACGAGACTGACACTCGCCCCCGCCATCACGCCGCTCGCGACGGCGTTCGCGAGTCCGAGTGACCCCGACCCGGAGCCGCGTCTGAAGAGCAGCGGAAGCGCGCCGAGGCCGGTCGCAAGTGCAGTGAGCAGCGCGACGAAGAAGACGGTAAGCGCGTCGACCGAGTCCACCGTCGCCGCACGTTAGACGGTCGATCCAGCGGGAAACCCGTAGTCCTGCTCCGCAGTCCACACGATGCCGAGGCGGCCGCCCGCATGGACGATCGGAGCAACGAAGGGAGACCCCGATGAAGGTACGAGAGCTCATGACTGCGAACGTCGTCTCGGTGCGACCCGATGCGTCGCTGCGCGAAGCTGCCACGCTACTGATGGAGCACCGCATCTCCGGTCTTCCGGTCGTGAACGGAACCGGCGAAGTCGTAGGCGTGCTGTCGGAAGCCGACATCGTCGCCAAGGCGAGCGGTGGAACAGGGAACGGAGGCCTCCTGTCCTGGCTCGTCGGTCCCGACATCGAGGAGCGGAAGGTCGAGGCGCGCACGGTCGCCGAGGCGATGTCGTCTCCAGCCCTGTCCGTCGCCCCGACCCGGCCCGTGCACGAAGCTGCTCGGAGAATGATCTCGGAAGGCGTGAACCGGCTTCCGGTCGTCGAGAACGGGAAGCTCGTGGGGATCCTCACGCGCGCCGACATCGTCCGTGCCTTCACGCGAGACGACGGCGAGCTCGCGACCGAGATCCGCGAAGACATCCTGCGGCGGACGTTCTGGGTAACGCCCGGAAGCGTCGCCGTCACGGTCAGCGACGGGCGTGTGACGCTCGAGGGCGAGGTCGAGACCGAGGGCGACACCGAGATGCTCCCGATCTTCGTGTCGCGCGTTCCCGGCGTCGTCTCGGTGCATGCCGAGCTTCGCGCGCGATCGCGGGTCGCGTAGCCACGTGCAGTTCAACGGCGGTCGGAACAAGGCGACGGGCACACTTCGGCGACCTATGGCGGCGATGAACCCGAGCTCGAGCAACCGACCCTCGGGAAGAACCGTCGTCCTTGCCTTCGTCGTCGCGATCGCGGCTGCGCTCGCGCTCGTGGCCGTCGCACTGATCGGACGTGCCGACTCGTCCACCACCGTGCCGACCGAGAAGCCCGTGGCGGACCTCGTCGGGATCCCTCAAGACGGCCGCGTGCTCGGCTCGCCGGATGCCACGGTCACGCTCATCGAGTGGGCCGACCCGCAATGCCCCGCGTGTCGTACCTACACGGAGGCGTTCTTCCCCGCCGTCGTCGACGAGTATTTGCGCCCCGGAACGGTGAACACCGAGTTCCGTGGCTTTCCGTTCATCGGTGACGACTCGGTCAAGGCCTACCGGTTCCTACTCGCGGCGGCCGAACAGGACAAGCTCTGGGACCTCCAGGAGACGCTCTACCGCCACCAGGGCGGTGAGAACGACGGCTGGGTCACGGACGACTTGATCCGCCAGCTCGGCGCGGAGATCGAAGGTCTCGACGTCGACCAGCTGTTCGCCGATGCCGAGCGTGCGGACATCGTGGCGGACGCGGAGGGAGCCAAGGCAGCCGGACAGGCAGCCGGCATCCCCGGCACGCCCACGCTGCTGATCCGGATCGGTGACGACGAGCCATACGCGCTCCAGATCGCGACCGTCGATCAGCTGCGAGCGGCGCTCGACGACGCGCTCACCGGGTGAGCGACCGCTCACTGCGTATCGCAGCGGCGATCGTCGCCCTCGCCGGCGTCGTCGTGGCCGGATATCTGACCTGGGTGCACTTCGACGACGCAGCGCTCGTCTGCGTGGCGGGCGGCGGTTGCGAGATGGTGCAGGAGTCCGCCTACGCCGAGATCGCCGGAGTTCCGGTTGCCATGCTCGGCCTGGTCGCCTACGCCATGGTCCTCGGCCTCATCGTCCTGGACACGCCGAACGCTCGCCTCGTCGCCGCGATGATCGCCGTCGTCGGTCTCCTCTTCAGCGTGTACCTCCTCGCGCTGCAGCTCTTCGTCATCGACGCGGTCTGCATCTGGTGCCTCGCGAACGACGTCGTGATCGCTCCGCTCCTGGCGGTGTTGACCGCCTTGAGAGTGCGCTCGTAGGGGCGACGCTTGCGTCGCCCGGGCGAGGCAAGCCTCGCCCTACGTCATCGGGACCTGGCGGAGCACCTTGGGCGCGACCCGGTCGAGGATCTCCGAGAGGCTGTCGCCGGTGCACGTGAGCCCGTGGTTGCGGAGGCCGATGACGGCATGCGCGGGATCCGGCTCCTGTGCGACGAGGTCGGCGACGGCGATCGCGAGCTGTTGCGTGCCGCAGGGGTAGTTCACGTCCGTCGCCGCGATGCCGTCCATCCAAGCGTGGATGTGCAGGATGGCGCCGACGTCCGGATGAGCCTGGTAGATCATCCAATGCTCGATCGCGTCGACGGAAACGCGCCGCGGCTCGATCCCCGGCGGAACGCTGAGGACGATCACGCCACGGTCGTCGTCGAAGTCCTTGACCATGAGGATGTCGCGCCCCACCGACTCGAGCTTCGACTTGTCGACGCCGCTCGCGCTCATCCAGAACCGCGTCTCGTCCTTGCGCGCGGAGAGGTTTCCGTACGAGAGGCCGCCCACGGAGTAGAGGCGCATGACGTGCCGCAGGTCTCGCCCGGAGAGGTACTCCTCCACCGGGAAGGGCGACGGGAGGAGATCGAGCTCGTCGAGCCGCCGTCCCGACTCGCTGATGTCCTGAGTGACCTCGTCGCCGTCCCAGAGCTCCGGCTCGAGGTCGGGGATCCACTCGTTGTCGATGACGAGCCGCGAGGTCGCGAGAGGTTCGAGCCGCTCGTAGATCGCCGCCGGATCCTCGGCGACGTGATACGTCCCCTGCTCCATCGTCGTGAACCAGACGCCCTTCTCGGGAACGCGGAGGAGGACGACGTTGGAGAGCGTGCGAACGAGCATCGGGTAGCTCGCCTTGAGCGCGTCGTCGGGCGCCTCGGGCTGCTCGTAGAACGCCGCCGAGTACGTGCCGCGAGACGCGCGCCGGAACGCCTTGGGATCCGCGGCATCGAACATGTTGAGCACGAAGTCCGCGTCGGCGATGTCGTCGACGTAGACGAAGTCGTCGGCCTCGAACTCCTTGCCGATGGCGCGCACCCACTCCTCGTGCTCGGGGGAGGTGGCGGTGCCCCAAATCGCGTACTTGCGCACGGGCCGAGTCTAACCGCGTCAGCGAAACAGGTCCCGCTCGCGCGGCATCACGAGATCGGCCCCGCGACCGTCGCCGCCAATGCGTACTCCGCGAACGATCGCCGCCGGGATGCCGTCCGTCTTGCCCATGACGAGCTGCGCGGCGCCGGCGATCTCGTCGGCGACGGCGATCTCGGTCGCGTGGAGCTCATACCCGGTCGAGTCGCGCTGACCGGAGAGATCGACGACCGCCTCGATGCCGGAGACGCCGAGCGCGACGTCCGTCGTCCCGCGGCGCCACGCACGACCGAAGGAGTCGGCGACGATCACGGCAACCTCGATGCCCGTGCGTTCGCGAATCGCACGCCGCAGCGCAGTCGCAGATGCATCCGGGTCGATCGGAAGCAGGACGAGGGTGTCCGGGCCCTTGGCATTCGACGCGTCGACGCCCGCGGACGCACAGACGAATCCGTGCTGTGTCTCCGAGATCACGAGTGGCGGGCGCGACCGCACGATCTCGCGCGACTCGCGGAGGATCACCTCCAGGCGCCGCGGATCGGCGCCGACTGCGAGCTCGCGGGCGCGTTCGGACGGCTCGACGCCGTCGAGGTGGACGACCCGGCCCTCGACCTTCGAAACGACCTTCTGCGCCACGACGATGACGTCGTCGGGCTCGAGACCCCCGGTCCTCACCGCGGCGTCGCAGAGGAGCGATGCGAGATCGTCGCCCTCGTCGAGCTCCGGAATCCCGCGCAGCGGGATGACGCGCAGCTCTCCGGTCAACCGAGTCCCGTGACCCGGATGCCCGCGTGCCCCTTGTAGCGCCGGTTCATGTTGACGATGACTGCCGTGAGCCCCTCGAGCGCGCGAGCGCTCGCGAGCGGGCCCGCATCGAGGGCGCGGCCGGACGTGAGTCGTCCCGCGAGACCGAGCGCCGCCGCCTTCGCTTCCCCGTCGTCGCCGCAGACGAACGCATCCTCGTCCGGAGGGTGTTCGGCGCCGAGGCTCGAGGCTGCGAGCGAGTGCAGACCGGCCACCACCGGGCCGTCGAGCTCGTCCTGCACTCGCTCCGCGAGTGACCTGGCGTCGGCCGATGGGAACACGCCGTCCTTCGAGAAGCGGAGCTCGGAAGCGACCGAGAGCACGGGTGTCGTTGCGATGTCCGTCCGAAGCTCCCGTGCGGTGTCGAGCGCCGCCTCCGCCTTGACGGCGAGGATGATGAAGTCGGCGGCGGCGCAGGCTTCCCCGTTCGTCTCGCCTGCGCAGTCGAGCTCGAGCGCGGCTGCCTGGGCCTGCGCGGCGTCACGCGAGCCGACGACGATCTCGAGGCCCGTCTCGTGGAGGCGAGCAGCGAGCGCTTTCCCGAACGGCCCCGTCCCACCCACGATGGCTACGCGCACGTCGTCTCCACGACGGTCATCGCAAGCCGGCGTTCCGCCTCGCGATCAGGCATGAGCGTCTGCGTCACGACGAGCTCGACGTCGGCGACCGCGGGCGCGTCCGACTCGTCGATCACGAGAGCGTCGATGAGGCCCTTGTAACAAGCTGTTACATGGGCCGGCGTCGAGCCACCTGCCATGCGGGTGAGCATACGGGCGGCCGGACCGGTGACCGCGGCGCCTCCCACGAGCGGGCTGACGGCGACGCAGCGGACCCGGCGGCGTTCGATCGCGTCACGGATCGCGGAGACGGCGAGAATCGGGCCGGTCGAGAGATACGGGTTGCTCGGAGCGATCAGGATCGCGTCGGCAGCTTCGAGCGCATCGACGACGTCCGGCGCCGGGCGCGCCGTCTCCGCACCTTCGTACTCGACCGCATCCACGTCGTCGCGATGGCCGCGCCCGACGAACCACTCCTGGAACGCGAACCGTCCGGCCGGCGTGTGCACATGCGTCCGGAGACGGTCGTCGGTCGCCGGAAGGATCCGTGCCCGCAGGCCGGCGCGAGCAGCGAACCGGTCGGTGACCTCGGACAACGGAGCCCCTGCACGGAGGGCGTGGGCACGGACGAGATGCAGCCCGATGTCGCGGTCGCCGAGCCGGAACCAGTCCTCTGCGCCCCATGCCGCGGCAGACTCGAGCGCGTTCCACGACTCGTCGGCCCGCCCCCACCCGCGCTCGTCGTCGATGAGGCCCGCGAGTGTGTAGAGGAGGCTGTCGAGGTCGGGCGAGACCTGGAGACCGAGGATCTCGAGGTCGTCGCCGATGTTGCCGACCACGGTGAGCTCGCCGGGCTCGAGGGTCGCGGCGAGGCCTCGCGCGAACCGCGCGCCGCCGCCGCCTCCCGACAGCAGGACGACCTTCACGGATCAACATCCGTTGATCGGTGAAGGTGGAGGGGTGTGGGGAACCGGGAGGTTCCCCACGTCTTCAAGAAGGGGGCACGCGGGGGAAACATGGTTTCCCCCGCGACCGCGCGCCACAGGCGAGCGGTCTTCACGCCGGAACAGCGAGCAGCGCGCGAGTCCGCGGCCCAAGGCGCACCGTGAGACGCTCGAGATCCGTATCAGAGTCGACGTCGGCCTGGAGCTCAGGGATCGGCACGGTGGCGAACGACGCGTGCGCTCGGAAGCGGTCGGCAGAGCCGGGGCCGTAGAGCGGAGCGAACACTTCAGGATCCGGCAACGACAGCGCGTTCGTCGATCCGTCTGCCGCCTCGACGAGCGCGAGACCCGCAGCCGCGAGTAGCCACAGGGACTCCGGAGTCGCGGCTGGAACGTCGGCGTTGACGACGAGCACGTGCCCCTCGAGCCTCGACAGGCCGGCCGCGACAGCGGCGCCGAGGCCACCACCGGGATCGCCGACGACCTCGGCCGATGCAGGCACCACCGTTGCGTCATCCGTCACGACGACGACGCGGCCGACCGCAACCGCTGCCTCGACGACGTCGCCGAGCATCGCGACCGCTACGGCAGCACGCAGGGGGGACGAGACGCGGCGCTTCGCGTCTCCGCGATACGGGATGACGACCGCCGGCACGCGGCGAAGGTTACGCGGCGTTCGAGGAGCCGTTCGCGCCCGGGCCGGACGTGGCCCACTCGCGCACGTCGAACCAATGCGTCCCGCGCAGTGCTTCGGCCACATCCGTGTCCGTGTGGCCGGGGTTGAAGACGTGGTGGTCGAGGTCGCAGCAGATCTCGACCTCTCCCAGCGACGAGTGCGTGATTCGTGCGAGCGCCTCCGCGGGGAGCTGCGCCTCGGCCACGGTGTAGTGCTTGAACTGCAGGTCGGGGTCGAGCTCCATCAGCTCGGGCCAGTCCGGGCACGTGCGGGCGCTCATCGCGTAGGGGACTTCTCCTCCAGCATCCACGTCCCTTCAAAGCGCACGACGCCGCGCACGTCATCCCCCGGATAGACGACGAACACGAGCGCGTCGTCGAGCCAGTGGTAGACGTGCTCGCCGGCCTCGTCGGTGAGGCCGAGCCGGAGGTGGAAGCGCCCGTCCGCAAGGGGAAGGGAGCCGATCCGGAAGCGCACGTCTCGCGCGCCGTTGCCGCTCGTCCAGCCGATCGACCGGAGGTCGACCGCGTGCCCGGCGACGAGGATGCCCGCATCGTCGCGGAGCTCGAGTTGGAGCCTCGGTGGCGGAACGCCGTCGGCCGCCACGTTCACCCGCAGCTCGAAGGGCTCGCCCGACAGGAACTGCAGCCGGTCGGAGCCCTCCGGACCGACGAGTGCGGCCGATGCGATCGAGGCCTCGCCCGAGCCCCACTCGCGCAGGCCGGCGCCTCGCTCCGCCGGGTTCGCGTCGTCCGCAAGGGCCCGTCGATAGCGGACGACGGCCTCGCGCGTCGGTCCGTCGAACGCGACACGTCCCCCCTCCAAGAACACGGATCGCTCGCAGAGGCGCTCGACAGCCGCCGCGTCGTGCGAGACGAAGACGATCGTCCCGCCCTGCTGCTTGAAGGCGAAGATGCGGCCGAAGCACTTCCGCTGGAACGCCTCGTCGCCGACGGCGAACACCTCGTCGAGCAGGAGGATGTCCGCGTCCAGGAACGCTGCGATCGCGAAGCCGAGGCGCATCGTCATCCCCGACGAGTACGTGCGCACCGGCCGGTCGATCGCGTTCTCGAGCTCGGCGAAGGCGACGATCTCGTCGAAGCGCTCCCTGATGTCGCGCGCGCCTCAGCCCCTGAATCGCGCCGTTGAGGAAGACGTTCTCGCGGCCGGTGAAGTCCATGTGGAACCCGGCCCCGAGCTCGAGCAACGAGCCGATGCGCCCCTCGCTGCGAACCTTCCCCGCCGTCGGCTTGATGATCCCGGCGATGACCCGCAGCAGCGTTGTCTTTCCGGACCCGTTCCGGCCGATCAGCCCGACAGCCTCGCCAGCGCGCGATCTCGGCGGAGACGTCTCGGAGTGCCCAGACGTCGCTCGACTTCGTCGGCCCACGCTGGACGACGAGATCCTTCAGCGTGCGCGCATCACGCGCGTGGACGCGAAAGCAGCGCGCGACACGTTCGACCGAGATCTCGCCGACTTGCATCGAACCTAGACTAGAGGCCCATGCGACGCTGCGACGCGGCCGCGAAGCGGCCGCCTTCAGGGATCTGTGCGCGACCGGAATCTGCGCGTCAGCGGATTCCGGTCTTGCGATGAAACCTGCCGGGGAGCACGCCGTTCCCGTGGGGCCGCTCGCGGTTCGCTGGCTCGCGTACGAGCTCACGGAGCAGCGCGCGGGGGTCGCCACGCGTGCGCGCGTCAGGCTCGAGAACGCGGGCACAGCGCCGTGGCGCTCACGCGGCGGCGAAGGCGTGCAGCTCGCCTATCACTGGCTCGACCCGCTCGGGAACGCGATCGTGTGGGACGGGACCCGCGCGAGCCTCCCGAACGTCGTGCAACCGGGCGGGACCGTCGAGCTCGAGGCGCTCGTGGTCGCGCCGCGCCCTCCGGGCAGCTACCGCCTCGCGTTCGACCTCGTCGAGGAGTTCCGCTTCTGGTTCGCCGAGCTCGGCTCGGCGCCGCTCGACCTCCCGGTGGAGGTCAAGCCGCGAATCGACGAGCGACGGCTCGCGGTGCGTGTGCACGGCGCGTCCGACCCGGAGCTCGAGACCGCGCTCGCCGCGCAGGAGGAGCCGCTCGTCGGCGAGGGCGCCGTCGCGATCGCACATCTCGTCCCGGGCGCGATCCCGGGGTCGGACTGGTCGCGTCTGCTGCTCGATGCGCACGCCGAGGGCTACGCGGCGGTGGGGCCGGCGATCGCGTCCGAAGCGCGCGGCGACCGACGACGTCTCGCTCCCTGGTCGCCGGGCGGAGGACGCAACCCACGCTTCGGGAGTCCGCTCCTGCTGCCGTCGCTGCTCTCCGGACTCGAGCCGTTGGAGCACGAAGGGCTCCCGGCCTACGCAGGCCCCGACCGCCTCTTCGAGGGGCGCGCGGTCGTCAGACTTCGGTCGCGATCCGATCGTCCGAACGCGTAAAGATCCACCCGCCGACCACGAGCGCGACGAGAGCGGCGACGAGCGTGTAGATCGTGTCCGCAGCCCTCGGCATCTCGCCGTCGAAGAGCACCGCGCGCATCGCCTCGATCGGCGGCGTGAGGAAGTTGACCCAGTGCAGGAAGAAATCCGCCGCGGGGTACTCGTCGACGCCGGGGAGGTCATCGAGACTGTAGAGGATCGGCGTGAGGAAGAACCACGGCAGGAGCAGCGCCTGCAGAAGGTGCTCGACGTCGCGATAGAGCGCGTTCAGCGAGGCGACCGCGAGTGCGAAGCCGGCGACGATGCAGGAGAAGAGGGCTCCGAGCGGGATGGCAAGCCAAACCGTGTCGCGCGCCTCCGGTATCTGCCAGAGGCTGAGCACGATCACGACACCGAGCATCACCGCGAAGCTGACGAGGTTCGTCCCCACGATCGAGAGCGGCACGAGCTGGCGCGGGAAGCGGACCTTCCGGATGAGGTTCGCGTTCTCGAGGAGGCTCCGCGACGCGGCCTGCGAGGCGGTCGCGAAGAACACCCACGCCGGCAGGCCGCAGAGCAGGAACAGCCAGTAGTCGTCGCTCCCGACCTCGGCCACGCGCCAGAGCACGGAGAAGACGAGGAGGTAGACGAGCATGAGAACGAGCGGGTGGAGCAGCGACCACCCGAGCCCGAGGACGGAGCCGCGGTACTTCGCGCGGATGTCGCGCCGGAACAGGCTTCCGAAGAGCTCTCGGTACCGAATTACGTCGGCGTAAACGGACACCGCGAGCAGTCTAGGGCGACAGGATGCTCGACTACCCTGTCCCGGTTGTGATTGCGATCGTGTCGATCGCCGCGTTCGCGGTTGCGGCCGTGGTCCTCTGGCTCCTCCTCCGTTCGCCGCTCGGCGCGCGGCTCGTCGCCGTGCCTACGGACGAGCGCTGGCACGAGCAGGCCACTCCGACGTTCGGCGGCGTGGGGATCTTCGCGGGATTCTCGGCCGGGATCCTGCTCGCGCTCGCGACCGGCGCGGTCGAGTGGTCGGGGGAGCTCGGAGGAATTCTGCTCGGCGTCACGATCGTCTTCGTCGCGGGCCTCGTCGACGACATCCGCCACCTCAGCCCGGTCGCAAAGCTCGCCGCGCAGATCACCGCGGCGGTCATCGTGCTCGCGAGCGGGTTGAACGTCGAGATCGTCGGCAACGACGTCCTCGCGTGGGCGATCGGCCTCCTCTGGCTCGTGGGGATCACGAACGCGTTCAACCTGCTCGACAACATGGACGGTCTCGCAGCGACGCTCGCGATCGTGTCGTGTGCGTACTTCGCCATCGATGCAGTCACGGAGCACGAGAACGACACCGTGCTGGCGCTGTCGCTGGCTCTCGGACTCGCGTGCGCGGGCTTCCTTCCGTTCAACCTGAGGCCGCAGCGAGGCGCGGCGGTCTTCATGGGCGACTCGGGCGCCCAGCTGATCGGGTTCGGGCTCGCGTCACTCGCTCTCGCGGCGAGTTGGACAGTCGCCGGAACGACGGTCGCGACGATCCTCCTTCCGCTCCTCGTCCTCGCGATCCCGATCCTCGACACGACGCTCGTCACCATCGCGCGGCTCGTCGAAAAGCGGCCCGTCACGCAGGGCGGGCGAGACCACACATCGCACCGGCTCGTGTACTACGGGCTCTCGGAGACGAAGGCGGTGCTCCTCCTGGCGATCGTCGCGTCGGCGATCGGCGCCACCGCGCTCGCGTACAACGTGCTCGACAATGGACGCCTCACCGCCATCGGCGTCCTCCTGACCTTCGTCCTGCTCGTGCAGTTCGGGAGCTTCCTCAGCGACCTCGAGGAGCGCTCGAGGCGCGGTGTCGAAGGACCGGAGCCGTCGCTCTGGCGGGCGCTCGTCTTCGAGCCTCGGCGACTGGCCGAGGTCTTCGTGGACTTCGTCATCATCTGCGCCTCGTTCCTCGCGGCCTACCTGCTCGCGGTCGGAGGCACGGGCACGGAGTTCGAGCGCTCCGTCTACCTGTCGGCGTTGCCGATCGTGCTCGCGACGCGATACGTCTTCTTCGTCGCGCTCGGTGTCTATCGCAGGGTCTGGCGCTTCGCGACGGCGCGCGACGTCGTCCCCATCGTGATCGGCTGCTTCGGCTCGGCGCTCGTCGCCTACCTGATCCTCATCGCGCTCCGGCCGATCGGGTCGTTCCCGGCCGTTCAGATCTTCGTGATCGACGCCATCCTCTGCACCGTGCTGGTCGGCGCGTCGCGGCTTGCCCTCCGTCTGTTCCCGGAGACACTCGGGCGTGGTGCGCGCACGCGCGTGCTGATCGTGGGCGCCGGGCGCGCCGGGCGCAGCTTGGCGCGCGAACTGCGCGAAGGACGTGAGCAGCGCGTCGTCGGGTTCCTCGACGACAACCCACGCGTGCGACGAAGGCGCATCCTCGGGATCAGCGTCGTCGGCAGCCTCGACGAGACCGATCGCGCGATAGCGTCCTCGCGGGCGGACGAGGTGCTGGTGACGATCCCGGCGGCGCCGTCCGACCGCCTCGACGCCGTCGTCCGCGCGTCCGAGGACGCCGGCATCCCGTGCCGGATCGTGCGACGCCATGTCGAGCTGACCGCCCCCGAGCCGGTCGAGGCCGCGCGAACGTGAGCACCGTGAGTCCGGAACGCAGGCGGGCGGGCCGCCCCGCCCCGACTTCCTCGCGCGCTTCCTCTCGGCGGTCCCGCTGCTCGTCGTCTACTTCGCTCTCGCGGCGGTGTACGCGTGGCAGGCGTCGAGAAGGCCCGTACCGACGATCTTCACGGACGAGCTGGAGCTCACACAGCTGGCCCGCGCGATCGCGGAAGGAGGCGAGCCGGCGCGGCGTGGCGAGCCGTATGGGCTCGCGACGCTTGTCGCGTACGCCCTGGCGCCGGTGTGGTGGCTCGGGTCGTCCACGGCATCGTGGGCTGCCGCGAAGCTCGTCCTCGTCCTCGCGATGACGGCGACCGTGTTTCCGGCCTACGGACTCGCCCGGATGGTCGCCCCGAAGTGGTACGCGCTGGGCGCTGCCGGCGCGGCGGTGGCAGTCCCTGCGCTCGCGTACTCGCCCATCCTCGTCGAGGAGCCGCTCGCGTATCCGCTCTCGACGCTCGCGATCTGGCTCATCGCACGCGCCCTCGAGCGCACGACCTGGGGGCGAGTCGTGGCCGCTGTGGGCGGCTGCCTCGTCGCCGCGCTCACCCGGACGCAGCTCGCGATCCTCCTCGCGGTGCTCGCGCTCGGGCTCCTCTGGCTCGCGTGGCAGTCCGAGGCCGCGAAGCGCTGGCGTCGCGAGTGGAGCCGGTGGGACTGGATCGGCGCGATCACGCTGGTCGTCGGAATCGCGTTCGCGCTGGCCGCCGCGATGGGACACGCCTCGACCGCCTGGCGGAACACGATGCTCCTCTACAAGGACCGCATCTTCGACCATGCGAGCTGGGCCATCGGCGCGCTCGCGATCGGCGTCGGCGTGCTGCCGGTCGTCGCCGGCGTCGCCGCACTCGCACGCCCCAAGGGAGAGGCACGCGACCCGTCGACGCGCGCCTTCGTCGTCACGAGCGTGGCGTCGCTGGCCGTCTTCATCGCGTACGCAGGCGTGAAGGGCGCGTACATCTCGACCGTCTTCGGCACCTACGTCGTCGAGCGGAACCTCATCTACCTCTGCCCGATCCTGTTCGGCGCGACCGCGCTGGCGTTCGCGTACGGGGTCGGTCGCGGCTGGGCGATCGCGGGTGCGGCGATCTTCACGCTGTACGTCGTCGTCGCGACTCCGCTCAACCTCGCGAACTACCCGTACTACGAGGCGCACGGACTCTCGATCGCAGCCTTCGCGAACCGCGAGCTGGGCTGGTCGGAAGGGACGATCGAAGGCGTCCTCGTCGCCGCCTGCATCGTCGCGTTCCTGGTCGTCGTCGCTCTCAGGCTGGTGCGCCCGGGAACGATCGGCTACGCGGCGATCGCGGCAAGCGCGGCCGTCGTCGTCGTCGCATGGGGCATGACGGGCCAGGTCTACGCGGCCGAGGGCGAGCGGACGTTCGCCGAGCAATTCGACCGAAACCTGCCCAAGCCGTACGACTGGGTCGAGCAGGCGACGGGCGGCGCGCCCGTGGTGGTGATCGGGCAGCAGATCTCCGATCCGACGAACATCTGGCTCACCGAGTTCTTCAACCCGTCGCTGCGGAAGATGTGGAGCCTGGACGGCAGCGCTCGTGTGGTCGGCGGCCCCATCCTGACGCCGGACCTGAATGCGACCGACGGAACACTCACGCCGTCACCGGGAACCACGTACGCGCTCGCCGTGAACGGCGTCACGCTGCAGGCTCCCGTCGTCGCCCGGCGCAAGGACGCCGTGCTCTACCGCATCGACGGCAGTCCGCTCGAGCTCCAGGAAGCGCTCGTCGGCCGGGAGTCCGACGGCTGGATGGTCGGAACGAGCGAGGATCCCGTCGCACGTGCCTCGTACACGCGTTACGACGTCTCTGCCGACGAGCCGGGGCTCGCTGTCGTCCGACTCACGCGGATCGGCTGGTGCCCGAAGCCGGGCCGGCGTGGGACGGGCAAGGCGACCGTCACGATCGGCCCCGTCGGAATCGGCCCCGACAAGCAGCCGAGGATCGAGCGCATCACGGAGACCCGCACGTTCGACGTCCCCGACTGCAAGGCGAACGGCGCGACGCTCAGCCCGCCAAACGTCCCGTGGCGAATGGAGATCACCGTCGCGCCGACGTTCCGACCGATCGATGTCGACCCGTCGAAGAGCGAGCGCCGCCAGCTCGGCGCCGTCATCGAGCGGGCCGGGTTCCAGCCGCTCTTCGGTTGATGCGCGCGAAGACCCCGAAGTGGTCGCGTCGCGGCCAGGGTCAGCGACGGGACGCAGCGACCAGGTACGTGAAGCGGACGCGTAGCGCCGCGCGCGCGAAGGGGCCACTCCGCTCGAATGCCTTCGCGACGGCGAGCGCCGGGCCTGGGAGCGAAACGGTCTGAGGCACGAAGAACGGGCGCAGCTCGACGACCTCGAACCCCGCTCTGCGGAGGTCCCCGAGAACGTCGTCCACGCCGTACTGCCGCGGATTGAGATCGAACACGAGCTTCCGCTCCGTGTACCCCAGAACGTGCTCGAAGAACGCACGCCGGTCTCGGGCGTAGTAGATCGCGCGGAAGACGGTCGTCGCGGCGACCGACCCCGGCGGCTCGTACTCGTTGAGGTCGCCCAGCTCGACAGCCGCGCTCTCGCCCAGGCGGGCGCGCGCCGCATCGACCATCTCGCGCGTCGCGTCGACCGCCCGGTAGCGGAACCCACGCGCGATGAGCGCCTCGCCGAGCCCACCGTCGCCGGCAGCGAGGTCGAGCACCTCGTCACCCGGCCGCAAGGCCGGACCGAGAGATGCGATGAGCTCGGCGCGGTGGTCGAGATACGCCGTGACGTCGGCGTAGGCGCGTTGCGTCCAGTCGCCGGCCTGTCGCGCGTACTGGCCGCCCTTGTCGGTCACAGCGCGAGCAGGCGTTCGGGGTGCTTGCGGACGAAGCGCGCCATCCCGCGTGCGTGCCAGAGCGTGTGACGGGAGAGGAACCGCTCGTCGATCACCGCTGCATAGGCGTGCGTGACGACCGCCGCGGGCACGTACCACCGCTCCCACCCGGCCTGCGCGGCCCGGTAGCAGAGGTCGATGTCCTCGCAGTAGTGCCTGTATCCCGCGTCCCAGCCGCCGATCTCGTCGAGCATCGTGCGGCGCATGAGCAGGAACGCGCCGAGCATCCAGTCGGCCTCGACGGGCTCGCTCGGCTGCTCGTCGAGCGCGTAGTGCTCTCGCTGCGTCTCGTACGGCGGCCGGAAGCGGCGGATCGGCGTCCGTCGTACGATCGTCCCCCGGATCGTCGGGAACCGTCTCCGCGAGGGCTGCCACGTGCCGTCCGGCCAGCGCATCTGCGGGCCGGCGATCCCGCATCGCGGGTGGGCATCCGCAAACGCCACGAGCGCAGCGACCGCTTCGGGCTCGGCAATCGCATCGGGATTGACGTTCAGGACGTAGTCGCCGGTGGTCGCCGCAATCCCGAGGTTGACGTTCGCCGCAAGCGGGAGCGGACGCGGGTTCTCGAGGACTCGAACGCCGGACGGCACGCCGCTGACGGAGCCGGGCACGTTCGCGACGACGAGCGTCTCGTCAACGTGCGGAAGGAGCGCAGGGAGCGAGCGGGAGAGCTCGCTCGCATGGCCGTGCGAGACGACGACCGCAGAGACCTTCACGTTCCGAGTATCTCCCGGTAGACGACAAGCGTCCGTTCCGCTGTCGTCCGCCAACTGAACGCGCGAGCGCGCTCGAGCCCCGCCGCGGAGAGTCGATCGCGTTCGACGAGCGCCTGTCGAATCCCCTCGCCGAGCGCGCTCTCGTCGACGAAGATCGCGGCGTCGCCCGCAACCTCGACCAGCGCCGGATCGGGGACGGCCACCACGGGAGTACCCGACGCCATGGCCTCGAGGACGGGCAGGCCGAAGCCCTCGTAGCGGCTCGACTGGACGAGGCAGGCGGCACCGCGGTAGAGCTCGGCGAGCCGCTCGGTCTCGACGTACCCCTCGAGCCTCGCCCCGCGCCGTCGGAGCTCGGCGGCGAGGTCCGCGTCCTTCTCGGGCCCCACGACGACGAGCGGCAGACCGGCGGCTCCTGCGGCCTCCACTGCGGCGAGCTGATTCTTGCGGGTCTGGATCGCGCCCACGCTCAGGACGTAGGACGCTTGCAACAGATTGTCACTTGCGTTGTCAGCGCCTCGCGCCGAGGGGCGAAAGGCGGGGTCGACGCCGTTCGGCGTGACGACGACTCGCTGCGCAGCGACGCCGTAGAGCTCCATGAGGTCCGCCTTCGTTCTCTCCGACACGGTGAGGACGCGGGTTGCGCTGCGCACGGCGTGAGGCACGACGAGCCGGAACACCGTTCGGTCCCGCCAGCCCATCAGGCTCGGATCACGGGCGAACGAGACGTCGTGGACGGTGACGACACACGGGCAGCGTGGCCGGACGGGGAGGGCGTGTTGCGTGTGGACGAG
Organism: uncultured Gaiellaceae bacterium; assembly: GCA_963744505.1. Lineage (GTDB taxonomy): Bacteria > Actinomycetota > Thermoleophilia > Gaiellales > Gaiellaceae > GMQP-bins7. The sequence goes on from CAVUTL010000003.1 coordinate 273,598, forward strand.
GTCCGCCCGCAGCCGACGGAGGACACGCGGCAGCGTCCACGCCATCCGCAGCTCCTGAGACCGGGCGGCAAGCTCGAGCGGCTCGACGCCGGCCGGCACGAGATCGGGATGACGCGTTATCGCGACGAGCCGGATCCCGGCGTCGCTCGCGAGCTGCCCGAGCTCACGGAGGAGGTTGAGCACGTACGTCTCGTCGCCCGTGCGCTGGCGCCCGAGCACGTCCGCGTCGAACGCGACGAGCTTCACGCGAGCTCGCTCCACAGCCCGACGACCGCATCCGCGGCACGCCCCCACGTGAACTCGGCAGCGCGGGCGAGCCCCGCGGCCGCGAGCTCCTCTCGGCGGGACAGCGCATCGCGAACCCCTGCGGCGATCGAGGAGACGTCGAGCGGGTCGACGAGGACCGCGGCGGCGCCAGCGACCTCTTCCATGGCCGTTCCCACCGACGTCACGACGGGTGTCCCGCACGCCATGGCCTCGAGCACGGGCAGCCCGAAGCCCTCGTAGAGCGACGGATACAGAGCGCACGCGGCTCCGCGGTAGAGCGCCGCGAGCTGCGCGTCCGGGATCTCGCCCACCCAGCCGTCGACCTCGACTCCACCCCAGCCACGGGCGCCGACGACGCGTAGCTCGACACCGGCCTCACGAGCGGCGTCGACCGCGCGGCCGAGGTTCTTCCGCGGCTCGAGCGTCGCGACCGCGAGCACGTAGTCGCCGTCGGCGCGCGGCCCGGCAGCGGTGAACACCGGATCGACGCCGTGTGGCACCACGCGGATCCTCTCGGCCGGCACCTGCGCGAGCTCGATCGTCTCGTCACGCGAGAACCGGGAGACCGCGACGATCGCGTCCGCCGCTCGCAGCACGCGCGCGAGCCCGACCCGCCCGTAGAGACGATGCCACCGCGGGAACACTTCCGGCGCGCGGAGGACCGCGAGGTCGTGGACCGTGACGACGGTCGGAACATGCGCCGAGACGGGGCCGCGGAAGGTCGTGCAGTGGAGGACGTCGAGCGAGCGTGCTCGACGCCCGAGCCCCACCGGATACCAGAGCGCGTCCCGCGTGACGCTCGATACACGTCCCGGCCCGCCGAAGGACAGGAGCTCGAGCTCGAGACCCGGACGATCCCGGAGCGCGCTCAGCAGCCCTCGCACGTGGCGCGCAGTGCCGGCACGCGTCTGTTGGAGCGGCGCGGTGTCGACGCCGACCTTCACTGCACCTCTTTGGCGGCGGCCTTGACAGCGTACTTCGCCGTGTCGTAGACGAGCAGCTCGAGCGCCTCCTTCAGATCGCACCACTGATGGAGGTCGTGCTCGGCATCGAGCGTGGGCTCCCACTTCACAGGCGCGTCCACCACGAACGCGTGGACGGTGACCCTCTCGATCCCGGGCGCGTAGCGAGCCCTGATCGCCGGGGGATCGTCGAGGAGCGAGTACGAGAGCGCGATCGGCAGCGGCCGCACGTTTCCCTCGAGCCCGGTCTCCTCGAAGAGCTCGCGCCGAGCAGCCTCGAGCGTCGTCTCGTCGGGCTCGAGCCCGCCTGCGACGAGGCTCCAGTAGCCGAGGCGCTCGGGCGCCCGACGCATGACGAGGAACTCGGGCCCCCGGCGCACGACGACGACGACCTCCTGGTCGCCCCTCACCGAGCCGACTCCTCGTACCCGCGGAGGAACACCTCGCCCACGCCTCGCCAGGAGAAGGTCTGAACGTGCTCGAGTCCGAGTGCCACGAGCTGCTCGCGTTCCGCACGTGCCCGCTCGATGCCGGCGGCGAACGCGGCCGGATCCTCGGGATCGGCACGCACGGCGGCGTCCCCGCAGGCCTCGTCCAGGGACTCGTGCGACGAGACGACGACAGGTGTACCGCACGCCATCGCCTCGATCACGGGTATGCCGAAGCCCTCGAACCGGGAGGGGTACGCGACGACCGCGGCTCCGCGATACAGACGCGCGAGCTCCTCGTCGGAGACGTAGCCGAGGCGCCGGATCCCCGGGCCGGACAGCAGCGGCTGCTCGCCCCAGCCCTCGGCGCCGACGATCGCGAGCTCGAGGTCGGAGTCGGAACCGAGCAGGCGGTGAGCCTCGACGAGCACCTGCAGGTTCTTGCGCGGCTCGAGGGTCGCGACCGTCAGCACGTACGGCGTGCCGAGATCAGCGGCGGGGCCGTCGGAGCGGTACACGGCCTTCGGCGCCGGACGGGCGACGCGAATCTGCTCCGCGGGAACGTCGAGCGTCCTCGTCACGTCCTGCCCCGTGTACGCGGAGTTCACGAAGACGACATCGCAGGTCGCGGCGGCGTTGCGGTACTTCCGGCCGTGCATGGCGCGCGTCCGCGCGGTCGTCCACTCGGGATGGTGGAGCGGTACGAGATCGTGGATCGTCGTCGCCCGCACTCCTGCGCGCTGTGGCGGGTACATCCAATCCGAGAAGTGCAGCACGTCGAACCCACCGAGGAGGCGTTCTGCGGCAGGACGCCCGGCAGCGCTCCACGAAGTACGAGCAGCGTGCGAGAACGGCAACGGCCACGTGCGCACCTCGACGTCGATCCCGGCGAGCGCGGCCCGGATGCGGGCGGGGCCCCGAATGCTCGTCGGCGCGAAGGCAACGATCTCGTGCATCCCGGCGGACGCCTCCGCGAGGCCTTCCAGCGAGCCCTGGATGTAGTTCCCGATCCCGAGCAGTGGATGCGAGAGCGGCGACACGTCGAAGGCGATCCTCAACGGGACGGCCTGTAGACGAAGCGCTCGAAGTGGGCGCCGAGCTCGCGGGGATCGGGGTTTCCACCGGCGGTCACCTCGGCCGGGATCGCGGTCGGCGTCACCGTGTACACGACGCGACACTCCTCCGACCCGGGAGCCGGTTCTACCGGGACGCTCAGCAGCGAGCGGCCTTCCGGGCTCAGCCGCACCCTCCCGACGACTTGGCCGTTCGAGCGGGCAACGACGGTCTGCGGCTCGAGGAACAGGTTCGCGTCGCTCGAGAGTGTGACCGTGAGCCGGCCGGGCTCGCACCGTCGCCGCACGTACGTCACGGTCGGGCCCGACCACGTGTCGTTCGGATACAGGCCCGCGATGAGCGACGCAGAGACGAGCGGCGGGTTCACCTTCCAGAGCGTGACTCCCCAGCCCGTGTCCCGCGCGAGCGCCTCGCCGTCCGGCTCGAACGACGAGTCGGCGAGCAGGTACTCGTCGAGGACCGGGCCCCCGTCCGGAAGGGTGACCTCCCCGGTCTTCGGGTCGATCGTCACGCGCGTCTCGGGGAGCCCGCCGGGGGTCGGGTCGGTGACGAAGTACACCGGCCCGACCCCGCGGTTGAAGAACTCGTTCTGGTTCACGGTGAGACGGTCGACGCGCCCCGTCCAGAGGAAGCCGCTCCGCGCGTCCGTCGGGAGTGCCTCGTCGACCCAGTCGCGATCGACCGTGCGGATGCCCTGGAACAGCGCGCCGCGTGAGAACCGCTCGAACCCGTGCGTGCCGAACCAGATCGGCCGGATCGCGACGACCCAGAGCCCGAGCACGACGAGTGGCAGCGCGAGCGCAAAACGACGCGGCACGAAGAGGAACGCGGCGACGAGCGCCGCCGCAATCACCGCAGCCGCGAACGTGATCCACTCCTCCCCGATGCGGTCCTGCAGCGACCACATGGGCAGCAGCATGAGCGTGTCCGTGATCGCCGAGGTCGTCAGGAACCTGTCGTAGGGGATCGCAACGACCAGGAGCCCGGACGACACGGCGGCGGCGGCCGCGAGGATCCGCGGACGCGGCGCGCCTCGATCGACCCACGCGATGAGCGCGACGCAGAGCAGGGGCGCGACGTAGAACATGTTCCGCTCCTCGATGCGGAGCGAGAACTCCGACGCAAACACGGCAACGACCGGGACGATGCAGACGGTGAGCGCCACCGTCGCTGCCAGAAACGCCTGCAGCCGCTCGTCGAGGGAGCGGCCGCGTACGACGAGCACGATCGTCGCCGCGAGTGGGAGCACGAGCACGTAGAGGGCGAGCTCGGCGACGTGCCACCACAGGTAACGCAAGCCGTCGACGACGTCGTACGAGCGGTCTCCGACCGCCGAGTACGCGCCGAGCAGGTTGCCGGTCGCGAGCTGCACCGCGAGGACGGCCACGGCGCCGCCGGCCGCGATGCCGTACAGCCAGCGGTACTTCGAGAGCGTCGATCTGAAGCCGAGGCCCTCGAAGAACGCGAGCACGAGCGGCGCGAGGAGCAGAGCCGGCACGATCGCGACCGCTTGCACGCGGGTCGCGAACGCGAGCCCCACGAGCCCGTACAGCAGCACGACGAGGAGCGGCGACGGACGCTCGAGCACGATCACGCAGACGAGCGTGACGAGCAGGAAGAGCGGGTAGAACGCGTTCTCCGTCATGACGGTGCCCGTGTAGGCGAGCGACGGGATCGCGACCGTCATGAGCGCAGCAAGGAGAGCGAGTCCGTCCCGCACCAGGCGACGCGCGAGGAAGAACACGGGGATCGCGGCCAGCGACATGAGGAACGCGTTCAGTGTCTTCACGCCCGCGTACGCGTCGACGAGGCCGTCCGTCAGCGCGTAGATCGGGCTGATGAGAAGCGGATAGACGAGGCTGTAGCCGGGGTCCGGCTCGTCTCGGAGCAAGGGCTCGCCCGCATCCGCAATCCCCCTGGCCACCTCCGACCAGATGACCTCGTCGACCATGATGAACGGGGCAACGAGATCCGTCCCCAGGATCGCGCGCAGTGCCGTCGATCCGATGACGATGGCAGCGAGCCAGGCCCAGCTCGGGATGCTGCGAAGCGCTCTACCCAAGCCCGACCTCGGCGAGGCGGCGGGCGATCTCTCTCGCCTCGGCCGTGTTCGCCGAAATACCGACATCGGCCGCGGCCTCGCTCACCTCGCGAAGCACGGCGTTCTGGACGGACTCCCCTCCCGCTGCCTGCTCGAGCGCGGCAGCGTAGAGCTCCGCGACACGGTTCACGTCATGCTCGCGGCGGGCGAGGCCGGCCGCCGTCCCACCCATCGCCTCGCGAACGTCGGATCGGCTGGCGAGGAGCTCGAGTGCCGCCGCAATCGTGTCGACCTCGAGGTCGTCCGGCGGAACCTTGAGCGCGACGTCGGAGGGGATCTCCGCAAACCAGCCGACGTCGCTGACCACGAGCGGTTTTCCGAGAGACAGCCCTCGGATCACACTGCCGGAGGTCTCGCCCATCGTCGGATGCCGGAGATTGACGAGAACGTCGCACCCGGCCATCAGTGCCCACAGGCGCTGCTCGTCGACCCACCCTTCGCGAACGAGGCCGTCACCGGCGAGCCCGAGCCGCTGCAAGCGCCGCTCGAGATCGAAGCCGGGCGAGGTCGAGCCGACGAGGAGGAGCGTGACCTCCGGGTGCTCGCGGCGCACCGCCGCAGTCGCCCGGAGTAGCTCGGGGATCCGCTTGCTCGCATTCACGACGCCGAAGCAGCCGACAACGACGCCGTCGCCGACGCGCTCGGGCGCGATCGCCGGTGGCGTCCAGGCGGGGTGCGGTACGACGCTGATCGGCCCTGTGAAGCCGGCCGCCCGCGCATGGTCGCGTACGTACCCGGAGTGGACGATGAGCGCCGTGGCGTGATCCAACACGAACGTCGAGAGCGGGAAGTCGGACGAGCGCGACTCCCACAACGACGGAATGCGCTTCTCGATGACTCCGTGTCCGAGAAGACGGCCGACGACGCCGTGCTCGCGCTCGAGGATGTCGAGGTACGCATCTCGCTTCCGTCGCGCGAGGGTCATGCCAGCGACGAGGTGGTGGAGGACGAAGTCGTGGAGGACGACCACACCTGGCTTCCGACGCAGCGCGTCGACGATCCACGCGTGCGCGTCCGGGTTGTTTCCGACGTGGTAGAGGGCGACGTCCGTGCCGCGCGGCGGCTTCCGCGCGCCGCGGCGTACGACCTGGACGTCGACGCGCTCGTGTAGTGCAGGGAGGAGCAGCGCGCTGTAGTCCGCGATGCCCGTCTGCTCCGGCGGCATCGGTGAGAAGTAGGCGACTCTCACGACAGCAGCCTTGCGATCGCGCGATCCCAGGTCACCTCGCGCGCAATCGCGTTGCCCGCTCGGCCGAACGACGCAGCCTCGTCGCGGTGCTCGCGCAGCCAGCCGAGCGCCTGTGCGATCTCCTCGGCGTCGGGCGTGACGACGAGCCCGGTCCCGTGGTCGGAGACCACCTCGAGCGGTCCACCGGCATCCGTGGTCGTAAGGACGGGCTTCTCCGCCAGGAACGCCTCGAGGGGCACCATCCCGTAGTCCTCGTCGACGGGTGCGTAGTAGACGGCCAGGCACCGCGAGTAGAGATCGGCCAGCTCCGCTTCCGAGACACGGCCCGTGAAGCGTGCGCGCCCGTTCAGGCCGTGCTCGTGCGCAAGGCGTTCGAGACGCTCCCGGTCCGGCCCGTCGCCCGTGATCACGATGTCGAGGCTCGCGTCGTGCGCCGCGGCCTCGATGAGAAGATCGATCCGCTTCGCGCGATCGAGCCGGTTGACCGAGAGGACGAAGTCCTCGTAGCCCTGGCAGCGGTAGTCGAGCTCCTGCGGAGGATGCGGCAGCACCTCCGCGGAGAGCCCCGTCGACGACTCGAGCCGCGTCGCGACGTTCCGCGAGATCGCGAACAAGCGTGACGCCTCGCCGAGGGCGACCCGATCGAGCTCCTGGATCTTCCGGCGCAGCGTGCGCTCACCCGGGGTGTCCCCGAACTGACCGAGTGGCGTGCCGTCGAGCTCGTATGCCTGCCGAAACTGGTGCACGAGCCACACGCGCTTGTCGGCGTGTCGCACGAGGTACGAGGGGAACTTCGTCGCGACGACCATGTCGATCCGGCCCCCGTCGGCCTCGTCGAGGTCGAGCATGCGCCACAGGAACGCCTGCGTGAGAACCCGCGCACCCGGGTACCACTTGAAGGGCACCGACACGATGTCCGCTTCGTGCCCCCTGGCGCGCAGCTCGTCGACGAGCCCGTCCGTGAAGATCTCCGCCCCGCCCCGCGCGAACGGCACCTGCGGGCGGCAGACGGCGATCCTCATCGTCCGCCGCGCACGCGGCGCGTCACGAAGCTCGCGCCCTGATAGCCGTAGCACGTCTGCGTGAACCAGGTCGCGGCGCTGCGTCCAACGCCCGGAAGGCGCAGCAGCTTTCCGCCGATACGCCGCCCGGCCATCTCCTCGTAGCCGTCCGCCTGCTCGATCCGCCGCACGACCAGGCCGGCGCGCGTGAAGGCCCAGAGGTACGCGTAGAGCGTGTGGACGTGCTCGTTGATGCCGTACTCGCGCTCCTCGGCCTGATCCGGCGCGTCGCCCGAGCGATACACCGCGCGCGTGCCTTCGTTCAACGCGATCACATGGCCGCCGCGCCGGGTGACGCGTGCCATCTCGCCGATCATGCGGCCGAGATCGAGCGCGTGATGCAGCGTCGCAACGCAGTAGGTCACGTCGAAGGCGCCGTCGGCGAACGGAAGGCTCTCGCCGTCTGCCTGCACGCGGAGAAACGGGCCTGCTGCCTCGCGCTCGTAGAAGGCTCCGCGCCCGAGCCCGATGTTCGTGTCGACGAGGATGTCGGTGCCGACGTACGTGCATCCGGCGCGAACCACGTGCGGCGCGCCCCAGCACTTCGCCGCCCCGACCTCGAGCACGTCCATGCCCGGCTCCAGCAGCCCCAACAGGAGGTCGAAGGAGTGCTCGTTCGCCTTCCACGTGAGGTCTTCCCAGCCGAGGTCGCGGCAGAGGTACGGCAGCGCCGCGTCGACGGCGTCGTCAGGCTCGTACCAACCTTGATCGCGAGCCATCGCCGCCCAGCCCTCGGCCTCGCGCGCCTTCTCCACGACACCGGAGACGGTCTCGTCGAGCATTCGCGGGATGCCGTCGACGACGAAGTACGTCCTCGCGCACCCTCGGCACTCGAGCGTCTCGTCGCCATCCAGCTCGCCGTGGCAGGTTGGACAGCGGAGGACGTCGAGCCCCGGCGGGGCCGCGACGACGCTCACCTCGGCTCCGTCTCGGAGCGCGTGGCAGCCAGCTCGGCTTCGAGACGGTCGACCTGCTCCTGGAGGTCGTCGATCAGGCGGAGAGTGGCCGCATTGAACGATCGCTGGTCGTAGGCGAGCGGCTCCACGTACCAGCGCATGAGCTTGCGCAGAACCGCCTTGACGGGCAATCCGAGTCCGCCGCGAACGCCAGGGCGGAGGCGCAGCGAGCGATCGGCCGACACGGGCCAAAGCCGCTCAGCTTCGGCGCGCGCCGCGTGGCGATCGTCATCGTCGCCGGCATACGCACCCGGATCGGCGCCTGAACGGCGAACTTCCTCGCGCAGCGCACGAAACAGCTCGTCGACGTCGACTGGAGGACCTGCGGAAGAAACCCCTGCAGAATCGCCGTTTTTGGCGTCACCAGAGGGCATCGCGGGATTCTACCCCCACCGGATGTCTGACCAGTGATGCCCGTCGATGCGGGGATGGCTGCGACCGAGCCGGGGACGCCGCCCGATCGAGCGCGTATCGGCAATACGGGCGCGTGAGGGCGGCGCCAGCCGGCGACGTGTCGCAGCCACCTCCCGCGCGGCGATGCATTGCTGGTCAGACATCCACGACTGGTCAGCTGGACGCGTCAGTAGGCTGAGGAGGGTGCGCGTCGGCATCTCCCTCCTGACGCTGTCGCCAGGCGACCTCGGTGGATCCGAGACGTACGCGCGGCAGCTCCTGCGCGGGCTCGGGCGCGTCGGGACCCACGACTACACCGTTCTCGTGCCCGCGCGAGCCAAGGACGCGGCCGAAGGGCTCCCTACCGTCGAGGTCAAGGACCCACCCGTTGCGCGGCGCGGCCCGCTCCGGATCGCGGCCATGGCACTCGCGGCTCGCCGGACGAAGGCCGTGACCACCCATGTCGCAGAGTTCGACGTGCTCCACTATCCGCTGACCGTCCCCTCGCCGGGGACGCAGGCGCCGACTGTCGTCACGCTCCACGACACGCAGCACCGCGATCTCCCGGAGTTCTTCGGCCCGGCGCGCCGGTCGTTCCGGCGCATCGCCTACGACCGCGCCGCTCGAAGCGCTGCAGCGGTCGTCGTCACGAGCGAGTTCGTGCGCACGCGAGCCGTCGAGTTGCTCGACCTCGATCCCGCGCGTGTGCACGTCGTGCCGCTCGCGATCGACCATTCGGTGTTCACGCTCGGTGACGAAGAGCCCGAGCCGATCGTGCTGTACCCCGCACGGCCCTGGCCGCACAAGAACCACACCCGCCTGCTGGAGGCATTCGCGGGTCTCCGCCAAACGCGCCCGCAGCTGCGCCTCGTGCTCACCGGAGGCGGGCTCGAGCGGCTCGAGCCGCTCCCCGAAGGCGTCGAGAACCTCGGCTCCGTCCCTGCCGAGCACCTCGCATCGCTCTACCGTCGCGCCGCCTGCCTCGTGTATCCGAGCCTCTACGAGGGCTTCGGACTGCCGGTGCTCGAGGCGATGGCGTGCGGGTGCCCGGTCGCGGCGTCGAACGTCGGAGCGATCCCCGAGGTCGCCGGAGACGCGGCCGTGTTGTTCGATCCGACGGACGTCGAAGCGATGGCGGCAGCGATGGTCGAGGCGGACAACCGGCGCGAGGAGCTGCGCGAGCGAGGGCTCGCGCGCGCGGCGCGGTACACGTGGGACGAGACCGCGCGCCGCCACGACGAGGTCTACGGCCTGGCGGCTAGCGAAGCGCCCGCAGGTACGACCACGACTCTCTGAGCCCACGGGGGCGCGTGAGCGCGACGAGCGTCGACGTAGAGCGCGAGTCCGATCGAGCGCACCCGCCACGCCCCCCACGGCGAGCGCCGGCGGGACGAAGGCCGCGCATGTGAGCACGGAGACGACGACGGCCGCGACGGCAAGCCCGCGGAGACCGGTGTCGACAGCGGCAAGCTGGCGGAGCAGCGCGGCGAGCACGAGCAGTGTCGAGAGCGCAAGAGACACCGCGAGGCCGTCGAGCTCGAAGAGCTCGGCGCCGATCCACGCGAGCAGCACCTGTGCCGCGAGCGCCGCCGCGGCGATCACGGGGAGCGCACGAAGCCGCTCCGCGACGAACGTCAGGGGAAACGTCACGTTCACGCCGACCGAGGCGACCATCCATGGAGCGAGGACGACGACGAGCCGGCTGACCTCGTCTCCCACGTCGCCGCCGTAGGCGCCGCCGAGCACACGCTCGACGATGTCGGCGCCGGCCACCGCAAACGCGCCGACCGTCGCACCGATCGGCAGGAGCGCGATCCAGGACGACGACGTCACGTGCCTGCCCACCATCCCGGCACCCAGACCGATGCGCGTCAGCGGAACCGAGGATACGAGCCCGATCGAGAAGGCCGTGACCGTTACGAGGCTCGCGGCGGCCAGGTAGGCGTAGCCGAAGCTGGTGACGGCACCCACTCCCAGCGTTCCGGCGAAGGGGAGGCAGATCACGTAGAGGAGCTGGAGCGCGAGTGGAAGCGAGGCGGCGATGGCAAACATCCCGAGTCGCGATGTGAGCGGCGCGCCGGTCGGACGCACCGCGCCGGACGGCAATCGCGCGTGCGCGGCGCGCAACGCGAGTCCCACGCTCGGCACGAGAAGCGCAACCGCACCGTTCAGCGCCAGGCCCCACGAGACGGCGACGATTCCGTGCTCGTCGACCTGACTGACGATGAGCACGAGGCCCGCAGCGCTTCCCGCTGCGTACCCGACCGCTGCGGTCACGTAGTCGTCGAGCGCGGCGAGCGCGCTTGCCGCGAGCCCCACGTAGAGGTGCGCGACCGCTGCCGGAATCATCCACCGCAGTGCGTCTGCGCACGCGTCCTCGGCAGCCGCCGACCCCGAGCCCGTCAGCAGATCCGCGAGCGGCTGCGCCGCGACCTCACCGATCAGAAGCATCGGCACCGCGACGACGGTCAGCGCCGTCCCGAACCCTGCGGCCGTCCCGGCGAGGCGTCGCTCGTCGCCCGCACGGGCGAGCGTGGGAAGCACGGCGACGCGGATCGACTGCGCGGCGAGCGTGATCACGATGTACACGCCGTATGCGGCGAAGAAGCCGTCGGTCTCGTCCGTCCGCCCGAACTCGCGCGCAATCAGAACTCCGACGATCGCCGCGAATGCGGAGACGAGGAGCGTCGAGACGGCTGTCAGTGCGGCACTCGCTGCGGAGCCCGCGCCGAACGAGTCTGTACGCTTGCTCACCGACGCGGAAGCGTACGGACCATGCCGAACGACACCCTCTGGACAGGCGCGGCGCTCGACGATCTCCGCAGTGACTTCGGTGACGCCTACGACGGGCGCACCGTGCTCGTAACGGGCGCCGACGGCTTCATGGGCTCGCACCTCACGGACGCCCTCGTCGAGCTCGGTGCGACCGTGCACGCCTTCGTCCGTGCGACGTCGAGTGGCGCGCTGAACAACATCGCGCACCTGCGCGACCGCCTGAAGATCCACTTCGCCGATCTCACGGACCACACGTCCGTCGACTACCTCGTACGCGAGCTGAAGGACACGGCGCACGATCGCCCGTACGTCTTCCACCTGGGAGCACAGGCGCATGTCGGCGAGTCCTGGCATCGCCCGTACGAGACGGTCGCCGCCAACGTGCTCGGGACGCTGAACCTGCTGCAGTCGATCGTCGACGTCGGCCTCGAGCTCGAGAAGTTCGACACGGCGGGCACGTCGGAGGAGTACGGGAACGTCCGCGCGGCCGTCTCGGACCACCACGACTTCGACGACGCGGGCGGGCTCATCCTCCACGAGCGCTCGCCCATCAACCCCAAGTCGATCTACGCCACCTCGAAGGTCGCGGCGGACTTCCTGACGATGAACTACCACGACGCCTTCGGCGTGCCAGGCGTCGTGACGCGCATGTTCAACAACTACGGGCCGCGACAGAACCCGCGCTTCGTCACGGGAACGATCATCACGCAGGCGCTGACGCGTGAGACCGTCGAGCTTGGCGCGCTCGAGCCGCTCCGAGACTTCTGCTTCTGCACGGACGGAGTTCGCGGCCACCTGACGGTCGCCGTCCAGGGGACGCCCGGCGACGTGTACGTGTACGGGCAGGGTGAGAACATCTCGATGCGCGACTGGGTCGACCTCATCCTGCGCGTCGGCGAGGCGGAGGGTTTCTGGCCCGGCGGCCGCGAGATCGTCTCGACGGCATCGCGCCACCGGCCGGGATCGAGCGAGGTGCTGGCGCTCCGAGTCGGGCACGAGAAGCTCACGTCCGAGACCGGCTGGCAGCCTCGTGCCTCGTGGGAGGACGGCATCCTCGAGACGATCCGCTGGTACGCGGACAACCGCGAGCGCTGGATCGGCCGGGTCGACTGGCTCCCCACCGGAGCACCGACGCTCCAGCGCTGAAGATCGGCTACTCCTGCGCGTCGAGCGTGCACAGGAGCATGAACTCGCGCTGCGCCGCGGTCGGCTCACGCTCCCAGAGGAGAACGACCTTCCGGCTTCGTTCCAACCGCGTGCCGACGATCTCGGCCGGGGCAATAGCGACGTACACCTGATACACGCGCTCGGCGTCGCTCTCGCTGCTGCCGAGCGCAACCGTCACGGGATTCCCGTCGACGGTCGTCGCGAGCGCACCACGACCCGCGCTCGCCGCAACGGGGTCGCTCGCCGGCCCGTATGGCGTGCTCCGCTCCGTAAGGCAGATCTGCACCTGCTCGAGGTACGACGGCTCGTCCGAGAAGACACTGCGGACGGCGCCCGCAACGATCTGCACGGCGAGCACGGAGGCGACCACCACGACCCCGGCGAGCACCCACCGCCGCTCGGGCCGCCCGACCTCCGAGGCGTCGGTCGCGGTCACCAGACGACGAAGGGAAGCATGACGAGTGCCGAGAGGGCGAGCGCGATACCGAGGACGATGCCGACGGTGCGGCTACGAGCGAGGTGGTCGACGGCGAATCCGAAGCAGAGCGCGATCGCGGGTGCCGCCGCGAGCGCGTACGTGCCCTTGATCGTGTCTCCGTCGCTCGAGGGATATGCCACCGAGAGGTAGAGGACGGACGCGACCGCCGCGACCGGCGGCAGCGCCGCGACAAGGCGACCGACGTCCTCGCGCGGCCGGGTCACGGCGAGACCGAGGAGCGCCACCAGGCCGGCACAGGCGAGCGCGGTCGGCAGGATGCCGACGACGCTCTGCCGTGCGAGTGTCGCGTCGATTGCGTCCGTTCGGTCTCCACGGCCCGGCCCCCAGGACCAGATCCCGAAGTAGTCGCCCCACGTCTCCGCGTAGAGGACAGGCCAGAAGCGGTCGTCGAACTGACCCGACCACGGGCGTCGGAAGACCTCCGGTACCCGGCCGTCGACGTAGAACGCGAGCGGACGCCGAGCGAGGAGGAACTCGTCCGGCTGCGGGCGGTTGAAGACCGGATTCGCGTACTGGGTCGCCTGGTACGCGTACCACGGTGCGGGCATCGCCACGGCGACCGATACCGCGACGGCCAGCGCCAGGAGAACCTGTCGGCGCATCGCGCGCTCCGTGATCGCGACGACGGCGAGGACGGCGATCGCGACCACCACCACCCACAGCGACCAGCCGCGCACGAGCTGACCCAACCCGAGCAGTACGCCGAGCGGGAGCGCCAGCTGCCACGAGTACCGCCGACGCCGCACCATGGAGGCGAGGACGAGGAGCGCGCCGGACGTCACGAGCATCCCGAGCGGCTCGGGGTGGAACATCGCTCCCGTCTTGAGGACCGTCGGAAGCACGGCGAAGAACGCGACCGCTGCAAACCAGAGCACGGGTCGCCTCGGCCAGAGGGTTCGCGCGAGGAGGAGCAGGAGCACGGCGGTACCGACGACCGACAGCGCGCTGACGAGCTGTCCGAGGTGCTCGGGATCGTCGAGGCCGAGCGACCTGCCCAGCTCCGTCGCTGCACCGGCGAGGGCCGGGAATCCGGGCGGCGTGTGATAGACGCCTTCCCCCTGCGGGAGGCTGCCGCGCGTGACCAGCTCGTGCGCGTAGGTGATGTACTCCCGTGCGTCGTACCCTCCGATCGCCGGGTACGCGAATGCGTTCCGAGCGGCGAGGACCCCGAGGATCGCGATGATCGCCGCGGAGCCGAGTGTGGCGTGCCGACCGCTCACGATTCGGGGCGGGCGTGCACCGGCACGTCCCTGGCGGCGCCGTCCACGCGGCCAAGCCTAGAGCGCTGGGACGATGACGCTCGCCGAGCCGGCGGAGGGCGCCTGCCGCACTTGTAGCCTTTCGTCCGATGCGCACCCTGGTCACCGGCGGCGGGGGATTCCTCGGCTCACACCTCGTGGAGCGGCTCCAGGCCGAGGGGCATGACGTCGTCGTCGCGCGCAGCGCCGACTACGACCTGACGGCGATGGCCGATACGGTGCGGCTGTTCGACGACGCCGAGGCGGAGCTCGTGTTCCACCTCGCGGCCGAGGTCGGCGGGATCGGCGCGAACCGCGCGAACCCGGGGCGCTACTGGTTCGCGAACCTCGCGATGGGCATGAACGTCCTCGAGCAGGGTCGGCTCCACTCCACCCCGAAGCTCGTCGTCGTGGGAACGGTGTGTGCGTACCCGAAGTTCGCGCCGGTGCCGTTCAGCGAGGACGACCTCTGGGCGGGTTATCCGGAGGAGACGAATGCTCCCTACGGCGTCGCGAAGAAGGCCGTGCTCGTGGGTGCGCAGGCGTATCGCCAGCAGTACGGGCTCGACGCGATCTTCCTCCTCCCGACGAATCTCTACGGCCCGCGCGACAACTTCGACCTCGAGACGTCGCACGTCATCCCCGCGCTGATCCGGAAGATGGTCGAGTCGGAGGACGAGGTCGTGCTGTGGGGCGACGGCTCGCCCACCCGCGAGTTCCTCTACGTCGACGACTGCGTCGACGCGCTCGTGCTCGCCGCCGAACGCTACGACGGCGGGGATCCGGTGAACCTCGGCGCCGCGCGGGAGATCTCGATCCGCGACCTTGCGGAGCTCATCGCCGACGTCACGGGCTTCGAGGGCACGATCGTGTGGGATACCGAGAAGCCGAACGGCCAGCCGCGGCGGAGCGTCGACGGGACGAGGGCGCGCGAGCTCTTCGGGTTCGAGGCGCGAACGCCACTCCGCGAGGGGATCGAGCGCACCGTTGCCTGGTACCGCTCGGCGGTCGCGGGTGTCGGTAGCCGCTAGCGCGACGCGCGCCGCCAGGTGGGGCGGGCGAACGGTCGACGGGCTGCTCACGCGGCCGCGCGCGGTCCTGGGGACGCTGATCGGGGTCCAGATCGCCGTCGTCGTCGCGCTCGGCCTCGCGGTCGATCACAACGGCTGGGTCTGGTTCCAGGGCGGTGACCAGATCTGGCTGACCACGACCGGCTGGCTCCTCGGGCAGGCAGACCTCCCGCCCACCGAGGTGGGGTACCTCTGGCCTGCGGCGCAGGCGCCGATCACCTGGGCGACCGGCCCGACCTTCGTGCAGACACTCCCGCCACTCGTTCTCGCACAGGTGCTCGTCCTCGGCCCGATCGCGCTCCTCTGCGTCTACGGCATCGCGTCGCAGATCGGGGGCCGCCTCCTCGGCTACTGGGCGTCGCTGCTCTGGGTCGTCGCCCCCTTCGCCGCGATCCCACTCTTCGTCGACCGCTACCAGGAGCGCTGGAGCGAGCAGTTCCTTCCGCAGGCGCTCGGCCTCACGGCGATGGCGGACTTCCCGTCGATGGTGATGGTGCTCGCGGCGGTGCTGTTCGTCGTGAGGTCGCTCACGCCGAGCCGTCTCGCCGACGCAGCGATGGCAGGCCTCCTCATGGGCGCGGCCGCAGCGCTCAAGCCGCCGAATCTCCTCGTCGTGGTGGGCGCCGGCCTTGCGTACGCCGTCGCGCGCAGATGGCGCGAGGGACTCGTCTGCGGCGCCGCGATCGTCCCGGCCCTGCTCGTCCTGCTGCTGTGGAAGGTACGCGGCCTCGGTGAGGTTCCTGCGCTCGCGCTCGAGGAGGCGCGGCTGGCGGCCGCGTCGGTGGTGCCACTCGCCGAGCTCAACCTCGATCGCTACCTCGACTTGGACTTCGAGCACTGGCGGACGCAGATGAACGAGCTCCGCGAGTTCTTCTGGAGCGCCCGCGTCGCACAATGGGCTCCCATCGCAGGTCTCGTCGCCGTGCTTCGCGCGAAGCGCTGGCCGATCGCGGCGCTTCTCGGTGGCTGGCTCGCCGCCTTCCTCGTCGTCAAGGGGTTCTCGCCCCGGGCGAGCATCCAGGCGAACACCTTCTGGCGCCTCCTGATGCCGGCCTGGCCCGCGTACCTGCTTCTCTTCGCCTCGATCCCCTTGCTCGTCCCCACTCTCATTCGCAGACTGGGCGACCGGGTGCGCCCGCTACCGACACGGAGCGTCTCTCTGCGCTGGCCTGCCGTCGTCCTCGTGGCCACGGTCGCGATACCTGCAGTCGCGATCGCCGCTTCGACCCCGCTCGGGCTCCCGCCCACGAAGGCGATCCTCCAGGACTTCGAGAGCGGGAACATCCTCACGCCCGTCGACGAGGCCGTCGTGCTTCGCACGGAGCGCACGGAGTCGGGCCGACGGCTGACGTGGACGCGCGGCAGCTCGTGGCGCGCCGGCGTCTTCTACCGCGTGTATCGACACGACGGCCCCGACGAGGACACGGAGTGCTTCCGTTCCGGCGGCGTCGCGATCTACTGCTTCATGCGCGGCACACCGATCGGGACGACACGGGACCTGACCTTCGAGGACGACTCGCCGCCGCCGACGGCGACGTATCGCATCGGTGTGGGAACGAACTGGGTCGACGACCCCGAGTTCGGAGACGTATTCGCGTTCACTCCGCCGGTCTCTGCGGCCGGCTGAGCTTCTCCTCGAGCAGCGCGATGCGCTGCGCCAGATCGACGTTCTCGTCGGTCAGCCGCGAGATGACGGTGGAGTAGTGGAGGAGCACGAGGAAGATGAAGAGCGTCGCGACGGCGAAGAGAACGGCCGGCGGGTAGCTCGTGACGCCGAGCCAGCCTGCGATGGTGTTGAGGCCCTCGCGCCAGACCGAGAGAACCAGGAGGACGACACCCGTCGCGAGCCAGAGGAGCGCGTAGCGCTCCTTCAAGCGTCGCCCGCGAACGAGCTCGACGACGACGAGGATGAGGATGATCGAGGCGATCGCGCCCGCGACGGACGCGCGGATAGGGGTCATCCGCTCGCCGCCTCGACTCGTCGGTAGCGCCGGAGACTGGCGACGAGCAGCGCGAGCATGACCTTGACGATGTAGTAGAGGGACCGAACGAACGTGATCGAGGAGCTGCCCGCCTGCCGCTCGCGCATCTCGACCTGCACCTGCGTCAGTCGAAGGCCACTGCGGAGCGCGACGAGCGTGGCCTCCACCTCGGGATAGTCGTGCGGGTACTCGGAGGCGAAGAGCTCGATGCCGACGCGGTTCAGCGCCACGAAGCCGGACGTCGTGTCCGTGACCTTGTGCCCCCCGAGCACGGAGACGAGGCGCGCGAACACGCGAATCCCGAGCCGCCGCGCGAGGGGCGCCCTGTAGCTCCCGCCGGGATCGACAAAGCGTGATCCGATCACGAGATCCGCCACGCCCCCGTCGATGGGTGCGAGAAGCGCTCCGAGCTCGGAGGCGTCGTGCTGGCCGTCGCCGTCGAGCCTGACCGCGACCTCGTACCCCTCGTCGCGCGCGAACCGGAACCCCGTCTGTACGGCACCGCCGATACCGACGTTGAACGGAAGCCGGAGCACGGTCGCCCCGTGCGTCTCGGCGACGTCCGCCGTCGCGTCGCTCGAGGCGTCGTCGACCACGACGACGGTCGCGTTGACGTCGTACGCCTTGATCTCGTCGACGACCCTGCCGATCGCACCCTCCTCGTTCCAGGCGGGAACGACGGCAACGAGCGCCGGCTCATGCGGCGACTCCGGTCTCGAGCCCGATGAGCTCGAGCAGCCGTCGCGCTCGGTGCGCGTACGTGTGCTCGTCGAGCACGCGCTCTCGCGCGCGCTGCCCCATGTCCTCGGCCTGCGCAGGGTCGGCGACGAGCTCGCGGTACGTCGCGACGGCCTCCTCCGTACTCTCGACGACAACGAGCTCACGTCCAGGCTCGAACCAGCGCTCGATCCCCTCGTGCGGGTTGGAGACGATCGCCGCGCCCGACGATGCGAGCTCGAACGGGCGCGCGGTCGAGGAGCCCGCGACGGTGGCGTGGGGGCGGCGCGTCAGGTTGAGGTTCACGCGCGCGCTCGAGATCGCCCGCGCGAAGACGTTGAAGGGAACGTCGCCGATCGGTCGCGCCGTGCCCGTATCGCCCTGGAAGTCGAGGCCGCCGACCGCGAAGTCGAGATCCGGCGCACGACGTGAGGCGTCGCCGACCATCGACTTCATCCAGTCCCGACGGAACTTGTCGCCGTAGCCGTAGAAGAACACGTCGATCTCCTTCTCGACGGGCTGCGGCGCGAAGAACTCGGGATCCGCGCCCCAGTACAGCGCCTCCGCCCGACGCGCTCCGAGCTCGAGCAGCCGCCCGGTTCCGCCCTCCGAGTTCGAGAGCACGAGGTCGTACTCCCACGGGTCTGCGCCGTGGTAGGGGTTGAATCCGGTGTCCATGCCCCCGTACTCCGGGAGGCTCATCGGCACGTCGCCGTCGTAGAACACGATCGGGATGCCGTAGCGCTCGCGGAGCGCGTCCGGGATACCCCGGAGATGCGCCATCGGGATCGTGAAGACGATCACGGCGTCCGGCTTCTCGTCCTCGATCAGCCGCTCGAGGTGCCGGCGCCAGCGCGGAGTCACCCAGCGCGCGACTGTCTCACGGGTCAGCTTGTCGAGGGCGGACTCCTCGGGGTCCGCCTCGTCCCGACGGAGATAGCGGTCACCCTTCACGCGCGCGAGCACATCGCGCAGGGCCTGGTACGACTCGCCCTCGCGGTACGTCGGGTTCGGCGCCGTCCTCCACCACGGCGACTCGACCGGACGGCCGCGGTACGGCGTGACGACGAGATCGACGCCCGCCTCGTACATGCCCTTCCACAGCTGCCACCAGGCTGGCGTGCAGCCGTACCTGAAGTCGAGGTCGATCGCGGACGCTGCCGCAAGGATGCGTGGAGTCTTCATCGCCCTCGTAGGGGCGAGGCTTGCCTCGCCCTCATCAATATGCCCCACGCCGCGTGATGACCGCAGGAATCGTCTTGACGATGATCGAGATGTCGAGCCAGATCGACCAGTTCTCGAGGTACGTGAAGTCGAGGCGTACGAGATCGTCGAAGGAGAGCCCCGAGCGTCCGGATATCTGCCAGAGGCCGGTCATGCCCGGGAGCACGCCGTAGCGGCGGCGATGCCAATCCTCGAGCAGCCGGTAGTCGCGAAGCGGGAGCGGCCGTGGGCCGACGAGGCTCATCTCACCCTTGAGCACGTTGACCACCTGCGGGACCTCGTCGAGCGAGAACCGGCGAAGGAACCTGCCGACGCGCGTGACGCGCGGATCGTCACGGATCTTGAAGAGGGCGCCACCGGCTTCGTTCTCGTCCTCGAGCTCGGGCTGGAGTTCCGCGGCCTCGGCAACCATCGTGCGGAACTTCAGCATCCCGAACTCGCGCTCGCCGACGCCGACTCGACGGTCGAGGAAGACGATCGGGCCGCGCGAGTCGACCTTGATCGCGAGCGCGATGAGCGCCCAGAGGGGGAGGCCGATCACGACCACGAGCAGGCTGACGAGAAGGTCGAACCCGCGCTTCACCGCCCAGTCCCAGCCCGTGAGCACCGGCGGTCGCAGCTCGAAGAGCGGGGCCCCCTGGCCGGGGACGTACTCGCCGCGCTGCACGAGCAGCTCGGTCGTGTCAGGAGCGAGGCGCACCTTGATCCCCTGCCGATGCGCTTGCTCCACGACCTCGAGCACCGTCCGTTCGTCGAAGTCGGCCTCCGAGAGGATCACCTCGTCCGGCTTGACCTGGTCGAGCACGAGCGCGAGCTCGGCTCGAGGGCCGAGGAGCCGGAATCCCGGCACGGCTTCGGGCGCGACGACGCCGACGAACTCGTAAGTCAGCCCGCTCCTGGCCGACTCCAGCGAGGCGCGCAGGCGAACGAGGCTCTCCCCCGCTCCGACGAGAACGACCCGCCGCCGGATGCCGGCAGCGCGCATGATCTCGAGCGTCGCCGACTCGTACGCCGCCCGGAGCAGCCCGATACTCACGGCCGAGACGAGCACCGACGTCGGGATGAGGCCCGAGGTCGAGAAGTCGTAGCCGGTGCCGATCCCGAATGCGAGCACGATGAGCGCGACGACGATGAGGCACGCGAGGATGCGCCCTGCGCCGGGCCTGAGCT
Source organism: uncultured Gaiellaceae bacterium (assembly GCA_963744505.1). Taxonomy (GTDB): domain Bacteria; phylum Actinomycetota; class Thermoleophilia; order Gaiellales; family Gaiellaceae; genus GMQP-bins7. The sequence continues at coordinate 293,871 of CAVUTL010000003.1, forward strand.
CGCGCTGGCGGTACAGACCTGCCTGCGCGAACACGAGAACCGTGATCGGTGCGACGAACTTCAGCCACTCCGCGGGGCCTTCACGCCAGAGGAGGCCCCACAGGATGTCACCGTCGCCCGCGACGACCTGGCGGATGACGAGCGCGAGGTAGATGCCGAGAGCAAGACCGACGACGTCGAGAGCGACGAGCGCCGCCACGGACAGGACGCGCCTGACGACGGACATGATCGGCCCGCGCGAGAGCACGTAGAGGCGGGACGCGCGGACGTCACGGCCCGTTGCGGGCTGCGTCGGCGCAGGACGCGACGTCTCCGCCGGCGGGGCGGCCTTCGACACGCCTGGAAGCTTAGAGCCGCGCCACGTCGTCCCAGGCGACGCGGCGTGGTTCCAGGTCCTCACGGGCGAGCGCATCGAGGTCGGTAGCCCGTGCGCGACGCGCGAGAAGCGGCAGCGCGACCCTGAGAAGCATCCGTCGCCGTGTCTCGAGAAGGTCGGTGTCGTGGAAGTACACGTGGACGAGTCGCGGGAGCCTGCGCCGCCCGAGCGCCCGAGCGAGGTCGCCGAGCGTGTGCGTCGTCGGGATCGCACGAAGGGAGCGGCCCGACGGCAACGCGACGGCGGCCGGCGCCTCGAGCGACGCCCACTGCGCGCCGTCGACCAGGTACGGAGGTCGCCGCGCACGCGGCGTGCAATCGACGTAGCCCAGCTCCGCGCAGGCCTCCGCGACCTCGACGTCCGTGTACCAGCCGCCGCCGCAGAACAGCGTCGGCGCGAGCCCGCGGGCGCGAATGTGCCGTCCCTCGTCGACGACGCGCTCCCCTGTGGCGCCGTCCGTCGGGCGCGCATGGTCTGGAGCCGTCCAGTGCGTGTGATGGCCGAGCGGCCCGCGCGTCGCGGCCTCGCGTGCACGCTCGACCCACACGGTCTCGTCCTCGCCGAACGCTGGATCCGCCGGCCGCATGAGCGCCGCGATCGCGAATCCTCCCGGTCGTGCATCCTGCAGCGAGGAGAAGCGCGTCCACACGTCGTCGTCGAGCGGTCGCTCAACGTGGCAGGACACGACCGCGTACCGTTCCTGCGACGTGGCGCCCATCGTGCTCGAAGCTAGATGAAACGGTCGACGGGCGCACTCGTCGTCGTGGTGGCCGCGGCGCTCCCTCGCCTCCTCGTGCTCATGCACGAGCGCGAGACGATCCTCGACGAGTTCGTCGACAAGAGCGACCGGTTCGCGACGACGCTCGTCGACCACGGGACGTTCGGCTTCCTCGCCGGCGTCCCGTCGGCCTACACGCAGCCGCTGTACGGCTGGTTTCTCGCCGGCATCTACTTCCCGTTCGGCCGCTCATGGCTCGCCGTCGGGATCGCGCAGGTCGTCGTGGCGGTCGCGACGGCGCTCGTCGTCTTCGAGATCGGCTCGCGGCTCCGCTCGACGGCGGTCGGCCTCGTCGCGGCACTCGTCTCGACGCTGCATCCGTACGTCATCTGGCACGACATCCACCTGAACCGCGAGGTGCTCGACGGGCTCGTGCTCGCGGTGCTCGCACTGTGTGCGCTCGCGGCGTACGAGCGGCGATCGCTCCCGCTGTCCGCAGCAACGGGCGCTGTGACCGGCATCGCGATCCTCGGCAATGCGCGGCTCGTGCTCCTACCTCTCGCACTGGCGGTCTACGTCGCCTGGCGGATCGTCCCCGCCTCGCGGACGGTGACGGCCATTGCGCTCGTCGTCGGCATGGCCGCGCTCGTCGTCGCACCCTGGGTCGCGCGGAACAAGGTGCAGGTCGGCTGTTACGCGATCACAACCGATGCGCGCGCCCTCTGGAAGGCGAACAACCCGAACACGCGCCAGGTCCTCGACGACGGCGGCTGGATCGACGACGTACCCGAGCTCCCGGGAGCGCCACCCTGGCCGGAGCTCGCGGCCGATCTGACGCTCGCCGGAACGCCCACATCGGTCGACGAGTGCGCGCAGATGCGGCTCTACCGCGAGGAGGTCATCGACTTCTGGCGCGACGATCCCGGCGAGAAGGCGTTCCTCGCCGTGCAGGCCACGCGCATGCTCTGGAGCCCGGTTCCCCGGGAGTCGGATTCGAGCGGGAGCGACACCGCGCGCCTGGCGCGGAGAACCGTCGAGCCGACGTTCATGATCGCCCTCTACGTCCTGGCGATCGCCGGCTTCTTCGTGGCGCCGCCGCAGCTTCGTCGGGCTCGCGGCAACGATGCTCGCGTACAACACGCTCGCAGCCATGGTCTTCGCCGGAAGCGCGCGGTATCGAACGCCGTGGGACTTCCTGCTCGCGCTCCTCGCCGCGTTCGCGCTCGCCGCCGCGTGGGAGCGCCTTCGTGCGCGGAGACGCGGCTACGCGCGCGCGGGCGCCAGCGCCCGCTCGTAGAGCTCTTCGACCCGCTCGACGCAGCGCTCGGGCGTGAACTCCGAGAGCGCACGGGCACGCCCGGCCTCGCCCATCGCGGCAGCGCGCGGGAGATCGCCCGCGAGCGCCACGATCGCATCGGTCAGCGCGTCGGCCTCCGCCGGAGGCACGACGAGCCCGGTCTCGCCGTCGGCAACGATCTCCGGAAGCCCGCCGACGGCGCTCGCGATCACGGGCCTCGCCCGCTCCATCGCCTCGAGCGCGACCATCCCGAACCCTTCGCCGAGCGACGGCACGACCACGATCGCCGCGTCCTCGATCGCACGCCCGACCGGCGAGACGAAGCCGAGGAAGCGCACGGCGTCGTCAAGGCCGAGCTCGCGCGCGTACGCCTTGAGCGCGGGCTCCAGCGGGCCGCGACCGGCGACGTCCAACGTCACGTCGGGAACCCGCGCACGAGCCTGCGCGAATGCGCGCAGAAGCACGAGGTGTCCCTTGATCGGGATGAGCCGGCCGATGCAGAGGAGTCGCGACGCGGACCCTCCGTACGGAACAGCCTCGCCGTCGGCCGCGATCCCGTAGTGAACGATCTCGAAGTTCTCCTCGTCGAATCCCTCGGTCTCGGCGAGGTACTGCGCGAGACCCTGCGAGATGGCGATGTGCACGTGCGCGAGCGAGCCGACCGAGCGGTCGGCGAAGCCGAACCAGCGGCCCTCCCTGAACTCGTTGAACCCGTGCTTCGTCGAGAGCCGCAGCGGCACCCGTGCGACCGAGCCGGCGAGCTGCCCGTAGACGTCCGCGTGGACGAGGTGTGTATGGAGGATCCGGGGCCGAACGCGGGCGAGATACGTCGTCACCTCGCCGAAGGCGATCGGGTCGACGTCCGCCCGGAGCCGGATGTCGTCGAGCGGGACGCCCCGCGCCCGCAGCGCCTCGGCGAACTCCCACGCGCCGGGCTCGTCCTCGTGGAGCATCAGGAAGCGAACGTCCCAGCCGCGCTCCCGCAGATCGGGGAGAAGTTGCAGCAGGTGTGCCTCAGAGCCGGAGATGCCCGCCACCTTCTGGGTGTGGAGTACGACCCCGTCCGTCATGCCGGCCCCGCCGCGTCGAGGATGCCACGCGCCCACGACTGCACCGAGTGCCCCACCTCGACGCGCTTCCGGAGCTCGTGGCCGAGCGCAGCTCTCTCGTCCGCGCTCATCGCCGCGAGCGTTCGGATGCGCTCCGCGAGCGCACCCGGATCCCAGCGGGTGAAGCGCTGCTCGGGATCGAGGAGCTCGTCGAAGATGGGGTTGGAAGCGAGCACGGGGCGACAGGCCGCCGCAGCCTCGTAGACGACCTTGTCGGGGGCGCCGGCCCGCATGTTGTTCACGAGCGCGTCGTGCGAGGCGAGAAGTGCGGGGATCTCGTCGCGAGGGACGGGGTCGCCGATCGTCACGCGCCCCTCCAGCCCCAGCTCGTGTACGAGCTGCTCGAGCTCCGCCCGATGGGCGCGCTCGTCGTCGGAGAGCACCGGGCCGTGGACGTGCAGCTCCACGTCGTCACCCGCGAGCGGGACCGCGGCGACGGTGACGTCGAGTCCTTTCGCGGTCGAGTAGCGCCCGAGCGCGAGGAGGCGCATCCCGGAGCCGTTGCGTGGCGACGCGCAGGGGAACTCCTCGAGGTCGATGCCGTGCCCGATCGCCCGGACCTTCTTGGATGACAGCGGGAACGAGCGGTAGTCGACGCTCGTCACCGCCGTCGAAGCCCGCGTGGCGGCCTTGAGCAGATCGCTCGCGCGCCAGTGCGTGAACCAGAGGACGAGCGGTATCCGAAGAGGCCGAACGAGCGGTGCCGCGAGAACCGCGTAGATCGGGCACATGTGCGCGACGACCGCTCCTCCCCGCAGGCCGGGAAGCTCGCGTCCGAGCGCCGCCTCGAAGCGGGCTCCCCGGAGTGCCCGGTGACGCGCGCGGAACGTCCGGACCCGGCAGTTGTCGGGCAGCACGCCGGGGACGGCGCCGTCGGCGATGACCACGACCTCGTCGACGAGCTCCGCGAGCGCGCGGATCTTCGGCACCGTCGCGGCGAGCGCAGGGTGCCGCGGATCGACCTGCTGTGTGATGAAGACGAGCTTGCCGCACTAGAAGAAGTCGAAGTCACCGAGGGTGAAGTGCCAAGCGGCTGCGTCGTCGTGGATGCGGACGCCCTCGTGGAGCGGCTTGCCGATGAAGCGAAGCTTCTTGTTGGTCGGCGCGAAGCCTGACCGGGCGAGCGCGCGGCGCTGCGCGCTTGCGGGTGGCGGAAGGAGGACGAGCGCATCCGCGCCTCCCTTCACCTCGGCGACGGCCCGCCCGACGAGTGCCCGGATCGTCTGACCGTCGTCCGGAGCCGCGACCAGGTCGGCGAGGAACCCGGCTGAGACGCCGTGCTTGAAGGTGTGACCTACCACGGCGACTCCGACGAACTCGTCACCGCGATACGCGCCGAAGCAGCGGTAGTCCCTCGGCGAGTCGAGGTAGCGCCAGTTGAAGTACGCGGCGTCGCGCGTGAAGTGACTGCCGTACCCCTCCGCCGCGCGTGCGCCGAGCGCATCCATCTCGGGTCCGAAGCGCTCGATGGCGCGCACCTCGAACCCCTCGAGCGTGCGTGGACCTGGGTCGGGCGGACGCATCCCGCCCTGCTCTCCGGCTCGCCCGAGCACATAACGCACGACCCCGGATGCGCGCAGCGGTCGCGCCCAGAGCCGCAGGCGCGGGAGGTCGAGCCAGCCGAGTCGGCGGATGAAGATCGGATACGAGTTGGCGTTCGGGAAGGTGACCGTGAGCGGTGACCCGGAGGACGCGGCCGCCTCCTCGTTCTCCTGCTGGAGGGTCGAGAAGACGCCCTGGCCGCGGTAGCGCGCATCGGTGGCGACGTTCACCGGGATCGCGAGTCGCGTCTCGACCCCGTCGAGGCGCGTCTTGAAGAAGCTCATCGCCGCGACCCCGACGACGTCTCCCTGGTCGACCGCGAGCGAGACGATCCCTTCTCCCGACGGATTGCGGTCGAACCACCACGAGAACTCCTCGTCCGTGAGCTGGGTCGTCCCGACGCGTGCGAGGAGCGACACGAGCGACTGCCGCCACTCGGGCGCGTACCGCACGGATTGGAAGCTCATCGGGTTGCCGTGCCGAGCACCTTGTTGAAGGCGCGCCGCGCGTACGTCCCCGGCACCGTGTCCTTCACGGAGATGAGATCGCACGCGCCGGCGAGGACGAGCTCGAACGTGCGTGCCGGATACGGCTCGACGTTGTAGCGCCGCAGCCGGTAGCGATCGGTCGACGGCCCGTTCGCGCCCGAGACGGACGTGAAGCCCAGCGTGTATCCGGCCTGCTGTACGAGGCTCGCGTGCTCTGGCCTGTAGTCGGCGAGCGAGCCCTTCACGAACGCGTATGCCTCGACGGGGCGCCCGAGGCGCTCCTCGAGGCGAAGCTTCGAGAGCGCGATCTCGCGTGCCGCCTCGGCGAGCTCGAGCTCCGAGACCGGGCGATGCCCGATCCCATGCGACTCGACCCGTATTCCTCCGGCCTCGAGCTCGGCGAGCTCGTCCCACCCGACGGTCTCGTTGCGGACGCCGAGGGCGCGCAGCGCTTCCTCGTGCGGCAGCGGGCGATCGCTGTCGAGAAAGCCGATCGGGACGAAGATGACTGCCGGATAGCCGTGCTCCCGCAGGATCGGCAGCGCGTTCCGGAGGTTGTCGCGGTAGCCGTCGTCGAACGTGATGAGAACGGCGCCTGCGGGCAGAGGACGTCCCGTGAACGTAGTGGTCGCACACGCGCTCGAGCGTCACGGGGACGTAGCCGAGCTCGCCGAGGAGCGCCATCTGCTCCGCGAACACCGCGGTCGGGACGGTCGTCGAGTTCGGCTGCAGGTCGTTGACCTTGTGGTACATGAGCACGCGAAGCGAGCGCTCGACCTCGCCGTCGAGCCCACCGGCGCCGCTGACCGTCTCGCCGATCGCCCGGTACACGCCGTTCTTGAGGAGCTGCTTCGCCCGGTCCGCGCGCATCGCGTGAGTCTAGGCGGGGTCAGACCCGTGGGGTCTGACGCCGTTCGTCGGTCGTAACCGCCTCGACGAGCGCGCGGACGCCCAGGGCGTACTCCTTCGGCGTCGCGAGCCACGGCTTCACGGCGACTCGGGCAGCCGCGCCAAGACGCTCGGCCAGCGCGCGATCGGAGAGCACGCGGACGAGCGCGTCGGCGAGCGCAGGCGCGTCTTCGGGGGGGACGAGAACGCCGGAGACGCCGTCCTCGACGATGTCCGGGATCCCGCCGACGCGACTTCCGACGACGCCACGGCCCCGGCAGAACGCCTCGACGACGACACGCCCGAGCCCTTCCGAGCGCGACGGAAGGACGAGCACGCTCGCCTCGTCGAGCGCGCGCGCGACGTCGGCAGTGGACAGCGCCTCCGTCCAGCGCGTTTGCGCCGGAACGTCGCGCCACGAGCTGGCCGGCGACGTCGCGGAGCGTCCCGCGGCCCACGATGTGCAGCGTCGCATCGGGCACCTGCGCGGAGGCACGGCGCCATGCCTCCGCGAGCACGTCGACGGCTTTGTACCGCTCGAGCACACCGACGAAGAGCACGGTCGGGTGCTCCGGGAGTGGGACGGGCTCCGAGTCCAGGAACGGCTCGAGATCCATGAACGCCGCGAACTCGGCCGTCGGCTCGACGCCGGCCTCGCGCACGAGCCCGGACGTGTACGCCGAGATCGTGCGGACCCCGTCGCTGTGGCGAAACCCGTACCGGGCGAGCGCATCCGCAATCGGCGCGAGCGCCCTGCGCACCGGCGACCCGTAGAGCCTCGCCGGTGCCGCCGGATCGCCGTGGATGTCGGCGATCACCCGTGTCGAAACGCGGGCGAGCCTGCGGCCCACGACCGCGAGCGCGGCCTCCTGCGCACCCTGTGCAAGCACGGCGTCCGGACGAAACGAGCGCAACTCGCGGGCGATGCGGAACGGCAGCCGCACGTAGAACGCGAGCCCGTCGAGCCGGCGCAGCCGGATCGGTCGGACGAGCACGAACCGAGGATCGGTCCCCGTCCCTCCTCCCGAGCTCGCGAGCACGCGCACCTCGAGCTCCTCGGACAGCGCTGCGAACTTCTGCTGGAGCGACGGCGAGAGCGGGAGCGAGTAGCGCGACCGACCAACCATGAGGAGCCGCTTCCTCACGCGGCCGCCTTCGCGAGCTCGGCCTCGATCCGCGTGAAGACCGCAGCTTCCGAGTACCCCTCGACCGAACGCGCCGCATTGTCGGACAGCCGCGCGCGCAGCGCATCGTCGGCGAAGAACCGGCGGATCGCTGCCGCCAGAGCGTCCGGATCGCGCGGCGCGACGAGCAGTCCGTTCTCGCCGTCCCTCACGACCTCGGGAACGCCGCCAACCGCCGTCGCGATCACGGGACAGCCGACCGCGAGAGCCTCCACGACCGTGTGCGGGAAGTTCTCCCACGCGGACGGGAGCAGGGACGCGTCGGACGCGCGGAAGAGCCGGAGCACCTGCTCGCGCGAGACGCTGCCGCGAAACGACACGCGCTCCGCGAGGCCTAGCTCGCGCGTTCGGCGCTCCAGCACAGCGCGCTCCGGCCCGTCGCCGGCGACGGTGAGCGTGACGTCGGGAACGACGGCGATCGCCTCGAGCGCGACGCCGAGCGCCTTCTGCGGCCCCAGCCGGCCGGCGAAGACGAGCGCATGCCCGCCGAGTCCGAGCTCCGCGCGAAGCTCGTCGCGCGCCGGCAGCTGCGGGATCTCGGGCGCCGGGTTGGGGAGCGCGGACACGTGGCCGGCCTCGAGCCCCCAGGTAAGGGACACGTCCCGCAGGTACGCACTCGGACAGAAGACGTGGCGCGCCCGTCGCAGCGCTGCGTTGCGAGTCGTGCGGAGGAACCGGACGCGCAGACCGCCGCCGACGTCGCTGGAACTCGTCGAGCGTCCCGACGAAGCGCCCGCTCCTCGTCGCCCGCTCGAACACCTCGTCGGAGACGAGCTTCACGACGAGCGGCCGGCGTGCGAGCAGCGCACCGATCGCAGCGCGCCTGATCATGCTGGTCGCATAGACGACGTCCGCCCGGCGGGCGGCTTCCCGCACGAGGAGCGCAGCGCGCACGTGGCGGAGCGGCGACTGCCGAGCGGCCCAGAGCACGGGGTATAGGCGCGGTTCGGGATCCGCAGCCGCCGTCGTCACGACCTCCACGTGGTGCCCGCGTCCGGCGAGGAAGTCCGCGAGCGCAGGAGCGTGGCTCGCGGGACCGCCGGGATCGGGTGGCCAGATGCCCGAGACGACGACGACCTTCACGACTGCAGCGAGACCTCGCCCGGCCCGGCCTCGCGAACCTCGTCGCGCAGCCGCACGATCACGACGAGCCACGCAGCCGCGAACACGAGCGTGGAGACGAGCACGGCGACCGCAGCCCCCGTCGCGCCCCATTCCGTTCCGAGCACGGTGACGAGCGGGATCGCGACAAGCGTCTCGAGACCATGCGTGACGATGCGCAGGCGGGGCCGGCCGATCGTGACCGGCAGCGACTTCGTCCACCCGAGCGCGAAATGGATCGCAGCCGCGATCAGCACCACCCGCGCAGCGGTCACGGCACCGTCGTACTCCGAGCCGAAGACGAGCTCGACGAGCCACGGCATCGCGATGAAGAACGCGGGTATGGCCACGAGCATCAGCGCACCCGCCCACTTCGAGTAGCTCCGGATCCCGGCGAGCACACTCGCGCGTTCACCTTTCTCCCAGTCGCGCGTCTGCTCGGTGAGGAGCACCAGGCGCGCCGGTGAGCTCGCCGCCGCGAGTCCCGTCTGCGGCGTCTGCGCGATGCGGAAGAGGCCGACCTGCGTCGGGCCCGCGACGATGCCGAGGATCAGCGGGACGAGCGTCGTCCGCAGCGAGATCACGCCGGTGGCGATGCTCGACTGGATGACGAACGAGCGGATGCCCGGAACGTCCTCGCCGAGCCCGCGCGACGGCGCGGACGGGAAGCGCCGCAGAGCCACCACGCCGGCGATCGACACAGCGAAGGTCGCGACCGCCTGCGCGATCACGATCGCGACGAGCGCCTCCGTGACGCCGAGCGGCGCCGCGATCACGATGGCGATGAGACGAAGCCCGGCCGAGCCCGCCTGGTACACGCCGCGCAGGTCGTACCGGCTGTGGAGAAGGAGCGCCGTCGCCGCGACGTTCTCCGACGACTGGACGAGCGGGAGCAGCGCTGCGGCCAGGAGCGCCTGCTCCACGCCCTCCGCGCCGAAGAGCGCGTCGGCGAACGGCGCGAGCGTGACGAGGATCACCGTCGCGAGCGCACCGCCCGCGAGCTTGAGGAGCAGCATCTGCCGAAAGAGGCGCCGCAGGCGGCCCCATTCCTGTGCGGCGACGTAGCGGAACCCGTACTTCGTGAGCGACTCCTCGACGGTGAGGTCGAGCAGCACCTGGAAGAGCCCGACCGCGGCGAGTGCAGTCGCGAAGACGCCGAAGTCGTCCAGCCCCAGGACGCGCGCCGCGACGATCGTCCCGGCGATGCCGCACGCGACGGCGACGTAGATCCACGCAGCCGTCGCCGACCGGCGTCGCAGCACCCGGGAGAACATCCGCGTGAGTGTAGGGGTGGTGCGGGAGCTCAGCCCCGGCGCGAGCAGCTCGGTCGAAACGGCGACCCGGCCGCGAAGCGGCCGGCTTCAGGGAGCTCGCGAGTGGGTGTCCGCACCAGCGGATACCCACTCTGCGGGCAAGGAAGAGCCCGCGCCTATAGTGGCGCCGTGGCGACCCGGGCCCTCGAGCGCTCGCAGGCATCGAGCCCTCGCGAACTCGTCGGCCGCGAGTCGCTCGGCGCGCTCGTCCTCGCCGCCACCCTGCCCTTGCTCTTCCTCCACGAGCGCTACCAGCTCGAGCTCGGCGTCGACATCGGCTCGACGACGGTCGACGTCCGGTTGTCCGATCTTGCGGTCGTGATCGTCCTGGTCGTGGCCGGCTTCGCCGCCTCACAGGCAGGGCTCGCTCGGCTCGGAGCGGCACGCGCGCTCTGGATCACTGGTGGCGTGCTGCTCGCCTGGCTCGCGTTCCAGACGTTCCGTCCTGCATCGGTCGACGATGCGCTCTTCGCCGATCATCTCGTGAGCTACGTGAAGCTCGTCGAGTACGGGCTCCTCACCGTCGCCGTGCCGCTGCTGGTGCGGCGTGCCGACGACCTGGCGATCGTCGTCGGCGGGCTCGTCCTGTGGGCGGCCGTGGCGGTGGGAGTTGCGCTTCTACAGTTCTTCGGCGCCGACATCTTCGGCGCGTGGAACGCAGGCTGGCGCCAGCCCTCCTTTCTCGGCCACCACGACCTCGCAGCCCTCGCCGCGACGAGCCTGGCGCTCGCTGTGGCGGCAATCGCCGCGCGGCGTCGGGAGATCCCAGCGGCGGTGCTCTTCGTCACCGCGCTCGTCGCGGGGGTGCTCGGGCTCGTGCTCGCAGGCTCCGTTGCGGCGGTAGGAGGGCTCGCGCTCGGCGTTGTGGTGCTCTGGCTCGCGTCGCGTCGCCGCTTCCGGCCAGGCGGGCGCCAGGCACTTGCACTCGTCGCGATCGTCGCCGTCGTCGCCGGAGGCGTGACCGCAGTGCGAGGCGACGCGCTCGAGGACTTCCTGCGCTTCCTCGGAGTCCGCGGCGACGAGCCGCCTGTCGGTGTCGAAACGTACTCCCAGCGCGCCGTGCTGGCCTACATCGGCCTCCGCATCGCGCAGGACAATCCGATCGTCGGCGTCGGCTGGCAGCGCTCGTCCCGACCCGAGGTGTTCGAGCCGTACGTCGACGACGCGCGCGAGCGGTTCCCGGACGTCGTCGACCTCGCCTTCCCGGCGGAGGGGCGCGAGTGGGGCGTCCAGAACCTCTACATCCAGATGCTGGCCGACGCGGGAGTGATCGGGCTCGCGCTGCTGCTCCTCGTCGGGGCCGCGGGGATCGCGCTCGCGTGGCGAGGAGCCGCGCACGCGCCGAGGCCATGGGCTGCAGGCGCGGGGCTGCTCGTCCTGTGCGCCCTCCTCACGCTCGCAGGCGAGTGGGCGTCGCTCGGGATCGTCGCGGGGATTCCGCTGCAGGCGGCGACGTGCCTCCTCCTCGGGCTCGCCGCCGCGGGCGCCGCGGCCGCTGAGGAAGAGGATGTCTGACCCACGGCTCGACCCGCCGCGGTCGATGCCGACCTACGCCGTGCGCGCCCCGCTCGTCCGCTGGCTTCGCGGGCAGGCGGAGGAGGCCCACGGCGCGATCGGCCGCTACCGCGTTCTCGACGTCGGGTGCGGCGAGAAGCCGTACGAGCCGCTGTTCGCGCCACACGCCGAGTCGTACGTGGGCGTCGATCCGGTGGAGAACCCACGCGCCGAGCTGAAGGGCTCCGTCGAGGCGATTCCGGTCGAGGATGCGAGCTTCGACGTCGTCCTCTGCAACCAGGTGCTCGAGCACTGCGACGATCCGGCGAAGGCCGTGTCCGAGCTCCACCGCGTCACCGCACCGGGCGGTCGCGTGCTCGTGACGACACACGGGGTCATGCCGTACCACCCGTCGCCCACCGACTACTGGCGGTGGACACACGCCGGGCTCGAGAAGCTCTTCGCCGAGAACGGGACCTGGGCGTCGGTTAGGGTGACGGCGGCCTCGGGCACGACTGCCTGCCTCGGAATGCTCTTTGCGATGTATCTCGACCTCGGATTCCGCCGCGTCCGGCTCGGCTTCGCCGCCAAGCCCCTCGTCGCCGTGATCAACACCGTTGCGACCGCGATCGACGGCCGCTCCGCCCGACTCCGGGAGCCCGGCCCGGGAGGGCTCTTCGCGAACTTCCATGTCGTCGCGGAAGTGGCGCGATGAAGGCGTTGGTGACGGGCGGCGGCGGGTTCATCGGCTCGAACGTCGTCCGGGCGCTCCTGGCGCGAGGAGACGACGTGCGCGTGCTCGACAACTTCGCGACGGGGAGCCGCGCGAACCTCGTCGGCCTGGAGAACGACGTCCAGCTCGTGGAAGGAGACCTCCGCTCGTACGAGCGCGTGCATGCCGCTGTCCGCGGGGCCGAGGTCGTGTTCCATCAGGGCGCGCTGCCGTCGGTTCCACGCTCCGTGCAGGATCCTCTCACGACGACGGCGGTCAACATCGAGGGCACGCTGAACGTCCTGCTCGCCGCGCGCGACGAGGGCGTGCGCCGGATCGTCAACGCCTCGTCGTCGTCGGTCTACGGGAACACGGGAGAGCTTCCACGCGTCGAGACGCAGGCGCCGGATCCGATCTCCCCGTACGCGGTCGCAAAGCTCGCGGCCGAGCGCTTCTGCACCAGCTTCAGCCGCGTGTACGGGATGGAGATCGTCTCGCTGCGCTACTTCAACGTGTTCGGCCCGCGCCAGGATCCGACGTCGCAGTACGCCGCCGTCGTGCCCCGCTTCATCCGCGCGATCGCCGACGGCGAGGCCGTCACGATCTACGGCGACGGCGAGCAGTCGCGGGACTTCACGTTCGTCGACAACGTCGTCGCCGCGAATCTCCTCGCCGCGGACGCGCCCGGGATCGGCGGCGAGATCCTCAATGTCGCGACGGGAGGCTCGGTTACCGTCAACGCACTGGCCGACGACGTCGGCGCGATGCTCGGCAAGCCCGTCGAGAAGCGCTACGAGCCCGCCCGTGAGGCGGACGTCCGTGCATCGTGGGCCAACATCGAGGAAGCCGAACGCCTCCTCGGTTACGAGCCGCGTGTCGACTTCGCCAACGGTCTCCAGCGCACAGCCGACTTCCTCCTCGGAAAGGAATGACCATGACGCACGCATTCGGAACGCTCGACGAGCTCGGTGAGGGCTACGGGTTCCGCAAGATCCGCAAGCCGCTCGGCGTGACCGCGTTCGGTGTGAACGCGGTCGTCATGCCTCCGGGCTACACCGGGTTCCACCACTTCCACGACACGCAGGACGAGCTGTACTTCGTCCACTCCGGCGAGGCGCGCGTCGAGGTCGACGGCGAGGAGCGCGTCCTCGGGCCGGGCGGGCTCCTGCACGTGGAGTCGACGACACCGCGGAAGGTGTCCAACGCGAGCGAGACCGACGACCTCGTCCTGCTCGTCATCGGTGGCAAGGGTGGCTACGTCGAGCGTGACGGGCACATGGTCGACGAGGCGGACGTCGCGCGACGCGGCCGCGTTCGGAAGCTCAGCCGCTAGCTGAGCGCGCGATACGGACGCCATACGGAGCGTGGAATCGCCGCTCCACGCGAACCGTGTCTCCGGACGAGCCACGCCCGGAATCCTTACGCCTACGAGGCGATAAACACCAGGTCGCGGGCGAAGAGCCGCGGGCTCAACCGCGCGTAGCGGCCGCCGACGAAGCTCAGCTCCACGCTTCGGAAGTCACCGAGCAGCTCCCGCACCGCGTCTGCCGAGAACATGCGAAGGTGGGTGGGGTCGTCCTCGGGCGGCCGTCCGCGAAGGAACCGAAGCCGGCTCTGCAGTCGGAACGCGTTCGGCACCGAGCCGGCGAGCACGCCGCGCCGGCGCAGCACCCGCCGGATCTCCGCCACGAGCGCGTCCGGAAACTGGAGGTGCTCGAAGAGCTCGCCGGCGACGACGGCGTCGAAGCTCGCATCCTCGAACGGCAATGACTCCTCGACGTTCGCCTGCACGGGCTCGATCCCGAGCGCTGCCGCCTTCTCGAGCGCTGCGGCATCGACGTCGAGCCCGACGACGGAGTTCCCTTCGAGGAAGTGCTTCGTCAGCGCACCCGAGCGGCAGCCGAGGTCGAGCACGCGCTTCCCACGTCCGATCGCCTCGACGAACAACGGGATGCGCTCGGGAACGAAGACGAAGTCGCCCTCGTCACGACGTTCCCGGTGATGCTCCTCGTAGCGCTCTTGCAGGCTCACGGCCCGATTGTCGGGCCGGGAGCGTGGAGGGGCGTGGGGAACCGGGAGGTTCCCCATGTCTTCGAAGAGAATGGGGCTCGTGGGGAAAACATCGTTTCCCCCACGAACGCGAGCCTGCGGCTCGCGTTGCTCACGCGGAGCCGACGGCGGCCTCGTGCCCGAGCGAGGCGATCGTGCGGCGCAGGCCGTCCTCCAGCGCGATCTCCGGCTCCCAGGCGAGGATCTGCTTGGCACGTGTGATGTCCGGCTGGCGCACCTGCGGGTCGTCGACCGGAAGCGCCTCGTAGATGATCTCGCTCGCCGAGCTCGTGAGGCGGAGGATGATCTCGGCGAGCTCGAGCAGGGTCTTCTCGTCCGGGTTGCCGAGGTTCACGGGGAGATGCTCGCGCGACTCCGCGAGCAGGACGATGCCGCGGACGAGGTCGTCCACGAAGCAGAAGCTGCGTGTCTGCGAGCCGTCCCCGAACACCGTCACCGGCTTGCCCGCGAGAGCCTGCCGCAGGAACGTCGGGATCGCACGACCGTCGTTCGCGCGCATCCGCGGCCCGTACGTGTTGAAGATCCGGACGATCGCCGTATCGAGGCCCTGCTGGCGGTGGTACGCCATCGTCAGCGCCTCCGCGTATCGCTTCGCCTCGTCGTAGACGCCGCGCGGGCCGATCGGGTTGACGTTGCCCCAGTACGTCTCGGGCTGCGGATGCACCTCGGGATCGCCGTACACCTCGCTCGTCGACGCGAGCAGGAAGCGCGACCGCTTCCACTTCGCGAGGCCGAGCGCGTGGTGGGTCCCATACGAGCCCGTCTTCAGCGAGTGGAGAGGCATGCGCAGGTAGTCCACCGGGCTCGCGAGCGCAGCCAGGTGGTAGACGAAGTCGACGGGCTCGTCGCACGCGATCGGCTCGATGACGTCGTGGTTCAGGAACGTGAACGCGTCGTCTCGAAGATGGTCGATGTTCTCGAGCGTCGAGACCACGAGGTTGTCGACGCAGATCACGCGGTGGCCGCGCTGCAGGAGCGCCTCGCAGAGGTGGGAGCCGAGGAATCCGGCGCCGCCGGTGACGAGTGAGGTCGGCATGGTCTCGATGCTAGCCGGGCACTTGCTGCCAGCCTCGCCTCTTACGACACTCGGAGAGATGCTCCTGCGGCTATTTCGTCGCAGCCGTCAGCGCCGCATGGAGGCGCTTCCACGTCGCGTCGGTCTTCTTCGCGCCGCTGGGGGCGATCCAGGTGAGCACGACGTTCTGCCCGTAGCGGCGCTTCGCCTGCCAGTACTTGGTGCCGTACAGGGTCACGCCCTGCTCCCAGTAGATCTTCCCTGCACTCGGCGTGCCGAGCTGGCCGGTGTGGCTGTCGGAGAGGAGCTCGGTCACTTCACCCTCGACGTCCGACGCAGTGACCAGATAGACGACGAACGTCCCGAGGCGCGCCTTGAGCACCGCCGTCTGAATCCCGCCGTCATAGGCCTTGTAGTGCCCTGCGTAGGAGCGCTGTTTGCTGACGACGAGCTTCTGGCCGGTCGCGGACTTGAAGCGGGTCGTCAGCTGGGTCGCCGTCGTCGCCGGCGACGCGATCGACGAGGACGTCATGAGCGCCGCAAGGGCGACCATGGCGCAGAGATACACGATGTGGCGCACAGGCTCATGGTCGGCCCTCGGACGAGGGAGACAATCACCCGTTCGAGTACGGGAGAATCGCTGCGTGGCGAACATGAGCTGGGATCCCGATGTCTACCTGCGCGAGATCCGGGCCGAGATCGCCGGCTTCGACGAGTTCCAGGACGAGGTGGCAGCGGCCACGTCGGGGTGCGAGGTCGGCGCGGCACTCGAGCTCGGCGTCGGGACGGGCGAGACGACCGCGCGCGTTCGTGCGCTTCATCGCGAGGCTGCCTGGACGGGAATCGACGCCAGTGAGCCGATGCTCGAGCGCGCACGCTCGGCGTTTCCGGACGCCGATCTCCGTCGCACACGCTTGGAGGACCCACTCCCCGCGGGGCCATTCGACCTCGTGGTGTCGGCTCTCGCCGTCCATCACCTCACGCCGGACGGCAAGCGCGACCTCTTCCGCCGCGTCGCAGCAGCTCTACGCGCGGGCGGTCGGTTCGTGCTGGGCGACGTCGTGGTCCCCGAGCGAGCCGAGGACGCGCACATCGAGATCGATTGGATCGACGACCTTCCCGACCGCGCCGCCGATCAGGTCGCCTGGCTCGAGGAGGTGGGGTTCGACGCCGAGGTCGTCTGGGCGGACCGCGACCTCGCTGTGATTCGCGCCACGCTTCGATAGACGTTCGTTAGGGTCGCGGAGATGCCGACGGCGAGGCCGACTGCGTTCGTCGTGTTCACGTCTCCGCGGTCCGGGTCGTCCTGGCTCGTCGATCTCCTCGACAGCCACGCGCGCATCGCCGCCTATGCCGAGCTCTTTCTCCCCGGTGATCGCACCGACGTCGACTACGGCTGCCGTGACCTCCCCCGCTTCGAGGCGACACGGCCCGAACGACGACGCATCACGCTCGTTCCTGCCCGTTTCGGCTACCTGCGACGAGTCTTCGCCCGCCGCGACAGCATCGACGCCGTCGGGTTCAAGCTGATGTACGGCCATCCGCGCGTGCATCCGGGGCTCCTTGCGTATCTCGCTGCGCGCCGCACACGAGCGATCCACCTCGTCCGGAAGAACACGCTCGCGCAGATCGTCTCGCAGGAGGCCGCGATCGCGCGAGGACAGTTCCGAGCCCGGAACGGTGAGGACGTCGCCGACGTGAAGGTGCACCTCGATGTCGCCGCGCTACGGACGCGGATCGCAGCGCGAGCGGAAGCAGTCTCCGAGGCACGCGCCACGCTGCGGCGCTACCGCCTTCCGGTCCGCGAGCTGACCTACGAGCGGCTCAAGGCCTCCCCGCGCGACGAGCTCGCTGGGATCGCCGCGTTCCTTCGGGTCGAGCCCCTCGAGTGGCCGATGCACTCACCGCTCCAGCAGATGAATCGGCGGACTCTCCGAGACTTCGTCGAGAACACCGACGAGGTCGAGCGGGCGCTCGCGACGACCGGCGACGCCTGGATGCTCGGCTGACCCGGCAAGCGCGAGGACGACGAGCGGGAAGGCGCATCAGCGGAGGTCCTTGTTCGCCTCCATGTCGAACCACATCGCGAAGAGCGTCATCTGCAGCCCGGCGATGAGAAGCACCGCGACGAGCACGATCGATGCCGGGGTGATGGCGTTCCCCGCGATGCGCAGGACGAGCTCGACGAGCCCGAGGACGAAGCCGACGCTCAGCATCAGCACGCCGAAGGCGTAGAAGAACACGAGTGGGTGGAAGTCGCGGATGACGTACTTCTGACCCATCCGCCACCAGAACGCCTTGAAGAGGAGCCACGAGATGCGCGGTACGACCGAGCGCAGCTTGATGCCCGAATGCTCCCCCACGTCGTAGATCGGACGCGACGGGACGTCGCGCACACGAGCGTTCTGAACGTTCAGGTGCACGAGCACATCGTTCGGGAAGCCGTAGCGCGGGTAGAGACGGTCGAGGTCGAGCCGCCGTAGCGCGCTCAGCGAGAGGGCCGTGTATCCCGCCTGCGAGTCGGCGACGTGCCAGTAGCCGGAGGCGATCTTCGTGAGCAGCGAGAGGACGGCATTGCCGAGGTAGCGAGTCCGTGGGATGACCGTCCACGCCTCTCCGGAGACGAGACGGTTCGCCTTCGCATACTCGACCTCGCCGCGCGCCACCGGCGAGACGAGCTCCTCGAGCTCGGCCGGATCCATCTGGTTGTCGGCCGCCATGACGCACGTCACGTCGATCTCCTCCTCGAGCGCCTGGCGATACCCGGTCGCAATCGCGGCGCCGACCCCCGCATTCCGCTCGTGGCGGAGGAGAAGCACTCGCGGATCCGCCACGTCGACTGTCACCGCGGCGGTCCGGTCTCGTGACGCGTCGTCGACGACGACGATCCTGTCGACGAACTCGGGGACCCCGCCGATCGTCTCGCCGACGAGGCGCTCCTCGTCGAACGCGGGCACGACGACCGCGACCCGCTTGCCCTCGAGCATCAGGTCGAGGTGGAGGCCGTCCCGCTCCGCCGGGCGGCGATCGGGTCGACGACGAGTGCAGCTATGGCACCGAGCAGGAGGCCGATCAGCGCGCCGACGAGGAGTGACGTGCGACTCGAGCGCGCGGTCGTCTTGCTCGCCGCCGCTGGCTCGACGATCCGGCTCGACTCGACGCTCTCCGCGAGGTTGAGCAGCTGCTTCGACTCGAAGAGGTCGTCCTGGATCGCCGCCCTCCGCGCGTCAGCGGTCGTGACGACTGAGTTGAGGTTCGCGGTGACGAGCAGGCGCTGCTCGAGCGGCAGCGACGAGTCGGCAATGACGGCGGCCTGCTGTAGCTGCGCGAGGCGGATCCGCTCGTTGACCTCGTCGAGCTGCAGCTCGGCCGTCTCCACCTGGTCCTCGAGGAGAGCGACCTTCTCCGTGACGTAGACCGAGACGCGCTCGGTGACGCGGTCGGAGAGCGCGTTGGCTGCGAGCTCGACGCTCCGCTTCCTCGAGCCCTTCACCGCAATCTCCATGAGCGGGTTGATCCCGCGCAGCTGACCGGCCGCGAGCAGCTCGCGCGTCGAGATCGACGAGCGGAGCTGCGAGACGGGGATGCCGCTCGCATCCGATGCGTTCTTCAGTGCCGCCTCGGAGCGGATGATCTCGCCCACGGTCCGCGGATTCGTTGCAAGGCTCTGGATCTGGCCGCCGCCGAGGGGCGCGAACGGCTGCCCGAGGTAGACGATCGTCTGCGCCCGCCACACGGAGCCGCCGGCGAGTGCGAGCGCGATGCCGACGACGGCACCGACCACGAGGCCGCCGACCGGAAGCCACCAGCGCAGCTTGAGGCGCTGCCAGGCCGAAGAGAGGTCGACTTCCTGCTCGTCCTCCAGCTGAGGGGCCTGCGGAGAGGCGTTCATGGGGCCGCGACCCTAGCAGCGGCCCAGCGCCATTGAGCCGCGAGGCCCTCGTCGAACGGCGTCGCCGCCGACCAGCCGAGCGCCTCACGGATTCGGGTCGTGTCGGCGGCAGTTCTCGCCGCGTCGCCCTCGCGCCGAGGCATGCGGACGACCTCGAGGCGCCGGGCGGCGATCGCTGCGAGCGTCTCGATCGCCTCGAGCATCGAGACCTCGGTACCCCCTCCCACGTTGAAGACCGCCCCCGGCGCGCCCGCCTCCATCGCCGCGATGGTGGCCTCCACCGCGTCGTCGACATAGGTGAAGCTGCGCGACTGCGTCCCGTCGCCGTACAGCTCGAACGGACGGCCTTCGGCGAGACACGAGACCATCTTCGTGAACGCCATGTCCGGGCGCTGGCGCGGGCCGTAGATCGTGAAGTACCGCACCGTCACCACCTCGAGCCCGAACTCGCGGCCGTAGGCGTGGGCGAGGTGCTCGCACGCGAGCTTCGTGATCCCGTACGGCGCCAGTGGCCGCGGCGTGGTGTCCTCCGGCGTCGGAAACGCGGCCGCGTCGCCGTAGATCGACGACGAGGACGCGAAGACAACCCGCACTCCCGCAGCAGCGGCCCCCTCGAAGAGCCGCTGGCTCGCGAGGACGTTCTGCCGAACGTAAACGGGGAAGACGCCGCCGAAGCTCGCAACTCCGGGCTGGCCCGCGAGATGGAACACACCGTCGAACCCGGCCAGCTCGAGAGCGTCCGCAGCGAGGTCGACCCGGTCGACCGGCAACCCGGCGGAGTTCTCCTCCTTGAGCGCCGGGTCGTAGTAGTCCGTGTACGCGTCCCAGCCCGTCGCCTCGTGCCCGCGCTCGAGGAGCGTCCGTAGGAGCTGCGAGCCGATGAAGCCGGCGGCGCCGGTGACGAGGTACCGCATGGTCTGAGAAGACTAAGGAAGAGGCAGGATCGGCTGGAGAAGGCCGTCGGCGTCCGGGGCGAGGCAGACCTCGGAGAAGTACCGAGTCATCACGACGCCTTCCTCGAAGTCGCCGAGCCGCGGCTCGGGGTGCTCGCCACGCGCAAGGGCGAGCGCGAGCTCCGGGTAGCGCCCGCCCGCCGCGAGCGGGACCGGGAAGCCGCCCCCGAACCGCGTGTTCACGTCCGTGATCGGGAGCGAGCCGTCTGGCTCGCGGAAGCACTGGATGTTCGCCGGGCCCTTGATCCCCACGACCTCCGCGACGCGCGCTCCGTACTCGATGAGCTCACGATCCTGGATCGACGCTCCCTTGATCGACTCGCCGCCCTTCGAGAGCAGCATTGTCCGCGGGATCGCGTTGAGGCAGCGTGCGCTCATGTCGCAGAAGACGTCGATCGAGAACTCCTCGCCGGTGCACTGTTCCTGCACGAACGAAGGCACGTCCGTGTACGCGAGGAAGAAGTCGAGCTGTGTGCGGTTCGTCGCGCGAAAGATGTTTCGCGAGCCGAAGCCCTCTCGGGCCTTGACCAGCACTGGATAGCGCACGTCCTCCGGGACATCCTCGAGCGCCCAGCTGCGCGGCGACGGGATTCCACACTCGACGAAGAAGTGGTGCGCGTCGAGCTTGTCCGACATGCGAGCCGAGACCTCGACCTCCGGGAGCAGGACGAGTGCTGGTGCAAGCCGCTCGTGCTCGCGCGCGAGCACGGGAAAGTCGAGGTCGTTGAGCGGGACGACGAGGCGGACGTCATGCTCGTCGCGGAGCGCCGCGAGCGTCGGCACGTAGGAGGGATCGGCGATCCTCGGAACGAGCTGGCGCCGGTCGCAGTGGTACAGCGCCGGCGCGAGCGGATCGGCATCGACCCCGAGCGTCTCGGCGCCCGCTGCGCGGAACGCGCGGGCAATGTCCACGCGCTGCCCGACCGAGGTGAGCATCACGACCACGACGCGAGAGCGTACTCGGAGGAGTCGGAGGCAACCCGGCTAAGGTCAGCGCGTGCCGGAGCCGATCCGCGTCCTCCGCGTCATCGCGCGCCTGAACATGGGCGGGCCGGCGATTCATGTGTCGAACCTCGCGGCCGGGCTGGAGACGCGCGGGTACCACACGACCCTCGTGGCCGGCTCGCTGGCGCGTGGCGAGGACTCGATGGCCTTCGTGGCCGAGCGGCTCGGCGTCTCCGTCGTCAGCGTCCCGGAGATCCAGCGCGAGGTCGCGCCGCTCTACGATGCCCGGTCGATACGACGCCTGACGGCGATCATGCGCGAGGAGCGGCCGCACATCCTCCACACGCACACCGCCAAGGCAGGCGCGCTCGCACGTGCCGCGGCGCTCGCGGCCGGCAACGCGCGTCCGCCGATCATCGTCCACACGTTCCACGGCCACGTGCTGAAGGGCTACTTCGGCGCCGGCCGTACCGCCTTCTTCAAGCAGGTCGAGCGGAGCCTCGCGCGTTACTCCGACGTGCTCGTCGCGGTCAGCCCGGAGGTGCGCGACGAGCTCGTCGAGCACGGGATCGCGCCCGCCGACAAGTTCACGGTCATCAGACTCGGGATCCCGCTCGCCGACCGCCTCGGGGACGAGACGGCGGATCTCGATTACCGGCGTCTCTACGGAATCCCCCCAGACGCATTCGTCGTGGGCTGGGTCGGACGCATGACCGGAGTGAAGGACACCGACGCCGTGCTCGAGATCGTGCGCGCCACGCGTGAACGCGGCGTTCCGGCGGCGCTCTGCATGGTCGGTGACGGGCCCGACCGCGAGCGCCTCGAGCAGGTCGCCCACGACCTCGGCATCGCGCGCTCGACGTACTTCGTCGGGTATCAGCCCGAGGTCGCCGGCTACTATCGGCTGTTCGACGCGTTCCTGCTGCCGTCCGTCAACGAGGGAACGCCGGTGAGCGCGATCGAGGCACTCTGCGTCCGGGACCCCCGTAGTGGCGACACGGGTCGGTGGGGTGCCGGACGTCGTGACCGAGGGCGTCGACGGGTTCCTCGTCGACGCGGGAGACACGGATGCGGCCGCGCAGCGACTAGCTGAGCTCGCCCTCGATCCCGACCTGCGCACGCGACTCGGCGAGGCGGGTCGCGCGAATGTGCGGGAGCGGTACTCCGTCGAGCGGCTCGTCGACGACGTCGACCGACTGTACAAGTCCCTCCTCGCGGCGAAGGGTCTCTAGGCCTTCGGCCGCCAGCCGCCGGTCGCCCCTCGGTAGGTCCCGCGGAAGAGCGCGAGCGGCGTTCGCCAGAGGATCTCGAAGTCGATTCGAGGAGACCGGTTCTCGACGTACCAGACGTCGAGCCTGATCCGCTCCGCCCACGGGAGCGACGCGCGGCCGTGCACCTGAGCCCAGCCGGTCAGGCCCGGCCTGATGTCGAGGCGATGCCGCTGCTGCTCGTCGTACTGCTCGACCTGATAGCGGAGTGTGGGTCGCGGGCCGATGATCCCCATGTCGCCACGCAGGACGTTCCAGAGCTGGGGCAGCTCGTCGACGGACGTCCGGCGCAGGATGCGGCCGACGCGCGTGATCCTGCGGTCGCCCTGGTCGACCGAGAAGCCCGCGCCCATGCCTTCCGCCCCGACGACCATCGTGCGGAGCTTCAGCACCTCGAAGTCCACACCGTCCTTGCCGACACGCGTCTGGCGGTAGAGCACCGGCCCGCCGTCCTCGAGCTTGATCGCGAGCGCGGCGAGACCGAGGACCGGGCTCGTGAGCGCGAGCCCGACTCCCGCAACGGCGACGTCGGTGGCTCGATTCACCGTGTGCCCTTCGCCTTATCCCACATCTGTGGTGTTCCCGAGCGCAGGTAGAGGACGAGTGCGGCGACTGTCGCCTTCGTCACGACGTAGTAGTAGTAGGCCAGCCGCGCGCCGGGAATCGGCAGACGCGCCTTGCCCGCCGCGGCGAGCCCGTAGTCGCCCAGCTGGAGCACGAGGAGGACTCGGTAGAAGCGCGCGCGTGTCACGAGCATCAGGTTCGACACGAGAAGTGCGATGTGGAGGATCCCGGTCGAGTAGCGCAGCACGCGATGTGAGACCAGCTGCACCGCGTAGAGCGGCCGCAGCGGCCGACGGAAGGCGCGTCCCGTGAGGATGTGGCCGAGAGCGCGCGCGATCGTCCGGACCTTGCGGCCGTACTCGTCCTCTGGCTCGGCGGCCGGCTTCTCGAGCGCGATCGCCTCAGGCTCGTAGACGGCGCGCAATCCCATCTGCTCCATGAGGTACGGGAAGCCGAAGTCGTGACCGAATCGCGGGTCGTCCTCGACATATGCGTCCCGCTTCACGGCGTAGATCGCACCGTTGCCGGCGGTGATCGAGCTCGCGATCGACTCCTGCTCGCGCACCCACATCTCGTAGCGCCAGTAGACGCCCTCCAGGTTCGCGCCGTCGGGGCTCTCGAGCCGGAGCTGGCCGCAGACGTAGCCGACCTCCGGATCGGACAGGTTCCGCGTCAGCGCGCGCAGAGCGTCGGGCTTCCACTCGCTGTTCGCGTCCGTGAACGCGACGATGTCGCTCGTCGTCTCGCGCATGGAGCGATGCTGCGCCGCGACTTTGCCCTCGCGCGGGCATTGCAAGAGGCGCACGCGAGAGTTCTCGGCCGCGATCTCGCCGACGATCGCATCTGTCAGATCGGTCGACCCGTCGGACGCGACGACGACCTCGAGGCTCTCCTCGGGGTAGTCGAGCGCGAGCGCGTTGTCGATCCGTCGGCGGATGACCGCCTCCTCGTCGTGCGCGGAGACGACGAGCGTGACGGACGGTGCGGCCTCCGCCTTGCGAACGGGACGCGGACGAATGCGCGCGAGAGCGCCCATCGCCAGCGGGTAGCCGGCGTGCGTCCACGCAAGGGCTCCGAGCGAGCCCCAGAAGAGACCCTTCGCGATCACGCCGCCAGCATCTCCCGCACCAGTGCGCGGTATCGCTCCATCGCGACGAGCCGGTCGGCCTCCTCCTCGACGTAGGAACGACCCCGACGACCCATCTCCGCGAGGTCGAACGCTCCGTCGGCGGCCTCGCGGATCGTGCGTGCGAGCAGGTCGGGCCGGGCGGGCGGGATGACGATCCCGCAGCCGACCTCGCGCACGAGCCGCGCCGTCTCGCTCGTGTCCTCTGCGGCAGCGACCACGGGACGGCCTGCGGCGAGGACCCCGTACAGGCGACTCGGAACGACGTAGCCGGCGAGCCCCTTGGCGAGGCCGACGACGTGGACGTCGGCGCTGGAGAGCGAGAGCGAGAGGCGCTCACGCTTCTGGTACGGAAGGAAGCGCACGGTGTCCTCCACCTCGAGCCGCTCGGCGAGCGCGACCATCTCGCCGTGCCGCGCGCCGAAGCCGGCGATGACGATGCGGAGATCGTCACGATCGCGGAGGAACGTCGCCGCGCGGACGAGGCTGTCGAGGTCCTGCGCGTGCCCGACGTTGCCCGAGTGCATCACCACGAAGCGATCGACGAGCCCGCGCTGCTCGGCCCACGGGTTGTCGCGCGGCTGCGGCGTGATCGCCCTCGTGTCGACCCAGTTCGGGATCACGCGAAGGCGCTCCGCGGGAGCGCCCTTCTCCTCGAGCCGCTCGCGCATCGTCTCGCCGATCGCCACGATCCTGTCGGCACGGCGCAGGTACGCGCCGACCAGGCCGCGGAGCACGCCGATCACCGCCGGATTGCGGAGACGATCGAGCTCCGTCGCGATCTCCGGGAACACGTCCTGGCTGATGACGAGCACCGGGGCTCCGACACGCTTGCCGACGATGACTCCGAGATCGCCGATGATCGGTGGATCCGTCATGCAGAGCACGAGATCGGGCGCAGGCCCGGTCAGCGCATGCCGGAGCGCCAGGCCGAGGTACGAGACGTAGTTCAGCGCCCGCCTACCCAGCTCGGACCGCTCGTACGACGTCGAGGCCACTCTCGTGATCCACACGCCGTTGTGCTCGAACTGGCGCGGCTCGTCCTCGTGACCGCGCAGCACGCCCGTCACGACCTCGACCTCGTAGTTCTCGGCGAGCGCCTCGCAGAGCTCCGTGAGGAGGTGCGCGGTCGCCTCGACACCCGGCCAGTAGTACTGGTTCAGGACGAGAATGCGTTGCCGGGACACGCGAAGAGGCTAGCTTCGATCGTCCACGGCCTCGCGCACGGCCTCGAGGAACGCCTCGACGCTCTGTCCGTATCCCCAGTCGCCCGCCACCTCGCGCGAACGTGCTCCCTGCGCTCGCCGGCGCTCCGGATCCGCCGCCAACTCGCGCAGCGCGGCGGCGGCGCCAGCGACGTCGCCGGCCTGCACGAGCGTTCCGTTCTCCCCATCGCGGAGGAGATCGTGCGCGGCGCCCACGCGGTCCGAGAGGACGAGCGGGAGCCCGCACGCCGCGGCCTCGTTCACCACGACCGCCCACGGCTCGCGCTCCGAGAGAAGCGCGAAGACATCCGCGGCAACGTACAGCTCGACGACTCGCTCCCACTCGACGTCGCCTGTCAGGACGAGCCGCACGCCGGCCTCCTCGGCGAGCTTCTCGAGCCGGGCGCGCTCGGTGCCCTCCCCAGCGACGACGAGGAGCAGGCGCTCGTCGCCGGCATCGGCGATCGCTCGCACGAGGACGTCGAGCCCCTTCTCCGGTGCGAGCCGTGCGACCGAGAGCACGACGACGTCGTCGGGCGTCGCACCGAGCGCGTCCCGTAGGTCGGGCCGCCTGCCGAGCAGCCGGCTCGCCTGGTCGCCGAACTCCTCGACGTCGACGGTGTTCGCGAAAACGCGCACGCGATCGGCCGACGCTCCACGCGCGACCATCGAGTTGCGCGCAAGCGTGCCTGTCACGAGGACGCCCGACGCGTTCGCGACGACGGAAGGGACGACAGAGTCCTTCACGGTACGGCGCCAGCCCGCCCGCGGGCCTTCGTCGTGGCTCTCGACGACGAGGAGGTACGGCACGCCGCGCACACGGCACCACGCGATCGCCGCCTGAGCGGCGAACGTGCTCCAGCCCGAGACGACGACGACGTCCGGCCGACCGTCGTTCAACGCCGGGACGATGCCCGGCGTGAACGGGTAGTCGTGGTGGAGCACGCGCGCTGCGCCGGGCACCCGGACGCCGCGGAGGAACACGGCATCGTGCTTCGGCTCCACACGCCACGTGCGGCCGGCGACAGTGCCCGCTGCATAGACGACAGTCAGCTCGATCTCCGGAAGCGCCGCGACGCGGTCGAGCAGGGGCGCGCGGTACGGCGTCGGCTCCGGGAACACCGCGGCCACGCGAATGGGCAACGGCCCGGCGTCGCGCGAGATCCGCCGCACCCACTCCTCGGCCGCCTGCCGCGTCCGAGCGGCGGTCTGCCGCCGCGCTCGGCGCCGCCCCACGACGCGAGCCGGAAGCGCAGGATCGAGGCGCAGGGCCTGCCCGAAGATTCGCGCGCTCGCGACGTCCGCCGCATCCTGTGCGACGCGCATGAGATCGCGTGCTGCCCGCGCGCGAGCACCACGCCCGCGACGCAGCTCGAAGGCGTCGACGAGCTCGAGGTAGGCATCCACCGCAGGCTCGACCTCGTCGGGTGCCAGCCGCTCGGCCACGCCGATCCGCCAGGCAAGCTCGGCATCGTCGGGAGCGAGCGACGGTGCGACGCGGGCGATCAGCCTCAGCGCAACACGGAGCTGACAGTCGCGTTGCAGCTCGCGGCGCCGCTGCGACGCCTGAGCCGGATGAACGCGGTACAGAACGAGCGGCTCGGGCAGATTGTCTCCGTCGCCGACATCCAGTAGGCGCGACCACAACTCGTAGTCCTCGCTCTCCTCGAAGGTCGTGTCGTAGCGCAACTCGTGGCGCTCGAGCACCTCGCGCTCGACGAGAACGGTCGGGTGGAAGAACGCCGAGCTGAAGAGCGTCGCCCACGCAACCTCGGCCCCGCCCACTGGCATCACGTGCAGCGCTCCCACGCGGCCGGCGCCGTCAAGCTCGAACGCCGCGGAGCCGACCACCGCGACAGACGGCGCCGAGCGGATGCGTGCCACCTGCCGCTCGAACCGGTGCGGCAGTGCGACGTCGTCTGCGTCGAGCCGCGCGACATAGGTTCCGCGCGAATCCGCCAATCCGCGGTTCAGCGACGCGGCGAGGCCGAGCTGCTCGTCGTTCCGGAGGACACGTAGCCGCGTGCCAGCGGCGGCTGCGAGGATCTCGGGTGTCCGGTCGGTCGACGCGTCGTCGACGACGATGAACTCGAGATCCGCCAGCGTCTGTCCGAGGATGCTCGCGACTGCGGCTTTCAGATACGTCTCGCCGTCGTGAACGGCGAGGAGCGCAGAGACGAGTGGCACGGTCGACACGGACCTGGCGTAGCCTACGGTCCGTGCCGCAGCAGTCTCCGTCGTTCGACCTCGTCGTCGCGACGGTGGGACGCACGAACGAGCTTGCGCAGCTCCTCGACTCCCTCGGAAAGCAAGCGTACGAGCGCGTCCGCGTGATCGTCGTCGACCAGAACGACGACGATCGGGTCGCCAAGATCCTCCGCGGCCGCGGCCTTGCGCTCGAACACGTGCACTCGAAGCGAGGTCTCTCTCATGCACGCAATGTGGGGCTCGATCTGATCGAGGCGGACGTCGTCGCCTTCCCCGACGACGATTGCGTCTACCCGCCTGGGCTCCTCAAGAGCATCGCCTCACGCCTCGCGGCCGACCATGGTCTCGCCGGGCTCACGTGTCGAGCCGGGGACGCGAGTGGCGCGTCGTCCGCTTCCTGGAAGACCGACGCCGCGATCCTGACGGACGACAACCTGTGGAACCGAGCGATCTCCTTCACCATCTTCCTCCGCCGCGACACGGTCGCGAAGGTCGGAGAGTTCGACGAGCGGCTCGGGCTCGGCTCATCCGAGGAGTGGGGTTCCGGCGAGGAGATCGATTACCTCATCCGGGCAATCCGGAGCGGAGCGCGGATCGAGTACGACCCATCGCTCGTCGTCGAGCACGACGCCCGCGCGAACGACGCCCACCTCGGTGCGCGCGATGGCGCCACCGTCGGCTACTTGCTGCGAAAGCACGGATACCCGATTCGCGTCGTTGCCCGAATGCTCGTGCGCCCTCTGGGCGGCGCGCTCGTTTCATTCGCCGGGCTGGATGGTGAGCGAGCCCGTTTCCAGCTCGCGACACTCCGTGGGCGCATTCGCGGCTATCGGGGGGCGAAGCGCCCGAAGACCTCTGCGTGACGATCGAGCCAGGGCTCGAGTGCGAACCGCTCCACCGCGCGACGTCGAGCTGCCGGCGCATATGTCGGGAGCTCGGCGAGCACACGCGTGACGGCCTCCGCGAGCGCCTCGGGACTCGGCGGCTCGTCGCGTTCGAAGCTGTCACGGTGCGAAACGCCGATCCCGGCATCGTCCCCGACGAGCTCCGGAACGCCGCCGCTCCGCGCGTAGACCACCGGCAGCCCGCTTGCCATCGCCTCGATGACGAGGCTCGGGCACGGGTCGTTGACCTTCGTATGGAGCAGGACATGCGCACGGCGGAAGATGGCGGGTGCGTCCGCCTGCGTGTAGCGACCCAGGACATGGACGCGTCCTCGAAGCCCGAGCTCGGTAGCGAGTGGCTCGACCGGCTCGACGAGCCTGCCCGTGACGAGGAGCTGTGCGTCCGGGAACGCGCGCAGAAGCGCCGCAAGTGTCCGCAGCCCGAGCTCGAGCCTGTACGCCTGGTACTGATCCCCGCCCAAGAGCAGGACGGGTCCGCCCTCGGGCCGCTCGTCGGCGGGCGTGAAGTGCCGAACATCGACGGCGTTGTGGAGGATCTCCCACGTGCCCGCTGGCTGATCCACCCACTCGTCGGCGGCGCGCTTGCAGAACTCGCTTTGGTAGAGCACGTGTTCGGCTTGCGCGAGAACGAGCTTGAGCGGCCGGTTGAATGCCTCCGTGTCGGCGCCGGCCCACCCCGGATAGCCGACCCCGTTCTGGTTGAGGACGAGCGGGATCCGGCGCCGTCGCGCATGCCACAGCAACGCACGCAGGTCGCGGGGCAACCAGGTCGAGCCCAGGTAGAGCAGCGAGAAGTCGGTCGAGTGACTCGGGAAGCGCGTCACGAGGCGCTGGAACTTCGCCGTTCCACCGGCGACGGGCTCTCCCGGAGCGGGAACGCGATCGTGCCCGTAGAACACGCGGACACCCGGCGCGGGTCTGCGCCGCGCGAGCAGCCGAGCCCATCTCCAGCCGGCACGGGTCCAGCGCCCGCCCCGTCCGCGGGGATACAGGCCCATCAGCGCTCGACGAACCCGTCGATGAGCGCGGCCCAGAGACTGTCGAGCCGCTCGTATGCGTACTGCTCCGCGGTCGTTCGTCCGCACTCGGTCAGCGCGAGTGCGCGCGTGGGATCCTCGCGGAGACGAAGCACTGCCTCGGCGATCGCCTCCCCGTCCTCGACCTCGACGAGGGAGCCGTTGACTCCATCCTCGACGAGATCGGGCGCCTGGCCCACACGCGTCGTGACAAGCGGGACGCCCGCGGCCATCGCCTCGAGCACGCCCTTTGGGCCGCCTTCCTGCCGGGAGGCGACGACGTAGACGTCGAGCGCATGGTACGTCCGCGCGAGCCCGGAGCGATCGCCCGCGAGTGCGCGCCGATACGGGATCCCGAGGCGCTCGAGCTCCTTGCGCACGTAACCGCGTGCCGGCCCGGTGAGGACGACCACGAGCTCGGGAATCTCGGCCTGCACGCGCTCCAGAGCTGCAACGAGTACGTCGGGGCCTTTGATCAGCTTCGGCTCGAGACCTTCGCCCCACCCCACGCCGTCCTTCTGGAAGGACCCGACGACGAAGGCATCGGCGGGCACGTCGAGGGCCGTCCTCGCCTCCCCCCGCAGATGCGCGTCGACGCGGGCGAAGTGCTCGAGATCGATGCCGATCGGAATGCGGTGCACCTTTGCCGGGTCGACGCCTGCAGCGAGCACGAGGTCGTACATCTCACGGTGTGTGACCTGGATGCGCTCGAAGCGCTCTGCATTCCTGCCCAGCGCCTCGTACGCGCGGTCGAACTCCGGGAAGCCCGGCGTGCCCGGGCGGCCGTGCAGATACGCGGTGCCAAGGCGGTGCGACGATTCGAGCCAGCGTGACTGCAGCGCCTCGAAGTGGCTGGGGAGGAAGACGGCCTGGCGCTCGGTGTAGCGTGCCCACCCCTCTGGGCCGATCTCGTGACCGAGGCGGCGCGCCGTCGCCTCGAGCTGCCGCGCGTCCTCGTCGACCGACCAGCCGCTGCGCTCCCCGACGGCTAACAAGCGCGAGTACTCCGGCCAGCTACGGGTTCGAACGCGGACCGACTGTCTCACCGCGAAGCGCGCCGGCGCCGCGAGCACCTGGCGACCCCTCACCGGCCGAGCGCCTCGAGATAGCGATCCGCGACGTCCGAGAGCGACGCGACGCGAATCGCCGCACGTCGCTCGTCGAGCTCGGTAACGAGGCGGTCGAGCGCCGCAGGGACCTCCTCCGGCTCGTCGAAGGGGATCCCGGCGTCGCCGACGAGCTCCGGATGCCCGCCGCTCGCGCGGTAGACGACGGGCAAGCCGCTCGCGAGCGCCTCGAGGAGTGCGTTCGAGCAGGGGTCGTTCCGGCTCGGGGCGAGGTAGACATCGCTCCTGCGAAGCTCGTCCGCGACCGCGTCGGTGGGAATCGCACCCCGGCTCCTGATGTGCTCGAACGCCGTCTGCGCGCGCCCCAGGAACGTCAGCTCGAAGCGCTCGTGATCGAGATTCTCGTCGAGCCACTCGAGCACGTCGGCGCCTTTGTTCGGGTTGTCCGACCAGCTCGACGCGATGACCCGGACCCGGCGACCGGCGATCGGGTCGCGCGTCGTGGGAGGCCGGAAGACGGCCGGATCGACGCTGTTGCGCGACGAGGCGCGGATCGGCGAGCTCGATCCCGAGCGCACGATGCGCCTCCAGGCTGTAGCGAGACTGGACGATCGTCGCGTCGGCGAGCGCTCCGTTGATCTCGGCGATTCGCGCGTCCGTTCCGTCGTCGAATCCGCGGTACGTCGCGATCGGCCCGTCGACGCGATGGACGAAGCGCACGTCGTCGCGGGCAAACCGACGGAGGCGGCGGAAGTCGAAGTTGAACGAGTTGAACAGGCACGCGGTCGTGCCCGCCGAGATGCGATTGACCTCCACGGCAAGGCCTCGCCGTTCGAGCTCCGTGACGAGCGCGCGGAGGAACTGGTGCCCGCCGCCCGTCGGCGGCGGCGCAAAGTCGTGGAAGAGCGCCAGATCGGCACCGCCCCGGCGGCGGTAGCGCAGGCGGTCGACCTCCGTGCCGAGCTCGCGGAGAACCGCTCGTGCGGCGCCCCGCGCCCGGGCAAGCACGCCGCGAGCCGTCATGCCGACGAGGCCGTCCGATCGGCGGCGTCGGCGATCAGCCGCGCGAGCTCGTGCGCGAAGCCGGGCCACGTGAGGTGGCGCTCGACGGTATCGCGCGCCCGAAGTCCCAGCGCCGCGCCGAGCCAGCGATCGTCGAGCACGCGCGTGACCGCCTCCTCGAGCGCCTCGACATCACCCGGAGCCACGAGGCAGCAGTTCACGCCGTCCTCGAGGTGGTATCCCTCCGCGATCGCCGCGGTGCGTGTCACCACGACGGGCTTCGCGCAGGCCATCGCCTGGAGCAAAGTCGTCGTCGCACCCGAGTAGGTGTTGTCGCGGACGGGAAGTACGACGACGCGAGCGCCGAGGAGGCGCTCGCGCACGGTCGCGAACGGGACATCGACCTCGAGTCGCACGTTTGCCGGCAGTCGCCCGAGCTCTCCGGCGTTGTCGGCGGAAGCGACGATGAGGAACCGGCGGCGCGGAAGCCGACGCGCGAGATCGACGAGGAGCGCGAAGTCGCGCCTCGGGTCCGCCCCCATAGAGACGACGTCCACCTCGATGGACGCCGACGAGTCGGGTCGGAAGAGATCGACATCCACTCCGAACGGGACGAACTCGATCCTCGGACCCGTGTCGCCGAGCCAGCCGCGCAGCTCCTCGACCTCGCCCCAGCCGTACGCGACGATCGTGTGCAGGCGGCGGTACGCCTCCGTGAAGACGCGCTTCGCTGCAGGCCCCCGTAGCCGCGCGAGCCGCTCGGGAAGGCCGATCGCCGCGTACACGATCGGCGGCGTCACGCGCCCGAAGCGCCCGAGCAGCGCAAGCGGGATGCCCACCGTGTCCACAGTGGAGAAGGCCACATCGGTGCGATTCAGAGCGTCGAGAGACGCGACAACTCGAGCGAAGTCGCCCGAGTACCCGCCTCCGAGACGCACTGCCCGATCGAGGACGCGTGCTTTCGCCCGCGCGAGCGAACCGGGCTCGAACCGGGGCTCGAGATCGTGCTGCACGTCGAACCCTGCTCGCGCGAGCTCGTCGAGCCCGTACAGCGAGTAGCGCGACGGGTGTCCGACCGGAGCACGCAGCGCCTCACGGCGCAGCGGTGAGTCGCGGTAGAGGACGAAGACGCGCGGCATCGCTCTCGGACCCGGCTCGATCACGTGGGGTAGCGTACGGCCCGGCCGTGCATCGGACGAAGACACGCTTTGCGGCGAGGATCAACCACGTCGCCTCGGCACTCGAGAAGCGTGGCGTGCGCGCCACGTACACGCTCCACGATCGCGTGCTCTCGAACCGCTCGAGCCGCCGCCAGTTCTCCGGAGCCGCGCCCGAGCTCGACGACGCCCAGCAGCGGATCGTCTCCGAGCTCTCGACCGACGGCTACTGCGTCGTCCCGTTCGCCGACGTGTTTTCCGATCCCGCGAGCTGGAAGACGATCGAGGAGCAGTCCGCCGCGTTCGTCGCGGAGACCGAGGCCGCGCTCGCGGGTAACCGCGAAGCGCTGCGCGTTCGAGCGGGCAAGGAGTTCGTCGTTCGGCTCCACAGCTACGGGGTGGAGCTCGGGATGGACGACGCGTGGTTCGCGGCCTGTGCGTCCCATCGCATGCTCGACATCGCGAACACGTACCTCGGCCTCTGGTCCAAGCTCGAGTACGTGGACCTGTGGTACTCGGTACCCCAGCCCGCCGACGCCGACCGCATCGCCTCGCAGCGCTGGCATCGGGACTTCAACGACCAGCACCTGCTGAAGGCGTTCCTCTACCTCGTCGACGTCGACGAGGGGACCGGCCCGTTCGAGTACGTGCCGGGAAGCGCGCCCGGTGGTCGCTACGCCGATGCCTGGCCGTGGCGCCCGCTCGGCGAGAACTACCCGCCGGACGGCGAGCTCGAGAGGCGGATTCCAGAGGGCGGCATCCGCACGTTCACGGCACCGCGAGCGACGATGGTGTTCTGCAACACGTCGGGCTTCCATCGCGGTGGCTTCGCGACCGAGCGGCCGCGTGTGCTCGCGACCGTGACCTACTCCTCGCCCGCCTCGCTCGCAGCGCTGACCGAGCGGAGCTACTCGTACACGGGGGCGCTCGACGAGCTGGACGCCGTCACCCGGTTCGCCGTCAGCTAGCCCGACCTATGCTTGAGCCCGTGGCCGCCGAGCCGTCGACCGGGTTCCTCGAGCGCGTCCGTCGCGGAGTGTCGTATCGGGCCGAAAGGACATATGCAGGAGCTGATCGGACAGCGCGGCGCGCGACGTCGTGGGGGCGCCTGCGACCGAACTACCTGGTCATCGGCGCGCAGAAGGCGGGGACGAGCTCGCTTCATCAATACCTCGCCAAGCATCCCGCCGTCCTCACGGCACGGACGAAGGAGGTGCAGTACTTCACGAAGTACTACGCACGCGGGGAGGGCTGGTACCGCGCACAATTCCCACTCGCCACGAGCGCACGCGCCGTACGCCGGAGCGCCGGTGTCGCACCGGCCGTCGGCGAAGCGACCGCCGCATGCCTCTTCGACCCGCGCTCTCCCGAGCGCGTCCACTCGTTCGACCCGTCGATGAGGCTCGTCGCCGTGTTGCGCGACCCGATCGAGCGCGCGTACTCACACTTCCAGATGGAGTTGCGTTGGGGGCGCGAGACGGGCACGTTCGAGGAGGCTCTCGCGCGCGAGGAGGCCGAGCTCCCCGGTGAGCTCGCGCTGACTCACGCAGAACCGACGTCGGAGCCCCCGAGCGGATTCGCGCGCTCGTACGTCGCCCGCGGCCTCTATGCCGATCAGCTCGAGCGTTGGCTGGAGTACTTCGACCGCGAGCAGCTTCTGGTCGTCATGAGCGACGAGCTCGCGGACGCGCCCGTTGAGACGATGACGCGTGTCGCGGCCTTCCTCGGGATCCCCGAGCCGCGCGCGGCGCAGTACCCGAGACGTGGGGTGCAGGAGTACGCAGCAATGGCGCCGGAGACACGCGACCGACTGACTCGCATGTTCGCCCCGCACGACCGCCGACTCGCGGAGCTCCTGGGCCAGGAGCTCCCGTGGACGCCGCGCGCCGCGGCGGGAGACGACGCGCTGACCCGAGCGAGCAGCGCCCGATGAGGCTCGGCCCGCTCCGTCCGGCGTTCCGGCGGCTGACGAGATCGGTGCGGGCGCGGCCGACGTTCCTCGTCATCGGAGCGCAGAAGTCCGGAACGACGTCGCTGCGCCGGTACCTG
The DNA here is from genome assembly GCA_963744505.1 of uncultured Gaiellaceae bacterium. Taxonomy (GTDB): domain Bacteria; phylum Actinomycetota; class Thermoleophilia; order Gaiellales; family Gaiellaceae; genus GMQP-bins7. The sequence continues at coordinate 328,535 of CAVUTL010000003.1, forward strand.
TCGCAGAATCCTGCCGTCCTCTGCGCCGAGCCGAAAGAGCTCCACTACTTCGACAAGGACTACGCGCGCGGCGACTCCTGGTACCTCGCTCAGTTTCCCTGGCAAACGAAGGCGCGGGCCGTGCGACGCAGCATCGGTGTCGACCCGGCCGTCGGCGAGGCGACGCCCGAGTACCTCTTCAACCCGCGCGCGCCCTCGCGCGTCTACGCGTTCGATCCGGAGTTGCGCTTCGTCGCCATCCTGCGCGACCCCGTCGACCGCGCGTATTCGCAGTACCAGATGCAGGTGCGGCGACGAGGTGAGACGCGTAGCTTCGAGGAGCTGCTAGAGCTCGAGAAGGTGGAGCTGCCGCGCGAAATCGAGCGCATGCGCCGGGAGCCGGAGTACGTACCGGCCATGGGGCTGCGGCGCTCGTACGTCGCCCGTGGGCGCTATGCCGAGCAGTTCGAACGCTGGTTCGGGTACTACCCACGCGACCGGTTCCTCGTGCTCACGAGCACGGAGCTGAACCATGACACGGTCGGGACGATGGCCCGCGTCACGGCGTTTCTGGGCGTCCCCGACTGGCGCTGCGACGACTATCCACGACTCTCCGCCGGAAGCTACGAGCCGATGGCGCCCGAGACGCGCGAGCAGCTCGCTCGCGCCTTCGAGCTGCACAACCGCAGGCTGGAGGAGCTCCTCGGTCGCACGTTCGACTGGACGCGACCCGCACCGGCTCCAGCACTCCCACGCTAGCGCACCTCGTTCGCGCTCACCTGAGCATCGAGCTCCTTCGCGAGCTCCCGCAGCCCGTTCTCAGCCCGCACGTGGCTGGCCGCGAGCGTCGCGCGCACGAGGTGCTTGTTCGATGGCGTCGTGCCGCGCTTCTCGGGATGCCAGAGGTGGAGCATCGTCGCCTTCGGCCCTGGCCAGCCGCACCGTAGTCCGGCCCGGCGAAGGCGAGCGGCGATGTCCTCGTCCTCGCCTCCCCACCCCTCGAAGCCCATGTCGAAGCCGTTCACGCGCTCGAAGTCGGCGCGCGAGACGCCGAGGCAGAAGCCGTACGCCTCGAACGGCGCCGAGAACTCCGGTTGGTTCGCCCGCCATGGCCGCCTGCGGTCGCGGATCGGGACGAGCAACCCGACACGAGCGGCCTCCCGCTCTGCCGTCAGGACCTCTCGCGGAGACCCGAGGAGCCAGCGAGCGGCGGACCAGCGCCAGACGGGCACGCCGTCGTCGAGCACGCGCTGCGAGAGTGCCTGGCTCAGGTGCAGCCGCTTCGAGGCGATGAACCAGCCAGGGAGGATGCAGCGCCGCAGCGCCTGCAGGAACGTCCGTCTCGGGATGGTGTCCCCGTCGAGAAAGACGATGTAGTCGCCGCGCGCACCGAGCGCGCCGAGGTTGTGGACGCGGGACTTGCGCCAGCCGACGTTCGGCTGCCAAACGTGCTCGAGCGGGAAGGCGCCGCGTGCGCGCCAGCGTTCGACGACCGCCCCCGTCTCCGGGCCGGACCCGTCGTCGGCGACGACGACCTCGAACTCGATGTCGCGCTCCTGCTCGGAGAGCGCGGAGAAGATGGGCTCGAGCGCCTTCGGCCACTCGTACGTCGTGACGACGATGCTGATCTCGGGCTGCGTCAAGGCCGACGGTCTCCGAGGAAACCCGAGGCGTCGACCGCGACCCGTTCCCTGCGCCGAAACTTCTCCGCCTTCCACTCGGAGGCCACGGACGCCCCCGTCAGCGCTCGATAGTCGTCCACTCGAGGAGCGGACGAACGACGCCCTGCCACTGCCCGGTGAACCCCCCGCGTGCGGAATCCCCTTCGCCGGGATCCTGCACGTGGAACGCGACCGCCTCCCGGATGCCGGCACGGTTCCGCAGCTTCACGTCGCCGAGCGACGAGATCGCGACGTGGATTGTCACGACGCCCTCGTTGAGGTAGTTCCCGGGAATCCACGCGGTCGAGACGTAGTCGCCTGCGGGAACCGCGTCGAGCCAGCGAGCGCTCGTGTCCATGGCGTTGAAGACGACGTCGCCGCGCGCGTTCACTGCCTTGATCTTCGGGAACATCGGCTCGTCGTCCCGGAGCACCGTGAAGCCGATCTCGATTCCCACCGGCCGCCGCACGTCGGCCGCGGAGACGAGCTCGCCGTCCTCGTCCACGACCCGGACCGAGCGGATGCGCGCGTACTCGCCCCCCGGCGCCGTCGCGAGGTCGGGCCACTCGCGCGACGAGCCGGTGCCTGCGACCGTCTGCAGGTAGTGCGCGACGACGTCCTGCGCAGGCCCCTCGCGATCGATCTCCCCGTCGATGAGGAGCAGCGCTCGGTCGCAGAGCTGGGCCACCGCCTGCATCTGGTGCGAGACGAAGAGCACCGTGCGCCCGGAGTTGGACAGCTCCTCCATGCGGCCGAGGCAGCGGCGCTGGAACTCGGCGTCTCCGACCGCGAGGACCTCGTCGATGAGCAGAACCTCCGGCTCCAGGTGGGCAGCCACCGAGAACGCAAGCCTCACGTGCATCCCGCTCGAGTACCGCTTGACGGGGGTGTCGATGAACCGCTCGATGCCCGAGAACTCGATGATGTCCGGGAGCTTGCGGGTGATCTCCCGCTGCTTCATGCCCAGGATCGCGCCGTTCAGGTAGATGTTCTCGCGCCCCGTGAGCTCGGGATGGAACCCGGTGCCCACCTCGAGCAGGCTCCCCACTCGGCCCCTGATCTCCGCGCGGCCCTCGGTCGGGTTCGTGATCTTCGTGAGGATCTTGAGCAGCGTGGACTTGCCGGCGCCGTTTCGCCCGACGATCCCGAGCACCTCGCCCTCCGCGACCTCGAAGGACACGTCCTTGACCGCCCAGATGTCCTCGTGCTGATGGCGGTGATCGCGCTGCAGCAGCCGGTGCATCGCCGCGGAGAGCGACTCGCGCAGTGTCCCGTACGCGCTCTGCATCTCGCCGATCCTGTAGCGCTTGGAGATTCCTTCGACGACGACGGCGGCCGGCATCAGATCGTGTCGGCGAACTTCGGCTCGGAACGGCGGAAGTACGAAAGGCCGACGACGAAGATCACGGCCATCGAGGCGATGCTGACGAGGGTCTTCCCGAGCTCGGGCGGAGGTGTGCCGACGATCCCCCACTGGAAGCCGCTGATGACCGCGGTCATCGGGTTGACCGAGAGGATCCACTGCGCGTACTCGGGGAGGCTCGAGAACGCGTAGAAGACGCCGGAGACGAACATCCACGTCTGCATGAGGAAGGGGACCACGTACGCGACGTCGCGATAGCGGACGTTCACCGCCGACAAGAAGAGTCCGACACCGAGGGCGGTGATGAGCGCCATGAACAGGAATGCAGGGGCGAAGACGATCGCAGCGGTCGGCCAGGTCTGGAACCAGACCCAGAGGCCCGCGAGCACGATGAGCGCGAAGAAGAAGTCGACGACCGGAACCACCACGCCGGCGAGTGGCAGCAGGACGCGCGGGAAATACACCTTCGTGACGAGCGGCTTGTTCCCGACGAGGCTTCCGCTCGAGGTGCTCGCCGAGGAAGCGAAGTAGATCCAGGGCAGGAGTGCCGAGTACACGAAGATCTGGTACTGGACGCCCTGCGAGGAGAAGTTCCCGAACTTCCCGAAGATCACCGTGAAGACGACCATCGTGACCAGCGGCTGCAGGACCGCCCAGGCGATGCCGAACGCGGTCTGCTTGTAGCGCACGGCGACGTCGCGCCAGACGAGGCGCCACAGCACCTCGCGGTAGTGCCAGAGCTCGGGGATGTCGAGGTGGGGCCAGCGCGGCGCGGGCCGGATGACGGTGGTTCGGACGGCCTTCTCGGGAACAGGCGCGGGCGCCGCCGAATCCGCGACCGTGACGTGGTCGTCCTCAGGACGAGCGTCTTCGATCAGCTCGTCGAGCGCGAGTCTTCCCCGTGACACGCGGACGATGTTAGACGTGCTTGCTGCGGGCGGTGCCTACGTGACGGTCTCTCCAGAGGGCCGTCGTCTCGCGCTCGCTGTTCACGACGATCGTCGGATCGTCCCCGATGATCGGGCACAGCAGGCGCGCGAACGAGTCGAGCGCGAGGTGCTCGGCGTAGTAGCCCGCCGCATCTCGGCGGAGTCGCTCCACCTCCGTCGAGTCAGCCTCGAGGGCGCGCCTCACGGCTGCGACCAGCTCCTCGCGGGTCGAGAACGCGAGGCTGTCGACGCCGTCCGTGAGCGAAGGATCGAGCCAGTCGCCGTAGTTCAGGATCGGGACGCAACCGACCGACATCGCCTCCACGAGATTGTGGCAGAGCGGCATCCGGTAGCCGGGCGGCGCGACGACGAAGTCGCATCGGCCGAGGAACGCGAGATAGTCGCGGCCCTGCAGGACGTGCTTGTCCGTCGTGTCGCGGCCGTCCGAGACGGCGACGAAGACGACCCCCGCGTTTTCGGCCTCGGCGTCCCTCAGCTCGGAGCGCGAGCGGGCGATGCGCACGTCGAACTCGTCGACGATCGCGCCCAGCACGTCTGCCCGTCCGAGCATCGGGAACGCGAACTCCTCCCGGTAGGTCGCGTCGTTGATCGTCCCCGCGAAGCCGACGCGGATCGTCCGCGGGCCCGACGCGAGCTCCGCGAGGTCGCATTCGTGTCGGCGCAGGTCGGGGTGCGCAAAGTACGGCATGACGAGCGCACCGTCACGCTCCTCGCGCGAGAACCAGTCGACCGACACCCGAACCCGGGAGCGGCGCTCTCCCGGAACGCGCTCGGGATGGCGGCCGACGACGACCGGCGCGGTAGGTGTCGCGCCGTCACGGAGCACGTGTGTCCGGAGCAGAAAGTCCCGGAAGCCGACCGCGCTCCAGGCCATGACTGCATCGCGAGCAGGAACCTCGAGCCGGGGATCGCCGCAGCACCGAAGCGCGCGCAGGAGGTACGTCGGATACCGCCACTCGCCCGCACAGTCGACGTAAACGTCGGCCCGGCCGCGACGCGAGGCCGCGGCCTTCAGGCGGATCACGAGCCTGACCGCCAGCGTGCGTGGCGACACCTCGACCCCCTAACGGCGGTCGTTCGCGAGGACGGTCACGAGCGCGTCGCGATACGAGGCGAGCATCCGTTCGACCGTGAACTCGCTCCGGACACGCTTCGCAGATGCGTCTCCCACGCGGGCACGCAGGCCCGGGTCGCGCGCGAGAGCAAGGAGCACGTCGGCGAGTGTGTCCGCGTCGTGGGGAGGCGCCAGGAACGGGAAGCCCTCGGAGCCGACGACCTCGCGAATTCCCGGAATGTCGCTTCCGGCTACCGGGACGCCGGCGCCCATGCTCTCGAGGAGCGACGTCGGGAAGCCCTCGCGAAGCGAGCAGAGCACCGAGACGTCGGACGCTCGGACGAGCCCGGGGACGTCGTCGACCTCGCCGAGGAACCGAACGGCGTCGTCGAGCCGGAGGTCGAACGCCAGCGCCTTTGCGGAGTCTTGCATCGGGTACGAATCGCCCGCGAGGAGGAGGATCGCGCGCCGACTCTCTCGGTTCAGCTCGTCGACGACGAAGCGCCAGGAGCGGAGCAACGTCGCATGATCCTTCGAGCGGCGGAAGTGGGCGACCATGCACGCGACGAAATCGGCATCGCCTACGCCGAGCCGTGCCCGCCAGGCGTCCCGGCCGGATCCCGGGTCGCGTATCTCCACGCCGGTCCGGATCGCACGGATGCGCTCGCGCGGCGCGCCCCACTCCGAGACCAGGTGCGCGGCAGCATGCTCCGCGTTCGCGACGAGAACGGGCGCGCTGCGCGCCGCAAGCCGGCGGGTCGAGTCGCGAGCGCGTCGAAACGGGCTCACATCAGCCTGGTACCAGACGCACGTCGACGCACCGGCTGCACGCCACGTGAGTGCACACAGGACGTTCGGGAGCGAGCAGTACGACATCACGACGTCAGGCTTGCCACGTCGAAGCGCGCGCAGGAAACGGGCGTAGTCGCTCGCCTTCCCGACTTTGCCGCCATCCCAGTCGATGACCGTCGCACGCCAGGGGAACCCGAGCGTACGGGCCGCGTCGGCCGCGCGGCCCTCGCGATCGGTGAGCGCGAGGAAGTCGACGTTCGCGCCTTGGTCGTCACGCAACCAGCGCGCCAGTATGAGTGCGCGCCGCTCGGCGCCGCCGAGCGCCGACCAGTTCAGGACCATCGTGACCCGGAGGCCGTCGAGCGGAGAGCGGTTGGCGGTCACGGCTGCTTGTCTCGCTGAACGGCGCGCCGCGCCGCACGGACTGCACGGTTCCACGGAGCCCGCTCGAGAGCGACAACGCGTTGCTCGAGATCGTCGAGCTGGCGCTGCGCACGCACGAGCTCGGCTTCGAGAAACACTCCCGCGTCCACGGCGAACGCAATGTCGTCGACCACGCTCGGACGCGGAAACGCGAGCGGCGACGGATCCGGCGGGAGCGAGAAGTTGCGTTCCGATGCGTGCACCGACACTTCGGGGGTACCCGCGAGTGCGCGCAGTGCGTCGCGCAGACGGGTGTCCTCGACGAGAGCACCTTCCGCGAGGCCGCGCGCGCAGACGTCGTCATCGACGACGAACGCCGCGTAGCGATCTGCGAGCTCACCCTTTGCACCGGCCTCGTGCGCGAGCCGGAGGCCGTGGTACATGCCCTCCGCGAAGGACTCCGCCTTGCGCGCCGAGTGCTCCGATGAGCGCCAGGGGAAGTGGAGCACTTCGACCGGCGACCAGCCGCGGAGAAGCTGGAGCGCGCTCCCGCGGACGGTGTGGTTGCCCATGCGAACGCTCACCCCCGGATCGGCGCGGTGGATCACCTTAGCGTTCGGACGCCAGGGGGTCGTGGGGTCGTTGATCGGTGCCGTCGGTGCCAGTCGCACGGTCATCCGTTCCGCGAAGAACCTTCCGTCGTCGGGTCGTGGCGGGAAGGTCCGCCAGTGGCCGCGAACGAGCCCGTAGCGATCCGGAACGGCGGACAGGACGTCCTTGAGATCCGCGCCGCGAGGCCACCAGAACTCGTCGGCGTCCGAGTTCACCACCCAGTCGGCGCCGAAGTCGGTCGCGGCCAGACGCGCCATGCGCGTCACCCACTCCGGCTGCCGGAACTCCTCGGACTCTTCCCGGATCACGTGGAGAAGCCCCTGGTGCGCGTACCGCTCGAGGATCTCGGTCGTGCCATCCTCGGAGCGATGATCCGTCGCGATCACGAAGTCGACCCCAGCGTTCAGGTGGAACGCGAGGTGGGCGTCGACGACGTCCGCCACGTCCCGGCAAAGAAGCGTCATGACGAGCTTCACAGGGGAATCCTGCCTCTCGCCGCAGTCGGCGTCCGGCAGAGGCGTCGTCCGGTGGTCACGCCCGCGGCCTCCGTACAATCGGCCGGCCGTCGATGAGAAGCGCATTCGCACGGGTGCTGGGTCGGCTCGAGGGTCTCGCTTCTCGCAAGCGCGGAGCGTTCGTTCTCTTCGGCCTCGCGCTCGCGGCGTACACCGTCCGCTCGGTCGCCTGGCCGCTGAGGTCGGGCCGCGATCTCGACGAGTACCTGCTCGCCTACGCGCAGCTCTTCGACCGCGACGTGCTCTTGCCTTGGTCACTGCTCTTTCGCACGCCGATCACGCCGCTCTTCGCGGGTGCGTCGCTGGACGCCCTCGGCGGCGCACTGGCCGAGCCCGTAATGGCGCTGCTGTATGCAGGGTCCATCGTCTGCTGGGCCGCAGCCGCACGCTTCTTCGGAGCGCGCGTGGCAGTCGCGGTGGCGGTCGTGCTGCTCGTCTACCCGAGCTACGCCCTCATGTTCCACGAGCTCTCGAGCGAGCCCGTGTTCGCCGCCGCGTTCGCGGGCTGGGCGCTCGTCGTCGTCCGAGCGGCGTTCGCCCCGTCCGTCGGACGGTTCGCACTCGTCGGCCTCGGCGTCGCCGTGCTGGCGCTGATCCGCCCCGGCAACGCGGTGCTGCTCGCCTTCGGGATCGTCCCACTCGTCCTCGCGGGGACCTGGCGAGTGCGCTTCGAACGAACCGGGGCGTTCCTCCTCGCCGCGCTCGTCCCGCTGATCGCGTGGTCGATCCACAACGGAGTCCGCTTCGACTCTTGGGCGCTTGCGCGAGGAGGCAACGCGATCGTCCCGTTCTACCGCGCATTCATCACCGACAACATCGTGTCGCCCGAAAACGGCGAGCAGTCACGTCGGCTCGCCGCGGCGATGGAGGAGCACCTGCTCACGCGCGAGCCGTATCGCTCCTACGGCGTCACGCTCGAGGAGCTTTTCGAGGAGGGCAGCTTCAGGGTGCACGAGGATCTCTACCTGCTGTCCGACCAGGTCTTCGGGTGGGACGACGACTACGAGGTCCTACGTGGTGCCGGCGTAGAGGGCGTTCGCGCCAATCCGACCGTCTACGCGCGAGGTGTCGCGCGCACGATCTGGAACGAGCTTGCGAAGGCCCAGTTCCGAGCGATCTCCTCGGCACCGAACAAGACATCGCCCGAACGGCCCGCGACGGTCGAGATGGGCGGTGCGACACTGCCCGCGCCGACCGAAGGCGAACCGATACCTGCGGGCCAGGTGGTGTGGATCTCCCGACCCGACCAGAGCATTCGGCAAGTGTGGACGTCGCCGACGGAGTGGCACTTCGAGTTCGAGCGCCCGTCGGAACGCCCGCGATTCCAGCAGATCCGGCAAGAGGTGGACGATCTCTTCGAAGCGCTGCCGGACCGTCAGGGCAACGCGCAGCTCGCCCTGCGGCTCAATCAGCTCTCGCGCTGGTTCCCGCGGCCGTGGATGTGGATCCTCGCCGGGCTGATCGCGATCGCCTGGCGCCGTCCACGCGGCTGGCCCGTCCTGCTCGCGCTGTCTGCAGCCGCGTTCGCGGTCGTCGCCCTGAACGCGCTCGGGTTGTTTGCCGATCTCCACTTCGTCCTGCCCGTTGCGCCTGCATTCGTCCTGCTGGGTCTGGCGGCGCTCCTCGGCGAAAGGCGGCCACGCGGACCTACCGCGGTCGCTCCAGCGTGGTGACGATGGCGCCGACGACGCGTTCCCCTGCGCAGCCGTCCACCTCGCCCACGACCCGACGGGCGATCTCGCGGCGATCGTCGGCGAGCTCGCCGGGACGCTCGAGCGCACGCTCCATGCCCGCGACGACCTCCTCGAACGTCTCCGCCCGGTAGAAGGCCGACGACGACGCGAGCTCGCGGTAGTGCTCGCCGATGACGTTCTTGAACGCGTAGCTCTCCCCGGGCGGAGCGCCCTCGTCGTACAGCACGCAGACGGAAGGTCGGTCGTTCACGAGCGCGTCGAGCAGGATCGTCCCGGCGTTCGCGACGACGCAGTCGCAGTGCTGGAGCAGCGTCGCCAGCGCTTCGAAGTCGGTGAAGCTCGCCTCCTGGACCGCGACACCTTCGGTCTCGAGCGCCGCACCGAATCTCTCGCGCCACTCCTTGTCGCGCGGGTGGGGCCGGAAGAGGAGCGAGGGCCGCTCGGGACCTGCCGCTGACCACCACCGGACCATGCGCTCCACGAACCGGTCTTCGAACGGTGTGTTGGCCGGCGTGTTCCCCATGACCATGACGAGCGGCGCGTGCGAGTCGAGCCCCAGCGAGCGGACGACGCTCTCGTACTCCTCGCGTGGACGTTCCCGCGCGTAGATGTCGGTCTGCGGCCAGCCGGTCACGACCACGCGCTCGACGCCGATGCGGTGGAACCGGGCGAGATCCTCGCTCATCGCCTCGTTCTGGACGATGTAGCGGTCGCAGAACGGCGCGATGACGCCCTTCCCGACCGTGTGGTCCCAGCTCGCGACGTGCGCGACGATCGGGAGGTCGAGCCGTCGCGCCGCGTTCAGGAACGGGACGACCGTGTGCGGCTGGACGTTCGAGAGCACGAGCGCACCGCACTCCGCGCGCATGCGCCGAAACAGGTCGTGCGGCACGTACCGGTGCGCGTTGAAGTGCCAGTTCTCCATCCCCCGCTCGACCCACTCCCAACGCGGGAGATGGCTGTCGCGCGTCGGATCGAGCATCCAGTTCGGGTGGCCCGGGGCCAGTCGCTCCTCGTGGAAGCCGTGCCGGTAGTTGAGGCGCATCGCCAGTGGGTAGTAGCCGAGGTGGCGGTCGAGTGTCCGATCGACGCGGCGAACGACACGCTCGTAGGTGCCGACGTCTGCCGGCACGAGATCGGAGCGAAAGAGGACGCGCCCGCGCACGCGGGGTGCCCAGGCGCTGCCTTCGTTGCGATCGGGGAGCACCGTCACGAGGCGGTCGCCGAGGCGCTCCTCGAGGCGTTGCACGATCCCGGCGTCGAAGAAGAGGCGGAGCGTGAGCCCGTCCGGGAGGACCAGCCAGACCGCGCTCGGCATCAGGACACCACGAGCAGCGCCTCGATCCGCGCAGCGAGCGACGCGCCGTCGAGCTCGTGCGCGCGAAGTGCCTCGGCCGGCGTGCCGCACGCCGGCCAGCCCTCGACGCCGAAGACCGAGAGGACCCGTCCTGGCAATTCGCGCCGGAGCGCGTCGCCGAGGCCGCCGACCGGCGCGTGATCCTCGAGGACGAGGACGACGTCGTGGGCAGCAAGCGCACCGAGCCAGTCGGGGTCGAAGCGGTTGAGCCACGGCATGTTCACGACCGCCAGGCCGAGCCCGCGCTCGGCGAGGAGCTCCGACGCCGTCAGCGCCTCGTTGAGCATCACCGGCCCGTACGCAAGGAGAAGGGCGTCCGCTCCGTCGCGCAACGTCCGCCCGCGCCCGACCTCGAGCTCACCGCCGAGATCGAGATTCCGGGGCGACGGGCCGATCGTCAGCCGCAGGGCAACGTTCCCCTCGGCGTCGTCGACCGCCCAGCGGAGAAGCTCGCGTGTCTCCACCGGGTTGGCCGGCTGCACGATCGCCGTTCCCGGCAGCGCCGCCAGCAGCGAGATGTCCCGAACGGACTGATGCGACTTGCCGGGACCCGCCGGGATGAGCCCGGCGTAGTGGAGGACGTAGACGACCTTCGACCCCTCCGTCGCCTGGTTGTAGATCTGCTCGTTCGCGCGCGACGCGAGGAACGACGCGAACGAGTTGACGACGGGGAGAAGGCCGTGGCGTGCGAGTCCCGCAGCCGTGGAGACCATGTCCTGCTCGGCGATCCCGCACTCGACGAACCGATCCGGGTGTGCGAGCTCGAACGCACGAATCCGGCAGTCGGACGCGAGATCCGCGTCGAGGACGACGAGATCCTCTCTCTCCGTTCCGAGGCGGACGAGCTCGTCCCCGAACGCGTCGACGACGTACTCGTCCGTCACCTTCGAGGGGCGCGAGCCGGAGCCTGACTCGGGCTCGGCCTCGAGCGTCCCGCTCACGAGCACCTCCTCGCTTCCGACGGGCTCCAGTGCCAGCGACTCGAGGCCGAGCGCCGAGAGGCGCATGTCGATGCGTGCCGTGATCTCCGAGAAGGCCAGCGCGAAGGACGCGTCGTCGGGCGCGCCCGCGTGCCATCGATAGGTCCCGCCGCCCTCGCGAAGCGCGACCGGATGCTCCATGAACGACACGCCACTCCCCTTGATCGTCCGAGCGATCAGGGCTTGCGGGCGGTCGGGCACCTCTGCGAACGACACGAACGCCGCGCGGAGCTCGTCGAAGTCGTGCCCGTCGGCCGTCGCGACGTGCCAGCCGAACGCGCGGAAGCGCTCCTCGAGCTCACCCAGCGCGACGATTTCCACGGTCGGCTTGTCGGACTGGAGCTCGTTGCGGTCGACGACGACGGTGAGGCGGGCGAGCCTCTCGTGCGCGGCCGCCTGCAACCCTTCGTAGTTCTGACCCTCCTGGAGCTCGCCGTCGCCGACCATGACGACGACGCGGCCGCCGCGCCCGAGATGGCGCTTCGCCCAGGCGATGCCACGGCCCTTCGAGATCCCCATGCCGAGCGAGCCGGAGTTGGCCTCGATCCCCGGGATGGCCACGTCCGGATGCCCGTCCAGGCCGCCGAGCCGCCGCAGGCGCAGCAGACGCTCGCGGGGGATCGGCCCCAGGGCGTGCAGCGCCGCATACAGGCCGGGCACGTCATGTCCCTTCGACGAGAAGTAGACGTCGCGGTCCGGCGAGTCCCAACCGACGGCGGCGATGTTCAGCTCCTCGAAGAGCAAGAAGGCGACGATGTCCATGGCGCTGAAGGTGGAGCCGAGATGCCCCGAGCCCGCGCGCTTGACCGCGACGAGCGCGTTCAGCCGGCACATGTCGGCGAGGAGCCCGAGCCGCTCGTCGGGCGGCAGGTCCGCCTCGCGGATGCGGTCGAGCTCGGACTTCGGGACCAGGAGCAGATCTGGCATGTGCCGGAAGCTACCGCGAGCGATGCGGCACGACGAGGTCGGAGAGGTCGTTCGCCCCCCGCAGCTCGTCGGTCTTCTCACACCGAAACAGCGCCTCGGACGATCCGTGCCGGTAGTCGGTGAAGCGGGTGACGTTCCGCCAGCCCGTCCAGGCGAGCTCGAGACGGACAGCCTGGATCGTCGGGACACCTTTGGCCTTCCCGTTGTCGGGCCAGCGCAACCGGACGAGCGCGTCGGAACGCGAGTCGACCGTGGTCTCGAAGAGCATCGTCCCTCCCGGCTTCGTGACCTGGTTGAGCATCCCGAGCAGCGGCAGATGGTGAATCGAGTGGTAGAGCACGCCGAGGAAGAACACGAGGTCGAACCGCTCCAGCTCGAGCAGCTGCGTCGCCTCGCGGAGGTCGCCGTACACGAATCGATGCGGTTGCTCGAGCGAGTCGACCCACTTCGCATGGAGATGCGTGTCCTCCTCGAAGTCCGAGAAGACGAGCTCGGACGGTCGCAGCTCGCGGTCGATCCAACGTGCGTGGACGCCGTACTTGGGACCGACCTCGAGCACACGGGCGCCGCGGAAGTGCTCGACGTCGATCACGCTGCCGAGCGCCTCCGGGACGAGCGTGAGATCGGGGAGCTCCTCGGTCGCCGTGGTCGGTCGCTCGTCGCCGATCGGTCGCGCGTCCTCCACGTAGTCGGTGAGTTCGTCGAGACGAGGCAGGTTCTCCGGGTTGGGCTCGTAGACCTGCAGCCCCATGCGGACGGCGGCCGACCACGCCGCTCGTCGCAGGAGCCGCTTCATCCAGATCCCCCCGACACGACCGGGAACGGTAACGACGACAGCGGTCCGCCTCGTCAGCTAGAAGAGTTCGATCAGCGTGACCGCCTCCACCCGTCCCGGCCTTCGGGCGCGACCCGGCACCTACACCGGGCTCTTCCTCGTCACGCTCTCGACGCTGATGTACGAGATCGTGCTGACGCGGATCTTCAGCGTGACCATGTGGTACCACTTCGCGTTCGTCGCGATCTCGGTCGCGCTCTTCGGGCTCACGGCCGGCGCCCTCCTCGTCTACCTCTTCCCGCGCCGATTCCGCGACGGCGACGTCCCCTCGAGGCTCTGGCTGTTCGCGTTGCTCTTCGGCGTGACGCTGGCCGTCTGCTTCGTCACGCAGCTCGCGATCCCGTTCGACCCGGAGCTGAACGTCGCGAGCGCCTGGTCCGTCCTCTTCACCTGTGTGGTGATCGCCATCCCGTTCACGTGCAGCGGCGTCGTGGTGTGCCTGGCGTTGACGCGGTTCCCTGCACAGACCAACAGGCTGTACGCGGTCGACCTCATCGGCGCCGCGCTCGGGTGCATCCTCGTCGTGGCGCTCTTCGTCGTCCTCGACGGCCCGAGCCTGATGATCGCCATCGGCGCGCTCGCGGCACTCGGCGCCTTCTTCTTCGCGCGGGACGCGCATAGCCGTCGCGGCATGGCCATCGCACTCGCCGGGACGCTCGTCCTGGGGTCATCAGCTCTGGTGAACGGCTACCTCCACTCGCGCGGGCATCCGTTGCTGCGCGTCATCTGGGCGAAAGGCGAGGCCGATCCGCAGCACGCGTACGAGAGGTGGAACGCGTTCTCGCGGGTGACCGTCGACACCTTCGTCGAAGGCCCGGCCCCACCGAACGGCGTGGGCCTCAGCAGCACGATGCCGGACACGCTGCGCGCAGAGGAGAAGGTCATGCTGATCGACTCGAACGCCGCGACGGGGCTCACGCGCTACTCGGGAGATTCGAGAGAGACGGACTTCCTGCGCTACGACGTCTCCAACCTCGCGCACTACGGGCTGACCGACGCGAATGTCCTCGTTGTCGGAGTCGGCGGAGGACGCGACGTCCTCTCGGCCCTCGAGTTCGAGCAGGACTCGGTGACGGGCGTCGAGATCAATCCGAACATCCTGAAGATCACGAACGGCGTCTACGGAGATCTCACCGGTCACCTCGATCGTGACCCACGTGTCACGTTCGTCGCGGACGAGGCGCGGAGCTATCTCGCCCGCAGCGATCGCCGCTACGACCTCATCCAGATCTCGCTCATCGACACTTGGGCGGCGTCCTCGGCGGGCGCGTACGCGTTGAGCGAGAACTCGTTGTACACGACCGAGGCCTGGGATCTCTTCCTCGATCGTCTGGCGCCCGGCGGCCTCCTCTCGGTGTCGAGGTGGTATTCGATCCCCGGCCGCGAGCAACCGCTCGAGGCGTACCGTGCAGTGGCGCTGGCCTCCGCAGTGCTGCGAAGCCGTGGGGCTGCCAACCCACGCGACCACCTGATTGCGTACCGCGCGGCGACGCGCAACCGGCAGGCGAGCGCCGTAACGCTACTCGTGAGCCCGGAGCCGCTGACCGACGACGAACGGTCCAAGCTGACGAGTGCGGCAGAGCGGCTTCGCTTCGAGCCCGTCCTCACGCCGGAGCACGCGATCGACCCGCGCTTCGCGGCGCTCGCCGCCCCGGATGGACCAACGGATGCCGCATTCGCCGGCCTCGACGCCGACATCAGCCCGCCAACGGACAACCGGCCCTTCTTCTTCCAGATGGCCGACCTCGGCACGATCGTCAGCGGGGCGGGATTCTCCCGGGATGACTCGACGCGGCCCGTCCTGATCCTCAGCCTCCTCGCGGTCGCGATCCTGACCCTCGCGGCAGCTTTCATCCTGCTCCCGCTCCTCGTCACGACGAGCGCCGACGCGCGCCGCGGGATGGCTCCGTTCTACGTCTACTTCGCCGGGATCGGGCTGGGTTTCCTGCTCATCGAGATCGCGCAGTTACAGCGGCTGAGCGTCTTCCTCGGACATCCGACGTACGCGCTGACGGTCGTCCTCTTCTCGCTGCTCGTCGCGAGCGGCATCGGAAGCTTCGCCAGCGAGCGCCTCCGCGCCACCGAAGCCCCGCGGCGCTCGCTCGCCTTGCTGGGAGCGCTCGTCGTGACCGTGGCGGCCGTAGGCGCTCTCACACCAGAGGTGATCGAGCGGATGGACTCCGCGACGACGCCGGCTCGCATCGCGACAGCAGTCTTCCTCCTCGTCCCGATCGGCTTCCTCATGGGCATGGCATTCCCGATCGGGATGGGCGCCGCGTCGAACCGTTCCGGAGAGGCGAAGGCGTTCCTGTGGGGGATCAACGGCGCCGCCTCCGTGTGCGCCTCGGTCTTCGGCGTGGCGATCGCGGTCTTCTACGGCATCTCGACGTCGTACTGGACCGGAGTCGCCGCCTACGTCGCCGCGGCGTCGGCGATGGTCGTGATCGTGCGTCGCCGAAGGACCGTCGCAACGCCGGCGGCAGCCGACGACCGGCCCGCGGAGACGGTGACGGCGGCCGCCTAGGTCGTCGGCCAGGGGTGCTCCCGGAGCACGCCCTCGTCGAGCTCGACACCCCAGCCCGGACCGTCGGGGATCCGGAGCTCGCCCGCCGAGATCTCCGGCAGCGACGTGACGAGCTCGTCGCGCCAGGGGACGTCGTCGACGTCGAACTCGAGGATCCGCGCGTTCGGGATCGCGGCGCACCACTGCGCGGCGATGAAGGTCGCGAGGTGGCTGTAGTAGTTGTGCGGCGCGCAGTTGACCTCGAACGTCTCGGCGAGGTCGGCGATCTTCTTGGCCTGATGGAACCCGTTCCAGATGACGTCCACCGAAGCGACGTCCATCGCACCCGCCTCGAGGTAGGGCCGGAAGTCGCGGCTGCCGTAGAGGTTCTCGCCCGAGCAGATCGGCATCGGCGCGACGTGCCGCACGTGCGCGAGCGCGCCCGCGTCGAAGAGGTCGACCTCGAGCCAGAGGAGGTCGAAGGGCTCCAACGCCTTCGCGACCCGCACGCAGCCCTCGGGGTCGAGGTTGAAGTTGAGGTCGACGATCGGGCGCGCAGCTCCACGGGTTCCTTCGGCGAACGCCTCGAGCAACCGGGCGAGCGCGTCGGCGATCTCCTCCGCGCGAAGCGTCCCGCCGCCCTCGTTGAAGCCCGGCATGAGCACCTTCGGATCCTCGCCCGGGACGACGACGTTGGTCTTGAACGCCCCGAAGCCGCCGTCGACGACCTCGCGACCAAGCGCAGTGACGGCGTCGTACGAGGCGAGCTCGGGCGTCCCGGTCACCTCGTGGGCGCGCGCCCGCGTCGTGCCGCAGTGCGACCAGTACATCGGGATCGTCTCGCGCGTCGGCCCCCCGAAGAGCTCGTACACGGGGACGCCGAGCGCCTTCGCCTTGAGGTCGAGGAGGACGTTCTCGACGCCGGCGAGCGCCTTCGCGATCACCGAGCCCGGGCTCTGCCGCGTCGCGCGGTAGAGATCCCAGTAGATCGCCTCGACAGGCCGCGGGTCCCGTCCGACGACGAGCGGCGAGAGGTCTTCCACGATCCCGGCGAGGCCCCGCGGCGACCCGTGCGAGTCCGTGATCTCGGCCCAGCCGACGAGCCCGTCGTCGGTCGTCGCCTTGAGGAAGATCCAGGGACGCCAGCCGGCGTCGCAGAACAGCGTCTCGAGGGAGGCGACTCTCACGACGGGGGAGCATACGGAGCGTGCGGGATCGCGGGAAGCGACGCCTCGCCGCCCACGACCAGCCGTTCGGCACGCTCCCAGTCCTCCTCGTCGTCGACGTTGAAGCCCTCGACACCCTGCATCAGGAACGGGGCGAACACCTTGCCCTCGCGTGTGCCCGTCTCCGTGACGACGCGCGTCCACGCAATCTCGAGCGCGCTGTTCTGGACGTACACGGATGGGAGCGCCTGGTACTGCCCCGCGTGCCACGCGACCTCGAGGTGCGCCTGGTCGAGAAGCGGCGCCATCGTGCGCCCGTCGTCGGCGACGAGCCACATCTTCCCGGGGTGCTGCTTGACGAGCTCGATCGCCCGGATCGAGTCGGCTTCGGGTGTCGCAAGAAGCTGCTCGAACCCGCTGCGCACGACGGCCGGGCCGCGAAACGGGTTGGTCGCACGGATCAGCGCGAAGAGGTCGTAGGCCTCGTCGAGCTGCTCGAGGGTGTACGCGAGCCACTCGATGTCCGGTGAGGTCGACGTCGCGTACTCGGCCGGACGAAGGAACGGGACCTCCGCGCCGTACCAGCGCGCGACCTCGGCGATTTTCTCCGAGTCCGTCGACACGACGACGCGCTCGAACACGCCACTCTGCAGCGCCGTCTCGACCGCGTATGCGAGCAGCGGGTGACCGGCGAGGGGGCGCACGTTCTTGTGGGGCACTCGCTCGGAGCCCGAGCGCGCGGGGACGAATGCGACCGCGCGGTTCGCGCTCACTGGAGCCCGGCCGCAGACGCGAGCTGGGTCAGCGCGGGGCAGGGCACGTCGAGCCGCTCGGCCGCTCGCAGGACGCCTCCGACGATGGCGTCGAGCTCCGAGCTGCGACCGGCGGCAACGTCACGTGCAGCGGACGGGGTCGTCTCGTCGGCGAGCTCGTCGATGATCGCCCACTGCGCCGAGGCACGCAGCTGGACACCGTCCGCCTCGGCAACCGCACACGCTTCGTTGATTGCCGCGTCGAGCCGCGGGCGCCACGCGGGATCGTTGCGCAGCACGCCGACCGTCTTTCCCGACGCGGCGCTCGCAGCCGCGAGCGGAGCGATACGCGCGAGCTTGTGCCAGAGGAGACGCTTCTCGTTCTGCCCGACGCGAACGTCGATCCTGGCCTGGCGCAGCATGTCCGCTGCCTGCTCGACCTCCGAACGGGAGAGGCTCTCCGACGCGATCGTGATGACTGGAGACCACGTTGCCTCGATGATCTGCACGCGGCCCGCGCGGTAGGCCTGGAAGTGCGAGATGCTGCCGGCGGCCAGACGGTCTCCGAAGCGCTCCCGAAGCACCTCCATGTGCTCGATGCCGTTCAGGAGCGGGACGACGACGCCGCTCGCGACGGCCTCCGGATCGACGCGCGCGATGGCGTCCTCGAGCGCCGGCGCCTTGACCGTCACGAGCAGGAGCCCCACCGGCTTGAAGAGCTGCTCGACGACCTCCACCCGCGCGCTGAGCGCTCCCTCCGGCGACTCGACGACGAGGCCGGCGAGCGCGATCAGCCCCACCGCTTCCGGGTGCGCGACACAGGTCACGGGCACGCCTGCGTTGGACAGGCGAACTGCGAGCGAGCCCCCGACGGCGCCGGGGCCGAGGATTGCCGCTGATCGAGTCATGCCTTCGCTGGGTCGACGACGATGTTCACGACCTTCGGATCGGAATACACGTCGAGCGACTCGATCCCTGCCTCCCTCCAACCGGTGCCCGAGTCCTTGACACCGCCGAAGCCCATGTGCGGCTCCGAGCCGTGCGTCCCCGCGTTCACGACGACCACGCCGGCCTGCGCGCGCTCGGCGAAGCGCATGGCCCGGTGGACGCTCGGCGTGTGGATCGCGGCCGTGAGCCCGTACGGCGAGTCGTTGACCAACGCGATCGCGTCGTCGAGATCAGCGACCCGGTAGAGGACGGTCACAGGACCGAAGAGCTCCAGGTGCGACAGCTCGGCATCCGCTGCGACGCCTTCGATGACGGTCGGTGCGACATGCCATCCCAGGCGCTCGAGCCGCGTTCCACCGGCGAGCACCGTCGCACCAGCCGCGCGCGCCCGCACGACCGCGTCGAGGATGCGCTCCATGCTCTCGCGACCGATGACCGGCTGCGAATCGAGCGTCGCTACGGCATCGACGAGCCGCTCTCGGAACGCGTCGTAGACCGCGTCGAAGACGACGACGCGGCTCGCGGAGGCACAGCGCTGGCCCGCGTTCGAGAACGCCGACGCGAGCACCCACTCGACGGCGCGGTCGAGATCCGCGTCGTCGCAGACGACGAGAGCGTTCTTCCCGCCGAGCTCGAGGCACGTCTTCGCGAGCCGGCGCGCGGCGACCTCGTTGATCGCGCGGCCGGTGGCTGCCGAGCCGGTGAAGCTCACGAGGTCGACGTCCGGATGGTCGACGAGTGCGGCACCGGCCTCGGGACCGAGCCCGTGCACGACGTTGAGCACGCCGGGAGGAACGCCCGACTCGAGCGCGAGCTCGGCAAAGCGGGACGCCGACGCGGGCGTGTGCTCCGAGGGCTTCACGACCGCGGCATTCCCGCAGAAGATCGCCGGGAACGCCTTCCACGCGATGTTCGGAAGCGGCGTGTTGAAGCTCATGATCAGTCCTGCGACGCCAAGGGGCTGGCGCAGGGTCAGCACCGTGCGGTTCGCCATGCTCGCGGTCGTCGTGCGGCCGTACGAGCGACGTCCCTCTCCCGCGACGAACAACCCCATCTCGACGGCGGCATCCGTCTCGCCGAGCGCGAGCTCGGGCGACTTCCCGGTCTCGGCCACGACGAGCTCGGCAGCCTCCTCGCGTCGCTCGCGCAGGAGGAGGGCGAGCTCACGGACGATGTCGCCTCGCGCAACCGCAGTTCGCTCGGCCCAGGCAGGCTGGGCTGCTCGTGCGGCCGCGACGGCGTCCGCGACGTCGTGCGCGTCCGAGCGAGCGACGCGGCAGAGAACCGACTCGTCGTCCGGACGCACCTTCTCGAGCCATGCTCCAGAACGCGCCGGAACCGCGCGTCCGTCGATGAGATTCGGGACGTCGGGCAGGACTACCAAGCCGACCAGCCGCCGTCGACGACGACGTTCGAGCCGGTGACGTACGAGGAGGCGTCGGACGCGAGGAAGACGACCGCACCTAGCGCCTCTGCCGCATCGAGCATCCGGCCCATCGGCGACCGCTCCGCGAAGGCCTCGAGGAACTCCTGCGCCTGATCTCGCTGCACGCCCGCGAGTGTGAGCGTGTTCACACGCACGCCCTGCTTCGCCCAGTACGTCGCGAGATAGCGCGTGAGGTTGAGAACGGCGGACTTCGAGACCGAGTACGCGACCGGCTTGAAGAACGTCTCGCCCCCGGCACGGCGGAACTCGTAGAGATCCTGCGGGGGCGAAAGGAGGCCATAGACGGAAGAGACGTTGACGATCGAGCCGCGCCCCGCCCGTGCCATCGCCCCCCCGACGACCTGACAGCACAGGAACGCCCCCTTCACGTTGACGGCCATCACAGCATCGAACGCAGCCTCCGGATACGCCTCGAACGGGCCGACCTCCTCGGCGGGAGCATCCGGGGGGGAGTCGAGCCCTGCGTTGTTGACCAGGAGGTGCGGCACACCCCATGCGGCGACGACGTCGTCGACCGCCCGAGCGATCGACGCACGGTCGGTGACGTCCACCTCCCAGGCGCGAACGCCCTCGGGCACCGCGCCGGTGGCGACGTCGAAGCTCGCGACACGCATCCCGCGCTCCGCGAGACCGGCGAGGTAGACCTGCCCGAGCTGCCCCATCCCACCGGTCACGACGGCCACGCGGCCCTCGAGGTCGAAGAGTGGATCAGGCATGGGGGGCGACCGCGAGCTCGGGGAAGAACGACGTCGCATCGAGCGTGACCCGAGGCCCACGCCGGTACTTGTCCTCCTTCCAGCCTCGACCGACACCACGGAGAGCACTCACCTTCGGATCGATCGTCGGCCTGCGAACGACCCGCCGGATGCGCCCCACGAGCCCGCGTCGATACTCGCCCAACTCGTTCAGGTTCGGACGACCGCGAGCCGGATCTCCGGGCTCGCGCGACGAACGACGAAGGAAGCACACGTGGACGAGGCGGAGCGGATCGCCATCCCACTCGGTCGTCTCCGCGAAGTCGAACACGTTCGTCCAGTCGTAGTCGGGCCGGAACACCGCGGTGCCGCCGTGGACGCGCTCGGGACACCCAGTCCACGACTCGAGCGCACCGAAGTTGAAGAGCTGCACGATGGGGCGGGACGGAGGCGCGAGATAGCCGGAGACAGTCCCCGCGGCATCGTCGATCTCGTCGCAGTGCAGCACGTGCCCACGGATCCGAAAGACGTCGTCATGCACCCCGCTCTCGAGCGTCTCACGAAGCAGGCCGAGGCCCTCCGGATCGAAGATGCAGTCGCCGTCGATCACGAGCACCCACGTGCTGGTCCCCACGTACTGCTCCAGCGACCGATGCGAGTCTCCCGAGTAGGACGACCGACATACGTCCAGATGGTCGAGCTCGCCCGCGAGGGCGCGCAGTATCTCGGGCGTCCCATCGTCTGACTGGTGATCGAGCACATGGATGCGATCGCAGACGCCGGCCGCGTTGCAGATTGCACGCTCGACGAAGACGTCCTCGTTCCTGACCAACACCGACCCGACGAGGCGCACGAGTCAGGTCTCCGCGCCCGTCATCGCAGCCGTTTCGACCCGCTTCGCGTTCCAGACGGCATCGCAGAGCTCGCGGACGCACCCGTACCCACCTGCGCGAGTGAGCACGAGCTTCGCGAGAGGCATCACCTCGGGCCACGCGTCCGACGGCACGACAGGCAGTCCAACCGCCGCGAGACACTCCGCGTCGTTGACGTCGTTCCCGAGATAGGCCGTCTCGGCGAGCGAGAACCCCCTTCGGTCGAGCTCGTCACGTAGCACCGGAAGCTTGTCGTCGATCCCGCGAATGCAGTCGCTCCTGATCTTGCGTGCCCGCGCGGGCACCGCGTCGTTCGTCTCGGATGTGAGGATGAAGTAGTCGACGCCGACCTCGTCGAGGCGACGCAGGCCTACGGAGTCGCCGCGAAAGGACGCGATGCTCTCCTCGCCGCGGTCGTTCGTCCACACGCGGTTGTCGGAGAACACGCCGTCGAAGTCGAAGACGACGAGGCGGATCTCGCTGAAGTCGTTCACGCTTCGCGAGCTGCGACAGCCCGTGTGACGGGCTCGAGATCGTCTGCTTCTATCGCCTGCTCGGAAGCCAGTGGACGCATGAGCGCGCGTCCGAGGAGGCCGTCCAGCTCGTACGGCGGAAGGCCGCCGTCGGCCGGCGACTTCGCAACGAGGTCGCCCGCCACGAGGACGTGCCCGACCGGAAGCTCACGCGCGGCCACGAGCTTCTTCCCCATCTTCTCGAGGGGACGCTCCTCGCTCGGCAGCCTCCGCTTCACGCCGTCACCGAGCGCGACGGGCACGCGCTGGAGATCCCGGACGAAGCGGCGCATCCCGTCGGGCATCAGCGAGTAGGCGTGATCCGTGCCTTTCCAGGCGTGGTTGAGCGTGAAGTGCTTCTCGAAGACCCGCGCGCCGAGCATGAACGCGACGGGCGCCATCGCAATGCCGTTGTGATGGTCGGAGAGCCCGATGACGAGATCCGGGTAGCGCTCCCGGAGCGCCGTGATCACGGAGAGGTTGAGATCCTCGACGTCCGCCGGGTACGCCGCCGTGCAGTGCAGCACGCTGAGCTGCTCGTTCGCGACCAGGATCGCGTCGACCGCGCGATCGATGTCCTCGAGGCTGCCTCCGCCCGTCGACAGGAACATGGGCCTGCCGAGCGCGGCGACGTACCGGAGGAACGGGACGTTGAGCAGATCTCCCGACGCGAACTTGAACGCATCGACGTCGAGCTCGGCCATGAGGTCCGCGCTGGGCTCGTCGAACGCGGCGGCGACGAACGCGACCCCCTCCTCCCTCGAGTAGCGACTCAGCTCGAACCAGTCGCCCTTCGAGAGCTCGAGGAACTCGCGGTGCGCGCCGTACGTGGCCCCGTAGCTGTTCTCGTTGTCGTACGGGGAGTCGTAGAACTCGCGAGTAAAGAGCACGCGGTTGTCGCGCTTCTGGAACTTGACGGCGTCCACCCCGCATTCCTTCGCCGCGTGGATCAGCGCCTTCGCCTTCTCGACGTCGCCCTGGTGGTTGTTCCCGATCTCGGCGATGACGTACGCGGGGCCGTCCCGCGTGATCGCCTTGCCGTTCACGACCAGCTCGCGCACGGGCCGATGGTACAAGGAGGGCCTGGCGAACCAGGCTCTGTGCCGCCGCCAGGCGCTCCTAGCGCCGACGGCGGCGAAGCTCCACCGCGCCGCGCGTGCCGAGTGCAACCGCTCCGAAGAGCGTCGTGGGCACGTACCAGGCTGCGTGAACGAGGATCGTGAATGCAAGCGCCGGCTCGGTGTCGACGTCGAGCAGGCCGAGCGACGCAACGCCGAGCCACTCATAGGTCCCGACGTATCCCGGCGATGACGGCACCGCCGAGCCGAGGTTGAGCACCGCGGTGACGAAGAGGGCCTCTGCGAACGAGATCTCGACGTCCAGCGACCGCGCGACCAGCAGCGCGGCGACCGCCCACATCATCCAGGCGCTCAGGCTGAGCGCCAGCCACGTGAGCAAGTGCTGGCGCCCGAACGGCTCGGCGAGACGTTCGACGGTGTCGCGCACGAGTCGGCGCACGAGCCCCCTGTCGTGTCTCCCTCGGTCACGCCGACCGATGTACACCCGCGCGAAGAGGAGAGCTCCCGCCAACCCGAGCACGACGACGACGCTCGCCGCAGCCAGCTCGACGAGCCACTCCGAACTGGCGACGGCCGCGATCCCGACGATCAGCAGTCCGACGAGGACGACGAGGTCGAACGCGCGGTCGAGGATGACGGTGCCGAACGCCTTCCCGCCGGCCATCCCCGAGGCCTGTCCCAGCCAGCGTGCCCGCAGGAAGTCGCCGATCCGGCCCGGGAGGACGTTGTTGACGGCGATCCCGCTCACGGACATCTCGTAGAAGCGGGCGAGCCGGACCTGAGGAGTCGCGGCGATCCGCTGCCAGCGCGCCGACTGGAAGGCATAGACGAGGCCGAACGCGCCGATGGCGAGCGCAACGAGACCCGCGTCAGCCTCGCGCAGGGTGGCGCGGACGGCGTCGAGATCGGCGTTGCGAAATGCGAGCCAGAGGAAGAAGAGGCCGATCGGAATGCCGACGAGCGCGACGGCGGTGCGGAGGCGGCCGGAGGACATCCGGCGCTCGAATCTACCCACGCCTCCGGTCGCGATCGCCTGTTCTCAGATGGCGCCGACCGCCGCGTCGTAGGCGCGCAGGGTCGCCGCCGTGGCCACTGTCCAGGAGAAGCGCTCGCCGGCGACAGCGCGCGCCGTCACGCCCAGTTCGCGGCGGAGCGGGGCATCCCCGAGCAGAGACTCGATCGCAGCGCGTAGCGCCCGTGCGTCGCGCGGCGGGACGCGAAGACCCGTGACGCCGTCCTCGACGGCGTCCAGCAGGCCGCCAACGGCGCTCGCAACCACCGGACGGCCGTACGCCATCGCCTCCCGAGCGACGACGCCGTACCCCTCACGATGCGACGGACAGGCGACGACGGCGGCCCGCTCGTAGCACGTGCCGAGCTCACGACGCGAGACGAAGCCGACGGCTTCGGGGACACGCTCGCGGAGCGGGCCGTCGCCCACGATCACGCGCGGCAACCCCTCGGTGGCCTCCAGGAACTCGAGGATCCCCTTCTCCTCGGACAGCCGGCCGACGAAGAGGACGTGCGGTGGCTCGTCGGGCTCGCCGACCCCAGCTGGCAAGGTCACGCCGCTGGGGATGACCCGAACATCCCTCGCACCGAGGTCGCGGGCGGCTGCGGCGAGCGCCTCGGACGGGCACAGGACGATGCGTGCACGCCGAACGAGAGCCCGCGCTGCCCATCGCACCCGCCCCGCGAGCTCGACGTCGGTTCCCCACAGCTGCAGCACGAAGGGCCTCCGCGTCTTCAGGGCGGGGAGCGCCGACGGGATCCAGTGGGCATGGACGACATCGGCGTCACGGGCGGCGCGGCGAGCGGCGATCGAGTACGACGCGAGGAACAGCGGCAGCTGCAGCAGCTTCCACGGGCTACGCCGCAGGTTCCCGACGATGCCGTGGCCGTAGGCGAGACCGTAGTCGCGGAATGTCGCCGGTGAGACGACCGCCACGTCGACGCCCGCCTCGCGCAGGTGCTCGACCGCGTCCCGCACGAACACGCCCGCGACGTCGTCCGGCGTGCGCGGGTACGACGTGGTGAGGACGACGACCTTCACGCGCGCAGCGCGCGCGACGCGACCGCGGCGAGCGCAACCGCCAACGTCGCGAACACGTAGAAGTAGTAGAACGTCATCGTGAGGTAGAAGACGTTGGCGACGAGCGTCGCGACGAGCGCCGCGGTCATCCCCCACGCGACGGGTCGCACTCGCGCGGCGAGGGGGTCGCCGGCAGCGGAGAGCGCGCGGCCTACGCGACGGGCGGCGCCGAGCCTCCTGAACACCCAGACGACGAACACGCCGAACAGCGTCGCGCCGACGAGCCCCGTCTCGACGATCGTCGCGACGTAGAACGAGTGGGGCCCGAAGTCCGGGCGTCCCGTGACGAACTCGTAGTACACGGCGAAGTTGTTGAGCCCGAGCCCGAGGAACGGATTCATGGAGAGCACGTCGGGGATGAACGAGTACACGTCGAAGTGCGGCGAGGCGGCCGCGCGGCTCGTGTTCGTTCGCGCGCGGAGGACGGTCAGGAAGAAGTCGAGCCTGACGAGCACCACTGCCGCGACGAGCAGCGCGACTGCTGCGAGCGGGACGAGGAGTGCCGGTCGCCGGAGATGCCGCCGATACGGGAGCGCGAGGACGAGCACACCGCACGCGAGACCCAGGAGCGCGCTCCGCGACAGCGTGGCGAGCTCGACGAGCAGGAGAAACGCCAGCGAGATCGCCAGCGGAGTCTTCAGCCGGTGCCCGGCCTCGAGGCGGAGATAGAGCGGGGTCAGGACCAGGAGCGGGATCACGAGCTCGATCCCGAGATGGTTCGGATCCCCGGTCAGCGCGTTCGGGCGAAAGACCTCCTGGGTTCCCCCGACGGCGCCGAAGACGTTGATGCCCGTCTGACGCGAGGTGATCGGCTCGACGAGAAGCTCGTCGAGGTTGATTCCCGCCTCGGCGAGAACGAGCTGGATCACGCCGTAGAGCGCATTCAGGCCGATCCCACCGAGGAACGCCGCCAGCGCGTACCAGTAGAACCGCACACCACGGCGCGCGAGCAGTGCCACACCGGTCACGAGGAACCCGAAGTGGAGGACGAACTTCACCATCCCCTTCGCCCACTGCGCCAGCGACTGCCCGGTGTCGAGGCTGTAGAAGCCCGCGAGGTAGACGAGCGCGAACAGGGCGAAGAACGCGAGTGCGACGACGGCGGTCCGCGTGATCCGGCCGTCCGCGCGCTCGATCCGGTCCCAGGCGAAGAGGACGAGGAAGACCGACGTGAGGACGTCGGAGAGCGTGAGCGAGCCCGCGAGCTCCCACTGGAGCTTGTGGAACGTCACCGTGAGGATCGTCAGGAGGAACAGCCCGTCCAGGACAGGTTGCGCGAGTACGCCGTCTCGCACGACGGCTCGTGCCGGGAGCGCATGAGACGTCACGGACGCGGAGCGTAGCTCCGACGCGCTACTCGTCCACGTCGCGCTCGAGACTGGCGTCGAGGCCGACGCCGCGTGCAGTCTCGACGATCTGCTCCCCAACCGCGATCGAGGGAACGCCTCCGACCGCGACCCTGACGCGACCGCACCCGTCCTGCTCCGCCTCCGTCCCCAGGAATCCGACCTCGAGCGCGCGATCCCGCAGCTCGATTGCCTCGGGGAACGTCTCTCGGTACCCGAACACGACCCGCACGGGCTGCCCGTCGACCGCTGGCCGCGCGCAGTCCTCCGCTGAGGGGAACCGTGGCCCGCCGTCCTCGGCGAGGACGAGAGCGGGGTAGCCGACCGCGGCGACGAGCACCACAGCAGTCGCGGCGACGAGCCGGGTTCGGGACGGCTCCGTAACCTGCTGCGCGTCGCGCTGGCGGACACCGGCTCGCCAGGCGAGCTCGAGCAGAAGCGGCGTGAGAGCGGCAACTGCGAGCACCGGCGTGCCGACCACGCGGTTCACGAGACCTTCTTCGGTACCCAGGCCGAGGCTCGGGTTCGACCAGAACGTCCAGGCGCATCCGAGCAGCGCGCCGGCGAGGAAGACGAGCACGAAGACAGCTTCCCGTCGTGCACCGGCTGCGAACGCAAGGACGATCGCCGCGACTGCGAGAGTGGGCACGAGCAGCCAGAGGTCGTATTCGAAGAAGACGCGTACGACGAGCTCGATCGACGGCCAGGCCCTGTCGAGATGGTCGAGGACGCCGAGGTATCCGCCCTCGGGCGCGTCGCTCGGCAGATCCTCGAGGGTGAACCAGATCCGCCACGGCGCGGCGAGAGCGACGGCTGCGGCTCCTGCCAGGCCGATACGCGGCCATGCGATACGCCTCTGTCGGACCGTCGCGACCAGAGCTGCCGCGAGGACGCACAACGCGAACAGGATGCCCTCGCGCTTCGTCAGCATCGCCCCGCCGAGCAAGATCGATGCCCCGACGAGTTGCCAGGCGGCCGAGTCGTGAATCCAGAGCAGAACGAGAAGCGCGCTGATGGCGACGAGGTACCCGAGAGGGACATCGCCGTAGAGATCCCACGCGCGGTTCCGGACGTCGGGCAGGAGGAGCGCGAGAAGCAGGAACGGCAGGAGGATCGGCGCTCGAACACGTCCCCACAGGAGGCCGGCGAACGCTGCGGCGAAGCCGACCGCGTAGTACCAGTACTGAAGATGGAGCGTGACGGCGTCGGCCGAGCCCATCGCGTGCAGTGCACCGGCGTTGAGCACGGGCAGCCCGGGCGGGTACGAGCCGCCGGGGAGCGATGCGAAGAACTCGGAGTCGACTCCTCCCGAGAAGTAGATCGCCTTCGCCTTCGGGACCCACGACGCCCATACGTCCCAGCCGAAGTTCGAGAGGCGACTCGCGCGAAAGAGCGATCCGAGGTACACGACGACGATCGCACCAACCACCGCGACGACGACCGACGGACGGGCGGTTACGTCACCCAATCGTCTCGGCAGGGAAAGCCGGCGGTGTATCGCCACCACGACACCCGCAGCCGCAATCGCCAGTCCGGACAGGACGATCGTGACTGACCGCACCGGGATCCCGAGCACGAGCTCGAGCGTGAGCACGACGAAGAGCGATGCGACGCCGAGGAGGTACGCAACGCCAGCGAGCCTGGCGACCTCGCCCCACGACCGATAGCCGCGGACCCCCGCCAGCAGCCCGATACCCACGGACGCCACGAAGAGGTTGAAGACCAGCAGGCCCAGAAGAGCACGGGTCGTCATCGGCTCGCGCGCCCGAACAGGATCCCGTCACCGCCGTCGGCGAGGACCTCGAAACCATCGCCTAACTCGGCCGTGTCACACCGGTAGCAGAACACCCACTCGGCGTCCTCGGAGTCCGTCTGACGGCGCGGGAGGAGGAAGCTCGCGAGGAAGTCGGGGGCGGCCCACTGAAGCGGCCCCGAGAGATCCGGTGCCGCGACGATGCGGTAGCTGGCGTCCTCCGGCATCCACAGTCGGGCGTCCTCCGCGACGCGCTGGCTGCCGACAGCCTCGGCGAGCGGGACTTCGCGCGACACGTAGTCCAACGAGCCGTTTTTGTCCGCCCAGTGGTCGTTCCCGTCGAGGGCGTCCGCGAGCGCGCCCGGAAGGATGACGACACCGAGAACGACGCAGATGACCACGCCGAGCCGCACGACTCCGTACGGCCATTGCCCGAACGAGGCGACGTGCTCCTTCACGCGCTCGACGGTGCTGGGCGGAGTGGAGCTCTCGGCCACGCGCGTGACGATAGTCAGCGAGTCGGCATGCCCAGCTCGGCGACGAGAGCCGCCATCTCTTCCACGCGTGCCCGGCGCGAGAGCCGCTCGGTGTCGCCCTTCGCGAGCTCGACCGACGCGAGGCCACCGTTCGAGAAGCGGGAGTGCATGTCCACCAGCGCCGCTCGGATCCCGTCGACGTCGTCAGGTGCGACGACGACGCCGGATCCCGTCTCGCGGACGAGCTCGGCGGCGGCGCCGTCCGGAGGCACGACGGCGAGGATCGGGCGCCCGGCGGCGATGTACTCGAAGACCTTCCCGGAGAGGACGCCCTTGCCTCGACCCCCGGCGTCTGGGATGAGAAGCAGGAGCGCTTCGGAGTCACGTTGAGCGCGCAACGCCTCGACACGCGGGAGGTAGTCCACGAGCTCGAGCCGACTGCCGAGGTCGAGCGAGGCAGCCCACTCGCGGTCGGACGATCGGAAGTCTCCGACGAAGCGGGCGACGGCGTCGAGGTCGGCGTTGTGGAACGCCTGCAGGAACGGTCGGGGATCGCGCTTTCCGAAGAAGCTCCCTGTGTGCGTGATCCTGAAGCGCTCCGCGGGGTGGTACTCGAGGTCGGCGAAGTCGTCGAAGTCGCATCCATTCGCGATCACGCGTACCTCTCCGCGAGCGCCGAGGTCGCGTACCTCCGCGGCGATCGCCTCGGAGACGCAGCTGACGGCGTCGGCACGACGGGCCAAGAGGCGTGCGACCTGCTCGTTCGCGGCCTGGCGAGCCCGGGCCGCCGTGGTGTCGTCGCGCCGCTGCTGGTTTGCGACGAGCGGATCGCGAAGGTCGGCGATCCAGCGTGCGCCCGTCGCCCGCTGGACGGCTGCGCCCACGAAGTGGACCGACGGAGGCGGCGAGGTCGTGATCACGGTGTCGATTCCCTCGCGCCGCGCGATGCGGATCGCCGCCGGGATCGCCGTGAGGTTCCAGGTCACACTTGCGTCGGGGAGGAGCAGGCGCCGCGCGGTGACCTGCGCCTGGACGAGCGCGCGCTCGATCCCATCCGCCGCGCGAAGCTCCTCCGCAGGCTTCCGTGCCCGCGGGCCGATGTAGCGGGCGCGATGGATCCAGGCCTGCGTTGGCATCCGAAGCTCCGGATCACGGTGCACCCACTTCGGGTCGTCGGGGGCGAGGACGTGCGTCTCGACGCCGAGCGCGGGGAGGTACTGCGCGAGCTTGAGCGAGCGCTGAACGCCACCGCCGCCCGCAGGCGGGAAGTACATCGTCACGAGCAGCACCTTCACGGCTGGGAAGGGTAGAGCCGGGGTCTGACCCGTGGGGTCAGACCCCGGGACATGGCCGCGTCCGACACTGAGGGGTCAGACCCGTAGGGTCAGACCCCTGACAGAGCGTCGCGCGCCGCGTCGAGCGTCGCCTCGATCTCTGCGTCACCGTGCGCCGTCGACAGGAAGCCGGCCTCGAACTGTGACGGCGCGAGGTAGACGCCGCGGTCGAGCATCGCTCGATGGAACGCGGCGAATCGGTTCGTGTCGGCCAGCTTGGCCGTGTCCCAGCTCGTGACGGCCACGTCCGCGAAGAACATGCCGAACATCGTCCCTACACGGGCCACCTGCACGTCGTCGCCGAGCGAGTCGAGGCCCGCTTCGAGCCGGCTGCTCGCGCCCTCGAGACCACCCCACACGCCGGGCTCGGCGAGCGCGCGGAGCGTCGCGATCCCCGCGGTCATCGCGAGCGGGTTCCCGGACAGCGTCCCTGCCTGGTAGACGGGCCCGGCCGGAGCGACGAGCTCCATGATCTCGCGACGACCTCCGTAGGCGCCGACCGGCAGCCCGCCGCCGATCACCTTCCCGAGCGTGGTCAGGTCGGGCGTGATGCCGTAGAGCGCCTGCGCACCGCCCGGTGCCACGCGGAACCCCGTCATCACCTCGTCGAACACGAGGAGAGCGCCGTGTGACGCGGTGAGCGCGCGGAGGCCCTCGAGGAAGCCGTCCTGCGGGAGGACGACGCCCATGTTTCCTGCGACCGGCTCGACGATCACCGCCGCGATGTCGTCGTGTGCGGCGAAGAGCCGTTCGACCGCAGGGAGGTCGTTGAACGGTGCCGCGAGCGTGTCCCCGACCGCTCCCGGAGTCACTCCGGGGGAGTCCGGCAGGCCCAGCGTCGCGACGCCCGACCCTGCCTGGACGAGCAGGAGATCCGCGTGCCCGTGGTAGCAGCCGACGAACTTGACGATCTTCGGCCGTTCGGTGAACGCGCGTGCGAGGCGCAGCGCGCTCATCGTCGCCTCGGTGCCCGAGCTCACGAAGCGGACGAGCTCGAGGCTCGGCATCGCCTCGCAGATCAGGCGCGCGAGCTCCAGTTCCAGCGGGCTCGGCGCACCGAAGCTCGTTCCGTTGTGAAGTGCGGCCTCGAGCGCCGCGACGACGCGCGGATGCGCATGGCCGAGAATCAGCGGGCCCCATGAGAGGACGTAGTCGACATACCGGTTCCCGTCGACGTCGACGAGGTAGGCACCCTCGCCACGATCGATGAAGAGCGGCGTGCCGCCAACCGCTCGGAACGCGCGCACCGGCGAGCTGACGCCGCCCGGCAGGAGCTCCTGCGCCTCGGCGAAGAGGCGCTCCGAGGTCTCTCGATTCACGCCCGGGCTCTGGCGACCGCGCGGGCCACCGACTCCGCCGCCGCCTCACCGGAGCGGATGCAGTCGGGAATGCCAACCCCGCGGTAGGCAGCGCCTGCGACCGCGAGCCCGAGATGCTCCGCGACCGCAGCGTCGATCCGCTCGAGCCGGTCCGGATGCCCCAGCACGTACTGCGGCATGCCGCGCCGCCAGCGGTGGACGCGCGTCAGCACCGGGTCGGCCGCGACGCCGAGCAGCGCGACCTCCTCCCTGGCGAGCGCGACGAGCTCGTCATCCGCCTCCTCCGTGAGATCACGCCCACCGAACCGCCCCGCGTAGACGCGGATCAGCTCCATGCCGTCCGGCGCACGGCCCGCCCACTTGCGGGAGCTCCACGTACACGCGAGGACGTCCCCCACCTCGACCCGCGGAACGACGTAGCCGTAGCCGTCGACCCGAGGAACGTCGGCGGCGGCGAACGCGAGAGTGACCACGACGGACGATGCGTAGGGAATCTCCGCATGGGTGTCTGCGAGGTCGGCGTCGAGCGCTGCGAGGAGCTCGGCGGTGACGAACGCAGGAGTTGCGACCACGACACCGTCGGCCTCGATGGTCCCGCCGTCGTCGAGCTCGACCTCGTACGCAGCGCCAGGAGACACGCGCACTGCAGCTCGCCCGAACGCGACCTCGGTGCGCTCGAGCCGCGCGACGAGCGTCGCGATCAGCGAGCCCAGGCCGTCCCGCAGCGACACGAACGGCGGCCGCTCGGTCGGCGACGGAGTGGGAAGCCCGCGGAGGAGGCTTCCGTGCTCCAGCTCGAGGACCCGCAGCTGCGGAAAGGTCGCACGTAGTGAGAGCTGTGCGCCGTCGCCGCCGTAGATGCCGGTCATGAGCGGCTCTACCAGCACGTCGTAGGCCTCGCGTCCGAAGCGGCGCGACACGAAGGACGCGATGGACTCGTCCTCGTCGCCGCGCGCCGGTGGGATCTCCGACTCGGCTGCGAAGCGCTCCTTCCCGACCGCCGAGAGGAGATCGCTCTGCTCGAGCGCCTCGAGGCTCGTCGGGATCATCCCAGTAAGGCCCTCCGGCAGCGGGTGGAGCGTGCTGCCGCGGCGAATGAACGTCCTGTGGTTCTCCGGCCGCCTGCCCACGAGCTCCTCCCCGAGGCCGAGCTCCTCGCACAGCCCCACGCCGCGCTCCTTCCGCGAGAGGAAGCTGTCGGGCGCCGCTTCGATCACGAATCCGTCGACGTGCTCTGTCCGGAGCTTCCCGCCGAGGATGGCGTCGCGCTCCACGAGCAGCACGTCGCAGCCCGGCGCGACAGACTCGAGCCGGTGCGCCGCCGCGAGGCCGGCGATCCCGCCACCGACAACGACCACCCTCACGCGGCAGCCGTCCCCGCCAGCCACCCCTCGGCACACTCGCGCACGAGCTCTGCGAGCGCCGCGACGAATACCGGGTCGTCGTTCAGCGCAGGCGGGCGAACGAGGGTCATGCCGAGACGCTCCGCGATCGCGCGCGCGCGATGGTCGACATCGAAGAGGAGCTCGACGTGGTCGGAGACGAACCCGACCGGCACGCAGAGAATGTGCTCGACGCCGCGGGCGGCGACCGTCTCCAGGTGCTCGCCGAGATCGGGGCCGGCCCACGGCTCCGGCGTACGCCCGGCCGACTGCCAGCACCACGACCATTGCTCCTCCCGAAGACCCGCTTGCCGGGCGACGAGACGCGCTGTCTCCTGACATTGATCGCCGTAGGGGTCGCCGGAAGAGATCACACGGAGCGGCAAGCTGTGCGCGGTGAAGATCACGTGAACAAGGTCGCGCACCTCCTCGGGCCACTCGGCAAGCCCCTGCTCGACGCGCGCCGCGAACGCCCGGACGAGCCGATCGTCGTCGTGATAGCTGGCGACATGCGCGAACCGAATGCGCGCGCGGTAGAGCTCGAGGCCGTCGGCGACCTTCTGCTGGTACCGCGCCACGGACATGGAGCTGAACTGCGGCGCGAGCACGAGGCCGACCGCATGGGTCACGCCGTCGCCGACCATCTCGCCGACCACATCCTCGATCCATGGCGACCAGTGGCGCATCCCGAGATAGCAGCGGTAGCGCTCACCGAGGCGCTCCTGCAGCGCGTCGACCTGACGCCGGGTCACGGCGAGGAGCGGCGAGCTCCCACCGATCGCGCGGTAGTTCTCGGTGATCTCGTCGAGCACCGCGCGGTGCGTCGGCCGTCCGGACCGGATGTCGGCGAGATACCCGGGGATCTCGTCCAGCGACGCCGGCCCCCCGTACGCCATCACGAGGACGCCGATCGGCAGCCGTGCGCTCATGTCGAGGTGTGCTCCCGCACGTGCTCGACGAGACGGCGGACGCTGTCCTCCGGCGTCTGCGGTGTCAGCCCGTGGCCCACGTTGAACACGTGCCCTGGACGACCGTCCGCGCGCTCGAGCACGTCGTCGATGCGGAACCGCAGCTCGCGCCACGGCGCGAGCAACGCCGCCGGATCGAGATTGCCCTGCACAGGTCGCTCGAAGCCCACCTGCTCCCACGCCTCGTCCAGCGGAAGCGACCAGTCGAGGCCCACCACGTCGCCGCCGCACGCAGCCGCGTCGGCGAGGTACGCGCTTACCCCCAGCGAGAAGTTGACTACCGGCACGCCGGCGGCCGCGACCTTCGCGAACAGCTCACGGTTGTGCGGGGCGACGTACCGGAGGTAGTCCTCGCGCCCGAGCGCGCGTCCAGCCCACGAATCGAATACCTGCAGCGCCTGCGCACCCGCCGCGGCCTGAGCGAGCAGGTAGTCGGCCTGCACGGTGACGAGCTTCCCGAGCAGCCGCTTCCATGCCGCGGGCTCGGAGAGCATGAACGCCTTCGTCTTCGTGAAGTCCTTCGACGTCCCGCCCTCGATCGCGTAGCTCGCGAGCGTGAACGGCCCGCCCGCGAAGCCGATCACGGGAACGTCGCGTGCCTCGAGCTCGCGCCGCACGATGCGAATCGCGTCGAGCGTCCCCGTCATCGTCTCTTCCGCG
Organism: uncultured Gaiellaceae bacterium; assembly: GCA_963744505.1. Classification (GTDB taxonomy): domain Bacteria; phylum Actinomycetota; class Thermoleophilia; order Gaiellales; family Gaiellaceae; genus GMQP-bins7. The sequence goes on from CAVUTL010000003.1 coordinate 362,921, forward strand.
GGGGGCGCTCCGAGGAGGTCGACGTCGCGCGTCGTCGTGATCGGATTGCCGATCCTCGGACCGTCGCCTTTCACGAAGTCGAGTTCGAGGCCCATGCCGACGAGCGGCGGGAGGATGTCGGAGAAGACGATCGCGGCATCGAGCGAGAACGCGTCGATGGGGAGGAGCGTCACCTGCGCCGCGAGCTCGGGGGTGCGGATGACCTCGAGCATCGAGTGGCGCTCACGAATCGCGCGATACGCCGGCTGATAGCGACCGGCCTGGCGCAGAAGCCAGACCGGTGTTCGCTCGACGGCGAGACCCCGGCATGCCCGTAGGAATACCGACGTCGGCTCGACTTCTGCCGCGGCGACGGCCGACTCGGTTACGCCGACCGGCTCTGCCACGCCACTCTCCCCACGAAGAACGGCCCGAGTCGCTCGAGGTGGAGCGACGTCTGCTTCGTCTTGCGCATCCGCTGGACGATGATCGAGAGCGGGTGCAGATCAGGCCCGAGGAGCCCGACGACGAAGTCGTTGTCCTCGCGATCGAGCCCGTGGCACGCGAGCCGGATGTCGTAGCCGAGGCCAGCACGCCCGAACGCCATGCCAACGCCCCCGTGCTCCATGAGGACCGTGTCCTGCTCGCGCCTCGAGAGCTGCTCGAACGAGCCGGCACGTCGAAGCGGGTACCAGATCGCCCACGAGAGCGCCGGATCGAGGACGCGTCGCCGCGGCCGCTCGACGAGCGTCTCGTCGAGATCCTGCTCGTACCCGATCGCGTACGTGCGGCCGAGCATCGTGAGCTCCGGCTTGGGCTCGAGATCCGCGAACGGCGAGGACTGGAGAAAGCCGCGATGGGCGGCGACGAACGCCTCCGGATCCTCCGAGAGCGTCAGCAGCGCGACGCCGGTGGGGTCGTTGACGTCCTCGTACAGCACGCCTTCGACACCCCCACCCTCGAGCGCAGAGATCAACGCGGCTGTGTCGCGCGCACCGCCGTACGCGTGGAGCTGCATGAACAGCCGACGGTCGAGCGACGTCGTCTCGCCGTCGGCCGATCGACCGTGCTCCGCGACGTCGACGCCCTCGAGCTCCTCCTCGGGCCGCTCGTCGACCCGCGCCTTCACCGTCCGCTCTGGAGCCATGCCGCAGCGTCCTTCGCGTGGTACGTGACGACGAGATCGGCGCCGGCACGCCGAATGCCCGTGAGCACCTCGAGGACAACCGCGCGCTCGTCGAGCCAGCCGTTGGCCGAAGCGGCCTTCACCATCGCGAACTCGCCGCTGACGTTGTAGGCCGCGAGCGGGAGCTCGGGGAAGCGGTCGCGCACGGAGCGGACGACGTCGAGGTAGCCGAGCGCGGGCTTCACCAGCAGGGCGTCCGCGCCCTCCTCGACGTCGAGGAGCGGCCTCGCGCAGGGCCTCGCGCGCGTTCCCGGGGTCCATCTGGTGCGAGCGCCGATCGCCGAATGCGGGCGCCCCTTGCGCAGCCTCACGGAACGGGCCGTAGAACGCGGACGCGTACTTGACCGCGTACGAGAGGATCGCGACCGCCTGCAGACCGTCGCCGTCGAGGGCCCCGCGAATCGCACCGACCATCCCGTCGATCATCCCGCTCGGCGCGACGACGTCCGCGCCAGCCTCGGCGTGCGAGACCGCAATCCGCCCGAGCTGCTCGAGCGTCTCGTCGTTGAGGACGTAGCCATCGGCGTCGAGCAGGCCGCAGTGCCCGTGATCCGTGTACTCGCACAGGCAGACGTCCGTCATGACGACCAGCTCTTGGCTCGCGTCCTTCAGGGCGCGGATCGCGCGCTGAACGACGCCGTCCTCCGCATAGCTCTCCGTTCCGCTTGCGTCCTTCTCGCTCGGGATCCCGAAGAGAAGAACCGCCTTCACGCCGAGCGCCGTGAGCTCGGCCGCCTCGCCGGCCAACCGGTCGACCGACAGCTGGTCGACGCCGGGCATCGACGCCACGGGACGACGGACGTCGTCGCCGGGGAGGACGAACAGCGGGTAGACGAGGTCGTCGGGCTCGAGCGTCGTCTCGCGGACCAGGTCACGCAGTGCGGCAGTGCGCCTGAGACGACGCGGTCGCTTCGCCCCCGGCGCCATGCGAAGCGCGTCCAGCGGATGGAACGACGTCATGAGCCCTCTTCGAAGTGCGACACGAGCGCCCGAATGATGCCGTCGGACGTCGTCTCGTCGGCGACGAGCCCCACCTTGAGGCCGACCTCGCGGGCCACCTTCGCCGTCTTGGGGCCGATGCACACGAGCATCGCGCCGCCTCCTGCGCCACCGGCTGCAGCGAGGCTTCGGCACGCCGAGCCGCTGGCGAGCACGACCGCGTCGGCTATCCGGAGCGGGAGGATGCCCCACATCGGCGGCTCGACGAGCACCGTGCGATACGCGACGACGACGTCGACCTCAGCTCCCCGACCGCGCAGCTCCTCCGCGAGGTGGGGCTCGGCGATGTCGGCCTGCGGCATCAGCACGCGCTTGCCGACGACGTCGCCGAGGCCGGCCGCGATGTCCTCGGACGCGCGCGAGGCGACGAACGCCGGCTCCACCCCGCGGTCGCGGATCGCCTCCGCTGTGACCGGCCCGACGGCAGCGACCTGGGTCGAGGCACCGAGCGAGACGAGACCGGGCCCGACCGGGGCGACGCCGTTCACGCTCGTGAGGACGACCCAGTCGTACGTAGCCATCCTCTGGAGGGCGTCCTCGAGCGCGCCCCGATCCTCGGCGGGACGGATCTCGATCAGCGGGACGATGGTCACCTCCGCTCCGAGACGTTCCAGCTCCTCGGCGAGCGGCTTCGCCTCGGGTCGGGTGACGACGATGCGCCGGCCTGTTAGGGGTTGATCAGCCACGGATCGTCGCCAGTATGCGGTCCGCGCCCGCGTCGAGTGCGTCCTGGGCGAGCCGCCGGCCCGTTTCCAGCGGTTCACCCTCTCCGCGCACGCGCACCACGTCACGTCCATCGACCGACGCGACGAGACCCTCGAGACGAACACGAGGGGTCGTCGTCACCGTTGCGAGCGCTGCGACGGGAGCCGCGCATCCACCGCCCAGAGCCAGGAGGAACGCGCGCTCGGCAGTGGTCTCGGCGCGTCCGGTCGGATCGTCGAGCTCCGTGAGCAGCGCGCGCATCGCGTCGTCGTCGGCGCGGCACTGGATCGCGAGCGCTCCCTGCCCGGGCGCGGGGAGCATCGTCTCGGGCGGCAGCCACTCCGTGACAACGTCCTGGAGACCGAGCCGCAGCACGCCGGCTGCCGCGAGCACCGCGGCGTCGAACTCGCCGTCGGCGACCTTCCGCACGCGCGTGTCGACGTTTCCGCGAATCGAGCGAATCTCGAGATCCGGCCTCAGCGAACGAAGCTGCGCCGCGCGACGCAGGCTGCTCGTCCCGACGACCGCCCCGCCCGTCAGGTCCGCCAGTGTCGCGCCTTCGCGCGCGACGAGGCAATCGCGGAAGTCGTCCCGTGCGGTGACCGCACCGACCACGACGCCCTCCGCGTCCTCGGTCGGGAGATCCTTGAGCGAGTGCACGGCGAGATCGATCTCGTGCTCGCGGAGCGCCCGCTCGAGCTCGGCCGTGAAGAGACCCTTGCCGCCGATCTCGGGGAGCGGCTCGCCGCTCTCCTGCGTGCGATCACCGGTCGTTGCGATCACGCTCGTCTCGCACGAGAGCTCGGGCCGAGCAGCCGTCAGCAGTCCGATGACGAGATCCGTCTGGGCACGCGCCAGCGCCGACGCTCTGGTGCCGAGGATGACCGCCGCCTGGCGCGGCGGGGCGCTCACCGATCGCTCGGGGCGGAGATGCCGAAGAGGTCGCGCACCGCCTCGGCGACCTCGTCCGCGTCTCCGGCGCCGGCACGCTCGCGCGTCCGCACGGTCGGGTCGTGGAGAAGGCGCTTCACGAGAGTCCGCGAGAGGTGCTCCATGCGCTCGACGACGGCCGGGTCGACGTCACCGAGGTCGCTCAGGGCGCGCTCGAGCTCGAGCGCGCGGACCGACTCCGCCCGCCGACGGAGCTCGGAGAGGAGGGGCTCGACCTCGAGCTCGCGGTAGCGCCGAGCGAAGCCGGCAACCTCATCCTCGACGACGGCCTCCACCTTCGGCACCTCCGCGAGGCGCGACCCCACCGCGTCGTCGAGACCGGCGCGGAGATCATCGACGTCGAAGAGTCGAACGGCGTCGACGTCCCCTGCCTCGCGCTCGACGTCCGCCGGAACGGCGAGATCGATGATCACGAGCGGGCGCTCGCCACGGCTCCGCATCGCCGCGCGCACGAGGTCGGCGCTGAGCACCGGCGACTCCGACGAGGTGGCGGTGATCGCGACGTCGGCCGAGGCGAGTGCGGTCTCGAGCTCGCGCAGGTCGTGCGCGGTGGCTCCGAACCGACCGGAGATCTCGATCGCCCGCCTCTTTGTCCGGTTGGCAACGGCGAGACGAACGATCCCGCGGCCCTCAGCCGCTTTCAGCGCCTGCCGACCGATCCGCCCCGCGCCGACCACGAGCACGTCGCGTTCTCGGAGGTCTCCGAGAACGCCCTCGGCCAGCGACAGGGCCAGCGAGCTCGCGGTCGCCGGGTTCGCCCCGATTGCCGTCTCCGCGCGCGCGCGGCGGCCAGCTGTGATCGCGGTCCGGAAGAGAAGCGCGAGGCCGGGTCCCACGGTCCCGGCAGCTCTCGCGGACTCGAGCGCTTCACCCACCTGGCTCGAGGATCTCGGCCTCACCGAGGACCAGCGAGTCGAGGCCCGCGGCAACACGGCACAGATGGCGCGCGGCGTCTTCGCTCGCGTGCACGTAGAGGTGGTCGAGCAGCAGCTCCCGTGAGACGCCGTGCGCGGTCGAGAGCGCATCGACGAGCTCGTCGCGAGCGTCATCGACGCCCGAAGTGAGTCGTGCGTAGAGCTCGACCCGGTAGCACGTCTGCAGCACGACCTGCTCGAGCACGGCCGGGCACCGCTCCGCACCCAGTCCGAGCGCGCCGATGCGCTCGCGCAGTTCGACGGGAGCGGTGCGATGGCTGAGCCCGAGGCAGACGAGGCGATGCACGCCGTGGGGATCCTAGTCGGCTCGATCATCGAGAATCGGCCGATGCGTGCGCTGGGCATCGACGTCGGTGGGACGTTCACGGACGCGGTCTTTCTCGAGGGCGGCGAAATCAGAATCGCCAAGGTGCCGACCGCGAGGCACCAGCAGGAGTCGGTAGTCGCATCGGCGACGGCTGCCGGCGCACACGACGTCGAACGGTTCACTCACGGGACGACGATCGCGACCAACGCGCTCCTCCAGCGACGCGGCGCGCGAACGGCGCTCGTGACGAACGAGGGCTTCGAGCACGTCCTGCACCTGCGGAGGCAGACGCGCGCACAGCTCTATCGCCCGTGCGCCGAGCACCCGCCTCCGCTCGTGCCGCTCGAACGCTGCGTCGGCGTGCGCGGGCGGACCGGCGCCAACGGCGAGCTCGTCCCGCTCGACCTCGACACGCTGCCCGAGATCGACGCGGAGGCGATCGCGGTCTCGCTCCTCTTCTCGTTCCGCGACCCGGAACCCGAGCGCCTCGTCGCCGAGGAGCTCAGGCGCCGCTACCCGTCCGCCCATATCGTGGCCTCCCACGAGGTCGCGCCCGAGTTCCGCGAGTACGAGCGCGCATCGACGACCGCAGTCGACGCCTACCTCGGGCCCGTCCTCTCGCGCTACGTCGGCGCGCTGGCCCGGGCATGTGCGGATGCACGCCTCCCTTCGCCGCTCGTGATGCGCTCGTCGGGCGGGCTCGCAACGCTCGAGGAGGCGGAAGCCCACGCTGCGTTCGCTCTCCTCTCCGGCCCGGCCGCCGGCGTCGTGGGGGCAGCCCGGCTGGCCGCGCTCGCAGGCTTCGAGAACGCGCTCTCGTTCGACATGGGCGGGACCTCGACGGATGTGTGCGCGATCGTCGACGGCGCGGCTCGGCGCGAGCACGAACGCCTGATCGACGGCCTTCCCGTGCGCCTGCCGACGCTCGCCGTGCACACGGTCGGTGCGGGAGGTGGCTCGGTCGTGTGGCTCGACGAGGGCGGCGCTCTCCGCGTCGGTCCCGAGAGCGCCGGAGCCGACCCCGGGCCCGCCTGTTACGGACGCGGCGGGACGCAGGCGACCGTGACCGACGCCAACCTCCTGCTCGGACGTCTGCCTGGGACCCTGCCGGGTGGGATCTCGCTCGACGCGGACGCAGCAGAGCGCACGCTCGAACGCGTCGACCCAGGGGGCGTGATCGACGTCGTGAACGCCGAGATGGTGCGCGCGCTTCGTGTCGTCTCGGTCGAGCAAGGTCTCGATCCGCGCGACTTCGCGCTCGTCGCGTTCGGCGGCGCCGGGCCGCTACACGCCTGCGCGCTCGCGGACGAGCTCGGCATGACGACGGTGCTCGTTCCCGCCGCCGCCGGTGTTCTCTCCGCTCTCGGGCTGGTCGCGGCCGACGAACGGCGTGATGCCGTAACGACGTACATCGCGCCGCTCGCAGACGTCGGCGAGCTGCCCGACGAGGGCGAGGCCGACCTACGTTACGCGGGCCAGTCCTTCGAGCTCTCGGTCCCCCTCGGACGCGAGCTCGCCACACGATTTCACGACGCGCACGCGGCCCGGTACGGGTACGCGGACCCCGACCGGCCGATCGAGCTCGTCGCCGTACGGACTGCGGAGGTTCAGCCCGCACCCACGGTGACCGTAAGAGGCCCCGTACTGACTGCGCGCGGCCCGGCAGTGCTCGAGCTCGACGGCGCGACCGCCTGGGTGCCGGCCGGGTGGGCCGGCGCGACCGACGCGCACGGAACGCTCGTCCTCCGGAGGTCGCGTTGATTCCCATTGAGCTCCAGGTCATCGGATCCTCCCTGCGTGCGATCGCCGAGGAAATGGGCGCAGCGCTCATTCGCTCGGCGTTCTCGGCGAACATCAAGGAGCGCCGCGACTGTTCGACGGCGCTCTTCGACGAGCGCGGCCGCATGGTCACGCAGGCGGAGCACATCCCGGTACATCTCGGCGCGATGCCGGAGGCGGTCGCGGCCGTCATGGCACACGACCCCGCTCCCGGCGAGCCGTGGATCCTCAACGATCCGTACGCGGGCGGAACGCACTTGCCCGACCTGACCATCGTCACGCGCACCGAGCTCGGCTTCGCCGTGACGCGGGCGCACCACGCCGACGTCGGCGGCTCCGAGCCCGGGAGCCTCCCGCCGGGATCGCGCACGCTTGCCGAGGAAGGCGTCGTCATCCCGCCGACACGCCTCGACGAGGCGACGCTCGAGTCGCTCGTGTCGCGGATGCGGAATCCCGACGAGCGCCGCGGAGACCTCCGTGCGCAGCTTGCCGGGAACCGCCTCGCAGAGCGCCGAATCGCTGAGCTCTGCGCCCGTCGCGGGCGCGATCGAGTCACGGCTGCGATGGACGAGCTCCTCGCCTACTCCGAGCGCGTCGTCCGCGCGGCGATCCGCGAGCTCCCCGACGGCCGCTACGAGGGCTCGGATCTCCTGGAGACGACGGCGGGGCTCCTCGACATCCGCGCTGCGGTCACGATCGCCGGCGACTCGATCGACATCGACTTCGCCGGCACGGCGCCGCAATACGACGGAAATCTCAACTGTCCGCTCGCCGTCACTCGCTCGGCGTGCTTCTACGTCGTGCGCTGCCTCACGGCGCCGGATCTTCCGGCTTCTGGTGGAGCCTTCGTCCCCGTGAGCGTTCGCGCGCCCGAGGCCTGCCTCGTCAACGCGAGCCCGCCCGCAGCGGTCGCCGCGGGGAACACCGAGACGTCGAGCCGGATCACCGATGTCGTGTTCCAGGCGTTCTCGAGGGCGATCCCGGTGCCCGCCGCAGGGCAGGGAACGATGAACAATACGGTCCTCGGGAACGACCGCTTCACGTACTACGAGACGGTCGGGGGCGGCCAGGGCGCGTGCCCGAACGCCGACGGGCCGTCGGGGGTGCACGTCGCGATGTCGAACACGTTCAACACCCCCGCGGAGGCCCTGGAGCTCTCGTACCCACTCCGCGTAGAGCGGTACGAGCTTCGGAGCGGCTCTGGCGGAGAAGGGCTCCACCGGGGCGGCGACGGCATCGTGCGCGAGCTGCGCATCCTCGAGCGGTGCCGCCTGTCACTCCTCACGCAGCGCCGTGAACTGGCGCCTCCCGGCGCCCATGGCGGCGCGAACGGCGAGCGAGGTCGCAACTTCCTGAACGGCGTGGAGCTCCCCGCAATCGCGAACCTCGACCTCGAGCCTGGCGATCTCCTTCGCATCGAGACCCCCGGCGGCGGAGGCTGGGGCGAGCCGATCAGAGGCGATAGACCGTGAAGCGCTCGTCTTCGTAGGCGACCGGGAGGTCGAGCTCGAGTTCCGAGCGAAGACCATCCACGATGACGTACTCGGCGCCGTACCCGCGCGGGATCGCGAGGTCGCCGGTGCGGAGGAAGCGACGCGCATCGCGCGCCCGCTCGTACGGGCTGTTCTCCTCCGTGTCGGCCACATGACCGGGCGGGGCGACTGCGATGAAGACGGGGGCCAACGCCGCGAGCCGGAAGCTCGTCTCCGGATCCGAGAAGACGATCGTCCCCGCGTCGACCTCGTCGCGCACGAAGGCGACGAGCCCCGGCGTCAGGGTCGCGATCTCTGGCGGATCCGGCCGATTCCAGTCGAGGAGCCCCCCGCCGTACACCGGGACGAGGAACGCCGCGGCGGCGAGGGCGGCACCCGTCTCCAGCGCCGGCCGCCGACGCACGAGCCCGACGACGAGCGCAGCCACCGCTCCCGCAACCGCGAACCACGCGATCCACGCGGGCGCGGGGTTCTTCAGGACGTAGTCGAAGTCGCCCGGGTACACGATCTGGAAGAACATCCCGGCGCCGAGCGCCAACGGGAGCAGCAGCGGCCCCACGAGCCGCGCGAGCACGCCCATCCCGCCTGCGAAGGCGAACGCGAACGGCAGGAACCCGGCCGCCCGCCGGGCCTGCGAGATCGACACGAGATCCGCGAGCGCAGTGAAGAGCCAGGGCAGCAACATCACCGCGAACACGGCGAGGGAGCCGCCGACCACGTACGCCGCCCACCGTCTCCGTGCCGCGAAGCCTGCGAGCGGGACGAGGAGGAGCGCCGCGATCGCGACCGCGCCCGCACGCGTGAACACCTCCGGTGCGAGGTTGTACGACGTGTCGGAGTGCACCACGAGCTGGCTCCCGTACTGGTCGAACGCGCGCTGCAGCTCGTCCGCGTCGGGCGAGACCGAGCGCGTGTCGTTCACGATCGGGCGTAGCCAGAGCATGAACAGCGCGGCGGGAACGAACAGCGCAGCGAGCGCGACCGCTCCGGTCCGCAGATCCCTCCGCTCCCAGAGCGCCCGGACGGCGAGAAAGCCTACGAACGGGATCCAGAGGAAGATCGCGTAGGTCGGGTGGACGATGGCTAGTGCCAGCCCTGCGGCGGCCGTCGACGCCACGAGACCGACGGACGCCGAACGCACCGTCTCGAGCGCGAGCGCCAACGCCGCCGGCACGAGCAGCTGGCGGGAGGACGTCGCGGGAAGCGAGAGGAAGACGTACGCGCCGCCCATCCCGGGCGCGAAGGCGATCATCGCCACCTGCGCGGCCGCCGTCACGCCTGCCGCCCACGTGCGCCGGAAGAGCGCCCACCCCGCCTCGAACGCGATCACGACCGCGAGCGCCGCGAGGATCGACGGCAGGTGCGTGACAACGCGCTCGGGGTCCTCCCCAGACACCTTCGCGATCAGTGCGATGAAGCCGTGCCACAGCGGGAACGCGTACCCCGGGTGGAGGCTGCCGTCTGCGAACTCGGACACACGCTCGAGCGACAGCGCGTCGAGCTCGAGGAGCTTGCGGGCGCGGGCGAGGTGGAAGAGGCCGTCGCCCTGCACCGAGGGCGCGGCGATCCAGATGAGCACACCCACGATGGCTCCCCAGAAGAACGCCCACGCGCGCCGAGGGACGGTCGCAGCCTGCGGCCAGCCGCGCGACACGCCGATCGCCGCCGAAGCGAGCGCGACGATCGCGAGCACCGCGAATGCGAGCGTCAGGGTCGAGCCGAGCGCGAACACGAGCGCCAGCGCGGCAAAGACGACGACGAGCGCCCAGCCGAGGGTCGCCGACACGCTGCGAATGCCGAGCGTGCGCGCGAGCAGCCACCCGGGAGCGAGGACGACCGCCGTCGCGAAGGCGAGCTTGACGTAGAGGACGAGCATCAGCGCTCGAGCAGCGCAGCCGCGTCACCGGACGCGAGCCACGCCGCACCGTCGCGATACGCGCGGCCGCGCTCACCGCGGAACAAGGCCCCGCGGACACGAAGAGCCGCGAGCAGCAGCCGGCGCGCGCGCTCGGCGACCCTCTGCCCGTGATGCTTCGAGAGAAACAGAAGGTGGCCGCGCAGGTTCTCCCGATACAGCCGCCCGCTGTGCGACGCCCCGCGGACGTGCACGCACTCGGCGCCGGGAAAGAAGACGACCTCCCAGCCGCCCTCGCGGAACCGATAGCACCAGTCCGTCTCCTCGCTGAAGAGAAAGTAGTCCTCGTCGCAGTCGCCGACCTGCTCGACGGCCTCCCGCCGCAGCAGCATGCACGCGCCCATGACGACCTCGACCTCGCGCACCTCGTCGTGGTCGAAGCCGCCCGCGTAGAACGCGTTGAGCGCCGACGAGCGCGGGGCGAGCTTGCGCAGGAAGAAGTACTCGGTCGCGAGTCGCCAGACCGTCGGAAACCCACGTACGGAGCGCTGAAGCGTCCCGTCAAGATCGAGCAGACGCGGGCCGATCACCGCAGCGCGAGGTCGCGTGTCCGCGAAGTCGCAGAGCCGTTCGAGCGCACCCGCGGTGAGCCAGGCGTCGGCGTTGAGCAGCAGCACGTACGTGCTCGACGTCTCGCGGAGCCCGATGTTCCAGCCCGCGCCGAGGCCGCGATTCTCGGCCTCGATCACGCGGACGTCCGGGTACCGCTCGCGAACGAAGCCGACGGTGCCGTCACTCGAGCCGTTGTCGACGACGACCGCGTCGACGCCATGGAGCGAGTCGAGACATTGCTCGATCCACGGCAGGGCATCGAAGGTGACGACGATCGCCGCGACGCGTGTCCGTTCAGCCATGACCGACCTCGGGCCGGGCACCCCCGCGCAGCCCGTCGCGCAGCATGATCAGCGCACCGGGGAACGAGAGCAGCAGCGTCACGAGGAAGTAGAGGAAGCCGGCGGCGAAGGCCTGATTCGCGCCGACACCGACGCTCCCGAGGAAGCTCACGAAGAAGGCCTCCCGCACTGCGAGCCCGTTCAGCGTGAAGGGCACGAGCATCACGAGGAACAGCAGCGGGCCGAACACGTAATAGATCCGCGGATCGAGGTCGATGCCGACGGCCTTCGCCGACGCCCAGATCGCGAGGATCCGGACCGTCTGCACCGCGAACGTCACGGTGAGGACCTTCCCGAGCAGGTGCGGGTGCCCGCGGTAGTGATAGATGCCCTCGTAGAAGTGTCGCACTGGCTCGTCCAGCCGGAACCGGCGGAGCGCCGGCTGGGTCCGCCGCAGCAGCGGCCGCGCGGACCGCGCGAAGAAGAGGAAGCCGAGCACGAGCGTCCCGAAGACAAAGACCCCCTCGAGCCACAGGTAGGCGGTGACGTCGAACTCGCCGATCGAGAGGACGAAGCCGACCGCGCCGAGCGCAACGGTGGCCGCACCTCCGAGACCGCGCTCGAGCAGGACAGTGCCCGTGACGACCGTCGCCCGCCCGGGATGCCGGCGAGTCGTCTCGACCACGCGGACGGCATCACCGCCGAGCGACGTGGGGAGCACCTGGCCGGCCGTGTACGCGACGAAGTAGGCGCGCGTCAGCCACGGGACGCGCTCGTGGATGTCGTGCGCGGCGAGGAGCCAGCCCCACCGCAGCGCGAGCACGGGGACCGTCAATCCCATGATCGCCACTGCAAGCGCGAACCACGCGAGATTCGTGTCCGCGAGGATGTCGAGCGTCGTTTGGAGCTCGATCTTCCAGACGAGGTAGGCGATCGCCGCGGCGGTCAGGATCAGCGTCCCGACGCGCCGCGTCCTACGCGTCATGCACCCGTGCGGCCGCGCACCTCACGCGCCGACCGTACCAACGAGATTGGTCGGGGTCGGATTGGCTGGGGTCAGGTCTGTACTGGGCCGACGCTCGCACCATGCCTGGGATCGGGCTCAGCGGGCCTGACCCCGGCGTCGTCTTCTTGGGTCAGGCCTCGGGAACGGCGGAGGAACGTCCTTCGACCTCGAGTCGCGGCAGCCACCCGAGCCAACGCGGCAGGTACCAGTTCCAGTCTCCGAGCAGCTTCATCGCGCTCGGCAGCACGACCGAGCGAATGACGGTCGCGTCGAGTAGGAGGGCGATCGCGACGCCGAAGCCCATTTGCTGGAACATGATCAGGTCGCCGCGTGCGAACCCGGCGAAGACGGCGACGATGATCAGCGCCGCCCCCGTGATGATCCGCGCCGTCGAGGCGACGCCGAAGGTCACGGCATCCGTCGTGTCGCCTGACTCGTCGAAGCGCTCGCGGATTCGGCTCAACAGGAACACCTGGTAGTCCATCGAGAGCCCGAAGAGCACCGAGAAGAGGAACAGCGGCACCCACGCCTCGATCGAGGCGGTCTGTTGGAAGCCGAGGAGGTCGGCCCCCCACCCGTTCTGGAAGACCGCGACGAGCAAGCCATAGGCCGCACCGACCGAAAGCAGGTTCAGGAGCACGGCGGTTCCCGCGACGACGATCGAGCGGAACACAACGGTGAGGAGCACGAACGTGAGCAGCAGGACGAGGGCGATTACCCAGGGCGCGGGGGCGATCACGGAGTCGAAGTAGTCGATGTTCTCGGACGAGGTGCCGGCGACGAGCACTTCGGCCGACGTGCCTCCGAAGACCTCGGGGATGACGTCCTCGCGTAGCTCGCGAACGGTGGCAACCGTGTCGTCGGACGCAGGATCGCCGACGACGGCCACGGCCAGAACGGCCGACTCGCCGTCGGCCGAGAGGCGAACCGTCCCTTCCCCGAAGCGCTCGTCGCCGGCAAGCTGCGTTCGAAGCCCCTCGAGCGCCTCGGCCGTGTCTCGGTTCGACGCGCCACCCGAGACGACGATCTCGACCGGATCCGTCGTCACGCCGGGGAAATCGCGCTCGAGTGCGAGAAAGCCCTGCTTGGAGATGAACCGATCGGGAAGGGTCGTGACCCCGCTCGTCCCGACCTTCATCCCGAGGACGGGCGAGGCGAGGATCAGCAGGAACGCCGTCGAGAGCGCGAAGCTCAATCCCGGGCGTCGGAGCACCCGCCGGATGACCACCCCCCAAAAGCGCCCCTCGGGATTGTCGGTCTCGAGCGAGCGCCGGCCGAAGTAGGGAATCCGGAGCGCGTTCACCCGATCTCCCAGCAGTCCGAGCAGCGCCGGTAGGAGTGTGGTTGCGGCGACGACGGAGACGATGCCGACGAGGATCGCGCCGACGGCGAGACTGCGCATGATCGAGTTCGGCACGAGGAGCATCCCGAACATCGCGACGACGAACGCCGTTCCGCTGACGACGACCGCGCGGCTTGCTGTGGCACCGGCCATGCTGATCGCGTCGTACTGCGCAAGCCCGCGGCCACGCTCCTCCCGGTACCGGGAGACGACGAACAGCGAGTAGTCGATACCGAGCGCGAGCCCCATGCCCGTCAGCATGTTCACGACGAAGATCGAGAGCTCGAACTGTTGGGCGACGACCGCGACCAGGCCGAGGGCGACGAGGATCGAGACGATCGCCATCAGCAGCGGGATGAGGCCGGCGACCACTGCCCCGAAGACGAGCAGCAGGATGATGAGCGCCGCCGGCAGCCCGAACTGGAGCTCGCCCTTCTCCAGGTCCTCCTGCGAGAGGAGGTTGAAGTCGTGGTCGAGCGCGCGGTCGCCGGCGATCGAGACCTCGAACGCCGGATCCTCGTTCGCGGACTCGAGCTCCTCGACGACGGCCTCCGTGTCACCGTCGTCGGTGATCGCAACCGACACGACCGTCGCGTGCCGATCCTCGGAGACGGCGGCGCTGCTCGGCTCCGTCAGGTACGAGCGTGCCTGCTGCAGCGCAGGCGTCTCGCTAGCCGTCAGAAGGCGGTCGACGAATGCCTCGAACTCGGGCCTGTCGACCGTGTACTGCGCCGAGCGCACGACCACCACGTCCGTCGTGAAGGTCTCCGGGTCGGGCGGAAAGGCCCGCGCGATCGCGTCGATCGCCCGCTCCGACTCCGGGTTGTTCGTGGGCGCTCCCTCGGTCGTGAGGCTGTCACCGAGAAGAACGCCGATGGCGCCGATCGCGAGGACGAAGGCGACGATCCACGCGCCGATCGTGCGCCATGGGTGCCGCGCGCTGGCCGCGGCGATGGTCTCGGTCGAGAGCCTCATGAACGTCGCCTCCCTCCTCCAGAGCGTGCGCGTCCCCGCTTCAGCACGTTCTCCTCGCGCCTGACCTGTCTCGATCTAGTGACTGATTACTCATCATCTGGAGAAAAAAGAGATAGAGCCTTCATGCGTCGTCCTCCCTGCACCCCTCGGCCAGTCGAGCTGCCCAGGAGTCCTTCGGTTCGTCCGTGATGGAGTAGTGCATCGCCGCGAGCACGTTCATGAGCATCCCCTTGGCGAAGAACCGCGCGATCGTCACACGATCGGCGCCCGAGACCGTCTCGACGAAGTCGACGAGCCGGCCGAACCCACGCGCGGTTGCCTCACGGATCGCGTCGTCCTCGACGGACGCAGCGTAGGACTGAAGTTGGCCCTGGAGCATCGTGTGGTCGCTCTCGAGCGACTCAGCGTACGCCTCGCCTATCGCCTGCAGCGCCTCGGGTCCCGACTTCCCGGAAGCCGCCTCACGAAACGCCGCGAGTGTGCGCGCGTGGCAGTCCTCGATGACGGCGATGAAGAGCTCCTTCTTCGAGCCGAAGAGCCGGAAGAGGTACGGCTGCGAGATACCCGCACGCCGCGCGATCACGTCCGTCGAGGCGCCGTGCAACCCGCGGAGAGCAAACTCGACGTTCGCTGCCTCGAGCACCGCGACACGGCGTTCGCCTGCAGTCTGTCTCGGGGTCGTCGCCATCGCGTAGGAAGTTAGCACTCACTCACAACGAGGTCAAGACATCCGCGACGCGCTCGACCTCGTTCTCCGTCGTCGTCGTCGCGAACGGGAGCGCGAGCGCACGCTCGAACGCGCGATCGGCGCCTGGAAAGACGCCTTGTGCTCGGTACGGCTCGAGCCGGTGGAGCGCCCACGTCCCGATCTGAGCCTCGATCCCGGCATCGCGCAGGGCCGCGAGCGCCTCGTCACGACGATCGAGCTGGACGACGTACGCCTGCCAGCCGTGACGATCTCCCTCGGCCGCCGACGGCGTCAGAACGTGATGCTCGAGGCGTTCGGCATACCAGCCGGCGACGCGTTCGCGTGCCGAGAGGAGCTCCTCGAGCCGCGCGAGCTGCGGGATTCCGATCGCGCACAGGAGATCGGGTAACCGGTAGTTGAAGCCCGGCGCGGGCATGTCCCCGAGCGTCTTCCAGCCGTGGTGGCGGAGGCGCCGCACCGCGGCGTCCAGCTCCGACTCGTCCGTCGTGACAGCCCCGCCTTCGCCCGTCGTCACGATCTTGCGCGGATGGAAGGAGAGGCACGCCGCCACCCCGAGCGCACCGCACGGCGTTCCGCGGTAGCGGGCGCCGAGCGCGCCGGCGGCGTCCTCGACGAGCGCCACCTCCTGCGGCACGGCGGTCTGGAGCGCCTCCCACTCGACCGGCCGACCGAAGAGATGCACGGCCATGACCGCGCGCGTCCGCTCGGTCACCGCAGCGGCGACCGCACCGGGATCGAGGTTGAAGGTGTCGGGGTCGATGTCGACCAGAACCGCGCGCGCGCCGCACAGCTCGACCGCGTTCGCGGTCGCGGGGAACGTGTAGGCGGGCACGATCACCTCGTCGCCGGGACCGATCTCGAGCGCGAGCAGCGCGAGGTGGAGCGCGGCAGTCCCGGACGAGACGGCAACCGCATGTGCCGTGCCGACGGCGGCGGCGAGTGCGGCCTCGAACTCCTCGACCTTCGGGCCCATCGTCAGCTGGCCGGTGCCGACGACCTCCGCGATCGCCGCGAGCTCCGCATCCCCGACGTCCGGCCGCGCGAGGCGAATTGGATCTGCCTTTCTACCGGTGTCTGACACCGAGAAGCCTCGAACCCGCATTCCTACGTGGGCTGGTGTCAGGCACCAGTGCTCTCGCGGTACCACGCGATCGTCCGCTCGAGCCCCTCGTCGAGCTCGACCTTCGCCTCGAAGCCGAGGAGGTCGCGGGCCTTGTCCACGTTCGGGATGCGGAGCTCGACGTCGATGTAGTGGAGCGCCTGGAAGACGAGCTCACCCTCCAGCCCGGTGAGGCGCTTCACGCGCAGGGCAAGGTCGTAGATGGTCACCGCGGATCGGGCGTTGCCGACGTTGAAGCTCTCCCCGATGGCGTTCGGGTGCTCCAGGGCGAGCAGGAGCGCCTCGACCATGTCGTCGACGTAGCACCACGCGCGGATCTGGGAGCCGTCGCCGTGGATGACGAGGTCCTTGCCCGCGAGTGCCGTCTCGATGAACGCGCGAATCGCTCCGCCACCGATCTGTCCCGGCCCGTAGACGTTGAACGGCCGCACCGAGACGGTCGGGAGGCCGAGCTCGTCGTGGTACGCATGCGCCATGTGCTCGCCGGCCAGCTTCGAGACGGCGTACGTCCAGCGTGCCTCTCCGACCGAGCCCTGAGTCGTGACGTGCTGCTCGTCGACCTTGTATGCGTAGGTACCGAACACCTCGCTCGTCGAGAACTCGATGACCCGCTCGACGGTGTCCCTCGTGGCCAGGGCAGCCTCGAGCGCGTTGTAGGTGCCGATGAGGTTCACGCGCATCGTCCGCACGGGGCTCTCGATGACCGTGTCGACACCTGCGATCGCCGCTGCGTGGACGAGATGCGTGGCACCTCGAACGACCTCGGTGAGGAAGGGCGCGTCGAGAACGTCGCCGTGGACGAAACTGAAGTTCGGGTGCTCGGCGAGTGCCGTCCCACCGAGCGTGTCGCGGTGGAGGTTGTCGACGGCGACGATCTGGTTGTCCTCCACGAGTCGTCGCGCGAGCGTCGTTCCGATGAACCCGGCGCCGCCAGTAACGACGATGCGTTTCCCGCTCAGAGCCACGCGCGCGAGTCTAGTGACGCGCACGGCCACGGCCGGTTCCGCCGAGGGCGGCTCCTAGAATCGACACCGTGGCGACGAGGAGCGACTCGGAGGCATCAGGCAATGTCGGCAGCGCTCCGCACGCGGATGTCAGACCCGTCCTTTCCGTCGTCGTCCCCGTCTACAACGGCGGTGACGAGATCGTCAACAACGTCGCCCTGATTCGGCGGGCCGCCGCGGGGGAGCTTGCACCCGAGGACGTCGAGCTGATCGTCGTCTCCGACGGGTCGATCGACGGAACGGCCGAGCGCCTCTTGGAGGCACGGAGCGACGTCGACATGCACGTCATCCACTACGACCGAAACTACGGCAAGGGGTATGCGGTGAAGCTCGGCGCGCTCGAGTCCAGGGGGCACTGGATCGCGATCGTCGATGCCGATCTCGACCTCGATCCAGCTGCGATCCCCGCCTACCTCGAGGCTGCGCAGAAGCAGCACCTCGACTTTGCCATCGGCTCCAAGCGGCATCCGGAGTCGGCCGTTCACTATCCGCGCTCGCGACGAATCGCAAGCTGGATGTACCAACAGCTCAACCGCGTGCTCTTTCGTCTCGACGTTCGCGACACACAGGTCGGACTGAAGGTGTTCTCCCGCGAGGTGGCCGACAACGTCGTGCCGTCGCTGCTCGTCAAGCAGTTCGCCTTCGACCTCGAGCTACTCGCGGTTGCGAGGGCGTTCGGTTATCGGCGCGTCCGCGAGCTGCCGGTCCGTCTCGAGTATCGATTCACCGGTTCCGAGGTGCGCTCGAGGGCAGTGGCCCGAGCACTCTGGGATACCGCTGCCGTGTTCTACCGGCTGCGAATCCTCCGTACCTACCAACGCACGCGCCAACGCACTCCACCGGCATGAGTCATCCGCTCAGCGTCGTCATGCCCGTGCACAACGAGGCGTCGCACCTGCAGGAGACGATCGCTGCGCTCGCGAACGCTCTCGAGCGGAGTCAGTTCGACGCGGAGCTCGTCGTCGTCGACGACGGGTCCACCGACGGCAGCGCTGAGGTCGCACGCGACGCGGCTCGGGGTCGCGTACCGGTGAGCATCGTGTCGCAGACGAACGCCGGGCGCTTCAGAGCACGTATCGCGGGGATCGAGCGTGCGACCAATGACTCGATACTCCTGCTCGACGGTCGTGTCCGACTCCGACCGGAGAGCCTGACCTTCGCGCACGAGCGCCTTGTCGCTGGCGAGCGGGTGTGGAACGGACACGTTCACGTTGAGACGGAAGGCAATCCATTCGGCGCTTTCACCACCGTTCTCGTCGAGCTCGCATGGCGTGAGTACTTCGGAAATCCCCGCACGACGAGCTACGGAGCGGACGACTTCGATCACTACCCGAAGGGAACGACGTGCTTCCTCGCGCCGCGCCCGCTGCTGCTCGAGGCGGCGGACGCCTTCCGGAGTCGATTCGACGATCTTCGATACGCAAACGACGACACACCGATGCTCCGCTGGATCGCCGAGCGGGAGCCGATCCACATTTCCCCGTCGTTCGCGTGCGACTACCGTCCACGAGCGACGTTCGGCTCCTTTGTCGGGCACTCGTTCCACCGTGGCACCGTCTTCCTCGACGGCCACGGACGGCGGGAGTCGCGGTTCTTCGCCGCCACGGTCGCGTTCTTCCCCGTGAGCGCCTGGCTCGCGCGCGCATCTCTCAAGCGGCCGGCACTCGTACCCGTACTCGCCGCTGCGTCCGCGGCAGCCGCCGCGGCGGCTGCACGACGCGCGGGCCGGTCGAGGTTCGAGATCACGTCGTTCGCCGCCCTTGCACCCGTCTACGCCGTGGCTCACGGCGCGGGCATGTGGCGGGGGCTCGCGCTCCTCCTCCGCCAGCCGGCAAGCGGCAGATCAGCATGATCCTCGTCGTCTTCGGGACGACGGGTGAGCTGATCAAGCTCGCGCCCGTGCTGCTCCGCCTCGACGAACGCGGACATCACTACATGCTCGCCACGACAGGACAACAGGTTCAGCAGATCCCGCGCTTTCTCGAGCAGTTCGGACTACGCCAGCCGGATCTGTGGCTTGCCCGGGGGGCGGGCGGGCGTGACCTGCGTACCAACGCGGACATCCCTGGATGGGCGACGAGAGTCACGCGCACATTCGCTCGAAGTCGACGCCGACTGCGAGACGCACTCCGGTCCGGGCCGGGGCACCCGTTGCTCCTCGTCCACGGTGACACGATGACCACGGTGCTCGGCGCCACGATCGGCCGCATGCTCCGCGTTCCCGTGGCGCACATCGAGGCGGGGCTCCGGAGCTTCGATCTCCGACATCCGTTCCCGGAGGAACTGAACCGGCGGACGGCGTCTCGACTCGCGAGGATTCACTACGCGCCTGGTGCGTGGGCCGCGTCGAATCTGCGGTCGGGCGATGTCGTCGACACGGGTTCGAACACGATCCGGGACAGTCTCGAACTCGTCCTCGAAGGACCGACGCCGGCGGATGGGATGCCTGAACGCTTCGGCGTCGTGTCCCTGCACCGCTTCGAGCTCCTGTCGAACCGGCAGGCTCTCGGGGCGGCGCTCGAGGTGCTTCGCCACTCCGCGCAAGACACGCCCCTCCTGTTCATCGACCATCCCGTCACGGCCGCCGCGCTCGAGCGGTTCCGGCTGGCGAACGCCTTCGACGGAGTCTCCTTCAAGCGCATACCCAGGCTCCCGTTCTTCGAGTTCGTGCGAGTGGAGAGGCGGAGTGCATTCGTGGTCACGGACAGCGGCGGCAGCCAGGAGGAGTGCTTCTACCTCGACCGGCCCTGCCTCATCCATCGCATGCGGACGGAGCGGCGCGAAGGACTGGGCGAGAACGCGGTGCTCTCCGGGATGGATCCGAACGTGCTTCGCGATTTCCTGTCCTCTCCTGCCTCTTACCGGCGCACGTCGTCCCTTCCCGCGACGTCCGCGTCGGACATCATCGTCGACGATCTCGAGCGCCGCGCGATCGCTGTGGCTCGGACCTAGGCCGAGCGGAATCCAAGCTCGAGCAGGAAATCGCTCAGGAGCCGCCGCCAATCGAAGCGCTGTGCGTACAGCAACGCGCGCTCGCGCCGAGCACGCCAGCTCTCGGGAGAGGCGAGCACCTGCTCGACGGCGAGCGCCAGCGAGGACGCATCGAACGGGACGAGCACCGCACCGGCTTCGCGCGCCAACTCCTGCGCGTTGGGCGGCACGTCGGTGAGGACGATCGGCAGGCCTGCCCCGAGATACGCCTTCAGCTTGCCTGGATCCGCCCAGCGCGTGAATGTGACCTCACTCGGCCTGTATGGCGCCACGGCCACGGACCCCTCCGCCAGAAGACGCTCGACGTCCCGATGGTCCGCGACGAACCCGTGAAAACGGATAGCATCTTCGAGCTTCAGCTCACGCGCCTGGTGCTTCAAGCTCGCGAGCTGGTCGCCGCGGCCGATCACGTCGAGCGCGACGTCTGATCCTCGCGAGCGCAGGAGTCCGAGCGCGTCGAGCAAGAGGGAGCAGCCGCGGTCGGCCGTGAGATGGCCGAGGAACACGATTCTGCGCCGCTCGAAGCCGTCCGGCGGAACGAGCGGAACGCGATCGAGCCAGGCCCCCATGGGCACGACATGTGTCGGAGTGCGAGGCTCCTCGAGCCGGAGCCGACGGTCGCGCGCGTCGCGTGCGGCTTCGGACAACTCGACGCGCGCATCCGCGCGAGCGCAGCCGAGACGATCGAGCTTGTCGTACAGCCGTGTCAGCGCCGTGCCCGGCCCGAACCGGTCCGGCGTGAAGTCGACCGACCAGAGCACGACTCGCTCCGACCTCCCCAGCGTTCGCTCGCCGAGCCCGCGCGCGGCAGCGAGCGGGTTGAATCCAAACCAGACGTCCACGCGTGGTGGCAGGAGCGGGATGAAGGGGTCGACGGCGTACGAGAGCGGCGGCGGAATCGGTGTCCATGTGACCCGCCGCTCGGTCATCGAGCCGTTCGCGTACGTCGTTACGACGTGCCGCTTCCCATGCTCGGGCAGGAGCGGGTGGGAGACCATGACGACGCTCGCGCCACACTCGACGAGATGGTCCCGCAGTGCCTGAGCGGGACCATCGGCGAACCCATTGGCCACAATCGCGAACCTCGAGTTGGCGACGTCACGCGTCGGGTACGCGCTCACAGCCCCGGATCGCTCGAGATCCCCACCGCTCGTAGCTGCGGATCGACGGCGACCGTCGTCACGCGAGGCGCCGATAGCACGACTGCGTCTTCCTCGGAGGTCGCCGGCGGGTCGGTCTTCGCGAGAAGGTAGGAACGGCCTCGCGGGATCTCGACGGGTATCGATATCTGCGTCGGGCCGTCGAGCTCGAACGATCGCTCGGTCTGCCCGTCCGCGAGTCGCAGCACGCGCTTCGGGCCGGGCGGAGGAGTTGCAAGAAACGAGAGCTGCGCGACGCTCGGAGCTCGTGCGATGAACTCGATGGTGCCGACTCCGGCCGGCGAGACGAGCGGATAGCCGACACCGCCGGCCGCAGTCGGAATCGGACCGCTGAAGCCGCCCGGCAAGGTTACGAGCGCGGGAGCGGCCGGTGCCACCACGCGCCACACAGACGTCCCGTCGAGCTCGCGAGCTACGAGTTCGTACCCAGGGCCCCAGACTCGGTTGGAAGCGTCCGGCAGGTCGCCGGCGAAGTCGAGCGCGTCGGGATGCGTGACGATCGCCGTGACGCCCAGGAACGCCAGCGCCTCCGCGGTCCCAGCGGCGCCGGGGTCGACGAGCACTCGCCGCGCCTCGTCGGCGGCGGTTCCGGGCGCGTCGGCGTTCAACAGAGGTCGTTCGTAATCCCTCTGCCAGAAGAGACGGTCGACGTCGTGAACCAGCGGATACTCGGCGACGATGCCCTCCGGCGTGGAGGCCACCGCCTCGTACTCGCCGGGAGCATCGGTGCGGAGCAAGGGCTCCGCGGCCGACAAGGGGAGCTCGGCGAGCGAGATCAGCATTGCCGCGGCGACTACCGACACGGAGGCGAGGTTGCCCGACCTGCCTTTGCTTGCCCGGCTCACGGCAGCCTGTAGACCAAGTGCGGCGAGAGGAACGAGCGCGGCCATGGCCACTGGTATCCAACGAGTCGGGACGCGGAAGGCGGGCGTGAGCTCCCAGAGAAGCCGAGATGGCGCCCAGATGTCGTGACCGAGAACCGACATCGGGCTGGGCAGCGCGAGCACGAGCGCTGTGACGACGACGGTCGCGAACCCGATTGTCGCCGCGCGCAACGGTGACGGCAGCACGGCCCTGCGCCGCCAGGCAACCGCGAGCCAGGCGAGCGCGAGTGCGATCGTGAGAAGGCCGAGGTAGTTGCTCGTCTCGGTCGGATTCGACCCGTGCCGGCGCTCATCCCAGAAGGACTCCAGTGAGTCGCCGAGGAGGAGGTTCCCCTTCGCAGGCACCACGAGCTCGACGGCGCGAAGCCCGTATCGCGAGAGGTCGTCCGGTACACGATCGAGTCCGACGTTCTGTCCTGTTCCGGCGATGAGAGCCAGGCTGGCGACGACAACGCTCGCGACAATCGTCGCGCCCGTGGCTCCGGCGACGAACGTCCCCCCTCGCCGCCAGCCGTACGTGAGCACGACACCGAGGCCGAACGCGAGTGACACGATCACTGCCATGGTTCCGAAGTAGCCCGAGGTCAGCCAGCAGCCGAGGGTCGCCCCTCCAACGAGTGCGAACCGCAACGGCGTCGGCGATCGTGCCGCCGCAACGAGAGCGAGCAGGAGCAAGGGCAGAAGCTCGAGATGAACGAGCGACGGATGCGGGGTGCGGGCGAGATGCCAGGGAAGACGATGTAGACCATCCCGGCCCACGCCGACACGAGCCGCCCGCAGCGCAGGTACCGCGCGAGCAGGTACATCGACGCTCCTGACAGCACGTACCCGGTGAGCAGCACCAGATTGAACGCGGCCACCTCGCCCACCACTTTCGTGACGAGATAGGCCGGGTAGTAGGGCAGAAGCCATTGGAGGTTCAGGCCGTTTGCCTCGTTCCACCCGAATGGAGCGCCCGTCAGCGCGTGATGCGTCTCACCGAACAGGTGGTAGCCGCCCTCGTGCTGCATTCGCCAGAGCCACCAGACACCGCCGACAGGGTCCGAGCCGCTGGCGACGATCGCCGAAGTCGGGTCGGAGGCGATGGGCCAGAAGAGCACGCAGACGAGCACGGCCGCGCCAAGGAGCACGTAGACGGCCTCTCTCAGAGCACCCTTTCGGACCGACACGCGCTCGGTCAGCATCCGAGCACCGGAGCGGAGGGCGGAGCGGCTGGATCCCACGAGAACCTCGTGTACTCCGAGCAGTGCAACGCCTATGGCGATATCCACCCAGATGACGCCCCGTGGGCTCTCGGGAACAAGCGCCAGGGCCGCTATCTGCACGGGTACCGACGCCGCGATGATCCATGCGTAGCGCGACTCGCCTCGCGATAGATGGAAGCCGACGAGCACGTTCGCGAGGGCGAAGAGGGTCATCGACACGGTGAGGAGAACGACCTGGTCGCCCCCGGGGGCGAAGTCGGCGCCAAAGCTCGTGTGAATGAGCCCGCGCCCGGTCATCCCGTAGAAAACAGCGAGAGCACCGCCGAAGATCGCGGTCGCGATGAGGGAGCGACCGAGGATGTCTGCCGTGTCCTCCCCGCGTGCCTGCCGCGCCGCCGTGCGCGGGAAGAGGACCGTGAGGATCGTGGCGGGGAGGAAGAACGCCACCCGCGCGAAAGCCGATGCAGCGGCGTACGGGCCTGCATCGTCGGGGAAGCGCGCCCTGACCACGAGGAGATCGACGGTCGTGAGGATCGCGATCCCGATCAACCCGACGACAAGGGGCCAGAGGTATCGCAAGAACGAGCCAAGCGCCGGTCGAACGAACCGCGCACCGCGCCTCACGGGGGAGCGGACGAGGCCGATCGCGACGGCGGCAGTGACGAACCCGGCGGCGACTGCGGCGAACACGGCTCCTCCCAACCGGTAGCCCGCAGCGGCGATGACCGCCAGCAGCATCAGCCGCAACAGGAAAGGGAGCACGTAGATGACAGCCACGGCTCTGAACCGCTGGTGGCCCTGAATGACGCCAGTGGCAATCGGCATGACGATGGCAATGGTCAGCCCGCTCACCGCGAACGCGACTGCCGCTGTCGACTCGATGTTCAGGAGCTCGCGGAGCGGGATCACCAGGACGAGACCCGCGACCACGACCGGCACGGTCGCGATCAGGCCGTACCTGAACGTCGTGTACGCGAAGGCGTCTGCGCCGTCATGGTCTCCGACGGCCAGTAGTCGTGAGACCTCGCGCGATACGCCGAGCTGGAGGGCGCCGATCGGAAGGAGAACGACCGTCAAGAGCCCGAGCAGCGATGCGAGGGCGCCGTAGTCGTCACTCCCGAGGAGGCGTCCTGCGGCGAGGAGGAAGACGTAGTTGAGCGCTGTCGCGAGGAGCGACGCCGCCGCGATCAGTGCGCCGCTGCGAGCCCCGCTCGGAGTGGCGCGCTCGCGCTCAGCAGTGTCCGTCGCGGTGCTCAGAGCGCTGACGAGGTTATCGCCCGGGGCAGTTGTGCTCGCCGTCAGCTTGCCGGAGCTGCATCGCGCCTCAGTGACGCGACGAAGACGATCGTCGTCACGGCTGCGACGCTCACCAGTGCAGGACCGTCGCCCCGGGGCCAGCCTCGGTACCAGTCGAGGAGCTCGAAGACAGTCAGCGTGAGCGGCAAGAACCACAAGGCGGACAGGCGCGGGCGAGCGAGTGCGATCGGCACGACGAGGAGCACGAGGTAGTGCAGCCAGAGGATCGGCGTCAGCACGAACGCCGCCGCAAGCGCGAGTGTGAACGCGCGGCGATCGCCGTCCGCGCGCTCGGGGGCGCGCCGACCTGCCCGCCAGGCGAGGGCGATCAGAGCGATCGCGGCGACGATGACGAGCACGCGGGCGGCATTCACGGGCGCGCCCACGGCGACCAACGCCGCGAACACGGAGTACGAGTTCTCGGCCTCCAGGTCGGACAGGCGCCGTAGGAGCTCCGGATAGTCCGCGATCCCGTCGAACCCGATCGCCGCCCAGGAGACAAGCGCGAGGGCGCCGGCGACGGCGGCAGCACCGAAGGCGGCAGCCCAGCGGCGGGTCGCCGCCAGCCACACGAGCAGCGGCCAGAGGAAGACCTTGAGCACGACGGCAGTACCGAGGGTCGCGGAGGCCCCGCCGACGCGGTCGCGGTACCGCCAGCCGAGCGCGAGCAGGAGAGCGAGAACCGGCCCGATCGCGCCGTACTCGACGTTCTCGAGTGTCGGCGGATAGAGCAGGGCGACGGGGTAGCAGCGCCAATCGCGGACATCGAGCGCAATGAAGTGCGCCGACGACGCATCCGACCAGGACGAGCGACACGAGGACTCCGACCGGGGACGACCCTCCCACGTCGTCCGGAAGCACGGTCGCGGGAACGAGCACGATTGCCAGAAGCGGTGGATACACGTACGGCGCTGGAGCGTCCTCCGCGACATCCTCCGGGTCGATGTAGGGACTCTCGCCACCCCGAACGTCCTCCGCTGCACGAAGGAAGACGGCGAGGTCGAACGGAACCTGAAGGCCGCCGAGCGAACGGAGCGAGTTCGCCCACAACGAGTCGTCGTGCCACCGACTCGACACGCCGCGCGCGCCGAGAGGGAGAAGGATGGCAGCCACGAGCACGCAGGTGGCGACGGCAGCCAGTCGACGTCCGCGCGGCATTGCCACGACTCGTGACAGTACCCTGAGCACATGCGCGCAGCGTTCTTCGTCGCGCTCGCGGTATTCGTGCTGACAGCGGGTGCGTCACTCCAGGCGAGCACCTCGTCGACGACGTCGCTGCGGGTCACGTACTGGGAGGATTCGGCGCGCCTCTCCTCGAGCGTCACGTGGACGTTGCGCTGCAATCCCGCGCGAGGCTCGCTGCAGCGACCGGCGCGTGCGTGCAGGAAGCTCGCAGCGGGCGGTGCGAAGCTCCTCGCGCCACTGCCGGAGAACATCGTCTGCACGCTGATCTACGGCGGGCCCCAACGGGCGCGGGTCGTGGGAGTGCTGGCCGGGAAGCGCATCTCGGCGAACTTCGCACGTACGAACGGCTGCGAGATCGGGCGCTGGAAAGGGCTCTCGCCCTGGCTCCTGCCTCCGGGCGGCGTGACGTAGCACCGGCCGTCGTTAGCATCGGCCGCCGTGACCACGGTTCTCTTCGTCGGCGCCGGGCGCCATCAGCGCCGGGCGATCGAGCAGGCGCGCGCCCGCGGACTGCGCGTCGCCGCGGTCGATCGCAACGCCGATGCGCCCGGCCTGGCCTCGGCCGACGTCGCCGAGGTCGTCGACTTCACGTCTGTCGCCGAGGTCGTCGAAGCCGCACGGCGAGTCGGCGTCGACGGCGTGCTGACAGTGTCCGCCGATCGCGCCGTCCCGGTCGTGGCGGCGGTCGCGGAGGCGCTCGGGCTCCCGGGCATCGGCACGCAGACGGCGCACCTCCTCACGCACAAGCGGGCGATGCGCGACGCGCTCGGCGCTGCCGGGCTCCCGCAACCCCCGTACGCAACCCTGTGTTCAGCTGCCGATGTGGACGCGGCGCTCGCTGCCGTCTCGTTCCCGGCCGTGCTGAAGCCGGTCGACTCCGGTGGCCAGCGAGCCGTCTTCCGCATCGAGAGCCGGGAGGAGCTCGAGCGCGATCTCGCCGAGGCGGTCGCCGAGTCGCCGACGGACGAAGCCCTGCTCGAGGAGTTCGTCGGCGGAATCGAGATGAACGGGATCGTGATCGCGCGAGACGGCGAGCCTGTGCTGATCACGCTCTCCGATCGGCTCCGCCCGCCCGGCATCGGCTTCGGCGTCGGCTGGATTCACGTCTATCCGCCCTCCATCCCACCCGATCAGCTACGCCTCGCCGAGGAGGCCGCCGTCGAGTCCGTACGAGCGCTCGGCCTCCGCGACGCGATCGCGTTCCCACAGCTCATCGCCTCGCCGGACGGCGGCGTCGCCGTCGTCGAGGTCGCCGCGCGTATCCCCGGCGGCCAGATGGCGGACCTCGTGAGGCATGCAGTGGGCGTCGATCTCGTGGAGGTCGCTCTCCGCCAGGCGCTCGGCGAGGAGGTCCCCGACGAGGTCGCGCTTCCCCGATTCCGACAGCCGCTCGCGATCCGCTTCTTCACGGCGCAGCCGGGGCCGCTGCCGACCGGGCTCGTGACGCGCATCGGGAGCCTCGACGCCGTCCTCGCGTGCGAGGGGGTCGTCCAGGCGGACACGTACCTCCAGCTCGGCGAGACGATCCGGCCAGTCCGGCGCGACGGCGACCGCCGCGGCTACGTCATCGCGGTCGCGGATACGGCGGAGGAAGCGCTCGCGCGTGCTGAAGCCGCCGCGACCCGGCTCGATGTCGAGGTGGCAGCGTGAGAGGCCCTGTGTCAACCTCCTCGGCCCGCGCGTTCCTGGGTCGGCGCTCGCGGTACGGGGCCGGAGGGCACAGTACGACTGGTACGGGCCTGGAGAGTCCCGTGCCGCGAGCGTCGTCAGGCAGCGGTGGAGCCGGGCTCCGCCCGGCGGGAGCCGGTGCCGGCCAGGGGCGCGCGTGAGCTGCTCGTTCGACCTGCGCCACTACGGTGAGATCCTCGAAGCCGGGAGAGCCGGCGGGTACCGGTTCACGACCTTCGGAGAGCCGCCGTCGCGCGGCGACATCTTCCTCCGCCACGACATCGACCTCTCCCTCGACGCGGCGTTGCGGATGGCGGAGCTCGAAGCCGAGCACGGCGTCACGACGACGTACCTCCTCATGACCGAGTCGGTCTTCTACAACCTCGCCTCGAGCGAGGGCGTCGCCGCGATCGCCCGCCTGCGCGAGCTCGGGCATGCGGTCGGGCTCCATGCCGTCCATCCGAACGTGGCGCTCGACGAGCGCTTCGACCGGGTCGTCTCGTGGCACAACCCGCAGTCGGAGTACATGTCCGAGTCGATTCCGGGCGCGATCAACGTCTACGCCGAGCCGTACTTCGACCCGCCCACGTACCGGTCCGACTCGAACCAGCACTGGCGCTCGGGCTGCCCGCACGAGGAGCTTCGTGGCGGCGGGTTCGCTTGGCTCCAAATCCTCGTCCACCCCGAGATCTGGGTGTACGAGGGCGCGACGATGGGCCTGACGATGCGATCGATGCTCAACGCCGAGAAGGCCCGCCGCCTCGAGCAGCTCACGGCCGACGGCATCCACCTTGAGTAGCGGCGCGCCGCTGCGCGTCGTCCACTGCCCGGTGAACACGGCGGGCGTGCCGTGGGCGAACGTCCAGGCGCTGCGCCGGCGCGGCGTCGACGCGAAGCTCGTGGTCTTCAACCGCTACCCGCTCCACTCGGAGGCGGATTGGTCGCTCGAGCGCCGCGGCGGCTTCGCCCGCAAGCAGCTGACGCAGTGGTCGGCGCTCCTGCGGCTCCTGCCGCGCACAGATGTCTTCCACTTCTACTTCGGCCTCACGCTCGTGCCGCAGTCGGTGCAGTTCCCGATCCTCCGCGCACTCGGGAAGAGGTCGGTGATGCACTACCTCGGGTCGGACATCCGCGGCAAGACTCGCGAGGAGCTCGCGTTCGGGAAAAAGGCGGGCGCCGAGGTCGTCGGCTCGTACGACGCGATCAGGTGGGTCCCCGAGGCGGAGATGATCCCGCCAGGGATCGACGTGCAGGCGATCGAGCCGGCGCCGCCCTCGGATCGCGCGCGCCCCGTCATCCTGCACGGCCCGTCGTCGCGCCGCCGGAAGGGAACCGAGCACGTCATCGCGGCCTGCGAGGGACTCGACGCGGACCTCGTCCTCGTCGAAGGTCTGCATCACGACGAGGCGTTCGAGCGCTACCGCGAGGCGGACATCGTGGTCGACCAGCTGAACGCGGGCTGGTACGGGCTGTTCGCGATCGAGTGCATGGCGCTCGGGAAGCCGGTCGTCACGTACCTGCACGACGAGGCGATCGCCCGTACCGAGAAGGAGCTCGGCACGCGCGTGCCGATCGTGCGCACGACGACGGACACGCTGCGCGCACAGCTCGAGCCGCTCGTGGCGTCGGCCGCCGAGAGGAGACGAGTCGGTGCGGAGTCACGCGCGTACGTCGAGAAGGTCCACGATCTCGAGCGCGTCGCCGACCGCCTGCTCGCTCTCTACGCTCGGCTCTGATGTCCTCGCTTCCAGGCCAGCTCAAGAGGCTCGGCAAGCACTCGGTGATCTACGGGCTCGGCGGGCTCGTCTCGCGGATCCTCGCCGTCCTCCTCCTCCCGCTCTACACGCGGTACCTGTCGCCGTCGGACTACGGCAAGGTCGAGACGCTCATCGCGCTCACGACCGTGATCGGGATCGTCCTGCGCATGGGGATCCACAGCGCGTTCTTCCGCTTCTACTTCGACTCGTCCGACCCGGCGGCGCGACTTCGCGTCGTCCGGACGTCGTTCTGGTTCACCATGGGAATGGCGACGGCCGGCCTCGCCGTGGGGCTCCTCCTCGCTGCGCCGATCTCGGACGCGCTCTTCGGCTCGTCGGACGACTCGGAGCTCGTCATGGCCGCGTTCGTCGGGCTCTGGGCCGGGATGAACTACGAGCAGATCACGTCGCTCTTCCGCGTCGAGGAGCGGTCGGTCGCGTTCGTCTCGGCGAGCCTCGCGAACATCTTCCTGACGATCGGCGCCACGCTGCTCCTCGTCGTCGCGCTCGACGAGGGACCGATCGGAGTCATCGTCGGCAACTTCACGGGAACGCTCGTCGTGTACGGCGTCCTGCTCGGATACCGCCGCGAGCAGCTCGGGCTCGAGTTCGATCGCGGCCTGCTCCGCGAGATGAACCGCTTCGGCACCCCACTCGTGCCGACGGCGCTCTTCCTCTGGGTGACGAACTTCTCCGATCGGCTCTTCCTCGTGAAGCTCACCGACACCCAGGAGGTCGGCCTGTACTCGGTCGGCGTGCGGATCGCGTCGGCGATGGTGCTCTTGCTCACGGCGTTCCGGCTCGCATGGCCGGCGTTCGCGTACTCGATCGACGACGACCGCGAGGCCAAGCGCACGTACGCGTACGTCCTCACCTACCTCGTGGCGCTCACGACGTGGGTCGCCACCGGTCTCGCACTGCTCTCGCCGTGGATCGTCGACTGGATCGCCGCGCCCGCGTTCGCCGAGTCGTCGCGCGTCGTCGGCCCGCTCGCGTTCTCGACGGTCGCCTTCGCCGCCTACATCGTCGTCGCGATCGGCGTCGGACGCGCGAAGCGCACGCAGTTCAACTGGGTCGTGACCGGCGCCGCGGCCGCGGTGAACATCGGCCTCAACCTGCTCCTCATCCCACGCTACGGGATGATGGGCGCCGCGATCGCGACCGTTGCCGCGTACACGACGATGTTCGCGGGCATGACCTGGTGGGCGCAGCAGATCTACCCAGTGCCGTACCAGTGGCGCCGCGTCGTCACGGCCGCGGCGACCGGCCTCGCACTCGTCGCGATCGGCAAGCTCGCGGACGCCGGCCTCGTCGCCGCGCTCCCGCTCGCGCTCGTCTACCCGCTCGCGCTGCTCCCGCTCGGCTTCTATCTCCCGGCCGAGCGAAAGGCGATCGGCCGCCGCCTCCGCCTCGCAGGCTGACGTCTAGAGGGCCTCGACAGCGCGCACGGCAGCGTCGACGTGCTCAGGCGTGTTCACGATCCCCGGCCCGAGACGTACGTAGCGCGTCGCGTACGGCGTGACACTCGCGACGATATTCCGCGACGCGAGGCGCGCGACGACCTCGGCCGGTTCGCGGCCCGCGACCTCGAAGCAGACGAGCCCGGCGGACAACCCCGGCGACTGCGGCGTCCGGAGCCGCACGCGCCGTATCTCGGAGAGCCTCGCCTTCAGGCGGGACGCGAGGCCGCGGATCCGCGCCTCGACGCGCTCGCGGCCGATCCCCTCGTGAAGGGCGAACGCCTCCGGAAGCGCCCAGCGGTGCTCGAACGAGTGGAACCCACCGGGCGTGAGCGTCGGCCCGTCCGGCGTGCCGCCCGGGACGCCGCCCGCAACCCATGCGCCGTAGCTCGGGCCGTCGAAGGACGGGATCGTCGGTCGCATCAGCTCGCGCACGCGCTCGTTCGCCCACAGCACGCCCGTCCCGCGCG
The DNA here is from genome assembly GCA_963744505.1 of uncultured Gaiellaceae bacterium. Classification (GTDB taxonomy): domain Bacteria; phylum Actinomycetota; class Thermoleophilia; order Gaiellales; family Gaiellaceae; genus GMQP-bins7. The sequence continues at coordinate 394,235 of CAVUTL010000003.1, forward strand.
GCCCGTAGAGCCATTTGTGGCAGCCGGCGACGAACGCGTCGCAGCCGAGGTCCCGCACGGTCTCGGCGCGGGCGCCGAAGCCGTGCACGCCGTCGACGCACACGAGCACTCGCTCCGGGAGCGCCTGCGCGATCGACCGCACCGGCAGGCGGACGCCCGTGCTCGAGTGAACCCAGGTCAGGGCAACGACTCGTGTCCGTCCCGTCACGGCTCGACGGACGCGGCTCACGATCTCATCCTCCGAGGCGCCGCGTGCGTCGTCGTAGAGCCGTATTCGCCGCACGCGCGCGCCCGAGAGCCGGAGCGACTCGTGCGTCGCGTAGAAGTCGTGCTCGGTGGTCACGACCTCGTCGTCCGGGCGCAACGCGAGACGCGTGTAGAGAAGCCCGAGGCCCATCGTGGTCGAGTCCGTCAGCGCCACCTCGGACGCCGGCGCGCCTAGGAAGCGGCCCGCGGCCTCGCGCGCTGCCGCGGTCAGACCGTCACCAGCGCCGTGCAGGTACGCGACGGGGTTCAGATCGAGCCCGAGTCGGTGAGCGGCGATCGCGTCCCGCACGGACCGTGGGTGCGTGGCGAGCAGGAAGGACGTGAGGTGGATCCGGCCGGGATCGAGCGCAAACTGCGACCGCACCGAGCCCCAGTCCTGGAGGTCGGGAGCCGCCGCTGCGAGCTCCGCCTGCGGGCCGAGCGCGAGCGCGCCGGCAGCTACGCCTGCGCGAGCGAGAAGCGCCCGCCGAGAGAGCTCGGCCATCTGGCCTAGGCTACGCGACGATCCTGTACACCTGGAAGCACTCGGCGTACTCGCGATTCACGTTCACACCGTGGACTCGCGCGAGATTCCAGATGTACTCGGGATCCGCGTAGCGCCGGTGCTGCTGCGAGGCGTAGCGCGAGAGCGCGGCCACCTTGCGCTCGATGTGCCGCTTCTCGAGCGCGATGTACGCGCCGTACGAGAAGTCGAAGTTGTTCCACGGGACCTGGTAGCCGAGGATCGTCGTCCGCTTGAACGCGCGCAGGCCCTCGTGCGCGATCGTCTGGTGATCCTGGTGCACATCGTGGTGCGACGGCTGGAAGACGACGTCCGGCCTCCAGTCCTCCCACAGCGCGACGAGGAGCTCGAGGATGTCCTGCCGCCGCTCCGGGAACGTGCGCACGTCGAAGTCGTGGACCGTGAGCTGCGACTCGGGGATCCCGAGCTCGGCCGTCGCCTCCCGAACCTCTCGCGCGAGCGTGTCGGGCTCGAAGCCCGGCGGGAGCGAGCGCGTCGCGATCGAGAACGCGACGTAACGCACCTCGCACCCGCCGTCGACGAGGCGCGCCATCGTCCCGCCGCAGCCGAGCTCGCCGTCGTCCGTGTGCGGCGCGAGCACGAGCGCTCTCTTCCAGGCCTCGATCACCGCGCCATTCAATCACTCGTGGCGTAACGTCCCAGCTCGTGGAGCACATGCAGCTCGCCGAGATCGCCGCACTCCTCGGCGCACTCGGCGCCGTCGGCGTCCTCGTTCCCCGGGGCGGCATCTTCCCGCTGATCGGGTTCGTGCTCCTCGGCGTCGCGACCGGCGGCCTCGGGTGGGCGCTCGTCGGCGACGACGAGGTCGAGCTCCTGCTCGGTGACCCGGCCGGGATCGTGCTCGTCTTCGTCGGCGTCTGCGCCGCTATCGCTTGCGCCGTTCTGCTCGCGCGCTATCCGGCGGCCGTGCCGGTGGTGCTCCTCGCAGCGGCCCCCTTCCGCGTGCCGGTGCAGCTCGGCGAGGAGGAGGCGTTCCTGCTGCTCCCGCTGTACCTCGTGATCGCGGCATCGGTCCTCGCGCTCGCATACCGGATCCTTCGCGGAGAGCGCCCCGGGCCGCCGCCGTTTCTGCTCGCGCTCCCGCTCGCCGCCTTCGTGACGCTCGCCGCGACGTCGTTCCTGTGGTCCTGGGACGAGCGCGCGGGTGGCATCGCGCTCGCGTTCTTCGTTTTCCCGTTCACGGCGGGACTGGCGATCGTCGCGCGCAGCCCGATCGCGGCGTGGCTGCCGCGCGCGCTGCTGATCACGCTCGTCGCGCTCGGGACGCTCTTCGCGGCGATCGGAATCTGGCAAGCGCAGACGCGGACGCTCTTCTTCGGTCGCGACGTCGAGGTGGCGAACGCGTACACGTCCTTCTTCCGCGTCACGTCGCTGTTCAAGGACCCGAGCCTCTACGGGCGCTATCTCGTCGTACCGATCGCGGTGCTACTCGTCGCGATCCTCTTCCGTCGCGGCCGGACGATCGACTGGATCGTCGTGACGGCCTTCATCGCGTTCCTCTTCGCCGGCCTGTACTTCTCGTACTCGCAGTCGAGCTTCGTCGCGCTCTTCGTCGTCACCTTCGCGATCGCCGTCGTCGGCGCCGACCGGCGCGCACGGATCGTGCTCCTCGCATGCGCTCTCGTCGCCACGCTCGCAGCCGCCGGGGTGGCGGGAGCCGCGATCGGCGGACGCTCGGCCAAGGACATCACGAGCGGACGCTCACGACTCGTCTCGGTGACGCTCGACGCCTTCACGGAGCGTCCGCTCGCAGGCGTCGGGATCGGTGGGCAGCCGCGGGCGAGCTCGGAGATCGTCGGGAAGGGCCGTCCGAGCAGGAACGCGTCGCATACGACCCCACTGACGATCCTTGCGGAGCTCGGCGCGATCGGATTCGCCGTCTACGTCTGGTTGCTCGTGGCGACCGGATGGGCGCTCTACCTCGTCGCGAGACGCGATCGCGCGCTTGGCGTCGGACTCGCCGCGGTCCTGGGCGCGCTCGTCGTGCACTCGTTTCTCTATGCCGGGTTCTTCGAGGATCCGTTGACGTGGGGCGTCATCGGGCTTGCCGCGGCTGCCCTCGCACGGACGCCGCTGCCAACCGCAAAGCACGCGCCGGCGGCCGATACCCGGCCGGCTGCGCCGGAGGTGGTGGCACACTGATCGGCGGCCGGTACGACCGGCCGTTGTTCCATGCCCAAAGCCCTCGTCTGGATCCTCGTTGTCGTCGCCGTGCTCGTGCTCGCGCTCTTCGGGCTCGCGATCGGCGTTGCGCTCACAACGAAGGCTCCTCCCTCCGGCGCGCTCGACACGGATCTCGAAGGCGTCACTGTCTCGGCCGAGACGACGACCGCGCCTGAGCCGGAGCCTCCCCCGAGCCCGTCGGCGATCGCCGCTGCTGGCGCACGTTCGGCGCCGACCCCCGACGCTCGCTTGCTCGCCCCGACGCAACGCTCGGTCTCCCGGCCCGCACGTACATGTGGACCCTGGGGCTCGAGAGCTACATCGAGTTCCCGCCGGTCTATTGCGAAGGGGATCTCTACGTGAACGCGTTTCGGGGAACGACGTACGCGATCGAGGCGGAGACGGGTGAGATTCGCTGGGAGCGCCGTGTCGGGGGGACCCTCCCGTCGAGCCCCGCGATCGACGGTCCGCGCCTGCTCGTTGCTTCACAAGACGGGACCGTCACTGCGCTTTCGCGGCGCTCCGGCCGGCGCCTGTGGCAGGTGCAGACCGCAGGCAAGGTCGAGTCCTCGCCCGTCGTCGTCGACGGCACCGCGTTCTTCGGCTCGCACGACGGTCGTGTGTTCGCCGTTCGTTCGAACAGCGGGCGGGTGCTCTGGGCGTACCAGACCGGTGGGCGGATCAACGCCAGCCCGTCCGTCTTCGGGGGCCAGGTGTGCGTCACGACCTACGCGGGCTCGTTCGTCTGCCTCGACCGCCGCACGGGCGCCGAACGCTGGACGACGTACCTCAAGCGCGACGCGTTTCGGTACGAGAGCTTCTACGCGAGCCCGTCGAGCGACGGTGCCCGCCTCTACTCGGTCGCGCGATCCGGCAAGGTCGCGGCGCTCGACGCCTCGAGCGGCCGCGTCGTCTGGACGGCGGGTGTGGGCGGGCTCGGCTACACGACCCCTGCCGTCGCAGAGGGTCGCGTTTTCGCGGGCGGGTTCGACGGACGCTTGCGCGCCTTCCGCGCAGCGAGCGGGGACGAGCTCTGGAACACGTGGGTGGGAGGACGGATTCTCGGCGCTCCGGTCGTCATCGGGCCGTACGTCTTCTTCTCCACCCTCGAGAAGCGCACGTACGCGTTGCGCGTCGCCGACGGCTCGATCGCCTGGCGCCTTCCACTCGGCCGCTACGCACCGGGTATCGCGACCGAACGGACGTACTTCTTCTCGCTGAACGGCCGTGTCCTCGCCGTCCGCGGCCGCGACGTCCCAGCCGCTCTACGCTGAAAGCGGCGGATGCCGACGCCGCCAGAGCGGCGACCGCTGGACGACTGACGCGGAGACGTTCCAGGCGGCGAGGCGCACGTCGTACGAGCGACGAGTCATGCGCGCCCGCATGTCGCTGCAGGTCGTGGTTCCGACGCCGTATCCGAGGTCGGCCAGGACGTCGCCAGCAACCCCGTCGAACGCCGACACGTCATGCTCGGACATGTCCTCGCGCCAGCTCCGCACCCCTGTTGTGGGCGGCGTGAGAAGTCTCTGCTGGTGAGGCTTCGTGGAGACGTTCACGGCGCCGGTGTAGTCCAGCATCTCGGGCTCGAACGGGATGTCGGCGAACGCGCAGATCTCCCGAACGGATTGCTCCGGTCCCGCCACGAGCGCCTCGTAGCGCACCTCGCGGTAGCGCAGCGAACCCACGCGCTCCCCGAGTGCCCGCGCAGCGCGAACCTCCCTCCGCCAGAGGCACGCGAACTGCGCAGGGGTCCGCGGGTGCGCCCAGGTCCGTGTGAACGTGCCTTCCGGCATCTGGAGAAAGGACAGGCCGGCATCACGGCCGTCTCGGATCAGATGGACGTATTGCGCATCCGGGAACAGCCGCTCGAGGAGGGGGAGATGGCGCATGTACATCGGCGTCTTGTCGCCCCAGCGCGGCTTGCCCACTCCCGCCGCGTACGCCTCGTAGATCGCGGCAATCGCCTCCCCCGTCGACATGCCGGAGTGGAGCCGCGCCGCCACGTCCTCGACCGAGAGGCCCCATTCGCGGATCGTCTGGATCCGGCCGACGTCGTCGACGAACCGCTCGGCGTCGATCGCCCTCCCGTGGCGGCGCGCCAGGAGCGGCACGAAGAACGACTCGTCCGGGATCGCGATGCCAGGCGAGCGATCGAGAATAACGCGGAGGAGCGTCGTGCCCGAACGGCTCACGCCGAGGAGGATGAGAGGTCGCGTCACTCGAGGGCGGTGACGTCGACCTCCGCGCGTGCCGCGCGACCACCGACCGTCACGTACAGGCTGTACACACCGGCCTCCTCGGGCGCCGTGAGCACGAGGACCTGGCGCGTTCCGGCACCACGCCGACCGGCGAAGAGCCAACGATACGACGTCGCGTCAGTCAGCACCCGCACGGAGAAGCGCCTGCCCGCGCCCACCTCGATGCGGTCGCGCGACAGTTCGACGAAGCGCACGCGCACGGGGACCGCACGTGTCCGGACCGAACGGTTTCCCGCGCGGTCGACCGCGCGAAGTCGGATCTCGTAGATTCCCGGCCGGACGACGCGACCGTTGATCCGACCGAACCAGACGAGCTTGCCCTCGACCCTCCGGAACTTGCTCTGAACGCGCTGCCGGCCGTCGACGAGCATGACGGCTCGGGCGCGCTCGTCGATCCGGTAGCTCGAAGTGACGCGGTCACTCTGCCCGTCCGAGTCCGGCGAGAACGCCCGCGGGAACACGCCCACGAGCGTGATCCGCGGCGCTGTCGTGTCCACGCGAATCGGGTTCGGGAGCACGATCGTCCGACCGTTCCGCTCGAGCTGAACGCGGGGTCGATAGACGCCTTCCGGCACGACGCGCTCGAGGTTGTCGCGGCCGTCCCACGTGTACGACACGCGGCCCGCGGGCACTCGCCGGTCCCGCACGATCGTTCGCACGGAGCGACCGTCGCGATTGAGGATGTCGAGCGTCACGGTCTCCCTGCGGCGCAGGACGAACGAGACGACAGCGACGTCACGGGCACACTCGCAGACAGGGGAGAAGACGCGATCGACGCGCGTCCCCGTGACCGGGCTCCGCTCGAGCTTGAGGCGCTCGGTGACGGCGAACGCAGCCGCCGTCGCCCCCAGGAGGGCGAGGACGATCAGAAGCTGCGGCCACCGCGACAACGCGCGCAACCTATCTCGTCGCCGAACCATCACAGACACAGCGGCTGCGAAGCGGCCGCCTTCAGGGGTCTCGCGCGATCGAAGTCCGCGCTAGCGGAGTTCGATTCCGCGCACCAAGACGAACGGCTCGGCCGCCTCGCAGCCGCAGCTCGATCCGAAAAACGCGGCAGCGGCGCGGATCGCGCGCTCGCTGCGCGGATGCGGGTAGTCGCGTTGCTCCGTCTCGTAGTGGGCGAACGACGCGACCTTCCGCTCGATCGTGGCCGAGACGTCCACGAACCAGTTCGGCACGAACCAGTTGAGCGGCGCGGGCGTCCACTCGGTGCTCGACGTCGGCGCATACGTGAAGACGCGGCGCACGGGGTGCCCCGGAGTCGGGCGGGTCGCCACTGCGACCGAGTCGAAGAGGACGCGGTGGTCGCGGTTTACGTCCGGGTGCGGTGTGTAGACGATCTGCGGCGCGAACTCGCCGACGTGCTCCTCCACCACCTGGTTCACCTCGACGTGCGGGAGCGTGTCCAGCCGCATGTCGGGGAGGTCGAGGTGGACGTAGTCGGTCACGCCGAGCTCCGCGGCGGCGCGCATGGCCTCGTCCTCCTTCCGCGCGCGGATGTCGGAATCGCCGGGGTACTGCGTCGATGAGCCGTCCGTCACGACGACGATGCGCACATCGTCGCCTGCGTCCGAGTGCACCGCGATCGTGCCGCCCATCCCGAGCACCTCGTCGTCGGGGTGGGCCGCGAGGACGAGGACACGCCTCATCCGAGCTGCATTCCTATGCCAAGCGTCACGTCCGTCTGGACATCTTCGAGCACGAGAGCTCCTTCGCCGCATGCGACGACCATCCCTTCGGAGCGCTCGGACACGATCATCCCGGCCGGCGCCTCGATCTGGAGCTCTACGGCCCGCGCACGCCAGACTACGATCTTGTCCTCGCCGAACCACGTGAACGCGCCGGGGTATGGCCGGGTCTGCGCGCGCACCCAGTCGTAGAGGTACTCGGCCCGCGTCTCCCAGTCGATGATCCCGTCGCCAGGCGTCCGCCGAGGCCATGAGCTTGCGCGCCGATCGTCTTGCGGGAACTCGCGGAGCGCCATCCATGCGCAGCTGAGGCACGTACTCACGGATGAGCTCGACGTGAGCCTGGGCGAGCTTCTCGAAGAGCGTCGTCGCAGTCTCGTCCGAAGCGATGCCGACGACGCGCTGCCCGACGATGAGCCCCGAGTCGGGAGTCGCATCGAAGATCTCGAAGAGCGTGACGCCTGTCCGCGCGAGGCCGGTCAGGATCGCCCACGGAATCGGAGCGCGACCACGGTGACGGGGAAGCAGCGTCGGGTGCATCCCGAAGACGCCCATTCCACGCCCACGCACAAGGGCGATGAAGTCGTCTCGCACGAGCTGCGACCACCCGACGACGAAGATCAGCTCCGGTCGTAGCACGGCAATCGCGTCGACCGTCTCCTCGGAGTTGACGTCCCACGTCTCGATCAGCTGCGCGCCAAGCCGCGCCGCAGTCTCGTCGAAGGAGCACTGACCCGAGCGGTTCGGGTCGATCGGCCCGGGGAGCGTGACCACACCAACGACGTCTGCCCCGACGTCGGCAGCCGCCTCCAGGCAGTCGCGGCCGATCGTGTCGAAGCTCACCCAGACCGTGCGCATCGCCGCGCGATGCTACTCGGCAGGGGAAGGCGCGGCGCCGCGTCCACGCACGAAGCGGATCCAGCTGTGGCGCGCGAGCCAGACGAAGAGCCCGACCGCACCCGCCGCGAGCACGACGATCACGATCGTCCCGGCGAAGGGAACGTCGAGCAGCTTGATCCCGGCGAGCCCGAGGACAGCGGCCAGCAACAGGCGCAGCCTCTGCTCGGGGATGGAAAGCGTCAGGCGCCCGCCGATGAGCACGCCGGGGATCGAGCCGAGCAGGAGCCAGCCGAGGATCGAGAAGTCGATGTTCCCCGCCGCCCAGTGCGCCGCGCCGGCGACATAGAGCAGAACGGCCGCGTGAAAGATGTCCGTCCCGACGACCTTGTGCGCGCGGAGCGGGAAGATTACGAGCAGCGTCAGCCCGAAGAACACACCACTCCCGACCGAGGTCAACCCGACGATGAAGCCGCCGAAGATCCCGATGAGAACCGCCGCACCGCGATCGCGGTTCGTGAGCTTCCAGTCGGGGTCACCGGTCGGGCCGCCCGGCTGGACGAGGCTTTTCGCAATGAGGCCTGCAGCGCCGAACAGGAGCGCTGCACCCAGCACCTGACCCATGACGGACTCGACGTCGTCGCCGTAGCGCTCCGTCAGCTCGACGTTCAGCCACACACCGAGAAGGGATGCCGGCGCCGAGCCGATGAGCATCCACCCGGCGAGTCGTGCGCGGACGTTGCCCATCCGTCGGTGCTGGACGGCGCCGACCGTCTTGAACGCCGCGCCGTGGGCGATGTCGGTGCCGATCGCCGTCGACGGCGGGATGCCGAACAGGAAAACGAGAATGGGTGTCATCAGCGAGCCGCCGCCCATCCCCGTCATGCCGACCAGAAGTCCGGTGAGGAGCCCGACGACCGAGAGCTGCCACGTCATCGTGAGCGCAAGGGGTCAGACCCGTAGGGTCTGACCCCTGACTGGTCCGGTGCGGACAGGGGGTCAGTCCCGATGCGCAAAGGGGCTGATCCGTGGGGTCTGACCCCTGCCAGGTCCGGCGCGGACAAGGGGGTCAGACCCCACGGGTCTGACCCCCTCGGTCACGACCGGTATGCGTCGATGAGAACCTTCGCGACCTCGGGCCGCGTGAACTCGACGGGCGGTACGTCACCCTCACCGAGCATCTCGCGCACCTTCGTTCCCGAGAGGAACACGCGGTCCTCAGCCCCGTGCGGACACGACTTCGTGCTCGCCATCGAGCCGCAGACGTTGCACCAGAACGTGTGCTCGAAGAACATCGGCTCGATGTCGAGCTCGTGCGGAGCGAACTCGTCGAAGATGAGCTGCGCGTCGTACGTCCCGTAGTAGTCGCCGACACCGGCGTGGTCGCGACCGACGATGAAGTGCGAGCAGCCGTAGTTCTTGCGGCAGATCGCGTGCCAGACAGCCTCGCGCGGCCCCGCGTACCGCATTGCGGCCGGGAAGGCCGAGAGGAGGACGCGATCCTCGGGGTAGTAGCCGTCGAGCAGCGTCCGGTAGCACTCGACGCGAACGTCGACCGGCACGTCGTCCGACTTCGTGTCACCGACGAGCGGATGCACGAGCAGGCCGTCGACCGTCTCGAGCGCGACTTTCGTCAGGTACTCGTGGGCACGGTGGATCGGGTTTCGCGTTTGGAAGCCGACGACCCGCTTCCAGCCCCTCTCTGCGAAGGTGCGGCGCGTCTCGGCCGGGTCGATGGCGAGCTCGGGGATCGTCGGCGTCGGCCGTTCGAAGATGGTCACGCGGCCAGCGAGGTAGAGCGGCTTCTGTGCGTAGAGCCGAGCCACGCCCGGGTGGGCGTCGTCGGTCGTGCGGAAGCACTGCTCGGCCTCGCGCTCCTTGTCGTACTCGAACGCCTCCTCGACCTCGAGCAGCGCCACGGGCCGGCCGCCCTCGTCGGTGAGAGCGACGCGTTCGCCGGTGGGCGCGGAGTCGACGGCAAGACAGACCGGAAGCGCCCAGGGAAGGCCGCTCGCGAGGTGCATCTCGTCGACAACGCGCTCGTAGTCGGCCTTGCCCATGAACCCGTCGAGCGGCGAGAGCGCGCCCGAGGCGATCATGTCGAGGTCGGAGAGCTCGCGCGAGGCGAGCATCACGACCTCGAGGGAGGCCAGATCATCGGGGGCCTCACCGGTGCGGTCGATCAGAGTCCCGCCGTGCGGTGCGATGAGACGGTCGGTGGTCACGGCGGTCATGCCGTTACCTCGGCCGGGATGAGACCCAGCTCCTCGAGCTTGGCAACCACATGCGCGGCCGACTCCTCTGGAGAGATGCCCTCGGTGTCGACCACGATCTCCGGGCTCTCCGGCGCCTCGTAGGGATCGTCGACCCCCGTGAAGCCCTTGATCTCGCCCGCGAACGCCTTGGCGTAGAGACCGTTCACGTCGCGGCGGGCGCACTCGTCGAGCGATGTCCGCACGTGGATCTCGATGAACGGGCCGTGCTCCTCGACGAGCGCTCGGGCGTTCTTCCGTGCCTGTTCGTAGGGTGAGATCGCAGCGACGATGACGGCGCCTCCGTGGCGAGTGATGCGCGAGGCAACCCAGCCGAGTCTCTCGACGTGCGCGTCACGGTCCTCCTTCGAGAAGCCGAGACCCTTCGAGAGGTGCGTGCGGACAGTGTCGCCGTCGAGGTACTCGACGACGAGGCCGCGGCGATCCATCTCCGGGCCGACATGGTGCGCGATCGTCGTCTTGCCCGATCCGGAGAGGCCCGTGAACCAGAGGGTGAAGCCTCCGCCTCGGTCGGTCTCGGACTCGGGATGCTCGTGCGCGTAGATGTGCTGACTCATGAGCAGTCTCCCTGCTCATGAGTGTGGAGGGGTGTGGGGAACCGGGAGGTTCCCCACGCTCTGAGGAAGAAGGGGGCACGCGGGGGAAACATGGTTTCCCCCGCGAACGCGAGCTGATAGCGAGCGTTGCTCATGAGGTCCTTTCGACAGTCGTGTTTTCGTGAATGCCGCACTCGAGCTTGTCCGAGCCGGCCCAGCGGCCGGCACGCTCCTCCTCGTCCGGGGTCGTCGGGCGGGTGCACGGAATGCAGCCGATCGAGCGGTACCCCGCGTCGTGCAGCGGGTTGGAGGGTATCTCGTTGACGTTGATGTAGGCCCACACCTGCTTCTCGTCCCAGTCGGCGAGCGGGTGGATCTTGAAGACCTGGTACCGCTCGGACCACTGCACCTTCGGCGTGTCGACGCGGCTCGGCGACTGGTCGCGCCGGATGCCGGAGATCCAGGCGTCGTAGGGCTGCAGCGCCTGGACGAGCGGCTCCACCTTGCGGATGTGGCAGCAGCGGTCCGGGTCGCGCTCCCAGAGGTTCGGGCCCTCGGCGCGGTGCTGCTCCGCGATCGTGGGAATCGAGGGCTGGATGAGCTTCAGCTGGTAGCGATCGACGAGCGCGTCGCGCGTGTCGTACGACTCGCGGAAGAAGAGGTGCGTGTCGAGCTCGACCGTGTCCATGCGCAGCCCGAGCTCGGCGACCATGTGGACGAGCACGGACGACTGCTTCTGCCACGAGCACGTGAGGCAGATGCGCGGCCAGAAGAACTGGTGCGCCCAGGAGATGACCTCCTCCGCCGACATCGCCTCGAAGTCGAGGTCAGGAAGCCGGGGCTGGCTCGGCGCTCGAATCGCCAAGCAAGACCTCCTTCAGCGTGTCCGCACGCAGCCCGAGGCGGAGTGTCTCGAGCGCGATGACCTCGTCCGGCGGGATGTTCCCGAGGTTGACCTCGGGCCCGAAGTGCCGGACGAACCAGGCCTGCGACGCTTTCGTCGGCGCCTCCCAGATGAGGTCGTGGAACGAGATCGAGTGCTCGATCTCGTCGACGAGGCCCGTCCGGAGCTCGCCCGTCGGGCGGTAGATGCCCGCCGTTCCGCCCTCGCGGCCCTCGGCGATCACCTTCCACGAGCCGGCGTCGAGCTCCTCGCGGATCCACTGCACCCACAGGTACGGCGCGATGTTGACGTCCGAGTCCTTCGAGCCGACCTCGGAGAGCACGACGAAGTCACGCGCGAACTCGGCGATGAGCTCGAGCTTCTGCTCACGGGGAATCTCGAGCGTCCCGTCCGAGATCTCGACGTGCGAGAAGCGGAAGTGCTCGAGCCAGCGCTTGAAGTCGTCCATCTTGCCCTGGCCGTAAACGGCCTCGAAGAGCGTGCCACCGCAGACGACGGGCGTCTGGAACGAGCGGTAGAGCGCGACCTTCTTCTCGAGGTTGTTGGTGACGTAGCTCGTGCCCCAGCCGAGCTTCACGATGTCGACGTACTCGCCCGCGGTGTCGAAGAGCCCCTCGATCTCGCGGAGGTTCAGGCCCTTGTCCATGACGTGCGTGAGACCGCGCTCGCGCGGCTTCCCCTCGCGCGTCGGGACGGTGAGGAACGAGTGCTCGTCAGAGGCGTGCATAGATCTCCTCAAGCTTCTCGAAGGCACGGCTCTGCACGTCCCGGTACAGCGAGCCGCCGTGAGCGTCGATCCCGACCGTGAGCGGGCCGAAGTCCTTCACGCGGAACTTCCAGAGACACTCGGGCATGAGCTCCTCCCAGGCGACCTCCTCGATCTCCTCGATCTGGGTCGTCTCCAGGGCCGCAGCGCCACCGACGATCGCGAAGTAGACCATCCCAAGGCGCTGCATCGGCTCGATCGCCTCGTCCGGGAATCCGCCCTTGCCGCAGATCGCGCGGACGCCGTACTGCGCGCCGAGCCCTTCGGTGAAGCGCACCATGCGCGCGCTCGTCGTCGTTCCGATGCAGAGCTTCTCGTACTTGCCCGGGCCGAGCTTGCGGACGTTGGGAGCGGTATGCAGGAGAAACGCGCCGGAGAGATCCATCGGCGGCTCGACGCCCTGGTCGAAGATGCGGATCTGCGTCCGGTCGCGGATCCCGATGATGTGGCCCTGGACGATGACCTCGTCACCCGCTCGGAGCTCGAGGATCTCGGCGGGGTCGGTGACGGGGAACGTGACTTCGTGGGTCGCCATCACGCGTCCCTCTCGTATTCGATGGAACCGTCCGCAGCGACATGGGCCGAAGCGCGACGCGCCGCCCAGCACTGGTAGTTCACCGCGACGGGGTTCAGCGTCATGTGGGTGTCGGCATGCTCGACGTGAACCGAGAGGACGGTCACGTCGCCGCCGAGGCCCATCGGCCCGACCCCGGTCTCGTTCAGCAGATCCTTGAGCTCGTCTTCGAGTGTCGCGACGAGCGGGTCGGGGTTGTGCGTGCCGACCGGCCGTGCGATCGCCTCTTTGGCGAGGTGCATCGCGTAGTCGGCGGAGCCGCCGATGCCGACGCCGACGATCCCCGGCGGGCACGGTTTGCCACCTGCGCCGACGATCGACTCGAGGACGAACTTCTTGATGCCGATCACGCCGTCGGCGGGAACGCACATCTTGAGGAAGCTCATGTTCTCGGAGCCCGAGCCCTTGGGAACGCACTTCACGTCGAGCCCGTCCCAGTCGGGGACGAAGTCCCAGTGCACGATCGGGACCCGGAAGCCGACGTTCGCGCCCGTGTTCTCGCGCGTGAGCGTGTGAACGGTGTTCGAGCGAAGCGGATGCTCGACCGTCGCGCGCTCCGTGCCCTCTCTTGAGAGCCGCGTAGATGCGCGCCGGATGCAACGGGAAGTGCTCGCCGACCTTGCAGTAGTAGACCGCGATCCCCGTGTCCTGACAGACGAGGTTCTTCTCGTCCTCGGCGACCGTCACGTTGCGGAGGATCGTCTGCAGGACGCGCTGCCCGGTGACCGACGTCTCGCGATCGGCGGCGTCGCCGAGCGCGTCGCGCAGATCCTGCGGGATGTCCTTGAGCGCCCAGACGTAGAGGTGCGCAGCGGCGTCCGAAACAGCTACGTCGAGATCGGCGGTCACGACACTCATGACGCGACCTCGGTCGCCTCGAGCAACTCGAGCACGGCTCGCGCATCTGCGCCCCCTGCACGCGCATGCTCGACGAGCGGGATGCCGTGCGGTCCGAGGGCGGTGTGCATCTCGGGAAAGTCCGACAACACGGCGCTGACAATGTCGAAGTAGCCGAGCATGGCTGCCGCGAAGAGATCCAGCCTCGCTCCGTGCTCGAGCAGGAAGAGCGCGATCTGACGCCGGCCCATGTGCGCTGCGGCGCCGAGGCCGGTCTCCCAGTCGCCGCCGCCCCAGTCCCAGGCGGCGTTGACGAGTCGCGGCTCCTCGGCGAGGAGCGAGCGGACGACCTCGAGCTCGCTGTGCGCGTTGGCGACGAAGGCCTGCACCTTCGCCGGATCGAGCTGCGGAGGTGCGTCGGTCATGTGTGCGCCCTCTCCGCAGCGGCCTTCCCGGCCCGCCGCCCGAAGACGGTGCACTCGAGGAGCGAGTTGCCCATCATGCGGTTCCTTCCGTGGGTGCCACCCGCGATCTCGCCGCAGGCGAAGACGCCTTCGAGCGTCGTCTCCGCGTGCTCGGAGATCACGAGCCCACCGTTCTGGTAGTGGAGGACGGGGTAGGTGTAGATCGGCTCGGCGAGCGGGTCGATCCCCGCGGCGCGGTAGCGGCGAAGCATGTACGGGAGCGAGATCACGGCGTCCTCGGGCGCGATCCGCGTCGTGTCGAGCCAGACCGCGGGGCGGCCGTCGGGTGTCTGCACGCCCTTGCCCTTCTCGACCTCTGCCACGATCGCCGCTGACACGGCGTCGCGCGGGCCGAGCGAGTCCGTGAACTCCTCGCCGTCGGCGTTCCGCAACACGGCGCCGTACGCGCGCGTCGTCTCCGGAATCGAGTACCCCTGCATCGTCGACGGCCAGGCGCCTCCGTTGGGGTGGTACTGAAGCGCGTCGAGATCGCGCGTCTCGGCGCCGGCGTCCGTCGCGATGCGCGTCACCTCGCCCGTGGCGTTGGGATGGTTCGTCGAGAGCTCCCCGCGCGTCGCCGCCTCCGCGAAGCAGCGCCCGCCCGCGGCGAGCACGACCGCGCCGGCCTCGACGTCCGCGCTCCCCTCCTTCGTGTCGAACGACGCGACCCAGCCTCCCTCCGACGGCGCGATCGCACGAAGTCGATGGTGTGGAAGCTCCGCTCCACCACCCGCCTCGTACGTCTCGCGGAGAGCCTTCGTGATGGCGTGCCCCGTCCGATCCCCGACTTGGAGCAAGCGCTGCCTCGTGGCACCGCCGCAACGTGCGAGCCGGTAGCCGCCGGCGCCGGAGTGGCCTTGGCCATTCCGGCCATTGGACATTTGCCGGGTGAACTCGACGCCCATGTCCTCGAGCCAGTGGATCGCTGACCGTGCTTCACTCGTCAGCACTTCGACGAGCGTCGGATTCGCGGTCTCGTGCGAGCTCCGCATGACGTCCTCGGCGTGGATCTCGGGCGCGTCGTCCTCGCCGAACGCCGCCTGGATGCCACCCTGCGCCTTCGCCGAGTTGCACGCCTGGAGCGTCGTCTTCGTCGCGATGCCGACGCGAGCGCCGGCGTGCTCGGCCGACACGGCGGCCGCAAGGCCTGCCGCACCGCTGCCGACCACGAGCACATCGAAGGAGGCGCCGGAGCGCATGAGCGGGATGTTACCGCACACTCTTATTTCTGTCATTACTTATTGTTATCGGAGCCCGCTGCATCAGCACGAGGGTTACACTCCCCCGCTCATGGAAACGCTCGCGCTTCGCTCGCGCTTCGCGGGGGAAACCATGTTTCCCCCGCGTACCCCCTTCTTCTTGAGAGCGTGGGGAACCTCCCGGTTCCCCACACCCCTCCACGCCCATCAGCCGGAGACCGGCTGATGGGAACCCTGGGCGAGATCTGCACACCGACGTTCATCGTCGTAGCCCCCGAGGACACGCTCGGCGAGGTCGCGGAGCGGATGAGCGCACAGAACGTCGGTGCGGTCGTCGTGAAGGACTTCGGTCGCCTCATCGGCGTCCTCACCGAGCGCGACATGCTGCGCGCGATGGCCGCCCGGGTGCACACGAGCGACGCACGGGTGCGTCAGTGGATGACCGAGAACCCGATCACGGCCTCGCCGGACACGACGTTCGAGGACGCATCCAAGATCATGCTCGCGAAGGGCTTCCGGCACCTGCCTGTGGTCGACGGCGACACGATCCTCGGAATCGTCAGCTTGCGCCGCGTCATGGGCGGCAGGCGGCCGACAACGGACTGAGACACCGTGGAGGACTCGCAGCGGCGCGGCTGCGGAGCAGCCGCCTTCAGAGATCTTCGCGCGCCAGGAATTCGCGTGTCAGCGGATTCCGGGCATGCGCAGGACTACGCGCAGGCCGAGACGACGCCCTTGGTGACCGCACCCGCTGCGGCGGCGACGCTCACAGCCCGCTTCTTGAGCTGCGCGACAAGCTTCGCGTTGGAGCGCATCTCGCGCGCAGCGTGATCCCTTGCCGCGCCCTGGCCGAGCAGCGTGAGCCCGCATTGCCCGGGGTTCTTCGTTCCGCCTATCCATCCGAGCGCATAGAGGTACTTCAGCGCAGGCTTCGCGTACGGCGCTCGCTTGTACGCGGCCTTGGCGCCTGCCGGAGCGATCTTCTGCGCCTTCGCCGCCTTGCCCACCGCCGCGATCCCGACGGTGCTCGACTCGAAGACCGCGCTGACGTTCTTCCCGTACGCGCCGGTCAACGTGATCGCCATCAGCGAGACGGCCGCGAGGATCCCTCCGTACTCGGCGAACATATGTACATCGTCCGCCCCACGCGGCGATCCGTCAACGGCTCACCAGACCGAGCGGAAAAACGCTTCGATCTCCTCGGGTGACGCCGGACGGGGATTCGAGCGCGCGCCCGGGCGCTTCGCCGACTCCGCCGCGGCCTCGGCGAGGTCGTCTGCCGGGATGCCAAGGTCGCGGAGGCGCTCGAAGCCACCGAGCCGCGCGAGCTCCTCGACGCGCGCGGGAGCATCCGGGACGCCCATGGCGTCCGCGAGCGCGGCGATCGCGCCGGGCACTACGGCCTCGTTGAAGCGAAGCGCCGGGGCGAGGCAGAGTGCGTTGAGCGCACCGTGCGACGCGCCGTAGCGACCGCCGAGCGCCTGGGCCATCGCGTGACCGAGGAAGAGGCCGCGCTCCGCGAGCGCCATTCCGGCATGCATCGCGCCCGCCAGGAGGCGTGTCCGTGCCTCGAGATCGCTCCCGTCGTCCGCAACTCGCGGCAGCCAGGTCGCGATCAACGCAGCGCCCGCGGAGGCGTCCTCGCACGGCCCGGCATAGAGCGCTTCGGCGCAGTGCGCGAGCGCGTTCATCGCCGTGCCCACGGACTCGTCGCGAGGCAGGCCGAGCGTGAGCTCGGGCTCGTAGACCACGGCGACCGTGTTCGCACCCGACCCGCCGGTCTTCGCCCGCCTCGCCTCGTCGCGCATGCCGAAGTATGGCGTCCACTCCGATCCGGAGTACGTCGTCGGAACCGCGACGAGCGGCAGACCCGTGCCCGCCGAGACCGCCTTTGCCGTGTCGATCGCGCTCCCGCCACCGAGCCCGACGAGGCCGTCTGCGTCGGCGGCGGCCGCCGCCGCCGCAGCGACGACCTCCAGTGGTGCGTGCCGCCGAACACCGCTGAAGCGCTCCTGGACGGGAAGCGCGAGCGCACCGAACCGCTCGCTCGTCACGAGGAGGGCACGCTCGCACGAGAGCTCCGCGAGGAGCGGTGCCAGGGCGTCGAGCCCCCAGCGGACGATCACGACGCGAGCCGCTCCCGAGCGAAGGCGACGAAGGCGTCGGCGACGCGTGTCCGTGCCCGCCCGGTCGCGGACGCGAGCGAGATCTCACGCGTCGCCTCCAGTCCGTCGACGCGTGCCTCGGTAAGGCGTCCGGCGACGAGCTCCGCCTCGACAGCGGTACGAGAGATGAACGTCACGCCGTAGCCCGCCTCGACCGCGCGGCGCACGGACTCCTGGAGGCCGAGCTCGAGCTTCACATCGAGATCCCGAAGCCGGATGCCCTGACGACGGAGCGCGTCCTCCATGATCTGCCGGACGCCGGCCCCCTCCTGCATGAGGATGAGCGGCTCCTCGCGGAGCTCGTCGAGCGTCACCGTTCGATCAGCGAACCGATGGCCGGGAGGGCAGACGAGGATGACCTCGTCCGAGAAGAACGGCTCGAAGCGCACACCGCGGTGCCGGCGCGCGGCGCCGACGATGCCGAGCTCGAGCTCGCGCGCGGCGACCCGCTCGACGATCGAGTGGGTGTCGGAGACGGTGAGAAAGACCCGGACGTCCGGGTTCGTGCGCTGGAACTCACCGAGCACGACGGGGACGGCGACCGCAGCCGGACCAGTGGACGCGCCGAGGACGAGGTCGCCGGCCAGATCCCCCTCGCCCGACGCGGACACTTCTGCCACGAGCTGATCCTCGAGCGCGAGCATCCGCTGCGCGCCGCGATACAGCCGCCAGCCCGCCTCGGTCGGCTCGACGCGCCGTCCGGAGCGATCGAGGAGCTGCGTGCCGAGTCGCTTCTCGAGCGCGCGCACCTGGAGTGAGACCGCGGGCTGCGTCACGCCGAGGCGATCGGCCGCTTGCGAGAAGCTGCGCCGCTCGACAACCGTGCAGAAGGCGGCCAGTTGACGCGTATCCATAAGCGAATCTTATCCGTGAGTGTCAGAAGAGGCCGCGCTCGGCGAGCCAGTGCTCGAGCAATGGATCGGTCAGCAGCGGTCCCGCTGGAGACGGCCGGGCCTCTGCCTTTCCGACGAGCCCCGCGAGCGCTCGGTCGATGCTGCCCTTCTTCAGCCCGAGGGATCGCAGCGTCTCCTCGGCGTAGAGGTTGCGAACCCGCGTCGCGAGAGCCACGCTGACGCGCTGCTCGTTGACCGCGAGCGCATCCCAGCGCGCCCGCAGTGCGGTCTCCGCGCTCTCTAGCGCGCGCCTCCGAGCTTCGACGAACGCCTCCTCGTCGGCCACCGACCCGCGGGGAACGGTGTCCCAAAGATGGTGTGCGACCAGCATCGTTCGCTGCGGATGACCGCGCGTGAACGCGACGAGCGGATCCAGCGCGTTCCCGATGTCGCGTCCCGTGCGTCGGAACCGGTCCTCGAGATACGTCGCGGTCGCGTCTGGTGGGAGCGGCTCGAGATCGACGGTAATCGCATGCTCGAGCAGCGGGCGGGAGGGATCCTCGAACAGCCTGTCCATCAGGGAGGGTGCCGAGCCGGAGAAGGCGTACGAGGCGACGCCCGTCTGGTGCTGCAAGACGCTTCGCAGGATCCCGTCGGCACCGTCGACGCGAAGGAGATCCTGGAACTCGTCGAACGCAACGAGGCTGCGGACACCGGTGCGGTCGTGCAGCTTCGCGGGGAGGTCGAGTAGACGAAGGAGCACACTCTCGACATCGACCTTCGGATTCGACTGGAGGGTTGCGGCGAACCCGCCGGCTCCGAGCGAGACCCCCACCTGCCACGCGCGGAAGAGTGCGTCCACCGTTCGCCTCACTGCGCCCTTGAGCTCGCGGTCGTACGCGCGCTCGATCCGGACGACGACGCTCGACAGCGAGAGCACGCCTTCGAGGTCCACGAGCGCGGTCGCCCAGCCGTCGGAGGAGGCTCGATCGAGGACCGCTCGGAGGAGGCTCGTTTTTCCATACCGGCGCGGCGCGACGAGCCGGGACGCGTGTCCGCCGGCGGCGAGCGTGAAGAGCCGCTCGGTGACGTCCTCGCGATCGATCATCTCGCCGGGAAGCAGCTCGCCCGCGATGCGGAAGGGATTCGGATCGACCTTCATGCTCGGAGTCTGCATCAAGCAAGCAGATTTGTCTACTTCATGTAGTAAGAATTGTCTGCTACGGGCAGACGCGTTTGGTAGGGTCGCGTCCGTGCGCGTCTGGATCGACATCTCGAACTCGCCACAGGTCCCGTTCTTCCGGCCGCTGATCGCACTCCTGCAGGCTCGCGGGCACGAGGTGGACGTGACGACGCGCGAGTACGCGCAGACGGTCGAGCTCCTCGAGCTGCACGGCATCGCGCACGAGGTCGTCGGCCCGAGGCACGGCGGCGCCGGCGCGGCCGGGAAGACGCGCGCAATGGCCGGGCGGCTGCGCGCGCTCAGGCGCTTCGCGCGGTCCCGCAGTTTCGACCTCGCGCTCTCGCATGCTTCGCACGAGCTCCCCATGGTCGCTCGCTCCCTCGGGATTCCCTCGACCTACGCGTTCGACTACGAGTTCGCGCGAGCGCAGCACACGTTCGGCTGCCGGGCCGCGCGGCGGGTCGTCGTCCCCGAAGCGATACCCCAGGAGCGACTCGACCGCCTCGGAGGGCGGGCGTCGAAGGTACGGCGATATCCCGGGCTGAAGGAGGAGTACTATCTCGCCGGCTTCGAGCCGGACGCGGCAGTGCTCGACCGACTCGGCCTCGATCGGGCGCAGGTGCTGGTCGTCGTCCGCACTCCTCCGGCGGTCGCGCTCTACCACCGCCACGAGAGCCCGTTGTTCGCCGATGTACTCGAGTGGCTCGGTGGCGATCCGGCCGTGACCGCCGTCGTGCTCCCGCGAACGGCCGAGCAGCGCTCCGAGATCGACGCGCGGAGATTGCCGTCGCTCGTCGTTCCCGAGCACGCCGTGGACGCGCAGAGCCTCGTCGCGCTGGCCGATCTCGTCGTCTCAGCAGGAGGGACGATGAACCGCGAGGCGGTTGCGCTGGGAGTTCCCGCCTACACGACCTTCGCGGGTCAGCTCGGTGCCGTCGACGAAATGCTCGTTCGCGACGGACGGCTACGCGTGCTGACCTCGGTTGGGGAGCTCGAGCTGGCAAGGCGGTCGGCCGCGGCGGGCGAGACCCGCGATCCCGCTCTACTGCTCGATCTGATGCTCGGCGCGCTCGAGGCGTAGCACGAGCGTACGCATCTGGTTAGGGTCCTCCCCGTCAGTCGAGGGAAGGGGAGACAGTGACTAGACGCAAGCTCACTGTGCTGCTTGCTGGCGTGCTCACCATTTCGGCGATAGCCGCAACAGCAGCGCTGGCAGGTCCGAGCAACAACGGCAAGGCGGGATTCAAGACGCCGCGGCCGTCGATGCTAACGCCGGTGATGCAAGGCGTAAGCGTCGAGCGGCTCTTGACCGTTGGCGACGTGCTTCCGAGCGGTTTCCGGTTCGAGGCGATTCCGGACGGCATCTCGGTTCAGACGCGTGGACAGGGACGGGTCGACCTGTTCGTGAACCACGAAACGAGCAAGGTGCCGTTCCCGTACAACACAGCCATGCCGACAGCCGCGAACGGGGAGAACGACTTCGACAACGCACAGGTGAGCCGCCTGATCCTCAACCAGCACTCCAAGGGGATCCTCAACGGCTCGTTCGTCATCCCGAGCAGCGCCGGCTACCAGCGCTTCTGCTCGAACTACCTCGCCACGGCGAAGGAGGGGTTCGATCGGGACATCCTGTTCACGAACGAGGAGGCGATCGACTACGTCTTCCGTCAGGAGGACGCGTGGCCGCCGGCTATCGGCGACCCGAACGAGAACCAGATCGGTCTCGTGGTCGCACTCGACGTCCGGACCGGCAAGCACACGGCAATCCCGGGCATGGGTCGGCACAACCACGAGAACGCCGTCGCCATCCCGGGGTTCGAGGATCTCGTCGTGATGTCCGGAGACGACACGTTCACGAACGGGCCGCTTCGCGATCCGCTCGACACCGACGCGCCGTTCGCCGATCTGGCGCCGGCGCAGTCCCAGCTCTACTCGTACACGGCACCGAACACCGACTCGCTGCTCGCGGACGATGGTGAGCTGTGGGCCTTTGTCTCCGAGGACCCGAACGTCGACGACTACTACGACTTCACGCCCGGATCGGCAACGACGGTGAGCGGGCACTTCCTGAAGGTGCCGAAAAACATCGCCACCGGCCTCGCTGCGGACGGCTCGGAGCTCAAGGCTGCAGACGTCGGTTTCCCGCTCCCGCCGACGAACGGAAGCTGGCAGCGTGACAATCGAACAACGACCGCGACGGGCCTCGACGGCCCCCAGTGGGTGCTCGAGTACTGGAGCCAGATCAACAACGTCTTCAACTTCGTGCGCGTCGAGGACATCGCGTACGACAAGCGCTCCGGTATGCGGAACGTCGTCTACGTCGTCGACTCGGGCCGCGGCTTGGCCGGCACGCCGACCGCTGGGCTCTCGACGAACGGTCGCGTCTGGAAGATGGTGCTCGATCCGAACGACCCGACCAAAGTGACGTCGCTGAGCGTGTTCGTCGAGGGCGACAACAACGAGGTCAAGACCGTCGATGAAATCCACCAGCCCGACAACATCGAATCGACGCCGACGGGCCTGCTCGTGACCGAGGATCCCGGGTCGAGCCAGCAGTTCACCGCGGCGCAACAGGTGTCGGATGCAGCGCGGGCAACGACCGCGCGGCTCTGGTGGGTGCCCTTCTCGGCGACGCCACAGGTGGTGGTCAAGGTCGATCAGTCCGCCGACGGAGGACCGACCGACGTCGACGGACGCCCCGCCGGCAGCTGGGGTGCATGGGAAACGAGCGGCATCGTCGACGCCTCGGCCGCGTTCGGTCCCGGCTGGTTCCTGATCGACGTGCAGGCGGGCACACTCTGGGTGGAGAGGGCTCCTGGCGACGACAACAACGGCGACGGGCAGCCGGACTTCACTTACAAGCGGGCGGGCGGCCAGCTCCTCGCGATCAAGATCCCGGGAAGCTAGTACGTATCGGAGGCGGGCGTCGCTTCGGCGGCGCCCGCGCCATCTCCGGCGAGAACGCCGTTCCGCCGCGGCGAAGCGACCATCGTGTTGAGCCGGCCGATGAGCTCGAGCGTCTCGCCACCTTCGACGAGGCGGAAGAGCTCGTCCAGCTCGTCCTCGAGCCACGCGGCATCGATGGGCGGCCGCGTGACGAGCATGATCGCCTCGTGCGTCGAGGGCGAGACCGTCTCGGACTCCGACCACAGCTCCTCGTACAGCTTCTCGCCCGGCCTTGCGCCGACGAACTCGATCGCAATGTCTGTACCCGGCTCCTTGCCCGAGAGACGGATCATCGTCTCGGCGAGATCCGTGATCTTCACCGCCTCGCCCATGTCGAGCACGTAGACCTGCCCGCGTCCGCCGATCGCACCCGCCTGGATGACGAGCTGGACCGCCTCGGGGATCGTCATGAAGAAGCGCGTCATCTCCGCGTGCGTGACCGTCACCGGGCCGCCGCGCGCGATCTGCTTGCGGAAGATCGGGATCACGCTCCCCGACGAGCCGAGGACGTTCCCGAAGCGAACGCCGCAGAACTTCGTGCCGGTGTCGTCGCGCTGGCCCCACGACTCGACGATCCACTCGCATAGGGCCTTGGACTGACCCATGACCGTCTTCGCGTTGACCGCCTTGTCCGTCGACACGAGCACGAAGCGCTTCGCGCCGAACTCGACGGCGGTGTCGGCGACGGTGCGGGTCACGAGCGTGTTGTTGCGCACCGCCTCGAGCGGGTTCGCCTCCATGAGCGGCACGTGCTTGTACGCCGCGGCGTGGAAGACGACGGCGGGGCGGTACTTCTCGAAGACCTGGCGCATCTTCGTCGGGTTGCCGGCGTCCGCGAGCACGGCTGCGGTCGCATGGAAGTCGCGCTCGTCCACGAGCTCGCGCTCGATCTCGAAGAGACCCGGCTCGCCGTTGTCGACGAGGACGAGCCGGGTCGGGCCCATGCGCGCGATCTGCCGGCACAGTTCCGAGCCGATCGAGCCGCCGGCGCCCGTGACCAGCACGACCTCGCCGGCGAGGTAGCCGGCGATGGAGGCGAGGTCGGCCTCGACGGCCTCGCGGCCGAGGAGGTCCTCGACCTCGACGGGTCGGATCTGTCCCGTGAGGTTGAAGTCACCCGTGATGAGCTCGTGAAGTCCCGGCAGCGTGTTCACGGGAACGGCCTCGGCGCGCGCCGCCTCGACGATGCGCTCGCGCACGTCACCCGACGCTGACGGGATCGCGATCAGGAGCTCGTCGGGCCGGCGCTCGCGCAGCAGCGCCGGCAGCTCCGCCGTCGTCCCGAGCACGCGGACGCCGTGCAGGCGAAGGTTCTTCTTGCGCGGATCGTCGTCGACGAGGCCGATCGGCGTGTAGCCGAGCGACGGGTTGCGGAGCATCTCGCGGAGGATCAACTGCGCTGCGTCACCTGCGCCGACGATGAGTACCTCTTCGCCGCGAGCGACGATCGACCGCGCCGCTGGCCGCTCGATGATGGTCCGCGCGAGGAGGCGTATGCCCATGACGAACGCGAGGAGCAGGAGCAGGTCGACGATCCAGATCCCGCGCGGAACCGAGGCGGGATGGAAGTCGAGCAGCGTGAACACGAGGAACGCCGCTATGACGGCCGCCGCGACGCCGCGAAGCACTCCCCACATGTCCTGCGTCGAGACGTACCGCCACCAACGGTTGTAGAAGCCGAACGCGACGAAGACGGGGAGCGTGATCCCGACCACGAGGAAGACCACGTCCCACTCGAGGTAGCGGTCGTAGTAGCGAGGTCGCGAGTTCCCCTCGAAGCGGACGTACCACGATGCGACCCAGGCGAGCGCGATCAGGGCGGCATCGACTGCGACCTGCCAGAGGCGATGCCTGTTGACCGGAGACCGCATCGCTAGGCCGGCACGCCGACGGCCGAGCGGACCGCCTCGACGACGCGCTCCTGCTGCTCGAGCTCGATGCCGCCCCACATGGGAAGCGCGAGGTTCTCGGCGGCGGCGCGTTCCGTCTCGGGGAGCGAGCCCTCGGGAACTCCGAGGTAGCGCATCGCCGGCTGCAGATGGGTGGGCGTCGAGTAGTACGACGCACAGGCGATTCCCGCCTGGCCGAGCGCCGCGGAGATCTCGGCGCGGCGCGACGAGCGCACGACGAACATGTGGTAGACGTGGCCTGGCTCGTCGACGGGCAGCTCGACGACCTCGCCCAGCCCGAGCTCGGCGTACCGTGCGGCAGCCTCCCGGCGCGCGGCGTTCCAGCCGGTGAGCCGCGGAAGGAAGACGCGCAGCATCGCGGCCTGGATCGCATCGAGACGCGAGTTCGTCCCGACGAGCTCGAAGGTCCTCTTGTCGCGCGAGCCGTGGAAGCGCAGCATCCGCACGCGCTCGGCGACCTCGTCGTCGAGACACGTGACGAGCCCGCCGTCTCCCAATGCGAAGAGATTCTTCGTGGGGAAGAAGCTGAACGTCGAGCAGATCCCGGTCTGCGCCACGCCATCAGCACCAAACGCCTGCGCCGCGTCCTCGATGAGGGGGAGACCGAGCGCGGCGATGTCCGCGAGTGCAGCGGGCCGTCCGAAGAGGTGCACGGGCATGATCGCCTTCGTCTGCGGCGTGATGCGCGCGGCGACGTCCTCCGTATCGAGATTCAGCGTGCCCGGGTCGATGTCGGCGAACACCGGGACAGCCCCGACGCGCGCGATCGCCTCCGCCGTCGCGTAGAACGTGAAGGACGGGCAGATCACCTCATCGCCGCGTCCGATCCCGAGCGCTTCGAGAGCGAGGACGAGTGCGTCCGTCCCGTTGGCAACGCCGATCGCGTGCGGGACTCCGAGAAATGCCGCAGCCTCGTGCTCGAACGCCTCGACCTCCGGCCCGAAGATGAAGCGTCCGGACTGAAGAACGGCCGAGAAGCGCTGCTCGAGCTCGGGGATCAGCGGCGTGTACTGCGCCTTCACATCGACGAGAGGGATCGGTGTTGTCACGCGCGCGAGTGTAGCTCCGGCAGGGCCGGATTCAGATTTCCTCAGCCGGCCGACGACTCCTGGGCGAGCCGTGCGCGGCGCCGCTTGACGTACCTCCAGGCGAACCAGACGGCGCCGCCGAGAATCGCCGCCGCAACGACATATTCGATGTAGCGGAACGCATGGTGGAAGTCCTCCCAGGCCTCGCCTGCGGCGAACCCCGCACCCGCGAAGGCGAAGCACCAGATCGCCGAGCCGGCCAGGGTGAGGAGTGTGTACCGCACGAACGGCACTTCGAAGACCCCTGCCGGAATCGAGACGAACGAGCGCACCACGGGCGTGAGCCGGCCGAGAAACACGGCCCAGTCCTCCCACCGCTCGAACCAGCGCTCGGCGCGATCGAGCTTCTGCCTGTTCAGATGGAGCCAGCGGCCGTGGCGCTCCAAGTACGGGCGCCCGCCGTAGAAGCCGATCGCCCAGCCACCCATCGCGCCGAGCGTGTAGCCGATCGTCCCCGCGAGCGCGATCGCCACGTACGCAGGCCAGCCTTCGTCGATGGTCCGTCCGAACAGCATGACCTCCTGGTTCGCGAACGCGCCCGCTGCGAGCGCCCCGCCGTACACCATCACGAGCTCGCTTGCCGCCGGGAGCACCGCGTCGATGACCATGAGCCAGAAGACGGCATAGAGACCGTAGTCGCCGATCACCGAGGTGATGGCGTCGGAGAGCTCGCTGAGGATCGAGGCGACCAACACGGCCACGACTGTACTTACGCGGCTGGTTCGCTAACCCTTTACGCGGCGCACGGTCAGAGGCTGAGTGAGGGAGACGGCGCCGAGCTCATTGGTCGCCGTTACCCGCGCGACGTAGCGCCCGCCACCGACCGGCTTGCGATTGCCGCCCCGCCCGTCCCACGTCACCGCCTGCTCACCCGGCTGCAGCGTTCCACTCGAGACCGTGCGGACGACGACGCCCTCTGACGTCTCGATCGTCACCCTCACGCGTGCAGCTCGCGTCTGCGCCCACCTCATGTCCGCCCGCCCGCCACTCGGTCGGACGACGAGGCGCGCAGGGGCGACACGTAACGAGCCGAGTGTCGAGTTCACGGAGAACCGGCGGGTCGTTGTCGACCCGAGCCCCTGGTCGTCGGTCGAGGAGACCACAAACGTCCAGCGGCCCTCGGCGGGTGGCAGAGGCTGCGTCGGCTCGGGCTGCGGCTCGCCTTCCGGAGGCGGCGGCAGCGGTGGGAACGGGACGTCGTACGTGCCCGGCTCCCTCCCTCCCGACTCCTGCCAAGCGATGGAGCCGTCCGGGGCGGTGAGCGTCGCAGTGAGCGTTGAAGGGCGGACGATCTTGTACGCGAGCCCCTGCTCCTCGGCGACGCCGTCGCCGTTCGGCGAGACGACGGCCTCGAGGGGCGGAGGCGAGTAGACGCCGTAGTACTGGAGCATGAGCGCCGTGGAGATGGGTCGCTCCTTGCCGTCCGACGGCGAGTTCAGCACGGCCCCCTCGAACGCGATCGTCGACGAGCCGCCGCCGTCGAGCTGCATCGCCCGAACGGCTCCGAGGCGCACCATGGTCAACGCCATCTCGAACGTCGTCATCCCGATGGAATACCCGGGCTGCCGGCCGTCGACGACGACCATGAGGATGCGGCCGTCGGCGAGTTGTCCGATCGCGGTCCGCGGGTGACGCGGAGCGATCTGCGACACGGTGAACGCCTCGTTTGCACGATAGACGGGCTTCCCGTCCCGGACGAGGACAGGCCCTCCCCCGATCGCATCGGAGACCGTCGACCAGTCCGGCTGGAGGATGAGCCGTAGCGTGAGGTTCGTGCCGACGGCCGCTTCCGCCTGGAGCCTGGCGGCGGCATTGCCACGGGCGACGATCGCGGCCATCCCGGGGGCGAGACGCACCGGGCCGTCCGCGACTGTCGCAGTGACCGGCGCGACAAGATCGGTGTTCGGTACGGAGGCGGGGAACGGCGAGAGAACAACCGTGTAGGAACCGGGGATCCTGGGTGTCGCGCGCGCATAGTCGGTTGTCAGGAGCGCGATGCCGTTCTTGCCAGGCGCGTCGTTGAAGTGCGTCAGGGAGCGGCGCTGGCCCGATCCGCGCCAGGTTCCGCGGAAAGATACTCGGCGCACGTCGAGCAGGCCGTCGAGGCCGATGCCCGTGCTCGAGCGCTGGCCGTTCGGCGGCGAGATCAAAATGCCGTCCCGCAGCATGATCCCGCTCGGCCTTCCGTCGGCGAACCGCGACAGGTCGCCGTTGACACCGACCATCGTCGCCTGGCTCGCAAGCCGTCGCTGCATCGAGGACACCGTCTCGCGTCCGAGCACGGTCTCGTTGGAGAGCACCGTGCGAAGGCGGAAGAGGCCCACCGGCTTCGGCCCTCGAACGACACGGATCGCAACCGGCCCGTGCATGGTGAACTGGATGTCGTTCTCGTATGTCACGCTGGGGAAGAGCGGAGTCGGCTGCGCTGCGGCAGGCCCGGCGGCGAAGCAGCACGCAACTGCGGCGAGGCTCGAGGCAAGAACGAGGCGGAGCACGGCGGGTCGAGGGTAGCGCAGCCGAAAGCGTCGAAATGCAGCGCTTACAGCTTCCGAACAGCCGAGTAGCTCACGTGTAGCTCGCCACGATCGTCGACCTGCGAGTGGGTGGCAACACTCGCTCGAACGCTCGGAGAAGTCCCCCTGCGCCGGGCACATGGGCGCCGTAGCGATGCAGCGTCGCGACATAGGTGACCGACTCGGAGCAAAAACCGGCGGCGGCGACGACGCCGGCGAGTCGCTCGGGAGTGTTCGCCAGATACCGAGTCGGATAGACGTCACGTTCCCGAGCACCGGCCCCTCGTCGCTTGATGATCAAGCGCGCTCGTGTAGGCAGGTGATCAGCGACGGCCATGAGCGGACTTGAACGGTTGCTCGTCAACAGAACGAGCGCCCCCCCAGGGGAGAGCACTCTCCGCCACTCCGAGAAGGCGCGCGGCGGCTCCGCGAGGTGCTCCACGACGAAGTTCGCATAGACGACGCTGAACGTGTCATCCTCGAACGGCAAAGCGACGTCGAGGTCGGCGTGGACGAACTCGTCGAGGTACGGGTTTGCGCGTCCCGCTTCCTCGTCGGCGTCGACTCCGACCAGACGTGCGATGCGGTCTCGGTAGAACCGAAGCCGGGTCGTGCGCCCGCACCCGGCGTCGAGCACGACCGCGTCGGGCCTCAGCGCCTCGTCCAGCAGCCGTCGCTCGACGAGCGTGTGGTCAGTCTCCACGGCACGCTAGAAGACGCGCACTTCGCGGTACAGCGTGTCGCGCTGCACCGGAGTCTTGCCCATCGTCTTGATGAGGTGTACGAGCTCGTCCGTCGTCGTGCGGTGCGTCGTGCCCGCCGCTGACACGACGTTCTCCTCGATCATCACCGAGCCCATGTCGTCGGCGCCGAAGCCGAGTGCGACCTGGCCGATCTTCATGCCCTGCGTGACCCACGAGGACTGGATGTGCGGGACGTTGTCGAGGTAGATCCGCGAGACGGCCTGCGTGAGCAGGTAGTCGAACGAGGTCGGCATCGCGTCCTCCTCGACGAGGTCGTCCATTCGGTTCCCGTCGCGCTGGAACGTCCACGAGATGAAGGCGCGGAAGCCGCGCGTCTCGTCCTGGAGCTCGCGGATCTTCCGCATGTGCTCGACACGTTCCTCGAGCGTCTCGACGTGGCCGTACATCATCGTGGCCGTCGTCGACATGCCGAGGCGGTGGGCCTGGCGCATGACGTCGAGCCACTCCTCCGACTTCGTCTTCTTCGGCGCGATGATCCGGCGCACGCGGTCGACGAGGATCTCGGCGCCTCCGCCCGGGACCGAGTCGAGGCCGGCGTCACGCAGGCGCGTAAGCGTCTCCGGCACGCTCAGCTTCGACCGCCGCGAGATGTGCTGGATCTCTGGCGGCGAGAGGGCGTGCAGGTGGATCTTGTAGCGGGACTTGATCGAGCGGAAGAGGTCCTCGTAGTAGTCGATGCCGAGGTCGGGGTGATGGCCGCCCTGCATGAGGAGGCCCGTGCCGCCAATCGCGAGCGTCTCCTCGATCTTCTTGTAGATGACGGGCTTGGGGAGGAGGTAGCCCTCGCGCACGTCACCGGGGCGCCGATAGAACGCGCAGAAGTCGCAGTCGGTCACACAGACGTTCGTGTAGTTGAGGTTCCGGTCGATGATGAACGTGACCTTCGAAGGGTCCGTCATCCGGCTGCGAATCTCATTCGCCACGCGGCCAACCGCGACGAGGTCGCGCGAGCGCAGGAGCGCGATCGCGTCCTCGTCCGAGATCCGCTCGCCACCGACCGCTTTGTCGAGCACCTCGTCGACGGCTGGCAACGCTTGCAACAACTTGTAACTTGGGCCAGGACGCGCGGCGATCGTCACGCCACGATCTCCTCGCGCTCCTCGCGGACGAAGCGCAGCTCCGGCACGTGGGCGAGCTCGCCCACGTCGCGGGCCATCTCGAGGAACGTGTAGAGGCCGGCGCGCTCGCGCGGACCGAAGCTGTAGCGGAGCTTCTCGAAGTACCTGGCGAGGAAGCCCGGCGGGTAGCCGTATGTCTCGCTCGCGCGCTTCGCGAGACGCTCGGGTTCCGAGCGGGCCAGACGAACGGACGCGACGAGCGCGTGCTCGAGCTCGACGAGCCCGTCGGCGACCGGCTCGGGCGCCGCCCAGACGGCGAAGACCATCGGCAGCCCCGTCTTCTCGAGCCACAGACGCCCGAGGTCGAAGTGCGGCGTCGGGTCCTCGAACGCGCTCCGGAGCGCCGAGTCGCCGATGAGGAGCGTCGCGTCCGCGTCCATCCCCATCGGGACGATCTCGGCCTTCGGCAGCAGGATCCGCGTCAGAACGACGGACGTTGCGCTCTCCGGCGTGACGGCGACCGACCGCACCTGCCCGAACGGCATGCGCGTGACGAGCTGGATCGAGTCGACCGCACCCTCCGACGAGACGCAGACGCGAGGCAGGATGCGCAGCCGATCGGCATTGCGTGCGTATTCGATCGACGGGATCGGCGCGATGTCGATCTCGCCGTCGAGGAGCATGCGGGAGAGCTCCGTGGGAACACCCGAGATCTCCTCGACGTCGGCCTCGAGGCCGTAGAAGACCGGCGCCATGTTCACGTACGAGATACGCCCGAGCCTCATCGGCGCTGCTTCCGTCGCACGATCCACGTGACGATCGCGGCGAGGATCAGGCCACCCCACAGAATCGTTGCGGGCAGTGACACGTCGTACGTCGACGGAACGTCGTCCGCGAGAAGCAGGGCTCCAGCGGTGAAGAGAACCGAGAAGGAGAAGATCGCGGCAGCGAGGATGCCGAACCCGTAGATGACCCACACCCAGATCGGGGTTCCTGCCGCAGGCTGGGACTTGGGACGCTTGTCACCGGCACCTTCGCGGCTCACTCACCACCGCCGCAGTTCGCGGTAGAGCGTGTCGCGCTGAACCGGAATGCGACCGGCTTCGCGCACGAAGCGGACGAGCTCGTCGATCTTCTGCTCCGTCTCCGTGCGTGCGCCCGCGGCGTGGAAGATCTCCTCGCGAACGACCGTCCCCTGGACGTCGTTCGCACCGAAGTGGAGCGCGACCGCGGCGAGGGGCATCCCCATCATGATCCAGTAGGCCTTGATGTTCGGGACGTTGTCGAGCATCAGCCGGGAGAACGCGAGCATCTTCAGGTCGTCGGTGCCGGTCGTGTGCCGCCAGCCGCGGCGCTCGAACACGGTGTTCTCCGGATGAAACGCGAGCGGGATGAACGCGAGGAACCCGCCTGAGCGGTCCTGCTGGTCGCGCAGCCTAAGGATGTGGTCGACGCGCTCCTCGTAGGTCTCGACGTGCCCGTAGAGCATCGTGCAGTGCGTCGGGACGCCGAGCCGGTGCGCGGTGTCGTGGACGTGGAACCAGATCTCCGGTGACTCCTTGCCGGGTGCGACGAGGCGCCGCACGCGGTCGGCGAAGACCTCGGCGCCCCCTCCCGGCAGCGACCCCAGTCCGGCGCGCTTGAGCTCCGTCAGGACCTCCTCGTGCGTCAGCCCCGAGAGCGTCGTCATGTGGTGGATCTCCGATGCCGTGTAGCACTTGAGGTGCACATCGGGGAGCGTCTCGTGGAGCGCAGCGATCGTGTCGCGGTAGAACGCGAAGTCGACGTGCGGGTTCTCGCCGTTGACCATGTGGATCTCGGTGAACCCGGTGATCTCGCGCTGGCCGAGCACGTCCGCGACGAGCTCCTCGGTCGTGAACGTGTACGCGTGCTCCTGCTTCCGCGTTGCCGCGAACGCGCAGAACTTGCACTTCACGCGGCAGACGTTCGTCTGGTTCACGTAGAGGTTCTGGACGAAGTACACCTCGTCCGTGCCGCCGCGCGCGCGCCGTGCGAGATCCGCGAGCGCGCCGAGCTCGAGGAGATCGTCGGACTCGAGGATCGCGACGCCGTCGTCGAAGTCGAGGCGCTCTCCGGCCTCGATCTTCTCTCGAATCGGTTCCAGCGTCTGTACCGCGAGAACGGCGATCAGCTGCTCCTCTCCACGACGGCCCGGGTGAGCGCCTCGAGCTCGTCCCGACGTGGGGCGCCGTCGAGGCAGGACCTGGCCTCGGAAGCGTAGTGCAGCGCCAGCTCCCGAGATCGGTCGAGCGCGCCGCTCGCCGCGACGCGGACCAGGACTCCCTCTCTTGGCCCGCCTGCGAGGGCCACGCGCACGACTGGGTCGCCCTGTGCGGCGAGAAGCAGAGGAAGCGTCGGCGTCCCGTCCTGAAGATCCGTCCCGGGCACCTTCCCGGTCTCGATCGTGTCGCCCGTGCAGTCGAGCACGTCGTCGGCGATCTGGAACGCGATGCCGAGAAGGCGACCGTACTCACCATTGCCGCCGCCGAGCACGCACGCGGCCTCGAAGAGCTTCCCCGTCTTCAGCGCGCAGCGTTCCAGGTACGCCTCGATCGTCGTGTCGGGATCGTGCCGCTGGCGCCGCTGCATCGCCTCCCCGCGCGCAAGCCCGAGCGACGCGTCCGCCAGCACCACGACGGCGCCAGCGTCTCCGGTCTCGGCGAGGACCGCGAATGCTCGTGCGAAGAGGTAGTCGCCCGCAGCGCGGGCCGCCGCCTCGCCGTGCTCGCTCCAGGCGGAGGCCCGGCCACGCCGTACCGCGGCGCCGTCGATGAGGTCGTCGTGGACGAGCGTCGCCATGTGCACGAGCTCGACTGCGACACCGCTGGCGAGAGGAGGTGCCCCGTCGAGCGGCGACGAGAGGAATGCGAGCGCCGGCCGGAGTCGCTTGCCCCCGGCCGCGAGCGCGCCCGCTCCGACCTCGGCGACGACGCCCCGATGGTGCGCGACCGTGCGTGCAAGCTCGGACTCGACGTCGGCGAGGTACTCGTCGAGGCCCGTCGCCGCGCGCACGACCTCGAGTGCCGTCATGGCCGCGCGCCCACGTGGAGCGCGACGATCCCGCCTCCGAGCAGCTGGTAGCGGACGTTCTCGAACCCGGCCCGCTCGAAGAGCAAGGAGAGGTCGTCGGGACCGGGAAACCGCCGGACGCTTGCGGGGAGGTACGTGTAGGCCTCTCCGCCGGGGAGAACTCGCCCGGCAACCGGCACGAGCACGTCGAACCACAGCCGGAAGAACGGTCGCAGGAGCCCGCGCGGACGCGTGATCTCGAGCACCGCGAGCTTGCCGCCAGGTCGCAGCACACGCGCGAGCTCACGGAGCCCGCCCTCGAGATCGGCGAGGTTCCGCACACCGAAGCCGACGGTGGCGGCGTCGAACTCGCCGTCCGGGAAGGGAAGCGCGAGGGCGTCGCCCTGAACCCATTCGATCGCGCCGGACTTCTTCCGGGCCCGCTCGAGCATCTTCGCCGAGAAGTCGAGGCCGACGACACGTCCACCGCGCCGCTCGGCCGCGACGGCAAGATCGCCCGTCCCGCAGCATGCGTCGAGCACGCGGTCGCCGGGCCACACGACCTCGGTTACGGCGAGCTTCCGCCAGCGCTGGTCGAGCCCCGCCGTCATCACGCGGTTCATCACGTCGTAGACCGGCGCGATGCGGTCGAACATCCCGCGCACGGAGTCGGGCTCCAGTGTCCCGGACTCGTAGGTCACGAGGAATCGCCCCAGCGTGCGACGAGCGCGTTGTCGATTCCGATCTGGTCGAGGCAACGCGCGACGACGAAGTCGACGAGGTCGTCGATCGTCTCGGCGCCGTGGTAGAAGCCGGGTGCAGCGAACAGGACCACCGCACCAGCATCGTTCAGCGTGGCGAGCCCGCGCAGGTGGATCGAGGAGAGCGGCGTCTCACGCGGCATCAACACGAGCTTCCGTCGCTCTTTGAGGGCGACCGACGCCGCGCGGTGGATGAGGTTCTGCATCGCGCCCGAGGCGAGCGTTCCCACCGTTGCCATCGAGCACGGGCAGATGACGTACGCGTCGACCCGTGCCGATCCGCTCGCATACGGGCTGCGAAAGTCGTTCTCCCCGTAGACCGTGACCTGCGCAGCGGCACCGTCGACGAAGCGCTCGAGCACCTCCTCGCGGGGAAGCGACGGATCGCGGTAGAGCTCGGTCGCGAGCACCTCGATCCCCGATTGCGATGCGCAGAGCCCGACCTCGCAGTCGACCGCGGCCAGCGCGCGCAAAAGGCGTTCCGCATAGGGAGCACCGGAGGCACCGGTCACGCCGAGGAAGACGCGCACGGCGAGAGCGTATCCCGGGCTCAGTGCTTATCGGCAGGTGTAGGGGCGAGGCTTGCCTTCGCCCTCGTCCACCGCGACGCCCAAGGGCGACGCAAGCGTCGCCCCTACGAGTCGTCGGCCTGCGGCCCCTTCGAGGCCTCGAGGAAGGCGCCGAGCGCCGCGAGGTTCTCGGCGCCGAGGTACGAGTAGGAGCCCATCACCGTGTTTCCGAACTGCGCCGGGTTCGACAGGTACTGGACGAAGTAGGCCGCGTCGTTCGTCGCGCCGATGCTCGAGAGGTCCGGCGCGCCGAGGGTGCCCGAGCCCTGCCCGAGGTACGTGTGGCAGTTGAGGCAGCCCGACTGCGCGAAGAGCTCTGCCCCTGCACCGCCGCCGGGTTGTCCGCGAACCCCTGCTCTTCGGCCCAGCTGGGAACGAGCAGGACGAGCTCGGAGCCGAGCGCCTCCTTCGCGGTCGCGCCCTTCCACGTCAGGACCGCCATGGAGAGAACCGTCAGCACCGCTGCAACCATCGCGACGGGACGATGCAGCGGCCGGCGCTCTCGCCGCCGGTCGTAGAACGGCAAGCCGATGAGGAGGATGAGGCAGATCGTCGGGATGCCGACCGTCGCGATGAACACCGTCTCCGGCCACTCGAAGATCCGCAGGAGGTAGAAGAGGAAGTAGAAGTACCAGTCCGGTCGCGGGATGAAGTCCGTCGTCCCCGGGTCCGCAGGCTCGGTGTACCACGGTCCGAGCAGACCCGGCTCGACCCCGTCGGCGTCGTAGTACCAGATCGCGGCGAGGGCGACGATCACGCACACGACGACGAACGACATGATCGTGTCGTGCCACATCGCGAACGGGAAGAACCCCTTGCCGTCCTTCTTGACGTCGTCCTTGTAGCGGGCGAAGTCGTCCCGGTTCAGCTCGCCGAGATCGCGGGCCATCAGTCGCCTCCGGTTCCACGCACGAGGCCTGCGCGCGCACCGGTCGGCTGAACCTCGGGCCTTTCGCGACCGGCTGCCTCGCTCGACCACGGAGGCGAGGCGACGCCGAGCCGAGTCACCAGATAGATGTGGATGCCGATCAGCGCGATGAGCGCGCCGGGTATCAGCAGCATGTGCATCGCGTAGAACTTCGCGAGCGTCTCCGAGCCGATCTCGGGACCCGTCGCGAGGAACTGCGCCAGCCACGGTCCCGCGAACGGCGCCGTGCCGTTGAGATTGATGCCGACGGCAGTCGCCCAGTAGGCGGTCTGATCCCAGGGGAGCAGGTAGCCCGTGAAGCCCATGAGCATGCCCGTCGCGAGGATCAGCACGCCGGTGATCCAGTTCAGCTCGCGCGGGTACTTGTAGGCGCCGAAGAGGAAGACTCGGCCCATGTGCAGGAAGAGCAGGATGATGAAGACGCTCGCCCCCCAGCGATGCATGCCGCGGACGAGCCAGCCGAGCGTGAGCTCGTCGGTGATCATCTCGATCGAGGTGTAGGCGATCGGCTTGCCGGTCACCGGGTCGATCTCCGACGAAGGCTTGTAGTACATCGCCAGGATCGCCCCGGTGAGAGCCTGGACGATGAAAGCCGTCAGCGCCGCCGAGCCGAGCGTCTGACCCCAGCTGATGTCTCGCGGAACGTTGCGGAAGAGGAACCACTTCGTACCGCGAACCGCCGCGGTCCGCTCGTCGATCCAATCGAGGGGCGCGAGGACCGCCATGTCGACATGCTGGTGGCGTCTTGCGACTTCGCCGCCAGCCGACTACCCGGTCACCTGGCTCGGAACGATCGGGTAGAGCCACGCCTCGATTCCGTCGACGTGCGTGCCCGGGACCGACCACGGGTAGCGCGCGATCGCGGCGTTCGCGCCCGTGCCGGAGACGCTGCCGACCGCGTAGGTCGGGCCGAGGACGAGGCGCCCGTCGCGAATCGAGTACTCCTGCCGATCGAGGGAACGCACGGGTGGACCCGCCTGCCGATTGCCTTCTGCGTCGTACAGACCTCCGTGGCACGGACACCCGAAGGACTGCGCGAGAACGGGACGGAGCTCGACGCCGTTGACCTCCTGCCGCGCCTCCTCGTCGATCGGGCCGTTCGGCTGCACGGGACAGCCGAGATGGACACAGCGGCTGTACAGGATCGTGAAGCTCGGCTCGCGCCGGCCTTGGTTGGCCGGATTCTCGACCAGACCGTTGTACCGCACGAACGACGTGCGCCGGCTCACCTCACCCTCGTCGGCCTGTGCAAGGTACGTAGCGATGACGAACGCGCCCTCCGGGAAGTTCTCGAGCGGCCCGAGGTCGGCCTCCGTCTCGCCGAGGTTCGTGAACGACGGCAACACCGTGAAGCCGAGGACGGGGAGCGTGACAACGACTCCGATCGCGGCGCCGACACCGAGCGTCGAGGCCTCGAGGAACCTCGAACGCGTGTAGGCCGGCAACGCCGCTGGGGCTACGGCGGGCGTAGCAGCTGAAGGCTCGTCGGCGACCGCGCGGGTCTCGGGCTCGATCGCCGGCACCTCGTCGCGCACATCGCGCGTGACGTCGCGCGCCCAGAGGAACCCGCAGACGACGGCGATGACCGCGCCGATGACAGCGACGATCCAGCTGATGACGAGGCCGAGGAGGAGACACGCAACTCCGATCGCAAATACGATCGGCCAGAGGCTCGGGCCAGGGACGTGCGGGGTGTCGGGTCGGTGATCGCTCAAGGCGGCCTGGCCCCGGATTCAACCACCTCGAGGCGACGGGTGCGAAGTCAAGCCGCGCATGAGGCCACGCGCGCATAGCGGCCGCGTAGCGGACGCCTTCAGGATCGCGCGCTCGGAATCCGCGCTAGTCGGATTTCGAGCCTGCGCCAAGTCCGTACTCCGCCCAGCGTCGACCGACGAGTTCGCGGATCTCGTCCGACATGACGATCTCCTCCGGCCATGGTCGGGCGTCCTCCTCGGGCAGCTTGTGCGTCGCGTCGATGCCGAGCTTGCCGCCGTAGAACTGCCGTCCAGGCGCATGGTCGAGGTGGTCGAGAGGGCCTTCGGTGATCAGGATGTCGCGCTTCGGGTCGACGTTCGCCGTCACCCGGAAGAACACGTCGGCGTAGTCGTGGACGTCGACGTGGTCGTCCACGACGACGATCGACTTCGAGAGCGAGAGCATCCCGAGCCCCCAGAGCGCGTGCATCACCTTCTGCGCGTGACCGGGGAACGCCTTGCGGATCGAGACGATCACGCAGTTGTGGAAGGCACCGGCGACCGGGAGGTCGTAGTCGACGATCTCGGGCAGCGTCATCCGCACCGCGGGGAGGAAGATCCGCTCGGTCGCCTTGCCGAGCCAGGCGTCCTCCGCCGGCGGCTTGCCGACGACGATGGACGCGTAGATCGCATCGCGCCGCATCGTCATCGCCGAGATGCGGAAGATCGGGAAGGGCTCGGCATGCGAGTAGTAGCCCGTGTGGTCGCCGAAGGGGCCCTCGATCCCAGTGTCGTCCTTCGCCACCCAGCCCTCGAGGACGATCTCCGCGTTCGCGGGAACCTCGAGCGGGACCGTCTTGCACTTGACGAGCTCGACCGGCTCGCCGCGCAGGAAGCCCGCGAGCATGAGCTCGTCGAGGTGCTTCGGGAGCGGAGCGCTCGCGGAGTACGCCGTGACGGGGTCGAGGCCGATCGCCACCGCCACCGGGATCCGACCGTCCGCCGCGGCGAGGAGATCCGCGCGGCCGTCCTTGTGCATCTGCCAGTGCATGAACGTCGAGGCGCGGTCGATGACCTGCATTCGGTACATGCCGACGTTGCGGGTGCCGGTCTTCGGGTCCGCTGTTATGACGGCGGGCAGCGTGATGAACGGTGCCGGGTCACCCGGCCAGCAGCGCTGGACGGGCAGCCGTGTCAGGTCGACGTCTGCGCCTTCGAGGAAGACCTCCTGGCAGGCTGCCTTCGAGACCGTCTTCGGGCGCGAGTCGGCAACGGACTTCAGCTTCAGGAGCCCGCGAACCTTCTCGCGAAGACCCTCGGGTGGCTGCATGTCGAGGATGTCGCCGAGCTTGGCGGCCGCGTCGTCGAGCCTTTCGACGCCGAGCGCGAGGCACATGCGCCGCTCCGTGCCGAACTGGTTGATCAGGAGCGGGTGCTGCGAGCCCTTGGGGTTCTCGAAGAGAAGCGCCGGCCCGCCCGCCTTGACGACCCGATCGGTGATCTCCGTGATCTCGAGGTCGGGGTCGACCTCGGCTGAGATGCGCCGCAGCTCACCCTCGCGCTCGAGGAGCGCGATCCACTCGCGGAGATCTCGCAGAGGGCCGGCCACGGCGCGCTCAGTCTAGGAGCTCGTGACGCCTGTGGCCGCGGACGCACGCGCGTGCAGGAACGCCGTCCGCGCCTCGGCGCTCAGCTCGGTGAGCTTTGGCTCGTTTTGCTCAAGGTGATCGCGTATCGACGAGTCCGCTCCGATCGCCAGGTGCTCGGCTCTCCCCCAGAGCTCTCCGGCCTCGGCTGCGACGCCTCGGCGGAGCAACACCCCAGTGAGCTCCGCCAGCACGACGACGACGTCGTCGCCTCGGAGCCGAGATGCCGTGTCGAGAGCACCTCGGTAGACACGTTCCGCCTCGTCGAGGTCACCTTCGGCGAGCTCCACCATGCCGAGGGCGCGAAAGGCGTCAAGACGCCCTATGGCGTCGCCCTCATCCTCTCCGGTGGCCAGCGCACGCTGGAGTTGACGGCGAGCTTCGTTGTGGTCGCCCTCCTTGAAAGCGAGCACTCCGAGCCCAACGAGCCTCGTCGTCACAGTGTGTCC
The DNA here is from genome assembly GCA_963744505.1 of uncultured Gaiellaceae bacterium. GTDB lineage: Bacteria > Actinomycetota > Thermoleophilia > Gaiellales > Gaiellaceae > GMQP-bins7. The sequence continues at coordinate 433,064 of CAVUTL010000003.1, forward strand.
CAGCTTCTCGAACAGCTCGATCGCCTCCTTCAGAGCGGCGCGAGCGTTGCTCAGTTCGCCCACGCCCTCGAAATGCCACGACAGTCCGCGAAGGGCGAATGCAAGGCCTTCGTCGTCTCCCTGCTCGCGCAGGACAGGAATGCTCGCCGCGTAGCGAGCGGCCCTGACGTCGGGGGACGTCGCAAAGAGACCCCCTGTTCCGAGCGCCCGAGCTCGCACTATGGGCTGCTTGGGATACTCCAACTGGAGGGCGCGGTCGAGCCAGCTTTCCGCCTCGCCTCGTCTCAGTGCTCGGACCCAGAAGACCTCGAGCGCGAACGCAAGAGAGAGGGCCAAGAACGCCTCCCCGCGCTCAATTGTCCAGGTGAGGGCTGCGCGGAGGTTGTCCTCGTCACGACGAAGGCGCTCCAGCCAGACTCCCTGTGCCGGACCGCGAAGATGTCGTCTCGACCCCTCGGCGAGACGAAGGCAGTGTTCGGCGTGAAGCACCCGGATGCGATCCTGTTCAGGCGACTCGCCGAGGCGCTCTCCCGCGTACTCTCGAATAGTCTCGAGCATCCAGAAGCGCTCGTTCGAGAAGCGCAGGAGACTCTTCTCGACGAGCGACTGCATCGTGTCGAGCTCGGCGCCAGCGACCTCCTCGGCGGCCTGGAGGGTGCAGCCGCCGGCGAACACGGAAAGTCGGGCGAAGAGGGCCTGCTCGTCGGGTGAGAGGAGGTCGTAGCTCCACTCGATGGTGGCGCGGAGCGTCAGCTGGCGAGGATCGGCGTCGCGGCCGCCCTCGAGAAGGTCGAGCCGGCCGGAGAGGCGCTTGAGAATCTGAGCGGGAGAGAGCGCCTTCGTGCGCGCGGCGGCGAGCTCGACCGCGAGCGGCAGCGAGTCGAGGCGCGCACAGAGCGCCGAGATCTCTTCGCTTGGCTCTCGCTGCGCGCGCTCGCAGAAGAGAGAGACGGCCTCGGGCTCAGCCAGGGGTGGAACCGAGTACTCGACCTCCCCCTGCACACGCAGGAGCTCACGTGAGGTGACGAGGAGCGTCAGGTTGGGACAGGCCTGTAGGAGCGCCGAGAGCGCGGGAGCCGCCTCGATCACCTGCTCGAGGTTGTCGAGCAGTAGCAAGAGCTCGCGCTCGGCGATGTGCTCGGCGAGCCCATCCCTCGCGCCGAGCGTTTGCGAGATCGTCTCCGTCACGAGCGCGGGATCGCGAAGCGAAGCGAGGCCGATCCAGAAGACCCCTGCCTTGTAGGCACCGACGAGGGAGAAGGCCGCTTCGATGGCGAGGCGCGTCTTGCCTGCGCCTCCCGGCCCGGTGAGTGTGAGCAGCCGCGCTCCCTGCTCGATCCTGGCGAGCGTCTCCGCGAGCTCTCGCTCCCTGCCGAGAAAGCTCGAAGCCGGCGTCGGCAGGTTCGTGTTCGAGATCGTCTTGAGCGGAGGGAAGGTCCCCTCTCCGAGCTGGTAGAGGGGGACCGCCTGCTCGATGTCCCTGAGCCGGTGCTCGCCGAGCTCGGTCAGAGGCGTTTCGACGATCGTCGCGGTCGTCGGTGAGACGACGACCTGGCCGCCGTGGCCAGAGGAGGCGACACGTGCGGCGAAGTGGACGTCGTCTCCGACGTAGCCCTCGTCGGTGAGAAGCGGCGTGCCGGTGTGGAGCCCGACTCGGACCTGGATCGAGCCTGGAGCGAGCTCCTCGGTGAAGGCACATGCAGCCGCGCATGCGGCCGACGCCGTCGGGAAAGCGAAGAAGAAGGCGTCCCCTTGCGTATCGACCTCGACGCCGTCTTCTGCAATGCACGCCTCGCGGATCACGCGCCGATGCTCGGCGAGCGCCTCCGCGTAGGCCTCGGCGCCCAGCTCGTGGAGCAGGCGCGTCGAGCTCTCCACGTCGGTGAAGAGAAAGGTGACGGTGCCGGAGGGAAGATCGAGCCGCATGCGGCCCGAATCATGCGACGAGACGGCCCGGGGTCTAGTGGCTGCCCGCTCTTGTGCCGCTTGCGGGCGCCGCGCTGGTACCAGTCACCGAGCAAAGCAACCACAACGAAGATCAAGCCGACGACGAGCATCGAGAGGATGATGTCGCGCCCCTCCTCCGCAGCCGTCTTGTGCGCCTCCTCAACCGGCGCCTGGGCGAGCAGCTGCAGGAACATCGCGAGCATCGCGGCGACTTTATCCGACCAGCCGGGCGTGCGCAGCGAGCGCTGCAGCGACGGTCCGCTCGTCGGCTGCAACCCCCGCGATGTCGCCGAGCGCCGACGACGTGGACACCCACGCGTCTCCGTCTCCGTCCAGCCCGTCCGCCTGCAGCCGTGCACAGAGCGAGATGAGCTCGGCGAGCTCCGCCACCGCCGTGACGTCTCCGGTCTCGGCGATGTGCACGAGCCCGTGCGCGTAGAGGTAATCGCCGAGGAGGAGTGCGGTGTCGCGATCCGCCGGAGCGAACAGCCGCGAGCGACCGTAGTGCACGAGGTAGCCCTCGTAGATCGTCTCGAGCCCGAGCGCATGCCGGTCGGGTGCGAGCGTGGAGAACACGGGCTCGCGCGCCTGCTCCTCGCGTGGAAGGACAGCCTCGCCCCAGAGCGGGCTCTCGGCCGCAGCCGCGTCGACGATCGCGTCGAACACGCGCCTAGCCGCTCGCCGCTTTCGGCGGCTCGATGTCGACCTCGACTGGCACCTCACCACCGCCTTCGTCCCAGCTCTCGAGCTTGACGCGCTCGCGGAAGAACTCCCAGATCGCGCGGCCGCCGGCCATCGTCGGCAGCGCGACCAGGACGCCCGCGATCCCGTACAGGGCGCCTCCGGCGAGGAGCCCGAAGATGACGAGGAGGGGATGGAGCCGGAGCGCGCTCGCCATCACGTTCGGCACCACGACGTGCCCCTCCACCTGATAGATGAACAGAAAGAGGAGCCCGACCCAGACGACGCCCCACGGGGGATCCGCGAACAGCGCGTAGATCGCCGGCGGCACAGCCGACAGCCACGGGCCGATGTACGGGATCACCTCGATGAACGCCGTCCACAGCCCGAACAGGAGCGCGTACTCCTGCGCACCCTCGACGAGTCCGGTCACGCCGAGGATGTACATGCCGACGCCTGCGCTCGTACCGATGACGGTCGACAGGATCGCCTGTCCCTTCAAGTAGCCCCAGAGCGCGCCCTCGATCCGCTGGGTGAGCGGCGCGCCGCCGTGCGGCGGGAAGCGCGAGTCGATCGACTGCTCGAGGCGCTGCATGTCGAGCAGCATGTAGATGGAGATGACGACGATGAGGATGATCGAGAACATGAGGAGGACGAACGAGAACGCCGCGCCCTGCGCGAACGAGATCGCGTCCTGCGCATAGCCCGAGACCTCACCGGCGCTCAGCGAGTCGAGCCATTCGTTGATCTGCTCGCGTACCTGGAACTGCTCGAGCCCGATGTCGTCGAGCCATGCCTGGAGGCGGTCGAGGTCTACCTCGGCAGCCGTCTGACCCGAGTCGAGCTCGTCGGTGACGTACTCGTCGATCCGATCTGCGGCGTGACGCGCCTGATCGAACGCGACGGCGCCGATCGCGATGAGCAGGGCAATCACGACCGCGGCGAAGATCGTGTAGACGATGAAAACGGACGGCGCGCGCGGCACGCGGAGGCGCGTCAGATCGCGGACGAGCGGGTTGAGCGTGAATGCGATGACGCCGGCAGTCAGGAAGAGGAAGAGGACGTGCCCGAGCTTCGCCGCGAGAAGGAACGCAAGAACGAGGAGAACGGGCAGGACGACCAGCTGGATCCATCGCGGGATCTGGATCGTCGGGCCGGAGCCGGCCATGCGCGGGATCGTACCGTGGAGGGGTGCGGGCACCCGGCGGGGAGCTTGCTACGGTCCGGACATGGCGACTCCGCGCTCACGTCACGGTGCCCGATTGCGTGCGGATCGCCGCCGTGCCCAGGCACGTGCGCGGCGCATCGCGGTCGCCGCCGTCATAGCGGTGCTCGCCGCCGCGACGCTCGCGCTGACCGCCTTCGACGGCGAGAGCTCTCCGACCGTGAGTCGCCCCGCCCCTCTCCCGGTCACGGCGGCGCCGCCCGACCAGCAGGTCCTCGCGACGGTTGGGAACCTGCGCGTCGAGTCACCCGTCGCGCAAGGCGGCGTGACGGCCATCGGTTTCCACGGAACCGCTGATGGAGCCCTCGTGCTGAAGCCCGTCGGCCCACAGCGCAACGAGGGCCTGCTCGCCCGGCTCTGGCGCCGCATCACCGGCGCATCGAAGAGTGGCCTCGCCTGGTACCAGCTCTCCGGCGGGCCGCTGCGAACGCTCGACGTCGGTGCGGTGGCCGGAACCGACGTCTACTCGCCTGCCGACGGAACCATCGTGGCGATCCGCGACCAAGTCGTCTCGGGCACGGTCGTGGGCTCGGAGATCGAGATCCGGCCCGCGTCGGCTCCGTCGCTCGTCGTCTCGATCCAGAACGTGCGGCCCGACCCTGCGCTCTCGGTCGGCGCGAACGTGGCCGCCGGGTCGTCGAAGCTCGGAACCGTGACGAACATCAGCCGCCACGAGCGCCAGGCGCTCGAGCGCTACGCGGCGGAAGGCGGCAACAACGTCGCGATCCAGGTCTTCCCATCGGCGACGCTCGGCGTGCCGTAGGCTGAGTTGTGCGCAAGACCGGAGATCCGCAACCGCGGAGCCTCCAGTCGCGCGAGGATCCCTAAAGGCGGCTGCTGCGCAGCCGCATCGCTTCGGCACCCTCTAGAGTCCTGGCTCTGCGAATCCTCTTCATTGCCGACGTCGTGGGCGCCCCCGGGAGGCGGGCCCTGGAGCAGCGCCTGCAGGCCATCCGTGACGAGCACGGGATCGACGTGTGCGTCGTGAACGGAGAGAACGCGGCGGACGGGATCGGGATCACGCCGCGACTCGCGGATCAGCTCCTCGGGATGGGCGCAGACGCGATCACGCTCGGGAACCACGCATTTCGGCGAACGGAGATCGGCCCCTACCTCGAGACATCCGATCGCGTCATCCGGCCCGCGAACACCTCGCGTGCGACACCGGGACGCGGGCTCGTCGTCGTTGCGGCGGCAAACGGTGCGAGCGTCGGCGTCATCAATGTCCTCGGCTCGCTGTTCCTCCATCCAGCGACGTCGATGTTCGAGGTGATCGACGACCTCGTCGAGGAGGCGCACAGGGAGACGCCGGTCGTCCTCGTCGACGCCCATGCCGAAGCGACGAGCGAGAAGGCGGCGCTCGCGCGGTGGCTCGACGGGCGCGTCACCGCGGTCATCGGGACGCACACGCACGTCCAGACGTCGGATGCCACCGTCCTCCCGAAGGGCACAGCCTTCATCACCGACGCGGGGATGACCGGGCCGCACGACTCCGTGATCGGAGTCGAGGCCGAGCTCGCGATCCGCCGCATGCGCACGGGCCTACCGGTGCGCTTCGAGACGGCTCAGGGCGGCGTCCGGATCGAGGGCGCCGTGGTCGAGTGCGACGCGGAGACCGGCAAGGCTTCCTCGATCGAGGCGATTCGCGTCACCGTCTCCTGATCGTCGGGCTCCGGGAGGAGCAGCCACAGGAACACGAACGGGACGACCCACGGGAGGTAGAGGTAGAACCAGTGGGTCAGCGTGAGCTGGAACGCGACGAGCACGGCAGCGGTGAGAGCGGCGAGCTGGAGCGGGCTCTTGCGTCGTGGGACGACGGCCACGGCGACGGCGAGCGCGACCGCGAGGACGACGACCACGGGCTGCACGACGCCGAGGTCGGGGATGCCGCTCGCGTGGTACTGGCCCCAGCCCCAGATCGAAAACGGCGAGTCGCGACCCGACTGGAAGCCGATGGTGCGATCCCAGAACGTTCTCGTCGCGTCCCAGAGTGACGGCTCGAGGAGAAACATCGAGAACACGACGACGCTCGCGCCCAGGAACGCGAGCGCGAAGCGGACGAGTCGGCGGAGCTCGAAGACCGGGTACGTCGCCCAGAGCGGCGCGACGAGGAGCGCGCCGAACTTCGCCCAGCCCGCAAGCGCGACCGACGCGCCCCTGGCCCAGTCCGACGTCAGGAGCCAGAAGCCAGCGAGCAGGAGTGCCGGCATGATCGCGTCGTTGGTGTTCGCGTTCAGCGTGTAGGCGGTGAACGGATACGCCGCCCACGCGAACGCGAGCAGCACAGCAAGTCGGCGGCCGCCGAACCGCAGCCCGATGAGCACGAGCGCGAGGACGGCGAGAAGGTCGGAGGCGATCGACGTCGCATGCGCAGCGGGCAGCGAGTCCCACTTCCCACTCCAGGGAAGCACGGCGACCGCCGGCACGTACGCGAGGTACGAGACCGGGCCGTAGGTGTCGCCACGCTCGATCGCCGCCTCGCAGCGGCCGTTCGTCTGGATCCGTTCGCGCACCTGACCCTCCGCGTCCTTCGGCCCGCAAGGCTCGAGATCGCCGCGCTGAGGCATGTTCCCGTACGGCGCCTCCCCGTCGAGGATGCGGCTCGCGCCGACCACGCCTGCGAGCCCCACGTCGATGACGCCTCGCGGCGTCTCGAGGTTCAGCCCGACCCTGAACCCGAGCAGAAAGACGGCTGCGGCCGCCAGCACCCACGTCGGCCACACGGATCTCAACGGCGTCGCGCGCCTCCCGAATCCGACCCACAGTCCGCGCGCAAGCAGGTACGCAAGCACCGGGTAGACGAGCGGGACGCTCCGGAATGTCTCACCGCGGTCGAAGAACGCGAGCGACACCGAGAATGCGAGCAGGGCGAGCAGGTCGACGTTCGCGAGGGAAAGCGGCCTGCGCAGGTCGGCGAGGCCGACGAGGAAGAACAGGCAGAACGCAAGCCAGACGTACGGCTGCAGGAGCGTCCTGCCACCGAACGCACCCTCGCGACCTCGTGCCATCTTCCATGCGACCTGCGGCCCTGTCCACGCCTCGGTCACGCGGCCGCTCGTGTCCTCGACCACGACCTGCGCAATCTGACCCGCCTCTCCCGACCAGGCCTTGACGAGCCACGTCCTCGACTCCGCGCGGAAGTCCGCGTCCGTCGTCGGACGGGGCGGATACCGATCGAGCCACGACTCGACCTTCGGATGCACGAGCGCGAGCGCGATCGCCTCACGCTCGTTCAGCCGCGCGAGGTCGTCGGCCGACTGCGCGGCGGCGGTCGCGGGAAAGACGAGGGAGAATGCCGCGAGCGCGGCGAGCGCGACCAGAGCTCCCTTCAGAGTGAGCGACCATGTCGTGATGCGGCGCTGGGCGCTGCGTTGCGGCGTCCTCGGTCGCGCCCATATCGCAGTGGATATGGGCGCTCCCTGCGTCCTTGCCTCGCAGCGCCCATCATCCGCCTCACGACGGGCGATCACCCTGAAGGAAGCTCTAGCGTCGAGGTCCGAACGACCAGAGCTTGTTGCCGACGAAGTTCACCGGCGTAACGAGCACGATCGCGATTGCCTGCGCGATGACCTCTCCGAGCCCGAGCGTCACGAGCAGGTGGAGCATGGCCAGGTTCGCGAGCAGCGCCAGCGTCGAGACGATGAGGAACCGCGCGCCCTGGTACGCCACGCCGCCGCGCTGGGCTCGAAACGTCCAGAGGCGGTTCCAGCTGTAGTTGTTGGTCACAGCGACGAGGAACGAGCCGACGGCCGCCGAGATGTAGTGCATGCCCGCGACGTCCAGGAGCAACGTGTAGACGGCGAGGTTGACGACGTAGCCACTGGCGCCGACGGCGCAGAACTTGAGGAGCTGCTCCCAGTTCTTGCGCTTGCGCAGGCCCGCGCGCACGCGAGCGGGCGAGTACTCGCCGTGGACGGGCTGGGCGCGCGAGGACTCCACCGTCATCGCAGGGTAGTCGTACGGCACATCGTCATTGCCCCCCATACGGTCAGTCATCGACAAACCCTTCATCGCCGACCAGCGGGACGAACCGGCACGGAATGGAGGTGCGCTCCACGGGCCCCTCCGGCGTGCGGACGACCAGCACGAGGTCCTGCCCCCAGCGAGAGCCGCGCGGCAGCACCACGCGGCCTCCCACCGCGAGCTGCGCGTACAGCGCCGGCGGTAGAGCAGGGGCGGCGGCGGCCACTGCGATCGCGTCGAAGGGTGAGCGCTCGGGAACGCCGAGCGATCCGTCGCCGACACGCACCTCGACGTTCGTGTAGCCGGCCCGCTCCAGCGGCGCTCGGGCGCCGGCGGCGAGCTCCGGAATCCGCTCGACGGTGACCACCTCCGCTGCGAGCTCGGCGAGCACGGCGGCCTGGTAGCCCGATCCCGTCCCGACGTCGAGCACGCGCTCCGTGCCCTCGAGCGCGAGCAACGTGCAGATCGTCGCGACGACGAACGGCTGCGAGATCGTCTGCTGGTGCCCGATCGGAAACGCGCCGTCGTCGTAGGCGTACGCACGAAGCGTGTCGGGGAGGAACAGCTCGCGCGGGACGCGGGACATCGCCTCGAGCACGCGGTCGTCGGAGATGCCGCGGCGGCGCAGCTGCCTCTCGACCATGCGCGCCCGAGCGTCGGCCGCGTCCACGAGCGAGCTCACTTCGCGAGCGTTCGAAGCCCGGCGAAGCGCGCCGCCTGGCGCCCTCGCATGCGCGCCGCCAGGAGCGGAAGCGCGACGGCGAGCACGTAGCCGGCGAACGGTACGAGCGCGACGAGGCAGACGAGTACGCCGAGCGCCCCCATGTACGCACCGACGCCGAAGCGAGTCGCACCGCGTCGCAGCGCGCCGACGACGACAGCCGCTGCGGCCAGCGCGCCGAGGATGCCGCCGATGACACCAGCGACCGTCTCGGGCAGCTCTCCGATCAGCAGGCCGATCGCGCCGCCGAGAACGGCCCCGACGACCGCCGCAGCACCGATGCCGAGGACGTTCGCGCCGAGGATCCCCGTGATCGCCACGGAGAGCCCGAGCGCGAGCCCGAGGCAGAGCCCGATCGTGTACCAGCTCCCCACGCCGCGGAGTCTAGGCACGGGCGCGCGGCAATCCGATCGGCAAGGCCGCTCGTACCACTACGTGAATCCACGGAGAGGGGGTCTTTGCATGCGCAAGCGCAGTTTCGTCGTCGTCATCGCCGTGATGGCGGGGGCATTTCTGGTGGCATCCCTGGCCGTTGCGAGTGGCGGCAAGCACAACCTCAAGGCCGGCCTTCTGAGCGGGTACGAGGAGAACCCGGATCTCTCGACGGCCGGGACGGGCTCGTTCTCGGTGAGAATCGACGAGACGGAGCCGTCGCTGAACTACGAGCTCACGTACTCGGGACTCGAGTCCAATGTGACACAGGCGCACGTCCACTTCGGCAAGACGGCGATCAACGGGGGGATCAGCTTCTTCATCTGCTCGAACCTCGGGAACGGTCCGGCAGGTACGCCGGCCTGTCCGCTGCAGCAGGCAACGTTGACGGGGACGATCACCGCGGCAAATGTCATCGGGCCTGCAGTCCAGGGGATCCAGGCCGGGGCGTTCGGCGAGCTCGTGGCAGCCATGCGCGCGGGGCACACGTACGCGAACGTCCATACGACGGGCTTCCCGGGCGGGGAGATCCGCGCCCAGATCAACGACGGCAACTGACGGTCGCGGTTGGACAGCCCGGGCGGCTACGCGCCGTCCGGGCTGCGCTGCTCGAGTCTCGCGATGACCGCCAGGCCGAATGCGGCGGCGCGCGCACCGTCGACCACGCGATGGTCGAACGTGATGGCGATCGTGCCCGTGCGGCGAACGACGACTTCGCCGTCGCGAACGACTGCTCGCGGCGCAACGCGCCCGATGCTGAGGATCGCGACCTCGGGATGGTTGACGATCGGCGTCTGGAACAGCCCGGCGAGCTTCCCCGCACTCGTGACAGTGAACGTCGAGCCGCGGAGCTCGTCCGGAGCGAGCGATCCGGCGCGCGCGCGTTGGGCCAGCGCCGCAATCTCGGTGCCGAGCTCGTCGACGGACTTCTCGTTCGCGTTCCGGACGACAGGCACGACGAGGCCGTCGTCCGTCTGCACCGCGACGCCGATGTCGTAGCGGGCCAGATAGAGGATGGCATCGCCGTCGAGCCGCGCGTTCAGCTCGGGGAATTCGACGAGCGCATCGGCGCACGCCCGGACGGCGGTCGGTAGGAGGAGGTCGAGCGCCACGTTCTCGAAGTCGCACTCCTCGACCCACGTCACGGGCGGCACTTCGCGGTGCGCCCGCGCCATGTGCTCTGCGATCACACGCCGAACGCCGCGCAGCGGCTCTCGGCGACCCTCCGTCGGGTCTGACGATGCGGCCGCCCGCACGTCGTCCTCCGTGATCCGGCCTCCCGGGCCCGACCCTGCGACGGCCGCGAGATCGACGTCGAGCTCCTGCGCGATCCGGCGCACGACCGGCGTCGCCTGAACGCGGCCGGCGTTGGCGGCAGGCGCAGCCAACGCTTGCAACAGATTGTTACTTGCCGCCGACACCTCGACTGCCACAGCGTCGGGGGCTTGCAACAGATTGTTACTCGCGCTCTCGCCCGGCGCTCCGATCACGACGAGCTCGGTGCCGACGGGCGCGATCTCGCCCTCGGCGACGAGGATCTCGAGAACGGTTCCCGCGAACGGGGAGGGAATCTCCACCGTCGCCTTGTCGGTCTGGATCTCCACGAGCGGATCGTCCTCGGCGATCTCCTGCCCTACGGCGACGAGCCAGCGCGCGACCTCACCCTCGGTCAGACCCTCGCCGAGGTCGGGCAGCTTGAACGAGCTCGCCATCAGCCCTGATTCTCGCGCGCGGTGGCGCGCCGAACTCGCCAGCGGCTCCCGCGCGCGACGAGCATCGCGAGAGCTGCCAGCGCGATGAAGAGTGGGGGTGAGACGAACGCGACCGCGGACACGTAGTGCACGGTCGAGCAGCTGTCGTCGCACGTCGCGAAGCTGTTCGCGTCCCCGATACTCGCCGGCGATGGCCGCGAGCACGACGACCCACGTGACAGCGGCGGTCACGAAGAGAACGATCGCGGCGACTCCGAGCCGACCGCGCATCCAGGCCACGGTGAGCATGCCGCACGCCAGCGCAAAGAGCGCCACGACCGCGACCTGAACGATCCACGTGGACATCGCATCGGATTGTCGTCTAGCCGAGCGCGTCGTGCGCGAGCCGCGCGTGGATCCCGCGAACGCCGTTCACCATCTGCGTCACCCGCAGGTCGACGACGACGCTCGCGAGGGCGAGCGCCTCGCGACGCCCCAGACCGCGCTCGCGGCCCATGAGCTCGAGCATCCCGTCGATCGCGACGGCGGCCGCCTCGTCGAGATCCTCGTCGAAGCCGAACGTGAGCCACGCTTCGGGCGTCCAGGCGATCGGCCACTCGAGCACGAGGTCGTCGCGCAGCGAGAGCGTGAGCTGCGCGTGCTCGACGCGGCGCCTCGATCGCCAGCTGCGAGACCTCACCGTCGCCCTGCGCCGCGTGTCCGTCACCGGCAGAGAGCAGGGCACCGTCCACGGCGATCGGGAGATAGAGCGTCGTTCCGGCGACGAGCTCCTTGCAGTCGATGTTCCCGCCACAGGGTCGCGGGGGCGCCGTCGGATGGACCCCGGCTCGTCCGGCGGCATGCCGATGACCCCGAGGAACGGGCGAAGCGCGACATCCCACCCCGTGCTCGTCGTGGCCGACGCCCGCGTCGGCATCGAGAGTCCACACCAGCGTCGACGATCTCACCATCGGCGAGGCCGAGCCGCTCGTTGAGCGGCGTGCTCCAACCCCCACCCTGGGTCACGCCGCCGGCGCCGATCCGAAGCTCGTCGATCTGAACCTCCAGCGTCTGACCCGCACGCGCGCCGCGTAGCTCGACAGGGCCGATCAGCGCGTGGCCCGCATCGAGCTCCTCGTCCCGGTCGGGATACGGCAGCTCGTGATCCGCGTCGCGCCACCCCGCGTCGAGGCACGAAACGCGATCGAGTCGCCTGGGTCGACCGTCAGGATCGGCTCGAGCTCACGCGAGAAGTGGCCGTGGAGCGTCCGCCGCTCGAGCGGGATCTCGTGGAGCGTCACGCGGCGAACGCCGCGCGCGCGCTCTCGGCGAACACTTCGACCTCGTCGCTCGCCGGCAGCTCGTTCGCCTCGAACATCGCAACCTGCAGACCTGGCCCCGGGCCGTGCAGGCTGCGTTGCTCCGGCGTCACGGGCTGGACGACGAAGTGGATGTGAACCGGGACGCCTCCTTGGTGCGACCAGAGGCAGACGTAGACTTGGTCGGGCTCGGCCAGCTGCGCGACGACGGCCGATGTCTCGCGAAGCAGAAGGCCGAGCTCGCCCGCCTCGTCGCCCGTGAGCTCCCAGACGTGCACGACGTGCCGCTTCGGCTTCACGATCAACGTTCCGACGCCGAGAGGCCCGACACAGTGCTCCACGAGCCAGTTTCCAGACTCGTGGATCACGCCGCCCGGCAGCGGAACGCGACCATCGGCGAGGTCGCAGGCGAGGCAGCCCTCGATCCCCATCAAGCAGCGAGGACGCGGCGCACGGCATCTACGACCCGCGCGACCGACGGCATGTAGGCGTCCTCGATCTGCCAGTACGGATACGGGACGTCGTACCCGGTCACGCGGATCACGGGACCACGGAGATCGAAGATCGCCTTCTCCGCGAGCACGGCGGCGACCTCCGCCGCGAAGCCGCATACCCGAGGCGCTTCCTGGACGATGACCACCCGGCCGGTCCGCGCAACCGCGGCGAGAAGGCCGTCCTCGTCGAGCGGCTTGAGCGTCCTGAGGTCGAGCACCTCGCACGAGGCCTCGTCGCTCAACGCGTCGGCGGCCGCGAGTGCGACATGCACCATCGCGCCGTACGCGACGACCGTGACATCGGAGCCCGCGCGCGCGATCCGCGACTGCCCGAGCGGGACGACGTGGTCGCCCTCGGGCACCTCCTCCTTCACCGTTCGGTAGTGGAGCTTCGGCTCCAGCACGACGACGGGGTCCGGATCGCGGATGGCGGCCGCGAGCAAGCCCTTCGCGTCAGCGGGAGTCGACGGGATCGCGACCTTCACCCCCGGCGTATGGACGTAGTAGGTCTCGGGCGAGTCGTCGTGGAGCTCGGGTGCGCGCACGCCACCGCCGTACGGCATGCGGATGGTCAGCGGGAAGGACATCGCGCCACGCGTCCGCCAGCGGTACCTGCCGACGTGATTGATGAGCTGGTCGAGAGCGGGGTAGCTGAACGCGTCGTACTGCATCTCGCACACCGGCCGCCAGCCCGCCATGCACAGGCCGACCGCCGTGCCGAGGATCCCGGCCTCCGCAAGCGGCGTATCGACGCAGCGATCGGCGCCGAACCGCTCCTGGAGGCCTGCCGTCGCGCGGAACACGCCACCGAGCGTGCCGACGTCCTCGCCCATCACCAGGACGGAGTCGTCACGCTCCATCTCCACGTGGAGCGCGTCGTTCACGGCCTCGACCAGAAGGCGCTCAGCCATCCAGAATCCTCCGGAGCTCGTCGAGGTCGTGCGCCTGCGATGGAGGCGGATCGGCATACGCGTGCTCGAAGACGAGGCCGAGATCCGCTGGCGGCTCGGCCTCGGCGGCCGCGATCCCGGCGCGCATGAGCTCGAGCGCCTCCGTCTTGATGGTCTCCGCCTTCTCGTCCGTGAGGACGCCGACCCGCCGCAGATATCGCTCGTAGCGACCAACGCACTCGTTCTCGCGTGCGTCCTCGACCCGCTCGGGGTCGATGTAGAGCGACGGGTCGTCGGCCGTCGCGTGCGGCGCGGCGCGGTACGAGACGGCCTCTATGAACGTCGGGCCGTCGCCCGCGCGCGCCCGCTCGACTGCGTCGCGCGTCGCCTCGTACACGGCGAGCACGTCACCGCCGTCGACGCGGACACCGGGAATCCCGTACCCGATCGCCTTGTCGGCGAGCGTCGGCGCGGCAGTCTGCTTCGAGAGCGGCGTCGAGATCGCCCACTGGTTGTTGTTGCAGAAGAGGATGACCGGCGCCTTCATCACACCGGCGAACGTCGCGCCCTCATGGAAAGCGCCTTCGGAGGTCGCACCGTCACCGAAGAGCGTGAGCGCGACGCGGTCCTCGCCCTTCAGCCGCGATCCCCAGGCGAAGCCGACCGCGTGCGGCACTTGCGTGGCGATCGGGACGCAGATCGAGGCGACGTTGTAGTCGCGCGGATCCCACCACCCCGCCGGGTGCCCGCGCCACCACGACAGCACGGTCGAGACCGGCATCCCGCGCAGCAGCCCGATCGCGGACTCGCGGTAGGCGGGGAAGATCCAGTCGCGGTCCTCGAGCGCGAACACGGAGCCCGCCTGCATTGCTTCGTGGTTCCAGAAGATCGCGTACGTGCCGATGCGGCCCTGCCGGTGGTAGATCACCGACCGCTCGTCGTACGTCCGCAGGAGCACCATGTCCCGATAGAGCGCGAGGAGCTCGTCGGACCCGAGCCCGTCGACCTCGCCGTCGGGAATCGACTCGCCGTCACCGATGACGCGGCGCAGGTCTCCTTCGGCGGGGAGCACGCGGCTCATGCGGGTCGCAGCATAGGTCAGACGAGGACCGTCACCGCATCCCGCTCGGCTTCGTAGACGGCTTCGACGACGTCCCCCGCGTCCTCGCCGTCGACCTGGAGCGGCAGCGGGACGTCACAGCGGACGACGATGCGGTCGAGGTCGTGCGCAGACAGGGCCTTGCCGTCCTTCAGCCCGGTCCCGCGCAGCCCGTGGGCGACGATCCGCGGGAGATCGCGCGCGCGCACGGCGACGGGCGCGAAGTACGCCAGCCCCTCGTCGAAGTCGGCTCCGGGAACGAGGTCGAGCGAGAGCGACCCGGAGTACGTGTACGGCGAGCAGTTCGCGACGAGCACGAACGCGGCCCGCCCTGCACCGGCGATCTCGAGCTGCTCGTCGTAGCGCGCGCGGCTCTCCCTGAGGACAGAGGCAGCGACCTTCATGAACGCGACGTCTCCCGGACGCCGACCATCGGGGCTGCGCCCGAGCTCGTCGACGCGCCGAACGAGCTCGGCGTCGAAGCCGAGGCCGGCGTTGAAGCCGAAGCGCCTTCCGTTGACGCGCCCGAGGCCGATTCGGCGCGTGCGCCCCTCGGCGATGCGCTTCGCCGCCTCCACCGGATCCCGCGGAACGCCGAGAGCTCGCGGGAGCACGCTCGTCCCTCCGCCCGGGATGAACCCCAGCGGGACGTCGATCGCGACTCCGTTCAAGACCTCGTTGTACGTGCCGTCGCCGCCGAACACGTAGATCGCATCGACATCGGAGAGGCCCCGCACGATCTCCGTTGCTTCGCCAGCGGTGGTCGTCACACGCGTGTCGGTGCCAGCCGGCAGCGCTGCCGTCACGGCCGCGAGCCGATGCTCATCGACGCCGGACGCGAACGGATTGACGATGAGGAGGGCGCTCACCGAGGCGTTGCGTACCCGCGGATCCCGTCGACGAGAATCGCCAGGAAACGGTCGGCGAGCTCGTCGGTGGCGCGATCCGGCTCGAGCCACGTGTACGCCCAGTTGGCCGCCGAGAGGACGAGGAGCGTGGCGGCGCCCGCGTCGAGGTCGGTCCGGAGGTCGCCCGACTCGACACCCTCACGGAAGAGCGCCCGCCAACGCTCCTCGTAGCGCCTCCGCTCGCCGAGAAACTCGTCTCGGTGCTCACTCTCGAGGTAACGCCACTCGCGCGTGAAGACGGTGGCGACGTCGAGCTGCTCCGCGACGACGCGCAGATGCCCTCGCAGCGCGAGCCGGACGCGCTCGACTGCACGCGCGTCCTCCGGCACCCCGTCGAGCGCGGCGTGGAACGCGCGGGCACCCTCCCGCAGCGTCTCGTAGAGGAGCTCCTGCTTCGAGCCCGTCAGCGAGTAGAGCGAGCCCTTCTGAACGCCGAGCGCCTGCGCGAGAGCGTCCATCGACGTCCCGTGAAAGCCCCGCTCCGCGAACAGCCGGGCGGCCTCGCGCGTGAGCTCCTCCCGTCGCGTAGCCATTACACTCGATGCTAACGACCGTTCGGTAGGGAGGCCAGCACGTGGACACGCGAACGCAGGAGTTCCTCGAGTACGTCCAGTCCGGCGGGCAGGTGGAAACCGGCGACTGGATGCCCGACGAGTACCGCTCGAGGCTCGTCAAGTTCATCGAGATGCACGGGAACTCGGAGCTCATGGGCGTCTTGCCCGAGCGCGACTGGATTCTCCGCGCCCCGACGCTGCAGCGAAAGCTGGCGCTCACCGCGAAGATCCAGGACGAGGTCGGCCATGCGCAGCTCATCTACCGCGTGGTCGAAGACCTCGGAAAGCCGCGCGGTGCCTGCCTCGACGACCTCGTCTCGGGCAAGGCGAAGTTCCACAACGTCTTCCACTACCCGACGCGCACGTGGGGCGACGTCGGCGTCATCGCCTGGCTCGTCGACGCGGCCGCGATCGTCTCGCAGAAGGCGCTCCTCAAGTGCTCGTACGCGCCGTACGCGCGGATCATGAAGAAGATCTGCTGGGAGGAGTCGTTCCACATCCTCCACGGCCGGGACGTGATCCTCGCGATGGTCACGGGTACCGAGGAGCAGTTCGGGCTCGTGCAGGAGGCACTCGACCGCTGGTGGGAGCCGCTCATGCACTTCCACGGGAACCCGATCCCCGCCGAGGAGGACCCGATGGTGATCTGGCGGATCAAGTCGCAGGCCAACGAGGAGGCGCGCCAGCAGTTCCTCGACGGCTACGTGCCGCAGATCCGGGAGCTCGGCCTCACGATCCCCGATCCCGCGCTGCGCAAGGACGAGGAGACCGGGACCTGGCTCTACACCGAGCCCGACTGGGAGAAGCTGCGCGCGGTCGTGACGGGGCACGGGCCGGCGTCGGCCGAGCGCCTCGCGTTCCGACGGCTCTCGCGCGAGGACGTGGCCTGGGTCGAGCGGGTGGTGCTCGCGGAGGCCGCGTAGTGGTCTACGAAGTCTTCCGGCGAGAGCGCAAGGGCCAACCGTTCCAGCACGCGGGGTCGGTGACCGCGCCCGACGAGCAGTTCGCGGAGATCTACGCGCGTGAGCAGTACGGCCGGAGGCAGGAGTCGGTCGCGCTCTGGCTCGTCCCGCGGCAGGCGCTTCGCGAGATCGACGAGTTCCCGGACGAGTTCGAGATGAAGTACCGGCGCGTGGACGGCTACTCGATCAAGGCGCGCCTGCACGAGGCGCGCGAGCGGGCGGGCACGCTCGACATGGCGCCGGGCGCCGGAGACGCGGCATGAGCGATCGCACCGACCTCCTGCTCGCGATCGCCGACGACGAGCTCATCCTCGGCTGGCGCAACTCGGAGTGGACGGGGATCGCACCGTTCCTCGAGGAGGACGTCGCGTTCTCGTCGATCGCGCAGAACGAGATCGGTCATGCGCGCGCTCTCTACGAGCTCGCGGCACGCGAGCTCGGGACGACCGCCGACGAGCTCGCCTTCGACCGCAAACCGGAGGAGTACCGCTCGGCGCCGCTGGTCGAGCTGCGCAGGCTCGAGTGGGCGCGGACCATCGCACGGCACTGGCTCTACGAGACCGCCGACGAGATCCGACTCGCCGCGCTGAAGGAGTCCGACGATCCGGAGATCGCAGGACTCGCGGCGAAGATGGATCGCGAGGAGGCGTACCACCGGATGCATGCGGAGATGTGGATCGACCGCCTGCTCGCGACCGATGAGGGGCGAACACGCCTCGACGAGGCGGTCGACGAGCTCTGGCCGTACGCGCTCGGTGTCCTCGACGACGTCCTGCGGCCCGAGCTGCGTGCGCGAGTGACCGAGCGGCTCGGTCGCGCGCTCCCGGACGTCGAAGCCGTCCCGCGCGGCGTGCACGAAGCCGAGCTGGCCGAGCTGTGGGAGGAGATGACGTCCGTCCGGCGCTCGGCGCCATCCGGATCGCAGTGGTGACCGCAGACGAAGTGTGGACGGCGCTCGCCGAGATCCCCGACCCGGAGATCCCGATCATCTCGGTCGTCGACCTCGGCGTCGTCAAGAAAGTCACCGTGGAGAACGGCACGGTGCGGGTCGACTTCACGCCGACGTTCATGGGCTGCCCGGCGCTCGACGCGATGAAGCTCGCGATGGAGGCGAAGATCGCGGAGCTCGGAGCCGTCGCGGCCATCGACGTCCGGCTCGACGACTCGTGGTCGACGGACGACATCACGCCCGAAGGCCGCGAGAAGCTGCGTGCGGCCGGTTTCGCGCCGCCCACTCCGAGGCCGGCCGGCAAGATCGAGCTCACCCAGCTCCAGCGTGGCTTCCGCTGCCCGTACTGCGGCTCGACGAGCACGAAGCTCGAGAACCTCTTCGGCCCGACCCCGTGCCGCTCGATCCGCTACTGCGACGACTGCCGCCAGCCGTTCGAGCAGTTCAAGACGATCTGACTAGAGTGCCCGCCGTGGCCGTCGAGATCCTCTACTGCCCCACCTGAAGCGGGTACGACACACGGGCCGCGAGTCTCGCGGCCGAGATCACGGCCGAGCTCGGCATCGACGCAAGGGCGACTCCAGGCGCGCGCTCGCAGTTCGACGTGCTGGCCGACGGCGACCTCGTCTACTCGAAGCAGGCGAAGGGTCGCTTCCCCGAGGACGGCGAGGTCGTGCGGCTGCTCCAGCCCTGAGGTCGCGTGCTTCGAGCCCGCGACGCCTAGTCGTCCTTCCCCTTCCCGTTTCCCTTGCCCCGTCCCTTCCCGGGATGCCCGTCTTCGTCGGCGTCGGCATCCTCGTCGGCGAGGCAGCGACTCTCCCACTCGCCCCGTAGCTCGTCGATCTCGCGACGCTCGCCCTGGATCCGCTCCGAGCGGTCGATGAGCCCGACGACACCGTCGCAGCGTCCGACGGCAAAGCGCGCGAACGCGAGGTTGAAGCCCGCGTAGGCCTCCGTGAGCGAGCCCGTGCCGCGCAGTGCGATGACCGCTCGACGGAGGAGAGGAAGCGCGGCTGCGTACTTGCCGTCTTGGATCAGCGCGTAGCCCTCGTCGTTCAGCGCGATGCCGTCGTCCTCCGCACGGAGGGTCGCCTCCGTCGGTGTGCTCTCAGTAGGAATCGTGCTCCCGGCCTGCGACGACGTCTCTCGCGCGGGCGCACGGCCAGGCTCGTCCCCGCGCATCACGATCGCCGCGACCGCGATGCCTGCCGTCGCCACGACAGCCGCCAGGAGCACTGAGGTCCCACCGAGCCGTCGTCGCGACTCGTAGACGGTCGGTCGCGTCGTCGCCCCAACAGTGTCGATTGCGACGGTCGGCGAGGCATCGTCGGCGTTCGCAAGCGCTTGCCGGAGTCGAGCCACGAGCTCTCGTGAGCTCGCCGGACGCGCATCCGGCGCCTTCGCGAGCGCATCCTCGAACACCAGGTCGACTCCTCCCGGGAGCGTCGGATCGACCGCCGTGGCTCGCGGAATCGCGGCGTTCAGATGCGCGAACGCCTCTGTTATCGGAGTGTCGCCTGCGAACGGCCTGCGCCCGGTGAGCAGCTCGAACGCGACAACCGCGAGCGCGTACCGGTCGCTTGCCGCAGTGGCGGGCTCGCCGCGGGCCTGTTCCGGCGAGAGATAGCCGGCGGTCCCGAGCACCGTTCCCGGATCGGTCAGGGTGTCGGCTCCGGTGGCCGAAGCGATCCCGAAGTCGGAGACGTGCACGTTCCCGTCGCGGTCGAGAAGGAGGTTCGCCGGCTTGACGTCCCGATGCACGACGCCGTGGACATGAGCCCGGTCGAGCGCCGCGGCGGCCTGCTCGAGCCACGCGAGCGCCTGCGAACGGGGAACCGCTCCAGACTGGAGCCGCGCGTACACCGACCCGCCCTCGAGGTACTCCATGACAATGAGGGGTCGCCCACCGTGCTCTGCGACGTCGAAGACCGTCACGACATTGGGATCTGCAGAGAGGCGCGCAGCAGCGAGCGCCTCGCGCCGGAATCGTGAGCGCGCGTCTTCTTGGTATGCGTACCGGTCCGACAGCAGCTTGACAGCGACGGTCCGCTCGAGCTCGGAGTCGGTCGCCCGGTAGACCTCGCCCATCCCGCCCTGCGCAACGAGCACGGGCGAGGCGTATCTCCTCGGAAGCACGGTTCGCGCGATTACGTACTAGTACCCGAAGCGACGTACTCCGACACTTCCTAGCGGAGCAGGAAGCCACCGCCAAGCGGGTCGTGCGGGTCGAGAGTGAAGACATGCTCGCCCGTGCGGTAGGCGCTGCCTTCGACCTCGGTCAGGACTGCGGGGATGCCGGCGACCTCGTCGTCGCCCACGACCCGCGCACGGAACTCGGTGTCGACGATGCTCAGGTGACGAAGCTCCTGGCCACGCGGGAGACGGCCGGAGCGGTCGATTAGCGCAAGTCGGGCCGAGGTGCCACTCCCGCACGGCGAGCGATCCACCTCGCCATCGGCGAACACGGTCACGTTCCGCTGCGTCAGCGGGTTCTCGCTCTCCTCCTGCCAGAAGATCACGCCGTAGACATCGCGGAGCTCCGGCTCGAGCGGATGCACGATGTCCTGCCATGCCTCGAGCTCGCGCTTCAGCTCCCGTCCGAGCTCGATGAGGCGCGGAAGCTCGCTCGGCTCCACGCGCTCCTCGACCGAAGCGTAGAAAGCGCCGCCGAAGGCGACGTCCACGACGCGCTCGCCGAGCTCGACCCCTTCCGCCCACACGAACGAGGGGACGTTGCGGAAGCGAACGGAGCGAACACGCCCGCCCTCGACCTGCGCCCACGGTATCGAGCCGCCCCGACGGCACGTCGACGACAACGTGGTTCTCGCCCTCCTCGCGCACGACGACGCCCTCGTCCAGCGCCCACGTGACGAGCGCGATCGTCCCGTGACCGCACGCGGTCGAGTAGCCCGCGTTGTGGAAGAAGACGACGCCGAGATCGGCGCCCGCGTCGTTCGGCTCGACGACGTGGCAGCCGTACATGTCGGCGTGGCCGCGAGGCTCGTGGACGAGCAGCCGGCGCACGTGGTCGAGCCGCTCGAGCGCGTCGCGGCGCTTGTCGAGGATCGTTGCGCCCCGAAGCGCATCGACACCGCCCGTCACGATGCGGAACGGCTCGCCCGCCGTGTGGTAGTCGACGGCCCGGATCTCCACCGCCAGACCCTACTCTGCGCAAGATCGGAACTCCGCTCTCGCGGAGATTCCGCTCGCGCCAAGACCCCTAGCGGCCCTTGAAGTCGGCGAGCCGCTTCTCGAGGAAGGCCTGAACGCCTTCCGTGAAGTCCTCGGTCTGGGTCGCAGCCTGCTGCAGCGTCGCCTCGAGCTCGAGCTGGTCGGCGAGCGACGCTGTGTACGCGTGCTCGAAGAGCTGCTTCGTCATGGCAACGGCGCGCGTCGGCAGCGCCGCGTACCACTCAGCGAGCTCCTCGACCCGCTTCGCGAAGCGGTCCTCCGGAATCTCCTCCGACAGCAGGCCCCAGACGAGGCCCTCGTCGGCGCTCAGGCGCCGGTTCGAAACCATCCACTCGAATGCGCGCGCGAACCCGAGCAGGCGGTGGATGAACCACGTGCCGCCCGCGTCGGGCACGAGCCCGATCCCGATGAAGCCGGGTACGAAGGTCGCGTTCGACGAGCCGATGCGGACATCGCACGCGCACGCGAGCGAGAGCCCGGCCCCCGCGACCGGCCCGTTGATGGCAGCGATGACGGGCTTTTCCAGACCGCGGATGGCGCGGATGTTCGGGTGGTACGTCTGCTCGAGCGCCTCGCGAACACCACCGGGGAGCGACTGGAACTCTCGAAGATCCTGGCCCGAGCAGAATCCGCGGCCCGCGCCCGTGAGGACGACCGCGCGGATCGCGGGATCCGCGGCGTCGGCCAGTGCAGCCGCGAGCCCGTCGTGCATCGCCCGGTTGATCGCGTTGTAGACGTCCGGGCGGTTGAGCGTGATCGTCAGGACGGCGCCGTCGCGCGAAGTCAGGACCTCGTCGGCCATACCTACTCCTTCCTGTCGCGTTCGAGGAACGCCCGCACGGCGCCCTGGGCCTCGTCGCCGAGCATCGACATCGCGAGCCAGTCGCGGGCGTGCCCGACCGTCTGATGCCAGGCGAGGTCGCGCCAGACGTTGAGCTGCTGCTTCGCGTAGCGCGTCGTCTGCGGGAGCTTCGCGGCGAGCTTCTCGACCCACTCGTCGACGGCGGCGTCGAGCTCGGCCTCGGGCACGACTTTGTTCACCAGTCCCCACTCCTCGGCCTGCGCGGCGGGGATCTCGTCGCAGAGAAAGACGATCTCGCGCGCCCGGCGGTCGCCGACCATGAGCTGGAGCCATTGCGTCGCTCCCCCCGCCGGCACGGATCCGTGCTGGAGACCGACGTGGCGGATGAACGCCGTGTCGACCATCACCGCGAGGTCGCACGCCATCTGCAGCTCGTTGCCACCGCCGACGGCGATCCCGTTCACGCGCGCGACCGTCGGCTTGCCGATCTCACGGAGCCGGTCGTGCATGTCCTTGAACGCGCCGAACCACTTCCAGTACTCGCTGGAGTTGCCGAGCAGGTCCTCGCCCCACGCGCGCAGATCGGCGCCGACGCAGAAGGCTCGACCCGTCCCGGTGACGACGACGGCGCGAATGTCGTCGTCCCACGATGCGTCCTCGCAGGCGCGGGCGATCTCGCGGAGCATCCGGAAGTCGAACGCGTTCAGGACGTCCGGCCGATCGAGCCGGATCGTCGCGCGCGGCGGCGCCTTCTCGTAGACGATCGCCTCGAAGCCGAGCTCGGCGGGATCGAGCGGCCTCGGGTGGGTCGGCTCGGTCACTCGATGGCAGCGAACGAGACGGTGAAGGGGATGCCCATCGCCATCGCGTCCTTGCCCGAGGCCGCGAACGCCTCCGAGTTGACGGCGGACTTGAACGAGTCCATGTCGTCCCACTCGAACTCGGCGTAGTAGCGGTGGGACGGCTCGCCGAACGGGGAGCCGAAGATCTTGCCGTGCCGAAAGGCCGAGCATTCGACCGGTGGGACGAACTCGTCGAGATGCTGCTGGTACCGCTCGGGATCGGGCTCGGACTCGTACTGGATGATCGCGCGGATCACGTTCGCTCCTTCGTCGGTGGACGCTGGGGAGCGTATAGCGTCCTCGCGGTGAGCTCGACGACCGCGTTCGCCACGCTGCTCGCCTTGGTCGCCGGGCTGGGAGGAGCGGTGCAGATCGCCGTTCAGGGCCGGCTCGGCGAGCGGGTCGGCACGCTCGAGGCGGTGGCGACGGCCTCGATCATCGGAGCGATGATCGCGGTCGCCGTGCTCCTCGTCGCTCGTCAGTCGCTGTCCGGCGTCGGCGAGGCGTTCGGCGCGCCCAAGTGGATGCTGCTCGGAGGCGTCATGAGCGCGCTGATCATCCTCGCGATCACGGTCGCCGGGCCCCGCATCGGCATCGTCGCGACGACATCGGTTCTGATCGCCGCGCAGTTCACCCTCGCCACCATCATCGACCGGTACGGGTGGTTCGGAATCGAGCGAGTCGCCGTGAGCTGGCCGCGAGTGCTCGGGCTCGCCTTTCTCTGCGTCGGCGCCGTTCTCACCCTGCGCCGGTGACGTCGCTCGAGCGGCTCGAGCCGGCACTCGTCTGGGAGCGCTTCGAGGAGCTGACGCGAATCCCGCGCCCGTCGAAGGAGGAGGGACCGGCGCGGGAGCACGTCCTCGCGTGGGCAGAGTCCAGGAACCTGGGCGCCGGCACCGACGCCGAGGGGAACGTCGTCGTGCGCGTGCCCGCGTCGACAGGTCGCGAGCTCGCTTCCACGGTGGTCCTCCAGTCGCACCTCGACGTGGTCTGCGAGCGCGATCCGGCCAGCCCGTTCGACCCGCGCGAGGGTCGGATCGACGTGCAAGTCGATGGCGACTGGGTGCGTGCCGAGGGCACGACGCTCGGCGCCGACAACGGCATCGGCGTCGCGGCGGCACTCGCGGTCGCCGACGATCCCGGGATCGAGCACGGACCTCTCGAGCTCCTGTTCACCGTGTCCGAGGAGCAGGGCCTCGACGGAGCCAAGGCGCTCGACCCCTTGCTCGTCTCAGGCCACATGCTCGTCAACCTCGACGGGACGAGCGACGACGCGCTCACGATCGGGTGCGCCGGAAGCGACCACACGTTCCTCCGCGTCGCACTGGTCATTGAGCCGGTTCCGGCCGACCACGTCACCCTCCGCATCGAAGTGTCGGGCGCGAAGGGCGGTCACTCTGGCGCGGACATCGTTGCGGGACGGGTGAATGCGATCAAGGCGCTCGGCCGCGTTCTCACCGCAGCTCCTCCGCATCGCCTCGGGGCGATCACGGGAGGCGTCAGCCGCAACGCGATCCCGCGCGACGCACATGCACTCGTCGCCGTTCCGGTCGACGCCGAGGCGAGCTTCCGCGCGTCCACGACGTCCGAGCTTGCCGCGATCGTCCGCCAGTTCGCCGGCACGGACGACAGCGTCGCACTCTCGATCGAGGCCGCTGAGGCCACCGGCGTCGCCGGCGCCGACGAGACGCAACGGGCGCTCGACCTGGTCTCGGCGATCCCGACGGGAGTGCTCGCGATGACCCCGGGAGTCGCAGGAGCGGTCGAGACGAGCACGAGCCTCACGACCGCGGCGACCGAAGACGGAACGGTGACGCTCGGATCGATGACCCGGAGCTCGAATGCCGCCGCCCTCGACGCCGCGCTCGCCGCGATGCGGGCGCTCGCGCGACTCGGTCGAGCGGAGATCGAGGTACGCCGCTCGTATCCGCCATGGGAGCCCGATCTCGACTCGGCGCTTCTCGCGACCGCCAGAGCTACGCACCTGCGGCTCTTCGAAACCGACCCGGCGCTCACGGTCGTGCACGGCGGGCTCGAGTGCGCGGTCCTCGGCCAGCGACTCCATGGCGTGGAGATGGTCTCCATCGGGCCCGAGATCGTCGGTCCGCACGCGCCTGGCGAGAAGGTGCGGATCTCGAGCGCGCAGCGCTTCTACCGTCTGCTCGGCGGTCTGCTCGACGACCTGTCGCGTTAGGCAGAGCGACGGCAGCGGCAGAGCGGGGCCGAGACGGCCCCGCTCTTGGTTCGGCGGCAGCCGATCTGGGCGCGCAGTGGCTACGCGCGCAAGACACCTGCTGACCGTGACGAGTCGATCTGCCAGTCAGCGCGAGCCGAACGAAGCTGCCTCGTGAAAGCCGCGACCTCGGCGACGTGCTGCCTGCAGCCGCCGCACTCTCCGAGGTGCACCGCAAGTGCCTGGACGTCCGACGCTGCCGCTTCGTAGTCGAGGACGAGGGAGGCCGCCCGGTGCGCCCGGGCGCAGCCTCCCTCGCTGACGGCAATCGTCATCGCTCCCCTCACACCGGCCTTGCTCGGACGGTCGCCGCGTCGGTCGCCACCTGACGACGGCGGAGCCGGTCGAACCACGACACGGCCAGTGCGCTTCCGCCGACGTCGCCGACGTCGGCGTGCGACTGGCGAAGCGCCGTTGCTTGCATCGCGGCCCGGGCACGCAGGAGGCGCTCCTCGTCGCGAATCCTCGCCACTTCGTAGTTCGACCACGGGTTGATGTCCATCTCCCTCTCCTTCTCGTGGGTTCGCCTGTGCCCCGGTTGTCGCAGGCCGCGTTGAACGAGCGCTTGGACGCTGCTTGAGAACCGCTTGAGCGCGGTCTACGGTTGTCGCGTCGTCGCGAGAGGAGGTCGGTGATCGAGTTCCGCATGCTCGGACCGCTGCAGGTTCTCGATGGCGGTCGCGCGCTCCCGCTCGGAGGGCTCAAGCAGCGCGGTGCGCTTGCGCTGCTCCTGCTCGAGCGGAACCGCGTTGTTTCGCGCGACCGTCTCGTGGATGCTCTCTGGGGCGACGACCCGCCTGCCTCGGCGACGAACAGCGTTCAGGTCTACGTCTCGAAGCTCCGCAAGCTCCTCGGAGACGAGACCGCGCTGGGCACGGAGCCACCCGGCTACGTCCTTCGCGTCCCTCCGGGTGAGCTGGACGCGGACCTGTTCGAGACGCTCCTTGCCGAAGGAAAAGTCGCGCTCCGTGCCGAAGCGTTCGCGGAGGCGGAAGCGAGCCTCGCCCGGGCTCTCGCGCTGTGGCGTGGCCCGGCGCTCGGCGACCTCGCTACGGAGGCGTTCGCCCAGGCCGAGATCGCCCGCCTCGAAGGACTGCGCCTCGACGCGCTCGAGGGACGGTTCGAGGCGATGCTCGCCGTCGGACGCGAGTCCGAGGCCGTCGGCGAGCTCCAGGCGCTCGTCGGCCTGCACCCACTCGACGAGCGACTGCGCGCCCACTTGATGGTGGCGCTCTACCGCTCGGGCCGTCATGCCGACGCGCTCGAGACCTACCGCGCGTACAGGCAGCTCCTCGACGAAGAGCTCGGTCTCGAGCCGAACCCCGAGCTACGTCGGCTCGAGCAGGCAATCCTCCGCCAGGACGACTCGCTAGGGCCGATCGCGCGGCTTGCGCCCGCAGCCTCCACCAAGCCGGAGTCAGTTGTCGAGCGGACAGCATCGACCGCGTCTCCGAGGACTATTGAGGACGAGAGGCGTCCGGTCACGATTCTGTTCGCGGACATCGTCGGCTCGACTGCGCTCGGCGAACGTCTCGAGCCCGACGAGGCCAAGGTCCTCGTCGGCGAGTGCGTCACGATGATGAGCCGTGCGGTCGACGAGTACGGCGGAACGGTGCAGGCGTACCAGGGCGACGGCATCTGCGCGTACTTCGGCGTTCCGACCGCGCACGAGGACGACCCCGAGCGGGCAGCCCGCACGGCGCTTCGCATCCTCGAAGTCGTCGAGGGCTACGCGCGCGACATCGAGGCGGCATGGGGAATCTCAGGCTTCGCGGTGCGAGTCGGCGTGAACAGCGGCCCGGCGGCGGTCGGGCTCGTGGGCAGCGCAGACCCACAGGCGGTGGCGCTCGGGGACGCCACGAACGTGGCCGCGCGCCTCCAGGCGGCCGCCGAGCCCGGCTCCATCCTCGTCGGACACGTCACCGCCCGTCGCCTCGAGCATCGCTTCGAGCTCGGGCCCTCCGTCGAGGTCACCGTGAAGGGACGCGAGGAGCCCGTCCGCGCCGCTCGCCTCCTACGGGCGAGGGAGCGCGAGCCTCGCGTCGCGACCACGCCCGTCGTTGGACGCGACCGCGAGCTCGACGCGCTGCGTCGCGTGCTCGACGACCTCGCTGCCGGACGCGGACGCGTGATCCTCCTCACGGGCGCACCGGGGATCGGCAAGACGCGGCTCCTCACCGAGCTCGCCACTGCCGGCGGAGACAGCGTGACCTGGCTCGAGGGTGAGTGCCACTCCTACGGTGGCCTTCCCGGCTGGCCGTTCGTGGAGGCGCTCCTCGGCTGGCTCGGCGCGGAGATCGGCGAGCCCGAGATCGCGATCCGGACGAAGGCCCGCGCCGGGCTCGGCGCGCTCTTCGGCAACGAAGCCGACGAGGTGCTCGGCCCCCTGGCCGGGCTCCTGCGACTTCGTCTCGACACGTCGCCGACCACGGAGGAAGGCACCGAGAGCGCCTTCGTCCGTTGGCTCGAGCGCCTCGCAGCGAACAGGCCCGTCATCGTCGCGATCGAGGACACGCAATGGGCAGACGCCCCGACACGCCGGCTCGCAGAGCGCGTCCTCGAGCTCACCGATCGCGCACCGGTCGGGCTCGTCCTGACCGAGGAGCCCATTCCCGGCTCGGAAGGCGCCGCGCTTCGATCGCACGCCCTGGCCGACTTCGGCCACCGAGCATCGGAGCTCGCGCTCGGACCACTCGAGGACGAAGCGACCAAGCAGGTGCTCGCAGGTCTCGTCGGCGACGAGGTCGACGCGGTGACCCGCACCGGCCTCATCCGCGAAGCCGAGGGCAATCCGCTCTATGTCGAGGAGCTGGCGCGAGCGTTCCTGGAGGGCGCACTCGAGCCGCGAGGTCGCACGTGGACCGTCACGATCGGATCGCTCGAGCTGCTCCCGCCGTCGCTCGAAAACCTCCTCGTGGCACGAATCGACCGCCAGACCGACGGTCCGCGCAGGCTTTCACAGATCGCGGCGGCTATCGGGAGGACGTTCCCGGTCTCGGTACTCGAGCGCGTGAGCGGCGAGGCCACGGGCCAAGCGCTCAACGCGCTCTTACGAGCCGAGATCGTCCGCGAAGTCGGCCGCTATCCCGAGCTCGAGTGCACGTTCACGCACGGCTTGCTGCGCGAGGCTGCGCTCTCGACGCTGACGTCGACGCGCAAGCGTGTGCTGTACGCCGACATCGCAGCGGCGTTCGAGGAGATCTACGCAGAGTCGCTCGACGAGCACCTGGAGCGGTTGGCCCATTACCACGCGCAGGCAGGATCTCTGCCGAAGGCGCTGGAGTATGCGGAGCGCGCTCGCGCCACCTGACCCGATCGGACTAGTCTGATTTATCTGATATGGTGCGAGTATGGCCAGACTGTCGGCGACCGAAGTGGCGCGCAACTTCTCGGAGGTGTTGAATCGAGTCGCCGCCGGCGAGGAGCTGGAGATCGTGAGGAACGGAGCAACGGTCGCTGTGCTCGGCCCGCCGAAGCGGCGCCTCCTCTCGCCCGAGGCGTTCCGAGAGCTGATGGCCTCCGCACCTCCGGTCGACGAGGCCTTCGGCGACGACCTTCGCGCGATCCGTCGAGAGGCGGGAGCTCCGGAGAGCGCGTGGCGGTCCTGATCGACACCAGCCTCCTCGTGAACTGGGAGCGACACGGCTCGGAGCAAGTCGACCAGCTGCTCGGCGACGAGGAGTGGGCGCTCAGCGTGATCACCGTGAGCGAGCTCCTGCACGGCGTCCACCGCACGCGGGGCGGACGCCGCGCCCGACGTCAAGCTTTCGTCGAGCACATCCTCTCTGGCTTCGAGCCGATCCCGATCACCGAGGCGGTCGCTCGGATCCACGCCGAGGTCTGGGCCGGTCTGAGCCGGCGTGGTTCGACGATAGGAGCGCATGACCTCTGGATCGGCGCGACGGCGCTTGCGTCGGGCTACGGCGTCGCGACCGTCGACGTCGCCGACTACAGCCGAATACCCGGGCTGCGCGTGATCGGCCCGAGCTGACAGGCCGTCAGGCTCGAGCGACCAGCTCTCTGCTCTCCACGTGGCGAACAGAAAGCTCGGGACGCTAGCGGTCGAGCCACCAGTTCTCCGCGTTCCAGAACAGGTTCCAGGGAAGGAACACGAAGTTCTGGACAGACGTGTCGTACGCGGCCGCGAAGATGGGCTGGTAGAGCGGGATTGTCGGGACGTCACTCGCGAGCCCCCGGTCGGCTCGGTTGAGGACTCGGGCTTGCGCACCCTCGTCGAGCATCCTGTCGGCCTGGTTGAGGTGGGCGGTGACGAGCCGCTGGCAGTAGCCGGTGTGGTTCTGCGGCGCGCCGCAGCCGTAGACGCTGGAAGACGATCCACCCGGTAGGCCCTGCCACGTGAATAGCGCGACGTCGAACGCCCCCTGCGGGAGGATCTGCGTGAAGAACACCCCGGAGGTGCGAACACCGGCACGACCTCGACCCCCGCAGCCCGAAGCTGCGCCTGTATCAGGGTGAGCGCCTGCGTTCGAGACGGTCTCCCGGCGGTCGTCACGAAGCGCAACGAGAGCCGCTGCCCGCCGCAGGAGAAGATCCCGTCCGCTCCTCGGCGGCAGCCAGCTTGCGTCAGCAGACGGCGGGCCTCCGCCGGTCGATAGCGATAGGCGCTCCAGTTCGGCTCGTAGTACCGGCTCTGGGCTAGGTACAGGGCGCTGTCGAGCGCGCGAGCGGAGGGGTCGATCTCGCCGAGTATCTGCCGGACGAGCGCGGTGCGGTCGATCCCGTACGCAAGGGCGCGGCGAACGAGCTTGTGTGCGAAGCGCCGGGTGCGCGTTCGGCCCGACCTGTACGGCGAGCTGCTCGAAGTCGGTGCTTGCGGGCGCGACGACGCGCACCCCCGGCAGCCGACGAACGGCCGGGAGGACCGCTGGTGGAACGACTATGGCGACGTCGAGCTCGCCGCTCGTCAGCTCGTCGCTGGGATCGGTAGCCGACTCCGCGAATCTGAGGACGAGCCGCTCGACGTACGCTGGATGCGGCCCCCAGTAGCGGGGGTTGCGGCGGAGGACGAGCTGCTGTCGCCCGCGATCGAGCCGCTCGACGAGGAACGGGCCGCTCCCGATGGGTCGACCCGTCCTCGGATCGTCGATCCGGTCGCTCCAGACCTGTGTGAGGTCGGAGCCGCGCAGCGCGTGCGACGGCAGGATGTTCCCGAAGAGCGCCCGCCAGGTCGCGAACCTCGGCCGCAGTACCACTCGCACGGTCTTGCGATCGACGGCACGCGCACTGCGGACGGGGGCGTGGAGTTCACGGAGCTGCGGGGTACCGTGACGGCGTATCGCCCGCAGCGTGAAGATGAAGTCCTGGGCCGTGATCGGGACACCGTCGCTCCAGCGCGCCGCCGGATGGATGTGGTAGGTCAGCGTGAACGGTCGCCTCCTCGTGAAGTCGACCCTCGAGACGAGGCTCTCCTCGAACGTGAAGTCGGGACCGACCTCGAAAGGTTTCTGCAGAACCTTCTCGACCCAGCCGAGGCCGCCGTGGCCGCAGCTCGTGAGCAGGACGTTGAGACAGGCCGGACAGGCGGGCGGGTTGGCGAACGACGAGCGTGCCGCCACGCTTCGGCGTCTGCTGGCGCGGCTGCGCCGCCCGCTCCCGCGACGGCGAGGAGCGAGGCGGCGAACGCCGCGATCAGCGCTAGTCGTCGAGCCACCAGTCCTCCATGTTCCAGGGGCCGAAGGCGTTCGGAACCACGCCTCGTATCGTGGCGTCGAAGGCCCAGAGAACCGTGAGCTGGAAGAGCGGGATGACCGGTACGGCCTTCGCCAGCCTGACGTCGATCCTGTTCAGGAGGGCCCGACGCCCTGTCGACGTCGAGGATGCGCCCGGCCTGCTCGAGGTCGCGCGTCAGCAACCTGTCACAGAAGCCGGTGAAGTTAGACACCGCCTGGCAGCCGTAGATGCCGTGCTGCCTGGTCGTGCCTGCGGCTCCGAAGAAGCCAAACAGGGCGACGTCGAAGTCGCGCCGCTCGAGCGTGTCCGAGAGGCGGCCCGGTGGGATGTACTGCGGGATGACCTCGACTCCGACCCTGCGCAACTGGTCTCGGGCGAGCTCGATGGTTCGAATGCGGCGCTCGACGGCCGGGGTCATGAAGCGGAGCGAGAGCCGCTCGCGGTGGCAGACGTAGATGCCGTCCGTGCCTCTCCGGCAGCCGTCGCGCTCGAGCAGGCGCCGCGCCTCGGCCGGCCGATGGCGGTAGTGCTTCCAGTTCGGCTCGTAGTAGCGGCTGCTCGCGAGGAAGACGGCGCTGTCGAGCGGCTTGAGGCCGACGCCGGTGAGCGCTCCGATCGCCCGAGCGATCGCCTCGCGGTCGATCCCGTAGGCGAGGGCGCGACGCACGAGCTTGCGCTTCAGCAGGGGGTGCCCGCCCGTAGGCGGCATCCGGATCTCGAAGTGCTCCCAGGACGTAGTGGGATGGGGGATGACCCTGATCCCGGGCTGCCCGCGAACCTCGAGCGCCGCGGGTTGCAGGATGGGTGGGCCCGTATCGATCATGTCCGCCTCTCCCCGCCGCAGGGCGTCCGCGGCGTCCACTGGGGCCAGGAAGCGGTGCACGATGCGATCCAGGTAGGCCGGGTGCGGCCCCCAGTAGCGCGGGTTGCGGCGCAGCACGATCTGCCTGCCGCGGTCGACGCGGTCGAGGAGGAACGGTCCGCTCCCGATCGGCGTGCCCGTCCTCGGGTTGTCGACGGTGCTCCGCCAGACGCTTAGGAGGTCGTGGCCGGCGAGCGCATGGCGCGGCAAGACCATGTCGAAGAGGAAGCGCCAGTCCGGGTTGGGCGCCTGCAGGACAACCCGGACGGTCTTCGCGTCAATCCTGCGAACGCTCCGGACGTGGTCCTGATGCCCCGTGAACTCCGGGCGGACCGGACGACGCTCGAGGATCGCCCGACGGATGTACTCGCGGATCGCACGGTGAGTGAACTCGAAGTCACCCGCCGTGACCGGCGTTCCGTCGCTCCAGCGGGCTTCGGGCCGGATGCGGTAGCGCAGCGCGAAGGGCTCTCTCGAGACGACCTCACCACGGGCCAGGTCCGGCCGGAAGGTCGCGTCGGGCATGACTTCGTAGGCTCCCGCGAGCACTCCGTCGAGTGGCCCGGTCGAGCAGAGGTCGACGAGCGGGTTGAGACAAGCCGGCTCGAGATGAGCAGAGTTCGCGATGACCACGGTCCCGCCGCGCTTCGGCGTCTGCTGCGTGGCCGCGCCGCCCGCCCCCGCGACGGCGAGGAGCGAGGCGGCGATCGCCGCGGTCAACGCTAGCGCTCGAGCCACCAGTCCTCCATCTTCCAGGTGTCGAAGGCGTTCGGAACCACGCCTCGTATCGTCGCGTCGAAGGCCCAGAGAGTCGTGCTCTGGAAGAGCGGGATGACCGGCACGGCCTTCGCCAGCCTGGCGTCGATCCTGTTCAGGAGGTTCGACGCCCTGTCGACGACGAGGATGCGCCTGGCCTGCTCGAGGTCGCGCGTCAGCAGCCGGTCGCAGTAGCCGGTGAAGTTGGACCCTGCCTGGCAGCCGAAGACCGTGTGGTGCGAGGTCGTGCCTGGGACTCCGAAGAAGGTGATCAGGGCGACGTCGAAGTCGCGCCGCTCAAGCGTGGCCGTGAGGAGGGCCGGTGGGATGTACTGGGGGATGACCTCGATTCCGACCCTGCGCAACTGGACGCGGGCGAGCTCGATGGTTCGAATGCGGCGCTCGGAGACCGGAGTTACGAAGCGAAGCGAGAGCCGCTCGCCGTGGCAGACGTAGATGCCGTCCGCGCCTCGGCGGCAGCCGTCTCGCTCGAGCAGGCGCCGCGCCTCGGCCGGCCGGTGGCGGTAGTGCTTCCAGTTCGACTTGTAGTAGCGGCTGTTCGGCAGGAAGACGGCGCTGTCGAGCGGCTTGAGGCCGACGCCGGTGAGCGCTCCGATCGTCCGAGCGATCGCCTCGCGGTCGACCCCGTAGGCGAGCGCCTGGCGTACGGCCTTGCGTTTCAGCAGAGGGTGCCCGTCCGGCCCCATCCGGATCTCGAAGTGCTCCCAACCCGTAAAGGGATGGGGGATGACCCTGATCCCGGGCTGCCCACGAACCTCGAGCGCCGCGACGTTCAGGACTTGTGCGCCCGGATCGATCATGTCCACCTCTCCCCGCCGCAGGGCGTCCGCGGCGTCCTCTGGGGCCAGGAAGCGGTACACGATGCGATCCAGGTAGGCCGGATGCGGCCCCCAGTAGCGCGGGTTGCGGCGCACGACGACCTGCCTCCCGCGCTCCACGCGCTCGACGAGGAACGGTCCGCTTCCGATCGCCGCGCCCGTCCTCGGGTCGTCGACTGCGCTCCGCCAGACGCTTAGGAGGTCGTGGCCGGCGAGCACATGGCGCGGCAAGACGAGGCCGAAGAGGAAGCGCCAGTCCGGGTTGGGTGCTTGCAGGACGACCGTGACCGTCTTCGCGTCAATCCTGCGAACGCTGCGGACGTGCTCCTGATGCCCCCGGAACCGCGGGCTTACCGGACGACGCGCGAGGATCGCCCGACGGATGTAGTCGCGGATCGCACGGTGGGTGAACTCGAAATCACCCGCGGTGACCGGCGTGCCGTCGCTCCAGCGAGCTTCGGGACGGATGCGGTAGCGAATCGCGAAGGGCTGCCTCGAGACGACCTCACCACGGGCGAGGTCCGGCCGGAAGGTGGCGTCGGGCATGACCTCGTAGGCTCCTGCGAGAACTCCGTCGAATAAAATCCTGTCGGAGCAGGAGTCGACGAGTGGGTTGAGACAGGCCGGCTCGAAATGAGCTGCGGTCGCGAAGACCACGGTCCCGCCGCGCTTCGGCGTCTGCTGGGTCGCCGCGCCGCCCGCTCCCGCCACGGCGAGGAGCGAGACAGCGACCGCTACCGCGAGCGCTAGCGCTCGAGCCACCAGTTCTCCGCTCCGTCCAGGTGGTTGACGGGATTGAAGACGACACCGCGCAGGTTCGTCCTGTGGGCGGCTAGACCGACGCCGTGGTACAGAGGGATCACGGGGACGTCCTTCGCCAGCAGTCGGTCGGCTCGATTCAGTGCCGCGGCACGTCGAGCCGGGTCGAGGATCCGAGTGGCCTGATCGAGCTCCCTCGTAACGTGCCGCTGGCAGTAACCCATGAAGTTCTGGACTGCTTGGCAGCCGAAGACGTCCTTCACGCCGCTCGATTCAGGGGAGTAGATCCAGCTGAAGAACGCCACGTCGAAGACGCCACTGGGGAGGATCTGGCCGAAGAGCGTCGGCCTGGAGGCGAAGCGTTGCTCGACCGCGACACCAACCTGACCGAGCTGCGCCTGGACGAGCGAGAGAGCTCGCGCCCGAGACGGAATACCGGCAGAGGTGACGAAGCGGAGCGAGAGTGGCCTTCCGTCGCACTCGTAGAGGCCGCCCGGATCGCGGCGGCAGCCGGCCTGCTCGAGGAGCCCTCGCGCCAGTGCGGGCCGGTATCGATACCGGCGCCAGTTCGGGGCGTAGTGCGAGCTCTGCGTTGAAAGGAGCATGTTGTCGAGCACGCGCAGCTTCGGGTCGACGTCGCCGTAGAGCTGCCGGAAGATCGAGACGCGGTCGATCCCGTAGGCGAGCGCCTGGCGGACGAGCTTGTCCCTGAGGGCCGGGTGCCCTCCGGTGCCGACCCTGAGCGCGAAGTGCTCGGGGCCGTGACCTTGTGCTGCCAGGACCCTGAGCCCCGCGTCCCTCCGAAGCTCGGGAACGACGTCGGGGTCTCCGAGCCCGACCGCGAAGTCGACCGCGCCGCTTCTCACGGCTCCGACACGCTCGCCCGGAGCGACGATGAACCGGACCTCGAGCCGTTCGAGGTACGCGCGGTGGGCGCCGAAGTACCTGGGGTTGCGGCGAAGCGTGAGCTTCTCCCCGCGCTCCCAGCGCTCGATGAGAAACGGTCCGCTTCCGATCGGCGCTCCCGTCTTCGGGTTGTCGATGCGATCGCTCCAGACCGTCTCGAGGTCTCGGCCCGCGAGTGCATGTCGGGGCAGCACGTTCGCGAACAGCCCACGCCAACCCGCGAAGCGGGAGCGAAGCACGACCTTGACCGTCTTCCGGTCGACGGGCGTGACGCGGCGCACGTATTGGACCATCGGCGGCAGGAATGGGCTGAGTGCTCCTTTTCGTGCGAGCGACACGTACGCCTGGTGCGTGAAGACGAAATCGGCGGCGCTGATCGGCACGCCGTCGCTCCACGTGGCCTCGGGACGGATGAAGTACGTGAGCGTGAACGGGGGCTCGGTCGTGTAGTCGACCTTCGAGACGAGGCTCTCCTGGTACGCGTTGTCCGCGCCGACGCTAAAGGCCGATATGAGAACCTCCTCCGCGAAGACGAGCGTCCCGGCGAGCCCCACTCCGAAGCACCGGGCTAGGAGCAGGTTGAGACACGGGGGCTCCGCGACCGGCGAGGCGAAGCGCACCGTGCCGCCGCGCTTCGGCGTCTGCTGCGTGGCCGCACCGCCGGCTCCCGCGACGGCGAGGAGCGAGACGACGATCGCCGCCAGGACGGCTACTCCGCGAGCCACCAGTTCTCCGTCGTCTGGAACATGTGGAACTGCGAGCCACCGCGGGTCATGCCTCGGATGGTGTCCCTGATGGCGGCCTGGGTCACCGGCTGCACGACGGGAAGGACAGGTACGGCGCGCGCGAGCTTGCGGTCGGCGGCGTTGAGGACTCGGGCTCGCTGCTGCTGCTCGACGATCAGGTCCGTCTGCTTCAGGTCCCGCTGCACGAGCCGGTGCAGTAGCCGCCCGAAGTTCTGCTGGTTCCCGCACCAGACGTCCGGCCATGCGGTCCCGCCGCCGTGCGACACCCAGGCGAAGAGCGCGGCGTCGAACTGGCCGCGCGGAAGGATCTGGCGGGAACACGATGGGGCCGGGCGCGAACATGAGGCGCGACTTCGACGCCGGCTCGCCGGAGCTGCGCTTGCATGAGCTGCAGCTCTCGCTCGCGCACCGAGTGCCGGCGGTGGTCACGAACCGCAGGCTCAGCCGCTCGCCCGCGCAGGAGTAGATCGAGTCGCGTCCCGCGCCTGCAGCCGGCCTCTCGCAGCAGCCGCTGCGCACGCGCCGGGTCGTAGCGATAGCCTGCCCACGCCCGCGGTAGAAGGCCTCGGTCGGCAGGAACATCGTGCTGTCGAGCGGCCGTCGCGAGGACGGATCGGCGTCCAGCTGGATTGCTCGGGCGATCGCGACCCGGTCGATTCCGAAGGCGAGCGCCTGGCGGACGCGCTTCTGCTTGAGCGCGGGATGGCCTCCGGGCCCGACTCGGAACAGGAGGTGCTCCATCGCGGGGCTGGCCACGACAGGATGCGCCACCCCGGTAGCCGACGAATCTGCGAAGCGTCGTCCGGGGTCACGAACGGGGCGAGGTCGGTCTCGCCGCCCCTCACCCGCTCGAGCGCCTCCGGCGAAGGGACGCCCTTACGAAGCGCGACACGAAGCGGTCGAGATGGGCGACATGACTGCCCCCAGTAGCGGGGGTTGCGCACCTGAACGAGCTCCACGCCGCGCTCCCAGCGCCCGACGAGGAAAGGCCCGCTCCCGATCGCCCGACCCGTCTTCGGGTTGTCGATGCGGTCGCCCAGACCCTCGTGAGGTCCTCGCCGACCAGCGCGTGCCGGGGGAGCACGACGGAGTACAGATCCCGCCACCTCGCGAACGGCTCCTGCAGCTCGATGCGGAAGGTCTTCGCGTTCACGACCTGCGTGCGACGAACCCTCCCGTAGAGCTGCCGGAGGTCGGCGACCGGCGTGGGATACTTCTCGAAGGCCTCCTGCGTGAAGCGGAAGTCGGACGCGGTCACGGGCACGCCGTCGCTCCAGCGCGCCTCAGGACGAATGTGGTACGTGAGGACGAACGGCCGCTTGCTGTCGATGTCACCGCCGAGACGAGGCTTCGGGCGGAACACGAGGTCCGGCCCGACCTCAAAGGCACCCTCGAGAACCTGTGTCACCACCGGATCGGGAACGCTGCACAAAGGGTTCAGACATGTCGGCTCCGGGCGGATCGAATGAGACCGTGCCGCCACGCTTCGGCGTCTGCTGCGTCGCTGCGCCGCCCGCTCCCGAGACGGCAAGGAGCGAGACGGCGATCGCCGCTGCGAGGGCTAGTCCGCGAGCCACCAGTTGTTGGCCCCCGCCACTCCGGTGGTGCTGTTGAAGACAAACCCGCGAACGCCCGGCGCGAGGACAGCGTAGGCCGGATGCTGGAACAGCGGCACGACGGGCACGTCCTTGGCCATTCGAGCATCCGCGCGGTTGAGCGCGACCGCTTGACGCCCGGCGTCGAAGATGTCCTCCGCCTGGTCGAGGTCCGAGGTCACGAGGCGCTGGCAGTAGCCGGTGAGGTTCTGTGCCCCACCACATCCGAAGAGGGACTTGGTGCCATCCGCCTGACTCACTCGAATGAACGCCACGAGCGCGGCGTCGAACTCCCCTCGCGCGTAGACGCCGCCAGGCCCGAAAACCACGTTCGACGGGGCGAACGTCGGAACGACCTCGACGCCTACGCGTTCTAGCTGCACCTGCAGCTGCTCGACGACGCCGGGCCGGATACTGCCCGGCCCCACGTGCGTGAAGAAGCGCAGCGAGAGGCGGACGCCGTCGCAGGCGTAGATGCCGTCGCCGCCACGCATGCACCCGGCCTGCTCGAGGAGCCGGTGCGACTCCGCCGGCCGGTAGCTGTAGTCCTTCCAGACCGGTCGGTAATGGGGGCTCTGGGTCAGGAGCAGCGCGCTTTGCGACGGCACGAACCGAAGCCCCGACTCGGCGCTGAGCCGGCTGACAATCGCGGCGCGATCGATCCCGTAGGCGATCGCACGCCTCACGAGCTTCTTCCGGAGTAGCGGGTTGCCACCGGGCCCGATACGGAAGTCGAGGCGCTCCCAGGCTGTGCTCGCCCCCGACACGAGCTCGAGATCGGCGTCTCGATGGAGCTCGCGGACGAACGACGCCGAGAAGTTGTACGCGACGTGAACCTGGCCGCTACGCAGCAGCGCGGGGAGATTCCCCTGGACGCCGAACCGGAGCACGAGCCGGTCGACGTACGAGCGATGAGCGCCCCAGTAGCGCGGGTTGCGCACGAGCACGAGCTGTCGACCGCGGTCCCAGCGCTCGACGAGGAACGGACCGCTCCCGATGGGGCGTCCGGTCCTCGGGTTGTCGATCCGATCCCGCCACACCTCGGCGAGGTTCTCGCCTTCGAGCGCGTGGGCCGGGAAGATGCCCCCGAAGAGCCGTCGCCACTCTCCGACCCGAGAGAGGAGGGTTACGCGAACCGTCTTCGGGCCGACGGCCCGGACACTGCGCACGGCAGCGTGAAGCGTATTCAGGGGTCCGTCGTGGATGTGGCGGAGGATCGCAGCGTGGGTAAAGACGAAGTCGCGGGCCGTGACCGGCGTGCCGTCGCTCCAGCGCGCCTCGGGACGGATGCGGTACGTGAGCGTGTAGGGCGGCCGCGTCGTGAAGGTCGCGGACGAGACGAGCGCGGGGCGCCACGTGAGATCCCCGCCGAGGTCAAAGGGAGCCTCGAGCACGAGGCGCCACGCGGTGATGAGCTGGATGCCCCCGGCGCCGGCGCACTGCGGCAGCAGGATGTTGAGGCAGGCGGGCTCCGGCAGCGGCTGTGCGAAGACGAGCGTGCCGCCACGCTTGGGCGTCTGCGCGGGCGCGCCGGCCGCCGGCGCGACGGCGACAGCGCCGGCAATGAAGACTGCTGCGAGCACGAGCATCGGACGCCTCATGACGGATTCCTCCTCGACCTTCATGACCGCCCGCCCGTACGTGATCTTCCGCACGTGAACTCTACGGGGCCGTCGTGTCGGACTCAAGCTCCTCTTCGGCCGGTGCCTGCACGGTGACCCAGACGGCACCCTCGCCGGAGGCGATGCGCTGCGGCTCGTTGCCGATGCCGATCGTCGCGACGACGTCTCCCGACTCCGGGTCGAGGCGCATGACCGTGCGGTCGAGCTGGTTCACGATCCAGACGGCCTCCTCGTCCGCCGCGACGTCCACCGGGCCGTCCCCGGTCGGAAAGGTGGTGAGCGTCGGCGTCTGACCCGGCTCAATCGCGATCCGCATCACGGTGTCGTCGTCGTAGTTCGTGACCCAGAGCGCGTCCTCGCCGACTGCGATGGCGCGAGGTCCCTGCCCGACCGTGAGCCCACCCTGGCTCTGGTTCGTCAGGGGATCGACCTCGACGACCTCGTTCTTGGCCTGGTCGACGATCCAGAGCGACCCGAGACCGAACGCGACGTCGGAGAACGCTGAGAGCACGGACTCCGACGACGTGAGCAGTCCGCCGTCGTACCCGATCGCCCGCGCAGCGGTGGTCTGAGCGTCGATCTTGCCGACCTCTCCCACTCTGCACACGAACCAGACGGAGCCGTCGCCGAACGCGACGGTCGCGAACGGTGCACCGCACGGTGTCGCGTCCTCGCCAAGAGCCGAGATCGGAGTTGCGGCGTCGTTCGAGTCGGGGTTGATTTGTACGACCTCGGCCAGCGCGCCGAGAGCGACCCACACCGCGCCACCCCCGATCGTGAGATCGCTCGGGTAGTCGCCGACGGGGATGGCCGCAACACGTGCGGTCGTCTCTCCCGGATCGATGCGCGAGACGGTCTCATCGTCGATGTTCGTCACCCAGACGCCGCCCAGGCCCGTGGTGATCGCTTCGGGCGCGCGGCCAACAGGTACCTCGCCGACGAGCTCGTTCGAAGACGGATCGATCACACCGACGGAATTCGGAGAGACTGAAGAGAGCCCGCCCGAGCCCCGCGTGAGGAGGAACGCCGCGACTGCAGCGATGGCGAGGAGCACGATCGCCGCTGCGAGAGCGACGGTCCGACGAGACCGAGGCGAGGCAGGGGGTGCGGCGTCGACGAGCCGCAGCGCAGACCGCGTCGCTGCGAGCAGCTCGCCGGCCGAGCGGTAGCGCCTCCCCGGCTCCTTGGCGAGCGCACGAGCGAGCACCGTGTCGAGCTCCTTCGGTAGCTCGGATCGGGCCTGCGAAGGCGGGGTCGGCTCCTCGTGCACGTGCGCCCACAGCAGGGCGACGTCGGTGGCGCGGGGGAAGGGCGACTGCCCGGTCAGGCACTCGTAGAGGACGCAC
The DNA here is from genome assembly GCA_963744505.1 of uncultured Gaiellaceae bacterium. GTDB lineage: Bacteria > Actinomycetota > Thermoleophilia > Gaiellales > Gaiellaceae > GMQP-bins7. Next base: position 473,090 of record CAVUTL010000003.1, read on the forward strand.
CCGAGCGAGTAGACGTCAGCGCGCTCGTCGAGCGGATTGCCTGTGATCTGCTCGGGCGCGACGTACTCGAGCGTGCCCACGATCTCGCCGGCAACCGAGACGCCCGAGAGCGAGCCCGTGCGCTTGGTGAGGCCGAAGTCGCCCAGGTAGCAGTGCTCACGCCCGGCCGATTCCGCGATGAGCACGTTCGAGGGCTTCACGTCGCGGTGCACGAGGCCCTTCTCGTGCGCTGCGTCGAGGGCCTCGGCGATCTGGGAGAGGAGATCGATGACGCGCTTGGGCTCGAGCGCGCCCTCCTCGGCTACGAGCTTGGCGAGGTCTGCCCCCTCCACGTAGCGCATCGCGAGGAAGAGGACGCCGTCCTGCTCTCCGGCCTGGTAGATGGGGATGACGTGCGGATGGTCGAGCGAGGCGGCGATCCGCGACTCACGCAGGAAGCGCTCGCGGAAGCGCTCGTCCTGGGCGAGCTCGGGGGCGATCACCTTGAGCGCGACCTTGCGCCCGAGGCCCTCCTCGTCGGCGCGGTAGACCGCACCCATCCCCCCGCGGCCGATGAGCGCTTCGATCCTGTAGCCGGCGACCGTCGTTCCGGGCGCCAGCGCGGAGCCCGCGACGTTACTCACCGTTCAAGTGTCTGGCACGCGATGGGCCGATTGCAACGTCCGCTGCTATCCGTCGCGAGGGGATTGGGGCCGCGACGCCCCTTTGCTGTGCGCATGTCTTGACAGGTGAGTATGCCTCGTGTGACACTCGATGCGTATCGTCTGATGATCAAGCGAACTTCGTTCAACGTCGATCTCGACCTCATCGCCCAGGCACGCGATGTACTCGGAACGCGCACGATGACCGACACCATCCACCGCGCACTCGACGAGGTGGTCCGACAGGACGCACTGAAGCGGATGCTCGATGGTCGGACGGAAGCACCCTCGAGACCATCACGCATCTGAGGCGTGATTGGTTTCGAGACTCTGCGTGATCGAGCTCGCAGACACGAGCGCCTGGACAACGTCAACGCGGGATCCCGAGACACGACGCCGTTTTGACAGCGCTGTCCTCGAGGGCCGGATCGCGACCTGCGACGCCGTCAAGCTCGAGCTTCTCCACGGAATCCCGCAATGGAGTCGAGTTCTCGAGAACGCGAACTGCCCTCGATCTCCTGCCGCAATGCATGATCGGTCCACGGGAGTGGCGCAGCGGCCATCGATATCTACGAAACCCTCACTACCAAGGTGGCACGCACCACCGGAGGGTGAAGCGACCAGATCTCCTCATCGCCGCCGCAGCCGAGTCCGCCAAGCTGAGACTGCTCCACTACGACGAGGACTTCGAAGTCATCGCCGAGATCACCGGCCAGCCGACGCGCTGGATCGCCCCGCGCGGATCGCTGTAAGCGTCAGAGTCCGACGATGTCGTCCGGCCGCACGGGAACGCGTGTCAACTCGCGACCGGTTGCGTCACGCAACGCCGCGACGATCGCCGCGGTCGAGACGACCGTCGGCGGCTCTCCCACGCCCTTCACGCCGTAGGGCGCGTCCGGCTCGGGGTCTTCGACGAGCTCGGAGACGACCGGCGGCATGTCGAGGAAGGTGGGGATGAGGTAGTCCGTGAAGCTCGCGTTCGTGATCGCGCCGTCGCGCGTCTGGATCTCCTCCATGAGCGCGAGCCCGAGGCCCTGCGCCGTACCGCCCTCGATCTGGCCCTCGACCGCGGTCCGGCTGAGCGCCTTGCCGACGTCCTGCGCCGTCCCGATCCACACGACGCGCGTGAGGCCGAGCTCGACGTCGACCTCCGCGACAACGCGCATCGCTGCGACAGCGAGCGCGACGTGCGCCTGGCCGTCCGTGATCTGCCCGGTCTCGGGATCGAGCGGGAACGTTCGCGGGTGCCGGTAGATCCGCTCGACGTCGACGGCGCCACCACCCGTTCGGTCGCGCTCCTCGAGTGCGGCCCGGCATGCCGTCTGTACCGCGCCGGCCGCCATCCACGTCATGCGCGAGGCCGACGCGGAGCCGGCCGATCCGACGAGCACCGTGGAGCCCTGCGCGAGGGTCACCGCATCGGTAGCGAGCTCGAGCCGCGCGACCTGGAGGATGACGTCGCTGACACCCTGGCCCACCTCCGCCGCCGCGCAGTGCACCTCGGCCGAGCCGTCCTCGGCTAGCACGACGCGCGCCGTGCAGAAGTCGTCGAACCCCTCCGAGTAGCAGATGTTCTTGAAGCCGACCGCGAAGCCGACGCCGCGTTGCACTCCCTCGCCCCGGGTCGTGTTCCCCGCGCCGCCGGGGAGTCGAATGGCCTCGCGCGGCAACTCCTCCGGCTCCGGGATCGCGAGCGCCGCCGCGCGCCGTATGACCTCGCGTGTCGGCAGCGACCCCGTCACGACCTGTCCTGTCGCGAGCATGCCACCGGGCTCGAGCGCATTCAGGAGCCGCAGCTCGATCGGGTCGATGTCGAGCGCCGCAGCGAGCTTGTCCATCTGCGCCTCGGCCGCGAAGCACGTCTGCACGGCGCCGAACCCGCGCATCGCACCGCACGGCGGGTTGTTCGTGTAGACGGCAAGCCCGTCGATCGCGACGTTGCCGACCGCATACGGACCCACGGCGAACGAGCACGCATTCGAGATCACGGCGGTCGAGCTCGACGCGTACGCGCCGCCGTCGATCAGGATTCGCATCCTCACCGCGACGAGCTTCCCCTCGCGGGTCGCCCGATGCTCGGCCCAGATCCGCGCCGGGTGCCGATGGATGTGGCCGACGAACGACTCCTCCCGGTTGTAGACGATCTTCACCGGGCGCCCGCTGCGCAGCGCGAGCAGCGCCGCATGGATCTGCATGGAGATGTCCTCGCGGCCGCCGAACGCGCCCCCCACGCCGGCGAGATGCACCCGCACCTGCTCGGGCTCCAGTGCAAGACATGGAGCGACCTGGTCGCGATCGACGTGCAGCCACTGCGTCGCGACATGGATGTCGACGCCGCCCTCGCCGTCCGGGATCGCAATGCCCGACTCGGGCCCGAGGAATGCCTGGTCCTGCTGCCCGAGGGCGTAGACGCCCTCGACGGTTACGTCTCCCGGTGCGTCCGGATCGCCACGCCGTATCACCAGCGAGCGGACGACGTTCGGGCGCGGGTCGTCGCGATAGCCGTGCCCCATCGTCGGCCGGTCGGGATGGAGCGGCTCCAGCTCGGTCGCCCGCTCCGGATCGGTGACGGGCTCGAGCGGCTCGTACTCGACGCGAACCGCCGCCGCCGCCCGGCGGGCTTGCTCGGGCTCCTCCGCCGCAACGATCGCCACTGCCTCACCGAAATAGCGCACGCGATCGCTCGCGAGCACCGGCTGATCCGCGAAGTCGAGGCCGTAGGTCTTCCGGCCGGGCACGTCCTCGTGTGTGAGCACTGCGTGGACGCCTGGCAGCGCTCGCGCTTCCGACGTATCGATCTCGAGGATCCGGGCATGCGCGTGCGGACTCCGGACCGTGTGGCCCCAGAGCATTCCGGCGGCGTGCAGATCGCTCGCGTAGGCGAACTCTCCCGTGACCTTCGGGACGGCGTCGTTACGACGAGTGGCCGGCACGGCGTGTCCCCGACGGAGGGTGCGCGTCGTCGTGCTCATCGCTCGGCCGCCAGGTGAACCGCGTCGAGGATCTTCTGGTACCCGGTGCAGCGGCAGAGGTTCCCGGAGAGTGCCTCGCGGATCTCGTCGTCGGCCGGATCCGGGACGCGGCGCAGAAGATCCGCGGCCGCGACCACGAGTCCGGGCGTGCAGAACCCGCACTGCACAGCCCCGGCGTCGGCGAAGGCCTCCTGAACGGGATGGAGAGCGCCGTCGCCGGTGAGCCCCTCGACGGTCACCACGTCGTGCCCGTCGGCCTGCGCGGCCAGCACGAGACACGCGCAGACGAGCTCGCCGTCGAGGAGGACGGAGCACGATCCGCACTCGCCCTGCTCGCAGGCGTTCTTCGAGCCGGGGAGCTCGAGGCGGTCGCGAAGAGTGGTCAGCAGGCTCTCCCCCGCCCACACGTCCGCTTCGCGCGACTCCCCGTTGACCCTCAGCTCGACCCTCACGCGAGACACCTCTCGAGAGCTCGCGCGGTGAGAACGCGGAGTGCGTGTCTGCGATACACGGCGGTCCCGCGCACGTCGTCGATCGGGCTCGCCGCTGCCGCGACCAGCTCGGGGAACGAGGCTGCGTCCTCGAGCGGAGCGGAGACGAGCGTCGCCACCGGCGCGGACGACCCGAACGCGGCCCTGAGCTCGCCCCGCTCACGATCGGCGACGACGGCGAGCGAGCACACGGCGATCACCATCGCGTTTCGCGGGCCGACCTTCATGAACGTCTGCGGCTGGCCGCTCGGCTGCATCAGCACCGAGACGATGAGCTCGTCCGGCTCGAGCGCGTTCTCCTTCACGCCGACGAGGAACCGCTGGAGCGGCACACGGCGGATACCGCGGATGCTTGCAACCTCGACCTCGGCTCCCTCTACGAGCAGCGGCGGCAGCGCGTCGCCGGCGGGAGACGCCGTGCCGAGGTTCCCGCCGATCGTCCCGCGATTGCGGATCTGTGGCGATCCGACCGTCCGTGACGCTTCGGCCAATGCGGGCAACGCATCGGCGACATCACCCAGCATCGCCTCCGTGTACGTGAGACCGGAGCCGAGCCGGAGCGCGCCGTTCTCGCGTGAGGAGCCGCGCAGCTCCGCCACCTCGTTGAGATTCAGCAGAACGTCGGGCCGCGCCCGGTCGAAGTTGAGCGCGACCATGACGTCGGTGCCACCCTGAATCGGCACGGCATCGGGGTGCTCGGCCTTCAGCCGCAGCGCGTCGTCGAGGGAACCGGGGGTGAGGACGTCCACGACGCAAGGGTATTAGCCTCTGTCCGATGGACGTGCTGCAACGCCGTCTCGCGGTCGCCCGTGGGGACGAGCCGGCCGACCTCGTCGTACGCGGTGGGCAGGTGCTCTCCGTCTTCACGCGCGAGTGGCTCGACGCGGACGTCGCGATCGTCGACGGCGTCGTCGCGGGTGTCGGCGCCTACGACGGGCGTGACTCGCTCGACGCGCCGGGTCGGTACGTCGTACCCGGGTTCATCGATGCGCACATGCACCTCGAGACGGTGAAGCTGATGGTCGACGAGTTCGCGCGGCTCGTCCTGCCGCTCGGGACGACTGCGGTCGTGGCCGACCCGCACGAGATCGCGAACGTCCTCGGCGTCGACGGCGTCCACTGGCTGCTCGACGCCTCGGCGGGACTACAGCTCGACGTCTTCTTCACAGCGTCGTCGTGCGTGCCCGCATCGCCGTTCGAGTCGCCTCGGCGGCCGCTCACCCCTGGGGATCTCGAGTCCCTCATGCGGCGACGCCGGATGCTGGGCCTCGCCGAGATGATGAACTACCCGGGCGTCATCTCCGGCTCGCCGGACGAGCTCGCGAAGCTGGCGCTCGAGGGCGCTGAGCACGTCGACGGGCATGCACCCGGAGTCGTGGGCAAGGAGCTGCAGGCGTATGCAGCGGCGGGCATCGGCTCCGATCACGAAGCGCTGACGGTCGAGGAGGGTCGCGAGCGTCTGCGCGCCGGTATGTGGCTCCTCATCCGCGAGGCCAGCATGGCAAGGAACCTGCTCGACCTTCTGCCTCTGGTACGGGAGCTCGGGCCCGGGCGCATCGCGTTCTGCACGGACGACCGCGATCCGGACGATATCGCCGACGACGGTCACATCAATGGGATGGTGCGAAAGGCCGTCGCTGCGGGGATCGCACCCGAGGACGCACTCGTCATGGCCTCCCTCCACCCGGCGCTCTGGCACGGCCTCCGCCGGCACGGCGCCATCGCTCCCGGCTACCAGGCCGACCTCCTCGTCCTGCCCGACCTCGTGAGCTTCGTACCCGATGTGGTGCTCAAGCGGGGACGGCAGATCGAGGAGACCCCGCCGGTCCCGGTCCCCGACTGGGTGCGCCAGTCCATGCGCATCGCACCCGTCTCGCCGTCGGACTTCGGGATTCCTTCGAACGGCGGGAGCGTTCGTGCCATCGGGCTGGTCGCGGATCAGGTCGTGACCGAGTCGCTCGTGCGCGAAGCGGTAGTCGAGGGCGGACAAGCAGTCTCGAGCGCCGAACGCGACCTCGCGAAGATCGCGGTCGTCGAGCGTCATCTCGCGACGGGGCGTGTAGGGCTCGGCTTCGTCTCCGGCTCGGGCTTGCAGCGCGGCGCGCTCGCCTCGAGCGTCGCCCACGATGCGCACAACGTCGTCGTCGTGGGCATGTCCGACAGGGACATGGCCTTCGCGGTCGAGCGGCTCGTGGAGCTGGGCGGCGGGATCGTGGCGGTCGCCGGACTGCACGTTCTCGCCGAGTGCCCCCTCCCCGTCGCCGGCTTGCTCTCCGCTGCTCCGTTCGCCGACGTGATCGCGCAGAGCCGAGCATGCAACGAGGCGGCGCACGGGCTCGGGTGGACCGGCGCGACGCCGTTTCTCACGCTCTCGTTCCTCGGCCTCTCCGTGATCCCGAGCCTGAAGATCACCGACCGCGGCCTCGTCGACGTCGACCGCTTCGAGCTCGTGCCGCTCGCGGTGTCGGACGCCCAATGACCTCTCTGTACGCGGCCTGTTGGGTCGTCACGTGCGACGACGCAGGCACCGAGCACGAGTCGGGCTGGGTGCTCGTCGAGGACGGCGTGATCGCAGCTGTCGGCTCGGGACCCGAACCGGAGGCCGACGAGCGCGTGGACCTCAGCGGCTGCGTCATGACACCCGGCCTCGTCAACACGCACCACCACCTGTACCAAACGCTCACACGCGCTCGCGCGCAGCAAGCCGACCTCTTCGGCTGGCTCCGCGAGCTCTATCCCCTGTGGTCGCGAATCGATGCCGAGGCCGAGTACGCAGCGGCCCGCGCCGGGCTCGCGGAGCTCGCGCTCTCGGGCTGCACGACCGTCTTCGACCACCACTACGTGTTCCCGCGGGGGTGCACCGGGCTCATCGAGGCCGAGGTGCAGGCCGCGCGCGAGCTCGGCGTCCGCCTTGTCGCATCACGCGGCTCGATGGATCTCGGTGAGTCCGACGGCGGCCTCCCGCCCGACGAGCTCGTCGAGGACATCGACGCCGTGCTCGCGGACACCGAGCGGCTCGCGGCCGAGCTCCATGAGGCCGACGCCGGCGCTCAGGTCCAGATCGCGATCGCGCCGTGCTCGCCGTTCTCGGTCACGAAGCGGCTGATGTCGGAGTCCGCGACGCTCGCTCGTCAGCTGGGGCTCCCGCTGCACACGCACCTCGCCGAGACGGTCGAGGAGGAGGCGTACTGCATGGAGCTCTATGGCTGCACCCCCGTCGAGTACCTGACTGACCTCGACTGGCTCGGGCCGGACGTGTGGTGCGCGCACTGCGTGCACCTGTCCGCCGACGACACGGCCGACTTCGCCGCGTCGCAGACGGGGATCGCGCACTGTCCGACGTCCAACCTCCGGCTGGGTGCTGGGTTCGCGCCGGTACGCGAGTATCTGGACGCCGGAGTCCGCGTCGGCCTCGGCGTCGACGGCTCGGCGTCGAACGAGCGGAGCGACCTGCTCAACGAGGTGAAGCAGGCGCTGCTCGTCGCCCGCGGACGAGGCGGCCCCAGAGCGATGAGCGCCCGCGAGGCCCTGCGGCTCGGCACGAGCGGAGGCGCGTCGGTGCTCGGCCGGGACGACATCGGCTCGCTCGAACCGGGGAAACGCGCCGACTTCGCGGTCTGGCGCACGGACGGGCTCGAACTGTCCGGCGCGGACGACGCTGTCGCCGGCCTCGTCTTCTCGGCCCCGCATCGCGTCGATCGACTCGTCGTCGAGGGCGAGGACGTCGTGCGCGACGGCGCGCTCGTGCGTGTCGACGAAGGCGAGATCGCTCGCGACCATCGTGAGCAGGCGCGAAGATTCGCGGCATGAGCGTTTCCATCTCGACCCACGTCCTCGACACGGCCGCTGGAAGACCAGCGCCGGGCGTGCGTGTCGAGCTCGCGCAGCAACGAGCGGTCGTCGCATCCAGCGTCACGGACGCCGACGGCCGGATCGCCGAGCTGGCACGCGACCTCGAGCCGGGACGCTACGAGCTCGTGTTCTGGCCACCGTCGCCGTTTTTCACGCGCGTCGAGCTGGAGATCGAGCTCGAAGACGGCCACCACCACGTCCCGCTTCTCGTCTCCCCGTACGGGTGCGCGAGCTACCGCGGAAGCTGAGCGCCGAGGAGCTCAGCGAGCTCTTCGAGAGTCGCACTCGCCTGGTCGAGCGTCTGGCGGAGATCGAGCATCCGCTCGAGCTCGCGGACGATGTCATTGCCGCCGCGAGCGAGGAGGAGAAGGTCGAAGCGCTTGCTGCGCATCCGGCGATCGGTCAGCGGTCCGGGCTGTCGGCGCGCTCGGCTGCGGAGCAGGGCGGCAACGTCGATCCGTGCGTGCTAGTCGAGCTCGCCGCGCTGAACCTTGCGTACGAGCGGAAGTTCGGCTTTCGCTTCGTCGTGTTCGTGAACGGCCGGCCGAAGGCGGAGATCCTCGACGTGCTTCGGGAGCGCCTCGCACACACTCGAGACGAAGAACTCGATACGGGCTGCCGGGAGCTCGTCGCGATTGCGAGGGATCGATGGACCCGTACCTGAGAGACGTCCTCGACGTCCTCCTGCGCATGCTCCACGTGGTCGCGGGCATCGCCTGGATCGGCGCGTCGTTCTACTTCGTCCGGCTCGACCTCGCCCTACGCTCGCCCAAGCGGGCGGAGGATGCCGATGCGGGCGTTGCCGGCGAGTTCTGGGGCGTACACGGCGGCGGTCTCTACCACTCCCAGAAGTACCGGCTCGCGCCCGCCGAGATGCCCGAGCCGCTGCACTGGTTCAAGTGGGAGGCGTACACGACGTGGCTCTCCGGATTCGCGCTCATGGTCGTCCTCTACTACTTCGACGCGGACGTCCGCCTCGTGGATGCGGGTGCGCGAGACATCGACGAGTGGCAGGCAATCGCGGTGAGCGTCGCGGGGATCGCGCTCGCATGGATCGTCTACGACCTTCTCTGCCGCACGGTCGGCGAGCGGAGCCAGGTCGCGCTCGCGGTAATCGGAACCGGCCTCGTCGCGCTCGCCGCCTGGGCGTCGAGTGAGCTCTTCGCCCCCCGCGCCGCGTACCTCCAGGTCGGCGTGATGCTCGGGACGATCATGGTCGCGAACGTCTTCCTCGTGATCATCCCGGCGCACCGGAAGCTCGTCGCTGCGATGGAGGAGAAACGCGAACCGGACGCGGCGCCGCTCCTCGAGGCCAAGAACCGCTCGGTGCACAACAACTACCTCACGCTGCCCGTGCTCTTCACGATGCTCGTCGGCCACTTCGCGTTCGTGTTCGGCGCCGACGACGCCTGGCTCGTCTTCGTCGCGATCGCGGTGCTGACCGCCCTCATCCGCGTCTTCTTCAACCGCTGGCACGCAGGGCAGCGCGCGTGGTGGATCCCCGCGGTCGCCGCGCTCGCGATCGTCGGCCTCGCGCTCTGGCTCCGGCCGGACAAGTCGCCAACCTTGGTCGTGGCCCCGACCCGACCGATCGGCATTGCAGAGGTCGAGCCGATCATTGCCCAGCGCTGCGCGACCTGCCACTCCGGCGTCTCGGCGCCGCTCGGCGTCCGGTTCGAGACGCGCGAGCAGATCGAAGCGCGCATCGACGACATCGAGCGTCAGGCGGTGCAGACGCAGGCGATGCCTCCCGGGAACACGACTGGAATGACCGACGACGAGCGCGCGCTCCTCGCGGCGTGGGTTGCATCGAGGTAGCCGCGCGAGCCGACTACCCACGCATCCGAAGGACGACGATGGCAGTCAGGTAGGCGAGCCCGCCAATGGCGCCGAGCCACGAGTACGGCAAGCCATCCTGGCCGCGCGCGACCTCGACCACGAAGGCAACGATCACGGCCGTCAGCACGGCCATTCCGGAGATCGCCGTAGCGGTGAGGTCGAGCTGCCGGAACCGCTCATCACGGCCGTCACCTCGCAACCCGCGAATCGTCTCGCTTCGGCCACCAGCGAGAATCACCGCTCCGAGCACGAGCATCACCCCGAGTGAGAACAGCCCGGTACCCGGGTTTCCACCAATCCACATCGCGGCGAGCATCACCAGCCCGAGACTCACCGCGAACGCGGGCAAGAACCACTTCGACTTACTCATCTGCATCGAACATCTCCTCGACCGGGACGTCGAAGAAGCGACCGAGCGCGAGCGCGAGCGGCAACGACGGGACGTACCTGCCCGTCTCGATGGAGTTGATCGTCTGCCGCGACACGCCGAGCGCAACTGCGAGCTCGGCCTGTGAGAGGCCGCGCTCCAACCGTCGCTCCCTGACATCGTTTCGCATTGCGATGTCAAGCTAGCTTGTCATGATGCGCGTGTCAAGTCAGCTTTACATGACACGAGAGCGCCGAAGTGCCCTGCGGTAGGGTCGCGCGATGCTCGAGATCGCCGCAGGTGGCTTCGCGTTCACCGCGCGCTTCGAGGAAAACGAGGCACCCGAGACCGTCGCGGCGTTCCGTCGAATGCTGCCGCTCGACTCGAAGATCATCCACGTCCGCTGGTCCGGCGAGGGCGGCTGGATCCCGATGGGCGATCTCGACGTCGGCATCGGGGCGGAGAACGCCACCAGCTATCCGAGCCCGGGCGAGCTGATCTTCTACCCGGGCGGCGTGAGCGAGACCGAGCTCCTGCTCGCCTACGGCTACGTCGCCTTTGCGAGCAAGGCGGGCGCGCTCGCGGGAAATCACTTCGCGACGATCGTCTCCGGGAACGAGACCCTGCGCGAGCTCGGTCGGCGGATGCTCTGGGACGGCGCCCAGGACATCTCGTTCAGCGAGTCATAGCGGCGAGCGCGTCGGCGAGCACGTCGATCGCCAGCGCGATGTCGACGTCGGCGGAGAGCTCGTCGGGCGAGTGGCTGACGCCGCCGTTGAGACTCCTCACGAAGAGCATTCCTGCGTCGACACCCGCCGCGGCAAGCACGCCGGCGTCGTGGCCGGCGCCCGACGCGAGCTCGATGACCGGCAGCCGGCGCGCCTCGATCGCGTCGCGAAGCACGGAGCGACATCGCTCGCTGAGCTCGACCGGCTCGGTTCGGTGGCCTGGCTCGAAGTCAATCGCCGCGACGAGCGCGTCGAGCCGCGCCCGGTCCGGGGCGCGGACGTCGAGCGAGATGCGCGTGCGGGACGGGATCACGTTGCCGGCGCCCGGCTCGACGTCGAGCTCGCCCACCGTCGCAACGGCGTCTTCGATGCCCCGGGCGGCGTCGCGGATCGCAAGGATCCTCTCGGCGGCAGCGACGAGCGCATCGTCGCGGCTTTCCATGGGCGTCGTTCCCGCGTGCCCGGCGGTTCCCTCGAAGAAGATCTCGGCGCGCGCATATCCGACGATCGAGGTGACGACTCCAAGTGGAGCGCCGCAGTCAGCGAGCATCGGCCCCTGCTCGATGTGTACTTCGAGGAACGCGTGCGGAAGACCGGAGCCACCGATGCAGAGTGCCCTGCTCCCGACACAGCCAACCTCCTCGCCACGGAACACGACCACGGAGCCGGCGCCGACCCGCTCGACTGCCTCGATCGCCACGACGACACCGAGCGCGCCATCGAAGCGACCACCTTGTGGAACGGTGTCGAGATGCGAGCCGGTCCAGACGTCAGGTCGCACCTCCGAGTGACCAAAGAGGTTGTCGAAGCGGTCGACCTCGATGCGAAGCCCCGCCTCTTCGAGCCAGTTCGTTGCGAGCCGGTGCGCCTCGTCCTCGGCGGCTGAGTCGTGCGGCCGGTTCGCGCCCGGACCGGCTCCTATCGCGTACAGCTCGTCGAGCCGTTCGAGCACTCTCATCGCGGCGCAGTATGTCGGCGCTCGTCGAGCGCGCGCAGCATCCACCAACCGCCGAGCGGGACGATCGCCGCAGCGAGGAACGCAGCCTCCCACGACATCGAGGACACCGTCGCAGCGAATACGAGGGGTGCCACGATTCCGCACGCCGCGAGCGCCGTCTGCTGGAACCCGATGGCAGCGCCGGTGCGTGCAGCACCGGCGAGCTCCGCCGCAGCGGTGAACGAGAGCCCGTTCCAGGCCATGGTCAATCCCCCGGCGAGGATCAGCGACGGCACGAGCAGCGCGATCGGCCCTCCCGCCAGAAGCGCTGTGACGAGCATCACGCCGGCGATCGCGAGACCAATCCAGCGAAGGGGCGCGACGCGCTTCCCGAGGCGGTCGGACCAGCGCCCACCGCCGACCCGAAATATCGCGGCGAGTGCCTGCGATCCTGCGAAGACGAGGGCCGCAGCCTGCTCGGAGAAGCCGTGCTCCTCGACGAGGAAGAGCACGCCGAACCCGATCACCGCGATCTGCGCATAGAGGTAGAGGCTGCTCCCGACCGAGAGCCTCCACAATCGCGTGTCCGAAATCGTGCGCGCCACCGAAGCCGGCTCGATCCCGTCCGCCGCCTCGCGACCGCGCAGGAACACGGCGCCCGTTAGTGCTCCGACCGCGCAGAGCGCCGCGAGGAACAGGAACGCCGTCTCCGACCCGCCCGCTGCAGCGAGCTGCGGGAGGACGAGCGCCGCCACGAGCCCTCCGACCGGGATCGCCGTCTGCCTCACCCCGAGCGCGAGCCCGCGCTCGTCGGCGCCGAACCAGTGCATCACCGCACGACCGCTCGACGAGTTGACGGCGGCCCCGGTGGCCCCGGCCAAGCCGAGCAGCGCGACAAGCGCCTCGTAGCTCGGGGCGAAACCAGCAGCCGCCAGGAAGACGCCGCTCGCAGCCAGGCCACTCGTCAACGCCACGCGTTCACCGAAGCGGTCGGCGAACAGACCCCACGGGAGGAGCGTCAGCGTCATCCCGACCCAGCTGGCTGCGAGCACGACGCCGACTTGCCCGATCGAGAGGTCGTACTCGGCACGAAGCGTCGGGACGATCACCGGCAGCCCGATCCCGAAGGCTGCGGACGTCGCCGTCGCGATCGTCCCGGCGGCGAGCACCGCCCACCGGTACGGGACGCGGTCTACAGCCCGAAGGGGTTGATCGGCCGCGCGCCCGTCGAGACGATCACGCTCTTCGTCTCGAGGTACAGGTCGAGCGTCTCGAGAGCGAGCTCACGCCCGAACCCCGACTGCTTGTAGCCGCCGAAGGGGATCCCGGGAAACGCCGTGTACGGCATGTTGATCCCGACCGTGCCCGATTTGATCCGCGCCGCGATGCGGTGGCCACGCGCCGGGTCTCCCGTCCAGACCGTCGCCATGAGCCCGTAGCGCACGTCGTTCGCGATCCGGATCGCATCCTTCTCGTCTTCGAACGGAGTGAGCGTCACAACGGGGCCGAAGACCTCCTCCTGTGCGATCTCCTTGTCGTTCGTCGCCGCGACGACGGTCGGGGGATAGAACGCGCCCGCACCTTCCGGCAGCGTTCCACCAGCGAGCACTTCGGCGCCCTCGCCCGCTCCGCGCTCGACGAACCCGTGCACGCGATCGCGGTGTGCCGACGAGATGAGCGAGCCCATCTGCGTCTCCGGATCGAGCGGGTCGCCCACCTTGATCCCGTCGGCGAACTCGGCCATCTTCGACACGGCCTCGTCGTACAGCGGCTTCTCCACGAGCATCCGTGATCGCGCCTCGCAGCTCTGCCCGGCCGCGTAGAAAATCGACCACGCCGAGCTCGGAAGCGCGCTCGCAAGGTCGGCGTCCGCGAACACGAGGTTCGGGCTCTTCCCGCCGAGCTCGAGCGTCAACCGCTTCACCGGATCGGACGCGAGCCGCATGATCTCGCCACCGGTCTTCGTCGAGCCGGTGAAGGCGACCTTGTCGACGCCCGGGTGCTTCACGAGGTACGCGCCGGTGGTCGGCCCGTCGCCCGGAACGACGTTGACCGCGCCCGCGGGGAAGCCCACCTCGGTGGCGAGCTCCGCGAGCCGGACCGCGGTGAGCGGTGTCTGCGGATCGGGCTTCAGCACGACCGAGCAACCCGCGGCCAGCGCCGGCGCGAGCTTCCACGTCGCCATCATCAAGGGGTAGTTCCACGGCACGATCTGCGCCGCGACGCCGACCGGCTCCTTCAGCGAGTAGAAGAGGAGCGACCCGCCGATCGGGTTCGAACGCCCGGAGATCGTCGCGATCGCCGAGGCGTAGTAGCGGAAGTTCTCGACCGCTTGGTGGAGCTCGGCCTTGACCGACGAGATCGCCTTGCCGACGTTGCGGGACTCGAGCTCGGCGAGCTCCGCACGGTTCGCGACGATTGCGTCGGCGAGCGCGTGCAGGAGTCGCGAGCGCTCGGTGCCGGGCGTCCGGCCCCAGTCGCCCTCGACGGCAGCCCGCGCGGCGTCGACGGCACGATCGACGTCGGCCTCACCCGCCATCGCCGCCCGCGCAAGCGGCTCGCCGGTCGCCGGCTCGGTCAGCTCGCGAACGTCGCCCGACGCGGGCTCCGTCGATTCCCCACCGATGAGGAGCCCGAATTCGCGATCGGTCGCAACGGCCACGTCCGGAATCTACCGGCGACTGCGCATCGCGAACCGATCGTCGGAAGTCCGCTCGAAGATGCGCTCCGCGCGGCCCTCGAACCAGCCCGTGCGAACATCGTCGCCCGGCGTGTCGAAGAGCGGAACGAACGGCTTGAGGTCGAGGATCGGCGTGCCGTCGAGAAGGTCGACGCCGTCGATCACCACGGAGCCCTCGTGCACCGCGACGACTCGAGCGAGCGAGAGCCCGATCGGGTTGGGCCTGTGCGGAGATCGCGTGGCGAACGTGCCGTGTGTGCGGTCGTCGAGGAAGGTCGGAACCGTTGCGGCCCAGCCGAAACTCTCGTGCAGGTGCGCGATCAGCCAAACGTGCGAGAAGCCCTCCAGATCGACGAGGCAGCCGCGATGTGGCTCCGAGATGGTCACGACGGACTCGCCGCTCGCATCGGCGATCGGCTGCAGCGGCATCCCGTCGAGCTGGCGGTGTGGAGAGCCGATGTGGCCTATGGGTCGATACACGATCGGCTCAACCGTTCGACGATCGAGGAGCGCTTCGATGAACGACAGTGCGGCTCGCGCGACGGAGAGGCGCCATAGAGCAAGCGTGTCCTCGAACCCGGTCGCAGCGGCGTGCTGTCCTTCGAGCGCGCGCTCCGTCGCCACGAGACCGAGCGCCTGCTGCCGGAGCAGTGGACTGGCATCGAGCCCGGCACGCTCGTGGAAGAGCAGCTTGAGCATGAGCTCGGAGCGGAGGTCACGGACGTGCTCCACCGGCGAACCGCGCCAGCGTGCCAACGCCGTCCTTCCACGCCGCGTCGGGCCGAGCGTCGTGCGCGCCGGTCCAGCGTCGCTCTCCACCGTCCCCCTCGCCTCGACGAGGCCGGCCGCACGGAGCTGCGCGAGTGCCCTGTACGTGAGAGGTCGTGTACACGAGTACACACGACCGACCTCGCCGGCCGGGGAGAGTGCCTGCGCAAGTGCCCATCCGTGCGCCGGTCGCTCGCAGAGGAGGCCGAGACAGGCCCATTCGGGGAGTGACGGCTGGGTGCGCGAAGGACGGCTCATCGCGCGAGCATGACCTCCGTCGACTTGATGATCGCCGTAACCTCGTCGCCCTCGGCGAGGCCGAGCTCCTCGACGCTCGCTCGGGTTACCACCGAGACGACCTGGTGCTCCCCGACCTGAACGATGACCTCGGCCATCACTCCGCCGAGCTTGATGGACGCGACGACCCCTCGGAGCTGGTTCCGTGCGCTGATCTGCATCGATTCCTCCCGGTAGTCGATGAATAACTACTGTGGTAGGTTAGCCGCGTGGATCGACGGCGTTTCCTCGTCGGCACCATCGGTGCAGGAACGGCGACGCTTGCCACTCCCTGGCTGCCCACCGCGGCCGCAGCGACCGAGGACGAGCTCGCTTACGCGAACTTCGCAGCCTCCGTCGAGCTTCTCCTGAAGGACTTCTACGCTCGTGCCCTCGACGCCAAGGTGGTCTCGGGCTCGGCCGTGGGCGTGTTGAAGAAGGGACGAGCCGCTGCCGGTCAGCATGCGAAGGCGCTCTCCGATCTCCTGGTCGGCGCCGGCGACGTCGCTCCGGTCGAAGAGGACTTCGCCTTCGAGTGGCCCGCACGCACGTTCCGCACGCCGGAGTCGATGGTGACGACTGGAGCAGGTGTTCTCCGCGCGCTGCTCGGTGCGTATCAGCGCGCGAGCGCGACGGTCTCCGAGCCCTCGTATCGCGTGCTCTACGCGAGTCTCGCCGCCAGCGTCGGTCAGCAGCTGGGCGCGCTGACGTCGCTCGCAAGAACGAACGCCGTCGAGCCGTTCCCCGTGGCACTCGATCTCGAGGCCGCGAGCACTGCGCTCGAGAGGTACCTGGGTTAGGAGGACGATGATGAGAACCCGCATCGCACCAGCAGTGATCGCTGTCGTCGTCCTGGCCGGACTCGGAGCCGGTGCGGCGCGGAGCCAGTCGGATCCACTGACCATCTACGCCGCTGCGTCGCTCACGGATGTCTTCCGTTCGCTCGACCCGGCGCAGAGGTACAGCTTCGCGGGCTCGGGGACGCTCGAGACTCAGATCCGCAACGGTGCGCCCGCCGACGTCTTCGCATCCGCTGCGCCGCTCAACACGCAACGGCTCTTCCGGCAGGGGCTCGTCGACAAGCCGGTCACGTTCACGTCGAATCGCCTCGCCCTGATCGTGCCTCGTGCGAATCCTGCCGAACTTCGATCGATCTACGACCTCCGGCGCAAGCCCGTGAAGCTCGTGATCGCGGGTGCCGCTGTGCCGGTCGGGGCGTACACGCGGACGGTGCTCAGGAAAATGGGCCTCACGTCCGTGCTGGCGAAGGTGGTCAGCCAGGAGACGGACGTGCGTGCGGTCACGAGCAAAGTCGCCCTCGGACAGGCGGACGCCGGCTTCGTCTATGTGACGGACGCACGAGCGGTCGCCGCTCAGGTCACCGTCATACGCATTCCCGCGTGGGCGCAGCCGCGCGTCCGGTACGAGATCGCCGTCGTCTCCCGCTCATCGAAGAAGGCCGCCGCGCGAGCGTGGATCAAGGCGCTCCTGTCGGCGAAAGGTCAGGCTGCCCTCAAGAGCTACGGCTTCCTGCCGCTCCCCGGAGCAAAGCCGTAGACGGACTCTTCCGTTCGGCTCTCGTCGCGACGACGGGGGTCGTGCTTCTCTTCCTGACGCTGCCCGTCGTCGCGGTCTTCGTCCAGGTTCCGCCGGGTGAGCTCCTCTCGGCTCTCGGCAGTCGGGCGGCAGTGGACGCCCTCCGCGTCACTGCCGAGACCATCTCGATCGCGATGCTGCTGATCCTCGTGTGTGGGACACCTGCCGCCTACTGGATCTCGACCCGTCGTGGAACGCTGCGGGACGTCCTCGTCACCCTCGTCGAGCTCCCACTCGTCCTCCCGCCGGCCGTGGCCGGCATCGGCCTCCTCGTCGCGTTCGGACGCGTCGGGCTCCTCGGGGACGAGATCAGCGCGCTCGGCATCGACATCGCGTTCACGAAGGCGGCCGTCGTGCTCGCCATCACGTTCGTGGCGAGCCCCTTCTACCTGCGGACGGCGATCGCCTCCTTCGAGGCGGTCGACCCGACACTGCCGTCCGCCGCCCGCACGCTCGGCGCCGGGCCCGGCCGCGTGTTCCTGCGAGTGATGCTGCCGCTCTCACGCGGCGGCCTCGGCGCCGGAGCCGCGCTCGCGTTCGCGCGCGGCCTCGGTGAGTTCGGCGCGACGATCATGTTCGCCGGTTCGCTGCAGGGCGTTACCCAGACGCTGTCGCTCGCGATCTACGAGCAGTTCGACGTCGACTTCACGGTCGCTCTCGCGATCAGCGCGCTTCTGATCTCGATCAGCGCCGTCGTCCTTCTCTCCGTCAAGCTCACAACCAGATGGCGCTCCGGCTCCAATTCACCCATCCTCTTCGAACCTTCGAAGCAACCGCAGACCTGACCGTCGAGCAAGGCGAGACTCTTGCTCTCGTCGGGCCGTCAGGGGCCGGGAAGACGACGGTGCTCCGCGTCGTGGCGGGACTGGTGCGACCGCAACACGGCGTCGTAACGCTCGACGATGTGACGCTGCTCGACACCGAACGCGGCATCGCAGTCCCGCCCGAGCGGCGTCGCGTCGGCTACGTCTTCCAGGAGTACGCCCTGTTCCCGCACCTCGACGTCGTTCACAACGTTCGCTTCGGGTCACGCGACCACGAGAACGTCGACGCCCTGCTGGAGCGCTTCCGTATCGCTCATCTGGCACACGCACGCGTGGCCGAGCTCTCGGGTGGCGAGCGTCAGCGCGTCGCCCTCGCCCGCGCGCTCGCGCGCAACCCGGCCGTCCTCCTCCTCGACGAGCCGCTGTCGGCCCTCGACACACATACGAGGGCCGGCGTGCGAGCCGAGCTGCGCGAGCTCCTGAGCGATCTGGGCCTGCCGACGATTCTCGTGACGCACGACTTCGAGGATGCGGCGACGCTCGCCGACCGCGTCGGCGTCATCAGCACGGGGCGGATCCTCCAGCTCGGGACGCCGACCGAGCTCGTCTCGCTGCCGAACGACGCCTTCGTCGCAAGCTTTACGGGAGCGACACTTCTCCCCGGCCAGGCCGTCGAGACGGAAGACGGCCTCACGCGGGTCGCGCTCGACGACGGGCTCGTCGTCTGGAGCGCAGACCACGGGACGGGACCTGTGAACGTGGCGGTCTACCCGTGGGACGTCTCGGTCGGACTGGCGGAGCCCGGTGACTCACGGATGAACCACGTCGAAGGCGCCGTCCTCTCCCTCGCAACGATGGGCAACCGGGTGCGGGTTCGCGTCGGCCCCGTCGTCGCCGAGATCACGTCGGCCTCCGCCGAGCGACTCGATCTGCAGACCGGGATGGTCGTCACGGCATCCTTCAAGGCGACCGCCGCGCGCCTCTTCGTTCGCTAGATCGTGACGAGCGCGGGGTCGACCCACGGCCCGCCGGCGCGCTTCGCGAGATCGGCGAAGGTCACGCCACCGAGCAAGGTGATCGTCGCGTCCCGCACCTCCTCCCACACGTCCCGAAGCGTGCAGCCGACCATCATCGGGCACGGCTCGGGGTTGTGCCGTGTCGCGCAGCTGATCGGAGCGAGCGGCCCCTGGAAGAGGCGAACGATGCGCTCGAGCGTGATCTCCTCCGGATCCTTGTTCAGCCTGTAGCCGCCCGACGGGCCGCGTTCCGAGCGGACGACGCCGGCCGTCCGCATCGTGGGCATCACCTGCTCGAGCACGGACTGCGGCACGGCCGTCCGGCGCGCGAGCTCCTCGAGCTTGAGCGGCCCTCCGCCCTCGAGCGAGAGCGCGAGGATCGCCCTCGTCGCGTAGTCGGTTCTACGGGATACCCACATCGCTCAGCCCTCCCGAACGGTTCGGCTTGACATGTATTCACGACATCCTCTATCTTCTTGGCCTTCTTAGTAAGTCGACAAGATTTGTCAGGATACTCAATCAGACATGGAGGGACATCAATGAGCCGTCGCCCGATCGCACTGATCGCCTCGCTCGGAATGCTCGCGGTCACTCTTGCCGCGACTGCCGGAATCGGCTCGGCCTCACCGACGCGGACCGCCGACACGAAGCTGAGCCTCGTCGCCTACTCCACGCCGCGCGAGGCATACGGAAAGCTCATCCCCGCGTTCCAGAAGACGGCCGCCGGCAAGGACGTCGACTTCACGCAGTCGTACGGCGCCTCCGGCGAGCAGACGCGCGCCGTGAAAGCCGGACTCGACGCCGACATCGTCGCCCTGTCGCTCGCGCCCGACATGGACGAGCTCGTCGCTGCGGGGAAGGTCGACGCGAAGTGGAAGCGGCAGTCGTACAAGGGCATGGTGACGAACTCCGTCGTCGTCTTCGTCGTGCGCGACGGCAATCCCAAGAAGATCAGGAGCTGGAACGACCTCATCCGCCCGGGCGTCGAGGTCGTCACGCCGAACCCGTTCACGTCGGGCGGTGCGCGTTGGAACATCATGGCCGCGTACGGCTCGTGGAGGAAGCAGGGCAAGACCGACAAGCAAGCCCAGGCGAACCTCCTCGCGCTCTGGAAGAACGTGAGTGTCCAGGACACGAGTGCACGCGCGTCGCTGAGCACCTTCAACGCCGGTAAGGGAGACGTCCTCCTCGCCTACGAGAACGAGGCGTACTTCTCCCGTCTCCAGGGCCTCGACCTCCAGTGGGTCATCCCGAAGACCACGATCCTCATCGAGAACCCGATCGCCGTCACCAAGGACAGCCCCGACAAGGCAGCTGCGAGTGCGTTCCTGCGCTTCCTGCGAACGCCGGGATCGCAGCAGGTCTTCGCCGACTACGGCTACCGGCCGGTCGTGAAGAGTGTCGAGAACGCGAACCGCAGGAAATTCCCGATCCGCCCCGGCCTGTTCACGATCGACCAGCTCGGGCTGGGCGGGTGGCAGCGGGTGCAGAAGCGGTTCTTCGACCCGAAGTCGGGGATCATGGCCCGCTTCCAGCGGCAGGTGGGCGGCAGCACCGGGTGAGCGACGTCGCGCTCACCAGCCCGGCACGAGCGCGGGCATCGGCAAGCAGGGCCGGGGCGGCCCTGTCCCTCGGCTTCGTGACGACGTTCCTCATGGTCGTGGTGGGGCTCCCGATAGCCGCCCTCATGTGGGAGGCGACGAGCGAGGGAACGCAGTCGTTCCGCGATGCCGTGTCGAGCCCGGAGGCCGTTGCGGCGCTCAAGCTCACACTCGGAGCGTCTCTCGTCGTCTCGCTGATCAACGCCGTGCTGGGAACGATCACTGCCTGGGTGCTCGTGCGTGACGAGTTCCGCGGCAAGACGGCAGTCAACGCGATCATCGACCTCCCCTTTGCGCTGCCCACCATCGTCGCCGGGCTGACGCTTCTCGCGCTGTACGGGCCGACGTCTCCTATCGGGATCGACGTCGCCTTCTCGCGTACGGCGATCGTGCTCGCTCTCATGTTCGTGACGCTTCCGTTCGTGGTCCGCACCGTGCAGCCCGTACTGCAGGAGCTCGACTCCGAGCTCGAAGAGGCGGCGCACTCGCTCGGCGCGTCGCGCGCACGAACGTTCGTGAAGGTGATCCTCCCGAACATCCTTCCCGGGATCCTCTCCGGAGTCGCGCTGGCGTTCGCGAAGGCCGTCGGCGAGTTCGGATCACTCGTCATCATCACCGGGAACATCCCGTTCGAGACCGAGGTCTCCTCCGTCCACATCTACGGGCGCATCGAAAGCGGCGACTCGGCTGGCGCGGCGGCCGTCGCCGTCGTCCTCCTCGTGATCTCGTTCCTGACGTTGCTCTCGATCGGGGTCATCCGTCACTTCGCGACGAGACACGACCGATGAGGCGCTCCGTCTCGCGGATCGGGCTTCGCACGGTCGCGCTCGCCTATCTCGCCGTGATCCTCGTCGGACCGCTCGCCATCGTCTTCTGGCGGACGTTCGAGGACGGCTTCGGACCTGCCTGGGACGCGCTCACGACGCCCGAGACCGTCAACGCCCTCAAGCTCACGCTGATCATCACGGCGATCGCGGTTCCGGTGAACACCGTCTTCGGGATCGTGTGCGCGCTCGCGATCGTGCGGAAGCGGTTCCCGGGCAAGGGTCTCCTGAACGCGTTCATCGATCTCCCGCTTGCGCTCTCGCCCGTGGTCGTCGGCCTCTCGCTCTTCCTTCTCTACGGCGAAGACGGATGGTTCGGCGGTTGGCTGTCCGAGCACGGCATCCAGGTGCTCTTCGCCCTCCCGGCGATGGTGATCGCGACGATCTTCGTCTCGCTGCCGTTCGTCGCGCGCGAGGTAGTGCCCACGCTGCGCGAGATCGGGGACGACCAGGAGCAAGCCGCGTTCACGCTCGGTGCGAGCGGGTGGCAGACGTTCTGGCGCATCACGCTCCCGTCGATCCGCTGGGCGGTTATCTACGGCGTGATCCTCACGACCGCACGCTGCCTCGGCGAGTACGGCGCGGTGGCCGTTGTCTCCGGTCGCCTCCAAGGTCAGACCGAGACCGCCACGCTCCGCGTGCAAGAGCGCTGGGAGGCCTTCGACCTCGCCGGCGCCTATGCGATCTCGATCATGCTCGCGACGCTGGCCATCCTCGTCCTCGTCGCCATGACCGTGGTCCGCCCGAAGGAGGAGCGAGCCTGATGTCCATCCTCGCCCGTAACGTCTCGAAGCGATTCGGCGACTTCGTCGCGCTCGACGACGTCTCGCTCGACGTCGAGAGCGGGGCGCTCACCGCGCTCCTCGGCCCGAGCGGCTCGGGAAAGTCGACGCTCCTCCGGATCATCGCCGGCCTCGAGACGGCAGATCGCGGAGAGATTCTCCTCGCAGGCAAGGACGCGACGGCGCTTGCTCCGCAGAAGCGGGACGTGGGCTTCGTCTTCCAGCACTACGCCGCCTTCAAGCACATGACGGTGTGGGACAACGTCGCGTTCGGCCTGAAGGTTCGCAAGCGGCCGAAGGCGGAGATCGCCGAGCGCGTCGACGAACTCCTCAACCTCGTCCAGCTCCAGAGCTTCGGGCACCGCTACCCGGCGCAGCTCTCCGGCGGTCAGCGCCAGCGCATGGGGCTCGCCCGCGCCCTCGCCCCCGAGCCTCAGGTGCTCCTGCTCGACGAGCCGTTCGGGGCGCTCGACGCGCGCGTGCGCTCCGAGCTTCGGGAGTGGCTCCGCCGTCTCCATGACGTCGTGCACGTCACGACGGTCTTCGTCACGCACGACCAGGACGAGGCGATGGAGATCGCGGACCAGATCGCGGTCATCAACCACGGGCGGCTCGAGCAGGTCGGCAGCCCGCGAGAGCTCTACGACAACCCCGCGAGCGAGTTCGTCATGACGTTCGTCGGCGACGCGCAGCCGCTCGGCACCTCGCTCGTGCGGCCGCACGACATCGATCTCCTCCACGAGCCCGAGGAGGACGCTCTGGAGGCGATGATCGTGCGTGTGACGCTGCTGGGGCGCGATGCGAAGGTCGAGCTGCACGACACCTCGGGTGCGGAGTTCCTCGTCCTCATGACCCGAGATCGGTTCGACGAGTCAGGCTTCTGGCGCGGCCAGACAGTCTGGGCTCAGCCACGCCGAGAGCGAGTCTTCGTCCAGACGAGCTAGCGCTCGAACAGCGCCGCGACGCCCTGACCAACCCCCACGCAGAGCGTCGCGAGCCCGTAGCGACCGTCGCGGCGGCGGAGCTCGTGCAGGAGCGAAACGACGAGCCGGGCGCCGCTCATCCCGAGCGGATGGCCGAGGGCGATCGCGCCACCGTTGACGTTCACCTTCTCCTCGTCGAGGCCGAGCTCGCGCACGACGGCCAGGCTCTGCGAGGCGAACGCCTCGTTGAGCTCGACGAGATCGATGTCCGCGGCGGCGACGCCCGAGCGCTCGAGAAGCTTGCGGACGGCCGGGATCGGACCGATCCCCATCACGCGCGGGTCGACGCCCGCGACCGCGGAGCCGACGAATGTACCGAGAGGCTCGGCGTCCAGCTCGCGCGCCTTGTCCTCGCTGACGATCACGAGCGCCGCTGCGCCGTCGTTGATGCCGCTCGCGTTCCCGGCCGTCACGGTCCCGTCTGAGCGAAACGCCGGCCTCAGTTTCGCGAGCGCCTCGGCGTTCGTCTCGGGCCGCGGATGCTCGTCGACCACGACGTCGCCCACCGGAACGAGCTCGTCGTCGAACCGTCCGGCCGCATTGGCCTTCGCCCAGCGCTGCTGCGAGCGCAGCGCGAACCGATCCTGGTCCGCGCGCGAGACGTTCCAGCGCTCGGCGACGTTCTCGCCGGTCTCTCCCATGGACTCGAGCGGGAACAGCTCCTCGAAGCGCGGGTTCGGGAAGCGCCAGCCGAGCGTCGTGTCCCAGACCGTCTGATTGCCGCGCGGGAACGCAGCGTCCGGCTTCGCCATGACGAGCGGCGCGCGGCTCATCGACTCGACGCCGCCCGCGACGACGACGTCGGCGTCGCCGACGATCACCGCGTGGCAGGCAGACACGACCGCCGAGAGCCCCGACGCGCACAGGCGGTTGAGGGTGACCCCCGCAACCGAGTCGGGCAGGCCCGCCAGCAACGCGCCCATGCGTGCGACGTTGCGGTTGTCCTCACCCGCCTGGTTCGCGCAGCCGAAGTACACGTCGTCGATCGCGGCGCCGTCGACCGCCGCCTGTTCCACCGCTCCGGCGATCGCGATCCCCGCGAGGTCGTCCGGCCGAACGCCGGAGAGCGCGCCCCCGTACCGGCCGATCGGCGTGCGGACAGCGGAGAGGATGACTGCGCGCGCCACGGCCGCAAGTGTAGGGGCGAGGCTTGCCTCGCCCTACGGGACGAAGTCGATCTGAACCGGCTCGGGGAAGGCTCCGAGCGCCTCGCCACGGCGAAGGAGCTCGGTCACGGCCTTGCGCCCCTCGTCGCCGTAGTCCTGCGTCAGCTCGTTGACGTACATCGCGACGAACCGGTCGGCGACCGCGGCATCGATCCCGCGGCCGAACTGGAGGGCGTACTCCAGAGCCTCGGCCCGGTTGTCGAGCCCGCACTGAATCGCGTCACGGAGAACGTCGGAGACGTCGGCGAGCACCTCTTCTCCCAGGTCGCGCCGGACGACGTTCACGCCGAGAGGGAGAGGGAGACCCGTCTCGAGGAGCCACCACTCGCCGAGGTCGAGCACTCTCACGAGCCCGTAGTCCTCGAAGGTCAACTGGCCCTCGTGGATGAGCAGCCCGGCGTCCGCACGACCCGACGCAACCTCGTCGGGGATCTCGTCGAACGGCAGCTCGCGGTGGCGGAAGCCGTCGAGCACGAGTCGCAGGGCGAGGTACGACGTCGTCATCGTCCCGGGCACGACGATCTCGAGCCCGCTGAGCTCTGCGAGCGACTTCTCCTCGCGCGCGACGACGATCGGCCCGTAGCCCGATCCGATGCTCGCACCGTGGGGCAGCAACGCGTAGTCCTCCTGCACGAAGGGATACGCGGCGAGGGAGATCGCCGTGACCTCGAGCCGCCCGCAACGCGCCCACTGGTTCAGCGTCTGGATGTCGCCGAGCACCTGCTCGAAGACGTATCCCTTGGTGTCGACGAGGTCGGTCGTCAGCGCCCAGTACATGAACGCGTCGTCAGGGTCCGGGCTGTGTCCGACGCGGATCCGCAAAGCGGCGGCACGCTAGCACCGGCTGCCGCGCCGCCATCGGACAACCGTACAGCTGACGTCAGCGGTTGAAGAACCAGCGTTCGAGGAGGGGAAGAACCTCCTTCCGCGTGAACGGCTTCGCGTCGACCGGAAGCCCGTCGTCCTCGAGGACGCGGACGTCGTCCTCGAGCGCCTCGTTCGCGCGGTCGAGCGCATCCCCGAGCTCGTACCCCTCGAAGATCACGTCCTCCGGCCTGGCCTCGTCCGAGTCGCGAAGCTGGGGGTTGACCGCCCGCGCGACGGCCCAAACGGCACCTGGTCGGCGCTCGATCCAGATGACGATGCGCTCCTCCGCCCCGACGTCGTCGACGCCCGCGAGCGTGCGCTCGGCATACCGGCCCTCGCGTGAGCTGCGGCTCCTCACACCGGGATACAATCGCGTCTCGTGTCCGGGTTCAAGAACATGTTCTCGTTCCTCTTCTCCCGGGGCTCGGCCGAGGAGCACGTCGCGAGGTACGTAATTCGCGAACACGACCGCGGCCGCTCGCTGAACGAGATCCTCGAAGACAAGTACGTGAAGAACCGTCTGACACCCGAGCAGCAGCGCCGGCTGCTCGACCGGCCGGAGATCATCGAGTCGTTCTCAGGCGACACGCTCGAGGCCGCGAAGAGCTCGGTTTCGACGTAGGGGCGAGACTTGCCTCGCCCGGGCGACGCAAGCGTCGCCCCTACAGCTCGGTTCCCACGCCCTGCTCGCGGGCGAGACGGACTGCCTCCGCTCCCAGGGCGACATCCCACGCGGCGAGCCCGTTCGACTTGAAGACGACGATGTCGTCGTCCGACTGCCGGCCGACGATCTCGCCCGCGACGACCTCGTGCAGCTCGTGAACCTCGAGCCAGTCGAGCACGCCGGCCTGCACGGGCTCGACGAGGTCGCCGGACTCGAGCTTCGCCTGCGCGAGCAGATCGCAGCACACGAACCGTGCGCGCTCGAGGACCGTGTTGTCGAGCTCTCGGCGTGAGACGACGTTCGCGCCCGCAGCCGCGACGAGCGTTCCGGGCGAAAGCCATTCGCCGCGGAGCACCGGATCGCGCGAGCTCGTGATCGTCACGACGACGTCCTGCCCGGCAGCGTCGCGATGGCTCTCGCCGGCTTCGGCCCCCACGCGCTCACAGAACGCCGCGAGCTTCTCGGGTGTCCTGCAATACGCGACGACGTGCTCGATCGACGGGACCGCAGCACGGATGCACGCAACCTGCGTCTCGGCCTGGTGGCCACACCCGATGACGCCGAGCGTTCGCGTACCGGCTCTCGCGAGATGACGCGCTGCCACCGCGCTCGCTGCTCCCGTGCGTAGCTGTCCGAGTCGGTCGGCCTCGATGACGGCGACGAGCGCCGAGGTCTCGGAGTCGAAGAGGCAGACGACGAACGTCGCGCCGTTCGGCGTCGCCGCGTACAGCTTCCCGCCTGCGAGCCCGAGCCCTGAGTCCGCACGCCGCCATGTCCGCGAGCGCACCCTCCGGGAGTCGCAGGCGCCTGCGAGGCGCAATCTCCACGTCGCCCGCAGCCATCCGCCCGAAAGCACGCCTCGATCGCCTCGACCGCGTCGATCGGCGACACGAGCTGCTCGACATCGGTCTCGGTGAGGTACAGGGGCACGCACGCAAGTCTAGGAACGCTCGGGAAGGCCGTCGTAGACTCGCCCCCTGGCCAGCGACGACTACCTCCAACTGCGGGTCGGCGAGCTCCTCGATCGCCTGTCGGCCGACGGGCTCGCGCCGGGCGGCGGCTCCGCGGCCGCGCTCACCGTGGCCTTCGCCGCGCGGCTCGTCGCGATGGTCGCGCGCTGCTCCCCTGCATGGCGTGATGCAGCCGGCGTCGTCGCGCAGGCGAACGCGATCGGCGAGCGCGCCGTCGAGCTCGCACACACGGACGCCCGCGCGTGGGAGGAAGCGCTCACGGCCCTGCGCGACGCCGAGTCAGGCGCGGCAGAGGATCCGCGCAAGGACTTCGCGCTCGAGCAGAAGCTCGAGGCCGCGGCCGCGGCGCCACTCGAGATCGCATCGCTCGGTGCAGACGCCGCGGCACTCGCAGCCGTGGCCGGCGAGCTGCGGAGATGCCACGTACCGAGCAGACGCTGCTGCGGCTGCGGCCCTGGCAGCGGGAGGTGCCAGCGCGGCCGCGCACCTCGTGCGCGCCAATCTCGGAGTGCGCCCGTCGGACGCTCGTCTCGCACGTGCGCTCGCGAGCGAGCAGGCAGCGCGCGACGTCGCCGCCCGGCTGCTCGAGGCACACCGGTGAGCGGATACCCGAACCTCGCCGACGCCGAGCTCGTTCGGCGCTGCCGGGCAGGTGACGGCGACGCGTGGAACGAGCTGGTCGAGCGCTACTCGCGGTACGTCTATGCCATTGCGGTCCGCGGCTTCCGGCTGAGCGACGAGGACGCGGAGGATGTCTACCAGGACGTCTTCATGCGCATCTACACACGACTCGACTCGCTGCGTGACGATGCCGCACTCCGACCCTGGATCGCCCAGCTGACCCGGCGGCGCTGCCTCGATGCGATCGCAAGCAGGCGCGAGGTGCCCGCCGAGGACGTGCTCGAGGAAGGGTCGAGTGACCTGAGCGAGATCGAGGAGGCCTTCGAGGTGCGCGAGGCACTCGCGGGCCTCTCCGGGAGCGTGCCAGGACATCCTCGACCGCTTCTTCACGCGCGACCAGAGCTACAAGACGATCGCCGACGAGCTCGACATCCCGTCCGGAACGATCGCGAGCCGAATCGCCCGCTGCCTCGGCCGTCTTCGTACTGAACTGGAGGGAAAGAGCTGATGCCTACACAGGCGCAGCGGCCGCGAAGCGGACGCCTTCAGGGATCTTTGGCGCGACCGGAGTCCGGCGCTAGCCGGATTCCGGTCTTGCGCAGAGCACAGGGAAGAAACCGGCTGGAAGAAGGGTCTAGGGAGTAGATGACGCGCATGTACGACGAAGAGCGTCTCGGAGTGCTCCTCCGAATCCTGCGCCCAGCCCCCGTTGGCTGGGTGCGGGCTGCTCAGGAACTTCCGGCGGCTCGTCGCACGTTCGACGAGATCGTCGCGCGCGCCGAGGCCGACGCCGCTTTCCGGTCCGCGCTGATCGCCGATCTCGAGCGGGCCCTCGCCGCCGAGGGCTACGAGCCCGACCGTCGGATCGTCGACGAGCTCCGCGAGCGTCTGAGCGAACACTGAGCGGGAAGGGACTCGACGACTCTGACGTCGTAGAGTCCCGTCCCGTGCAGGACGTCATCGGTCACTCCTGGGACGCGGGCCAGACCGCGCTCCCGGCCTGGAGTCTCCCCAAGGACGCCGTCGACCGGATCGCGCTCCCCGCTGAGTGGCCCGAACAGGTCACGCGCGACTGGGCTCTGGGCGGCGCGACCGGTACGAGCATCCGGGTCTGCATCCTCGACTCGGGTGTCGACGCGACGCACCCGCTGGTCGGTGAGCTCGAAAGCGCCGTCGTCATCTCGGTCGGCGAGGACGACGCGATCATCGCCGAGGAGGACACCGAGGGTGACGTCTCCGGCCACGGAACCGCATGCGCCGGGATCGTGCGGCGACTCGCACCCGAGTGTCACCTCTCGAGCGTTCGCGTGCTCGGAGCGGGGTTCACAGGGACGGGTGCGGTGCTGCTCGGCGGGTTGCGCTACGCGATCGAGCAGGGCTTCGACGTCATCAACATGAGCCTGTCGACCACGAAGAAGCCGTTCGCGAGCATCCTCCACGAGCTCGCCGACAACGCCTACTTCAAGCGCACCGTGCTCGTCGCATCCGCGCACAACATGCCTGTCGAGAGCTACCCGTGGCGCTTCTCGTCGGTCATCTCCGTGGGAAGCCACGAGGAGCCCGACGCGCTCGACTACTTCTACAACCCGAGCCCGCCTGTCGAGTTCTTCGGGCGTGGCGTGAACGTCGAGGTGCCCTGGCTCGGTGGCCGCACGCTCACCGTCTCCGGCAACAGCTTCGCGACGCCGCACATGAGCTCGATCTGCGCGCTGATCCTCTCGAAGCATCCCGAGCTGACGCCGTTCCAGCTCAAGAGCGTCCTCTACCTGACCGCAACCAACGTTGGGGGTGGGAAATGACCGACCAGCCCGATCTCCGTGCAGCAGTGGCGGCAGGAGTCGTCGGCTCCGAGGAGTCGTTCCGGGCGCTGCTCTCTGCAATCGTCGAGGTCGCGCGCTCGATCTTCGGCGCGAAAGCGTCCTCGATCCTCCTCCTCGACGAGGAGACCGAGGAGCTCGTCTTCGAGGCCGTCGTCGGCGAAGGCGAGGACACGCTCCTCGGCACTCGGTTTCCCGCGGGAACCGGCATCGCCGGCTGGGTTCTGGCAACGCGCACGCCGCTCGTCATCGAGGACGTCCACAACGATCCGCGTTGGTCGCGCGACGTGGCCGAGGGCACGGGCTACGTCCCGAAAGGGCTCATGGCGGCGCCTCTCCTGCACGAGGAAGGGGCTCTCGGCGTGCTGTCGGTACTG
Organism: uncultured Gaiellaceae bacterium; assembly: GCA_963744505.1. Classification (GTDB taxonomy): domain Bacteria; phylum Actinomycetota; class Thermoleophilia; order Gaiellales; family Gaiellaceae; genus GMQP-bins7. Next base: position 502,690 of record CAVUTL010000003.1, read on the forward strand.
GACCGTCCGGAGGCGACTCTCTTCAGCCTCCAGGAGATGGAGCTCCTCGGGCTCTTCGCGAACCAGGCGGCGATCGCAGTCGACCTGCTGCTCAAAGCGCGGAAGGCCGAGCGACTCCTGGGCGACGGGGGAGGCGACCTCGCCGTCGTCGCGCGCCTGGCCACCGCCGTGGACGCGCTCGAAGACGAGCAGCGCGACGCCGGGATGAAGCTGCTCGATCACCTCGCGCGAACGCTGGGCGCATAACGAGAGAGGCCCGGGAGCTCCCGGGCCTCTCGGACTGCAACGGCGCGCTGCGCGTTACTCGACTGCCGGGCTCTCGATGGCCGGGCTCTCGATCGCGGGACTCGAGGCGGCGGGTCCCATGCCGTGAGCCTCGACGTCCGGCTCGTCGTCGGTCGCCTCGGCCGCGGGGCTCTCTGCCGCTGGGCTCTCAGCCGATGGGCTCTCGATGAATGACCCGTGAGCCTCGACCTCGTCCTCTGGGCGTGTGGTCTCTTCCGACATTCTTGCTCCTCCTTTCGGGCGCTCAAAGCGCGGTTCTGTCGAACTAGACCGCGCATGCGTGGGGAATCTTCCCTCGTGGGCTTTCATTCGGCAACCCCTGGTGAGATGCTCCGCGCCGTGAGCGGGATCGGCACGCGGTTCAGGGGCTCGCTCGGCGCCTTCGCAGCAGTGTGGCGAAACGCGAATCTCCGGTGGCTCGAGCTCGCCTGGACGGCTTCGATCATCGGCCAGTACGCGTTCCTGGTCGCCGTCTCCGTCTACGCATACGGCATCGGCGGCGAGAGGGCCGTCGGGCTCGTCTTCCTGGCCCGTCTCATTCCGGCAGCGCTCGTCGCGCCGTTCGCGGGGATGCTCGGCGACCGCTATCCGCGCGAGCGTGTCCTCTTCTTCACGAATCTCACGCGGATCGTTCTCGTCGGCGCTTCTGCGATTGGGGTGCTCGTCGACGCGAGCTCGTGGATCGTCTACGGCCTCGCGATCGCAGCCACGATCGCGACGACTCCGTTCCGATCCTCACAGGCAGCGCTGACGCCCACCCTTGCGCGCACGCCGGAGGAGCTCACCGCGGCGAACGCCGTTGCCAGCGGCGTCGAGAGCATCGCCGTGTTCGCCGGGCCGGCCCTGGCCGGCGTGCTCTTCGGCGTCGCCAGCACAGGTGCGGTCTTCCTCGTAACCGCCCTGCTGATCGTGGTGTCGTCGCTCTTCCTCGTCCTCATCCACGTCGAAAGCGTCGAGCGACCTCGGCGCGAGTTGGACGCCTCGACGATCGCCGCCGAACGGCTTGCCGGCTTCACGACGCTCGCGCACGACCGGTCGCTCGCCGTGATGATGGGCCTCCTCACCGCGCAGACCGCGATGTTCGGGGCGCTCCAGGTCTTCATCGTCGTCACGGCGATCCAGCTCCTCGACCTCGGGGATGCCGGCGTCGGATACCTGAATGCTGCGATCGGAGTCGGTGCGTTCATCGGAGCGGTCGCGGCGCTCTCGCTGACCGGCGCGCGTCGGCTCAGCCCCGCCTTCCTCGCCGGGCTGATCGTCACCGGTATTCCGCTCGTCGCGCTCGGGCTGTGGCAGGAGGTCGCGATCGCGGTCGTCGCGCTCGCGATCATGGGCGTCGGCAACGCGTTCGTCGACGTCGCCGGCCTCACGCTCGTCCAGCGAACGGTTCCCGACGACGTGCTCGCACGTGTCTTCGGTGTCATCCAGATGCTCTGGATGGCGTCGATGGGCATCGGCGCGGCGATCGCGCCCGCTCTCATCTCGTGGCTCGGCGTCGAAACGGCGCTCGTCGTCACGGGCCTCTTCCTCCCGATCCTCGTGATCGCCTTCGGCGCAACCGTCGCCCGCATCGACCGAAGCGCAGCCGCACCGGATAGCGATGAGCTACGGATTCTCGTCTCGGTCCCGATCTTCGCCCCGCTGCCGGGCGGCTCGATCGAGCACCTCGCGACGCGGCTCGTGCCACTTCGAGTCGACGCCGGAAGCATGATCGTGCGCGAGGGTGACGAAGGCGACCGCTTCTACATCGTCGCCGAGGGCGAGCTCGAGGTCACACAGGAGGGCGTGCAGATCGCCGAGCTCACTCCGGGTGGCTACTTCGGCGAGATCGCTCTGCTTCGGGAGACCCAGCGCACGGCCACTGTCACCGCGCGCACGGATGCCGTGCTGTACGCGCTCGACCGCGAGGACTTCCTCGCAGCCGTGACCGGCCACCCCCAGAGCGCCGAGGCGGCCGAATCGGTGATGAGCGCTCGCCTTGCCGGCCCGGCCGCGACCGGCTACCGGTCAGCAGTCTCGTAGAAGAGCGACGCTAGCCGGCGCTTGCGCTCCGTTCGCCTCGCAGGCGCTCGTCGACCTGGCCGACGAGCGGTGCTGCACCGAGATCGACGAAGACTGCGCGCGCTCGTTCGAGCGACTCCCGACCGCCTTCCCCAGAACAGCGACCGCTGCCCAGCAGCGCAAGGCCGTGCTCGAACACGCACCCGAAGTCACTCCAGCCCTGCGCGGCCTCACCGTATGCGTCGCTCGCCACGGTGGTCTCGCCCTGCGCCTCGGCGATAGCGGCTTGCGCGGTCAAGTCCGACAGGCGATCCCGTTCGGCAGCCGTGATGACTCCCTGACGCAGGCGCTCTGCGAGCGCGACGTCACCGCATGCGCATGCAACTCTCACAGCGTCGGTGAGGCTCTGCGCCCGAAAGAAGGGCCGCTTTCGGGTCACCGTGTCCCACTCCTCGAGCCGGTCTCGCGCAGACGAGAGATCACCTGTCGCCTCGGCGATCAGAGCCGAGGCGACGAGCGCCGGCCCGAAGACCTGTGCATCCTCGACCTCGCGCGCGCCGGAAAGCGTGTTCTCCATCAACGTCGAGGCATCCGTCACGCTCCCCCTCCAGGTGCGCACCTGCACACCGTAGGTCGTGGCCATGAAGTAGGGCTGCGCGCGAAGATCGCCGTCTCGAACCTCATGCTCGTAGCGCAACAACTCGTCCCATTCGCCGAGGTCGTACAGGACCCAGCAGCTCTCGGCTTGAGGCCACCGAGGCGTTACCCCTCGTCGTCGAGCGTGGTCGATCGCACGCGTGTAGAGATCGAAGGCTGCGCGGGGACCACGCTGCCGCCAGACTTGCCCCGCAAGGTTCACAAGGGCGCTCACCGCGGACGTCCCGCCGAGCTCGAGCGCGTCTGAGAGCCCTTGTTCGAGATCGGCGATGCCGTCAAGTTCGCCGAGCTCACACCTCCAGAAACCCCGGAACATGCGCGCGTTGAGTACTTCTCGCCCTTTCCACCCGAGCTCGTCCGCGAGCGCGATCGCCTTGTCGCACCACGGGAGCGCCTCCTCAGGACTTCGCCCCTGGAGGCCGACGAGCACTGCCGTGCGCCCATAAGCATCGACGAGCTCCGGGCCTGGAGGAACGCTCTCGAGCAACGCGCGGGCTCGCCTCAGAGCACCCTCCATCCGGTCTGCCCCGCCGAGCGTGAAGTAGATCCGCCCGAGTTGCGAGTACGCCGATCCAGCACCAAGGACGTCGCCGCCTTCGTCGAGTCTCTGCGCCGCAGCCTCGAGATCGTGCCGTGCGGCCTCTGCCTCCCCCATCAAGTAACGCACCACCGCAGCCTTGAGCAGAACGCGAGCATGCTCGATGGAATCGACGGCAATGAGCTGCAGGGCACGCCGGTACAGAAGCTCGGCTCGCTTCACGTCGAGGCTCTCAGCGCGATCGCCTGCAAGAACGAGTGAGCGAGCCGTGCGCTCGGTCAACGCCGCATCGACGCTCTCCCCGGCGGCCTCAGCGAGAGAGATCGCCTCGGTCAGGTGATGGGCGACGAGATCGGCGTGGTCCGCAAGGCGATCGCCCGCCATCTGCTCGATCCAATCCGCTGCTGCGCTGTGCTTTTCTGCCCGCGTGGCACGCGGGATCTGCCCGTACGCGACATCGCGGACGAGTGCGTGCCAGAACGCGTACTCCGATTGACCCTCCACGGATGACATGCGCATCGGGCGAACGAGCTCACGCTGGGAGAGTTGATGCAGGTCGTCGCGAACGCGCGCGGCGTCGGCGTCGCCCATCGCCTCGAGAGCACCTGCCCAGAACACCTTGCCGATGACGGACGCATCGTGCAGCAGCGACTTCCGTTCGGCCGGCAGCGAGTCGATGCGCGCGGCGATGAGCCCCTGAACCGTCTCGGGGAGCGGGAGGTTCTCGGCCGATCCGCGCTCGCGGAACAGGCGGACGTACTCCTCAGCGTAGAGAGGATTACCGCCAGACCGTTCGAGCAGCGCCTCCTGTGTCTCTGCTGGGAGCACCGCCGACTCGAGCAGCGCGGACACGAGACGGGCCGTGTCGTCGCGCGTCAGCGGAGACAGCGACACCGTGCTCGAGTTGCGCTTGCCCCCACCCCATCCCGGCCGAAGGTCGTAGAGCTCCGGCCGTCCCGAGCAGAGAACGAGGATGGGGAGCCCTATCGACCAGTCGACGAGCCGCTCGACGAAGTCCAGGAGCGCGCCGTCGCCCCAGTGGAGATCCTCGAAGAGCAGCACGAGCGGGCGTTGTGCTGCGAGCGCCTCCAGGAACGCCTGCCAGACCGCGAACGACTCGTCGCGCGTGGCCTGCGTGCCGCCGGCGAGTCCGGCCAGTGGCGCGAGCCCGGCGGCGAACCAGTCGCCGTCGCTTCCCTCGGCGACGCCCGCGACCGCTTCCCGAAGCTTCGCACCCGCTTCGTCTTGCCCGTCCGACTCGAGGATCCCCGCATGTGCCTTGACGACCTCCCCCAGCGCCCAGAAGGCGATTCCCTCGCCGTATGGGAGACAGCGGCCCTGCCTCCAGTAGACGAGCTCGGGGCGATCGTCGACCCAACCGCGAAACTCCGCCAGGAGACGGGTCTTACCGACGCCCGGCTCGCCGATGATCGTCACGAGCTGGACGGTCGACTCGAGAAGCATTCGCTCGAACGTGTCCTCGAGCAGCCTGACCTCGTGGTCTCGACCGACGAACGGCATCGCAGGCGCAGCCTCGGCATCGATGCCGAACCGACTGCGGGCCCGCAACGCGCGCCACAGAGGCAGCGGCTCCGCCTTGCCCTTCACCGTCACCGGTTCGAGCGCCTCGTACTCGATGGCGCCTCGGGTCGAACGGAACGTCTGCTCGCCGACGACGAGCCCGCCAACGGGCGCCTCGCCCTGAAGCCGCGCGGCAATGTTCACGACGTCACCCGTGGCGATGCCTTCGCCCTCGCCGGGGCGTGCGGCGAGCGAGACGACCGCCTCGCCCGTCGCGACGGCTGCGCGCAGCGAGAGCTCCAGGCCGTGCTGCTCGTTCAGCTCGTCGATCGACTCGAGGACGCGGAGCGCAGCGCGAACCGCTCTCTCGGGATCGTCCTCATGCGCGACGGGGGCGCCGAAGACAGCCATCACCGCGTCCCCGATGAACTTCTCGACTGTGCCGCCGAAGCGCTCGATCTCACGCTTGACGCCGGCGTGGTACGGCCGCAACGTCGCGCGGACGTCCTCCGGGTCCGCCTCGTCGGAGCGAGCCGTGAATCCGACGAGATCGACGAAGAGCACCGAGACGACCTTGCGCTCCTCCCTGCCCGCTGGCGCCGGAGTCAAAGGTGTCGCACAGGCGTTGCAGAACCGCGAGCCTTCGGGATTCTCCGCGCCACAGCTCGGGCAGGTGACCACCCGCGCAGTCTAAGACCGAACCCTCGCCGCTAGACTGGGCGCTCCGAGCGCCCGTAGCTCAGGGGATAGAGCGCTGCCCTGCGGAGGCAGAGGTCGCATGTTCGAATCATGCCGGGCGCATCGCTGTGTTCATCAGGGCGCGGTCTTGCGTCGCGTCGGCGCGCCGCTACACAACGAAACGGGAAGGCGAAAATGACCACCGACTCCACACCGACCGAACAGACTGCGGCCCAGACGCCGGACGTACCGCCACAGGGCGACGACGGAAAGCAGAAGCGCCCGGTGGTCTGGATGATCCTTGCGGGCGTGGCAATCATCGCCGCACTAGGACTGGGCGCATGGGCACTCCTGCTCAACGACGACTTGAACGACACCCAAGCGGAGCTCGAGGCCCAGACCGCCGCGGCCGAGTCGGCCTCGGCCGAGGCCGAGCGTCGCATTGCGGATGCGCGTGCGAGCATCGACGCAGCGCTTTCCGACGTCGCCGGCGTCGTGGTGGTCAGCGACGAGGACGTCGCCGAAGCCGAACAAGCCGTCGACGAGGCCGGACAGAGCGTGGCAGAGGCCCAGGCGGCAGTGGACCAGGCGCAGAGCGACCTCGAGCAGGCACAGGCGGAACGCGACTTGGCCCGAGCCGAGGCAGAACAAGCGCGAGCGGAAGCGGCGCAAGCCGAACTGTGCGCAGACGCCTCGGTCGCAGCAACGCAGGCGCTCGCTGACTACGAGGACGCGGCCGAGGCTTACGAGGAGGCCGCAGCTCGCGCCGAGACGGCTGCGAGCGCCTGCTCGTGAGGCGCTCGGCGGAAGTGGCAGACTGCTCTCCGGAGGGACGCTTGGCGGAGGTTCAGGCCTGAATACCGTGCTGTGTCGTTCCTAGCGAAGGAGGAGTGCGATGAGCGAAGGGAAGTTCTTGCGGATCGGCGGTTACGTCTCCGGAGGCGTGCTGATCTTCTTCGGCATCGCCGTCATCGTTCTCGGCATCTGGGGCTTCGCGTTCACCCGCGACCACATCGAGCGCGAGGGAATCACGTTCGGGCCGATCGAAGACCCGGCGGTTGCAGAGCATGCCGAGCAGTGGGCGGGCGAGCCGGTCGACACGGGGAGAAAGGCGCTCGCACAGGCCGAGATCATGCGCGAGCACACGCTCTCGGGCACGGGCGGGCTCACGTACGCGGAGATGGGCCGCTACCAGTCGGCCGACGATCCAAGCAATCCCGCTGGGACGAACGACGAAGCGGCGGCCGCGAAGGACGAGAACGGGGAGCCGATCTCGAACAGCGCCCGCAACGTCTGGGTCACGGAGACGGCTCTGGCGACCGCGCTCGACATGGGATTCATGTCGGAGATGCTCGCGATCTTCAGCATCGTGGTCGGCGTCGCATTGTTGTTGACCGGAATCGGTCTGGTGATCCTGGCGAAGGCGGTGTTCGGACGACGGGGGACAGAGCCACAGGCCGCCTCTTCGGCCCCGGCGCCGGGAGCGTCGACCGCGTAGTTCGAATCAGGCCGAGCGCACTTCGCGCTGCCCGAGGTGGAGGATCGCCTCGGGCGGCACCTCCGCTCGGACGAAGCCAATACCGACGACGTGGTCGCCCTCGCGCGCCGCACTCGTGACGCGGCCGACGACCTTTCCCTCGTACGCGAGCTCGGCGTCGTATTCCGGAATCTCGGTTCCGTCGATCCCCAGCACCCGCAGCGTGCGGTTCACACGACCGCGGTAGTGCTGGCGCGCGATGGGCTCCTGACCCGGGTAGCAGCCTTTCTCGAAGTCGACGGCACTTGCGTCGAGGCCCGCCTCCGCCGGGAGCACCCGATCGTCGATCTCCCGTCCGAATCGAGGCGTTCCGGCTCGGATGCGGAGCAGCTCCAGCTCCTCGTCCCCGATCGTCGGGGCGCGCGGATCGTCGAGCACCTCGACCGCGGGAACTCCGTAGTCGTCGGTGCGAATCCCTTCGGACCCGCCGAGAACGACGGCAGACGAGTGCTCCTCGAGCTCGATCTCGCACTTCGCCGCGAACCGCGAGCGAAGCAGCGTTCCCCGCACCCGCTCGCCGAGGCTCTCCTCCGTCAGGAGCAGGAAGTCGTCGACCCCGCGCCTGAGAACGACGAGTGGCGCGATCACCCGCGCCTTCGCCGTCAAGAGAAGCGCCTCGCAGGAGTCACCGATCGCGAGCGCCTCGACGTCGTTCGAGACCATCGCCTGGAGGTAGCTCGCCGCACCCGGGCCGCGCACCCCGACGAACTCGCGAGGCCGGCGAGCAATTCGCATCGTCGTAACGGCCATGCGGACTAGTGTTGCAGCAGTGTTCCGGGGGAGAGCCGAACGGAAGGTCATCGACGCGGGCTACGACCCCGCACGCCTGCCGCCGGGCCAGTACCTGACCGAGAAGTGGCCGGTTCTGCACGCCGGCTCGATCCCGCGCGCCGATCTCGCGACCTGGGACTTCTTCGTCGAGGGCGAGGTGGAGAGTCCGATCCGCCTGTCCTGGGACGAGTTGAACGCGCTTCCGCATACGACGCACACACAAGACATCCACTGCGTCACCCGCTGGAGCCGGTTCGACGTGACCTTCGAAGGCGTCCACTGGAGCGCGCTCGAGCCGCTGGTGAAGCCGCTCCCGTCGGCGCACTACGTCGTCGCGCACGCCGAGGAGGGCTATACGGCGAACGTGCCGATCGCGTTCCTGCGCGACCCACTCTCACTCATCGCAACCCACGCCGACGGCGAGCCCCTCACGCCGGAGCACGGTGGCCCACTCCGCCTCGTCATCCCCGGCAAGTACTTCTGGAAGAGCGCGAAGTGGCTACGCGGCATCGAGCTGACGGCTAACGATCGCGCCGGCTTCTGGGAGCGCTACGGCTACCACAACGACGCCGACCCGTTCGAGGAAGAGCGATACGGGTTCTGAGCGTCGGTGTGTAACAACGCCGGCGAGGCCGAAGGGCGACTTGCTCGCCCGAGAGGCCAGATGCGAATCGTCTGTGCACGGCCCCGGAAGGGAGGCTCGTGGGGGAAACATCGTTTCCCCCCACGCAAAAGAAGAGTGGCCGCTGGGACGGCCACTCAGAGGGGGAAGAACTGGGGAGGATTGGGTTACACCAGGTTTTCGTCAGATCCGGTCTCTCGCTCGTCCCCCTTCCGGGGGAACTGGTGAAAATGCGAGAGGCCGGCGAATGCCGGCCTCTCGCGGTGGATCAGGGAAGGGATTCCCAGTGTAGGCAATCGGCCTAGAAGTCCATCCCTCCGCCGGGCATGCCTGCGGGCATGGCCGGCTGCTTCTCCGGCATCTCCGCCACGACCGCCTCGGTGGTGAGGATGTTCTTCGCGATCGACGCAGCGTTCTGCAGCGCCGAGCGCGTGACCATGGTGGGATCGATGATCCCGGCCTTGACCAGATCCTCGATCTCGCCCGACTCGACGTTCAGGCCCTGGCCCTTCTTGGCGGTGCGGACCTTGTCGATGACGACGGAGCCCTCGAGGCCCGCGTTGTAGGCGAGCTGCCGAAGGGGCTCCTCGAGCGCGCGGACGATGATGTTCGCCCCCGTGCGCTCGTCACCCTCGAGCGCGTCGAGCGTCTTCTTGACCGCGTCACCGGCGTTGATGAGCGCGACGCCGCCGCCCGGGACGATGCCCTCCTCGAGGGCCGCCCGTGTGGCCTGCAGCGCGTCCTCGACGCGGTGCTTCTTCTCCTTCATCTCCGTCTCGGTGGCCGCGCCGACCTTGACGACCGCGACGCCGCCCGACAGCTTCGCGAGGCGCTCCTGGAGCTTCTCCCGGTCGAAGTCGGAGTCGGTGTTCTCGATCTCGGACTTCAGCTGCTTGATGCGACCCTTGATCGCGTCCGAGCCGCCGGCGCCGTCGATGATCGTCGTCGTGTCCTTGTCGATCACGATCTTGCGGGCCTTGCCGAGCTGCGAGAGCTTCGTGTTCTCGAGCTTGAGGCCCAGCTCCTCGGTGATGACCTCGCCGCCCGTCAGGATGGCGATGTCCTCGAGCATCCGCTTGCGGCGGTCGCCGAACCCGGGTGCCTTGACCGCGACGGCCGAGAACGTGCCACGCAGCTTGTTGACGACGATCGTCGCGAGCGACTCGCCCTCGACGTCCTCCGCCACGATGAGCAGCGGGCGGCCGGCCTGGATGACCTGCTCGAGCACCGGAAGGATGTCCTTGACCGCGCCGATCTTCTGGTTGGCGATGAGGACGTACGGCTCCTCGAGGACGGCCTCCATGCGCTCGGCGTCCGTGATCATGTACGGGCTGAGGTATCCCTTGTCGAACTGCATGCCCTCGGTGAACTCGAGGTCGAGACCGAAGGTCTGACCCTCCTCCACGTTCACGACGCCGTCCTTGCCGACCTTCTCGATCGCGTCAGCGATGACGTCGCCGATCTCGCGCTCGCGCGACGAGATGGTGGCGACGCGGGCGATGTCCTCCTTGCCGTTGACCTCGACCGACTGCGTCTTGAGGTCCTCGACCACCGCGTCCACGGTCTTCTCGATGCCGCGCTTGAGCGCCATCGGGTTCGCGCCGGCGGCAACGTTCTTGAGGCCCTCACGGACGATCGCCTGGGCCAGCACGGTCGCGGTCGTCGTGCCGTCACCGGCGACGTCGTTGGTCGCTGTCGCGACCTCGCGTACGAGCTGCGCGCCCTGGTTCTCGAACGGGTCCTCGACCTCGATCTCACGCGCGATGGTGACACCGTCGTTCGTGATCGTCGGGGCACCGAACTTCTTGTCGAGGACGACGTAGCGACCCTTCGGGCCGAGCGTCACCTTCACCGCGTCGGCGAGGGTGTTGACGCCCCGCTCGAGCGCGCGACGTGCGTCCTCGTTGAACTTGAGCTCCTTGTGAGCCATATCTCTGTATTCCTCCTCAGCGAAACGCGCTAGGCGGCAGCGCCGGCAAGCTTCTTCTTGCCCTTGCTGCCTGTGGTTACGACCTTCGCGAGAACGTCCGACTCGCGCAGGATGAGGACGTCGTCGGCACCGACCTTGATCTCCGTCCCGCCGTACTTGGAGAAGATGATCTCGTCGCCGACCTCGACGTCCATCTTGATGTAGTCCCCGTCCTCGTCACGAGCGCCGGGGCCCACGGCGAGAACCTTGCCGCGCTGCGGCTTCTCCTTCGCCGTGTCGGGCAGCACGATGCCGCTTACCGTGATCTCGTCCTCATCGAGGACCTCGACGATCAAGCGGTCGCCCAGAGGCTGCAAATCCATTCGACAGTCCCTCCTTGATACGGAGTTTGTGACAACGCTGGCACTCGCACGGTGAGAGTGCCAGGACCACAGTAGCACGCTCGCTCCGCTGCGCCAAGCCAAATTGAGTCGATTCGGCTCAGATCTCGTGACTCGCCTGCGAATCAGTGTTACAAAGTCTCGGAGGCCAAGGCCTTGCTACAACGGGGCCGTGCGTCGCGAGTTCTCCGCCGGTGTGGTCCTCGCACGGCGTATGCGCGGGCGCTGGTGGTTCGCCGCCGTCCGGCCGCAGGGCAAGCGCCCCGGCGTCTGGGCGCTGCCGAAGGGCCTCGTCGACGCCGGCGAGTCGCCCGCCGAGACGGCGCTTCGCGAGGGGTTCGAGGAGACCGGCGTGCATGGGCGGCTCGCCTCGAAGCTCGGCGACGTCCGCTACGTCTACACGTGGGAGGGCGAACGGGTGTTCAAGGTCGTGAGCTTCTTCCTCGCCCACGCGCAGCGCGGACGTATCGGCGAGCTGCCGGTCGGAATGGACGTCGAAGTCGCGGAGGCGCGCTGGCTCCCACTCGACGACGGGCCTGCGCTCCTCGCGTACAGGGGCGAGCGCGAGATGGCCGGGAGAGCGCTCGAAGAGCTGGGGTCAGACCCGTAGGGTCAGACCCCAGGCGGCGCTTGACGCACGGGGTCTGATCCTGCGGGTCTGACCCCGTATGCTTGCCGCGCCGCCGATGCCGACCTTCGCCCTCAACTTCTACAACCCTGCGGTCGGCGAGCAGCTCCGCACCGGCCGAAAGACCGCGACCATCCGGTTGGGCGACAAGTCCGCGAAATACCGGAAGGGGATGATCGTGACCGTGCTCTGCGGCGCTCGTTACGGCCAGCGCGAGCGGATCTTCGACGCGGTCATCGACAAGGTCGAGGTCAAGGCGCTCGGCGAGCTCTCGCCGCGCGAGATCGAGCACGACAATCCGCAGATCCGCCGTACCGAAGAGATGGTCTGGTTCCTCAGCCAGCTCTACAACCGCGAGATCGCGGAAGACGACATTGTCACGCTGATTCGTTTCTCGCAGATAACGAACGCGACGACCTGACACCGCGCTGCTGGACTCCGTGGCTCGTCGAGCTTAGGCTCGACGAATGGACATCCCCACCCGGGAACAGCTCGAGCGGCGGATGCATGCGCTCGTCGCCGACCACCTCGATCAGATCGCCGAGGCGAACCCGGACGGGTTCGACCTGGGCGTGGTCGCCATCAGCGCCGAGGTCGTGACGCCAGACCCCGAGGCCACCCTGCTGCGCCGGGAAGACGGCGGCTACACGCCGGCAATCGACTCGTACTATTACTGGTCGTACTACTGCTCCGACCACCGCTGGTGGGTGAAGAAGGCGCTCTACGCAGAGGCCAACGACCACTTCCAGTACCCACCCACGGACGAGGAAGACGAAGAGAACGACGACCCCGAGGAGTAGCTGCTCAGCGGCCAGGTCGACGGATCGTCGTGCCGAACAGCTCGGGCTCGCGAACGGGTGCCTCGCACTCCTCGCATTCGACCGCGAACGCCGAGGCGATCGGCGCCGCGCAGCTCGGGCACCGGTGGCGCAGCTCGCCTCCGCACTGCGGACAGGCGGCCGGCAGCTCGTCCTCGTCCCCCAGGAAGTAGCGCAGCGTGTGCCCGCAGGTGAGGCAGAACGCGACCCAGTCGCCGAGCGTCTTCCGGCGCTCTTCCTGGATCCAGTTTCGCTTCGGCTTGGCCACCGACAACCACTGTAAAGTGGCGGCGAACCCAGCGGACGACGGGAGACGACTGCATGGCCGTACGTGAAGCCGAGCCCGTGGGCTCGCTCCAGGAGGTGAAGGACGCGGGGCTCGACCGCGAGGACCTCCTCGGGATCTACCGCAACATGCTGATCACACGCAGCATCGAGGAGCGCGGCCACATCCTCTACAAGCAGGGCAAGATCCCGGGCTCGTTCTACACCGGACGCGGTAACGAGGGCGCGGCGGTGGGGGTCGCGACCGCGATGGGCCCGAACGACGTCGGCACCCCGCTCCACCGCGACATGGGTGTCCACGTCACACGCGGGGTCGAGCCGTGGCGCGTGTTCGCCCAGTACATGGGGCGCGACGGCGGCCCAACCCGGGGCCGCGACGGCAACGTCCACATGGCCGTCGCCGAGCTCGGGCTGCACACGATGGTCTCCCACCTGCCCGCGATGCTCCCGGTCGCGACGGGAATGGCGCTTGCGTTCAAGATCCGAGGCGATCGCAGAGTCGCGGTCGGCTGGTTCGGCGAGGGCGCGGCGGCGCGCGGCGATGCCCACGAGGCGATGAACTTCGCCGGTGTACGCCAGCTGCCCATGGTGTTCATCTGCGACAACAACCAGTGGGCCTACTCGACACCGACATACCTCTCGTACCCGGTCGAGCACATCGCCGACCGGGCAGCGGCCTACGGGTTCGAGGGTGTCGTCGTCGACGGCACCGACGTGCTCGCCGTCTACCGCGAGGCGCGCCGCGCGATCGAGAAGGCGCGAGAGGGCGGAGGCCCGACACTCGTCGAGTGCCTCACGCTCCGCATGGAGGGCCATGCGGTGCACGACGACGCCTTCTACGTGCCGAAGGAGATGTTCGAGCAGTGGGCCGCCTACGACCCGATCGAGCGCTTCCGCACGTGGCTGCACGATCACGCCGACATGACGGACGACGAGGAGGGGGAGCTCACCGCAACCGTGAAGCGGCTGCTGAACGACTCGCTCGACCGCGCCGACGAGTCGCCCCTTCCTGACGCAGGGTCACTCGAGAGCAGCGTCTTCGCATCCCAGGAAGACCTCGACACGCCGCACCACAAGTGACGCATGGCCGAGATGACCTACATCCAGGCGATCTCGGACGGACTGCGGCTCGAGATGCGGCGCGACCCGCGCGTGTTCGTCCTGGGTGAGGACGTGGGCGTGTATGGAGGCGCATTCAAGGTCTCGCTCGGGTTCCAGGAGGAATTCGGCCCGTGGCGCGTCATCGACACGCCGCTCTCGGAGACGGCGATCGTGGGAGGAGCGACCGGCGCGGCGCTCATGGGGCTCCGCCCGGTCGCGGAGATGCAGTTCGCGGACTTCATCTCGTGCGCGTGGGACCAACTCGTCACTGTCGCCGCGAAGCAGTTCTTCCGTGGACGCACGCCGATCCCGATCGTCGTTCGGCTGCCGTCGGGCGGCGGCTTCTCGGGCGGGCCGTTCCACTCGCAGAACCCCGAGAGCTCATTCGCGCACATCCCGGGTCTCAAGGTCGTGTGCCCGGCCACGCCACACGATGCGAAGGGACTGCTCGCGAGCGCGATCGAGGATCCCAACCCGGTGCTCTTCTTCGAGCACAAGCACCTCTACCGGCGCATCAAGGGCGAGGTGCCGGAGGACCGGTACACGGTTCCGTTCGGGTACGCGAACGTCCATCGGCCGGGAGACGACGCCACCGTGGTCACGTGGGGCGCGATGGTCTACACCGCGACCGAGGCCGCCGAGGAGCTCGCGAAGGAGGGCTTCGAGGTCGAGGTCCTCGATCTCCGCACCCTGATCCCGTGGGACAAGGAGCGCGTCCTCGAGGGAGTACGGCGCTGCTCGAAGGTGCTCGTGCTGCACGAAGACACGCGCACGGGCGGCTTCGGCGCCGAGATCGCCGCCACTATCGCCGAGGAGGCTTTCGAGCACCTGGACGCGCCGGTCATGCGGCTCGCAGCGCCCGACACGCCGGTGCCGTTCTCGCCTCCGCTCGAGAAGGCCTTCATCCCGCAGGTCGAGGACGTCGTCAGCGCTCTACGAGAGCTAGCCGCCTATTAGGGCACGAGGAGGAACGGTGTCGACAGGAACGCAGACCGAGGTCGTGATGCCCCAGATGGGCGTCTCCGTATCGGAAGGGACGATTACGAAGTGGCTCCGACAAGTCGGCGACGCGATCGGACGCGACGAGCCGCTCCTCGAGATCTCGACGGACAAGGTCGACACGGAAGTGCCGAGCCCGGCCGAAGGCGTCGTCACGCAGATCCTCGTGCCGGAGGGCGAGACTGTCGACGTCGGCACGGTCCTCGCGATCATCGCCCCGGCAGGTGCCGAGGTGGCGCCGGCAGATCCCGCACCGGCCGCACCTGCTCCCACTCCCGAGCCCGAGCCCGCACCAGTGGCTGCTGAGCCCGAGCCCGAGCCGGTGGCCGCCGAGCCAGCTCCGTCTCCCGTCGCGCCGGCAGCAACGGGGAACGGCAAGACGTTCGTGTCGCCTGTCGTCGCGCGCATCGCCGCGGAGCACGGCATCGATCCATCCGTCGTTCCCGGCACCGGGACCGGCGGGCGCGTGACGAAGAAGGACATCATGTCCTTCATCGAGTCCGGCGCCGGTGCGGCACCAGCTCCGGCCGCCGCGCCGGTCGAGGTAGTCGCCGCGCCGCCTGCAGCTGCACCGACTTCAGAACCCGCTCCCGCGCCGGCGCCCGTGCCGGTGGAGCCCGAGCCTGCACCCGCCGCCGCAGCACCTCCCCCGGCTCCCGCCGCAGCACCAACGGCCGCCCCGTCCGCGCCACCGCCTCCGGTCGCCGCTCCCGTCGCCGCCGAGGCCGAGCTCGCGCCGGGCGAGGCGCTCGAGCCGATGACGGCGATGCGGCGCGGCGTCATGGAGCACATGCGCCGCTCCGTGGACACCGCCGCGCACGTCACGAGCGCGATCGAGGTCGACATGGCGCGAGTCGTCGCGCTCCGCCAGAAGCTCAAGCCGGAGCTCGCGGCCCAGAAGGTCAACCTCACCTACCTCGCGTTCATCGCGCGAGCGACGGTCGACACACTTCTCGACTACCCGTGGGTCAACGGCGAGCTGCGCGGGCAGAGCATCGTGACGCGGCCGTACATCAATCTCGGGATCGCGGTCGCGCTCGACGAGGGGAAGGGGCTCATCGTCCCCGTCATCCGCAACGCGCAGGACCTGAACCTCACCGGAACGGCTCGCGCGATCCAGGACATCGCGGAGCGCGCGCGCACGAAGAAGCTGCTCCCCGACGACGTCCAGGGTGGCACGTTCACGATCACGAACCCCGGGAGCTTCGGGACGTTCCACGGAACGCCGATCATCAACCAGCCCCAGTCGGCGATCCTCGGCACGTACGCGCTCGTGAAGCGACCGTGGGTCGTCCAGGACGAGCTCGGCGGCGATGTCATCGCGATTCGACCGCTCATGAACCTGACGCTCACGTACGACCACCGGCTCGTCGACGGGGCGTACGCAGGGATGTGCCTACGCGATCTCCGGGACCGCCTCGAGAGCTGGGACGAGGCGGCCTACTAGGCCGTGGAGCCACTCCACGGCACCTGCCTCTGCGACGGCGTTCGGTTCGAGGTCACCGAGCCGTTCGTCTCGACGACGCACTGTCACTGCGAGTTCTGCAAGCGGATCTCCGGGGGGTACGGCACGGTCAGCGGCCGCGCGCCGACGGACGCGATCCACGTCCTCGAAGGCGCGGAGCTGCTCACGTCGTACACGCCGGAGGGCGGCTCGGCAAAGACGTTCTGCTCGGTGTGCGGGTCGAACCTCTTCGGCGGTGGCTGGCCCGAGTCGGAGTCGTCGAGCGTCAGGCTCGCGTCATTGGGCCTCGAGTACGACCGCAAGCCCGAGGCGCACATGTTCGTCCGCTCGGTCGCCGCCTGGGAGATCCTCCCGGACGACGGGTTGCCTCGCTACGAGATCCGCGCGAGCTGACGATGCCGCAACGCATCACTCCGTTCGTCGGCTACGAGGACGCTGCGACGGCGATCGCATGGCTCGAGCGTGCGTTCGGGTTCGTGGAGGACCGATCGGCACGGTACGAGGAGGAAGGAACCATCACGCATGCCGAGCTCGAGCTCGACGGTGCGACGATCTTCCTCTCGACACCGAAGGACTACGTGAGCCCGCGCCGGCTCCGTGAGACGTCGGAGCTCGCACGCCGAGCGTACGACAACCCTTGGGTCATCGACGGCCTCTTCGTCGAGGTGGAGGACGTCGACGCGCACCACGACCGGGCGGTCGCGAACGGTGCCACGATCATCCGAGAACCGGAGGACCCGGGCAGGGGCCACCGCCTCTACTCTGCGGAGGACCTCGAAGGGCATCGCTGGATGTTCGGGCAGCGACTGTGAGCCGCGGCGCGTACCTCATGAACCTCGGCCTCGTGCCGTACGGCGAAGCGTTCGAGCTGCAGCGCTCGCTCGCCGGCGCCGTCTCGCAGGGCGCGATCCCGGAGACGGTGATCTTCCTCGAGCACCCGCCGGTCGTGACGGTCGGACGTCGCACCGAGACCGAGAGCGAGCTGCACATCCCGGAGGACACCGAGGTCGAGATCGCGGAGACCGACCGCGGCGGCAAGTCGACGTTCCACGGCCCAGGGCAGCTCGTCTGCTACCCGATCCTCGACCTCTCGAAGCATGGCAAGGACGTGAAGCGCTATGTGCGCGATCTCGAGGAGGCGCTCATCCGGACGCTCGCGGCGTTCGAGCTCGAGGGGACGCGCTACGAAGGACTGACCGGTGTCTGGATGCCTCCGGCAGGGGGACAAGGCCCGCGCAAGATCGCATCCATCGGCGTCCACGTCTCGCGCTGGGTGACGACGCATGGGTACGCGCTCAACGTCGACCTCGACCCGGCCCCGTTCACGGAGTGGATCACTGCGTGCGGGCTCGAGGACGCGCAGTTCACGGCGATGGCGCGGGAGCTCGAGCGTTCGATCGGGGTCGAAGACGTCCGGCCCGCGGCGGTCGATGCGGTCGCCGAGGTGTTCGGCCTCGAGTTCGAGGAGCTACCCGCCGAGGACGCCGGGCTCTGGTCGCAGCCGATTCACGCGTCGCTCGCGGCGCGGTGACCGTCGACATCCGTCCCATCCCGCGGCAGGGTTGGGACCCGCTTCCGTTCGACGGCTGTGTAGGCGTCGTCGGCCGCGTCCTCGTTCGCGAGGACACCTTCTTCGTCGCGGAGCTGCGGTTCGCCGAGCACGCGACCATCCATGAGCATCCCGGAGAAAACGACACGGTCGTCGTCTGTCTCGAGGGCCGCGGCTTCACGTCGGTTGCCCGCGAGACCGCACCGTTCGAGGAGGGTCAACAGGCCCGGTGGCCGAAGGGCATACCGCACCGGCTCTGGACGGAGAACTCGACGATGACGACCCTGATGGTCGAGCACTTCGAGCCGTCTCCGTAGACTGATCGCGATGCAGAAGTCGCTTCCGGTCGCCGAGCGTCCGCGCCGGCCCGAGTGGATGAAGGTCCGCGCGCCGAGCGCGAATTCGCGCTACTTCGAGGTGAAGGGCCTGATGCGCGAGGGCGGGCTGCACACGATCTGTGAGGAAGCGCGCTGCCCGAACATCGGAGAGTGCTGGGGACGCGGGACTGCGACGTTCCAGATCCTGGGGGACACGTGCACGCGGGCGTGCCGCTACTGCTACGTGCACTCGGGGAAGCCCGACGGCCCGCCGGACCCGCTCGAGCCGCTCCGGCTCGCGCAGGCAGCCGCGCAGATGAAGCTCTCGCACGTGGTCGTCACGTCGGTGGACCGGGACGATCTCCCCGACCGTGGCGCCGGCCACTACGCGGCGACGATCCGTGCGATCAAGCGGAAGCTACCCGCGGCGAAGGTCGAGGTCCTCACGCCCGACTTCCTCGACGTCGAGGAGGAGGCGCTCGCGACCGTGCTCGCGGCGCGCCCCGAGGTGTTCAACCACAACATCGAGACGGTCCGGCGGCTCCACGCACGCATGCGCGGAGCCAAGGCGAGCTACGACAAGGCGCTCTGGCTCCTCGAACGGGCCAAGGCGATCGCCGACTATCCCGTGCTCACGAAGTCGGGGATCATCGTCGGGCTCGGCGAGACGAACGACGAGGTCGTCGACACCATGCAGGACCTGCGTGCGCACGGCGTCGACGTGGTCACGATCGGCCAGTACCTGCAGCCGTCGTCGAAGCACGCGGCCATCGACCGCTGGGTGCATCCCGACGAGTTCCGCTGGCTCCGCGAGCAGGGCGAGGCACTCGGGTTCGGCTCCGTGTTCTCGGGGCCGCTCGTACGCTCCTCGTACCGTGCGGACGAGCAGCGCCATGCGGCTGAAACCGGCCGCGGCGCCGTCGCGTACTGACCGACATGGGCCTGCGTGCCGCCATCGTGGTCGTGGCCGCGATCGCGGTCGGTACCGCGAGTGGAGCAATCACAGGGGAGGGTCAGCTCCAGGTGCGCGAGTTCGCCGTCCCGAGCGGCACGCGGCCCCATGACGTCGCCCCCGCGCGCGACGGGGGAGTGTGGTTCACCGCTCAGGGCTCCGGTCAGCTCGGCTGGCTGAACCCGAAAACCGGGAAGACGAGGCTGACGCGGCTCGGAAGCGGCTCGGCACCGCATGGCGTCATCGTGGGACCTGACGGGGCGCCGTGGATCACGGACGGCGGGCTCAACGCGATCGTCCGTGTCGACCCACGGACGCGCAAGGTGAGACGATTTCAGCTCCCCGCGAGCAGCGGCTACGCGAACCTGAACACCGCCACGTTCGACCGTCGAGGAGTCCTTTGGTTCACCGGCCAGAGCGGGATCTACGGGCGCCTCGACCCGAAGGTCGGACGTGTCCGCGTCTTCCGGGCACCACGCGGCGAGGGGCCGTACGGGATCACCACGACACCGGCAGGGAACGTCTACTACGCCTCGCTCGCGGGTTCGTACCTCGGTCGAATCGACGTCCGCACCGGACGGGCGACCGTCCTTCGTCCACCGACAGCCGGCCAGGGAGCGCGCCGCGCCTGGTCGGACTCCCGCGGTCGGATCTGGATCAGCGAGTGGAACGCCGGCAAGGTCGGGATGTACGACCCGCGCGCGAAGCGCTGGCGCGAATGGCGCGTCCCGGGAACGAATCCGATGATCTACGCGGTCTACGTCGACGAGCGGGACAAGGTCTGGCTCACCGACTTCGGGGCGAACGCGCTGTGGCGCTTCGACCCGACAACGCAGGGATTCACGCGCGTGTCACTCCCGAGCGCGGGCGCGGACGTCCGTCAGATCCTCGGCCGCCCGGGCGAGGTCTGGGGCGCCGAGTCCGGCACCGACAAGCTCGTCGTGGTCCTGACCCGATAGGGCGACCGCCGAGAGGCCGCTTCGAGGCGGGCGTCGCGCGGCGGCAAGAGGGGTCAGACCCTACGGGTCTGACCCCTCACTGCTGGGACGTCGGGATGCGGACGAGACTCGTACTGCCGAGCTACGGAAGGTCCACGAAGTTGCCCAGGAAGTTCCGCGCTGATGCGGTGTCCATGCGGTAAGTCACGTCCGACGCCTTGCATGGCGTGTCCCCGAGGACGGTGATCGACGCCACGATGGCCGTCTCCCGTCCGTTCAGGTGAATGAAGTGGGGACCTCCGGAGTCTCCGTAGCACGTACCACCGTTCTGGTTGCCCGGCGTATTCATCATCGGCAAGTTCAGCCAAGCGTTCGTCAACGAGCTGAAGCCCTGCTCCGCCCGCCTTCGGTCGACGTTGTCCAGGAGCGCCTTGAGGCCACCGCTCATCGACTCGCGAACCGTTCCATAGCCGACCGCGGTGAAGCGCGTGTTCTTTAGCGCGCCGTCACGCTTGAGCTGATCCAGGAGCCCTGCTACCGGAAGCTGCGCCGGCACGATGTTAGGAGGAGCCTCGTCGAGGAGGAAGACTGCGACGTCCCCTGGGTCCGACCTTCCGCCTTTGCCCTTGAAACCGTTGTAGTTCGGATTTGTGACCCACTCGCCCGAATAGAACGTGCTGTCCTCGTCGATCGTCGGGTCGAACGTGACGACCGCCCTTGCATCTGGAAACTGCGCGAGGATGCCGTCGAGAGGATCGGTGCAGTGAGAAGCCGTCAGGAAGACGTCGTCGTCGATCAGCGCCCCGGAGCAGAACTGGAAGAGACCGAGGTTTGGAACCCTAACGTCGATGACGATCGACCCGACGTTCGGATGGTCGTCGCCGTCGAGCTCGCCGAACGTGATCGCACTCGCCGGTACGAGACCGATGGCAAGCGCCCCGACGAGCGACGCTATTGCTGCAAGCAGCTTCTTCATGGTCCACCTCCCCTTGGGTAGCACCAGACAGCGCGGTCCATCGTAACGCGGAGCCGGCGCGCCGCCCAGCCTAGCCGCGCGGCTTCGCCATGGCGTGGTAGTCGAGCGCCTCGTCCAGCACCGACTCCTCTACGCCGGCATCGCGCGCGACCTCGCGGAGCGATCGGCCCGAGGCCGACGCCTCCTTCACGATCTCCGACGCCTTGTCGTAGCCGATGAAGGGATTCAGCGCGGTCGCTGCCGAGAGCGTGCTCTCCGCGTACTGCTCGTTCCGCTCGCGGTTCGCCTCGATGCCGTCCACGCACTTCTCCGCGAGCAGCCCTGACGCGCTCGACAGGAGCTCGATCGAGTCGAGCAGATTGCGAGCCATGAGCGGGATGTAGACGTTCAGCTCGAAGTGGCCGCCCAACCCGCCGACGGTGATCGCCGTGTCGTTTCCGATCACCTGGGCGGCCACCTGGGTCACGACCTCGGGGATCACGGGGTTGACCTTGCCGGGCATGATCGAGCTCCCCTTCTGGAGCTCTGGCAGGAAGATCTCGGAGAGTCCTGCACGCGGCCCCGAGCCCATCAGCCGGAGGTCGTTCGCGATCTTCGTCAGCGAGACGGCAACGACCTTCAGGGCGCCCGAGGCCTCGACGAGTCCGTCGCGGGCAGCCTGGGCTTCGAAGTGGTCGACAGGAGCAGAGATGGTGAGCCCGGTGTCCCGCGAGAGGTACTCGCGGACACGTGCCGCGAACTCGGGATGCGTGTTCAGCCCGGTACCCGTGGCCGTCCCGCCCAGCGGGATCTGGCCCAGGCGCGGCATGGTGTCCTCGACCCGGGCGATGCCCTGCCGCACCTGCGCCGCGTACCCCGCGAACTCCTGACCGAGGGTCACCGGAACGGCATCCATGAGATGGGTCCGCCCGGACTTCACGACGTCGTCGAACTCGAGCGCCTTGCGCTCGAGCGATGCGGCGAGCCGCTCGAGAGCCGGCAGGAGGTCGTGGGCGATCTCGCCGAGTGCGGCGAGATGCACGGCGGACGGGAACACATCGTTCGACGACTGGCCCATGTTCACGTGATCGTTGGGGTGCACGTCCTCACCCGCGAGCGTCGCGATGACCTCGTTCGCGTTCATGTTCGAGCTCGTACCCGAGCCCGTCTGAAAGACGTCGATGGGGAACTGGTCGTCGAACTCGCCAGCCGCGATCCGGTCGCCGGCGGCCGCAATTCGATCCGCGAGCTCTCGGTCGAGCAGGCCGAGGTCGACGTTCGCGCGGGCCGCCGCCGCCTTGATCCGGCCCAGCCAGCGCGCCACGGGTACGGGAATCGGCTCGCCCGAAACGGGGAAGTTGGCGATCGCCTTCTCGGTCTCTCCACCCCAGAGGACCTGCTTCCCGCCTGCCTTCGCCATCGCCGCGAGTCTAGCCGCGGCCCGTCAGACTGCCCGCTGGAGCAGTTGTCGAGCGAGCGCTCGGCGCACTCCTAGGCTGAGCGGGCAGCAGCCAGGAGATCGTCCCAGGTGATCAGCTTGATCCGTGGGCGACCCTGCAGCTCGCCACGCGCCCGCTCCGTGGCGTCGATCCTCTCCCAACCTTCGTACATGACCACGTCGACCTCGCGTTCGGCGAGCAGGTCGTCGATCGTCCCCTCGCCGCGCGTCGGCAGCCGTCCGGCGCGCGCGTCCTCGAGCAGGAGCTCGACCGTCTCGGTCGCGTCCTTCTTGTTCGTCCCGATGACCCCCGTCGGGCCGCGCTTGATCCAACCGGCACAGTAGAGGCCGGGGATCGGCGCGCGGTCGTCGTCGAGGACGCGCCCCGTGGCGTTCGGCATCGTCCCAGAGCTCTCGTCGAATGGTGCCCCCCGAACACCGACGCCGCGGTAGCCGACGCTGCGGAAGACGAGCCCGCACTGCAGGACCTCGCGCTCGTCGGTCGCGACTGCGCGGACGCTCCCATGCCCGTCCGGCTCGAGTCGGTTGAGCGCGAGCTCGACGGCGTCGACCCTCTCCTCGCCGAGGATCGCAACGGGTGACGCCCGGAAGCGCAGTCGCACGACCTTGGCCTTGCCCGTCGGCTTGCGGCGGGCAAACTCGCGCAGGATCTCGACGTTGCGCTCGACGATGTTCGAGGCGGCGTCCAGCTCCGCCTCGCTCACGGAATCCAACGTGAGCTCGGCCGGATCGACGGCGACGTCCGCTCCAGCCAGCTCGCCGAGCTCTCCGAGCTCGGTCGACGTCCACGCCGCCTGCACCGGGCCACGGCGTCCGATGACGACGATCTCCCGGATGCCCGACGAGACGATGGCTGCAATCGCCGCGTCCGTCGTGTCCGTCGGCGCCAGCTCCTCGGCGGTGAGCGCCAGCATGCGTGCGACGTCGAGCGCAACGTTCCCGTTGCCGATCACCACCGCGCGCTCGTGCGAGAGGTCGAACTCGAGGTGCTGGAAGTCCGGGTGGCCGTTGTACCAGGCGACGAGCTCGGTGGCCGCCCACGAGCCGGGCAGGTCCTCGCCCGGGATGCCGAGCCTTCGATCGGTCTCGGATCCGACCGCGTAGATCACCGCGTCATAGAGAGACGTGAGCTCGTCGTGCGTCACGTCGCGACCCACCTCGACGTCTCCGAGAAAGCGGAAGCCCGGACGTGCCGCGATCTTCTCGAACGCGCGCGACACCGTCTTCAACTGAGGATGGTCGGGAGCGACCCCGAGTCGGACGAGCCCCCACGGCGTCGGGAGGCGCTCGATCATGTCGACCTCGACGGGTGGATCCTCGCTCGTGAGGAGCGGTGCTGCGGCGTAGAAGGCGGCCGGCCCCGATCCGACGACGGCAACGCGCAGCGGAGTCACGAAGCCGATCGTATTGACCGGGCGAGGCAAGCCTCGCCCCTACGGGGCGGTGCGCAGGGGCGACCCTTGGGTCGCCCTAGTGCGAGCAGCCGTCGCCGCAGCCGCCGACGTGCGTTCCCTCGGGCGGCTCCTCGCCTTCGTCCACCTGGAAGGAGTGACCGCAGCCACACGAGGAGACGGCATTCGGGTTGTCGATCTTGAAGCCGGACTCTGAGATCGTGTTCAGAAAGTCGATCGTCGTGCCGCGCAGGTACGGCGCCGAGTATGGATCGACGACGACCGGGATGCCCTCGAGCGAGAGCTCGACGTCGCCCTCGGCGGCGCCGGCGTCGAAGCCGAGACCGTACTGGAAGCCGGAGCACCCGCCCCCCTGGATTGCGACACGGAGGACGAGCGTCGACGCGTCATCCTCTTCCGCCATGAGCTCCCTGATCTTCTCCGCCGCCAAGGGCGTGAGCGAGATCAGCGTGTCGGTGGGGTGCTCGACGGTTGCCATGGGCTCATGGTAGCGGACGGGGTCTCGGGTTCCGGTAGCGACTTTGTGACACTCGTATCGCTCATTCTGTGCGGGATTTCCGATCCCTTCGTGCGCCGGAAGGGGGAGTGCTAGGTTTCGCCGCAGTACCGATCGAACGAGGTCCAACGCGGGGGTACGACCCGTGCTTTCGAACTGGCTGCCCTTCCTCTTCTACGCCCTCTTCGCGGCAGCCATCCCGGCCACGATGGTCGCGATGTCGTTCATCCTCCCGGGCCGGCCGGTGTCACGAACGAAGGAGCGGATGCTGCCGTTCGAGTCGGGGGTTTCCGAGGGCGCTCCGAGCCGTGAGCGCCGCTTCACGGTCAGCTTCTACCTGACAGCGATCCTCTTCATCCTCTTCGACATCGAGATCGTCTTCCTCTACCCGCTCGCCGTTCAGCTCGACGCGCTCGGCTGGTTCGGGATCGGCGAGTTCCTCGTGTTCATCGCAATCCTCGGCGTCGCCTACGTCTACGTGTGGCGGAAAGGGGCACTCAACTGGCAGTGAGGAAGCAGCTGCCGGTCGTGAGCGACCGCCCCCTCGCGAAGGCAGGCCTGCAGTCGGAGCGCGTTCTCTGGCCCGATCGCGGGCCGGGTGTGTTCGAGCGCGAGGTCGCGGAGATCGAGGATGCGCTCCTCCTCACGACCGTCGAGAAGGCCGTCGCGTGGGCACAGACGAACGCGATGTGGCCGGACACGTTCGGTCTCGCGTGCTGTGCGATCGAGATGATGTCGATCGTCTCGTCGCGCTACGACATCGCCCGCTTCGGGATGGAGCGGTTCTCGTCGTCGCCTCGCCAGGCCGACCTGCTGATCGTCTCGGGGCGCGTGACGCACAAGATGGCTGCACCCCTGCGCCAGGTGTACGACCAGATGCTCGAGCCGAAGTGGGTGATCGCGATGGGCGCCTGCGCGAGCTCCGGCGGGATGTTCAACAACTACACGATCCTCCAGGGCGTCGACAAGATCGTCCCGGTGGACATCCACGTGCCGGGCTGCCCGCCGCGGCCGGAGGCGCTCATGGAAGGCATCGTGCGGCTCCACGAGAAGATCCGCGCCGGCGTCCCGCCGGCGTACGAGATCCGCGGGGTCGCAGAATGACGGTGTCGCGAAGCGACGCCGTCATCGTAGGGGCGAGGCTTGCCTCGCCCTCGGGAGTGACCGCGTGAGCGCCTACGCCTCGGTCCCGGGCGTCGTCGAGACACGGGAGGCGCTCGGCGAGACGACGCTCGTCGTCGACCCGGCGCGACTGATCGAGGCCTGCACGGCGCTCCGCGACGAGCACGGCTTCAACTTCCTGTCCGACATCGCTGCGACCGACTACCTCGGCTGGGGTGAGCAGGAGGTCGTCGGCTACATCGGCACCGCCGCCGGACGGGACATCCACGTCCCCGGCTCGCAGGGGCTCGCCCGCGTCCCCGACCCGAAGCCGAAGCGATTCTCGGTCTCGTACCAGCTGCTACGCGTCGCCGACGACCCGGCGCGCGTGCGCGTCCAGGTATGGCTCGCCGACGGCGAGCCGATCGCGAGCGTCCTCCCCGTCTGGCCGGCCGCCGACTGGTTCGAGCGGGAGGCCTGGGACATGATGGGGATCCGCTTCGAGGGCCACGCCAATCTCGTCCGCATCCTCATGCCGGACGATTGGGAGGGGCACCCGCTCCGCAAGGACTACCCGCTCGGAGGGGAGCCTGTGCGCTTCTCTGACGAGGACTAGTCGCGTGTCGGTCCTGCCCTCCACGCGGATCTACGAGGGGACGCGGATCCCGCATCCCGTCCCGACGATCCTCGAGGTCGACCCCGAGAAGCACCGGCTGGAGGACATCCTGCGCGTCAACTTCGGGCCGAACCACCCCTCGACGCACGGTGTCCTTCGCCTCGTGGTCGACCTCGACGGCGAGACGGTTGCGGGGATCCGGGCCGTCATCGGCTACCTCCACACCGGGTTCGAGAAGAACATGGAGCACAAGTCGTGGTGGAAGTCGGTCACGTACGCGCCGCGGATCGACTACGTCTCGTTCCACGCGAACGAGCTCCTCTACGTCCTCGCGATCGAGAAGCTGCTCGGGATCGACGTGCCGCGGCGAGCGACCTGGGCGCGGATGGCACTCGCCGAGCTGAACCGCATTCACTCGCACCTCGTCTGGCTCGGGACGTCTGCCCTCGAGCTCGGGGCGATCTCCCTCTTCTGGTACTGCTTCGACGACCGCGACCAGATCCTCGACCTCTTCGAGATGGCCGGCGGGACGCGCATGCACACGCGCTACGTCCAGGTCGGCGGGATCGCCGAGGATCTCCCGCCCGACTTCACGACCGAGGCGCGGAAGTTCTGCGAGTCGATGCCGAAATCGGTCGACGAGTACGAGGCCATCCTCGACCGCAACGCGATCTGGCTCGAGCGCACGGTCGGTGTCGGTCTCCTGTCCGCCGACGACGCCCTTGCGCTCGGGCAGTCGGGCCCGATGCTCCGCTCGACCGGGGTGGACTGGGACCTCCGGAAGGTGGAGCCCTACCTCGCCTACGACGAGGTCGAGTTCGACGTCCCCGTGTATCCGAACGGGGACGTCTACGACCGGTACAAGGTCCACATGGACGAGATGCGCGAGTCGGTGCGCATCGTCGATCAGTGCCTCGACCGGCTCGACGAGATGGACGGCGAGCCGTGGATCGCCGACGACCGCAAGGTCGTTCTACCGCCCCGACACGAGCTCCACACGTCGATGGAATCTCTCATCCACCACTTCAAGATCGTCACCGAGGGCTTCACGGTCCCGGAGGGCGAGGTATACGTCGCGATCGAGTCACCGCGGGGCGAGGCGGGTTGCTATCTCGTCTCGGACGGCGGCGCGAGGCCGTGGCGCGTGAAGTTCCGCGCGCCGAGCTTCGCCGCGCTCCAGGCGACGGCGACGATCGTGCAGGAACTCCTCATCGCCGACCTCATCGCGGCGGGCGGATCGCTCGATCCCGTCATGGGAGACGCCGACCGATGACGGTCACTGCGCAGATCCAGAAGCTGAAGAAGCGCTACCCGCACTCGCTCTCGGCAGTCATGCCTGCGCTGCAGCTCGCGCAGACCGAGAACGGCGGCTGGCTCTCGCCGGACGCGATCCGAGAGGTTGCGTACGCGCTCGACCTCACACCCGCGTACTGCCTCTCGATCGCGTCGTTCTACGACCAGTACTACCTCGAGCCCATCGGGCGCACGCGCGTCGAGGTGTGCACGAACATCTCCTGCGCACTCGCGGGCGCGCAGCAGGTCGTCGAGGCCTTCGAGCGCGAGCTCGACATCTCCGCAGGCTCGACCTCGGAGGACGGCGCCTTTACGCTCGGGACGATCGAGTGTCTGGGCGGTTGCGGCTGGGCGACGGTCGTCGCGATCGACAACCGCCACCGGCTGCGGGTCAAGGCCGACGACGTGCCCGAGATCGTCGAGGAGCTCCGCGGTGCCTGAGTACCCCGAGATCGTCTTCGCCGGTACCGACGGCGGGGCCGTCACGAGCATCGACGACTACATGGCGAGCGGCGGCTTCTCGGCGCTCCGAAAGGCGCGCGCGATGGCGCCGGACGACGTCATCGCCGAGCTCGACGCGTCAGGCCTGCGTGGCCGTGGCGGCGCGTTCTTCCCGACCGGACGGAAGTGGTCGTTCGTGCCGAAGCCGGAGCAGCTCGCGAAGCCGCACTACCTCGTAGTCAACGCCGACGAGTCCGAGCCGGGGACGTTCAAGGACCGCGAGATCATGCTCCGCGTCCCGTTCCGCTTCCTCGAGGGCTGCCTGATCGCGGCGCACGCGATCCAGTCGCAGCACGTCTTCGTCTACATCCGCGGCGAGTACGAGCGCGAGTTCGAGGTGCTCCGCGACGCGCTCGTGGCGATGCGGAGGGCCGATCTGCTCGGTGGCGTCACCGTGGTGCTCCACCGCGGCGCGGGTGCGTACATCTGCGGCGAGGAGACAGCGCTCCTCGAGTCGCTCGAGGGGAAGCGCGGTCAGCCGCGGACGAAACCGCCGTTCCCGGCGATCGCCGGTCTTTACGCGGCGCCGACCGCGGTGAACAACGTCGAGTCGATCACGACGGTCACGCCCGTGCTCGAGATGGGCGGCGCGGAGTACGCGAAGCTCGGAGTCGAGAGCTCGAGCGGCACGCGCGTCTTCTCCTTGTCGGGCGACGTCGTGAACCCCGGCAACTACGAGCTCCCGCACGGGATCTCCATGCGCGAGCTGATCTACGACGTCGGCGGCGGCGTGCCGAACGGGCGCGAGCT
Source organism: uncultured Gaiellaceae bacterium (assembly GCA_963744505.1). Taxonomy (GTDB): domain Bacteria; phylum Actinomycetota; class Thermoleophilia; order Gaiellales; family Gaiellaceae; genus GMQP-bins7. Next base: position 531,245 of record CAVUTL010000003.1, read on the forward strand.
GAAGGCGATCATCCCCGGGGGCTCGTCCACGTCGGTGCTGACCGCCGACGACGTCGACACGGCGATGGACTTCACATCGCTCGTGGAGGCCGGCTCGTCGATCGGCTCGGCGGGCGTGATCGTCATCGACGACCGCTGCTGCATGGTGCAGCTCGGCATCCGCGTCTCGCAGTTCTACGAGCACGAGTCGTGCGGCAAGTGCACGCCCTGCCGCGTCGGCACGAAGTGGGTGACGCAGATCCTCCAGAAGATCGAGGACGGGCGCGCCTCGCAGACCGACCTCGACCTGCTCCTCTCGGTCTGCGACCGGATCATGGGCAAGTGCCTGTGCCCGCTCGGTGACTCGGACGCGATCGCCGTCCTGAGCTACGTCGACAGGTTCCGCGACGAGTACCAGGCCCACATCGACCTCGGTCGCTGCCCGTTCGACGGCGAGTCGTCCCTCGAGGGGATCCTCGCGCCGTCGGAGACGCACGCGATCCACGGCCACCAGGCGACGCCGGCGTGAGAAGCCAAGTAACAACCTGTTGCAAGTGCTCTCGGGCGACTGTCCGCATTGCTTCCGAGCGCCGGGAACAGCAGGTGACAAGTTGCTGGAAGCGGCTTCGGGGAGTGGAGCGATGAACTCGGTGGAAGCGTGATGAACTCGATGGAGCTCGTCTCGGTCACAGTCGACGACCGGCAGATCGCGGTGCCGAGAGGAACCGGGCTCGTCGAGGCGGCGCAGGCCGCGGGGGTCGAGATTCCCGTGTTCTGCTACGAGCCGCGGCTCGGCCCACCCGTCGGCGCCTGCCGGATGTGCCTCGTCGAGATCGAGGGGATTCCGAAGCTCCAGGCCGGCTGCACGCTGACAGTCGCAGAGGGGATGGTGATCAAGACGAGCGCGACCTCGGCCAAGGCGGCGGAGGGCCAGGAGGCGACGCTCGAGTTCATCCTCGTGAACCACCCCCTCGACTGCCCGGTCTGCGACAAGGGCGGCGAGTGCCCGCTGCAGGACCTCACCTTCCGGCACGGCCCGGGGAACACGCGAATGTCCTTCGCGAAGCTGACCGTCGACAAGCCCATCCCGGTCTCGCCGCTCATCGCGCTCGACCGCGAGCGCTGCATCCTCTGCTACCGCTGTACGCGTTTCTCGGAGGACGTGGCAGAGGACGGGCTGCTCATCGCGCGCAACCGCGGCGCCCACACCGAGATCGCGACGTTCGAGGACGAGCCGTACCGCTCTCCCTTCTCCGGGAACGTGGTCGAGCTCTGCCCCGTCGGAGCGCTCACCTCGACGCTGTACCGCTTCGACGCGAGGCCGTGGGACATCCAGAACGTGCCGACCGTCTGCACCGGCTGCGCGGTCGGCTGCAACACGTCCGCGACGATCCGAGAGGGGAAGGTCAAGCGGATCCTCTCGCGCAACCATCCGGAGATCGACCGCGGCTGGCTCTGCGACAAGGGGCGCTACTCGTATCCGCACCTCCGCGCCGAGGATCGGATCGTCTCGCCACTCCGGCGCGGCAGGAAGGGCCTCGACGAGATCTCCTGGGACGACGCGCTCGACGACGCCGAGACGATGCTGCGCGAGTCCGCCGGATCGATCGTGACGGCCTTCTCCGGATCGGAGACGACCGAGCTCGCGTATGCGCTCGGCCGGCTGCTCCGCGTCGGGCTCGACGCGCACTCCGCAGTGCTGCCGGAGGCGACATCCGACGTCCTCGAGGCGTTCCGACTTCCGCTGAGCGCGATTGCCGATGCCGAGCTCGTCGTCGTGATCGGCGACGAGCCCGTCGTCGAGCGTGCGCCGATCGTCGACCTGTGGATCAGGGAGGCCCGTCGGCACGGAGCCGAGCTCGTCGTCTTCTCGCCGACCGGGACGGAGAAGGTCGCACCGGGAACCGGCGCCGAGACCTGTCGCGACCTCGCGACCGGTCGCAGCGGGCTCGCGAGGAGGCTGCGCGCCTCGGAGCGTGCCGTTCTCGTCTGGTCCGGCCCGGGTGGTGGCGGCGGGGCACGGGTTGCCGAGCTCGCCCACGCGCTCGGGTTCGCCGACAAGGCCGGCTGCGGTGCGTTCCATCTTCCCGCCGCGGCCAATTCGCGCGGCGTGGCCCTCGGCTGGGCGGTCGCAGCCGATGCCGACGAGTCGAACCCCGAGCCGATCGAGCTCCTCCTCGTATCCGGCGACGAGGCCGCCGGCAACCCCGACGTCCGCGCGCTCGCCGAGCAGGCACACCACGTGATCGTCCTGACGATGTTCCACGAGCTCGCGGGTGGCTGGGCTGATCTGATCCTGCCGTCGACCGCGCGCGCTCGAGCGCGACGGCACCTCGATGAACCTGGAGGGTCGAGTCCAGCGCCTGCGCCGCACCGTCTCGCCCCCGTGCCCCGACGAGCTCGCGTGGATCTCGAAGCTTGCCGCGCGGTTCGACGTCGCGATTCCCCCGCACGCTGCCGGGGTCTTTGCCGAGTACGCGGCCCAGCTCTATCGCGACCTCACTCTCGACGACCTCGGGGCGCACGCACCGCTCCCGGCGAGGCATCCGTACGTCGCACCGGATCCGGCCACGACGCCGGACGCGTACGTGGAGATCGGCGGCACGCTGAGGCTCCAGCGCTACCGCCCCTTGTTCTCGGGACCGGCGGTCGAGCGCGTGCCGGAGCTCGGATTCCAGCGTCCTCACCGCGACGTGGAGCTCTCGGCTGCCGACGCCGCATCGCTCGGCATCGCCACCGGAGACACGGTCGCCGTGCGGTCGAACGGCACGTCCGTCGAGCTGCGGGCGCTCGTCAACCGAAAGCTGGTCGAAGGCGTCGCGCGCGTCGCAGAGGAGCACGCCGGCGAGCTTCATCCGGCGGTCGAGGTGGTGAAGAAAACGTGACCCGGCCCGTCGAGTGGTGGGTGAGCCTCATCGAGGCCTTCATCGTGATCAACCTCGTCATGGTCACGTTCGCGTACCTGACGCTCGCCGAGCGCAAGGTCATGGGGCGCATGCAGCTGCGCTACGGGCCGAACCGTGCTGGGCCCTTCGGGATGCTGCAGCCGATCGCCGACCTCCTGAAGCTGCTCCACAAGGAGAGCTTCCAGCCGACCGCGGCGATCGACTGGGCATTCGTTCTCGGCCCGTTCCTCGCCGCGTTCACCGCACTCGTGACGTTCTCGGTCATCCCCTTCGGTCCCGGCTGGGAAGTCGGCGGGGTGTACATCCCGGGCCAGGTCGCCGACCTCGACATCGCACTCGTCCTCATCTTCGCGATCGGGTCGATCGGCGTGTACGGCTTCATCCTCGGCGGCTGGTCGTCCGACTCGAAGTACGCGCTTCTCGGCTCGATGCGGACCTGCGCGCAGCTCGTCTCGTACGAGGTCTCGCTTGCGCTCTCCGTACTCGGCATCGTGATCATGGCGGGGACGCTCTCGCTCACGGAGATCGTCGCCGCGCAGGCCGACACGTGGTGGTACGCCGCGCCGCAGTTCGTGGGGCTCCTCGTCTTCCTGCTCGCAGGAACCGCCGAGACGGCGCGCGCACCGTTCGACCTGCCGGAAGCGGAGCAGGAGCTCGTCGCGGGATACCACACGGAGTACGGCGGGATGCGCTACGGCCTGTTCGCGATGTCCGAGTACGTCAACCTGATCACGCTCTCGGCGCTGTGCGTGACACTCTTCCTCGGCGGCTGGCACGGGCCGGGCTGGGACGGCGCCACGTGGGCCGGGCCTCTGTGGTTCATCGCGAAGCTCGTGCTCGTCCTCTTCGTGTTCATCTGGATGCGAACAACGCTGCCGCGCCTGCGGTACGACCAGCTGATGCGCTTCGGCTGGAAGGTCTTGCTCCCAGTGGCGACGATCAACGCCGTCGTGACGGCGATCCTCGTGGTGGCGCTCTGATGGCTCAGCCATTCACCACTCTCAAGGGGTTCGGAGTGACCTTCCGGCAGATCTTCCGGAAGCCGATCACGCAGCAGTACCCGGAGTACAAGCGCCCGGTGTACCCGCGCTTTCGCGGCCGCCACCGGCTGTGGAAGCACGAGAACGGCCTCGAGAAGTGTGTCGGCTGCTCGCTCTGCGCCGCCGCATGCCCGGCCGACTGCATCCGAGTGGTCGCCGAGGAGAACACCGCCGACAACCGCGTCTCGGCCGGCGAGCGCTACGCGCGGATCTACGAGATCAACCTGAGCCGCTGCATCTTCTGCGGCTACTGCGAGCTCGCCTGCCCGTTCGACGCCATCACGCTCGGCAACGAGTTCGAGATCGCCGAGTACTCGCGCGACGACCTCATCTACACGAAGGACATGCTCCTCGCAGAGCCGATCAAGCGCGTGCCCGTCGCCGACCCCGCCCGCTTCGACACACCCGAGCCTGCGTTCAAGACGAGGTCGTAGGTGCACAAGCCGACGACCGCCGTTACACCCGTCGATGTCGCCAACACAGCGGCCGCGAAGCGGCCGCCTTTAGGGGTGTGGCGCGAGCGGAGTCCGCGCGAGCGGATTCTGCTCGCTGCAAGGTAATGGGGAACGTCCTCGTCTGGCTGATCTGGTTCCTCGCCGCCGGCGCGTGCCTCGGAACAGGAGTCGCCGTGGTGAGCATGACGAACCCGTTCTACTCGGCGCTCTCGCTCATCGGGAATCTCGCGTCTCTCGCGGTGCTCTTCCTCCTGCTGTCTGCCGAGTTCGTCGCCGCCGCGCAGGTGCTCGTGTACGCGGGCGCCGTGATGGTGATGTTCCTCTTCGTCGTCGCCTACCTCGGCGGTCGCGCGGACGCTCCGTGGGCCGGCGGACCGCCGCTCCTACGCGGCGCGGCCGTGGTCGCAGCCGTCGCGCTCCTGGTCGAGATCGTCGTCGTCCTCGGGCTCGCGTGGGGCGACGACCTGACGAATCCTGCGGAGATCTCCGCCTCCTTCGGGAGCCCGGCAGAGATCGGCGAGGCGTTCCTCACCGACCACCTGCTCGCGTTCGAGATCACCTCGATCGTGCTGCTCGTCGCCGCCGTCGGCGGAGTCGTCCTCGGCACGACGCGCGAGAAGGAAGAGGAGGTCGTGTAGTGGACGGCCCCGATGTGGGTTGGTACCTCATCGTCGCCGCGGCGTTGTTCGGGATCGGCGCGCTCGGCGTCATGCTCCGGCGCAGCCCGCTGATCGTCCTGCTCTCGCTCGAGATCATGCTGAACGCCGCGAACCTGACGCTCATCGCGTTCGCGCGCCAGCAGGGTGATCTGAGTGGGCAGATCTTCGCGCTCGCGGTGATGGCGGTAGCCGCAGCCGAAGTCGCGATCGGCCTCGGCCTCATCGTCGCGATGGCCCGGCGGCGCATGCTCCTCGACGTCGACCAGGCGAGCGCTCTCCGCGGATGACGACACTTGGCGCCTGGGTGTGCCTGCTGTCGCCGCTCGCCGGAGCGCTGACGATCACGCTCGCCGGAGGGCGGATCTCTCGCCGGACGGCCGGCTGGATCTCGACGCTGACGACGTTCGTCGCCTTCGGCGGAGCGCTCGTGGCGTTCTTCGGGCTCTGGGGGTCCGACCACGGCGATCGCGAGATCGTCTCGACCGCCTACACCTGGCTCGAATCGGGCGACTTCCAGGTCGAGTTCCAGATCCTGCTCGACACCCTCTCGAGCACGATGATGCTCATCGTCTCCGGGGTCGGCGGGCTCATCGTCTGGTACTCGATGGGCTACATGGCGGGCGACGAGGAGGAGCGTCGCTACTTCGCCTACATGTCGCTCTTCGTCTTCTCGATGCTCCTGCTCGTGCAGGCGGGGAACTTCCTGCTCATGCTCGTCGGCTGGGGCCTCGTCGGGCTCGCCTCCTACCTCCTCATCGGGTTCTGGCACCACAAGCCCGAAGCGGTCGCCGCCGCGAAGAAGGCATTCGTCATGAACGCGATAGGCGACGCGACGTTCGCGCTCGCGTGCGTCCTCCTCATCTTCGAGACGGGCACGCTCGAGTTCTTCGGCGTCTTCGACGACGTTGACTCGCTGTCGACGACGAGCGTGAACCTCGTCGCGCTCGGCCTGCTCGGCGGCGCGGTCGCCAAGTCGGCGCAGATCCCGCTCCACACCTGGCTCCCCGACGCGATGGAGGGCCCGACACCGGTCTCGGCGCTCATCCACGCGGCCACCATGGTGACGGCCGGGGTCTATCTGCTCGTTCGCGCGAGCCCGATCTTCGAAGCCGCACCCGACGTCCAGCACCTCGCAGCGATTCTCGGCGCGATCACGCTCCTCGTCGCCGGTGTGGTCGCGCTCGTGCAGTGGGACATCAAGCGCGTCATCGCGTACTCGACGATGTCGCAGATCGGCTACATGTTCCTGGCGGCGGGGATCGGCGCGTACGGCTACGCGATCTTCCACCTGATGACGCACGCGTTCTTCAAGGCGCTGCTGTTCATGTCGGCCGGGCTCGTGATCCACCACCTCGGCGGCGAGCAGGACATCCGAAACATGGGCGGCCTCAGAAAGCTCATGCCGCGGACGCACATCGCGTTCGCCGTCGGCGCGCTCGCTCTCATGGGCATCCCGATCTTCTCCGGGTTCTGGTCGAAGGACGGGATCGTGTCCGCCGCGTTCGCGAGCGACGATGCGCTCGGGTACGTCCTCTACGCGGCGGGGCTCGTGGGGGCGCTTCTCACCGGGCTGTACACGACCCGGCTCTACTTCGCGGTCTTCCGCGGCGAGCCGAGCGCGCTCGTCAATGAGCACGCCCATAAGGGGCACGGAGAGGGCCCGCGCTCGATGACGATCCCGGTCGGCATCCTCACCGTTCTTGCGACGATCGGCGGGCTGGTCGTGATCCCGGGCGTGTGGGAGCCGTTCCTCCACTGGATCGACGAGACTGCGGAGCCGCTCGTCACCGCGACCGTCGCGGAGGACTACGGGACGAGCGCGATCGCCGTCACCCTCGCGCTGGTCGGCTTCTTCCTCGCCCGCCGCGCGTTCGCGGCCGGCCGGCAGGTCGTGACGAACCTCGGCGTCTGGCGGGTTCTCGAGCACAAGCTCTACTTCGACGAGCTCTACGACGCGCTCTTCTACCGGCCGGCAGCCGCGCTCGCGGTGACGCTCAGGCGCAACGTGGAGGAGCCCGTCGTCGAGCGCTCGCTCGACGAGATCGGCGCGGGCACGATCCAGGTCGGGGGCGAGGTCGCGCGTGTGCAGTCGGGTCTCCTCCGCACCTACGCGATCGCGATCGCGTTCGCCGTCGCCGTTCTCGTCGTCGTCTTCGTGGCGGTGCGATAGGTGTTGACGACGGCCCTCATCCTGCTTCCGCTTGCAGGCGCGCTCGTCGTCGCGATCCTCCCGCTTCCACGCGAGACGACTGCTGGCCTCGCGTTCCTCGTCGCCCTCCTCGAGGTCGCGCTCTGGATCACGGCGGCGGCACGGTTCGACTTCGACGACGGCGGCCTCCAGCTGGAGACGTCGCGCGAATGGGTCGAAAGCCTCGGGATCTCGTACTCGGTCGGCTTCTACGGATTCTCGCTCTGGCTCGCAGGGGCGACCGTGATCGTCTTCGCCGCCGCCATCGGATACGCCGTCTGGATCGGTCGCGAACGGACGCGCGCCTACCACGCCCTCATGCTCTTCCTGCTCGGTGCGGTCGTCGCCACCTTCGCCTCGCAGGACCTCCTTCTCTTCTACGTGTCGTTCGAGGCGATGCTCATTCCCCTATATGTCCTCGTCGGCGTGTGGGGCGGCGAGCGGCGGCAGGCGGCGACGGTGACGTTCGTCATCTACACGATGGCCGGCTCGCTGCTCATGCTCGCGTCGGTCGTCGCCTTCGGGGTGACCCAGGGGACGTTCTCGCTGACGGACTCGGGAACGAGCGACAACGTGTGGATCTTCCTCGGCTTCGCAGCAGCGTTCGCCGTGAAGGCCCCGCTCTTCCCGTTCCACGGGTGGCTGCCGCTCGCATACCGCGAGGCGCCGGTCGAAGTGGCCGCGGTGCTCTCGGCGGTCGTCTCGAAGACGGCGATCTACGGCTTCCTCCGGATCGGCATCCCGAAGTTCCCCGAGCCGGCCGACGACCTCTCCGGGCTGATCCTCGTGCTCGCGTGCGCGGGGCTCGTGTACGGGTCGCTGCTCGCCTTCCGCGCTCCCGACCTCCGCGGGGTGATCGCGTACTCGTCGATGGCGCAGATGGGGCTGATCACGATCGGCGTCTTCGCCTTCGACGATCTCGGCCTCGACGGTGCCGTCCTCCAGTCCGTCGCGCACGGGCTCGTGTCCGCGTGCATGTTCCTGCTCGTCGGGATGGTCGAACGGCGCTGCGGCACGGGCGAGCTCGACGCGCTCGGCGGGATGGCGCGTGGGCGACCGACGCTCGCCACGGTCGTGCTCCTCAGCGGGATGATCGCGCTCGCGGTCCCCGGATCGGCCACCTTCGCCGGCGAGTTCCTGATCATGGCCGGCGCATACGATCAGGGTTGGGGCTACTCGGTCGTCGTCGCGCTCGGGGTCGTGCTCGCAGCGATGTACACGCTCCGCATCATCTCGGCGGTCCTGCACGTGAAGCCGGGCCGGGCGGTCCGCGAGGAGGCTCTCGACCTGCGGGTCGGTGAGCTCGCGCTCGTGCTGCCGTTGCTGCTCGTGCTGCTCGGCCTCTCGGTCTGGCCGGCGCTCGTGAGCGAGAGCGCCTTCGTCGCCTCGACGATTGCGGAGTTCCTGCCGTGATCGACACGCCCACCGTCGACTGGGTCGCGCTCTCGCCGACGCTGGCGCTGCTCGGCGGAGCCGGGGTCGCTCTCCTGTCTGCGCTCCTTCCCGCGTGGATGCAGAAGAGCGTCGCCGCAAGCGCAGCGCTCGTCGGCTTCGTCCTCGCCGCGATCCTCGCCGGTTACGTATTCGAGCAGACGCCGACGCCGGAGATCGAGCTCTCGGGCTCGCTCGTGCGCGATCAGCTCGCTTCCATGGCCGGGGTGATCCTCGGCGTGACCGGAGCCGTCGTCGTCCTCGCGTCATGGGGCGAGCGCCGCCGCGAGAACCACGCCGAGTACTACACCCTGGTCGCCACGGCCGGCGCGGGAATGGCGTTCTTCGTCGGGGCCGAGGACCTCATGACGCTCTTCCTCGGGCTCGAGTGGTTCTCGCTCTGCCTCTACATCCTCGTCGCCATCGACTCCGAGCGCGAGACCTCGCTCGAGGCCGGGCTCAAGTACCTCATCGTCGGCGGCCTCGGCTCGGCGGTGCTGCTCTTCGGCTCGGCGCTCGTCTTCGGGGCGACGTCGGAGCTGAGCTTCCCCGCAATCGCCTCCGCCGACGCGACGAGCGACGCGTTCCTCTTCGCCGGGCTCGCCATGATCCTCGCCGGGCTCGCGTTCAAGGTGTCCGCGGCGCCGTTCCACATGTGGACGCCCGACGTGTACCAGGGAGCACCGACGTCGGTGACCGCCTTCATGTCGGCGGCGACGAAGACCGCGGCGCTGGTCGTGATGCTGCGCGTCCTCGTCACGGCATTCCCCGAGCAGAGCGACGTGTGGACGATCGCTGTCGCCGTGCTGGCCGCGATCTCGCTCGCCTGGGGAAACCTCGGTGCGCTCGCGCAGCGGGACCTCAAGCGCATCCTCGCCTACTCCTCGATCTCGCACGCCGGCTTCATGCTCATGGCGATCGCCGCGAACTCGGAGCTCGGCGGCGAGGCACTCCTCTTCTATCTCGTCCCCTACTCGGCGATGTCGGTCGGCGCGTTTGCCGTCGTCGCAGCGCGCGAGCGCGAGCTGCAGACTCCCGTCACGCTCGAGTCCCTTGCCGGCTTCGGCTGGGAGCGGCCGTACCACGGCATCGCGCTGTGGACGTTCATGCTGGGGATGGCCGGCTTCCCGCTGACGGGCGGGATGTTCGGAAAGCTGTTCGTCTTCTCGGCGGCGTACGACGCCGGCGACTGGTGGCTCGTCCTCATCGGCGTCGCGGCCACGGCGGTCTCGCTCGGCTACTACCTCAATGTCGTGCGGTGGATGTACATGCGCTCCGGCATCGAGCTCCGGCTCGCACCTGCGGGAGGCTCTCCGCCACGCGACGTGGCTCTGAGCATCGCCGTCGGAGCCGCTGTCGTCGTCACGGTCGGCTCGTTCTTCGTGGTGCAGCCTATCCTCGACGCCGCCTCCGACGCCGCGTCCTCGCTTCCGTTCTAGCGGTTCACTAGATTCCCCACGTGGCGACGGAGCTCACGTGGCTCGGACACTCCGCGTTTCGCGTCGACACGCCGGGCGGGAAGCGGCTCTACGTCGATCCCTTCCTGAACGGAAACCCACGCTGCCCGGAGTCGGAGCTCGAGCCGGAGCGCTGTGACCTGATCCTCGTCACGCATGGCCACGGCGACCACGTGGGAGACACGGTCGCCATCCACCAGCGGCTCGACTGCCCGATCGTGGCGCAAGTCGAGCTCAGGGCCTGGCTGACGCGTCAGGGCGTCGCGGACGACGGCATGGCCCACTCGGCGAACAAGGGCGGAACCGTGACCGTCGGAGGGGTCAAGCTGACGCTCACCGACGCGAACCACTCGTCGAGCACGGCCGACGGCACCTACGCGGGAGAGAGCTGCGGCGTCGTACTCGAGCTCGAGGACGGCTTCACGATCTACTTCGCGGGCGACACGAACGTCTTCGGGGACATGTCACTGATCGGACGGATCTACGGGCCCGACGTCGCGGTGCTCCCGATCGGCGACCACTTCACGATGGGCCCGCGTGAGGCCGCGGTCGCGCTCGAGCTCCTCGGCGTCATCCGCTGCGTGCCCTGTCACTACGGCACCTTCGGCCTCCTGACGGGTACGCCCGACGCTCTGCGCGCGCTCGCTCCTCCGGGGGTCGAGATCCTCGCGCCCGAGCCCGGCGTGACGATCGCGCTGTAATGCGCGAGCGCTGGTTCGGGGCGACCGGGCGCAAGGTACCCGCGATCGTGCTCGAGGGAACCGTCGAGCTGGCGGGAGCGCTCGATCGCTCGACGACGTCTCCGATGTGGCGGCGATCCACGAAGCTCATCACGCGGGCACTCCGGTCGTGGTCCGCTGCTCGATCGGCGGAAGACGTGCACGCGGCGCTCTCGCTCGGACCGATCGCCTGCGCTCTCGTCACCGACGAGTCGCTGCTCTCTCTCGACCTCGCGGAGATGACCTATGGCTGAGCCCGTCGCGACCTACTCGATCTGCGCCTGCGACCTCGAGGCGCAGCAGTGGGGCGTCGCCGTGCAGTCCAAGTTCCTCGCGGTCGGAAGCATCGTGCCGTGGGCGGAGCCTCTCGTCGGTGCGGTCGCGACGCAGGCGTGGGCAAACCCTCGGTACGGGCCGGGCGGTCTCGCTCTGCTGCGGGACGGGCTGTCCGCAGACGAAGTCGTCGTGCATCTGACGGAGGCGGACGAAGGTCGCAGCCAACGACAGCTCGGGGTCGTCGACGGGCAAGGAGGCAGCGCGTCCTACACCGGGAGCGACTGCAACGCCTGGGCGGGGCATCGCTCGGGGCGGGGGTACGCGGCGCAGGGGAACATTCTGGTCTCGTCGGAGACGGTGGACGCCCTGGCCGAGACGTTCGAGGCGACTCCGGGACGCCCACTCGCCGAGCGACTGCTCGACAGCCTCGACGCCGCCCAGAGGGCTGGGGGCGACAGCCGTGGCCAGCAGTCCGCGGCAATCCTCGTCGTCGGGCCGGAGCAGGGCTACGCAGGCCTGTCGGATGTCCTCGTCGACCTGCGAGTCGACGACCACGAGCGTCCGCTCGACGAGCTCCGTCGTCTCTTCCATGTCCACCAAGAGCTCTTCGGCCACACGCCCCGGGCGCAGTGGGTCGAGATCGACGAGGGTTTGAGCAAGGAGATCGCCGACCGCCTCGCCGTGCTCGGATACGAGCGCCTCGAAGACTGGGCCGGCGTCGCGAACCTCGAGGAGCGCGTCGACGGTGAGGATGCAGTCGATCCGGTCGTTCTGCGGCGGCTTCGCGAGCTGACGGGCCAGTAGGTCAGTCGTCGCCGGGAAGCCGGAGGGACCCCGCGAGCTCGCGGAACGCGGGCACCGGGTCGTGATCCGGGCGTGCGACGACGAGGACGGCGCCGTGCTCGGGGCCTGCGAGTGCCGAGACGAGAAGCTCGAGGCCGACCGCGAGCGCGAACGCCTTGTGCGACTGCTCGCCGCCGAACGGGACGAGCTCAGCGGGAAGCGCTGCGCCGGCGAGAACGGCGCCGTGCGTCGTCGCGCCCATCGACACGTCGGAGACGATGGGCGCGCCTGCACCCGAGGGAATGGCGATCGCGAGCGGGTTCGTACCGGTGAGTGGCTCGCCACCTCCCGGAGGCAGAAGGCGTCGCGGAGAGGTCGCCGTCAGTGCCGCGACGAGCCCGCCGGCGGCGAGTCGGCGGACCCAATACCCGAGCACTCCGGTCGGGAAGCACCGTCGCGCGACGACCACGCGCGCTCGCTCGGGAGGATCGGCGAGGGTCGCCCGCACGATCTCCTCGAGCACGAGGTAGCCGAGCGCGCCGTGCCCGTCCCAGCGCTCGAAGCCCTCCTCGGACTCGAGCAGGAGCGGCCGCGCGGCAGGGTCCAGCTCGAGCGTCTCGAGCCACTCGACGCGCGAAAAGCCGTGGAATGCCTTCCCCCGCCGCTCGGCGTCGTCGAAATGCGCGACCAGCGCCTCGACGGCAACGGGCGCGAATCCGAGCCGAGCGAGGCGCACGCGAGCTTCGGCCGCGGTCATGTCGGGAATGCCTTGGTGGCGAAACGCGCGATGGGCCAGCCCCGCCGCTCCGCGAGGCGGCGGAGCTCACGATCGGGGTTGACGGCAACCGGATGTCCGGCGGCCTCGAGGAACGGGACGTCCGAGTGGGAGTCCGAGTACGCGGTCGAACGGGCGAGATCGATGCCCTCCGCCTGCGCCACCTCGACGAGCGCGTCCGCCTTCGCCTGACCGTAGAGCCGGCGCTCGAGGCGCCCCGTGTAGACACCGTCTTCCACCTCGGCCCGCGACGCGATCGCCCCGTCGAATCCCAGCCGATTCGAGACCTCCTCGACGACCTCCTGGAGCGCGGCCGATGCGATGAACACCCGCTCGCCCTGCTCCGCATGCGCCGACGCGCGATCGAGTGCCTCCCGATACACGAGCGGCTTCAACACTGGTTCCCACGCTTGCGAGGTGATCTCGCGCATTAGCTCCACAGGGAGTCCGCGAAGAATCGCCATCGCGCTGTCGGCCGTCTGCCCGACCCGTCCCTGACCTGCGCCGAAACGCACGAACGCGAGCTGTGCGAGAGCCGCCTGGACGAGCTGGCGGCGACCGATGAGCCCGCGCCCCCGGAACGTCCCCGCCAACGCGAGCGAGCTCGACCGAGAGATGAGCGTCCGGTCGAGGTCGAAGAACGCGGCCCCGGGCACGGAGGCGAGCCTTACGAGAGAACGGTCAGCTGCTTGCGGATCGCGCCCGCGCGCAACGCGGCGACAGACTCGGCCAGCGCCACGATGGCAACCGCTGCGTCCGAGTCGGGAGCGACCTCGCCGACCGGGCATCCATCGTCGGCTGCCTCGCGCATGATCGGGTCGAGAGGAATCCGCGCGAGGAGCGGCACGCCCATCTCGTCGGCAAGCGCCTGGCCTCCGCCCGAGCCGAACAGCTCCTCCCCCGTGGAAGCGAGGTACGACATGTTCTCGACCGCTCCGAGGACGCGCATGCCGGTCTTCTGGGCCATCTGCGCCGCTCGCACCGCGACCTGCTGCGCCGCAGGCTGCGGCGTCGTGACGACGAGCGCCTCTGCGCGCGGAAGCAGCTGCCCGAGCGACATCGCGACGTCTCCCGTACCGGGGGGCATGTCCACGAGCAACGTGTCCAGCTCGCCCCAGTGCACGTCCGAGAGGAACTGCTCGAGCGCCTTGTGCAACATGGGCCCGCGCCACATGACGGGCGCGTTCTCCTCGAGGAAGAACCCGATGGACATGAGCTTCAGATCGCCGCGGACGGGCGGGACGATCATGTCGTCGACGGCGATGGGCTTCTGGTGGATGCCGAGCATGTGCGGGATCGAGTGCCCGTAGATGTCGCCGTCGAGGACGCCCACCTGCTCGCCGAGCGATGACAGGGCGAACGCGAGGTTCGCGGTGAGCGTCGACTTGCCGACGCCACCCTTGCCCGACGCGACCGCGATGACACGCGTTCCGGGCGAAAGCGAGATCGTCCGATCGCCCGCGTTCCCGCCTCGCAGCCGCGAGACGAGCGCCGCCTTCTCTTCGGGCGTCATCACGTCGAACCCGAGCCGCACGCGCGTCACGCCTGGAACCTCGCCGACGAAGCGAGACACCTGCTCTTGGAACGAGTCGCGCAGCGGGCAGCCCGCGACCGTCAGCGCGATCGTCACCGAGACCGAGCCGTCGTCCTCCACGAGGACGTCACGCACCATGTCGAGCTCGGTGACCGGGCGGCGGAGCTCGGGGTCGATGACGTTCTCGAGTGCCTTCAGGATCGCATCGCGGTCGGGCCTCATCGCGGCGAGGGTAGCAGCGTCGTCCCGCACGGTTGACACGGGCGCGCGCCCCGAGTTGAGTGCAACGTAAGGGGGACGGGGAGATGACGGAGGTTCGGTTCGACGGGGGAGAGGTGCGCGCAGGCGGCCGGTCCGCATGGACCGGTCGACTACGCCGGCCGCTGCTCCTCGTCGCGGTGATGCTCCTCTGCGGGTTCGCATACCTCGCCGGGATCTGGTCGGGAATGCACGGTGGAATGACGTGCACCGTGACGAGCCCCGGGCAGATCGTGTGCGGCGACGCCAACGAGACTCCTCCGGCGACGCCGGCACCGCCACCCGACGAGTCGGGCTCGGCCTAGCCGCTCTCGAGCGCGTCCGCGAGTCGGCGTGCGAGCTCGGGTGAGCCAGCCGCGGCGAGGCGGGAGCGCATGCCGAGATCGAGCGGCGCCGCGGCAAGAGGAGGATCCTCGAAGAGCTCGATCGCGAGGCCGCACTCACGCACGAGGAGCTGCGCGGCGGCGATGTCGACCGAGCGTGCAGCCTTGAGCGATACGACGCCGTCCACCCGACCGGCCGCAAGATGACAGAGCGACAGGGCAAGCGATCCCATGACGCGGACACGTCCTGCGAGGTCGACCATCGCTCCGATGCGGCCGGCGATCGCCGGCGTCGTCGTTCCTTCGAAGGACAGGATCTCGATCGTCTCCTTCGGCTTCGATGCGCCCAGCCGCGAACCGTCGAGGAACGCGCCGACATCGCGCTCCGCCGTCCACTCCTCGCCCGAGCCGAAGTCGTAGACGTACCCGAACACGACATCGCCCATCGTCGGGCCCTCGGAGACCGCGAGCGAGAACGAGAAGAACGGGATGCCCCGCTTCGCGTTGACCGACCCGTCGATCGGGTCGACCACGACTCGCCGCAAGCCTCCCGCGCCGAACGCTCGCTCACCCAGCTCTTCGGAGACCAGTACGAAGTCCTCTCCGAGCCCGGCCAGCCGCGCGACGACCGCGTCCTCGGCCGCCTGGTCGATCGCCGTCGTCTCGTCTCCGCCCTCGCCGAGGCGTAGCACCGGCTCACGCTCGACGCGTGTCGGCAGGCGCTCGAGGACACCGCGGATGTCCGCCACGCACGAGCGGCAGGTCTCGAGCCAGGGCGTCATGACGTCACCGGGTGGAAGAGCAGGCCCGAGAGCGGCTTCGGATGGAAGTACGTGCTCTTCTGCGGCATTCGCCGCCCGTGCCGCGCTGCGTCGAAGACGTCCTCGACACGTGGCTGCCGGAGGACGAAGGCGGCGTCGGCGGCTCCTCTGTCAACCCAGGCGACCGCCTCGTCGACGCGCTGCGTGTAGCGGATCCCGTCGAGCCCGTGGCGGTCCACGAGCTCGGTGTCGAGCTCACCCGCGGCCCCGTGCACGAGCTCGACGTACCCACGTCGATACCTGATCGCGGCTGATCGCTCGTACGGCTTCATCGCGAGCCGCCGCATCGCGTCGTCGAGGTCTCGGCACGGTTCTCCCTCGCGGAGCGCGGCGAGGTCAGGCCTGTCGACGAACACGCGATGGGTGGGAAAGACGTGGAGGCCGGGGTCGTCCGTCGAGACGACGAGAGCCATGATCCGCACTCCTTCGCCGCCGAGCTCCGCATCGAGCTCGACCGCGCTCTCGTAGCGGTGATGCCCGTCGGCGATGAGGAGCTGCCCGACGTCGACAGTCGAGCCCACGCCTGCCGGGACCCGCCAGAGCCGGGTTCCGCCCACCTCGAGATCGGGGCTCCGGTCTGGCGCCTCGATCGAGACTGCCGCCTCGGCGAGCAGCAGGATCGGCTCGGGTTGCACTCGGGTCGCCCGCAGGAGCTCGAGCCGCTCGGCTCGGATTCCCGCGTGCGTCAGCTCGTGCGGAAGCACGGATCCGATCTCGTACGGCTCGGCCGCGGCCGACACGATCGCGCCATGACGCTCGCGCGCCACCCCGTCCGGGCCGACGTAGTCCTCGACGGCAAGCCAGATCGCGGGCTCGTCGTCCTCCTCGAGAATCCCGTCGCGCCGCCACTCGCCGTAGAGGCGCCCGGCTTCGCCCGCGGACTCCGGAAGCGTCACGTGCGCCACGTTGTAGGGGCTGCGCGTGTACAGGGCGGTGCGCTCGTCGTCGTCGACGGCGTCATAGGGCGGTGCGACGAGATCGGCCAGCGCGCCGGCCGCGCCGGCGTAGCGGACGGCGCGGAACGGCTGAACATCGGCCATCGCGGCGAGCGTACCAACGGCCCAGAGTCGGATAGGTGACCGGTGATCCTCACCGATGCGGGGATGACTGCGACCGAGCCGGGGACGCCGCCCGATCGAGCGCGTATCGGGAATACGTGCGAGTGAGGGCGGCGCCATCCGGCGATGCGTCGCGGTCACCTCCCGCGCGGCGAGGGATTGCCGGTCACCTATCTAGACTCGAGGCGTGACCACGATCGCCGAGCTCGCCGAGGACAGGACCGTCGAAGGCGTGTTCGCCGTGGCCAAGAAGGAGCGCCGGCGCACGCGCGCAGGAGCCCCCTACCTCGCCCTCGAGCTCGCGGACGCCAGCGGTCGAGTCGAGGCGCGCGTCTGGAACGACGTCGACCTGCTCGACCAGCGCTTCGGCGAGGGCGACGCCGTGCGGGTGCTGGGTCGCGTCGAGCGCTTCGGGGGGAAGCTCCAGGTGCAGGTGCGATCGGTGGAGGCCGCCGAAGGCGCGGATCCTTCCGACCTCACCCCCGCCCTGCGACGTGACGCAGACGAGCTCGACGGCTTCTTCGAGTTCCTCGCCTCGGAGATCTCGCACGACGGACTCGCGGCGGTCGTCGACTCGTTCGTGCGAGACACGGTCGTGCGAAAGGCACTCCGATCGCTACCCGCCGCATCCGCGGAGGGACATCACGGCTACGCAGGCGGGTTGCTCGAGCACACCGTCGGCGTCGCGACGCTCTGTCGTGAGACGGCGCAGCTCCACACGCGGCTGCGGCACGACCTCGTGCTGGCGGCGGCACTCCTGCACGACGTCGGCCGCATTCGCGAGCTCGGGCCGGGACCCGCGTTTCGGCAGACGGACGAGGGTCGCCTCCTCGGCCATGTCCACCTCGGCCTCCGGATGATCGAGGAGCAGGAGCGCGCTCGCGACCTCGATCCGGGCGTTCTCGCGGAGCTTCTGCACGGAGTCGCCTGCCACCACGACCGGCCCGCCGCGCGAACTGCGGAGGCTGCCGTCGTCTACCACGCGAACCAGCTCGACGCCCAGGCTGCCACACGTCCCGTCGGCGACGACTGAGCAGTGCTCTGCGCAAGACCGGGATCGGCTCGCGCGGAGTCCGGTTGCGCGAAGGTCCTTGAGGGCGGCTGCTTCGCAGCCGCGGCGCTCCTCTCCCTCCACTGATGGCCGCGGTTCTGGCGATCGCCGGCGCGCTCGGCTGGGGCATCGGTGACTTCCTCGGCGGCGTGGCCGCCCGTCGACTGGCCGTCCTCACGGTGCTCGTCATCTCGCAAGCCGTCGGACTGGTCGGCGTCTTCGTCTGGGTGCTCCTGTCCGGGGACGCCTTCCCCGGGGTCGAGCAGCTCTGGCCGGCCGCGCTCGCGGGCATCGCCGCTCTTGTAGGTCTCGCCGGCCTGTATCGGGGCCTCGCAGTCGGTGTGATGGGGATCGTCGCGCCGATCTCGGCGGCGTCACCTGTCGTCCCGCTCGCCGTCGACGCCTCACATGGGGAAGTGCCCTCGGCGGTTCAGTGGTTCGGGGTCGCGCTCGTCGGGACAGGCATCGTCGTGTTGTCCCGGGAGCCTTCCGGCGAGGGTCGGCGGCGGGTAGCCGCGGGCGTCGGGCTCGCCACCGTCGCCGCACTCGGCTTCGGGCTGTTCTTCGTCGGCATCGACGCAGGCGCCGACGAGAGCGCAGCGTGGGCAGTGGCAGCCGCGCGTACTGCCTCCGTCCCGATCGCGGTCGTGGCTGCTCTGGCGACCGCGACGGCTCTCACCGCCCCGCGCCGCATGCTACCGCTGCTCGTGGCCGTGGGCGTCTTCGACACGTGCGCAAACGTCCTCGTCGCAGCGGCGAGCACCCGGGGAGCAGTGGGCATCGTCGCGGTGCTCAGCAGCCTGTATCCGGTGGTCACGATCGTGCTCGCGTGGCTCGTTCTCGGCGAGAGGCTCGCGGCAACGAAGCGGTTCGGCGGTGCAGTCGCCCTGGTCGGCGCCGCGCTGGTCGCGGCGGGCTAGTCCTCTGAGGGTGCTGGGGGAGGGCCGCCGTGCCGTCAGACGTTGAAGCGAATGTTGAGGACGTCACCGTCCTCGACGACGTACGTCTTGCCCTCGAGACGCTGCAGCCCGCGCCGCGCCGCCTCCGCGTGCGATCCGCACTCCAGGAGATCCCCCCAGCGGATCACCTCGCAGCGGATGAAGCCACGCGCGATGTCCGAATGGACCGATTCCGCTGCCTCGAGCGCCGTCTGGCCGTGCTGGAGCGTCCACGAGCGCGCTTCCGTGTCGCCGACGGTAAAGAACGTGATCAGCCCGAGCGCCCCCTTGAGGCGCACGACGACATCGTCGAGCGCCGAGCGCCCCGACCGGAACTCCGCGGCCTCCTCCTCTGGGAGCTCGACGAGCTCCATCTCGAGCGCGGAGTCGATCCCACCCGGGCCGTTCTCGAGTGGGATGAGCGGCTTCGTCGTCAGCGGCTCGAGCTCGCCCGGCAGCTCGCCCGGCCAGTCCGAGAGCGCGTGCCCCTCGTCGAGATGCGCGAGCAGCTTCTCCGTCAGCTCGACCTCCTGCCGCTTGGACCGGTCTCCCGACTTCGCCTCCTTGCGCACGCGCTCGAGACGCCGATCGACGTGCTCGCGGTCCGCCACGATCAGCTCGAGCCTGAGCGTCTCGAGATCGTTCGCGGGGTCGGCGCCTTCCGAGAAGCCGTCGAGGACCGCCAGCAGCGCGTCCGCCTGTCGGAGCTCGCCGGGGATTTCCCCGCGGCCCGGCACGTCGACGATCCTGATCGCGGCGGGCGTGACCTTCTTCGAGCCGACCACCCCAGCGAGCCGGTCGAGCCGGTCGTCGGCGATCACAGCCATCCCGAGATTCGGCTTCTGGGTAACGTCGGCGTAGGCCGTCACCTGCGCGCCCGCCCGCGTCAGCGCGTTGAAGAGCGTCGTCTTTCCGGAGTTCGGAAGGCCGACGATGCCGACCCGAAGGGCCACGTCGCGCTACGAGGCGTCGAACCCGACCCGCGTCTCGCGGGCATAGCGCTTGGCGTAGAGCACCCTCGGGAGGACCAGCACCAACACACCGTCCTCGGCCTGCAACTCGACCGTCGAGACCGCGCCGGCGCGGAGTGCCGCGTCGAGCGAGTCGGCGCTCGCAGTCGAGACCAGCGCGCTCAGGATCTGCCCGCCGTCGAGACCGACCTCGATCCGAACGAGATCGTCAGCCACCCGCAACCACCTCCGTGAGAACGCCGTGAACGGAATCGGGATGAAGGAACGCGACCTCGAGCCCGAACAGGCCCTTCCTCGGAACCCGGTCGATGAGCTCCACGCCCGCCGCGTCGAGCTCGTCGAGTGCCGCGAGCAGATCGCTCGTCTCGAGCGCGACGTGGTGCATCCCTGGGCCGCGGCGGGCGAGGAAGCGTCCGACAGGAGTGTCGTCGCCGGTCGGCGTGACCAGCTCGATGCGGCTCTCGCCGACGAGCATCGACGCGGCTTCGACACCCTGCTCGTGGAGAGGCTCTCGGTGCTCGAGCCGGGCGTCGAAGAGGCGCTCGTACGTCGCGACGGCCTCGTCGAGATCGGTCACCGCGAGGCCGAGATGATGGATCCCCCGCACCCGCGCGATGCTACCCGCGTGCCTAGTCCCGCATTGGGAGGGCGCGCACGGTGCCGACCGTCTCGGACGAGTACGAGTCGGGGGTGACGTCGGCGAGCAGCGCCTCGAGCTCGTGACGGTCGAGAGTCTCCTTCTCGAGGAGCGCCGCGGCCACGCGGTCGAGCGCGGTGCGGTGCTTGTACAGCAACCGCTTCGCCTCGTCGTACGCGTGGTCGGTGAGCCTGGCCTGCTCTGAGTCGCGGAGTCGTTTCGTCTCCTCGGACAGCGCGTAGTTGTCGGCCCGCATCGTCCGCGACGGCGCGACCTCCGACATGCCGAACTCGAACACCATCGAGCGGGCTATCTCGGTGACACGCTCGAGGTCGTTGGCGGCGCCGTTCGTGATCCGCCCGAAGACGACCTCCTCGGCGGCACGGCCGCCGAGGAAGACCTTCATGAGGTCGACGAACTCCTCGCGCGTGTGCATGTAGCGGTCCTCGGCCGGCGTGTTGAGCGTGTAGCCGAGCGCCTGACCGCGCGAGACGATCGTGGCCTTCTGCGCGGGGAAGAGGTCTCCGACGAGATGGGACATCACGGCGTGACCGGCCTCGTGGTACGCGAGGATCCGCTTCTCCTTCTCCGAGACCACGCGGCGCTGCTGCAGGCCGGCGACGATGCGGTCCATCGCGGCGTCGAAGTCGAGCTGCCGGATGTACTGCGCATTCGAGCGTCCGGCGAAGATCGCGGCTTCGTTGCACAGGTTCGCGAGGTCGGCTCCAGTGAGGCCCGCCGTCTGACGAGAGATCACACCGAGATCGACGTCCGCTGCGAGCGGCTTGTCGCGCGTGTGGACGTTGAGAATCGCTTCACGCCCGGCGACGTCCGGGGCCGCGACCATGACCTGCCGGTCGAAACGACCCGGCCTGAGTAGCGCCGTGTCGAGGTCCTGCAGACGGTTGGACGCAGCCATGACCACGACCTCGTCGCGGGCGTTGAACCCGTCGAGCTCGACGAGGAGCTGGTTGAGCGTCTGGTCGTGCTCGCGATGGAAGCCGCCGCCCATCCGTGCGGTCCCCACGGCGTCGAGCTCGTCGATGAACACGATCGCGGGCGCATGCTTGCGCGCCTCGTCGAAGAGCTTGCGGATGCGGGCCGCGCCCAGGCCGGCGAACATCTCGACGAACGACGACGCGCTCTGCGAGTAGAAGTTCGCGCCCGATGCGCTGGCGACGGCCTTGGCGACGAGCGTCTTACCCGTGCCGGGCGGCCCGTGCAGCAGGATCCCGCGCGGCACGCGCGCCCCGAGCCGCTCGAAGCGCTTGCGATCGCGGAGGAACTCGACGACCTCGACGAGCTCTTCCTTCGCCTCGTCGAGTCCGGCGACGTCGTCCCAGGAGACCTCGACCTGCGAGCCGCGCACGACCGGCGCCGGCTTCGCCCGCGGCATGAACCGCAGTGTGTACAGCAGTAGGACGATGACCACCCCGAAGAACACGATCGGGAGCCACGTCAGGAGCGTGTTCTCGAGATCCACCACTTGGGCTATCGGCAGCGCGCAGAAAGCGCTGAAGCGGCTACGCGGCTTGACGCTCGAGGGCGAGGCAGGCGTCGCGGGCCGCGTTTGCGACCTCGAGCTGATCGGCGGACGGCTCGGCAGTCGAGAGGTGCCGCTGGATCTCGAATCCGGGGCGCGCGAGGACGCGCGCGAGCGGATGCTCGGGATTGCGGGCGACCCAGGAGAAGAGCTCGACCGAACCGCCGATCGCCCCGGCCATCCCCACGAGCCGCGCGATGCTCCGGGTTCCGGCGGGTGCCTTCGACGCGACGACGTTCGCCGCGAGGGACGATGCGACCATCGGCGCGATGAGCTGCGAGCCGCAGCGCGGATGCTCCTTCGGTGCGGGATCGCCGTCGTTCTCATACGTGCCGATCGAGATGTGCTCCGCCCCGTGGTACGCCGCGAGGTGAGGGCCACGCAAGGCGAGCGCAGCGGGCAGGAACGCAACACCAGCCGCCGCCACTTCCCGAGTGCCGGGGGACAGGCGCGACCTTCGGAGCGTGCGCGCGACCACGGCAGTGCCGAGAATCGCGGCGAGCACACTCGGTCGCTCGAACGGGAAGCGGGCCTGCGGCAGCGCGCGCCGAACCGCTGGGAGAAGCGCGAACGCCTCCGCCAGGGCGATCGGCCCACGGAGGACCGGCACCCTCTGGCGCGCCGCCGGCGCCAACCGCGGCTTGCGAGCCGAGGCGACGCGAAGCGTGCCGTCGTCGGCTCGTACCGCGCAGCCCCAGGACGTCGGTCCGTGGACGAGGACGCCGTTCTGAAGCGCCATGCCGCCGAGCCTGACCGGTGCGTCGCTCACGCTCAGACCTTAGCTGCGAGCTCCCGCAGCGCGGCCTGGAGCGCGTCCGCCGCTGGGCCGCGGCCGAGCGCACGGCCATCGACGTCGACGAGCGGCATGACCTCACGCACCGACGAGGAGGTGAACGCCTCCTCGGCCGCGAGGAGCTGCTCGAGCGCGTAGGCGCCTTCCTCGACCGCGTAGCCGCACCCCGGCGCGAGCTCCATGAGCGTCGCCCGCGTAACGCCTGCGAGGATGCCGAGGTCGAGGGACGGCGTGTAGAGCGTGTCGCCGGCCCGCCACCAGACGTTCGTGACAGTCCCCTCCAGGACGATCCCGTCGACGTCGACGAAGAGAGCCTCGTCCACCCCACGCCTGCGGGCCTCGGCCTCGGCCGCCATGTTCACGGCATAGCTCGTCGACTTCACACCGGGGAGAAGCCACGGAGCGGACGCACGCACCCCGAGGAGCGACACGGCCGACGCGCCGCGCTCGCGTGCGTGCTCGATCCACTCCGGGATCTCGTTCAGGAGCGCCAGCGCCGAGGGGATGCCGCCGGCAGGCCCGGCCGTCCACACCAGGCGGAGAGATGCCTCGCCGCGATTCGCCTTCGGCAACACGAGGGCGACGAGAACCTGCAGGCGCCGGCGCTCGACCGCCGGGAGGCCGATGCTCGCCGCAGACGCGGTCAGGCGGTCGAGATGCGCCTCGAGCCGGAACGGCCGCCCGCTGTAGACCCGGAGCGTCTCGAACGCGGCGCGTCCACGCAGGAGCCCCTCGTCGTCGGCGCGGATGACGGGCTCCGTAGGATCGACGAGGCCGCGGCCGGTCACGGCGAGCGCGAGGACGGTCACGGGCCACCGACCAGCTCGAGGAGCTCGCGGTACGCAGCAGGAGGATCGTCCTTCCAGAAGATCGCGCTGCCCGCGACGAGAAGATCGGCGCCGGCCTCGCGGGCCGCGCGAGCGGTCTCGTGGTTGATCCCGCCGTCGACCTGGACGCGCACCTCCCGGGGCAGCAGCGCGCGCAGCCGGGCGATCCTGTCGAGCGCCTCCAGCATGAAGGCTTGCCCCGAGTACCCAGGGTGAATCGACATGCAGAGCACCAGATCCACTCCCTCGGCAGCTGCGATTGCATCCTCGACCGCCGTCTCGGGATTGAGGGCGAGCCCGACGCCGAGACCGAGCGACCTCGCGTGCGCGACGGCTCGCGACGGCTCGTCGCACACCTCGACGTGGAACGTGACGCTGTCCCCGCCTGCCTTCGCGATCGCCTCGAAGTGCTTCTCCGGTTCCGAGACCATCAGATGACAGTCGAGCCGCGCTCGCCACCCATGGACGAGCGGCGAGACGGAGGCCGCCACGATCGGCCCGATCGTGATCTCGGGGATGAAGTGCCCGTCTCCCATGTCGAAGTGGATGACCTTCGCTCCTGCAGCATGCAGCGCGCCGAGCTGCTCGCCGAGCCGCGAGAAGTCGGAGGCATAGATCGACGGCTCGATCTCGACCGCGTCTACCCAGTCATCCCAGCTCATCGAGCCAAACCTAGCGAGTAGGGGCGCGGTGTATCCCGCCCTCGAACTACGACGGCTCGCGCCAACCGCCGAACGCCGCGGCGAGCGCGTGAGACGAAGTCGGTCCCCACGTTCTCGGCTCGTAGCGCTCGATCGCGGGCGGGTCGTCGAGCAGGGGCTGGACGATGCGCCAGGTCTCCTCGATCACGCTCCAGCGCGGGAACAACGTCGGATCTCCGCGCAGGGCATCCGACAGCAGACGCTCGTACGGCTGCGGTGGCTCGCCGAGCTCCTCCGCGAAGTCGAGGTCGAGCGAGACGGGCTGCGAGACCGCCTTGCCCGGCGTCTTCGCACGCACGTAGATGGACACGCCCGCGTGACGCCCGATACGGAGGACGATGTCGTCGTAGCCCGGCGAGTAGAGGCGATGCCCGCCCCACTGCAGCTCCGGCACGCGTTGAAGCCTGATGACGATCTCGGTCGCGGTCCGAGGGAGGGCCTTGCCCGCGCGCACGAGGATCGGGACGCCGGCCCAGCGCCAGTTCTCGATCTCGAGCTGGAGCGCGACGAAGGTCTCGGTGTCCGAGCTCGGGCTCACACCCTCGATGTCCCGATAGCCGACGTACTGACCGAGCACTGCTTCACGCGGGTCGACCGCCGGCATCGCGCGAAAGACGTCCTCGCGACGCCGAGGGATGGCGTCGATGTCGCCGGACGGCGGCTCCATTGCGACGAGCGCAAGTACCTGCAGGAGGTGGTTCTGGACGACGTCGCGTACGGCGCCGACGGGGTCGAAGAAGCGCCCGCGCTCCTCGACTCCGAAGTCCTCGGCCATCGTGATCTGGATCGAGGCGACGTGCTCCCTGTTCCAGATCGGCTCGAAGAGGGCGTTCGCGAAGCGCAGGTACATGATGTCCTGCACCGGCTCCTTCCCGAGGAAGTGGTCGATGCGGAAGAGCCGCTCCTCGGGGAAGATCGCGGTGAGACGCCGGTTCAGATCTCGCGCGGACGCGAGGTCGGTCCCGAACGGCTTCTCGACGACGAGCCGACTCGTGTCGCCGACCAGCCCGGCATCCGCGAGCTCCTCGGCGATCTCGTCGAACATCGACGGGGGCGTCGCGAGGTAGAACACGGGGAGCGTGGACTCGGCCAGCGCAGCTCCGAGGCGGTCGTAGAGCGGTCCCTCCTCGGCGTCGCCGCCGATGTACTGCAGCCGCGCGAGCAGCTCCTTCAGAACGTCGTCTTCCACGTGGTCCTCCGCCGCCGCGATCGCTTCCGTCGCGTGACGCACGAACTCGTCGCGCGGAACAGGCCGCCGCCCGACACCGATCACGGGGCAGGTCAGCAGCCCCTGTTGGGCGAGGCTGTAGAGAGCCGGGAGCGTGCTCCGCCGAGCGAGGTCGCCGGTGATGCCGAAGACGACGAGTGCGTCTGCGTGGTCGGTCACGGTGCCAGGAGCGAGTGAGCGACTGAACGCAACATGTCGACGCCCAGCTCGAGATCGTCCACCGGAATCCGCTCGTTCGCGGAGTGGACGACCTTCGACGCGAGCTCCGGATCCATGCTCCGAATCGGGAAGAAACCGTACGCCACCGTGCCGAATGCCTGGCGCAGATAGTGGCTGTCGGTGAAGCCGGGACATGCCATCGGGGCCAGCCGCGCGTCCGGCTCGATCCCCGCAGTGAACGCGGCGAGCGCATCCCATAGCGGCGTGTCGATCGGCGAGCGCGTCCCTCCGACCGCTTCGTCGAACTCGAGGTCGTACCGGCCGTTGCCGAGCACGGCGCGGATGAGGGGCTCGACGTCCGCCGGCGTCGTCTCCGGCAGCAGCCGACAGTCGACGGTGATCTCGCACTGCGCGGGAATCACGTTCCGCTGGTGCGACGCGTCGATCATCGTCGGCGACAGCGTGAGCGCGAGGAGAGGCTCGACGAGCGCGGGCAGCATCGGGTGGAGCGCGGCTGCGCGATCGAGAGCCTCCTCGAGTGGAGGGGACTCGCCGAGCACGGCGTCGAGC
Source organism: uncultured Gaiellaceae bacterium (assembly GCA_963744505.1). Lineage (GTDB taxonomy): Bacteria > Actinomycetota > Thermoleophilia > Gaiellales > Gaiellaceae > GMQP-bins7. Next base: position 557,325 of record CAVUTL010000003.1, read on the forward strand.
AGCCCCTTCGCCTCGGGTATCAGCTCCTTCGGAGGCTCGTACGCACCGAGCGCCTCGAGGTAGCGCGCGGACTTGACGAGGGCGTTGTCGGCGATGCCCGGCATCGCCGCATGCCCACTGCGCCCATGGACGCGAATCGTGAACGGGGCCGACATCTTCTCGGCGGTCGCGCAGAAGTACACCGGCCTCCCGCCGAGGACGAGCCGCTCGCCTGCACCCTCGTTGATCGCGTAGTCGCACCGCGCCGCATCCGGATGCTCGCGGCAGAGCCAGACGAGCCCGTACCCGTCGTCCCCACCCACCTCCTCGTCCGCCACGACGAGCAGGACGAGATCGCCCGAGGGTCTGAAGCCCTCGCGGGCCAGCGAGGCGAACGCGACGACGCTCGCCGCGACCTGGTCCTTCATGTCGAGCGCGCCGCGCCCCCACAGCTCGCCGTCGACCAGGTCTCCCGACCACGGGTCGCGATCCCATTCCGCCGGATCCGCGAGCACCGTATCCGTGTGGCTCAGGAACCCGAGCGACGGCCCGTCGCCGCCCTTGATGCGGGCGACGAGGTTGGCGCGCTGCGGCTCGCGCGCGTAAAGCTCGGCCTCGACACCGTTCTGCGCGAGGTACTCCCGCAGCAGCTCGGCGGCCTTCGTCTCGTTCCCCGGTGGATTGACGGTGTCGAGCCGAAGCAGCGCCTGCAGGAGCGCCGTGACCTCGTCCCGTAGCGACATCCGGTCGGGAGCATACTTCGCGCGTGGCCGACCTCTTCTCCGAAGCGGCGCGCGAGCGCCAGGCCGAGAACGCACCGCTCGCGGTGCGACTGAGGCCGTCCACGCTCGAGGATCTCGTCGGCCAGCAGCATGTGCTCGGGCCCGGTTCGGCGCTGCGCCGCGCGATCGAGGACGACCGCCCGCCGTCGATGATCCTGTTCGGCCCGCCGGGAACCGGGAAGACGACGATCGCGCGGATCGTGGCGGAGCGCACGGGAGCGGTGTTCGAAGAGCTCTCCGCCGTATCGGCCCGCGTCGACGACGTGCGCGCCGTGATCGCCCGCGCCGGCGACCGTCTGGGCGGGAACGGCGTGCGGACGATCCTGTTCATCGACGAGATCCACCGCTTCAACAAGGCGCAGCAGGACTCGGTGTTGCACGCCGTGGAGGACGGGCTCGTCACGCTCATCGGTGCCACGACCGAGAACCCGTACTTCGAAGTGAACTCCGCACTGCTCTCACGCTGCACCGTCATCGAGCTGACCGCGCTCTCGGAGGACGAGCTCGTGGTGATCCTCGAGCGCGGGGCGACCGCACTCGGCGCCGCAGCGTCGTCCGACGTGCTCGTGGGCGTCGCAGCGCGGGCAGGCGGAGATGCGCGCGCGGCGCTGCAGATCCTCGAGCTTGCTCAGGCGACCGCCAAGGCAGAGGGCGTCGCGCTCACTGGGGAGCACGTCCTCGACGCGGCGCGCAAGCGGCCGCTCCTCTACGACCGGAAGGGCGACCAGCACTACGACTTCGCGTCGGCGTTCATCAAGTCGATGCGCGGCGGCGACGCGGACGCCGCCGTCTACTACCTCGCAGCGATGCTGGAAGCAGGCGAGGACCCTCGCTTCATCGCCCGGCGCATGGTCATCCTCGCCTCCGAGGACGTGGGCAACGCCGACCCGAACGCGCTCGTCGTCGCCGTCGCGGCAGCACAGGCACTCGAGCACGTGGGCCTTCCGGAAGCACAGCTGAACCTCGCGCAGGCAGCGATCTACCTCGCACGCGCGCCCAAGTCGAATGCCTCCGCCGTAGCGATCTGGGAGGCACGCCGCGACGTGCGTGAACACGGGAACGCCCGTCCCCCCGCCATGCTCCGGTCGACGGGACACGAGGGCGCCGCCAAGGCACGCGGGCACGGCGAGGGATACGTCTACCCCCACGACGACGCGGCCGGCTTCGACCTCTCGTACCTCCCGGAGGAGCTGCGTGGGCGGCGGTACTATCGGCCGTCCGGTCAGGGAGAGGAGCAGGCGGATGGCGGTGAGGACAGGTGACGCGGCACCCGAGTTCGACCTCGAGGTGAGTCACGGCGAGCGCGCGAGGCTATCCGACATTCGCGCCCGCGCGAACGTTCTCCTCGTCTTCCACCCCTTCGCATTCACTCCCGTCTGCGAGGACGAGGCCCGTGATCTCCAGGAGAACCTGCAGTCCTTCCGTGATGCCGGAACGGAGATCGTGTTCGTCTCGTGCGATCCGGCGCCCGCGCGCCAGGCCTGGAAGCGCGACCTCGGCGCCGAGTACACCTTCGCATCCGACTTCTGGCCGCACGGCGCCGCAGCCAAGGCGTACGGCGTGTTCAACGAGGCGACCGGCGCACCCCATCGCGGGACGTTCCTGATCGACCGTGACGGATTGATCATCTGGTCGCTCGTGAAGAAGCGCGACGAGCGCCGGACAGAGATGGTGCCGGACTCGCTCGAGACGCTCGCCGTCGCCGAGTGACGCTCGCGCTCCACGAGTGGGGCGATCGCGGATCGCCGCGCGTCGTCTGCCTGCACGGTGTCCGCAACCACGGTCGCCACTTCGCCCCGCTGGCTGCGCGACTCTCCGGGTATCACGTTCTCGCACCCGACCTCCTCGGGCACGGCCACTCGCCGTGGGAGCCGCCGTGGGACATCGCCACGCACTGCAACGCGATCGTGGAGACGGTCGGAGCGCACAGATCGACGCTGATCGGGCACTCCTTCGGCGGTCGCCTTGCCTTCGAGCTCGCAGCGCGCGCGCCGAAGCTCGTCCCGAAACTCGTCCTTCTCGACCCGGTGATCCAGCTTCCCGGGCCTGTCGCGCTTGCCGCCGCCGAGAACGCTCGGCCCGACAAGTCATTCGTCTCCTTCGACGAGCTCGTCGACGCACGCTTCGTCGAGAGCCAACTCCACTTCGCACCGCGTGAGCGCGTGGTCGAGGATCTCGCGGCGCACGTCGAAACCTCGGACGACGGTCGCGTTCGCTACCGCTACAGCCAGTCGGCCGTCGTGGCCGCGTATGGCGAGATGGCGTCGCAGCCCCCGCGCTTCGCGGACGTGCGCGTCCCCACCCTGCTACTGCTCGGCGAGCGCTCGTACCTCCCCTATGACCACCTGCTCGACGCACACCGCGCCGCGGTCGGCGATCTTCTCGAGGTCGTCGTCGTGCCCGGCGGACACTCGGTCCTCTGGGATGCGTTCGAGGAGACTGTGACGACTGTCGCCGCATTCGTCGCGCGTTAGGCGCAGAGCTCGGTCGCGACCGCAAGATAGATCTCGACGCAGCGCTCGAGCGATGCGACGTCGACCCACTCGACCTCGGCGTGCGCGCCCTCCCCGATCGGGCCGAAGAGAACGGTCGGTATACCCGCCGCTGCAAGGAGCGCCGAGTCGGCCCAGAACGAGGCGCCGACGAGCTCGGGCTCGGTGCCGAGAACGGCGGCTGCGTTGCGGCGCACCGCCGTCACGATCTCCGAGTCCTCGGCGACTTCGAACGGTTCGCGCGAGAACGGGAGCCTGAGGTCGGCCGAGAAGTCCACGTCACCCTCGCCGGCGCGTACGAGGATCTCGCGCAGCTCCCGCTCGACGAGCTCGGCCGTCTCGCCCGGGATCGTCCGCCGCTCGCCCTGGAGCAGGCAGCGTGCCGGATAGCTCGAATACTCCTGTCCGCCCTCGATCAGAGACGCGTGGACGCTGCCGCTCCCCAGGCGGGCGTGGGTCGGACTCGCACGCAGTCGGCGGTCGAGCTCCTCGATCCCGACGAGGACGCGGCCCATCTTCGCGATCGCGTCGATGCCCAGGTGCGGCCGCGAGCCGTGTGCTGCGCGGCCGTGCACCTCGACCTCGAGCGCAACGAAGCCGCCGTGCGCAACCACGAGCTTCAGCTCGGTCGGCTCCGTCACGATCGCTGCGTTCGCGGTCATGCCGGCGGCAATCGCCTCGGTCCCGATGCTCGCGAACTCCTCGTCGGCGACGGCGGTGAGCATCACGTCCCCGCGCAGACCACGCCCCTTCGCCTCCGCCGTCGCGAGCATGGAAGCGGCGAGGCTCCCCTTCATGTCGTACGACCCGCGGCCGTACAAGCGTCCGCCCTCGAGCCTCGGCACCAGCGGCTCGGTCATACCGGCGACGCCGACCGTGTCCATATGCGCATTGAGCATCAGCGAGCCCCCGCCGCCTCGCCCGCGAGCAATCGCCACGACGTTGGCCCGGCCGAGTGCAAGCTCCGACAGCGTCGTCTCGAGCCCCGCGCGCTCGCACCACTCGGCGACGAACCGCGCGATCGTCAGTTCACCAGAGCCGCCGGGGACGATGTCGGGGTTGATCGACTCGATCGCGACGAGCTGCGCCGTCAGCTCGGCGACGTCGCTCACCTAGGCGACGAACTCGTCGGCGATCGCGAGCGTCTCGTCGAGCACAGCAAGCCCCTCGTCGACCTCGTCGCGCGTGATCGTGAGCGGCGGGACGACCATGATCACGTTCCAGTGCGTCATGAGGTAGAGGCCGCGCTCCAGCGACGCCTTTGCCAGCCGCGCGACCGGAGCGGCCGCCTCGCCGGAGGCGTTGAACGGCACGAGCATCTCGCGCGTCTCGCGGTTCTTCACGAGCTCGATTCCCCAGAAGCAGCCGAGTCCGCGGATCTCGCCGATCGCCGGATGCCGCACGGCCAGTGCGCGGAGCCCGTCCCCGAGGTACGCGCCGACGTCGGCGGCGTTCTCGACCACGTCCTCCTCCTGGAACGCTTCGATCGAAGCGACTGCGGACGCACAGGCAAGGGGGTGCCCCGCATACGTGAGCCCGCCGGGGAAGAACCTGCTCCGCACCCACTCTTTCAGGTGCTCGCGGATGATCATCGCCCCGAGCGGGACGTAGCCCGAGTTGATGCCCTTCGCCACGGTAATGATGTCCGGGACGACGTCCCAGTTCTCGCACGCGAACCAGCGGCCGGTGCGACCGAACCCGGCCATCACCTCGTCGAGGATCAGCAGGATCCCGTGCCGGTCGCAGACCTCGCGGATCGACTGCAGGTAGCCGGGCGGCGGCGGGATGACCCCGTTCGTCCCCGTGACCGTCTCGAGGATGACCGCTGCGACGGTATGGGCGCCTTCGTACTCGAGGATCTCTTCCAGATGCGGTGCACCTGTGCAGACAGGGCACGGATCCGGATGACCCGCCGGGCAGCGATACGTGTACGGGTCGAGCATCCGCACAACGCCGCCCATGCCCGGCTCGTTCGGCCACCGGCGCGGATCGCCCGTCAAGATGATCGATCCGTGCGTTGCGCCGTGGTAGGAGCGGTAGCGCGCGACGACCTTGTGGCGCCCCGTCGCGAGCCGCGCAAGCTTGATCGCGTTCTCGTTCGCCTCCGCGCCCGAGTTCGTGAAGAAGGACATGCACAGGTCGCCCGGTGTGACCTCTGCCAGAAGACGCCCGAGCCGTGAGCGCGATTCCGACGCCATCGGCGGTCCGATCGTCGCGAGTCGATCCGCCTGCTCCTTGATCGCCGCGATGATCTTCGGATGCTGGTGGCCGATGTTGACGTTGACGAGCTGTGACGCGAAGTCGAGGTAGCGCTTTCCGTCGTAGTCCCAGAAGTACCGGCCTTCGGCTCCCGCGACCGCGATCGGGTTGATCGCGTCCTGCGTCGACCACGAGTAGAGGACGTACTCCTTCGCGTCATCGACGATCTGCGCCCCGAGGTTCGGATTCGTCTCGACCGTGACCATTGCTCGGATCGTAACCATGCGCGGAGAGCGCCGGACAAGGGGGAAGGTGTCCGGCGCGCCTCCGCGCAGCTAGTGCGCCAGACGGGGGAATCCGCAGGGGCGGATCACCCCGCCGCGCAAACAAGCAACGGCCCTGAAGCGTGGCCGCTTCGCGGCCGCGGCTCGTTGCGATCGTCCGTCTCTCATCCGTCTACCTGGCGGCGGTCGGCAGGAGCTCCTGCCCGAAGGCGGCCCGCTCGACGAACTCGCCCACACCCGGCTCCGCGACGAGCTCGCCACCCTCGACGAGCACGTTCCCGCGGAGCAACACGATCTCGGGTGACCCGGTCACCTCGGTTCCTTCGTAGAGGTTGTAGTCCGTCTTCGAGTGCTGGGTCGCAGCAGTGATGAGGTGCCGGCGCTCCGGGTCGAAGACCACGATGTCAGCGTCCGAGCCGGGCGCGATCGTGCCCTTGCGCGGATACAGGCCGAAGAGCTTCGCGGGATTCGTCGCGAGCAGCTCGACCATGCGGTTCAGGGAGATACGTCCCGCGCGCACTCCGAACTCGTGGATCATGTGCAGCCGGTTCTCCAGACCCGGCCCGCCGTTCGGGATCTTCGAGAAGTCGTCGCGACCCATCGTCTTCTGCCCGTCCCAGAGAAACGCGCAGTGATCGGTCGAGATCGCGGAGAGGATGTCCGAGCGCACGGCGTGCCAGAGGACGTCCTGGTTCTCGATCGCGCGCGGCGGCGGCGTGTACACGTACTTGGCGCCCTCGAAGTCGGGTTGCTCGAGGTACGTGTAGTCGATGAAGAAGTACTGCGTGCACGTCTCGCCCCACACGTCCCAGCCCTGCTCGCGCGCACGGGCGATCGGCTCGACGGCCTCCTTGCAGGACACGTGGACGACGTAGAGCGGTGCGCCCGCCACGCGGGCGAGCTGGATCGCGCGATTCGTCGCCTCACCCTCGGTCTCAGGTGGTCGTGTGAGGGCGTGGAAGTGCGGCGCCGTGTTGCCGGCCGCGAGCGCCTGCTTCACGAGGACGTCGATCGCGTCGCCGTTCTCGGCGTGCACCATCACGAGCGCGCCGGTCTCGGCCGCGACCTCCATCGTCCGGAAGAGCGTCTCGTCGTCGACCATGAGCGCGCCCTTGTAGGCCATGAAGAGCTTGTACGAGGTGATGCCCTGCTCGGGCAGACGGGCCAGCTCCTCGAGCGAGCCGCCCTCGCGTAGGTCGGTCACCGCGATGTGGTAGCCCATGTCGATGACCTGCTTGCCCTCGCGCTTGGCATGCCATGAATCGAGCGCTTCGGCGAACGAGCTTCCAGGGGCCTGAATGCAGAAGTCGACATGGCACGTCGTTCCGCCGAAGGCCGCCGCGGTCTGACCCGATGTGACGTCGTCGATCGTGACCGTCCCACCGAACGGCATGTCGAGATGCGTGTGCGGATCGACCAACCCCGGCAGGACGTACTTCCCGGACGCGTCGATCACCCGATCGGCATCGACGTCGAGTGACTCGCCGATCGTGGCAATGCGCTCGCCCTCGACGTAGACGTCGCCGACGTAGTCGTCGGCGGCCGTGATGATCCGCCCGCCCTTGATCAGTGTCGACACGTCATCTCACCTCCGTCTCGGGAGAGCTCAGGAGCGGCCGCGGCCGCCTTCTAGCGACCGCTTTCTTGCGCATCCGCAGAGCATCCCACATTCGAAGCAGGCGGTTAGAGTCGCGTCGTGGCCCTCGATCCGAAGCGGACCGTCGTCGAGCTGAAAGAGCTCCGCGCACTCACGGGGGACGAAAGCGGAGCCCAGCGAGTCGCCTGGACGGAGACGTGGGAACGTGCTCGGGAGTGGCTCCGGGGCCTCGTCGCGGACACGGGCGCGAAGGAGACGATCGACGCAGCCGGGAATCAGTGGTTCACGCTCGCCGGCGAGTCGGAGCGCGCGGTGCTCCTCGGGGGTCACATCGACTCGGTTCCGAACGGCGGCTGGCTCGACGGCTCCCTCAACATCGTCGCCGGAGCGGAGGTGCTGCGTCGGGTCGCCGAGGGCGGCACGCCACCCGTCACGCTGCGCCTCGTCAACTGGGCCGACGAGGAGGGCGCGCGCTTCGGACGGAGCCTGTTCGGCTCGAGCGCCGCCGCAGGCTCGATGGACGATCAGGACGAGCTTCGCCAGCTGACCGACAGGGACGGAGCGTCGCTCCCCGACGCACTCGCCGAGCACGGCGTCGATCTCGACACGGCGCTCGCAGCGCGACGCGGAGCTCGACAGTGCGGCCGCCTACCTCGAGCTCCACATCGAGCAGGGCCCGGTCCTCGAGTCGCTCGGTCTCCCGCTCGGAGTCGTCCTCGGCACCTTCGGGGTGGAGCGCCATCGCATCACCTGGCACGGCCAGGCTGCACACGCCGGCTCGACGCCGATGGCCAAGCGACGAGACGCCCTTGCCGGTGCCGCGAAGCTCGCGCTGGAGATCCGCGAGATCGCACGACGAACCGGTGGAGGCGCCGTCTGCACATCGGGCGGGGTCGTCTGCAAGCCCGGAATCGTCACGTCGGTCGTCGAGACGGCCGAGCAGCTCCTCGACCAGCGCGACCTGAACGCGACACGCCTGGCCGCGATGCTCGCGGAGGCGAGAGCCGCGAGCGAGCGGTTCGCGAACGAGGAGTCGCTCGAGGTCGAGTGGGAGCGCATCTGGTCGATCGAGCCGATCCTCTTCGACGAGACGCTCATCGACTTCGGCGAGGAGGCGCTGCGCGAGGTCGCCGGGATGACCCATCGCCTGCCCTCGGGCCCGTTGCACGATGCAGCTGAGGTCTCCCGAGCGGGGGTCCCCACCGTGATGCTCTTCGTCCAGAGCCTCCGAGGCCTCTCACACACGAAGCTCGAGGACACGAGGGAGGAGCATCTCCAGCTCGCCGTCTCCGCGCTCGACCGACTCACCGCGAAGACGATCAGCTGGGTCGCAGCCGGCGGCGGACGCGCCTAACCCACGCTGGCACGTGGGCGTCGTCGCGGGGCTCGCGGTCGGCGGATGCCTCGGGTAGCGGATAATCGCCCTTCCCCGAACGAGCGAAGGAGAATCTGAGATGGCTCTGAGCTTCGGCGTCACCGTCCTTCCCGATCCCCCGTCGAGCCGCTTCCTCGAGTTGCTCACACACGCCGAGGCGAACGGCTTCCACTACGGCTGGACGTACGACTCGCATGTCCTCTGGCAGGAGTCGATCCCGCTGCTCACGCTCGCCGCGCAGGCGACGACGACCATGAAGCTCGGGCACTGCGTCACGAATCCCGGGACGCGCGAGCCGACCGTGCTCGCGAGCGCGTATGCGACGCTGCACGACATCTCCGACGGGCGCATGGCCATGGGGATCGGTCGCGGCGACTCGGCGGTTCGCTATATCGGGGACAAGCCGGTGCGCGTCGCCGAGTTCGAGCGTCGCTGCCGCATGATCAGGGAGTTCATGAACGGGCGAGAGGTCGAGTGGAACGACAAGGAGCTCAAGCTCGGCTGGGTGCGACCGGAGCTCCCCCAGATCCCGATGTGGGTCGCCGGCTACGGGCCGAAGGCGCTGGCCGTCGCAGGCCGCGTGGGCGATGGCGTGATCATCCAGCTCGCAGACCCTGTGATCATCCAGTGGATCATGGACACGGCGCGCGCGGCAGCCGAGGAGGCCGGCCGCGATCCGGCGGAGCTCGCAGTGCATCGTCTGTGCCCCCAGCCACATCACGGACGACATCGCCGACGCCCGCGACCAGGTGCGCTGGTTCCCGGCAATGGTCTCGAACCACGTGATGGACCTGATCGAGCGCTATGGCTACGAGTCGGAGATCCCGCACGAGCTCACCGAGTACGTGCGCGTTCGCAAGTTCTACGACTACGACGAGCACTCCCGCGTCGGAGCGAAGCACGGCGAGTTCGTCACGGACGAGATCTGCGACCGCTTCTGCGTCCTCGGCACCGCCGAGCAGGCGACCGCGAAGCTGAAGGAGCTCGAGGCCATCGGAGTCGACCAGTTCAACATCTACCTCATGACGCACGGCCAGGAGGAGGATCTCGCCGCCTACGGCCGCGACATCATTCCTGCGTTCTCCGCAGCGACCGAATCCCGCTAACGCGGAACTCGGTCGCGCGAGATCCCTGAGGCGGCCGCTTCCGCGGCCGGCCGCTGCTCCTGATCAGCCGCCCGAAGGCTCAGATGATCGTTGCGCCGAGCGCGCTCGCCACGAGCTCGACGGCGGTCATCGCAGTCGTGTTCTCGCGATCGAGGATCGGGTTGACCTCCACGACCTCGAGCGAGCCCGCAAGCCCCGACTCGGCCACGAGCTCGAGCGCGAGATGTGCCTCACGGTAGGTCAGCCCCCCACGCACGGGCGTTCCGACCCCCGGAGCGACGTCCGGGTCGAGAACGTCCATGTCGAGCGACACGTGGACGAACCCGGAGCCGGAGATGCGATCGAGCGACTCCCGAACTGCCCGCTCGATTCCGATGCGGTCGATCTCGCTCATCGTGAAGACGCGCACACCCGCATCGCGAAGCAGCCTCCGCTCGCCGTCGTCCAGGAGCCGCGTGCCACGAGCGCAACGCGTGTCGGGTCGAGTGCGGGAAGCGGCCACGCGTCACTCTCGAACCCAGGGCCGGCGAGACCGAGAGCTGCAGCGAGGGGCATCCCGTGGACGTTCCCGCTCGGGCTCGTCTCGGGCGTGTTGATGTCCGAGTGAGCGTCGATCCAGAGAACCCCGCCCGGCCCGTGCACTGACGCGAGCCCACCGAGCGTCCCGAGCGCCACCGAATGGTCCCCGCCGAGCACGAGCGGCACGGCGCCGCGAGAGGTCGCCCCGGCAACCCGCGCGGCGATGAGCTCACACGTGTCGTGGATCTCGGGAAGGAAGCGAGCCCGCTCGTCGCGCAGTGCCGTCGCCTCCGCGACAGCGGTCTCGACGTTCCCCTCGTCGCGCACGTCGTACCCGAGACCGACGAGACGCTCCTCGAGTCCTGCGTAGCGAATAGCCGACGGCCCCATGTCGACGCCACGCCGACCCTGCCCGAGATCGAGCGTCGCACCGATGATCGCGATCTCCCGCGTGGGGCGATGCGACGACGAACGCTAGCGCCGCACGCGGCCGAACCACGTCACATGGCGAGGGCCGGAATCGAACCGGCTCCGTGGGGGACCCCCCCCCCCCAAGCCGCCTCCGGCTACACCCGACTCGCGAGCTACACTGACCCGCCGTGGCGAGGTAGCTCAGTCGGTAGAGCACACGGCTGAAAACCGTGGTGTCGCCGGTTCGATTCCGGCCCTCGCCACTTGCGACGCTGCTAGGTTCGCGACGATGGAGCTCGCGTTCCTCTCGGCCGTCGAGCAGGCGCGGCTCGTCCGGAGCGGCGAGATCTCCTCGACCGAGCTCGTCACGGAGTCGCTCGCGCGCATCGAGCGGATCGACCCGATGCTCAACACCTTCGTCACCGTCTGTGCGGAGGAGGCCCTCGTCGCGGCACGCGAGATCGACGGAGCTCCCGGAGACGCGCCGTTCCGAGGCGTCCCCATCGGCGTCAAGGATCTGGCCGCCACTGCAGGCATCCGCACGACGTACTCCTCGCGCGCCTATGCCGAGTACGTCCCGGACTTCGACACCGCGGTGGTCCGCCGAATTCGCGAGGCGGGATTCGTGATCGTTGGCAAGACGAACACGCCGGAGTTCGGCACCGTGGCGTTCACCGAGTCAGAGCTCAACGGCGCGACGCGGAACCCGTGGAACCCCGAGCTCACTCCCGGAGGGTCGAGCGGCGGCGCGGCTGCAGCGGTCTCGGCGGGCCTGGTGCCGATCGCGCACGGGACGGACGGCGGCGGCTCGATCCGCATCCCGGCTTCGTGTTGCGGCCTCTTCGGCCTGAAGCCCTCTCGCGGACGGGTCTCGAGCGCCCCGTTCGGTACCCTCGAGGGCCTCTCGACCGCCGGCCCGATGGCGCGCACGGTCGAGGATGCGGCCGCCCTCCTCGATGCGCTGGCCGGCTACGAGCCGGGCGACCCGTGGTGGGCGCCGCCGCCGCCGCGCCCCTTCGCCGAGACGACTTCGGAGCCACCCGCGAGACTCCGGATCGCAGTCACCGCGACTCCGCCGATCGACGTCCCCGTCGATCCCGAGTGCATTCGAGCCGTCACCTCCGCTGCGGAGCTCCTCACCGGCCTCGGCCACGACGTACGCGATGAGACGCCACCGTGGCGCGAACCGGACCTCTTCCGGACCTTCATCACCGTCTGGCAGGTCGGCCCGGCGCTGCACCTGGTGGACGAGGCGCTCATGACGCCACTCAACCGCGGTCTCGTCGAGTCGGCGCGTGCGGCGACCGCCGCCGACTACGCGCGTGCCGTCGCCTGGCTGCAGCAGCTCGCCCGGCGAATCGTCTCGTTCTGGAACGAGATCGACGTGGTTCTGACGCCGACGCTCGCGCTCCCACCGGTTCCTATCGGCTGGCAGGACGCGGTTGACGGCGCGTTCGATCAGCTGCTCAGGAACACCGAGTTCACTCCCTTCACCGCAGTCGCGAACCTCACGGGGCTGCCGGCGATGTCGCTCCCGCTCCACTGGAGCGCGGCCGGTCTCCCGATCGGCGTCCACGCGATCGGCCCGCCGGCCGGCGACGCGCTCCTCCTCAGCCTCGCTGCGCAGGTCGAAGCTGCGCATCCGTGGGCTCACCAGCGACCGCCCGTTTCGTAGCGCTCACCCGGCGATCGTGATCCGGATCGCCTGGCCGGGAGAGGCGTGCAGCATGCGAGCCGCGCTCCCCCGGGAGATCGCTAGCGACATGTTCTTGTAGCTGTCCTCGTAGAGGATCACGTCGCCGGGCCGGGCGTCCGCGAACGTCCGCGCCATGACCGCGTAGTAGCGCTCCCCGGCGAGCTCGAGCTCGACGCGCGTCCCGGAGAGGATCCCCAGGGCCTCGACGTCGTCCCGGTCGAGGTTGAGAGCGATGTTGCCGAAGCTGTCGACGTAGAGCAGCGTCGCCTGGATCGCGCCGTCCTCCACAACCGGTTCCGGCAGATCGAGCCGAATCGAGCCCTTCCGGGTCGACGGGAGGGCCGAGCTCGGCGAGCGGAATGCCCGTCGCGAGATGCGCTGCCGCCGGCGCGAACAGGTCCCTGCCGTGAAACGTCCTCGAGATCGAGTCGAGCGCGTACTCCGGGTTCGCAAGCTCGTGCGCAGCCTCGATTCCCGCACGGCTCGCCGCCGGAAGCAACAGCCCGTTGTCCGGCCCCACATAGAGCCGTCCGTCCGTATCGCGGAGCGCGAGTGGGCGCCGTGGCCCGCCGACGCCCGGATCGACGATCGCCAGATGCACGCCGACGGGCATGAATCCGATGGTGTTCGCGAGCACGAGCGCTCCCTGCAGGATCGACGTCGCCGGAATTCCGTGCGTGATGTCGATGATCTGCGCGTCGGGGGCGATGCGCTTGATGACTCCGTGGCACGTTCCGACGAAGTCGTCCTTGAGCCCGAAGTCGCTCAGAAACGTGATGAACACGCCGCGGAGCGTAACGCCGGTTCGTGGAGCCGGCTACGAGCGCAGCGTCTGCCGCGAGGCGGCGCACGCGCGCGCACGAGCGCGCCGCGGCTCGCCACACAGCCGCGCGCCGCGCGGCCGAATGCGGACGAATGCTGTCGGCATCTGAACGGGGAGGGGACGCGCGACGTGAAACGGTCGCGTCACGAGCTCTCGTTCACCCCAGGCTCCGCTGCCACGGTCTGAGCATAGTCGTGTGCCCGGCCTGCGACGGTGTCGACCGCCGGACGCCTCCGCGCAAGCTCCAGAAGCTCCGCCGTCTCGCGCTGAAGTCGAGCGAGCTTCGCCGCGATGATCGCGACGTAGACGAGCACGAATACGAAGACGACCGCGTACGCGGCGGCGACCAGCTCCTCCTGGCTCCAGCTCACTGGAGCGCCTCACGCAGCTCGCGCAGGTCGACGTCGAGGCGCTTCCCGGCGAGCTCGACGCGATAGAGCACGTAGGCGAGGAGCGTCACCGCACCCCAGGAGACGAGGAACGTCGCGAACATCGTCCCCGTCATCTGCGGCCCGTCGCGCGTGAAGACGGTCGGATGGATGAAGTCCTCGGCGAGTCTGATCGCGAGAAAGCTCACCGGGATCAGAGCGACGCCGAACAGCGCGTACACGGCGGACGACCGCGCGCGGCGAGGGCCGTCCTCGAGCGAGAACCGGAGCATGAAGTACGCGCAGTAGAAGAGGAAGAGGACGAGAAAGAGGACGAGCTGGTTCGAGCTCCACGTCCACCAGACGCCCCACGACGCTTTCGCCCAGATCGCGCCGGTGATCAGCGTCAGCGCCCCGAAGATCGTCCCCTGGTGGATCGCGACGTAGCTCTCGAGGTCATACCGCTCCTCACCGCGCCAGAGGAGGAGGAGCGCCTTGACCGCGCCGAGGCCGAAGCAGAAGTACGCGGTTAGCGCGATCGGCACGTGGATGTAGAAGATCCGCTGCGAGATGCCCTGATCGGCGTCCTCGGGCGCCACGATCAGCGCGAGAACGAGCGCGAGACCCATCGCACCCGCGGCGATCCAGGCGAGGCCCTGCAGGCTGCGAAGTGAGGAGAGGGTCAGAGGTCTACTCCGTGACGACGTACTCGAAGGACGCCCACGAGAGTACCGCGAAGACCGCGTCGTACAGGAGGAGGAAGACCAGGAACCGCTCGCCGTCTGCGGAGACAGCCGCGCCGACTCCGCCGACGACGAGCGGGATCGCGAGCGGGAGCAGGAGGAGGGGCAGTAGCACCTCGCGGGCGCGGGCGGCGACGGCCATCGCGGACATGAGCGACCCGACCGCGCAGATCCCGATGTCGGCGAGTAGGACTCCGGCGAGCGCCGTCACGTCGAGCGGCTCGAAGAACAGGACGAAGGCCGGGAGCGCCACGGCCTGGGCTGCGAGAAGGAACGCGAGCGTTGCGAGGGTCTTGCCGAGCCAGATCGCGCTGCGGTCGCAGGGCGCGAGCACAAGCCCGTCGAGGACGCCGTGCTCCTGCTCGGGCACCCATGCCCGTGCGAGCCCCAGCAGCGCCGTGAAGACGATCGCCACCCACAGCATCCCGTATGCGGCGCTCTCGCCTGCGTCGTCCGGGATCGCGAAGTGGAATACGACCAGCGTCGAAAGGACGAACAGGAGCATCGCCGGCAGCGTGTCCCGACCGCGAAGCTCGACGCGAAGATCCTTGTGCGTGAGCGCTGCTACGTCCGCGAGATACGTCACGCGAGAGCCAATCGTCCGGTCTGCAGCGCCGCGAGTCGGTTCGGGTCGTGCGTGGACACGACAACGGTCCGCTCGCCTCGCAGGCCTGCGAGCTCCCGGTCGAGCAACGCAGCGCCGTCGTCGTCGAGCGCGGAGAACGGCTCGTCCAGGACGAGGAGATCCGGCTCGTGGAGCAACGCCCTGCACAGCGCGAGCCGTTGGGTCATTCCGCGCGAGTACGTCGAGACCCGCTCGTTCCGTGCCTCCCAGAGTGCGAAGCGTTCGAGGAGCATCCCGACGCGCTCGCGCCGCTCCGGCACGCGATAGAGCCGTCCGAAGAGGTCGAGGTTCTCGACCGCGGTGAGCTCCCGGTAGACGAGCGGCTCGTGCGCGAGGTAGCCGATGCGTGACCGGTCGACGTCGACGAGGAGCGCGCCGCGGGTCGGAACCGCGAGGCCTGCCAGCAGCCGCAGCAGCGTCGTCTTCCCGCTGCCGTTCGGGCCCGTGACGACGGTGAACCCTCCTCGCGGCACGGCGACGTCCACGCCCTGAAACACACGCTTCCGGCCGTACCGCTTCTCGAGATCGTGGCCGCGAATCATCCGACGAGCACATCGAGCGCGACGAATGCGAAGAAGACCACGCTGATCACCCCGTTCATCGTGAAGAACGCGGCGTCGAGCCGACGTAGATCGCCGGGGCGGACGAGCGAGTGCTCGTAGACCAGCAGCGCCCCGGTCACGCCGACGCCGAGCCAGTAGAACGGCGAGACGTCGAGGCCGGCTCCAGCAGCAGCCAGAAGGACGACCGTACCCACATGGAAAGCGCGAGCCCCGACGAACACCCCCCGCTCGCCGAAGCGCACGGCCCACGAGTGGAGGCCCTCAGCGCGATCGTGCTCGAGGTCGAAGAGCGAGTAGAAGAGATCGAAGCCGGCGACCCATAGCAGCACGGCCCCACCGATGGCCCACGCCTCCCAGGGCGCCTCGCCAGAGACAGCGAGCCATGCGCCGATCGGTGCGAGCGCGAGGCACGCGCCCAGCCAGACGTGGCACAGCCACGTGGCGCGTTTGAGGTACGGGTAGACGACGAACAGCGCGACGGGGATGGGCCAGAGCCAGCGGACGACCGGATCGAGCTGCGAGACGGCGAGAAGGAAGACCGCGAGCGACGCGGTGGAGAGCACGAGCACCTGGGTGCGCGAGAGCGCGCCGGACGGCAGCTCGCGCGAGGCGGTACGTGGGTTGCGCGCATCGAGCTCCGCGTCCACGAGGCGGTTCAGGGACATGGCGAGCGTCCTGGCGCCAACCATCGCGACCGTCACCCAGACCATGTTCGCGAGACCGGGCCAGTCGTCGACCGCGAGAAACGCACCGACGTACGCGAACGGCAGCGCGAACACGGTGTGCTCGATGCGAACGAGCGACGCAAGTCGCCGCGGAAGCGGAACAGTGGCGACCGTCATGTCTGCTCGTGTGTCGTCGCAGGGTCTCCGGCAGCAAGCTCGAGCCCGTGCCGCAGGGCAGGTCGAATGACCGCGAACCCGTCACGGCAGCCGCCGGGTGACCCCGGCAAGTTCACGACGAGAGTGGCCCCGCGCAGACCCGCGACGCCTCGAGAGAGAAGCGCGTGCGGCGTTCGAGCGATCGCGTCGGCACGGATTGCCTCGGCTACACCGGGCGCTTCGCGATCGACCACCGACCGCGTCGCCTCAGGAGTCACGTCGCGCGGCGCAAAACCTGTTCCTCCTGTTGTCAGGATGAGCAACGAACCGGAGTCAGCCAGAGCTGCGATCGAGGCGGCGATGAGCTCCTCGTCGTCTGCCACGACCCTCCGTACGACGTCGAATCCTTCGTCTCGGAGGAGAGTCTCGAGAGTGTCTCCGCTCACGTCTTCCCGAACACCGGCGTGCACGCCGTCCGAGACGGTGAGCACCGCGGCGGGGGTCACATCGGCTCCTTCGTCTTCTCGACGAGGCGGATGTCCTCGACGACCATCTCCTTGTCGATCGCCTTCGCCATGTCGTAGAGCGTCAGAGCCGCGACGGATGCGGCGACCAGGGCTTCCATCTCCACGCCAGTCTGCGCCGTCGTCGACGCGGAGGCCTCGATGTCGACGGCTCCGTCTCCAACCGCGAGCTGCACATCGACGTGGGTCAGCGGCAACGGATGGCAGAGCGGAATCAACTCCCAGGTTCGCTTCGCGGCCATGATTCCGGCGAGCCGCGCAGTCCCGAGAGCGTCTCCCTTCGGAAGGTCGCCGAGCTGCCGCGTCGTTGCAGGTGCCATGCGCACCCGAGCGCGGGCGCGAGCGTATCTGCGCGAAAGCGGCTTGGCGCCGACGTCCACCATCCGCACGTCACCCGACGCGTCGACGTGGCTGAGCTCCCCGGCGCCCTCGGACACGCCGGAGATCGTAGACGGCTACGCGTTGGTGACGTGCTCGGGCCGGCGCGGTGCGTTTTCACGTGAAAACGAGACGGCGCCGTCCGGAACCGGCTCGCCCGGCAGATCGACGACGAAGGAGGTGGGACTCGCCTCCGAGTCGAGCCTGACGTCGCCCCCCATGAGGCGAGCGAGCTCTCTGGCGATCGCCAGGCCGAGACCGCTCCCGGAGGCCATGCCGCCCTCCACGCGATAGAAGCGACCGAAGACCGCTTCTCGCTGCTGCGTCGGGATCCCCGGCCCGTCGTCCTCGACGACGAGCTGCGCCCGCTCCTCGCTGCGCCGAGCCCTGAGCGTCACTGTCGTACCGGCCGGCGTGTGGATGAGAGCGTTCGTGATGAGCGCACGGCCGATCTGGAGAATCCGTGAGTCGTCCCCGAGACACCACACGTCGTCCGCGATGCCGGTCTCGAGCTCGTGTCCGGACGACACCGCGAGAAGCTCGATCTCGCCGGCGAGCATGTGGACGACCGACCCGAGATCCACCGGCTCCCGCACGACGTTCAACTGACCCGCGTCGACGCGCGAGAGATCGAGCAGGTCGGTCGACAGTTTCGCCAGGCGCTGTACTTGACCCTGCATCGTCTCGATGAACCCGCGCCGCGTCTCCTCGTCCAGGTCCTCGTCGGCGAGGAGCTCGAGGAAGCCGCCGATCGAGAAGAGTGGCGTTCGCAGCTCGTGCGACGCATTCGCGACGAACTCCTTGCGGGCGTTGTCGAGCTGCGCAAGCTGGACGCGCATCTTGTCGAACGCGCGCGCAAGCTCGCCTATCTCGTCGTTCCCATGGTCGACGATGGGAGCGCCGAAGTCGCCGCCTGCGATCCGCTCGGCCGCAGTCTCCAGGCGTAGGAGCCGATGCGAGAGCATTCCGGCCGCGGTGAGCCCGAGGACGAGCGCGAGGACCAGCGCGAAGGCCGTCGCGAGCAGAAGCCTCTCCCGTACGAGCCGCACGGTCGCGAGCGAGTCCGCGAGCTGCGCCTGGAAGAGCACGACTGCCTCCACACCGAGCGGAACCGCGACGTCCGCGTAGTCGCCACCGCCGACAAGCACGCGCCCGCGCTCGACGTTGCCGCTCACGAGCGCCGCAAGCGCGATCGAATCTTCGGCAACGTCGCGTGAGGTCCGCGTCCGCGAGTCCGCGAACACTCTGAGAGCCGGACGGCTCGTCGAAAGCACATCGAACGCGACGACCCGCGAGTTCGTGGCGACGGCGAACCCCTCGACGCGCTCCTGCCACAGCAGCCGGTCTTCTGGGAGCGAGCGTGCGAGCTGTGTTGCCCGACCCTCGAGCTGATCGAGTCGTGCGTCGACCAGTCGGCGCTCGAGCGAGGGCACGACGATCATGTACGCGGTGCCGAGTGCCCCGGCGACGATCCCGACGAGGACGACGACGATGCGGAATCGGATTCCGCCCGGAAGTGACATGTGCCGCCTCTACTCCGGCCGGAAGCGATAGCCGGCGCCGCGCATCGTGAGGATCAGCTCGGGAACGCTCGGATCGCGCTCGATCTTCTCGCGCAAGTGCCTCACGTGCACGTCAATCGTCCGCGGCTCGCGGTAGTCCGCACCTCCGCGCAACCGCTCGAGAAGCTCGCGGCGCGAGAACACGACACCCGGGCTCTGTGCGAGCACCACGAGCATCTCGAACTCGATGAACGTCAGCTGCACGCTCTCGCCCCGCACCTCGACCGTACGTCGCGGAACATCGATGCGGAGCTCGTCCCGCTCGATCAGCTCCTCGCGCTCACCCGCGAGGTGCGGTGACGCCGCGCGGCGGAGAAGAGCGCGCACACGACTCCGGAACTCGCGGATCGAGAACGGCTTCGTGATGTAGTCGTCCGCCCCGAGCTCGAGCCCGAGGACCTTGTCGAGCTCCTCGCCCCGCGCTGTGAGCATGATGATCGGCACGTTGCTCTGGCTGCGGAG
The DNA here is from genome assembly GCA_963744505.1 of uncultured Gaiellaceae bacterium. Taxonomy (GTDB): domain Bacteria; phylum Actinomycetota; class Thermoleophilia; order Gaiellales; family Gaiellaceae; genus GMQP-bins7. The sequence goes on from CAVUTL010000003.1 coordinate 576,634, forward strand.
ACGCTTGCAGACCTCCAGCCCGTCGAGGCGCGGCAACATGACGTCGAGAACGACGAGATCGAACGCACCCTCGTCGAAGCGCCGAATCGCCTCTTCGCCGTCACGCGCCTGGACCACCGTGTAGCCGTCCCGTTCGAGCGGGTACGTGAGCAGCGTCTGGATCGATTCCTCGTCGTCGACGAGAAGAATTGTCGAAGAGGTCGGCATGAGTGCGTTCGGGCAGGCCGACGGGCCACCCGCGCGCCTACTATAGCCCCGCGATGGAAGCGGCTCGGCCCCGGACGCGCGGTCGCCGGCTGCGTCGCGGCACTGTTGAACGTCCCCTTAACGGACGGCTCGTTCGCGTCGGTTTTCTCGTCGTCGTGCCCGCAGTCCTCGCGCTTCTGTTCTCGATATCGACAACGAGTGCGCTTCCCCGATCGCCGCTCGAGCCGCTGTTCGACGCCGCCTCCGCGGCCGCGTACGCCGAGACCTTCGCGACCCTGTACCCCTCGCGCGTGCCCGGCTCGGAGGGCGCCGGCGAGGCGGTGCGCTGGTACCGCGAGACAATCGCATCCGTCGGCCTCACCGCCGAGGAGGACGTGTGGACGGAGGATCTCGCAGACCTCGGAAGCGTCGCGCTGACGAACGTCGTGACGATCGTGCCCGGGCGCTCCGACGAGACCATCGTCCTCGTTGCTCACCGTGACAACGCCGGCGCGGAGGAACCGCTCGGCGAAAACGCCACCGGCACGGCCACGCTCATCGAGCTCGCTCGGGGATTCGCTCCGCAGGAGCTCGGCCCCGACCCGGTGCCCAATAGGACCCTCGTTCTCGTCTCGACCGACGCGGGGGCGTTCGGCGGCGCCGGGGCGGCGCGATTCGTGCGCGAGTCGCCTTACGCGCGGTCGGCGATCGCCGTCCTCGTGCTGGACGGCCTCGGCGCCGGGCGCCCTCGGCTCGCGATTGCAGGCGACGAGCCCGTCTCTCCAGCGCGAACGCTCGTACGCACCGCAGCAGCTCGGGTGGCCGAGGAGGTCGGCGCGCCCCCGGCGCTGCCGTCCGTTCCGACTCAGCTCGTCGACCTCGGCGTTCCCTTCGCACTCGACGAGCAGGGCCGCTTCCTCGCCGCGGAGCTCGCGGCCGTCACGCTGACCACGTCCCCGGACGATGGCGCCACGGACGCCGCCACGCCGACCCGCCGTCTCGGCCAACTTGGTCGTGCGACCGAAGCGATCGTCAGCTCGCTGGATTCGAGTGTGGGGGGTGCATTTCGAACACCCGACAGCGTGTTCTTCGCAGACCGCGCGGCGAGCGGATGGAGCGTGCGCCTCACACTGATCCTGTGCGTCGTGCCGTTCGCGCTCGGCCTGGTCGACCTGATCGTCCGGGGGCGCCGACGGCGGCTCCCGTTCGCGCCCGCAGTTCGGGCACAGCGAGCGCGGCTCGGCATCTGGGTGTTCGGTGGGATCCTCGTCTGGCTGGGTGCGCTCGCGGGCGTGTTCCCGACCGGCGCGCCGCTACCACTCCCACCCTACGGCTCGTACTTCGCAAGCCAGCCGATCTTCGGTGGACTCCTCCTGGCGCTCGCGTTCGTCCTCGGATGGCTTATCGCCCGCAGACGGCTCGGTAGCAGCGGGGGCGCTACCTCGGAGGAGCGACTCGCGGGATTCTCGGTCGCCCTCGCGCTCCTTGGCGCAGTCGCGGTGGGTCTCACGTTCGTGCAGCCCTACGCGCTCGTGTTCGTCGTCCCGTCGCTCTACGCCTGGCTCTGGCTACCCCTCGAGGGTCGACTGGCATGGCGGCTGACCCTGTACGCCGTTGGGCTCGCCGGCCCGATCATCGGGCTCGCCCTTCTCGGGCGACAGCTCGGCCTGACGGCGTTCGACGCGGCGCTCTACGTCATCGGGCTCGTCACCGTCGGATACGTCCCTGTCCTTTCGGCGGTGCTCGGCCTGCTCTGGGCCGCGGCCGCCGTGCAGATCGGCGCGCTTGCCTGCGGGCGATACGGGCCATACGCCGGGGGTGCGGAACCGCCGCCTCGTGGCCCGCTTCGCCGTGCCCTCGCGCGGGTTCGCTAGTCGAGCGGAAGGAATCGCACGAGGCTCTCGGCCGGGAGCTCGCCCTCGCCACGCGGTACGTGGACGAGCGCATCCGCGGCGCCGGCCCGGGCGATCATGTGTGACTCCTGACCCGAGATCGCCTCGAGCAGCACCCCGTCTCGGTCGACCCGCCGAGCCCGGACGAACTCATCACGCCGGGGGTCTCGGCGGAGAGTGCGCGCGGTCATCCCCAGCGCGTAGCGAGGGAGTAGGTCCTCGGCGCCCTGTCGCGCCAGCAGCCCCGTCGTCACGAACACGAGCGCGCTCACGAGCGACGAAACCGGGTTCCCGGGAAGGCCGAAGACGAGAGTTCCGCCCCGCTGGCCGAACGCGAGGGGCTTCCCGGGCTTGACGGCGACGCCCCAGAAGATCTCTTCGACGCCGAGCTCCGCTTCAGTGCGCCGAACGAGGTCGTGCTCGCCCATCGAGACACCGCCGGTGGTGACGAGAGCGTCCGCCTCGAGACCGCGAACCAACGCGTCGCGGAGAGCTGCCCCCTCATCGGCGACGACCTCCAAGATGTCGACATCCGCGCCAGCGCGGGCGAAGACAGCCGCGATCATCGCGCGATTCGATTCGTAGATCTGGCCCGGCGCGAGGCTCGCTCCCGGTGGGCGGAGCTCGCTTCCGGTCGCGAGCACGGCGACACGTGGGCGGACCGAGCACACGACCTCGGCGATGCCGCTCGCCGCGATCGCCCCGACCTGGGCTGCGCCGAGCCGGGCTCCGGCCGCGAGCACCGTGTCCCCGGCACGAACGTCGCCGCCACGGGGTCGTACGTGCTGGCCAACCGTCGCCGACTGCGTCACCACCACGCGATCTCCGCGGTCCTCGACCACCTCGACCGGGACGACGGCGTCGGCGTCGGCGGGCACCGTCGCGCCGGTGGAGATCCCTGCAGCGGTCCCCCGTGGCAGCGATCCCGGTGGTGCCGTCCCGGCCGCGATCCGGAAGGCCACCGGGAGCTCACCCGGAACGTCTGCAGCGCGAAGCGCGAACCCGTCCATCGCCGAGCTCGGAAACGGGGGCAGGTCGACGCTCGCCGCGGCCGGCTCCCGAAGCACGCGACCGGCTGAATCGGAGACCCCCACGACCTCCGTCGGTAACGGCTCGGCGTGCTCGATGATGCGCGCCAGGGCGGCGTCGACCGTCAGCAGCGAGGACAATCGCCTACTACCCGTGGAGCCGAGGGCGTGGTCTCGGCCTCGGTCTCGGTCTCCGTCTCCGTGCTCTCCGCCGTCGCGCTGGGGTCGTACGAGAGCGCATACTCGCCGCGCGTGAAGGCCTTCCACTCCGGCCACACCCTCGGCTCGGGGAAGGCGACCGGCTCGGTGTCCTCGAGCGCGGGCTCCATGAAGAGTCTCCACATCTCCGCCGGGAAGCTCCCTCCCGTCACCGTGATCCCGTGCACGCTCTCGAGCGGGATCTCGGCACTCGTATAGCCCATCCACACGGCCGTCGCGAGCTCCGGCGTGTATCCGGCGAACCACGCGTCCACGTTCAGCTCCGCCGTTCCCGTCTTGCCGGCGGCGGGTCGGCCGAACGCCGCGCGAGTGCCGGTTCCCGACTGGACGTTCTGCTCGAGGATACGGGTGACGATCGCCGCGGCTCCCTCGGAGATCGCACGCCGACGGATCGGGACACCCCACCGCGCCTTCGTGTCGACCGTTCCGTCGGCGAGGACGACGCGGCGGATCGCCATCGGCTCGGCGTGAACGCCTCCGGCAGCGAGCGTCGCGTACGACGACGCGATGTCGAGGGGCGACACCGCGATCGAGCCGAGCCCGATCGCCGGCACGTACGCACCCTTGACGTCCAACTGCGATCGCACTCCCATGCGGCGCGCCACGTCCGCGACCTTCTGCGGCGTCACGTCGAGCGTCAGCTGCGCATAGACGGAGTTGTCCGAGCGCAGAGTCGCGCTCCGAATCGAGCTCCAGCCGTAGTAGTCGTTCGCGTACGTCTTCACGCACCACCAGCTCCCGTCGTCGCAGTTTCCGGCGGGGTGCACCTTGTACGTGAACGGGGCCGACACGTAGTAGGTCGAGTCCGGGTTGATCCCCTGCTCGACCGCCGACGCGAGGACGAAGGTCTTGAACGTCGAGCCGGGCTGACGCCTGGCCTGCGAGAGAAGGTTGAACTGGTTCTTCGGCCGGTTCGGAACGACCGCCGCCATTGCGCGAATGGCTCCTGTCCGCGGGCTGATCGAGATGAGCGCCGCAGCCGGGTCGTCCGACTCGTCGAGTGTGTCGCGAATCGCGGTCTCGGCAAGCCTCTGGTAGCGCGGAATGATCGTCGTATAGACCTTCAGCCCACCCGACCGAACCTCTTGGGCGCCGTAGACCTCGATCAGCTTGTCCCGCACGTAACCGAAGAAGTACGGCTCCCGAATCGCGTCGTAGACCTGCCCGCGTCGGAGCGCCAGCTCCGCGTCGACGGCCAGCCTGTAGATCCGGGGTGTGATGACCCCGGTGTCGAGCATCGCTCGGAGCACCTCCCGCCGACGCGCGCGCGCCCGGGCTGGCGCCGTGAAGGGATCGTGGACCGAAGGTGCCTGCGGAAGTCCCGCCAGCAACGCCGCCTCCGCAAGGCTCAGGTCGCGTGCCCGCTTCGAGAAGTACGTTTGCGATGCCGCCTCGATGCCGTAGGCGCGGTTCCCGTAGAAGCTCTGGTTGAGGTAGGACGTGAGAATCCGCTGCTTCGTCCACGCTCGGTCGAGCTTGGTCGCCAGACACGCCTCCTTCACCTTGCGCTGGACGGTCTGCTCCCGCGAGATGTAGAGGTTCCGCACCAGTTGCTGCGTGATCGTCGAACCTCCTTCGACGATGGCCCCCTCGCGCAGGTTCGTCACGGCCGCCCTTGCGATTCCCTCGACGTCCACACCGTCGTGCTCGAAGAAGCGCCGGTCCTCGATTGCGATCGTCGCCTTCCGTATCCAGAGCGACATGTCCTCGGCGCTCACTGGCTCGCGGTTCTTCTCCGCTGGAATGGATCCGAGGAGGCTCCCGTCGGCGGCGTACACGAACGAGTTCGCGCCGATGTCGACCGAGCGCAGCGACTCGAGGTCGCACGAGGAGCCGTAGGCGACAACTGCGACCGTACCGCCGATGCCGGCAGCCGCGCCGAGCGCGAGGATCGCCGTGACCGCCACGACCGCGCCGCGACGCCTGCGACGGCGGCGGAGTGCGCGCTGATGGCGGCCGCGAGGTCTTAGCGTCTCGGGATCGAGCGGCGTGCGCCTACTGCGAGGCGGGCTCATGTCGGGATGCTAGCCACGCTCCCGCTGAGCTTCGCCAACCGCTCCTGCCGTCCTCGTGCTGGAATCCCGGCGTGTCCGACACGACAACCTCGTCGCGCCACCCCAGGAAGCTCGCTGCCTGGCTCGCATTCGTCCTAGCGCTGGCATTGCTCTCGTACGGCGCGCGGCTCTCCGACACGGAGACGCCGGACGATCTCGCGTACCGGTACTCGTCCTCTGTCGCAGCGCTGATCCAGTACGGGATCATGCTCGGAATCCTCCTTCTCATCGCCCGAGGCCTCTCGTGGCGCCACGTCTTTGCCCTCCGACCGCCTGAGCGCTGGGCGCGGGCCCTCGGGCTCGCCGTGCTCGCGCTCCTGGCGATCTACGGCGCCGCGCTGGTGTACGAGCGCACGCTCTCGCTCTTCGGCGACTTCGACCCGACGGAAGAGCAGGGGCTCGTTCCGGATGGATGGGACTCGAGCCGCGCCGGCGCCTTCATCGCATTCTTCGTCGTGGTGACGTTCATTGCTCCGACGGTCGAAGAGCTCACGTATCGCGGGCTCGGGCTCTCGCTGCTTCAGCCCTATGGAACCGCCCTCGCGATCGTCGCGACCGGAGTGCTCTTCGGTTTGGCCCACGGGCTGCTCGTCGGACTGCCGATTCTCTCGGTGTTCGGGATCGTGGTGGGCTGGCTGCGCGTCCGGACTGACAGCATCTATCCGCCGGTCGCGTTGCACTCGGCGTTCAACGGGATCGCGCTGCTCGCGTCGGTGAGCGGCGCGGGCTAGATCTCCTCGTCGTCCTCCGGCTCGTCGTCGATCTCCTCGAATGCCTCTTCGAGGCTCGAGGCGAACTCCTCGGGGGTCACGGTCTCGATGAACCGCCGGAACTCCTCCGGGTCGAGGTCGGCCAGAGTCGACGCGGTGACGAGGCTGACCTGCTCGTCGTCACCCGCCTGGAACTCGATCGCCGACTCGTCGACGACGTCGTCCGCAGCGAAGATCTGCGCCTCGCAGCGGACGGCGATCGCGATCGCGTCCGACGGGCGGGAGTCGATCTCGAGCTCCTGGCCGTCGTGAACGATCGTGATCCTCGCGAAGTACGTGTTCTCGCGGAGCTCGGTGACCGTCACCCGGACGACCTCGCCCTTGAGCTCCGAGACGACCTCGGTGAGCAGGTCGTGAGTCATGGGCCGCGGAGGGTTCGCTCCCTGGAGTTTCATCAGGATCGCCGCTGCCTCGGAGTGGCCGATCCAGATCGGGAGGAACCGGTCCTCGTCCACGGTCTTCAAGAGGACGATCGGCTGTTTGCCGATCGGCTCGAAGCTCACGCCATAGAGGGTCATCTCTCGCATCGCCTGGCCCGAGCGAATCTTAGTCAGGGCGGATCCGCCGACGACACTCGCCTGCAGGTGGCGTCTGTAGATACGAGCGTCTTCTGCCCTTCGCGCGGCGTGCTGGCTGCCACTCGGCAGCAGCACGCTCGTGCAAAGGTGGGCGATCCTGGACTCGAACCAGGGGCCTCCGCCTTATCAGAGCGGCGCTCTAACCGACTGAGCTAATCGCCCGGGACCGAAACTGTACCGCCGAGATCCTCAGGCTGCGCGATGCTCGGCGACGCCGACGACCGCCTCGAGCGACTCGAGCGACTCGACGAGCTCCTCGAGGCCCTTCTCGTCGTCGAACCGAATCTGGAGCATCCCAGCGCTCACACGCGCGGGCATTCCCGTGATCGCCTCAGCTGCGCGGCGGGCGCGATCGACCAGCGCAGGATCGACCGCGGCGACACGGCGTGGGCGCCGCTTGGCGCCGCCTTCGCGTGCGGCTCGTTCCGCAGCCCTGACGGTCAGGCCCTCCTTGACGACTCGCCGCGCGAGGCGGCGACGAGCATCGTCGTCGGGAAGCGAGAGGACAGCGCGAGCGTGGCCCTCGCTCATGTCCCCGCGCGCGAGCATCCACAGCACCTCCTCCGGGAGCTCGAGGAGGCGTAGGCGGTTCGACACCGCAGACTTCGAGCGACCGACTCGATCGGCCACGTCGCCGAGCGAGAGCTCGAACTCGTCCACGAGCGAGGCATAGGCGCGAGCCTCTTCGACAGGCGAGAGCTGCTCACGGGCGACATTCTCGACGAGGCCGAGCAGGAGGGAGTCGCGGTCGCCGACATCCCTGACCACCGCCGGAAGCGTGGCGACACCAGCCGCACGCGCGGCACGCCAGCGGCGTTCACCGGCGACGAGCTCGAAGCCCCCCTCGACGCGGCGGCGTACGACAATCGGCTGGAGCACCCCTTGCAGGCGGATCGAGCTCGCCAGGCCAGCCGCCGCCTCGGGCTCGAAACGGCGCCGCGGTTGTCGCGGGTTGGGATGAATCGTCTCGACGGGGAGGTGCACCAGCTCCGGCTGGCCTGCATCACCGAGAAGGACCTCCAAGCCTCGGCCGAGACCTCGTCGCTCCTTAGGAACGCTCGACAAGCTCCATCGCCACCTTCCAGTAGGCCTGCGCGCCGGGTGAGCGGCGGTCGTAGGCGATTGCAGGGACGCCGTGGCTCGGCGCCTCGGCGAGACGGACCGACCGCGGGATGGTGGCCGCGAAGACGAGCGTCCCGAAGTGGCGGCGCAACTCGGCTTCGACCTGAGCGGCGAGACGCGTGCGCCCGTCGGCCATCGTCAACAGGATCCCGGCGACAGCGAGCAAGGGATTGAGCTGCGCCTTCACGAGATTGATCGTGCCGAGGAGCTGTGAGAGACCCTCGAGCGCGTAGTACTCGGCCTGTACCGGGACGATCGCGCGATCGGCAGCCGCGAGCGCGTTGACCGTGAGGGGGCCGAACGACGGTGGGCAGTCGAGGAGGACGTACGAGTACGGCTCGAGCGCACCCGAGAGCGCATCCGCCAGGTACCGCTCGCCGCCGTCCCGGCTCGAGAGCTCGACCGCCGCGGCGGCGAGATCGCTCTTCGCCATGACGACGTCCAGGTTGTCGAACGTCGATGGCTTCGCGAGCGACGCGAGCGGGATCCCGTCGAGAAGGTCGTGCGTGGACGCCCCGTTCGCCCTCAGCCCGAGGCCGGATGTCGCGTTTGCCTGCGGGTCGAGGTCGATCAACAGCACGCGCTCACCCGCCTCGGCCAGGCAGGCGCTCAGATTCACGGCGGTTGTCGTCTTCCCGACGCCGCCCTTCTGGTTCGCGACAGCGTAGATCCTCGCGGTGCGAGTCTCCGGAGACCCGCTCCCACCACCGGTCCGGACAGGCATCGACGCGGGGGCTTCCACGCGGCCAGCCTAGTGAGGGGGGCGGCTAGAGTCGGCCCATGCGCGACGCAGCGCCGCCGTATGCCGGCGAGGGCCCGTTCGCGCTCTGGCACGTCAGCGAGAACGATTCGATCGAGCGGTTCGAACCGCATGTCAGCGCGACCGCGGCGAGCCGCGAGGCTCGCGTGTGGGCCGTCGACACGCGCCACCTCCCTCTCTACTGGTTCCCCCGCGAGTGCCCGCGAGGCACGTTCTGGGCAACTCGGAGAACAGCGCCCCAGGACGCCGATTTGCTCGCGGGATCGACCCGCGTCCATCTCCTCGAGCGTGGATGGCTGATTCCGATGCGCACCGCTCGCGTCGTCGCGTACCGGCTGCCTGCGGACACGTTCGCACCCGCCGAGGTGGGCGGCTACTGGCTGAGCCGCGAGCCCGTGAACCCGCTCGATGTCGTCGAGCTCGGCGACCTCGTGGCCCGACACGAGCAGTCGGGCATCGAGCTTCGCGTCGTCGCCAACCTCTGGCCGATCTGGAACCGCGTCGTCGGCTCGTCGCTCGAGTTCAGCGGCATCCGGCTGCACAACGCACTGCCGGCCGACGGCGGCTAGGCCAGCGGCCGCTTCCTGGCCATCCCCGCCCGCCGCGGAAAACCCGCCGGTGTCGCGACGCGCTTGCGGAGGACCACGAGCCCCTCGCGGTCGCTCTCGAGCTCTGCACCGAGCTGCCTCGCTACCTCGGCGACGACGGCTCGGTCGGCCGTGTCGCCGAGCCAGAGGATCGCCGCGCCGCCCGTTGCGACGAGCGGCAGGCAGAGCTCTGCCGCGACTGCCGGCTTGGCAAGCGCCTTGGCGAGCGCCACGCCGAAGCTGTCCACCGGCTGCTCCTCGGCGCGACCCCAGACAACGGTCACGTTCGGAAGCTCGCTGGTCACCCTCGACAGGAAGTCGCACTTGCGGCGCTCGGCCTCGAGCAGCGTGAACGAACGCTGCGGGACGCTCACGGCCAGCGGGATCCCGGGCGTGCCGCCGCCCGAGCCGACGTCGACCACGTCTCCGGAGAACTGCTCGAGCAGCGAAGCCGCCCGCAGGGCGTCATCGAGGAGGACCCGTCTCGCCTCGATCGGATCCTCGATTCCCGTGAGCCCCGGGGTCGCGAGAACGTCCTCGAGCCACCGCTCGAGGAACGACGTCACCCGCTCAGTCGGCGATGTGCCGGGGCAACACCACGACGAACCGGCGCGGTTCTGACCCTTCGCTCGCCGTCTCGACGCCGGGATCGTCCTTGAGGGCCTCGTGCACGATCTTCCGTTCGACGGGCGTCATCGGCTCGAGCGCGGCGCGGCGCCCAGTGGCGGCCACACGCTGCGCGGTTCGCCGAGCGACGCCTTCGAGCGTCGCCGTTCGGCGGGCCCGGTATCCAGCCGCATCGACGATGACTTCGTGGTCGCCGCCCTGTGCACGTGCGATCGCGTTGGCGAGGTACTGGACCGCGTCGATCGTCTGGCCATGCTTGCCGATGAACAGCGCGACATCGGCGCCCGAGCACGTCACCGACACGACGCCCTCGCGCTCGTGCGCGGCGATCGAAACATCCGCGCCGATGCCCGCGGCGATCCGCTCGACGATCTCGCGCGACTCTCCCAGCGCGGCGCTCGCGCTCTCGTCGGAAGTCACGCCGGGCGCCTCGATCGCAGCGGTGCTCGCAATCACGTGCGCGGGCGTGAAGCCCACGCCAAGGAGGCCGCGCTCTCCCTCGGAAACGACCTGGAACCGAACGAGCTCCCTGTCGAGCCCGGGAACGCGCGACTCGAGCTCGCGAAGTGCGGCCCACTTCGCCTCACCGACGGTCTCGCCTGTTGCCTCGACGCTGATGACGCTCGAGTCGCTCACCGGCGTGGCCTTCCTCCGCGCTTCCGCTTCACACGGCGCGGAGGCCCCCCGGCGGACGAGGCCGACTTGGCGGGCGGATCGCCCGGGCTCTCGCCGTTGGTCGACGCCTCAACCTCCTTGGGCGGCGTCCGACTGGAGCGCTTCGGTGGTACAGCGGGTCTCGGCATGAGCCGGCGCGTCACGATGCCCTGTCCTGTCGTCCAGAGGTTCGTCGTCAGCCAATAGATCATCAGGCCCGATGGGAACCCGAGGATGAACGGGAGGAAGACGATCGGGAGGAACATGATCATGTACCGCTGCGCCTTGCTCTGCATCGAGGTGGACATGAGCCACGTCGAGGTCAGCTGGCTCGCGACGTAGACGGCGATGAGCACCGGCCCCCAGCCGTCCTTCGTCGGCTCGGTGATATCCACGAGACCGAGCCACTCGAGAGTGGACGACTGGAACTGCGGGAAGATCTCCTTCTCGAAGTCCCGCAGGACGAAGAAGAGCGAGATGAAGATCGGGATCTGGAAGACGATCGGCAGGCAGGAGGCGTACGGGTTGATCTTGTTCTCCTTGTAGAACTTCATGAGCTCTTCCGATTGGCGCTGCCGATCGCTCTTGTAGCGCTGCTGGATCGCCTTCATCTCGGGCGCGTGGATCTGCAGGCTCTGCATCGAGTGGATCTGCCGGATGGCGACCGGCACGAGGAGTACGCGCACGATCACGGTCAGCGCGACGATGGACCAGGCCCACGTGAGCCCCGCCGAGTCGTGCAGCCACGTCAGCAGCTCAGTGAGGACGTTCTCGAGCGGGGAGAGGATGCCGCCGAGAATCACGTACGCGCCTTTCGCGAGCCGGTGAGCGGGAACACCGTCTGGTCCTTCGCGTAGTCGACCCCGCCGTGGCTCCACGGGTTGCACCGGAGAAGTCGCCATGCGGAAAGGACGCCGCCGCGGACGAGCCCGAACTCACGGAGCGCGTCGAGTGCGTACTGGGAGCAACTCGGGTGGTACTTGCACGTGCCGGAGGGGGTGAGCAGGCCGAACGTCCAGCGCCAGGCGTGCACCACGCCGATTCCGAGATACTTCATGTGCGCGCCTTCTCGAGCAGCTCGCCGATCTCGACGGCGAGCCAGTCCTTTCCACGCGTCTCCGCCGGCTCGGCGAGCCCGGGGCGGGCGGCGAGCACGTAGTCCTGTCCGGTGGGAACCGCGGGGAGGAGCTCGCGCCAGGCCTCGCGGAGCAAGCGCTTCACCCGGTTCCTCGCCACCGCCGAGCCGACCGAGCGAGGCACAGCGAGCCCGAGCCTGGGCTCACCGTCGGCATCCTCGGCGCGCGCGAACCAGTGGAGCACGAGGTAGCGACTCGAGGCAGAGCGCCCGCGCCGGTAGATGGTGTCGAAGTCTCTCGACCGGGAGAGCCGGTTGCGGCGCTGCACAGTCTCAGGCCGAGAGGCGCTTGCGGCCCCGCGCGCGGCGCCGCTTGAGGATCGCGCGCCCTCCGCGCGAGGACATTCGCGCTCGGAACCCATGACGCCGTTTGCGGCGTCGGACGTTCGGTTGATAGGTGCGTTTCATCGTTGTTCGCGGTGGTCGGGTGCGGGGAATCGCGAGTATAGACGACCCACCTCGAGCCTAGTTTTCCACAGTGTGGTCGGAGAAGGAGTGCTCGGAAACTGCTGGTCTTCCGAGTTCGGCGTTGTCCAATCGCACAACTGCTCCGCGGTCTTCCACACCTGTGGATACGCATGTGGATGAGCGAAAATTCCTGCAAAACCACCATATTTTCGTCCACAGGGCGGCCGTGCGCGGTCATTGAGCCGCCTCCCGGATGGTGCTATGCTCGCCACCTTCCCGGCGACCCACGACCCATGAGGACGGGTGGAGCACCCCACCGAGACACGAGCTGACGACCTCTGGAACCCGATAGCCGGATGGTTGCGGGATACGCTCACCGAGACGACCTACGACACGTGGTTCGGCCAGGCGTATCCGCGGTCGTTCGACGGCGGCCAACTCGTCATCGAGGTCCCGAACGACTTCACCCGTGACTGGATCGAGGGGCACTTTCTCGATCTCGTGACGCGGGCAACGGGCGAGACGGCACCGACTGGTATCGCGGTGAGCTTCGCCGTCGGAGAGCGCGTGCAGACGAGGCCGACCGCGCCGCAGCCCGAGATCGCGACGGGCGCGACTCGGACGACGCCGGCGTCTGCCGCACGAGACACACCACCCCCGCCCCGTGAGTCCACGGATGTCGAGCTGAACCCGAAATACACCTTCGACCTCTTCGTGATCGGCTCGTCGAACCGGTTCGCCCACGCCGCCGCCCTGGCGGTAGCGGAGGCTCCGGCCCAGGCGTACAACCCGCTGTTCATCTACGGCGGCACAGGTCTCGGGAAGACGCACCTGCTGCAGGCGATCGGGCACTACGTGCGGCAGCACTCCCGTCGCTTGACGACGCGCTACGTCACGAGCGAGACCTTCATGAACGAGTTCATCGACGCGGTCCGCGACCGTGGAGCGCGCATCGAGGGCTTCAAGCGCCGCTACCGCAACTACGACGTCCTTCTCGTCGACGACATCCAGTTCATCGAAGGCAAGGAGCGGATTCAGGAGGAGTTCTTCCACACCTTCAATTCGCTGTACGAGGGCGGCGCGCAGATCGTCCTCTCGTCGGATCGCCCGCCACGCGAGATCGCGACGCTCGAGGAACGCCTCCGCTCGCGCTTCGAATGGGGGCTCCTCACGGACATCCAGGCACCCGACCTCGAGACGCGCATCGCGATCCTCAGGAAGCGTGTCCAAACCGAGGGGATTGCGATCGAAGATCCCGAGGTGCTGACGTTCATCGCCGGTCGCGTATCGGCCAACATCCGCGAGCTCGAGGGCGCGCTCACGCGGGTCGTAGCATTCTCGTCGCTCACTGACCGGCCGCTGACCGTCGAGCTCGCCGAGGACGTGCTCCGCGACGTCTACCCGCAAGGGGAGGCTGCCCCCGAAGTGACCATTCCGCGGATCCAGGAACTCGTCTCCCAGCGCTTCGGTGTGACGCTCGACGAGCTCGTCAGTCCTCGCCGCTCGCAGGCCGTGGCGTACCCACGACAGGTGGCGATGTACCTCTCGAGAGAGCTCACCGACGCCTCGCTACCGATGATCGGCAAGGAGTTCGGTGGGCGCGACCACACGACTGTGATCCACGCGAAGGACAAGATCACGCGTCTCATTCGCGAGGACCGGTCTGTGTACAACCTTGTGCAGGAACTGACCGCGCGGATCAAGCAGGCACGGTGAAGTTGGGGGTCCAGCGGGTGGTGGTGGTGGTGGGTGTTGACGGTGTTGGTGCGGACCCCCATCCCCGTCAACACACGTTTTCCCCGCTCGCGTGGCACAAAAGTCCTGTCTTCCCCATGACTCACACTCCTACTACTTCTACGATCTTGTTTTTCGAGTAATGAGCACAGAGATGGCGACCGACACAGCGCTCCGCAGCACCTGCTCGAAGAGCGAGCTTGCGGCTGCGCTCGGCGTCGTGGCGAGAGCCGTATCGACGCGTGGAGCAGTCCAGGTTCTCGGGGGCATTCTGTTGCGCGCCGAGGAGGGACGCTTGACGCTCGCGGCAACCGACATGGAGATCTCGCTGCGCGCGACGGTTGATGGGGAGATCGAGGGCGACGCGAGCGTGGTCGTGCCCGGCCGGTTGCTCACCGATCTCGTGCGGCTGCTCCCGGACGACTCGGTGACGCTCGCGCACGATGAAGGCGACGGTGTGCTCGCGGTCACTTCGGGCAGCCACTCGTCACGACTCAACGTCTACAGCGCGGAGGACTTTCCGCGGCTGCCACCGATCGACGTGCCACTTCACAGGATCGAGGCTGCCGCGCTTCTCGAGACGATCGACAAGGTCGGGCGTGCTGCCTCCCGCGACGAGTCGAGACCGGTTCTCACGGGGGTCCTCGTCCGCTTCGAGGGCGACAAACTCGTCATGGCGGCCACGGACTCGTACCGCCTCGCCGTCAAGGAGACGCCGCTCGCCGCAGGCGGTCCGGACCTCGAAGCGATCATTCCGGCGCGGGCGCTGCAGGAGCTCACCCGAATCGCGGCTGGCAGCGAGGACGTGGGGTTGGGCGTCCACGAGAATCACGTGATCTTCTCCGCCGGAGACATCTGGCTCACGAGCAGACGCATCGACGGCCAGTTCCCGAACTACAAGCAGCTTCTACCCGAGAGCTTCGAGATCGAGATCACGACACCGCGAGCGCCGCTGCTCGAGGTGGTCCGCCGGGCGGGTCTCATGGCGCAGCGGAATGCCCCGCTTCGGCTGCGCTTCGCCGACGGCGAGCTCACGGTGTCGGCGCAGACACAGGACGTGGGCGAGGCGACGGAGTCGCTCCCGATCGAGTTCTCCGGAGAGGAGCTCGAGATCGGCTTCAACCCGGACTTCCTCCGCGACGGGCTCGACGCGGTAGCCGGCGACACCGTGCAGCTCAAGCTCATCAATCGACTGCGGCCCGGACTGCTCGCGGCGCCGGAAGAGAGCTTCTGGTACCTGATCATGCCCATCCGGCTCGCGGGCTGATCGTCCGCGACGTCACGCTCCGCGACTTCCGCTCGTACACCTCGCTGGAGCTGGGTCTCGAGCCGGGGATCGTCCTCCTACACGGGGCGAACGGTGCCGGAAAGACGAACCTGCTCGAGGCACTGCACGTCGGGACGCAGGGGTTCTCGCCGCGTGCGCGCCGTGACGGGACGATGATCCGCTTCGGTGCCGAGGCATCCCGCGTCCAGCTCAGCGGGGCCCTGGGCGAGAACTCGTTCACGTCGGACGTGCTTCTCATGCGGGGGGACTCACGCCGGATGGAGCTCAATGGCGAGCGTCTCGGATCGAGCGAGCGGCTCCGCCAGGAGCTCACGACGCTCGTGTTCACCCCCGACAGGCTTGCCGTCGTCAAGGGCGGGCCTGCGACACGCCGTGCGTACCTGGATCGCGCCGTTGGGCGCTTGCTGCCGGCACGGGCCACGGCCGCGACCGACTACGCGAGCGCACTCGGCCAGCGGAACGCAGGCCTCCGCCGAGTCCGCGCCGGGTTCTCGACGCGGCCGGCGCTCGCCCCGTGGGACGAGAAGGTAGCCGAGCTCGGGCAGACGCTCGTGCGCGCGCGCGGGGAGGTCGTCGAGCTGCTCGTCCCAGGTTTCACCGAGACAGCGGCCGAGCTCGGCCTGGAGGCTGCGACACTCGCGTACGACGGCGACATGCCAACGGCGGCGGACCTCACTGCACGGCTCGAGATCGACCTCGAGCGCGGTGTGACGGGGACCGGGCCCCACCTGCATGATCTCCGGATCGAGGCAGGCAGGCGTGATCTGCGTACCTTCGGCTCGCAGGGCGAGCAGCGCATGGCGGTCCTCGCGCTCGTGCTCGCGGAGGCCGATGCCCTGCAGGAGCGACTGGGCGCGTCGCCACTCGTTCTTCTCGACGACGTTCTCTCCGAGCTCGACGGCGATCGGCGCCGAGCGCTTGCTCGCATGATCGAACGCGGGTCGCAGACGGTCGTCACGGCCACTGCGGCCGCGGCCCTTCCGATCGAGCCGGCACAGGCTGTGCTCGTCGCTCCGGGTGAGGCGGCGTGACATGGAGCGCCTCGGGCATGAGATCGAACGGGAGCTGCGACGCAGCGGGAGCCGCGACGCGGTTCCGCTCCAAGCGCTGACCGCGGCATGGCCCGAGGTGGTCGGCGACGCGATCGCGCGGCAGGCGTGGCCGCTCAGGATCGCGCGCGACGGCACACTGCACGTGGCGACGTCGTCGTCGACCTGGGCCCACGAGCTCGCGTTCCACGGCGACGAGATCCTGGGGCGGCTCCGCGAGCGGCTCGGCTCCGAAGCTCCCGCGAAGCTGAAGTGTGCGGTAGGTCCCGTTCCGGAGACAGCGAGCCTCGACGAGGTCACGGTTGCAGCGGTTACGCACGTCGAAGAGATGCCTGCCGAGGTCGTCTCCGGCGCCGCGGCGGTGGCCTCCGCGATCGCGGATCCCGAGCTCCGCGAGCTCGTTGCTCGCGCGGCTCGGGCGAGCCTGCTGAGAGCTCGGTCCGGCCGCCAGATCTGATAGACTGTCCCAGCCCCGCAATATGGCGATTTGCAGGGCTTTTTTAATGGCCGAAGCAGCCTACACCGCAAAGGACATCACTGTCCTCGAAGGCCTCGATCCGGTCCGTCTACGACCCGGGATGTACATCGGGTCGACCGGATCCCGTGGCCTTCACCACCTCGTGTACGAGGTGGTCGACAACGCCGTCGACGAGGCGCTCGCAGGGCGCAACGACCTTGTCGACGTGACGATCCATCCGGACAACTCGGTCACCGTCCGCGATGCAGGAGCAGGGATTCCGGTCGACGTCATCCCGGAGCAGGGCATGCCCGCGCTCACGGTCGTCCTGACGAAGCTGCACGCCGGCGGGAAGTTCGGCGGGGAGGGTTACAAGGTCTCGGGAGGACTTCACGGTGTCGGCGTGTCAGTCGTGAACGCACTGTCGGAGTGGCTCGTCGCCGAGGTGCGCCGAGACGGCAAGGTGTACCGCCAGGAGTTCGCTCGAGGCGAGCCGACGACCGACATGACGGCGGTTGGCGTGTCGGCCAAGGACGAGTCGGGGACGATCATCTCGTTCCTCCCCGACTCCGAGGTGTTCGACGAGACGGAGTTCTCCGCCGCGACGCTCTCGCAACGTCTCCGTGAGACCGCCTTCCTCACCCGGGGCCTCCGCATCGTCGTGCGAGACGATCGTGCCGGCGGCAAGACGGAGGAGTTCCACTACGAGGGCGGGATCCGCGACTTCGTGTCGCACGTGAACGAGTCGAAGGACCCCGTGCACAAGCACGTCGTCTACTTCGAGGGCGACTCGGACGACGGCCACGTCGAGGTCGCGATGCAGTGGAACACGTCGTATGTCGAGTCGGTCTTCTCGTTCGCCAACAACATCAACACGACCGAGGGCGGAGCGCACCTCTCCGGCTTCCGCGCAGCGTTGACGGGAACGCTCAACCGCTACGCGCGAGACAAGGGGCTGATCAAGGAGAAGGAGGAGAACCTCGAGGGCGAGGACGTCCGCGAGGGCCTAGCGGCCGTCATCTCGGTGAAGTTGCGGAACCCGCAGTTCGAGGGCCAGATGAAGACGAAGCTCGGGAACCCGCCGATCGAGGGCCTCGTGAAGACGACGGTCAACCAGCGTCTGGCGCAGTTCCTCGAGGAGAACCCGACGGAGGCGAAGCAGATCATCACGAAGGCCGTCTCGGCGGCACGTGCTCGTCAGGCCGCGCGCAAGGCGCGCGAGCTCACGCGCCGCAAGAGCGCGCTCGAGTCGAACTCGCTCCCGGGGAAGCTGGCCGACTGCCAGATCTCCGATCCTGAGAGCGCCGAGCTCTTCCTCGTGGAGGGGAACTCCGCCGGCGGCTCAGCCGTCGATGCACGGGACCGGACGTACCAGGCGATCCTTCCGCTCCGTGGCAAGGTGATCAACGCCGAGAAGAACCGGATCAACAAGGTGCTCTCGAACGAGGAGATCCAGGCGATCATCACCGCGATCGGCACGGGGATCGGCGAGGAGTTCGACCTCGAGAAGCTGCGCTACCACCGGATCATCGTGATGACGGACGCCGACGTGGACGGCGCGCACATCCGAACCCTGATTCTCACGTTTCTCTATCGCCAGATGCAGGAGCTCGTCGAAGGCGGCTACGTCTACATCGCCGCGCCGCCGCTGTACCGGGTGAAGATCGGCTCGCAGCAGCGCTACGTCGAGAAGGAGTCGCAGTTCGAGGAGCTGCTCGCCAGCGAGCGGATCAAGGACATGGACGTGACCGACCGCCGCGGCGAGACGATCAAGCTGACCGAGGCTCGCTACGGCAAGCTCGTGCGCGTGCTGAACGAGTTCGACGGCTGGGTCTCGCGTCTCCGCGAGGACTTCGGCGCTGCGCCGGCCAACTTCGTCGTCGACCACAGGCTCGTCGAAGTCGACGCGGACACGGTCGAGGGTGCGCTCGCCGTTCGCGACGCCAACGGATACGAGATCGCCGTCCTCGAGTCGTCGGACGACGGCACGCAGGTCAAGATCATCGAACGCGACACCGGCGCCGCCTCGAGTGTCGTGGTCCCGACCGCGCTGCTGGCGTCGACGATCTATGCGAACGTCCGAAAGACGCACCACCGGCTGAGCGACATCGTCGGCAACCCGCCGTTCGACATCGCGTTCGGCAAGAAGACGCGCCACGCCGACACGTTCGGGCAGTTGCGCGAGGCGGCGCTCGAGCTCGCGAAAGAGGGGCTGCAGGTAAGCCGTTTCAAGGGCCTCGGGGAGATGGACGCCGATGAGCTGGCCGATACGACGATGGATCCCGCGAACCGCGTCCTCATCCGCGTCGAGGTCGAGGACGCCGCGGCCGCCGACAAGATGTTCTCCACGCTGATGGGCGACCAGGTCGAGCCGCGTCGCGCCTTCATCGAGGCGAATGCGCGCGACGTCAGGTTCCTGGATGTCTAGGACCGTGGGGGAACCCATGGTTCCCCCACGAGCCCCCTCCTTCGCCGTGGCGAATGCATTACGCGCGGTGAGCCTTCCGGCCGGCAAAGCCGGCCTCCGGCGACGCGAGCTCGGGTCACTGCCGGACGTCTTGGAAAGAGCGGCACATGTCTGATGTGACCGAGCCGCTCGGCGCGGGTCGGATCGAAGGACGCGAGCTCGAGCAGGAGATGCGCTCGAGCTTCCTCGACTACGCGATGAGCGTCATCGTCGCGCGGGCGTTGCCCGACGCACGAGATGGGCTCAAGCCGGTCCATCGGCGCGTGCTCTACGCGATGCACGAGGCGGGGCTGCAGCCCAATCGCCCGCGGCTGAAGTCCGCGCGCGTGGTCGGCGACGTCATGGGCTACTACCACCCGCACGGCGACCAGGCGATCTACGACACGCTCGTCCGCATGGCGCAGCCGTTCTCGCTGCGCTACCCGCTCGTCGACGGCCAGGGGAACTTCGGCAACATCGACGACTACCCGGCTGCGGCCATGAGGTACACGGAGTGCCGGCTCACGCGTCTCGCGACCGAGATGTTGCGGGACATCGACATGGACACGGTCGACTTCGCTCCGAACTACGACGAGTCGCGCAAGGAGCCGTCGGTGCTGCCGTCGCGCTTCCCGAACCTCCTCGTCAACGGTTCCGCCGGCATCGCCGTCGGCATGGCGACGAACATGCCACCGCACCGCCTCTCGGAGGTCGTGGATGCCGTCGTTCAGCTCATCGACAAGCCGACGGCGAACGTCGACGACCTCATGGCGCACGTCAAGGGCCCCGACTTTCCGACCGGGGCGATCGTGGTCGGGCGCTCTGGTGTCCGCGACGCGTACCGCACCGGTCGCGGGCGCATCATCATGCGCGGGCGGGCGCACGTGGAGGAGCTGCGAGGTGGCAAGAACGCGATCATCGTGACCGAGCTCCCGTACGGCGTGAAGAAAGGTGGCGACTCCGGCGTCATCAAGAAGATCGCGGATCTCGTCAACGACAAGGTGTTGAGCGAGATCTCGGACGTCAAGGATCACTCCGACCGCTCGGGGATGCGGATCCAGATCGATCTCAAGCGCGAGGCGATCCCTCAGGTCGTCCTCAACAAGCTCTTCAAGCACACGCAGCTGCAGGCGACGTTCGGCTACAACGCCGTCGCGCTCGTCGACGGCGTGCCGCGGACGCTCTCGCTGCTCGAGCTCGTCCAGTACTACCTCGACTACCAGCGCGAGATCGTCACCCGGCGCTCCAAGTACGAGCTGCGCAAGGCACTCGAGCGCGCCCATGTTCTCGAGGGCTATCTCATCGCGCTCGACAACCTCGACGAGGTCATCGCGCTCATCCGTGCCGCCGACGACACCGATGACGCTCGCGCCGCGCTGATGGAGCGGTTCGAGCTGTCCGAGATCCAAGCGCAGGCGATTCTCGATCTTCGTCTCCGCGCACTGACCGGTCTCGAACGCAAACGGATCGAGGACGAGCACGCAGATCTTCAGGAGCGCATCGCGGAGCTTCGCGCGATTCTCGGGGATCCCGGGCTCGTCGATGCTGCTGTGCGCGAGGAGATCCTCGAGCTGAAGGACTTCTACGGCCGCTCCGACGAGCGGCGGACGGAGATCGTGGCCGGGGAGTCGGAGTTCGAGCTCGAGGACATGATCGCGGAGGAGGACATGGTGATCGCGATCACCATGTCCGGCTACATCAAGCGGCTACCCGTGACCACGTACCGCGAGCAGCGGCGCGGTGGGATCGGCGTCATGGGAATGGACCTCAAGGACGAGGACTACATCGAGCACCTCTTCGTCGCGTCCACCCACGACTACATTCTCTTCTTCACGACCGTCGGCAAGGTCTATCGGCTGAAGGTGCACGAGCTGCCCCTCGGGTCACGCCAGTCGAAAGGTCGTGCGATCGTCAACCTGCTGCCGTTTCGCCAGGACGAGGACGTGCAGGCGGTCATCGCGACGCGTGATTTCACCGAGGCGAAGTACCTGGTCTTCGCGACCCGGAAGGGCGTGGTCAAGAAGACCGAGTTCGCTTCGTACAACACGCCGCTGAAGGCCGACGGGATCATCGCGATCAAGCTCCGCGAAGGCGACGAGCTGATCGGTGTACGGCTTGCGAGCGAGGACGACGACATCCTCATGGTCTCGCGGATGGGTCAGGCTGTCCGTTTCCACGGAAAGCAGGCGCGCTCGATGGGACGCGACACGTCCGGTGTGGCAGGCATGAAGCTCCGCGGCGACGACGAGGTGATCGAGCTCGACATCGCCGTCGACGACGCAGACCTGCTGGTTGTCACCCAGAACGGATACGGCAAGCGGACTCGAGTCGGGGACTACCCGGTGAAGGGCCGCGGGACCATGGGCGTGAAGACCGCGCAGCTGACCGAGGGCAAGGGACGCCTCGTCGGTGCGCGCATCGTCCGGGACGGCTACCAGGTCATGCTGATCTCGGACGGCGGGACGGTCATCCGGATACCGGTCGACGGGATCCGCCGCGCGGGCCGAGCGACGCAGGGCGTGATCGTCATGCGCCTGCGCGAAGGCGAGCAGGTCGCCACTTTGGCACCCGTCGTCGGTGCGGACGAAGAGACGGACATGGAGCCTGCGGACGCTGCGCTCGCCGAAGCAGTGCTCGCCGACGCAGAACCGCCGGCGGACGAGCCTCAGGACTGAGGCTCGCTGTTCCCTGCCGCGTTCGAGAGCGCGGTGAGCAGGTCGATCGGGATCGGGAAGACGACGGTCGAGTTGTTCGACGCGCCGATCTCGAGCAGCGTCTGCAGGTAGCGGAGCTGAACCGTTATCGGCTCTTGCGCCATGACGGCTGCGGCGTCCTTCAGCCGCTCCGAGGCCTGGAACTCGCCCTCGGCCGAGATGACCTTCGCGCGTCGCTCGCGCTCGGCTTCGGCCTGGCGCGCCATCGCACGCTGCATGCTCGCCGGGATCTCGACGTCCTTGACCTCGACGACCGACACCTTGATGCCCCACGGCGACGTGGCCTCGTCGATGATCGACTGCAGGATCGCGTTGATCTTGTCGCGCTCCGAGAGGAGCTCGTCGAGAACGTGCTGGCCGAGCACCGAACGAAGCGTCGTCTGCGCGATCTGCGACGTCGCGACCATGTAGTTCTCGACCTGCGTGATCGCGTTGTTGGGCTCCACGATCCGGAAGTACGCCACCGCGTTCACGCGGACGGGGACGTTGTCCTTCGTGATGACCTCTTGCGGCGGGACGTTGAGCGTCACCGTGCGCAGGTCCACCTTGACCATGCGATCGACGATCGGGATGAGCAGGAAGAGCCCCGGGCCCTTGGGGTTCGGCAAGAGCCTGCCGAGCCGGAAGATCACGCCCCGCTCGTACTCGCGGGCGATCTTCACCGCTGCGAACAGGAAGAGGACGGCGAGGACGAGAATGACGACGAGCACGATCAGGCCGGCGGACACATCCATCAGGCGGGCTCCTCCCCGGTTGGTGTCGACATGGATCCTACGACGAGGCGAAGGTCCTCCTCGACTTCTTCGATGCGAACGCGCTCGCCTGCGACGAGAGCCTCGCCCCCGACAGCACGCGCGCGCCAGAGCTCGCCGTTCACCTGCACCATCCCATCGCGGCGCACGACCGCCTCGCCGCCCACCAGGCCCTGGACACCGACGGCCGCAGGCATACGTGCCGCGCGCAGCGCTCGCGTCATCGCGAAGCCGAGGAGGAGCGCAAGACCGGCGGCGATCCCGATCGCGACCGGCATCGACACCTGGTAGGCGTCTCCGGCCGGGTCGAACAGAATCAGTGCGCCGAGCACGAACATGACCGCTCCCGCCACCGAGAGCGCGCCGTGCGTCGGGACGAACGCCTCGGCGATGAAGAACGCCGCGGCGAGGAGCATGAGCAGGACTCCGGCGAGCGACACGGGTAGCACCTGCAGGCCGTACAACCCGAGGATCAGCGAGATTGCCCCGACGGTGCCCGGAAAGACGAGACCCGGGTTCCAGAGCTCCACGACGATCCCGATCAGGCCGATCGAGAGCATGAGCGTGATGAGGTTCGGGTCGACGAGGAAGTCACGCGCCCGCTGCCAGAAGCTCATCTCGACGTCTTCGATCTGCGCCCCCGCGGTCTCGAGGACGAGACCCTTCGGCACCGTCTCCATCCCGTCGATCCGCTCGAGGAGGACGGGAAGGGTCGGTGCGATCACCTCGACAAGCCCGATCCGGAGTGCCTCGCGGGCGCCGTAATTCGACGCCTTCGTGACCATGTCCCGCGCGGCTTCGACGTTGCGGTCGTGCTCGCGAGCGAGCTCGCCCACGTACGCTGCGGCGTCGTTGACGATCTTGCGACGGAGGTCCTCGGAGATGTCCTCGCCGCTCAGCGAGATGGGCGTCGATGAGCCGATGTTGGTCTGCGGTGCCATGGCGGCGATGTCGGCGGCCATGGTGATGACCGCCCCCGCTGAGTCCGCGCTCGACCCGGGAGGAGCGACGTACACGACAACCGGCACCTCGGCGGCGAGGAACCGCTTGACGATCCCGCGCATCGAGGAAGCGAGACCGCCCGGTGTGTCGAGGACGAGGACCATCGCCGCGTACCCATCGTTTTCGGCCCGGTCGACCGCGTCGTCGACGAACTCCTGCGTCACGGGGTTGATGTCGTTCGCCAGATGGACCGCGAGGACACGAGAACTGTTGTCCTGGGCGAGTACGCCCGGCGCTGCCGCAAGCGCTCCGAGAACGAGCGAGAGGGCAAGAAATCCCCGCAAACAACGGCCTGGCACCGGTGTAAGGATTCTATCAGCGGAGGTCCGGCGCCCTTGTTCGCGAATGCGGTACGGGTCACCCTGGATCCTCGTGCGCCGCACCCTCGTCGTAACCGCCGCCGCTCTCGCAGCGCTGACCGCCGCCCCGGCCGTGCTCGCGTCTCCGACTGCCCGTGTGACGACCGTTGAGCTGTCGCGAAGCGGTGAGCGAACCTTCGCGTCGCCGTCGCCGGTGCGGTTCACGCTGGCCGGCCTCCACTGGCGCGGCTCGGGGAAGGTCGTCTTCCGAACGCGCTCGAGGCTCGGGCGCTGGAGCCCCTGGCGGGAGGGTGCGCCGGAGGACGAGGACGGGCCCGACGTGACGTCCCGGGAGCGCCGCACGCGAGGTTGGAGGATCGGCAACCCATGGTGGGTCGGGGAGTCCGAGCTGCTCGAGGCGCGCGCGATCGGCGATGTGACGCGCGTTCGCGCGCACCTCGTCTGGAGTCCGGAGACGCGGATCCCGCTGCGTGTGCCTGCAGCAACGGTCGCGCCGCCGATACTCCCGAGGGCGTCGTGGGGTGCCGACGAGAAGATCCGCCGCGGACCACCGAGCTACGCGACGGGAATCCGCTTCGCCGTCGTCCACCACACGGCCGGCCAGAACGGCTACACGCGCTCGGAAGCCGCGGCGATCGTGAAAGGGATCCAACTCTTCCACGTGCAGGGAAACGGCTGGAACGACATCGGCTACAACTTTCTCGTCGATCGCTTCGGCACGATCTACGAGGGGCGATTCGGAGGCAGCGACCGCAACGTTGTCGGCGCGCACGCGCAGGGGTTCAACACCGGATCCGTCGGCATCGCACTTCTCGGCACGTACGAGAACCAGGCGCCGTCCGCCGCCGCACAGGATGCGATCGCCCGGCTCATCGCCTGGCGACTTGACGTCGCGCATGCCGATCCCAGTGCCTTCCTCAGCTTTGTCTCGGGTGGCAGCGACCGCTTTCCGACCGGTGCCCCAGTGCTTCTGAACGGGGTCTCGGGCCATCGCGACACGGGGTCCACTGCGTGTCCGGGCGACATCCTCTACGGCCGGCTGAGGACGATCGCGGTCGCGGCGCGAGCGATCGGAGGGCCGAAGATCTTCGAGCCGAAGGCGGATGTGCGGGGAACGGCGATCCGTGTTCGGGCGCGACTTTCACAGGCGCAGAGCTGGGCAGTCGCGTTCACAGGAGCCGGTGGCGTCGAGACGGCTCGGGGCACCGGTACCGGAACCGCGGTCGACTGGACCTGGGAGTCGGCCGGCACGCAAGCCGGGTCGTATGCGTGGACGGTCTCGGCGGGGAGCGCGCGAACCGCGTCGGGCGTCGTTCGGGCGGGAGGCGGGACGTTGCCCCTCGCGATCGAGAGCCTCGTTGCGGAGCCGGAGGCGATCAGCCCCAACGGGGACGGTCAGGCCGACACGACGACACTGGCGTATCGCATCTCCGCGCCCGCGAACGTCAGTGTCGAGGTCACCGACGAGATCGGTGGAGTCGTCGCGACGGTCGTCGACCGCGTCTGGACCAGTGCCGGGCAGCACACGGTCGAGATCGACGGAGCCGACCTCGAGGACGGGAACTACAGCGCTGTCGTCAGCGCTCGAACGGCTGCGGGAGCATCGGTTCAGAAGCTTGTCGCGCTGAGCGTGAATCGCATGCTCGGCCTCGTGACAGCCACGCCGCTCTCGTTCTCACCCAACGGTGACGGACGGAAGGATCGCCTGACGCTGACGTTCGCACTCACGGCTCCGGCCGATGTTCGCGTTCGCGTCGAGCGCGAGGACAGGTGGGTCGCGAGCCCGCTCGCAGGGAGCTTCCTTCCCGGCACGCACCGCGTCGTGTGGGACGGTGTGCGCGCGACGGGTCTCCTCCGCGACGGCGAGTACACAGCGGTCGTCGAGGCGACCGGTGAAACGGGGACGATCTCGTTCGGCGTGCCGTTCGCGTCGGACACAGCCGCACCTCGTGTCCGGATCCTTCCGGGCGACGGGCTGCGCGTCGACGTGAGCGAGGCGGCCGTGCTGACGTTCCTCATCGACGGGCGGGCACTCAGGCGCGAGGTGGCACGCAGTGGGGTCGTGCGCATCCCGTGGTCGGGGCCGGCGACACGCGTTCGCGTGGTTGCATGGGACGCGGCGGGGAACGCCAGCGGGCCGGTGATACGCATTCGGCGTCCCGATTAGCTGCGCGGAACGGCGAGTAGACTCGCCCCGTGCAGACCCCTGCCGTCCCCTTCGGGAAGGACGTGATCGAGTCGATCCTTCCGCATCGCGATCCCTTCCTCCTCATCGACGAAGTGACTGAGCTCGAGCCCGGCCGTCGCGTCGTCGCGCGCCGCCGCGTCGACGCGGAGGACTGGTGGTTTCCGGGCCACTTTCCGGAGCGGGCGGTGATGCCCGGTGTGCTCATCGTCGAGGCGATGGCGCAGACGGGCGCGATCGCCGTTCTCGTCGAGGAAGAGAACCGCGGGAAGATCGCCTTCTTCGCAGGCATCGACGACTGTCGCTTCAAGCGCGTCGTCGAGCCGGGAGACGTTCTCACGCTCGCCTGTGAGATCGACACGATGAGGGGCCCGATCGGACGAGGAAAGGCGACGGCTCACGTGGGCGACGCGTTGGCAGCTCGCGGGACCCTCACGTTCGCGGTGGAGCGCTGATGCTGGGGACTGCTCAGGGCGTGCGTATCGGGATCACGGGGCTCGGCGTGCACGTCCCGGAGAAGATCATGACGAACGACGAGCTGGCCGAGATCGTCGAGACCTCGGACGAGTGGATCCGCGAACGCACGGGCATCCGCGAGCGGCGGATCGCTGCCGAGGACGAAGCGCTCACCGACATCGCGCTCCCCGCTGCTCGGGCGGCTCTCGTTGACGCAGGGGTGGATGCCGAGGACGTCGACCTGCTCATCTGCGCGACCGTGACGCCGGACATGATGTTTCCGACCTCGTCCGCGCTCCTCGCCGACGAGCTCGGGATGTCGCACGCCGCTGCGTACGACCTCCTCGCAGGTTGCACCGGGTTCGTCTACGCGATCGCGCAGGCGTACGGGATGCTCGCTTCCGGCCTGTCTCGGCGAGCCCTCGTCGTCGGAGGCGACGTGCTCTCGAAGATCCTCGACTGGGAGGACCGCTCGACGCTCGTCCTCTTCGGCGACGGCGCCGGCGCGGTCGTCATGGAGCCAGTCGACCATGGCGGGTTCATCGGGTTCGAGCTCGGAGCGGATGGGGGAGGCGGCGAGTATCTCTGGTATCCCGGCTCGGGATCGAGGCACTTCGAGAACCCGGAGTCGTACGTGAAGATGAACGGTCGGGAGGTCTTCAAGTTCGCCACGCGCGTGATGGTGTCGTCCGCGCACGACGTCCTCGCCGAGTGCGGCAAGACGGTCGACGACGTCGACGTCTACGTGCCGCACCAGGCGAACAAGCGGATCATCGACTACGCGACGGCTAAGCTCGGGATCCCCCCCGAGAAGACCATCGTGAACGTCGATCGCTTCGGAAACACGTCGTCCGGCTCCATTCCGCTCGCGCTCGCCGACGCGCGCGCCGAGGGACGGCTGCAGGATGGAACGTTGGTGCTGCTCACGGGCATGGGTGCGGGTCTCACCTGGGGCTCGGCTCTCATCGAATGGACGAACGGGAGGCCCCGATGACTAACGCTCGCCTTCGGCTCGCGTTCACGGGGGAAACCATGTTTCCCCCGTGCGCCCCCTTCTTCGAGAAGTCGTGGGAAACCTCCCGGTTCCCCACACCCCTCCCCGCTCATCGGCAAGAGGCATGCCGATGACCAAAGTCGCATTCTGCTTCCCTGGACAGGGGTCGCTCGAGGAAGGTATGGGCCGCGAGATCGCGGAGGCGTTCCCGGCCGCGCGCGAGGTGTACCGGCTCGGATCGGAGGCGACCGGCATGGATCTCGAAGAGCTGTGCTTCTCCACACCGCTCGAGCAGCTGGTCGACACCGAGGTACAGCAGCCGGCGCTCGTCGCGACGAGCCTCGCGATCCTGGCGGCGATGCGTGAGCGCGGGCTGGAGCCGGATGTCGTCGTCGGGCACTCGGTCGGTGAGTTCGCGGCGCTGGCGGCCGCGGGCTCCCTGGAGACGGGCGCCGCGATCGGGCTCGTCCGCGAGCGCGGCCTCGCGATGGCGGAGGCGGCGCGGCAACGCCCCGGAGCGATGGCCGCGATCCTCGGCCTCGCGGACGAGGAGGTCGAGAAGCTGTGCCGGAGGATCGTCGGCGTGTGGCCGGCGAACTACAACTGCCCGGGGCAGATCGTCGTCTCGGGCGAGCACGAGGCGGTCGAGGAGTGTTGCGCCGAGGCCGCGAGCCTCGGCGCCCGACGAGCGGTGATCCTGAAGGTCTCGGGCGCGTTCCACAGCCCGCTCGTCGCCAGAGCCGCCGATCGGCTGCGTCCCGCGCTCGACCGCGTGAAGTTCGCCGAGCCGCTGTCGCCGTTCATGTCGACAGTGACGGCGAAGATCGAGCCCGCGCAAAGGATCGCAGCGCTGCTCGTCGATCAGCTGACGGGACCGGTGCGGTTCACGCAGGCCGCGACCGAGCTCATCCGGTCCGGCGCGACGACGTTCGTCGAGGTCGGCCCCGGCAACGTCCTCTCAGGGCTCGTCAAGCGGATCGACCGCGGTGTGAAGACGATGTCGGTCAACTCGCTCGAGAGCCTGGAGCGCGCGCAGGACGCTCTCGCGCGGTGAGCTTCTGCTCACTCGACGGCCGCACGGCGCTCGTGACCGGCGCCTCGCGCGGCATCGGCCGCTCGATCGCATCGGAGCTCGCGGCGGCGGGGGCGTCGGTCGTCGTCTCCTATCGCACTGGCGCCGAGGAGGCAGCGTCGCTCGCAGCGGAGATCGGCGGCCGTGCGGTAGAGGCTGACGTGTCCGACGCCGATTCGGCACGGGGGCTCGTGGAGGAAGCCGGCGACCTCGACATCCTCGTGAACAACGCGGGGGTGACGCGCGACGGGCTGCTCGTGCGCATGTCGGATGACGACTGGAGGACGGTCATCGACACGAACCTCGCATCGTGCTTCTACACGTGCCGCGCGGCCGCGCGCGGGATGATGAAGAAGCGCTCCGGAACGGTCGTGAACATCTCGTCGATCGTCGGCATTCACGGGAACTGGGGGCAGACGAACTACGCGGCCTCGAAGGCGGGGATCATCGGTTTCACGAAGTCGCTCGCACGCGAGCTCGGGAGTCGAAATGTGCGCGCCAATGTCGTCGTTCCCGGCTACGTGAAGACGCAGCTGACGGACGTCCTACCCGAGGAGGCGACGGACGCGATGCTCCAGAACACACCACTCGGCCGGCTCGGGGATCCCGACGACGTCGCCGGGGCGGTGCGCTTCCTCTGTTCCGACGAAGCCTCGTTCATCACGGGCGCGGTACTCCTGGTCGACGGCGGACTGGGGATGTAGCGGATGGCTGGCGGATCCGACAACGGGCGCCGGCGCGTCGTCATCACCGGCGTCGGCATGGTGACGCCGCTCGGCAACGACCCAGAGTCGACGTGGGAGAGCCTCGTGGCCGGTGAGTCGGGCGCAGGGCCGATCACGCACTTCGACACGGCCGACTACGACGTGCACTTCGCGTGCGAGTTGAAGGACTTCGAGCCGACGCTCTGGATCGACCGAAAGCAGGCGCGCCGCATGGACCGGTTCTCGCAGCTGGCGCTCTCGGCGGCGCGCATGGCCGAGGCGGACAGCGGTATCTCGATCGCCGCGGCACCCGATCGTGTGGGCGCGGCGGTTGCGACCGGCATCGGCGGGCTCTACGCCTTCGAGGACTGCTTCCAGAACCTGCTCGAGCGGGGCCCCGACCGGACGAGCCCCTTCGCGATCGTCCAGATCATCCCGAACATGGCAGCCGCCTGGGTGTCGATGGAGCTCGGCGCGCAAGGTCCGCTGGCCGCGGAATGTACTGCCTGCGCCGCCTCGAACATGGCGATCGGAGACGGGCTCGACGCGATTCGGCTCGGGCGCGCCGACGTCATGTTCTGCGGCGGCACGGAGGCTCCGATCACGCGGGTCGGCATCGCCGGCTTCACCGCGATGCGGGCTCTCTCGCGTCGCAACGCCGACCCGAAGGCAGCGTCGCGACCTTTCGACTCGGGCCGCGACGGCTTCGTCATGGGCGAGGCCGCCGCGACGCTCGTCCTCGAGGAGCTCGAGCATGCGCGCGCGAGGGGCGCGAAGATCTACGCGGAGGTCCTCGGCTACGGCGTATCGGCGGACGCGAGCCATGTCTCGGACCCGGATCCCACGGGCGCGAACCCAGCTCGGGCGATGAAGATGGCGTTCACAGACGCCGGCGTCGACCCCGAAGTCGTCGGGTACGTGAACGCGCACGGCACGTCGACTCCCTCGGGTGACTCCGCCGAGACCCGCGTGCTCAAGCTCGCGCTCGGCGAGGACAAGGCGTACCGCACGCCTGTCTCGTCGACGAAGGGGGCGACCGGGCACTGTCTCGGCGCGGCGGGCGCGGTCGAGGCGATCTTCTCGATCTTCGCCCTGCAGCGCGGTGTGCTTCCGCCGACGATCAACTACGAGGTGCCCGATCCGACGTGCGACCTCGACTACATCCCGAACGAGGCGCGCCGGCAGGACATCGAGGTCGCGGTGAACAACTCGTTCGGCTTCGGTGGTCACAACGCGTGCGTCGTGTTCCGCCGTTGGGCTGACTAGTCCGCGAAGATCCCTGAAGGCGCCCGCTTCGCGGTTCGCTCTGCCGAGGGTAGGTCGACCGGTGCTAGAGACGTAACTCGAGCAGGACGGTGTCGCGCCAGACGCCGTCCAGCAGGGCGATGCGCTCGAAGCGGCCGACGAGACGGAACCCGAGGCCCTCGTGGAGGGCGACACTCGCGGCATTCTCGGGGAACATGCCTGCGTGGATGGTCCAGATCCCACCAGCGGCGCCGCTCGCCACCAGCGTCTCCATGAGCGTGCGCCCGATTCCGCGGCCGCGCGCGCTCGCCGCGACGTAGACGGAGCTCTCGGCGACTCCCGAGTAGCACTCTCGCGACGAGGTCGGAGCGAGAGCGACCCAGCCCACGACCCGGCCGCTCTCGACGGCGACGAGCCGGTGCTCGGCGTGGTGGCTCGCGTCGAACGAGTCGTAGTCGGGAGGCTCGGTCTCGAACGTCGCGGCCCGGGTCGCGATGCCCTCTGCGAAGATCGCCTCGACGGCGGGCCAGTCGTCAGCGCGCATCGGCCTGATCTCGGTCACGACCTGGAGACTAGGCTTCCGGCGTGGACCGGTGGGCGACGTTCGACTGCTACGGCACGCTCGTCGACTGGAACGCGGGGATCCGCATCGAGCTCGAGAAGCTGTTCGGCGTCGAGCGCGCGGACGACCTCCTCGTGCGCTACCACGAGCTGGAGCCGAAGATCCAAGCGGCGACGCCTGGCGCGTCGTACCGCGAGGTGCTCACCATCGCACTCGAAGCCCTCGCCGCTGAGACCGGGCTGACTCTGCCGGAGGGCGAGTCGAATGCCCTCGCGCGCTCGCTTCCGTCCTGGCCGGTCTTCGACGACGTGCGGCCGGGGCTGACGGAGGCGCATGAGCGCGGCTGGAAGCTCGCAATCCTGTCGAACACCGATCGCGATCTGATCGATGAGTCGATGGAGGTGCTCGACGTGCCGTTCGAGCTCGCGATCGTGGCGGGCGAGATCGGCTCGTACAAGCCCGCCCACCGGCACTGGGAGGTCTTCTACGAGACCACTGGCGCCGACCGTCGGGGCCATGTCCACGTCGCGCAGAGCCTGTTCCACGACATCGCACCGGCGAACGAGCTCGGTCTTCCGTCGATCTGGATCAATCGCCTCGGTGAGCCTCCCGACGCGCGGCCGACCATGACGCTGACCGGCGTGGCCGAGCTTGTGGATGCGCTCGACTCCGTCGTTCCCGCGTCGGCGTGATGTCGTCGCTCCGCGCCCGCTGCCCCAACTGCAGGACGTTCACCGCAGTCGCAGTGGACGACGGTTACGAGTGTCACAGCTGCGGGAGCACCTTCGCGGCCGGTCTTGTGAGGGTTCCGCACGCATGGGGGTCCGGGGGCGAGGCGATGGCCGAAGGTGCGAGGCTGGCGATCCCGTACCCGGAGGTAGGTCACCTCGCAGTCCAGCAGGACATGCTCGACGAGCAGAACGAACTCCTTGCGGCCATGCTCCCTGCGCGCCCCATCGTCCTGGGAGGCTGCTGCTGCTCGCACGTCGGGGCCACGCAGGGACTTGCCAGGCGATTCGACCGCCTGGCGGTCGTCTGGTTCGACGCTCACGGCGACCTGAACACGCCTGAGTCATCGCCCTCGGGCAACGAGTGGGGCATGCCGCTGCGGATGCTTCTCGACGAGGGGGTCATCGCGTCCGAGGACGTCGCGCTCGTAGGGGCGCGAAACCTCGATCCGCCCGAGATCGAGTACATGGCGGAGGCGGGCATCGACGACTCGCTCGAGCGAGCGCTCGTCGGCGCCGATGCCGCGTACGTCGCCCTCGATCTCGACGTCCTCGATCCGCGTGAGGCTGACGTCTTCATGCCCGAGCCCGACGGCCCGTCCGCTGACGAGATCGAGGCGCTGCTTCGCGACATCGCAGACCGGTCGACGATCGCGGGGATCGGTGTCACGGGGTTCCTCGCGACCGAGCGAAACGTTGCGGTCGTGGCTCGCATGCTTGCAGCGGCTGGCTTCTCGAACGGGGTCTGACCCCAAAAACGCTGGGGCTCGACGATCTCGTGGTCGTAGGGGGTCAGACCCCGCATAAGATCCAGCGCATGTCCTCCGGCCAGGGTCGCGTCGACGTCGAGGTCGAGAACAAGCGCCCGGAGGAGACCGCTCCAGGCAAGGTTCACCCGAACACCTGTCCCGGCTGCGGGTCGCACTATCGCGACGACGAGCTGGCGCAGACTCTCCGTGTCTGCCCGCAGTGCGGGCATCACTTCCGCGTCGGCGCGCGCGAGCGGATCGAGCAGCTCGTCGACCCGGGATCGTTCGAGGAGACTGACGTCGACCTCCGATCGGCTGATCCGCTCGGGTTCTTCGATCTCCGCCCGTACACGGAACGGCTCGCAGAAGCCGAGGTAGAGACAGGGCTCGGAGACGCGATCGTCTGCGGGCCGGGGACGATCGATGGGTACGCGTGCGACCTCGCCGTCATGGACTTCGACTTCATGGGCGGCTCGATGGGGAGCGTGGTCGGCGAGAAGTTCGTGCGCTCCTGCGAGCGGGCGACGACGGCGGGCGTCCCGCTGGTATCGATCTCGGCGTCGGGCGGCGCCCGTATGCAGGAGGGGATCCTCGCGCTCATGCAGCTTCCGAAGACGATCTGCGCCATCGACGAGCTCCACGAGTCGGGTGGCGCGATGTTCTCCGTGCTGACTCATCCGACCACGGGCGGTGTCCTCGCGAGCTTCGCGAGCCTGGGTGACGTCGTCGTGGCCGAGCCCGGTGCGCTGATGTCGTTCGCCGGCCCGCGGGTCGTCTCGCAGACGACCCGCGAGAAGCTCCCCGACGACTTCGGCCTGGCCGAGTCGAACTTTCGCTACGGGCACCTCGACGCGATCGTCCCCCGGTCGGAGCTGCGACCCACGCTGGCGCGACTCCTCCGCCTCTTCGCGCGCACCTGACATGTCGAGCGAAGCCGAGATACGGCTGCGCGAGCGCCTCAGTAAGCTCGGCGGCATGAAGCTCCTGCGCGGCACGAAGCTCTCGGGCGAGCTGGCGCGTCTTCAGGATCAGCTCGACCAGCTCCGCGCCGATCCGACCGCCGAGGAGATCTGGCAGTCGGTCGAGCTTGCACGCCATCCCGATCGGCCCTACACGCTGGACTACGTCGAGAGGATCTTCGACGACTTCTTCGAGCTGCACGGCGACCGCGGTCGGGCAGACGACCCGGCGCTCGTCACCGGCCTCGGGAGGCTCGGCGACCAGACTGTCGTCCTCGTCGGGCACCAGAAGGGGCGCGACATCAAGGAGCGCGCGGTGAGGAACTTCGGGATGGCGTATCCCGAGGGCTATCGCAAGGCGATGCGCGCAATGGCGTTGGCGGGTCGGCACGGCTTTCCGCTCGTCACCATGATCGACACGCCCGGCGCGTATCCGGGTGTGGCGGCGGAGCAGCACGGGCAGGGCGGCGCAATCGCTCGCTCGCAGGCGGCGATGGTGCGACTCGGCGTCCCGACCGTCGCGTGCGTCATCGGTGAGGGGGGCTCGGGCGGCGCTGTCGCGATCGCCGTTGCCGACCGGGTGCTGATGCAGGAGAACGCGATCTACTCGGTCATCTCGCCCGAAGGATGTGCGGCGATCCTGTGGCGTGATGCAGGGGAGGCGCGAAAGGCGGCAGCGGCGTTCAAGCCCGACGCTGCGCACTGTCTTGAGCTCGGCGTCGTGGACGCGGTCGTTGCAGAGCCCGAAGGCGGCGCGCAGACGGATCCGGATGCGGCTGCGCAGCTCCTCGGACAAGGCATTCTCGCTGCACTCGAAGAGATCGAGTCCCTCGCTCCGGACGAACGCCGTCGCGAGCGGCGCGCGAAGTACCGGGTCATGGGCGTGCTCGCGTCGACCTAGCCCTTTTGGGGGGTTTTCCCCACCTTCCACAGGCTTATCCCCGGCTCGTTATTTGTTCTGAGCAGGGAAAAAGCGCATCTTGCAGCCAGTTGGTAAAGAACGCGTTGCGCTTCGGGCGACAATCCACAGGTGAGCCTCGACCAGTACCGACGAAAGCGACGCCCCGGGAAGACGCCGGAGCCGTTCGGAGACGGCAAGAACAGGGTCGAGCGACCGCGTTTCGTGATCCAGAGGCATGCCGCGCGGCGTCTCCACTACGACTTCCGGCTCGAGCGCAACGGAGCCCTCGCGAGCTGGGCGGTTCCGAAGGGCATCCCGCTTCGGCGAGGCGAGCGCCATCTCGCTGTGCACGTGGAGGACCACCCGCTCGAGTACGCGAATTTCGAGGGCACGATCCCTGCCGGCGAGTACGGGGCGGGCACGGTCGAGATCTGGGATCGAGGCACGTACGACCTGCTCGAGGAGAAGCGGGACGGCGGTTTGACCGTGCGCCTCCACGGAGAGCGGCTCGCGGGGGTGTGGACGCTCGTTTCGGCGTCGCTCGACGGCGACCCGAAGAACTGGCTCCTCCTCCGGAAGGACGCCGGCACGGACGGGGAAGACCGGCTCCAGCCGATGCTCGCCGCATCGACGGACACGCTGCCGCTCGGCGAAGGGTGGGTCTACGAACCCAAGTGGGACGGTTTCCGCGCGATCGTCACGGTGTCGGGCGGCGAGGTGACGCTCACGAGCCGGAACGGCAACGACCTGACCGATCGGTTCCGGGCCGTCGCGCGCGCGGCGGCACTCGCAATCCGCTCCTCCGATGCCGTCCTCGACGGAGAGATCTGCGCGCTCGACGAGTCGGGCCGCTCCCGCTTCTCGCTCCTGCAGGAGAGCGCCGGCACGGAGGCGCTCGTCCTCTTCGACCTTCTCGAGCTCGAGTCCGAACGCCTGGTCGACGAGCCCCTCGTGGAGCGCCGGCGACGCCTCGAGCAGCTCGTCGGCCGTAGCTCTGCCGTCCTCGTGTCGCCGCAGTTCGACGACGGCGAAGCGCTTCTCGCCGCGGCGCGCCAGCAGGAGCTCGAGGGCGTCGTCGCCAAGCAGGCGAGCTCGCGCTACCGGTCGGGACGTCGTTCTCCGGAGTGGCAGAAGGTCAAGCTGCGGCAGACACAGGAGGTCGTGATCGCCGGGTACACGCGCGGCCAGGGTCGCCGGGCGGGGTTCGGAGCACTCGTCGTGGGGGTACAGGACGCGGGTGCTCTGCGCTATGCGGGAAACGTCGGCACGGGCTTCTCCGATGCGGAGATCGAGCGCCTTCGCGGCCTGCTCGAGCCCCTCGAGCGAGCTGATCCGCC
Source organism: uncultured Gaiellaceae bacterium (assembly GCA_963744505.1). Lineage (GTDB taxonomy): Bacteria > Actinomycetota > Thermoleophilia > Gaiellales > Gaiellaceae > GMQP-bins7. Next base: position 612,308 of record CAVUTL010000003.1, read on the forward strand.
GTTTGCCGACGTTCCGAAGATGCCTCGCGTGCGGCGCTCGGACATCACCTGGGTCGAGCCCGTGCTCGTCGCGGAGGTGGAGTTTGCGGAGTGGACACACGAGGGCAGGCTGCGTGCGCCGTCGTATCTCCGACTTCGTGAGGACCGGGTGGCAGCGGACGTGAGTCGTGAGCGCGCACCGCTTGCGCCGGTGGTCAAACGCGGGAAGCGTGAGCTCCGCTTCTCGAACCTCGACAAGCCGTTCTGGCCGGAGCTGGGGATCACGAAGGGTGATCTCATCGCCTACTACCGCGACGTGGCGGAGGTCCTCGTTCCGCATCTTCGTGGACGCCCGTTCACGATGAAGCGCTACCCCGACGGTTGGCAAGGCAAGAACTTCTTCCAGAAGAACGCCCCGTCGCACATGCCCGAGTGGATCGAGCGCGCGCCGTTTCCGGCGTCGACGCGCGAGGGTGAGCGGCGGATCATCGACTACGCGGTCGTGAACGACGAGCTCGCGCTGCTGTGGATGGCCAACATGGGGTGCATCGACCTGCACACGTGGGCGTCGCGCGTGGACCTCCCGGAGCGCTCCGACTGGGTGATGTTCGACCTCGACCCGTCGGAGGGATCCGGCTTCGAGGAGGTGATCGAAGTCGCGCTGCTCGTGAAGCAGACCCTCGATCTGCTCGAGCTCGAGAGCTACCCGAAGACGTCCGGATCGCGGGGGATCCATGTCCTCGTCCCGATCGCGCGTCGTCACACGTTCGAGGAGGTACGCGAGTTCGCCGGGATCGTCGCGGGCGCGCTCGCGCGGGCACATCCTGGGCTCGCGACCACGGAGTGGGCGAAGGAGAAGAGGCGCGGCGTTCTCGTCGACGCGAACCAGAACGGACCCGCCCGGACGAACGCCGCCGTCTACTCGATCAGACCGCGGGCGGGCGCGCCGGTATCGACGCCGCTTCGCTGGGAGGAGGTCCGGGCCGGCCTCGACCCGGCCGCCTTCACGATGGACGCCGTGCTCGATCGCGTTGCACGCGACGGCGATCTCTTCGTCGGGGTCCTCGGCGGCAAGCAGTCGCTGAAGGCCGCTTTGAAGTCCTTGCGCTAGTCGCGACGCTGTGTCGCGCCCAAGGGCTTCGCATGCCCGAGCATCGAGAGCTCGACGACGTCGCGCCGGAAGAAGAGCGCGACCGTCCAGTCGGCGACGACGCGGAGCTTCCGCGACAGCAACGGAAGCTGGTACAGGTGGTAGGTCCGTGCGACCCACCAGCCGAGGAAGCCGTGGAGCTGCAGCCCGGGGATCTCGGCGATGCCCTTGTGGTACCCGAGTGTCGCGACCTGGCCGAGCATGCGATACCCATACGGCCTCGGCGCACCCGTCAGGTTCTTCACGAGCCGGCGTGCCTGCCTGAGTGCGTGCTGGCAGGTGGGCGGATCGGTGACACCCGGTGTCCTGGTGTTCGGCACTGCGGCGCCGTCACCGAGCGCCCAGACGTTCTCGCGGCCCTCGACGCGCAGCAGCTCGCCGACGAGGACGCGCCCATGTTCGTCGAGAGGAAGACCGAGCTCGCCGAAGAGCGGATGCGCTCGCACGCCCGCCGACCAGACGAGTGTCCGCGCCGGAATCAGAGTGCCGTCGGAGAGCACGGCGGCGTGACCGTCGTAGGACTCGAGGGTCGTGCCGACGTGGATCTCGACGCCGCGGCGTTGGAGGTGCCTTGCCGCGTACTCGCCGAGGCGCCGCGGTATCTCGGGAAGGATCTTCGGCGCTGCATCGACGAGCACCCAGCGTTGCGGCACATCCCGCAGGCTCGGGTAGAACCTGAGTGCCGCGTGGGCGAGGTCGCTCAGCTCCGCGAGCGCTTCCACGCCCGCATAGCCGGCCCCGACGAACACGAAGCCGAGCTCCGCAGCGTCGTCTGGGTGAATCGCGGCCCGCTCGAGCTGCTGCAGGACTCGGTTGCGAAGCGCGATCGCGTCGGCCAGGTCCTTGAAGCCGACTCCGTGCTCCTGGAGACCCGGAACCGGGAGGAAACGGGTAACGGCTCCAAGAGCAACGACGAGCCGGTCGTAAGCGATCTCGACAGACCCGGCGATCGTCTCCGCGGTCACCAGCCCGCGCGCCTCGTCGAGCCCGTTCGCCCTGCCGAGCAGGAGCTCCGCATGCGGGCACATCTGCCGGAGTGGCACGACGACGTGACGCGGCTCGAGCGTTCCCGCCCCCGCTTCGGGGAGCAAGGGCGTGTACAGCATGAAGTTCTCGGGCGAGAGGATCGTCGCGCCTCGCCGCTTCAGGAGCCGCGCCACGTAGCTGCCGGCGAAGCCGCCGCCGAGGATGAGCGTCCCCCCGCGTGCCTCGCGTCGCTCCACGGGGCATGCTTACCACGATGGCGCGGCAGGTTGCAGTGATCGGGAGCGGCGCGGAGTGGGAGGGCGCGGCGGAGGACGTCGGCCGGCTCCTCGCCGAGAGCGGGTGCACGGTCGTCACCGGCGGGCTCGGCGAGGTCATGGCTGCCGCACACCGTGGCGCGAAGTCGGCGGGCGGAACCACGATCGCGATCCTTCCAGGCGAGGATCGAGGCCATGCGAATCCCTGGGCGGACCACGTCGTCGTCACCGGGATCGGGCACGCGCGTAACCTCGCGGTGGCGGCATCGGGCGACGCGGTCATCGCCGTCGGAGGCAGCTACGGGACGATCGCCGAGATGGCGCTCGCGCTCAGGCTCGGACGGCCGGTCATCGCACTCGAGGGAGCCCCGGCCGTCGACGGCTCGCACCGCGCTGGGAGCGCCGCCGAGGCAGTCCAGCTCGCGTTACGAGACCTCGGCTAGCCGCCGCTCGAGGAAGCGGCGCTCCGACTCGTTCGTCGTCAGATCGAGAGCGCGGCTGTACGACTGTGCCGCCTCGTCGCGACGATCGAGGCGTCGCTGGAGATCTGCTCGTGCCGCGTGGAAAAGGTGGTAGCTCTCCAGCCCTTCGATGGTGTCGATGAGCTCGAGGCCGCGATCCACGTCTCCCGAGAGCGCGACTGCGACGGCATGGTTCAGGCGGACGACCGGGGACGCGTCGAGCGCAGTGAGCGCCTCGTACAGAGCGACGATCTCGTCCTGCGGGCGCTCCTCGGCGTGCGCGGCGGCGATCGCCGCCTGCAGCTGGTACGGGCCGGGATGCCGCAGCGCGACCGCGCGCTCGAGAACACGGAGCCCCTCGTCGATCCGTCGTCGATCCCACAGCGCCCGGTCCTGATCGTCGAGGAGCACGATCTCGCCGTCCTCGCCCGTGCGAGCGACTCGTCTGGAGTCATGCAGGAGCATGAGGGCGAGCAGGCCGAGCACCTCGGCTTCGTCCGGCATGAGGACCGCGAGGAGCTTGCCCAGCCGGATCGCCTCGTCGCACAGGTCGGCACGCACCAGATCGTCACCCGCCGTTGCGGAGTACCCCTCGTTGAACACGAGGTAGAGAACGGCGAGCACGGAGCGAAGCCGCTCCGGCAGGAGGTGGTCGGGTGGCACCCGGAACGGGATGCCCGCCGCGCGGATCTTCCGCTTCGCCCGCACGAGCCGCTGCGCCATCGCCGGCTCGGCGACGAGGAACGCATGCGCGATCTCGCCGGTGGTGAGCCCTCCGACCTCGCGCAGGGTGAGTGCCACGCGACTTTCCGATGCCAGTGCAGGGTGGCAGCAGGTGAACACGAGTGCGAGTCGCTCGTCCGGGATCGCGCTCACGTCGTCCTCTTCCGCGGGAAGGTCCTGCAGTCGGCCGATGAGCTCTGCCTTCTGCTGGAAGACCTTCTCGCGACGGATGCGATCGATCGCCCGATTGCGGGCAGTGGTGACGATCCAGGCGCCGGGTATGCGTGGCAGCCCTTCTCGTGGCCAGCGCTCGAGGGCGGTCGCAAATGCATCCTGCACCGCGTCCTCGGCGAGCTCGATGTCGCCGAGGACGCGCGTAAGGATTCCGACGGCGTTCCCCCACTCGTCGCGGAAGACACGCTCGACCTCGTGCTGCATGCCTCCGTTATTGCAGAACGGGCCGGATCTCGATGACGCCCGTCTCCTGCGCCGCAGGGATGAGCGCGGCGAGCCGGATCGCCTCGTCGAGGTCGGGGAGATCGATGGAGAAGATCCCGCCCACGATCTCCTTCGTCTCGGCGAACGGGCCGTCCGTGACGATGCGCTCGCCGTTTCGGACCCGGACGACCTTGGCCGAATTGCGGCCGCTCAGCTCCTTGCCCGAGACGTTCGGGTCCGCCTTGCCGAGCTCTTCGAAGAGCGCGAGCCAGGCCGGCATCTCGGCCGCGCGGAGCGCCGCCTTCTCGGCTGCCGGAAGGTCGATCCAGGCCGAGTCGTCGTCGTAGATGAGCATCGCGTAGTTCACAGCTGCACCTCCGCAGGATCGACATGAACCGGGCGTACTTCGACCGCACCGTGGTGCGCTCCAGGAATCTTGGCGGCCCACTCGAGCGCCTCGTCCATCGACTCGCAGTCGAGCGTGAAGAAGCCACCGAGCGCCTCCTTCACCTCCGCGTACGGCCCGTCGGTCACGAGCGTCTCGTCGCCCCGGACGCGCACGGAGGTCGCGCTCGTGGTGGGCGCCAGCTCGTTGCCGCCCGCAAGCACGCCTGCCGCCTCGGCTTCGCTGGCGAACGTCCTGTAGAGGTCGTAGGCGGCCTCGCGCTCCTCGTCCGAGAACGCTGTCCATGCGTCCTGGTTGCCGTAGATCAGGGCCATGTACTGCACGCTTCCTCCTTCTCGTCGCTTGCACCTATAGACGAACAGGAAGCCGCTGGATCGACACTACGCGAGCATGCGCTCGAGGAGCGCGCGCGCGCCGGCTTTGTCGAGCGGCTCGTTGAGGTTCCCGCACTTCGGGCTCTGTACGCACGACGGGCACCCGGCGGCACACGGACACCGCTGGAGGAGCCGCGCGGTGTCCTCCACCCAGTCCTCGAAGCGGTCGAAGCCGCGTTCGGTTATCCCCACGCCGCCGGAGTGACCGTCGTACACGAAGATCGTCGGGCGACCGGTCTGGTAGTGGACGTTCGTCGAGAGGCCGCCGATGTCCCAGCGATCGCACATCGCCCACAGCGGGAGGAGCGCGATGAGGCTGTGCTCGGCGGCGTGGAGGGCGCCGAGAAGCCTGGGCATCTGTTCGAGCCCCGCGAGGTGCAGAGGCTCTGGACAGAACCAGATCGCCTCCGTCCCGAAGGTCGTTTCGGGCATGAGCAGTGGGACGACGTCGATCGTCGAGCCGTCGCGCACTGCCTTCCGTGCGTAGCCGACGACCTGCTCGGTGACCGAGACGCGCCCGAAGTGAAGCTCGACGCCGAGCAGCTCGTCCGCGTGAACAGACTCCTCGATCGTCGTTTCGGACTCCTTCTTCGCCTGCGTATACCACTCGACGTTCGCCGAGCTGACGACGGCGACGCGATCTTCCAGCGACAGTGACTCGACGAGGTACTGCTCGCCCAGGTGGAGGTAGACCGCACCCTCGTGCACGGTCGAGTAGGCCCTGTCGCGCTCGACCAGGCCGAGGAGCGATCCGGTCTCGCCGTCGACGACGGTGAATGCCTCCGCGTCGCCCGAGCGCAGGGAGATACGCGCGGCAGGGTAGTCGCGGCCCTTCCAGACGTAGCCCGCGGGCGTGGGCTCGAGCTCGTCGAGATCGGCTGCGCGACGCAGCGCCTCGCTCCCGAGCGTGTCGACGTCCGCGTCGTCGAGCGGCGCCTCGAATGCGGCCGCGAGCACGTGCGGATCGAGGATCCGCGGGTTCGCGTGGTCGAGGATCGCGGCCTCGACGCGCCGCGACAGGAGCGCGTCGGGCTCGCGGGCGAAGAACTGGTCGAGCGCGTCGTCACTTGCGACGAGGATCGCGAGCCCGCGGTCGCGTCGTCCCGCACGCCCCCACTGCTGCCGCAGCGACGCAACCGTCCCCGGAAATCCGACCGAGATCGCGCAGTCGAGGAGGCCGATGTCGATGCCGAGCTCGAGCGCGTCCGTCGCGGTCACACCGAGAAGCTCCCCTTCGACGAGGCGCCGCTCGATGTCGCGACGCTGCTCGGCCGTGTACCCGGCGCGATACGGCGCGAGCCGGCTCGCGGTCGCGTGGTCGAGCCGCTCGACAGCGAAGCGATGGATGAGCTCCGCCGCCTTGCGGCTCTTCGCGAAGCAGATCGTCCGCAGCCCGCGCGACGTCAGCTGCGAGAGAAGCCGAGCAGCGTCACCGAGAGGGCTCGCGCGCAGACCGAGCTCGACGTCGAGCAACGGCGGGTTCCAGATGACCACCTCGCGCTCGGCACGCGCCGACGTGTCGCGGTCGACGACGGTCGCGGCCTCTCCCGTCAGCTCGAGGGCGAGCTCGCCTGCGTTCGCGATCGTCGCGGAGGCGAGCAGGAACTGCGGTTCGGCGTCGTAGATCCGCGCGAGCCGCCGGAGCCGACGGAGGACGTTGGCGACGTGCGAGCCGAAGACGCCGCGGTAGACGTGCGCTTCGTCGACGACGACGTAGCGGAGGTTCGCCAGGACGTCTCCCCAGCGATCGTGATGTGGGAGGACGCCCACGTGCAGCATGTCCGGGTTCGTGAGAACGAGGTTCGACCACTTGCGGATCTGCCAGCGTCGCTCGCTCGGCGTGTCGCCGTCGTAGATCGCGGGCCGGAGCCCCTTCAGGCGAAGCTCGGCGAGGGATCGTGCCTGGTCCTGCGAAAGCGCCTTGGTCGGGTAGAGGTAGAGCGCCCGCGTCTTCGGCTCGGCCGCGATCGCGTCGAGGACCGGGAGATTGAACGCGAGCGACTTGCCAGACGCCGTACCGGTCGTGACGATGACGTTCTCACCCCGCCGCGCCGCCTCCCAGGTCTCCGCCTGGTGGCGATAGAGCGCCGTCACGCCGTTCGCGACGAGTGCGGACGCGACCCGGGGGTCGAGATCGTCGGGAAGCGGCTCGAGCTTCGGCTCGCGCGAGGGTTCGACGCCGTTGTAGGCCACCTCCTCGCCTGCGAGCAGATCGGCCCAGCTCGCGGCGAGCGTGGTCACAGGTACGGGCGGAACTCGCGCTCGAACCGTGCCCGGGGCTGCGCGCCGTGAACGGTCGCCTTCGGTGCTCCCTGCGCGAACAGGACGACCGTCGGGAGCGAGAGGACGCCGTAGCGTCCCGAGAGGCCGGGCTCGTCGTCGACGTTCACGCGAACGAGGCGCGCTCGCTCACCCCACTCCTCCGCGAGGCTCCGCAGGTGCGGCTCGATCGCCTCGCAGGGCTTGCACCACGGCGCCCAGAAGTCGACCACGACGGGAACGGACGACGCCAGCACCTCGTCGTCGAACGTCTCGCCTGTGACCTCGACCACCGCCGCAGCGTAGTCGCCGGCTACGCGGAGCCGGCGACGTCGAGCGTCTGGAGCTCCTCGCCGAACACGATCGGGCCGTCGAAGACCGCTGCGGCGTCTCGGAGCCCCTCCTCGCGCACCGGCGGAGAATCGAGGTGGGGGCCGATGTGCGTCAGGACGAGCGCTCCGACGCCGGCCCGTGCGGCGAGCAGCGCGGCCGAAGGAGTGCCGGTCATCCCGCGGCTCAACCCGTCCGCCTCCATCGCCGCGTCGGTGTCCCAGCACATGCAGATCAGCATGTCGGCGCCGCGCGCCAGCGCGACGACGCTCTCGACGGGCTCGGTATCGCCCGTGAACACCACCGATCCCTCGTCGCTGTCGATCCGGTACGCGACGGATTCGAGGGAGGGCTGAACGTGCACGGTGTTTGCGGCGCGGACCGTGAAGCCGTCCTCCTCGAGCTGGAACGTCGCGTCGATGTCGACCGCGTCGATCCTCGGAGGCATGCGTGGAAGCGTGCCGCCACGGTTCGAGAAGACCCGCTGGCTTCCCGGGTGCTCGATTCTCGCGTTCCAATCGCAGACCCAGGCGCCGTCGGGCGCCGCGAACAGCCTGCGTGTGAGATCCTCGGTCGGCGGCGGCCCGTACACCTCGAGCGGCGTCTGGTCGACGTCCTGATCCCAGCGCGTCAGCACCAAGCACGGGTAGTCGGCGTTGTGGTCGAAGTGGTGGTGGGTGAAGAGGAGCAGCGAGATCTCCGGTGTCCGGCGGCCCGCGCGGGCGAGCTTGTAGGTCGTCGCCGGCCCGCAGTCGATCAGAAGGCTGCGGCTCGCCACGTCGAGCAGGTAGGCAGAACCGAACCTACGAGGCGTCGGAGTCGGAACTCCCGCGCCGAGCAGCGTCACCCTCATGGGCGGGGTCTCACAGCTTCCCCACGAGCGCTCGCAGCCGGAGCAAGGGAACCCTCCACATCGCCTCCGCGACGATCGCGCCGGTCATCTTCGAGGCGCCGGCGCGCCGCTCCACGAACGTGATCGGGACTTCCTGCACGCGGAGACCTGCGCGCTTCACGCGGTACGTCGTCTCGATCTGGAACGCGTAGCCGTGGGCGGAAAGAGCGGCGAGGTCGATCGCCTCGAGCGCCTCGCGGCGAAAGCACTTGAACCCGCCCGTCAGGTCGCGCACGCGTAGGCCCAGGATGATCTGTGCGTAGAGGCAGCCTCCGCGCGAGACGATCCGGCGGACGAGCCCCCAGTTCGCCGTCCCGCCGCCGGGCGCATAGCGCGATCCGAGGACGAGGTCGGCGTCGGCCGTGGCTGCGATCAGCCGCGGGACGTCGACCGGATCGTGCGAGAAGTCGCAGTCCATCTCGAGCACGAGCTCGGCGCCCTCGGCGAGCGCCCAGCGGAACCCGGCGACGTACGCCGGGCCGATCCCCTCCTTCGTGGCGCGGTGCAGCACGGAGACCCACGGGAGCTCCGTGGCAAGCCGGTCTGCGATCTCTCCCGTCCCGTCGGGCGAGCCGTCGTCGATGACGAGGACCTGATCGGTTGCGGTGTCGAGAACGGCGCCGAGCGCGTCGATCATCGCCTCGAGGTTCTCGCGCTCGTTGAACGTGGGGAGGCAGAGGACGGCGCGAGGTTTTTCCTGCTGGGAACCAGTTTCGCTGGTCATGCTCGAAGGAGGGGGTTCGCGGGGGAGCCATGGGTTCCCCCGCGATTCCATCGCCGTATCATCGCGGGATGCCCAAGACGTTGCCCCGGAACGGCGAGCTGGCGGACCAGCTCGACCTTCTCGCGGACCTCTCGGAGATCCTCGAGGAGGAGTCCTTCAAGGTCATCGCCTACCGGCGTGCAGCGGGGCGCATCCGGGAGTCCCCGCTCCCGATCGCCGAGCTCGCGCTCGGCGGCCGGGCAAAGGAGCTCCCGGGAATCGGGAAGACGATCGAGAACAAGGTCGTGGAAGTCGTCGAGGACGGCGAGATGCACGCGCTCACGAAGCGGCGCGGACTCGTCCCGGCCGGCGTGGTCGACTTTCTCCGACTTCCCGGGGTCGGGCCCAAGACCGCGGCGCGGATCTGGACGCAGCTGGGAATCACCTCACTCGACGGACTGAAGGCGGCCGCTGAGTCGGGACGCTTGCGCGAGCTTTCGGGGATGGGGGCGAGGAGCGAGGAGAAGATCCTCAACGCGCTCGAAGCGGGTGTCGGCGACCACGACGAAGAGCGGCACCTCCTTGCGAAGGCGCTTCCTGCAGTCAGGCGCGTGCGTGCGGAGCTCGAGGCGCATCCGGCGGCGATCGCGGTCTCCGAGGCGGGAAGCGTCCGCCGACGGCGCGAGACCGTCCGCGATCTCGATCTCATCGCCACGTCGAGCGACCCGCCAGCCCTGATCGACTCGTTCGTCGGCGGTGAGTGGGTGGCCGAGGTCGTCGCGCGTGGCGACACGAAGGCGACCGTGGTCGGGCACGACGCGCTCCGCTTCGATCTACGGGTCGTGCCGCACGAGTGCTACGGGAACGTCCTCCAGCATTTCACAGGCTCGAAGGACCACAACATCGCGCTTCGGGAGGATGCTCAGCGGCGCGGTCTCTCGATCTCCGAGTACGGCGTCACGAACATCGAGTCGGGCGAGGTCGTCACGCACGCGACCGAAGACGAGCTCTATGCGTACCTCGGCTACCACGAGGTCCCGCCCGAGCTTCGCGAGGGGACGGCGGAGATCGCGGTGGCCCGCGACGGCGCGCTGCCTGCACTCGTCGAGGTGGGTGATCTCCGAGGCGAGATGCACTGCCACTCGACGTGGTCGACCGACGCCCGAGGCTCGATCGAGGAGATGGCGGTCACGGCGAAAGGGCGGGGCTACCGGTTCCTCTGCATCACCGACCACTCCCACTATCTGCGCGACGGGCGTCTCGAGGCTCAGTGGAGGGAGATCGAGGAGCTCAACGGGCGTCTGAAGTCGTTCCGCGTTTTGCGCGGGATCGAGGCCAACATCCGCGCAGACGGGTCCCTCGACGTCGACGACGACGTGCTCGCCGCGCTCGACTGGGTCGTGGCGTCGCTCCACACATCGTTCGATCGGAGCCCGACCGAGCGGATCCTCGGCGTCATGGACAACCCGCATGTCGACTGCATCGGTCATCTCACGGGCAGGCGGCTGTTGAAGCGCGCCGGCGCCCCGGTGGACGTCGAGCGTGTCGTCGAGCATGCCGTCGAGACGGGGACCGCACTCGAGATCAACTCTCAGCCGGATCGGCTCGACATGCGCGACACGCACGCGCGACTGGCGGGTGAGGCGGGCGTGTTGATCCCGATCACGACCGATGCGCATTCGGTCGGAGCCCTCGGCTACGCGGAGCTCGGTGTCGCCCAGGCGCGCAGGGCGTGGCTGACGAAGGAGCAGATTCTCAACACGCGCCCCTGGCGCGAGATCGCCAAGCTCCGGAAGTGAGCTCGTTCCGCGAGGACGGCGCGCTCGCCGTCGAGTGGGTCGCGTCGTACCTCGAGCGTGTCCGCGAGCTCCCGGTGCTCTCGCAGGTCGAGCCGGGTGCGATTCGCGCAGGCCTGCCCACGTCGCCTCCTGACGATCCGGAGTCGTTCGCGGACGTGCTGGCGGATGTCGATCGCGTGCTCATGCCCGGACTCACGCACTGGCAGAGCCCCCGGTTCCTCGCGTACTTCGCGAACACGGGGTCGGAGCCCGGCGTTCTCGCCGAGCTCGTGATCGCGGGACTGAACCAGGTGGGAATCCTCTGGCGGACCTCGCCGGCGCTGCAGGAGCTCGAGGAGCTCACCGTGGACTGGCTACGCCAGCTCGTCGGCTTGCCGGACGAGTTCGTCGGCCACATCGAGGACACCGCCTCGTCGGGCGTTCTCGCAGCGGTCGTCGTCGCACACGCGCTCCGGCCGGAGCGGCGCGTCGTCGTGTGCTCGGAGCACGCACACTCGGCGGGGGAGAAGGCAGCGCGGCTCCTCGGTCTCGAGCTGCGGAAGGTGCCGACCGACGGCGAGTTCCGGATGCGACCCGATCTCGTCCGGCCCGAGGACGCGTGCGCCGTCATCGCCACGATCGGGACGACGGGCATGGCCTCTGTCGATCCCGTTCCCGAGATCGCCGAGCGCTGCGCGGCCGCCGGGACCTGGCTTCATGTCGACGCTGCGTACGCCGGCCCCGCTGCGATCCTCCCTGAGCTCCGACACCACTTCGCCGGTTGGGAGCGTGCCGACTCGATCGGGGTCAATCCGCACAAGTGGCTCGGCGTGCCGATGGACTGCTCCGTGCTCTGGACGCGACGCCGCGACGACTTCCGCAACGCGTTCAGCCTGGTCCCCGAGTTCCTGCGCTCGTCCGACGACGTGCTCAACCTCAGCGAGGTCTCGATTCCGCTCGGACGACGCTTTCGCGCGCTCAAGCTCTGGGCGGTCCTGCGCTGCTACGGACGGTCGGGGCTCCAGGACCGAATCCGCGAGCACGTCCGGCTTGCGGAGGTCTTCGAGAGCCGGGTCGAGGCAGAGCCCGGCTGGGAAGTGGTCGCGCCGAGGCACTTCTCGCTCGTCTGCTTCCGGCGCGAGGGGTCGGACGAGGACAACGAACGGCTTCTCGAGCGCGTGAACGCGTCAGGCGAGGTGTTCCTCTCCCATACGCGCTTCGACGGTCGCTACGTGCTGCGGCTCGCGGTGGGCAACTTCCGCACGACCGAGGACGACGTGCGAGTTGCCTGGGACGTGCTCAGGCGCGAGGCTGCGGCGCTCTGAGGTAGAGGCGCAGCGCGCGGAAGACGGTTCCTCCGTCGGCCGTTCGGGCAAACCGACCGCGGGCATAGAGGCCGTTCTTCGTGTGGAGCGAGCGCTGCGCGCGGGCGACCTCGGTGACAGTAGCGCCCGATGCGGCGAGGTCGATCTCAGACATCGTCATTCGTGTCGAGGCGTTGACCGGCGTCGCGCGGTACGAGAAGCACGGTGCCCGGACGCAGCGGATCCCCGTATCGACGACGCGGTAGTAGCCGCCACTGACCGTCGCCTTGCCGGCCGGCGCATGCACCGCCGAGACGAGGAGCTCGTCGAGCGGACCGAAGTCCTTGATCGGCCAGGCGTCGATCGCGCCGCGCACGAGTGCTCCGTCGGCAATGGCACCGAGCTCTCTCCGCCTGAAGTCGACCGCTCGAGCGACGTAGCAACGCGGGCGCCTCAGCCCATCGGAGCACTTCGTTCGAGCCCCGTTCGCGATTGCGACCCAGTAGCCGCCGCAACGCGGGCTCGGGCAGAGCCGTGGATCCGGCGTCACCAGGTACATCGCGGTACCGGTCGGCGGTTGGCGCGCGGCCGAGCTCGAGACGGCGATCCCCGACAGGACGACGAGGAGCGCTGCGAGAACGGCTCGACTGGCCATGCTCGTACGATACGCGCGTGCGCCTCGTCGCCATCGGAGTCGCGGCGGGGGTCTTCTCCGCGTTCTTCGGGGTCGGCGGCGGCATCATCGCGGTCCCGCTGCTGATCCTCGTCGCGGGCATTCCGGAGCGCGCTGCGACCGCGACCTCGCTCCTCGCGATCGCCATCACCGCATCCGCCGGCGTCGTCGTCTTCGGGTTGCGCGGTGAGGTCGAGGTCGGCTACGCCGCTCTCCTCGGGCTTCCCGCGGCAGCCGGCGCGCTCGCCGGAACCGCCTGGCAGCAGCGCGTTCGTACGAGCACGGTGACCTACGGCTTCGCAGTGCTGCTCACGGCGATCGGCATCTGGATGCTCGCAGCATGACGCCGACCACCGCTCGTCTACGACTCGCGGTCGCCAGAGAGAGGGTGAACGGAAACCATGTTTCCTCCTGCGAAGCCCCCTTCTTCCTGAGAACGTGGGGAACCTTCCGGTTCCCCACACCCCTCCACGCTCGCGCTCATGACCCAACAGTCGGGCCATGAGCGCGAGCACCGTCGTCCTCGCGATCCTGCTCGGCATCGCCGCCGGCGTCCTCGCGGGGATGTTCGGCGTCGGGGGCGGGATTCTCTTCGTGCCGGCGCTCGTGCTGCTCGGCCTCGATCAGCTCGAAGCGCAAGGCACGTCGCTCCTGGCGATCCTGCCGACGGTCGCCGCGGGGACACTGAGCCAGCGTCGGTACGGGAACCTCCGCGCCCGAACTGCGGTCGTGGTGGGAGTTGCCTCGATCGCCGGTGTCGAGCTCGGAGCGCGCCTCGTGACCGAGCTTCCCGAGACGACACTGAGGCGACTGTTCGCCGTCCTCCTGTTCGGAGTCGCTGCACAGCTCATATGGAGGACGCGCCGGACAACGCCGCGCTACCCTGAGTCGCCGTGATCCGCCTTGCCGTCGCGGTCGTCGCGGTGCTCGTTGCTTCGGCGACGCTTGCCTCCGCCGCTCCGCCGCCTCGAAGCGCCGAGACGGGCGCGAGCGCGTTCCTCCTCCGCATCACCATCCCAGGCGAAGACACCGTGGTTCTCGGCGATCTCGAGTGGCCCACTTCGACGACGGCCGACGTGCAGTCGTTCCAGTATCCGGCGGACGGCTCGGTGATCAGCATCGGTCGCTCGCGTGCCGCCGTGTTCGCGTCGCCGGGTGCGGCCGCGACGACGCAGTCGTTCGCCGAGGCGATTGTGGTCTCGCTGTTCAACGGCGAGATCGTCGCCGGGAAGATCACCGCGTCCGTATCCGCGGGGGCGAGTAGCCGTTCGGCCGGCGCGGACACAAGGGCCTCGGAGGTTCAAGGGCTGCGCGCGCTCGGTCGCGATATCGCGAGCGCGCCGGGCAACGCATCGCTCGAGGACTGGGGAACGCTCACTGTCCTCTCGGGCGACAGCGGCAGCCGCAAGGCCGGCCCGCCTGGCGCGCAGGCCTCGATGACCGCGCTGCGTATTGGGCTGAGCGCCGCCCACGGCGGCCTGCCGGCCGGAAGCGAGATCGTCATCGGAAGCGCTCGGGCCACCTCGGTCGCCGAGCTCTCGGCGCCACCGCGTCCGCCGAGCTCGGTCGACCGGGATCGCCCGGCGCTCGGCGATCGCCCGGACCGACTTCCCCCTGCGCCTGAGCCGGACGTCGGTGGCGAGGTTGCCGGTGGTCCCGTCAAGGTCGCGCCGGAGGTCGCCGCGCGGCTTTCCTCGGGCGGGTTCGTCTTCCCGGTGTACGGAACGGCGTCGTTCGGGGACAGCTTTGGCGGTCCTCGCCCGAACGTTCCCGGCGGCTGGCACCACGGCGAGGACATCTTCGCGGCGGCGGGCACGCCGCTCCTCGCTGTTGCGGACGGCACGCTCCACACGATCGGCTTCAATCGTCTGGGCGGCTACCGGCTCTGGCTGCGTGACACGGAGGGGAACGAGTTCTACTACGCGCACCTCTCCGCCTACTCGCCGCTCGCCGTCGAGGGTCGCAGCGTGCAAGCAGGGGATGTCGTGGGCTTCGTCGGGGACACGGGAGACGCCGACGGAGGCTCGCCCCATCTCCACTTCGAGATCCACCCCGCAGCGATGGCGGGCCTCGGCTACGACGGGGTCGTCGCTCCCTACTCGATCCTGCTCGCCTGGCGCCGCGCCGACGACATCTCGTTCTCGGCCGGGCGCATCTACGTCCCGACCGGAGCGGGGAGCGTCACCCTGCCGCCACCGGGAGCCGTGCTCCTCGAGGCAGACGACATCGCGGCGACGAGCGGGCTCGTCCCCGGTGCGCTCGAGAAGGCGCTGACCCGCTAGGCAGCGATCGGGACCCGCCCTACAGCGGATCCCGATCCAACGCGTCTACGGCTCGGAGCCGTTGCCGCCCGTGGCCGCATCGGCCTGGGCCGAGAGCTCCGCCTCCAGCTCCTCCAGGCCGGCGCCGTCCCCACCCGCGATGCGATCCATGATCCACTCGCGCGTCGACTCGCCCGTCCACGGGTTGTAGAGAACGCCGAGGGTCACACCGGTGAGCAAGAGCACGCGGTTCCGCACCCTGTGGGTCTTCTTCTCAGCCTTGCCCTGGAGCTTGTCCGACGCCTCGGACAGGTCGCTGACGAGGGACTGGAGCTGCTTCTGGAAGTCCTTCTCCGAGACCTTCCCCGCCATGCCCTTCACCCCGCGACCCTTGGCCATCTGGCCGTAGAGGCCACGGGCCGCGACGAACGCGGCGAGAAGGTCCTCGCGGAGCTCCGGGTCGGTCATCGCGCGCTGGACGTACGGCTTGAGCGTGTCGGTCGCGAGTGCCGAGCTCGACTTGGTTTTCGCCATGTGCTGCACCACCTTTCTTCGAATCTGGCTCCCCAGTATGTCGGCTACGATCGCCCGCGTGCAGGGACTGCTGTATCTCGCCCTTCATCCGAAGCGGGTGCTCGGGTTGTTCGCAGGCCTGCTCGCCGCTCTGCTCTACGTCTGGATCGCTGCGGTGCGTGCCGTGCCCGGCGTGCGCGAGCGGAAGGCGGCTCGGCGCCGCGTGTGGCAGAACCGCGAGCGCACGCGACCCTGACAGGCACCGTCTAGTCTCCCCCGCGTGCAGCCGAAGGGCCTCATCTGCGCCGGAGGCGAGGCGACACGTCTGGGCGAGCTGACGCGCGTCGCGAACAAGCACCTACTCCCGGTCGGCAGCTGGCCGATGATCTACTACCCGCTCCAACTCCTGCAGCTTGCCGGAATCCACGAGGTCCTCCTCGTCACCGGGAAGGGCCACGCCGGCCAGATGATCGACCTGCTCGGAGACGGTCGACTTGCGCCGAGAGGTGGCGGCGACCCGATTCTCGAGCTCGACCTCAGTTACAAGGTCCAGACCGAGCCGGGCGGGATCGCTCAGGTCGTCGGTATGGCGGAGGACTTCGCCGGCGGCGTGCCGCTCGTGGTCGTGCTCGGTGACAACATCTTCGAGTTCGCGCAGTCGGCGAGCCTGCGCGCCTGGGCAGAGGACGGCACCCGCGCGCGGATCTTCGTGAAGCAGGTCGACGACCCGGAGAACTTCGGCGTGGTCGTGTACGGCGACGAGGGCGAGGTCACGGACATCGTCGAGAAGGCCGGTGTGGTCGACACGCGCTACGACGCCCCTCCGACCCGAGACGCGGTCGTCGGCCTGTACTGCTATCCGCCCGATGTGTTCGACGTCATCGCGACGCTCAGCCCGTCCGCTCGCGGCGAGCTCGAGATCACCGACGTGAACCGTCACTACGCGCTGGCAGGCCGCCTCGATGCGACCGAAGTCGTCGGCTGGTGGGAGGACGCGGGGAAGCACTGGCAGCACCTCGCGGACATCGGTCGACGGATTGACGACACGGGTGCGAACAAGCGGGACGGCGCGTGATCGACGGCGTGAAGCGGATTCCGCTCCGAAGGGTCGAGGACGAGCGCGGCTGGTTCTGCGAGCTGCGGCGCGACAGCGCGCTGCCGAAGCCGATGCGGCAGACGAACCTGTCGTTCTCCCGCGCCGGCGTCGTCCGCGGCCTTCACTACCACGAGCGCGGGCAGGACGACCTCTTCGCGTGCGTCAGTGGCACCGCCCGCGTGGTCGTGCTCGATCGCGCCAGCGGCGAGACGTTCGCCGAGGACATCGGCGACGACAATCCCGTGGCCGTGTACATCCCCGGCATCCACGCGCACGGGTTCGAGGCGCTGACGGACATCCTGTTCTGCTACCACGTGACGGTCGAGTACGACTCGGCCGATCCCGACGAGCGCACGGTCGCGTGGAACGACCCGCGAGTCGCTCACCTATGGAGCTCGAGCACGCCGATCCTGTCCGCGCGGGACGCAGCCGCAAAGTCCTGATCACGGGAGCAGGCGGCCAGCTCGGCCGCGCGCTCCGGCAGGCCTTCTCCGCGGACGACGTTCTCGCGCTGACGCGCTCCGACTGGGACGTCACGCAGCCGCCGAGCGATGCGGTGTCAGAGGTCGAGGTCGACGTCGTTCTCCACACGGCGGCGTGGACGGACGTCGACGGCGCCGAGGCCGATCCGCAGGGTGCCGCGGCGGTCAACGTCGCGGGAACGGCTCATGCCGCCGCGCTGAAGGCACCCCTCGTCACCTATTCGACCGACTACGTGTTCGACGGACGCAAGCGCTCGCCGTACGTCGAGTCGGACGGCCCCAACCCGATCTCCGCCTACGGTCGGACGAAGCTCCATGGAGAGGCCACTGCGGGGCCGCGGGCCTGGGTCGTTCGGTCCTCGTGGCTGTTCGGTGCGACCGGGCACAACTTCGTCCGCACGATGCTCCGGCTCGGCGCCGAGCGTGACGAGGTCGCGGTCGTCGACGATCAGCGCGGCTCCCCGACGTTCGTCGGGCACCTCGCGGAGGCGACGCGGGCGTTCGTCGACGCCGACCTTCCGCGCGGCCTCTGGCACATCGCCGCCGACGGCGACTGCACGTGGGCGGAGTTTGCGGAGGCGATCTTCGAGGACGCCGGTCTCGATGTCCGCGTGCGGCGGATCTCGACCGCCGAGCTCGGGCGTCCTGCTCCGAGACCCGCCTACTCCGTTCTCCGAAGCGAGCGTGCAGACGCACCGCGCCTCCCCCACTGGCGGGAGGGGCTCCGTGCGTGCCTCGCGGAGCTCCGCGGCTAGCCTTCGGCCCGATGCGCCTTCTCGTTACCGGCGGAGCCGGATTCATCGGCTCGAACTTCGTCCACTACTGGCTCGAGCGGCATCCCGGTGACCACGTCGTCGTCTACGACCTCCTCACCTACGCGGGGAACCGCGAGAGCCTCGCCGGCGTCGAGGACAGGATCGTCTTCGTCGAAGGCGACATCTGCGACCGCGAGCTCGCCGAGAGGACGTTGCGGGAGAACGATGCCGACGTTGTCGTGAACTTCGCCGCGGAGTCGCACAACTCGCTCGCGGTCGTCGATCCGACCCGTTTCTTCCGGACGAACGTCCTGGGCACGCAGACGCTCCTCGACGCGTCGCGTGCTGCGGGGGTCGAGCGATTCCACCACGTCTCGACGTGCGAGGTCTACGGCGATCTCGCGCTCGACACCGACGAGATGTTCACCGAGGAGTCGCCGTACCGCCCGCGCACGCCCTACAACGCGTCGAAGGCTGGCGCCGACCACGCGGTGCGCGCGTACTTCGAGACCTTCGGCCTGCCTGTGACGATCACGAACTGCTCGAACAACTACGGGCCGTTCCAGTTTCCGGAGAAGATCATCTCGCTCTTCACGACGAACGCGCTCGACGACCAGCCGCTGCCCTTGTATGCGTCGACGCAGAACAAGCGCGAATGGCTGCACGTCCTCGACCACTGCGCAGCGATCGACCTCGTGCTCCGGGACGGGCGTCCGGGGGAGACCTACAACGTCGGCTCCGGAGTCGAGGCGACGATCGAGGAGATCGCAGATCGCGTCCTCGAGCTGACCGGCAAGCCGGCCTCGCTCAAGACGATCGTCCCCGACAGGCCGGGACACGATCGGCGCTATCTCCTCGATGCGGCGAAGATCCGGGACGAGCTCGCCTGGACCGCGTCGCGCGGCTTCGACGAGGGAATGGCGGAGACCGTCGCCTGGTACGACGCGAACCGAGGGTGGTGGGAGCCGCTCAAGGCCCGCGCCCTCGTCGAGGAATCTGCGTGGCGATAGCTTCGATCAGCTTCTCGGGTGTTGGCGCGGTCGGGATCCGCGCCAGCGGATTCGGGCCTTGCGCATAGCCCAGCCTGCCTGGAAATAGCCGACTCGCTCAAGGTTGCAGCGGAGCGGCCGAGAACACAGATTGGTAACGCTGCGGAGCTACCCTTGGATCCCTCGTGCGCGCACTTCTCGCTGCAACCGCTATACTCGTCGCCGTCTCGGCCTCCTCGGCCTCCGGGCAGCAAGCGCCCACGCCCGCGTACGGTGAGGCCGTCTTCGTCGTCTCGGGCCGCGGCTGGGGCCATGGTGTGGGGATGAGTCAGTACGGGGCCTACGGGCAGGCGCTCGCGGGTCGCAGGTATGACCAGATCCTCGCGCACTACTACACCGGCACGCAGCTCGGGAGGGCCGGTCGCAAGGAGGTGCGCGTGCTCCTTGCGGAAGGGCGCCGGGCGCTCACCGTCTCGTCGACCGCGCCGTTCACAGCGGTCGATGCGACGGGGACAGTGTTTCGCTTCGCGAAGGGCACGCTGGCGCTCCGCGCCGACCTCGCGCTTCCGTCGGAGGCGGGACCGGGAACGGTAAGCGCGGTGCCACCGCTGGTTGTCCGCCCGGGCAAGAAAGCGCCTCTCGCGCTCGACGGACGGCCTTACCGAGGCAAGCTCGAGCTCGTCCCGCAGGGCGAGTTCCTGCGCGTGGTGAACGTCGTCGCGCTCGAGAGCTACCTGCAGGGCGTCGTCCCCGGGGAGGTTCCGCACAGCTGGCCGGCCGAGGTGCTCAAGGCGCAGGCGGTCGCAGCGCGCTCCTACGCCCTCGCGAACCTCGTCAAGGGCAAGCCGTTCGACCTGTACTCCGACGTTCGCAGCCAGGTCTACGCGGGCGTCGCCGGCGAGAAGCCAGCCACGTCGAACGCCGTCGCGGAGACGGCGGGGGAGGTCGTTCTCTATGGAGGGAAGGTCGCGACGACCTACTACTTCTCCACGTCCGGGGGCAAGACGGCGAACGCCGCGGACGTCTTCGGCAGCAGCGTGCCGTACCTCGTCTCCCGTCCCGACCCGTGGGACAAGGCCTCTCCCTACCACCGGTGGGGTCCCGTGCTCCTCGGCGCGCGGACCGTGCAGGCGAAGCTCGGCATGGACGCGCGTGTCGTGGACGCAACGGGTACGCCGACCCCCTCCGGTCGGCTCCGCACCCTGGGCGTCCGAACGACCGTCGCTACCGAGCTTGTCCCGGCCTCCCTCGTTCGGACCGCACTCGGGCTGCGCTCGACCTGGATCACCGTGGGGGTGCTTCGTCTCGACCGTCCGTCGACGAGTGCGCTTTCCTTCGGATCGACCGCCCGTCTGAGCGGTGTCGGACGCGGGCTCGGGACTCCGCGGCTCGCATCGTCGACCGACGGCGTCATCTGGACGCCAGCCGGCGCTGTCACCTTCGACAAGACCGGGGTCGTGACCGTCGATGTCAGGCCCGCCCGGACGACGAGGTATCGGCTCGAAGCCGAGGGCGGCGCGTCTCCGGCGCTGCTGCTCAACGTCTCGCCCAGGATCCAGTTGGCCCGCCTCGGCGAGCTCGCTCCCACGACGCTCCGTGGAACCGTTCGGCCCCGCCTCGTCGGGGCGGTTGTGGCGATCGAGCGGAGGAGGGGCTCTTCGTGGGTCACGCTCGGCGAGGCGACCGTCGACGCTGCCGGCGCATTCCTGCTCGAACTGGACACGGTCGTCCCGACCGGCGCGTATCGCGCACGGATCTCGGCCACTGCCGGCCTCGCCGCGGGCACGTCGCCCGTGCTGCAGGTCTCGGGATGAGACGGGCCGTACTCCTGGCGCTCGTCGCGAGCGTATTGCTCGTCTCTCCGACGGAGACGAATGCAACGGTGCGCACGGCGGTCGGGATCGCACCCGGGGCGGACGCGACTGCCCTCTCGGAGGCGATCGAGCAGAGAACCGGGGCGCGGCCGGAGAGCCTCCTGCCCATCCCGGCTCTCCTCGTCGACCTGCCCCGCGGCATGTCGCTGGAGGGGATCCCGGGCATTCGCTACGTCGAGCGGCTCGCGATACGGCGTCTCGCCTTCACGCCGAGCGACCCGCTCGTCTCGAAGCAGTGGTATCTCGGGCACAGCGGCTTCTACTCCTCGTGGGCGACACTTCCGTCGTTCGAGCCGATCCCCGTGGCCGTCATCGACTCGGGCATCGACGCCACGCACCCCGATCTCGCAGGGAAGATCCTCGACGCCAAGAGCTTCGTCGGCGGTTCGGCGCGAGTCGACCCACTCGGCCACGGCAGCTTCGTGGCCGGCATCATCGGAGCAGGTGTCGACAACGGCGTCGGCATCGCAGGGCTCGCCCCGTCCGCCCAGCTTCTCGTCGCCAAGGTCGTGACCAGGTCGCGCACGATCCCGGTCGAGGCGGAGGCGAAGGCGATCCGCTGGGCCGTCGACAACGGCGCGCGCGTGATCAACATGAGCCTCGGCGGGATTCGCGACCCGCTCGACCCGGATCGCGACACGTACTCGCGGCTCGAGGCCGACGGTGTGGCGTATGCCGTGTCGAACGGCGTGGTGGTGGTGGCTGCTGTCGGGAACTCGGACCAGGCGCCGGCGAGCCCGTGGAAGTACGCGAGCTATCCGGCGGCGTTGCCGCACGTCCTCGGCGTGAGTGCGGCGAGCGACACAGGCGGGATTCCCGAGTTCTCGAATCGCGACCGGATCTACAACGACGTCGCGGCTCCCGGACTCCGGATCGTGTCCATCCTCCCGCGCCCGCTGACCGCGCGCTTCCCGCAGTGCACGGAACAGGGGTACTCGAGTTGCGGGCCCGAGGAGTATCGCGAGGCGCAAGGGACGTCGTTCGCGGCGCCCCAGGTGAGCGCGGCCGCGGCCGTGTTGTTGAGCCTACGTCCGACGCTACGTCCCGAGCAGGTGACGAAGATCCTCCAGTCCACGGCTATCGACCTCGAGGCGTCCACGGGCTGCTCCGTCTGCGGGCCCGGTCGCGACGCCTACTCGGGCTGGGGCCGCCTGGACGTCGCCGCTGCGATCGCCGCGCTCGACAAGCGGCTGCCCGAGCGGGACCTCTACGAGGCCAACGACGATCTCGGCTCGCGGGCGTATGCCGCCTTCGGCTCGAATCGCAGGATTCGGGCGGCGGTCGACTTCTGGGACGACCAGGACGACGTGTACGCGATCCGGCTGGAGCGGAACCAGCCGGTCTACGTCGGGCTCACCGGCTCGGATCCGAGCGTCGATCTGAGCCTCGCATTCTGGCTCCCTCAAGCTCGGTCGATCGACCGCGTCGCAGACTTCCGGTATCGCATTCGGACGTCGGCTCGCAGTGGGTCGCGCCAGTACCTCTCGTATCGCCCTCGCCTCACCGGGACGTACTACGTGCAGGTGCGCATGTCGAGCCCGGGCGCCACGCGCTACAGGCTCACGATCGTCAAGGGCTGAGCAGCTCATCGGCCGGGACGTCGCGCAACACGCGTGCGGGGTTCCCGACGACGATCACCCGTGGCGGCACGTCCTTCGTGACGACCGCGCCGGCGCCGACGAACGCGTCCTCCCCGATCTCGACTCCGGGGCACAGGATCGCGCCGCCGCCGATGCGCGCACCGCGGCGGATCGTCGGTCCCGCCATGAGATCCTTCCGCCGCTCGGTGCGACCCATGAAGTTGTCGTTCGTCGTCACGACGCAGGGTGCGATGAAGACGTCCTCCTCGAGCGTCGAGTACGCGGTGATGTACGCGTCGGCCTGGATCTTCGTCATCGCGCCGATCGTCGTGTCGTTCTCGACGAGCGAGCCGCGGCCGAGCACGACGTCGTCGCCGAGGGTCACGCGCTCGCGCACGCACGACTGGTCACCGAGGATGACTCGCGCACCGATCCGCGACCCTGCGAACACGATCGCGCCGGTGGACACGACCGTCCCGTCGCCGAGCTCGGTCGGAGGCAGTGGCTCCCGCTTCGCGGTCGAGCGCGGCGAGAGGGCCGGCTGCTTGCCGACGACGGCGTTCTCCAGCACCCTCACTCCGTCGCCGAGCATCGTCCCCGGGTAGACGGTCGCCGTCGGGTGGATCTCAGCTGCCATCGAGCGCGCTCGTGAGCATGTCGAGCGCCCGGACGACACGGGCGCCGTCGCGCGCGACCTTCGCCCGGTCGCCCTCACCCGCGACGAGTGAGAGGAACGCCCGGCATTCGAGCTTCAGCGGCTCGTCGGTCGGGATCTTCGGGATGTGGATATCGCCGGTCCGCGTCTGCCACTCGCCGTACGTGTCGACCGGGCGCCACGGCGACTTCTCGTAGACGGTCACTTTGCGATCGAGCTCCATGTCGTCGAACACCGCCATCTTCTCCGTCCCGACGACGGTCATCTTCCGCATCTTGTGGGGATCGAGCCACGAGAGGTGCATGTGGGCGATGCGGCCGGAGGGAAAGCGCAGGTAGCAGAAGACGACGTCCTCGACGCCCGGCTGCAGGAAGTCGCGACCGAGCGCGACCGCCTCGACGGGGTCCTCGTCGAGGAGGTAGAGGATCACCGACAGGTCGTGGACGCCGAGCGACCACAGGGCGTTCTCGTACGGGCGGATGCGCCCGAGGTTCTGGCGGTTGCCGTAGACGCACAGGACGTCGCCCAGCTCGCCGCCGTCCACGAGCTCCTTCAGCTTCTGCACGCCCGGGTGGTAGAGCAGGAGGTGGCCCGGCATGAGCACGAGGTCACGCTCCTCGGCGAGAGCGACGAGCTCGTCGATCTCCGTGCCGGTCATCGCGGGAGGCTTCTCGACGAACACGTGCTTCCCGGCTTCGAGAGCTGCCTTCGCGAGCTCGAAGTGGGTCGGAACCGGCGTGGCGACGACAACTGCGTCGAGCGCGGGGTCGGTGAGCATCTCTTCGTACGCCTCGGCCCAGCGAGCCTGCGGGTAGCGCGCCTCGAACTCTGCCCGCTTCCCGTTCGCCGGATCGCAGAGCCAGGCGAGGTCGGCGAGGTCGGCGAAGTTGCGGGCGAGATTGCGTCCCCACTCGCCCAGGCCCGCCTGGCCGACCCGGACCGTCAAAGCTTCCAGACCTTGTCGGAGCGGCTCCCGTTCGACCCGGTCGCATTGCGGAGATCGACCACGAGCACGGCGTCGTCCACGAGCGCGGTCGTAGTCGATGCCGGAGTGGTTCGTGACGACGACGACGCAGTCGTAGCCCGCGGGCGCCAGCGGCGACGAGCTCATCGAGACCCCGTTCTCCGTGAAGGACGGCACGTGTGGGTCGTGGTAGGCGACGTCCGCGCCGGCGTTCTGGAGCAGGCTGATGAGCTTGACTGCAGGCGACTCCCGCGTGTCGGAGATGTCGGGTTTGTATGCCACACCGAGCACGAGGATCTTCGAGCCCTTCAGCGAGCGCTCGCGCACGTGGTTCAGCGCCTGCGAGACCAGCGAGCGGCAGAAGTACGGCATCGACTCGTTGACCTTTCCGGCGAGCTCGATGAACTCGGTGTAGAAGCCGAACTCACGAGCCTTCCACGTGAGGTAGAAGGGGTCGACCGGGATGCAGTGGCCACCCAGGCCCGGCCCTGGCTTGAACGACATGAAGCCGAACGGCTTGGTCGCGGCGGCCTCGATGACCTCCCAGACGTCGATGTTCATCCGGTCGCAGAGCTGCGCGAGCTCGTTGACGAGCGCGATGTTCACGGAGCGGAAGATGTTCTCGAGGAGCTTCGTGAGCTCCGCCGCCTCGGGTGACGAGACGGGATGCACGTTGTCGATTGCCGACGCGTACAGCGCCGCCGCCGCCGCCGTGGACGCCTCGTCGATCCCGCCGACGACCTTCGTCACGGTCCTGGTCGTCCAGTCCTCGCGACCTGGATCCACGCGTTCCGGTGAGAACGCGAGGTGGAAGTCGGCCCCTGCGGTCAGCCCGCTTCCGCGTTCGAGGATCGGCTGCACCTGCTCTCGCGTCGTGCCCGGATACGTCGTCGACTCGAGCACGACGAGGTGGCCGGCTCGGAGCCGAGTCGCGATCTGCTCCGCGGCCGAGACGAGGATCCGGAGGTCGGGCTCTCGCTGTCGCGAGAGCGGCGTCGGGAGCGCGACCAGGATGGCCCCCGCCTCACGCAATTCGTCGTAATCGGTCGTCGCCACGACGAGACCCGCCTCGACGAACGGCTTCAGTGCGCTCGTGGGGACGTCCTCGACGTAGCTCTCGCCCGCGTTGAGCTGCTCGACGCGGGCGGCGTCGACGTCGACGAGGAGCACGCTCTTGCCGGCATCGGCGAATGTGCGCGCGAGAGGCAGGCCGACGTAGCCCGCTCCGACGATGGCGACGTCGCGCTTCATCGGCTCGGGATCGTAGCGGCGAGCACCTGCGCGATCCGCTCCGAAGCGTGCCCGTCGCCGTACAGGACGGGCGGATTCGGCGGCATCGCCGCCGTCGCCACGGCTGCCGCGAGCGCCGCGGGGTCGTCGTCGACGAGCACGTTCGCGCCCACGGCGACGGTGTCGATCCACTCGGTCGAAGGCCGAACGGTCACGCACGGCACGCCGTACCAGTACGCCTCCTTCTGCAGGCCGCCGGAGTCGGTGACGATGACCCGCGCCTGGGACGCGAGCGAGGCGAGCTCGAGGTAGCTGAGCGGCTCGATGACCCGCACGTGTCCCCCGAGCGCGAGGCGTTCCTCCGACATGCGAGCGCGCGTTCGCGGGTGGACCGGAAAGACGACCATCTCGTCGATCCGGTTCAGCCCGTCGACGATGCGCCCGAGGCGCGGCTGCTCGACGTTCGCCTGGCGATGGACGGTCACGATGACGTACGAGCGCGGCTCGTGGGGCACGGGAAACGCGGCTCGCGCAAGGGGGGAGAAGAGTCGGCTGGAATCGGCCATGACGTCGCCCACGACGTAGATCCGGCCGAGGACGCCCTCGTCCTCCAGCGTTCGTTTCGAACGGTCGTCGGGGCAGAACAGAAGCCAGGCCAGCCGGTCCGTCTCGATCCTCGCGTGCTCCTCGGGCATCGAGAGATCCCCGCTGCGCAGACCGGCCTCCACGTGCGCTAGCGGAATCGACGCATCCGCGGCGGCGCGTCCGCCCGCCAGCGTCGAGTTGGTGTCGCCGTAGACGAGGACGAGGTCGGGCGCTTCGGCCGCGATCCGCTCGGCGATCGCAGGCTGCATCCGGTCGACGTCCGACGTGTGCAGGTCGAGGCGATACTTCGGCTCGGCGAGCGCGAGTTGGTCGAAGAAGACCTGGGACATGACGTGGTACCAGTGCTGCCCCGTGTGCAGAACCACCTCCTCGACGCCCGCGTCGCGCAGCGCGGCGGAGAGCGGGGCCGCCTTGATGAACTGCGGGCGGTTCCCGACGACGGTGAAGACCTTCATGCAGCGAAGCCTACGAACGCGGCGGGACTGTGCCGTTCCAGGGAGGCTGTTGCGTTCTTCTCGATCGCGTGTGCGGCTCTCGCCTTCGCCCTGTTCGCCGGAGCACTCGCGAGTCTCATACGACGCGCGGAGGAGGACACATCAATGCTCGCCGGGGTCGCCTGGGCCGGCGGGACGGCTTGTGCAGCCCTGCTTCTCGCAGGCAATGCCGTCTCGCGTGCGACGGCGTTCGCGGCGATGGACGATGAGTTCCAGCTGGATCCCAACACACGCCGTCTCTTCGAGAACGCGGGCCTTCTACTCCTCGCGAGTGGCACGATCGCGGCCATTCTGCTCATCGGGGCGGTCTCGCTCGCCGCTCTCAGGCACGATCTTCTTCCCCGCTGGCTGGGATGGGCGGGATTCCCCGCGGCAGCGCTACTCCCGCTCGCGGTCTCGTTCCTCGGCTTCCTCGTTCTCGCACTATGGGTAGTTGCAGTCAGCGTCGCGCTCGTCGTCCGCCGCACACCTGCGAGGACCTCGAGTTGACGCCACGGCGCGAACAGGCGTAACGTCGCGTTGTGGCTTGCCGCGCCGTTTGCATCTCGCGAGCCGAAGGAGCCGGAGGTGCCGAGATCGGACATCTCGTCGCTGATCGGCTCGGCTTCAGGTACGTCGACGACGAGATCATCGCGCGGGCGGCAACGAAGGGCGGTATCTCTCCCGGCGATGTCGCCGACGAGGAGAAGCGCAAGTCGACGTTGGGCCGACTGCTGCGGGAAATCGGTTCGAGCTCCGCAGTCGAGAGCTATGGGCTCGGGGGCGCGGCCGCCGAGCTCTCGTCGAAAGGCTCTGCGCCCGAGGCGATCCGCAGCCTGATCCAGGAGGCGATCGAGGAGACGGCCGCGCAGGGCGACGTCGTGATCGTGGCGCACGCTGCTTCACGCGCTCTCGCGGGGCAACGTGGGGTACTGCGTGTTCTCGTGACCGCCTCTCCCGAGATCCGCGCTGCACGACTCTCTGAATCGCGCGAGATCGACCGAGGAGAGGCGACCAGGGCGATCAAGGAATCCGACGCAGCTCGACGCGACTACCTGCGCCGCTTCTATGGCGTCGATGTCGAGCTTCCGACACATTACGACCTCGTCGTCAGCACAGACGCCCTCAGCATCGAGCAGGCAGCAGAGCTCATCGCGCAGGCCGCTGTGGTGACCGACACCGGCCGGCCCTAGTTCAGCCCGCCGCCTCGAGCAGCTCGCGCCGCTCGCGCCTAGGGGACCAGTCTAGGATCGGCGCGCCATGAGTGATCGAGGTCCAGACGACGGAGGCTTGAGTTGCCTCGGTTGCGGGGGGTGCCTCTCACTGTTCGTGATCGTCGCGAGCCTCGTCTTCTTCGCGGTCGCAGGCACCGACTGGCTGCTTCAAGCCGTCGCGGTGGCCATCATCGTCGCGTTCCTCATCGGGATCATCGCCTTGGAGAGGGAGAGAAGGGGCTAGTTCTGCCCGCCTACCTCACCCGTCCAAGATCCACCGTTTGGGTAGTCGCCTAGACAGCGTCTCGTTCCGATGCTGCGCACAAGCCTGTCTGAGGGGGCGGGTGAGCCGTTAGATCATGGGGCACTTCCGCCCCCGACCAGAGAGGGACTCGCCATGAGCGACATCCTGATGCGTCCGCTGGTTCGGCTCCAGGTTGCACTGGCCGAGCTGCGGGAGCGCGAGGATGGCCAGACGACGACCGAGTACGCAATTCTGCTCGGCTTCCTCGCAATCGCCATCATCGTCGCGCTCTTCTTCCTCAGGAACGTGTTGCGCGACCTGTTCTCCGAAGCGGCGAGCAGCGTCAACAACGCGCCGAACTAGACGAAGCAGGCCGTCTGCGCCGCCCAGACGGCAACAGAGGGTGCGCCTGGCGAGTCGTCCGCGCCAGGCGCACTCTTCCCTGGGGAAACTGGCCCTGCGCTGACAATGGGCCGTGAAGGATTCGAACCTTCGACCTTGGGATTAAGAGTCCATCCGCGCAGGTACTAGCTGCCTGCGGCCTACTCCCGACAACCACGAAATACCCTGGAAACAGGCCGAATCTGGGGTTGCCTCCACTTGGTTGTGCGGAAGCCGGTTCGATGCGAGCTGTACGCGCATCCGTACACGCGGCCCCCGGACCGCGCCTAGTTTGACAACAGGTTAGAGGTCGTAGACTCGGAGACTCGATGTCTGTCGGCATGACGTCACGCCCACGTGGGCGACTCGAGACCTTCCAATCCTGGCCTGGCCGCGGCTCTCCGGCTTCTCGACACGCCAGGGAATCACTTCGCCGGATTCAGTGACATCCGGGGCGCGACTGGCTTAGTGCTCCCGGTCGTTAATACGCGCATGATTGGTTGAAGGGACCGCCTGCTTGGCGTCGAAGAGGGCGCCATGGCCAAGAGTCCTTTCGAGATCGGGTTGAGCGAGGAGGAGGCGCGGGAACTGCGCTCGCGGGCTGCCCGCTACACGGTGCCGCACGGCGAGGTGTTGCGGGCGAAGATCGTGCTGCTTGCCGCCGAGGGGGTAGCGAACGCGGAGATCGCCCGTCGCCTCGGCTGCTCGCTGCGGACGGTCTCGTTGTGGCGGAAACGCTTCTTCGAGGAGCGGCTGGAGGGTCTGGGTGATCGACCACGGCCTGGACGTCCGCGCCGTTTTCCCCCCGGAAGTGGTCGCGCAGGTGAAAGCGATCGCCTGCGAGCTGCCGCGCACGGAAGGCGTCCCGCTCTCGCGCTTCTCACGCGCTGAGCTGCACCGGCTCGTGATCGAGCGCGGCGTCTGCGAGGCGTCGGCCTCGACGATCGCCCGCTGGCTGGCCGAGGACGCGCTCAAGCCGTGGCAGCACCGCTCCTGGATCTTTCCCACCGACCCGGCCTTCCTGGAGAAGGCAGGCCCGGTGCTCGACCTCTACCAGGGACGCTGGCAAGGGAAGCTGCTCCATCCGGGCGAGTTCGTGATCTGCGCCGACGAGAAGCCGTCGATCCAGGCGCGCCGGCGCATCCACGAGCCGCTGCCGCCGGCTCCGTACTCGCGCGGGCAACGGGTCGAGCACACCTACGAGCGTCGAGGGGCGCTCAGCTACCTCGCCGCGCTCGACATCGGACGGCGCGGAGGCAGACGCCCGCGCGTCATCGGCCGCTCCGAGCCCAAGGGCGGGATCGACTCCTTCGACCGGCTCGTCCGGCAGGTGATGACCAAGGAACCGTACGCCTCCGCGCGCCGCGTCTTCTGGATCGTCGACAACGGCTCCGCTCACCGCGGCCAGAAGGCCGTTGATCGCCTCCAGCGGCGCTGGCCCAACCTCGTCCTCGTCCACCTGCCCGTGCACGCCAGCTGGCTCAACCAACTCGAGATCTACTACTCGATCGTGCAGCGCAAGGTGCTCGAACCCAACGACTTCGACAACCTCGCCGACGTCGCTCGCACGCTCAACGCCTTCGAACGCCACTGGAACGAAATCGCCGAACCCTTCGACTGGCGCTTCACCCGCGACGACCTCGCCGCGCTGGTCACGCGCCTGACAGCCCAGCAACCTCAGCTCCGGTTGGCCGCGTGACCGCAAGCGAACTTACGACCGGGAGCACACGTTAGTCCCACGGAGGAGACTAGCCAGCCCCACAGCCGCGGCGTACGCTTGCGGCACGATGACATCGCGTACCGGCATCGCAGCGATCCTCGCCGGCGCGCTCTACTTCGTCGGCCAGGGCGGCCAGCTCGTGACCGGCGACGACGTTGACGGCGTCCATGTCGGATACGTCTATGTCGGATTCGTCATCGCAGGGTTCGTCGCGCTTGCGGTCGCTCTCTGGGGGCTGCGTGAGCTGATCGCACGGACCCGCCTCGGCAGGATCGGGATCCGGTTGGCGCTTGCCGGTGTCGCCTTTCTCGGCCTGTTTTCGATCCACGTTGTTGTCGAGTTGATTCGGACCGGCGACATTCCCGACAACTTCATCCTGTTCCTGATCGGGTTCCTCCTGATCCTCGTCGGGCAGCTGCTCTTCGCGCGCGATCTTCGCCCCTCGCTCGGGCGGGCTTGGGTGCTTCCGATCGTGGCGGTCGCCGGCCTGGTCATGGCGCTGTCCCTCAACTCAATCGGGCTGCACGACATCGGGCTTTTCGTCTTCGAGGGCGCGTGGATCGGGCTCGGCATCGCGATCCTGCGCGCCGAGCCGCGACCGCCGCCCGAGGCGGGGCCGGCGCTCGCGTAGCGGCAGCCGAGCTGTGATCTCGATGGGGGGCTCGAGGCTTGCACGCCAGCTGGCTCAACCAACTCGAGATCTACTACTCGATCGTGCAGCGCAAGCTGCTCGAACCCAACGACTTCGACAACCTCGCCGACGTCGCTCGCACGCTCAACGCCTTCGAACGCCACTGGAACGAAATCGCCGAACCCTTCGACTGGCGCTTCACCCGCGACGACCTCGCCGCGCTGGTCACGCGCCTGACAGCCCAGCAACCTCAGCTCCGGTTGGCCGCGTGACCGCAAGCGAACTTACGACCGGGAGCACTTAGACGATGATTAGCTCGCCGCCGGTGTTCGGGCACGCAAGATTTCAATCGACCCGTCAGAGGCTGAAGCGGGATGAAGCTCGCCTGCGCGAGTGTCCGGGAGTGTCGTTTCGGGACGGGTTAGTAATCGTTCAATGGCTCCCCGACGCGTCGACGAAGGCGGGTGGCCTTCGGAGCTCGGGTTCGCCGACGGTCGTCGCCCGGATGTCCTGCGCACCGGCTCGGTCGATCGTGTCCTCGATGTCTCGCATTCCGGGAAGGAGCAGCGCGCCGAGCGTGACCGTGCCGCCGATCGCTGCGGCAACGATGAGGGTCGCCTGCGCTCCGATGAGCCCAGCAACGGGCGCCGTGAGTGCGAAGGAGAGGGGAAGGAGGCCGATCGAGATCAGCCAGTCGAGGCTCGACACGCGGCCGAGCATGGAAGGCGGAACGTGGCGCTGCTTGATCGTGACCCACACGATCGTCCCAGCAGTCTCGAGCGCGTTGAAGAAGAGGCAGGCGATCATCAGCTGCCAGGACGCTGTCGCAAGTCCGTAGCCGGCCAGTGCGAGCGTGGCGAGCGTCCACGCCGAGTACATGAATGTGACGTCGCGCCGTGGGTGCCCTCGCTGTCCCATCACGAGCGCGGCACCGACTGCACCGACTCCTCCCGCCGCGAATACGAGCCCGAGCTCACCGGCGGAGGCGTCGAGATCGTTCTTGACGATGTACGGCAGCAGCACTTCGGCGGGGCCCATGAAGGCGAGGTAGGCGATTGCCGCGGAGAGGAGCGTGCCCCACAGCCAAACTCGGCCGCGGACGAACTGAAGGCCCTCCTTCAGGGCACGGACGGATGACTCGACATGCTCCGACCGAGGGTGGGGCGGGGGGCGCATGAGGAACACCGCGACGGCGGACACGCCGAAGGACGCAGCATCGACGGCAAACGCACCGCCCGTGCCGACGCTGGCCACGAGCACGCCCCCCAATGCCGGCCCCAGAAGACGAAGCGCTATCGGCCGAACGAACTGGTCGAGCGAGTTTGCGGCGGGGAGGTCGGCCGCGGGGACGATATCGGGGACGACTGCCTCGAAGGCCGGCATGAAGAAAGCCGTGCCCACGCCGTAGAGGGCAACGATGACGAGGAGCTGCCAAAACGTGAGAAGGCCGGTCAGCGAGAGCACGGCCAAAGCGGCGATGATGACCGCGCGTGCGGTGTCTGCCCACAGCATCAGCAAGCGCCGGTCGAGTCGGTCGCTCAGCACACCCGCCGGCAGGAGGAAGGCGATCGTCGGAATCGTCATGCCGATCCCGAGCAGAGAGAGCGCGGCCGGAGCGTTCCAGAGCTCATAGGCCTGCCAGACCATCGCAATGAGGAAAATGCCGTCTCCGATGAGCGAGACCGTCATGCCGGTCCACAGGAGACGAAAGTCCCGGTGACGGAGTGGCGCGAGTAAGTTGACCCGGGAGAAGCCGCCCGGTCGGTCAAGCGCCTCGTGGCTATGCTGCATTCGACTGCTGCTCGTCGAGTCGCGACGCGGTTTCGTCACCGCTGGCGAGGTACTCGAAGAGGGCTTCGTGGCTCATCGGCTGCGCGAACACAAATCCTTGTCCTAGCTCGCAGCCGAGCTCGCGGAGCGACGAGATCTGCTCGGGCAGCTCGATCCCTTCGGCGACCACCTCGAGGTTGAGGCTCGCGCCGAGCGCGACGATGGCCGCAGCTAGCCCGGAAGCATGCTGCCCGGACGCGAGGAACGACCGGTCCATCTTGATCATGTCGACAGGGAACCGGCTCAGGTAGCTCAGCGACGAGTAGCCGGTGCCGAAGTCGTCCATCGCCAACTGCACTCCGAGAGTCTTCAGCTCCTGCAGCTGCCGTACGACGAGGTCGGTGTCGGCCATCATCACGGTCTCCGTGATCTCGAGCACGAGCGTCGAAGGTGGAAGTCCGCTCGCTTTCAGCGCTTCGCGTACGTCGTCGACGATCGTTTCGGACTGGAGTTGCTTGACCGAGAGGTTGACGCTCATGGTCAGCGGCTTCGTGCGCGGGATGCGCTCGTGCATAACCACGGCTTGGCGGCAGGCCTCTTCGAGAACCCAACGGCCGACCGGGATGATCAGGCCGGTCTCCTCCGCGAGGGAGACGAAATTCTCCGGCGCAATCGTTCCGCGGGTCGGATGCATCCAACGCAGCAGAGCCTCTACCCCGTACGGGGCTCCCTCTTCGAGGCGAACCACAGGCTGATAGTGAACCTCGAACTGATTCAGCTCGAGTGCCTCCTGCAGCTCGGCTTGAAGCTCTAGACGCTCGACGACACGCTCGTGCATTGCCCGCTCGAAGATCCGATAGCTGCCCTTGCTGTCGCGCTTCGCCATGTACATCGCCACGTCGGCGTTCCGCAAGAGCTCCTCGGAGTCCGGCGAGCCGACCTCGCCGTCGGCCAGGCAAATGCCCAGGCTCGCTCGCGGGTAGACCTGCTTGCCTTCGATCTCGATCTTCGCCTCGAGCGCGAACAGGATTCGCGTTGCGATTTCGGTTGCCTCCTGCGAGTCCTGTAAGCCGTCGACAAGTACGGCGAACTCATCTCCGCCGAAGCGCGCGACGGTGTCCGCGGGCCGCACGGCGATCTGGAGGCGCTCCGCGACCTCCTTCAGCACGGCGTCGCCGGCCGCGTGGCCCAGGCTGTCATTGACGGTCTTGAAGTCGTCGAGATCGATGAACATGACGCCCACTGTCGTCCCTCCACGGGTCGCCCGGATGAGTGCGTGCTGGACCCGGTCGGCGAACAAGGCCCGGTTGGCGAGCTTCGTCACCGGGTCGTGAAAGGCTTGATGCGCGAGCTGATCTTCGAACGCCTTTCGCTCGCTGATGTCGCGACCGTTCAGAACGATCCCTCGGACGTGCTCGTCCTGCAGTAGATCTGTGTACTGAACCTCGAACTGGAGCCACGTGCCGTCTCGATGCTTGAGCGCGCACTCGATTACGTGGGTCTCGGACCCGCCCCCGGCATACGCTTCCCCCACGCCGGCCACGATCTGCCTGAGTCGCACAGCGTCGGAAGTGCTGAGCAGCTGGGCGAACTCGGTGCCCTCGATGTCATCTACGCGATAGCCGAGGACGCCCTCGACCGATGGGCTCTGGTACGTGACCGTGCCGTGCGTGTCGAGAACGGTGATGAGGTCGCTCGAATGAGCGACCAGCGAGCGGAACCGTGCTTCGCTTTGACGACGGTGCAAGTCCTCGGCGAGCGATGCTCCTTCGACGGCGAGCGAAACCTGCGCAGCAAGCGATTCGAGCGAGTCGACGAGCTCGCGCGAGACGGTCACCGCCGAGGGCAGGGCGAGTAGTCCTCGCGCCTCCTCGCGAACCGAGAGCGGCAAGAGCAGCACAACCCGGCCTTCGTTGATTCGGAGCTGGTTCCGTACGTCCTCTGGCACGCGCGCCAGCGGAACCTGCACAGTGGCGCCTGCGGACTCGCGTAGCCATCGCCAAGCCTCTTTCGAGATCGGCCATTCCCCCTCTCCTGACGAGGCAGCCACGCCTGGGCCATCGGAGGTGAGCAGGACGAGCCGTACATGTGCCGGCTCTCCAACGAGAGCGCCGACGGCGGTGATCGCGGCGTCGTTGAGCTGCTCGCGACCGGCCGCGGCGACGAGTTCGACACCCGCACCGCGGAGCGCCAACTCCCGGCTTGCCGCTCGCTCCTCTTGTCGCACGAGGCCGGCCATGCGAGTGACGACGAGGAGGAACAAGACAGCGGACGCAAGGATCAGCACGAGCCTGTCCACGTCGCCGAGCGCCTGCCAAGCCCGGATGGTCGGCGCTATCAGACACGCGCCGGCGAGCAGTCCAAGGCGGAGCGGGGTCAGCCGCGTCCGCGAGTCGATCGCGGGCTCTTCGAGCGTGCGCATGGACGGGTGCAGCGCAGCCGCGCCCCAGAGCAGGTAGTAGGCGATCCAACCCACGTCGTAGCTCAGTTGGTGGTCGTACGAGTCTGTGAGCAGGGCGATCCCGTAGGCAGAGTCCACGGCGAGCAGGCAAACGATGCTGCCGATGAGAAGGTAGAAAGCAGGGGCACGCTTGCCCCTGTCGACCGCCAGGCGAATCGCGGCGGCAAGGAGGAGGATGTCAAAGAGGGGGTACGCGGCGGAAACGGCCTTCTCGAGATCGCTGAGCCCCGAGAGGTGGATATTCGGGGCGACCAGGAAGACCCAAGAGAGCAGGGCGACGCCGACGGTGAGGATGAGCGAGTCGATTACGCCGGCGCGGTCTCCGCCCGGGTTACGTCGCCTGATGAGAATGAGCAGGCCTGCGACCAACGCCGGGTAGACGGTGAGGTAGATCGCATCGCCGAACGACGGGAACTCGACCTCGACGCCGAACAGCTTTGGATAGCTGTACGTATAGAGATCTCCTGCGAAGAACAAGAACTGGCCCACGATGAAGAGGAACCAGGCGAGGCGCGCCCTTGGCGCGTGCATCCAGATGCCCAGGGCAATCGCGATCGACGACGAGAGCCCGAGGACGTTGATGAGTGGACCGCTTCCCTGAAGCGGTGGAAGTGCCACGTATGCCGTCGTCAGGACGGCTCCGTAAACGAGATAGATGGCCCAGCCTCGACTCCGCCAGTCGATGCGTTGGAGCACGCTCATGCAGCGTACTCCTCCGTTTGGGCTCGGAGCTCGAATGCGTTGGCGAGTTTTGCCAGAACGTCGACGAGCTGCTCGATCTCAGCCTGCGAATTGGCGGCCGTGACCTGGATCCTGAAACCGACCTCGCTTTTCGGCACGAGTGGGTACGCGGCGAGGGTCACGTACACGCCGTGGTCGAAGAGAAAGCGGCCCGCCGCATCGATGTCCTCATGGCGAAGGAGCGGAACCTCGATGATCGGAAAACCCGAACGATTGGGGGTGTGGACTCCGAGCCGATCGAGGCATTGAAGTACCTGATCGGTCTTGCGCCAGAGGCTTGCGCGAATTGCATCGCCTCGTTTCTCGTTCACGTCGAAGCCGGCGAGCACTGTCGCTAGCGAGGCGGTCGGGCAGGGTCCCGAATAGAGGTAGGGCGGGGCGGCGGTCTTCAATAGCTCCTTCAACTCGGTCGGGCAGGCGACGAACGCCGCAAGCGACGAGTACGACTTCGAGAAGCCGGACACCAGCACGATCCGCTCATACGTCTCGCCGAAGTGACGAACGACGCTGTTCCCACGAACGCCGTACGGGCTCGGCTCGCCGGCCGCGCGCTCTCCGAGAACACCGAACCCGTGTGCGTCGTCTACATACAACATCGCGTCGTACCGACGGGCGAGGCGCGCGAAATCGCGCAGATCGGGTGCGTTACCGGTCATGCTGTTGACGCCGTCCATGCAGATCAGCCTGGTAGTCGAGCGATCCTTCCGGAGAAGCTGCTCGAGGTCGTCAGGGTCTTCGAAGCGGAATCTCTTCATGGTCGCCCCACGGGCAGCCGCGAACTGACAGCCGTCGTAGATCGTCTTGTGCGCTCGGTTGTCGACGAAGATCGTCCCGTCCGCGGCGAGAACCGGGATCACGGCCAGGTGAATCAGGGTGATCGTGGGAAGCACGAGCGCGTCCTCGCAACCGAGCAGTGCAATCAGCCGTTCCTCGATGTGCTCGTAGAGGACGGGACTACCGAGCATGCGTGACCAGCTGGGATGGGTTCCCCACTTATCGAGGTACTCAGGAACCGCGGCGATGATCTCTCGGTCGAGGTCGAATCCGAGGTAGTTGCAGGACGCGAAATCGGCGAGCCACCGGTCTCCGATCCGGATCATCCGACCGTCGATCTCGTCGATGACCGCATCCGTCATGGGGTTGGAGCGCTCGAGCTCGGCGAGTTCGCTGCAAGCAGCGAGCCATCGATCAATCCATCGCGAAGACGCGACTCCGGACCGTCCGCCGCCAGGACGATTCTCGCGCATGAGGGCAGAATCGACAGGAGAGGCAACAAGCTTTAGGGGACTTAGCGAATCTCAAGGTAGCCGGAGCTCCCCCGAACGAGGCCCCGAGGCACCCGATGGGGTGACGCTCGTTGTCCCTGAACAGAAGAAGCCCTGTTTCCAGGGCTTTCTGACATGGGCCGTGAAGGATTCGAACCTTCGACCTTGGGATTAAGAGTCCCCTGCTCTACCAACTGAGCTAACGGCCCGCGACGGGGCAGTGTAGCCCTGAGCCGACGCGGCTACGCGGCCCGAAGACGGCGTCAGGCCGCCGCACGACCTGGTCGAGTCAGCAAGGCCATCGTCTGCTCCGCAGATGCCGGCTTTCCGAACAGATATCCCTGCGCACGGTCGCATCCGAGCTCATGCAGAGCGTCGCTTGACACTCCGCGTCTCGACGCCCTCGGCTATGACTCGCAGCCCGAGGCTGTGCCCGAGCTCGATCGCCGCGCGAACGATCATCCTGTCGTTCGGCGAGGCCGTCATGTCCGCGACGAAGCTTCGATCGATCTTCACCTCGTGGACGGGCAGGTTCTTCAGGTGCGCGAGCGACGAGTGCCCGGTCCCGAAGTCGTCGATCGAGACCTCGACTCCCGCCGCCACGATCCGCTTGATGATCGCGCGGGCACGGTCGGGGGCAGCCATGACGGTGCGCTCCGTGAGCTCGACGCAGAGCCGGCTCGGTGCCACCCCATGCGAGCGCAGAAGCGTCCGGAGCCGCTTCGGGAGCGTCGGATCGAGAAGATCGATCGCGGTCAGATTGACCGCAACCGTGAGGTTCTCGTCGATCGCACGCCCACTCCGCCAACTGCTCGACAGCACCGCTGAGGACGGCGCGGGTGACATGGCGTATCGCTCCGGTGCGCTCGGCAATAGGAATGAAGAGTGAAGGGCGGAAGCAGCCCGCGGGTCGGATGGTCCCAATAGGTCAAGCGCCTCGAAACCCGCGATCTCGTTCGTCGCGAGGTCGACTTGCGGCTGGTATCATAGGCGGAGCTCGCCGTTGTCGGCCGCGTCGCGCAACGAGCCCACGAGCTCGAAGCTGCTCGGCATCGTGGGGATCGACGGTCGGGCTGTATCCGAGCACAGCGAGGTGCCACTCCTTGGCCGTATATGTCGCGATCCCCGCGTGCCTGAGCAGCGTCTCCGCATCTCCGCCGTCCTTCGGGAAGGACGCAATGCCGATCGTGCAATCGACGGCGAGAGGAACGCCCGCGACGACGACCGGCGGCTCGACGGCGACGCGTACTTCCTCCGCCAGCGCCATCGTCTCCTTGTTGTCGTGGTACTCGACGACGATGGCGAACTCGTCACCTCCGAGTCGCGCAAGGAGCTGGTCGATGCCGACTACTTGCCGCAGTATCCGTGCGACCTCGACGAGGAGCTGGTCGCCGCTCTCATGGCCTCAGCGTGCTGTTGATCTCGCGGAACTGGTCGAGGTCGACGAGCAGCACGGCGAGCATTCGCCCCTTGTTCCTTGCGCGACGAGCGGCAGTCTCGAGGCGCTCGAACAGGTGCGCCCGGTTGGGTAGCTCGGTGAGCTCGTCGTAGTACGCCTGGCGATGAATTCGCGCGATCTGATGCTTGATCTGGTTCGTCACGCGCGCGAGAAGGGGGACGAAGACGAGGAACAGCAGGAGCAGCAACCCTTCGAGGACGATGCCGACCCGAAACTGCACCCTGCGTGCGGCTTCGGCGATGGGTGCGTACGGTTGCACGATCGCGGCCACTCCGGAACGTCCTCCGATCGGGGTGAACGTCTCGAGTGTCTTCGACCCCGCGGCGCTTCCGGGGAATGGCTCGGTCGAGACTCTGCTCAGGGTCGTGCCAGGGCGCTCGTGCGTGGCGAGCACATGGAGTACCGAGGCCCCGATCGCGCCGCCGACTGTCGAGTACGTCACGACACCGTCGTTCCGGAGGAGCGAGATCTCGATCACCTCGCCGGGCGGAAACTGGCCGCGGAAGTGTCGGTCGAGCTCGTGCCGCTGTTCGGCCGGTACCGGGCTGGCCAGGGCCACGCGCCGCACCTCGCCGGAGAGAATCGATGAAGCGACGAGTGCGGCGTGGCGGGCTGCGGATCGTTCCGCCTCCGAGATGGCGAAGTGGTGGACCACGACGAGGATGACCGCGGAGGCGAGCGCCAGAGTGCTCGACAGGACGATCGCGAAGCGAAGTACGAGGCGTGGCGGCCGTTGGACGGTGAAGAGCCCGCCGGAGCCCGTGCTCGCGCGACCGGGCATGCGAGTGCTCACGGCTTGCCACCCCGGCTCGAATTCCCCTTCTCGTCACTTCCAGGCTCGTTGCGCTTGACCTGTCCTGGCGGCTCGGAGTGCTTGTTGCCGGGCTGGTCATCGGCCTTGTGCGCACCCTTCGAACCGTCGTTGCCGGGGTCGCCGGGTGCGTCGCTCTTCTTACCTTTCGGCGTCGAGGCCGCCTCGGTTCTGTTCGCTGAGTGCGTCGCTTCGGTCGTCGTTGGCGCCCTGGGCTGGTCGACATGGGTGTCGTCTGGGCGGGTTGCGGTCCCCGCGGAGTCGACCGTCGTGGTGGGTGTGGAGGAGGGCGGTACGTGCGTCGAAGTAGCTTTGCGAGCCTTCGCCTTCATCGTCGACGTCCTTGCCCGCGCCGCGGACGAAGCGGTCGCCCATCTCGCGGGGTCGCCGGCCCTCTCGTGCGTCGTGCGGCGAGTACGCGGAGCATTCCGATCGTTTCCTTCGGTGGGATGGCGGCTTTGCGAAGGGCACGAGGTTGACCGCGACGCGCTCGGCGATCTCCGGCAGCGGCGCGATCATGGCTGCGACCGAGAGCAGCGGGAGCGGTATGCACGTCAGGAGTCGCGAGCAGCACGACGTGGCGACGCGGTACGGTCACCGCCTCGGCGGTGCCCCGCATCGCCCAGCCTTGTGGGGTCGCAGGATCGGTCAAGCCGCAGAAGCCTCTTTACGGACGATCCCCCGACCTCGGTGACGCTTCATCCCTCCAAGAGGGGGCTCTGCGTCTACTCGAACGAGTGAACTACTACGAAGGCTTACGGCCGGAGACCGGTGCATTCGCGGAGCGAGCGCCACGACGAGAGCTCGCTCCGTCGCTCCGATCCCGCGAGCGGACGGGGCACTCCGTCGACGATCCGTGCGGGCACCCAGCGGTAGCCGACGACCCGCCGGCCGTCGACGGTCACGAAGAGCACCCCGGTCTGTGTCGAGAGCTCGCTCGTCCCGTACCAGACGAAGTTTCCGAGGCCGTAGCCGACGAGTGCTTCCCCCATCCGCCCGGCGCCCTGCAGGCGGTGTGCGTGCCCGCCGACCACGACATCGGCACCGGCAGCGACGAGCTGCTTGGCGAGCGTCCGTTGATCGGCCGAAGGGCACCGCTCGAGCTCGACGCCCCAGTGGAGGAAGACGACGACGGTGTCCGAGGTAGCCCGAGCCGCGCGCACTTCCTGCAGCAGCCGCGGGACGTCCTTTGCGGACGCGAGCCCCGGCTTCCGCGGGCCGGCGGTCCAGGCCGAGATCAGCTCGTCGTCGAGTACCTGCGTCGCGCCGATCACCGAGATGCGGCTGCCGTTGATCGTCCGGCGGAACGGGCGGTACGCCTGCTTCGCGTCCATGCCGATCCCGACGGTCGGGAACCGATAGCGCCTGGCTGCGGCGAGTGAGTCGCGAAGCCCCGCGATGCCGTAGTCGAGCCCGTGGTTGTTCGCCATCGACGCGACGTCGATACTCGCTCCGCGCAGGGCCGCGAACGCGGTCGCGGGTGCCCTGAACACGAATTCCTTCGCGCCGGGGGAGCCACGCGAAGTCACTGCGGTCTCCAGGTTCACGACTGCGAGATCGGCCTGCCGGAAGACGGGCTCGATCGGGTCGAGGACGTGCGCCGCGTTCGCGGCGAGCTTCGACTCGAGCACGCCTTCGAAGTGGACGTCGCCTCCGAACGCGAGGACGACCGGAGTGCCCTCCGACGCCGCCGGTTCCGAGGGTGCGGCAGTGGCGCCCGCGAGGAAAACGGCCGCGAGGACGCTGACGACGACGGCGGAAGTGAGTCTCGAGACTGGTGGCACGAGCGGAAAGAACTGGGCGGCGGGTTGCGCACCACGATAGCCAGCAGTTGGAGTAGGCTCGGAGCCGGTGCGCAAGGGGATCGTGCAGCTGGTCGCGATCGGCGTCGTGATCGGCATTGCCGTGGCGCTCGTCGCTGTCCTCTTCCAGTGGCTTCCGACGTCGGCGAGCGAAGAGTTCGACCGTATTCAGGACATCTACTGGTTCGCGACGTGGATGTCGGTCGTGATCTTCGCCGTCGTCGGTGCCGTCGTCGTCTACTCGGTCTGGAAGTGGCGCGTGCCGCCGGACGACGACGCCGAGGGGCCTCCGATCCACGGGCACACCGGCCTCGAGATCGCGTGGACGGTCGTTCCGGCGATCCTCGTCATCGCCCTCGGGATCGTGAGCGCGATCGTGCTCTCGGAGAACGGCCAGGCGAACTCGAACGCGCTCCAGGTGAAGGCGATCGGCCAGCAGTTCGCGTGGCGGTTCGAATATCCGGATCACGGCGACTTCCAGTCGGGCGAACTGGTACTTCCCGTCGACCAGCAGGCCGAGTTCACGATGGAGGCGGTCGACGTGCTCCACTCGTTCTGGGTGCCGAACTTCGGGCAGAAGATGGACGCCGTGCCCGGGATCGAGACGACCATCCTCGTCACTC
This sequence comes from uncultured Gaiellaceae bacterium, assembly GCA_963744505.1. Classification (GTDB taxonomy): domain Bacteria; phylum Actinomycetota; class Thermoleophilia; order Gaiellales; family Gaiellaceae; genus GMQP-bins7. The sequence continues at coordinate 653,619 of CAVUTL010000003.1, forward strand.
CGACCCGAACCGGTGAGTTCGCGGTGGTGTGCACCGAGCTCTGCGGGCTCGGGCACGCGACGATGCGCGCGAAGGCTCGGGTCGTCACCCAGGCCGAGTTCGATACGTGGATAGCGGAGCAGCGGGCATGACGGCGACGCAGCAGGACGTGCACCAGTACCCGGCCCACTTCGAGCCGCCGCACGGGTCGACGTGGCGAATGTTCTTCGGCCCCGGGCTCGTACGCGGCGCCTGGATGGCCGTGCTCGGCTTCGTGCTCGGTGCGCTCCTCGTCATGGCTCTTCGCGCGTGGTGGGGTTGGGATCCCGTCTGGAACACCGAGGTGATCCTCGTGGTCGGCGCGATGGTCGTGGCGCCGATCTTCTTCCTCGGCGGCATCGGCTCGTTCGACTACTGGCTCCACTACATCTCGGGACGGCCGACGCGCCCGGAGGACCACTCGGGCCACGGCGCCCGCTCGTGGCGCGACTACTTCCGCGTCAACACCGACCACAAGGTGATCGGGATCCAGTACCTGGTCACAACGTTCGTCTTCTTCACGATCGGCGGGCTCATGGCGATGTTCTTCCGCGCCGAGCTCGCGCAGCCGGGCCTCCAGTTCGTCGACTCGCAGACGTTCAACGGCCTCGTCTCGGTGCACGCGACGCTGATGATCTTCCTGTTCATCATCCCGGCGTTCGCGGGCATCGCGAACTTCGTCGTCCCGCTCATGCTCGGCGCGCCGGACATGGCGTTCCCGCGACTCAACGCGCTCTCGTTCTGGCTCCTGCCGATCGCCGGGATCATGTTCGTCGCCAGCTTCCTTGCTCCGGGCGGCGCGTTCGGCGCCGGCTGGACCGGGTACGCGCCGCTTGCCGAGGGACAGCCGCTCGGCCAGACGTTCTTCAACATGGGCGTCCAGTGGGCGGGTGCGTCGAGCATCATGACCGCGCTCAACTTCCTCGTGACCATCATCACGATGCGTGCGCCGGGGATGACGTTCTGGCGCATGCCGCTCCTCGTCTGGGCCAACTTCACGACGTCGCTGCTGGTCGTGCTCGCGACGCCGTTCATCGCCGGCTCGCAGTTCTTCGTGATGTTCGACCGGATCATGCACACGAGCTTCTTCGTCCCCGAGGACGGCGGCTACGTGCTCGGCTACCAGCACATCTTCTGGTTCTACAGCCACCCGGCCGTCTACATCATGATGCTGCCCGGGTTCGGGATCGTCTCCGAGGTGATCTCGTCGATGTCGCGCAAGCCGATCTTCGGCTACCGCCTCATGGCGTTGTCGCTGCTCGGGATCCTCGTGCTCGGGTTCTCGGTCTGGGCGCACCACATGTTCGTCGCAGGCATGGCCGACTGGCTGCGCGTCCCGATGATGATCACGACGCTGCTGATCGCGATTCCGACGGGGATCAAGGTGTTCTCGTGGATCGCGACGCTGTGGCGCGGCCGCATCCACCTCACGACGCCAATGCTGTTCGCCCTCGGGTTCGTGACGATGTTCGTGATCGGCGGGCTCTCCGGTATCTACCTCGGGTCGGTCCCGATCGACATTGCGGCGTCGGACACGTACTTCATCGTCGCGCACATCCACTACGTCCTCTTCGGCGGCTCGGTCTTCACGATCTTCGCCGGCGTGTACTTCTGGTTCCCGAAGATGACCGGGCGGATGTACTCCGAGAAGCTCGGCAAGTGGCACTTCTGGCTGACGTTCGTCAGCTTCAACGCGACCTTCTTCCCGATGCACTACGTCGGCCTGCGCGGCATGCCGCGGCGCGTGTTCGACTACGACTCGGCCTTCGGCGACCTCAACCTGTTCATCTCGATCGCGTCGTTCGTGCTGGGTGCCTCGTTCGTCCTGTTCGTCTACAACATGGTGACGAGCTGGGCGCGCGGCCCGATCGCGGAGGCGAACCCCTGGCACGCGAAGACGCTCGAGTGGCAGGTGTCGTCGCCGCCACCGATCTTCAACTTCGACGAGCTCCCGCAGGTCGTCGGCGGCCCGTACGAGTACGGCGTGCCCGGCGCGCGGCATGCGATCCTGAGTCCCGCCAAGGAGGCCGCGCAGGAGGTTCACGCATGACGGACACGACCTCCGTCCTCGTCGTCGCGAACGAGACGCTCGTCGGCGACGAGCTCGTCGAGACGCTTCGGCGTCGAGCGGAGCGTGGGCCGATCCGCGTTGCGGTCGTCGCTCCGGTGACCCAGCCTCGAGAGGGATACGTCGTGTACCGGGACTCGCGCCGCGCCGCCGCAGGCCGCCGGCTCGACCGCGTGCTCGCAGCGCTGCGCCTCGCCGGAGTACCGGCGCACGGCGGCGTCTTCGACGACGAGCCGCTCGCAGCGGTGAAGGACGTACTGGCGTCGGAGGACATCGACGAGATCGTCGTCTGCACCCATCCGGAGACGACGTCCGGCTGGCTGCGGAGGAATCTCGTCGACGAGATTCGCAAGGCGGCCGGCGATCGGCCGGTCGAGCACGTCGTCTCCGACGTCAGCGGCCGCGCCGGCGCGAACGTCCTCGTCGTCGCGAACGAGACCGTGTTGGGCGAGCCGCTGCTCGACCGAATTCGTCAGCGGGCGGGTGAGGGCTCCGCGAGCTTCCTCATCGTGTGCCCACAGAGCGACCCGGCGCGCGGCGAGCATCCCGAGGCCGAGCGGCGACTTCGCGCGGCGCTGTCGATCCTGCGCTCCGAGGGCCTCGACGTCCACGGCCAGATCGCCCATCCGGACCCGTTCGTCGCGACGATCGAGGCGGTGGAGGACGACCGCACCGACGAGATCATCGTGTCGACGTTCCCGGGCGAACGGTCGGGGTGGCTCCGGCGCGACCTCGTCGGGCGGCTCCGCACCCAGACCGGGCTTCCCGTCCAGCATGTCGTCGTCGATGAGCTCGTGGAGGCAGGCGTATGACGACACACGCCGAGCCTCTCCACGGCCACGACGACCATCACGGCCCGCCGCCGGCGAATCAGAGCTCGCGCGTCGACGCGCGGACGCTCGGGATGCTGCTCTTCATCGGGTCGGAGATCATGCTCTTCGGTTCGTTCTTCGCCGCCTACTTCTTCGTGCGCGTCGTCAATCCGAGTGCGCCTGCGGAGTGGCCGCCCGAGCCGTACCACTTCCCCGTCTTCGTGGCCGGCGTGAACACCGCGATCCTCGTGACCTCGAGCTTCACGATGCACTGGGCGCTGCAGTCGATCAAGCGCGGCGAGCGCAAAGGCTTCCTGGCCGGCATGGTGCTCACCTTCCTCATGGGCCTCGCCTTCCTGCTCACGCAGGTGGTCGAGTACCTGAACGTCGGGTTCAACACAGGTGACGGAGCGTTCGCGTCGGTCTTCTTCGGCCTCACGGGGCTTCACGGCGCGCACGTCGCGGTGGGCCTCAGCCTGCTGCTCATGGTCATCATCCGCGGCTTCCGTGGTCACTACTCGCCGGAGCACCATCACGGCGTCGAGCTTCCCGGGATCTACTGGCACTTCGTGGACGTGATGTGGATCGTCGTGTACACGACGATCTACCTTCTGTAGTGCGGTGACGTTTGGTGAGAACACAACGGCAGCGGCCGCGAAGCGGCCGCCTATAGGGATCTTCCCGCGGGCGGGATTCGCGACTCGCGGATCGCGCTCGCTGGGCGAGTGATGGAGAGTCCGTTCCGGAGCGAGGAAGCGGCTTTCCGATTCCTGCTGATCACGATCGGCGCGTTTGCGCTCATCGTCCTCGCGTCCTGGATCTCGGCCGTGCTCGGTTTCCTCACGTTCCTGGGCCTGTCGGCTGCCGCGGTCGCCGTCTACCTACGTCAGCGCGGGCCCGCCCCGGAGCGGGAGCACGTCGAGGCGCTCGGCGGCGACGAGCGCCGTGTCCTCGTCGTTGCGAACGAGACGGTCGAGGGCGAGGAGCTGCTGAGCACGATCAGCACGCTCGCGCTGACGCAGCAGACGCAGTTCCTCGTCGTTTGCCCCGCCCTGAACTCCCGCCTGAAGACGTTCACGTCGGACGAGGATCCTGCGCGCGAGGCTGCGCAGGAGCGGCTCGACATCACGCTCGCGCGACTCGTGTCGGTCGGCATCGAGGCTCGTGGCGAGGTGGGCGACGGCGACCCGCTCGTCGCCATCGACGACGCGGTCAGGACCTTCGGCCCGAGCGAGATCGTGATCTCCACGCATCCGCCGGGGAAGTCCAACTGGCTCGAGCGGGGTGTCGTCGAGTCGGTTCGCGCACGGTACGACGTCCCCATAACGCACGTCGTCGTGGATCTCGCCGCGCAGAGCGGCGAGTAGGGGCGAGGCTTGCCTCGCCCGGGCGACGCAAGCGTTGCCCCTACCTCCCGGCGGACGACGAGACGTAGTCCGCGACGGCCTGGATCTGCGCGGCGTCGAGAGAGTCCTTGAACGACGGCATCGCGCCCTGGCCGTTCGTCACGCGATCGACGACGAGGTCCTTCGAAGGCTTCGATTCGTCGAGGTTGGGCCCGACCGCACCGGACGTGCCCGCATCGGCGAGCGTGTGGCACGAGCCGCAGTTCGCGGCGAAGATCGACTTGCCGTCGGTCGGTCGTTCGGCAGTCACGCCCGTGCCCGCGACGGCGCCGACGTACGTGGCGATGTCGCCGACGGCCTGATCCTGGTCCTCGACACAGAACGCGTCGCCCTCGACGTCGTCGCACAGGGGGAGGGTCTGGTCGACGCCCGGCATGCCGGGAGCGCCGGTCACCGGCTCCTCGATCGGATAGCGGATCTGGCCCGCGACGACCTGGGTGAAGGTCTCAGAGGTCATCCCGACTTCGCGGGCCTGCGCGAACGCATCGTCGAGATCGGGGCCGATGGTGCCGTTCGTCCCGGCGTCGGCGAGCGAATGACACCCACCGCATGCCTGGATGAACAGCTGCTTGCCGGCGCCCTGGCTGCCCTCGCTCGTGTACCCGCCGGTTCCGCAGCCCGAGAGCGCGAGCCCCAACGCTCCGGCACACGTGACCGCGACGAGGAGGACGGGCCTCACGGTTGGCGAGTCTAATGAGTCGGACCGGGCACCGAACGAGGGTACGGAGCGACCCTGTCGCGAAGCGGCCGGCTCTTGGGGTTTTCGCGCGACGTGAAATCCGGCGCTAACGGGTTTCCGGTCTTACGCGTCAACCAGTCGAGCCGAACTGCTTGTACTGCTCGAGGATCCGCCGGACCTCGGGCGCCGTCGGGTCGTCCGGCGCGAGCTTCAGGAACGCCTCGTACGCGGCGATCGTGGTCGTGACGTCGTTCGCCGACTGTGCTGCCTGCGCGAGCTCGAGCTGGACGTTGGGGTCGTCCGGCTGAATCTCGGCGATCTTCTTGTACTGCTCGACGGCCTGAGACGACGCCGTCTGGATCTCGGACACGGCCGCCTGGATCTCGACGTCGTACGACGTGCTCACCGCGCTCGTGATCGGATCCGGCGTGAGCGGGCTGCCGTTCAGCTGGAAGATCGTGTCCCGGATCGAGCCCGGGGCAAGGTACTCCGAGCGCACCTGGTAGATCTGCGCGCGCTGCTGCGCCTCGGTGGCCTGCTGCAGATACAGGGCGGCGAGCTCGCGAAGGGCGTCCGTGTTCCTCGGACGAAGCGCGACGTAGTTCTGCATCGCCTCGATCGCTTCATCGATGTTGCCCTCGGCCTGGTGCGCGGTCGCGAGATCCTTGAATGCCTGGGCGTCCTTCGGGTTTTCGAGTACCTTCTGCTCCGAGTCGGAGATCGACGGGACGCCGGTATCGCCCGCCGCGTCGCGGAAGACGTCGCCGATGCCGATCCCGCCCGCACCGACTCCAAAGCCCACGAACCCGAGCCCGAACGCCAGAGCCAAGAAGAGGAACATCCACTTCGCGTGCCTGCGAAGCCTGGGGAAGAACATGGTGTCCTCGATTACGACCTCGGATCTGCGTCCTGCAGCAGCCGGCCTCGCGCGCTGCGCGCGGCGTCGATCAGCTCGAGCCATGTCTTCCCTCCCTTCTCATACCGCGTTTTGCCGGACACGAGAGTAGCGACGACGGCCTGAGGCGATCCTCCGAGAACCGCCCCCGTAACAGGATCTTCCCACGGGATGAAGGACGTCTCGGCCAGCGAGACGACGGTCAGATCTGCGCTCTTGCCGGGCGCCAGGGATCCGATGGTGTCGGCGAGGCCGAGCGCGCGCGCGCCGCCGAGCGTGGCAAGCTCGAGGGCGTCGGCCGTGGTAAGCGCATCCGGGCGCCCTTCGCGGGCACGTGCGCCCACGATCGCGGCGCGCATCTCGTCGAACATGTCGAACGACGGCGTCGACGCCGGGCTGTCCGTGGCGATGCAGACGCGGATACCCGCCTCGCGGAGGGCGGCGAGCGGCGCCACCCCGCAGCCGAGGATCCCGTTGGAGCGCGGGCAGTGCGCGACGGCGACGTCGTGCTCGGCGAGCAGTGCGATCTCCTCGTCGTCCGCCTTGACGCAATGGGCAGCGATGACGCTCGAGTCGAGGAGGTCCGCCTCGGCGAGCGCGCGGATGCCGGTGGTTCCGGGCGGCGGCACGAGCATGTCGGCGAACGACTCCCAACCGCCTCCGCCGGTGCGGAGGAACTCCGTCTCGTCGTCGCTCTCGGCGAGGTGTGTCGCGATCGGTAGCCCGAGCTCGGCGCACGCCTCGTAGAGGTCGATGGTGCACGTGTACGGAGCGTGAGGTGAGATGCCGAGCCGCACCCGGTCGGAGAGCACCTCCGAGAGCTGGTCGCGCATCGGCTCGAAGCGGTCGCGGATCGGCCCGTCGCCGTTGCCGAAGACCTCGAGGTAGATCGTTCCGCGGAGGCCGAGATCGGCGCATGCCGTCGCCGCTGCCCCGCTGAAGGAACAGTCGCCGACCGTCGTGATGCCGGAGCGGAGGCAGTTGAAGGCGCCGAGACGAGCGATCGCTTCGACGTCCGCGAGATCGAGGCGCTGCTTGCGCTGAACGTGGAGGCCGATCCAGTCGGCGAACCCGAGACCGTCCCCGAAGCCTGCGTACACCTCGTATTCGAGGTGTGTGTGCGCGTTGACGAAGCCGGGCAGGATCACCGCCTCGGCGTAGTGCGTCCCCTCGCCGAACTCCTCGCGTGTGCCGACCGCAGCGATCAGGCCGTCCTCGGCAATCGACACCGCGCCGCCTCGGATCGGCGGCCCTTCGACAGGGACCACCCAATCCGCAGAGAGAACCTTCACGACAAGCCGGCTTCGGCGTACTCCTCGTCCCAGCCGCGATCCCAGCGCCGCTCCATGAAGACCGAGGCCCAGATGGAGAGCTCGAAGAGCAGGAGAAGCGGGACGACCTCGAACGCCAGCGAGACGGGGTCGACCGTCGGGAGCAGGATCGCAAAGCAGAGGAGTGCGACGAAGGCGATGCGACGGTTCTTGCGGAGCCGGTCCGAGGTCAGCACGCGAAGTCGGACGAGCGCGAGGACGAAGATCGGCATGAGGAACGCAAGCCCGCCCGCGAGGAGCGTCATGGCGGCGAAGGTGTAGTAGTAGCTCGCGCGGATCTGGATGTCGTAGAGCTCGGCGTCGTACGACGTGAGGAAGTGGAGCGCGCGGGGCAGCACGACGTAGTACATGAACAGCACCCCGGCGATAAACAGACCTGTTGCGAGGACCACGAACACGAGGACGACGCGCTCGAAGTGCGGTTGCACTGCGGGTGCGAGGAAGGCCCAGGCCTGCCAGAGGATGATCGGGAGCGCGAGTGCGAGCGCGGCGATCAGGCTCACCTTCACCGACGTCGTGAAGGGCTCGGTGACACCGAGCGTCACGAGTTTCTTGTCGTCGTCCAGCGGGCCTGTCAGCCACTCCATGATCCGCTCGTGAAACGCGAACGTGACGAGGAAGATCGGCACGATCGCGAGAAGCGCGATGACGAGTCGCGAGCGAAGCTCGTCGAGGTGCTCGACGAGCGTTGCCTCCTCACCGTGGTCGAGACGGCGCGGGAGCCACCTGCGGAACACTCGGGGAGTCTCCTAGCTGACGGTTTCCCGCTCGGCCCGCGCCTCCGACTCGCCGGACGGCGCGTCGGGGTCGGACGTCGCGGACGGAAGCTCGACGCGTGTCGGTGTCGCGGTCGTGGTTGGAGTCTCCATCGAGACGGACTCCTCGACACCGGTGACCGAGTCCTTGAACTCGCGCATGCCCTTGCCGAGCGAGCGACCCATCTCGGGCAGCCGCTTGGCGCCGAAGATGAGCAGGAGCACGATCAGCAGGATCATGAGCTCCCAGATCGAGATGCCGAACGGCATGCGCGCACCTTAGCAGCGTCCCTGGGCGCCACAAGAAGGCTCAGCGGTCGCGATCGAGCGCTACGCCGGGATTCGTGGCGGACTGTTGCGGCTACCATGCGGACTGGCGGGCGGTTTCTGCTGCCCGTCGACTCCGAGGAGGTCACTTTCGCCCCATGGCACAGCTCGAGATCAGGAATCTGCATGTCGCCCTGGAGGACGGCACCGAGATCGTCAAGGGTGTCGACCTCGAGGTCGATCTCGGGCAGAAGCACGCCATGATGGGCCCGAACGGCTCCGGGAAGTCGACGCTCGCGTACGCGCTCATGGGGCACCCGGCGTACGAGGTCACCGAGGGTCAGATCCTCTTCGACGGCGTGGACCTGACTCAGCTCGGCGCGGACGAGCGCGCGCAGCGCGGCCTCTTCCTCGCGTTCCAGTACCCGCACGCGATCCCGGGAGTCACGGTCACGAGCTTCCTGCGGAGCGCGATCAACGCGAACCGCAAGGCGGCGAGCGGTGGCGAGGAGGATCCGGTGCCGATCCCCGAGTTCCGCACGAACCTGCTGGCGGCGATGGAGGAGCTGAAGGTCCCGCGTGAGCTTGCGTCGAGGTACCTGAACGACGGTTTCTCAGGCGGCGAGAAGAAGCGCGTCGAGATCCTGCAGATGGCGATGCTGAAGCCGAAGATCGCCGTGCTCGACGAGACCGACTCGGGTCTCGACATCGATGCGCTCAAGATCGTCGCCAACGGCGTCAACAAGCTCGTCGGGCCCGAGACCGGCGCCCTCGTGATCACGCACTATCAGCGTATCCTCGACTACGTCACGCCGGACTTCGTGCATGTCTTCGTCGACGGTCGCATCGTCGCCGACGGCGGCCCGGAGCTCGCACACAAGCTCGAGGCCGATGGGTACGAGGCATTCAGCTCGAACGGCAACGGAAGAGGGAGCTCATGAGTAGCACGCACGAGACCGACGTCGTCCGCGAGATCCGCTCCGACTACAAGTACGGGTTCTCGAACCCGGACGCCGCGAAGGACTACTTCTTCAAGTCGGGTAGGGGCATCTCGCACGAGGTCGTGGAAGCGATCTCGGAGCACAAGGCAGAACCCGAGTGGATGCGGCAGTTCCGACACAAGTCCCTCGACTACTTCCTCGCCCGCCCGATGCCGAGCTGGGGCGCCGATCTCTCGGGGATCGACTTCGACAACATCTACTACTACATCAGGCCCACGGAGAAGCAGGCCGACTCGTGGGAGGACCTGCCCGCCGACATCAAGGACACCTGGGACAAGCTCGGGATCCCGGAGGCGGAGAAGAAGTACCTCGCCGGCGTCGGGGCGCAGTACGAGTCCGAGGTCGTGTACCACAAGCTCCAGGCGGATCTCGAGGCGAAGGGCGTGCTCTTCCTCGACATGGACTCGGGCCTCCGCGAGCACGAGGACATCGTCAAGCAGTACATGGGCACGATCATCCCGCAGAACGACAACAAGTTCGCCGCGCTGAACTCAGCAGTCTGGTCAGGCGGCTCGTTCATCTACGTGCCGCCCGGAGTACGGATCGAGATGCCGCTCCAGGCCTACTTCCGCATCAACGCGGAGAACATGGGCCAGTTCGAGCGCACGCTGATCATCGTCGACGAGGACGCCTACGTGCACTACGTCGAGGGCTGCACCGCGCCGATCTACTCGTCCGACTCGCTGCATTCGGCCGTCGTCGAGATCATCGTCAAGCGCGGCGGCCGCTGTCGCTACACGACCATCCAGAACTGGTCGAACAACGTCTACAACCTCGTCACGAAGCGCGCAGTTGCCTACGAGGGCGCGACGATGGAGTGGGTCGACGGGAACCTCGGCTCGAAGGTGACGATGAAGTACCCGGCGATCTGGCTGATGGGCGAGCGCGCGCACGGCGAGGTGCTCTCCATCGCATTCGGCGGGAAGGGCCAGCATCAGGACGCCGGCGGAAAGGTCGTCCACGTCGCGCCGCGCACGTCGTCCGTCATCACCTCGAAGTCGATCTCGAAGGACGGCGGCCGCGCCGGCTACCGCGGCCTGCTGCAGGTGGCGAAGGGCGCTGTCGGCTCGAAGTCGAAGGTCGTCTGCGACGCGCTGATCCTCGACGAGGAGTCGCGTTCGGACACGTACCCGTACATCCAGGTCGACGAGTCGGACGTCGATCTCGGGCACGAAGCGACCGTCTCGAAGATCGGCGAGGAGCAGCTCTTCTACCTCATGTCGAGGGGCCTCTCGGAGGCCGAGGCGAGCGCGATGATCGTGTCCGGCTTCGTCGAGCCGATCACGAAGGAGCTGCCGCTCGAGTACGCGGTCGAGATGAACCGCCTCATCCAGCTGCAGATGGAAGGCTCCGTCGGTTAGGAGCCCAGTTGCCGAGTCTCATCAGCAAGGTCGACGTCGTCGGCGTCCCGTCGACGGATCCCGAGCGCTCGCGTGCGTTCTACGTGGACACGCTCGGACTCCGCCCTGACGAGAACGCGCGCTTCGAGTTCTGGGTGGGCGACACGTGCTTCGCGATCTGGACGCCTACGTGGTTCGGCGTCGAGTACCAGCCGCAGGCGAACAGCATCGTCCTGCTTCGCGTGGACGACGTGCCGGCTGCACGCGCCGAGCTCGAGGCGAAGGGTGTGCAGTTCCAGGGTGAGACCTTCGACACGGGCGTCTGTCACATGGCGAACTTCACGGACCCGGACGGGAACCCGCTGACGCTCCACAAGCGGTACGTGCAGTACCCCGAGGCATCGTCGTGATCGGCGTCGAGCGCGTCGACTACATTCGAGTCCCGGTGACGGACATCGGGGAGGCGAACCACTTCTACGGCGAGCTGCTGGGCCTGGAGCGGAACCCGAACTCGCCAGGCGATGACTGGGTCGAGTACGAGGCCGGCAACGTCACGCTCGCGGTCATGACACCGCACACGCACGACTACGAGTTCTCTTCGCTCCCGCCCGCCACGATCGCGCTGCGCGTCGCCGACGTCGCCGCCGCGAAGGAGAAGCTCGAGGCCGCGGGTCTCGAGGTCGCCGAGATGTGGGATTCGGGCCGCTGTCGCGGTGCCGGAGTCAGCGATCCTGCCGGGAACCGCATTCTCCTGCACCGCCGATACGCGCCATACCCCGACGGCTCGATGCCCTGATGACGCGGAAGACCGACCTCCTCGAGCGCTACTCCGCGCTCCCCCTTCCGACGACGAAGGACGAGCACTGGCGCTTCACCGATCTCACCGGGTTCGACCCGGACGCGTGGACGGCGAACGGCGCCACGGAGATCGCCTCCCCGCCGACGCTCCTGGAGCTCGACGCCTCTGGCGTGGTCCACGTCGGCGAGGCCGGCATCGAGATCGCCAGTGCACCCGAGGGCATCCGTTTCGAGCAGCTCTCCGATGATCACGAGCTCCTGTACTCGCTCGTCGGCTTCGACGAGAAGTTCGCTGCCCACAACGCGGCGATGTGGACGAACGGTCTGCTCGTGCACGTCCCGCGCGGTGTCGTCGTCGAGAAGCCGCTCTACGTTCGGATCGCCAACTCGGCGGAGGGCGGCTCGCTCTTCTGGCGGCTCCTGGTCGTCGCGGAGCCAGAGAGCCGCTTCACGCTGATCGAGGAGTACGTGTCGTCGACGCCCGACCTGAGTGCATATACGAACGCGGCGGTCGAGATCGTCGTGCAGCAAGCCGCGAAGGTCGAGTACGTGTCGGTGCAGAACCTCTCTCGCGGCACGTGGCACTTTGCGTCGCACCACGCCAAGGTCGAGCGCGACGCCGAGCTCGACTGGGTGACCGGTGGGTTCGGCTCGGCGAAGGGGAAAGTGCGGATCCAGAACGACCTCGCCGGGCCGGGCGCGACGTCCCGCGTCACCGGCGCGTACTTCGCGGACGGGACGCAGCACCTCGACTACGACACGTTCCAGGAGCACATGGCCCCTTCGACGACGTCCGACTTCGCGTTCAAAGGCGCCCTCCGTGACACTGCGCGAACGGTGTGGCGGGGGATGATCCGCGTGGAGGAAGGCGCGCAGAAGACGAACGCGTACCAGGAGAACCGCAACCTCCTCCTGTCCAAGTCGGCGCACGCCGACTCGATCCCGGGCCTCGAGATCATGGCCAACGACGTTCGCTGCACCCACGGTGCCACGCTCGGCCAGGTCGACCGCGAGCAGCTCTTCTACCTCATGTCGCGCGGGCTCTCGCATGCGGAGGCCGAGCGCCTGGTCGTTCGAGGCTTCTTCCAGGACGTGCTCGATCGCGTCGAGCTCGAGCCGGTGCGCGAGGCGCTCGCCGCCGCGCTCGAAGCCCGAATTCCGCAGGCGTAACGCAGATCCGGCATCATCGGTCGATGACGCACGCCGCCGTTCCACGTCTTCGAGGCGTGTTCCACCTCTACGCGTTCGTGGTTGCAGTCGTCGCCGGGACGCTTCTCGTCGTCCTCGCCGACGGGTATCTGGAGCGCTTCGCGGTGTGGGTGTACGCCGTCGCCCTCGCGGCGATGTTCGGCGCGAGCGCGCTCTACCACCGATTCCCGTGGCGCAGTCCGACGGCTCGACTTCGTGCTCGGCGGCTCGACCACGCGATGATCTTCGTCTTCATCGCGGGCACGTACACGGCGTTCGCGCTCGTTGCGTTCACCGGGACCGCGCGGATCGTGGGCCTACTCACCGTCTGGGCCGGAGCTGCTCTCGGCATCCTTCTCAACCTCGTCTGGATCGACGCGCCTCGTTGGCTCTCTGCTATCGCGTACCTCGGAGTCGGGTGGGTCGGGCTCATTCTGATCCCGCAGCTCTTCCCCGCCCTGGGTGTCGCTGCCGGGGTGCTGGTCATCGTCGGCGGCGCGCTGTACAGCGTCGGCGCCCTGACGTACGCGAGCGCCTGGCCCAACCCGTTCCCGGCGACGCTCGGGTTCCACGAGGTGTTTCACCTGCTCGTGATCGCGGCCGCCGTGACGCAGTTCGTCGCGCTCTCCCTCGTCGTGCTCTGAGCCCGGCGGGGTACCCTCGGAGCATGGAATCCAAGGTCGAGCTCACGGAGCAGGAGTGGCGGGTGCGCCTCACGCCCGAGCAGTACGAGATCCTGCGCCGCAAGGGCACAGAGCGCGCGTTCACCGGGGCGTACTGGGACGAGCACGGCGACGGGGTCTACCGTTGCGCCGGCTGCGGGGCGGAGCTCTTCCGCTCGGACACGAAGTTCGAGTCGGGAAGTGGGTGGCCGAGCTTCTACGAGCCGAACACGTTGGACAGCGTCGTCGTCGAGAGCGACACCAGCTATGGGATGGTCCGCACCGAGGTGATGTGCGCCAGCTGCGGCGGCCATCTCGGCCATGTCTTCGACGACGGCCCTGCGCCGACCGGTCTGCGCTACTGCATCAACTCGTGCGCGCTCGACCTCGAGCGCACAGCCTGACGCTTCGGGCGACGTAGTCTTCGCCGATGGACGAGCTCGGATTGTTTCCGCTCGGCATCGTCCTCCTGCCGACCGAGCAGCTCCCGCTCCACATCTTCGAGGAGCGCTACAAGGAGCTGATCGGCGAGTGCCTCGAGCAGGAAGCCGAGTTCGGCCTGGTGTACGCGGACGACGACGGCGTGCGTGACCTCGGCACGCGCGCTCGCGTGGTCGAGGTGCTCACCCGATTCGACGACGGGAGGCTCAACATCCTCGTGGAGGGGCGTGAGCGGTTCCGCCTCACCGAGCTGACGGACGGCCGCGCGTTCAGCACAGGCCTCGTCGCGCCGATCGAGGACGACGATGATCCCGCTGACGCGCCTGCCGTCGACGAGGCGCTTCGGCTGTTCGGGATCCTCCGCGAGCTGACCGAAAGTCAGGTCGAGGTTCCCGGCCGCCACACGCCACAGCTGTCGTTCGCACTCGCCGGCAAGGTCGAGCTTCCGGCCGACGACAAGCTCGGTCTGCTCGGCGAGACCTCCGAGCGCCTGCGGATGGAGCTCGTCCAGGAGCTCCTCGCGAATGCGGTGCTGACCGCACAGCGCGTGCGGCGTGCCGGCGAACGTGCGGTGACGAACGGGAAGGTCGACATCGGGTGAGTCGGGACGCCGGGGGTACGATCCACTCGTGGCCGTGACGCCGGAGACGAAGCTCGACGCGCACCGCTTGCGGGCGGATTTCGCGGTCTTCGACGAGCTCGTGAACGGTCGGCCTGTCGCTTTCCTCGACTCGGCCGCATCGTCGCAGAAGCCACGGCAGGTGCTCGACGCGCTACGCGATTTCTACGAGCACTCGTACGCGAACGTCCATCGCGGCGTCTACCGGCTCGCCGAGCGTGCGACGACGGGCTACGAGACGGCTCGCGGGAAGGTCGCGGGGTTCGTCAACGCCCCGTCCGAGCGCGAGGTGGTCTTCACGCGAAGTGCGACCGAGGCCCTGAATCTCGTCGCGTACGCCTGGGGGCTCGACAACCTCGGCCCAGGAGACGTGGTCGTCGTCACCGATCTGGAGCACCATTCGAGCTTCGTTCCGTGGCAGTACGTGGCCGGGCGCACCGGGGCGGCGTTCAGGGCGATCCCCATCGACGAATCGGGCGAGCTGCAGCTCGAAGCGCTCGACGCGTTCGAGCGCGAGGGCACCGTGAAGGTGGTCGCCTCCAACCTCGTGTCGAACACGCTCGGGACCGTCAATCCCGTGCACGACCTCGCCGCGTGGGCGCACGAGCGCGGTGCGATCATGGTCGTCGATGCCGCGCAGGCCGCGCCGCATCGGCCGATCGACGTTCAAGCCCTCGACTGCGAGTTCCTCGCGTTCTCCTCCCACAAGATGTGCGGGCCGAGCGGGATCGGCGCGCTCTGGGGCCGCAGGGAGCTGCTCGAGTCGATGGCGCCGTTCAATCTCGGCGGCGAGATGATCCGCTCCGTCTCGATGGAGCGGACGACCTGGAACGAGCTGCCGTACAAGTTCGAGGCCGGGACTCCCGCGATCGCCGAGGCCGTCGGCTTCGGTGCCGCGATCGAGTATGTGCTGGACGCGGGACTCGGTGCGATCGAGCACCACGAGCGCGAGCTCGTCGAGTACGCGCTCGGACGCCTTGGCGAGCTTCCATGGGTGACGACGTATGGCCCCTCTCCCGATCGGCGTGCCGGGATCGTCTCGCTCAACATCGACGGCGTGCATCCGCACGACGTCGCCCAGGTGTTGGATTGGGAGGGTGTCGCCGTGCGTGCGGGGCACCACTGTACGCAGCCGCTCATGACGAAGCTGGGAGTCGCGGCGACCGTGCGCGCGAGCTTCTACCTCTACTCGATTCCCGAGGAGATCGACCGCCTCGTAGACGGCCTGCACAAGGCGAAGAGCTCACTCGGCTAGCTGTGTCGGAATTCGATCAGCTGTATCGAGAGCTGATTCTCGATCACTACAAGAACCCGCGGAATCACGGGCTCCTCGATCCTGCGGACGCCCGCGCGGAGGGCCAGAACCCGCTCTGCGGCGACGAGATCTTGGTCTCGGTGCGGCTCGGTGAGGGCGACGTGATCGAGGAGGTGGGCTTCGACGGGCGCGGCTGTGCGATCAGCCAGGCGGCGACGTCGATGCTCAGCGACCTCGTCAAGGGGAAGACTGCCGAGGAGGTCGCCGCCATGCCGAAGGAGGAGCTCCTCGAGGAGCTCGGCATCCCGCTCACACCCGTCCGCCTCAAGTGCGCGATCCTCGGCCTCGGCGTGCTCAAGCTCGCGCTCCACAAGGCGCGCGGCACGCCGCTCCCGGAGGAGTGGGGGACGTCCGAGTCGAGACCTCGTGCTCGAGTGAGCGGCGGCTTGTGACGTGGCCCAGGTCGAGGTAGGTCCGCTCGAGGAGCTTTCGCCGGGGACGATGAGGCTCGTGAGGGCCGGAGCACTCACGATCGGCGTCTACAACTGCGCCGGCAGGTTTCACGCCATCGAGGATCGCTGCTCGCACGACGACGGCCCGCTCTGCGAGGGCGAGTGGGAGCCGGAGGCGTGCATCGTCGTCTGCCCGCGACATGGCTCGCGGTTCGATCTCGAGAGCGGGATTCCGATGACGTTGCCCGCCTTCGCTGCGGTTGCGACGTTCCCGGTGGCCGTGCGCGAGGACGGCGTCGTCGTCGTCGACGTGCCGGACTGATGCTCGACGACGACGATCCTCGGGGTACTCGCGCGGCTCGAGGCCGAGGACGCGGCCGAGCGCGAG
Organism: uncultured Gaiellaceae bacterium; assembly: GCA_963744505.1. Classification (GTDB taxonomy): domain Bacteria; phylum Actinomycetota; class Thermoleophilia; order Gaiellales; family Gaiellaceae; genus GMQP-bins7. The sequence continues at coordinate 669,994 of CAVUTL010000003.1, forward strand.
GCAGGGCTCCCGGCGAAGCAGCGGTCGCGCCAGATTGCGCCGACGACTGGAAGGTTTCTCTTCGCGCTGGCGGCGTCCCAGGCCGGCGTCGAGGTCCTCGAGATCGGCGCCTCGCGCGGATACTCCTCGATCTGGCTCGCTGCCGGCGCGCGCGTGCTGGGTGGCCGGTTGACGTCGCTCGAGCACGATCCGGCCAAGGTCGGAGCCTGGCGCACCAACATCGCGGACGCCGGGCTCGAAGAGTGGGCGGAGCTGGTCGAGGGTGATGCCCATGCGACGCTCGCGGCGACCGAGGACATCTTCGACCTCGTGTTCCTGGACGCAGAGAAGGACGACTACGAAGCGCTCTTCGGGCTCACGCGGCCGCTACTCGAGCCGGGCGGCCTCGTCGTCGCCGACAACGTCCTGTCGCACGTCGAGACCCTCGGTGCGTACTCGGCGGCTCGCCAGTCCGACCCGTCGCTTTCGAGCGTCACCGTCCCGCTCGATCGCGGGCTCGAGCTCTCGGTCATCCTCGGCTCGGCTACCTGAGCTCGGCCATCAACGCGTGCAGGTTGCGGTCGGGGTCGCGGAAGAACGTCATCCAGAGCTCGTGGTCGGGCATGCGCGCGATGAGGTGCGGCTCGTCCTCGAAGGGCACGCCGCGCTCGACGAGCTCCGCTCGGGCTGCGTGGATGTCGTCGACACGAAAGTAGAGCGTCGAGCTCGGGTGGTCGAACGCGTCCGACTCGGGCTCCGTGAGCATGAGGCGAACGTCCCCGCACATGAGAAAGGCGAGCGGCCCGGCGTCGAACAGGAAGTCGAGACCGAGCACGTCTCGGTAGAACGCAACGGCGCGCTCGACGTCGTGGACGCGAATCGAGATCTGGCCGATGGCAGTGAGTGGGGTAGGCATCTCTCCTCCTCGTCGACGCATTCTTCCTCCATCCGCCCGAAGTGCGTATGCTGGATCTACCGCGGAAAGGAGGTGGTCCGGCTTGAGCGATGACAGTACGGGCAGTGGAGGTACCAGCGGGTAGAGGCGTGTCCCCGGGACCACCGGGAACCGCCTAGCCAGCGTAGGGGGCTCGCGATTCGCGCCGTGCGTGCTGCAAGGCACGTGCCGGAAGCGCCTCTACCAAATCCAACGCTGGTATCCGTTCGAGAGGGGCCGCGGTGACGCGGCCCCTCGGCGTTTCCGGCGAGACCGAGTACTGCTCAGCGCGCGCTCGACGCGCCGGGTCAGCCGTCGCTGAAGTTCTGCCAGTAGCGGCTCGGGGTCGGGCCCCGTTGGCCCTGGTACTTCGAGCCGATTCCCTCCGAGCCGTACGGTCGCTCGGCGGGCTCCGAGAGCTGGACGAACGAGAGCTGGCCGATCTTCATTCCTGCGTAGATCGTGATCGGGAGGTTCGCGACGTTGGAGAGCTCGAGCGTGACGTGCCCGTCCCAGCCGGGATCGATGAAGCCGGCCGTCGAGTGGATGAGCAGGCCGAGTCTTCCCAACGAGCTCTTCCCCTCGAGCCTGGCGACGAGGTCGTCGGGAAGCGTCACGCGCTCGAGGGTCGAGCCGAGCACGAACTCGCCGGGGTGGAGGATGAACGCCTCGTCGTCCCCGACCTCGACGAGCTCGGTGAGCTCCTCCTGCTGTGCTTTCACGTCGATGAACGGGTACCGCGAGTTGCGGAACACGCGGAAGTAGTGGTCGACCCGCACGTCGAGGCTCGACGGCTGCATCAGCGCCGGGTCGTACGGGTCGACGCCGATGCGGCCCTCGTCGAGAAGGCGCCGGATGGTGCGATCGGAGAGGACCACGCGGCGATTCTACGAGGGAGCTGTCGCCCGCGCGGGTGGATGCTCGGCCACCTCCCGCACGGCGAGGAATTGCCGGCCAGGCATCTACGGTAGGTCCACGCCCCGGTGTCGATGCTGTTCCCACCCATCGACCCGAACGAGCGTTTTCGCGAGCGTCGGGCTGCGGTGAGGCGGAGGAAGCGCCTCAGACGCGGCGCTGCCGTGGGCGCCGTTCTGCTGGCGGTCCTCCTGCTCGGGATGGGTGCGCAGTTCGTGGGCACCGAGCCGCAGCTCGGAGCCGGTCGCCGATCTCGCCACGCTCGCCGCGACGCCCACGAGTGGACCGAGGACGCTGCCGATCGAGCTCCGAGGCGTTCACGTCACGATGGGGCTCGCGTCGCTCCCCGGCAAGCTCGACGAGTACCTCGACCTCGAACGCGACGGGCTGACGACGCTCGAGCTCGATGTGAAGGACGAGAACGGCGAGATCGGCTTCATGACGCGGTCGGTCCCGCTCGCCGTCTCGATCGGCGCCGCGCGCGACTACTTCGAGGCCCGCGACGTGGTGCGCCGAGCGCACGAGCGCGGGATCTATCTCATCGGCCGGGTCGTGGTGTTCGAGGATCCGGTGCTCTCACGGGCGCGACCTCGGCTGGCGATCCGTCGCGCGGACGGCTCCGTCTGGCGCGATGCCGCCGGTCTCGGCTGGACCAACCCGTACGACCGCCGCGTGTGGAAGTACAACGCCGACGTCGCGGCCGCGGCTGCGAGAGCCGGCTTCGACGAGATCATGTTCGACTACGTGCGCTTCCCGTCCGACGGTGACGTGGACAGCGCCGTCTACGGACGGAGCTCGATCTCCAGGCGCGAAGCCGTTCCCGCGTTCCTTCGCTACGCGAAGAGTCGGCTCGAGCCGTACGACGTGCGCATCTCGGCCGCCGTCTTCGGGCTTTCCGCCGCTCGCGACCTCGGCATCGGCCAGCTTCCGAGACAGATGGCGCCCTACCTCGACACCGTGTACGCGATGACGTATCCGTCGCTCTTCGGCGCCGGCGAGCTCGGCCTCCAGGATCCCAGCACGGCGCCGGGTGCGACCGTTGCGCGTGCGCTCCGGCGGTTCGAGCTCTCCCTGCGCGGACGCGAGGTGCTGGTCGTGCCGTGGGTGCAGGACTTCAGCTTCTCGGTCCCGTACGGGCTCGACGAGGTTCGTGCGCAGATCGACGCGGCCCGGATATCGGGTGCGAAGGGCTACCTGCTCTGGAACCCGGAAGGTCTGTACACGGACGGCGCGCTCGCGCCGCCGTCCTGGCTAGGGCGCGAGGCGCTCGCAGCGCCAGCCGTCTACCTCGCGAACGTAGCGCAGCCGGTCGTGGAGCCGGTCGTCGCGGTGCGTCCACAGCTCGATCGTGTGCGGGACGACGCGGTACCCGCCCCAGAACGGGGGAAGCGGGATCGCGCCTTCGCCGAACCGCTGCTCGACGTCGCTCACCCGCCCGAGGAGCTCCGCCCGGTCTTCGAGCATCTGCGACTGCGGCGACGCCCAGGCTGCGACCTGGCTCCCTCGCGCTCGCGTCTCCCAGTACGCCGACCGACTCCTCCGCCGTGAGCTCCTCCACAGCGCCCTCGATTCGCACCTGACGCCCCAGCTCCCACCAGTGGATCGCGATCGCCGCGCGAGGGTTCAGGCGGAGCTCGTCACCCTTGCGCGACTCGCGGTTCGTGAAGAACGTGAGACCGCGCTCGTCGATTCCGCGCAGGAGGACCACCCGCGCCGACGGCTTTCCGTCCGGTGTCGCCGTCGCGAGCGTCATCGCGTGTGGCTCGGCGCACGACGGCGCGAGCCTCCTCGAGCCAGGTCTGGAGCTCGGCGATCGGATCGTGTCCGGGCACTGCGCCAGAGGATGCTTCATCTAGGCTGCCGCGCGTGGCGGCGACCCGCGTGATCGAGATCCGCACGGAGATTCCTGGGCCCCGCAGTCGCGAGATCCTCGAGCGCGAGCGCAAGGCGGTCGCGTACCCGTTGATCGTCCACGAGCCGATCGTCGTCGACCGTGCGCGCGGCTCGACGATCACAGACGTGGACGGGAACACGTTCGTCGACTTCGTCGGAGGGGTCGGCGTCGCGAACGTGGGCCACAACCACCCACGCGTTCTCGAGGCGATCTCCGAGCAGGCGGAGCGCTTCCTGCACACGGACTTCACCGTCGTGCCGTACGAGGGGTACGTCGAGCTCGCGGAGCGTCTCGGCGCCCTCGTGCCGATCAGCGGCGAGACACGAGCTGCGTTCTTCAACGCCGGCGCCGAGGCGGTCGAGAACGCCGTGAAGCTCGCGCGGCTCTACACGAAGCGCCAGGGCGATCGTTGCGTTCGAGGGCGCCTTCCACGGGCGTACGTGGATGGCACTCACGATGACGTCGAAGACGCATCCGTACAAGAAGGGCCTCGGGCCCTTCGCGCCCGAGGTCTACCGGACGCCGTATCCGAACGCCTACCGCGGCCTCGACGCGACCACGGCGCTCGCTGCGCTCGAGCGGCTGTTCGCGACGCACGTCGCGCCGGACCACGTCGCGGCGATCGTCTTCGAGCCCCAGCAGGGCGAAGGCGGCTTCCTGCCGGCGCCGGCGGAGTTCGTCGAGGGTCTGCGGAGGATCTGCGACGAGCACGGGATCGTCCTGGTCGCGGACGAAGTGCAGACGGGATTCGGGCGGACGGGGCGGATGTTCGCCATGGAGCACTTCACGGTCGAGCCGGATCTCATGATCGTGGCGAAGTCGATCGCGGGCGGGCTGCCGCTCTCGGGCGTGATCGGGCGCGCGGCGATCATGGACGATCCGCACTCGGGCGCGATCGGCGGAACGTTCATCGGGAATCCCGTCGCACTCGCCGCTGCCTGCGCCGTTCTCGACATCTTCGAGGAGGAAGAGCTCGTCGCTCGCGCGCAGCTCCTCGGTGCCGGCGCTTCGAGCACGGATGCTCGAATGGCAGGCGCGCTGGGCCCGGATCGGTGACGTTCGCGGGCTGGGAGCGATGCTGGCGATCGAGCTCGTGCGCGACCCGACGACGAAGGAGCCTGCGCCCGAGCTCGCCGCAGCCGTGATCGAGGAGGCGCTGCAGCGTGGGTTGCTGCTCCTCAAGGCCGGCGTCGACGCGAACTGTATTCGTGTGCTCTGCCCGCTCACGACGTCCGACGCCGAGCTCGAAGACGGGCTCCGCGCCTGGGAGGACGCGCTCACGGCGGTTCACGGCGCGTAGGGGTGAGAACTCGTCTCGCCCTACGACCAAGGGCGGCATTCGCAAGACTCCTCTCGTGAGCACGGGGGAAGAGCGCAAGCTCGTCACGGTTCTGTTCGCCGACCTCGTCGGGTCGACCGCATACGCCGACGATCGCGATCCCGAGCGCGTACGCGCTCGGCTCGAGCGGTTCTACGACGCGATGCAGGAGGAGATCGAGCTCACGGGCGGCACGGTCGAGAAGTTCGCCGGCGACGCCGTGATGGCGGTCTTCGGCGCGCCGAACGCGCTCGAGGACCACGCCGAACGCGCACTGCACGCGTCGCTGGCGATGCAGGAGGCGGATGCACGAGCTCTTCGGGGGCGAGCTCGAGCTGCGCGTCGGCGTCAACACCGGCGATGTCGTCGTCGGCGCGCCGCGCGAGGGCGAGCTCGTTCGTCACGGGTGACGCCGTGAACGTCGCGGATCGATTGCAGAAGGCGGCCGAGCCGGGCGAGGTGCTCGCGGGCGAGCGGACGGCCGCCGCCGTAGCTGGCGCGTTCGCGCTGTCGGGGCCGCGCACGGTCGACGCGAAAGGAAAGCCGGGCGGTGTCGTTGCCTTCTCGGTCGAGCGCGCGCTCCGAACGATGCGGCCACGTGGTGTCGGTGGCCTCCGGCGCGTTTTCGTCGGCCGCGACAGTGAGCTCGAGCTTCTCCGGGCGACCTACCGACGTGCAGCCTCGCAGTCCGATCCACACCTCGTGACCATCGTCGGCGAGCCGGGAGTCGGGAAAGTCCCGTCTTGTGCGCGAGCTGTGGGACGCCCTCGCGACGGAGGTCCCGGTTCCGGTCGAGTCGCACGGGGCGGTGCCTTGCCTACGGCGCAGGGATCACCTACTGGCCGCTCGGCGAGATCGTCCGTGAGCACTTCGACCTCCGCGAGGGTGCTCCCGCCAAGGAGGTCACCGCGCGCCTCGAGGATCGCGAGATTCTCGCTCTCGCTCTCGGGCTCGACGTCGCCCCGGACCTTCATCCGGCCGACGCGCGGGAGCGGTTGCACGTGGCGGCGGTTGCCTTCGTCGAGGAGCTCGCTGCAGGTGGCCCGACCGTCCTGGTCGTCGAGGACATCCACTGGGCTGAGCCTGATCTACTCGACCTTCTCGAGCGCCTCGTCACCGACGTGCGCGCCCCCGTGATGCTGGTTGCGACGGCGCGGCCGGAGATACTCGATCAGCGTGCGGCGTGGGGTAGCGGCCGGCGCAATGCCACCGTCCTCTGGCTCGACCCGCTCTCCGTCGATGCGGTGTCGCAGCTTCTCGAGCAGAAGCTCCCAGAGCTGCCCGACGAGCTGCGCGAGCTCCTGGCCGAGCGCGCCGAGTGGAAATCCCTTCTTCCTCGAGGAGCTCGTCGGGGAGCTCGTCGACCGCGGCGTCCTCGTCCAGACGGCGGACGGCTGGGACGTCGGGCGTCCCGACGCGGAGCTGGCGATGCCCGATACCGTGCACGCCGTCCTCGCGGCGAGGATCGACCGCCTCCCGGCGACCGAGAAGGCGGCGCTGCAGGCGGGGGCGGTGATGGGGCGCGTCTTCTCCGCGGCGCCGGTCGTCCACTTGCTCGGCGGTGAAGCGCCCGACTTCGGGCTTCTCGAGGAGCGCGATCTCGTCGTCGCCGGGCGCTCGCCTCTCGCGAGCGAGGATCACGAGTTCGCCATCAAGCACGCGCTCACGCGGGAGGTCGCCTACAGCTCGATCCCAAAGGCCCGGCGCGGTCGTCTTCATGCCGAGCTGGCCGACTGGCTCGAGCAAGCGGGCTCCGACGAGCGTGCACCGGTCCTCGCATACCACTACGCGGAGGCTGCGAAAGTGGAGCACGCGGATCTCGTGTGGGCGGGTGACCCCGGCGAGCTCGATCGCGTCCGCCGCCGCGCCGTCCACTGGCTGTCGCGCGCCGGGAGGCTCGCGCGCGGACGGAACGAGATGGACGAGGCCGTCGAGCTGCTATACGCGCGCCGTCGAGCTGAGCGACGACGAGCACGAACGCGCCCTACTCTGGCGCGCGATCGGCGGTGCGCAGGCGCTGCGCTACGACGGCGAGGGCTTCTGGGCTGCGATGGGTCGGGCGCTCGACGGACCGCTGACACGTAGCGAACGGGCCGACACCTATGCTGCGCTCGCGTTCCAGACGTCGATTCGCTCTGGGATGTGGCGCGTGCGGCCGCGCAGAGAGCAGATCGAGGAGTGGGTGGACCGCGCACTCGAGTTCGGCGGTGATGGTGCTGAGGTCCGTGCCCAGGCGCTGCTCGCACGCGTGCACATCGACCCGGGGAAGCCGCCGAGGACGTTCTCGTGGAGTCGACCGAGCTTGCCGAGCAGTCGGGGCAGCTCGGCCTGCGCTCGTTCGCGTTCGGTGCCCGGAGTCACGCGGCGTTCGAGCATCTCCGTTTCGACGAGGCGGCCGCGTGGAGCGAGCGCCGGCTCGAGCTAGTGCACCAGCTCGACGACCCGGACCGGCAATGCGAGGTGTACGAGTCGGCAGTACCGGTCGCATCGGGAATCGGCCGCTTCGACGATGCACGGAGGTTTGCGGAGCTCCACTGGGGCATCGCGCGCCGTCTGTCGGCGCATCACCGCGTCCACTCGATCTCGCTCGTGGCCGAGATTGCGGACACGACGGGCTCATGGGACCTCCTTGTGGCGGAAACCGGGCGTATCGTCGAAGCGGTGACGGCCAACCTGACGACGCCGTGCGTTCGGAACTCGCGCGACTTCTTCCTCTGCGCACTCGCACATCTCGCCTCCGGCGACGATTCGCGTGCCGATGAGCTCGAACGTGAGGCGCGTGCGATCTCGGGCGAGGGGCACGAGCGCGAGCTCACTCCTCCTCAGCTGCGGCTTGCCCTCCTCCGCGGGGACGCGGAAAGGGTGCGGGAGCTGGTCGAGCCCGAGGTCCAGCGTCCGTTCGTCTGGGGCACGACGGTGTACGCGACCAGGCTCGACGCCCTGGTTGCCCTTCGTGCGGCAGACACGATCGAGCGTGAGGCGCCACTGCTCGCGGTTGCGGGCTCGGCGCTCGAGCCGTTTGCGTTGCGTGCTCTCGGTGTCGCCCGAGGGGACGACGATCTGCTCGCCCGTGCGGACGAGCTGTTCGCGGCGCTCGGGCTCGAGTGGCACCGCGCGCAGACCGAGCGCCTAGTCACCGGCGTGTAGGGGCGAGGCTTGCCTCGCCCTAGAACTCGAGGCGCGAGCGCCGCTCGTGCCGTTCGAGCGCGAGCGCGATCAGGCGGTCGAGAAGCTCCGCATACGGGATCCCCGCCGCCTCGAAGAGCTTCGCGTAGACGCTCGTCGACGTGAACCCAGGGATCGTGTTGATCTCGTTCACGACGACCTCGCCGTCCGGGCGCACGAAGAAGTCGATGCGCGCCATTCCCTCGCACTCGGTGGCGACGAACGATTCGACCGCGAGCTCGCGTACGCGCGCGTCCGCTTCGGCTGGGATCCGCGCAGGGATCACGAGCTCCATGCCGCCCTCGTCGTACTTCGCCGAGTAGTCGTACCAGTCGGCGTGCGCGACGATCTCGCCGACGGCAGAAGCGATCGGATCGCGGTTGCCGAGCACGCCGCACTCGACCTCGACGCCGTCGATCCCTTCCTCGATGAGGACCTTGTCGTCGTGTCGCCGGGCCAGCTCGACGGCGGCGATGAGCTGCTCGTCGCTTCGAACCTTCGAGATGCCGACCGAGGATCCGAGCCGCGCGGGCTTGACGAACACGGGGTAGTCGAAGTCGTGCGGTCGGCTCGTCGCCTTCGCGCAGCGTCACGTTTGCGCGCCACGGCGATCCCGCGATCGCGGAGCACCGCCTTGAAGAGGTCCTTGTCCATGCACAGGGCCGACGCGGCCACGCCCGCGCCGACGTACGGCACTCCGGCGAGCTCGAGGAGGCCCTGCACCGTGCCGTCCTCCCCGAACGGCCCGTGGAGGATCGGCAGCACGACGTCGACCTGACCGAGCGTCGCGGCGGGCGCCGAGTGCGCCACGACGGGAGCGTCTCGACGCTCGGGGCAGGGGTCAGACCCGTAGGGTCAGACCCCTGGACGTTGTTCACGAGCTCTCCTCCAGCTGGCGCCAGCTCCCAGCGGCCGCCTCGGTCGATCTCGACGACGACGGTCTCGTAGCGGGCGGGGTCGAGCGCATCGATGACCGAGCGAGCGGACGCGATGGAGATCTCGTGCTCGCTCGAGCGGCCACCGGCGAGCACGGCCACGCGAACGCGTGTGGTCACGGCGTCGTCGGTCGTCGTCTCGTACGAAGCGGCCGACGAAGAGGGTGACGAGCGTGTTCGGCTTGGCCTGGGTTCCGCCGACCGGGTCCTGCGAGATGACGATGCCGTCGAAGGCCGGGTCGTCCGTGTCCTCGAGCTCGATGCGCGTGCGGAAGCCCGCGGCTTCGAGCGTCGTCTGCGCGATCGAGACGTCCTGGGTCGTGACATCGGGAACTGCAGCCGTCGTCGGTCCCCTCGAGACGGAGACGGTCACGGTCGAGCCCTTCGAGCCTTCGGACCCGCCGTTCGGCTCCTGGTCCGTGACGATGCCGGCCGCCTGGTCGGAGTCGACGTCCAGCCGCGCGACACCGAATCCGGCACGCTGCAGCTCCGATGCAGCCTGGTCGTACGGCAGCCCGACGACGTTCGGGACGGTGACGGGCCTCGGTCCCTTCGAGACGTTGATCCGCACCTGCGTGTCTTCGACGACGACGGTGCCGGCGCTCGGCGACTGCGCCGTCACCGTGCCCTGGTCTCGATCGGAGTTGACCTCGACCACCTGGGCGACGAGCCCCGCCCGGGTCAGTTCCGCCACGGCGTCCTCCGTCGTCTGGCCGACGACGCTCGGGATCGTCACCTCCGGCTTGCCCGAGGAGACGTCGATGCGGACCACGGTCTCCTGGTCGACCTGGTGCCCTCCGTCGGCGTCTGCGCGAAGACGACGCCTTCCTCGACGTCCGAGTTCGCCACGCGATGGACCTGCGGGATGAGCCCAGCGTCCTCGATGGCGTTCACCGCGAGAGCTGCCTGGATCCCGACCACGTACGGGACAGCGACTGTCTCCGCGCCCTCGAGCTGGCTGCGGATCGGTCCGTAGAGGAGCCAGCCGCCGACCAGGAGCGCGAGCAGTGCGCCGATCGCGAGGAACCATGGCCAGAGTCGGCCGGGAGCGGTCGCGGCGGGTCGTACTGTGGCGGCGGCGGGCGACCGACGATCTGGGTCGCGGCCGTTGCGTCGAGCGTACGCTCGCCGGCGAGGACCATCGTCGCCGCCTCGGCCGTCTCGGCTGCGACCCGACCACCGCGCGCCACGGTCTCGAGGTCGGCGTCCATGGCCGCGGCCGACTGGTAGCGGTCGGCGGGCTCCTTCGCGAGAGCGCGCACGACGACGAGGTCGAGGTCGGCGGGGACGTCGGGGCGCAGCTGCGACGGTGCCGGCGGTGTCTCGGCGAGGTGCTTCATCGCGATCTCGACCGGGCTGTCGCCCGTGAAGGGCACATCGCCGGTCAGTAGCTCGAACAGCACGATGCCGGTCGAGTAGAGGTCGGAGGTCTGGTCGACCGGCGCGCCGCGGGCCTGCTCCGGCGAGAGGTACTGCGCGGTGCCGATGATCGCGCCCTCCTCCGTCATCTGGCTCGCGCCGGCGCGGGCGATCCCGAAGTCCGTCACCTTGACGACGCCCTCGGAATCGACGATGACGTTGTGCGGCTTGATGTCGCGGTGGACGACGCCGTGGCGGTGCGCGTAACGAAGAGCGGCGAGGATCTGGCGCGTGTATGCGATCGCCACGGGCACCGGGCAGAGCCCTCTCGATCGGATCAGCTCCTTCAGCGTCCGCCCCTCGACGTACTCCATGACGATGTAGTAGGAGCCGTCCGCCTCGCCGCGGTCGAAGATCGAGACGATGTTGGGGTGCGAGAGGCCGGCTGCGTGCGTCGCCTCGCGGCGGAAGCGCTCGACGAACTGCTCGTCGTTCGCGTACCGGCCGTGGAGCATCTTGATCGCGACTCGACGACCGAGCTCCTGGTCCTCGGCGAGGTAGACGTCCGCCATGCCGCCGCCGCCGAGCTTGCGGGCGATGCGGTAGCGCCCTGCGAAGAGGGTGCCGGAGAGGGTGTCCTGGGTCGTCATGAGGTCGAAAGCGCTTTCTAGAGGTTAGGGATTCTCCGTGCCCTGCAGGATTGCCTGCATGACGTCACGGGCGATCGGGGCGGCTGTGGTGCCGCCGGTGCCGCTCTGGTCCTGCAGCACGACGGCGATCGCGAGTGTCGGCGGTGCCTCCTCGTCCTCGCCCGCGAAGGCGATGAACCACGTGATGTTCGACCCGGGAACACCCGTCTCGCCGGTCCCCGTCTTGCCGCCGATGGAGTAGCCGGGGATCTGCGCAGCGGTCCCCGTCCCGCGCTCGACCGCGAGCCGCATCATCTCGGCGACGGCATCGGCCGTCTTCTTCGGACCGCCTTGCGGATGAGACGCGGCGTCTGCCGCTCGACGACCTTCCCGCCTGGTCCGACGATCCGGGCGACGACGTGGGGCTCCATCAGCCGTCCGCCGACGCCGATCGCGCCGGCGACCATCGCGTTCTGGAGCGCCGTCACCAGCATTCGCTCCTGGCCGAAGGCCAGCCGGCCCGCGTCGACGTCGGAGTCGCGCGTCGGGTAGTAGAGCCTGCCGTTGCGGTAGAGACCGCTCGTGAGACGCTCGTCGACCGGTGTCTCGAGCGGCGGGCGCTCGTAGAACCCGAAGCGCTTCGCCTGATCGAGGATCGCTTTCGCGCCGAGCTTCAGCCCGATGTTGCAGAAGACCGAGTTGACCGAGTACGCGAGTGCGCTCGTAAGGTCGATCGTGCCGAATGGCCGCGACGTGTCGAAGTTGTTCACGCGCTTCCCGTAGACCGTGCAGTACCCGGGGTCGACGAACGTGGAGTCCGGCGTGTACTTCTTCGACTCGAGCGCCGCCGAGGCGGTGATGACCTTGAACGTGGAGCCGGGCACGTAGAGGCCGGCGCTCGCGCGGTTGATCAGCGGTGCGGCGGGCGTGCAGTTCGCGGTGATGCCCGCGATCTGGTCGAAGTCCTCCTCGACGAGGTTGGGATCGAACCCGGGCGACGACGACATCACGAGCACCTTGCCCGTGCGCGGGTCGAGCGCGACGACCGCGCCGCAGTTCGTGCCGAGCGCCTCGTTGGCGACCGCCTGTGCGTCGAGGTCGAGCGTCGTGACGACGTCGTTGCCCTGGATCGGCTTCCCCCGCAGCTCGTCGAGCGTCCGGTCGAGGACCGTGGACAGGTTCGAGTTCGACGCGGTCAGGTAGTCGTTGAGCGAGCGCTCGAGCCCGGTGCGCGAGCGCCCCACCGTCGAGTAGCCGACCACGTGTGCCGCGAGCGGGCCGTACGGGTAGCGGCGGAAGAACAGCGTCCTCCCGTCGATCTCGCGCTCGCGGTTGCGGGCGAGCCGCTTCCTGGGCTCGAAGGAGAAGATGAGCCCACGGTCGATCGAGAACTCGGCCACGCGCCTGATCGAGTTGTCCTGGCGCGCGGCGAGCTCGGGGGCCGCCCACGTCTGCCAGTAGGTCGTCATGACGACGAGCACCGCGACGAGACCGAGGGCAACGTACGTGAGCCGGATGATCTTCGAGTTCATCGGGGGGTGTTGGCTCGGTTCGAGACGAGTAGGAGCAGCGCGAGCAGCACGAAGTTCGCGACGATGCTCGTCCCCCCGTACGAGACAAACGGCAGCGTGATGCCGGTCAGCGGCACGACGCGCAGGACGCCGCCGACGATGATGAACGTCTGTAGCGCGAAGCCGAACGTGAGTCCCGCTGCGAGGAGCTTCGAGAAGCCGTCGTCCGCCTGTAGCGCGACGCGCATGCCGCGGACGACGAAGAGCATGAAGACGAGGAGCAGCGCAGCGGCGCCGATGAGGCCAAGCTCCTGCGCAATCGCGGAGAAGATGAAGTCGGTGCGCAGGTACGGGATGAGCTGCGAGCCGTCGATCGTCGTGAACGTCCCTCCGCCGAGCCCGGTGCCTCCGAACCCGCCGTTCGCGATCGAATACAGGCTCTTCACGAGCTGGTACGAGGCGCAGTCCTGCCGGAGCTCGAGCTCGCCGGTGAGCGCGCAGTGCACGGGCTCCTCCGTCCACGGCTGCAGCCAGATGGTCACGCGGCTGGCGACGTGGTCGATCGCGTTGTAGAGAACCGCGGCACCGCCGACGAAGAGCGCGAGACCGCCCGCAACGAAGAGCGCCCGTCCCGTCGCGACGTAGAGCATCGCGAGGAAGATCCCGAAGTTGAGCAGCGCGCTTCCCAGATCGTTCGTGACGACGATGACGAGCATCGCCGCACCCCAGATCGCGAGCAGCGGTCCGAGGTCCTTCAGCTGTCCGCGCGCGAGTGACTCGCGCTTCTCGCGCAGGTAGCCGGCGAGGAACAGGATCAAGAAGATCTTCGCGAGCTCGCCCGGCTGGAACTGGATGAAGCCGAGATCCACCCAGAGACGGGCTCCGTTGACCGTCTCGCCGAGCCCGGGCAGCGACGGGAGCAGCAGGAGCGCGACCGCCGTGACGCCGAAGAGGTAGCGATACGACTCGAGCACGCGGTAGTCGTGGCGGAGCCAGATGAGCGTCACGGCGAGGACGCCGACACCCGCTGCCACCCACACCGCTTGCCGCCCACCGTCGTCGGAGTCGAGGCGGTAGATGGTGACCAGGCCGAACGCGGTCAGCACCGCCGTCAGCGGCAGGAGTGCTCCGTCCGCATACGGGACCGTACGCCGGACGACCATGTGCGCGACGACGTAGAGCGCGAGGAAGAGCGCGCTCCAGACCACGACATCCGGGGAGAGCTCGGCGTCACGCGCGAGCGTGACGGTCGCGAGCGCCACGCTGGCGATGAGACCGGCGAGGACGAGCCCGAAGAGCTCGCGTCGCCGTGCGTTCACCGACTGATGCCCCAGTACAGGGCAAGGAGGCCGAGGGCGACGACCAGCGCGATGACGGCGAGGGACATGATCCGACCGCCCGGGCCGGCGCCGTGCGTTCGTACGCCGGCGTCGTCGGACGGGGTCAGACCCGTGGGGTCCGACCCCTCGCGCGCCTGCGGCGCAGTGGGTTCCGGTGCCGGAACTGGCTCGGGCTCGCCGTCGACGAGCTCGAACAGGACGACGGTGATGTTGTCCTCGCCCCCCTGTGCGTTCGCCGCCGCGACGAGCGCCTCGCCCGCCGCCTGAGGATCGCGTTCGGCGCCCTCGATCGCTGCAGCTATCACATCGTCGCCGAGCATCGCGGAGAGGCCATCCGAGCAGAGCAGGAAGAGATCACCCACCTCCCCGGCGACAGTCCGCACCTCGACGTCGACGGTCGGCTCGGTTCCGAGCGCGCGTGTGATCGCCGAGCGCTGGGGGTGGCGCTCTGCTTCCTCGGGAGTCAGGACGCCGCTCTGGACGAGCTCCGCGACGAGCGAGTGATCCGTGGACAGCTGCTCGAGCGTTTCTCCGCGGAGGAGGTATGCGCGCGAGTCACCGACGTGACCGATCGCGACCCGCCCGCCCGCCTCGTCGACGAGGGCCGCGGTGACGGTCGTGCCCATGCCGGAGGTTGCGGGATCGGCGAGCGAGCGCTCCCAGATCCGGCGGTTCGCCTCCTGGATCAGCGACGCGACGCCGTCTGCGCCCGCGGTCGCCCCCGGGGCCTCTTCGAGTGCCGTTGCGGCCAGGCGGGCCGCGATCTCGCCTGCCCGCGCGCCCCCCATCCCGTCTGCGACGGCGAAGAGCGGATGGCGCAGGACGAGCGCGTCCTCGTTGCGCATGCGGCGTCGACCCGTGTCCGAGACTCCCGCGGTGCGCCCGATCTTCACTGCTGCACCTGCAGCTCGGTCTCGCCGATCCGGATGACGTCGCCTGCCCTGGCGAGCTTTGCGCGTTCGAGCCTCTTGCCGTTCACGAACGTGCCGTTCGTCGAGCCGAGGTCGTCGACCCAGGCTCCGTCCGATCGGGGCTCGATGCGTGCGTGCCGCGCGGACGCGAACTCGTCGCGTTCGAGCCGGATGCCGCTCGTCGCGTCGCGCCCGACCACGGTCGGGGCCGTCACCTCGATCGTGCCGCCTCGTCCGAGCTCCGGGCTGGCGAGCACGACGAGCCGCGTCGGGTTCAGGCCGTGCTCGGCACGCAGCGCGTTCGCCTCGGCGGCGCCGAGGACGATGCTCTCCTGCGGCGCCTGCGTCATCCCTTTCGTGGCCGAGCGCACCACGAAGAGGATGAAGAGGTAGAGGAGCACCAGAAACGCGATCTTCAAGATCAGGAGGGTCTCGTCGGTTTCCAGTCCCAGGAGCGTCACGACGGGAGCGAGCGTCCGAACACGACCTCCGTCGAGCCGAGCGTGATCCGGTCGCCGTCACGGACGCGCGCGCGATCCACGCGCTTGCCGTTGACCTCCAGGCCGTTCGTCGAGCCGAGGTCGACGATCCAGTAGCCGGCGCCCTCCTGACGCAGCTCGGCGTGCTGCCGCGAGACGTTGACGTCGGCGACACGTACGTCGGCCTCGCGCGACCGCCCGAGGACGACGCTCGGCTTCGTAACCTCGTGCTTGCGGCCGGCGACCGTCAACGTGACGACCTCGCGCTGGGGCTCGGGGGGTGGGGCATCGGGGACGACGGGCGCGGGTGCCTTGTAGATCATCGTCTGGGCGGGCTGGTCGACCGGGAGTGACGGCGGGGGCTCGGGCTCGGGCGACCCCTCGGCGGCGACGAGCCGTGTTGCGATGCCGAACTCGCCCACGGCGAGATCGTCGTCGACCGTGACGAGGACGCTCGGGGTGTCCAGGAGCGCGTAGCGCTCGCGCCGCGCGTGCTCGGCGAGATACTCCTGGAGCTCGCCGACGAGCGCCTCCTCGTAGCCCTCGAACTGCTTGCGGTCGACCGGCGAGAGGTAGACCGTGTACTCGTTCGGGACGTACACGCGCGAGACGGACACGTTGCGGTGGTCGTCCATCTCCTGCACGAGCTTCCGTGCGAGCTCGATCGGCTGGACATGGGTGCGGAACGCGCGGCCGAAGACGCCTTCGAAGAGGCCTTCGATCTTCGACTCGATTGTGCGCAGGACAGCCATGGGCGAGCGTCGCGACGAGTGTAGTTACCGCTCCGGTACGTCCGGCTAGGCGCGGCGCGGTGTCGCGGCGACGAGCGCGAATCCACCCCAGACGAGCATGAGGACGATCGTGCTCGCGATCCCCGCGCCTGCGAGCACGGACGCGGCGGTGAGGGCGAATCCGACCGCTGCGACACTGACGCGCGAGCGGCCCCGAGCCCACGGAAGCAGTGCGGCCGCTGCGCTGACGACGATGGCGGCCACGACGACGAGTGGCTCGCCTGCGAGCCAGCCCCAGACCGCCGAGGCGGTGGTGGCAACGGAGGCGAGCGGGCCGATGTCGAGACCAGCCGGCGTCCCGCCGATCGGGAGGGAATCGCCCGCGACCGCGGCAAAGAGTGCGGTCGAGAGAACCGCGAGCACGCCGTGGGCGGCACGTTGTGCGGCGTTCCTCACGGGGAGGAGCACGAGCGGCATCAGTGCGAGGAGGCCGGCGGTCGCGAGAAGCGGGCCGATGACGAACCACAGGCCATGGCGGGCGTCGCGCCAGCTGAGTGCGAGCCAGGCGACCGCGAGCACGCTGTAGAGGAGGGCTGCGGCAACGGCGACGTTTCCGAGCGGGAAGATCGGAACGGCGAGGGCGAGCGCGAGCCCCAGGCGCGGATCGAGCCAGCAGGCGAGCCCGGTGGCGACCACGAGCAGAGCGACGAGCTCGGTGGGCCAGAAGGGCAGGAACGTCGCGCCGAGCGCGGCCGTGACGACTCCGAGTACGACCGGCAGCGCGCGTCGCGCGTGGCGCCGCGCGGGGGAGACGGCCCCACCGGGCTCGCCCTGGTCGCGCGGTTCGGCCTTCGCCGTGCGCCCCGCAGGCTTCCTGGCGGCGTTCCGCAGCTCCGCGGCGAGATCCGAGGCGCTCGGGCGCCGGCGAGGGTCGACAGCGAGCGCGGTATCGACGGCGTTCACGAGCCGGCGTGGCAGCCCTCGCCGCTCCGAGGCGAGTGGCGGTGCACCTGCCTGGATCGCGTGTGCGACCTCCTGGATCGGCATGCCCCAGAACGGATGTCGATCGGTCAGCGTCTCCCAGAGGAGGACGCCGACGGACCAGACGTCGCTCTCCGGCGACGCGTCGGCTCCGGCGAGCCGTTCTGGTGCGATGTATGCCAGCGTTCCGGGGACGTCTCCGACCGCGGTGAGCGTGTCGGCGCCGTCGAACTGCGCGAGCCCGAAGTCGAGCAGGCGCACGGCGATTTCGTCTCGATCCTCGAGCAGGATGTTCGCCGGCTTCACGTCCCGGTGGACGATCCCGGCGCGGTGCGCGTGCGCGAGCGCGTCCAGGACCTGCGCGGCTACGTCGACCGCGTCCTGATCCGAGACCGCACCTGCGCGAATCGCCTCGCGCATCGTGCGCCCGGGGACGTACTCGTATGCGATGTACACGTGCCCCGAGTCGTGCCCGACGTCGTAGGCGCGAACGCAGCGGTCGTGGCGCAGGCGGCGCGCAGCGAGGGCCTCGCGTTCGGCTCGCGCTGCCGCCTTGCCCTCCCGCGGGATGATCTTCAGCGCGACGTCGAGCCCGTTCTGCTCGTCGAGGGCCAGCCACACCGAGCCCGACCCGCCACTCCCGAGCGGTCGCACGGGTCGATAGCGCCCGAGTACGAGCTCCTGAGTAGACGGGACGACCGCGACCGACGACACCGGTACACACTCTTTGCCGCGGGTCGGCTGACTCCTTGCTCGTGCCGGAAGCTCCGGTCAAGTGTCTAGAGTGCCCCTGCGGCGCATGAGTACGCGCGACGACGACATCCTGGATTTCGACTTCTTCGACGAGGAGGACGCACCGGCCTGGGAGGAGCCCGAGGGCTTCGAGCCCGCTCCTCCGACCGCCGATCGCGGCCGTCGTGGCCGCGGCTCGCGCTTCGGCCCGCCGAACAGCTTCACGCCGCTTCTTCGCCTCATCGGCTTGATCGCGCTCGCGATCCTGGTCGTCGTGCTGCTCGTCGTGTGGATCGAGGGCTGCACGGCGGAGGCGAAGCGCGAGCGCAACAGCACCTACCTCGCGGAGATCGGCGCCATCGGGAACGCCTCGGCGCGGCTCGGCCAGCAGCTAGGCACGCTGCTGACGACCCCCGGCCTGAACCAGGAGGATCTCGACGCGAAGCTCGGCGGCTACGTCCAGACGGCCGAGAACCAGGTCGAGCGGGCGCAGGACCTCGATGCACCGGGGCAGATGGTCGGGCCGAACACGGGCGCCGTCGAATCGCTGCAATATCGCGCGAATGGGTTGCGTGGCCTCAGGGTCGCGTTCAACGACACGGTCGACGAGACGGATCCGACGATCGCCGGTGAGCTGCTGCTCGCGCAGACGCAGCGTCTTCTGGCCAGCGACCTCATCTGGACCGACTCGTTCCAGGTGCCGGCCCAGGCCGTCCTCCAAGACGAGGGAATCGAGGGGCTCGACGTCCCTTCGTCGGAGTTCGTCACAGCCGACGATCTCGTGACGCAGAGCTCGCTCGCGGCGATCTGGCAGCGGATCCAGGGTGCCTCGACCGGTGGCACGCCGACGGGCCTCCATGGCAACCAGATCGCGTCCGTGAAGGCACTCCCGAGCGGCGTGCTCCTTTCGACGACGACTGAGACGACGATCAAGGTCACGGACGAGCTCGCATTCGAGGTGGCGGTCACGGATTCGGGCGAGAGCCAGGAGGTTCGCATCAAGGTCACGCTGACCATCCCGAAGCAGCCCGACCCCATCGTCCTTACGCAGACGATCGCGATCATCGATCCGGGCGAGACCAAGACCGTCACCTTCAAGGTCGGCGCGCTCGTGCCGTTCGGGGAGCAGACGTCGGTGAAGGTCGACGTCGATCCGGTGCCCGGCGAGACGAACACGTCCAACAACACGGCCGAGTACCCCGTCATCTTCACGCTGTGACCGCGTCGCTCGCGGTCGCGATAGCAGCCTGCGTGGCGGCGGGACTGGCGCTCGTCGCGGCGCTCCTGCTGTGGCGACGCACGTCACGGCTTGCGGCGACACAGTCGGTCGTGCTCGGACAGAGCTCCGGCGATCTCCTCGAGTTCGCCGTCTCGCTCCAGGCCCGGATCGATGATCTGCACCGCGCGGTCGACGAGGTGGCAGCGGGGCTTTCGCGTGTCGACCGCCGCGTCGACGGCGCGGTGTCCAATACCGCAGTCGTGCGCTACGACGCGTACGAGGGGACGGGCGGGCAGCAGTCCGCGTCCGTCGCCCTGCTGGACGCGACGCGCACCGGAACCGTCGTCACCGCGATCCAGGGCCGCGACTATGCGCGCATCTACGTGAAGGACCTCGATCGCGGGCGCTCGTCGGTAGCGCTCTCCCCCGAGGAGCAGGAAGCGGTCGACCGCGCGATGGCGCGTTAGGCGGCGGCCGCGGCCGCTTCGAGCCCGGGGAGGTAGCGCCGCCAGACGTCGGGGACGTGCTCCGTCGCGAGCCGGATGAACAGCACGGGCGTCGGCGGTCGGGGTGGCTTTCGTAGCGTCATCGACGTCTCCTCGAGCAGCCGGTCGCCCTTGCGGTGGTTGCACGGCGCGCACGACGTCACCACGTTCTCCCAGACGGACGTGCCGCCCCGCGAGCGCGGCACGACGTGGTCGAGCGTGAGCCGGTTGCCCTCCGTTCCGCAGTAGACGCACTTCCAGCCGTCGCGTGCGAAGAGCACGCGTCGCGAGATGCGCTTCGTCACCCCGCGCGGCACGCGCACGTAGGTCACGAGCCGGATGACGTGCGGTCGCGTGAACGTCGACGTCGACGCGCGTAGCGGCTGGCCGTGGCTCTCGACCACCTCCGCCTTTCCCTTCCAGACGAGCACGTGCGCACGTCGAACGGAACAGACGTTCAAGGGCTCGTAGCTCGCATTGAGGACGAGGACGCGCTCCACCGCGCGCGCAATGTACCACCGGATCCGCGGCTCACCTAGGCGCTGTGGATGCATGATACGCAGAGAGTATGCATAATAGGAACGTGGCGACGGTCGCGATCGTGGGTGCATCCGGGTACGCGGGTCAGGAGACCCTCGATCGCGTGCTCGGGCACCCCGCGCTCGAGCTGTACGCGCTCGGCTCGGACTCGCTCGCCGGGCAGCCTGCAGGGACGCTCGATCCACGCCTTGGCCGGAACGGGTGGAGCCGAATACCGCGATTCATCACGAACGAGGCGGCGCTGTCGGCCGCGGCGGACGTCACGTTCCTCTGCCTGTCGCACGAGGAGGCTGCGGCGCTCGAGGTGCCTGCTCGCGGTGTGGTCGTCGATCTCTCGGGCGCGCACCGATTTGCCGACGCCTCCGTGTACCCGGAGTGGTACGGCTTCGAGCATCCGAGAGCCGAGGCCCTCGCGTCGTGGTCGTACGGGCTGCCGGAGATCAGCCCTCCGGCGGGACGCCTCGTCGCGAACCCCGGCTGCTACGCCACGGCGGTGCTGCTCGCGCTTGCCCCCATCGCGCATGCGATAGAGCCTGCGGGCGTGGTCGTCGACGCGAAGTCCGGCATGACGGGGGCCGGGCGTGCGCCGCATGCGGCATCCCATGCCGGTGTCGTGCTCGAGAATGTCGCGCCGTATCGGGTCGGCGAGCATCAGCACGCGCCCGAGATCGCGATGCACCTGGGCTTCCCGGTGACCCTCGTCCCACACCTCCTGCCCGTGCGGCGTGGGCTGCTGGCCACATGTGTCGTGCGCTCGCGCGGCGCCGACCTGCGCGAGCTGCTCGAGGCGCACTACGCGGAGAGCCACGTCGTCGACGTCCTGCCCGACGGCGTCGTACCGGAGCTGGCCCGGATACAGCAGACAGACGGTGCGGAGATCGGCGTGTTCGAGGACGTCCTGACGGGTGACGTGATCGTGATCTGCGCGCTCGACAACCTGGGCAAGGGGGCCGCGGGACAGGCGATCCAGAACGTCAACCTGTTGTTCGGCCTCGACGAGGCGGCAGGCCTGCGGCTCTCCGGAGTCCTCGTCTGATGTCGGTCACCTCGGCCTCCGGCTTCGTCGCCAGCGGCGTCCACGCCGGCATCCGCAAGTCGGGTCTCGACCTCGCCCTCGTGCGCTCGACGACACCCGCGGTCGGTGCCGCGGTGTGGACGACCAACCGCATCCTCGCTGCGCCCGTGATCGTCTCGAAGCGTCACCTGGCCGCCGCCGAGCCGCAGGCGATCGTCGTCAACGCGGGCGTCGCCAACGCGGCGACCGGTGACGCCGGGATCGCCGACGCCGAGCTGACGGCCACGTGTGTGGCCCGGCTGCTGAGCGTCCGGCCGGAAGAGGTCGTCGTGCTCTCGACCGGTGTCATCGGCGTTCCGCTGCCCGTGGATCGCGTCCTGAGCGGTGTCAATGCCGCCGCCGCACAGCTTGATCCGGACGGTGGAGACGCTGCGGCGGCCGCGATCCTGACGACCGATCGCTGGCCCAAGCAGGCCGTGGTCCAGGGCGATGGCTTCACGGTCGGGGGAATGGCGAAGGGCGCAGGGATGATTCACCCGCGCCTCGCGACGATGCTCGCGATCGTCACGACCGACTACCCGCTCCAGGCGGGCGAGCCCGGCGCGTTCCTGCGCGCCGCGGTCGACGCGAGCTTCAACCGCATCTCGGTCGACGGCGAGTGCTCGACCAACGACGCCGTCGTGCTGCTCGCGAACGGCGCGAGCGGCGTCGAGCGCACATCCGAGCGTGATGAGCGGTTCGCGGAGGCGCTGGGGACCGTGTGTGCGACGCTCGCTCGTGAGATCGTGGCCGACGGCGAAGGGTCGACCGTGCTTCTCGAGATCGGCGTGTCCGGAGCGGTCTCGGACGCGGAGGCAGAGGCCGTCGCGCGGCGAATCGCGACGTCTCCGCTCGTGAAGACTGCTGCCTTCGGACGCGATCCCAACTGGGGCCGCGTGCTCGCGGCGGCAGGATCGGCTCCGTGGAACGGTGGCTTCGCGCACGTCGACGCCGACCGGCTCTCGGTCTCTTTCGACGGTGAGCCGGTGTTCGTTCGCGGCGAGCCGACCGGGGCCACGCCCGACCTCGGAGGCGCGTCCGTCACGATCGATCTCGACCTCGGCCTCGGCGCAGGGAGTGCCGCGTACCTCGCCTCGGATCTCACGTACGACTATGTCCGGCTCAACGCGGAGTACACGACCTGATGCGTGTCGTCCTGAAGCTCGGCGGCCGGGTGGCCCGCGATTCGATCGAGATCGTGCTCGAACGCTACGAAGCCGGCGACGACGTGGTCGTCGTCCACGGCGCCGGGCCACAGATCACCGCCGAGCTGCAAGCCCACGGTCTCGGCACGCGCTTCGTCCACGGCCGTCGTTTCACGGATCCGGCGACCCTCGCCGTCGTGCGTAGGTCGTTGGTTGCCGTCGGGGCCGAGCTGTCCGCCGCACTCGGCCCCGCGGCTCTCCACCTCGTCGGCGACGAGATCGGGCTCGAGGCCGATCGCGTTCCCGAGCTCGGTCTCGTCGGTGAGCCCGTGCGCTGTCGCCCGCCGGCAGTGGTGCGCGCGCTCGAGCAGCGGCGGATTCCTGTCGTCACGCCGATCGCAGTCGGCCCGCTGAACGTGAACGCGGACGAAGCGGCGACCGCGCTCGCAGCGGGTCTCCGAGCGGAGCGGATCCTCTTCGTCTCCGACGTTCCCGGCGTGTACGTCGGCGGCGTCGTCGCGAGGCGCCTCGGTGCCGACGACGCCGAAGAGCTCCTCGACACCGGTGCCTTCGAGGGCGGGATCGTGCCGAAGCTGCTCGCGGCGGTCCAGGCCGCGAGGCTCGGGATCACGACGGAGATCGGCGAAACGGCGGTGGTGGCGTGAGCGTTACGCCGAGTGACACCGTGTCACACGGCCTCGAGCGCCTTCTCCCGACGTACGCTCGCGCCGACGTCACGATCGTTCGTGGCGACGGCTCTCGCGTCTACGACTCGGGCGGTCGCGAGTACCTCGACTTCGGTGGCGGAATCGCTGTCGTCTCGCTGGGCCACTGCCATCCGGCCCCGCTCGCCGCGGCTCAGGCGCAGCTCGACCGTCTCTGGCACGCGTCGAACCTGTATCGCACGGAGCCGGCCGAGGAGCTCGCGTCTCTCCTCTCCGAGCGCTTCGGCGGAGCGCAGGTGTTCTTCTGCAACTCGGGAGCCGAGTCCATCGAGGCGGCGCTGAAGTACGCGCGCAAGGCCACCGGCAAGCACGGTGTCGTCGCGCTCGACGGGAGCTTCCACGGACGGACGCTCGGGGCGCTTTCGACGACCGGTCAGCCGGGCAAGCGAGCCGCATTCCAGCCCCTCTTCCCCGGAGCGCACTTCGTCGCGCCGAACGACGTCGACGCCCTGCGTGCGGCGGTCGACGACGAGGTCGGGCTGATCCTGCTCGAGCCCGTCCTCGGGGAAGGAGGCGTGATCCCGCTCGAGCCGGAATTCGTCGCGGCGGCGGCCGAGCTTTCTCCGCTCCTCTGCTTCGACGAAGTGCAGGTCGGAGTCGGTCGCACGGGCACGTTCTTCGCCTTCGAGCAGCTCGGCGTACGGCCGGATCTCGCGACGCTCGCGAAGGGTCTCGCGAACGGGCTGCCCATCGGCGCCCTCCTCGTCGCGGACGATGCTGCTGGCGCCTTTGCGCCGGGCGATCACGGCTCGACGTTCGGCGGGAATCCCGTCTCGTGTGCGGCCGCCACTGCGGTCGTGGAGGCCATCGACGACGAGCTGCTCGCGAACGTCGCCGACCGTGGTGCCGAGCTCGTCGCGGGTCTCGCAGGCATCTCCGGGGTCGCGGCGGTGCGCGGGCGAGGTCTCCTCGTGGGGTTCGACGTCGATGGAAGCGCGGCGGAGATCGTCGACGCGGCTCGCGAGCACGGGCTGCTCGTCCTTGCGGCCGGCGAGCGCGTCGTCCGGTTGGCTCCTCCACTCACGGTCAGTGCTCGAGAGATCGGCGAGGCGCTCGATCGCCTTCGACGCATATTCTGCTAGTCTCCCGCATACTATGAACAGGCGTGAACGACAGAACGCGATCCTCGACCTCGTGCGAGAGCGGGCGCTCTCGACGCAGGCTGAAGTCGCCTCGGCCCTGAAGGAGAGCGGGTTCGAGGTCGTCCAGACGACCGTCTCGCGCGACATCGCCGATCTCGGTCTCGTCAAGGTTCGCGCACCGAGCGGCCGGCTGATCTATGCACCTCCGGGGAGCACGGACGCCGACCGCCTGCGAGCGCTGGGCGCCGCGATGCGCCGGTATGCGATGTCGGTCGAGGCCGCCGGGACGCTCGTCGTCGTGGTGACCCCGTCCGGGTATGCGAATGCGCTCGCGCAGGCCGTCGACGAGGCTGCCCACCCGGCTATTGCCGGCACGATCGCCGGTGACAACACGATCTTCGTCGCAGCGCGCGACGGCATCACGGCGCAGTCGCTCGAGGACGAGCTTTCGGGCTACCTCCTGCAGGGGGCCGCCTGAGATGAGCCGGAAGGCGGTTGTGGCGTACTCGGGCGGGCTCGACACGAGCTGCATCCTCGCGTGGCTGAAGGAGGACTGGTACGGCTTCGACGAGGTCGTCGCAGTGCTCGTCGACGTCGGGCAGGAGTTCGACCTCGAGGAGTCGATCGCGCGCGCGCAGGCGGCCGACGCCGACGACGTCCTGCTCGTCGACCGGAAGGACGCGTTCGCCGACGAGCAGTGCGCGCGAGCCATCGTCACGAACGCGCTGTACGAGGGCAAGTACCCGCTCGTATCGGCGCTGTCGCGGCCCGTCATCGCGCAAGCGGTGGCGGAGGTGGCGCTCGAGCTGGGCGCCGAGGCGGTCGTTCACGGTTGCACGGGCAAGGGCAACGACCAGCTCCGGTTCGAGCTCGCGTTCAAGGCCCACTACCCGGGCGTGAAGGTCATCGCACCGCTGCGCGACCGCATCTGGACGCGCGACGAGGAGATCGCGTACGCCCTCGACAAGGGGATTCCCGTCGTGCAGACGGCCTCCTCGCCGTTCTCGATCGACGAGAACCTCTTCGGCCGCGCGATCGAGGCCGGTGTGCTCGAGGACCCGTGGGCAGGGCCTCCCGAGGAGCCGTATGCGCTCACGTCCGACCCTGCGGACGCGCCCTCCCCGATCGAGGTGGTCATCGGCTTCGAAAAGGGCATCCCTGTGTCGCTCGACGGCGACGATCTGTCGCTCGCGGAGCTGATCGCGCAGACGAATCGCCTCGCCGGCGCATACGGCATCGGGCGGATCGACATGATCGAGAACCGCGCGGTCGGCATCAAGAGCCGCGAGGTCTACGAGGCTCCCGGCGCCATGACGCTCATCGCAGCGCACTCGGCGCTCGAGGACGTCGTCCTCACGAAGGACGAGGCGCGGCTCAAGCGCCCGCTCGAGCAGCGCTGGACGGAGATCGTCTACGAAGGCCGCTGGTTCAGCCCGGCACGAGAGGCGATCGACGCCTTCGTGGACGCGACGCAGGAGCTCGTCACTGGCGAGGTTCGCGTCGAGTTGCGGCCGAACGCCGCGGTCGTCACCGGGCGCCGCTCGCCACACATGATCTACGCGACCGAGCTCGCCTCCTACGGCACGGGCGAGACGTTCCCGCACGACGCGGCTGAAGGCTTCATCCGGATCTCGTCGCTCGAGACCGAGCTGCACGCAGCACGCGAACGCGCGAAGATCCAGGTGTGACGACCTGGAAAGCGCGGGTCGGGGACGCTCTCGACCCGGACGTGTGGGACTTCCTGCGCGCCGACGACGCCGCGCTGCTCCCGTACGACTGCGAGGCGACGGCGGACCACGCCCAGCGCCTGCACGCCGCGGGGCTCCTGACCGACGAGGAGCTCGACGAGGTGGAATCGCGCCTCGCCGAGATCGCGCAGGACCCCGATGCGTACGCGGAGTCGGACGAGGACGTCCACTCCGCGATCGAGCGCTTGCTCGGTGACGTCGGGCGCAAGGTCCACGCGGGTCGCTCGCGCAACGACCAGGTGGCGGCGGCATTCCGCCTGTACGTGCTCGACGCGTGCGCGGAGGCGCGCGAGGCGATCGATGCGCTCGCCCTCGTGATCCTGTCCTTCGCGGAGTCCGAGGCGGACACGGTGATGCCCGGCTACACGCACCTTCAGCGTGCCCAGCCCGTGACGCTCGGCCACCACCTGCTCGCCTGGGTCGAGATGCTCGACCGCGACCGGACGCGCTTCGCCGCGGCTGCGGAAGCCGCGGCGGAGAGCCCGTTGGGCGCGGGCGCGCTCGCCGGCTCGACGCTCGAGCTCCCTCCCCCTCCACGGCAGATGCGCAACTCGATCGACGCCGTCGCCGATCGCGATTTCGCGCTCGACTATCTCTACGCCGCGACCGTGCTCTTCACGCATCTCTCGCGCATGGGCGAGGAGATCGTCCTCTGGGCGACCTCCGAGTTCGGGTTCGTGCGGCTCCCGGAGTCGGCGGCGACCGGCTCGTCGATGATGCCGCAGAAGCTCAATCCGGACGTCGCCGAGCTCGTGCGCGGCAAGGCGGGAACCGCGATCGGTCGGCTCGCGGGCCTGCTCGCGACGGTGAAGGGCCTCCCGCTGGCCTACGACCGCGACCTGCAGGAGGACAAGGCGCCGGTGTTCTCGACACGACGAGAGACGCGACTCGCGCTCGAGGCGCTCACGGTGCTCGTGAGCGGGCTCGAGGTCGATCGAGCCCGGATGGCGAAGGCCGCATCCGATCCGCTCCTCTATGCGACAGACGCAGCCGAGGCGCTCGTTCGGGACGGCGTGCCGTTCCGCGACGCGCACGAGCGGGTCGCCGAGAGCGTTCGGGACGGCTCGTTCAAGAAGCCGCGCAAGGGGCGAAGCGCGCCTCACCCGGTCCTGGCGGCATTCGCGACGCGCTCGACGAGGCGCGGCACCGCTTCATCGACAACCTCTGACCCAGCGAGGCCGCTAGCCGCTCTCGGACATGGCGAGGAGGTCTTCGCGCGTGATCTTTCCGACGAGCTCCGGGTGATCTCGCTTGATGTGCTCCTCGGCGGCCCGGACGGAGCTCTTCGTCCGTGTCGCCGCGGACGACCTGGCCGCACTCGCAGTTGATGAGCTTCACGGAATCCCTCCGTCAGTAGGTGAGGACGCGGTCGGCGTCGACCGACAGCTCGACGAGCTTCGACGGCATGGCCGGCTCCGCGACGCCGTCCGGCTCGAAGCCGCGCGTCATGCTGGACATACCGGAGACGTACCAGCTGGCGCCGCCAGCGCGCAACGCGTCGTACGACTCACGCAGGCTCCCCGTTCCGAGCCCGACGAGCGAGTCGAGCACCGGCGGACGGAGGAGCTGCACGGCATCGCCGGCGAGGAAGAGCGACACGTCGTGACCCGCATCCTGCGCCGCTCGGGCGACGAGAAACGCGAGTGCGGCCTTGGTCGGATGCTCGGGCCCGTTGGTCACGTTCACCAGGATCTTCGCCATGTCGGGAGTATCGGCGCCAAGCGTTGTCGTAACCTTGGCGCCAGCTTGGCGACGCGTATCCATCTCTGCGGCCGCCTCAGCGCCGAGGTCGACGGTCGCAAGGTGGAGTCGGAGATTCCGGGGCGGCAGGGACGGCTCCTCTTTGCCTACATGCTGCTCAATCGCAGGCGCTCGATCCGTCGCGACGAGCTCGTGGGGGCGCTCTGGGACGATGATCTCCCCGCAGCACCGGACGCGGCAGTATCTGCACTGGTCTCCAAGCTTCGGCGACTGCTCCCTCTCGAGGGTCGCTCGGAGCTTCGCGTTGCGCTCCCTGCCGACGCGTGGGTCGACGTCGATGCGGTCGGCGAGGCGCTGCACCGAGCGGAGGGTGCGGTGGCGCGCGGGGACTGGACCGCCGCGTGGGGGCCGGCGCGGGTGGTGCAGCACATCGCCGCGCGGGAGCTGTTGCTCGGCGAGGACGCCGCCTGGCTCGAAGAGCATCGCCGGCGTCTCCGGGACGCATACGAGGAAGGTCTCGAGCTCGCCGCTCAGGCGTGCTTCGAGATCGGCGGCAGCGAGCTCCATACGGCCGAGCGTGCGGCCAGGACGCTGGTCGAGGTCGCGCCGTACCGCGAGTCCGGCTATCGGTGGCTGATGGTGACGCTCGAGCGACGGGGCAATCGCGCCGAGGCGCTCCTCGTCTACGACGACCTGCGACGTCGGTTACGCGACGAGCTCGGCACGGCGCCGAGTCCTGCGACCCAGGACCTGCATCGTTCTCTTCTCGGCTAGGCGCGAACGAGTGCGTCGTGGACGCGGCGCTGGAAGTCCGCGATGAGCTTCTCGCTCTCCCCCATGAGGCGACCCTGGGGCACCGCGCCGGAGTCGAGGCCGCGCTGCACCGACTGGACGAGGGAGACGTCCTCCTCCGCAACCTGGTTGTCCCAGACCATGAGCTCCTCGATTGCCTCGGCGGAGGCGTCAGCCCCGAAGTAGTAGTCGGTGACCTCGATCGTCTGCCGCAGGCCCTCGGGGAGGTAGCGCTCCATCGAGATGTTGGGGATCCCGGGCGCGATGTTGATCGCCGTCGACGGGAAGAGGAAGTGGAACTGCGACTGCGCGACATCGCCGAGCGGCGAGTACGGCGCCTTCCCGTTTCCGGCGAGCGCCGACGCTCGCACCGGGCCGATCTGGCTCGAGAACGTCGGGTGCACCTGCAGCAGGTACGAGTCGGGGTTGACGTCGATCACCTTGCTGAATCCCGGGTGCGCGGTCGGGCAGTGGTAGCACTCGAGGAAGTTCTCCATGACGACCTTCCAGTTCGCCTCGATCGGCCACTCGTGGTGGGAGTGGAAGCGAATCGTCGAGATGTCGAGGCCACTCTGGGCGACGAGCTCCGGCAGGGTTCCGAGCGCTTCTGCGAGCGGAGCCGCGTCGGGATCCGGGTTGACGAAGACGAACGGCCCCCAGGTGTCGACCGAGACGGGGGCGAGCGAGAGCCCTGACGGGTCGAAGCCCGGCACCCGCTCCGAGCGGGGCGCCTTTCGCAGCGTCCCGTCGAGGTCGTACGTCCACGCGTGGTACGGGCACTGGAGCGTCTCGCGACACCCCGTTCCCTCGACGACGAGATGGCCGCGGTGCCGGCACACGTTGACGAGGCCGCGGAGCGCGCCGTCCGACCCGCGCACCACCGCGACCGGGACGTGGCCGATGTTGGCGCTGAAGTACGAGCCGGTCTCCGCCACCCACTCCGCCGGCCCCGCGTACATCCAGGACGCGGCGAAGATCCGCTCGCGCTCGAGGGCGTAGACGTCCGGGTCGGCGTACCAGCTCGCCGGCAGCGTCCAGCCGTCCTCGAGCGGGCGCTCGGGGGCGGTGACTGCTCGTGTGGCTGAATCGGGCACGGCTTGCTCCTGACTGTCCTGTCAGTCAGGATACTGCGGATGGCGGGAACGGAGCAAGCGGCTCACTCTCCCACCGGTGCGGGACGCGTCGACGAGATCCTGCGCGCCGCCTGCCGTGTCGTCGTCTCCGGGGGCGCGAGCGATCTTCGCATCGGCACCGTGGCGCAGGAGGCCGGCGTGTCGCGCACGCTCGTCCACTACTACTTCACGACCCGGCAGGAGCTCCTGCGTGCCGCTTTCGCCTACGCAGAGAACCTGCGGATCGAGGCGCTCGACTCCGAGCTCCAGACACTCGCGAACGGTGCGGCCCGTGCCGAGAGGGCGTTGCTCCGCACGATCGAGCCGGAGCTCGAGGAGACACCCGCTCTCTGGAACGAGGTCTGGTCGAGCCTTCGCTACGACGAGGAGCTCCGCCCGCTCGTGCAGGAGCGGTACGGGGCCTGGATCGAGCGGATCGTCCTCCTGCTCGACGAGGGTCGAAACGACGGCTCCGTCCCGCCATCCGTCGATGCGGCGGGATCGGGCTGGCGACTCGCGGCCGCTGCGGACGGGCTCGACTCGATCGTGTATCTCGGGCTGCTCGACCGCGAGGCCGCGCGCGAGCTCCTCGCGTCCTGCGTTCGCCGGGAGCTCGAGGCGTGACCACGACGCTCCGTTCGCAGTCGGTCGTGCTCTCCGGCGTGTCCAAGTCCTTCGACGACGTCGCGGCTGTCGACGACGTCTCCCTCGAGATCGGCAGCGGCGAGTTCTTCTCGCTGCTCGGCCCGTCGGGCTGCGGCAAGACGACGACGTTGCGGATGATCGCTGGATTCGAGCGGCCGGACGCGGGGCAGATCGTCATCGGCGACGCCGACGTGACGGAGATGCCGCCACACCTCCGTCCGGTCAATACCGTCTTCCAGAGCTACGCGCTCTTCCCGCACCTGTCCGTGGAGCAGAACGTCGGCTTCGGCCTCCGCTTCACGGCCGTCTCCAAGGACGAACGCCGTGGGCGGGTGGCCGAGGCGCTCGAGCTGGTGCGCTTGGGCGGGCTCGGTCAGCGCCGACCCCATCAGCTGTCCGGCGGACAGCAGCAGCGCGTGGCGCTCGCGCGTGCGCTCGTTCTCTCGCCGTCGGTGCTCCTTCTCGACGAGCCTCTCGGCGCGCTCGACGCGAAGCTGCGTCGGGAGCTGCAGGTCGAGCTGAAGTCGATCCAACGCGAGATCGGGATCACGTTCCTCTACGTCACGCACGATCAGGAGGAGGCTCTGACGATGTCCGACCGCCTCGCGGTGATGGCGCACGGCAAGGTGGAGCAGCTCGGCGCGCCCCGGGCCGTCTACGAGCATCCGGAGACCGCGTTCGTCGCCGACTTCCTCGGCGTCTCGAACCTCATGCGCGCGCGCGTCCTCGACGGGCGGCACGTCGACGTCGGGGGTGTCACGTTGAGCGCGACGCAGGGGGAAGCCCGTGGCGGCATCGTTCGCCTGACCATCCGCCCCGAGCGTGTGCGGATCGAGCCGCCGGCGATGGAGGGGGAGAACCGCGTCCCCGCGACGATCGAGCGCTTCGTGTATCTCGGCTCGACGACGCAGGTCTTCGTCGCGCTGCCCGGGGGCGACCGTGTGCAGGCCCTCGTTGCGAACTCGGGGGATGTCGAGGAGTACGACGTGGGAGCCGCGGTGACCGCGCATCTTCCCGCGGACGCGCTGCGGGTCCTCGCCGACGACGAGACGGAGCCCCTGTGATCGATGTCCTCGTGGTCGGAGCGGGCCTCGCCGGGCTAGCGGCGGCGCGCGACCTCGTGGCCGGCGGCGCGGACGTGCTCGTCCTCGAGGCGCGTGAGCGCGTCGGCGGTCGCGTCGAGCAGGTCGCCGGTGACGACGGGCGCCCGGTACAGCTCGGCGGAGAGCTCGTCGGAGCCGCTCACACCGCTTATCTGGGCCTGGTCGAGGAGCTCGGCCTGACGCTGACGTCGACGTACACGGCCGTCGCCGGCGCGACGACCTACGACTTCGTCGACGGCGTCGTCCGGTCCGAGCAAGGCGCCTTCACGAGCCCGGCCGAGCTCGCTGACCGCGAGCGTGTCGAGCGACTCCTGGGCGAGCTGATCTCGACCGTGGATCCCGACGATCCGTGGTCGCATCCAGACGCGACCCGTCTGGACGAGGCATCGGTCGCGTCGTGGCTCCGGTCGGTCGACGCGCTCGTAGCCACCGTGCGCGGGCTCGAGGCCGGCGCGCTCGCGATGGCGTCCGGCTCGAGCGAGCGGACGTCTCTGCTCTCCGCACTCCGCATGCTCGCCGCCGTCGGCGACACCGGCTTCTACTCGTACGACCTGTGGGAGTCGTCGCAGGTTGCCGAGGGAAGTGCCGAGGTGGCTCTTCGGATGGGCGCCGCGCTCGGTGATCGCGTGCGGCTCGGGGCCGAGGTCGCGCAGATGCGTTCCTCGGCACGCGGCTGCCAGGTCGTGCTCGAGACGGGTGAGGAGCTGACGGCGGACGCGATCGTCTGCGCGCTTCCGGTCAGCGTGCTGCATGGCGTGCCGATCGAGGGCGTGGCGGCCGAGCGGCTGGCGTCTCTTCGGGCACAGCGTCACGCTCGCGCTGCGAAGGTCGTGACGATCTACGACCGCTCGGTCTGGACAGACGTCGGCGCCAACGGGCTCGCGGAGGGTGAGCAGTTGATCTCGTCGACCTGGCCTCAGCGCGAGGGCGTCCTGTCGGGGCTCGTGCCTCCGGAGCGCGTCAACTGGCTTCTCGCGACGGCGGAGGAGGACCGGCCTCGTGTGCTTCATGCCGAGCTCGCGCGGATGTACGGCGAGGAGGCCGGGAGGCCGCGGGAGACGTTCCTTCGGCTCTGGGGAACCGATCCATACACGCTCGGATACACGACGCACTGGTGGCCGGGCGACGTTCGACGCGTGGGCGCGTTACACGGAACGCACGACCCTCCGTTCTACGTCTGCGGCTCCGACCAGTGGGTGGCCGGCTTCATGGAGGGCGCAGTTCGAACCGGTCGCGCCGCAGCCGCCGCTGCTCTACGGAGTGAGGCGTGGGCGCCCGCCTGATCGAGGCGGACGTCGTGGTCGTCGGGGCGGGTGTCGCCGGGCTGGCTGCTGCCCGCCGGCTGGTGGCCGACGGCCGCAACGTTGTCGTCTTCGAGGCGCGCGACCGGGTCGGGGGCCGTCTCTGGAACACGGAGATCGGCGGGGAGGCGAACGAGCTCGGCGGCGAGTGGATCGCGCCCTACCAATCGCGCATGCACGCTCTGCTCGAAGAGCTCGACATCGGTCTCTTCCCCGCCCATCGCGACGGCGACGACGTATACGTCGACGAGTCCGGTCGCGCACATCGACATTCGGACGAGCACACGGGGCTCTCCTCTGCGGACGAGCGAGAGCTGAAGGAAGCCGATGCGAAGCTCGACGCACTCGCGAAGGAGCTCGACCCCGATGCACCGTGGGAGCACCCGCGTGCGCGCGAGCTCGACACGATGACGTTCGACGAGTGGCTGCGGACCGAGATCGGCGGCGAAGCCGCACGGGACAACCTTCGCTCCTACCTGGCGGACGGCTTCCTCACGAAGCCGGCGCACTCGTTCTCGCTGCTGCAGGGGCTCTGGGTCATCGCTGGGGCTGGCGGGACCTACGAGCTGTTCGCCGCAGAGCAGTGTCTCGCGTACCGCGTCGTCGGCGGCTCGCAGCTCATCCCCATCAGGATGGCCGAGGAGCTCGGCGAACGCGTCCTGCTCGAGGCGCCGGTTCGTGCGATTCGCTGGCACAACGGAGGTGTGGAGGTAGACGCCGGGCACGTGAGCGTGTCCGCGCGAGCCGCCATCGTCGCCGTCGCCCCGAACCTCGTTGCCGCGATCCGGTTCGAGCCCGCGCTGCCGGCGTGGCGCATGCGCCTGCAGCAGGCGAGCTCGCAGGGCAGCGTCACGAAGTTCCTGGCCGTCTACGACCATCCGTTCTGGCGCGAGGACGGGCTCTCCGGGGAGGGCTTCGCGCCCTTCGGGCTCGTCCGCGAGCTCTACGACAACACGCCGCCGTCGGCCTTGGTCGGCGTGCTGTGCACCTTTCTGCCGGGCGAGCAGGCGGATCTCGTGGCCCGCATGAGCCCCGCTGCTCGTCGCACCGCGATTCTCGAGGGCCTCGCGGCGTTCGTCGGTCCCGAGGCGTTGCGGGCGACCGACCTGATCGAGACGGACTGGTCGGCGGAGGAGTGGACGCGCGGCGCATATGCGTCGACGTTCGGCACTGGCGGTCTGACACGCTTCGGACCGGACCTCCGGCGTCCGGTCGGTCCCATCACCTGGGCGTGCTCCGACCACGCGGGCTTCGGGAACATGCACATGGAAGGCGCCGCTCGGTCAGGCGAGGCCGCTGCTGCGTCGGCTCTCTCTGGT
Organism: uncultured Gaiellaceae bacterium; assembly: GCA_963744505.1. Classification (GTDB taxonomy): domain Bacteria; phylum Actinomycetota; class Thermoleophilia; order Gaiellales; family Gaiellaceae; genus GMQP-bins7. Next base: position 703,778 of record CAVUTL010000003.1, read on the forward strand.
TGACCCGCACGCTCGAGGGACGGGCGACGCCGGGACGACGGTCCGCTACGTGGTGTCGAGATCCACGCTGAACAGCCGCCACTCGCCGGGGACGCCCTTGAGCTCGTGGGTTCCGCTGTCTGTCAAGGAGATTCCGGAGCCGGCGACGAGGTCCTTGACGGTGCTCGAGACGATCACTTCACCGGGGCCTGCCAACGAGGACACGCGCGCGCCGGTGTGCACTGCGATGCCTGCAACTTTGCCGTCGACGAGCTCGCATTCGCCGGTGTGGAGTCCGGCCCGCACCTCGATTCCGAGCTCGTGCAGGCCGCTGACGATCGAGCTCGCGCATGCGATTCGCGCGGGCCGGGCCGTCGAAGCTCGCCAGGAACCCGTCACCCGCAGTATCGACCTCGACTCCGCGGAAGCGGGCGAGTCGTTGCCGTACGACCGCATGGTGACGCTCGAGGAGGTCGCGCCATTTCCGGTCACCGAGCTCAGCGGCCTTTCGGCTGGCGTCGACGATGTCGGTGAAGAGCACCGTCGCGAGAACGCGACCTGCCTCCGCTTGCGCCAGCATGCCGGAGTCGTCGAGCTCGGTCAGGAAGGCTCGAATCTCCGCGTTCACCACGTCCGTTCCGCGGCCGAAGTGCAGGCGCCTGGCCGACGGGAGCGGGACGAACCGCGCTCCAGGGATCCGGTCGGCCATCCAGCGAGCGGCGTCGAGCGGCACGACTGAATCCTGCGCTCCGTGCAGCACCAACGTGGGCACACGAATGGACGGGAGCACGTGGCGAACGTCGATCTCGCGGTTCATGCGAGCGAGCGCCGACAGCGTGCCGGGGCTCGCGGACCATCGGAGATAGTCGACGATCGCGGACGTGTCCTTGGGCTCCCAGTCTGCGAGCTCGCCGATTGCACGCTCCGCGTCGCCGCGTCTGTCGTAGATGCGGAGCTCCCTGTGGACGTCGTCCCGGTATTGATCCTCGGTCCGTCCCCACGGATAGTCCGGCGCCCACATCGTGCGAGGGAAGCCGTTGCGCAGCACGAGCGCAGCGGTTCGGTCCGGATACGTCGCGGCAAAGAGGACGCTCATCGGAGCACCCTCGCCGACGCCGAGCAGCGCGGCACGCTGGGACCCGACGGCGTCCATGACGGCCCGAAGGTCGTCCATTCGGGCCTCCAGCGTCGGCGCGCCGACGACGGGGTCGGACATACCGGTACCGCGCTTGTCGAACAGGATGAGGCGGGAGAACTCAGCGAGCTCCTCGAGCGCCCGCGCAAACGACGGCACCGTCCACCGCAGCTCGACGTGCGAGACGAATCCGGGCACGTAGACGAGGTCGAACGGGCCGTCGCCGACGACTTGGTAGGCGATGGACACGTCCCCGCTACGCGCGTAGCCCGTCTCCGGCCGCACGTGTCGTAGTCTGACGCGTCGTCGTGTCTAGCGGATCGCTTCGGCGTCGAGCGTCGCGAGCTCGCCCACGGTCGACCCGGTCTGTCCCCGCGCAGCGCGAACACCGCGCCACAGCAACAGGCCGACGAGTGCGATGACGATGGTCACGCCCAGTGTGAGCGTCGCCAGCGCGTTCAGTGCCGGTGTCGGTGCCGTGCGACCGGTCGCATAGATCCGCACGGGCACGGTGTCCGTATCGGTGCCCGACGACAGGAATGCGCTGATCACGAAGTCGTCCATCGAGATCGCGAAGACGATGATCCCGCTGGCGACGATCGCGGGCACGAGCATGGGGAGGAGCGCGAGCCGAATCGCCTGGAGCCGCGAAGCGCCGAGGTCGCGAGCAGCCTCCTCGTAGTCCGGACCGATCGCGAGGAGCCGCCCGCGGACGATGATCACCACGAATACGAGGGAGAACGTGATGTGCCCGATCGACTGGGCCACGGTCCCGAGCGGGACGAAGGTCAACAGATGGATGAACACGAGGAGCAGCGCCGTCCCCATGACGATCTCGGGTGTCACGAGCGTCGCGAGCGAGATGCCACGCGCCGTCCCCGCGCCACGCCCGCGCCACCGCGTGAGCCCGATCGCGAGCGCGACGCCGAGCGGGACCGTCACGAGCACGGCGATCGCCGCGAGCCGCAGGCTCTGCAGGAGCGCCGAGCTCAGTGCGGGGTCGTGGAGCACCGAGAGATCGGGATCCTCCGTGTACCAACGCAGTGACCACCCCTGCGCGGTCGAGCGTGACCGGCCCTCGTTGAACGAGAAGCGGATGGCAATGAGGATCGGCACGATCGCCCACACGAGGTAGAGCACGGTGAAGAGGACGAGGAAGCGCGGCTTCCCCCAGGGATTCGCCCACCAGTCGCGCAAGCGACCGCCGCTCATCCTCCGAGCCTCCGCTGCGCGCGCGCCGTCGCGTACACGTAGTAGCCCATGAGCACGGACAGGAAGAGCATGAGCACGACGACGAGCGCCGCGCCGACCGGGACCTGCTGGCCACCTCGGATGTAGAGGTTGATCTGGTTGCCGATGAGGCTCGTCTGCGGTGCTCCCGACAGGAGGTCGGGCGTGTAGTAGTCACCAAACATCGGCAGGGCGATGATCACGATTCCGGCGAGGATTGCCGGCATCGAGAGTGGCAGCGTGACCATCCGGAAGGCCTGGAACGGGCTCGCGCCCAGGTCACGCGCCGCCTCGAGCAGGCTGCGGTCGATCCGGTCGAGGAATGCGTAGAGCGGCAGGATCATGAACGGCACGTAGCCGTAGACGAGCCCGAGGATCACCGACGATGCGCGGCCGTCGAGCCAGTTCCGCGGTGCGTCGAGGATCCCGACCCAGACGAGCACGTCGTTCACCCATCCGTCGTCCTGGAGGAGGTTGATCCAGGCGAGCATCCGCATGAGGTAGCTGATGAAGAACGGTGCGATCAGCCCGACGAGGAGCAGCCCCTTCCACCGGCCGCCGTAGCGGGCGACGTAGTACGCGACCGGATACGCGATCAGGAGAGCCAGCGCGGTCGCTATCGCGACGTACACGAGCGTGCGCACGAACACCGTCTGGAAGGCGGCTCCGCTGGTGAAGAGGCCCTCGAAGACGAACTCGAAGGCGGCCGTGTTCCAGAGGAGTGGGTTCCACTCGGGCGAGGGCGTCTGGAAGATCGGGTCGACCGTCCCGAACGCGACACCGAGGATGACGTAGAACGGGAGCAGGAAGAAGATGCAGAGCCAGACGACGCCGGGCAGCGCCAGGCCGGCCCAGAAGCCGTTGCCGCGCGTCTTCCCGCCTACCGGGCGGTTGGGGTCAGACACCCGCCTTGAACTCGGCCCAGGCGTTCTGCCAGTCCGTCTGGCCGGCCGGCGTCAGCTCCGTCAACGGGTACGCGCGCTCGAAGTCCGACGGGCGGACGATCGCCGTCGAGAGGTTCTTCGGCACGACGCCGTCGGCCACGAGGCGGTCGGGATCGAGCTTCGTAAGCGGCGGCTGGTAGCCGACGTAGTTCGCGAAGTTGTCGTATCCGTGCTTGTTGTCCAGCAGGTAGTTGAGGAAGTGGTGCGCGAGCACTGGGTTCTTCGCGGTGCGCGGGATGGCCAGCATGTCGTTGCCGATCACGCCGCGCCCGTCGCGTGGGAACCAGAACCCGAGCGCGTCGACACCGATCCCCTCCGGGAGGTACCACTGAGCCGAGATCGCGCTGCCCGACCACATCTGATGCACCCAGGCGCGTCCCTCGGGAAGGTTCGTGTAGTCGTCCGTCGACAGCTTGACGTTGAGGTCGTACAGCGACTTGAGCTCGTTCTTCGCGAGCTCGATCTCGTCGGGGTCCTCGGTGTTGACGTTCTGGATCCCGTTCTTCAGGAGCATGGCGGCGGGGGCGTCGCGGCTGTCGTCGAGGAGGAACAGCTTCCCGCGGTTGGCCTCGTCCCAGTAGATCTCGTAGGGGTTCGAGAGCTGGTCCGGCGTCGTCGAGACGTGGTCGGTTCGGTAGCCGATGCCCGTCGTCCACATCACGTACGGCACCGTGTACTGCGAGCCCTTGTCGTACCAGGGGTCCTGCACGGACGGCCAGACGTTCGCGAGGTTCGGGAGGTAGTCGCGATTGAGCGGCTGGAGGGACTTGCCGACGACGAGTCGCCCGATGCGATCCTGCGTCGGGACGAAGACGTCGAAGTCGAACTTGCCGGACGAGATCTTGGCGACCGCTTCGTCCGTCGTCGTGAAGAACGTCTCCTCGACCTCGACCCCGTACTCCTTCGCGAAGTCCTTCTTGATCTTCGGCCAGAGGTAGCCGTTCCAGTTGTAGATGCGGAGCGTCCCCGACTCGGGCTCGAGGCCGGATGCGATCATCGGGTTGTCGTCGAGCAGCGGCCACGTCACGGGGTTCTCCGGCGTCGCGAGCTGGAGCTCTGGCGGCCGGAAGTTCCCGTTGTCGCCCCCGCCGCAGGCCGCGAGGATCGTGCTCAGACTCGACAGTCCGACGACACCGGCGGCGGAGCGGCCGAGGAACTCTCGGCGGCCGTATCTCGACTCACGTGGATGGATCGTCATCCCAACAACCTCCCGGGCCTATGGCCCCCCAATTCCGAGTGAACCAGAGCCGACGCCCGTGGTCAATCCGCAACGACGACAAGGGCATCGACGGCCAGCGTCGCATTCTGGCCCACGAGCAGGGGATTCACTTCGACCGACTGCACACGAGGGTGCGAGATTGTGAGATCGCTAAGGGCGACGAGCGTTGCCGCGACCACGCCGTGCGCATCGTCGATGCCCGCCTCCGCGACGAGTATCGCGGCTCCGCGACGATCGAGCGGCGCGGTCGAGAGCACGACGCTGTCGAGCTCCTCGACGGCGCCGCCGCCTCGACCGACCGCGATGATCGGCCCGAAGTCGGGGTCGCGAGTCGCTCCACAGAGCACCTCGGTGCCGGGCTCCGCTTGCCTGGCGACGAGGACCGGTCCCCCGAGGCGGCGCGCTGCGTCCGCCGCTTCCGCCGGTGACGCGACTCCGAGCGCAACGCCGCCTCCGCGCGCTTTGTGTGCCGGTCCGTCGAGCTTGATCACGACCGGGGTACCGATCTCCTCTGCCGCGGCAGCTGCATCCTCCGCCGTCGCCGCTCGGCGACGCGCTGCGAAGGGCACGCCGAAGCGCTCGAGGATCAGCGACGACTCGTGCTCGGGGAGCGCTCCGGGAGACGTCAGGAGATCGGAGACGTCCGGTGCCGTGCCGGTCCCCGTCGCAGCCTCGAACCGGGGTCGATGCGCCACGCGTGCCAGTGCGAGCATCGCGTCGCGCGGGCCGCGCAGCAGCGCCACGTCGAGCTCGCGCGCGAGCTCCTGAAAGTGCCGCGGCGGATCGGCGCTGTGGACGGTCGTCATCGCGCAGAAGAGACCGTCCCGCTCGGCGGCGAGGCGGGCGAGCGTGCGCAGGGTCAGCTCGCACCACTCGTCGTTGGTCGGATCGCGGAACTGCGAGAGGTCGGCCTGGGCGATGAGGACGTCGAACTCGCCCGACTCCGCGATGAGCTCGAGCGACCGCGGATAGACCTCCGTCTCGTCGGCGATTCCCCACGCGTCCACGGGATTGCCGGGCGCGAGGTAGTTCGGGAAGGCCGCCGAAGCGCTGCGGCCAGCTCGGGCGACAGCGGCTCGAAAGGGATGCCCGCGGCCTCCGCGTGATCGGCGAGCAGCGCACATTCCCCTCCCGACTCGGAGACTCCGGCGATACGCGTCGCGAGCGGCCAGCGGTCGCGACCGAGGATCTCGAGCGTCTCGACGAGCTCGTGGAAGTCGCCGACCTCGATCGCCGAGTACCGACGCAGCACCGCCGAGAACGCGCGATCAGAGCCGACGAGCGCGCCGGTGTGCGAAAGGGCCGCGCGGGCGGCCGCCTCCGAGCGTCCGACCTTGAGGCAGACGACCGGCTTGTCCGCCTCGGCACAGCGCCAGCAGCGCCTCGACGAACGCCTCCGGCCTGCGCACGGTCTCGAGGAAGAGGCCGACCGCCCTGGTGCGGGGATCCGCGGCGAAGAACGCCAGGAAGTCGGCGGCATCGGTGACCGCCTCGGCGCCGGAGGAGACGACGCAGCGGAGTCCGATCCGCCCCCCGAGCGCGAGGAAGGCATCGGCGATCGAGCCCGACTGGCACAGAACCGCGACGTGGCCGGCCGCGCTCGTGTCCTGCGGGCGCCCGTTCCAGGCCGCGGCACCGGCGGGCACGTAGAACCCCATGCAGTTCGGTCCGAGGAGCACCGCGCCGAGCTCGCGCGCGCGCGCGGCGAGTCGTTCTGTCACGGGCTTTGCCGCCGCGCCGGCCTCGGCGCCGACCCCGGGAACGACGAATGCGCGAACTCCCGCCGCGGCAGCGTCCTCGAACGCCGCCTCGACGCGCTCGTGGTTGACCATCAGGAGGGCCACCTCGGGCACCTCCGGCAGCTCGCCTACGCTCGGATAGCAGCGGAGGCCCGCGACCTCGTCGCGATTCGGATTGACGCCCCAGGCCTGAACGCCGCTCGCGACGACGGTCTCGACGGCGGCGACGTTGCGCGGCGACGCGCCGACGACGACGAGGGAGTGCGGGGAGAGGAGCGAGTCGACGCCTGCCACTGCGCGCATTCTCGCGAATCCAAGTAACAGCTTGTTACAAAGCGTCGATAGCCCATCGCGGCGACGCTCGATAGCCAAGTGACAAGTTGTTACAGGGGTAGGATCGCCGGCCATGACCCACGAGAAGCGCGTGGAGATCCGGTGGAGAGACGTCGACGCGTACCTGCACGTCAACAACGCCGTCTACGCGACGTACCTCGAGGAGTGCCGCGACGATTGGGTCGACAGCGCGCTCGAAGGGGCGGCGACCTCCTGGGACTTCGTTCTCGCACGCATCGCGATCGACTTCCGACGCGAGCTGCGCCTCGAGGACGAGGAGGTCGTCGTGTCGTGCGCGCTCGGGCGCATCGGCAACTCGAGCGTCACGCTCCGCGAGCAGATCCGCACGCGCGACGGGGAGCTCGCCGCGGAGGCCGAGGCGGTGCTCGTCGCGCGCGATCGGGACTCCGGCCGGTCGCGCCCGTTGACCGAGGCCGAACGCAGCGCGTTCGAGCGCTCCTTGTAGGCTGCCGCGCGTGATCGTCCCCGAGCTCCCCGACGACGTTCGCGCGCTCAAGGACGCGGTCGGACGTTTCGTCGAGTCGGACGTGTACCCGCTCGAGGCGCGCATCGCGGAGCGGGGGTCGATCGAGCCGACCGAGCTCGACGATCTTCGGCGGAAGGCTCGCGCTGCAGGCTTCTCGATGCTCAACATGCCGCCCGAGCTCGGGGGCCGTGACCTCTCCATGCTCGGTCAGGTCGCGCTCGAGGAGGAGTCGGGGAAGGCGACGAACGGCCTCGGCTTCGCGGTCGTCGATCGCGGCCCGCGTGAGCTCCACGAGATCGCAACGCCGGAGCAGATCGACCGCTACGTGCGTCCCATCGCGAACGGCGAGTACCGGGAGGCGTGGGCCCTCACCGAGCCGGGCGCAGGCTCCGACCTCACCGGTCTCGCCGCTACCGCCGTGCGCGACGGCGACGAGTGGGTGCTGAACGGCGAGAAGTGGTTCGTCACGAGCGAGGGCGAGCCGGGCGTCTACATCGTGCTCGCGGTCGCCGAAGGCGAGCAGACGCTCTTCCTCGTCGATCCCGGCACATCAGGGTTGGAGATCCGGCGAACGCCGTCGTTCCTCCACGACCCGTACATCGACCACCACCCCGAGATCGTCTTTCGCGACTGTCGCGTGCCGGACGCGAACCGCGTGCCTGCGAGCGGAGACGCCGGCGCGAAGGAGTGGATCCTCGTCGAGCGGCTCTTCATCGCCGCGCGCTGCTGCGGCGCCGCGCTGCGGCTCGTCGACCTCACTGCCGATTGGGCGCAGGAACGCGAAGCCTTCGGCTCCCCGATCGCCGAGTACCAGGGCATCTCGTTCCCGCTCGCCGACTCGCTGACGGAGCTGCACGCGGCGCGGCTGCTCACGTACCACGCGGCGCACGCGTTCGACGCCCTCGAAGACCGCAAGGTCGTTCACGGCAAGGTCTCGATGGCGAAGCTCTTCGCTTCCGAGATGGCGGGCCGCGTCGCCGACCGTGCCGTGCAGGCGCTCGGCGGCCGCGGCTACATGATCGAGAACCCCGCCGCGCGCTTCTTCCGTGAGCTTCGCGTCGACCGGATCTGGGAGGGCACGAGCGAGATCCAGCGCTCGATCATCTCGCGCGGGGTCTTCAAGCGCGGCGCCGCGCAGTACCTTGGTTGGGCGCAAGATCGGACATCCGCTAGCGCGGACGTCCGATCGCGCGAAGTTCCTTAGAGCCGGCCGCTTCGCGGCCGGGTCGCTGCGCTGCATCGTCGTGTGACGAAGGACGGTCCCGGCGGCGTATCCGTTTCGTCACCGACCAGCGGAGGTTCTCTCGATGAAACGTCTGTTCCTTCTCGTCGCAGCCGGTCTCACGGTCGTCGCGCTCGCCGGCGCCGTCGGGCTTCCCGATCTCGCCGGCGCGCAGGACGCCGGTTCTTCCGAGGACTCGGTCACGGTCAGCGGCGTCGGCTCGGTCGACGCGGTTCCGAACGAGTCGAAGATGTCGTTCGGCGCCGAGACCCGTCGCCCCACCGCACAAGCCGCCGTCGCAGCGAACGCCGATGCGATGCGCAAGATCCTGAATGCGTTGCGTCAGGCCGGCGGGCGCGAGCTCGCGACCCAGTGGGTCAGCGTGTATCCGTACACGGACGAGACCGGGCAGGTCAACGGTTACGCTGCCTCGAACAGCGTTTCTGCCGTGAGTGATGTCGGCGATGCGCCAGCATTGATCGATGCCGCAGCCGAGGCAGGCGCCAACCAGATCTCCGGCCCCGGTCTCAGCTCGTCCAACGCCGAGGCGCTCTATCGGCAGGCGCTCGCGGATGCGGTCGACGATGCTCGCCTTCGCGCCGAGGCGCTCGCCAAGGCTGCTGGCCGCTCGCTCGGGTCGATCACGTCGATGGTCGAAGGCGGTGCGATCGCCCCCGAGCCGCTCTATCGCGAGACCGCCCAGGCCGCGGATTCGTCTACTCCGATCGTCCCGGGCGAGCAGGAGACGTCCGCGACGGTCAGCGTCACTTTCTCCCTCCGCTGAGTGACCGCGCAGGGCGCCGCGGTTCTGGCCCGCGGCGCCCTCCAGCGGCCGGCTCGGGGATGATCTCGACATGTCCGCGACCGCCGATCGCAGCGCCCGCGTCTCGACGCTCGAGCTCTTCTTCGACCTCGTCTTCGTCTTCACGATCACGCAGCTGACGGGTGTCCTCGTCGCCGGCGGCGACGCCGCAGCGGTCGCGCAGGTCGTCGTCATGTTCCTCCTCGTCTGGTGGATGTACGACGGCTACGCGTGGCTGACGAACGCAATCGCGACCGACCGCGTGCGCTACCGCCTTCTCCTGATCGGCGGCATGGGCGGCTTCCTGGTCGGCGCGCTCGCGATACCGCAGGCGTACGAAGGCGAGGGTCTCGCGTTCGGCCTCGCGTACGTCGTCGTCGTCCTGCTCCACGCGAGCATGTACGTGAAGGGAACGTCGGTGTCCGAGGTCGCCGCGATCCTCCGGATCGTCCCCTTCAACCTCGCCGGGGTCGCTCTCGTCGTCGTCGGAGGTGCGCTCGGCGGGGACGCCCAGTGGGTTCTCTGGGCTGCCGCCGGAGTCATGCTCTGGTTCACGCCGTGGCTCACGACCGTCGAGGGCTTCGTCGTCTCGCCGGCGCACTTCGTCGAGCGTCACGGGCTCGTCGTGATCATCGCCCTCGGCGAATCGATCGTCGTCATCGGGGCAGGAGCCGCGGGGCTGGAGCTCGATCTCGGACTCGTGCTGGTGGCGCTTCTGTCCCTCGCGCTGAGTGCATCGCTGTGGTGGATGTACTTCTCGGACGAAGGAGCCGTCGAGCGCGCGATGCACGAGGCCGCCCCGGAGCGGCGGCCGGAACTTGCTCTGGTCGGGTTCGGCTACTGGCACTACGGGCTGCTTCTGGGGGTGATCGGGCTCGCCGCGGGGCTGAAGAAGGGAGTCGGTGACCCGTACGACCCACTCGACACGTGGATCGCATCCGAGCTGGCCGTGGGTGTCGCACTCTTCATCGCCTGCGATGTCGGCTTTCGACGCACGCTCTCGATTCCGAGAGGCGGGATCAGACTCGGCGCCGCCGTTGCGGCGCTCGCGACCATCCCCATCGGTACCGAGCTGTCGGCGTCGGCCCACTTCGGCACGCTCGCCCTCGTCGTGGCCGCGGCATTGGTCCTCGAGGCGCGGCAACGGCGAAGTTGACCTCGTCCAGCGCGGTCGCTAAGGTGCCCGGGCTGTGAAGCTCCTCGCGCGTATCTGAGACACCGGTTGCCGGGGCCCATCGATAGGGCCGGGCACTGGCTCGCACGTTTCTCGCTACGCACACGACCGAAGGAGCAGCAGGTGATCGAAGTACAGGAAGCAGTCATGGAGGCCGTGCCCGTTCAGAAGGGCGCTGCCGTCGAGGTGCGCGAACTGCGCAAGGAGTTCCGTCGCAAGGACTCCCGGAAGCGCGGCGAGAAGCGCGGGGCGAAGCGCGTCCGCGTCGCCCTCGACGGCGTCACGTTCACGATGGAGCGCGGTGAGACCGTCGCCATCCTCGGTCAGAACGGCTCGGGGAAGTCGACGCTCGTCAGGCTTCTGTCCACGCTTCTCCTGCCGGACGGCGGGCAGGCGTTCGTTCTCGGCCACGAAGTGGTCGCGGAGCCGCGTGCCGTACGGCGGCTCGTGAACCGCGTCTCGGTGGAGGCCTCGTTCTTCAAGAGGATGTCCGCTGCGGAGAACCTCGGGTACGCGGCGCGGTACTACGGGATGACCGCGCGCGAGACGCGGGACAAGATCCCTGCGATCCTCGAGCGAGTCGGCTTCCCTCCCGACCGGCGCGACGAGCCGATGGAGGCGCTGTCCCGCGGTATGCAGCAGAAGGTCGCGCTCGCGCGCGCCCTCCTCACGTCGCCCGTCGTGCTCCTGCTCGACGAGCCGACCACGGGCCTCGATCCGCGCTCGAAGCTCGAGGTGCAGGAGTTCGTCCGCGAGATCCGCGAGACGCACGACTCGACGATCCTGCTCTGCACGCACGACCTCGCCGAGGCTGAGAGTCTCGCCGAGCGAGTCGGCATCCTCGACCGTGGGCGCCTGCTCGCGCTCGAGCCGGCGGACGATCTCAAGCGCCGCTACGACGCAGAGACGCTGGAGGAGGCGTTCTTCGCCGCCACCGGCCGTGAGTTCGAGGCCGAGGGCGACGACGACGACGACGATCGGGAGGTGTTCGCATGAGAGCCCTGTCGACAACACTCCGTGCCGAGCTCGTCGGAGCCGGCGGCGTCGTCGAGCGCAACTTCTACCTCACCAAGCGCTACATCTGGTGGGACCTCGCCTGGTTCTTCTGGACCGTGGCGAACACGCTCACTATCGTCTACATCGCCCAGGGCATCGAGGCGACCGGCGGAGACATCGACGTCAACACGGTCGCGACGAGCCTGCTCATCGGCGCGGTCATCTGGGCGTATCTCGGCGTCCTCTTCGAGTTCCTCATGGAGACGGTCGCGTGGGAGCGCTGGGAGGGGACGATCGAGTACACGTTCATGGCGCCGCTGTCGCGCGCGATGCACCTCGCGGGCCAGGGCGTGTTCGCGATCTCCTACGGGCTCCTGCGCGCGGTGTTTCTCTTCACCGTGTGCGCGCTCTTCTTCGACCTGTCGATGCCGGACGCGAACTTTCTCGCGGCGTTCGTCGTGCTCGCGATCGCGTCCGTGTCGTTCATCGGGATCGGCGTCATGACCTCGGTGCTGCCGCTGATCTCGCCGGAGAAGGGCACGCAGCTCGGGTTCGTCGCCCAGGGGACGCTGCTCGTCGTCTCGGGCGTCTACTACCCGGTCGAGGTGCTCCCCGGCTGGATGCAGTTCATCGCGAAGTTCTCGCCGGCGACGTATGCGCTCGAGGGCTGCCGCGAGGCGATCCTCGACGGAGCGCCGCTGAGCGCGATGTGGGACGAGATCTGGCCGCTGATCATCATCGGCGCGGTCTCCATCCCGCTCGGGCTGTGGGTCTTCTCGCGCGGCGAGCTGTACGCGAAGCGGCACGGAAAACTGAAGAGGAGTGGCTGAGGTGATCACGCCGGCGGCGGCTGCGACGCGGTCGCCTTCAGGGACGTTCGCGCGGTGGCCAGCCTGATGGCGGTCGTGGCGCAGAGGCTCCACGCCAATGAGGTGCAGATCGACGAGCGCCTCGTTCGCGGCTTGCTTGCGGCTCAGTTCCCGGAGTGGGCTCAGATGCCCCTCGAGCGTGTGCGAACGCCGGGATCCGACCATGTCCTCTACCGTCTCGGAGACGAGTTCGTCGTGCGCCTTCCGCGCAAAGAGGGTGTCGACAAGCAGGTGGACAAGGAGCGGACGTGGCTCCCGCGCCTCGCACCGCTCCTGCCGCATGCCGTGCCCGTTCCCGTCGCCAAGGGCAGGCCCTCGGCCCGCTACCGGTTCTCGTGGTCGATCTACCGCTGGCTCGACGGCGTGAATCCGTGTGACGGCATCGAAGATCGCGGCCTGGCCGTCGACCTGGCGCGTTTCGTCGTCGCGCTCCAGCGGATCGACACCGACGGCGGTCCGGCGGCCGGCGATCAGAACTTCGGCCGCGGCGGGCCGCTCGCGAGTCGCGACGAGCCGACGCGCGCTGCGATCGCCGAGCTCGAGGACCGGGTCGACACCGCCGCAGTGACTGCGGCGTGGGAGGACGCACTCCTGGCATCGCCGTGGCAGGAACGGCCGGTGTGGGTTCACGGCGACCTGACGCCGGAGAACCTGCTCGTTGGGCAGAACAGGCTCTCGGCGGTCATCGACTTCGGCTGCCTCGGCGTCGGTGACCCAGCGTGCGACCTGATGGTCGCCTGGACGCTTCTGAGCGGGGAGGCGCGACGCGTCTTCCGCACGGAGCTCGACGTCGACGATGCGACCTGGGCGCGCGGGTGCGCGTGGGCGCTCTCGACTGGTCTGATTGCTCTCCCGTACTACGAGGAGACCCATCCGGTGCGTGCGGCGAACGCGCGTTATCGGATCGCAGAGGTCCTCGCGGACGTGAGAGGGCTCCGATGAGCGAGCACGCCGTCGTCGTCGACGGCCTCGAGAAGATCTTCGAGGTCCCAGAACGGGACGAGGGTCTCAAGGCGGCGACGAAGAGTCTCGTCCGGCGCAGGATGCGGGAGGTCCGCGCCGTCGACGGCATCTCCTTCGAGATCGCGCCGGGGGAGATCGTCGGCTTCCTCGGGCCGAACGGTGCCGGCAAGACGACGACTCTGAAGATGCTCTCCGGCCTCCTGTACGTCTCCGGTGGTGACGCTCGCGTCCTCGGCCACGTCCCCTCGAAGCGTGAGAAGGACTTCCTGCGCCGGATCTCGCTCGTCATGGGGAACCGGAACCAGCTGCAGTGGGACCTCCCCGCGCTGGATTCGTTCGAGCTCAACCGCTCGATCTACCAGATCCCGCGCCCGGACTTCCTCGCGCTGCGTGACGAGCTCATCGCGCTCCTCGAGGTCGGCGACCTCGTCCGGAAGCCCGTGCGACAGCTCTCGCTCGGTGAGCGGATGAAGGTCGAGATCGTCGGCTCGCTCCTGCACCGCCCACAGGTGCTCTTCCTCGACGAGCCGACGATCGGGCTCGACGTGACGATGCAGAAGCGCATCCGCGAGTTCGTCGCCGAGTACCGGCGCCGCCACGGCGCCACTGTCATGCTGACGAGCCACTACATGGCTGACGTCGAGGCGCTCTGCGAGCGCGTCATCGTCATCCACCACGGGAGGATCCTGTTCGACGGGGACCTCGCCGAGCTCGCGAGCACCGTCGCCGCCTGGAAGACGATCGCGGTCGTGCTCGAGAACGGCGCGCGTGACCTCTCGGCATACGGCGAGGTGATCCATCGTGACGGTGACCTGGTGACTCTCCGGGTCCCGAAGGCAGAGACGGCTCGCACGACGGCGCGCCTCCTCGCCGAACAGGAAGTGCTCGACCTGAACGTCGAGGACCCGCCGATCGAGGACGTCATCGAGCTCGTCTTCGCCCGCGAATCGGTCGAATGAGCGTGACGCCTGCCACCCAGGAGCTCGCGAAGGTCGGGCGGCTGCGCTCGCTCGCCGACTTCTACGTCACGACGATGCGGACCCGGATTCAAACGGAGTTCCAGTACCGGGCGGCGACGTACATGTACATCCTCGGGATGGTGGCCGAGCCGGTCATCTACCTCGTCGTCTGGTCGACGATCGCGGACCAGTCGGGGGGCGAGGTCAACGGGCTCACGGCCGGCGACTTCGCCGCGTACTACATCGTCTGGACGCTCGTACGGACGATGAACATCGTGTTCACGCCCTACGGCTGGGAGTGGCGGATTCGCGAAGGGGAGCTCTCCGGTCAGCTTCTGCGCCCACTTCATCCCATCCACTACGACGTTGCGTTCTTCGCGGGCGGAAAGCTCCCCTGGCTCGTCTACTACTTCCCGGTTGCGGTCGTCCTGACGCTGATCTTTCAGCCCACGTTCGACGTGCGGCCGGCCGAGGTGGCGGTCTTCGCGGTCGCGATCTGGGGCGCGTACCTCATTCGCACCTTCAACCAGACGGCGCTCGGGATGGTCTGCTTCTGGACGACGCGCGTCGGTGCGCTGTTCTCGCTCTACATCGTTCTCGAGCTCCTGCTTTCCGGGCGGCTCGTCCCGCTGACGCTCATGCCCGACTGGGTGCAGACGGTCGCGTGGCTCCTGCCCTTCCGGTGGACGTTCTACTTCCCGATCGAGACGCTCGTCGGCGATCTGACGAACCAGGAGCTTCTGGCAGGGCTCGGGATACAGCTCTTCTGGACGCTCGTCGGGATCGCCACGTTCTCACTCGTCTGGCGGCACGCGATCCGGCGCTACACGGCGGTGGGGAACTGATGACCACGCTGCGCGTCGCGCTCCTGCACCTGCGAATCGGTGTGATGAACGACCTCCAGTACCGCGTGAACTTCGCACTGCAGGTGCTGCAGTCGCTCCTCGCGGTCGCAGTCGGGCTGATCATGCTCTCGCTCGTCTACTCGCACACGACCGACCTGAACGGGTGGTCGCAGCCCGAGCTCCTTGCGGTGCTCGGCGTCCAGGCCGTGATGGCCGGCGTGATCCATTCGGTGATCCAGCCGAACATGATGCGGTTGAGCGAGGAGGTGCAGGACGGCAAGCTCGATCACGCGTTGACGAAGCCCGTCGACGCCCAAATGCTCATCTTCGTCCGCGAAGTGCACCTGTGGCAGGCCGTGGACATCCCGATCGGCGCGACGATCATCATCGTTGCGCTCGTACGGCTCGGAGGCGATCTCGGGATCGTCGACACGCTGGCCTTCGCCGTGGCGCTCGCCTTCGGCGCCGTTCTTCTCTACTGCTTCTGGCTCGTCCTCGCCACCGGGTCGTTCTGGGTCGTGCGCATGTGGTTCCTGCCGGAGCTCTTCGAGGGGATCTTCCAGACAGGACGCTGGCCGGTGGGGATCTACCCGGACTGGCTGCGGTTCGGCATCACCTTCCTCGTGCCGATCGCCTTTGCCGTGACGGTGCCCGCCGAGGCCGTGACCTCGCGGCTCGACTGGCAGACGCTCCTCTTCGCCGCGCTCTTCTCGGTCGCCGCATTCGCGTTCACGCGCTGGTTCTGGCGCTTCGGCCTCCGCCGTTACACGGGCGCATCGGCCTAGACGCCTGCTAGAGTCGCGCGGTCTGTGAGGCGACGTGGCCTCGGACGGGAGTGCCCCGTCCGGGGCTTTTTCCATTTCAAGGGAGGTTTCATGGCACGACCGAGGACCCAGGCGACCAGCAGGACACAGCGGAGCACGATGGTCAAGAGCAAGGATCGCGCGACGTCGAGCGTGGCGGCGCGGCGTGCGGTGCTGAAGCGGATCCGCGACGAGGGTGTCGAGCACGTCCTCTTCTGGTTCACCGATCTCGAAGGGCATCTCAAGTCGTTCGCGATCACGCCGGCCGAGATGGCCGAGGCGCTGAACGACGGGATGGGCTTCGACGGCTCGTCGATCACTGGCTTCAACGCGATCGAGGAGTCGGACATGGTCGCGATCCCGGATCCGGCGAGCTTCCAGCTCATGCCCCGCCCGGAGGACGAGCACGGCCATCCGATCGGCGCGAACGTCGCGCGCATGATCTGCGATGTCGTGACACCCGACGGTTCGCCGTACGAGGGCGACCCTCGCTATGCCCTCCGCAAGGCGCTCGATCGCATGAGGAGCATGGGCTTCGATGCCTTCAACGTCGGCCCCGAGCTCGAGTACTTCCTGTTCGAGGACGACAAGGGCACGGAGACGATCGACGAGGGCGGCTACTTCGCGATGACTGCGCAGGACGCGGCGACCGAGGTGCGCAACGACACGATCCACGCGCTCGAGGCCGTCGGCATCCCGATCGAGTACCACCACCACGAGGTCGGCCCCTCGCAGCACGAGATCGACATGCGCTACGCCGACGCGCTCGCGATGGCCGACTACACGATCACGTACCGGCTGATCGTCAAGGAGGTCGCAGCGTGGCACGGCTACTACGCGACCTTCATGCCGAAGCCCCTCTTCGGCGAGAACGGCTCGGGCATGCACACGCACATGTCGCTGTTCAAGGGTGGGCGCAACCAGTTCTTCGACCGCCGCGACGAGCACCACCTGTCCAAGAACGCAAAGAGCTTCATCGCCGGCCTGCTCGTGCACGCGCGCGAGATGTCCGCGGTGCTCGCGCAGTGGGTGAACTCGTACAAGCGGCTCGTGCCGGGCTACGAGGCGCCGGTGTACGTGGCCTGGTCGCAACGGAACCGGTCGGCGCTCATCCGGATCCCGCTCTACAAGCCGGGCTCAGAGCAGGCGACGCGTGCCGAGATCCGCTGCCCCGATCCTGCCTGCAACCCGTACCTGGCATTCGCTGCGCTCCTGCATGCGGGCCTGGAGGGAATCGAGAAGGGCTATGAGCTGCCCGATCCGATGGAGCGGAACCTCTACCGGCTCACCGCGACCGAGCGGCGTGAGCAGGGCATCGTGTCGCTTCCGGAGTCGCTCGGCGAGGCGATCGACGAGCTCGAGGCGTCCGACCTGATGAAGCGGGCGCTTGGCGAGCACATCTTCCCGCGCTACGTCGAGCTCAAGCGGCGCGAGTGGGACGAATATCGCGTCCAGGTCACCGAGTGGGAGAAGGACAAGTACCTCGCGGCTCTGTGACGATTGCACTTGAAGTCAGCCGACGAAAGTCGGATGATGCGCGCTGCAGGGAACGCCGCAAGGCGAGCGGTGCGCCCTGTATCTGACGGCCGATCGCGGGCTCCCTGGTGTGGAGCCCGTGGTCGTTGTGTGGCGGGTGGAAACCTACGGTTTCCCCCCGCCGTCCCCCCTTCCCTTGCGGCGGCGTGCACTCGGCCACGCGTGGCCTCCCGGCCGGCTCAGCCGGCCTCCGGCTTCGGGTCGTTGAGTGACCGAGAGCGTCAGGCGGCTTTCTTCGTTGCGTCCTTGCCTGTGCCCTCGCACTCCCGGCACTCGTCCACGATGCGCTCGCCGTGGATGGGGGCGGGGACGTAGCACGATCCCTGGCACTCGGGACACGCATCTACCGCGAGGTCGTGATGCCTTCTCCACGCGCTAAACATCGAGTGGTTGCCAGCTGCCCTCGTTCGCTCCCTTGATCAAGAACGAGCTCGTAGCCGCCGTTCGCTCGGGCGTTGGTTGGTTGTCTGCGATCAGCGCGCCAATGTCATCGGTTGCTCGAAAGCGACCGCCGACATCGCGGCCTTCTCCGTTCATGGTCCAGTGAGCAATCAGCTTCGTCGTATTCATCCCAGTGTGCGCCCCGCAGCGAGCGAGGCGGCTTCTCCCTTCCCCTTGTGTCCCCCAGGCGTATCCATTGCACGGTATCCCCCTCCCGGGGCAGTGCGCAATCCCTCGAACGAGCCTTCTCAGCCGCGCGACGTCTCCGCAGTCTGTCGTCAGTCGGGCTTGCCGGCCATGGCCCACACGGCGACGACCAAGGAGGCCAGCAGGAGGATCGAGATGACCATCGTCGCTTTGAGGAGCCCTGTGCCCTTGCCGGAACGCAGACGGCGCAGGCCGATGCCCCCGAGGACGAGCGCGATGACGAGCGCGAGCAAGCCAGCGTCGGCGACGATGAAGCCGATATTGATCCAGAGTGGGTGGGCCTCGTCTTCGGGGAGGTCGACGTACCCCTCCTTCGAGTAGAGCCACTCGGCTCCGATCCGCATCAGCACGTAGGCGGGCACGCATACGAGCAGCAACGACCAGTAACCGACGCGCAGGACTGCCGCGTTCCCGCGCGCAAGTGTCAGGGCGGACGCGGCAGTCAGCATGCCGCCGACGAGGATCATCGCACCGCCGATGTGCAGCAGCAGAACGTAGTTCCAGTCATCGGGCCGGATGGCGGCGACCCAGCTCATGCGCCCGGCTTCCAGATCATGTCGACCAGGATGAGGACGATCGCGACACTCGAGATCGTGTGGAGGAGCACGCCGCGCGGACGGTTCTCGCGTGCGAACTCGTCTCCGGAGCGCTTTCCTGTCCCGACGCCGATGACCCACAGGACGAGTGCGGCCACGATCCATGCATCCCACAGGTCGTAGCCGCCGACCGAGAGTGCGAGCCAGATGCCGAAGACCAGCGTTCCAACCGACCCCGTGATGACGGTTGCGGTTCCGACTTTGGAGACGACGCCGAGTCCGTCCGGAGCGAACGCCGCCTCCTCGCGGTGGGTGGCGACGACCAGCACCCAGACGAGCACCATCCCTGCGACGAGGGCGAACGCGCTCAGCACGTGGAGGGCGAGGATCCAATCGTCGAGACTCACGCCGCGTCCGATCCTATGACAATAGGATCCGTGGACTCCACTGCCCGTCACCTGCGGCTCCTCACCGAGACGATCGCAGCGGTCAACTCGTCGCTCGACCTGCAAGAGGTGCTCGAGCTCGTGGCGAGCAAGGTGGCTGACGCGCTCGACACCGATGCCTGCTTCGTCTACCTCTACGACGAGCGGTCCGACGAGCTCGTCCTGCGCGCGACGCATGGAACCCGTGTCGAGGAGCTGACCCGCACGCCTCGGATGCGCCCGGGCGAAGGGATCACGGGAGTCGCCGCTGCCGAGCGCGCGCCGGTGATGATCGCCGAGCAGGCGCATCTGGATCCACGCTTCAAGCAGTTCCCGAACCTGCCCGAGGACGAGTACGAGTCCATCCTGGCGGTCCCGATCCTCGCCCGCGACATGCTGGAGGGCGCCCTCAACGTGCGCACGCGCGAGTCGCGTGCGTTCACGGAGGCGGAGATCGAGCTTCTCGTGGCGATCGCGGCACAGGTTGCACAGACGATCGAGCATGCGCGGCTCTACGAGCGCGCTCAGCGGCGGGTCGCGGAGCTCGAGGCGCTCGCGCGGATCTCGGAGGCCGTGTCCGAGTCGCTCTACCTCGAGGAGTCGCTCGAGGCCATCGTCTCCACGACGATGGAGTCCCTGCACGCGACCGGCGCGGCGCTCGTCCTCGAGGACGGGAAGATCGCGTGGCCGGAGGGTCGTTCGGGCGCGTATGCCGTGCGCCTTCCGCTCCGCTGGAAGCGCAGGCAGATCGGCGAGCTCGTCTGCGACCGCGACACGCCGTTCACTGCGGACGACGAGGCGCTGCTGGAGGCGATCGCGCACCACGCCGCGGTTGCGCTCGAGCACGGCCGAGCGGTGATGCGCGGTGTCCTCGCGCAAGAGATCCACCACCGCGTGAAGAACAACCTGCAGTCGGTCGCCTCGCTGCTTCGCCTGCAAGCGAGGGCGGACCACGTGGACGCGCGCAAGTCGCTCAACGATTCGGTCAATCGGATCCTCGCGATCGCCGCCGTGCACGAGGTGCTCACCGAGCACCGGGAAGACGACGTCGACCTCGGCGAGCTCGTCGACCGCCTGCGCGCGATGCTCGTCCAGGGTCTCGTGGCGGGGAAGGACGTGTCGGCCGAGCTCGAGCACGTGTCTCTCGCAGGACAGCGCGCGACCGCGCTCGCGCTCGTCTTCACCGAGCTCTTCCAGAACGCCCTCGAGCACGGAGGCGAGCACGTCTCGATCGCGCTCGCGCAGCGCAACGGCGAGGTCGTGCTGACCATCGCGGACGACGGAAGCGGGATCGAGGGGGACGGCGAGGGAACCGGACTCTCCATCGTGCAGGCCCTCGTCCAGGACGAGTTGCGGGGCGAGCTCGCGCTGGAGAACGACGGCGGCTTCCGCGCCGAGGTGGTGTTCCCGGCGTGACGCGCATTCTCACGTTCCTGGGTCGTGTGCTGGTCGCCGAGGACGAGACGCTGATCCGGCTCGACCTTCGCGGGCTTCTGGAGGCGGCGGGGTTCGACGTGTGTGCAGAGGCGCGCGACGGCGAGGAAGCCGTCGCGCTCGCGCGCGAGACCGAGCCGGACGTCGCGCTCCTCGACGTGAAGATGCCGCGCCTCGACGGGATCGAGGCGGCGCGGCGGATTCTCGACGAACGCCCGATCCCGATCGTCATGGTGACTGCCTACGGCGAGCGCGAGCTCGTGTCTCGTGCGGTCGAGGCCGGGGTTTTCGGCTATCTCGTGAAGCCGTTCCGCGAGACGGATCTCCTGCCGGCGATCGCGACGGCGACGGCGCGGCACGAGGAGTTGCGCGCGCTTCGCGAGGAGGCGGACTCGCTGGCGGAAGCACTCGCTGCTCGCAAGGCGATCGAGCGCGCGAAGGGGATCCTCATGCAGCGCGAAGGCCTCTCCGAGGAAGAGGCCTTCGCGCGGCTTCGGAAGGCGAGCCAGATCTCCGGGCGCCAGCTCAAGGTCGTCGCGGAGGCGCTGGTGGCTACGCTCGGTCCTGACTGACCGGGGTCAGACCCACGGGTCTGACCCCGGCTGGGCGACGTAGGGTCTGACCCCTACGAGGTCGCGAGGAGCCGCTCCTCCTCGTGGCGCCGGTAGAGGCGGCGGCCGAGCCAGGCGGCGAGCCCGACCAGCGCGAACGGCGCCAGGACGATCAGCAGCCCGAGGGCGACGACGCCCTCCCAGGCGAGGATGTTGAGCGCCTCGTCGATCGTGCGATCGATGCGCGACGGCGGCGCCACCGCGCCGAACGCGCCCGGCGTGACGACCGTGAGCTGAATCGTCGACATGCGCGCCTCGGCCTCGGTCGAGGAGATACCCGCACGGAGGCTCGTGAGCTCGCTGCGCAACGTCTGCAGACGTGCGCGGAGCACGGCCTCCGTCTGCGCGTCGAGCGTCTCGGTCCGCAGTCGTGCGCGGATCCGCGCGATCTGGGTCCGGACCGTCGCTTCGCGCTGCTCGAGCTCGTCGAGCTGGGCCTGCAGGTCGTCGATCGTGACCTGCTGAGAGACGATGCGCCCGAGACCCGAGAGCCCGGTGATCGCGTCCTGCACCCGTCCGACGGGCACGCGCACGGTCAGCATCGCGCTTCCCTCGTCGCCGGTCGTCACCGAGGACGACACGACGTAGCCACCGAGTGCGCGCGTGAGATCGAGAGCCTCCTGCGCCGCGCGTGAGACGGCGTCGGAGTCGGCCACTTCGACGGTGAGCGTGGCACTGACGCGCTGCGCGCGATCGCCCGTCGCGGCGTCCGCTGCACTCGGCGTCGCCAAGGCACCGGGAGCCGTCGACGGGCTGGCCTGATTCAGGGACTCGGTCATCGTCTTCTCGGCGTTTGCCTGCTGCCGCAGCGCCTCCGTCGAGACGTCCGAGCGCGAGAGGCCGACGACGCCGGCGCTCGCGATCGCCAGCGCGGCGGCCGCGGGCACGACGACGAGCATTCCGCGTCGAACCGGGAGGCGCCAGCTCGCCCACGGCGCCTGGGAAGGCTGCTCCGCGGCGATCTCGCGCACTCGAGATCGCAGCTCTGCCGGTGCTGCAGGGCGCGATGCCCGCAGCTCGTGGATCAGTTCAGGCGACGACGTCATGATCTCTCATCCTCTCTTCGAGCTTCGAAAGCGCCCGGCTCAGCCGCGTGGAGACGGCGGTGGGTGAAATCCCGAGCAGACGTGCGGTCTCCTCGCCGTCCAGGTCGAGGACGATCCGGAGTGCGACGACCTCGCGCTCGCCTGCACTCAGCGCACGCAGCCCTTCCTCGAGCTCGGCGGAGAGGCCCTCTCCGAACGCGTTCGCGTCGTGGCGTCCATCGAGAACCTCGGCTCGCTCCTCGCGCTTGCGCCGTCGCGCGTCTGCGCGGAACCAGTCGAGCGCGGTCGAACGGGCGATCGCGAGGAGCCACGCGCGGGGTGTTCCCCTGCCCGGGTCGAACCGGCGCCACTTCTTGAACGCGGCCTCGAACGTCTCGCCGGTGAGATCCTCGGCGACCGCCCAGTTCTTCGTCAGGTACAGGAGGTATCCGTACACGTCGTCGAGGAGGTCTTCGGCGACGGCCGCGAAGCTCGGAGTGGTCGTCTCGATGGAGCGAGGTGTGTCCAAGGTCACTGCATGCACGCCCTCTGTACGTCACCGGGCGCCTTCTGCGTCACGTCGCGTGCGCCTCCTCGAACAGCACCTCCCAGCGACCGACGAGAGCCACGAGCTCGTCGCGGGCCTGCCTGTGCGCCCCGAGGACGTCCATGTTCGTCCAGTCGTCGGCGAGCTTGCGCTCGAGGTCCGCGACGCGCGCCTCGGCGGCCGCGATCTCGGCTTCGAGGCGTTCGAGCTCCGTCGGAGCCCGTTTGGCGGGCGGTCGCGCCGGCGCGCGCTTGCTCGGACGTTCCGGCTCGGGCTCCGGCGCCGGCTCGTCGGGAGCCGCAGCACTCCGCTCGCGCTCCAGGTCCGCCCACCCGCCGTCGTACGAGCGCAGGAGCCCGTCCTCGATCGCGACGATGCGGTCGGGCACGGCGTCGAGGAGCGCGCGGTCGTGCGACACGAGCAGCACCGTCCCCGGGAACGCCTCGAGCGCCGCTTCGAGAGCCTCGCGCGATTCGACGTCGAGATGGTTGGTCGGCTCGTCGAGAACGAGGAAATTGGCGCCCGACGCGACGAGAAGCGCGAGCGCCAGCCGTCTCCGCTCGCCCCCCGAGAGCGCGGTGACCGACCGCTCGTGCGTCTCCCAGCCGGAGAAGAGGAAGCGGCCCAGCAGCGTCTGCGCGCGCGGGCGCTGTAGCCCGGTCGCGGCGGCCGTCGCATCGAGCACCGACCCGCTCTTGGGCAGCTCGAGCGCATGCTGCGAGAAGTAGCCGGGGACGACCCCGTGGCCGAGCTTGATCGTCCCCCGGTCGAGCGGGTGTCCGTCGAGCATCGCTGCGAGCAGCGTCGTCTTTCCGGCACCGTTCGGCCCCACGAGCCCGACCTTCTCTCCGCGCTCGACGACGATGGAGGCGCCGTCGAGGAGATGCTTGTCTCCTGCGGAGAGCGCGATGTCGTCGGCCTCGAGCACGATCCGGCCGCTTCGTGGCGGGTCGAGGAAGTCGAAACCCAGCGAGCGCTTCTTCTTCGTCAGCGACTCGATCTCCTGGCGCGCCGACGAGCGTTCCTTCTCGAGGCGTGCGATCTGTGTGAGCTTTGCCTGCGCCTGCTTCGCCTTGGACTTCTTGTATCGGAAGCGCTCGACGAAGCGCTCGAGTCGCGCGATGTCGACGGAAACGCGGTCCGCGGTCTTCCCGGCAGCGGCCGCGCGGGCGGCCTTCTCCTGCCGCCACTCGTGCCACGGGCCGGAGAAGTAGTGCACGCCTCCAGGGGCGAGCTCGAGCACCGACGTCGTCACGGCCTCGAGGAACCAGCGGTCGTGCGCCACGAGGATGACAGCGGCGTCGATCGTCTCGAGCTCACGTTCGAGCCACTCGAGGTTCTGGACGTCGAGGTGATTCGTCGGCTCGTCGAGGAGGAGAAGATCGGGGCTGCCCGCAAGCGCCCGCGCCAGCGATGCGCGGGTCAGCTCGCCGCCCGAGAACGTGCCGAGCGGGCGGTCGAGATCGCTGTCCGTGAAGCCGAGGCCGCGCACTGCTGCAGCCGCGCGATCGCGCCACGCCCAGCCGCCCGCGTGCTCGAGTCGAGCCTGCGCCTCGGCGTACCTGCGGAGCGTCGCGTCGTCGTGCGCTCCCTCCGCCATCGCGGTCTCGAGCCGGCGCAGGTCGTCCTCGACCTGAAGCAGGTCCCTGGCGCCCGTGAGTGCGTAGTCGCGGAGAGTGATGTCGAACTCGAGCGGCGGTCGCTGGTCGTGGAGTGCGACGCGCGTTCCCTTGGCGAAGGCGAGCTTCCCACCCTGGATCGACGTCTCGCCGGCGATCGCACGCAGCAGCGTCGTCTTCCCGGCACCGTTCGCACCTGCGAGCGAGAGCCGGTCCTTGCCGCCCGACCGTGAACGACACGCTCTCGAAGAGCGGATCGCCTGCGAACTCCTTTCGCAGCTCGGATGCGATGAGGACGGCCATGACGGCCGAAGGGTAGAGGGCGCGCTCGCTAGGCGGTGTGAACGGTCTCGGCGACGAGCCGACGGGCGGCCGAGGCGATGTGCTCGGCGTCGATTCCCGCGGCCGAGAGGAGCTCGGCGGGGGTTCCCGACGTCGGCATCCCCCGGACTGCGAGCTTCACGACGCGCGGCGGCTCGTCCGAGTCTCCGAGCGCGCCGAGGACGGCGTCCCCGAGGCCACCCTCGGCCCAGTGATCCTCGACGGTGACGAGCCTGCCGCCGGTCGCCTCGGCGGCCGCTCGCAGTGTCTCGGCGTCGAGCGGCTTGATCGAGTAGAGGTCGATGACGCGGGCCGCGATTCCCTCCTCCTCGAGCGCGGTAGCCGCCTTCAGCGCCTCGTGGACGGTGATCCCCGCGCCGATGAGCGCGACCTCGTCGCTCTCGCTCGAGCGTAGGACACGGCTGCCGCCGATCGCGAACTCCTCCTCGGGCCCGTAGAGCACCGGGGTCGCAGGCCGCAGCGTGCGGAGGTACGAGATGCCGTCCGTCTCCGCCATCGCCGCGACGAGCCTCGCCGTCTGGTTCGCGTCGCACGGGTGGAGAACGATCGACCCGTGGATCGCACGCAGCGCGGCGATGTCCTCGAGTGCCATCTGCGACGGCCCGTCCTCGCCGATCGATACGCCTGCATGCGAGCCGCAGAGCGAGAACGTCGCGCGGCTGATCGCCGCCATGCGCACGAAGTCGTACGCCCGTGAGAGGAACGCTGCGAACGTCGACGCGAACGGCCGCCAGCCCACGGCTTGCAGGCCCACGGCGGCCGCAACCATCTGCTGCTCCGAGATGTACATCTCGAAGTAGCGGTCGGGGTGCGCCTGTCGCGAACGTCTCGGCGATACGTCGAGTTCGAGACTTCGCCGTCGACGACGACCACGTCCGGGCGAGCGCGGCCGAGTGCCGCGAGGGCGTCGCCGTACGCCTTGCGCGTCGCGACCTCCGCGCCGAGCTCGTAGCGCGGCAGCTCGAGCTGGCCGGTGGCCGGGCGGTCGCGGGCGACGACGTCCGGCCGTGCGACCTCGATGCGAACGTCGCTGCGACCGCCCAGCTCGGCGATCGCCGCCTCGGGATCGTCGAGCGGCTTGCCGTGGTAGCCGTTCGCGTTCTCGACCGCCGCGACGCCCTTTCCCTTCAACGTCCGCGCGATCACGACCGTCGGCTTCGCGGACTGCTCGATCGCCGCCGCGAACGCCTCGTCGATCGCCTCGACATCGTGTCCGTCGATCTCGATCGCGTTCCAGCCGAATGCCTCGCGCGCGGGCGACGTACGTGTCGAGGTTCCAGCCGACCATCGTCTCACCGCGCTGGCCGAGTCGGTTGACGTCGAGGATCGCCGTGAGGTTGTCGAGCTCGTAGTGCGATGCGTGCTCGAACGCCTCCCACATGGAGCCTTCGGCCATCTCGCTGTCACCGCACAGCACCCAGACGCGGCTCGGCAGGCGCTCGAGGTACTTCGCGGCGAGCGCCATCCCGACGCCGATCGGGAGGCCCTGGCCCAGCGAGCCGGTTGCGACGTCGACCCACGGGATGGCAGGCGTCGGATGGCCCTCGAGCATGCTCGAGTGCTTCCGGTAGTCGAGCAGGTCTTCGTCGGAGACGACACCGGCGGCACGGTAGATCGCGTACAGCAGCGTCGACGCGTGTCCCTTCGAGAAGACGAGCCGGTCGTTCGCCGGGCTCTTCGGCTCGGCGAAGTCGTAGCGGAGGTAGCCGTCGACGAGGACTGCGAGCAGGTCGGCGGCGGACATCGCGGAAGTCGGATGGCCGGACTTCGCGGCTGCGCTCATCCGAACCGAGTCGACGCGGAACTGCTGCGCCAGCGCTCGCCGTCGGTCCGCCGCGGTCACGGGCGCCATTCTACGGAGGCGCCTCAAGGGGCTATCGTTGGCATGTGACGCGAAGCAGGCTGCACGAGTTGTCGGAGCACGGCGTGAGCGTCTGGGTGGACTCGTTGTCGCGCGAGATGCTCGAGACGGGCGAGCTGAAGCGGCTCATCCATGACGACGCCGTCGTGGGCGTGACGTCGAACCCGACGATCTTCGAGAAGGCGCTCTCGACCGGCGACTGGTACGACGAGCAGCTTCGCGAGGAGCTCGAGCGGACTCGACGACACGCGCGAGGTGTTCTTCGCGCTCGCGGTCGAGGACATCAAGCGCGCGTGCGATCTCCTCCGGCCCGTGTGGGATCGGACGGGCGGCGTCGACGGGTTCGTCTCGCTCGAGGTCGACCCCGATCTGGCGTACGAGCGGGACGCGACCTTCGAGCAGGCGAAGCTCCTCACCGAGCTCGTCGAGCGGCCAGAACCTCTTCGTGAAGATTCCCGCCACCGAGCCCGGGATCGGTGCGATCGAGGACTCGATCGCGGCCGGACGCTCGATCAACGTCACGCTCATCTTCTCGCTGGAACGTCACGCAGCCGTCGCCGAGGCCTACGTCCGCGGGCTCGAACGGCTCGTCGCGGCTGGTGGCGACCCGACGCACGTCGCCTCCGTGGCCAGCTTCTTCGTCTCCCGTGTCGACACCGAGGCGGACCGGCGCCTCGCCGAGGTCGGTCGCTCGGACCTGCAGGGGCGCCTCGCCGTCGACAACGCCAAGCTCGCGTACCAGCACTACCTCGACGTCTTCTCCGGGCCGCGCTGGGAGGCGCTCGCCGACGGCGGCGCTCGACCGCAGCGATGCCTGTGGGCGTCGACCTCCACCAAGAACCCGGCGTACCGGGACGTCCTCTACGTCGAGGAGCTCATCGGCCGCGCGACACGGTGAACACGATGCCGTTCGAGACGATCGCCGCCTTCCAGGATCACGGCGCCTCGCGCGAGACGCTCACCGAGGGCGTGGACGAAGCGCGGGCGCTGCTGGACGAGCTCGCCGCCGCAGGAGTCGACTACGACGACGTGACGGACACCCTCGAGTCGGAGGGCGTCCAGAAGTTCTCGGATTCGTTCGCGTCGCTGCTCTCGGGCATCGACGCGAAACGAGCAGTTCTCGCCTGACGCAGCGCGCCGGGCCCGAGCCTCAGTGGCTCGAAGTCGTCGGCGGGTTGCCCACCTTGAGCAGACCGACCTGGCCGAGGTCGACGTCCGCGAATGCGTGGCTCACGAACGGATACATGCCCTCGTCGTCGACCTTGACGTCGAAGACGCGCACCGCCACCGGCGGGCACGACGACGGTCTGGACTCCTTGCTGGGGCGGGCTCTTCATGTCGGAGTTGACCCACGGCGCGGTCGAAGATCGTGCCGACGACGTGGAAGTTCACGTTGTTCGTCGGACCAGCTGCGACGACCCAGAACCGCGTCGTCTCGCCCGGGTCCGCAGTCAGCGGATGCGTGACGTACTGGTTCGCGTAGCCGTTGAAGGTCACCCAGTCCGCCATCCTCGCTGCGTGCCTTGTCCATGTCAGCGAGGCGGGCTCGTAGACGCCGTCGCCGTTCAGGTACCACTCGCTCCCCACCAGGACGTACTCGTTGTCGACGCGCGGCAGGCCCGCCTTCGGCTCGACGATGATCGCGCCGTACATGCCGTTCGCGATGTGCGCGAGCACCGGCTTCGTCGCCGCAGTGGTACATGAAGACTCCCGGGATCGCCCGCCCGGAAGCGGAACGTGAACGACTCGCCGGGCTGCGCGTCACGGAACGCCAGATCCGGCGCGATCCGCGCTGCGTGGAAGTCGATCGAGTGCGGGATCGAGCCGCCGTTCGTGAGCGTCATCTCGACCATCTGGCCCTCACGCACGTGCACGACAGGCCCCGGGGCGCCGTGCCCGTCGAACGCCCAGGTGTTGTACTTCACGCCCGGCGCGATCTCGACGACCATGTCCTTCAGGGTCATGTCGCACCTTCACGAGGCCGCCTGCCGGCACCGGCGGCAGCACGGCGCTCGTCGCTTGATGCGCCATCGCGAGCTCCTCGGCGTTCTCTCCGGTCGTGCCCGCGAAGCTCTGTAGCGGAAGGCTGACGGCGCTCGACTCGGCCGCGTGGCTCGAGTGGTCGGTCGTCCCGGCGGCTGCCGCGGCCTCGTCGCGCGCGTCGTCGGCGGTCTTCACGAGCACCACTGCCGTGATCGCGAGGACGGCGACTGCGATGCCGAGGAAGAGCGCGAGAATCATGAGGCCGGCGCTCGAGGAGCCCGGCTTACGATCACGAGTCGACGTCCGATACTTCTGCGATGCCTGATAGCTAGTCACGTTCGGCCTCCCTGGAGCCTCGATTGCGCTCCACGATACGAGGCGTGCATCGGATCTGCCTCCGGGCGAGGCACGACGCGCGATGCGGGCTTCTACGGAGCCTCGACCGCCGCGAGCAGCTCGTCGTGCAGGAGCCCGTTGGAGATGACGGCCGTACCGGTGTCGATGCGCGGCTCGCCGGCGAAGTCGGTGAAGCGCCCGCCGGCTTCCTCGACGATCACCTGCACCGCGGCAAGGTCCCACTCGCTGACGCCGGGCGCATCGACGGCGCCGTCGACGGCGCCTTCCGCGACGAGCATGTGAGCCCAGAAGTCGCCGAGCCCGCGTGGATGCCATGCGCGCCGCGCGAGCTCGGGAATCTTGGCCTCGATCGCGAACGAGAGCACGGCCTCTTCGACGGCTGCGATCGCAGACACGCGGATCTGCTCGCCGTTCGCGAACGCGCCGGCCCCACGGTCCGCCCACCAGCGTCGTCCGAGCGCAGGCGCGGAGACGACGCCGACCTCGCACGACGCCGCCCTCCTCCAGCGCGACAGCGTCGCCCAGACCGGGATCCCGCGCGCATAGTTCCGCGTGCCGTCGATCGGGTCGAGGATCCAGCGGCGCGCGCCCGAGCCCGCGGCGCCCTGTTCCTCACCGAGGATCGCGTCGTCCGGCCGCTCGCTGTGCCAGGATGCGCCGCAGTTCCGCCTCGACAGAGCGATCCGCCTCGGTGACCGGCGTGAGGTCGGGCTTCGTCTCGATCGCGAGCCGGTCCGGAAGCGCGGCAGGGAGAGAGCATCGGCCGCGTCGGCAAGTGCGAGTGCAAGCTCGAGGTCGGGGCTCACACCTCGACCCTAACGAGCTACCCGCCGGAGATCCGGAACGTGGGGCGGACGACCTTCAGCGCGACGGGCGCCGACCAGGTCATCGCCGGCGTTCCGACCTGCGCCGCATTCAGCCCGCGGACGCGGTAGTACCAGACACCCGCATCGAGCTGGAGAACCGACGACGTGGCGTACGTCACGGCGGAGCCGCGAGCGCGCCACGGGTACTTCGAACGCGACCACTGCACCTCGTAGGCCGTCGCTCCCACGACCGGACGCCAGGCCACGAGCGGCGTCGAGTAGACGACGGGTCGTCGACCCGCTTGCGCGAGTAGTCGGCCCTTCGGCGACAGCCCCGACACGTACGGCGTCCCGCCCGTCGTGATCGCCGGGTGCGACTTCTTTCCGAAGCTCGCCATCCGCCCCGACTCGCATGCGTCCTGCGGCGACTCGGCGTCGTAGTAGGCGAACGCGCCGTCCTCGTCGACGAGGATGCCGACCGGGACGACCGTCCAGAAGTAGCGCGTCGAGGAGGTGTCGACGTCCGGAAGGTCGACGCGGACGCGATCGTCCTCACTCCACGTCTCGCTCGCAGTCAGGGGCGTGCCGTCGGCCATGTACGTCTTGGCGCTTTCGGACTTGGCGCTCGGGAGGATCCCGCCGAGGGCGACGTCGAGCTCTTCCTGGTTCGTCGGGAGCTTCAGCGGGCCCGAGATGCGCGGCGCGTACGCCGGGCCGCCCACCACCGAGCCGCGGAAGACCGCGTTGACGCAGTCACGATCGGTGAAGGCGTACGCTCGGAACAGGCGGTACTCGCGTCCGTCGATCCCGATGTCGCCGCCGAACGTCATGGCCGGCATCAGCTGATGCGCGGCCGCTTTCGACTCCGTGCTCACCGCATCCGAGAGGGCGGCGCGCACCTGGAGCTTGCCCGTGGCCCATCCCGGGTTCGTGGTGGCGTACGTCGGGCTCCACGGGCCGTAGGAGACTGCAGGCAGGCCGTTGGGGAGGGCGCCGACGACCTGCCGCACCGGGCGAACGCGCCAGCGGACGACCTGCCACCAGCTGTCCTCGAGATGGAACGTGTACAGCTCGCGCTGGTCGGCGACGTTCGTGTGCGTTCGAATGACCTTGCGGATGTCCGGGTACCAGACGTCGTACGCGGTGGCACCCTCCACGGGCTCCCAGCGCACGAGTCCAGGCCTTGCAGTCTGCGGAACGGGCGTCGACTCCCACCGCACGTTGAAACCGAAGGGCTTGCTCCACGCCGTCGCGCCTCGTGTAGTCACAGCGCGCACGTGCGCCCACAGGGCATACGGCTTGCCGGTGAACCACGGGAGCACGAGATTGACGGAGGTCGCCGGGATCCGGATCGGCGCGATGCGCGTCTTGATCTCGTGCGCTGCCCGACCCTTCGTCGGAGGAGTCTGCGGCTTCCTCGGCGGCGGGCGCCGTGATGGTCACCGCTCTGCAGAACTTCCCGGAGCCGGCGCCGCTCGCGACGTTCGACCAGAAGACCGAGCTCCCGTCGAACGTTCGGCTCGTCGCGAGCTCGAACTCGTAGCAGGAAGCGCCGCGGACCGGGCTCCACGCGAATGCAGGAGTCCGCGAGAACGTGTGCGTCGGTATCTCGTTCGGGCGCAGCTCGAAGCCGCGCAGACCCTTGGGCGCGCCGGGTGGCGCCGCCGACGCCGAGGTGGCGAGAAGGTGCCGAGGAGAGCGATGGCGAGTAGGGCGAAGCGAGCCGCACGCATCGCAAGTCATGTCGGCACCGACGGACAGCGACTTGAGCAGCAGAGACAGAGGGCAGTAGGTGCGGCGCGGCGGCGAAGCCGCCGCCTTTAGGGATCTGCGCACGGCGGGTGTCCGCGTGAGCGGATACCCGCTTCGTGCAAAGCATCAGTCCAGCTGGAGATAGAGCACGGCAACGGCCACGGTCCCAGCGAAGAGCAGCCAGAAGAGGAGGAAGAGGGCCCAACCGAAGCGGAGGTTGCGCCGTGCGAGCGCCGGATCCATCAGAGGAGCACCGGGTCGAGCGCCGCGGCCGTGAAGAGCAGCGCGAGGTACAGGAGCGAGTAGTGGAAGAGCACCTTCGCGCGAGCGCGCGAGAGGTCGCGGCGCAGGAGAACGGCCAGCGCGATGAACACGGCGCCGAGCGCGACCGCTGCGGCCGTGTACAGCGGCCCGAGCCAGAAACCGACGGCGACGGTGAACGTGACCATGGCGAGCGAGTAGAGCACGATCTGCCGCGCGGTCTCGCGGTCGCCGCGCACGACCGGGAGCATCGGCACGCCGGCCGCGGCGTATGCGTTCTTGATCATCAACGCGAGCGCCCAGAAGTGCGGCGGCGTCCAGAGGAAGACGATGAGGAAGAGCCAGAGCGCCGGCAGCGCCAGCGAGCCTGTCGCAGCTGCATAGCCCACGAGGGGCGGCACGGCGCCTGCGGCGCCTCCGATCACGATGTTCTGCGGCGTCGAGCGCTTGAGCCAGCGGGTGTAGACGAGGACGTAGAAGAGGTTGCCGACCAGCGCGAGCACCGCGGTCAGCACGTTCACCGTGGAGGCGAGGAGGGCGAACGAGATGGCGGAGAGCAGGACCCGAACTCGAGCGCCTGCTCCGGCGTCACGCGACCGGAGGCGACTGGGCGTTGCTCCGTCCGGCTGCCCATGAGGAGATCGATGTCGCGGTCGAGGACGTGGTTCAGCGCGGAAGCTCCCCCGCAGGCGAGCGCGAGCCCGAGCATGGTCACGACGAACAGGCCGAGCGGTGGCACACCCTGCGCGCCGACGAACATCCCCGCTGCTCCGGTGAGCAGAAGCAGCGTCATGATCCGCGGCTTCGTCAGCGTGAGGTAGTCGCGTGCCGACGCGAGCGGCGCCGCCGTGCCACGAAGTGCTCCGGCCACGACGACCAGCGCGACGCCGAGCGCGACGGCAGCCGCGCCGACGTGCAGGACCACCGCCCACGTCGCGTCTCCGCTCCAGGCGACCACGCCGCCGAGTGCGATCGCGACGAGAAAGGAGACGAGCGCCGCCACCGCCCGCGGCAGGAGCCTCGGATACGCGAGCCGCGCGAGGACGACGTTTGCGACCAGCAGCGGCAACGCGATCAGCGCGATCCCCCAGTGGGTCGTCCCGAGCTCGAGCACGGCGCTCACGACGACGAGGCCGACGGCGACGGCACTGGCGACGGTCGAGAGCCGGAACAGCAGGCCCGGCGCGAGGGCGAGGCAAGCCTCGCCCTACTACGCAGGCTCGCGCTCGCCACGCTCGTCACGGAGCCTCCTTCGCAGGTCGTAGAGAGGTCTGGCGCTCGTCACGTACGGGACGTCGTCGAAGTTGTGCGGCGGCGGCGGCGACGTCGTGTACCACTCGAGTGTGTCCGCCTGCCACGGGTCGTTGCCCACGCGCTGCCCGCTCGACCGGGTCTTCAGCACATTGATCGCGAAGAGCAGGACCGCGATGCCCATCACGTAGGAGCCGATCGTGGATGCGAGGTTGTAGCCCTCCCAGCTCTCGTCGGCGTAGGTGTAGATCCGGCGTGGCATGCCTTCCAGCCCGACGAAGTGTTGCGGCATGAAAGCGACGTTGAAGCCGATGAAGAGCAGCCAGAACTGCCACTTGCCGAGCTTTTCGTTCAGCTTGCGGCCGAACATCTTGGGCCACCAGAAGTAGAGCCCGGAGAAGATCGCGAACACGACGCCGCCGAGCAGCGTGTAGTGGAAGTGCGCCACGACGAAGTAGCTGTCGTGCACCTGCCAGTCGATCGGGAACGCGGCGAGGTAGATCCCCGTGAGGCCACCGATGACGAAGAGCGAGAGGAACCCGAGCGCGTAGAGCATGGGCGTGTCGAACGACAGGTTCCCACGCCACAGCGTCGCGAGCCAGTTGAAGATCTTCATCCCCGTCGGGACGGCGATGATCATCGACGCGATCATGAACCACGCCTGCAAGGGGATCGGCATCCCGACCGTGAACATGTGGTGCGCCCAGACGAGCATCGAGAAGAACCCGATGGCCACGGTCGACGCGACGATCGCCTTGTAGCCGAAGATCGGCTTGCGGGCGAAGACCGGCAGGACCTCGGAGATCATCCCGAACGCGGGCAGGACGATGATGTAGACCTCGGGGTGCCCGAAGAACCAGAACGCGTGCTGGTAGAGCACCGCCGAGCCGCCGTCCTCCGGGTTGAAGAAGTCCGTCTGCACGTCCCATGAGCCGATCTCGACGCCGCGATCGAGGAGGAGCATCGTCAGCGCCGCCGAGAGCACGGGCATGACGGCCATGATCAGCCAGCCGTACAGGAGCACCGACCAGACGAAGAGCGGCATGCGCGTCCAGCTCATCCCGCGCGTGCGCATGTTGTGGATCGTCACGATGAAGTTCACCGCGCCGGCCACCGTCGACACCGTGAGCAGGTGCAGCGACAGGATCCAGAGGTCCTGCCCCGACCCCGGCGCCTGGATCGAGAGCGGCGGGTAGGCGGTCCAGCCCGTGTCCGCCGCCCCGCCGTCGGCGAAGAAGCTCAGCATCAACACCGTGCCGCCGAGGACGAAGAACCAGTACGAGAGCGCGTTCAGGCGCGGGAACGCCATGTCCGCCGCGCCGATCATGAGCGGCACGAGGTAGTTCGCGAAGCCCGCGAGGATCGGCACGCCGACGAGGAACACCATCGACGTCCCGTGGATCGTGACGAGCTCGTTGTAGCGATCCGCACTGATCACGTCCGCGTTCGCCTGGGCGAGCTGTAGTCGCATGACGAGCGCCATCAGCCCGGCGAGCACGAAGAAAACCAGCGAGGTCGCGATGTAGAGGATCCCGATCCGCTTGTGATCCGTGGTGACGAGCCAGCTCGCGACCTTGCCGCGCTGCCACGCAGGTACCGGTTCGGCGCTAACTGCCACTCGGCGGGTTCTCCTGCAGGTATGCGGCGAGTGCTGCCACCTGCTCATCGGTCCAGCCCGAGCCGACCGCGGGCATGTCTCCTTTGCCGTTTCGGACGAGCGCCGCGAGTGCGACGGGGTCGGTGAGGGTGGGCGAGCCGGCGATGCGGGGCCCGATCCCGCCTTCCCCGGCGAGGCCGTGGCACTTCGCGCACACGCCCTCCCACTCCTCCTGACCGAGCTGCAGCGAGGCGCTGTCCTGCTCTTGGCCTTGCTGCTCGAGCCAGGCGTCGAACTCGTCGTTCGACATCACCTCGACCGACGCGAGCATCTGCGCGTGTTCCAGCCCGCACAGCTCGGCGCACTGTCCGGTGTAGACGCCCTCGTTCTCGGCCTGGAACCAGGTCTCGTTCGTGACTCCCGGGATGGCGTCGATCTTCCCGCCGAGCGACGGGATCCACCACGAGTGGATGACGTCCGTCTCGGGAGCCGTCACCTCGAGTGCCACCGGAACGCCTGCCGGGGCGCGCATCTTGTCGATCGCAATGACGCCGTTCGGGTACTCGTACTGCCAGTAGAACTGGCGGCCGGTCACCTTGATCTCGAGTTGCTGCTCGCCCGCTCCGGCCTCCGGAATGTCCTTGATGCCGGGCAGCTCGACGAAGACGAAGGCGCCGACGAGGAAGAGCACGACGACCGGGAAGGCCGTCCATGCGAGCTCGAGCTTCGTCGCGCCATGGATAGGCGCGCCGTCCTCGAAGCGCGCGCGTTTCTGGCGGCGGTACTTCCAGATGAATGCGATCAGAAGGCCCTCGACGAGGACGAAGATCGAGAAGACGAAGATCGAGACGAACAGGTAGCTGTCGCGAATACCTTCCGCGTTCGGCGACTCGGGCGCGACTGGCGCGAACTGCGCGATGAAGCCGACGAAGTCGAGGCCAGGCACCGGCTGCCATTCTATGAACGTGTCCGAGGGCTCGTATCGGGGAACCCGCGTACGGCTTCCCGCCGACGTCGTGCGCCCGTTCGAGGTATTCGTGAACGGCGTCGCGCAGCGGGAGGGCGCGGATTTTCGCATCGACGGGCGGACGCTCGTCTTCGATCGCGAGCTCAAGACCGAGGGGAAGCTCGGCTTCTGGCGCTGGCTCTCGCTGTGGGTCGGTGTCGCGGGGACGTACCGCCAGAACGACTCGGTCGACGTCGCGTACCAGCGCGGCGGGAAGCCCGTCGTCGCCACGCGCCTCCCCCTCGAGCCGCTCGGCTGAGCGGCGGCAGCCGCCGGTAGTGTGGAACGGTGACGGCCGAGAACGGGATCGAGGTTCGCGGGCTCGTCCGCGAGTACAAGAAGGGGCCGCGGGCCGTCGACGGGATCGACCTCTCGGTCGCGCCGGGTGAGATCTACGGGTTCCTCGGGCCGAACGGGGCCGGGAAGTCGACCACCGTCCACGTCCTGACCACGCTCTTGCCGCCGACGGCCGGGACGGCGCTCGTGGGCGGGTACGACGTCGTGAAGGACGGGCCGAAGATCCGCGGGCTCATCGGCGTCGCGCTCCAGGAGGCCGCGCTCGACCCGCTCCTCACCGCGCGCGACCACCTTCGGCTGCAGGCGACTTTGCAGAGCGTCCCCAAGGAGCAGCGAAGCAGCCGCGCGGACGAGCTGCTCCAGCAGGTTGGCCTCGACGATGCCGCCGATCGGAAGGTCTCGGGGTACTCGGGCGGCATGAAACGGCGGCTCGATCTCGCCCTCGCGCTCGTCCACAGCCCGCGGATCCTCTTCCTCGACGAGCCGACGACGGGCCTCGATCCGCAGAGCCGCACGGACATCTGGAACGAGGTCGCGCTGATGCGGCGCGAGGCAGGGGTGACGGTGTTCCTCACGACGCAGTACCTCGAGGAAGCCGACGTGCTCGCGGACCGGGTCGGGATCATCGACTCGGGGAAGATCGTCGCCGAGGGAACGCCGGCCGAGCTCAAGGCCGAGATCGGCCGGCCCAGCGTGCACGCGATCCCTCGCACCGAGGACGATCGGCCGAAGATCGCCGAGTTCCTCGCGCAGTTCGGCGAGCCGCTCGCGTCGACGCGGGACGTCGCAGTGCGGCTCCGCGACGGTCTCGGGCTCACCGACATCGTGCGGGCGGTCGACGCGAACGGCGTCGACATCGCCGATCTCGAGCTGCATGCGCCGACGCTCGACGACGTCTTCCTCGCGAAGACCGGACGGACGCTCGAAGGTGCGAAGGAGGAGGCGGACACGGCCGAGCAGGAGAAGCGGCGGCATTGAGCACGACGACCACGCAAGTCGGCGCGATCGCGCGACGCTCGGTCGTGCGGACGTCACGCCAGCCGGCCAGCATCATCCCGCCGCTCGTCTTTCCCGTCGCGCTCATGGCCGTGAACGCAGGCGGGCTGCGCTCCTCCACCGAGCTTCCGGGCTTCCCCACCGACTCGTTCCTCGCCTTCGCGCTCGCGGTGCCGTTCATCCAGGGCGCGCTCTTCTCGACCATGAACGCCGGCACGGACATCGCCCGCGACGTGCAGACGGGCTTCATCAACCGGCTCTCGCTCACCGCGCTTGCGCGACTGGGCGCTCCTCACGGGACAGCTCGCGGGGATCGTCGTGCTCGGCGTGGTGCAGGTGCTCTTCTACATCGTCGTCGGGCTCGGCGCCGGGGTGCGGTTCGAGTCCGGGCCGGCCGGGATCGCCGTCTTGCTCGTGTACGGCGCGATCGTCGCGCTCGCCTTCGGCGCGCTCGGCGCGTGGCTCGCGTACCGGACCGGCTCGGGCGAGACGATCCAGGCGCTCTTCCCCGTCCTCTTCGTCTTCCTCTTCATCTCGTCGATGAACGCCCCGCGGAACCTCATCGGCGTCGAGTGGTTCCGCATCGCCGCGACGCTGAACCCGGTCTCGTACATGATCGAGTGCGTCCGGAGCCTGATCATCACGGGCTGGGACTGGCAGGCGCTGGCGCTCGGGTTCGGCTTCGTGATCGTGCTCGGGGTCGTCTCGTTCATGCTCGCCTCACAGGCGCTGCGGACGCGGATGACGAGGACGTGATGAAGACGTGGAACGTCATCGCGGGCGTGGCGCGGCGGACGTTGAAGAACGCGCTCACGAACCCGCAGATCCTCCTGCCGACGATGGCGTTCCCGCTCTTCTTCTTCACGGCGTTCGCTGGAGGTCTGTCGCAGGTGGCGCAGATCCCGGGCTTCGACTTTCCGCCCGGCTACACCGCGTTCCAGTTCGTGTTCGTGCTCCTGCAGTCGGCCGCGTTCAGCGGGGTGTTCACGGGGTTCGGTCTCGCTCGGGACTTCGAGGGCGGGTTCGCCAAACGGCTCATGCTCGCGGCGCCCCACCGAAGCGGGATCGTGATCGGGTACGCCCTCGCCGCCCTCGTGCGCTGGTCGCTGGTCGCCGTGCTGCTCACAGTGATCACGCTCGTCGTCGGCATGAACCTCGGCGGCGGAGTCGTCGACCTCGTCGGCCTCTTCACGCTCGCAGCGCTCGTGAACTTCTGCGGCTTCTTCTGGGCGGGCGGGATCGCGATGCGCTTCCGCACGCTCCAGGCGGCCCCGCTCATGCAGATGCCCGTCTTCCTGATCCTCTTCTTCGCGCCCGTGTACGTGCCGCTCGAGCTGCTCGAGGGGTGGATCCACGGCGTCGCAACAGTCAATCCGGCGACGTACCTGCTCGAGACGGGCCGCGGCTTCATCGCCGGCGATGCTCCCCACGTCGGCGGCGCGTTCGCGATCGCGATCGGCCTCGGGCTCCTCTTCTGGACTGGGCGTTCCGCGGCCTGCGGAACGCCGAGGCGGCCGGCGCGTAGGGCGTCAGAGGCGTCGCGAGCACGCGGAGCAGTGCGTCGACGACCTGCGGGTCGAACTGCGTGCCCGACGCCTCGACGAGGCGCCGCCTGGCCTCCTCCTCGCCGAGTGACTTGCGGTACGGGCGGTCCGTGGTCATTGCGTGGTACGCGTCGCAGGCGAGCACGATCCGCGACTCGAGCGGGATCTGCTCGCCGACGAGATGGTCGGGGTAGCCGGTGCCGTCGTAGTGCTCGTGGGCGCAGCGGACGATGTGCCGCACCTCGCCGAGCTGCTCGATGGGGGCGAGGATGCGCTCGCCGAGCACGGGGTGCGTCTCGACGAGTGCGCGCTCCTCTGCGGTAAGCGGGCCGACCTTCGTGAGGATCCGCGACGGGATCCCGATCTTCCCGATGTCGTGGAAGAGCGCGCCGAGCTCGAGGCGCTTCAGCTCGTGGGGCTCGAGGCCGAGCTCCTCGCCGAGCTTGAGCGCCAGGTCTGTGATCCAGCGGGCGTGCGTCGACGTGTACTCGTCGTTCGCCTCGAGCGCGTTCGCGAGCGCCTCGACGGTCGAGAGGAACGTGCGCTCGAGCGTCTCGTAGCTCGTCGCGGTCTGGAGCGCGAGCCGCGTCTGGCGCGCGATGCTGGCAAGGAGCTCGAGCTCTCGGTCCTCGTGGCTCGCCTGGCGGCGATCGCCGCCGCAACGACACCCCAGCGGCCGTCCACGATGAACGGCGCAACCGCGAAGCGCCCGTCGGTGCCCGCCGGGACTCCCGAGATCGCGGCGTAGTCGGACGCCTCGACGGTGTACGGCTCCCGGCGACCGAGCCAGCGCTCGAGGTGCTCGACAGGGACCCGCACGAGGCCAGGTTCGTCGGGCGGTCTCTCCGGAAGTCCGGCAAGACGTTCGAGGGCCCCGTCCGCGAGGCTCTGGAGCCAGACCGAGGCGCTCGGGCTGCTGAGGATGCGCACCGTGCCCGCCGTCGCCCGCTCTGCGACGTCGACGATTCCTGTCGCTTCCGCGAGCTCGCGGGAGAACGCGAGGAGCGCCTTCGCACTCTCGGCCTCGCGGCGCTGCGACTCGTACAGGCGAGCGTTCTCGAGGGCGACCGACGCGTGGCCGGCCATGACCTCGAGCAACCGGAGGTCGTCGGCATCGAACTGATGGAGGCCGAGCTGCGAGATGACGATCACGCCGGTCACGCGCGCGCCGTACTTGAGAGGGACTGCGAGAAGCGACTCCTCGATCTCGGCCGTTCCCTCGATCTGCTCGCCGTACTCGTGCTGCGCCGCATCGCCGACGAGGAGCGACTCTCCCGTCTCTGCGACGCGTCCGGTGATCCCGCGTCCGACCTTCGTCGGCAGCAGCTTGACCGGATCGCCCGGCGTCGCGCCCGTCAGGTCGCCGCGAAAGGCGACAGGAAGGAGATCGTCCTCGTCGCGCAGGAACACGCGGCAGTTGTGGTAGTCGATGAGGAACCGAAGCTCGTCCGAGATGGTGAGCCCGATCTGCGCGACGTCGTTGAGGCGCGAGAGCTTCCCGGACAGGCTCTGCAGCATCTTCAGATGTGCGATCGAACGAACGTCGTCACGCCGAACGGCTTCCTCGGAGGGCCGCTCGCGCTCGCTCTCGTCGAACGGGACGACCAGGCCCTTGCCGCGTGTCTTCGCCGTCATCATCGCGGCCTCGGCGCAGGCGACGAGCTCCCGCGGGTTGGCCGCGTTCTCGGGCCCGACCGCGATTCCGGTCGAGGCCGTCAGTCGCCCGACAGCCTCGGCTTCGAGTTCCCGAGCTGCTCTCCGATCCGCTCGGCGAGTGCCGTCGAGCTCCTCAGATCCCCGGCGGGGAGGATGACCGCGAACTCCTCTCCACCGACACGGCAGACGACGTCGCTCGCGCGAACGGACGAGCGGAGCACGCCTGCGACATGTTGCAGGAGCTGGTCACCGACGCCGTGGCCGTACACGTCGTTCACCTTCTTGAAGTCGTCGAGGTCGAGCATCACCACCGCGACGGTCTCGTGAGAGGCCGATGCGCTCAGGAGCGCCTGGCGGAGTCGATCGTGGAAGGCGCGGTGGTTGTAGAGGCCCGTGAGCGCGTCGGTCTCGGCCTGGTGCTCGAGGCGCGCGCGGATGTGCGCGTTGTCGATGGCGAGCGCGGCGGCGTCGCCGAAGCGCTTCGCGAGGAGAAACTCCTCGTCGGAAAAGGCCGCGTCGTCGCCGACGCGGTAGATGTTGAGCGTGCCTTTCAGTCGCCCGCGCGCGACAGCGGCACGGCGATGAGGGCCTCCGGCTCGATCGGCGTTCCCGGCACGAAGCGCACACGCGGGTCCAGGTGCGCCTGGTTGGCCAACACGGCCTCCCTGCGGTCGACGGCCCAGCCCGTGATGCCTTCGCCGAACGAGAACGACTCGCTCATCACCTCGTGGGCCCACTCCCCGCGCGCGAGGACGGCGTGGAGCTCGCGCTTCGCCTCGTCCGCCTCGTAGATGTGGACGTCTTCGTAGGGGATGAGCTCGGCGAGCGCGTCGGCGATGCGCTCCAGGAGGGCGTCGAGGCTCTGCTCGGAGAGCACGTCGTGGAAGATCTCGGCGAGTCGCCGGTACGGCTCGGCGGAGCCGGCCGTGACGAGGCTCATGTGTGGCCGAGGTGTCGGCCCGATGGGAGCAGGGTCGGACATGCCGCCTCGATCCTCATCGGACGGGGGCGGATCCGGCTTGATAGCGCGCTCTGCGAAGATCGCCCGCGATGGAGCACGACGACGCCCGTCGCGCGCTGCTCGCGCGCCTCATCGACCACGCGCCGATGTTCCCGCCGGCATCGCTTCCGGCGGACGATGCGCTTGCCGAGGACGCACGGGCGGTCGCGAGCCCTCACGCGTTCGCGCTCGCTCGACTCGTCTGGCCGGCGTCCGCGCTCGGCGAGGTTGCGTCGATCGAGCGGGCGCTGAGCGCCGTTCTCGACGTGCCGCTCCCCGAGGGCACACAGGTCGAGGCGGTCGAGGCGCGCTATCCCGACGAACTCGGCTCCTTGGTCGGGCTCGCGGACGAGACCTACGTCGAAGTCCCGCTCGACGGCGCGCTCGACGACCGCCTCGACGCGCTCGGCGACCACGGCTTTCGCGCGAAGGTGCGCTGCGGCGGCGCAGAGGTGCCGAGCACGAGTGAGCTGGCCCGCTTCGTCCGCGCATGCCGCGAGCGCCAGCTCGTTTTCAAGGCGACCGCCGGGCTGCACCACGCAGTCCGGACGAACGGGGAGCACGGGTTCCTGAACCTGCTCGCGGCGAGCGCCTTCGCCGGCGACGAGGAGGCGGCTCTCGCCGAGGCGGATGCGTCGGCGTTCGCGCTCGGCACCACGTCGTTCGCCTGGAGGGACCGCTCGGCGACGGTCGACGAGCTCGAGCGCATCCGGAACGAGCTCGTCCACTCGATCGGCAGCTGCAGCTTCTTCGAGCCGATCGAGGAGCTCGAGGAGCTCGGAGTTCTCGCACGATGAAGGGCGCAGTCGGGTTCGGCGTGTTCTCGGTCGAGGGCGGCACACCACGCGTGGGCTTCCGCCTCGGCGACGGGATCCTCGATCTCGCGGCGCACGGGCTCGGCGCTGTCTTCGAGGCCGCGAGCCTCAACGCGTTCATGGCGCTCGGCCGGGTCGCCTGGGAGGACACGCTCACCCGGATCGACGAGCTGGTCGGCATGGATGCGGACCTCGTGCCGCTCGAGTCCGCGTCCTCACATCTCCCGTTCGCGGTCGCCGACTACGTCGACTTCTACTCCTCGCTCGAGCATGCAACCAACCTCGGCCGCCTCTTTCGTCCCGACTCGGAGCCGCTGCTCCCGAACTGGCGCCACCTTCCCGTCGGCTACCACGGCCGCGCCGGCACGGTCGTCGTCAGCGGCACTCCGGTCGTGCGCCCGTGCGGTCAGACGAAGGCTTCCACCGAGGATGCGCCGCGGTTCGGCCCGAGTCGCAGGCTCGACATCGAGCTCGAGCTGGGGTTCGTCGTCGGAGTCGGGAGCCGGCTCGGCGAGCCGGTCTCGACATCTGCGTTCCGCGATCGCGTCTTCGGTGTCGCCCTCGTCAACGACTGGAGTGCGCGGGACATCCAGGCATGGGAGTACCAGCCGCTCGGGCCGTTCCTCGGCAAGTCGTTCGCGACCTCGATCGCGGCGTGGATCACGCCGCTCGCCCTGCTCGAGGATCGCTTCGTGGCTCCCCCGCCGCAGGATCCCGAGCCGCTCGAGTACCTCCGTACCGTCGGTGACTGGGCGGTCGATCTAGAGCTCGAGGTCGAGCTCTCCGGCACGCGTGATCTCGCGTACCAACGCGCGCGGGCTCTACTGGACGATGCCGCAGCAGCTCGCGCATGCGACGGTGACCGGCGCGTCGATCAACACGGGTGACCTCTTCGCCTCGGGAACGATCTCGGGCGCCGCGCCGGGAAGCGAGGGATCGTTGATCGAGCTCACGTGGAACGGCGAGCGGCCGCTCAGGCTCGCGGACGGCTCCGAGCGCACCTACCTCGAGGACGGGGACGAGGTCGTCCTTCGGGGTCGCGCGGGCGACGTCCAGCTGGGCGAGGTGCGCGGGACGATCGTGCCCGCACGCTACGACGGAAACGAGCCGGCGCGATAGAGCTGCCCGTCGAGCTGGCGTCCGAGCGTGTCGGCGAGCCACTCGGAAACGCCGATCAGCTTCGCGAGGTCGATCCCGGTCGCGAGCCCCTCGCGGTGGAGCGCATAGACGAGGTCCTCCGTCGCGATGTTTCCCGTTGCGTTCGGCGCGAACGGACAGCCCCCGAGGCCGCCGACGGACGCGTCCAACACCGTCGCGCCCGCTTCGAGTGCGGCGAGGGCATTCGCGTAGCCGGTATTGCGGGTGTTGTGGAAGTGGCCCCCGGCCCGTACGCCGAGAGCCGAGATCCGTGAGATGAGCGCCCGCACCGCGCTCGGAGCCGCGACGCCGATCGTGTCTGCGACGACGAGGAGGTCCGGCTGCGCCCCCGCGACTCGCTCCGCGATCTCGACGACCCGATCCGGTTCCACCTCGCCCTCGAACGGACAGCCGAAGGCGACGCTGAGCGTGACGGTGGACCGGATGCCGGTCTCGCGGGCGCGCTCGACGATGCGACTCGCGGCCGCGATGGACTCCTCGACGGACGCGCCCTGGTTCCGCTGGTTGAACGATTCGGTGACGCCGAACGCGAACCGGACCTCGTCGAGTCCCGTTGCGACGAGCCGCTCGAAGCCCTGCTCGTTGAGCGCGAGCCCCGCTCTCACGACGCCCGGGAGCTCACCAACCGCCGCCACGACCTCCTCCGCTCCCGCCATCTGTGGCACCCGCCGAGGATCGACGAAGCTCGCGACCTCGATTGCCGGCACGCCCGTCGCAGCCAGCCGTCGAATCAGCTCGGCTCGTGTGGAGAGGTCGAGAACGTCCGGTTCGTTCTGGAGCCCGTCGCGCGGCCCGACCTCGTACACCGTGACCCGCGACGACCTCATGACGCGCGACGATAGCCAAGTAACAAGCTGTTACAAGCCCCGAGCGAGCCGCACTGCTGAGCGGATCGGGGTACGTGACAATCTGTTACTTGGAGTCCTGGAGCGCGATACGCTGGCGTGGATGAGCAAGGCGATCGTGGTCGGCGTGGATGGGTCGGAGGCTTCGCAGGCAGCGCTGCGCTGGGCGGCGGCGGAGGCGCGCCTTCGCTTCGCGCCCCTCGTTGCCGTTCATGCCTGGTCGTTCGTCCCCGCGCAGCCGATCGGCGACCCCGGGATGCTCGCGATGCCTGCCGGCGATCTCGCAGGTCAGCTCGGCGCGGAGAACGAGGCGGCGCACGGTGTGTTGCAGGATG
Organism: uncultured Gaiellaceae bacterium; assembly: GCA_963744505.1. Lineage (GTDB taxonomy): Bacteria > Actinomycetota > Thermoleophilia > Gaiellales > Gaiellaceae > GMQP-bins7. Next base: position 747,720 of record CAVUTL010000003.1, read on the forward strand.
CCGTCGAGCAAGCTCTCGGCGAAGAGCATGGAATCGAGATCGAGCAGAAGCTCGTGGAAGGCGATGCAGCCGATGCGCTCGTCGCCGCGAGTGGGTCGGCCGAGCTCCTCGTCGTGGGATCCCACGGGCGCTCGGGCCTCAAGGCAGCGCTCCTCGGCTCGGTCAGCCGCCACGTCGTTGCCCACGCGGCGTGCCCGGTGGTCGTCGTCAAGGCGTCCGACTTGGATGGCTGATGCCACGATCTCGCGCGTCCGGATGCGCGATCTGACGCGTCCGGGCCGCTACCGCCCGCACTGAGGCCGCTTCACGCTCTCAGTCCGGGCGTGCGCTTCGCGACGGGAGACCGGCGCCGAGGCGTCAGCATCGCCACCGCTCTCCCGTCGCGCCCCGGAGCGATCAGCTCACGCCCCGGAGCTGGCGGATCTCGCGGCATCAACCATCTAGACGGCCGGACTTCTCGGCGAGCTCGCGATCACGGTCGGTGATGCCGCCCGCCGTGTGCGTCCACCAGCGCAACGTCACTCGGTTGTAGTGGATGGCGATGTCGGGATGGTGGTTCTCGGCCTCCGCCAGCTCACCGACGCGGTTCACGAACGCGAGCGCGTCGACGAACGACGCGAACTCGAACGTGCGCTCGAGTGCGAGGTCGACCTCGGTCCAGCTTTCAGGAGTCACAACGCCAGTATCTACGATCGGGTTCGTGATGACCGTCTCGACCGGGAGCGCTGCGACCGCACCGCCGACGAGGAGGGCAGGCCGCGAGCTTCTCCTCGAGTCCGTGTTCAAGCCGCTCGCCAACCTCTTCGTGCCGGTGTTGCGATGGGCGAACGTCCCGCCTCCCGCGGTCGTGCTCGCCAACGCTGCGGTCGGTCTGGTCGCCGCAGTCGTGCTCGCCCGAGGTGACCTCGTCGCGGCTGCCGTCCTCCTCCAACTCAAGTCGTTGCTCGACAACATGGACGGCCAGCTCGCGCGCGCGTCGGGGCGCGTGACCCTCACAGGCCGCTATCTCGACACGATCGCCGACCTCGTCGTCAACGCCGCCGTCTTCGCGGCGCTCGGCCACGTCACCGGACAACCGCTCCTCGCCGCTCTCTCGTTCGTCACGCTGGCGGTCGTGCTCGCCGTCGACTTCAACGTGACCGAGATCTACCGTGATGCCCACGGGATCCCGAGCTCGCAGCCGCAGCCGACGGGCGGACGCGTCGAGCGCCTCCTTGCAGGCGTCTACCGGGTGCTCTTCGCGCCGCTCGATCGAGCCGTACAGGCGGTGGCTGCCCGTGCCTCGTACGACCGCCTCGCAGTGTCCGTTCTCGCGAATCTCGGTCTCACGACGCAACTCGTCGCGCTCGGAGCGTGTCTCGCACTCGGCGTGCCGAGCGTGTATCTCTGGCTCGTTCTCGCCTCGCTCGTCGCCCTCGTGCCGCTCCAGCTCCGGGCGGAGCGCACGACGACAGCATGAGCGGCGCGCTTCACCCGACGCCGAGCACGTGAGCGGCCAGGTGTCGGAGGTTGCGGGAGGCTGGAACCTCTAGACCGCGCCGCGCAGCGTGACCCGCTGGCCGTTCATCGACGATGCGGCGTCCGAGCAGAGGTAGCAGATCGCCTCGGCGATCTCCTCGGCGGGCGTGAAGGTCGCGAAGTCCTTGTCAGGACTCTCGGCGCGCATGGACGGCGTGACGATCGCACCGACGACGACGATGTTCGCGGTTGCACCTGTGCCCTTGAAGCGGTCCGCCAGCGCGAGCGTCCACGTCTCGGAGGCAGCCTTGGCCGCGGCGTACGAGGCATTCGGATGCGTCGGTGCCTGTGCCTGGCCGGCGGAGACGAGGACGAATCGGCCGTGCCCGCTGGCCATGAGCTGCGCAGCGACGGCCTGCGTCGCGTGCTGGACGGTGCGCACGAGGAGCGCGCTCAGGAAATCCCAGTCCTCGAGCGGAGCCTCCTCGATCGGCGTTCCACCTCTCCAGCCGCCGACGAGATGGACGAGCCCGTCGACACCGCCGTCGTGGCGCGCCGCGAGGTCCGCCGCCCAGGCTCTCGTCGCATCGGCGTCGAGGAGGTCGACGACGTCGGTCTCGATCCCGAGCTCGATCTCCGCGGCAAGCTCGTCGAGACTGCTTCGATCCCGCCCGCACACGCATGCGCGGGCGCCCTCGTCCGCCAGCCGCCGCACGACCGTAGGCCCGAGATTCCCGGCGCCGCCTGCCACCGCGACCACCCGCCCCTCGAGCTTGCCCGCCACGCTGCCACGCTAGCAACGGCGCTGAGTGCGGAGTAGCGTCCGCGCATGGCAGAGCAGTCCTTCGCCGAGCTCCAGGCCCGGTTCCGCGACATCTGGCCCTCGGTCACGTTGCGCTCGATCGGCGACGTGGAGCGGACGGTCGTCGTCGTCCACTCGATCTCGTTCGACGTACCCGAGCAGCTGATCCCGGTCTTCCCGGCCTATGAGGAACGCTTCCTCTGTCTCGTTCTGAGCCTGCTCCGTGCGCCGAAGTCGCGCGTGATCTACGTGACGTCGCAGCCGATCCACACGCGTGTCGTGGACTACTACTTCTCGCTCGTCCCCGACCTCGACACGCCGGAGGCGCGGAGTCGCTTCGAGGCCATCTCGCTCGTCGACGGCCGCAACGAGCCGTTGTCCCGGAAGCTGCTCGCGCGGCCCGGGGCGCTCGAGCGCATCCGGAAGTTGATCGGCGAGCCGGAAGTCGCCCTGATCCTTCCGTTCTGCATGACCGCGGACGAGGTGGGTCTCGCTGAGCAGCTTCAGCTCCCGATCTACGGCTGCGACCCCGCTCTCGGCTGGCTCGGCTCCAAGACGGGAAGCCGGCGGGTCTTCGTCGACGAGGACGTGCAGCATCCGGTCGGTCTCGATGTCAGGGCGACCGACGACCTGGCCGGCGCGGTCGACGAGCTTCGCGCGCGCAGCCCGGCCGCGCGTGCGGCCGTGGTCAAGCTCGACCAGGGCGTGAGCGGCCTCGGGAACGCGGTGCTCGACCTCGACGCGAACGCAAGCGATCTCCACGCGGCGATCGAGCTCGAGGACGAGGAGATCGACGCCGAGCAGTACCTCGCGCTCCTCGACGAGCAGGGCGGCATCGTGGAGGAGCGCATCGACGGCGAGGACTTCCGGAGCCCGAGCGCGCAGCTCCGCATGAGCCCTTCCGGACAGGTCGACATCATGTCGACGCACGATCAGGTTCTCGGCGGCGCGAACGGGCAGACGTACTTCGGCTGCCACTTCCCCGCCGATCCCGGGTACGCGCCGTTGATCGCGGCCGAGGGGCTCAAGGTGGGGAGGCGGCTCGCCCGCGAGGGAGTCATCGGGCGCGCCGCCGTCGACTTCGCTGCGGTGCGGCGCGACGGGGCGTGGGAGTCGTACGCGCTCGAGATCAATCTGCGCTGCGGCGGCACGACCCATCCGCTCTTCGCGCTCACCAGCCTCACTGACGGCGTCTACGACCCACTCGCGGCCGAATGGCGGACGCGCTTCGGAGACATCAAGCACTACGCGGCGACCGACCATCTCGACTCGACGGCGTACCAGTCGCTCACGCCGGACGATCTCTTCGACGTGGTCGAGGAGAAGGGGCTCGGCTGGGACAGCGAGCGCGAGGTCGGAGTCGTGTTGCACATGGTGAGCGCGATCGCGGTCGCCGGTCGCGTCGGCTTGACGGCGATCGGCGACACGCTCGACGAGGCGCGGCACCGCTACTACGACGTGAAGGCCTCGATCGACGACGCGGCCGAGCAGGGCGCGTAGCTCACGCCGAACGGACGAGCGCGAGCGCGTCCGTGGGGCTCATGTGGCGGCCGGCATAGCGGGCGACTTCCACGCTCGACGCGAAGCGCCTAGACGCCCCAGCCATCGTGCGGAGCGTAGTCGCCTGCCTCGACGATCCACACCTCCCGCAGCTCCTCGCAGCGCCCGTCGTCGGTGAAGCGGAGGAGGAGGATCCCGATCAGCGTCACCTCGGTATCGCTGTTCAGCATCCTGACCCAGAACTCGATTGCGGCCCGCCGCCCGTTCGGCGACTCGACCGGGCGACCCATCTGCACGTCGTGGCGCTCCTGCGTCGCTGTGACGTTCGCCCAGTAGGATCGAACGCCCTCGGCACCGCGGTGCGGCTCTTGAAGCGGATGCTCACGGTAGAGGCAGTCGTCCGTGAAGAGAGCGGCCGCAGCGGCGGCGTCGCGGTCGCGCCAGGCCTGCGCATACGCGTCCACCCACTGTTGGACGGTCATCGGGAAACCCTACGCGAGACGACTCGAAACGCCGGTCACGTCTGTCGGGGGCGGTAACAAGGTCCACTGCAGGTCCGTCCGCGTGTCGTATGGCTGTACAGATAGTGGCCTCGTTGCCGACGTCGAAAGCCAGAGCGACCGGTTCGACGCTTGACCAGGCGCTCCCATTCGTTTATTCATACTGGACAGTGCTTGCCCCTAGCGACCCGCGTCCCCCCGTGGGGTTGATCGGTCTCGGAAACATGGGCACGGCGTTCGCAGAGCGCCTCCTGGATGCCGGTTACCCGCTCGTCGTGAGCAACCGCACGCCGGGGAAGACCGAGGCGCTCGCCGCCATGGGTGCGGCCGTCGCGCCCTCCCCGGCGCAGCTGGCCGAGCAGGTCGACGTGATCCTCACTTCGCTCTCGAACGACGAGGCGTTCGAGTCGGTGGCGACCGCCGCCATTGCGGCGGCGCGGCCGGGCTCCGTTCTCGTCGATCTGAGCACGGTCTCGCCGGCCGCGTCGACCCGGGTGGCGGAGCTAGCCGAGGCGGCGTCCGTCGGGTACGTACGCGCGCCGGTGAGCGGGAATCCGACCGTCGTGCGGGCCGGGAACCTGAGCCTCATCGTCTCGGGTGCCGCCGACGACATCGATCGCGTCGAGGAGGTCATCCGGGCGATCGGACCGACGGTGCACCGCGTCGGTGACGGAGAGCAGGCGCGGATCGTCAAGCTCGCGATCAACCTGATGATCGCGGGACTGGCACAGCTGATGTCCGAAGCGCTCGTACTCGGCGAGGCCGCCCACGTCCCGCGAGCGGCGCTCCTCGAGGTGATGGGGAGCTCCGCCGTCGGTGCCCCGTTCGTCAAGTACAAGACCGAGCCGCTCCTGCGCGACGACTACTCCGCGACATTCACGACGGCGCTCATGGAGAAGGACATCGATCTCGCGCTCGACGCAGCAGGCGAGGCCGGCGTCGAGCTTCCACTCACCAGCGAGATGAAGTCCCATCTGCGCGCGGCGATCGAGGCGGGGTATGCGGAAAACGACTTCATCGCGCTCTTCCAGCACCTGCGGAACACGTCCGGGCTGTCGAAGAGGAGCGAGCGTCACAACGAGGAGGTAGTGCGGTGACCAGGCCAACCAGAACCGTCGGTTCGCCGGACGCGACGCGCGCGGTGGACTGGGAGCAGCGCGTCGACTTCCCGCGACTGCGCCAGGATCGCCTCGACCGCGCCAAGGCGTCGCTCGAAGCGTCGGATCTCGGCGCCGTGCTCCTGTTCGACCCGAACAACATCCGGTACGTCACGAGCACGCACATCGGCGAGTGGGCGCGGGACAAGAACGCGCGCTTCACCCTGCTCGCGCGAGGTGCGGATCCGATCCTCTGGGACTTCGGCTCCGCCGCTCGCCACCACCAGCTGTTCGCTCCCTGGCTCCCGCCGGAGAACTTCCGGGCAGGTGTCTCGCCGATGCGCGGCGCGATGCCCGTCGAGACGGGGATCCCGGACCGGCTCGCCGCGAAGATCTCGACCGAGCTCCACGAGCTCGGCCTCCAGGACGAGCCGCTCGGCATCGACATGGCGGATCTCGTGACGATCGAGGCGCTCCAGCGCGCCGGCATCCAGGTGACCGACGGCTCCCAGGTACTCCTCTCCGCGCGCAAGATCAAGACCGCGCAGGAGATCACGCTCCTCGATCAGTCCGCCGGTCTCGTCGACGCCGTCTACGAGGAGATCTACCGGATGCTGCGTCCGGGCGTGTACGAGCACGAGATCGTCGGACGTGCGCACCAGCTGCTCTTCGAGATGGGGTCCGAGCAGGTCGAGGCTGTCAACGCGGTGTCCGGCGACCGCTGCAACCCGCATCCGCACGTGTTCTCGGACCGGCTGCTGCGACCGGGAGACCAGGCGTTCTTCGACATCATCCACTCGTTCATGGGCTACCGAACGTGCTACTACCGCACGTTCAACGTCGGCGGCGTCAGCCACGCACAGCTCGATGCGTACAAGCAGTGCCGCGAGTGGCTCGACGCGGCGATCGCGCTCGTGCGACCCGGGATGACGACGGACAGGATCGCCCAGGTGTGGCCGACGGCCCAGGAGCTGGGCTTCCCCGACGAGGAGACGTGCTTCGGCCTGCAGTTCGGGCACGGCATCGGGGTCGGGCTCTACGAGTCGCCGATGATCTCGCGAGTCCACTCGCTCGAGAATCCCGTGGTGCTCGAGGAGGGGATGGTGTTCGCGCTCGAGACGTACTGCGCGGCGACGGACGGTCGCTCAGCGGCCCGCATCGAGGAGGAGGTCGTCGTCACGGCGACGGGTTGCGACGTGATCACGCGTTTCCCCGCCGAGGAGCTGCTGGTCGCCGGCCGGGTCTACGTTCGCGGCGCCGATCTGATCGAGCGGAGCCCCGACCCCGAGCACGACGGCGACCCCGGTCTTGCCGCCGCCGTCGCATCGGCTGCCGTCGCCGGCCCGGCTGGCGCTTCCGGATGAGACGCCCTGTTTCAGCCCGGCGATGCACGTCCCTGGCCGGCGCCGGCCGCGTAAGTGGCCGCTCTAGGGGTAGTCGCGATCCCGAATCTGCTCCCGCGGATTCGGGATCTGCGGAGAAGCGATGAGCTCGGACACGGGAACGCGCCAGCTCGCGGACGGGATGCCGGGGTACCGGCTGGTCCGGCGCGAAGACGTCGAGCTCGCGGCCGCGCTTCCCGGTCGTTCGAGCGGTCTGACGACTTGCCGGCTCGTGGGCGGCACGCTCGGCTCCACGCACATGGCGCTGACGCTGGTCTCCCTCGTCGACGGCCATGTCGACGAGCACCTGCACTCGTACGAGGGGAGCTTCTACGTGCTCGAAGGTGAGCCGGTGCTCTACCTCGACGGGCGCGGCGTCGAGCTCGCGCCGGGAGCTTGCGGAGCGCTTCCTGTCGGGGCGCCGCATGCGTTTCGCTCGGAGGGCCGCGCGCTCTGGATCGAGATGGCGGCGCCGCGGCCGCGCGTCGACGGCAGCGACACCTTCTTTCTCGGGTCGCCGCCCGAGACCACGGCGGAGCCGCTCGATGCCAGGGACCCGAGAAATCGCAATCTCTTCCTGCTCAGCGACGGCGAGACGGACCTCGATCGCCTCAAGCACGCCCAGGCGATGGGAGCACCGACGGTATCCGGGAGCATGGCGACGGCCGTTTTGGCGTACAGCGGGATCGCCGTGAAGATGCTCGTCGACCAGAGGCTGGACGCTCAGCTCCACACGATGTTCATGGTCGACTACCAGCCCGGTGCGTGCGCCAACCCGCACGACCACCCGTTCGAGGAGTCGTACTACATGCTCGACGGCGAGGTCGACGTCGTCGCAGACGGCGTCCGGTACACCCTTCGCCCGGGAGATGTGTTCTGGACTGCGGCGGGATGCGTCCATGCCTTCTACGAGACCCAGGGACGCACGGTGCGGTGGCTCGAGACGTCGGCGCCCGGCCCGCCCGCGCGCTATTCGTACCGTCACCAGCGAGACTGGGACTATCTCGTCGAGCGACTGTCGTCCGAGGCGGGGGCAGAGGTCGCGTAATGCACGTCAGCGACCGGCAGGCGACCGGGGTCCTCGACGACCTCGAGCTGTACAAGGACATCTACCGGCGGATGCTCCTCATCCGCGGCTTCGAGGATCTCGTCCAGTCGCTGTTCCTCGCGGGTGAGGTCTACGGGACCACGCACCTCTACTCCGGCCAGGAGGCGATCGCCACCGGGGTCGCGAGCGTCCTCGAGGAGCGCGACCGCGTCGCGGCCACCTACCGGGGCCATGGGCACGCGCTCGCGGTCGGCGTCGATCCGCAGAAGCTCCTCGACGAGATGCTCGGCCGGGCGACCGGGATCAACGGAGGTCGCGCGGGCTCGATGAACGTCACCTCGCCCGCCGACCGCCTGATCGGCTCGTTCGGGATCGTGGGCGGGAGCATCGCGGCGGCCACGGGGGCCGCGCTCGCGTTGAAGAGGACGACGGGCGGGGTTGCGGTTGCGTACTTCGGCGACGGCGCGATGAACCAGGGCTACGTCTTCGAGTGTCTCAACTTCGCGCAGGTCTTTCGCCTGCCCATCGTGCTCGTCTGCGAGAACAACGGCTACGGCGAATACACGCCGTTCCGCTCGATCACGGCAGGCGAGATCCGCGCACGCGCGGAGGTCATGGGCGTGACCGCCGAGACGATCGACGGCATGAGCGTGTGGACCGTGCGCGAGGCGGCCCGGAACGCCGTAGCGCATGCCCGTGCCGGCGACGGGCCGGTGTTCGTCGAGGCGCTCACCTACCGCTTCGTCGGCCACTCGCGCAGTGATCCGGGCGCGTACCGCCCCGAGGGCGAGCTCGACCAGTGGCGCGAGCGGGACCCGATCGTCGTCCTTCGCGCACAGCTCGAGGCGGAGGGTGCCGAGGCCGCCGAACTGGACGAGATCGAGCGCGAGCTGGCCGAGCGACTCGAGCGCATGCGCGCGGACGGGCTCGCCGCTCCCTTCCCGACCGAGCTGACCGCGCGCGAGTTCAAGGACTGACGCAATGCCGCCCCGCGAGCTGACCATGCCCAAGCTCTCCGACTCGATGGCCGACGCGGTCATCCTCCGCTGGCTGAAGTCCGCGGGCGAGGACTTCGCGCGTGGGGAGGGTCTGATCGAGGTCGAGACGGACAAGGCGACCGTGGTCTACGAAGCCGAGTGGGACGGCACGATCGACTCGATCCTCGTCCCGGAGGGCGCGACCGTGACCGTCGGCGAGCCGATCGCGACACTCGCGAACGGCGTCGGCGCAGTCGGCTGGCAGACACAGCATGCGCACTCGCAGTCCGAGCGGGTGGATCCGCCCCCGGCTTCGATCCAGCCCGTCGAAGCGCAAGCCGCTCCCGACGACTCTGCTCCGGGACGTCCGGTCGCGACCCCGGTCGCGCGGCGGACTGCGGTCGAGCTGGGCGTCTCCCTCCACGGCCTCACCGGCACAGGCCCGGGCGGACGGATCACCGTCGACGACGTGACGCGAGCGGCTGCCGAGACAGGCACCGCTGCTCCTCCCCTCGAGCTGGCGGCGGTCTCCGGCAAGGGAGATGTCAGCGTCCTCGAGCCGACTCCGACGCAGGCGACGATCGCCCGCAGGATGGTCGAGTCGGCGACGACCATCCCGGTCTTCACCGTCTCGGCGGACGTCGACGTGTCGGCGATCGTCGTGTTGCGAAGCGAGGCGCGTGGCCGGGGCGAGGACGCTCCGTCGATCAACGACTTCGTCGTCAAGGCGGTCGCCGCGACGCTGTGCGAGTTCCCCCGCTTCAACGCGTCCTTCGTCGACGGCAAGGTCGAGTGCTACTCGCGCGTGAACGTCGGCATCGCGGTCGCGACCGACGATGCGCTGCTCGTGCCCGTCGTCCGCGACGCCGACCGCAAGTCGCTGACCGAGCTCGCCGAGGAGACGCGAACGCTGGCGGAGGGCGCGCGGCGGCGTACGCTGCGACCCGAGGACTTCCACGACGGCACGTTCACGGTCTCGAACCTCGGCATGTTCGGAGTGCGGGCGTTCACCGCGATCATCGACCCGCCGCAGGTCGCGATCCTCGCCGTGGGCGGCGTGCGGCGATCGCCGGTCGAGGAAGGCCCGGACCGCATCGGCTTCCGCGACCTCCTGACTGTCACCTTGAGCTGCGATCACCGCGTCGTTTACGGCGCGGATGGCGCGCGCTTCCTGTCCCGGCTTCGAGAGCTGCTCGAGCGGCCATGACGAGAGGACGCTGACATGCCGACTGTCGCCTTCCGCACCGCGATCCGCGACGCTCTCGACGAGGAGCTCGCGGCCGACGAGCGAGTGATCCTGTTCGGCGAGGACATCGCCGTCGCCGGCGGCGTCTTCGCGACGACCCCGGGCCTCTACGACAAGTACGGCCCGGAGCGCGTCTTCGACACGCCCATCTCCGAGCTGGCGCTCGCGGGTGCAGCGTTCGGGTCGGCCGTGCATGGCCTCCGACCCGTGATCGAGATCATGTTCGGCGACTTCCTGACGCTCGCGATGGACAGCCTCGTGAACCAGTCGACGAAGTACTGGTTCCTGACGGAGGAGCAGGTCAGCGTGCCGTTGACGATCCGATCCGTGGTGGGCGCCGGCGGCCGTTTCGGGGCGATCCATTCGCAGATGCCGGTCTCGTGGTTCATGGGCGTCCCTGGCCTCAAGATCGTCGCCGCGTCGAACCCGGCAGACGCGAAGGCGCTGCTCAAAGCTGCGATCCGCGACGACAACCCGGTGCTCTTCTTCGAGCACAAGCGCCTGTACACGCTCGAGGGCGAAGTGAACGGCGACGTGCCCGGCCGGCTGGGAGAGGCGGCCGTGGTGCGCGACGGCCAGGACATCACGCTCGTGACCGCCATGAAGAGCGTCCACGACGGCCTCGAGGCGGCCGACGAATCTCGAGGCGGAGGGCGTGTCCGTCGAGGTGATCGACCTCCGGACGCTTCGTCCCTTCGATCTCGAGACCGTCCTGGTTTCGGTCCGGAAGACGAACCGGATCGTGGTCGTCGAGGAAGGGCCGCTGACCGGTGGTTGGGCGGGCGAGGTGCTCGCCTCCGTGGTGGAGCACGCCCTCGGCGATCTCGACGATGCGTGGCGTATCGCGACGCCGGATACCCCGATCCCGTACAGCCCGCCCCTCGAGGACGCGTTCCTGCCAGGCCCGGGCCGGATAGCCGCCGAGATCAAGGCACGCGTGCGGTAGCGGCATGCGAGCGAGCCAGGAGACACGTTTCCCGTGAGTGAGCCGGCACAGTCGACTGGCGCCGCCGACCGCGGGTTCGAGGCGTCGAAAGTCGGGCATCGCCTCCGCGCCGAGCGAGAGCGCCGCGGCATCGGCCTCCGCGAGCTCGCCCGTCGGGTCGGCGTCTCTCCCAGCCTCGTCTCGCAGATCGAGCTCGATCGCGTCAATCCGTCGGTCAGCACCCTGTACGCCATCGTCACCGAGCTCGGAATGACCATGAGCGACGTCTTCGGCGAGCAGCCCGAGGAGCGCGTCGTTCAGCCGGGCGACGGACTCGCCGAACGGCCGGAGACGAGGCCGGTCATCAACCTCGCGTCGGGCGTCCGCTGGGAGCGGCTCACGCACGAGCGCGACCCCGACGTGGAGTTCCTCTACGTCGTGTATCCGGTCGGGGCCGCCTCGTGTCCCGAGGACGCCCTGATGACGCACGGCGGCAGGGAGTACGGGTACGTGACGAGCGGCACGCTCGGCGTGCAGGTCGGGTTCGAGGTGTACGAGCTCGGCCCGGGTGGGTCGATCGCCTTCGACTCGTCGTCGCCGCACCGGCTCTGGACGATCGGCGACGAGCCCGTTCACGCCGTCTGGGTCGTCATTGGCCGCGAGGCGGATCCCCGGACGACGACGGCGTCGCGTCCTCGCCCGGTCGCGGACTAGCTGCGCCTCAGCCCGCCGCTTCTCCGTCGCCCGTCTGGAGCCGACCGACACCGGCCCTACTGGTCCGGAAGCGGGCGAGAAGCTCGGGGGACGAGTAGAGCACGAGCGCCAGAAGGATCAGCACGCCGATGGTCATCTGCGAGTACTCCGTGGGCTGGTGGAACAGTGGCAGGACGTTGTCGATCAGCGAGAGGAAGAGCGCAGCGAGCAGCGCGCCCACGAATGAACCTCGACCGCCAGAGAGCGCCGCTCCGCCAAGCACGGCGCAGGCGATGCTCTCCAGTGAGAAGCCGATGTCCAGGATCGGCGAGCCGATCTGGACCCGGGCCGCGAGGTAGAGGCCGGCGAGCGACGCCATCAGCGAACATGCGACGAACGCAAGGAATACGATCCGGCCGGTTGCCATCCCGAGCCGGCGCGACGACGTCTCGTCGAGGCCGACCGCCCTCGTGGCGAGCCCCGTGCGCGTGCGGTACAGCCATACGTCGCCGGCGATGGCGATGGCTACGACCGCGATGAAGGCGATCGGAACGAAGCTGACGCTCTTCGTGAGACCACTGACCGCGTCGCTCGAGATGGCCCCTTCGGGGTGATCCCGGAAGAGGAGCGATGCGCCTTCGAGGATGCTCAGCGTCCCGAGCGTCGCGATGATGGACGGGAGCTTGAGGACGCAGATGAGCACGGCGTTGAAGATCCCCGTCGCCACGCCCACTGCGATGAGCACCAGGGCTCCGGGAAGCAATGCCCACCCCGAAGTCTCGAATGTCATCGTGTAGGAGGCGACGACGACGCAGAACGTCATGAGCGCCGCCACCGAGACGTCGAATCCGCCGACGAGGAGCGCGCAGGTCTGGCCCAGCGAGACGAGAGCGAGCGGCATCGCCAGGAGGAGCAGGTTGTTGAGGTTGAAGCTCGTGAGAAATGCGTCCTGACGCACCGTGGCGTACGAGCCGACGACGACGATCAGCACGCTCATCAGGACCAGCGGCAACGCGCCGCGGAAGCGGCCGAGCCTCACACGGACTCCTGGACGCTCTCGGTCACTTGCTCTCTGACACTCGCCCGCGAGCCGACGATTGCTTCGACGATCCGACGTTCCCCGAGCTCGTTCCCGGGGATCTCGTCGACGATCTGCCCACGCGACATCACGACGACCCGGTCGCAGAGGCCGGCGAGCTCGAGCGGGTCGCTCGACTTGACGATCGTGGCGGCGCCCTCCTTCGCCTTGGCTCGCAGCGCGTCGTAGATGTCGAATCGTGCCGCGACGTCGACGCCCTGCGTCGGCTCCTCGGCCAGGATCAACTTGACGCCTCCTCGCAAGAACGGTCGCGTGAGCGAGACCTTCTGCTGATTGCCGCCCGAGAGCGTCTGCACGGGCTGCTCGATCGAGGCCGTTCGTATACCAAGGCGCTGCACGAGGTCGTCGACCGTGCGGCGCTCGCGCCGGCGGTTGAGGAACCCTAGACCTCCGAGCCGGCGCAGGATCTGGATCGTCGCGTTCGCTCGGACGCTCAGGACGGGGAAGAGCGATTCGGACGCTCGGTCGCCGCTGAGTAGCACTACGCCGGCTCGGAGCGGTCCGAGCGGCGACCTCGAATCGAGCTCCTTGCCGTCGCAGATCGCCGTCCCCGTAGCTCGCTCCGCACCGGCGAGCGCCCGCAGGAACTGCACCTGCCCGTTGCCCTCTGCGCCCGCGATTCCGACGATCTCGCCGCTCGCCACCTCGAGGTCGATCGGTCCGAACCGATCGCCCTGTAGTCCTGAGACCGCGAGGAGCACCTCGCGCCCCGCCTCATGCTCGGGTCGCTCCGGGTACGCAAGCTGGAGCGGGCGCCCGATCATGAGGGCGACCAGGCTCTCCTCCGACATCGAAGCGGCCTCGAACGTTCCCTGACATACGCCGTCGCGGAGAACGCTGATCCTGTCGGCGATGCCGAGGACTTCGGGCAGCCGGTGGCTGACGTAGACGATCCCGACGCCGGCGCGGCTCCGCTCGTGAACGAGCGCGTGCAGTCGGTCGACGTCCTCGGGCCCGAGGGCCGTCGTCGGCTCGTCGAGGAGCAACACCTTCGGCTCCGCGAGCAATGCCTTGACGACCTCGAGGAGCTGGCGCTGGGCCAGCGACAGCGTCCCGGTGGCCGCCGACGGCGTGATGTCGAGATCGAACGCGGCCAGCTGGTCGGCCGCCCACCGATCCATGCGTCCGTACGTCGGCCGGAGGCCGGGCGGTGCCGCGAGGTAGAGGTTCTCGGCCACCGACAGGTGCAAGACGTGCGAGTACGTCTGATACGCGATGCCGAGACCGAGCCCGCGGCTCTCGGCGGGAGACACTCGCCGGCGCTCCGTCTCTCCCACCACGACGGTGCCCTCGTCGGGAGCGAGGAACCCGCTGGCTATCCCGAGCAGAGTCGATTTCCCGGACCCGTTCTCCCCGACGAGGGCGTGGATCTCGCCGGCACGGCAGTCGACGCTGACCTCACGAAGCGCCTGTACCGCGCCGAACGCCTTCGAGACGCCCCGAAGTGAGAGGACGGGGCTCGCGGGGGAAACGGTGTTTCCCCCGCGAGCGGGCCCGGGAGTCGACATCGATGGTCTGGTTCTTCTGCTTCCGGTTCCTCCTACGACGGATACATCTTCTTGAGCAGGCTCAACGGGATAAGGGACGTCGCCGACGCTTCCATCGGATAGCCCTTGACACAGGAGTCCCGCACCCGTTGGTTCTGCAGTTCGATCGGGAACACGATCCGCGGCGGGATCCTCGCTCCCTTGAGCTTCATCATCGCGGCCGTAAAGGCAACGCGGATCTGCGTGTTTCCGGACGTGTAGTAGTACATCTGGAGCCTTGGGTTCTTGAGCTGGTTGAAGAGGCAGCCCATGCCGACGTCGTCCGTGCGTAGCGTCAGCACGGTGTTGAACGGAATGCCCGCGGCCTTGTATGCCGCATACCCGCCCTGGGCCATGCCGAGGCCGTACTCGTAGCTCCAGCCCTTGATGTCGGGATTCTTCGCGAGGATTCCGGCCACGACCTGCTGGACCCTCGAGGGATCCCAGTTCGTGGGCTCCTTCGCGACGACGTCGATCGACGATCTGAGTGCAGGGTCCTCACACTTCTGCCAGCCCTCGGAGAGGGGGTTCCCCGGGAAGCCGCCGAGGAACGCGATATCCCCGGACCTGACCTGGTTGTTCATGACGTACGCGTACGTCTTGCCGAGCGCACACGTGTCCTCGCCGACGACCGTCAGGTAGTTCTTGCCGGGGTCGCTGACGTAGCCCCAGGCATACGTCGCGACGGGGATTCCGGCGTCGGTCGCCTTCTTCATCGCCGGGATCATGGCGTCGCCGAAGTCCGGGTAGGTGACGATCAGGTCGACACCCTGGGCGATCGCCGCGTCCCAGTCGGCGAACGCCTTGTTGAAGTCCACGCGTGCGCTCGAGTAAATGATTCTGCCGACCTCGCGATAGGTCAGCGCCTGGAGGATGAACTCCATCTTCGACATCTGGCGGTAGACGTTCTCGCCGAACTGCTCGAGATACGCGACGGTGAGCTTGCCTTTCGTCCCGGTGGTGCATCCGTTGTTCCTCCAGCACCTGAGAGCCAGCGCCTGGTTGACCTTCCTGTCGGCGCGGCCGAGGCCGGCCAACGCGATATTGCGCGACATCCTGTCTTTCGGGAGGAGCTTGGCC
The DNA here is from genome assembly GCA_963744505.1 of uncultured Gaiellaceae bacterium. GTDB lineage: Bacteria > Actinomycetota > Thermoleophilia > Gaiellales > Gaiellaceae > GMQP-bins7. The sequence goes on from CAVUTL010000003.1 coordinate 763,053, forward strand.
TTGAAGAGCGTGCGCTTGAGCGTGGACGCCTTGGCCGCGTAGACCTCGCCGAATCCCTTGCCCGTGCCGATGATCACCGACGGCTTCTGAGCCGCCGCCTGCTGGTTGTCGGTGCCGCCGCTACTCGACGAGACGAGCGCCAGCATCGTCCCGACCAGCGCGACTGTCAGCACGCCCACAGCCAAGGGACGTCTGCGCGACACCGCGGACTCCTTCCGACCCTCCATCGTGCCTCCTTTCGAGCCTGCCTCAGCTCGTGAGTTCGTTGACACTACGTTGCCCGCCCGCCGCACGGTTCTCGATCGTCCGCAGAAGGCGGCCGAGGAGCGACGCCATCCGGTCCCCGGACACCAGCATCCCGACGATGATCGCTACGCCGAACACGATGAACTGCAGTCGCCGCGTCGAGGCCGAAGATGAGCAGCATCTCCGTCAGGAACGTGAGCGCGAGCGCCGCCACCCAGGTCGAGGTCGCACTCGCCAGTCCGCCCGAGAGCGCAGCGCCCGCGAGGACGACCACGGCGATCGGCGCGAGGAGGTACGAGGCGCCGAAGGCCGGGTCGATGGCGATACGCACGCCCGCGAGCAAGACCGCCGCGACCGCGTAGAGAGTGCCTGCCATCGTGTACGCGAACACGACGTGGGTTCGGACGCGCAGTCCGGCCATCCACGCCGCTCTCGGGTTCGCGCCTACCGCCTGAAAGCGCCGGCCGGCGGTCGTGTAGCGAAGCACGAGGGCGACGACGACCGCGATCGCGGCGCCGGTCCAGAAGACGGTGCTGATCCCGAGAGGCTTCTCGGCGGCCCACGACGAGAGCGATTCCGGCACCTGCAATGAAATGGTGTTCTCGATCGCGTACTTCGAGCTCCACGCAAGCACGATCTGGCCGACAGCCAGCGTGACGATCAGCGGGTTCAGCCTCACGATCCCGACGAGGACTCCGTTGACGAGGCCGATCAGTGCGCCGAGGCCGACGCAGGCGAGGATCCCGACCGCCAGACCATGGTTGGAACCCACGCTCACGCCGACGAGCACGTTCCCGCAGAGGGAGATCACGCCCGCGGTCGAGAGGTCGATGCCCGCCTGCATTACCACGAGCATCTGCCCGAGGGCCGCGATCGCGAGAATCGTCATGTACGGGAGGATGTAGGACCACGACGTGTTCTCGATCGTGCTGGGTGCGAACAGCGCGGCGACGACGAGGAGCGCTCCGGTGGCGAGCCAGATCGGCAGAAAGCGCGCTGCGACGAGAGCGTTTGCAACGACTTGCGCGGAGCGTCCCATCGCCGCAGCGTCCGTGACACGGTCCCCGCCAACCGGGGAGCTCACGGACCGCTCGATCGAGAGCGGTGGAACGGTGAAGAGCGAGCCGCGATCAGGCATTCATTCTGCGCACCTTGCGCTCGAGGTGTCAACCGTGACCGAACGCGACGCGCCGGCAACCCAGTACCTGGTCATGCGACGAGCGGTGCTCGATAGGCCTGGAACCTTCGGTCGCCAAAGGGAAACGGTCGCGCGTAGCCATGTTGACGCGTCGATGCGCGGGTGTTTATGCTCGCTGTACATCCGGCAGCGCGAGACGGCTCCTGCTGCAAGCGAAGGGCGCTCGCGCGCTGTCGCGATATCGATGTCCGCCCAGCCAAGGAGAAGAGTGGAATGAGCTCGCAGCGGCTTTTGTTCCGGAACGGCTTCGTCGTCTCGATGGACCCCGACATCGGCGACATCCCAAGTGGCGATGTGCTGGTCGAGGACGGCGTCATCGTCGAAGTCGGACGTGGCCTCGAGGTATCCGACGCCGAGCTGATCGACGCGACGGGAATGATCGTCATGCCAGGGTTCGTGGACACGCATCGGCACACGTGGCAGACGCCGGTGCGCGGCGTGCTTCCTTGCTGCACGCTCGACAACTACTTCGCGGTGATGCTCGGCAGCGTCGGCGGTCACTACCGCCCGGAGGACGTGCACATCGGCAACTACGCCGGTTCGCTGGAGGCGCTCAACGGCGGCGTGACCACGTTGCTCGACTGGTCGCACATCAACAACACGCCCGACCACTCCGATGCCGCCGTCCAGGGTCTGAAGGACGCAGGCATCCGCGCGATCTATGCCCATGGGGTACCGACGGGCGGCGAGTGGTGGTCGTTCAGCGACCTGAACCACCCGGAGGACATTCGACGCATTCGGGACACGTACTTCTCCTCCGACGATCAGCTCGTGACGCTCGCACTCGCGGCTCGAGCACCGGGAAACTCGAACTTCGAGGTCGCCAAGCACGACTGGGAGCTCGCGCGCGACCTCGGCATCAGGATCAGCGTGCACGTCGGAATGCGGCTGGCGGCCGTGCACGTCAACCACGTCAAGAACATCCACGACCTCGGGCTGCTCGGCCCCGACACGACGTACATCCACTGCACGGACTCGACCGACGAGGAGCTCGACCTGATCGCCGAAACAGGAGGCTCGGCCTCCATCGCTCCGTACGTCGAGATGCTCATGGGTCACGGGCCACCGCCGACCGGCAGGCTCCTCGGTCGCGGCGTCCGGCCGTCACTCAGCGTCGACGTCGTGTCGAGCGTCCCCGGCGAGATGTTCACGCAGATGCGCACCGCCCTCGTCCACGAGCGGATCGGCGCGTTCACGGACACGCCGGACGAGCCGTTCGCGCCGACGCTGACGCACAGGGACGTGCTCGAGTTCGCGACGATCGAAGGTGCACGCGCCTGCGCCCTCGAGGACAAGGTCGGGTCGCTTGCCCCGAAGAAGCAGGCGGACATCGTCCTGCTGAACATCAATGCGATCAACACGGCCCCGATGGTCGACCCGGTCGGAACGATCGTCGTCTTCGCCGACACGTCGAATGTGGACTCGGTCTTTATCGCCGGGCAGGCCGTGAAGCGCAACGGACAGCTCGTCGGTGCGGATCTCGACAAGACCTTCCAAAAGCTCGACGAGTCGAGGAATCACATCCTCGGCGAAGGCGGGTTGCTGCCCGACTGGGCATCCGCTTCGGTGGCGGCGGCCTAGGAACAAGGATCGGGCCCGGCCCGCACGTGTTGCGAGTCAGGCCCTCTGCTCGTCGCGAAAGGAGAGCTATGGGAAATGTTGTGATCGTCGGCGGCACGCAGGGAATGGGCCGCCAACTCGCATCGTCCTACGCCGATGAGGGTCGCGACGTGATCGTGACCGGCAGGGATCAGTCCGGCGCGGAGGCTGCTGCGAAGGAGATCGGCGGCAACACCCGCGGTATCGGGTTCGATCTCGGAGAGCCCCACACGATCGCCGGCCGACTCGAGGACGTTGGCGAGGTCGATCACCTCGTTCTTGTCGCGATCGCGCGCGACATCAACAAGGTGCTGGAGTACGACATCGACGCGGCGCTGCGGCTCGTAACGCTGAAGCTCGTCGGCTACACGGAGGTGATCCACGTGCTCGCGCCGCGGCTTCGCGGCGGCGGCAGCATTCTGATGTTCGGAGGCCTCGCGCGCGACCGCCCGTACCCTGGCTCGACCACGGTGACGACGGTCAACGGTGGCGTCACGGCCCTCGCTCGGACACTCGTGGTCGAGCTCGCCCCCACGAGAGTGAACGTGATCCATCCGGCCATCGTCGGCGACAGCCCGCAGTGGGTGAACATGCCTCCGGAACGACACAAGGCGCTCGTGGATCGGACGCCGATCGGGCGCCTCGTGACGATGGACGAGGTCGTCGGCGCTTCGCGGTTCCTGCTCGAGAACGAGGCGATCAACGGCATCAACCTCGTCGTCGACGGCGGCTGGATGTGCATGTGAGGCACACAGCCGTACTCTCCCGGGAAGCACGCCGAAGCGGTGCGCACGTTGTACACGCCGGGCGGTCTGAGGGTCGCGCACGCATGAGATCACCGCGGATGCCGAAGAGTCGACGCGAGACGTCGACGCGAGAGGTTGTATCGATGCTCGCCTAGGGGATGCCGTGTCCCCCGAGGACGCTACAGAGGAGGAGAAGACATGAAGCTTCGCTTCTTGATGAGAGGTGCTCGCCGCACCGTGGTCATGGCGGTCGTTCTGGTCGGTCTCGCGACCGCGGGAACCGGCTCGTCGGCGCCTGCGCAGAGTGGCGACCCAATCGTGGTCGGAAGCACGCTGTCGCTCACCGGAGCCTTTGGAGCGACCGGTGTCATCCACAAGGCGGCCGGAGAGACATTCATCCGCTGGATCAACGCAAACGGCGGGCTCCTCGGCCGTCGCGTCGAGTGGCGGCTACTGAACGACGAATCGGACCCGGCCAAGGTCACGGCGCTCTACGAGCGGCTGATCAGTCAGGACGACGTCGACCTGATCATGGGGCCGTACGCGACCCCGAACATCGTCGCGGCGCAGGCAGTCGCCCAGCGGCACGGATACGTGCTGCCGAACCACACGGCGGTGCTCACGTACGCGCTCACCTACGACTGCCAGTTCCCGACGTGGTCGGCCGGCGGCAAGCCGAATCTCTCGGTACCGCAGACGGTCTTCCGCATGCTCAAGACCCAGAAGCGGCCGCCGAGGCGGGTCGCCTTCGTCACGAACACGGGCGGCTCGACGAACTTCATCTCGTACGGTCCACCGGGCTCGAACGAAGGCGGAGCCGTCGAGTGGGCGAAGAAGCAGGGTTTCAACGTCGTCCTCGACCTCAAGCATCCCCCGGTCGTCTCCGACTGGGGCTCGATCGCCGCGCAGGTGCGCGCTGCCAATCCGGACTTCGTCTGGAACAGCGGCCTGGCCCTCGATCCGACCAACCTGGTTCGGGCGATGGAGCAGCTCAACTACCGGCCGGCGCAGTTCTTCACCCTCTTCCCGACCCCTGGGCCGCTTCTGTCCCTGGGGAGTGCGGGGGACGGCATGCTGTCGATCACGCTGTTCGAGCCGAACGGCAAGCTGCTCAAGAAGCTCGGGAGGAAGGCGCAGAACATCGTGGCGCAGTTCGCTCGCTGCGGCAGCTGACAACGGGCTCAGCTACCGCGTATTCGACTCGCAGGCGACGGCGTCGTGGACAGCGTGGGAGACGCTCGCGGCGGGCGTGCGTGGCACGCGGAGCCTCGACAACGGCCGGATCTGTAGCAACCTGAAGCAGAACGGAGTGGACACGACGTTCGTCGGAAAGCTTCGGTTCAACCCGGCGCTGAACAACTTCTCGAGGCCACGCAACCTCGTGAAGCAGATTCAGGACAGGCGGTGGAAGGTCGTCTGGCCGCCGGCCCTCAGGGTCACGAAGCTGCAGGAGCCGACGCGGTAGGCAACCGAGACGGTCAGGGGGCCGCTGCGGCGGCCCCTGACCCCTCCGGCTGGCGTCGTCTCGAATACCGTCGTCAGGATCGGATGAACACGTACCTGCAAGCCGGGGTTTCCGGCGTCATGACCGGCGGGCTCTACGCGGTGATGGCCCTCGGGCTCTCGCTCACCTGGGGCCTGCTGAAGGTGATCAACCTCGTGCACTTCGCGCTCATCCTCGGAAGCGCCTACGTCACGTACCAGGTCACGACGTCCACCGGCGTCGATCCCTTACTGTCGGCGCTGATCGTCGTTCCCACGATGTTCGTCGTCGGCGTGGCGATCCAGTGGGTGATCGACCGCTTCCAGGTCGACGAGTTCAACTCGCTGCTCCTCAGCTTCGGCCTGTTCATCATCGCGATCCAGCTGATCAACAACATCTGGAGCGCCGACTTCCGCCAGATCGACGCCGCGGAGAACCCCTATGCGACGCGCGCCTTCTTCATCGGCGACATCGCATTTCCGGTCACGCAGCTGATCGCCCTCGGGGTCGCGCTCGCGCTCGCGGTCGCGACGTACTACGTCCTGCGCCGCACCTACTTCGGGAAGGCCCTGCGCGCGCTCGCGTACGACCGGGAGATCGCCGGCGCGTACGGGGTCGACCATCGGCGGATCGGCATGTTCACGGCCGGTCTTGCGTCGGCGATGGCCGGCGTCGCGGGTGTGCTCATCGGCATCAACCAGGTTGTCTTCCCCGAGCTCGCGTCCGAATGGGTGGGGCTCGTCTTCACGATCGTCATTCTCGGGGGGATCGGCAACCTGCTCGGCGCCGTGGCCGCGGGCATCCTCATCGGAGTCGTCTACAGCCAGGTCAGCGTCGCCTGGGACCCGTTGGGCGCGCCGCTCGTCGTCTTCTGCCTCCTGATCCTCGCGCTGCTCTTCCGGCCGAACGGGCTCTTCGGACGGCTGGGGGGCTCGTGAGGTACGGGCAGCTGGCCGCGCTGCTGGCCGTCGTCGCGGCACTGGCGTTCGTTCCCAACCTCCAGGACGCGACCGGGTTTCCGAGCTTCTACCTCATCTACGCCTATTTCGTCTTCTTCTGGATCGCCCAGTCGACGAGCTGGAACATCCTCTCGGGGTACACGGGGTACTTCAGCTTCGGTCAGGGCGCCTTCTACGGCGTGGGCATCTACGCGGTCGGCGACCTCATGAGCCGCGAGGGCGTGAACTACTTCCTGACGATTCCCATCGCCGGCATCCTCGGGGGGCTCCTGGCAGCAGGGGTCGGGGCGCTCGCGTTCCGGCTCGGTTCGGTCCGTGGGGAGGTCTTTGCGCTCCTCACGCTCGCGGTGACGTTCACGCTGTCGGCGATCGCGCAGCTGAGCACCTGGGTCGACGGTGGCCAGGGAATCCCGATCACCGTCCCCGACTATCCGGGTTTCCTCGGCGAGTACCCAGACCTGATCTATCGCCTCGGACTCGCGACCGCGGCCCTCGCCGTAGTGATCGCCTTTCTGATCCAGAACTCGCGCTTCGGCTGGGGGCTCTTCTCGATCCGAGACGAGGAGGACGTCGCCGAGGAGCTCGGCGTGCCGACGTTCCGGCACAAGATGTTCGCGATCACCATCACCGGCTTCCTCGGCGCGCTGTCGGGCGCGGTCGCGGCGCTCCAGGTCGGCTACGTGACACCAGAGAGCACGTTCAACCTCACGGTGCCGTTGCTCGTCATCGTCATGTCCGTGCTCGGGGGTCGGCGGCACTGGCTCGGCCCCGTCATCGGCGCCGTCGTCATCTACTCGCTGCAGGAACGCCTCATCAACTCGGGGCTCGGCGAGTGGGGCCAGGTCGTGCTGGGCGGAATCCTCGTCGCCATGATCCTGTACGCCCCCGAGGGTCTGTACGAGCGCATCCACGACCGCCCGCGCCGCGCTGTCGCGGCCGGTGTCACGCTCGTCGTGGTGACGGTCGTCGCCGCTCTCGCCGGGTGGGGAATCGCCACGGACTGGCTCTCGACCGGCCTGATAGCGGCGACCATCGTCCTGCTCGTCGGGCGACCGCCGCAGCGGGTGAGCCGAAGGCGGCAGGCTCCGGCGTCGCCGGCGCCGGGAGCGGCCGCGTGAGCGCCCTCCTCACCGCGCCCGACGCGAGCCCGGCGCCACTGCTCGTGTGTGTCGGTGTCGAGAAGCGCTTCGGCGGCGTGCACGCGCTCGCCGGTGTCTCGCTCACGATCTCGCGCGGGGAAATCGTCGGGCTCGTCGGTCCGAACGGCTCCGGGAAGTCGACGCTCATCTCGATCCTCTGCGGCGCGCAAACGCCGACCGCGGGCGAAGTGAGACTCGACGGTCACCGCGTCGACCGGCTCGCACCGCACCGGCTCTCACATCGCGGCGTCGCCCGCACGCATCAGATTCCGAAACCGTTCGCGTCGATGACGGTGGGGGACAACGTCGCCGTCGCGTGCATGTTCGGCCGTGTGGGCCGGACGCTCGCAGAAGCGCGTCGCCGCGCCACGGAGCACCTCGACTTCGTCGGTCTGACCTCACATGCGGAAGCTCTCCCGGGCGAGATCAACCTCCACGAACGGCAGCTCCTCGAGCTGGCCCGCGCGCTCGCAACGGAGCCGACGTTGCTCCTCCTCGACGAGGTGCTCGCCGGGCTGAATCCGGCCGAGCTCGACGAGGCACTGACCGTCCTGCGGAGAGTCCACGACGGAGGCGCGACGATCGTCATGGTCGAGCACGTGATGCGGGCGGTGACGGGTCTCGCGACGCGCATCGTCGTGCTCGATCGTGGGACGAAGCTGGCGGACGGCGCTCCTGCGGTCGTTATGAACGACCCGGACGTCGCACGCGCGTACCTCGGACGGGAGCACGGTGCTCGAGGTTAGGGCTCTGAGCGCCTTCTACGGCGAGGCGCAGGCGCTTCACACCGTCGATCTCCGCATCGACGACGGCGAGATCGTCAGCGTCGTCGGCCCCAACGGCGCCGGGAAGACGACGCTCGTCAACGCGCTCGCGGGACTGCTCTCGGATCGGGAAGGCGAGATCGTGCTCGACCACGTCGACCTCGTGCGACTTCCGGGCCACGAGGTCTGCGAGCACGGAGTGGCGATCGTCCCGGAGGGACGCCGCGTCTTCTCCGGCATGAGCGTCCGGGACAACCTCAGCATCGGGGCGTACCGGAGGTCGGCGCGCACCGCGCATGCAGATCGGCTCGCGACGGTCTACGAGCTGTTCCCCGTCCTGCAGGCTCGCGCCGCTCAGCGTGCCGGCACACTGAGCGGCGGGGAGCAGCAGATGCTCGCGATCGGACGCGCTCTCATGTCCGGGCCGCGCCTCCTGCTTCTCGACGAGCCGACGCTCGGGCTCGCGCCCGTGATCGTCGACGAGCTGTTCGACACGCTCCAGGAGATCAACGGAGGCGGAGTCTCGATGTTGCTCGTCGAGCAGAACGTGACCCGGGCGCTGGCCATCTCGCAGCGCGGCTACCTCCTGAACGACGGATGCATCCTGCGCTCGGGGACGGGCAAGACCATGCTCGACGACCCCGAGGTGCAGCGGGTTTGTCTGGGCATCTGATTCGCCACACATAAAGACAACAACAGCCATCTCGCAGAGAACCGACTGGGTACGCGGCTGCGAGCCAGCGTGAAGGGACGATGCCCCCGGCATGAATCGAACATGCGCTCGCGGTTTAGGAAACCGCTGCTCTATCCACTGAGCTACGGGGGCCGCTCGCCACCTTAGCGCCGCACCAGGCGCGAATTCCGGATCGCTTTCGGGCGTCGCACCGCCTTCGCCATGCGCGTGGGCCCGACGCCACTAGACTCGACCTTCGGTGCGCAGGAACTGGTTCATCACCGCGATCGTGATCGGCGTCGCCGCGATCGTCATCGCCGCGGTCGTGATGCGGCTGACCGAGGATGCGCCGCCGTCCGCGAGCGAGTGGGCCGACTCCGTCTGCACAGACCTGTCGGATTGGAAGGCGTCGATCGAATCGCTCGCCGACGTCAGCGGCGAGACGCTCACGCCTGACCTGCTGCGCGAGAAGCTCGACGAAGCGCAGAGCGCGACCAGCGAGCTCGTCACGGAGCTCAGGGATCTCGGGCCTCCTGATCTGGAATCCGGAGATCAGCTCGAGGAGGAGCTCGACGGATCGATCAGCGACCTCGACTCGAGCTTCGAGGATCTCGAGGAGAGCGCAGACGAAGCCGCGGATGCGCAGGCCGACGAGTTCCTCCAGGCCTTCTCGGCCCTCGCGTCCGACTTCGCCGCGCTGCAGACGGCGATCGGCGCAGCCGTGAGCACACTCCAGGACGCCGACGTCGCAGAGGAGTCGAAGGCGGAGCTGCAGCAGGCGTTTGCGGACGCGCCCTCGTGCCAGTCGCTGCAAGCGGACAGTTAAGAACGCGCGTAGTCGCCCGCCGCCTCTTGCATAGGCCCCGACGGCGGCGGATACCATCCGCGCCGTGACCGCGCTGATCGTGTTCTTCGTCATCCCGATGGTTCTGGGCTTCTGGGCCCAGCATCGCGTGAAGTCCACGTTCGCGAAGAATCTCCAGGTACCCGTGGCCAACGGCATGACAGGCGCCCAGGTCGCGCGACGGATCCTCGATGCGAACGGCCTCAACGAAGTGCCCGTCGAGGAGACACCGGGAACGCTCTCCGACCACTACGACCCGCGCAGTCGCTCCGTCCATCTCTCGCCCCACGTCTTCAACGAGGCGTCGATCGCGTCCACGGCCGTCGGTTCTCACGAGGTCGGCCATGCGATTCAGCACGCGAAGTCGTACTCGTTCTTCAAGTTCCGGAGCACGCTCTTCCCGGCCGTGCAGTTCGCCTCGAACATCTGGATGCTCTTCCTGCTCGGCGGCATCTTCCTCAACATCCTCGGCTTCATCTATCTCGCGATCGCCCTCTACGGGATCGCAGTCCTGTTCCAGTTCGTCACGCTTCCGGTCGAGTTCGACGCCTCGCGGCGCGCGAAGCAGCAGCTGCACGATCTCGGCCTCGTCGCTTCGAACGAAGCCGGAGGCGTTCAGGCGACCCTGAACGCCGCGGCCTGGACGTACGTCGCGGGCGCGCTCGCCGCGGTCGCGCAGCTCCTCTACTTCCTGACGCTGCTCAACAACCGCTAGCGCCGCTAGGCGGCGTTCGCGCGTTCGCGCGGCATCCAGCCGAAGCGGCGGACCGCAACCGCGGCGCCAGCCGCGCCCCACGCGCAGACGATGAGGAGGGCTTTCGGGTCGGCGAACATCGAGTCGCCCGCGAGGTAGACGCCGTAGGTGACGTCGAGGAAGTACGTGAGCGGAAGGACGTCGGCGATCGCCTGCAGCACCGCCGGAAACTCGTCGGTCGGGCCGAACGAGCCGGAGAGGAACGCCATCGGGAGGATGATGACGTTCACCGCAGCCGAGACCCCTTCCGCCGAGCGGATGAGCGAGGCCGCACCGATGCCGAGCCCCGCGAAGCACGCGACGCCGAGGACGATCACGCCCAGGAAGCCCAGCCAGTTGGCGGGCATGCTCGCTCCGAAGGCAAGTCCACCGAGCGCGAGCAGGGCGACCGACTCGAGCGCGAGGGTGACGAGGGTGGAGAGGAGCACGGCCACCAGGTACGTCGCCGGCGTCATGGGGGTCGCACGCAGGCGCTTGAGGGCTCCGTACTCCCGGCGCAGGACGAGCGTGATCGCGAGCCCGCCGAACGCGATGTTCGCCGCGCCGTACCCGAACAGGCCGGCGAGTAGCACGTCCTCTGCCGGGACGCCATTGATCTCGTCCCCGTAGACCGACCCGAGCAGCGCATACAGGAGCACCGGGAAGATGAACACGAAGACCGCTGCCTCCCGGCTGCGCCAGAACAGCTTCTGCTCGAAGCGGAACTGATGGGCGAGCGCGGTCACTCCCCGACCTCCGCCTCTTCGCCGACGAGCTCGAGGTAGACGTCCTCGAGGGACGGCCGTCGCACCTCGAGGTGCTCGAGGTCGTGGCCCTCGGCGAGCGCCTCCGCCGTGAGCTCGTTCAGCGCTCGCGTCGGGTCGCCGGTCTCGAGCGTGACGAGCTCGCCATCGCGCCGGTAGCGGATCTCGGTCAGCCGGGAGTCGCCGATCAGCTCCGCCGGAGTGCCCACCCGCACGATCAGCCCGTCGCGGAGCACTGCCACCCGGTCGGCGAGCTGCTGCGCCTCGTCGAGGTAGTGCGTGGTCAGGAGGATCGTCGTGCCGAGTGCGCGCAGCGACCGGATCAGATCCCACGCCGCACGCCGGGCGGCCGGGTCGAAGCCCGTGGTCGGCTCGTCGAGGAAGAGGAGCTGCGGGGAGCCGACCAGCGCCACACCGAGATCGAGCCGCCGCTTCTGACCGCCGGACAGCGTCTTCACGCGCGCGTCTCGCTTCTCGCCGAGCCCGACGAGCTCGATCACCTCGTCGACGTCGCGCGGATGCTCGTAGTAGCCGGCGAACATCAGGTGCGTCTCGCGCACGGTGAGGAGGTGGCTGAGCTCCGACTGCTGCAGGACGACGCCGATCCGCTCTCGCAGCGCCCGCGGCGCACTGCTCGGGTCGAGCCCGAGCACCTCGGCGTCGCCGCCATCCCGCCTGCGATACCCCTCGAGGATCTCGACGGCCGTCGTCTTGCCGGCGCCGTTGGGCCCGAGGAGCCCGAAGACCTCGCCCTCGGCGACCTCGAAGCTGATTCCGCGCAGTGCCTCGGTGCTGCCGTAGGACTTGCGCAGGTCGGAGACCACGATGGCGTTCGCCATGGCCGGGGACGATATGTGCGTGCGCCTGCGCGCGGATAGGGTGCCCGCCGTGCCGACGCTGCGGTACGTCATCGTCGACGTCTTCACGGACAAGCCGTTAGCGGGCAACCAGCTCGCCGTCTTCACCGACGCGCGGGAGATCACTGGCGAGCTCATGCAGGCACTCGCGAAGGAGGTGAACTTCTCGGAGACGACATTCGTGCTCCCTCCCGAGCAGGGCGGTACGGCCCGTATCCGGATCTTCAACCCGGACGAGGAGATGGCGTTCGCCGGACATCCGGTTCTCGGCAGCGCCTGGGTTCTGGCTGTGCCGCTCCAGCGCGGTGTCATCGAGCTCGAGACCGGCAAGGGAGTCGTTCCGGTCGAGATCGATCGTGACGAGTCGGGCGCGCTCGTGTTCGGCCGCATGGTGCAGCCGACACCGACGATCGAGCTCGTCGAGGACACCGAGTCGCTCTTCAGGGTGCTCGGTATCCGTGGCTCGGAGCTCCCAGTCGAGCTCTACGACAACGGTGCAACGCACATCGTCGTGACGCTCGACGGAGTCGACGCACTCGCCGCGCTGTCACCCGACTCGTCGGCGATCGCCCGGTTCGGCGTTACAGGGGTGAACTGCGTCGCCGGCGCGGATGGCCGGTGGAGGAACCGCATGTTCTGGCCGCGAGGCGAGGACCCCGCGACCGGCTCGGCGGCGGGGCCGATCGCCTGTCACGCGTGCCGGCACGGGCGCAGCGAGTGGGGTGAGTGGATCGAGATCTCGCAGGGTGTCGAGATCGGCAGGCCGTCGACGCTCTTCGCCCGCGCTGACGGCGACGCGAAAGGAGTCGACCGGGTCTTCGTCGGGGGCCGCGCGGTGATCGTAGCGCGCGGCGAGTTCCGGCTCTAGGGAGCCGCAAGGAACGCGGCGACCGTCGCGGCCGCGACGCGGGCGGCCTCGACCGGCTCGGCGCCGGCGGCACGCTGCACGACGTACGTCACGGAGTACGTATCGCCTGCCCCCGTCGGGTCGACCTCGCCGTCGACCGGGACCGAAGGCACGTGCTCGACGAGGTCGGGCGTCACGACCCAGGCGCCCTGCGAGCCGAGTGTGAGCAGCACCTCGGGCACTCCGAGCGCGTGGAGCTTTTCCGGCTCTGCGCTCCCGACGAGCGTCTCTGCCTCCTCGTCGTTCAGCTTGAGGATCTCGACGTACCTCAGAACGTCGCCGATGTCTGCGTTCGTCCGGAGCGGCCCGATCGCAGCCGTCCGGACGAGCCCCTGGAGGTCGACGAGCAGCTGTCGACCGCCGGGGTCGAGCGCCGCGAGCGTCTGCGGCGGGAAATCGGACCGCGTCAACGCGCAGACGTCGATCCAGGTTGCATCAGCGGCCGCCTCGACTGCCTGCTGCGGCGTCCACGGATCGCCGACGGCTTCCTGCCGCATGATCCGGCGGTCGCCCTCGTAGTGGAAGCTGTACTCGGCCGTCGTCGACGACTCGTGCCACGTCGTGGGGAGCCCGAAGGCCTCGAGCGGCGGTAGGAGCTCGGGCCGGTGCGGGGCGCTGCAGGATGCCTCGACGTGGGCGTCGGCATTGAGCCGCGCGAGCGCGCGCGCCGCGTAGAAGACGCCTCCGCCGGGGCGTGGCTCCGAGCCTGCGACGGCGTCGCGTGTGAGATGACCGAGCGCTGCGATCGCCGTCATGCCGCCGCCGCTCCGGCGATGTTGCGCCGCGTCACCGTGGCGACGGCAAGCGCGACGCCGAACGAGACGAGGAAGCTGGGCACGGTCGCGCCGATGCTCCAGTTCGGCGGGTCGAGCTCCACGACGAGGTCCACCCACCACGCCGGTCCCGTCGGGTAGAGCCACTGATAGAGCGCGAATCCGGCAATCCACGCGCCGATCAGCCCTCCCCGCCAGGCGGCCGACTCGAACACGTCGGCGGGCGTGTAGTGCCTCCCGGCGACGAGCCAGTCGGCGAGGAGAACCGCGAACAGAGGCACGAACACGGACCCGAGGAGGAGGAGGAAGCTCTGGTAGCCACCCATGTCGATCACGAGCGCGCCGAGCGTCGCGGTCGCCGTCACGACGAGGATGAGCAGTGCCTGCGGCGTGCGCGGGAACGCGTTCTGCAGAGACATGGCCGCCGAGTACGCGTTCGCGAACGCCTCGTCCGTCTCGGTCACGAGGAGCGCGAACAGAGCGACGATCGCGGCAAAGCCGCCGGCCACGACCGCCGCGGGAAGCGCAGCCGGATCGCCGAGGTCGCGCGAGAGCACGAGCACGGCGCCGAGCGCGAGCAGCCAGGCGTCCGGGATGAAGTAGCCGATCCCCGTGCCGGCGAAAGCCCCGCGCCGCGTCTTCGAGAAGCGCGTGTAGTCGGCGGCGTACGGCACAAAGGACACCGTGATCCCGACCACGACGTCGGCGCCCTGCCAGACGGAGAGCCCGCCTTCCCCCTCAGCGTCCCAGAGCGCGCCGAGGTCGGCTCCGTCGAGAGCCCACCAGGTGAGATAGAGCAGCGCCAGCGGCACCGCCCAGATCGCGAACCGCCGGATGAAGCGACGCACGAAGCCGATCGGCCCGAGGAGCGCGAGAGCGAGTGCACACGCGCCGAAGACGATCGTCCACAGCCATTGCGCGTGAAAGCCGAACAGCTCGTCGGAGAGCGCAGCGGCCGCGGTCGCGATGACGAGCAGCTCGAAGATCGTCCATCCCACCCCCTGCAGGACGTTGATCGCCGTCGGGAGCAGCGATCCTCGCTGTCCCAGAGGAGCGCGCATGAGCGTCATGCCGGGCACGCGCGCGTCGGCACCGATCAACCCGGCGGTCGCGAGCATGAGATTTCCGATGACGCAGCCCACAAGGATCGCGACGAGCGCGTCGGGCAGCGACAGCGCAGGGACGAGCACCGCCCCGGCGACGATGACGAGCAGCGAGGCGCCGAGGTTCCCCCAGAGCAGACCGGTCTCGAGGCCGCCGAGCACGCGGAGCCGCGCGGGTACGGGCTCGATCCCCCAGCTTCCTTCGAGTCGTTCGGGAGACGCCACCGCCGCGTGAGGCTAGATGATTGGTGTCGTGATCCCGCGCTACTTCGTCGTCGCCGAGGCGACCCACGAGATCCAGAACCCGACCTCGGAGGAGAAGCTCCTGCTCCTCGGGAAGCGCCTCGGGCTCGGGCCGGAGTCGCGGGTCCTCGACATCGCATCGGGCCGCGGCGGACCGGCGCTTCTCCTCGCGCGGGAGCTCGGCTGCACGTGGCATGGCATCGAGGTCTCGCCCGACTTCCATGCCGTCGCCGTGGAGCGGATCGCGGACGCGGGGCTCGACTCGAGAGTCACGTTCGAGCTCGGCGATGCAGGAGGCGCGTCCTTCGAGCCCGAGGCGTACGACGCGGCGCTATCCCTCGGGGCGAGCTTCGTCTTCGGCAGCCTCGCGGACACGGTCGAGGCGCTCGCGCCGGCCGTTCGCCCGGGGGGTCACGTCGTCGTCGGAGAGCCCTACTGGCGTCGGCTTCCGCTCCCGCACGACTACGAGGATCGAAACGATCCGTGGACGACCCTCGACGGAACCGTCGCGATCTTCGAGACCTCCGGTCTTCCGGTCGTCTCCGTGATCGCCGCCTCGGAGGACGACTGGGACCGCTACGAGACGCTCCACTGGCAGGCGGTCGAGCGCTGGCTCGCGGCCAACCCGGGCGATCCCGACGTGCGCGAGATCCGCTCGCGGCACGAGCGGTCCAAGCGCACATACCTCACTCACGGACGCGACTACCTCGGCTGGGCGATCTTCGTCGGCTGGAAGCGCCCGGTGTAGCCGGCTTCGGTGACGCACCCGGGCATCCCAGCGGAGCAGGCCTACCTCGACCATGCGTACGAGTCCCTCGAGCGCATGCGCCAGGCGCTGCTTCGGACGGTTGGCGCCGCCGCGGTTGGCGAGGAGGGCGCCGACATCGCCGCCGGGCGCATCGAGGCCTGGGTCGACCGCCGGCTTGCGGCGTACGAGGCGGCTGAGCAGATCCTGTGCTTCGGTCGCATCGACGTCGACACCGTTGAGCACCCCCTCTACGTCGGCCGTCGCTGGGTACAGGACGACGACGGCATGCTCGTCGTCAACTGGCAGGCGCCAGCCGCGCGGCCCTTCTACACCGCGACGCCGGCCGAGCCGCACGGCGTCACGCTCCGGCGGCGCTTTCGCCTTCGGGGCCGGACGCTCACCGGCATCAGCGACGAGGCGCTCGACGGGTCCCTCGGAGACGTGGCGACCAGCCTCGACGACTTCCTGCTAGAGGAGCTCGAGCGCGCGCGGGATGCGCGGATGCGCGACATCGTCGCGACGATTCAGGCCGATCAGTACGGCCTCATCGCACGCGAGCCGGCGCCGCCACTCGTCATCCAGGGGGGCCCGGGCACGGGGAAGACGGCGGTTGGCCTCCACCGAGCCAGCTATCTGCTGTTCACCCACCGGGCGGCACTCCGGCGCGTGCTCGTCGTCGGGCCGAACCCCGTGTTCATGGACTACGTCTCACACGTCCTACCCTCGCTCGGGGAGGACGCGGTCGACCAGCGGGCCCTCGCCGAGCTCGTGCCCGAGGTCCCGGTCACGCTCGTCGATCCTCCGGATGTCGAGCGTCTCAAAGCAGACGCGCGGCTCGCGGATGTCGTACTCCGCGCGGTCGAGCTGCGCTCGCAGGGGCAACCCGAGGAGCTCGTCGTGCGGATGGAAGGGAGGTTCGTCGGCGTGCGCAAGCGCGAGGTCGCGGAGCTTCTCACTGCCGCGCGCGCAGAGGGCGGGCTCTCCGCGGCGGCTCGCGAGCGCTTCCGGATGAGCGTGTTGCGGCGGTTCTACGCCGACTACGGAGAGACGCTCGGTGGGCAGGCAATTCGGGCGTTCGACGACGTCGAGCGCTCGCTGCGCAGGGGCGGGCTCCTCAACCGCTTTCTCCAGGCGACCTGGCCGGCTCCGAGCCCGGAGCGAGTCGTTCGCGGCCTGCTGTCGTCGCGGGAACGTCTTGCCGAGGCCGCAGAGGGGATCCTGGACGAGGACGAGCAGCGCCTCCTGCGGCGTGTGCGAAGTGGGTGGAGCACGGCTGACCTCCCGCAGCTCGACGAGGCCCGCGCGCTGTTGCTCGACGACCACGACCGGTACGGGCACGTGATCGTGGACGAGGCGCAGGATCTGACCCCGATGCAGCTGCGGATGGTCGCGCGCCGGGCAGCCGGTGCGTTCACGCTCCTCGGGGACGTCGCCCAGGCGACGGGTCCCGTTTCCTACAGAAGCTGGGACGAGGTCATGCGCCAGCTTCCCGGCGGCGAGGAGAGCGAGATTCGGGAGCTCAAGCACGCCTACCGCGTCCCGCGCGAGATCATGGCGCTCGCGCTTCCTCTGCTCGAACACATCGCGCCGAACGTCGAGCCGCCGGTGGCATACCGCGCGGGCGCAGAGGCGCCTCGCATCGTCCGGTCCGACGAGCCGCTCGAGGCGGCGTACGAGGAGGCTGCCCGACTCGCCGGCGCGGAGGGTCTGCTGGCGATGATCGCACCGACGTCAATGCGCGGCGATGTCGAGGCCACGCCCGGCTCGCTGTTCGACGACTCGCGGATCTCGGTGCTCACGCCGCGCGAGGCGAAGGGCATGGAGTTCGATCACGTCATCGTCGTCGAGCCCGCGCTGATCGTCGAGGAGGCGGCTGCCGGACAGGGGCTCCGTGAGCTGTACGTCGCGCTCACGCGTCCCACGACCACGCTGGTCGTCGTCCACGACCGGCCGCTCCCCTCCGAGCTGACTGCGTCCTGACCGGCCGGGTCCGTGGACGCGGGGTCCGGAACGGCCTCTAGCGCGCGTGATGTGAGCTGCCGATCATGTCCGCATGGACGGGCTGATCGAGCGCGAGGATGTCGACGCTATCCTGAGCGGCGTCTTCGACATCAGTGCGAGCCTCACCGAGGTACGGGACGAGCTGCAAATCATCAGGCGCTTGCTGGAGGACGGAGATGAAGAAGAGGAAGAGGACGAGTACGACAACCTCGGATGAGGCGCGCAAGCGGCACGAGGAGTCGCAGAAGCGGCTCGCGGACCGGATCGCATACCACCGCGCCAAGATCGAGGAAGAGCGCGCAGAGCGCGAGCGCGAAGCGTCGTAATCGGGCTCAGGCCGCGAGCAGTCGGCGCAGCACGTACCGGAGGATCCCACCGTGCCGGAGGTACTCGCGCTCGCGCGGTGTGTCGAGGCGCACGATCGCGCGGAACTCCGTTCCGTCGGCCCGCACCGTCACTTCACGCGCCTCGCCGTTCTCGAGCCCTTCGATCGAGAGCTCCTCGTGTCCCGTCAGGCCGAGCGACTCGCGGCTCTCGCCGGGCTGATACTGGAGCGGGAGCACGCCCATCATCAGGAGGTTCGAGCGGTGGATCCGCTCGTAGCTCTCCGCGATGACGGCGCGCACACCCAGGAGGTTCGGCCCCTTCGCCGCCCAGTCGCGCGACGATCCCGACCCGTACTCCTTGCCGGCGAGCACGACGAGCGGCGTGCCGTCCTCCCGGTAGCGCTCGGCAGCATCGAAGATGGTCATCTCCTCCCCCGAGGGAACGTGCGCGGTCCAGGTCCCCTCGGAGCCGGGCACGAGCTGGTTCCGCAGCCGGACGTTCGCGAACGTGCCGCGCACCATGACCTCGTGGTTGCCCCGGCGTGACCCGTAGGAGTTGAAGTCCTTGCGCTCGACGCCGTGCTCGACGAGGTAGCGGCCTGCCGGTGAGTCCGGCTTGATCGAGCCGGCCGGCGAGATGTGATCCGTCGTCACCGAATCGCCGATCGCGACGAGGCAGCGCGCACCGACGATGTCGTCGACCGGCCCGGGCTCGAGGGGCATGCCGTCGAAGTACGACGGGAGGCGCACGTACGTCGAGTCGGGATCCCACGCGAAGAGCTCGCCCTCGGGGACGGGCAGCGCGCGCCAGGTGTCGTCGCCGGTGAAGACGTCCGCGTACGTCGCGCGGAACATCTCCTCCCCGATCGCGCCGGCGACGGTCTCGCGCACCTCCTCCGGCGTCGGCCAGATGTCAGCGAGGAAGACGTCCTCACCGTCCGCGCCTGCTCCGATCGGCTCGGTCACGAGATCGATGTCCATGCGTCCCGCGAGCGCGTACGCGACGACGAGCGGCGGGGATGCGAGGTAGTTCGCCTTCACCTCCGGGTGGATGCGCGCCTCGAAGTTCCGGTTGCCCGAGAGCACGGCACACACGACCAGGTCTGCCTGCGCGACACCCTGCGAGATCTCCTCCGGCAGCGGGCCCGAGTTCCCGATGCACGTCGTACACCCGTAGCCGACCGTATGGAAGCCGAGCTCTTCGAGGTAGGGCGTCAGACCCGCCTTGTCGTAGTACTCGGTGACGACCTTCGAGCCGGGCGCGAGGCTCGACTTCACCCAGGGCTTGCGCGCGAGGCCGCGCTCGACGGCTTTCTTCGCCAGCAGCCCAGCGCCGACCATGACCATGGGATTGGAGGTGTTCGTGCACGAGGTGATGGCCGCGATCACGACCGCGCCGTGGTCCAGGTGGAACGTCTCGCCCTCGTAGGTGACCTCGACGTCCGGGCGCTCGGCGAGCACGATGCGGGGTGCCGTGTACACCGAGGCGTCCGCGAGCTCCTCCTCGTGACCGGGCGCGGCGGACGCGAGCGGGTCGCTCGCCGGGAATGTCTCAGCGACGGCCTCGTCGTGCGCGTTTCCGTAATCGATGCCGAAGCTCGGCAGCGTGTCGATGAACGCCTGCTTCGCCTCGCGCAGCGGCACGCGATCCTGGGGCCGACGCGGGCCGGCAAGCGACGGCTCCACGGAAGAGAGGTCGAGGTCGATCACCTGCGAGTAGGTCGGCGGCTCGTCGGGGTCATGCCAGAGCGCGTTTTCCTTGCAGTACGCGTCGACCAGCGCGATCCGTTCCTTCGAACGACCCGTCAGGCGCAGGTAGCGAAGCGTCTCGTCGTCGACGGGGAAGAAGCCGCAGGTCGCCCCGTACTCCGGCGACATGTTCCCGATCGTGGCTCGGTCTGCGAGCGGAAGCGTCTCGAGGCCGTGGCCGAAGTACTCGACGAACTTCCCCACGACGCCGGTCGCTCGGAGGATCTGCGTCACGGTGAGCACGAGGTCGGTCGCGGTCGAGCCCTCCGGCAGTGCTCCGGTGAGCCGGAAGCCGACGACCTGGGGGACGAGCATCGAGATCGCCTCCCCGAGCATTGCCGCCTCGGCTTCGATCCCACCGACGCCCCAGCCGAGGACGCCGAGGCCGTTGATCATCGTGGTGTGGGAGTCGGTCCCGACCAGCGTGTCGGGGAACGCGACGCCGTCCCGTTCGTCGACGACGCGCGCGAGGAACTCGAGGTTGACCTGATGGACGATCCCCGTGCTGGGTGGGACGACCTTGAAGTTGTCGAACGCACCCTGTCCCCAGCGCAGGAATGCATAGCGCTCGCGGTTGCGCTCGAACTCGAGCTCTGCGTTCCGGAAGATAGCGCGACGCGTCGCGTATTCGTCGACCTGCACGGAATGGTCGATGACGAGCTCGACGGGGAGCAGCGGGTTGATCCGCTCCGGGTCGCCTCCGAGTTCGTGCATCGCGTTCCGCATCGCGGCGAGATCGACGACGGCAGGGACGCCCGTGAAGTCCTGGAGGAGCACGCGGCCGGGCGTGAACGAGATCTCCTCGGACGGCGCGGCGGCCGCGACCCAGCCGGCGACGGCCTCCACGTCTTCCGTCGTCACGTTCGTCCCGTCCTCCATCCGCAGCACGTTCTCGAGCAGGATGCGCAACGTGTAGGGGAGGCGAGAGATGTCGTGGCTCGCCTGCAGCGCGTCGAGGCGGAAGATCTCGTGGCTCGAGCCGCCGGCGTCGAGCGTCGAGCGCGCGCCGAAGCTGTTCGGATGCGCCATCGCCCTCGATTCAAGCAGCTCAGGGCGAGCCAGCCGGCCGAGGCCGCGCTCGGTGAGCGTCCGGGTCTGCGGATCGAAGTGCCGGCCAACCGCTGCGGCGTACGGGCGTCCCACGCGCCGCGCATAGCCGGCGAACCCCTCGTCCCGCACCGGTCGCAGATCTTCCGTGTACGGGTCGAGCACGTGCTGGCGTCCGACCTTGCGGGCCGAGTTGAAGAACGCGAGGCCCATCCCAACCGAGACCTCGAGCAATGAGCGCTGCTCACGATCGGCCTCGGCGAGGAGCCCCTGATAGACGGCGGCGAGCTCCGGTGGGGTCGGAAGGCTCTTCGCATCATCGCGCAGGTCAGTGAGCGACCGCTTGAGCCCCTCGACCTCGAGCGGCGGGATGTCGATCAGGCGCGCGGTCGTCCCGCTCGCGCCTTCGAGAGCCGCGAGGAGATCGTCGACCGACGCGAACTCGGCCTCCTTCGCGAGCACGCCGGCGGCCTTGAGCTCGCCGACCAGCGCATCGAGATAGACCCTGGTTCCGCGTGTGACGTCCGCGGCGCCGGCGAGGAGCCACAACGGTGAGAACCCGAAGGCGAGGATCGAGCCGAGCTCGACGACGTTGCCGCCGGCTTTCCGCACCGCGAGCTTCCTCGGGGAGGCCTCGACCTCTCCCACGACCTGCTCGGACGGGCGCTCCACTCCGCCGACGAGCTCGACGCTGATCCGCAACAGGTTCTTCGCCGTCGCCTCGTAGAAGCGGGACGTGCGCACGAGGCGCGGGAGGACGAGCTCGGCCGTCTCGTGGATCGTCCCGCCGAGTGACGCTGCGACGGCGCGGATGATCCGCTCGGGGACCGAGACGAGATACTCGGTCGCGCGACGCATGCCGCCTAGCTCTCGGCAGGCTTCGCGCCGACAGCGACGCCGCCGAACGCGGCGAACCCGTCGAGCGTCAGGGTCGGCGCGTTCTCGGACTCCGGGTCCGGCACGGCGATATCGACTCCGCCGCCGAGCGCCGTGACGTTCGACTCGACCTTCCACCCGACGGGAACCCGGATGGCGATGCCGCCGAAGAGCGAGCGGACGTCGAGGTGGGCGTCGGGCGCGAGCTGGGCGTCCCGGAGGTCGACGGCGATCCCCCCGAGCCACGTGAACATCGACCCGCCTCGGAACGCCTGGGCGCGACTCTTCATCTCGATCCCGTCGAGGATGGCGACGAGTGCGACCTCGTCGCTCGCGGCGTCACCGCGCGACGGGAACATCCGCTTCATCACGGCGGCCGACGCGACGATCCCCGCCCAGAAGCCGAGCTTGAAGAGAAAAACGGCACGGATGAGTCGCACGCCTGCAGCGTACCCGCGGCATCTAGCATGGTCGGGATGGAAGCCGAGGCGATCCGCTTACTGCTCGAGGAGGCGTTCCCGGATGCCGCCGAGCTCGACGTCGAGGACCGCACGGGCACCGGCGACCACTTTCAGGTGACGGTGGTCAGCTCCGACTTCGACGGTCTGGCGCTCCTCGACCAGCATCGCCGCGTCAACGACGCCCTCGCCAGTCCACTCGGCGACGGCTCCATCCACGAGCTCCGGATCAAGACGAAAGGAACACCATGAAGTCGTTGAACGAGCAGATCTCCGACGTGATCACGACCGAGCCCGTGGCGGTGTTCATGAAGGGCACGCCGCAGCTGGTGATGTGCGGCAACTCGCATCGCGCGCTGCAGGCCCTTCATGCCGCCGGAGCTCCGATCACCACAGTCGACATCCTCCCCGACCCGAGGATTCGGCAGGAGCTGGTGTCGATCTCGGGCTGGCCGACCATCCCACAGGTCTTCGTCAAGGGCGAGCTGATCGGAGGCGCCGACATCACGGAGGAGCTCTTCGAGTCGGGCGAGCTCCACCGGAAGCTCGACGACGCGCTCGGCGCGGATCGCGCCCAGGACGTCAGGGTCGTCGAGCTCGAGCTCGCCTGAGCTTCGACGCGAGCCGGCGCAACGGCGACGGAGGCGCGACCGACTCCGGGCCCGGTGCATGGAACTCGAACACGAGGTAGCGCGCGGGCTCGGAGCCGACGTTGCGCAGGCCGTGCAGCGCGTCGGCCCCGTAGTAGACGACGCTCCGAGGCGGCACACGCTCCCCAAGCGTCTCCACCGTCCCCGCGATCGTCACGATTGCGACGTCGTGCGCATCACGGTGCGGCTCGTAGCCGGCTCCCGGCTCGAGAACGGTCAGGTGCGAGTGGAGCTTTGTCAGGCAGCGGGTCGGCCCCTCGAGCAGCTGACGAGACCAGAACGGACGGGCGTCGTCCGGTGGCGCTGCGTCGGCGAAGTCGGCCAGCTCCGTCCCCAGCGGCTCCTCGGTGCCTCCGCTCGCCTGTGCCTCCCACTTGAACATGAGGTACGCGACGGGAGACGTGCCCGGGTTGCGGATGGTGTGGTGCTGCATGCTCGGGTAGAAGACGAACGAGCCCGGCGTCTGACGCTCGAGGCGCGGTGCGTCGTCTGCCGGTCCCGAGGGGACGACCAGCTCCACGCCGCCGTGGAGCGGGATCAGCAGCTCCTCCTCGACGTGCGCGTGGGGTGGGTGTGGCGAGTGGCCGCCGGCGAGGACGGACGCGTGGCACGACATGTTCGCCAGGAGCGGCGTCGGACCGCGGAACGCGAAGAACGGCCGCCACGGCTCGTCCGGCGGACGCTCGCCGAGAGGAAGGTCGAATGTGTGGATCGCGTTCTCGATCACTTCGCGCTCGGGGATGATGGCGCCGGCGGAGGGACGACGTGGTTCGGACCGCCGCGATCGGCGCCATGGACCACGATCACCGGTGGCAGCGGCTCCGTACGAAGGCGGAACGGCCAGTCGAGCTCGCTCCAGTCGGGGATCCGGACGGGGCGGTCGGCGGCGGCGTACTGAAGGATCAGGGCAGTCCGCACGCCGTTTTGACGCAGGTTGTCGGTGCCGTGCCAGAGCCGTCCGTCGAAGAGGATCGCGTCGCCGTCCCGCATGTCGGGAATCCCGAGGGCGGCCCGCGGATCGCGTGCCCGCGCGAACTCGAGCAGCATCTCCGGGGTTGCCTCTTCGCGGGCGACTCCGAGGTCTCTACGCGCCTCCTGCGCCGAGAGACCGAGCAGGTGCGATCCCTGTATGACCTGCAGAGAGGAGTCCCGCGACGTGTTCTCGACCCCGATCCAGACCGAGACGAATCCGCCCTCGGGCGCGCACGACTCGATGTCCGAGTGCCACGGGTGGGTCTCCCCCGGCTTGCGTCGAACCGACGACGCGCCCCAGAGCACGACGTCGGGACCAAGTGCGTCGACGACAGGACCGAGGATCGCCGGGTGACAGGCGAGCTCGTACAGCAGTCGCTCGTGCACCGCTCGTCCCTTGCGCCACACGCTCGGCGCAGGGAGGTCGTCGCGTTGGAGGTACGCGGCCATCTCCACGCACTCCTCGTGGGTCAGGAGCACGACCGGGCCGAGATAGCCGTCGTCGACCAGGTCGCTCGCCGCCATGTCGCGCAGACTGCCTACGCTGCCGCGATACGGTCGGCGAGATCGCGCGAGATCGCGTGGTCGCCGGAGTCGGTGCGCACGGTGACCGGGCCGCCGAACGGGGCCTGCGAGAGCATCTCCACGCGCGCGTCCGGCACGAGGCCGAGCTCGCCGAGATACCGGAGAAGGTCCGAGTCGCCATCCGGCACACGCGTGACCGATCCGCGGTCTCCCGGCTCCAGGTCGAGCAGCGTCCGGCTCTCTCCGTGGACGAGCCGGAGCTCGCGGTCGGGGATCGGATCGCCGTGCGGATCGTGCGTCGGATATCCGAGCTCCTCGTCGATCTTCGCCTCGAGCTCCTCGGACAGTGCGTGCTCGAGCAACTCGGCCTCGGCGTGGACCGCGTCCAGCGAGAGGCCGAGACGGTCGACGAGGTAGCGCTCGAGCAGGCGGTGGTGACGGAGGACCTCGAGTGCGCTCTGCCGGCCTTCGTCCGTCAGCGCCACACCGCGGTACGGGAGCCGCTCGACGAGGCCGAGCTCGTCGAGCCGCTTCGTCATGGCCGTCGCCGACGGTGCGCTGACCGCCATGCGGCGCGCGAGCGCGGACGTCGTGACGCGCTCCCCCGACGACTCGAGGACGTAGATCGCCTTCAGGTAGTCCTGGACGGCGACGGTGAGATCGGCTGACGGTGCTCGCATTCGGAGCACCTTAGGTTACACTCCGACTCGGAGTTAGTCATGACTAAAAAGCGCCTCACGAGAGGCAAGCTGCTCGCCGCTGCCGCTCCGCTTGCGGCCGTGCCGATCGTGGGCAAGCTCGCGTTCGACAACGATGCGGCGGCCGGCGGGCACGACCATTCGAGCCACGGCCACACGCGGACGCCTGCGAACCATGAGCGCGGCGCGATCGGGCACGCGGCGATGTTCGGCGCGGAAGTGCCGGCGGTCGGCGGGCCGAACGACCTCGATGCACTGCTCTATCCGCCGGAGCGCCTTCCGTACCAGCCAGGGCGCGTACGCGAGTACGACCTCACCGCCACGGACGTCGAGCTCGAGGTCGCACCCGGCGTGTTCTTCCCCGCCTGGGTCTACAACGGTACGGCCCCAGGGCCGGTGATCCGCGCGACGGAAGGCGACCGGCTCCGGGTGAACTTCGTCAACGCGGGGTCCCATCCGCACACGATTCACTTCCACGGCATCCACCCGACGAACATGGACGGCGTCTTCGAGGTCGTCGAGCCCGGTGGGCGGTTCAGGTACGAGTTCGAGGCGCAGCCGGCCGGCTTCCACCTCTACCACTGCCACGCGACGCCGCTGAAGAAGCACATCCACAAGGGCCTCTACGGCGCCTTCATCATCGACCCGAAGGAGCCGCGCCCGCCCGCGCAGGAGCTTGTGATGGTGATGAACGGCTTCGACACCGACGCCGACGGCGGGAACAACTTCTACACGGTGAACGGGCGGTCGTTCTACTACGCCAGGTACCCGATCAGGGTCAAGCGGTCGGAGCTGGTGCGCATCTATCTCGCGAACCTCACGGAGTTCGACCTCGTCAACTCGCTCCACCTGCACGCGGACTTCTTCCGCTACCAGCCGACCGGGACCGGTGAGTACTGGGAGTACACGGACACGGTGATGCAGTGCCAGGGCCAGCGTGGCGTCCTCGAGATCGACTTCGCCAGCACCGGGAAGTTCATGTTCCACGCGCACCAGTCGGAGTTCGCCGAGCTCGGGTGGATGGGCTTCTTCGAGGTGGTCGAGTAGTGGAAGCCGGTTCGGCCGCGAGCGAGCGGAACCGGCTCGGCTGGCGGCTGTGGGCCGTCGTTCCGGTGCTCCTCCTCGCGCTCGCGGTCGGTGTCGTGGTGACAAGCGGCTCGTCGTTCGTCGATCTCGTGGGAACGAACCCGCCTCCCGCGGACGAGTTCGACATCCGGCGCGTGGAGTTCTCGCCGGGTGAGATCCGGATCACGGTTCGGAACCCTCAACCCGACGATCTCACGATCGCGAACGTGAACGTCGACGATGCGATCGTCCCGTTCACGGTCGACGGGCCGACGACCCTCGGCCGCCTGCGCTCGAGCACGATCGTCGTGCCGTTCGACTGGGTCGACGGCGATCCGATCACCGTCGGCGTCACGAGCTCCACCGGGATCGAGACTGTCGAGGAGATCCCTGCGGCCGTCGAGACGCCACAGCCGTCGCTCGAGGGGTTCCTCGGCTACGCGCTCATCGGCTTTCTCGTGGGAATCCTTCCCGTCGCGCTCGGCCTCCTCTGGCTCCCGGCGCTCCGGCAGGCCGGCGCAGTCTGGCTCTCGGTGTTCATGGCGTTCACTGCGGGGCTCCTCTCGTTCCTCGGCATCGAGGCACTGTCCGAGGCGTTCCAGCTCCAGGCGCTGCTACCGGCTGCGCTCGGCGGAGCCGGGCTCGTGCTGCTCGGGGTCGCACTGAGCTTCCTCGGGATGACGGCGCTCGCCGGACGGCTGACGCGCGGCTCGACTGCGTCGGGATTGACGCTCGCACTGCTCATCGCAGTCGGGATCGGCCTCCACAACCTGGGCGAGGGGCTCGCGATCGGGGCGTCGTTCGCGCTCGGCGAGCTCCAGCTCGGGAGCTTCCTCATCGTGGGCTTCATGATCCACAACGTCACCGAGGGCCTCGGAATCGCGACGCCCGTCGCGAAGACGCGCGTCACCATCCTCGCGCTCGCCGGCCTCGTGCTCATCGCCGGCGCGCCGACGATCCTCGGAGCCTGGGTCGGCGGCTACACCTCGAGCGACGTCCTCGGTGCGCTCTTCTTCGCGATCGCCGCGGGCGCCGCATTTCAGGTGGTTGTCGAGGTCGGGCGCTACGTCGCGCGCACCGCGCCGGGCGGGCTCCGTTCGGGGCACGCGATCGCCGGATTCATCGCAGGGATCGCGACGATGTACGTCACCGGCGTCCTCATCGCCTAGTGGTAGTCCGCCAGGCAACCCCGTCTTAACAGCGGCTAACCCGAGGTTCACGGCGGCGGGGCTATAACCGTCGAGTCATGTCGGTCGCCCGTTCGCTTCGCCCCGTCGCCACGCTTGTGGCGTCCGCCGTTCTCGGCGGTGTCGTGGCAGTCGGGGCGGTCGCGCTCGTCGGTGGTCTCGACTCCACGACGACCGTCGTCACGGAGACATCGGCAGCATCGCCATCTCGGCTTGCGCCGGCTTCCGGTGACCTGATGAGCGTGAACGAGATCTACGAGCGAGCGGCGTCGGGAGTCGTTCGAATCAACGCGACCAACAGATCGACCTCGTCGGGGTCCATGGACCCCTTCGGCGGGCAGGACTCGGCGTTGGGATCAGGCTTTGTGATCGACAAGACCGGCCGCATCGTCACGAACTACCACGTCGTCCGCGATGCCGGTGAGGTCACCGTCAGCTTTTCGAACCGCGACACGGTCAAGGCCGAGGTCGTCGGAACGGATCCGTCCACCGATCTCGCGGTTCTTCGCGTCCAGACCTCCGCGAGCGCCCTCACGCCTCTGCCCATGGGCAACTCCGATCTCGTCCGAGTCGGTGATCCGGTCGTCGCGATCGGAAATCCGTTCGGGCTCGACCGCACAGCTACCTCTGGGATCGTCAGTGCGCTCCAGCGTCTGATCACCGCCCCGAACCGCTTCACGATCGATCACGTCATCCAGACCGATGCCCCGATCAACCCCGGCAACTCGGGCGGCCCACTGCTCAACGCGCGCGGCCAGGTCATCGGCGTCAACACGCAGATCGAGACCGGCTCCGGGACGAGTGCGACAGGCAACGTCGGCATCGGGTTTGCCGTCCCCTCCAACACCGTCAAGGACGTCGTCGCACAAATCCTCCGGACCGGGCGCGTCGACCACGCGTATCTGGGCATCAGCGGCCAGGCTCTGACCGAGGACGTCGCGGAGCGCTACAACCTCCCCGTGAAGTCGGGCGTGCTCGTCGAGTCCGTGACGAGCAAGAGCGGTGCGGACAAGGCGGGGCTCGAAGGCGGCACGCGGCAGGTCGTCGTCGCCGGACAGACGTACGTCCTCGGCGGCGACATCATCGTCGCCTACGACGGCAAGAAGATCTCCTCCATCGAAGGACTTCGCGACGCGATCGCCGGCCACCAGCCAGGCGACGAGATCACCCTCGTGATCTACCGCGACGCGGCCAAGACGAGCGTGACCGTCACGCTCGGACGGCAGCCCCCATCCCCCCAGGGCTAGCCGCGAGCACGGCCCCGGTCTCCGGGGCCTGCTCATCTCTCATCGGCCTGGGGTCCGACCGCCTGCCCGGACCCCAGCCGACCTTTTCTACTCGTTTTCGAACCCCGGCTGCGCCGCGAGTGCCTCGTCGGTGAGCCTGTAGCCGCGCTCGACCAGGTCCTGCTTCACCTCCCTCGGCCACGGCCTGTCCGTGCGGAAGGTCGGGTCGAGGCTGGCGTCGCCCGCCGTTGCCCGCACGATGAGCGCAGGGACGTGGCGATCGTGGCGGAACGGGAAGCGCGCGCTCGAGAATCGCTCTTCGAGCTCTGCGCGCAGTCGTCTGCGACGCCATGGCGGAGCAGCCGCGACCGCGGCACGTGTTACGTCCTCCCGCAGGAGCCGGAGCTCCGCGACCGAGGTCTCGCGCTCGTCCGCGATCCGCTCCTCGATGACGGCGTTCCGCGCGAACGCGACGCGCATGAGGCGCACGATGAGCTCGCCGTAGTGCGCCGGCTCTCCGCGTGACGACCGCTCCTGGGCGAGCCGCACCTCCGCCAGGAGTGCCCGCGCGGGCGGGACGGCGCGAAACCGTTCGAGGCGCTCTCGCGTCCGCTCCAGGTACGCGGTGGTAGTCGGCGGATAGCTCGCCACGTAGCGACAGGCCGCGATCACCGCGACATCCGGGTTGCGATAGGCGTGCTCGAACGGAAAGTTCCGCACCCAGCCGCCGTCGGTCGCAATCACGTTGTCGAGACGGATCGGGAGCACGAGTCCGCTGATCGCGGCCGACGCGAGGATCGCGCGGCCCATCAGCTCGGGATCAGTCGTGCGGGACGAGTACGCGAGCTCGAAGTCGCGAGCCTCGTCGCCCTCCGGGTAATCGCTCACGTCGGTCGCGTAGACGACGAGCTCGATCTCGGACGCCGCGAGCGCGGTCCCGAGCTCCACCGGGGAGCCGATTCTCTCCGCGACGGTCGTGGGCAACGTGTAGTCGTGAAGGCCACCGGGGAACTGCCAGACCGCGCGCGGGCGAAACGCGTCCGTCGCCTGGAGCTCGAAGAGGAACTCCTCCAGATCGTCCAGGCGCCCGAGGGCCGCCAAGGTGCCGGCGAGGGCGCCGGCAGACGTGCCGTGGATCCAGCCGATCCGGGGCCAGAGCGCCGTCTCCGACAGGCGTCTCAGGAACCCGAGCTCGAGGAGGATCCCGTTGACTCCGCCGCCCGAGAGGACGAGGGCGACGTCGCGGCGGTCGCTCGTGGGCACGTGGCTATTGTGCCCCGGTGGAGTCGGAGCTACGTCCCGGGGCGGCCGTGCTCTCCGATCTGGAGCTCGAGGCCGACGAGGAGCTGTGGCTCGATGTTGCGGACGGCGATCGCAGCGGCTGGTTCTGCGTGCGCACCGATCCGTTCCCATGCCCCGCCGAGAGCTGCACGTTCGTCGCGGACTTCATGACGGCGGCCCACCTCGTGCTCGTGTGGGAAGAGCGTGACGACCCGAACCTGCTCTGGCACGCCCAACGCGCCAAGGAGGTCGGGCGGAACCCGCGTGTCGTGGGCTACGAGCCGGCGTTCGGGCCGAGCGCCTCGTACTACGCGTGGGAGGCCGCGGGACGGCCCGTGCACGGCGTCAAACGCTGATATCGGCGTCCGGCGCGGCGTCGGTAGCATCGATGTGATGGCGACTGCGACGGCGACCCTCCGCGTCAGCGGCGTTCGCTGCGAGCGCTGCATCGGTCGGCTTGCGGGCGCGCTCCGTGGGCAGGAGGGCATCGAGTACGCGAACGCGAATCTCATGGGCGAGATCACGCTCGAGTGGGACGAGAACAGGACCTCGAGGAGTGAGATCGTCACTGCGCTCGCGCGGTCAGGCTTCCCCGAGATCGCCGAAGAGCGGGAATAGCCCCTGCGGACACCACGTTTCAGGCTCCGGTAACGGACAGCGGTACGGTACGCCGGTGAGCGAGCCGGGCCCCGACACCGATGCACGGCGGATTGCGACCGAAGCTCGCGACCGTGCGCGCTTCGAGGAGGAAGCCCTTGCCCTCGCCGACCAGGTCTACCGGGTTGCGAGGCGACTGGTCGGCTCGCGTGAGGAGGCAGAGGATCTCGTGCAGGAGACGTACGCAAGGGCATTTCGCAGCTGGAGGTCGTTCACACCGGGAACGAACCTGCGCGCATGGCTCTTGCGCATCCTCACGAACCTGAACGTCGATCGCGGCCGCAAGATCCAGCGCTCTCCGCAGACGCAGCCTCTCGAAGAGACGGACTACTACCTCGCCAACAAGATGGCATCGGCTGCCGGCGAGGAGGCGCTCGAGACGGACGATGTCGTCGAGCGCCTGTCGCAGGATTCCATCGTCAACGCGCTCTCGGAGATCCCACCACAATTCCGCGACGTCGTCGTGCTGGTGGACATCGGGGACTTTTCGTACGCTGATGCGGCACAGATCCTCGACGTGCCGATAGGAACAGTCATGTCACGACTTCACCGTGGTCGCCGTGCGCTCAAACAGCACCTCGCACAGGGGGCGCTCTCATAGTGGGCGAGCCGTGCGATCGCTGCGAGGAGCTCCTCCAGGACTTCCTGGATCGCACGCTCTCCGATGCCGAATGGCGTGAGGCCGAGACGCACCTCGGGGACTGCGACTACTGCCGGCGTCGCTACCGCTTCGAGGAGAGCCTGCGCCGGTACGTGCGAACGAGCTCTGTGGAGCGCATGCCGCCGGGCCTGATGGACAAGCTCAGCGAGCTGCGCGGGCTCGACGCGACCGCCTGAGGGTGATCCGAGGGCGAGGCAAGCCTCGCCCCTACGGGAGGTCCTCCGGTACATCGACGTCGCCTGGAGCGCCGAGGTCATCGCACGGGACGAGGCGAACGGCTCGTTCGCGGAGGCCCTCGTCCGGGATGTCGACCCACTCGGAACGGCCGAGCACGAGGGGATGGCCGCGCTCCTCGTCGTACGACGCAGCAACGATTCCACCGCTCGCACGCCACTCGTCGAGCACGCGCTCGACTGCCTGCGGCGAGAGGCTCGGCCCATCCGCGAGGACGACGACCGCCGCGTCGACGTCCGATCCGAGAGTGTCCAGGCCGCAGCGAAGCGACGCGCCGGGGCCGCGCGCCCACTCGGGGCACGAGGCAACTCGAATAGCACCTTGTAACAACTTGTAACTTGCGCTCTCGAGAGCATGTGCGCCCTCGACCACGACGATGTCGTCGACCGACGTGTCGCGCAGCCGCTCGAGCACGCGGGGAAGGAGGAGGTTCTGCTTCGGGCTCCCGAACCGCGACGCCTCGCCCGCGGCGAGGACGATCGCGGCGATTCGCCCCATCAGCCCGACGTCGCGGTGACCGAGTTCACGACCACCGGCTGCGACGGTGGGCCGTCACCGACCGCGAGCGCAGCGATCCGATCGATCGTCTCCATGCCCTCCGTCACCTGGCCGACGATCGCGTAGTCCGGCGTCAACCCGCCTGCGGCCGCATCGTCCGTCACGACGAAAAACTGGCTCCCCGAGGTTCCCGGTGCTTCGGGCTGCGACTTCGCCATCGCCACCGTGCCCTTCGTGTAGCTCGCGTCGGTAGGTGGCGCGTCGACCGTCGAGTAGCCGGGTCCGCCCGAGCCGGTCTGGGTCGGGTCGCCGCCCTGGATCACGAACCCGGTGACGACGCGGTGGAAGATCGTGTCGTCGAAGTAGCCGCTATCGGCGAGCGCGACCAGCGAGGCCGTCGTCTCCGGAGCCGACTCCGGGTCGAGCGTGACCGTGAAAGAGCCACAGCTCGTGTCGAAGGTGAGCATGTGGGTGAGCGAAGCGTCGAGCCCCTCGGACGGCGCATCGTTCGTTCCGGGCTCGCGAGGCTCAGGCGCCTCCACGTCCGCGCACTCCGTCACGGCGGTTGTCGTCGTGGTGGTGTCTTCTCCGCTCGCCGCCTCGTCGTCACCGCCGCCACAGCCGGCTGCGAACGCGAGCGCGAGAACGAGGACGAGGGCGGCGCGCATCGCGTGCGATCCTACCCAGGGATGTCGAGCATCACGCGTTGCGAGTGGGCCGCTGGAGGGGACGAGCTCATGCGCGCGTACCACGACGAGGAGTGGGGCAAGCCCTCGCACGACGACCGCCATCTCTTCGAGATGCTGACGCTCGAGGGCGCGCAAGCCGGTCTCTCGTGGTCGACCATCCTGCGCAAGCGCGACGGATACCGGCGCGCATTCGCCGGCTTCGACCCGCATGTCGTCGCGCGCTTCTCGGAGAAGGACGTCGAGCGGCTGCTCGCCGACCCGGGGATCGTTCGCAACCGGCTGAAGGTGGAGTCGACCGTGAACAACGCTGCCCGCGTCCTCGAGGTGCAGGGCGAGCTCGGGAGCCTCGACGCATATCTCTGGGGGTTCGTCGACGGCAAGCCGATCGTGAACCGCCGGCGCACGCTGTCGGAGCTCCCTGCCAAGACCGAGCTCTCGACGGCGATCTCGAAGGACCTCAAGCGCCGCGGGTTCCGCTTCGTCGGCCCGACGGTGATCCATGCCTTCATGCAGACGGTCGGCATGGTCGACGACCACACGACCGACTGCTTTCGCTACTCGAGGTAGACCAGGCAGCGGCCGCGAAGCGGACGCCTTTAGGGGGTCCGCGCGACCGGGAGATCCGCGCGAGCGGACTCCCGGTCTTGCGCACAACTCAGGCGCGCGTCGTGAGCGAGACCATGTCGGCGAGGTTGACGAGCTGGATCGCCGTGCGGAACGTCGTGACCCGCTCGTCGTCGTCCTCGATCTCGGCACCTGCACGCCAGAGATCCTGCGCCGTCGTCAGGAGCTCCTGGATCCGCTCCGACGCGTCCGGGTGACCATTGCTCCGCTCGCGCGACGCGTTCACTGCCAGCCCGAGCGCACCGATCGCGTCACGTTGACGCAGCCAGAGCATCGGCACTGCCATGGAGATGTACTGGTGGATCCGCGCGAACGTCAGCGGCTGGACGAGCGACGTCGTTCCCCTCGGTGCCGAGAGCGGCTCGAGCGCCTCGCCGGCGACAATTCGTCGCGCGCTTCCGCCGAGCATCAACCGGAGCTGCTTGTCGTCGAAGCCTGCCAGCTTCGCGGTCCGGACCGCCACGAGCAGTGAGTTGGGCTGGCGCCCGTACGGGTAGTCGGAGGCGTAGAGCACCTGCTCGGGGGCGACCTGGCGGTAGAGGTCGAGCAGGTCGAGCCCGCTCCAGACCGACGTGTCGAAGAAGACGCCCGGAATGCCGCCGAGACGGCCCGCCAGGCTCGCCATGTCCGCGATGCCCGCGTGCGCGATGATCAGCTGCACGCCCTCGTTCCGCCGCACCAGCGCCTCCAGGTCCTCGGCGATCGGTGGAAGTCCGCGGCCCCCGTGGATGAGGATCGGCACGGACTTCTCGACTGCGAGCGCGAAGATCGGCTGCAGCCGCTCGTCGCTGAGGGCGAACGCCTGCGCGCGCGGGTGCAGCTTGATCCCACGTGCGCCGAGGTCGAGGCACCGCCGCGCCTCCTCGAGGGGCCGAGCTGTGAGGTCGAGCCGGACGAACGGGACGAGCTTCCCCTCGGAGTGTGCTGCGTGCGCGAGCGTGCGGTCGTTCGGCGTCGTGAAGGCCGGTTCCCGATCGTGCTCGTCGAGGCAGAACACGAACGCCCCGCCGAAGCCGTACCGGTCGAGCGTCGTCGTCAGCTCGTCGTAGCTTCCGACCATCCCGTCGATGTCGTGCCCGAGGTGTGTGTGGGCGTCGAAGAGGAAGGCGCCCTCGGGGAGCTCTCGACGGAGCTCCTCGTTCCAGGACTCGACCACGGCTCGCGCCTGCTCGAGCGCGCTCACGAGCGCAGAGCTTTCCAGACCCTGGGCGCCGTCATCGGTAGCTCGTACAGACGTGTGCCCGTGGCCGCCGCAACGGCGTTCGCGATCGCGGCGGGTGCGGCGACGACCGGCGCTTCGCCGATGCCCTTCGCGCCGAACGGGCCATCGGGGGCGGGAACCTCGACGATGAGCGTTTCGATCTCGGGGACGCGCCCCGCAGTCGGGATCGCGTAGTCGAGGAAGGACCCTGTGAGCAGGCGTCCGTCTTCGTCGTGGTCGAGCTGCTCGAAGAGCGCCCAGCCCATGCCCTGGGCAGCTCCGCCGCGCATCTGACCCTCGACGAGCGCCGGGTTCAAGGCCCGGCCGACGTCCTGGGCGATGACGTGTCGGAGGAGCTCCACCTCACCCGTCTCCCGGTCGACCCGGACATGGGAGAGATGCGCTGCGACCGACGGTGCGCCGGTCGTCTGCGCCGATCCGCCGTGCCCCTCGATCGGCTCGTAGACACCTCCGAAGCGCAGCGCCTTCTTCGCGAGCTCCTCGACCGTGATCGAGCGGTCCGGTGCGCCCACGGCCTGAACGACTCCGTCGACCACTTCGAGGTCGTCCGGTGCGATCTCGAGCTCCTGCGAGGCGGCCGCGAGCACCTTCTCGCGAGCGGACGCTGCCGCCTTCAGCACAGCGGCCCCGACCGTGTACGTGATCTTCGAGCCGCCACTCGCGCCGGCGTACGGGCCCGAGGCCGTGTCCGCAGTCACGATGCGCACCTTGTCCGGCGACAGTCCGAACGCTGCTGCTGCGATGACCGCGAATCCCGAGTTCACGCCGCTCATGTCCACCGCGGACGTGACGACCGTCATCGTGCCGTCCGTGTCGACGCGACAGACCGCCGCGGCGGGCTCGTTTCCGCCGGGCCAGTGCCCCGCGGCCATGCCGATCCCTTCGCCCTCGGGCAGCGAGTCGCGCATTGCCCACAACGGGTGCTCGCGAATCCGCTCGAGGACCTCGACCGCCCCGATCGTCGGGTAGGGGCTGCCGCTGATGCCGATGTCGCCCTCCACGACGGCATTTCGGAGGCGCATATCCACAGGGTCCAGCTCGAGCGCGTCCGCGAGCTCGTCGAGGAGCGACTCCAGCGCGAATGCCGCTGTCGGAGCTCCGGGCGCGCGGTACGCGCCGAAGGTGAAGCGGTTCGTCTGCACGCCGTAGCCACGGATGTCGTGGGCTTCCCAGCGGTACGGGCCAGCGACGAGCAGCGACGTGATCCCCTCGACCCCCCAGCCGGCGTTCGAGCCGCGGTCGACGAGCATGCGGGCCTCGATCCCGGTGAGCGTCCCGTCCGTGCGAGCACCGACCTTGAGATGCGTCACCTGGGCCGAGGCGGGATTCGTGGCCTGAAAGTCCTCGGTGCGAGTGAGCGTCAGCCGAACGGGGCGCCGGAGGGCGAGTGCGGCGCCCGCGGCGAGCGGCTCGACGAGTGCGAACTTGCCGCCGAACGCACCGCCGAGCGGCTCGGCGATGACGCGGATCCGCTCGAGAGGCAGGTCGAACGCGCGTGCCAGCTCATTCCGTGTGACGAAGGAGCCCTGCGTGGCGGTCGAGACGACGAGTGTCCCCGACGGCTCGAGCCACGCCGTGCAGACCTGCGGCTCGATGTACGCCTGGTGCACCCACGGCGTCCGGAACGTGCCCTCGACGACGGCGTCGCTGCCTGCGAAGGCCGCCGTCAGGTCTCCATGCTCGCGCGTGATCCGGTCGAGCACGTTGCCCGAGAGCTCCTCGCCGGGGTCGTCCTCCTGCCCGTGGTCGACGCCGGCGTGGATCGACTCGAGGTCGCCACCCTCTTCCGTCTCCTGCACGGCGCGCGCGAGGGGTGCGCCCGGCTCCATCGCGGCCTCGAGGTCGACGACGGCCGGGAGCGTCTCGTACTCCACGACGAGCGCCTCGGCGCCGTCCTCTGCGGCCGCCTCGGACTCGCCGACTACGAGGGCGAGGGGCTGGCCCGCGAAGACGACCTCCTCGCGGGCGAGCGGCTCCGCCGTGCGATCGGTGCCGGTGGTCGTGAGGGGAAGGTCTGCCGCGAGGAGCACCGCGACGACGCCCGGCGTGGCGAGCGCAGCGTCCTTGTGGACGGCTCGGATGCGCGCGTGCGCCTCGGTCGCGAGCACGGGGCGGGCATGCAGCAGGCCGTGTACATAACCGTCGGCGGCGAAGCGCGTCGCGCCGGTGACCTTGTCGGGCGCGTCGACGCGCGGGCGCGAAACGCCGATGAGCGTGTCGCTCACGCGCCCTCCTTCGCGCGGCCACGCGCTGCCTCGAGCGCTCGCTTGGCACAGACGGCGGCGAGCTCGCGCCGGTACTCGGCCGAGGCGAAGCGGTCGCCGAAGATCTCGGCGTCTCCCAGGGATGAACGTGGATCGCCAGAGGAGAGGACGAAGGGCGTCGCCCCGACTCCGGTGAGCGCGACCGTCTCGTCGCTCGGCGTCACGAGCGCTGCCGCACCGGCGAGCGCAAAGCCCGAGGCAGGGTGCTCGACCGAGACGTAGGCGGAGCCAGAGCCCGGCGGGGGCACGGAGACGACGATGTCCGTCACGAGCTCATGCGGCCCGAGGCTCGTCATGAACGGGCCGACGAAGACGTCCGTCAACGCGACGTCGCGCCGGCCCACAGGCGAGCACACGTCGAGCCGGGCGCCGAGTGCAAGGAGAACGGCCGGCATGTCCGACGCCGGATCCGCGTGCACGATGCTTCCGCCCATGGTCCCGAGGTTACGCACCTGGACGTCGCCGATTCCGTGCGCGCACTCGGCGATCGCTTCGAGCCCGCGCGGCAGCGTGGCGTTCGCGAGCTCGGCCCAGGTCGCGAGCGCCCCGATGTGGAGCTCGCCGTCGCGCTCTGCCACGCTGCGGAGCGCGAGCTGCGAGATGTCGACCACGAGCGACGGCCGGGCGATTCGCAGCTTCATGACGGGGATGAGCGACTGCCCGCCTGCGAGCGCCTTCGCGTCCGGCTCGGCGAGCAGCTCGAGCGCGTGGTCGAGGTCCGACGCACGCGCATACCGGGTCGGGGCGGGGATCACGCGCTTGCTCCTGCGGCATGGATCGACTCGACGATCCCCTGGTACCCCGTGCAGCGGCACAGATTCCCACGCAATGCATGACGGATCTCGTCGTCGCTCGGCGCCGCGTTGCGCGAGAGGAGGTCAGCGGCGGTCAGGATCACGCCGGGTGTGCAGAAGCCGCACTGGAGCCCGTGGTGCTCGACGAATGCCCGCTGCAGCGCGTGCATCTCGCCGTCGGACGCGAGCCCTTCGATCGTCGTGACCTCACGCCCGGCGGCCTGGAGCGCGAGCACGGTACAGCTCTTCACTGCCTTGCCGTCGAGGAGCACCGTGCACGCACCACACTGGCTCGTGTCGCAGCCGACGTGCGCTCCGGTCAGCGCGAGCCCGTCGCGCAGCGCGTGGACGAGGAGCGTGCGACCTTCGACCTCCAGCGAGCGCTGCTCGCCGTTGACGACCAGCGTCAGCGCGTCAGGCACCGGCGGGCAGGGCTGCGTGCTTCTCGCGCAGGTACGCGAGGTACGGCTGCGGATCGATCGTGGGCGTCCCGGTCAGACGCTCGATCGTCTCCTTCGGCGTGAGCTTCCGGCCGAGCGAGTAGAGGTTGTCGCGGAGCCACGCAGCGAGCTCGCCGAGCTCGCCGACCTCCATCTGGGCGTCGAGGTCGGGGATCGCGTCACACACCGCGGCCCAGATCTGCAGTGAGATCACGTTGCCGAGCGCGTAGGTCGGGAAGTAGCCGATCCCACCCTGCGACCAGTGGATGTCCTGGAGCACACCGTGCGTGTCGTCGGGAACCTCGATGCCGAGGAGGTCGGCCATGCCGGCGCTCCAGGCCTCGGGGAGATCCTTCGGATCGAGCGAGCCCTCGATCAGCTGCTGCTCGAGCTCGAAGCGCAGGATGATGTGGAGGCTGTACGTCGTCTCGTCGGCCTCGACGCGAATGAGGCCGGGCTCGGCGCGATTCACCGCGGCGAGGAACGTCTCGAGGTCGACGTCTCCGAGTTGCTCCGGGAACGTCTCCTGCAACGGCTCGAACCAGTGGAGCCAGAACGGACGCGAGCGCCCGACGAGGTTCTCCCAGGTGCGGCTCTGAGACTCGTTGAGCCCGAGCGAGGGCGACGTTGCGAGGGGCGTTCGCTCGAGCGACGGCGCGATGCCATGTGCGTAGTGGCCATGTCCCGCCTCGTGCAGCGTCGACCAGAGCCCGTCCAGCCCGCTCTCGAAGCGCGTCGTCAAGCGCACATCGCGTCGCGAGAACGACGTGCAGAACGGGTGCACGGTCGAATCGAGGCGGTACGAGCCCTCCTCGAGGCCGAGCGTCGCGAGGATGCGCTCGTAGAACCGCCGTTGCTCGTCGACCGGGTAGGACTGGTGGAGGAACGACGCGTCCACCTGCGGTGCTTGGCGAACGAGCTCCGAGAGGACAGGCCTGATCGTCCCGAACACCTCGGCCACCTCGGTCGTCTTCATGTACGGCTCGAAATCGTCGAGGAGCGGCGTGTACGGCGAGTCGTCCCACTCGAAGCACTCGACGTAGCGCCGCTTGAGGTCGAGGTTCCGCTCGAGCGCAGGGAGGAACTTCGCGAAGTCGTTCGTCGCTCTCGCTTCGATCCAGACCTGGTTGCCGAGCGCGGCCGACCGCGTCAGCTCGACGCGCAGCTCGGTCGGGACTCGACACTGCTTCTCCCAGTCCCGGCGAGTGACGCGAATCAGCGACGCATCGTCGGAGTCGTACTCGAGCGATTCCTCGAGTGGCGCCAGGCGTTCGAGCAGGTGCCCGAGCTCGGGGTCGATCACCTTCTCGTGGACGACGCGGCTCAATGTCGCGAGCGCCTCCGCGCGGGCGGGGTGGCCGCCAACAGGCATCGTGACCTTCTGGTCCCATAAGAGCACGCCGCCCGTGCGCGCGAGATCGGAGATCTCGGCGAGTCGTTCCCGAAGCGCGCGAAGGTCGGCGTCCACCGCGGGGGACTCTACCGACGACGTTAGGATCGGCGGCCATGAGCGATCAGGCCATCGAGACGCTGTTGGAGGAGGACCGCCGGTACCCGCCGCCTCCCGAGTTCGCCGAGCAGGCGAACGCCCAGCTGGACATCTACGACATTCCGTTCGAGGAGTTCTGGGAGCGCGAGGGGCGCGAGCGCGTCACGTGGTTCGAGCCGTTCAGCTCGCTCCTCGAGTGGGAGCTTCCGTACGCGAAGTGGTATGGCGGCGGCACGATCAACGTCGCCTACAACTGCCTCGACCGCCATGTGGAGGCCGGGCTCGGGGACCGTGTGGCCTACTACTACGAGGGCGAGCCCACAGGAGATGCTGCCGAGCGTGCTGCGATCACGTACAGGCAGCTGCTGGACGAGGTCGTCCGGGCCGCGAACGGCCTGAAGACGCTGGGCGTCGGCAAGGGGACGCCGGTCGGGATCTACATGGGGATGGGCCCAGGTCTCCCCGTGGCGATGCTCGCGTGCGCACGGCTCGGCGCGCCGCACACCGTCGTCTTCGGCGGATTCTCGGCGGAGTCGCTCGCCGACCGGCTGAACGACATGCGCTGCGAGGTGCTCCTCACCCAGGACGAGAGCTATCGCCGTGGAACGCTCGTCCCGCTGAAGCGCAACGCCGACGAGGCGCTCGAATCGTGCCCCAGTGTGCGCAGCGTCGTAGTCGGCCAGAGGACACGCGGCGACGTGCCCATGATGCCGGGCCGCGACATCACCTGGAACGAGCTGATCGACGGCCAATCCACCGACCCGGCGTCATGCCCGTGCGAGCCGATGGACGCCGAGGATCTGCTCTACCTCCTGTACACGAGCGGCACGACCGCGAAGCCGAAGGGCATCGCGCACACCACTGCCGGCTACCTCGTGGGCGTCGCAACGACGCACCACTACATCTTCGACCTGAAGGCCGATCGGGACGTCTACTGGTGCGCCGCCGACATCGGCTGGGTCACCGGGCACAGCTACATCGTCTACGGGCCGCTCTGCAACGGCGCGACGAGCGTCCTGTACGAGGGCACGCCCGACTTTCCGGACAAGGACCGCTGGTGGGACATCGTCGAGCGCTACAAGGTGACGATCCTGTACACGGCGCCGACGGCGATCCGCGCGCACATGAAGTGGGGGCCCGAGCACGCCGCGAAGCACGATCTCTCGTCGCTACGCCTGCTCGGGACGGTCGGCGAGCCGATCAACCCCGAGGCGTGGATGTGGTACCGCGAGCACGTCGGCCTGGAGCGGACGCCGATCGTCGACACCTGGTGGCAGACCGAGACGGGGATGATCCTCATCACGCCGCTCCCGGGCGTCACGACGACGAAGCCCGGCTCCGCGACGAAGCCGTTTCCGGGAGTCGACGCCGGCGTCGTGGACGATCACGGCAACCAGGTCGGCCCGGGCGGCGGGGGGTACCTCGTCCTCAAGCGGCCGTGGCCCGCGATGACCCGCGGGATCTTCGGTGACGACGCGCGCTTCCGGGCGACGTACTGGGAGCGGTTCCCCGGGTTGTACTTCGCCGGCGACGGCGCCCGCATCGACGAGGACGGGGACTTCTGGCTCCTCGGCCGTGTCGACGACGTCATGAACGTGTCGGGCCACCGCATCTCGACGATCGAGGTCGAGTCGGCGCTGGTCGACCATCAGAGCGTCGCCGAGGCCGCCGTGTGCGGTCGCGCCGACGAGCTCACCGGGCAGGCGATCGTCGCGTTCGTGACGCTCAAGGGCGGCGAGGAGGGCTCCCTCGAGCGCCTCGAGGAGCTTCGCAACCACGTCGCGGTGAAGATCGGCCCGATCGCGAAGCCCGCGAACATCGTCTTCACGCCGGAGCTCCCGAAGACGCGCTCGGGGAAGATCATGCGCCGCCTGCTACGTGACGTGGCCGAGCATCGCCCCCTCGGTGACACGACCACGCTGGCAGATCCCACGGTGGTGTCCGAGATCGCCGATCGCGCCGTCACGCAACCGACGGAGGAGTAGCGCTACGGGCCGGCTCCGACGAGCTCCGAGCGGAGGCGACCGATTGTCTCCACGACGCGGTCCACGTCATCCGCTGTCGTCGCCCAGTTCGAGACGGCGATGCGTAGGAGGCGCTCACCACGCCAGGTCGTCCCGCCGAGCCAGCAGGTGCCATCCTCCTGAATGGCGCGCTCGAGCCGATTCGTGAGATCGGTGTCCCCGGCGCGGAGGAGCAGCTGGTTCAGAACCACCTCGTTGACCACCTCGAAGCCTTCGAGTGCTTCGAAGCGATCCGCAAAACGACGTGCGATGTCGCAGCAGTGGTCCACGAGGTCCGCGACGCCCGATCGGCCGAGCGAGCGCAGTGCGGCCCACGTGGCGAATCCCCGAGCACGGCGTGACGACTCGGGGACGAAGTCGCCACCGCCGAACTCGCGTCCCGCGACTTGGCCGGTGAGGTATTCGGCCGAGTACGACAACGCGGTCGCGTGGACCTCCGGGTGGGCGCAGATCGCATACCCCACGTCGTACGGCGCGTTGAGCCACTTGTGGCCGTCGCACCCCCAGGAGTCTGCCCGCTCGACGCCACGGACGAGATGCCTCGTGTTGGGGCTCGCGGCGGCCCAGAGCCCGAAGGCTCCGTCGACGTG
Source organism: uncultured Gaiellaceae bacterium (assembly GCA_963744505.1). GTDB lineage: Bacteria > Actinomycetota > Thermoleophilia > Gaiellales > Gaiellaceae > GMQP-bins7. Next base: position 805,079 of record CAVUTL010000003.1, read on the forward strand.
CACCCATGCCCCGACGCGGCCTGCCGCCTCGACGACAGCGGTCATGTCGTCACACGCTCCCGTGCTGACGTTGCCCACTTGAGCGCAGATGATCGTCGGTGCGTCGTCGACTTCGAGGGCTACCTCGAGGGCCGAGGGATCCACCGCACCATCCGGAAGAGCCGCTACCTCCACAATCGCGCGTTCGCCGAGCCCGAGCAGGCGCACCGAGCGGTCGATCGTTGCGTGCCGTTCCGCTCCCACCAAAACTCGCACGGGTGGTGCCCCGTGCAGCCCGTCCCGCCCGACATTCCAGCCGGCTTGATGCAGCACCTGCCAGCGAGCGGCGGCCAGGCCGACGGTGTTGGCGCCCTGCCCGCCCGTCGTGAAGCCCACCGAAGCCGTCGGAGGCAATCCGAGCAGCTCCTTGAGCCAGCGGCCGGCGACGTCCTCAAACGCGATTGCCACGGGCGACAGCGCTTCGTTGTACGCGCATTGGTCCCAGCCCGCTGCGATGACGTCGGCGACGAGCGCCGCGTCGAGCGTGCCGCCGGTGACGAAGCCGTAGTAGCGAGGGCCGGACGACGCCATGAGGCCTGGCGCTGCAGCGGTGACGAGCTCGTGCATGACGTCCTCTAGCGGAGTCGGTCCGTCGCGGAGCTCGCCGAGTGAGCGCCGGATGCTGTCTCGGCTCGCGGTTGGTGTAACGCGTGTGTCCGCTAGTCCCGCTCGATACTCGACGATCGTCTCGACGGCTCGCTCGAGCGCTGCCCGGAGGTCGGCCATCGCCCGATCGTATGCGGCTGCTACGCGAGATGCGGCGCGTCGACCGGCTCTGCGACGAACGCGAGTACGCCGGGACTGGCAGGGTCGATCGCGTGGTCACCTCCAACATGCGCGCCGAGCATGCGAGTTCTAGGCTGCGAGCAGCTTCTCGAAGCGCGCCGGATCGTCGAACGGCCCGACGAGTGCGAGATAGAGGCGCTTGTCCTCGAAGAGATCCCTCGCCACGCGCTGCACGTCCTCGACCGCCACCTCGTCGAGCTGGCGAAGGAGCTCGTCGGGGTCCTCGATCTCGCCTTCGAGGACCTCTCGACGCAGCCCGTACTGGATCGTTCCCTGCGGGCTCTCCAAGCGGAGCACGAAGCGCCCCTTCGCGTAGCCGCGCGCCTTCTCGAGCTCGTCGGCCGGAACGGGCTCGGCTGCGATCTTCCGCAGCTCGCCGAGGATCGTCGTGATCGCCTCGTCCACACGCGCGACGTCCACCCCCGCGCTCGAGTAGAACGTCCCGGCGTCCGTGTACGCGGTGTTGCCGGCGTGCACGTAGTAGCCGAGCCCGCGCTTCTCGCGCACCTCCGTGAAGAGACGCGACGACATGCCTCCACCAAGCACGACCGCGAGCAACTGGAGGGCGTAGCGGTTGGGATGCCCGATCGGGTATCCGCGGACACCGAGGATGAGATGTGCCTGCTCCGAGTCCTTGGTGTGCAGGAGGACTGGGGAGACGTCGGGCGGGAGCGCGACCTCCGCGGCCTGTCCTGTCGGCGTCGCGTCGATTCCGCCGAGCAGCTCCTCGAGCCGCTCGCTCAGGCCGTCGCCGAGCCGGCCGGCGATTCCGACCACCATGCGCTCCGGTCGGTACCAGGTGTCGAGGTAGGACGTGAAAGTCTCGCGCGTCGTCGCCTCGATCGTCTCGCGCGTGCCGAGGATGTCCCACCCGAGCGGCTGATCGGCGTACAGGAGGCGGTCGTAGACGTTCCCGACATAGCGCTGCGGCGTGTCGAGGTAGACGTTCATCTCCTCGAGGATCACGCCCTTCTCCTTCGTTATCTCCTCGTCGTCGAACGTCGAGTTGAGGAGCATGTCCGTGAGGACGTCGAGCGCGACGTCACGCGTCTCGGATCCGCAGCGGACGTAGTAGCCCGTGAGCTCCTTCCCGGTGAAGGCGTTGAACTCGCCTCCGATGGCGTCGATCTCGGTCGAAAGCGTACGCGCCGTCGGTCGTCGCTCCGTCCCCTTGAAGAACATGTGCTCCGCGAAGTGCGCGATGCCTACTGACTCCGGCGTTTCGTAGCGCGAGCCTGCCGCGAGCATGACGAAGCACGACACGGAGCCGACCTGCGGGAAGGGCGCGGTCACGACGCGAATGCCGTTCCCGAGCGTCGTCTTCTCGAAGATCGCCACAGCGCGCGATGGTATAGACAGCCGACGTGCCCGGACAGTTGACCCAAAAAGCCATCGCCGCGCAGCCGGAGTGGCTCCGGCAAGTACCCGCGATGGTCGGCGACCGGCGCCTGCCGGCAGACGCTCGCGTCCTCTTCACCGGCTGCGGGACGTCGTACCACGCGGCCGTCGCCTGCGGCACCGCCGTGCAGGCGCTCGAGCTCGTCCTCGGCAACGCTCCCGCAGCCGACGTGCTCGTCGCCGTCTCGCACGAGGGTGAGACGGCCCTCACGCGGGAGGCGATCCGCGGGTTCGGCGGCGAGACGTGGCTGATCACGGGCGCGGCGGAGAGCCCGATCGCGAAGGAGGTCGACCACGTCGTAGTCGCGACGCCCGCGATCGAGGACAGCTACTGCCACACGGCGAGCTACACGTGCGCCGTGGCGGCCGGGAGAGTGCTTCAGGGCGAGGACGTGAGCGGCCTCGCCGCCCAGGTCTTCAGAGAGCTCGATGCCGAGCCGCTCGGTGCATCCGACCATGACCGGTTCGTCGTCGCGGGCGCCGCGCGCGACACGGCCACGATGCTCGAAGCAGTGCTCAAGCTCCGCGAAGGAGCGCACGTTTCGGCCGAGGCCCACCAGACGGAGCAGCTCCTCCACGGCCACCTCGCAGCCATTGACCCGTCAGTGCGGTGCTTCGTCCTCGAGGGCGAGGGGCGAGCGGCCGAGCGTGCGCTCGACGCGATGCGCGCGTTGGGCGAGCTCGGCTGTGGGGCCGAGCTCATACCGACCGACCACCCGGTCGTGGACATCGTCCGCTTCCAGCGCCTCACCTGCGATCTCGCCGAAGCGCGCGGGATCGATCCGGACATGATCCGCTGGGACGAGGAGCCGTGGAACCGTGCGCGGCAGGCCCAAGAGTGGACGGACGGGGTCTGACCCGTTCTCCTTACTCCCGATCCGTGAGGCGGTAGACGAAGCGCAGCGCCTGCCAGCGCTCGTCGATCGAGCAGCTCTTGTTGTCCACCAGCCCGTGCGCGAGACCGATCTCCTGCACGGCCTCGAACGTGAGGTCGCCGGCGATCTTCGCTGCTTTCTTCGGCCACGCGATCCAGAGACCGTCCGCGGGATCCAGCGTCGCCTTCAGCGCGCCGAAACGGCGTTCGAGCTCTTCGCGGGTCGTCGTGAAGAAGACGACGACGCCCACGCCGGGCTTCGCTCCGAGCTTCTGCGAGAGCGGCGTGCCGGAGTAGTCCATACGGGACGGTCGGGGTCTGACCCTACGGGTCTGACCCCGACTCCGTGCCTCCATGCCACTTCGCCAGGAGCTCGGTCTCGCGCTCGGGCGTCAGGCCGGCCGCCTCGGTGGTCTCGGCGAGCTCGAGCGCGCCGCTCACGGTCTCGTCGAGCGGCCGGAACTCGAGTCCGGCTTCGAGTGCGCGGCTCACGACGGCTCGATCCGCGGCCGCGTACTCCGGATCCGCGAGCCAGAGGGGGAGCTCCATCCACTGGCCGACCTCCTGCTCGAGGAGGAACTCGTCCGGAACCCATGTGACCTCGGCATCGCTTCCCGAGACTGTCCTGCACGACTCGACGAGCTCGGACCACGAGAACCCGGGATGGGTCGCGTTGAAGGTGCCGATCGTGCCCTGCTCGCAGAGCTCGACGATCCAGTCGCCGAGATCGCGGACGTCGATGATCTGCGTCGGCCGCTCCGGTGGGCCGGGAGCGAGGACCTCACCTCCCCGCGCGATGCGATGCGGCCAGTACGTGAAACGACCAGTCGGATCGTGCGGGCCGACGATCAGTCCAGGGCGGACCACGAGCGCCCGCGCGTCGAACGCGTCGCGAACCACCTCCTCGCAGAGCGCCTTGAGCGCGCCGTAGCTCTCGTTCGTCACCTCGTCGGCGGGCAGGTCTCCGAGCTCCGCGACCGGGCTCTCCTCGTCGGTCGGCGTGGAGAAGTCCGCGTAGACCGAGATGCTCGAGACGAAGCAGTAGAGGCCGGACCCGGACAGCGCCTCCGCCGACGCGCGCACGACATGCGGGAGATAGCCGCACGTGTCGACGACCGCGTCCCATGACCGGTCGTCCAGCCCGGCGAGGTCACCGGTTCGGTCGCCCACGATCCGCTCGACTTCCCGGTACAGCTCGGGGTTCGTGGTCCCGCGGTTGAAGAACGTGAGCTCGTGGCCGCGGTCGAGCGCGGAGTCCGCGACGGCGCGACCGAGGAACCTCGGCCCGCCGAGGAGCAGGAGCCTCACGCGAGCTCGGCGAGCCCGTGGAGCAGGCGGTCGACCTCGTCCTCGGTGTTGTAGTGGACGATCCCCGCCCGCACGGCGCCATCTGCCAGGCCGAGGTGCTTCATCGTCTCGACCGCGTAGTAGTCGCCGTGCCAGACCGCGATGTCGCGCTCGGCCAGGAACGTCGCCACGTGCTCGGCGCCGTGCCCGGGCACGTTGAAGCAGAACGTCGGTACGCGCCCTTCCATCCCGCGGAGGCCGTAGAGGTCGATGCTCTCCGGCAGGCCGTCGAGGAACCGCTCGCCGAGCGCGCGCTCGTGCGCGAGCATCGCGTCCCAGCCGAGCGAGGTCATGTAGCCGACGGCGGCCACGAACCCGGCGAGGAGCTCGTGCTGGCTCGTCCCGAGCTCGAACCTGTGCCCGACCGGCTCGTTCGCCGCCGGTCGCACCTTGTACGGACGCCACGACTCGAGGAGCTCGTGCTTGCCGAACGCGAGCCCCATGTGCGGGCCGAAGTATTTATAGGGCGAGCAGATGAGGACGTCGATGTCCCACGCGGCGACATCGATCGGCCCGTGCGGCGCGTAGTGGACGGCGTCGGCCCAGGCGAGTGCGCCGGCGGAATGGGCGAGCTCGACCACGCGCCTCGCGTCGGGTGCCGTTCCCACCGAGTTCGCAGCGACGGGGAAGGCGACGACACGCGTGCGCTCGGACAGCTTCGCCTCGAGATCCGCGTAGTCGAGCTCGAGATCGTCGGTGAGGCCCGCGACCCGAACTGTCACGTCCAGGTCGTGGGCGATCTCCAGCCACGGAGCGACGTTCGCATCGTGGTCGAGAGCCGTGTAGACGATCTCGTCGCCGGGGCGCAGAGTCCGCGCAAAGGCGCGCGTAAGCAGGAAGTTCATGGCGGTCATGCTCTGCCCGAACGCGACCTCCTCAGACGAGCAGCCGAGGAACAACCCCGCCTTCTCGTGCGCGAGGTCGACCAGTTCGACGGTGCGGACGCTCGTCTCGTACGGCGCGCCGATGTTCGCGTTGTCGTGGCGCAGGTAGCCCGAGATCGCGTCGATCACCTCGTCCGGGCACTGCGTTCCCCCCGGCCCGTCGAAGAAGGCGAGTCGGCGGTCGAGCGTCGAGAAGCGCGCGCGGACGGAGGTGATGTCGAGTGTCGTCGCGCTCATGCGTCTCTCTCGGCGGTTGTTCCGTGGAGCACGCTCACCGCGGCGAATCCTGCCATGCGCGGCCCGACTCACCCTCCCGAGGGTTGTGACCGGGATTCCGAAGGAATAGGAGATGTTCGAGAGCCGCCGCAGGTCTCTCGGCATCGCCGTCAGGGAAGGGGGTCCACCAGCACAGAGAGAAGGCGCCCAGCGCACGAGCGCCGGCGGCCGCCAGCGCTGCGCGAGTGCGATCACGCATCAGCAAGGGACAGGGAGAGAGATGATGCGAAGCACACCGCCGCCACGCATGCCGCGAGCTCGGCGATTCAGGCTCGGCCTCGCCTTGGTAGCAGGGGCAGCGATCGCCGTCGTGGTCGGGTCGGCCGGAGCGGCCAACCCGGCCTCCGCCACTACGACCACCAACCAGCAGCTGTCGGTCGAGATCACGCTCAGCACGGCCAACGATCCCGTCTGGCTCGGGACCCCAGTCAGTGCAACAGCCGAGGCAACACTCGGTGACGGCGACACAGCGAATGTCGTGTACGTCGTCGACGCGTCCGGGAGTATGGAGAACCCCGCCTTCAACCCGTTCGATCCCACCGTCGCCAACTGTGACGGGGACGGGCTCGTCGGGACTGCGATGGATGCCGCCTGTGTCGGCCTCATCGCCTTGAATGACAGCCTCGGCAGCGCCGTGAACGTGAACGTCGGACTCGTGGCGTTCGGAAGCTCGGCCAAGACGGCCGACATGGGCCCGGCGGGCGGGGCTCAGACGTTTACATCACCGCCCGACGTCGACGACAGCGGCAACGCCGTTCCGGACGCGGACGACGTCATCCACTCGGTGCAGACCGAGTTCGGGGACGAAACTGCCGTGGGCGGGATCGGTGTCTTCACCAACGACATGACCGCCAGCTTCCCGGGCGGCACCAACTACGACGCCGCGCTCACGAACATGAACGCGTCGTTCGCGACGCAACCGCTGACCGACATCAATACCGGGTTCTTCATCTCGGACGGTCTGCCGTCAGCGTTCACGACGGGCGCCGGATCCCCGCTGCAGGACGCAATCGACGCGGGCACTCGGATCCTGACGTTCGGTATCGGAGGCGGCGCACCCAACTCGTGCGATCCCGGCGCGCCGCTCCGCACGATCGCGGATGCAACGGGCGGCTCCTGCACGGAGGTTGCCGACCCGAGCGACCTGAGCACGGTGCTCCCCGCCCAGCTGACGACCATCGAGAGCCTCGTGCTCGAGGTGAACGGCGTGCAGGTGGCGAGCACGAGCGGTTCGGAGCCGGTGTCCATGGCGCTCACGAACGTGAGCATCACGGCCGCCCTGGTCGTGGGCATCAACACGATCGAGGCGACCGCCACCGCGGCGGACGGCACCATCGTCACCGCGGACACGACGCTCGGCGTCGTCGACCTCACGCTCACTCCGGCGAACGAGGTGAACGACCTGAGTGTCGACAACTCGCACACGGTCCTGGCCACGGTGCTCGGCGATCCGAGCCAGGTCGCGGGCATCCCGGTCGCGTTCACCGTGGGCGGCCAGAACGCGGGCACGCTGGGAACCTGCATCCCGGCTGCATGCGCGACGGCGGCGAACGGGCAGGTCTCGTTCACGTACTCCGTGCCGGTGGCACCGTCCAGCATCGGCGTCGACACGATCACAGCGGTCGCCACGATTGCCGCCGGGACGGCCACGCGTATCGTCACGAAGGAGTGGCGCGATCTCACACCGCCGGACGCGACATGTCCGCCGACGACGAACCCGGCCGGGAAGAAGGTTCCGCCGGCCAACAACGAGGACGGCTTCTTCGAGCTGACGGCGACGGACGCCGTCGACCCGGATCCGGAGATCTTCGTTCACGACTCGGCCAGCTCGGCGGTCTTCGGGCCGTTCCCGAGCGGGACGAAGATCAAGCTCACCCAGGCACCAGGTGCGACGCCGGACATCAAGCCGGGGGCGGGGGTCATCGACTGGCACATCACCCTCAAGGGCGATGCGCTGCTCGTGGCAGTGGACGACTCGGGCAACGAGTCGGACGAGGTCTCATGCCTCGTCCCGCCGCCGCCGAAGTAGATCGAGACAGACCTGGAGGACGAGAGGGCCCGCTCACGTGGGCCCTCTCACTTCAGGGCACGTCGATCCCGTCGACCGTCCAGCGGTAGCGCGGTCTCGAGGCGAGCGAGTTGCCGACGAAGCAGCCACGCTCGGCCCGCGCGAGCAGGTCCGCGAGCACATCGGGCGCAGGCGAGGGAGAAACCTCGACGTCGAAGCGCGCCTCGACGTCCACGAATGCGTACCGGCCGTCCTCGTCGCGCTTCGTCACCATCCCGTGAGCGCTTCCCTCGGCGCGGATGTCGAGGTCGGCGCGGTTGGCTGCGTGCGCGAGGCTGGCGAGCATGCAGCGGACGAGGCCGGCGAGCACGAGATGCTCTGCGAGCCACGCGTCATCGGCGGCAATCTCGATTCCGCCGCGGCTGCTTCGCGCCGTCCCGTCGCGATTGACGCTGACGTCGAACTCGAGCATTCGCGGCGCCGTCGGCATTTCGCTCGAATCTAGACGAGACGTCCGGGCCGTCGCCTAGCGTGCGCGCATATGGATGGGCGACTCCGGACGCTCAGCGAGGCGGAGTGCTACGAGCGCTGCTATGGCTGGCGCCACTCGGAGGACAGCGTGAAGGTGCTTCCGCGCAGCGGAGCTCCAACCGCTGAGCCCGGCGACTTCGGCGAGCGGCTCCGCATGCTTCTCGAGCTCCGACTCGACGCGCGCGAGCCCGAAGCCGCCTGAGCGACTCCGCCGTTCCCGACGTTCTCGCGCCGGGCGTGCGGGTCGTGTTGGGGAGTATTCCTCATGTCCAACCGAGCCAGCATGCGGCCAGCGGAACACGCACGAGCGAGGCCAGCCGGGGAGCGGCTTTGCGAGACGCAACACGGCGGGTGCATATCGCGGCTATGGTGGTTGAGCGCGTTGGTTGTCTTTGAAGCCGTCGAGGCTTCGCACTTGCTCTTCGACTGTCGCATCGACCTGAGCGCAGCAGGGAGTTTGTTCGAACTCTCTGTCCTGATAGGAACGAAGGAGCATCTCATGCATGCAATCATCCGCCGTTACGACGGTGTGGACCAGAATCGCACGACCGAGCTCACGAGCAAGGTCAACGAGACTCTCGTCCCCAAGCTGAACAAGCTTCCGGGATTCAAGGGCTACTACCTGATCGATGCCGACAACGGCGTCTTCACCTCGCTCGGTCTCTTCGAGACTCCTGAGCAGGGCATGGAGTCGTCGAAGTTCGTCGCAACCTGGATCCGCGACGAGAAACTCGACGCGATCGTCCCCAACGAGCCCAAGATCACAAGCGGGCGCGTCGTCGTTAACAGCGACCGCGTTCTGGTCGCCGCGTAAGCTCGACCGCATCGCACTCGACGGAGAGGGCCCGGCTTGCCGGGCCCTCTCCGTTCTTTGAGGAGTACTCCTCATGCTCCAACCCACTTGGCCCGGCTGGAACCTCGGAGCCGACCGCGAGCCTGATCGTCGGCGCGAGCTACCTGCGGATCGAGGAGCGGGAGCTCGAGGCGGGCGGGCTGAACGAGCTGCTCAGTAACTCAGGTGCAGAGGGGGCGGTCGGGCGTCCTCGGAACCGATCGAGGCTCTCGCCCTCGATGATGAGCACCGTTAGCTCGGCCTCGGACTTCATCTCGTGGTCTTCACCCTCGTGCAAGAAGATCGCTTCGCCTGCGCCGATCGGCTCATCGACACCATTCGTCCCGCTCACTTGTCCTGATCCCTCGAGTACGGCGAGGATCTGCGGGTACGTCCCGGGATGCCACCTGATCCGACCGCCGGGCTCGAATCGAAAGATCGCCGCTTGGACGAGCGCCCCGTGTTCGAAGGGCTGTGTCAGCGGAGCGACCGAGACACGATCGAGTAGATCTCCACGCGGCACGAATGCCACCTCATCACCGAAGCTGAATCGCTCCATACCGACCTCCTGTTCGTCGTGGCTGGAGTTCAGATCCCGTGGGCTTCGCTGCGCCCGGCCCCTATTTCCTCCGCACGGGCGACCAGGCGAACCAGAATTCGTGCGCCGGGCTGCGCGTCAGGTTCCGCTGCCCGCTCCCGTCGGTGTTCATGACGTAGATCTCCCGGTTGCCGTCGCGCTTGCTCACAAATGCGATCTTCCGCCCGTCTGGCGACCAGGCCGGAGCGAAGTCGTCCCTCGGCGCACGCGTCAGTCTCCGCTTCCCGCTCCCGTCCGCGTTCATGACGTAGACGTCGGTGTTGCCGACGCAAGCCCTCGGGCCAGCCCTGCACGACCTGCTCCCGCTTGCGAAGGCGATCTTCCGCCCGTCATGCGACCAGGCCGGATCGCCTTCGTACCCCAGGTCGCGCGTCAGATTCCGCTGCCCGGTCCCGTCAGCGTTTACGACGTCGATCTCCGCGTTGCCGTCTCGCTCGCTGACGAAGGCGATCCTCCGCCCGTCGGGCGACCAGGCAGGAGGAGCGGACAGCACGGCGCTGCCTCGCGTCAGCCTCTGCTGCTCCCTACCGTCAGTGTTCATGACGTAGATCTCGGAGTTGCCGCCGCGGTAGCTCAGGAAAGCGATCTTCCGCCCGTCTGGCGACCACGCAAACGCGTTCTCGTTTGCCGGGTTGCGGGTGAGGTTCCGCTGCCGGCTCCCGTCGGCATTCATGACGTAGATCTCGGAGTTGTCGCCGCGGTTGCTCAGGAAAGCGATCGTCCGCCCGTCGGGCGACCAGGCAGGAGCGGCGTCGTGGCTCCGCTTCGGCGTCAGGTTCCGTTGAGCGCTCCCGTCTGCGTTCATGACGTAGATCTGTGAGTTGCCGCCGCGGTTGCTGCCGAAGGCGATCCTCCGCCCGTCGGGCGACCAGGCAGAAGTACCCCACGAGGCGAGCGTCAACGTCAACCACCGCTGCCCGCTCCCGTCGGCATTCATGACGTAGAGCGGACCGCGGCCACTGTCGAAGCTGATCTTCCAGCTCGCCTGCGCAGAGCCCGCGGCAGACCGAGGCTCTGTGCAGAGCAGTGCTCTCTCGACGGGCGGCAGGGGCGGCAGGGATCCAGGCCCGCGGAAAGAGACAACGGCGATGCGGTCGCCCTCCTCGCTCGCGCTGACGAGCGTCTGGTAGTCGAGGATGCCGCCCCCGTGCCACCAAGAGCGCCCACAGGGCAGCGCGGTAGAAAAGATCCCGAGCCCCGCGCCGAACCCTTCGTACGATCCGCTGTAAACCCTGGCCGTTGCCTTCATCGCTTCGAGGGAGGCGGCGGACAGAATGCGCCCCGAGAGAAGCGCGGAGTAGAAGCGGGAGAGGTCGTGCGCGTTCGAGACGATCGCGCCGGCCGCCCACGGGACGTTCGGGTTGTAGCCGCCGTCGGCGAGATCCGACAGACGCCGCGTCTCCGCCAGTTCGGTGTTGTCGAGCCCGAGCGGTTCGAGGATGCGCTTCTCGAGCTCCAGTGCGTACGAGTGCCCCGTGACCTTCTCGATGACGAGACCGAGCGCGATGTAGTTCGTGTTCGCGTAGCGCCCGTTGCTGCCGGGGGCGAAGAGCAGCGGCTTGGCGCCCGCGAAGCGCAAGACGTCGATCGGTCGAGTCGAGGGCGATCGGAGCGCACGCTCGAGCGACGACGGGTACTCACCGATGTCTGCGAGCCCCGATCGGTGCTGGAGCAGCTGGCGGATCGTTATCTCAGCACCCCTCGGGATAACCCCAGGCACGTGGTCTTCGAGCGTGCTGTTGAGGCGAAGAGCCCCCTCCTCCACGAGCTCGAGCACGATCGTTGCCGTGAACGTCTTCGTCACACTCCCGACACGAAAGCGTTGATCTCCAGTAGGACGGCGGGCACCCCCCGTGGCCACGTACTCCTTGTCCCCGGCGGAGACGAAGACGATCACGCTCTTGGCCCCTGAACGCAGCTCGAGCGCCACACGCTTGACCGGCGGAGGCGCGCTCGACCCCTCGCCTCGAGCCGGCGCGGACGCGGTCCCGGAGGCAACGGCCAGCCCGACCGCCACCATCAGGCCGGCGGCGATGAGCTGGTGGATTCGATTCGTGGTCATCTCGCTCTCCATTTGCCCGACAGACGGAGCGGCGCGCCCTCGCGCACCGCTCCGCCTGGTTCAGCGCACTTACGAATGGGTCAGAAGCCCTCGTAGCCCGCCTGACTTACCCGGTCCCCCAGTTGTGCTCGCGCGTGCCTGAGTCGCGCTTCAGGAACCCGGGCTGTAGCGGGGTGAGCATGAACACGCCCTTCGGGCGACCCTTCATCGTGATGATGACGCGCTGCTTCGCTTCTCCCGGGCGGCTCACGAAGCCCGCGAGGCCCGCGTGCCACGTCTCCGCGTGGCCGCCCATTCGGAGAATCCGCCCGCGCCCGCTGACGTGGACATACTGGCCCGTCGGAGCAGGGGTGCCCAAAGTCGGCTCAGGCACGATCCGCCACTCCGACGTTCCGTTGCCTGCGCCGTCGTCCATGTGGACGAGACGGACGGTAAAGCTCCCTCTCTTGCCTTCACTGGGATAGAAGCCACGTGCAACGTGCGGCTCGTTGCCGAAGAGGTCACGCACGGTGCCAAAGGCAGAGGCCGTCACCACGACGACGACGAGCACCGCAGCAGCGAGTACGAGGAGTCGGCGGCGACCGCCGGCTCGCACGCGACTTCCCTGCTGTCCACCGGTTGCTTCGTCGAGCGCACGTGCCAGCCGGGCGGACGCTCGTCGATGCGCATCTGTGCTCGGAGCCGCGACTCCGCGTCGGAAGTTGCGAAAGAGATCGAGCTCAACCATTCAGACCAACTCCTGTTGTCGCGAGCGGAGAAGCGTCCGCTTCTGCCGCTTCGAGTTCGCGTTGTGCGGTCGCACGCGCCCTGTGGAGCCACGTGCGCACCGTTCCGACCGGGACGTCGAGTGCGAGAGCGACCTCCTCGTAACTGAGGTCTGCGAGGGCATAGAGGAGCAGCGCATCGCGCTCGCGCGGGCGCATCGCCGCAAGAGCGCCCGCCAGCCGAGCATCGAGCGTCGCGCCATCGACTCGTGCGTCCGCCTCGTCCTCGTAGGCGACGCACCGGTCGACTCCGCTCCGGCTGTAGGCGTGCAGTTGACGGCGCTCGGCTCGCCGCTGGCGATGCAGCAGGTTGGTCGCGATCCCGTATAGCCACGGCACGACGCTCCCACGTGCGCGGCAGCTCTCCCGCCGCGCGAAGGCGACCGCGAACGTCTCTGCCGTCAGCTCGTCGGCGAGATCACGCCCAGCCCGGCGATGCAAGTACCTGTGTACGGCACCGAAGTGGCGATCGAAGATCGGCTCGAACGCTGTCGGCTCATGCAGCGAACGAGCCAGGCAGTCCGCATCCGATGAAGCCGTGTCCACATCCTGACTGTGCCCGAAGTGCGACCTGTAGTTTCAACGAGAGACACCAAGTCGGCGCTTACGAACCTGTGTGGGCAGCGATGCAGGCCCCGAAGGGCCCGCATCGCCGTCCTACCCTGCTAAGCGTGTACGCCTGCGAGGACCTCTACGAGAGCTGCCTCGAAGAGATCCGTAGAACGGACAGTTCCGCCCATCCCGCGGACGGTCTCCTCGCGAATTGGCGCGAACTTGCGCTCTGCTTCCTCCGCGCCCTCCTTCGTCTCCCAGAGCACGACATTCCGGGCGCGGCGATTCTCCTCATCGACGAGTGAGATGAAGCCCGCAAACCCGTCGATCTCTTTGAGTCCAGGAATGATCCTCTCCCGGAGGATCCCCAGGATCTCTTCGCGGTGTGACGGGTCGACGCCCTCAATCTCGACGAGTCGTCCGTACATCGCGCCTCCTTCCGTCGATGTCACCCCCGATGGTACGAAATTGGCGAGTGACTGCACTGGGGAGCTGCCGTAGCGGGCAGAGAGGCCAGTGGCTACCCGACCTCTGCAACACATGCACCGCGCGGGAGCACGTGTGCCGACGTCCTATTGTTCACGCCGAGCAGGAGGTGCGATGGAGATCATCGTCGACGATCTGACCGGACCCGAGATCGCCGAGTTCCTCGAGGAGCACATCGAGGAGATGAAGGCCGTCGCCGCCACGGAGGAGTCGAGTAAGCACGCGTTGGATCTCGACGGCCTGCGCGTCCCCGAGGTCACCTTCTGGACGATGATCGAGGACGGAGAAGTCCTGGGGTGCGGTGCGATCAAGCTGCTCGGTCACGACCATGCAGAGATCAAGTCGATGCGCGTCGCGCCGACGCGCCGACAGCGCGGGCTGGCTTCAACGCTCCTTCGACACATCGTCGACGAGTCCAGGCGGATGGGGATCTCGCGCCTTTCTCTCGAGACCGGGTCATTCGCGTCCTTCGAGCCGGCTCGACGCCTCTATCTCAAGCATGGCTTCGAGCTCTGTGGTCCTTTCGGCGACTACGAAGCCGATCCCAAGAGCGCCTTCATGACCAGGACCTTGTAACCGGGCGGCGATGTCACGCCGTGTGGGATGACGCAAGGGACGACACCGAGCACGGTGCCCGATGTGCTCGCGCCTGGCCTCAGGGTCGTGTTCTGCGGGATCAACCCAGGTCGCGCGAGTGCGGCGGCGGGGGCGCACTTCGCCAACCCGCGCAACGACTTCTGGCGACTCCTCCACGAGGCCGGGTTCACTCCGCGGCTGCTCGACCCGCGGGAACAGCATGATCTAGTCGAGCTCGGAATCGGGCTCACGAACGCGGCCCGCCGGACGACCCGTGGCTCGAGCGATCTTCGAGCCGCCGACTTCGAGGGATCGCGGGAGCGGCTCGAGGAGATCGCACTGACGCTTACCCCGTCGTGCATCGCCTTCGTCGGCAAGGCCGCGTACCAGGGCCTGTTCCGCGAGCGTCCCGAACACGGCTCGCAGGAGCGGAGGCTCGGCGAGACGGCGCTCTTCGTCCTCCCGTCGACCTCACCAGCGAATGCCGCCGTCCCGTGGGACGAGCGGCTTCGCTGGTTTCGTGAGCTTTACGGCGCCGTGGCCTCGACGAAGTGACCGAGGACGAAGTCCCACCCGGTCTCGTAGTTGCCGCGCATCTCCGAGCCCTCGACGAGGCGCTCCCACCCGCGGTGCTCGAGCTCGACCCTGGTTCCCGTGGCAGCGGGGACGAAGCGCACTTCGACTTCGGTCGTCTCGCCCTCGCGCTCGAGGATGTTCCACGCGAGGACGATTCGGCTCGGCGGATCCCACTCCACCACGGTCGCCCAGTGCCCGCGCTCGCCGGAGTCGGAGAGCTCGTAGACCTCGCCGCCCACCCGGGGCTCGAAGACGATCTCACTGACGGACTGGTGGATCGAGTGGCTCTCCACCGGCCACCAACTGAGCGCGTCCGTGGTGAAGACGCGGAATGCCTCCCTGACCGCGCAGTCGACGGTCACGGTCTTGCGGACGACCTCGATGACGAGAGCATCGCTCACGACGTACCTCCTGTTCGTGGTGTTCCCTCGGCGGCTGCCTTGAAGCGGGCGAGTGCCTCGCTCCAGAAGCCGTCGACCCAGTCGCGGAGCACTCCGACCCCGGACGAGTCGAGCTCGTACAGATGCCGCGTCCCGTTGCGCTGGTGCGTGACGAGGCCGACGTCCTCGAGGACACGCAGGTGCTGCGAGACGGCAGGCCTGCTGACGGGAAGGCCCGCCGCGAGCTCGCCTACGGACCGCGGCCCCGAACGCAGCAGCTCGAAGATCTGCCTCCGTGTCGGGTCGCCGAGCGCGTCGAGGGGGTGTTCGTTAGTATGCACTTACCGTAAGTTAGTACTTACGGTGCGGGAATGTCAACCTCGAAAGCGATTCGTGATCGGCGTGCGGCGGTCGCGCCCGAACGCCTTCGGGCGGAGCTTCACGCCGGGTGGTGCCTGGCGTCGCTTGTACTCCGCGCGATCCACGAGGGCGACGACGCGCTCGACGACGGTCGCGTCGAACTCGCCGAGAAGCTCCTCGCGCGAGCGGTCTTCCTCCACGTAGGCCTCGAGCACGAGATCGAGCGCATCGTACGGCGGGATGGAGTCCGAGTCGCGCTGGTCGTCGCGGAGCTCGGCGCTCGGCGCCCGCTCGATCGTGGTGCGCGGGATGACGTCGCGCCCTGTCCGTTCGTTCAGGTGCTCCGCCAGGCGGTACACGTCCGTCTTGAACACGTCCTTCAGGAGTGCGAAGCCCCCGACCATGTCGCCGTAGAGGGTGGAATAGCCGACCGCGAGCTCCGACTTGTTCCCGGTCGAGACGACGAGCCAGCCGTACGTGTTCGAGAGCGCCATGAGCAGCACGCCGCGGACGCGTGCCTGGAGGTTCTCGGCTGCGAGGCCGGCCAGGCCGCCGTCGATCTCCCCGGCGAGCGCGCCGTGGAACGCGCCGACCGTCGACTCGATCGGTATCTCACGGAACGGGCAACCGAGCGACTCGGCTACGGCGCGTGCGTCCGAGCGTGTCTCGTCGGAGCTGTACCGCGACGGCATCGACACGCAGTGCACACGCTCGGGCCCGAGCGCATCTGCGCAGAGCGCCGCCGTGACGGCCGAGTCGATTCCTC
Organism: uncultured Gaiellaceae bacterium; assembly: GCA_963744505.1. GTDB lineage: Bacteria > Actinomycetota > Thermoleophilia > Gaiellales > Gaiellaceae > GMQP-bins7. The sequence goes on from CAVUTL010000003.1 coordinate 821,174, forward strand.
CCGACACGCCGACGACGACTTCCGCGAACCCGTTCTTCTCGACGTAGTCGCGGAGGCCGAGCGTGAGCGCCGTGCGCATCTGCTCGAGCTCCGGCTCGAACGGCGCGACGCCGCCGGCGGCTGCGTCGGCGTGATCGGCCGGCGCCTCGAGCTCGATCACCTCCACCGTGGGCAGCTGCTCACGCGAGCGGTCGAGCTCCCGACGGCGTGCGTCACGCAGCCGCCGCCCGATCGCGTCGGTGGGCTCGATATCGACGACGAGGAAGTGCTCCTCGAAGCCCGGCGCGCGCGCCAGCACCTCGCCGGCGTCGTCGAGGACGACGGAGTGCCCGTCGAAGACGAGCTCGTCCTGGCCGCCGACGAGATTGCAGAACGCGATGTAGGCGCTCGCGTCCCGCGCGCGCGTGACGAGCATCTCCTCGCGCTCCTCGGCCTTGCCCACGTGGAAGGGCGACGCGGACAGGTTGACGATGAGCTGGGCGCCGGCGAGCGCCAGGTCCGTGGCAGGCGGTCCCGGCTGCCAGACGTCCTCGCAGATCGTGATGCCGATCGACGTCTCTCCGAGGCGCAGGACGACGAGCTCGCGGCCCTCCGCGAAGTAGCGGTGCTCGTCGAAGACGCCGTAGTTCGGGAGGAAGTGCTTCCGATAGACGGCCTGGACGCGGCCGTCGGCGCACACGGCGCAGGCGTTCGCCAGATCGCGGTCGAACCACGGCGTGCCGACGAGAGCGACGACGTCACGCGTGGCGGCCGCGATTTGTTCGAGCGACTCGTGAGCGGCGCGCACGAACCCTGGTCGAAGGAGGAGGTCCTCGGGCGGATAGCCGGTCGTCGCGAGCTCGGGAACGACGACGACGTCCGCTCCCGCGGCACGCGCGTCCTCGATGGAACCCAGGATCTTCGCCCGGTTGCCGTCGATGTCGCCGACGACGACATTCAGCTGCGCGAGCGCGATTCTCAGGGTTTTCGCCTCACAGTCACAAACCGAGTGTAGTCAGTAAGGTGGTGCCGATGGAGATCACGTTCCCGCGTCGTTTCCGCGGTCCGCTGACGTCGCCCAACGGAGGCTACGCCTGCGGCCGGCTCGCGGCGTTCGTCGATGCGGCCGAGGTCGAGGTGACGCTTCGTCTGCCTCCGCCGCTCGACCGACCGCTCGCCGTCGAGCGCGATGAGCGCGGCGTGCGCCTGCTCGACGGCGACGCCCTCGTCGCAGAGGCACATCCGGCGTTGCTCGACATCGACCCACCGAACCCGGTGACCGTCGCAGACGCGGCGGAAGCGCGCGAGCGACACGTCCGCGGCTCGAGCCCCGACTTCGGCGAATGCTTCGTCTGCGGTGTTCGCGAGGACGGGCTGGAGCTCCGCGTCGGGCCAGTGGAGGGACGGGAGCCGCTGTACGCGGCGCCGATCGCACTGCCCGAAGCGAGCCCGGAGATCGTCTGGGCCGCGATCGACTGCCCGGGTGCCTACGCCGTCGGCGCGGAGGGCCGCGGCGACATCGTGCTCGGCCGCATGACGGCACGGGTCGAGCGCGTGCCGGAGGTCGGCGAGCAGTGCGTCGTCACAGCGTGGTCCGTCGGAGAGGACGGGCGCAAGCTCTTTGCGGGGACAGCGCTCTTCGCCGAGGACGGCGAGCTCCTCGCGCTCGCCAAGCAGACCTGGATCGCCCCGCGCGCCGCACTGGGCGGCGACGGCTCTCGGGCGGCGGAGCCGCCCTCCGCCGCCGCCTGACGCCGCTGACGGCGTGAGGCTTCGGCCTCGAGCCTTGGCCGTACTCGAGTGCTGTCCCGCGGCTCTCGGCCTCGCCTCACTTGTCAGCGACGCCCCAAAGCGGCGCCGAGCTCAGCGAGGCGTCAGCGCGAGCAACATGCCACCGTCGTCGTCGTACGCCGGGAAGAAATCGACGACGACGCCCTTCTCGATACCGGCGCTCGTACGGATCTCGAGCTGTTGCCCCATCTTGCGGACGCCCCACTCGCGGACGATCTCGATCGGCGAAGAGTCCGAGAGCGCGAGCGCCTCGACGACCTCGCGGCCGATGAGGTCGGCGTCGCGGTATCCCGTCAGTTCGAAGACGCCACGGCCGGCGGCGAGCACGCGTGCGTCAGAGTCGCAGACGACGAACCCCGTCTCCGGCGCCGGGTAGTAGTCCTCGAGCAGCTCGTAGAGGAACCCGAACGCGCAGCTACGGCACTGGACGGCCTGCGTGGAGAACCCGTCGTACCCGTCGAGGTCGACCGAGCGCTCCTTGCAGTTGGGGCAGATGAAGAACGGCACGCCGCCGCAGGGTAGGCGACGAGGCGGTTCACGTCGCGTTACGTCAGCGGCGAAGGCGGATCGCGTTCAGGTCGTCGGCGGCGATCTCGTCGGCGCGACGGATCAGATCCTCGATGTCGTCGTGCTCCGCATGGAGGTAGCGCCCGGCGAGCGCATCCGCCCGTCCCGACGCGAGCACGCGGACGAGCCGCGGCGCGAGCTCGGGCGGCGTCCAGGGAGCGTCGTCCCCGAACTGCTCCGTCATGTCCGTTCGTACGAGGCCCGGGCTGATGAGGAACACGCGGACACCGACCGTGCCGAGAGCCCCGGCGAGCGCCTCCGTGAAGCGACCGAGGGCAGCCTTGCTCGCGCCGTACGACGTCCCGGTCGCGATCGTCGGACTCGTGATCGGCAGGTACGAGCCGCCGCTCCCCATGTTCACGATCCTCCCCTGCCCGCGTTCGACCATCCTCGGCGCCACGGTGTGGCAGCAGAGGTACGCACCGAGGACGTTCACCTCGAACACGCGCCACCACTCTTCGGCAGGCTCGGCGAGGAACGGCTTCCCACTGCCGGGGACTCCGGCGTTGCACACGAGGAGGTCGATCGGACCGAGCTTCGCATCGGCGGTGTCGACCCACCGCTCGACGTCGCTCGCCTTCGACACGTCCCCCTCGAGCGCGAGGCCGCCGATCTCTGCCGCGACGGCCTCGATGGTCTCGGCCGTTCGCCCGGTGACGGCGACGCGCATCCCCGCCTCCGCGAGCTCGCGCGCGATCGACGCGCCGATCCCGCGTCCCCCGCCGGTGACGAGCGCGACGCCCTCGAGCCGGTCAGCCGGCACGCGCGATCTCCTCGAGCGCCTCGGGATTCTCCAGGGTCGACAGATCGCCGGGATCCTGTCCGAGCGCGCGCGCGCGAACCGCGCGGCGCACGATCTTCGCACTGCGGGTCTTCGGCAACGCCGACACGAAGACGACGCGATCGGGCGCGAATGCCTTCCCCAGCTCGTGTGCGACCGCCGCCGTGACCTCGTCCGCAGTCGCCTCCGCCCCGGGAGCGAGCACGCAGTAGAGCCACGCGACCTCGCCCTTCACCTCGTGCGGCACGCCGATCGCCGCCGCCTCGGCGACCGCAGGGTGGCCGACCGCCGCCGACTCGAGCTCGGCGGGGCCAATGCGCTTGCCTGCGATGTTAAGCGTGTCGTCGGAGCGGCCGTGGAGGAACCAATAGCCGTCCTCGTCGACCGACGCCCAGTCACCGTGCGTCCACACATCCGGGAACCGTCGCCAATACGTCTCGAGATACCTGTCCGGATCGCCCCAGATCCCGCGGGTCATGCCCGGCCACGCGCGCTTGCAGACGAGCTCGCCGACCTCACCCCGCACCGAACGCCCGCCGTCGTCGAAGACATCCAGCTCCGCGCCGAGCGCCGGGAACCCGACCGAGCACGGCTTCGTCGGCCCGAGCATCGTCACCGAGAGGAAGCAGGCCCCGACCTCGGTTCCTCCAGAGCAGTTCACGATGGGGATGCGCCCGCCGCCGCACACGTGCTCGTCGAGCCAGTCGTACGGCCCGCGATTCCACGGCTCGCCGGTGGTGACGACCGAGCGCAGCGACCCGACCTCTGCCGAGGGCTCGCCGTGTGGGATCAGCGCCCGTACGAGGGTCGGCGAGACGCCGAGCATCGTGACCTTCTCGTCGTCCACGATCCGCCAGAGCCGGTCGTGCGGGCGGTCGGGTGCGCCCTCCATGAAGACGACGGTCGCACCGCACGCCATGGCGCCGACGACGGTCCACGGGCCCATTATCCAGCCCATGTCCGTTGCGAAGAGCACGCGATCGCGTGGGCGGAGGTCCGCCTGGTACGCGGTCTCGCGCGCAATCGAGAGCAGGAACCCACCCTGGACGTGTAGCGCGCCCTTCGGCCTTCCGGTCGTGCCCGACGTGTACGCGAGGAGGTATGGAGCCTCGGTCTCGACGGCAACTGGCTCGAGCGTTCCGGGCTGATCGCGGACCGCGTCCTCCCACCAGGAGTCGCGCCCGTCCGTCATCGGGCACTCGACGCCGGCGCGGCGCCACACGAGCACGTGGCGGACGCTCGTCTCCTCGACGAGTGCTTCGTCGAGCACCTCCTTCATCGGGACGAGCTTCCCCCGCCGGTACGACGCGTCCGCCGTGAGGACGAGCTTCGCTCCCGCGTCGGCGAGCCGTGACGATACGGCCGGACCGGCGAACCCCGAGAAGATCGGCACCTGGACCGCACCGATGTGCGCGCACGCGTGTGACGCGATCGCCGCCTCGGGCGCCATCGGCAAGAACGTCCCGACGACGTCGCCTTCACCGATGCCGAGGGCGCGGAGCGCTTCCGCGAGCTGCCGCACCTCGCGCGAGAGCTCCTGCCAGGTCAGAGAGCGGCGGGGGCCTTCCTCGGGAGCCCACACCGCGGCCTCGTGCTCGGGCAGCGTGCGCGCCCAGCGGTGGACGCAGGCGTCGGCGACGTTGAGTCGCGCGCCCGTGAACCACGTCGTCCACTCGACTCCTCGCGATTGGTCGAGCACTCCATCCCAGTCGCGGACGAGCGGGATCTCGAGGTCGGCAATCACCGCGCGCCAGAAGCGGTCGGGCTCGTCGATCGACACGCGGTGCAGTTCCTCGTAGCTCTCACAGCCCAGCGCGCGCGCGAGCCGTGCGACGTTCGCCGCCGCCAGCTGCTCCGCGGAAGGCGACCACGTGAAGTCACCCGTCGCCCGCTGGCTAGTGTCCGAGGGCATGAGGGCTCGGATCTTCGCAGAGGAGAACCGCAAGTGGATGACGCTGGCCGCCGTCTCCTTCGGCCTGTTCATGATCATGCTCGACAACACGGTCGTGAACGTCGCGCTGCCGTCGATCCAGCGCGACCTCGGCGCCGACCTCTCCGAGCTCGAGTGGATCGTGACTGGCTACGCGCTGACCTTCGCCTCGTTGATGCTCGTGGGCGGAAAGGTCGCGGATGCATACGGGCGCCGCCGCATCTTCGTGCTCGGGATCGTCGTCTTCACGATCGCGTCACTCATGTGCGGCCTTGCGAATTCGTCGGAGATGCTCATCGGCGCGCGCGTCCTGCAAGGTGCGGGTGCGGCGCTGATGAACCCGGCGACGCTGTCGATCATCGCTGCCACCTTCCCGCCTCGCCAGCGTGGGATGGCGATCGGCATCTGGGCCGGCGTCTCCGCACTCGCGCTCGCGATCGGGCCGCTCGTCGGCGGGCTGATCACCGAGCATCTGGAGTGGAGCTGGATCTTCTTCGTGAACATCCCGATCGGCATCGTCGGGATCGCCGCCAGCTATCTCTTCATCGACGAGTCGCGGGACGAGACGCATGCGAGTCTCGACCTGCCCGGCCTTGCGACCTCGGCGATCGGGCTGTTCGCTCTGACGTACGGCCTCATCGAGGCCAACACGTACGGGTGGACGTCCCCACGAATCGTCGCTGTCTTCGTCATCGCCGGCGTCTCGCTCCTGGCGTTCGTGGTCATCGAGCGCCGTCGGCGCGAGCCGATGCTCCCTCTCGAGCTGTTCCGCAACGGGACGTACACGGGTGCCAATCTCGTCATCCTGCTCGTCGCGCTCGCGATGTTCGGCGTGTTCTTCTTCCTGTCGCTCTACATGCAGAACATCCTCGGTTACTCCGCCGTCGAGACCGGCGCGGCGTTCCTGCCGATGACGATCCTGATCATCCTCGTGGCACCGATCGCAGGGAAGACGAGCGACCGGATCGGCTCGCGAGGCCTGATGACGGCGGGGATGCTCCTGGTCGCCTCGCAGCTCGCCCTCTTTTCGCAGCTCGGCGTCGACGCGACCTTCTGGAACCTCCTGCCGGGGTTCCTGGTCGGAGGCGTCGGCATGGCGATGACGATGACGCCGAGCGCAGCGGCTGCGACCCGGAGCGTGCCCGTGGACAAGTCGGGTGTGGGCGCGGCAGTCCTCAACTGCGCGCGGCAGGTAGGCGGGACGATGGGGATCGCCGTCATGGGCGCGATCATCGCCGCGGAGGCCGGCGGCGAGCGCTCGGTCGATGCCTTCATGCGCGGCTTCGAGACGTCCCTCCTCGTCGCAGCGGGCATCGCACTCGTGGGCGCGATCGTCGCCTACGTCCTCGTCCGTCCGCACGAGGAAGCGGGTCGAACCGAGCGCACCACCGTCGAACCCGTCGCCGAGTAACGCTGATCGATCGTTGCGCTCGAGGGCCGAAGGCCGATTCATTCGGCCGTAGGCCAGCGGCGGCGCGGATGTGCACGGCACGAGGGAAGGGGGGCACGCGGGGGGAAACCGTAGGTTTCCACCCGCGAAACTGAAAACGCCCCCGGCTGCGGCTCCGGGGGCGTTTCCCGTTCGAGGCGACCCCTTCCCGGGGAGGCGAGCCGGCGAATCGTGGCTCTGCGGCCCAGCCACGCTCATCCTGCGCCCGCCTGCATTCCGGCGGTGGTGCCCGCGCATCCGATCTGGCGTCCGATCGTCTGCGGTGTGGGCCTGACTATAGGAGCCATGTCTGGAAAAGTCAAGTAGCCATGTCAAGTGATTTGGGCTAGGCTTACTTGACTCCAAAGCGGTACCGACACATCCCCCCGCTGGGGGAGCGCAGGGGAGATCGATCCGGATTTGACTGAAGAAGGCATGTACGACACCGCCACGTCGCCTGCGCCGGTCGCCGGTGGTCCTCGCCTTGGCGAGCGTCTCCGCACGCTGCGAGTCGCAGCGGGCCTGACGCAGACGCAGCTCGCGGGCGACCGGTTCTCGAAGGAGTACATCAGCCAGATCGAGCGCGGCAAGACGCGTCCCACCGAGGCGACGATCGAGTGGCTCGCCGGCCAGTTGGATGTCGATCCGGCCTTCCTCTCGTCCGGGGTCTCGACGGAGGAGCGGACGAAAGTAGAGGCACAGCTGGAACGCGCTGAGGCGCTCGTCGCGGCACACTCGTACGACGACGCCGTGCAGGTCTTTCGCGAGGCCGCTTCCGGCGTGCGCCAGACAAGTTCCGCGGCGCTCGAGCTTCGCGCCCAGGCCGGTGAGGCCTGGGCTCTGCAGGAGCTCGGTCAGACGCGCGAGGCGCTCGACCTCCTCGCCGACGCGCGCGCGATTGCGGAGCGGCCCGAATTCTCCGACGTCGATCGCGCGGACGTTCTCATGCGGATGGGTGTCTGCCGCTACAAGCTCTCGAGCATCTCGACGGCGGTTGCGCTGTTCGACGAGGCACTCGAGCTCGCCGAGCGACCGGGACTTCCGGTGACCGCGCTCCGCTCGGACATCCTGCAATGGCGCTCGCGCTGCCGCCGCGTTCTTCGTGACTACGTCGCGGCACGGGACGACGCCGAGCGAGCGCTCGAGCTCGCGCAGGACGTGGGCGATCGCCGTGCCATCGCGAACGCCTACACCCAGGCGTCGCTGATCGCGCAGCGTCAGGGTCACTACGTTCTTTCCCGCAGCTACGCGCAGCGGGCGAAGGAGCTGTGTCAACAGCTCAACGACGAGCGGAGCGTCGGTCGGCTCCTGCTCATGCTGGGCGGCCTCACGCTTCTCCTGGGAGACGAGGAGCATGCGGTCGAGCATCTCAAGGCGTCGTATTCGCAGGCGCTGGACTCCGATTCACCCGCGGACGCCGCACAGGCGCTCGAGGGCATCGCTCGGGTTCACCTGAACCGGGGCGAATACGACCAGGCGGACGCGCTCGCGCGCAATGCGCTCGAGCTTCTGCAGGGTCGGGAGGACTACCTCCACGAGGTCTGTCCGTCGCAGCTCGTACTGGGACGAGCGTTGTTGGAGCGCGGACGGCTGGATGAGGCGGAAGAGTGCTTCCGGGCGGCTGATGCTGCTGCAGAGCAGATGGCATCGATCAGCCACCGGACGGAGGCGTGGGTCGCACTAGGTGATCTCGCGGCGCGTCGAGGTGACGACCGCGGGGCCGCACGTCTCTACCGGAGGGCCGCCGAGGCGCTCCAGGAAATCCGCTTCTAGAGAGGAGGTCGCCATGAAGCTGAAGCTGCTCATGCTGCTGGTGAACCTGGCCGTGCTCGCTGCATGGCTCGGGCGCATCAAGTCCTGGCCCGACGGGCTCTAGAAACGACGCGGCTACACTCGGGCGCCTATGCGCCCGGCTGCGGCACTCACCATGCTGTCGTGCCTGCTCCTCGCCGGCTGTGGCGGATCGGACGGGGAACAGGCGTCGACGTCAGACCCTGAGACGAGCGCGACGCTCGAGGAGCTCTGGCGCGCGCCCGGCGACGACGTTGCGGTGATCCCGGGCACGGAGAACCACGAGCCTGGCGACGTTCGCGTCTCGTTTCTCGTGGTGGATGCGGAGGGTGCTGTCGTCACGCTGCCGACCGCTCGTGTGTGGGTGGCCGACGCTCTCGACGCGCCGCCGTTCCTCGAGACCGAGGCGAAACTCGAGCGCATCGGCGTTCCCGGCGGCGACGAGGCGGACGCGACCCACATCTACGTCGCCCGCTTCCCGGTTCCGCGCGCCGCCACCTACTGGCTGCTGGCGGAGCCGGAGGGCGGCGCCAGGAAGGTGCAGGCGCTCGGCAACGTCGTCGTCGCGCAGGCAGATGCGCCGCCCGACATCGGTGATCCGGCGATCGCGTCTCGGACGCCGACGCTCTCGTCGACCGGCGGGGACACCGCTGCCCTGACGACCCGCACGCCTCCCGACGAGTCCCTGCTCGAGTACTCGGTTGCCGACTCGCTGAAGGCCAAGGTTCCGTTCGTGGTGACCTTCTCGACGCCGAAGTACTGCTCGAGTCGAACCTGCGGGCCGGTTGTCGACGTCGTCGAGGAGGTGGCGCGACGGTTCGAGGACGAGAAGATCCGCTTCATCCACGTCGAGGTGTTCGAGGGCAACGATCCTGCCAAGGGCTTCAACCGCTGGATGCAGGAGTGGAACCTGCCAACCGAGCCGTGGACCTTCGTCGTCGACTCCAACGGGAAGATCGTCGAGCGCTTCGAGGGGACGGTCTCGGTGAACGAGCTCGAGACGGCTGTGAGGGAGAAGCTCGCCGCCCAGTCGTGAGGGCGAGGCTTGCCTCGCCCTTCTACGCGTCCCCGAGGCGCTCGACCACGATGTTGGGCACGCGCGCCATCGGGCTCAGGGCCAGCACGGTCCGGACGAGCGCGACGATGTCGTCGGTCGAGATCTGCTCCTCGTCCGGGAGGCCCGTCCACTCGGTCATGCGCGTGGCGACGAATCCGGGTGAGATCGCCGTCGCGCGGATCCCGTGCGCGGCCTCCTCGCGGTTCAGCGAGTTCGTCCACGCTATGAGGGCTGCTTTCGTCGTGCCGTAGACGGCGAGGCCGGGCGTCGGGATCGTTCCCGCGATCGACGCGAGCGTGACGATCTGTCCCCGGGACTCGCGCAGCATCGGAAGCGACTCGCGTGTGACGACGAGCGTCGAGCGCAGGTTGACGTCGAGCTGGAGGTCGATCTTCTTCGTCTCCTGCTCGGCGAACGCTCCGCCGATGCCGATGCCGGCGGAGTTCACGAGGACGTTCATTCCGCCATGGCGCTCGGCGTGCGCCGCGACGACGCGAATGCACTCGTCCGCGTCGCTCAGGTTGGCCGGCACGGCGAGGGCATCGAGCTCCGCTGCGGCTGCCTCGAGCGGCTCGGGACGCCGGGCGACCAGCGTCAGCTCGTACCCGTCCTCGCGCAGCATGCGAGCAATCGCAAGCCCAATTCCAGAAGACCCGCCGGTAACGAGTGCCGAAGGCATGGGCGCGAGTCTATGGATGAATGCATTGAGCAGTCATCGCGGTCGCGCGGCCGGAGGCCGATTCACTGGCCGAGAGGCCAAGTGCGGCGTGCGGGTGCACGGCGTGAGGGAAGGGGGGCACGCGGGGGGAAACCGGAGGTTTTCCCCCGCGAATATCAGCGGCCGCCGAGGGGGCGGCGGCCGCTGCGTCAGGGGGAGAGGAGAAGGGGACGGATCTCTCCGGGCGTCGTGTTCGCGCCTCGTGTGCGATCTCCTTCCGTACAGTGTTCGCGTGGAGACCATCGAGCTCACGACGCTCGCGCGCGCCGGCGGGTGTGCGGCCAAGTATTCGGCCGCCCGACTCGAGACGCTCCTCGCCGGGCTCGTTCCAGCGGAGGCGGAGGACCTGCTCGTTGGCCTCGATCCAGCGGACGACGCCGCCGTGTATCGCCTCGACGACGAGCGCGCGATCGTCTTCACGGTCGACTTCTTCCCACCCCTCGTGGACGATCCGCGCACCTTCGGTGCGATCGCCGCGACGAACGCGCTCAACGACGTCTACGCGATGGGAGGCTCGCCGCTCCTCGCTCTCTCGATCACTGCATTCCCAGAGGAGCTGCCAGTTGACACGCTCGGCGAGGTGCTCGCCGGCGCCGACGAGCGTGTGCGCGCCGCGGGCGCGATCCTTGCCGGCGGCCACACCATTCGCGACGCCGAGCCGAAGTACGGGCTCGCCGTCGTCGGCATCGTCCATCCTGACCGAATCTGGCCGAAGTCGGGGGCGCGTCCGGGGGACGCTCTGTTTCTCACCAAGTGTCTCGGCACGGGGATCGTGCTCCAGGCGCAGCGCGACGGGATCGCGCCAGAGGGGGCGCTCGACGCAGCCGTCGCTTCGATGCTCGAGCTGAACAGGGCTGCAGCGGACGCACTCCGGCCCTTCGAGCCCAATGCCGTGACCGACGTCACCGGCTTCGGGCTGCTCGGCCACGCACACGAGCTCGCGTCGCGGAGCGGAGTCCGCGCGGTCATCGACGCCGAGACACTCCCGCCGCTGCCGAGCGCGCTCGAGCTCGCGGCGAACGGTGTGCTCACGGGCGGCGACCGGCGCAATCGCGAGTACGCAGGCCCGCATGTCGAGAGCCGCACGTTGGAGGCGTGGGAGGCTCTCGCGTACGACCCGCAGACCGCCGGAGGCCTGCTCGTGTCGATACCCGCCGAGCGCGCTCCTGTCTTCGAAGCGACGCTTTCGTCGCACGGCCTCCTCGCCGCGCACATCGGTCGGGTCGAAGAAGGATCCGGGATCCTCCTCTCCTAGTGGCCATCGCCGTCGCCCGGGCGCGCTCCGTCTCGGCGAGGACGTTCCTGCGGATCGCCCTCGCATCCTTCGTCGCGCTCTTCCTCGTGATCGCCTCAGGGGCGTTCGTTCGGCTCACGGGCTCGGGCCTCGGCTGCGAGAACTGGCCGAGCTGCGGCGACAAGCCGTACCCCGAACAGGGCTTCCACGCGTTCGTCGAGTTCGGGAACCGCATGGTTGCGCTGGTCGGGATCGTTCTCACCCTCGCGACGTGGGTCGCTTCACGATGGGTGAGCGGGCTCTCCGGCTGGGGCCGGTGGGCGGCACTTGGCACGTTCCTCGTCGCAGTCGCGCAGATCCCCATGGGCGGCATCACGATCGCCCTCGATCTCCACCCACTCGCCGTGATGACGCACTTCCTCCTCGGGCTCGCCGCCCTTGGACTAGCCCTCGTCGCGGTGCTCGAGGCATGGAGCCTTCGCGACGGTCGCGCCGATCCCGCGGGGCCGCGCTGGCTGCGCGGGCTCGTGACCTGGGTCGGCCTGCCCACCTGCCTGGCACTCGTCGTGACGGGTGCGGTCGCGACCGCGTCGGGCCCTCATCCCGGCTCGAGCGACGACGTGGAGCGACTCGGGGTCGGGATCGTCGACACCGTTTACGTGCATGTCCGCGTGGCCGCCGCGTTCGGGGTCGGCGTGCTCTTCGTCGGCTGGTTCCTCCGCAGGCTCCGCGGCCGGTACCCGGGGTTGTTCACGATCTGGCTCGGCCTCCTCGTGGTGCTCGTCGCCCAGGCGATCCTCGGAGAGGTGCAGTACCGCAACGCGCTGCCGTGGGGTCTCGTGCTCGTCCACGTCGTGCTCGCGGCGACGATCTGGGCATTCAGTCTCGCTCTTGCGTCCGCGCTCTGGCGTCCGCCGACGCCGCTGACCCGCCAGTAGGCTTGACCGGTGGCTCGTGAGCTGAGGATCTACGAGCGGCCGGCGACGCTCGAGCGACCCGTTCTGATCGGAGCGTTCCGGGGCTGGAACGACGGCGGGCAAGCCGCGACGCTCGCGGCTGGATACCTCGCCCGACTCTGGGGCGGGCGGAAGTTCGCCGACATCGATCCCGAGCTGTTCGTCGACTTCCAGGCCACGCGGCCGATGGTCACGCTCGAGGACGGCCGGACGCGGAAGATCGAGTGGCCCGAGAACACGTTCTACCGAGCGCGCATCCCGGAGGCGAACCGTGACGCGATCCTGATGCTCGGCGTGGAGCCGAACTATCGTTGGCGGACGTTCAGCGAGCTCGTCACCGAGCTCGCGAAGGATCTGAGGGTCGAGCTCGCCGTGACGCTCGGTGCGCTCGTCGCGGACGTCCCGCACACGCGCCCGGCGCCGGTGACGGGCGCGGCCACCGATCCGCAGCTCGTCGACGAGCTGGGCCTGCAGCTCTCGCGCTACGAGGGGCCGACGGGCATCGTCGGCGTCCTCCTCGACTCGTGCAGGCGCGCAGGCATTCCGTCCGTCAGCCTGTGGGCCGCGGTTCCGCACTACGTGCAGTTGGCTCCCAGCCCGCCGGCCGCGAAGGCTCTCTGCGAGCGGCTCGCCGGCGTGCTTGCGACGGAGATCGACGTGAGCGAGCTCGAGGAGGCATCCACCGAGTACGTCGACCAGGTCTCGCAGGCGGTCGCGACGGACGCGGATACCGCCGGGTACGTCGAAGAGCTCGAGCGTCGAGCCGATTCGCTCGACCTGCTCGAGGAGTCGGACGACCTGCCGTCGGGTGATGCGCTGGCCGCCGAGATCACGCGCTTCCTGCGTGAGCGCGAGGCCAACGGCGACGACGTACCTGAGTCGGGCGGACCTGGTTAGTGCGCAGAGCGGAATCTGCTCGCGCAGATTCCGCTCGCGCGAAGATCCCAAAGCCGGCGGCGTTCGCGGCCGGGTCTCAGTGAGCTACGCGGCGTCTTCCGAGGACTCGGCCACAGCGGGTTCCTCGGAGGGCTCCACGAGCGCCAACGGCACGACCTCCGTTGTCGACTCCGTCTCGTTCGTCGCGGTCGCCGGTGCATCGGTCGGCGGTGTGCCCTTCCGCTTCCGACGACGACGGCGCGACTTGCGGGCGGTGAGCTTCGGCACCGGGAGGTTGTCCGCGAGGGCATTGGCGATCTCGGCCGTGGTCCCGAGCTCCTCCCGGGCGTGGTCGAGGGCGCCGTTCGCACGCGGCGTGTAGCCGTCTGCCGAGGCGAGCAGGGCCGCGCCGACGGGCAACGGCATCTCCCCGGCGACCTGGACGAGGCGGTTGACGTTCTCCTCGTGGCGGTACCCACGCGAGTTGGCGGCTGCACCGAGAAGCCGTTTCGCCTCCGGGAACTCGGTCGAGACGCGCCGGTCCTGCACCTTCCGCGTCGCCCGTGCGAGGCGCCAGGTCCAGCGGGCGAGGATCTGGTCGGGTGCGAGCGGCTTCCCTTCCCCGATCGCGCGCAGGAGGATGCGGACCCCGGCGGCTCGATCCTTCTCCCACGGAGGAGCCTGGGTCACGAGCGTCACGAGATCGTCGAAGTCGGCGCGGTCGATGGGCGTCGCGACGCGATCCATGAGGGCGGTCATGCGGAGGCGGCGGTTTGCGTTCTCGGCTGCGCAGGTCGAGAGGAACTGCTCGAGCGCACCCTTGTTCGCGCGGCCCTCTGCGAACTTCTTCGCGAACTCCGCCCGCTGGTCGAAGCGGATCTGGCGGCCGGCGATCGTCGCCCAGAAGCGCTGCTCGTCGTCGTCCAGGAACTTCGGGTCGATCCGCTGCCACTCGCGTTGGATCACGGCGAGTCGCCGCGCGACGTCGGGTGTGACCGGGACGAGCCACGGCACCGGCGAGAGCTTGCGGCGCGCGCGGCGCTGCTGTCGTCGCCGCGGAGCAGGCGTGACGCGCGCACCCTCGCGGTAGAAATCGGAGTCGAGTAGCGCATGCAGCGAGACGACCCGCTCCGAGTGCGTCGCTCCCTTCGGCACGAAGTCGACGACGACGCCGGCTTCCTTCCGCGGATGGATGCGCATGATCCGCCCGATGCGCTGCTGGTAGACGCGGCGCGACGCCGTCGGTGCGAGGTGCATGCACACAGTCGCCCGCGGCGAGTTCCAGCCTTCGGCGAGGAGCATCGCGTTGATGAGGACGTTGATCTCGCCGCGCTCGTATGCGGCGAGCGTCTCGGCAAGTCGCGCGGGAGGCGTACGACCCGAGACCGCCTCGGCCTTCAGCCCGGCAGCACGGAACTCCTGCGCCAGGTTGTAGGCGTGCTCGACTCCCGCCGCGTAGACGATTCCGGGCGTCGCGCCGAATCGTTCGCGATACAGGCTCGAGGCCGCCTGGTTCAGTGCCTGGTGGTCGAGTGCCGCGGCCAGGGCGCGCTCCTCGAAGTCGCCGCCGACGATCGGGACGGAGTTGATCGCTGCGGCAGGTGGGACACGCAGACAGCGAAGCGGCGCAATCAGCCCGCGACGCGCGGCGTCGCCGAGCGGGAGGTCGTCGACGGAGGCGGGGAAGACATCCGAGACCTGCTTGGCGATGAGCTGCTCGGTCGCCGTCATCCCGATGAAGAGCGGCTCGTGGAACGCGCGAATCGCCCCGCTCGTCTTCTCGCCGAGAGCCGTGTGGGCCTCGTCGCAGATCACCATGTGGTACGCGCTGCGATCGAGCTCCGATCCATGGCGCGCGAACCAGGCATAGGTCTGGATCGTGATCGGACTGTCGGTACGCGCCGTCTTGCCGGCCACGAGCGCCTCGGTGAAGCGGTCGCCGTAGCCCTCGGTCGTGAGGTCGCGCGTGAACTGCGAGACCAGCAGGCGTCGGTGGGTCAGGATCAGCACGCCGAGATGACGGGCGGCCTCGACGAAGCCGGCTGCGGCGATCGTCTTGCCGGATGCCGTCGGATGTCGGAAGCGGAACCGGCGGACCGCCCCGGGATCGGCGCCGGTGAACTCGCCGTCGAGGGCGGCGTCGTCGATGAACCCGGCGTCGTAGTCGTCGTCCTCCTCGTCGACCTCGGCTTCCGCGACCGCGCCGTTCGCCACGCCGTGGCCGTTCCCGTTGCCGTTCTCCTCCGCAGGACGCTGCGTCGCCGCGATGAGCTCGGCGAGCATTCCCGCGAGAGCGTCGACCTGATGTCGGCGAAGCTCGGTGCCCGCGGCCGTGCGCACCGGATCCTCGGTAAGAACGCGCTCGAGCCCGAGCATCAAGCCGTAGCGCACCTTCCAGCGCGCGGACGGCCGTTCGAGGCCTGCGTCCATCTCCGCCAGCGCATCGTCCAGCGCGAAGCGCCGCGCGGTGCCCGGCGCAAGCGCTTGCAGCGCGTCCTCGTCCGGCGCCAGGAACGGCTCGCCGAACCAGGACTCGGCTCGTCGGGCCGCAGCAGTCAGGTTCTCGGATGTGTCCGACGTCAGCGTCGGGATGGTCGTCGCCTCGTGCATTCAGGCAGCACGTCTTTCCGTGCCGCTCCTTCCTAAGTGGTGCGCTCGCCCGATCACCGGCGAGCGGTACCGGCGCAGCATACCTCAGCGCGCGGCGGAACGGTACGAAGGCGAGCTGATCTCGGCGAGCGGGCGGCCGACGACGCGCTCGGACACTCCCGTCTGGTCGAGATGCTTCGTGATCCCGCCCAGCCAGAACGGGAAGCCGGCGCCGAGGATGAGGCAGGTGTCGATGTCCGCTGCCTCGGCGACGACGCCCTCCTCGAGGATGTGCCTGGACTCGTCGGCGAGCGCCTCGAGCACTGCGGTGTGCAGGTCGTCGACGCTCCGCGGCGCGTTCTCGACGATCACCTGCTCGCCGCCCTCGGCGAGGCTCGCGAGCGTCTTCGAGAGCGGATAGCGATCGGGCCAGGCGTCGTGCAGCGTGTGGCGGACGTGGTTCGCGACCTTCGGGCCGACGAGCTGGAGGAGCACCGACGGCGCCATGGGAAGTCCCATCCGCAGGACCGCCTCGTCGGTCTCGTCGACCGTGTTGCCGTGGTCGAGTGCCTGCATGATCACCGAGCCCTGCCGACCGAGCAGGCGGTTCACGACGAACGCCGGGGAGTCGCGCACGAGCACACCGGTCTTGCGGAGCCTCTTCGTGACTGCCCAGACCGTCGCCAGCGAGGCATCGTCGGTCTGCGGCGTTCGTGCGAGCTCGACGAGCGGGAGCACCGCGACGGGGTTGAAGAAGTGCATGCCGACGACGCGCTCCGGGTGCTCGAGGTCCGATCCCATGTCGGCGACGGAGAGCGACGACGTGTTCGTCGCGAGGACGCACTCCGGCGACACGACGCGCTCGAGCTCGGCGAACACCTCCTTCTTGACCGCCATCTCCTCGAACACCGCCTCGAGCACGAGGTCGCAGCCCGCGAAGACCTCCCAGTCGGTGCCACCTGTGACGATCGAGCCCAGGAAGCGCGCCTTGCTCTCGGCGAGCCGGCCCCGCCTGACGAGATCGGCGAGCTCCTCCTGGATCCAGGCGATCGCCTCGTCGACCTGCTCCTGCGAGAGATCGCGCATGACGATCGGCACCTCCAGGCGCCTGAGGAAGAGGAGCGCGAGCTGGCGGGCCATGAGGCCCGCGCCGACGATTCCCACCCGCTGTACGCGGCGCGGCTCCGCGTCCGGCATCCCCACGCCGCGCTTCGCGCGCCGCTCCACGAGGTTGAACGCGTACACGGAGGCCTGCGCCTGCGGCCCGGGAAGGAGCTCCGCGAGCGCGTCCTCCTCCGCGCGATAGCCCTCCTCCAGCGACCATGCGGCCGAGCCTTCGATGAGGTCGAGTGCGCGATACGGCGCCGGTGTCGCGCCATGTACCTGGCCGTCCAACCGCGAGCGCGCCTTCCGGCAGACTTCGGCGACGTCCGAGAGATCGGCGTCCGGGCGGCGCTTTCCGGCTCCCTCCTCGATCTTGTCGAGCAGGAACGCGAGCGACTCGTCGAGGAACTCCACCGGCTCGAGCAGAGCGTCCGCATAGCCGGCCTCGTGCGCCTGTCGCGCATTCAGCATGCGGTTCTGGCGAAGCGGGTTCTCGATGATGAACTTCACCGCCTGCTCGGCGCCGACGAGCTTCGGGACGAGCTGCGTGCCGCCCCAGCCGGGGATGAGCCCGAGGAAGACCTCAGGGCACGCGAAGTGGCGCACCGAGGAGGAGATCGTCCGGTAGTCGCAGTGGAGCGCGATCTCCACGCCGCCACCCAGCGCTGCGCCGTTGACCGCCGCGGCCGTCACGAACGGCAGCTCGCGGATGCGGCCGAACAGCTCATGGCCTGCCTCCCCGCCGAGCCGTGCGCGCTCCGGCGTGATCTCGCCGAACTCGCCGATGTCGGCACCCACGGCGAACACGAAGGGCTTCCCGGTGAGCAGCAGTCCGCGCCAGTCGCGGGTCCGAAGCTGGTCGAGCACGCCCTCGAGCGAACGAAGCGCCGCTTCGCCGAAGGTGTTCGGCTTCTGCCAGTCCTCGCCGTTGTCCATCGTCACGAGCGCGATCGGCCCGACGCGGGTGACGATCTTCTGCAGCTTTAACTCGGTCGGGGTGCTAGCCACCGTTCTGCAGGTTCTCCCACAGGATCGCTGCGCCCATCCCGAGGCCGATGCAAAGCGCCGTCAGGCCGTAGCGCGAGTCGGGCCGGTCGTGGAAGCCGCGAGCGAGCTGCGCCATCAGCCGCACGCCCGTCGCGGCGAGCGGATGTCCGCACGCGATCGCGCCGCCGTAGGGGTTGAGTCGCGCGTCGTCGGGTGGGACGCCGACGCCGTCGCACCACGTGAGCACCTGGACCGCGAAAGGCTCGTTCAGCTCGAAGAGGTCGATGTCGTCGGTCGTCAGTCCGGCGCGCTCGAGCACCTTCTCGGTCGCCGGCACCGGCCCGAGACCCATGAGATGTGGCGCGACCCCCGCGTACGCGAAGCCGACGAGGCGCATCTTCGGCTCCAGGCCGAGCTCCGCCGCGGCATCCGTCGACGCGATCAGCGCCGCGGTCGCACCGTCGGTGAGCCCCGCGGAGTTGCCGGCGGTGACGCGTCCTCCGGCGCGGAACGGCGTTCGGAGCGCGGCAAGTCCCTCCATCGTGGTGTCCGGCCGCAGGAACTCGTCGCGGTCGGCGACCGTCCAACCATCGTCCGTGAAGACGGACATCGGGACGACGATCTCGTCCATCACGCCGTCGTCCCACGCCGTGCCCGCGCGCCGCTGCGATTCGACCGCGTAGGCGTCGGCGGCCTCCTTCGTCAGCTGCGGGAACTCGTCGTGGAGGTTCTCGGCGGTCTGCCCCATCACGGCGGCCGACTCGTCGATGAGCCGCTCGGCAATGAAGCGCGGATTGAAGTCGACGTCTGTGCCCATCGGATGGTGGCCCATGTGCTCGACGCCACCGACGAGGACGACGTCGGCGGCACCCATCGCGATCTCGCCGGCGCCCGCGGTCGTCGCCGTCAGCGCGCCCGCGCACATCCGGTCGACCGCGAAGCCGGGAACCGTCGCCGGCAGGCCGGCCAGGAGCGCGACGTCGCGTCCCAGCGTGAGACCCTGATCCCCGACCTGCGCGGTCGCGGCGAAGACGACGTCGTCGACGCGCTCGGGCGGTAGTTGCGGGTTGCGGCGGAGGAGCTCGCGCACAGCCTTGACGGCCATGTCGTCCGCACGCGTCTTCGCGAAGAGCCCGTCGGGTGCCGCGCGGCCGAACGCCGTGCGCACGCCGTCGACGTAGACCACATCGCGGAGCTCGGCCACGGGCGAGACGATACTTCCGGAGCGATGAGTGACTGGGAGGAACGCGCGCGCTCGGCGCGGGCACGGTACGAAGACGGTGCTCGGCGGCTGCCCGACGACACGGACGAGCGCCAGCGTCAACTGACGCGGATGGGCAACGCCGCGTGGGCGTCGGGCCTCGCGCTCCTCATGCTCGGTCGGCGCGACGAGGCGGGCGAGTGGCTCGTTCGCGCCGCCGAGACCTACCGCCAGAGCTGGCCCGATGCGCCGCCCGGCAGCTGGGGCAGGCCGATCGGGGCGATGAAGTCACGGCTGATCGCGGGCGATCACGCGGGCGCGCGGGACGATGCGCGGTGGGCGCTCGAGGCTGGCGCGGCAGAGTCCGAGAGCCCGATCGGGCGCTACGCGGCCGCGCTGGCGCAGCTCGTGCTCGGCGCGGACGGAGAGGCCGGGCAGCTCACGGCGGCGCTCGCCGGTGAGGCGGTGATCCCGCCCGCCGTCGCCGACTCGCTCGCGGCGCTCGCTTCCCAAGACGGCTCGCGCTACGACTCGGCGGTGAGGGCGCTCGTCGCCGACTTCGAGGCGCGCGAGGAGTTCCTCGAGGACATCCCGGTCGCCGACACGGTGCTCGCGTTGCAGGCGCTGGCAGCGCAGCGAGGACTCTCGGTCGAGCTCGCCTCGTCGCAGCTTCCGGCGTAGCCGTCAGGGATCGCCGGCGGCGAGCTCGCGCGCACGCACCATTGCGGCCTGGATCGCATTCAGGAACGCAGCGCGCACGCCGGCCATCTCGAGCTCGCGGATGGCGGCGATCGTGGTCCCACCTGGCGAGGTGACCATCTCGCGGAGCTCGACGGGATGCATCTTCTCGTCGCGGAGCTGCTTCGCCGTGCCGAGCATCGTCTGGACGACGAGCTGCGTGGAGATCTCCCGCGAGAGGCCGAGGAGGATGCCTGCCTCGATCATCGCCTCCGCGAGCAGTGCGAAGTAGGCCGGCCCGGAGCCCGAGACCGCCGTGATCGCGTCCATCGCTGCTTCTGGGACACGCACGACGCCGCCGAGGTGGGACAGTGCTTCCTCTGCGAGGTCGAGGTGCTCGTCGCCTGCGTGCGCGCCCGCGCACAACCCTGCGATCCCCTCGTGCACGGTCGAAGGCGTGTTCGGCATCGCGCGCACGACCGGAACACGCTCTGACAGGCGACTCTCGATCCGCGACGTCGGGATCGCGGCTGCAACCGAGAGCACCGTCTGCTCGGGGAGGATGAGCGTCCCGATCTCGCCGAGGAGCGCCTCGATGTCCTGCGGCTTCACCGCGATGACGATGAGCGCTGCCCCGGCCGCTGCGTCGTGGTTGGAGAGCGTCGCCTCGACGCCGTAGCGCTCGCGCAGCTCGGCAACGCGTTCGGCCCGACGTGTCGTCGCTGCCACCTCGGACGGCTCACGCCAGCCCGACGAGAGGAGCCCCGAGATCAGCGATTCGCCGATCCGACCGGCGCCGAGGACGGCGATCTTCCGCGAATCGACCATCGGCGGAGTGTACGGCGGGTCGTCAGGCGGCGTGACGCGATTTCGAGCGTACGAGGCGCGCGCGATCCATGCTTGCTCCACGCACGAGGCCACGCTTGAAGCCGTGCATCAGGTAGATGCTGGCAAGCCCCTGCCACTCGCCGTAGGGCTCGAGGAGCTCGGCGGTCTCGCCCGGCTCGGGCCAGCGGCGCTGCATCGATGCGAGGAGCCTGACGAGCGCGAGATCGTCGACGAGGCCCGCGTCGTAGCGTCCGAGTCCCTGGAGCGCGATCACTCCGACCGTCCACGGCCCGACGCCGCGCTCGCGCCCGAGTCGCACGAGAGCATCGGGTCGATCGCGAAGGCCCTCGAGGTCGAGCGAGCGTGCCAGCCGAGTCAGCGTCGCGGCGCGGCTTGCCGCAAGGCCGCACGCCGTCAGTTGCGCGGGAGAGAGGCGTGCGAGCGATGCGCGCGACGGCGGGTCTTCCTCGCACGACCGGATGATCGCGCGCTCGATCTCGAGCGCCCTGGATGCCTGGATCAGCTGACCGGCGATCGCGCGGATCGCCGCGTGCGTAACTGTCGCCTTGCGTCTTGGCCGCATGCCCCGGAGACGCTGTGCGGCGGGACCGATGAGCGGGTCGCGCGCGTACCGTCGATGGAACTCACCGGTGTCGTCGTCGAGGGCGAGCATGAAGCGCGCCTTTTCGATCGCCTCCTCGCACGACGCGCGAACGACGACACGTCCGTCGTGCAACTGCTGCGCGGACGCCCACCGTCCTCCGGGGAGGTGAGCCTCCCATGTCGCGGTCCCGGCGGTGAGTCGCAGCGAATACGGGCCGGCCGCTCGGAGCGCAGCTTCGACCATCGGCCGAGCCTACCGGCCCCCGCTGACCGGATACTTCCACCCGTGCGGCTCGTCGACTCCATCTCGCTCCGGTCACGCGAGCGGAAGCTCCGCCTGCTTCTCGACGAGCTGCGGCCGACGCCGGAGACGTCTGTTCTGGACGTGGGCGCCGACGAGCTCGGCTTCGGTGATGGCGACGGCTGCGGGACGCTGAACTTCTTCGAGGAGCACTATCCCTGGCCGGAGCGGATCACGGCGCTCGGGCTGCACGACGGGGGCGGCTTTCGCGCCAGGTATCCAGACATCCGCTACGTCCAGGGCGATGCGTGCGCGCTCCCGTTCGCTGACGGCGAGTTCGACATCGTCTTCTCCAACGCGGTGATCGAGCACGTCGGCGGCCGCGAGCGGCAGCGACGGCTCGTCTCGGAGGCGATCCGCGTCGGCCGCCGAGTGTTCATCACGACGCCGAACCGACGCTTCCCGATCGAGGTGCACACCCGACTCCCGTTCGTCCACTGGCTTCCCGACCGCCTCTCGCACCGCGTCTACCGCGCGCTCGGCAAGGGGTCCGCGACCGACGTCCACCTGCTGTCGCGCCGCAGCTTCGAATCGCTCTTCCCGGGACACGTTCGCATCGTCAGCCTCGGGCTGACGCTGGTGGCGATCGTCGATTAGCGCCCGCGGCTTCATCGGGATCGCGACCGGAGTCCTCGTCGTGGGGCTCGTGCTGCACAACGCGGCGATGGCCCAGCTGTGGGACCTGGGTGTCCGCGGAACGTCGCTGGACGTCGTCGCCGCGTGGAAGGAGGCACTTCTCCTTGTCGCGCTGCTCGTCGTCGCGTGGCACGTGCGCCGGTGGCCGGCCGTCAAGGCCGCCGATGTCCTGGCGGCGAGCTACGCGATCGTCATCGTCGTCTACTGGCTCATTCCACAGGACGTGCTCGGCGGCGAGGCGACCACGCGCGGCGAGCTCCTGGCGCTGCGTCACCACCTCTTTCCGGTAGCGGCCTACGCACTCGGCCGGCTCGCGGCGCTCGCGTGGGAGGAACGCGGACGCATCGGCGGCCTCGTCGTGCTGTCCGCGGTCATCGTCGCCGTCGTCGGTCTTCTCGATCTCGCGTTCGTCTCGCTGCAGGCCTGGCGCGAGTCCGGTGTTCCAGGCTGGTACCGCGAGCAGCTCGGGCTCGACTACGAGGGCCTCAGCGGATTGCCGGAGAACTGGGTCTTCAACACGGGGGACGAGGAGAACCCGATCCGTCGGCTCGTCTCGACGTTCCTGTCGCCACTCGCGAGCGCGTACGCCCTGGTCGTGGCGCTGATCTACGTGCTGAGTCGCCCGTTTCGCTGGTGGTGGGGGCTCATCGCGGTGCTCCTCTACGTCGCGCTCCTGTACACGCACACGCGGGCCGCCTTCGCCGCGCTGGCGTTCGGTCTCCTCGTCCTCGCGGTGGCGCAGCGGCGAATCGCTCCGGCCGCGATCGCCGCCGCGACGGTGGTCGCAGGAGCGCTCTTCCTGGCCGCGTACCCGTCGATCGGGCCGTCGACGAGCTACACGCCCGAAGAGCTCGAGTGGCTTCGCGAGAACGCCCAGCAGGAGGGCGGTGAAAGCACCGATCCGCTCGCCGGCGACGACGCCTCGACGGAGAGTCATTGGCGGAACTTCCGCGACGGAGTCCGTGTCGTCATCGAGCACCCGCAGGGGTACGGTCTCGGCAACGCAGGCGTTGTCGCGAAGCGGACCGGGGTCGAGATCCGGGCGGGCGAGTCGACCTATACGGAGCTTGGTGTGGATGCGGGAGTGGCCGGTGTCGCTGCGTTCGTGCTGTGGAGCCTCGCAGTCCTCGTCGGGCTGTGGCGACGGGAGGCGTGGCTGGCCGCCGCGTTCGCGACGGTGCTCGCGCTCGGCCTGCAGACCGATGTCATCGGGATCCACTGGCTTGCGTTCACCGTGTGGGCTGCGGCCGGGCTTGCGCTGGGGCGCCCACCTGCATCCGGCAGGACCGGTGAGGTGGATACGGTTCAGCCGTGAGCATCGATCCCCGCGTCGACATCGGGCACGTGCACCTGAAGGTCGCGGACATCGAGCGCGCACTCGCGTTCTACTGCGGCGTTCTCGGGTTCGAGGAGCAGGCGCGGTACGGCACGCAGGCCGCCTTCATCTCCGCGGGCGGGTACCACCACCACATCGGGCTCAACACCTGGGAGTCGAAGGACGGCACGGCCCCACCGCCCGGGCACACCGGCCTGTACCACGCGGCGATTCGCTACCCCGACCGCAAGGCGCTCGCCGACGCCCTCCGTCGCCTCGTCGACGCCGGGATCTCGCTCGACGGCGCGTCCGATCACGGCGTGAGCGAGGCGCTGTATCTCCGGGATCCCGGACGGAAACGGCCTCGAGCTCTACCGTGATCGCCCTCGAGAGGAGTGGCCGCGCAACGACGACGGCACCCTCGGGATGGTCACGCAGCCGCTCGACGTGCAGGCATTGCTTGCCGACGCTCAGCAAGGCTGATCGGGGCCGCAACGACGCGGTTGTGAAGCAGCCGCCATTAGGGGTCTTCGCGCAGGCAGGAGACGGCTTTGCTGCTAAGGTTCTCGCGTTAAATCAAGAGCGAGTCCGGTCTGCGCGTGCGCTTTCCTTACCCGTTCGTGAGTTGGTAAGGGAGGTGTTTTCTATGGCAACTGGAACCGTGAAGTGGTTCAACGACAGCAAGGGGTATGGCTTCATCACCCCGGACGAGGGATCGAAGGATCTCTTCGTGCACTTCAGCAACATTTCCGGCGATGGCTTCAAGAGCCTGTCGGAGGGTGCTCGCGTCGAGTTCGAGCCGCGCGAGGGTCAGAAGGGCCCGGAGGCGACGAACGTGATTCTCGTCGCGTCGTAGTCGAGTTCAGAGCCGTGGCCGCTCCTGCGGCCACGGCCTTTCTCCCCAAGACAAGGAGCTCTGCATGAAAGAGAAAGAAGAGAAGCTCGAGGTCGAGGGTGAGGTCATCGAGGCCCTGCGCAGCCGGATGTTTCGCGTTCGGCTCGACAACGGGCATGAGGCGCTGGGGTACATGGGGGGCAGGATGAAGCGCTATCGCATCAGGGTGTTCCCGGGCGATCGCGTGCGCATCGAGCTCTCCTCGTACGACCTGACCCGCGGCCGCATCGTCTACAGACTGAGCTAGCCGCATTTCGGCACGCGGCAACGCCGCCGCGTCAGCTATACCTCGAACGTGGCTACGTCGAAGCCCGTCGAGAGTCTCGAACGGGTCGTGATCCGGTTCGCCGGCGACTCCGGCGACGGGATGCAGCTCACCGGCGATCGCTTCACGAGCGAGACCGCGGTCTTCGGGAACGACCTCGCGACGCTGCCGGACTTCCCGGCCGAGATCCGAGCCCCCGCCGGCTCGCTTCCGGGCGTGTCCGGGTTCCAGGTCCACTTCGCTGACCACGACATCCTCACGCCCGGTGACCAGCCGAGCGTCCTCGTCGCGATGAACCCGGCGGCGCTCAAGGTCAATCTCGGCGATCTCGCGAAAGGCGGGACGCTGATCGCCAACACGGACGCGTTCAACGAGCGCAACCTCCAGAAGGCCGGCTACGAGTCGAACCCGCTCGAGGACGGCTCGCTGTCGGACTTCCACCTGCACCCGGTCGCGCTCTCGTCGATGACGGTCGAGGCGCTCAAGGGAATCGAGGGCGTGACTTCGCGCGAGGCGGAGCGCTCGAAGAACTTCTTCGCGCTCGGCCTCATGTCCTGGCTCTACCACCGGCCGATCGAGGGAACCATCGGCTTCATCGAGCAGAAGTTCGCGAAGCGGCCCGAGATCGTCGAGGCGAACACCAAGGCGTTCCGGGCGGGTTGGAACTACGGCGAGACGTCCGAGGACTTCGCGGTCTCCTACGAGGTAGCCCCGGCGCCGAGTGCGCCCGGTACGTACCGACAGATCTCGGGCAACACGGCGTTGACCTACGGCCTGATCGCGGCGAGCAAGCTCTCCGGACTCCCGCTCTTCCTCGGCGCCTATCCGATCACGCCGGCGTCCGACGTCCTCGAGCAGCTCGCGCAGCTGAAGCACTTCGGCGTGCGCACGTTCCAGGCCGAGGACGAGATCGCCGCGTCCGGGGCGGCGCTCGGCGCGGCGTTCGGGGGAGCGCTCGGAGTGACGACGTCGGCGGGGCCGGGGATCGTCCTGAAGTCCGAGACGGTCGGCCTGGCTGTGACGCTCGAACTGCCGCTCGTCATCGTCGACGTCCAGCGCGCCGGGCCATCGACCGGAATGCCGACCAAGCCCGAGCAGGCCGACCTACTGATGGTGCTCTTCGGGCGGAACTCTGAGTCGCCCGTGCCCGTCGTCGCGGCATCGACTCCGTCGGGCTGCTTCGACGCGGCGATCGAGGCCGTGCGGATCGCGGTGAAGTATCGGACGCCCGTGTTCCTGCTCTCGGACGCGTATCTCGCCAACGGCTCGGAGCCGTGGCTGATCCCCGACGTCGGCGCGCTTCCCGACATTTCCACGGTCTTCGCGACGACACCGAACGACGAGGCCGGATTCCTCCCGTACCGCCGCGACGCCGAGACGCTCGCCCGGCCATGGGCGATTCCCGGGACCCGGGCCTCGAGCACCGGATCGGCGGCCTCGAGAAGGAGGACGAGACGGGCAACGTCTCGTACGACCCCGAGAACCACGACCGGATGGTGCGTTTGCGCGCTGCCAAGGTCGCCGGCATTGCCGCGGACATCCCCGAGCTCGCGGTCGACGATCCGGACGGCGCCGACACGCTCGTGCTTGGGTGGGGCTCGACCTATGGCGCAATCGGTGCAGCCGCACGGCGCGTGCGAGCGACCGGTCGCAAGGTTGCGACGGCGCATCTCCACCATCTCAACCCGTTCCCGCGCAACACGGGCGAGGTCGTGCGTGCGTACGACAAGGTGCTCGTTCCGGAGATGAACCTCGGGCAGCTACGCATGCTCATCCGCGCGCAGTTCCTCGTCGATGCGGCCGGCTACAACAAGGTGCGCGGGCGCCCGTTCCGGGCCGCAGAGCTCGCCGACGCGATCACGGCATTGGTGGATCAATGAGCGGCGGGAACGGCAATCTCGTGCAGCTCACGTCCAAGGACTTCAAGTCGGACCAGGAGGTCCGGTGGTGCCCCGGCTGCGGGGACTACGCGATCCTCAACGTCATCCAGGGCTTCATGCCGGAGCTCGGCCTCTCGCGCGAGCGCATCGTCTTCGTCTCGGGGATCGGCTGCGCAGCGCGCTTCCCGTACTACATGCAGACGTACGGGATGCACTCGATCCACGGGCGCGCGCCGGCGATCGCGACCGGCCTCGCGGTCACGCGACCGGATCTCTCGGTCTGGGTCGTCACGGGCGACGGCGACGCGCTGTCGATCGGCGGAAACCACCTCATCCACGCGCTGCGCCGGAACGTCAACCTCAAGATCCTCCTCTTCAACAACCGGATCTACGGGCTCACGAAAGGGCAGTACTCGCCGACCTCCGAGCTGGGGAAGGTGACGAAGTCGACGCCCATGGGGTCGCTCGACCATCCGTTCAACCCGCTCTCGATCGCGATCGGCGCCGAGGCGTCGTTCGTTGCGCGGGCGATCGACACGGACAAGAAGGGCCTGACGGACGTGCTCGGTGCTGCCGCTCGGCATCGTGGATCCGCGTTCGTCGAGATCCTCCAGAACTGCAACATCTACAACGACGGCGCGTTCGAGGTTCGCGAGGAGAAGGAGAGTCGGATCTACCTCGAGAGCGGTCAGCCGATCCGCTTCGGCGCGGACGGCGAGCGCGGCGTCGTCCAGTACGGGGACGGATCGGCTCGCGTCGTCGATGTCGAGGCAGTCGGGGAGGGCTCGCTCCTCGTCCACGATGCACACCATCGCGAGCCGAGCCTCGCGTTCGCCCTGTCGCGTGTCACGTTCGAGACGGACGGAGCCGTGCCGCTCGGGGTGTTTCGGGCCCTCGAGCAGCCCGTCTACGACGACCTCATGAGCGAGCAGCTCGAGGCCGCGCGGGAACAGCGGGGCGCCGGCGAGCTCGAGGCGCTGCTTCACTCGGGCGACACCTGGGTCGGTTCGGCGGGACGAGCTGACTCTCAGCGAGAAAGCGCACGATTCGGTCGGCGATCTCCTCGCCCTTCTCCTCCTGCAGGAAGTGGCCTGCACCGGCGATCGTCTCGGCCGGGCCGGCGCCCGGGATGCGCGAGGCCATGTGCTCGGCGGCAACGGTCGAGAAGATCGGGTCGGAGTCGGAGAAGAGAACGAGCGCCGGACGCTCCCACTGCTCGAGCGCGGCGCGCACCTCCATCATCTTGGCCGCGGACGGGTGCTCCACTTCGGTCGGCACGAGCTCGGGGAACGCGAGCACCCCGGCCTTGGACTCCGGCGTCGGGAAGGGCGCGTTGTAGCCCTCGACCACGTCGTCTGCCAGCTCCGTAACGGCCGAGATCCGGATGAGCTGACCGGGGACGAGGTCGGTCCCGACGCGGCGGACGAACTCGCGGAAGCGAAGCCACTCCTCCGAGGGCGCGCGGCCGGCGCCGATGCCGGTGTTGAGGATGACGAGGCGCGCGATGCGATCCGGGCGCTCGACTGCGAGCCGCAGACCGATCGGCCCGCCCCAGTCCTGGACGACAACGGTGGTCTCGCGCAGGTCGAGCTCGTCGGCGAAGCGCTCGATCGACGCGTAGTGGAAGTCGTACGAGTAGTCCTCGATGCTCGTCGGCTTGTCCGAGCGGCCGAAGCCGAAGTAGTCGGGCGCGACCGCGCGGGCAGCCCCGGCGATCGTCGGGATCATCTTCCGATAGAGGAACGCCCATGTCGGCTCGCCGTGCAGCAGCAGAACTGGGTCGCCGTCGCCCTCGTCGACGTAGTGCATCCGAAGGCCGTCCTGTTCGACGTAGTTGGGCTCGAAGTCGTGCTCCGGAAGCCCTACGAAGCATTCGTCGGGTGTGCGGTAGACCTCCATGTGGCTGAGTATCGTCGCACGTCGTCGAGCGATGTGCTGCGGTCGTCGCGATCTCTGACGTGTGGAGGCGTGCCGTGTTGATTGCCGTATTCGAAGGGCTGGACTTCACGCAGGAACGATACGAGAGCTGTTAGGGCTGGATCGACCGAGGCGATGCGATAAGAGCCGCGCCTCGATCGTGCCGACTGGCCTGTCGCAAGGTCTCCTCGCTCACATGCGCTGGGGCGGCGCGAACGGCATTCCGTGTGGTCTAGACGTGTGGGAGAATCGAGAGAGGAATGGCATTCCGGGCGTTTGGCTTGAGAAGCTCATCTCCGGTCAGGTTGAGCAAGAGCTCGGCGTCCAGGCAGGTGAGCGTAGCCGAGGAGAGATCGTGACACGTGCGATCGCTGCGCTCAGCATCTTCGTCGGGCGGCGTTCGACGCCATGGAGCTAGTGAACAGGCGTGCTCTCGACGACTAGGCGAGACCTTAAACTCATGGAGTAGCTTGTTTCGAGTCTAAAGCGAGGAGTAGTGTCGCTTCAGTTTTCTTCGATGAGCACGCAGATAGCTGATAGATGGAGCCAGCGTGGAAGTCGGTGAGCGGCTCCGGGTGATCCGTCGTCTACGCCGGATGACGCTGAAGACGGTTGCCGATCGCTCCGACCTCTCGGAGAGCTTCCTGAGCCAGGTCGAGCGTGGTCGTGCAAACGCGAGCGTGGCATCGCTCAGGCGGATCGCGGCAGCGCTCGGCGTAAACGTCGCGGATCTCTTCGAGCCGAACGGCGCGACGAGGAGGCCGAGGGTGCTGCGTCGCGAGGCGCGGCCGAACCTGGCGTTCCGAACGCTCGGGCGCAAGTTCATGCTCACACCGCGACCGCTCGAGCACCTGCAGGTGATCGCTCGGCGAACTCGACGCGGGCGGCTCGACGGGCGACGAGCCCTACACGCACGGCGACTCCGAGGAGCTCCTCGTCGTGCTGTCGAGGGCGTCGTGTCATTGCAACTCGGCGTCGGAGATGTTCGAGCTCTCGACGGGCGACTCGATCGACTACCGCTGCTCGATGCCGCACCGGCTGATGAACATCGGCGGTGATCGCGGCGGAGGTGATGTGGATCATCAGTCCACCGAGCTACTAGCGCGCATATGTGCGTCATGCGGTGGTTTCGTCGCGTGGCAGATGTGGCAGGCGTAAGAACGAAGGGAGATCGAAATGACGGACGGCCAGGATCTCATGGAGCGGCGGCTTAGCCGCGAGAACCTGCTCAAGCTAGCGGCGGTCGCGGGTGGAGCAGGGCTGCTGGCGGGGCGGGCCTCGGTCGCCGGGGCGGCGCTCGACCGGCTATCCGCACGAGAGTGGCCGGCTCCAGGTGCTCGACTGGGCCGGGTACGGGAACGACGGCGGCCAAGCGATGTTCGCGCAGTACGTGAAGAAGTACCCGGGTGAGAAGCCGAAGTTCACATTGATGACCAGCGAGTCGAACGCTCTCGGCCCAGATGTCGGCCGGCCTCGAGCCGGATGTCGTGCGCCCTTACGTCGGCTACGTCAGGGACTTCGCGGAGAGCGGCTTCGTCCAGCCGTGGAATCCGAAGCTGATCTCCAACCTCAAGTACCTCAATCCAAACATGGTCAAGGCGGGGCGGCACAAAGGCAAGCAGTACGGGATTCCAGCGGACTGGGGCTTCGACGCGATCCTGTACAGGACCGACAAGGTCAAGCCCAAGGAGATCTCGTGGAGCATCCTGTTCGACGAGCGCTATGCGGGCAAGATCACCTGGTGGGACGACCTCTACATGCTCGTCGTGGCCGGCTACTACCTGGGAATCAAGAATCCCTGGCAGCAGACCACAGCCGAGCTCAAGCGGACTCAGAAACTGCTCGCGTCCAAGAAGCACGTCGTCAAGTTCTTCTGGTCCGACGAGTACGTCATGCAGGGCGCCTTCGCAGCCGGCGACGTCTGGATCGCGTACGCCTGGCCCGCCGACTGGGCGGCAATGAAGGCCAAGGGGCTCAAGGTCCGATACGTGCATCCCAAGGAGGGAGCCATCTCCTGGATCGGCATGCTCATGCAGGGCAACGACACGCCGCGGCCTGAGCACGCCCACGCGTACGTCGACGCCTGGAGCTCGCGACAGAGCGGCAACTGGCTCATGGACAACTACTCGTACGGCCACGCGAACACGCTGTCCCGGCCGAAGTCGAAGGACCTGCTGCTAGCGCTGAAGCTGGCCAACCCCAACGCCCTCAAGGAGCCGAACGCACACATCGACCGCTACATCCCGAACAGGCAGGAGTACGCCAAGCGCTGGAGAGAGGTGAAGGCCTCCTGACAACGGCCTGACCGGTGGCCGCCGAGGAACCCGCCGAGGTCTCTTCACCCCGGATCAGAGGCAGACGGGCGCGCCTCGATCTGACGACGCCGAGCCTGCTCGGTCTGCCGCTGGGTTGGCTCGTCGTCTTCTTCCTCATCCCGATCGGCATTCTCGGCGCCTACAGCGTCAGCGCTCTCTACGTCTCGATCTACCCGGGAGCGCATCCGGTCACGCTTTCGGCCTGGCGCGACTTCCTCGACGGCTCGGACGACCTCCGGCTCTTCTGGAAGTCGGTGAAGATGTCGCTGATCGTCTCGGGGCTCTGCGTCGTCCTGGCCTACCCGGTCGCGTACTATCTCGCTCTCTCCGGCACGAAGCGCAAGTACGTGCTCCTCCTGGTCCTGATCGCTCCGTTTCTTACGAGCTACCTGCTGCGCGTGGTGGCCTGGAAGGTGATTCTCGGCAGTCAGGGAGTCGTGAACTCGTTCCTCTTCTGGACCGGGGTGCGCTCGCCCGACGATCCCGTGTCGCAGCTCCTCTACAGCAGGTTCGCGGTCATGCTCGTTCTCGCGTACGTGTGGATCCCGTTCGTCGCGCTGCCGATCTTCGTCTCCCTCGAGAGCCTCGACCGGCGTCTGCTCGAAGCAGCCAGCGACCTCGGTGCAAGCCGCTGGCAGGCTTTCTGGCGCGTGACCCTGCCGCTCTCAGTCCCCGGCGTCGTCGCCGCCTTTCTCTTCGTCTTCATTCCGACCGTCGGCGAGTTCGTCACCCCCTCGCTCGTCGGCGGGACCTCGGGGTACATGTACGGCAACGACATCGCCGACCAGTTCAACAGGAGCCTCGACTGGCAAACCGGCTCGGTGCTTGCTCTCTTCCTGCTGGGCGTCGTGGCCCTTCTGACCGTGTTGTTCGCGCGCTTCCTCCAGATACGGCAGGTGACGACAGGCTGATGGACGTCGCCCTCTCCAGGAACGGACGGTGGGTGCTGGCTGGGTTCTTCGGCCTCATGGTCGTGTTCCTCTACGCGCCGATCCTGATCCTGCTGATCTTCTCCTTCAACGACTCGGAGCTACCGACGTTCCCGCTGAGCGGATTCACGCTGCGCTGGTACGACCAGTTCCTCGGCAACCCGGATCTCCAGACCGCTTTGCGGACGAGTGCGATCGTCGCCGCGCTCTCGAGCGTCGGCGCCGTTTTTCTCGGGGTGCTCGCCTCGATCGCGCTCGTTCGGCGGCGCTTCGGGGGCAAGACGGCGGTCTCCGCATTTCTCCTGAGCCCGCTCGTCATCCCCTACGTCGTCTTCGGGATCTCACTTCTTCTCTTCTTCCACGCGGCCGGGATCCAGCGATCGATCATGACCGTCGTCATCGGCCATATCGTCATCACCGTTCCCTACACGATCCTCGTGCTCGTGCCGAGGCTCGACCAGATCGAGGTCTCACTCGAGGAGGCTGCGTACGACCTGGGGGCGAGCCGGCTTCGAACCTTCCGCTCGATAGTCCTGCCGCTGATCCTCCCGGCGATCGTCGCGGCCTTCTTGATTGCGTTCACGACCTCGTTCGACGAATACGCAGTCTCGTCATTCGTGGTCGGAACGCAGCCGACGTTTCCGATCTACCTCTACGCCGCGCTTCGCTTCCCCAGCCAGCTGCCGCAGGTGATCGCGGTCGCGGTTGTCGTGATGATCATCTCACTGGTCGTCGTCGTGGCCGCCGAGATAGGGCGGCGGATCGCCGAGCGGCGGCTCGGGGCGCTCGAGGGTTAAGCAGGAAGCGGTGCGGAGCCCGCGAGCACGGACGTGTGCTCGGGCTCCCAGGAGAGGACGACGCGCGATCCGGATTCGAGCGGCGCGAGCAATTCGTCGGCGAGGCGGTGGGAGACGATGCGGCCGGCGCGGGTCCCGACGTGGAACTGGGTGTACATGCCGAGGTAGACGATCTCGGCGATCGTTCCCTCGAGCCGCGAGCCCCCGTCGGGCGCGGGGCTCTCGACCGGCCCGATCTGCACGCGTTCGGGGCGCACTGCGATGCGGAAGCGACTCGCCGGTCCGGGTGTCGGGGCCAACGGGCAGGACGACACGTTCGCCCTCGCCGAGCCGCATGACGGCGAAGCCGCCGACGAGCTCGTCGACCGTGAGCTCGAGCGCGTTGAGCGAGCCGATGAAGTCGGCCACGAAGGCGCGTCTCCGGGTGCTCGTAGATCTCTCGCGGGCCCCCGATCTGCTCGACCTGGCCGCCGTTCATGACAGCGATTCGATCGGACATCGCGAGCGCCTCTTCCTGGTCGTGTGTGACGTAGACGAACGTCGTCCCGAGCTCGGCCTGGATCCGCTTCAGCTCGAGCTGCATCTGCTTGCGCAGCTTCACGTCGAGTGCGCCGAGCGGCTCGTCGAGGAGCAGCGCAGCGGGCTGGTTGACGAGAGCCCGAGCCAGCGCGACGCGCTGCTGCTGGCCACCCGAAAGCTGGCGCGGGCGCCGGCGCTCGAGGCCCTCGAGCTCGACGACTCGTAGCATCTCGTGAACGCGCCCGTGGTGCTCGCGACGTGGGACGCGCTTCACCTTGAGCCCGAACGCGACGTTGTCGTAGATGGACATGTGCGGGAAAAGCGCGTACTGCTGGAAGACCATGTTGACCGGGCGGCGGTTCGAGAAGACCGACGTGACGTCCTGCCCCTGCAGAAAGATGCGACCCTCGTCGGGTACTTCGAAGCCGGCGATCATCCGCAGAGTCGTCGTCTTCCCGCAGCCGCTCGGCCCGAGCAGCGAGAAGAA
The DNA here is from genome assembly GCA_963744505.1 of uncultured Gaiellaceae bacterium. Taxonomy (GTDB): domain Bacteria; phylum Actinomycetota; class Thermoleophilia; order Gaiellales; family Gaiellaceae; genus GMQP-bins7. Next base: position 854,529 of record CAVUTL010000003.1, read on the forward strand.
CTCGCCTTCAAGGATCGCGAGCGTCACATTGCGCACGGCCTCGGCCTTGCCGAAGCGCTTGCTGACGCCCTCGAGAGCGATCGCGACGCTGCGGTCCCCCGACATTCGGGCCGAGTCTAACCGGCGGATCACGCGCCGAAAGCGGCGAGTACCGCTGGCTGTCACCTGTTTCCAGAACGGCGTTAGCCCCTCCTGAGTGTTCTGCCTCAAGCGCCCATGGGGTGACCTCCGGCTCGGGTGCTTCGGCGTCACGCCGGCCATCAACGCGACGGCGGCGATGAGCTGAGCGTCACGCTCGTTGGGGTGTAGTCGCGTACCTCGTGCTCAGACGCTCGAGTCAGGAGCGCGATGGCGCGACGTTGCCCGGCGTCTGAGCTCGTCGCGGCGCGCGCTCACGACGCCGATCGCCGCGAGCGAGGTGAGTCCGGCCACCGCGAAGGCAAGTGACGTACCGCCGATCTCGGCGAGCCATCCGGCGAGGAGTCCGCCGATCGGAGCGAGGCCGAGGAACGCAAAGAGGTAGAGGCCGATCAGCCGGCCGCGCAGGTGGTCGGGGGCTGCGAGCTGGACGAGGGCGTTGGCGTTCGCGGTGAACAGGGTGAACGAGATGCCGATCCCGAAGAGGATCACGCCGGCGAGGTACGGCGTTCTGCACCGGGGCGAGCAGGAGCGCGAGGACGCCGAAGGACGCGGTACCGATCGCGAACAGCCGCCAGCTCGCTTCGCGGAACGTGGCGGCGGCGAGTGCCCCGACGAGCGCGCCGAGCCCGAAGGCCGCCGAGAGGAGACCCGAATCCCTCGGGCCCGACATGAAGCGTGTCCGCGGCCAGAAGCGGGCACGAGCACGTGGAAGTTGAAGCCGACGGTCGCGACGACGGTCACGACGGTGAGGATGAGTCGGAGCTGCGGGTCGCGCCACGCGTAGCCGGCCGCGCGTCGGATCCCCCCGACGACGGGCGGACCGGGTCCTTCTCGACTGCGAAGAGCTCCTCCTCGCGGACGAGCAGGAGCGCGGTCAGCACCGCGAGGAAGCTCACGGCGTTGACGACGAAGCAGACGCCCGTTCCTACTGCGGCGATCACGAGGCCCGCGATCGCCGGCCCGATGACGCGCGAGCCGTTGAAGAGGCCCGAGTTGAGCGCGACCGCGTTCGGCAGCTCCCGCGGCCCGACCATCTGGAACGTGAGCGACTGGCGTCCCGGCGCGTCGAACGCGAGCGCGATGCCGCCGAGCGCGGCGAGCACGTAGACGATCGGCAGCGTCGCCGTCCCCGTCAGCGTGACGATCGCGAGCACGATCGAGATGGCCATTGCTGCGCCCTGGGTCGCCATCACGAGCTTGCGGGACTCGATGCGGTCGGCGACGACGCCGGCGACCAGTCCGAAGACCGTGAACGGGATGAACCGCCAGAAGGCGAGCGCCCCGATTGCGAGCGCGGAGCCCGAGAGCTCGATGACGAGCCACGCGAGCGCGACGTTCTGCATCCACGTTCCGGCGAGCGAGACGAGCTGACCCGTGAAGAAGATGCGGTAGTTGCGGTGCCGCCGGAGGCTCCGGAACGTCCGGGCGCGGAGCACGAAGGCGAGCGTCGTCATACGTCGCTCTCGACGAGCCGCGCGAGCGCGGGTAGGGCCGCATCGACGCAGTTCAGCTCGGCTGGTTCGAGCGCGCTCAGCCGGTTGGCGAGCCACGTCGTTCGGCGGGCGCGAACACTCCGCATCAGGCGCTCGCCCTCGTCGAGTGAGGCGGAGGCCCACGCGCCGGCGATCATCGGTCGACCTCACGCGCTCCAGCAGACCGGCCCGCTCGAGCCGATCGACGTGGCCCGACATCGCAGGCGGCGAGATCCCCTCCTCGGCTGCCAGCTCCGCAAGGGCCAGGCCGGGGCTGCGTTTCACGAGCCAGAGGAGCGTCGCCTGGCGCGCTGTGATGCCGAGCTGCTCGGTCTCCTTGCGGAGCTCGCGCGCGAGCCGGAGGAGGACCGGCCGCAGGTCGGCAGCGACAGTCTCGGGACTAAGCATAACCTCGCTAACCATTAACGTCACGAACGATAGCATCGGCACGCCACGCGCCGTTGCGTCTCCCTCGCGCGAGTAGTGTCCGCCCATGCGCGACTCGGAGGCGAGGGAGTACGTCCGAACACTCGTGTTCGCCGCGCTGCTCGGCGTGCCCGTCGCGTTCGCGGCCGTGCTGTTCCAGACTGCGATCCACGATGTGATCCATCTCGTGTGGGAGGTCATCCCCCACGAGCTCGGCTGGAGCGAGCCAGCCTGGTGGTACGTCGTCCTCGTGCCCGGACTGGCGGGCCTGCTGGTCGCCGCGGCCGTTCGGCTGCCTGGCCATGGCGGGCACTCTCCGCTGGAAGGTCTCGGGGCAGATCCGATCCCTCCGATTGCACTGGTCAGCATCCTTCCCGCCGCGCTCGCCACTCTGGGGCTCGGTCTCGTTCTCGGCCCCGAAGCGCCTCTGATCGCGCTCGGTCTCGGTCTCGGTGCACTGGCGGTCAAACTCATTCGATTGGACGGGACAGGAGCTCGGCTCCTCGTCCTCGCGGGTGCATTCGCGTCAGTGGCTGCGCTCTTCGGGGGGCCATTGGTCGCAGCCTTTCTCCTGTTCGAGGTGACGGCCGCCGGCGGGAAGATCCCCGCGCAGCAGATAGGACGCGCGCTTCTTCCCGGCTTCGTGGCCGCGGGAACCGGAGCGGTCGTCTTCACCGGGATTGCGGGCTGGAGCGGACTGCACCAGACGAATCTCGCGATTCCGTCGCTTCCGCCGTACGAGACCCTGCGTATCAGCGATCTGGCCTGGTGCCTGGTGATCGCGGCCGTCGTCGCGACGATCGTGGTCGCCATTCGCCACTTGGCGCATGGCATCGCGGCGCAATCGGTACGCGGCCCAGCCGCATTGCTCGCAGTTGCGGGGCTCGCCGTCGGCGTGCTGGCGGTCCTGTTTCGTGCGATCACCGACGAGCCGGTCGACCTCGTTCTCTTCTCGGGTCAGGCGGAGCTGCCGGCTGTCGTCGCGGAGGGATCAGCGGGGGTGCTGGTCCTTCTCGTCGTGGCCAAGGGCCTCGCCTACGCGCTGTCGCTCGGCGCCGGGTTCCGAGGTGGGCCGGTGTTCCCGGCGATCGCGATCGGCGTTGCCGCCGCGATGGCGGCTGCCAACATGCTCCCCGGGCTGGATACGACGCCGGCGGTCGCGGCCGGGATCGCTGCGGGGACGACGGCCGTGCTGAGGGTTCCGTTCACCGCCGTGCTGCTGGTGTCGCTCCTCATGGGTGCGTCGGCATTCGACGTCGCGCCGATCGCGGTTCTCGCGGCTGCGATCGCCTGGCTCGTCGCCACCGTGCTCCCCAATCCCGAGGACCGCGTGCAGGAGCAGCTCGCCGAAGCAGCCGCGCCGCCTGCGCCCGCGTGAGGCGCTACTTCGGCTCGGCCTCGAGCTTGTAGCCGACGCCGTAGCGCGTGTGGATGAACGTGTGGCGTGGCGCGCGCCGGTCGACCTTCTCGCGGAGCTTGCGGACGAAGACGTCGACGGTCCGGTCGCGGTGCGTCGCACGACGACCCCAGACGCGCTGGAGCAGCTCGTCGCGCGTGAGCACGCGGCCCTTCTCGCGCGCGAGCGTGTAGAGGAGCCGGAACTCGGTCGGCGTCAGCTCGGCGCTCGTGCCGTCGACGTACGCCTGCACGTTGTCGGGATCGAGTCGAAGCTCTTCGATCTCGATCTTGTCGCCCCGCCGTGGCTCGGCCTCGCTGACTCCGCGCCGCGCGGCGGCGCGAACGCGGGCGGCGAGCTCCTTCATCGAGAACGGCTTGACGAGGTAGTCGTCGGCGCCGATCTCGAGGGCGTGGACGCGGTCGTGCTCGGTGCCGCGCGCCGAGACGACGACGATCGGCGTGCCGATGCCTTCGTTCCGCGCCTGCTCGATGACCCGCCACCCGTCGATCCCGGGAAGCATGAGATCGAGCACGCAGACGTCGGGTCGCTCGAACCGGAGCCGCGCGAGCCCGGTCTCGCCGTTGGCCACACCGACCGCGTCGAACCCGGCCGTCTCGAGGTGGCGCGCCATCCCGCGAGCGATGACGTCGTCGTCTTCGATGATCAGGACTTTCGCCATCCGGCAACACGATAGTGGCCGCTTCCGAGCGTCCCCGGGGGCGCGAGCTGGTTACCGTTTGGTAACCGGATGGTGAACTAACGTGCCCCGCGAAGGCCGTCTGTTAGAACCGCTCGGATGACGGACGCAGATGCGATCCGGGGCCGCGTGCTCGTCGAGGAGAGTCGGGAGGCGATCGTCGTCCTCGATGACGAGGACCGTGTACTGCACGCGAGTCGCCGGGCTCGGCAGGCAGTCGACGGCGTGCGGGAGGGGGAGCCCCTCCCGTCCGACCTGCTAACGGGTGAACGCGGCGTGATCCCGCTCGTCGTGCCGTACGACGTTGGCGGGAGGCGCGAGCGTCTCGTCTACCTGTCGCGCGAAGGCGATCTCGCCGCCTATGAGGAGCTCCGCGCGGGGTTCACCGCTGCGGTCTCGCACGAGCTGCGCACGCCGCTCGCGCGCCTGCTGACGCTCCTCGAGACGACCGCGCTTCCGGGAGAGGACGTGGCGGCGCTCGTCGAGCAGGCTCGCGCCGAGATCGACCAGATCACGGAGCTCATCGACGAGGTGCTGTTCCTCAGCGAGCTCGAGTCGGGCGCACGCGTGGTGGCGCTCGGCCCCACACCGGTCAAGCCCGTCCTCGAGGAGGCGATCGAGGAGCTCACCGAGCGCGCCTCCCGTGCCGGCGTGGAGCTGCGCCTCGAGTGCGACGACGACGTCGAACTCGCCATTCGGCCGAGGATGCTGCGGGTCGTCGCGCGGAACCTCGCGGAGAACGCCATCCGCTACGCCGGCCCAGGGGCAACGTTCTCACTCGACGTGCAGCGCGACGGCGATGCGGTCGTGCTCGTGGGGCGCGACGACGGCGTCGGCATCGAGGAAGCCGAGCTCCCGCGGATCTTCGAGCGCTTCTACCGAGCCGACCAGGCGCGAGCCTCGCGCGGGACGGGTCTCGGGCTCGCCATCGTGAAGCACATCGTCACGCAGGCCGGCGGAACGATCGAGGCACGGGGCGCTCGGGGCCGTGGGCTCGAGGTGCGCTGCGAGTTCCCGACGGCCTAGCAGTTCACCGGATCGTCACAACATCTTCACCACCGGGAGTCCCGCGACTCTCGACCCGCTGAGGACACTGGCGGCATGACGATGCGCGCGCTGCTCACGCTGCTCGGATGCACGGCCGCGCTTGCACTCGCGGCTGCCGGCTGCGGGGGCGGCGACGACTCGTCCTCGAGCAGTGACGTGATCACGGCCGACGGCTCGAGCACCGTCGGACCGTTCGCGACCAGGGCCGCGGAGGACTGGAAGGCCGCTGGGGGCGGAGATGTAACGGTCGGCATCATCGGCACCGGCGGCGGATTCGAACGTTTCTGCGTCGGCGAGACGGACATCTCGAACGCGTCGCGGCCGATCGACGAGGACGAAGCTGCGATCTGCGAGGAGAACGGCATCGAGTACGTCGAGCTGCAGGTGGCCATCGACGCGCTCACGAACATCGTGAACAGCGAGAACGACTGGGCGACGTGCTTGACCGTCGAGCAGCTCGCGAAGATCTGGGGCCCCGACTCGGAGATCGAGAACTGGAGCGAGGTCGATCCGTCGTATCCGGACGTCGCTTTGAAGCTCTACGGCCCCGGAACGGACTCGGGCACGTTCGACTACTTCACGGAGGTCGTCAACGGCGAGGGTGGAGCAAGCCGCGCCGACTTCTCCGCGACCGAGGACGACAACGTCATCGTTCAGGGTGTCGCCGGCTCGGAAGGTGGGCTCGGCTACCTCGGGTTCTCCTACTTCGAGGAGAACCAGGACACGCTGAAGGCGCTCGAGGTCGACGGCGGCTCCGGCTGTGTCGCACCGAGCGTGGCAGCCGCTCAGGACGGCTCGTACGCGCCCCTGTCGCGACCCCTCCTCATGTACGTAAAGCTGAGCTCGCTCCAGGACAGCGAGTCGGTCTCCGAGTTCATGAACTACACGCTCGAGAACGCGGCGACGATCGCGACGGAGGCCAAGTCCGTGCCCTTGAGCCAGGAGCAGATCGACCAGCAGCTGCAGAAGCTCGGAGACGCAGCACCCTAGATGACGACGGCCGACGCCACGGTCGCACGTTCCACGCCGACCACTCTCCCTCGCAAGAAGATCCGCTGGGGAGAGCAGCTCGTCTACGCGGTGCTGTTCATCGCCGCCGCTATCTCGGTGCTGACGACCGTCGGAATCGTGTTGTCGCTGGTGCTGCCCGCGCTCGACTTCTTCCGCGAGGTGAGCCCGGTGGACTTCTTCACCGGGACCACGTGGGCGCCGCTCTTCCTCGACGCGCGCTTCGGCGTGCTTCCGCTCGTCGTCGGCACGCTGATGATCTCGTTCTGGTCGGCGCTCGTCGCGTTCCCGCTCGGCGTCGGGGTTGCGATCTATCTCAGCGAGTACGCCGCCCCCCGCGCAACGGCGTTCCTGAAGCCGATCCTCGAGATCCTCGCGGCCATTCCGACCGTCGTCCTCGGCTACTTCGCGCTCACCTTCGTGACGCCGTTCCTGCGCAACCAGCTCGGTGTTCAGGTGGAGATCTTCAACGCGCTGGCGGCGAGCCTCGTGCTCGGAGTGATGCTCATTCCCACCATCGCGACGCTCTCCGAGGACGCGATGGCGGCTGTGCCACGCGACCTGCGAGACGGCGGCTACGCGCTCGGCGCCGACAAGCTTCAGGTCTCGACGAAGATCGTTGTTCCGGCGGCCGTGTCAGGCATCATCGCGGCGTTCGTGCTCGGCTTCTCGCGCGCGGTCGGCGAGACCATGATCGTCCTGATCGCGGCCGGGCAGTTGGCGCAGATCACGTTCGATCCGCGCGAGACGATCGAGACGATCACGGCCTTCATCGGCGCGACGGGGAACGGCGACGTACCGACTGGCTCGATCGAGTACAAGACGATCTTCGCGGTCGGCCTCACGCTCTTCGTGATGACGCTGGTCATGAACCTCATCTCGATCCGGCTCGTGCGGAAGTACCGCGAGGTGTACGAATGACCTCCACTGCGATCCCGGCAACGATCCAGGGTGGCCGGCCGCGGCGCGCCTGGCGGAACCGTCTGTTCAAGCTGGCGATGCTCTTCTGCATGTTCGTGGCCTTCGGAACGCTCATCGTGTTGCTCGTCGACACGTTCATCACCGGCTGGCCTGCGGTCTCGAAGCAGCTCCTCACGGGGTTGCCATCGACGGTGCCTGCGGAGGCGGGCGCGCGCCCTGCGATCCTCGCAACGCTGTATCTGGGACTGCTCGTGCTTCTGTTCTCGGTGCCGATAGGCGTGCTCACGGCGATCTACCTCGAGGAGTACGCGAATCGCGAGCGCTGGTGGAACCGTCTGATCGAGGTGAACATCCAGAACCTCGCGGCTGTACCGGCGATCGTCTACGGCATCCTCGGGCTCGCGTTCATCGTTCGTGGCATCGGTGTCGGCCGCGTCGTCCTCGCCGGAGGCTTGATCCTGACCCTCGTCGTCCTGCCGACGGTCGTCGTGGCGTCTCGCGAGGCGATCCGCGCGGTGCCCGACTCGATTCGCCAGGGCGCCTTTGCCCTCGGCGCGACCAAGTGGCAGGTCGTGTGGCGACAGGTGCTCCCCGCCTCGATCCCGGGAATCGCCACAGGATCGATCCTCGCGCTCTCGCGGGCGGTGGGCGAGACCGCTCCGCTGATCATGGTCGGCGCGATTACCTACGTGGCATTCAACCCGACGCTGACCGGACCGTACACCGCGCTCCCGGTGCAGATCTACAACTGGACGAAGCAGCCGGACGTCGATTTCCAGACGCTCGCGGCGGCCGGCGCGATCGTCCTCCTCGCCATCGTGCTCAGCATGAACGCGGTGGCGATTTTCCTTCGCAATCGCTATCGCAAGCAGTGGTGAGTGAGGATATGACGCAGATGGAAGCTCCACGAATCGACAGCGGTCGCATCGCCGAGGTCTCCCACGGGCTCGACCGCTCCGAGGTCGAGCGCCGCGAGAAGGTGTTTTCGGTCTCCGACCTCACCGTCGCGTACAGCGGCAACGTTGCATTGCAGGACGTCGCGCTAGAAGTGCACAAGAATACGGTGACGGCGTTCATCGGCCCATCAGGGTGCGGGAAGAGCACGTTCATCCGCTGCTTCAACCGCATGAACGACCTCGTGCCCGGGGCCAAGGTCTCCGGGAACGTGCTCTACCACGGTCAGGATCTGTATGCGCGCGACGTCGACGCGGTCGAGATTCGACGCCGCATCGGCATGGTCTTCCAGAAGCCGAACCCGTTCCCGAAGTCGATCTACGACAACATCGCCTTCGGGCCGCGCGTGCTCGGATTGAAGGGTTCGATGGACGACCGTGTCGAGCAGGCGCTACTCCAGGCGGCGCTCTGGGACGAGGTGAAGGACCGGCTCAAGGACGGCGCGCTCGGCCTTTCAGGCGGTCAGCAGCAGCGGCTCTGCATCGCACGTGCTCTTGCAGTCGAGCCCGACGTCATCCTCATGGACGAGCCGGCTTCTGCACTCGACCCGATATCGACGACGCGCATCGAGGACCTGATGCACGAGCTCAAGCGCGACTACACGATCATCATCGTGACGCACAACATGCAGCAGGCCGCACGCGTGGCCGACATGACCGCGTTCTTCAGCGTGCTCGTCGACGAGGACGGAGGTGGGCGGCGCGGGATCCTGGTGGAGTACGACTCGACGACGAGGATCTTCACGACGCCTTCCGACAAGCGCACCGAGGACTACGTGACGGGGAGGTTCGGATGAGGGTCGAGTTCCAGGGTGAGCTGGATGCCCTCGAGGCGGGGTTCCAGGAGGCAGGCGAGATCGTCCTCCGGTCGATCCGAGGCGTGGTGGATGCGCTCCGCACCCAGGACGTCGAGCTGTGTGACGAGGTCATCGCGTTCGACGACGAGATCGACGACCGCTACCACGCTCTCGAGAAGCAGATCGAGCTCGTGCTCGCCCGCCAGACTCCGGTGGCGGGCGACTTACGGCTCGTGCTCGCGCTTCTGCACTCGGGGCTCCACGTCGAGCGCATGGGCGACCAGTGCGTCACGATCGCGAAGCTGACGAAGCTCTCCAGCCACCTGGACACGAAGCAGACCGTGATCGAGAGCCTTGTCGACATGGGCGAGCGGTGCGAGGAAATGGTGAAGGTGTCGCTCGACGCGTTCGCGGAACGGGATGTCGAGAGGGCGCGCGGACTGCACGGGCTCGACGAGCTCGTCGACCGCGCCAACCGGCAGGTGTTCGCCGAGGTGCTCGGGTACGTCAACGATCCCGAGGCGCTCGAGTGGGGCATGCGACAGATCACGGTCGCCCGCTGCTTCGAGCGGATCGGCGACAACGCGGTCGACATCGGCGAGCAGACGGCGTTTCTCGTGACCGGCGAGTTCGCCGAGTTCACGGACGCTTCGCATTGAGCTGATCCGCTCTTCGACGTTCACCACCTCGCCACCGGACGTTCACTCCTCGTCGCCCCATACCCGCTCGCACCCTCGCGAGCATCGCGTCGGCAGGGGCAATTCGACACGAGGAGATGGGAACGCTATGAGACTCACACTCGGGCGCCGCGGCGCCGCGGTGGCCGCCGGGGCCGTCGTAGCAACGATCGTCGCATCGACCGCGATCGCAGGGTCGACGGCAGGCCCCACGTACAACCTGAAGAAGCTCAAGGGCTCGGTCACGGCCGACGGCTCGTCGACGGTCGGCCCGTATACCACTGCGGCGGCAGAGCTCTTCCGGCGCGCCGGCGCAACGGGCGTGAAGGTGACAGTGGGCATCTCGGGCACCGGTGGAGGATTCCAGCGCTTCTGCAGGGGTGAGATCGATCTCTCCGATGCGTCGCGTCCGATGAGGAACTCCGAGGCGGCGGCGTGCAAGACCAGCAACGTCGGCTCATGGCGCGCGTTCACGGTTGCGAACGACGCTCTGAGCGTCGTGACCAATCAGCAGAACACGTGGGCTCGCTGCCTCACAGTGGCAGAGCTCAAGAAGATCTGGGAGCCCGGCTCCAAGGTGGACAACTGGAAGGACGTCCGTGCGGGATTCCCGGATGTGCCGCTGAAGCTGTTCGGCCCAGGCACCGACTCGGGGACGTTCGAGTACTTCACCGAGGCGATCAACGGCAGGGCTCGCGCGAGCCGCACCGATTACCAGGCATCCGAGGACGACAATGTTCTCGTCCAGGGCGTCTCCGGGGAACGCGGCGGCATGGCGTACTTCGGGTACTCGTACTTCGTCGAGAACCAGAGCCGGCTGAATGCCGTCCAGGTCACGAATCCGAAGACGAGCAACTGCGTCGGGCCGTCGAGGCAGAGCGTCCACAACAACGCGTACAAGCCGCTGTCGCGGCCGCTCTTCATCTACGCGAAGGGCTCGTCGTTCAAGCGGCAGGAGGTCCAGGCGTTCATCGACTACATCTTCGACAACGAGGTCGCAATCGCGAACCGCGCCGACTTCATCTCGTTGACGCCGAAGCAGCTCTCACGCGCACGAACGAACTTCATCCTCGCGGTCAAGGCGGCAAACAGGTCATAGGCAGTGTCTTGCGCAGACCGGAATCCGCCTTGCGGCGGACTCCGGTCGCGCGAGAAGCGAAGACGCTCGCTGCTCTACCTGACCGATTTCTCCCTCCGATACCTGTCCCCACGAAGCGGCCTCCGGGCCGCTTCGTGGTTGGCAGGTCGATGCATCGACAGCGATCGATACCATGCCCGCGTGAAGGAACTGCCGCTCGTGGAGTGCTGCACGCCGATCGCCGGCCCGCCCCTTGCGCCGCACGAAGCGGCAGAGCTCGAAAGCCTCTTCAAGGCGCTCGCCGATCGGCACCGGCTCCAGATCCTCAACTGCCTCCTTCGGGCCGACGGAGAGTCGGTCTGCGTCTGCGAGTTCCAGCCCCTGCTCGGCGTGAAGCAGCCGACTGTGAGCCACCACCTCAAGCTGCTCGTCGAGGCAGGCCTCCTCGAGCGTGAGAAACGCGGGACGTACGCGTACTACTGCCTGAAGGCGGGCGCGCTCGAGCGGATCGGCAGCCTCTTCGCCGATCCTGCAGTCACAGCGTCTGCGTGACGTCATGACCGCCGACCACGCCCGGCTTCTCGGCGCGGAAGCGCTCGGGACCTTCGCCCTCGTCTTCTTCGGCTGTGGCGCGATCATGGTGGACGCGGAAGGCGGCGCCCTCGGACGAGTCGGCGTCTCGCTCGCGTTCGGCCTCGTCGTGATGACGATGGTCTTCGCCATCGGGCACCTCTCGGGCGCGCACATCAATCCGGCGGTGACCCTCGCGCTCGCGGCTCGAAGCCGCTTTCCGTGGGCCGCGCTTCCCGGCTACTGGGGCGCTCAGGTGACGGGCGCGATCGCGGCGGCGATCGTCCTGCGCTCGTCGCTCGGTGACATCGCGGATCTGGGCGCGACGTCGCCATCCGGCTCCGACGCGCAGTCGTTCACCTGGGAGGTCGTCATGACCGCGGCCCTGCTGGTTGTGATCTTCGCCGTGGCGACCGATGCGCGCGGGGCGGTCGGCGTCGCAGCCGTGGCGATCGGCGGGACGATTGCGCTCGCGTCGCTCGTCGGCGGGCCGATCTCAGGGGCGTCGCTCAACCCCGCGCGCTCGCTCGGTCCGGCGCTCGTCTCCGGTGATCTCGACTCGCTCTGGATCTACTTGACGGCACCCCTGCTAGGGGGCGTGCTCGGAGCGCTCGCCTACGACGTTCTACGGCCTGCGTCTCCCCCTTGACCGGCGCCTCGAAAGTGCACAGAATTCCTGCACGGGCCGGAAAATGCGCGTGAAGAGAGGGGTTCGATGCTGCTTCTGAGGCACGCCAGCGCAGGCACGCGACTGTCGTCACCGGGTGTCGACAGCTTTCGACGTCTCGACGAGGCCGGCCGTCACGTCGCACGTCAGCTCGTCTGGGCGTACGCGGATCGTGAGATCACCCATATCGTTTCGAGCCCGCTGGCTCGCTGCGTCGAGTCGGTCGTTCCTCTCGCCGAGAGCAGGCGGATCGTCGTGGAGAGCCGCTGGGAGCTCGCCCCGGAGGTCGACCTCGACGACGTGATCACGCTCCTCGTGGATCTGCCTGATTCTTCGGTCGTCTGCACACATCGCGAGGTCTTCGAGAAGCTCCTCGGATGGGACGTGACGTGCGAGATGGGAGGCGCCTGGGTGCTGGAGCGGAGTGGCCCCGAGCTCGTCCCGGTGCACTATCTCGCTCCTCCTGCCGAGATCGGTGCCGCCGTCGACCCGCGCGCCGTCTCGACGGCCTGACGGCTACACGCCGCGCAGCTCGGCGACGAGCGCGCTGACCCGTACGTCGATCTCGTCGCGGATCCGGCGAACCGTCTCGAGGTCCTGACCCGCCGGGTCCTCGAGCACCCAGTCCTCGTAGCGCTTGCCGGGGTAGATCGGACACGCGTCGCCGCATCCCATGGTGATGACGACGTCCGCTGCTCGGACGACCTCGTCCGTGAGCGGCTTCGGGAACTCCTCGCCCATGTCGACGCCGAGCTCGCTCATGGCCTCGATCACGGCCGGGTTGATCGCGTCCGCCGGATCGCTGCCGGCGGAGCGGACGTGGATGCGGCCCTCGGACCGAAGTCGTACGAGCCCAGCCGCCATCTGACTTCGCCCGGCGTTGTGGACGCACACGAAGAGAACGACTGGCGCGTCGTCGGTGTCCGTGCTACCCGGCACGCCGATCGCGGGCGCCGCGGCGCGCGCGCTTCAGTGAGCGGCGCATCATGGTCTCGTGGTGCGAGTGTGGCTTCGACGGCTTGGCGGGCAGCGCGCGCATCCACTCGCCCGTCGCATCCAGGATCCACGCGTTCGTGTCGTCGGCGAATGCGCTGTCGAGAATCGCGTGGATCTCCTGGCGAACGCGGGCGTTCTCGACCGGCACGAGCACCTCAATGCGGTGGTCGAGGTTGCGCTGCATGAGGTCGGGGCTGCCGATGTACGTCGCCACGCGTTCGTCGGCCTCGAACGAGTACACGCGGCTGTGCTCGAGGAAGCGTCCGGCGATCGAGCGGACGTGGATGTTCTCGGACAGGCCCTCGACACCGGGACGCAGCGCGCACGTCGAGCGGGCGATGATGTCGACACTCGCGCCCGCACGAGAGGCCGCATAGAGCTCCTCCACGATTTTCGGATCGACGAGGTGGTTGAGCTTCAGCCGGATCCTGGCGTGCTTGCCGTCGGTGGCCGCGGCCGCGACCGCTCGGATCTCGTCCACGAGCCCGCTACGGAGCGTGAACGGCGCGACGAGCAGCTTGCGGAACTTCTGCGGGCGCCCGAACCCGGTGATGTAGTTGAAGAGATCGGCCACGTCGGCCGTGATCTCCTCATCCGCCGTGAAGATCCCGAGATCCTCGTACAGTCGCGCTGTCGCCGCGTGGTAGTTGCCTGTTCCGATGTGGACGTAGCGACGGAGCGCGTCGCCCTCGCGTCGCACGATGAGGGTCATCTTCGCGTGGATCTTGAGATCGGGGAACCCGTACGCGACGTGGACGCCCGCCTGCTCGAGCGCTCTCGACCACTCGATGTTGCGCATCTCGTCGAAGCGGGCCTTGAGCTCGACGAGGCAGACCGACTGCTTTCCGTCCTCGGCGCACTGGATCAGGGAGCCGACGAGCACGCTATCGTCGCTCGTCCGGTATACCGCCGTCTTCATCGCGATGACGTTCGGGTCGCGGACGGCAGCCTGGGCGAACACCTCGAAGCTCGCGCGAAACGAGCCGTACGGCTGGTGGACGAGCACGTCGCCACGGCGGATCTCGTCGAAGATCTGCGGCAGGTCCGACTGGGCGGGTCCAAGTCGAGCCGGGATCACGGGGATCCACGGCTCGTGTTGCAGCTCCGGCCTCTCGATCGTGGCCAGCTCCATGAGCTCGGAGAGGTCGAGAGGGCTCTCGACGCGGTAGATCTGCGTCTCGTCCGCGCCGAGGCCGCCCTGCAGCTGCGAGACCATCTCGGACGACGCGGACGCGCTCACCTCGACGCGCACGACGTCGCCGAAGCGGCGGCGGCGGAGCTGGCTCTCGACCGCCTCGAGCAGGTCGGCGGCATCGTCGGAGACTTCGAAGTCGGCGTCCCGTGTCACCCGGAAGACAGCACGCTCGACGATCTCCACGCCGGGGAAGAGCGCGGGCAGGAAGTGGGCGATGATCTGCTCCAGCGGTACGTACAGGCCGCGGCCGCCGAGGTCGAAGAACCGCGGAAGCGCCTCGGGAATCTTGACGCGTGCGAAGCGAGACTCGCCAAGCTCGGGATCCTCAGCGAAGATCGCGAGTGAGAGCGAGAGCCCTGAGATGTACGGGAACGGTTGGCCGGGCCCGACCGCGAGGGGCGTGAGCACGGGGTAGATCTCGCGGTGGAAGCGCTTCTCGAGCTGCGAGAGCTCCTTCGAGCCGAGATCCTCGATGCCGCCGACCGTGATCCCCTCGGCGACGAGAGCCGGTCGCAGCTCGCGCTTCCACAGACGAGACTGCAACGTCGACAGCTCGAGGACGCGCTCCCGAATGCGGGCAAGGGCCTGCTGTGGGGTGAGGCCGTCCGCCGAGCGCACCGTGAGTCCCGCTTCGGCCTGTCCGAGCAGTCCGGCGACTCGGACCTGGAAGAACTCGTCGAGGTTCGACGAGAAGATCGCGCAGAACTTCACGCGCTCGAGGAGTGGGAGCGTCTCGTCCGTGGCGAGCTCGAGGACACGGGCGTGGAACTCGAGGTGGGAGAGCTCGCGGTTGAGGAGCGTCTCGACCGGCTCCGTGTGGACTCGCGTGGCCATAGCTCCATTCTCTATCGGCAACACACCTCCGTGCGTTACCGGCCGGTGAATACGTGGATCAGGCTACGCGTGCGCGGGCACGAGGCGGCGTGTCTCGTACCGGCGCCCGACGAAGGCTGCCGCGGCGATCGCGCCGGCCAGGAGGAAGACGATCAGGTTTCCCGCCGGCATGCGGGTGACGACCTCCATCGTCGCTCCGACGAGCCCCGCGGCCGGGAGCGTGAGGATCCACGCGACGGCGATGTTCCCCGCGATTCCCCAGCGAACGGCCGAGAATCTGCGGCTCGCGCCGGCACCCATCACACAGCCGGTGATCGTCTGCGTCGTGGATACGGGAAAGCCGTAGTGCGCGGTCGTCCAGAGGATCCCGGCGCAGGCGGTCTGCGCAGCGAAGCCCTGAGGCGGGTCGATCTTCGCGATGCGCGTCCCCATCGTCTTGATGATCCGCCAGCCGCCCGCGTACGTTCCGAGCGCCATCGCGAGCGCCGAAGAGACGATGACCCACGTCGGCGGGCGACTGAAGTCTTCACTGAGGTTGCCCGTGACGATCAGCGCGAGCGCAATGATGCCCATCGTCTTCTGAGCGTCGTTCGTCCCGTGGGTGAAGGCGACGAAGCTGCCCGAGACGATCTGCGCGCGGCGAAAGAAGCGATTCACCCGGCTCGGTGACCGCCGCCGGATCACCCAGATGATCACGATCATCATCGCGAGGGCTGCTGCGAAGCCGATCGTGGGCGAGAGCACGCCTGGCTTCACGACCTTGTCCCAGATGCCGCTCCAATAGATCACGTCCAGCCCGGAGGCGGCGATCGCCGAGCCGGCCACTCCGCCGATCAGCGCGTGGCTCGAGCTCGACGGCAGGCCGAGGAACCAGGTGATCAGGTTCCACGTGATCGCGCCGACGAGCCCGGCGAGGATGACGCTCAGCGTGATCGCATCGGGGTTGACGATGCCCGTGGCGATCGTGGCCGCGACCGCGAACGACACGAACGCGCCGACGAAGTTGAGGATCGCGGCGAGCAGGACGGCGGTGCGCGGTGTCAGCGCGCGCGTCGAGACGCTCGTCGCGATCGCGTTCGCCGTGTCGTGGAAGCCGTTCGTGAAGTCGAAGAAGAGCGCGACGGCGACGACCGCGACGAGCGTGAGATCCTCCACGCCTCCTCGACCTCAGCTCTTGACGACGATGTTCGCGATGACGTTCGCGACGGTCTCGCACGCGTCGAGCGCTCGCTCGAGTCCTGCGTAGATGTCCTTCCAGCGAATGACGATCAGCGGGTCGATCCCCTCGTCACGGAAGAGCGCAGCGAGCGCATCGCGATGCACGCGGTCACCTTCGTCCTCGTGGAGCTTGACCTGGACGAGCGCTTCCTGGACGCCGCGCATCCCCTTCAGGTTGTCGCACGCGACGGCAATCTGCTCGCAGGCTTTGACGATGATCCCGCACTGCTCGACCGCGTGGCGGGTGGGCATCTCGACGCCGTAGAGACCGAGGAGGTCGGACGCCTCCTCGAGGTAGTCGACGATGTCGTCGAGCTCGGTCGCGAGCTGGTAGATGTCGTCACGGTCGAAGGGCGTGACGTACTGCGTGTTCAGGAGCGTGATGAGCTCGCGCGTGATCGCGTCGCCCTCGGTCTCCTCCGCCTTCACCTGTTCCTGGGTGATGCCCGAGTTCGGATGCTCGCGGAAGCGCCGCTCGACGAGCCGCGAGACCTGGAGCGCGTTCTCTCCGGCCTTGCCGAAGAGCGTGAAGAACTCGGAGGTGCGCGGGGTCAGGCTGATCCGCATGCGCGCGGCACGTTAACCCATTGGAGATAATTCAGAGGAGAGAGGGAGTGCTACGCGAGCGCATCGACGACGAGCGCCTGGAAGTGCGCGATGAGCTGCTCGGACTCGGGGAGAAGTCGGCCGTTCTCGACGAGCCCGGCTCGCATCCCCGCCTGGACGCGCTCGATGAGGACCCGATCCTCGGCGCCCACCTGCGCATCGAAAGCGAGCGACTCCTCGATCCACGCCTCGTCGGCATCGTCGGCGACGAAGTAGTCGAGAAAGCGGTACGTCTTCTCGGTCGCGCGCGGGACGATCGGGCCGATCGCGAAGTTCGGCCGCCCGGGCATAACGTTGATCACCGTACCCGGGAACAGGAGGTGGAATTGGCCGCGCTCGACCTCTCCGGTCGGGTCGTACGTCCCGCGCGGCTCGCGCCGCGGCGGGCCGTGCTGCGTCATTCGGCTCACCCCCGTCTCGAGGAGGTATGCATCCGGGTTCACGTCCATTACCGCGGAGAATCCCGGGTGCGCGGTCGGGCAGTGGTAGCACTCGAGGAAGTTCTCCGCGGAGACCTTCCAGTTGCAGTCCAGCTCGGACTCCGAGCGCTGCAGGAACCGCAGGGCATCGAGATCGATGCCCGCGTCCGCGATCCGCTCCGGGGTGCCGTCCAGGAACTCCTCGAGCGGCGCGGCCTCCGCATCCGGGTTGACGAAGATCAGCGGGCCCCAGGTGTCGAGACCGAGTGGGAGGAGCCCCAGCTCGGCCTTCGCGATCCCGCCTTCCCTGTTTTCGCGCGGCGCGGTGATGAGGCGGCCGTCGAGTCCGTACGTCCAGGCGTGGTAGGGGCACTGGAGCGTCTCGCGCCTCCCCGAGCCCTCGCAGACGATCGAGCCGCGATGGCGGCAGACGTTGAGGAACGCCCGGAGCGTGTCCTCCCGGTCGCGGACGAGGACGACCGGGATGTCGCCGACCGAGGTCGCGAAGAACGACCCCGGCTCCGACACGTCGCCCGTGTGCCCGACGTACTGCCACGAGCGGCGGAAGATGCGCTCGCGCTCGAGCTGCAGCACGGCCGGATCCGTGTACCAGCTCCACGGCAGCGTCCTGACGTCGACCGTGCTCACGGTTCGAACGCTACCCGCGGATTGCCCGATAGCGCGGGTAGGATCGCGCCCCGATGAGCGGGCGGGTCGAAGTCGCCGACGCCGAGATCGTCGAGGCTACGTATCTCTACGGAGCGATCGTCGGGCTGCAGCTGACGGCAGCGCTCGAGTCGGCGGCGGGTGGGATCGTCGACCGGCCCGAGGCGGGCGCCCTGCTGCGGGAACGGCTCTACGCTCCGGGTCAGTCCGTCCGCTGGGACAGGCTCGTCGAGCGGGCATCGGGCATGCCCCTCGCTGTCGCTCCGCTCGCGCGCGCCGTCGCGAAGGCGTGACGTGAGCGACGCCGCCGCGCTCGACAAGGGGCACGTCGAGACGGATGACGAGCGCAAGACCGGCTACCTCGAGCTGTTCTTCGACCTGGTGTTCGTGTTCGCGTTCACGCAGGTCACCGCACTGATCCTCGAGGACACGAGCGCCCAGGGATTCCTGCGCTCGGCGCTCGTGCTCGCGATGGTGTGGTGGGCGTGGTCGGCGTACGCGTGGATGACGAACGCGATCGACGTCGAGAACACTGTCACGCGCCTGATCATCTTCGCGGCGATGGCGGCCGCATTCTTCATGGCGCTCGCCGTGCCTGACGCCTTCCAGGACGAGGCGGCGTGGTTCGCGGTCGCGTACTTCGTCGTGCGGGTCCTGCAGTCGGCGCTCTTCGCGTGGGGCGTGAGGAACGATCCGGGGAACCTCCGCGCGACGATCCTCCTCGCTCGCTGGTTCGTGCCGGCTGCCGCCGTCGCGCTG
Organism: uncultured Gaiellaceae bacterium; assembly: GCA_963744505.1. Lineage (GTDB taxonomy): Bacteria > Actinomycetota > Thermoleophilia > Gaiellales > Gaiellaceae > GMQP-bins7. The sequence goes on from CAVUTL010000003.1 coordinate 873,075, forward strand.
ATCGGAGGCTTCGTCGATCCGGACTACCGCGCGTGGTTCTGGCTCGCCTCGCTCGTGATCGACGTCGTCGGGGCGCTGTCCGTTGCGAGCGCGGAGTGGCGGGTCTCGCCGTCCCACTTCGCCGAGCGCTTCGCGCTCATCGTGATCATCGCCCTGGGAGAGTCGATCGTCGCGATCGGGATCGGAACCTCTGGACTCGAACGTGACGCCACCTATGCGCTTACCGTCGTCGTCGCGTTCGCCGGCGTCGTCGCCCTGTGGTGGACCTACTTCGACCTCGCCGCGGTCGGCATGGAACGCGAGCTTCGCCGTGCTCCTCCCGACAAACGCGGCCCACTTGCGCGCGACACGTTCACGTTCTTCCACTACCCGATCGTGCTCGGGATCATCTTCTACGCGGTCGCGGCGAAGAAGACGCTCGAGCATCCGCTCGATCCGCTGCCCGAGGCGGGCCGCTGGGCGCTGGGGCTCGGAGTCGCGGCGTTCCTCGTCGGCATCGCGCTGGCGCGCTGGCGCATGATCCACCGCATCGCCTGGGAGCGACTCGTGGCGGCGGCGATCTCGCTCGTTCTGTCCGTCGCGCTCGCTGGGACGGACGCGATCGTGACGCTCGGCGTCGTGATCGGCGTGCTCGTGCTCTCGGTCGCGATCGAGACCGCCCGCCTGCGCGAGGCCCGCGCCGAGATCAGGGCCGCCTAGCGACCTCCTGCGCGCTTCCTAGAGTGGCGTCACTCGACGAAAAGGAGCGCACGATGAGTGAATACGGGCGGGCGTCCGGCTGGGCGGCGGGAGGTGTCGTCTTCGCCGGAGTGATGCTGATCCTGATCGGCTGCTTCCAGGCCATCGCCGGCCTGACGGCGATCTTCGACGACGACTTCTACGCCCTCGCGTCGAACTACACGTTCGACCTCGATCCGACCGCCTGGGGGTGGATCCACCTCGGCCTCGGCGTCCTGTTGATCTTCGCCGGGCTCGCGCTCTTCTCGGGAGCCGCGTGGGGAGGAGTCGTGGCGATCGCGCTCGCGGTGCTCAGCGCTGTCGCGAACTTCTTCTTCATCCCGTACTACCCGTTCTGGAGCATCCTCGAGATCTCGCTCGCATGCTGGGTGATCTGGGCGATCACCAGACCCGGAGCGCTCCAGGACTGACGAGCCAGGACGTGTCGTGAGTCGTCAGCGACAGAAGGGCGAGGCGTTCCGGGCGCTCCATCAGGGCGAGCCGTTCGTGATCCCGAACCCGTGGGATGCCGGGTCTGCCCGTGCCCTCGCTGCCCTCGGGTTCGAAGCGCTCGCGACCACGAGCTCGGGCTACGCGTTCACGCTGGGTCGTCTGGACGGCGGCGCGACTCTCGGCGAAGTCTGTGCGCATGCTGCAGCGCTCGACGAGGCGACCGACCTTCCCGTCTCCGTCGACCTCGAGAACGGGTACAGCGCGGATGCGAAAGGCGTTGCCGCTGCGATTGGGGGCATCGCCGAGGCCGGTGCCGTCGGCGCGTCGATCGAGGACTACGACCCGACGGGTCATCTCTACCAGCGGAGTGAGGCGGTCGAGCGCATCGCGGCGGCCGTCGAGAGCGCCCGCGGGCTCGACTTTCCGTTCGTCCTCACCGCACGCGCCGAGAACCACATCCGCGGCAACCCGGACCTCGACGACACGATCGCGCGCCTGCAGGCGTACGAGGCGGCCGGCGCCGACGTGCTCTACGCGCCTGGCCTCCGGACTGCCGCCGAGATTCGCACGGTCTGCGACGCCGTCACGCGACCCGTCAACGTTCTCGCGCTCGGCGGCCTGTCGCTGGACGAGATCGTCGGAGCCGGCGCCCAGCGTGTGAGCGTCGGCGGTGGGCTGACCTGGGTCGCAGTGAATGCATTCGCGGACGCGGCCCGCGCGATCGGCGAGCGTGGCGACCTCTCGGTCCTCGCCGGCAGTCCGCCGCTGCGCGAGTGGTTTGCGTGACCGTCTAGGGATAGCGCCGCGGCGCCGAACCGTCGGGGACGATGCGCCCGAGGACGTCGCGCCGGTCGGCGACGACCCGATAGAGCGCGTCCGGGATCCGACCGCGAACGCCCGCGTACCCGACGAGCGATCCGTCTCGGCGCGCGAGGCGCCAGCTCGCGGGGCGCTCGCTCTGCGGTAGCGGCGCCAGGAGCGGTGGCGCAGCTGGATCGTCGAGCGGGAGGACCGCGAAGCGGTCGCGACGATCGAAGCGGACGGCGACACGCGCCGCGAACCGGCAGAGGCGTCAGGTCGAGTCGTACAGCAGCACGGGGCGAGCCGGCACGGTGCGGCTCACGCGCGGTGACCGACGTACCAGAGCCCCGTGGCCGCGATCGCACCTTCGTCGATCAGCGTGCGTTCGAGCGGCTCGAGCGCGTCGTCGAGGCGCCAGCTGTAGAGGAACGGGCGCCGCTCGAGCAGGCGCTCGGTGAAGCGCGGCTCGAGCTCGGCGCGAATGGTCGCGACGGAGTGCAGATGGGCGCGGTCGTCCAGAGATCGACGCTCCCACTCGTCGAAGGTGTCGGGCACCTCGGACTCCGCGCGACCTGCCTCCACGAGCGCGCGCCGCTGCGCGTAGTACCAGCGCGCGGTCGCGCCGGTGACGTGCTCGCGCGCGAACTCCTCGAGGACGAGCAGGCCGGCGGGAGGCAGGAGCGACGCGATCTTCTCGAGCCCTTCGGGGAGATCGTGAACGTGGTGCAACGAGACCGCGGCCACCACCGCGTCGAAGCCCCCTTCGTCCGAGAAGTCCTCGAGCGTGACCCGCCTGAAGATCGGGCCCTCGGGAGCATCGGGATCGATCGCGGTCACCTCGTACCCGCGTTCGGCGAGGGCGAGCGCCACCTCGCCCCGGCCGCAGCCGACCTCGAGGACGCGAGCAGGCGGCTCGGAGATGTTCGAGCAGACGAGCTCCACGAAACGGCGGTAGCGAAGTCTCATTGCTCCGGCGCGCCTTCCTCGAGCCCTTCCAGCGTCGCGCGAACGAGCGCGCCGACCGTGTCCAGGCCGTAGCCGCCTTCCTGGACGACGACGGTCGGGAGCGCGAGCGAGGCGAGCCGTCGCCCGGCCTCGCGGAACCCGGCCTCGCCCACCGCGAGTGGCGAGTTCGGATCGTCCGCCGCCGCGTCGACGCCGAGCGCGACGACGAGCACGTCGCTTCCGTGTGCGCGCGCGGAGTCGACGAGCCGATCGACTCCGTCGAGCCAGGCAGCGTCGCCGGACCCTGGAGCGAGCGTCACGTTGAGGTTCGTCGGGCCGCTCTCCTCGGCGAAGCCGAGAAAGTGCGGAAACCAGCCTTCGGCCGGATCCACGTGCACCGATGCAGTGAGCACGTCGGCACGATCCTGGAAGATCGCCTGCGCGCCGTTCCCGTGATGGGCGTCGACGTCGACGAGCGCGACCCTCGACGCTCCTCGATCGCGCAGGTACTGCGCCGCGATCGCGGCGTTGTTGAGATAGCACGATCCGCCGAACGCCGATCGCGTCACGTGATGGCCTGGCGGGCGGCAGCACGCGTAGGCGGCGGGCGCGCCGCCGAGCACGAGGTCGGCAGCGGTCAGCGCCGTGTCTACGGCTGCGCGTGCAGCCTCCCACGTCCCCGCTCCGACGACCGTCATCGTGTCGAAGCACCAGGCGCCGGTCTTCGCGGAGAGCGCCTTCGGAACGCGCGGCTCGAGACCGGCCAGGAGGCCGGGAGTGGGGAAGATGTAGCCCACGACGTCGGGCTGTCCCGGATCGTCGAGCCATCCCGGCCGCCTCCCAGTCGGCCCACGCGGACCGGAGGAAGTCGACGAGCCCCGGATCGTGGACCGCGAGGATCGCTTCGTCGTCGTGCGGCTCGGCCTCGACGACGGGCGCACCCGCGGTTTCGAGCTCTGCGCGAACGAGGTCGGCGCGCTCGGGGAGCTCGTCGGCGGCAATCGGCACCCCGATCCAGACGGCCGTCTCGGGCGCGTGCAGTCGATGCGCCTCGCTCCAGGTCACAGGGATCGAGAGCGCCACGACGCCGCTACCCGCCGAAGCGGTACTCGGCCGCCACGTCAGGCGTGAGGTACGCAGCCGACGGGCTGCCCGGCCGGCGTGAATACGCCGATGATCGTCATCGCCTCGGGGCTCGCGTTCTCGACGATGTGCACCTCGCGGGGCCGCAGCCGGAACGCCGAGCCCGGCCCCAGCTCCTCCACCGCGTCGCCCACGTGCAGGCGCCCGGGCCCTTCCGGCACCCAGACGATCTCGTCGTAGAGGTGGTAGTGCCACGGAGCCTTGCCCGGGGGGATGAAGCCGGCGAAGAGCGTCGCCCGCGTCGAGCCGTTCGTCGCGTCGAAGAGGATCTGGAACGAGCGTGCGCCCGTCGCCTGCTGAGCATCGGTCTCGTCGAGGGACTCGACCAGCGCGCGGGGCCCCATCGGAGCGTGCCGATCGACGTCCGGGCCGATCGTCAGCGCGACGAGCTCGAGCGGGCCATCGTCCGTTCTGACCGTCGCTTCCTCGTCTGCGAGCACGAGTGCGGCGGCTCGCGCGACGAGCGAGGCCTCCTTGTCGCCGACCGCGATCGTCCCGGAGCCCGCGGAGACGTACAGGAACGTGTCCGCCAGCGAATCGCCGACGATCGCCGACGTGGCGGGTGCGATCGTCTGCCGCGCGAGTGCAAGTGACGAGTCTGCAGTCGGATCGACGTCGAAGCTGACGCGCGGCATCTCACGCACCGTGGTCGAAGATGGGAACCTGGTCGGCTGAAGCACCAGAGCCAGTCCTCGTACTGCTCGGCCGAGCGAATGAGCGGGTGGCCCGTCTCCTCGAAGTGCGCGGTTGCGTGGCGGTTCGGGGAGTTGTCGCAGCAGCCGACCTTCCCGCACTGCAGGCACATGCGCAGGTGAACCCACTGCTCGTCGATCTTCACGCACTCCTCGCAGACGAGCGGTGGCTCCGGGAGCTCCGACACGCTGATCGACTCGAGGTGTGTGCAGCTCATGTGACGCGGGCGACTCTACTCGTCGAACGCAGCTCGCCGGCCGATGCCGGCGGGCACCGCCACCTCCCCGGCGTCCACGAGCTCGAACAGAGGCGAGCCGTAGGCTGTGGCTGGATGCGGGCGCTCCCCACCGAGTTCGGCGAGTATCGATGGGCGCCGTCGACCGGGGTGATCGCGGCTCGGTTCGGGCTGGACCCTGCCGAGATCAGGCGCTTCGACGGAAACGTCCCCGCAGTGCCGTCTCCGACCGCACGCCCGTCGGCGATCGCCACCGCGTTGGACAGGGTGAACGAGTACGCGCACGGCGGATTCCCCGCACTCGTCGAGGGCATCGCAGCGTACGCGGGCGTCGAGCCGGACAACGTCGTGCTCGGAGCGGGAGCCGACGACCTCATCCTGCTGTGCGCGCGCGCCTTCGCAGGGCCGGGTGACGCGGTGGCGATCGACATCGAACCGACGTATCCGCTCTTCCGGATCGCCTCCCAGCTCGCAGGGGCGCGGGTCGGCGGCGGGGAGCCCGTGGTCACCTTCAGCTGCCGGCCGAACAATCCGACCGGGACACTCGGGCCACTGCCCGAGGCGCGGCCGCTCGTCGTCGACGAGGCGTACTTCGAGTACGCGGGCGAGACCGCCGTCGGACTCATCGACGATGGAGTCGTCGTGCTGCGGACCTTCTCGAAGTCGTTCGGTCTCGCGGGCGCACGGGTCGGCTACGCGCTGGCCGACGCAGCGACTGCCGCGGAGCTGAACCGTCGCCAGGCGCCCCAACCGATCTCGGGGATCTCGGCGGCGCTCGCGCTCGCGGCGCTCGGAGAGCCGCCCGACGTGAGCGCGCAGGTCGACGAACGGGAGCGCTGCGCACGGGCACTCGCAGAGATGGGGCTCCCCGCGCTCCCCTCCCGCGCGAACTTCCTGTTCGTCCCCGTGGACGAGGCCGAGGAGCTCGGCGCCGCGCTCCTCCGGCTCGGCCTCGTCGTGCGCGTCTTTCCCGACGGGATCCGGTTGTCCGTGCGCAACCGCGAGGACGACGATCGTCTCCTCGAGGCGCTCGCCGACGCGCTCGCCGACTAGAGGCCATCAGGCGGCGCGTCTCGCCTGCTCAGCGGGATGGAGGCGCACAGTGAGGTCCCGCTCGGTCGCCTCGATGCGCTCAGCGACGGAGTCTTCGCGATCGCGATCACCCTGCTCGTCCTCGAGCTCGCCGTCGACCCCGACGCGGCAAGCCATCCGCTGCGCTCGATCCTCGAGGAGTGGCCGTCGTATCTCACGTACGTCACGAGCTTCCTGACCATCGGTGTCGTCTGGATGGCGCATGCCCGGATCACCAGCGGTCTGCGATCGGCCGACGTGACGCTGGTACCGGCTGAATCTGCTCCTGCTCCTGTTCGTGTCGTTCCTGCCGTTTCCGACGAAGCTCGTCGGCGAGTTCGTGGACGACGAGCAGGCGGAACGTGTCGCGGTCGTCTTCTACGGATTCACCTTGCTCGCACTCGTCATCGCGCTGACGTTCGTCACGCGCTACGCGTTCAGCCAGCCCCACCTCGTCAAGGAGCATGTCGACCAGGAGACCGCCGAGTCGGCGGCTCGCTACTGGCCGAGCTACGTCTTTTACCTCGTCGCGATCGGGGTCGGGCTCCTGCTGCCCGCCGTTGCCGTTGCGCTCTACCTCGGGATTGCCCTGTACCTCGGGATTCCCGGTGGCGCCATCCGCCGCCTGGCGCGCCGGGCGTAGACGACGCTCAGACAGTGACGACGATCTTGCCGCGAGCGTGCCCCTCGCCGAGGTAGCGCATCGCGTCGGCGACTTCGCTCAGGGGGTAGGTCCGGTCGACGACCGGCGTAAGCGTTCCCGACTCGACCATGTCGTTCAAGGTGAGCAGGTCCTCTCGGTTCAGCTTCGCGATGAAGAAGACCACGTCCGGCTTCCGCCCGATCGAGCCGAGCTTCGTCTTGATGACGTAGCCGAGAGGACCGAGAACGCCATTGCCTTTCGAGGCACCGACGACGACCAGGCGCCCCGCAGGCTCGAGGACGCGCCTGTACGCCGCCAACGAACGCGCCCCCGTCGACCTGGAGCCCCAGGTCGTAGCGCTCTCCGAGTCGGGGTGCACGTCCTCCTTCGTGTAGTCGACGACGCGATCTGCGCCGAGCGATCGGGTCGTGTCGACCTTCCCCGCGCTGCAGACCCCGGTCACGTGAACAGCGCCGAGCGCCTTCGCGATCTGCACTGCGAAGGTACCCACGCCTCCCGACGCGCCGTTGATCAAGACGCGCTGCCCGGCTTCGAGCTTGCCCTTGTCGCGAAGGCCCTGGAGCGCGGTGATCGCAGCCACGGGCATTGCGGCCGCCTGTTCGAACGTCAGGTTGGCCGGCTTCGGTGCGACGGCATTCTTCACGCACACGTACTCGGCGAAGGCACCGGTTCGTGCCCCGTAGACCTCGTCACCCACCTGGAAGTCGGTGACCTCCGCGCCGACGGCTTCGACGACGCCGGCCATGTCGGTGCCGATTCGCGGGTTCTTCGGCGCGCGCAGCCCCATCTTGACGCGAGCGATGGGCAAGCCAGTCATGTCGTACCAGTCCGCCGGATTGACGGATGCCGCACGGACGCGAACCAGGACCTCGTCGTCCGCAGGCTCGGGCTTGTCGATCTCGACGAGCTCGAGGACGTCGGGCGTGCCGTACCGATGTCGCACGACCGCCCTCACGGTGTCCTCTTGTCTCGAGTTTCCCGGCGCACGCGGCTTCCGGTCGGCCGCGCGCGCGTCCTCCGGAGTCGATCGGTGGTGTCGATCAGCGTTGCATAGTCGTATGGGATTGTCGGGATGAGCATGGGCTCTCCTTTCACACCGTCAGGACGACGTTTCCGGTCTTCTGGAACGTCTCCACGTAGTGCGTCGCTTCGACCACGTCCTCGAGCGGGTACGTCCGATCGATGACCGCTGTGTACTTCCCTGCCACGAGCAGATCCCTGAGGAGGAGCACACTCTCGCGGTCGTAGCCCGAGACGTCGAACACGACCTTCTTCGAGCCGATCCACTTCGTCAGGAACACCAGCGGGAAGTTGTAGAGGCGGTCGGTGGCGACGTAGAGACCGCCCGGCACGAGCGAGCCGCGCGAGCGGAAGAGCGAGTGCTTGCCGACCGCGTCCAGGATCACGTCGTAGGTCTGTCCGTTCTTCGTGAAGTCCTCGCGCTCGTAGTCGATGACCTCGTCCGCACCGAGGGAGCGCACGAGCTCGACGTTCTTCGTGTTGCACACCGCTGTGACATGGGCGCCAAGGTAGGACGCCAGCTGCACCGCCGCGGTTCCGCACGAGCCCGATGCGCCGTAGACGAGGAGCCGCGTCTCCGGGCCGACACGTCCGCTGCGGAGTGCTTTCAGACCCTGGGTCATGCCGTCGCACACGGCTGCCGCCTCCTCGAACGTCATGCCTTCCGGCATGCGCACGATCAGCCGGGCCTCTCGGACGCAGACGTACTCCGCGTGCGAGCCGTTTCGCAGGCCGAACACGCGGTCTCCCACCTCGAGCTGCGTGACCGCAGCACCGACCGCCTCGACCACGCCGGCGAACTCGAGGCCGAGGACGCGTCGCCTGGGCCGTCGCAGCCCGAGCATGAAGCGCCAGAAGAACGGCCTTGCGGCACGCATGTGAAGGTCCGTGCGCGTGACCGTCGTCGCGTGCACCCTGCACGAGCACCTCGTCGTCGGCGGGGACGGGCTTCTCGATCTCCTCGAGCCGCAGCACCTCCGGAGGCCCGTACCGGTCGTGGACGACCGCTCTCATCGGCCGGATGCCGTTCAGCGTGAGCACGACGTTTCCGGTCTTCTGCCCGGTCTCGACGTACTTCGTCGCCTCGACGACGTCCTCGAGCGGATATGTGCGGTCGATGACCGGCGCGGTACTTCCCGGCCTCGACGAGCTGCTTCACGTGCGTGACGTCGTCCTTCGCGTACTTCGGGATCGGGAGCGTCACGCGCTTGTCCCCGATCCAGCGCGTCGCGAGCGCCAGCGCAGGCACGTGCCACATGAAGCCGAGGTCGGTCGAGATGTACGTGCCGCCGGGCTTCAGCGAGCGCCGGGAGCGACGGAACGAGTGCTTGCCGACCGCGTCGAAGACGACGTCGTACGTCTCGCCTCGCTTCGTGAAGTCCTCCTTCGTGTAGTCGATGACGACGTCTGCGCCGAGCGAGCGCACGAGCTCGACGTTCTTCGTGTTGCACACCGCGGTCACGTGCGCGCCGGTCGCCTTTGCGAGCTGCACGCCGGCCGTCCCGATCGCGCCGGATGCGCCGTAGACGACGATCCGCTTCCCTGGGCCGAGGTCGACCTTGCTCAGGCACGCGCGGCGATGCACGCGCCATCGGAGAGCGCGGCTGCCTCCTCGAAGCTCAGGCTCACGGGCTTGTGTGCGAGCGCGCCCTGCTCGCGGACGCAGATGTACTCGGCGTTCGCCCCCGAGCGCAGCCCGAAGACCTCGTCGCCGACTTCGAACTCGGTCACGGACGAGCCGATCGCCTCGACCACGCCGGCGAGCTCCATCCCGACGATCGGCTGCTTCGGCCGGCGAAGCCCCGTGAAGACGCGGGAGAAGAACGGGTCGGCGGCGCGGAATCCGCAGTCCGAGCGGGTGACGGTCGTCGCGTGGACCTTGACGAGCACCTCGTCGTCCTTCGGGACGGGTCGCTCGACCTCCTCGATGCGCAGAACCTCCGGGGGCCCGTACCTGGTCGTGGACACAGCTCTCATGCCTGTCACTTCCTCTCGTCGAGTTCACCGTCAAGACGACGTTGCCGGTCTTCTGTCCCGTCTCGACGTACCGTGTCGCTTCGACCACGTCTTCCAGCGGGTAGCGGCGATCGATGACCGCCCGGTACCTGCCCTCTTCGATGAGGTCTTTCAGGAGGAGGACGTCGGCCTTGGAGTACTTGGTGATCCCGATCGCCACCTTCTTGTCGCCGATCCGTCGGGTCAGGAGGACCAGCAGGGGCGCGTGCCACATGAACCCGAGATCGGTCTCGACGAACGTCCCGCCCGGGTTCAGCGATCGTCTGCTGCGTCGGAACGAGTGCTTGCCGACGGCATCGAAGACGACGTCGTACGTCTCGCCGTTCTTGGTGAAGTCCTCCTGCGTGTAGTCGATGACGCGGTCGGCTCCGAGCGAGCGCACGAGCTCGAGATTCTTCGTGTTGCAGACCGCCGTGACGTGGGCGCCGAGGTAGCTGCCGAGCTGCACCCCCGCGGTTCCGACGGAGCCCGACGCGCCGTAGACGAGGAGTCTGTGCCCCTCGCGGAGATCTGCCTTTCGCAGGCACGTGAGCGCGAGCGCTGCTCCGTCGCACACCGCGGCAGCCTCCTCGAAGGTCGTGCCGGTCGGCACGTGCGCCACGGGAGCGCTCTCTCGTATGCAGACGTACTCGGCGTGTGCGCCGGAGCCTTGACGCCGAAGACCCGGTCACCGACCTCGAACTCGGTCACGGCGCCGCCGACTGCCGCGACCTCGCCGGCGAGCTCCATGCCGAGGATCCTCTGCTTCGGTCGGCGGAAACCGGTGTAGTAGCGGCTGATGAACGTACTCGGCGCTGCGGAGGCCGGAGTCCGTCCGCGTGACCGTCGTCGCGTGGACCTTGACGAGGACTTCGTCGTCTCCCGGCTCGGGCCGCTCGACCTCTTCGATGCGCAAGACCTCTGCGGGGCCGTACCTGTCGTAGACGACGGCTTTCATGCGGTTCATTTCCTCTCGTCCGTCCGCTGGGTGCGATGGATCGGCGCGCCGTGGCCCCACGCGCGTCCCGCGCGGTAGAGCTCGGCGGGTCTGCCGCCTGCCGAGCCGGGGCGTGCCCGGCGTCCGGTGGGCACGACCCACCCCTCCTCGGCGAGGATGCTGCGCCTGAAGTTGGCGGCGTCGAGCTGGACACCCCAGATGGCCTCGTACACCGTGCGCAGCTCGGCCATCGTGAACGTCTGGCCGACGAACGCGGTCGCGATGCCGGACGCCTCGAGCTCGACGCGGACGCGCTCGATCGCGTCACGGACGATCCCCTGATGGTCGAACGCGAGCTGCAGCTTTCCGTTGATGACATCGGACACCGGTGTGAGCGCGGCATCCGCGGCGTCCGTGCCGGCCTCGATCGCGCCGACGTCGCGGAGCACTGCGAGGTACCCGACCGTGACGACGTTCATGCGCGGGTCGCGTCCGGGATCGCCGTAGGCGTGGAACTGCGTCAGCACCGGCGCGGCATCGACGCTCGTCTCCTCGCGGAGCTCGCGCTTGGCGGCCTCGTCGAGCGTCTCGTTCGGCCTCTTGAAGCCGCCCGGGATCGCCCACATGCCCTCGTACGGATCCTCGCCACGGCGCACGAGGAGGACGTTCAGGGTGCCGGCGGCCATCGTCAGGATGACGACGTCCACCGTGACGGCGAACGCCGGGAACTGCGACGGGTCGTAGTTCGGCGGCGCCTGCCCGCCCGGAGTTTTGGTCGACATGACGCTTACCGTAGCACTAGGTTTTGGTCATGTCAACCAGAACTTCGCGCGACGCCATGGCCGGAGACTCGAGCTTCCGCGGGGCAGAGAGGACCCGTCTCGCCTCAGGCGTGTGACGCTCTCCATCCACCGGGGGCGTACGACGTGCGTGCCGTTTCGACGTACGGCACGGGGCTGACCACCGCACCGATCTCGACCTGCACATGCGGTTCGACGGTCGGCTTCGTGGTGCCGCCGTCTTCCTCCCCCCACACGAAGGTCACGGCGGTCCCGGGCTCCGCGTACTCGGCGTCCAGGACCGCGAGCGTCAACATCTTGCCCTCGTTCGCGCTGTAGCCGATCCAGGTCGAGATGCCGACCGTCTCGCCGTCGACGGTGACCTGGTCGAACTGGTGCATCGAGTACACGGCCGAGGGCCAGTCCATGAACTTCGCGCGCTCGCCCTTCTGGAACATCGTTCCGATCGTGCGGGTCACGTCCTCGTCGTCGAGCGCCAGTGTGACCTTCTGGCGGTGATCCCCGCCGGCCATCTCCTCCAGCGCCTCGCGGCCAACGAAGTCGTGGTCGAACTTGACGTAGCTGCCGTACCCGAGGTCCCACGGCGTGAAGTAGTAGTCCTCGATGTCGGAAGAGACGAAGCTGCCGCCGATCGACGCGGACCCCTCGTACCCGGCGGCGGGAAGCCATTCTCGGTAGGCCTTCATGCTGTCGCCCGAGTACACGGCCGGAAGCGGCGAGGGGATCCACCCGGACTCGATCGTGTTGGACGAGTACGCCCGCCCGCCCGCCAGTCGTAGGCCGAGCTCTTCTCCGGCGGTCACGAGCGCCTCGCGCACCGCTTCCTCGTCGTCCCAGGGGCCGAAGAGCTCCCAGCCCGGCTGACCGACCATGCCGTGGCGCAGCGCGCCTGCGGTCCTGCCCGCGATCGTCACCGTCGTCGTGTGGAAGAACCTGAGCTCGGGAGGAGCGCCGCCGAGCGCCTTCTCGATCACGTGCATCGCGTTCGGGCCCTGCACCTGAAAGCGGTAGAACCTGCGGCGTCCGTCGGTGCGCAGCGCGGTCCTCAGGTCGAGCTCGACCGAGACGTCGTATCCGCCCGTCTCCGCGTGGTAGATGATCCAGTTGAGCGCAGGAGCGCGGCCGACCAGGTTGAAGCGCTCGTCTCCCAGCGCGAACAGGATGACGTCTCCGATGACGTATCCGTCGGGGCTGCACGGCACGAAATGCTTGGCCCGGTCGGCACGGAATCCGTCGAAGCTGTTGACGGCGAGGTGGGAGAGGAGCTTCAGGGCGTCCAGGCCCTCCACTGCCAGATCGTTCATGTGGTACGACTGGTTGAAGAGGACGCAGGTCTCCTGCCAGGCCCGCTGCTCGTCGCGCCAGTTCGTGAACTCCGGCACCCCCGGGAAGACGTTGGCCCCGGTCTGCGAGTTGCGGAGCAGCTCGACCGGGCTCTCGGCCGTCGCCAGCAGGTCCTCGAGACTCCGATGACTCACGGTGCGCTCCCTTCTCTTTCCGGCAGTATCAGGCGATTGTCGACGATTTCCGGATCGACGGCGCGGAGCGCTCGATGAGTGCGCCCGTGGTCGCGGTGCTCGGGCTCGGGGAGGCGGGTGGTCGACTCGCCGCCGACCTGGTGGCTGCAGGGCTGGACGTTCGCGGGTACGACCCGAACGCGCCCGATGTCGCGGAGGGTCCTACCAGGACGCCTGACCTCGAAGCGGCGGTCGCAGGAAGCGACGTCGTGCTCAGCGTCAACACGGCGAATGCCGCGCTCGACGCGGCGGAGGCGTCGCTCCCCGCGCTGCGCGAGAGCACCATCTATGCGGACCTGAACACCGCGGCGCCGGAGCTGAAGCGCGCGCTCGCCGCACTCGTCGCCGGAGTGGGCGCACGCTTCGCCGACGTCGCGCTCCTTGGACCGATCCCCCAGCGTGGGCTTCGCGCTCCCGTGCTCGCCTCCGGAGCGGGTGCGCAGGCGTTTGCGGATGTCTTCGTGCCCTTGGGGATGCCTGTCACCGTCGTTTCCGCAGAGGCCGGAGACGCAGCCACGCTGAAGCTCGTGCGCTCGGTCTTCATGAAGGGGCTGGCCGCCGCCGTGGTCGAGAGCATGCAAGCGGCGGAAGCCGTGGGACACGCGGAGTGGCTCGCGCAGGAGATCGACACGATGATCGGCCGACCGTTTCTCGAGCGTACGCTCGAGGGAAGCCGAAAGCATGCAGCGAGGCGCGTGGACGAGATGGAGGCGGCACGCGACCTGCTGCTCGAGCTTGGGATGGAGCCTCGGATAGCGTCGGCGAGCGCGGCGCAGCTTGCCGATCTCGCCGCCGGGGATCGATAGGGTCGAACTCCATGGCCACGCAGTCAGCCGAGGAGGTGCGACCGAGCGAGAGGGCACGCACGCTCGTTCAGGGCGCGTACGACCTTCACGTCCACGTCGCTCCGGACGTGCCTCAGCGGCGGATCGACGATCGCACGCTCGCGCACCGATTCGCCGAGCTCGGGCTCGCTGGTTTCGCGCTCAAGTCGCACTACACGTCCACGGCCGAGCGCGCGCAGGTCGTCTCGGCGCTCGTTCCCGAGGTGCGGGTCGTCGGCACGCTGACCCTCAACTGGGCCGTGGGCGGCATGAACGCCCTTGCCGTCGAGATTGCCGCCCGCGAGGGCGCCCGGATCGTCTGGATGCCGACGGTCGACTCACCCGCGGAGACGGCAGGGAGGACCGAGCCGAAAGACGGGGACAGGGTTCCCCAGTGGGCGCGACTGCAGCACGAGCTTCGTGGCCTTGGACTGAGCGTGGACGCGGTGTACGTCACCGACTCCGAGGGAGTGCTCCTGCCCGAGACGCGAGACGTGCTACGGGCGATCGCGCGCCACGACCTGATCCTCGCCACCGGCCACCTGGCGCGGGATGACACGTTCGCTGTGGTCGACGGGGCGCTCGAGGAGGGAGTCGGGCACATCGTCGTCACGCACCCGGAGTTCCCGTGTCAGAACTTCTCGCTCGACGATCAGCGCGCTCTGGCGGAGCGCGGGTGCCTCATGGAGCGCTGCCTGAGCACGCCGCTGAGCGGCAAGACGGAGTGGGAGCACGTCTTCGACGGCGTGCGCGCGGTCGGCATCGAGCGCACGCTCTTCTCCAGCGACTGCGGGAATCCCGACTATCCGCCGGTCGAGGACGGGCTCGCGCTCTGGGCCGACCGGCTGCTGGGCGCCGCGTTCGACGAGGACGAGGTGCGCGAGATGATCGTGGGGCAGTCGCGGCGGCTGGCCGGGGTTGCATGATGCGCAAGCTCCTCGTGATCGGCGCCCACTCCGCCGACTTCGTCTGGCGCGCGGGTGGCGCGATCGCGGTCGCGACGTCGAGTGGCGGTGGGGCTCGCGTGATCGCGCTCTCCTACGGCGAGCGGGGTGAGTCGGGCGAGCTCTGGAAGGAAGAGGAGCAGACCGTCGAGCGCGTGAAGGAGATCCGGCACGGTGAGGCGGAGCGGGCGGCGGCCGCACTCGGCGCCGAGTTCGAGTGCCTCGATCTCGGGGACTATCCCCTGGAGGTCGACGGCGAGGCGCTCGTCTCGATCGCCGATCGCATCCGCGCGTTCGTTCCCGACGTCGTCCTCACGCACACGGATCGTGACCCGTTCAACCCCGACCACGCGGCCGCGTTCTTCGCCGTCGAGAAGGCTCGTGCGCTCGCCGCCGGTGCCGGCGTCCCGAGCGCGTTCGAGACTGTCGAGCCGCCGGAGCTGCTCCTGTTCGAGCCGCATCAGCCCGAGCTGTGCAACTTCATGCCCACGACGTTCGTCGACATCACGCCGGTGATCGAGCAGAAGAACGCCGCCATGGCGGAGATGAAGGCCCAGTCCTACCTCCACACCTACTACTCGCAGCGCGCCGAGCAGCGCGGCAACCACGCACGCCGTTCCTCGGGGATTGCCGCGATCCTCTACGCCGAGGCATTCCAGCGCGTGACGCCGCAGGTCGTGAGCGCGCTTTGACGAGCTCGCTACGTCGAGCTCGCCCGGTTGGGCTCCGCGACCGTGCACGAGGCCGCGGGTCGCGCCCAGGTCGTCGACCTTCCGCTGATCCAGGTCGTGCCGGGCTCGCGTGCGGCCGGCCCGGCGCGAACCGTGCGCTGCGGCCAGGACGACAACCTGATGGTCCACGCGGCGGTGGCCGAGGCCGTGCCGGGCGAGGTGCTCGTGCTCACGATGCCCGAGCCCGGGCCCGTCGCGCTCGTCGGCGAGCTGCTGGCAACTCAAGCGCGGGTCGCGGGCGTCGCCGCACTGCTCGTGGACGCGGCCGTTCGTGACGTGGAGGAGCTTCGAGACGTCGGGTTGCCGATCTGGGCGCGCTACGTGCGCGTGCGCGGAGCGGACAAGCGCATTCCCGGTGCGATCGGCGAGCCCGTCGAGGTTGCGGGTGCGAGCATCCACCAGGGCGACGTGGTCGTGCTCGACGCGGACGGCGGGGTCGTCTTCGAGCGCGAGCGGATCGACGAGGTCCTGGCGTCGGCCCTCGCACGCGAGGAGCGCGAGCGCGAGAAGCGGGCGAAGCTGGAGGCGGGGGCATTCTCGTACGACCTGGACGGTCTCCGCGGCCTCGTCGAATCGTGACCGAGCTGATTCACGACCTCGCCCGTATCGGGCATGCCGAGCTCCTGACGCCGAAGCCAGAGGAAAGCCTCCGCTTCTTCGTCGACGTGCTCGGCATGGAGGAGGACGCCCGCGACGGACAGTCCGTCTTCCTGCGGGGCTGGGGCGACTACCTCCGCTACAGCCTGAAGCTCACGGAGTCGCCGCGCGCCGGGCCTGGGCACGTCGCGCTGCGTGCGTGGAGCCCCGCGGCGCTCGATCGCCGGGTCGCCGCCGTCGAGGCGACCGGACGCGGGCTCGGCTGGATCGAGGGGGACGTCGGCCATGGCCGGGCATACCGCTTCACCGACCCTGACGGACACGTCTTCGAGCTCTACTACGAGGCGGAGCGCTACGAGGCGCCCGAGCACCTGCGGCCGTCGTGGCGGAATCAGCCGCAGCGCTACGTCGGCCGGGGCGCGGCGGTCAAGCGGCTCGACCACGTCAACCTGCTCGCGGCGGATGTTCGAGCCAGCAGCACGTTCGCCCAGGACGTGCTCGGCTACAGGCTGTACGAGCGGATCGAGCTCGATGACGGGACCGAGACGGGCGCCTGGCTCAGCCTCTCGATCGCCGCGCACGAGCTCATCTACGTCGCGGACGCGTACGGCGTGACGGGACGGCTCCACCACCTCGCGTTCTGGGTCGACACGCGCGAGGAGTGCCTTCGCGCGGCCGACATCTTCGTCGACGCAGGCGTTTCGATCGAGGCGGCGCCCTCGAAGCACGGGGTCGCGCAGGGCTTCTTCCTGTATGGATACGAGCCCGGCGGAAACCGGATCGAAGTCACGACCGGGGGGTACTTCGTGTACGACCCGGACTTCGAGCCGGTCACGTGGAGTGCCGCAGAGCGCTCCCGCGGGCAGTACTGGGGCGTGCAGACGATCGAGAGCTTCCACACGTACGGCACGCCCGACGTCGATCGCGAGGGCTGACGACGTGGCCTCGCTCCGCGATGCCCTCACCCGACCGGGCGGCTTCGTCGTCGTCGCGGAGCTCGTCACGAGCCGTGGCCCGATCACCTCGGAGGGGGGCGCCAGAGTGCTGGCGCTCGCGAGGGATCTCGCCGAGGACCCACGGATCGACGTGCTCTCGATCACCGACAACCCCGGTGGACACGCCATGCTCTCGCCCGACGCGCTCGGGACCGACCTGATCTCGCGCGGGCAGGAGGTGATCATCCACCTCGCCTGCAAGGACTGGAACCGCAACGCGCTCGAGAGTCGCGGCTGGCAGCTCAGCTCGGCGGGCTTCCAGAACGTCCTCGCGCTGTCCGGCGACTATCCGGTCATGGGCCACCGTGGGCTTGCTGCCCCGGTCTTCGACATCGACTCGGTCGGGCTCATCAGCCTCTTCGCCGACATGAACGCGGGCCTCCCCGACGTGCGCAGACCGACCGCGCCGCTCGAGCGGACGGACTTCTTCCTGGGCGGGGTGGTCACGAACCACAAGCGGTACGAGCGCGAGGTGATGCCCCAGTACTTCAAGCTGCGGAAGAAGGTGCGGGCGGGCGCCCGCTTCGTCATCAACCAGGCCGGCTGGAACACCCGCAAGGACGACGAGCTTCTTCGCTGGATCCGCCGCGACGGTCTCGACCTTCACGTCCTCGCGAACGTCTACCTTCTCTCCCGCACGGCGGCGCGCGCCTTCCACCGCGGGATCATCCCCGGCATCGTCGTGAGCGAGGAGCTGCTGTCGCTGGCCGAGCGACACGGCGCCAGCCCGGACAAGGGCCGCGCCTTCTTCGTCGATCTCGCGTCGAAGCATCTTGCCGTCGTACGTGGACTCGGCTACCAGGGCGTCTACCTCGGCGGCCACATGCCCGCGGAGACGTTTGGCGAGATCATCGATCGCGCCCAGGGCTTCGCCCCCGACGACTGGCGCGAGTTCGCCTACGAGATCCAGTTCCCGCGTCCAGGCGAGTTCCACTTCTTCGAACGTGATCCGGAGACGGGTCTCTCGTCCGACGTCGTGAACCCCGCCTACCTCGAGTCGAAGCGGCAGCGGCGAACCGACCTGCGCGTTTCCGCCAAGTATCGGCTCAGCCGCCGTCTCCACGAGGCGGTCTTCGCGAGCGACGCCCCGCTCTTCACGACCGGACGCAGTGTCTACGGCCGCCTCGAGAAGGCCCCGCGAGCCGTGCGCCGGGTTACTCATGCGGTCGAGCAGGCCGCCAAGGTGCCGCTGTTCGGGTGCAAGGACTGCGGCGACTGCTCGCTTCCCGAGATCGCCTACGTCTGCCCGGAGTCGCAGTGCGCGAAGAACCAGCGCAACGGCCCCTGTGGCGGGACCCGCGACGGTCTGTGCGAGGTCTACGACACCGAGTGCATCTGGTCGGAAGCGTACGAGCGGCTCAAGGCGTACGGCGAGGAGGAGTCGATGCTGGACGGCCCCGTGGTCGTCAAGGACAACGCGCTGGCCGGGACGAGCGCATGGGCGAACACGTTTCTCGGCCGCGACCACCTCGCTCCGCACGCCGACGCCGACCGCGAGGCGGCGAACGAGACAGCGTCATAATCGACACGGCGGGCGGAGTCGCCCGATCCGGAGAGGAGCTCGCAGAGATGGCGTATCGAAACCTCGAAGAGAAGCTGCAGGACGCCGGTAGCCCCGTCGAGATGGCGCGGAACTCGCAGATCGGGCCGTACGTCTATCCGGCGGTACCCGGTGAGTTCTCGAACTGGAGGGACGAGCAAGTGTCCTGGCGCGAGACGTCGGCACTCTTCGATCAGTCCCACCACATGACCGATCTCCAGGTCGAAGGCCCCGATGTGATCAGGCTGCTGTCGGACCTCGGCGTCAACTCGTTCGAGACCTTCCAGGTGGACAAGGCCAAGCAGTTCGTTGCGTGCACCGACGACGGATACGTCATCGGGGATGCCATTCTCTTCTTCCTCGACGAGAACAAGGTGCGTCTCGTCGGGCGGCCGTCGGCGCACAACTGGGTTCAGTACAACGCCGAGACGGGCGATTACGACGTGACGGTCTCGCGGGACGAGCGCACTGCCGTCAATCCCACGGGCCGACGCGAGCTCTACCGGTTCCAGGTGCAGGGCCCGACCGCGCTCGAGGTCCTGACGAAGGCGAACGGCGGCCAACTGCCCGAGATCAAGTTCTTCAACATGGGCGTGCTCACCATCGCCGGCCACGAGGTTCGCGCCCTGCACCACGGCATGTCCGGGGTGCCGGGGCTGGAGCTCTTCGGGCCGTGGGAGGACCGGGAGGACGTGCGGGCTGCGATCGTCGAGGCCGGACACGACTTCGGCCTCCGCCAGGTCGGGTCGAGGGTCTATGCGACCAACACCCTCGAGTCGGGCTGGATCCCGTGCCCGCTCCCCGCGGTCTTCACGAGCGAGGACCTGAGGGCCTTCCGCGAGTGGCTTCCCGCCGACGGCTACGAGGGCACCGGCTCGCTCGGCGGCAGCTTCTACTCCGACGACATCACCGACTACTACCTCACGCCACACGACCTCGGGTACTGGCCCTTCGTCAAGTTCGACCACGACTTCGTCGGACGCGATGCGCTCCAGGCGATGGGGGACCGAGTCTCGGCGTCGAAGGTGACTCTCGCCTGGAACGGGGAGGACGTCGCGAACGCGATGGGGACGCTGTTCCAGCCCGGGGATCCGGTGAAGTACATCGACGTCCCGCTGTCCAACTACTCGACGTGGCCCAACGACAAGCTGGTGCGCGACGGCGAGCTCGTCGGCGTCTCGATGTTCTCGGGCTACAGCTACAACGAGCGCTCGTACCTCTCCCTCGCGGTGGTCGATGTCGACGTCGAGATCGGGACCGAGGTGACGCTCGTGTGGGGCGAGGAGGACGGCGGCTCCGCGAAGCCGGTGGTCGAGCGACACGCGCAGGCGGAGATCCGTGCCGTCGTGAGCCCGTGTCCGTACGCCGAGGTCGCCCGGACGCAGTACGCGGAGGGCTGGCGCACGAAGGCCACCGCCGTCTGAGGATCAGGCCGCTGGGAGCCGCAGGAGGGTCGAGCCCGGGAGGTGCTCGAGCAGGTGGCGGTTCTCGAGCGCGACGTCGAGGTTGATGCGGGCGATGCGCGCGTGCTCACGCGCGATCGCGTCCGCACGAGCACCCTCACGCCGGGCGATCGCGTCGACGAGCGCGTGGTGCTGGTGCTGCGCGACGAGCAGGATCTCCCACGACTCGGGCATCTCTGCGTGAACCATCAGCAGCGCGCTCGGCGGTGCGAACGGGAGAGCGAGCAGGTGCTCGAGCGCCCGGCCGAGCTGAGGGCTCTTGGCAAGCGCACGGAACGCATCGTGGAACTCGTCATTGAGACGGACGTACTCCATGAAGGCGTCGACGCTCGGAGTGCGGACGACGGCATCCATCTCCCGACAGCGATCGCGGAGAGGCTCGAGCTCCTCCTCCGCCTCGAGCCGCTCCGCCGCGAGGCGCGCGGCCGTGCCCTCGAGCACTCCGCGCAGCTCGATCGAGTCGTTGATGTCGGTGCGGGTGAACTCGCGCACGACGAAGCCCCCGCCGGGGAGCGTCTCGAGGAGCCCTTCGTGCTCGAGCGTCATGAGGGCGGTCCGGAGCGGCGTCCGCGAGACACTGAGCTCCTCGACCAGACGAAGCTCGGGAACGCGCTCGCGTGGCTCGAAGGCACCGCTGAGCAGGAGCTCACGAAGCCCGAGCGTGGCCTTCGTCGTCTGCGAGTTCGCGTTGTTGCCGCGCGGCACGACCGGCAGCGTAACGCGACGCGAGCCGGCTCACGCAGCTGAGCGTGCGAGCTCGTCTATCTCCTCGACGAAGGCCGCTACTTCGCGGAGTACGGACTCGGGCGCATCGCGATGAGGGCTGTGGCCGCCGGGAACGACGAGACGTCGCAGCGGGCCTCGAACCCGGGCCTCGATCCGGTCGAGCTGGTCGAGAGTGCCGTAGGGATCCTCGGTCCCTTGGATCAGGAGAACCGGGCAGGTGACTCGCTCGGCCTCCGGCTCGAGCGTCCAGCTCCGGAACGCGGGATCGAGCCAGACGTCGCACCAGTTGTGGAACGCGACGTCCGGATCGTCGTGGTGACGCGCCAGTCGCTCGCGCAGGTCTGTCGTCTCGAATCGCTCGCGGGTCTCGCGAATCGCGTCGAGCGTCACGTCCTCGACGACGACGTGCGGTGCCATCAGGACGAGACCTGACACCGGACTCCCTGCCGCGGCGATCAGCGCGATCGACGCGCCGTCGCTGTGCCCGACGAGGATCGGCTCGTCCGCTTCGAGTCGACGGAGGACCTCCGGGAGGACGACGAGCGCCTCTTCGTGGAAGAACCTCGGCGTGCGCGGTGTAGGCGGCGGATCCGACCGTCCATGCCCGAGCCGCGAGAACGTGATGACACGACGAGAGGTGACGTGCTGGAGCGCCTCCGGGAACCCCCGCCACGCGCTGATCGACCCGAGCCCCTCGTGCAGGAGGACGAGCGGGTGCTCGTCCGGGGCGCCGGGAAGCTCAGCTGCCTCGAGGCGCCTGCCGTCGATCTCGAGGTCGAGCCCGACTCGAGCGCTCACGCAGCGTCGCCGGACCCCGAGACGGGCGCCTCCGGGGCGCCGAGATAGCGGAGGATCGCGCGCGCACAGATCGCCTTGTACGCGAGGTGGAGCGCGGTCCAGTCGCTTTCCTCGAGCCACTGCAGGAAGAGCCCGTCGATGAGCGCCCTCACGCCCATTGCCGCTTCGTCGACGCTGTCGACGACGAAGACCGTCCCTTCGCCCGACCTGATGAGATCGGCGTAGGCGGCGTTCATGATGGATCGGAACGTCACGTTGAGCTCGTTGAAGCGCTCGTTGCGCGCGGCCTCGCCGATCAGTGCCGTGTACGCGAGGTAGAAGTCGCGATTGCGTCGGGGATCGACGAAGATCGCGTCGACCATGGCATGCACCTTCTGCTGCGGCGCCTCCACCGAGGCGACGACGCCGGTCATGCGCTCGGCGACACGTCCGAGCACCCAGCGGATCGTCGCGAGCAGGAGGTTCTCCTTCGTCTTGAAGTAGTACACGGCGAGAGCCTTCGAGACACCGGCTGCGTCCGTGATGTCCTGGAGCGTCGTGCGCTCGATCCCCTTGCTGGCGATCAGCCTGTAGGCGGCACGAACGAGCGCCTCCTCGGCGGGGACGAGCTCGTCGATCAGCGCCTCGTGACTCAGCGGCTCGCTCATGGCGCTGGAGGGCGCAGCCTGTAGCGCTCGATCTTGCCGGTCGCCGTCTTCGGGAGGCTGTCGACGAACTCGATCAGCTCCGGGACCTGGTAGCGATGGAGCTTCGTGGTGGAGAACTCGCGGAGCTCGTCGGCGAGCACAGGACCCGCCTCACCAGCGTCGTGCACGGTCACGTACGCCTTGCCCTTCGTGAAGCCCCCGACCGGCACGCCGACGACCGCGGCCTCGAGGACGGCGGGGTGCTCGATCAACGTCGCTTCGACGTCTGCGGGAGACACCCAGAGGCCGCTGACCTTGAACATGTCGTCGGCGCGCCCCTCGTACCAGTAGCGTCCGTCCTCGTCGCGCCGGTACCGATCGCGCGAGTAGAACCAGCCGTCGCGGATGCACTCAGCGGTCTTCTCGGGCTGATCCCAGTACTCGTGGAGCATGCTGTCTCCGTTGACGTAGAGGTCGCCGGCGCCCGGACCTTCGATGACGTCGCCGCTGTCGCCGACGAGCTTCACCTCGTAGCCGGGAACCGGTCGTCCGCTCGAGCCGGGCGCGACTTCCTCGACCGTGTTCGAGCAGTAGATGTGCAGCATCTCGGTCGAGCCGATGCCGTCGAGGATCACGAGGCCGTGCTTGTCGTGCCAGCGGTGCCAGACGTCGGCGGGAAGCGGCTCGGCCGCGGAGATGCAGAGCCGCACGGACGAGAAGTCACCGTCGCTCTCGGCTGCGAGCATCGCGTTGTAGAGCGTCGGCACCGAGAAGAAGAGCGTCGGCCGGTAGCGCTCGGCCCCGGAGAAGACGGCATCCGGTGTCGGACGCCCGCTCGCGAGGACCGTCGTCGCGCCGGCCCAGTAGGGAAACGAGAGGTTGTTGCCGAGGCCATACGCGTGGAAGAGCTTCGTCGTCGAAAAGGTGATGTCGGCGTCGGTGATCGCGAGGACGTGGCGGGCGTAGGTCTCGCTCGTGTACCTGAGATCCCCGTGGAGGTGGACGACCCCCTTGGGCCGACCCGTGGAGCCCGAGCTGTAGAGCCAGAACGCGACGTCGTCACGGAGGGTGTCCACGGGCTGAAGCTCCTTCTCGGCCTCGAGCTCGTCGACGAGCAGGAGCTCTGGCGCGCGCGCCTTCTCGGCACATCCGGCGTCGACGATCGCGAGCCTCGCGCCGCTGTCTGCGACGAAGTAGGGGTAGTCGTCGGGTGCCAGGAACGGGTTGACCGGCACCGGAACGGCACCCGATCCGCATCGCCCCGAGGAACGCGGCGGGAAACCAGGGGTTGTCGTCCATGACGAGGAGCACTCGCTCGTCGCGCTCGACGTGGAGGTCGCGCAGCGCCGCGCCGACGCCACACGACCGCGCGAAGAGCTCGCCGTAGGTCACCGTCTCGTCGCCGCACAGGATGGCCGCCTTGTCCCCGCGCCCGGACTCGAGGTTCTGGTCGAGCAGAAGACTGGCGTTGTAGCGCTCGGGGATCGTGACCGAGGCCACGCTCATGCACCTAGACTAACCGGACAGTCAGGACGGTACAACCGCGTCAACGTCGCTTCAGCAGCGCCACGAGCTCGCCGTCGTTCACGACTGTGTCGTCCTGGTTCAGCACCTGGACACGCTGCACCATGAGACCCCGGTCGGGCTTCGAGGTCGGGCGCAGCTCGGTCACCTCGTTCACCACCCGGATCGTGTCTCCGATGCGGACCGGAGCGAGGAAGCGCCAGCTGCGCACCTCGAGCAGACCCATGAGCGTTCCGTCGAAGAGCCCTGCGCGCTGGCGCAGCCCGGTCGCATACGACAGAACCAGTACGCCTTGCGCGATGCGCTCGCCGTAGATCGTCCCGGCAGCGAAGACGGCGTCCGAATGAAGCGGATTGAATCCTCCGGACAACGCCGCGAAGGCGACGAGATCGGCCTCCGTCACCGTCCGTCCCGGCGTCTCGAAGCGGAACCCGACCTCCACGTCCTCGAAATAGAGCGGTGGCATAGGGCGAGGCAAGCCTCGCCCCTACGAGCGAGGGCTCTGCTTGACGACGACAGCTTTCGTCTCCTGGTAGTAGTCGAGCGCTTCGATCCCATGCTCCTTGCCGAGGCCGCTCTCGCCGAAGCCGCCGAAGGGAAGCTCGTCGTAGATGATCTGACTCGAATTGATCCACGTGTAGCCCGCCTCGATCTTCTCGGCGGCGACCGTCGCCGCGGTCAAATCGCGGGTCCAGACCGACGAGCCGAGCCCGAATTGGCTCGCGTTCGCGCGAGCGATCCCTTCCTCGAGGCTGCCGATGCGCCAGATCGGGAGCGCAGGCCCGAAGACCTCGTCGGTCGCCAGCTTGGAGTCGTGCGGCGGCTCGAGGACCAGCGTCGGCTCGTAGAACCAACCGTTCGCGTACTCGTCGCCGTCGGGTCGCTTCCCACCTGCGAGCAGCTCCCCGCCGCGCTCGAGCGTGGAGTCCACCTGGTCCTCGAGGCTCGCGCGCTGCGTCTCAGAGTGCAGGGGCCCGATCGTCGTCCCCTCGGCCGTGCCCGCCCCGACCCTCAGGCGGCCGACCTTCGCTGCGAGCTTCTCGACGAACTCGTCCGCGATCGCCTGGTGGAGGTAGAGGCGCTTGATCGCGAGGCAGGCCTGCCCGCAGTTGAAGAAGCGGCCGACGCTTGCGGCGCTGACCGCGGAGTCGACGTCCGCGTCGTCGAGCACGATCATCGGGTCCGATCCTCCGAGCTCGAGCGTCACGCGCTTCACGCCGCGCGCCGCCAGCTCGGCGACGCGCTTTCCGACCGGAGTCGACCCGGTGAACGCCACCTTCGCGACGCGCCGTTCGGTGACGAGGGCCTCACCGAGGACCGACCCCTTGCCGGTAACGACCTGGAACACGTCCTCCGGCAGCCCGTGCTGGAGCATGAGCTCGGCGACCCGGAGCGTCGTCAGCGGCGTGGTCTCGGCCGGTTTCGCGACGACGACGTTGCCGCAGACGAGCGCCGGCCCGAGCTTGTTGCCGAGCAGCGTCGTCGGGAAGTTCCAGGGAACGATCGCGACCACGACTCCGAGCGGGCGCTTGAGGACGAGCCCGTGGGTGCGGACGTCCAGGTTCGGCACGTATCCGCCCCGGAGATTCTTGGCGAGACCGGCGTAGTGCTCGAGCGTGTGCACGAAGCGCGTGATCTCGATCCGGGACTCGCGTAGCGGCTTACCCTGCTCGAGCGTGAGCTGCAGCGAGAGCTCGTCCCGCGCGGCGAGAACGGCGGCTGCCGCCTCGTGCAGGATCTCCCCGCGCCTTCCTGCCGGAGTCTCCCACCACGCCGGGAACGCGACTGCGGCCCGCTCGATCGCGGCCGAGGCGTCGTCGGCGCCGTGGCGTGTGGCGCGTCCGACCTCCTCGGCCGTGGCGGGGTTGTGAATGACGGTCACATCGACGTCGGCGACAGTGGCCATCGCTAGCTGCCGCTGAAGACGGGCTTCCGCTTCTCGGCGAACGCCGCGATGCCCTCGCGGCCATCCTCGCTCTCGAACAGCTCCTCGACGAGCTCCCGCTCGCGCTCGAGGCCGGCCTCGAGACCCGCCGCGAGCCCTTCGTGGACTGCGAGCTTGATACTGCCGATCGCCCTCGTCGCGCCCGATGCGAGCGCCTGCGCGTACTCGAGCGTCCTGTCGTGCAGCTCGCCGGCCGGGAAGACGGTGTTGACGATCCCGAGCTCGAGCGCCTCGGCGGGCGTCACGGTCCGACCGGTGACCATCAACTCGAGCGCACGACTCCAGCCGATCAGCCGCGGGAGCCGCTGGGTGCCGCCGTTGCCCGGCAGCACGCCCAGTGTCACCTCGGGCGTGCCCAGCCGGTACTCGCCCTCTGCCGCGAAGCGCAGATCGCAGGCGAGCGCGATCTCGAGGCCACCGCCTAGCGCGTGGGCGTTGATCTCGGCAATGAAGACCTTCGGGATCCTCGCGATCGCGGACAGCGTCTCGTGCGAGACGCCGATCATCCGCATGTTCGTCTCGACCGTGTTCTCGTTGAACGCCTTGACGTCGGCGCCTGCGGAGAAGAACTTCTCGGACGCGCTGCGTACGACGACGACCTTCACTGCGTCGTCGTCTGCCGCCTCGCCCACCGCCTCCGCGAGCTCCTCGATGAACGCGAGGTCGTAGGAGTTCGCGGGCGGCCTGTCGAGCGTGATCTGCCCGATGCCGTCGTCGGCCGAAAACGACACCACCATCAGCCCAGACCTCCGACGACCACCGACTTCGTCTCGAAGTAGTGGTCCAGCATCGCCTCCATCCCGTGCTCCTTTCCGAGCCCGCTCTCCTTGAGCCCGCCGAACGGCAGCTCGTCGTAGCCGTAGTGGATCTGGTTGACCCACGTCATCCCCGCCTCGATCTCCTGCGCAGCCCTGTCGATGTACCGGGCGTCGTACGTCCAGATGGACGAGCCGAGGCCGTAGCGAGTGTCGTTCGCGAGGCCGATCGCCTCGTCGAGGTCGTGGACGCGGAAGATCGGCAGGATCGGCCCGAAGACCTCCTCCGTCACCAGACGCGAGTCGTGCGGCGCGTTCTCGACGAGCGTCGGCTCGAAGTAGAAACCCTTGTCGCGATCCGACGGCGGCCCGCCGCCGTGCAAGACGTTCGCCCCGCGTGAGACCGCGTCCTCGAGCTGGTCCGCCAACTCGTCGCGCCCACGCTGTGTGTGGACCGGCCCCATGCGGAGCTTGGGCTTCTCCGGGCGGGTCCAGCCCTCGCCGCACTCGTACCGCTCGAGCTCTCCCACGAGGGCCGAGACGAAGTCGTCGTAGACCTCGTCGAACACGTACAGCCGCTTCGCCGCCAGACACGATTGGCCGGCGTTCCAGAAGCGGGCGATCACCGCTCCCTTCACGGCAGCCGGAACGTTCGCATCCGGGCAGACGATCATCGGGTCGGACCCTCCGAGCTCGAGCGTGATCCGTTTGAACTCGGGTGCGGCGAGTGTCGCGATGTGCCTGCCGGTCCCGGTCTCGCCCGTGAACGCAACGCGGCGGATCAGCGGGTGCGTGACGAGCGCGTCGCCGATCACCGAGCCGCGACCGGTGACGACGTTGAGCACGCCTGCCGGGAGCCCTGCCTCGTGGAAGAGCTCGGCGACCTTGAGCGTCGCGAGCGGCGTCGACGACGCCGGCTTGACGACCACGCTGTTGCCCGCAGCCAGCGCGGGGCCGATCTTCGTCCCCATGAGCGTCAGCGGGTAGTTGAACGGCACGATCGCCGCGACCGGTCCGACTGGACGCTTGACGATCATCCCGTACGAGCGGCCGAGGGTGGACGGCAAGTCCTGATACGCCCCGCGGACCTTGGTCGCGAGGTCGGCGTAGTAGTGCATCCCGTGGATGAAGTGCTGCAGCTCTCCCGCAGCCTCGATCGTCGGCTTGCCCTGTTCGTGAGTGAGCGTCTCGACGATCTCGTCCTTGTGCTCGGCAACCGAGTCGAGTGCCTTCCGGATGATCTCGGCGCGCTTCTCGGCGTCGGTCTTCGACCACTCACCGAAGGCGTCGTCCGCCGCTTGGACGGCGAGCTCGACCGCGTCGACGCCCCCGGCGGGGACCGTCTCGTGGACGTCTTCGGTCGCCGGATCGATCACCTCGAGCTCGTCGGTGGCGGTCGCATCCGTCTGCTCGCCTCCGATCAGCATCTTCACCATCGTGTCTCCTCCCTCAAGGTCAACTCCTGCAGGTAGCGACGACGCAGCTCACGGTACTCCGCCGCGGCCGTCGCGACCCAGCGTTGCGACGACCCGTCCACCTCCTTCTTCACCACTGCGGGGACGCCGGCCGCGACGACTCCCGCAGGGATCTCCTGTCCCTCGCGCACGACACTGCCGGCAGCCACGAGCGCTCCGGCTCCGATACGCGCCCTCTGCAGGACGATTGCGCCCATCGCGATCAGGGCGCCGTCCTCCACCACGCACCCCTCGAGCATCGCCGCATGCCCGACGGTCACGTTGGCGCCGATGATCGTCGGCAGCCCCTCGGCGGCATGCACGACGGCGTTGTCCTGTACGCAGGAGCCGACCCCGACGACGATCCGGTCGAAGTCGCCGCGCAGGACGGCACCGAACCAGACGCTCGACTCGGCCTCGAGCACGACGTCA
Organism: uncultured Gaiellaceae bacterium; assembly: GCA_963744505.1. Taxonomy (GTDB): domain Bacteria; phylum Actinomycetota; class Thermoleophilia; order Gaiellales; family Gaiellaceae; genus GMQP-bins7. The sequence goes on from CAVUTL010000003.1 coordinate 901,420, forward strand.
CCGATCAGCGTCGCGCTCGGAGCGACGAATGCATCCTCCGCGACGCGCGGCTCCTTCCCTTCGAAGCTGTGAAGGCCCATCAGTGGTCGCTGATCATCGCTTGCGAATCCACTCGAATGGGCTCTTGCAGGCGAGGCAGATCCACTGCTCGGTCATGAGGCCAGGCCCGAACTCGCCGAGCCGCTCGACCTCGACCGCCCCGCACCACGGGCAGGCTACGTCGTCGCCTGCGCCGGCTCGGCTTCCAGCCGGCGTTCCAGGCTGCTCCACCGCTCCCACGGCAGCTCTCCCGTCTCGGGCAGGCGTAGGCCTGCATTCTGCACCTGTGTGCGCATCCCTTCCAGGAAGCGCTCGCGAAGCACCTCGTTGTCGTGCGCGACGATTCCCGCTGCGACGAGCAGCTCGAGCCCGGGCTCGCCGGGGGGGCCGAACCAGCAGAGGGTCTCCGGCAGTAGCGCGGTCAGCTCGTCCTCGAGGGCCAGAGCTTCGGGCAGCGACGAGGCGAGCTCGCGCAGGCGCCCGTCGACGTATCGCCGATGGAAGCCCTCGTCCGCCAGGATGCGATCAGCGCGCTTCCGAAGCTCGCCGACCGACGAGCCCGCACATGCGTCGAGGACCGTCGTCATCGCGAAGTCCATCAGCCCGAGGGCAGCGACGGCGCGATACCAGGAGTCGTTGGGCTCCAGGAGGAACGAGACCGCGTACTTGCGTTGACGATCGTCCTCCCGCTCGAGAGGCATTGGCCGCAACTCGTCCGGGAAGTCCTCGAGGAACGAGTACAGCCCACGCGCATGCCCGGCCTCCTCCTGGGCGATTGCCGCGCAGGCGACTGCGCTCTCCAGCGCCGGCGCACCGACGCCCCAGCGCGCGAGCCTGTGGGCGAGGAAGTACTTGTTGTCGGCGACGGCGACGATCAGGTTGGCGAGCGCCTCCGCCTCCGCCGGTCTATCGGCCGGCTCGAACCGTGTTCTCACTCTCGGCGTCCTCGCCCTCGCGAATGATCCAGTGCACCGCACTGCAGGGGAACACGACCAGCTCCACCCACGACCCAGGGTGGGTCGCCCGCACGTCGTCTCCCGTCGGAGCCACCCCTCGCTCGGTGAGCGGCTCCGTGTACTCGGTTCTGCCGAAGACCAGCAGCCCGTCGCTCACTTCGGCTTCACCACGGTCGTGATCTCACTCCGGGGGACGATGAACATGTCCGCCCACTTCCACTCCTCGTACAGCGTCCGCGCGAACACGACCGCGTCGTCTCGGGTTGCCGCGTCGACCCGCCCGATATGCCGAATCGGAATGCGTGCGTCCTGTCGAGCAAACACCTCCCACGCGTCGTCGGATCGGGCGGTCATGCGACACCGCTCGCGTGGAGGAGCTCGAGGCCGCGTACCGAGATGTCTCGTCGCGTCCAGCGGTCGAAGACCTCCCGTACCTCGACGTTCTCGACGCCGTCGAGCTGGAGCAGACGCTCACGGATGTCGTCCTCGATGAGCTCGATGCATGGACACCCGAGCGAGCAGTACGCAATGTCGACGCGCACGGCCGAGTCTCGGACCTCGATCCCGCGGACGAGCCCCATGTCGACGACACTCACCGGATACTCGGGGTCGAGCACCTCGGCGAGCGCCGAGCTGACGCGTCTCTCGGTCACCATCAGGCCGCCACGGCCAGCCGCTGCAGCCGTCCACGCTGGATCATCTCCACGAACTCCTCGTTCGCAGGTCCTCGACGACGCCAGCGCGCGAGCACCTCGTCCCAGGTGATCTCGCCCTCCTCGCTCAGCCAGCGCTTCTCCTCCTCGTCGAACTGCTGCGGAAAGGGGCAGTCGACGACGTATCGCGTCTCGGTCTCGTCGTAGTGAGCCGGGACCTCGATGCCGATCGACTCGCAGAACGGGACCGCCGTCGACATCCATTCCTGCCTGAGCTCGTCGTTCGTCTTGCCCTTCAAGCCGTAGTCGATCTGCTCTCGGTGGCGTTTGAGGTGGTCGGGAAGCCCGAACCACTCGAGGGTCATCAGGAACATCCAGTCGACCGCCGCCTGCAGATCCGGGCGCGTCGACGCGTCGGCCGCGAGTGTCTTCATCCAACGCTCGCCGTGCCGGAGATGGAACGTCTCCTCGCGGTCCACCTTCACCAGGGCGCGCTTCCACGGCCCGTACGAGGTGTGTTGGAAGATATCGCTGAGCAGGACGAACCCGGCGCGGTCGTAGAAGCCGTTCGCGACGACCATCTCCGACCAGCTCTCGAGCGGCACGTCGAACGCGTAGGGGTACCGGAACTCGGAGGGCTCGCGCTCGTAGATGAGCGCGTCCGTGTCGACGCCGAGGTCACGGAGCATCCGGTACGCGATGTGAGCGTGCCCGAGCTCGTCCTGGATGATGCCGATCACCGACACGTACGACTGGAGCCGCGGTGCGTGCTCGGCGGCCTTGAGATACGCCGGAGCGCTGATGAGCTCGGTGTCGCCTGACACGATCAGGGTGCGGGCGAGGCCCTTGACGTAGTCCTCCGTCGCGTACTCGGGTCCTTCGACCAGCTTGCCCTGTGCGAGCCGCTCGGCCAGCGCCGCGTTGTCCACCGCCGGAGTTTGACTGTCCGGACGGTCAGCGTCAACCGACAAGCGACCGCGGATGCGCGCTCACGTGCGCCGGGCACGTCATTTCGCCCAGATCCAGGTGTCGTCCGTCCAGCCGTCGAGGTCGTACTCCGACAGGCACTGCTCCACGAGCGCCGTCATCTCGTCCAGGCGTCCGCGGCGCCGGGCGAAGTTCAGGACGTCGAGGCGGACCTGCTCGTGGTTGCCTCCGTAGTTCCGCTCGTAGAGCGTGTGGCGTGCGCCGAACTCGCTGCCGACAGCGTCCCAGAGCAGCTTGAAGAGCTTGATCCGGTCGTGGGCGGATCCGGTCGAGCCGCGGTAGAAGCGGTCGATCAGCGGGCGCAGCTCCGCGCTCTCGAGGTCGCGGTGGCTCGAGGGGATCACGATCGGGCTCCCGCCCAGCGCCTGACCGACCACCTCCTCCACCTTCGGCCAGGCCATCGCCCCGAACAGGCGCACGAGAACCGCGAACTCGAGCTTCGGGATGGCGGTCCCGCCCGGACCCTCCTGCGGGTCGAGGGCGAGCGCGGACGTCAGCGCCCACATCAGGCTCCCCCAGCCCATCAGCTCGCCGAGCTGCGCCTGGACGCCGCGAAAGTCGGCTGTGCCGTTCGCTTCGAGCGCCCTCGCGATGAGACCGCACGCGAAGTCGAGCTTGACCGCGAGACGCGTTCCCGCCTGCAGCGTGTAGCGGTTCATGAAGCCGGACGCGGCGTAGAAGCCGGTCGCCTTCTCGACGTCGCGGTAGACGAGCACGTTCTCCCAGGGGATGAACGCCTCGTCGAACACGACGACCGCGTCGTTCTCGTCGAAGCGGGCAGAGAGCGGGTTGTCCCAGGGCGACGCCGCGCTGAGCTCGTACGATCGCCGCGAGATCAGTGCCTTGCCAGGCGTGTCCATCGGCGCGATGAACACGAGCGCGTAGTCCTCGGCCTTCCCCTTCTCGAGCCGGACGGCGCTGTTCTGCGCCACGAACGTGGCATGCGTCAGCGCCGAGCCGGTCGCGAGCATCTTCGCGCCAGAGACGACCATCCCGTCGTCGCGCTCCTTCACGACGTGCACGTACACGTCCTCGACCTCGTGCACCTCCCGGTTGCGGTCGATCGGAGGGTTGATCAGCACGTGGTTGAGGAAGAGCGCGTGCTCGGCGTAGCTCCGATACCACGCCTCCGCACTCGCCTCGAAGGGCGCGTAGAACTCCGGCGCCGCCCCTAGCGTGGCCATGAACGACGCCTTGTAGTCGGGTGTCCGGCCCATGAACCCGTACGAGGGGCGCGCCCAGGCGGCGATCGCGTCGCGTGCGAGAAGAAGCTCCTCGGCCGAGTAGCTCGGCATGAAGAACCGGTGAGTGCTGATTCCGAGCCGGTCCGTGCCGAGCAGGGTCTCCTTCTGCTCGGGGTCGTGGAGCGCGTCATACAGGCGGGCGATCGAGCGCGCCGAGTTCCGGAACGCTGGGTGCTCGGTGACGTCGGCGACCGTCTCGCCGTCGATGTAGACGCTACGGCCGTCGCGCAGGCTCTCGAGGTACTCGTCCCCGGTGAGAGGCGCGGTGCGGCTTGCCCGGGCCATCGCCCGACCCTACTCGCGTGGCGTCTGCAGTGCCGGCTCGGTGCGCTGACGGCCGAAGAATCGGTTGAAGAGGTCGATCACCGTCTGGACGATCCCCTTCCTGAGGAAGAGGAATATCGCGATCACGAAGATGCCGTAGAGGACCTCGCGCAGCTCGAGGCTTGCCGTCAGCCGCTCGTCCACGATCCCGAAGATTCCCGCGCCGATGAGGGGGCCGAGCAGTGTTCCGAGGCCACCGAACGCGACGATCACGAGGACGCGGACATCGACCTGGTCGAATGCGTACGTCGCGGGCTGGATGAAGCCGACGCTGTACGCATAGAGAGCACCCGTGAGGCCGATCATCGCCGAGCCGACGGTCGCTGCGAAGATCCGGTAGCGCGCGACGTCGACGCCGGCGAGCTCGGCGGCCGTCTCGTCGTCGCGAAGGCCGCGGAACGCCCAGCCGAAGTGCGAGAGCTGGAGCACGCGGAAGACGATCAGGTAGACGACGACCAAACCCGCGAAGAGGTAGAAGGCGCCGACGCGATCGTCGGAGAGCTTGGGCGGCATCGCCGTCAGGATGAGCCCCGTCTCGCTCCCGGTGTACTCGCGCAGGCCAAGGAGCAGGTTGGCGAAGGCGAGCGAGAACACGAGCGTGACGATCCCCGTGAAGATGACGCCGAGCGACCGCCGTACCGCGATCCAGCTCAGGAGGCCGCCGACGATCGCAGCAAACACAGTGCCGACGCTGAGGCCGACGGCCAAGGGCATCCCGGTCTCGTTCGTGAAGATCGCCGCGCCGTAGCCTCCGACTCCGGCGAGAGCGCCGACGCAGAGGAAGAGCTGGTTCGTGCAGCCGAAGATCAGGTTGAAGCCGATCCCGTACGCCGCGAACACCATCGCCTTGACGGCGAGCGACGTCGTAAACGGCTCGTCACCGAACCACAGTGGCGGAAGGACCGCGAGGAACGCAGCGGCGGCTGCGATCGGCAGTGCCGCCCGGCCGACGTAGCCGAGCGTGCCGGCTCGCGAGGTCGACTCGCTCGTCGTCCGTTCGGTCATTCCCTCACCGTCCCAGGAGCCCGCGCGGGCGGACGAGGATCGTCAGGGCAGCTGCGCCCAGAAGGATGACGCTCGTGTAGTACTGGCCGATGTAGTTGGCGCTGAGCGTGTTCACGATCCCGAGGAGCACGCCCGCGAGGAATGCCCCGGCGACGCTGCCGAGACCGCCCACGACCGTGACGATCAGCGCGAACGTCGTGAGCTGGAATCCCTGGTTGACGTCGAGCGGCCCGTTCATGGACTGGGTGACGGCCACGATGCCGGCCAACGCACCGCTCAGCACGAAGATGACGGTGCGGACGAACGACGGGTTGATGCCGATGAGTCGGGCGCCGGTCTCGTCCTGGATCACCGAACGAACGCCCCGCCCGAAGGTCGTCGTGCCGAAGAAGAGCAGCAGAACCCCTGCGACGGCCAGGGCGATCACCGAGGCCCATATGGCCCCCCGCTGCATCGGGACGCCGAGGATCGAGATCGGATCTCCGCCGATGCTGACGTACAACGCGCCGACGGGGTAGCGCCAGATGAGTATCCCCCCGATGACGAAGGCTGCCCCGAGCGTCAGCAGGAGACCCATGAGCGTCCGCTCCTCGCCGTGCTGGCGGTAGACGGGCCGCAGCAACGTGAGGTCCAGCAGGACGGAGACGCCGGCCGCGGCCAGCACGCCCACGACGGCCGCGACGAACGTGGAGACGCCGTCCTCGATCAGGAGCGAGGCCACGATTGCCGCGACCACCACGATCTGTCCATACGCCAGGTTGATGACGCCGCCGAGGCCGTACACCAGCGTCATCCCGACACCGAGTAGGCCGAACGCCAGGCCGAGCACGAGCCCGTCGAGGATGACGGCTCTCACGCGCGCCCCTCGCCGGCGCTGGCTCCCGCCGGGCGAAGCCCGGCTCCGCGGCGAACGCTGCGGGTTGTTCCGGAGCGCCTCATGCGACACCCAGGTACGCCCGGCGAACCTCCGGGTTCTGCTCGAGCTCGTCCGCGGTTCCCTCGAGGCCGATCCTGCCGTTCTCGAGGACATATCCGCGGTCGGCGACGGAGAGTGCGATGGGGACCTGCTGCTCCGCGATCAGGAGCGTCACCCCCTGCTTCTTCAGCTCGCCGAATGCCTCGAACGCGACCTCCGCGATCTTGGGGGATAGGCCTGTCGTCGGCTCGTCGAGCATGAGCAGCCGCGGCCGTGCCATGAGCGCGCGAGCGACCGCGAGCATCTGCTGCTCACCACCGCTCAGGGTTCCCGCCTGCTGGCGCTGTCGCTCGTGCAACCGCGGGAAGAGGTCGTAGACGAGGTCGAGCGTCGCACGATCCGGTCGCTTCGGATAGGCGCCAAGCGTGAGGTTGCTCTTCAGGGTCATCGCCGGAAAGAGATGCCGCTCGGCGGGAACGTAGGAGATTCCCGTGCGCGCGATGCGATAGGCGGGACGGCGCGTCAGATCCTTCCCGTCGAAGACGACGCGACCGTCCATCGGCGGTAGTAGCCCGGCGATGGCACGGAAGAGCGTCGTCTTGCCCGCTCCGTTCGAGCCGACGATCACCACCGCCTCGCCGCTCCGAACCTCGACGTCGATCCCGTCGATGACCCGCTCGCCGAGGTACCCGGCCGCCAGCCCGCTGACCTCAAGCAATGCGTGCCTGCCCGAGATAAGCGTCGACGACCTGGGGGTCTCGCATGACGACGGCGGGCTCGCCCTCCGCCAGCACCTGGCCGAAGTTCAGGACGACCGCTCGTTCCGCGAGCTGTATGACCGCGCTCATCACGTGCTCGACCCAGAGGATCGCCGTTCCGAGCGTGTCGCGGACGCTTCGGACGACGTGGACGGAGTGCGCGAGCTCCGCCTCGTTCAGACCTGCCATCACCTCGTCGAGCAGCAGCAGCTTGGGCTGACCCGCGAGCGCCTTCGCCATCTCGAGGAAGCGCTGCTGGTGGAGGTTCAGGCTCGACACCGGCTGGCCGGCTCGCTCGTCCAGCCCGACGAACGCCAGGGCCTCAGCCGCCCGTCGCCTGGCCTCCCGCTCGCTCAGGACGCCTTTCCCGACGCCGAACATCGCGCCGAGGAGGGCATTCTCGAGGACGGTCATCGATCCGAACGGAAGCGGTCGCTGCATCGCCATCGCGATGCCCTTGCGCCGAACCTGATGGGCGCTCAGACCGTCGATGCGGGCACCTGCGAGCCGGACGCTCCCGTGGGTCGGTCGCTCCAGCCCGACGATGACCTTCAGGAGTGTGCTCTTGCCGGCCCCGTTCGGACCGACGACGGCGACGATGTCGCCGTCGTCGATCCCGAACGTCACGCCATCGACGGCCGGGAGACCGCCGAAGCGCTTGGTGACCGCGTCGATCTCGAGAAGCAGTCTTCCCTCGCTACGACCCTGGACGGTACGGAGTCAGCGGCTGCGACTTGAACAACACCCTCGGCCAGAAGGTGGTGGAAGCCGTGTTCAGCCCCCTCTCGGGCGGCGCGCCTCTGGTCAGCACGGCGAACTGAACCGTGGGTCGGTTCAGCTCACCCCACGCCGTCCAGCGCAACGGGAACGCGTACCCGGGGATGTTGAACGTCGTCCTGTGGACATACGCGGCGATCTGTTGCGGATTGACTCCGACGTTCTGGATCGCCTGCGCGATGATCTTCACGTACGCGTAGCCGGCGAGCGCATCGTCCTCGAAGAACTCGTTCTGCGGGAACGTCCGCAGGTAACGCTTCGCGAGGCTCTTGTAGCCCTGGGTCGCGGTGGCCATGCACTTGAAGTCGCTCCAGCGGCCGAATGCCGCCGCCGCGGCGTTTCTGGCGGTGAGCGAGTACGGCGAGTACGCACCGACGACCGGCGCCTTCAAGCCGAGCTGTGCGGACTGCGCCAGAACCAGGCTCGAGCCCGGCGGGTGACCCGTCGCCACGATCAGCGACACGTCGCCCATCGCCCGCAGGTACGGCGTGAAGTTGGTCGTCGGAACCGGTGCAACCTGGATGTTCAACTTGAGATTGGGCGCTGCCTTGGCCGCCTCGATGAGCGACGACCTGAACGACTGACCCCATGCGTAGTCGGCGATCATCACGCCGATGCTCGTCAGCCTGCGCCGCTGCGCGAGCTGCACGATCGGTACGGCCGCCATGGCCGCCGCAGGCAGGCAGGTACGGAACGTGTAGCGGCTATTCGTCGTCAGGATCTCGTTGTTCCCCGACTTCACGAGGAACAGCGGCACCCGCGACTGCTCGGCAAGCTGCGCGGCCGGCGCTCCGACATTGCTGCCGATCACGCCCCCGACCGAGACGACCTGCTCCTGCTGGGTCAGCCGCCTGAAGCCGTCGATCGCTCCTGGCCCGGACTGGTCGTCCGCGATCACGAGGTTGACCCTCCGTCCCTGCCCTCTGCCCTTCACGCCGCCCGACCTGTTGATCTCGTTCACGGCGAGCGCCATTCCGGCGCGCGTCTGGATGCCCCACGGCGCGAAGTTCCCTGTGAGCGACGTGAGCACGCCGATCTTGATGGGGCTCCCCTGGGCGGCTCCACTCGATCCACCGTATGCACTCGATCCGCTCATGACGGCTGCGAGCATCGCTACGCCGCCCACGGCCGCAATCAACCGAAACCGCTTCACCGACCTCCTCCTTCCGTCGTGCCTGCCACCGAACAGGCTCGCCAACGACGAGACATTCTCGTCCCGACTAACCGGTTAGTCAATCGAACTGACCTCCGGCAGTCGATACCTCTGACGACGCAACGCTCTCGAGGTTGTGCGAGCCGTTGACACTCCGAGCGGCTCGGCGAGCGCATCGCGAGGACATCGGCGCATGTATACAACACTCGCCCTGCATCGTCCAACAGACCAGCCCGGGCGCGGATGTTGCTTCGGAGCTTGCATACAAGCGCGGTAGGCTCCGTCCTCGTTCCGCGACGAAAGGGACCCGAGGCATGACGATCGCGAACGGCCCCATCAAGCCCGAGAAGGCGGTATCGGCGATCCGTTCAGGCGACACCGTCATGGTGGGCGGGTTCGGGCTCGTCGGCGCGCCGCTCACGCTCATCGACGCTCTCGTCGAGAGCTCCGACGCCGACGAGCTGACAATCGTCTCCAACAATATCGGCGAGCCAGGCCGCGGGCTCGGAAAGCTGCTCCGTCAGGGACGGATCAAGCGCGGAATCTCGTCGTACTTCACCTCGAACCCCGAGGCCGTGGCGGCCGTGAACGCCGGCGAGATCGAGGCGACACTCGTCCCGCAGGGGACGTTCGCCGAGGGGATCAGGGCGGCGGGGGCTGGCATCGCCGGCTTCTTCACGCCGGTCGGCGCCGGCACGCTGCTCGCCGCGGAGAAGGAGGAGCGCGTCATCGACGGCGTTCCCCACGTGCTCGAGGAGCCGATCCCTGCGGATGTCGCGCTCGTGTACGCGGCGCGCGGCGACGAGCGCGGCAACCTCTGGTACCGGCGCACGGCGCGCAACTTCAACCCATTGATGGCGACGGCCGCACGGGTGACAATCGCCGAGGTGGGAGAGATCGTGTCAGCAGGCGAGCTCGAGCCGGAGTCGATTCACACGCCCCATCTGTACGTCGACGAGTTGGTCCTCTCGCGATGACGGGCGACGCTAAAACGTTGATTGCGACCCGCGCGGCGCAGGAGCTTCGGCCAGGCGAGATCGTCAACCTCGGCATCGGCATCCCGAACCTCATCCCCGGGCTGCTCGGGAACGGCTCGAACGTCTGCCTGCATACAGAGAACGGGCTCCTCGGCGTCGGGCCGCGGCCACACGAGGACGAGCTCGACCCCGACCTCATCGACGCGGCGAAGCAACCGGTCACAGCGCTTCCCGGCGCCGCGTACTTCGACAGCGCCCAGAGCTTCGCGATGATCCGCGGCGGGCACATCGACGTCGCCGTGCTCGGCGCCCTGCAGGTCTCGATCGCCGGCGACATCGCGAACTGGGCGGTGCCCGGGAAGGACGTCCTCGGCGTCGGCGGTGCAATGGATCTCGTCGTCGGGGCGCGCCGCGTGATCGTGACCATGACTGCCACGTCGTCGACGGGCGAGCCGAAGCTCGTCTCCGAGTGCACGTACCCGCTGACGGCACGTGGCGCCGCTGACGTCGTCGTCACGGAGCTCTCGATCTTCCGACTTCGAGACGGAGCGCTCGTCCTGACCGAGCTGCTCGGCGACGCGACTGTCGAGCAGGTGCGGGCCGCGACCGGCGCTTCCTTCGACGTCGACCTGGAGGATCGCCGTGCAGCCTGAGAGCGCTTTCGCTCGGATCTCGGACGCCGCCCTGACCGAGTCCGACCCGCCGCTCCTCTACCCCGACTACGTCGGTACGCGGCTCCGCGCACCGAAGAATCCTCTGGTCGTCCTACCCGCATCGCTCTCTGAGCTGACCGGTCCCGTGTACGCCGGCGCACTCGGCGAGACCGACGCCGACCTCACACGCCAGCACGCCGCCGAGCCGCTCGGTGAGCGGATCACCGTGACGGGACGCGTTCTCGGCTCGGACGGCAAGCCTCTGCCCGGGCAGCTGGTCGAGATCTGGCAGGCGAACGCCGCCGGCCGGTATCGCCATGCGGTCGACACGCACGACGCGCCGCTCGATCCGAACTTCACGGGGTGCGGGCGCTGCGTGACGGACGGCGACGGCACGTATCGCTTCACGACAGTGCTTCCGGGCGCCTATCCGTGGGGAAACCACCCGAACGCGTGGAGGCCGAAGCACATCCACTTCTCGCTCTTCGGTCGCGCCTTCCCGGAACGACTCGTCACCCAGATGTACTTCCCGGGCGACCCGCTCTTCCCGTTCGACCCGATCTTCAACTCCATCCGCGACGAGCGCGCGCGGGAACGGCTGGTCTCGACGTTCGAGCTGGAGCTGACGCAGCCCGACTGGGCGCTCGGATTTCGATTCGACATCGTGCTCGGCGGCCGCGAGGCGACGCCGCTCGAGGAGCCGCACGATGACTGAGACCGCGCTCACCCCGTCGCAGACCAGCGGGCCGTATCTCGAGATCGGACTCATCGGCGGCCCGATCGCGAACCATCTCGTCGACGAGTCCCACCCGCACGCGATTCGCATCTCGGGCGTCCTGCTCGACGGCGCCGGCGATCCGGTCCCCGACGGCATGATCGAGATCTGGCAGGCGAACGCGGCGGGTCGCTACGCGCATCCGGCGGACGATCGCGACGAGATCGTGCTCGACACCGGCTTCACCGGCTTCGGGCGCTCGGGCACCGCGCCTGACGGCAGCTTCGCGTTCGTCACGGTGAAACCAGGTCGCGTGCCATGGGTGGACGGGCGGCTCCAGGCGCCACATCTCCTCGTCGGCGTCCTTGCTCGGGGCCTCCTGAAGCGCGTGGCGACCCGCATGTACTTCCCCGACGAGGAGGCCGCGAACGCCGAGGACCCGGTGCTCCTCGGCCTCGAACCGGCGGAGCGGACGACCCTCGTCGCGCGGGCGGAGGACGGCGCGCTTCGCTTCGACGTCGTCCTGCAGGGCGTGGGCCAGACGACGTTCTTCGCGGTGTGATGCCGTTCTCGGCCATCTTCGTGCCGGAGGAGCTACGAGAGGCGGTCTCCGATCGCGCGTGGCTTCAGGGGATGCTCGACGCGGAGAGCGCCCTCGCGAAGGCAGGCGCTTCGGTCGGCCTCGTCCCACAGGACGCCGCCGCTCGGATCGGAGAGGCCTGCCGCGCCGAGCTCTACGACACGGCGCGCCTCGCGGTCGACGGGCGCGCAGTCGGGAACCCTGCGGAGCCGCTCGTCCGCGCCCTGCGTGAGGCCGTCGGGAGCGAGGCTGCCGACTCCGTCCACCTGGGTGCGACCAGTCAGGACATCGTCGACACGGCCGCGATGCTCGTCGCGCGTCGTGCCGTCGCATTGGTGCTCGTGGAGGTGGACAGGCTCGCCGGCGGGTGTGCCGCGCTCGCCCGTGCTCACCGCTCGACGCCGATGGCGGCGCGGACGCTCCTCCAGCAGGCGGTGCCGACGACGTTCGGACTCAAGGCGGCAGGCTGGCTCGTCTCGGTGCTCGAGGCGCGCGGGAGGCTCGCCGCCGTGCGAGACGAGCGGTTCGCAGCGCAGCTCGGCGGTGCCGCGGGAACTCTTGCCGCTCTCGGCGACGAGGGGCCCGAGGTCGTCCGGCTCTACGCAGAGGAGCTCGGGCTCGCGGAGCCCCTGCTCCCCTGGCATGCGAACCGCCAGCGCCTCGCGGAGCTCGGCGCGGCACTGGACGGAGCTGCCGGCGCGGCCGCAAAGATCGGCCGCGACATCGTGCTCCTCGCACAGAGCGAGGTGCGCGAGGTCGCCGAGCCTGCGGGCGGACGATCCTCGACGATGCCGCAGAAGCGCAATCCTGTCCGCTCTACGCTCGCCGTGGCGTGTGCGCGCCTCGCGCATGCGCACGCAGGAGTCCTGCTCGGCGAGCTCGCTCACGAGCACGAGCGTGCGGTCGGCTCCTGGCACGCCGAGTGGGAGGCGCTCTCCGGCGCGCTCGCCTTCGCGGGCGGAGCCGCCGCCGCTGCTGCGGACGCCGTCACCGGCCTCGAGGTGGACGCCGAACAGATGCGCGCGAACCTCGACGCGGGCGGCGGGCTCATCGTCGCCGAGCGCATCTCGTTCGCTCTCACCTCCCGCCTCGGGCGGAGCCAGGCGCACGACGTCGTCGCCGAGGCCGCGCGTGCGCCGTCGTTCCGCGACGCGCTGCTTGCCGACGCCCGGACCGGGCTCACCGCCGGCGAGCTCGACTCGTTGCTCGATCCGACCGGATACCTCGGAGCAGCCGAGACGCTCGTCGACCGCGCCCTGCGCGAGTACGAGGGCGCGAAGGGATGACGCTCGACCTCCGCCTCCACGGCCCCGACGGCGCACCCGTCCTCATGCTGTCCAACTCACTCGGCACGACACAGCAGCTGTGGGACCGGCAGATCGCGGCCCTCGCCGAGCACCTGCGCGTCGTCACGTACGACCATCCCGGCCACGGCTCGTCCCCGCTCCCGGAGCCGCCGTGCACGGTGGAGTCGCTCGCGCACGGTCTGCTCGCGCTGCTCGACGAGCTCGAGGTCGAGCGCGCCTCGCTGTGCGGAGTGTCGCTCGGCGGGATGGTCGGGATGGCGCTCGCGCTTACGGCACCCGAGCGGATCGAGCGGCTCGTCCTTACCTGTACGTCCGCCTACCTCGGGCCGCCCGAGGGGTGGACCGAGCGCGCACGGATCGTCCGCACAGAGGGGCTGGAGGCGATTGCGGACAGCGTGATCCGTCGCTGGTTCACGCCGGCGCTCGCACGTGAGGAGCCGGAGACCGTGGCGCGCTTTCGCGCGCTGCTCACCGCGACGCCGCCGGAGGGCTACGCGCGCTGCTGCGAAGCGATTGGCGCCTGGGACGCGCGGGAGGCGATCTCCGCGATCGCCGTCCCGGTACTCGTGATCGCGGGCGAGGAGGACCCGGCAACGCCGGTCGCACACGCCGAGCTCATCGCCTCGCGTGTCGCCGGGTCGCGGCTCGTGACTCTCGAGCGCGCGGCACATCTCGCCAATGTCGAGCGGGCGGACGCGTTCACCGCGGCCGTCCTCGAACATCTCGGACAGGAGGTGGTGGCAGCGTGAGCGACGAGGGGATGAAGACGAGGCGAGAGGTGTTGGGGGACGAGCACGTGGACCGGGCGATCGCAGGAACGACCGAGTTCACGGCCGACTTCCAGGATCTCATCACCCGCTACGCCTGGGGTGAGATCTGGTCGCGACCGGGCCTCGACCGCCGAACGCGGAGCTGCATCACGATCACGGCGCTCGTCGCGACCGGCCGCGAGCACGAGCTCGCGATGCACGTCCGCGCCGCGCTGCGCAACGGGGTTACGCCGGACGAGCTCGAGGAAGTCCTGCTCCAGTGCGCCGTCTACTGCGGGGTGCCCGCCGCCAACGGCGCGTTCGCGATCGCCCAACGGGTATTGGAGGAGGACGGCGACGGTTGAGCACCGCTCCGCACGCGCACGCAGGTGGGCATCGTCGGCGCAGGTCCAGCAGGACTGACGCTCGGCCACCTCCTCCAGCTCGAGGGCATCGACACGGTGATCCTCGAAGGCCGGAGCCGCGACTACGTGGAGGCGCGCATCCGGGCTGGGGTCCTGGAGCAGGCGATCGTCGACCTTCTCGTGGAGGCCGGCGCCGGCGAGCGGCTCCAGCGCGAGGGGCTCGTCCACCACGGGATCGAGCTGCAGTTCGCGGGCGAGCGCCACCGGATCCCGCTGAGCGAGCTCGCGGGCGGGCGTTCGATCGTGATCTACGGCCAGACCGAGCTCGTCAAGGACTTGATCGGCCTGCGGCTCGAGACGGATCGCCCGCTCCACTTCGAGGTCGAGGATGTCTCGGCGCACGACCTCGAGACCGAGCGTCCGGTGATCCGGTACCGGCACGAGGGCCGCCACGAGGAGCTCGAGTGCGACGTGATCGCGGGCTGCGACGGGTTCCACGGGATCTGCCGCCAGAGCATCCCGTCAGGTGTCCTGTCCGAGTTCTCGCGCGAGTACCCGTTCGGCTGGCTCGGGATCCTCGCGGCGGTCGCCCCCTCGAACGACGAGCTCGTCTACGCCCACCACGAGCGCGGGTTCGCGCTCCTCAGCCTCCGCTCGCCGGAGCTCAGCCGCCTCTACCTCCAGTCCCGACCCGACGAGGACCTGGCCGAGTGGCCGGACGACCGCATCTGGGGGGAGCTGCAGACGCGGGCGGGCGTGGAGGGATGGACGCTCGCCGAGGGACCGATCCTCGAGAAAGGCGTCACGGGCATGCGGAGCTACGTCTGCGAGCCGATGCGCTACGGACGGCTCTTCCTCGCCGGCGACGCGGCTCACATCGTGCCGCCCACAGGCGCCAAGGGGCTGAATCTCGCGCTCCACGACGTGCACGTGCTCGCAGTGGCGCTCGCCGGCCTGGTGTCGCTCGGGAGACACGAGCGGCCTCGACGTCTACTCGGACACCTGCCTGCGGCGCGTCTGGCGGGCCGAGCACTTCTCGTGGTGGATGACCCAGATGCTCCACCGCCCGGAAGGGCAGGACGCGTTCGACCTCAAGCTCCAGCTCTCCCAACTGCGGTACGTGACGACCTCTCACACGGCCGCCGCCTCCCTCGCCGAGAACTACGTCGGCCTCGACGTCGTGTAGATGTCTCGCGAGGAGGTCGTCGACCGGTCGGAAGGATGGGTTCGCGTCAGACCGCTGCTCGGCGACGATCTCGATTCCGCCGATCGGGTCATGCGACTGGCGTTCGGCACGTTTCGCGGTCTACCCGACCCCGCGACGGCTTTCGGAGACAGGGACTACGTCCGCACGCGGTTTCGGAGCGCGCCGGACTGTGCATGGGCGGCCGAGGTCGACGGCAACGTCGTCGGGTCCGTGTTCGCGGCCAGCTGGGGCTCGTTCGGCTTCTTCGGCCCGCTCACGGTCCATCCCGGCCACTGGGATCGTGGCATCGCGAGTCGGTTGCTCGTCCCGGTCCTCGAGTCGTTCGAACGGTGGGAAGTGACGCAGGCTGGGCTCTTCACCTTCGCGTCGAGCCCGAAGCACCTCAGCCTCTATCAGCGGCACGGCTTCTGGCCGGGCAGTCTCACAGTGGTGGCCGCCAAGCCGGTCGCCGCGAATCCCAACGGCCTGTACGAGCTCGCCTCGCATGAGACCGCGAACGGCAGCGCGACGATGCTCGACGAGATTCGCGAGCTCACGGACGCCGTCTTCCGCGGTCTCGATCTCGAGCGCGAGATCGTTGCTGCGGCGACGCAGCGGATCGGCGACACGCTCGTGCTGCGCGGCGAAGACGCACTCGACGGAGTGGCCGTTTGTCACTGCGGGGCCGGCACCGAGGCGGGGAGTGGGACCTGCTACGTCAAGG
The DNA here is from genome assembly GCA_963744505.1 of uncultured Gaiellaceae bacterium. Taxonomy (GTDB): domain Bacteria; phylum Actinomycetota; class Thermoleophilia; order Gaiellales; family Gaiellaceae; genus GMQP-bins7. The sequence goes on from CAVUTL010000003.1 coordinate 917,488, forward strand.
TGGCGGCGGTACGTCCGGGCGCCGGCGCCGCCGATCGGTTCGAGCGACTCCTCGATGCATGCGAGAGCTTCGCCGCAGACTCGGCGCTGGAGCGGCTCGTCGCAGGAGTCAACACCGGTCGCCTCGACGCGTATCGGCGCCTGCTCTCCCGCGGCTTTCGCATCGAGCAGATCGGAATCGCGATGCACCTTCGGCCAGGCGAACCGACGCTCGACACACCGGAGCACTACGTCATCAGCGATCTCCGGTAGTCCGCGCGGCGAGCCTTGGTCTCTTACGGGAGCCGCCACTCCAAGGCGGCGTGGTCGACTACGAGTCCGGTGCCGCCGCAGCGCGAGCAGCGATCCCCGCGGCAGTCAGGGCAGTGGCCGTAGGCCGGCTCGGCGACATCGAGGACGACGCCGCACGCGCAACGGGCCCGGAGGAGCCCGCCGGCGAGCTCGAAGCCCTCGAAGGCGTGACCGCGGTGAACGTTGAAGGAACCGATGCCGCTCGCGGCCGTCCGGTGCTCGGGCTCCGTGAGAAGGCCTGTCGTATGGTTGCTCTCGATGAGCGGCACGGTACCCGCCGAGACGGCGCAAGCGACGCGCGAGACGCTTGCGGACACTTTCGTGGTCGACGCCGACGTGCACCTGCACGAGGATCCCGCCGAGCTCGCCGAGTATGCGGAGCCACCCTGGGACACGGCCCTACGCGAGATCGCGAAGGTCGATGAGCGGTACCTGGACCTGCCGGCGATGTCGCCGCGCGCAGAGTTCCGGATCCCGTGGCCCGGAGGGACGAACCGCCCGCAGACCGTCTCGAGCCCTGATGCGATGCGTCGAGAGCTCGACGATCTGCACGTGAACGTCGCGATCCTGTTCCCGGATCACCTGCTCTCGCTCGCGATGGTGCGCGAGCCGCCGTTCGCGGTCGCGCTGGCGCGCAGCTACAACGACTGGTTGGCCGACCGCTGGCTACGCCACGAGCCGACGCTCAAGGGCTCGATCGTGATCCCGCCGCAGGATCCGACAGCCGGGGCGGCCGAGATTCGCAAGCACGCGGGCGACTCGAGCTACGTCTGCGCGTATCTCCCGGCCGCCGGGCTCAAGCTTCTCTACGGGCATGAGCTCTACGACCCCGTCTACGAGGCCGCCCAGGAGACCGGAGTGCCAGTCGTGATCCACAGCGTCGAGGCGATCTTCCCCGTCTTTCCGTTCCAGCTCGAGCAGTTCAGGACAGCGATGGCAGTGCACGCGCTCGCTCACCCGCTGTCCATGGTCGCGAACTGCGTCTCGATGCTCGAGACCGGTGTCCCGGTGCGCTTTCCCGACCTCCGGATCGGCTTCATGGAGGCGGGCACCGGCTGGGTCCCCTTCGTCGCGAATCGGCTCGACAAGGAGTACACCGAGCGTCGACGCGAGGTGCCGATACTGCAGGAGCGGCCGAGCCACTACATGCGCCGCTTCTTCTACGGCACGCAGCCGATCGAGGAGCCCGAGGAGCGTCTGGACCTCGTCAAGCAGTTCGAGCTCTTCGACGGCGAGAATCAAGCGATGTTCGCGTCGGACTGGCCCCACCACGACTTCGATCACACACAGTTCGTCTTCGGCCTACCGTTTTCCCGGGAGGCGCGGCGCAAGATCATGGGGCTCAACGCCGCCCGCTTCTTCGGGCTCGAGGTCGATGGCTGAGTATCCGATCGGGCGACTCGAGGACATACCGCCCGGCACCCATCGAGTCGTCCGAGCGGGAAATCGCGAGCTCGGCGTGTTCAACATCGCCGGACAGCTGCATGCGATCCCCAACCTCTGCCCGCACCAGCGTGGCCCGCTCTGTGCCGGCGCCGTCTCGGGGACGATCGACTGCGGTCCACACACCGACTGGCAGCTCGCCTGGATCTGGGACGGCGAGGTCGTGAGCTGCCCGTGGCACTCGCTCGAGTTCCACGTCCCCACCGGGCGCTGCCTCGCATTCGACGACATCCGCCTCCGCACGTTCGACGTTACGGTCTCCGACGGCGGCGAGGTGTGGGTGGCGGTGTAGTGCCGGTTGCGCTCGTCACCGGCGCCGCCCGGGACCGCGGGATCGGTCGAGGGATCGCACTCGCGCTCGCGGAGCGTGGCTTCGACGTCGCTATCGCAGATCGCGGGCACGAGGACGAGGCCGCGCGGCGCGTTGCCGAGCTCGAGTCACTGGGTCGCCGCTCGGTGTTCCTGCGCTGCGACGTCTCGCAGCCGGAAGAGAACGAGCGACTCGTCGCCGACGTGGCCGACCGACTCGGACGGGTCGACGTGTTCGTCGCGAACGCCGGCGTCGCCCGCTGGCAGACGCTGGTCGAGGTGACACGCGACGACTGGGAGTACGTCTTCGGAGTGAACCTCCACGGTGTCCTCCACGGCTGCCGCGCCGCCGCCGCCCACATGAGGCGGCAGGGCGACGGCGGCGCGATCGTCGTCACTTCGTCGGTGAATGCCGTCATGCCGTTCAGCCCGCTCGGCGTGTACGGGGCCTCGAAGCACGCCGTCGGCCTGCTCGTCGGCGTGATGGCGCGGGAGTGGGCCGCCGACGAAATCACGGTGAACCACGTCGGCCCAGGCTGGGTCGACTCCAACATCAACGACGCCTCGCCGGATTTCGCCACGGAGAAGAGCCGTGCGAGCGCTCGCGCGTCGATCCCGCTCGGCCACCGTCCCGCCGACCCGCGTGAGATCGGCGAGGCGGTCGCCTATCTGGCCACGGCGCGCTACACGACCGGGGCCTTCGTCCGCGTCGACGGCGGCCTCGTCCTCGGAAAATACTGATGCGCGTGCTCCTCATCGCACCGGCTGACGACCCGCTCGAGCGCGAGCTCGCAGCGCTCGGGCACGACGTCGTCCGAGACGACGTAGGCGCGTCCGGAGCCGTGACCGTGGCGCCACCCGTGCACCTGGAGCCGCTCGCCGAGCTCGCGTCCGAGACCTGGCGCACGACCGTCAGGGAGTGGGCGGAAGAGCCGTTCTTCTCGGTGCAGCCATGGCTTGCAGCCGCACTCGAACGCGGCTCGGGCTGCTGGGTCGCTGTCACGTCGAACCTGGGCACCCAGCCGTTCCCCGGTGCAGGTGCCGCTGGAGCCGCTGCGATGGCCCTCCACACGCTCGTGCGGATCGCGGCGATCGAGGGCGGGCCTCGAGGCGTGCGGGCGAACGCCGTCGCCCCCGGCTGGCGCGAGCCTCTGCCCGCCCGGCTGGATCCCGAGCTCGCGGCACACGACACGCCCGGCGGGCGGTTGGCGACGACGGCAGACGTCGCCTCGGCGGTCGCGTGGCTCCTGTCCGACGACGCCTCGCACGTGAGCGGTGAGGTGATCCGAGTCGACGGCGGCTACACGATCACGCGCGGCTCACGGCCTGACCCCGAGCTGGCAACGTAGATGGAGATCGCGCCGGGCATCCATCGCATCGAATCGAGCCTTGGTGTCCGCTCCCTCGCGCAATACCTCCTCGTCGGCGACGCGCGGACGCTGCTCGTCGATACGGGGCTACCCGACACGCCCGGCGAGGCGCTTTCTCCGTATTTCGACTCGATCGGCTTTGGGATCGAGGCCGTCGACGAAATCGTGATCAGTCACGCCGACATCGACCACTCGGGAGGCATCGGCGCCATGCGCGATGCTCATCCGCGTGTCCGCGTCGCATGTCACGAGCTCGACCGGCGCTGGATCGAGTCCGGTGAGGCGATGGTGGCCGAGAACTACTTCTGGCACGAGGCGTACGGGTTCGACGAGCCCGACGAGGCCAGCCGCGTGGAGCTCCTTGCGCTGTGCGGTCCCGACGCGCCCGTCGACGAGGGGCTGCGCGGCGGCGAGACGATCAGGCTCGCCGACGACTGGCGCGTGGACGTGCTGCACCTACCCGGTCACACACTCGGCCACGTCGGCATCTGGGACGAGCGCAGCCGGGCGGCGATCGTCATCGACGCAGTACTCGAGCGGGGCGTCTACGCGGACGACGGCGTGCTTCTCATCCCGCCGCGTATCTACGACCTCGACGGGTACCGGAGCACGATCCGGCGGCTCCGTGCGCTCGAGCCAGAGCTTCTTCTCACCGCCCACTATCCCGTCATGGACGCCGCTGCCGCTCGTGACTTTCTCGACCGCTCGCTCGCGTTCACCCACGAGGTGGAGCGCGCCGTGCGGGAGGAGATCGCTGCGGGCACACACGCGTTGTGGCCACTGACACAGGCGATCGACCGGCGCTTTGGACCCTATCCCGAGTTCATGGTCGAGCTCGGCGCGATCGTGCGTGCGGCCGCGGCGTACTAGCTCTACCGGATCTTGCGTCGACCTGGGCCGGCTGCTGGTGCCCACGCGGCTGGGCAGACAACCTCGCACTCTCAATGTCGCCCGGATCGGCCACGCACGCTTCCGGTCCACAGGCCTTGCTGCAGAGCCTCGTCGTCACGATGATGTCGCGCGCGCGTGCCAGCAAGAACGACTCGATCAGATGTCGCAGTTCTGGGCGGTGGGCTAGCCGGCCTCTCTGCCGCGCTCGCCTTCGCGCGAAGCGGGCGGCGCGTCGTTCTGCTCGAGCGCGATGGGCCGATCGAAGGCGGGGATGCGGACGAGCTGTTCGATGACTGGGAGCGCCCTGGGATAGCCCATTTCCGTCAACCTCACAACTTTCTTGGCCTCGCTCGGCGCGTGCTCCTGGACGAGGCACCGGATGTCCTCGACGCCGTTCTTGGTCTCGGGGCACTGGAGAACCGTCAGTACGAGCTCATACCCGGGGACTCGGAGCCTGATGATGAGTCGTTCGTCTCGATCTGGGCTCGCCGTCCGGTATTCGAGATCGCGCTCAGGCGAGCGGTGGACGATGAGGTCAACATCGACGTGCTGACCAACACTCGAGTCGTCGATCTTGTGGCCGCGCCCGTGTCGCGACGAGGCCGCGCTCGGGTCATCGGAGCACGTACCAGCCAAGGCGAGGACATCAAGGCGGACCTCGTCGTCGATGCACTCGGACGTACGTCGCCGTCTGTGTCGTGGCTCACTTCGTTGGGAGTTCGCTCACCCAACGAGCGAAGAGCGGAGTGCGGTCTCATCTACTACAGCCGACACTTCCGCTTCCGCTCGGGAGTAGAGATGCCCGCCGTTCGCTCCCTCCATCGTGTCCCGCGAGGCGAGATCGGTTACATGGCCTTCGGAATGTTCATCGAAGACAATCGGACATTCGCACTCGTACTGATGATCCCGCCCTGGGAACGAGATCTGCGCGTGCTGAGGTTCGAAAAGGCGTATATGGCAACGGCGCTGGCGATGCCTGCACTCGTGCCCTGGGTGCATCCGGATCAGTCCGAGGCGATGACTCCGGTGCTCCCGATGGGCAGCCTGCAAAACGTCCATCGCTCACTCATGCTGGACGGCGAGCCCGTGGCCGACGGGATCCAGCCCGTCGGCGATGCGCTCTGCCACACCAATCCCACCTTTGCCTACGGGGCTTCCCTCTCGATCCATCACGGTTTCACGCTTGCCAAAGTCGCCAGCGGGAGCGACGACTTGCCCGGCATTGCCCGCGCTTTCGACGAGGCCGTCGGAGCAGACGCCGCCGCGCGATTCGACGTCGTATCGGCCGAGGACGGGGACCGGCTCCGGCACTGGAAAGGAGAGCCGATCGACGTTCGCGAGCCGAGCGACAGCATGGCGCTGTTTCTGCGAATGACTGCCTTTCCGGCCGCAGCGAAGGACCCCGATCTCTTCCGCGCGGTCGCGCGGCAGGTCAACCTTCTGTGTCCGCCTGATGCACTGCAGCGAGACGAGGTGCTCATCGAACGCGCGCGAACGATCGGCGCCGAGGCCGGATCGCCATCCGTCGCGGGGCCGTCGCGTACCGAGCTGCTCGAGACGATCTCGGCCGCATAGCCGGCTTGCGCGGTCGGGCAACACCCACTTCGCGAGACGTCCTGTTACTTCACATCACGCTCGGTTACGATCGCGCGGTGCGTCTCCGTGAGGACGCGAGAGTCGACCTGATCTCCAGAGTTCCACTCTTTGCCCGTTGTTCGAAGAAGGAGCTCCGCATGATCGCGAACCTCGCCGACCTGATCGAGCGACCCAAGGAAAGACACTGATCCAAGAGGGTCGACTCGGAAGCGAGTTCTTCATCCTGGTCGATGGGACGATGCGGGTGTCGCGAGGCGGGCGGAAGCTTCGCGACCTCGCCGCAGGCGAGTGGGTCGGTGAGATTGCGCTCATCACGAACGTACCGCGCACTGCCACGGTGGTCACAACATCGCCGATCCGAGCTCTCGTGCTGACAGGCAGAGAGTTCTCGCAACTCATCGCGGACATGCCGTCGATTGCAGCCAAGGTGCTTGCGGCGCTCGGCGAACGCGTTGCGCCTGAGACGATCTAGCCATCAGCTCGCCCACCGCGCCAGGTGCCCGCGGTCATGGCCGCTGGCGCAGGAACTCGAGCACGAGTGCGGCGAAGAGCTTAGGTGCGAGCACGTCGGCGATGTGCTGCTGGCCCTCCAAGACCGCGATGCGCGCGTCGGGCAGCGCCGCCGCGAACGTCTCCGGGTCGTCTCTCAGCTCCTCGGGGGTGTCTGAACCGACCAGCAGCAGTACGGGCACTTCGATTCTGGCCGCCCGACGGGGATCGAACCTGTCGTTGTAGAACGCGCGGATCTCTCGCGTGATCGTGTGCACGGTCGCAACCCGCGACGGCCACGTGGGCTGTGCGCGAATCGCGCGGATGTCCTCCTCGGTGGCCCTTACGACCTCGCGCCAGAACAGCTCGAGCGCGGCCTCGCGCTCGCCGGACGCCACGAGGGCGTCGAGCCGCTCCTCGACCCCGCCTGGGAGCTCGAGCTTCTCCGGCATCACCGGAGGCCAGCCCTCGTAGAGGACGAGGCTGCGGATGTTGGTTGTCAGGAGCGCCGCGCCGAATGCGCACTCCCCACCGTATGAGTGGCCGTAGACGTCGACCCTCGAGCCAGAGGCTTTCGCGATCGCGTCGACGACGACGGCGACGTCCTCGAACTCGCGCTCCAGGTCGTACTCGAGTGCGTCGCCGCTGCTGCCACGGCCGCGCCGGTCCATGACGTGCACGGTGGCGTGCGGCTCGAGGTGCGGGAGCAGCGGCGCGAAGCGCTCGTGCGAGCCTGAAGTACCGTGGACGATCAGGAGCGGCGGCCCGTCACCGCTCGTCCAGTACGCGATCTCGGTTCCGTCGCGGGAGACGACGCGGGTCATCGTCGCGGCGACGCTTCTCACGGTCTCGGCCTGTGCGCTCATGGTGCCCTCCTTCGTGGTCACCCACCACGCTAGGACGCCTCGCCGAACGTTTGTATCCAACGTTCGATGGATCTAAGGCCGGACGAGGCCGTGCTCCAGCGCGAACAGAGCTGCGCCCGCTCGCGTCGAGATGCCGAGCTTCTCGTAGATGTGGACCGTGTGGGTGTGCGCCGTGCCGGGCGCGATCACGAGCGCTTTGGCGATCTCCTTCTTCGTCAGACCCCGGGCGAGCAGCCGGAGCACCTCGACCTCGCGGTCGGTCAGCCCGGCGGGCCACGGCGCCGATGCTCGACCGCGCCGCAGCGAGACGCCAGCCGCATCGCAGACGGCGCGAGCGGCTTCGGGATCGAGCCCTCCGGCGGCGACCATCGCCTCGAGCTCGTGCGCCGCCTCCTCCGGCGAGCGCGCGGCCCGGTGCGGCCGCGTCTCGGTGAGCGCCTGGAAGACGTCCGCAGCCGCGAGCACGCGGGCGCCGATCGGGATGGACGCCGCGGTGACGCCGCGGTGGTACCCGCTCCCGTCCATGCGCTCGTGGTGCATCCCTGCGAGCTGCGAAAGCGGCTCGAGGACCGGTGAGCGGGCGAGGACTCGCTCCGTGTGGTAGGCGTGCAGCCGCACCTGCTCCCACTCCGCTGCGGTCAGTGGACCCGGCTTGTCCCAGACGAGGTTCGAGACGCCGACGCGGCCGAGGTCGTGGAACAGCCCTGCGCGGCGGATCGCGACGGCCTCGTCCTCGCCGAGACCGAGCCCGTGGGCGGCCGTCTCCGCCATCTGTGAGACGCCGCGCGAGTGCCCGAGGAAGTACGGCGACTTCAGATCGACCACGTCGGCGACCGCCTGGGCGAGATCGTCGATGCGCCAGTCCGGCAGCGTGACCTGCGGCGACGACTCGGCGGCGAGCACCGCGTCCCAGACGGAGCCGGCCTCGAGCTCGCTGAAAATGTCGTCGGAGCGACGCTCGCACGCCTCGACGACGGCAGGATCGAACCAGCCGTGGGTGCGCCGACCCAGCATCTCCATGGTCGCCGCGCGTCCGTCGAGGCGGTGGAAGATCTCGACCTGGTCGGCGACTGCGATCACGCGCGCGCCGGGCTCGAGCGCCGCTCCGCCGAGCCCTGCCGGAAGACCCTTGCCGTCCCAGCGCTCGTGAACCTGGAGGACGACTCGTGCCGCCGAGGCTGGAAGTCCGATGCGCTCGGTGAAGCGCGTTCCCGCTTCGCAATCGGCGCGGACGACGTAGTCGAGGAGCTTCCGTCCTGCGGTCAGCTCCTTGAACACCCCGCGAGCGGCGCGGCCGAGCGGCTCGCCCCTGACTTCCTCCCGCATGGCGCTGAGCCCCTCGCGCAAGCGCGCGGTGTCCGTGCGGATGTACGCCGGGATGCCCTTGAGCTCGTTCGTCCCCACGAGTCGCGCAGCCTCGTACGTGAAAGCCGTGCATCCGACCGGATGGATCAGCGCGGCGTAGAACGTGTCGCTGCGCGCCTGCCCGTCGAGCCCGAGCTCCTCGGCGAGCCGCGCAGCGACGAGGCACGTGCGCAGCGCCTTCTCCGGCGGAAAGCCGCGCCCGAGGTCGGTCGCGAGCGAGATCGCGGCCAGCAGCTCGGCGAGCCGGAGTTGCTCTTGGCTGCTCACAGGCGGATAGCTTGACGGCGTTCGCGAGGCGCTGAGGTCGGCGTCCTCGGGGGAGATCTCACAGCCGGGGACCCGGGACAGGTACAACGCGCTCCGTGGCGCCACGGTCGGTCCGCCTCTCGAGCCCGGAACGCGTCCTCTTCCCCGACGAAGGGATCACCAAGCAGGACCTGTTCGAGTACTACCGTGCGATCGCGCCGGTGCTGCTCCCGCACCTCCGCAACCGGCCGTTCACGATGAAGCGCTCGCCGTATGGAGTGGGCGGCGACGTGTACTTCCAGAAGCAAGCGCCGAAGGGGATGCCCTCCTGGATCCCGACGCGCACCTTCCGTACGTACCCGCGCGAGGGCGGGTCGCGGCTCGTCGACTTCCCGCTCGTCAACTCGCTGGAAGCGGTGCTCTGGATGGTGCAGATGAACTGCATCGACATGAACGCGTGGTACTCGCGCGTCGACAAGCCGCACCGCCCGGACTTCGTGCTCTTCGACCTCGACCCGCCTGCCGATAAGAGGGCGGCTTCGCGCTCGCGATCCGCGTCGCGCACCTGATCCGCGAGGAGCTCGAGCGGCTCGAGCTCGAGTCCTACGTCAAGACGAGCGGCGCCGACGGGATCCACGTGCTCGTCCCGATCGCACGCCGAGCGACCTACGAGCAGACCTACACGTTCGCGGAGCGCGTGGCGCGTGGGCTCGAGGAGCGGCACCCGGGGCTGGTCACGACCGAATGGCTGAAGCGCAAGCGCGAGGGCGTGCTCGTCGACCACCGTCAGAACGCGCGGGGGAAGACGATCGCCTCGGTCTACTCGGTGCGGCCGAAGCCGGGCGCGCCGGTCTCGACGCCGCTTCGCTGGGACGAGCTAACCGGGCGCGTGACGCCGCGCCGCTTCGGGATGCGCGAGGCGCTCGAGCGGGTCGAACGGCACGGCGACCTGTTCGAGCCCGTGCTCGCGGGCGGCCAGGCACTCGGACCCGCCCTGAAGAAGTTGCTCTAGCGGGGCACGCGCCGCGGGTTTCAAGCCGCGGCGGCCAGGATGAGCCCCACGTTCTCCTCCGAGAAGAACTCCGCGGGCGACGTCATCCCGGCGATCACCCGTGCGAACTCGTCCATCGCCGCCTGGTTCCCGTGCACGGCTGCCAGGACCTGCTGCAGCTCGGCCGACGCTGGCTCGAGTGAGGCGAACTCCGCCGTGAGCTCGTACATCGCGAGCACATGTGCGTCGCGCGTCGACTGGTACTCGGCCAGCGCGTCGTCGAAACTGCGTGTCTCGGAGAACGCCTGATCCAGGGCGGCCGCGCAGAGCTCTGCGTCGCGGAAGGCGTCGTTGATGCCCTGCGCGGTGATGTAGTCCTTGTTGTAGCCCGCATCGCCGACGAGCGCCCAGCCGGGGCCGTATGGCGTGCGGAAATACCCGCGGACGGCCGCGCCGACGAAGCGCTCCTCCCGGGTTGCAGCGCGGAGACGCTCTGCGAAGGCGGGCGCTACGTCGATTGTGGCCTGGAAGTTGCCTTCGACGTCGTTCCGGTTGGCCTCGAACTCGCGGTACGGCCAGCCTGCGATGACGAGCGTCAGGTCGTCGTTCGTCGGCCAGGCGGCGAACCCGCGATGGGGACGGATCCAGTTCCCGAAGCGGCCGTCGAGCGGCAGTCCGCTCCAGTAGCTGTAGTAACTGGCCAGCAGCTTCGGCTTCTGGTCGTATTCCTCTGCGTCCACGGCGTCTGCGACGAACGAGTACCGGCCGTCCGCTCCGACGACGACGCTGGCGCGCTCGGTGACGGCGGGGCCGCCCCTCTCGTGACCGCGGACGCCGACGACACGGCCTTGCTCGAACACGAGGCTCTCGACCGTGAACTGCTCGCGCACCTCGACTCCCGCCTCCGCCGCAGCGTCGACGAGGAGCGCGTCCAACACTGTCCTCCGGGGGGCGTACGCGATCGGCGCCTCCGGGGTTGCGGGCCGGCCGCTGATCGTGAAGGGGCCGAAGTCGAACTCGTAGGTGTCTACGCGTGGGCAGCCCGACGCGACGACGCGGTCGAGGAGTCCCCATCGTGCGAGCGCCGCGACGCCCGGCGGATGGATCATGTGGGTGGAGACGGTGTCGCTCGGGAACGTCGCCCGGTCGACCAGCAGCACGCGGTAGCCCTTCCGCGCGAGCAGCATCGCCGTCGGCGACCCGGCGCAGCGCGCTCCCACGACAATCGCGTCGTATGCACGGTCCATGAGACTCCTCCTCGTTCGGATGTACGGTTCGTCCCCGAACGTAGGAGTCATGAGGCAAGGGCTCTTCGGTTGAACTACCCAACTTCCGCCCAGTCGCGGAATGGGTAGTTCGGCTCAGAGGAGCCCGTGCTCGTACGCGTAGGCGGTGGCCGCCGCGCGGGACGAAACCCGCAGCTTGGCGTAGATGTTGCTGACGTGACGGTCGACCGTCCTCTCGCTGAGGACCAACGCAGCCGCGATGGCCTTGTTGGTCTCGCCGGACGCGACCAGGCGGAGCACCTGGAGCTCCCGGGGGCTCAGCCCGTGTGTGTCCGGCACCGAGGGCGGGGTCCGCAGCGAGTCCGCGCGGGACACGTCCGGCCGCGCGCCGAGCTCCTCGAATACGGTGCGGGCCGCCTCCAGCTCGAGTGCGGCGCCTTCCTCGTCGCCGAGCCCTGCGCATGCGAGCCCGACGAGAACTCGCGCTCTCGCGGCCTCGTACGGCGCGCCCAGCTCCTGCCAGACGTGCAATGCGCGACGCAGCTCGGTCAGGGCGCCCGCGGGCTCGCCTCGCGCGAGCGCGACGGCTCCGCTGGCGTACGCCGACATGGCTCCCAGCGCGTCGCCTTCGTGGGCCTCCGAGATCGCCGCGAGCTCGTCACTCGCGCGCTCGGCCTCCTCGATCTCGCCGGCCGCGAGCGCGATGTCCACGTAGGCGGGAAGCAACGCTGCTCGCTTCAACGGCTTGCTGGACTCACCGAGGACCCGGCGGATCGCGGCAGCTGCGGCGTCGACGCGGTCCTGCGCCAGCCGGAGCAGTGCCAGTCCGGGCTGGGACTGCGCGCCCTGCCGGGCTGCTGCGCGATACGCCCGCTCGGCTGCTTCGAAGTCGCCACGCAGGCGATGCAGGTCTCCTTGCACGTTCAGCGCCCGGCCGAAGGCGCGATGGTTCAACACTCCCTGCGCCGCGACGTGCTCTGCTTCCTCGAGGGCCGCCTGCCAGCCTCCTTGCAGCTGCATGATCTCGGCGCGATGAACCAGGCAGACACCGGTGTGGGCCACCATCTCGGGTTGACGCTCGCACCAGAGCGTGAGGGCTGTGGTCCACTCCCGGGCGCGGCGCAGCTCGTACACGTTCTGACAGACCGAGATCGTGTTGCAGTAGAGGATTCCGGCCACGATGGGCGAGAGCCCGCCGCTCGTCACCGCCACCATGCTCTCGTCCACGAGCCGCAGCCCCTCTCTGGCTCGTCCGAGCTCGAGGAGCGATTGACCCAGGTCCATCACGCCCAGCGCGATCAGGTCGCGATCGCCGAAGCGCTCGCCGATGGCTAGCGCCTCGGCTGCCTTCGCCCTTGCTGCTTCGAAGTCGCCCTCCGCGAAACTCTCGAGCATCGACCCGAGGAGGAGGTAGCCGCGCTCCACGCAGTCGCGTTCCTCGCCCTCGACCAGCCGCTCTCCTCGCGCGAACCAGCCTGTCGCCGGGGCTGCTTCCCCGCGGAGCAGGGGGCTGAGGCCGATCCACCAGGTACAGCGCGCGGCCTGCGGCACCTCGCCCGAGTCGAGGTAGGCGTAATGAGCGCGTTCGAGGGCGCGAACGTACTCGTCCTCCAGGCCTTGCATATAGGCAGACGTCGCGAGCAGCACGAGATCCTCCGGCTCCAGCCGGCTCGTGTCGTCGGCGCGCGAGAGCGACTCGTAGGCATCGCGCCACGCATGTTTCGCGTACGAGGCGCGGCCGCGCTCGAGCGCACGTCCGGCCGAGCGAGTGTCGATGCTCACGGCCCTCATTCTGGGCTATCTGGGACGCGCGCACATCGAGGAGGACGACCCGGCGGTCAGTCACGGCGCGCTCGTGCCCGACTTCAGCGAGTGCCCGAGGCGATCGCGTCCACGACGTGCGCCGCGTCCCGTCCGACGCCGGGGAGGAAGCCGGACGACATCGCGTAGAGGAAGAAGAGTCCGACGAAGTACAACCCTGGCTCGTTGGTGACGACGCCGCGGTGATGGATCGGCTCGATCGGCTCGTCTTCATCGCCGAAGACAGGCAGGTCGATCCAGGAGAAGTCGGGCCGGAACCCCGTACACCAGATGACGTTCGCCGCCTCGAAGACGCGGCCGTCCTCGAGCAGCGGCATGCCGCCCCGCACGCCGACGACGCGAGGAACCCGCTGGATGCCCGCGGCCGCGATGCCCTTGGGCTTGACCCGGACGAGAGGCGCGCCGTGGGAGAGGAGCTGTGGGCGCATCCTGCGGCCGATCGGCGTGCGCACCGTGAGCACGCGGTGGCCGATGAATCGGAACAACAGCGGCAGGAAGACGAACTTCGCGGCCGGGCGCTCGATGCGGAAGGGGACGTGACCGCTCTCCTTGCCTGCGAGCCCGGTCGGCTGCTGCTTGACGACTTCGATGGCAATCTCGGCGCCCGAGTTTCCGGCTCCGACGACGAGCACCGACCCTTCTTGGAGCTGCGCGGGGTTCCGGTAGTCGCCGGAGTGGAGTTGGACGATGCCTGGGTCGAGCTGCTCGGCGAATGCGGGCTTCCGAGGGACCTGGTCGCTTCCCATCGCCACGACGACGTTGTCCGCCTCGAAGCGCCGGTCCCCCGCCTCGACCAGGAAGGCGGTGCCGTTTCTCGATAGCCGGTCTACACGGATGCCTGTCCGAAGGGGGAGCTCGAACCGTGCCGCGTACGCGGCGAGGTAGTCGGCCACCTCGTCCTTGGTGGAGAACACGCGCGCCGGACCGGGGAAGGCCATGCCCGGCAGGGCGTTGTAACGCGCGGGCGTGAAGAGGCGGAGCGAGTCCCAGCGCGTGCGCCAAGAGTCGCCGATTCGCTCATTTCCGTCCAGGATCAGGAAGGGGAGGTCCCGCCTGGCGAGGTGGTACCCCACTGCGAGGCCTGCCTGTCCGCCCCCCAGGACCAGCGTCTGCACGCGCTCTGATGTTGGTGGATCCGTGGACGCATCGAACACAGCTGCTCCTCCTGGTCGCTCTTGGGGAGGAGGCTAGGAGCGCGTGCCAATGGGCGCTATTGGGAATTCCCCCAATGTGGTGAGCCCGTGCTCCATCGCGAAGAGCGCAGCGGCTGCCCGTGTCGACACGCCGATCTTCCGATAGGCGTGCTCGATATGACGGTCCGCCGTCTTGGCGGAGATCTGGAGCGCCCCTGCGATCTGTTTCGTCTGCAACCCACGCGCGAGCAAGGCAATTACCTCCGTCTCGCGCTCGGTCAGTCCGGCCGGCCGCTCGATTCGCGGGACAGGCTGTCCGGCCGCCTCGAGGACCGCGGCCGCAGCGGCGGCGTCGAGTCTCCCCGCTCGGACCTCCTCAGTCAGGTTCCTGGCGGCGTGCTCTGGCACGAACGCAGGCCGGTGAGGCCGTGGCTCCGTCATTGCGTGATACACGTCCGCGGCGGCGAGCAACCGGGCGGGCGGTGTGAGCGATGCCGCGCCTATGCCGCGGTGGTAACCCGAGCCATCGAGACGCTCGTGGTGGAACGTGGCGATCGGTCCGAGCGCAGTCAAAAACGGGGAATGGGAGAGGACGCGCTCCGTGTAATACGCGTGCAGCCTTACCTTCTCCCACTCGTCTGCGGTCAACGGCCCGCGCTTCTGCCAGATGCCGGTAGGCACCGCAACGCGCCCCACATCGTGGACGAGACCTGCCCGACGAATCGCCGATTGTGCGTCGGCCGCGAGGCCCGAGCACTTGGCTGCAGCCGTCGCGAGGTCTGCCACTCCGCTCGAGTGGCCAACGAGGTATGGAGACGCGAGGTCGGCGAAGTCGCCTATTGCAGCTAGCGCTCGATCGATCTGATCGCCTTCGAGGGTCAACCACGGAGTTGGCTCGCAGGCCAGCGTGTGCTCCCACATCGACGCATCGATCACGGGCGCAAAGAACGCCGACGCGTCGTCCGCTAGCCGATTGGCTATCGCGGGATCGAATGCGTGTCCGGCGCGCTCGCGAAGTACACCCACTGCGAGCTCCTCACCGCCCAGCATGTGCTGGACAGCGGCATCCCGGGCGACGTGAACGATGCGCACGGGTAGTGGGATCTCGTCGCGCTGCGAATGGCCCGGTTGGCCCTTGCCATCCCACCGCTCCG
Source organism: uncultured Gaiellaceae bacterium (assembly GCA_963744505.1). Taxonomy (GTDB): domain Bacteria; phylum Actinomycetota; class Thermoleophilia; order Gaiellales; family Gaiellaceae; genus GMQP-bins7. The sequence goes on from CAVUTL010000003.1 coordinate 932,678, forward strand.
AGGCGTAGTTGAAGAGCGCCCCCACCGTTGGGGGGAGGCCGAGGCGGTCGATCAGCATCTGAGCGACCTCGCACAGAGCAGCGATCTGGACCTTGAAGAGCTTCGCCAACTTCGGGAGGCCCTGCGCGAGCTCCTTGCCGCGCACGAGAGGCCCGTCGCCGGGTGGTGCGATTGCCCGCATGAGGCCCCTGACCATCTCCGGCCGCGACCCGAACCTCGCGGGCATCCCATACGTGGTGAGCGACTCGTGGCCGCCGAAGATCTCTGCAGCGACATCTGCATTCGCGGTGCAGCCGATGTAGAAGAGGAGACACGCGTAGTAGGTCTGCGAGGCGGTTTCCGAGTCGACGCCCATCCCGTCTGCAAGTCGCATCGCGAGCAACGTGCTCTGCAAGCCATGCTCGAGCGGCACCACGATGCCGAGGTCGGTCGCAAGCGAAAGCGAAGCGATCACCTCTGCGGTACGAACTTGCTCCGCGGCTGCCAACGATTGGTCTGCCACTCCGCGACCGTAGCCGAGTGTGACCTCTAGGTACGCCGAGGGCTCGGAGCAACTCCGAGCCCTCGGCGACTCACGACAGACAGCTCGTTCGAAAGACGGGAGCGACGGGACTCGAACCTGCGACCGCAGGCGTGGCAACCAAGCATGATCTTCCTGTAGTGACCCGACGGACTCGGAGGACTGGATGCGCCGCTTGAACTTTCTGCAGGACGACCCGTGGGATGAGGTGAACGACGACATCAACCGTGTCCGCTGGTTCGGGCACCCGTTCGGGGCCGACCAGCTCGGGGCGTCGCTGATCGAGTATCTGCCACGGGCGCCCGACAGTCCGATGCACATGCACTACGGCGTCGAGGAGATGTTCTTCGTCCTCAGTGGCACGCTGACCGTCCGCACGCCGGAGGGAGAGGAGGAGCTGTCACCCGGCGACGTCGTCTACTTCCCGGAAGGCCCGGACGGGTTGCACACGTTCTCGAACCCCACGGATGAGCCGGTGAGGATGCTCGGCATCTCGACCCAGCGGTTCCCAGACGTCGTCGCCTATCCGGAGCGCGGAGTTGCCTGGGTGGCGACACGCCATCCTGAACGCCCGGTCCCCGACGGCGGCGACGAAGGAGTCATCGCTCGCTTCGAGCTGGCACGGGACGACTAGGGTGATGCGTTACGCGTGCGCGTGCGGAAGCTGTCGGGGTAGCCTTGCTCAAGCGAAGCGCGAGCTCGAGGCCGGCAGGGGCCTATTGCGCGAGGCCGAGGAGGCGCTCGGCGCGTAGGCGGCGATTCCGGAGGGCAGAGTCGCGTCGAGTGCGTTCTGCTGGGGTGAAGTTGGCATCGAGAAACGCACGCTGCTTGTCCCACTTCGCCCGCTCGGTGTGCGTCATCTGACGAATCACGAGAGCACCCGAAGAAACCTGCTCACGGATGTGCTCGAGCTTCGCCTGGCGCTGCTCGGCTGCTCGCTCCTGCGCTCTCCCCACCTTCAGAGTCTAGTTGCCGGGGCCGCTAGGGCGTTCATCAGTCCGAGTGAAGCGTGTGCGGTTCGAGGCCGATTGCCTCGGCTCCGCGAGACGTGAGGACGTAGAACGTGGGGTCGGGAGCCAGCGGCGGACCGCGGCGCGATTGCGTCTTGACAGGGTTGGTCCGATGTGGCCGAACGAGTTTGGCTCGAACGAGGAGCTCTACGTCGAATCCTGGAAAGCGGTCGGCAACCTGCTCGGCCGTCTTGCCCTGGTCCCCGATGAACTCGAGCACGTCACGATCAGCGTCTTCCATAAGGCGACGGTACTCGTAGTCGCGGATGTGCGCCCGCCTGATATTCGCGGCGCTCGTGCGCTGACTCCTGGTCCAAGGGAAATTCCGGAACACTCGGGCATGGCGGCGCTATCTCGCATCCGGCGCGTGGCACGCTCAGGCGGTAGTGTGGCGACGATCTCAGGAGTTAGAGCGAGTACCGGTTTGGGCTTTGCACGCCTTCCGCTGCACGTTCATGAAGCAGTCGAGGGGAGGTGGAGAAATGCCAACCGGAACCGTCAAGTGGTTCAACGATGACAAGGGCTACGGCTTCGTATCGCCGGACGATGGGAGCAAGGACGTCTTTGTTCACCACAGCGCGATCGGCGGCGAGGGGTTCAAGAGCCTCGCTGAAGGTGCGAAGGTGGAGTACGAGGTCGAGCAGGGCCCGAAGGGTCCGCAGGCGCGGAGCGTCAGCGTCGTCGCTTCGGTCTGAGCTTTGGGGGGCGCACGGCTCTGAGCCGTGCGCCCCTTTCGGACTGAGTCCGAGGTTATGGACGTCGACCAAGTTCTGGCGTCGAGTCGCCGGGTCTGACAACTGCGCGGCTCACCGTTGACGTTTCTCGGCGATGAACTCTCGCGCATGAGCCAGGGCTCGACGATTGTTCTCCTACGTGGTGACGGCAGACGGCCGCCGCCACGACGACGCTCCCGGTCTAGACCTGACGGCCATCCACCACTGCGCGCCCGCGTTCTGACCAAGTCCGGAATTCGAGCGCCTCGCGAGCAACGACGTCATGGCGGAAATGGCTCGAACAAAAGACGGGAGCGACGGGACTCGAACCGATGGTCAGCCTGATCTGACACAAAATCTGACGCGGCTGTTGCCGCGGAGTGTCCTTCGAGCGAGAGCACGCTGACACAGGCGAGCGTTCGTGGATGTTCCCTGAAGCCCGGTCACGCGCTGGACGGCTGGCCGCTCCCGGCCGATTGATTTCTTACAAGAGCGACAGCTCACGACACGCTAATTTGGGGGCCCAAAGCAGAGGAGAGCCCCGTGGGCAAGGTGGTCATGTACAGCTCGGTGTCGGTGGACGGCTTCGTCGCGGACGAGAATGACCAGCCCGGACCGCTGTTCGACTGGTTGTCCAGCGGTGACGTCCCGTTGGACGAGAGCGGCGAGGTGAAGGTGTCGCAGACGTCCTACGACTACACCCGGCCCTACTGGGACCAGATCGGGGCGACAATCGTCGGCCGCCACGTCTTCGACATGACGGACGGCTGGGACGGGAAGCCTCCGGGCGGGATCGACCACGTGGTCGTCGTGACGCACCGGCCGGAGCCCGAGGGCTGGGACCCCGAGGCGCCGTTTCACTTCGTCGACGGCGTCGAGGCAGCCGTGGCCAAGGCGCAGGAGCTTGCGGGTGACCGCATGGTCGAGGTCGCCGCTGGCGACGTCGGTGGCCAGGTGCTTGCCGCGGGCCTGGTCGACGAGGTGCGAATGGACGTCGTACCCGTCGTGTTCGGGTCCGGCAAGCGCTACTTCGGGTCGGTCCACACGCAGCACCTGTTGGAGGATCCTGACGTGGTGATTCAGAGCAACCGGGTGCTTCACCTGCGCTATCGGGTGCGCCGTTGACCGCCACGGCGCAGGTCTCAGTCCTAGGGCGTGAGCAGTTTCCAGTGCCCCTCGGAGATGACCTCGACGGTACCGTCGACCACTTTGAAGGCGGTCTCGTCGTCGATCGCGTACGCCGGGCCTGACAAGCGGGCCGCCCATTCCTCTGCGGTGGCCATCGTGTTCCACGGCAGGTCAGGGCTATCGAGGTGCGGGAAGATCGAGAAGTCGACGATCCCTAGGGTGCGGTCGTCTGTCGCTGACGGCCACATCACGAAGTCGTCACCGATCCGGGGGGTCATCACCATGCTTCCGGCGCTCACCCCAACCCAGACCGTCTCGGGCAGCGTCGCCAGGAGGTCCGCCAGTCCGCTTTGCCGCATCCAGTGGCACAGGTACGTCGCATCGCCGCCCTCGACGAGCAGGATGTCCGTCTCTCGGACCAGCGGGACCCAGCGTTCCGCGTCGAGGCTCGGCAGGGCGGTGAGCTCCAGCACTCCCATGGACTTCCAGCCCAGTCCGACCGTGGGAGTGCCAGTCTCCTGCCCGCTGATGCACCTCCACGCCTGGCGAGGTCCCGCCCAGGGATGCCCGTACAACGCCGTGGGAATGCAGAGGGCGTCGCACTCGGCGGTCGGCTTGCCCAGCAGCTCGACCAGTGCGTCGTGGATGCTCGGGTTCTTGATGCCGGCGGACGTAAGAAGAAGCTTCAAGTTGCCTCCTGAATTCGTTGGTGTAGGCGAGAACGTTCCCGGCGCTTACGTCCGTGCGCAGTAGAGACCGGTAGCGCACCGAAAATTCATCGGCGCTTTGCGATCCGCGACAATGACCGCTTGGCGCTCCAACGGATGGACAACGTGGGCATCGTGGTGGAGTCGCTTGATGCCGCGATCTCGTTTTTCGCCGAGCTCGGCCTCGAACTCGAGGGTCGAGCGATGATCGAAGGAGACTGGTCAGGGCGCGTCACTGGGCTGCGCGACCAGCGCGTCGAGATCGCCATGATGCGTATGCCGGACGGCCACGGCAGGATCGAACTCTCGCGCTTTCTCACGCCGCCCGTGGTTGCCGATCACCGAAACGCCCCGGTGAACGCGCTGGGCTATCTGCGTGTCATGTTCGCCGTGGACGACCTCGACGATACGTTGGCCCGGCTCCGGAAGCACGGCGCGCAGCTCGTCGACGAAGTGGTCCAGTACGAAGACGCGTATCGGCTCTGCTACGTCCGAGGCCCCGAGGGCATTCTCATCGGGCTGGCCCAGCAAATCGGCTGACGCCCAATACGCGCTCGGGCGTTATTCGCGAACACTGGCCCAAGCGAGGGTCATGCGGCGGGCAGCTGGCGGTCCCCGTGGAAGACCGCTTCGACGTTGTTCCCGTCCGGGTCAATGACGAATGCTGCGTAATACCCGGCGTGGTAATGCGGGCGAAGGCCCGGCGCCCCGTTGTCGCGGCCGCCGGCTTCGACAGCGGCGCGGTGGAACTTGTCAACGGTGGCTCGGTCTGCTGCGGCGAAGGCCACATGAACGGGCGCGGCCGGGGGTTCCCCTTCCCCGATCCAGAAGTCTCCACAGCCCTCGATGGCGAACCCAGGCCCCTGCGAGCTCTCCACCACCTTCACTCCGAACGGCTCGAGGGCCTGCTCGTAGAAGGTGCGGCTGCGTTTCACATCACGTACTCGCAAGGCCAAGTGGTCGATGAGGGGAAGCGTCACGGGCAGCGACACCCCCTCTATCCTAGAGCGCGATCTCCGGGGAACATTCCTGAACGCTGGGGCACCGCAACGCACACTCCCCGGGCGAACCTAGTGCGACGGAGGCTCGATTTCGTTGCCCGTCCGCTTTGCCAGCGATCCGCCGTCCCGATCGTTGTGTTCGAGAGGACGACCCACTTGTAGGCCACCGCGGGCCATATGCACTGCGGCGCGCCTTACATGGTGCGCGGCCGCCAGGGCTCGTGCTCGTGCGCGAGCCAGACGAGCTCGGGGTCGAGCGCAAGGACCCGCTGCCGGCCTTCGGTGGGCGGCTCGTCGAACTCGCCGAACCACACCGCCACGTCGCCGCCGACGATGACCGGGCGCCCGCCAGTCTCGACGACGACCATCTGCATGCCGGGTGTGTGGCCCGGCGCCGGGACGAGTCGGAGCCCGGGCAGCAGCTCGTGCTCGCCGTCGACCGGCACGTACTGCACGCCGGGCGCCTCGACCCACTCGCGAATGGTGTAGTCGTCCTCGCTGCGCGCGTCGTCGAGCTCCCGACGCTGGACGTAGATCGGCTTGCCGGCGAAGAGGTGGTTGCCGCCGCAGTGGTCGGCGTGCAGGTGTGTGTTGACGACGATGTCGATGCCGGCGAGATCGAAGTCCTGCTCGCTCAGCGGCTGGAGGCGGGGATCCATGTCGGCCATCGCCGGGTGCAGCTCCGTCATGCCGGTGTCGACCAGCACGCGCGCATCGGGATGGTCGATGACGTGCACGTAGACCGGCATCCGCTCGCCCTCGACGGAAAGGTCGGCAACGAAGACTGGCGTGATCGTGGGCGGCGTTATCACCAATCAACCTCTTACCGACGGTACGACTCCCGCCGCGAGGCGAAGTCATCGCTTCGTATCAATCGATGCCGAGATCGCTCGACTAGCTAGCTCTTCGATGCGACTGCGCCGGTGGCGCTCCGAGTGACGGGAACGGCGCTGACGGAACCTAACGCGACCTACGGCTCGAACACGGGGCTTTCGGCGTCTGCTAGTCAGCCCACCAGTCACGCTGGCCATCGACGTCTTCGCGCGGAGCCTCGCCGAGATTGGGCGCGCCGATGACGAGGATCTCGAGGCCCTCCGGCCCGGCCTCGTAGCCTCGCCAGGTACCGGGCGGGACGCGCACCGCGTCCCATTCCTTGAGCTCGACGATCTCGTCGTCGAGCTTCATCCGCCCGCTCCCGCGCAGGACCACGTACACCTCCTCTTGCTTCTTGTGCGTGTGGCCGTACGGAAAGCGATAGCCGGGCGGGACGCGCTGGTAGCTCAGGGCGGATGTCTCAAGCTCGAGCGCCTTGGTCGCCGAGCGGAACTCCAGGTCCGGCGCGCCGTCGAACCTAGAGCCGATGTCCTCCAGATCGTCCTTGATGTTCCTGAGCGTGAACGGCACGGCGCGATCGTATGGCACCGTGCAGGACGTGCCATCGCGCTACACGCGGCAGAGTGACGCCGCTCGATCACTTTGCGGAAGCTGACAAGAACTGACAAGAACGAGGGCTCGGAGTAATCCGAGCCCTCGACAGCAGAGCAGGAACGGCTTGAAGAAAGGACGGGAGCGACGGGACTCGAACCCGCGACCTCCGGCGTGACAGTTCTGTCCGGCGCGGATCAGGCGTGGTCAGCGCAGGTCGGGACGTGACGGTTGCGCGGTTTGCGACTCAGCCGGTGTCCGGGAGTGGTCGACGATGGTCAGCCTGATCTGACACAAATCTGACACGCCGAGTCGTCGCGAACGCCAAGCCGCCCGTAACGGTGCCCGCACGCTGAGGGGCGACCGCGCCCGTCGCCGCGGAGTACCCGCCTCGCAGGGATACGAGGACGAATGCTGAGAGGCCACGTCGACTAGCTCGCGGTCCGGATCCGTTCCCCCACGTCCGCCAGGTGCGGCCGGAGCTCCTCTTCTCCATCATCGGACGAGGTTCGAGTGGAGCGCCCGGTCCATCCGTGCGGTGTCGCCGTCGAATCAGCCCTCGAAGTCGCACGTCGTCCTGATCACGGCAGCTTGATCGATGCTGCCGCTAGAGGTCCTCACTGCCTACATCCGCGTCTCCTTAGTCGAGTGAGCAGGCGGGTGAGCCTCGTCCGGCTGGCGATCGCCACCGCGGTTACCGTCGCTGCGCCCGCGGGCGCGAGCAGGACGCTTTCCTCGACCGGGATCCCAATGATGTGTGCGAGCGTCACTGGAAGATCTCCGTCGTGCAATCGCCGTTCTGGAGGCGCACCTCGTGCGCGCGCGCCGGCCCCTCCGGGCGATCGTGGAAATCGACGAAGAAGTCTTCGTCGACCGTCATGCCCCCGCTCGGGTCGCAGTCGATCCGCAGGAGCCATGAGCGCAGCTCCGGATAGAACTGGTTGTCCCACGTCGAATACAGCGAGTTCGTGACGTAGAGGCGGCGCCCATCGTACGAGAGCTGGAGCATGTTCGGGCCGCCGTTCAGGTCTCGCGCCGAATCGCACGACTTGCCGATGACGCCGCCAAGCCAGAGCTGACCGGTCAGCTTAGGGTTGGTCGGATCGGAGACGTCGTACTGGCGGATGTCGCCGTGCAGCCAGTTGGCGAAGTAGAGAAAGCGATCGTCCATCGAGAGGACGAGGTCGGTGATCAGCCCCGGCACCGGGAACGGCCAGCCCTCGAGCGGCACGCTCTCCACCTCGACTACCGGGTCGGCGGCCCAGGAGCCGTTGGCGCGGTGGAAGCGCCACATCACGCTCGAGAGCGCGGCGCCGACGAAGCCTTCCTCGGCGTCCGGGTCGTGGAGCCAGCGCACCTCGAGCGGGACCATCCCCTTCTCGCCGAGGTCGATCGTCTGCTCGAGCTTGCGTTGTTCGAGGTTCCAGAAGTGGATGCGCCGGCCGTATCGTCCAGCCTCGACGTCCGCGAGGTCGAACCCCGGCTCGTAGGCGTTCGGCTCGCCGAACTCGCTCGAGACGAGGACGTTCTTGCGCGGCTGGTACCAGAAGTCGTAGTTCAGCGGCGGCAGCTCGCCGCCGTTCTCCCAGCGACCCTTCACCTCGAACGTCTTCGCGTCGAGAACAGCAAACCCGCCGGCCCCGTTGCCGTCCGCGTCACCGAGCATCGCGACGACGACGTTGTCGCCGGGCATGCAGTGGACGGTGTGCGGCCTGGTGTAGCCGGTTTGGCTATGACCTCCTCGGGCTCGATCACCTTCTCGATCCGCGGCCGTCGCGGGTCGTCGGCGACGTTGACGATGTGGAAGCGCGAGGAGCGAAAGCCGGGCACGATCAGGTGCGAGCGATCGGGGCCATGGCACGCGGACGAGCAGCGATTCCAGCCGTAGTGGTGAAGCTCGTCGCCGACGTTCGGCAAAGGCATCTCGTGGACGATGCTTCCTGCCTCGGCGTCGACGACGGCCAGGAAGTCGGGTGCGTCCACACCAGTGCCTTCGCGGAGGCATGCGACGTACAGGAACTCCTCGGCCGGCGCCTTCATCGCCTCCTGCGGGGAGCTGTGGAACGAAGCGGGCTTGGCGTGTCCGTGCATGACGACTCCTTTCAAGTCGTAACTCTTGCCCTCGACCCTTTGCCCTCTTCCAGAAGCGGCGCGATCAGGGCGGCTGCGCGCGCGGCGCCGTCCGTCTCGACCGGCCGGTAGTCGACCTCTCGGCCGATCGTCTGCGCGATGGCGGCGGCGATCGTCTCCGGCGTCTCCTGCTCGAAGTCCAGGCAGCGGCCTGCCCCATATCGCTCGAGTCGGTGGCGGACATGGAAGTTCTGCTCGAAGTGGTGGCTGAGCGGGAAGTAGAGGAACGGGCGTCGGTTCGCCGTCAGTTCCATCGATGTGGTCAGGCCGCCCTGGACGACCGCGAGGTCGCAGGCGGCGAGGTGCCGGTAGAGCTCGTGGACGTAGGTGCGCACCTCGAGCCCGTCGTGCTCGGGCAGCGTCTCCGGCGCGATCCGCGGGCCTGCGACGACGATCATCCGCAGCGCCGGCACGCGTTCCTTCGCCTCGGGGAAGGCGGCGATCACGCGCCGCAGAAGGTCGCCGCCGACGCCCGAGCCTCCGACGGTGACGATGCAGACCTGCTCGTCCTCGCCGTAGCCGAGTTCGGCCCTGAGCGCCGCCCGGTCGGCGAAGTCGGCGGGATCGAAGCCCGTAACGTAGCCGGCAAAGGAGAAGTGCTCCTCGGTCCAGTCCCGGATCCAGGGAAGGTGTGACGCGAACCGCTCGGGCACGATGTCGTCGGGGTTGCCGACGAAGACCGCCTGATCGCGCACGCGCGGGAAGCGCGCGATGTGCTCGATCATCTCCTCGTTGTAGTCGCCGGTCAGGAACGCCTCGTGCTCGCCGCCGTCCCGCATCGGCAGCCAGCCGACGAAGTCGGTCAGCCAGACGTATGGTGCCCGCTTCTGTTCGGGGTTCTCGTGCAGGTAGTAGTCGAGCTCCCACGCCTCGTCGCCGATCCAGAGGTCGTACTGCTCCTCGCGCACGAGGTCGTGGAAGACCATGAAGTTGGAGAGCAGGATCTCGTCCATCCGCCGGATCGCCTGGAAGCAGTGCAGGTCGTGCTCGGCCGACTCGCTCTCGATGTGGTGCGACTCGTTCGCGAGAAACGCGCTGGCCGGATGGATCCGTTCGCCACGCGCCTCGAGCACCGCCGTGACCGGATGCTGGGCGAGCCAGTCGATCTCGAGGTCAGGATGGAGCTTGCGCAGCTCGTCGGCGATCGCCGCGTCTCTCTGCGCGTGCCCGAGCCCGATTGGGGACGAGATGAAGAGCGCGCGCTTGCGGCGGGACTTGCCCGCGGACCCAACTCCGCGGCGGCGCGGCCGGGGCCACGAAGTCGCGGACGAGCAGGTTGACCTTGACCGGGTCGCGGGCGTGGGGGAAATGGCCCGACCCGTCGAGGACGACGAGCTCGCCGCCCGCCAGCTCCGCGAGCCGCGCGCCGGATCCGCACGGCCGCACGGCGTCGTCGCTTCCGTGGATCACGAGCACCGGGCACTCGATCCGGGAGAGGAGCTCCCGCACGCTCTCCTCGTCCTGGAGCCGGGGCGCCAGCTGAGTGGCGACGAGCGTCTCGGCGTCGGTCTCGAGACCCCAGCCGACGCAGTCCTCCCGCGGCTTCGTCGAGTGCGGCTCGGTGAAGCACTGCGAGAAGAAGAACTCGAGGAAGTCTTCGTAGTGCTCGACCCAGTAGTGGCGGTTCCACTTTCCCCAGCCGACGTACTCGTCGCGCAACTCGCCGAAGTCCTCGATCGCCTTCAGGCGCGGGGTCGCCGGGGGCCAGCGGCAGCGCCGGCGCGATGAAGACCAGCTTGTCGATCCGCTCGGGGTAGCTCGCCGCGAGGTGCAGCGACCGCTCGGCCCCCCGTGACAGCGACACCAGCACCGCGCGCTCGGTGCCGGTGGCGTCCATCACCGCGATCGCGTCCGCGGCGAACTCCTCCTCGCGGTAGGCGTCGGCGTCGGCGGGCCGGTCGGAGCGGCCGTTGCCGCGTCCGTCGAACGTCAGCACGCGGGAGTGTCGCGCCAAGTAGGGGATCTGCATCTTCCAGTGCCGCGAGTGGACGATCGACCACGTCGGCATCAGGAAGACCGTAGGCTCGCCCAACCCGTAGACCTCGTAGAAGAGGCGCACGCCGTCGCGCTCGACGTAACCCTCCACGTCCGGATAGCGAGCCCGCGTCTGCTCGCGCGCCGGCGCCGTCAGCTCGACAGCCATCCGTCGATCCAATCCAGGAGCGCGGCGTGGCCGTTCTCGATGCCGCCGAGGCGCTCGACCATGATCCCGATGTTGAACGTCATGACAAGCGAGACGAGCGCCTCGAGCGGCATGTCGATATTCAGCTCGCGCCGCGGCTCGTCGAACGCGTCCGTGAGCACGGCGCGCCACTCGGCGTTGACATGCGCAAGCCGATCCCGCAGCTCGGGGCGGTTCCACGCGAGCGCCTGCAGCTCGAGCCAGATCTTCTCGTAGGTGGCGTCCTCGCTCACGAGATAGCGCATCGCCGTCCGCCACTTCTCCACGAAGGGCTCGTCGGACGCGTAGAGCTCGCGCTGGCGGGCGATGACGCGCTCCGTGAACCGCTCGAGCACCCGCACGAGCAACTGCTCCACGGAGCCGAAGTAGTAGTGGACGAGACCGTGGTTCGCACCGGCCTCTTCGGCCACGCGCCGCGTCGTGATCCCGGCCGCGCCGACCTCGACGAGCAACCGCTCGGCGGCGTCGAGCAGCGCCTGCTCGGTCTCGTGTCCTGGAGCGCACGACCACGTTAGAC
>CAVUTL010000004.1:0-394373 GCA_963744505.1 uncultured Gaiellaceae bacterium
CAAGCCGGAGGTCATCGGCTTCATGCCATGACTTAGAACTTGGTTCTAGGGGCACCGAGGGGGCACGCGACCGCTCTGCGGGCACCCATCGCTCGGACTCCACGGCTTGGCTGCGCCATTTCGCGCCGAGAGGCGGATTCAGATGGGCGGTGCAGGACTCGAACCTGCGGCCACCTGCGTGTAAAGCAGGCGCTCTACCAACTGAGCTAACCGCCCTCTTGGCGCCCACAGAATCACACACGGAATACCCTGCGATGGCCCGTCGGCAGTGATCCTCAGGAGACGGGCATGCGCGCGGTCGCCGGAGTTGGCTGATGCCTTGGGCACGTTCTTCGCGAGGAACGCCTCGGGAGATCGGCGAGGTCCACACACCTCGATTCCCGCGGAAGACTCAGGGTCGGGCGCATGGCGAAGCGCGTCGCGGCTGCGGCTGCTACTCGGGTTTTCCAGCGTCTATGGCCGGACGGAAGAGGGCGACCTGATCGTCGGGCCAGGCCTGATCGCAAGGCATCGAACCGTCTTCGAGCCGCCCCAGGATCGCGTCTGCGTGCTCCGCCACGTCGCCGCGCAACCAGAGGTCGAACTTCGCAACGCTCAGCATCGTTGTGCGATCTCGCTCTCTGAAGAGTGGTTTCACGTTCCGCTCGAAGCTCGGCCCCTCCCCTTCAGCGCTGGTGTTCATGCGGTGTCGATACTCCCCGGTTTCAGACGACAAACCGGCCGGGCTTGGCTTGCTCCAGGCCAGGGGCGAGAAGGTCAGCCTCGCTCGACAAGCTCCTTGAGGCCAGTCAACATCTTCTGCCAGTTGTCACGCGAGTGCTCGGCGTCTTCCTCGCTTGCATTGTTGTCCTGGCGCAACAAGACACGCGTTGGATCTCCGTGCTCCTCGAGCTCGTACAGGAGCGTGTGGTAGTTCCCCAGGAGATCCTCCTTGCCGCTCAACGGGCTGAAGTGCGTCATCGTCAGCCGTCTTTCGGGCTAGATGTCGAGGATCTTTCCCTTGTCCTCGTACTTCTCTCCCTCGTACTCGCCCTCCAGACGATGGGACTACCGGGCTCCCAGTCCGTCTCGACCTGAGAGCGGAACATGTACTGCTCGATCTGCACCAGATAAATTTCCAAGCTGTCCAGACTCGCGCTGCTGGAGCCTTGACGTCGACTTCCGCGGTGGCCGCATGACCGGCCATCGTGACCTCCCTTTCGATCTGCCACGTTTGTTACCCCGCGAACCAGCGGCGCTAACACAGGCGCTCGAGATGGAAGCCGTACGCGATCTGACGTGGGGCTCCGTGTTTCCGTCCTCTCGAGGAGTGCCCCCAACGGGATTCGAACCCGTGCTGCCACCTTGAAAGGGTGGTGACCTAGGCCGCTAGTCGATGGGGGCCGGTGAGGAGTGTAGAGACGCTCCTCGCTGCGGCTTCTACACTCATCCCGGCGCGGGCCGGTAGCTCAGTGGGTCGAGCAGGGGACTTTTAATCCCAAGGTCGCAGGTTCGATCCCTGCCCGGCCCATGTCGGAAAGCCCTGCTCACGCAGGGCTTTCTCGAAAGGGCGTAGTCGCGGGGGCTCAGGCTGCGCGCCGGGAGCCTTGCGACTTCCTGGCTTAGTCGTTCTGCAGCTAGGGCACCGCTACGTAGTCATCGAGAAACATGCGCGCGTCGTCTGTGTCGAGGCGGTAGTAAGCGCCGGCGCTGCGGCAGAACTGACTCGCTCCGAAGCTCGTGTCACCAACGATTCGACCGCCGTGAAAGACGGGCCCGCCGGAATCACCGAAACAGGTACCGCCATCCGCCCGTGAGTCCTTTTGGTTCTCTGCGAGTTTCAGCACCTGCGAGGAGATGTTCTGGCCGACTGCATCGGCGAAACGGCGAGTGCGATCGGCGATTGCGGTCGGTTTCTGAGGGCCTTCGGTCGGCTTCTCGAAGAAGACGCCGTAGCCGACGACGGTGAAGGTCTGCTTGTTGAGGCCTCCGTTGCCGCTCGCGAGTCCCGCGAGGTAGTTGCGCGGAGGAAGTGTTGCCGGGGTCGCTCCCGTGTAGGGCGCGTCCAGCACCACGACCCCCACGTCGTGGAGATCGTTCAGCTGGAGTTCGCCGTCCCAAAGGGGATGCGCGTGTGGCGTCCCCGTTTGCCAGCCCGGAACGGACGATCCGTAGCCGATCGTGGACATGCCACTTCCCGTGTCGTCGGCCGCACGCGGCAAGGGTGCTGGCGAAACCGGCTCGAACGTGACGATGACTTTTCCGCGCACGCCATCGGTGCAGTGGGCGGCAGTCACGAGCACAGTCGGTGAAACGAGGGTCGCCGAGCACCGAAACCGGCCATCGGGTTGATAGAAGACGATCATCGCTACGTTTGGATGCCGGGTCCCGTCGAGCTGTCCACCGGTGATTGCCCCCGACGTACCGACCATCGTCAGCAATGCGGCCATCAATGCGAGCGCGACTGCTGCGAGACGCTTCATTGCGTTACCCCCTCCTTCGATTTCGACTTCAACCCTCTTCCCTAGTAGCTGCATCCAAGCACAGCGGGGCTATGCAGACGACATCGAGGCGCACCGCTTGCGCTGCGCACGCGTCCCCGACATCGGCCTCACGCCGCGATCTTCTCCAGCAACGCGTCGATGCGCGCGAAGCCCTCCTTCGCGCCCTCCTCGACGCCGTACTGCATGGTGGTGTCTCGCTGCTCGGTCGTCTCGAAGCGCATCGTCTGGGTCAGCTTCGTCTGCTCACCGAGATCCTCGAACTCGAGCGTCTGCAGGTGATTCTGGAACGTCTGCACGAGGCGCGCGGGCGGCTCGACCTCGCGGAACTCGCCCTCGACGGCGCCGAAGGCGGTTCGGAATCGGTAGGTGCCGCCGGGACGGACGTCCATCTCCTCGACGACGGTGCCGTCGCCCCACCATTCGGGGATCAACTCCGGATCCGTCCAGACGGAGTAGACGTGCGTGCGCGGTGCGTCGAAGATCCGCTCGACGCGGATCTCGAGCTCGTTCGGAGTGGTGACGGTGGTGCTCATCGTGCTCCTTTCGTGCGTTGGACGACGTGCGCGAAGCGGTCGAGCCGCTGCAGCCACGTACTGATGCCCTCGAAGGCGTAGGGCACGAGCGTGCACCTGCGGACGCGGCCGACCTTCTCCGTCGTGACGAGCTCGGCCTCCTCGAGCAGCCGGACGTGCTTCTTCATTCCGGTCAGCGACATGCCGAAGGGCTCGGCGAGCTCGCTGATGGTTGCGCTGCCGGAGCCGAGCCGTTCGAGCACGGCGCGCCGGGTCGGGTCGGCGAGGGCCGCGAACGCTTGGTCGACGGTAGTCGGATACTGAACCATTGAGTTCAGTATCGCAGAAGTCTTCGACGAGGGCAACCGCGCCCACGGCCGCATAGCGCTGCTATGGAGCTCCGCGGACGAGGACCGACTTCGACGTGGCCGCCGACGCGCCACTCACGTTTCCCGCCCAGACCCTGCACGCGACGTTTCGACCGCGGTCGGCTCTGCCGAGGCGCCGCGTGTTTCCGACGGCGCCCACGAGCACTCTTGTGCCGCGCAGCCAGCGATACGTCAGTCGGATCGGCCGGACTCCCGACCACGCGCCGGGCCGGCAGGTCAGGGTGCGGCCGACGACGGGAGTACCCCGAAGCGTCGGCGGGCGGGTGTTGCGCGGCGCGTCGGGAGTCGAGGCGCAAGCTGATCCGCAGGCAGCGAGGACATACGGGCGTAGGAGCATTGCGAGGCCGAGTGCCCCATCTGCATTCAGGTGCAGGCCGTCGGGGTTGAACCAGTCCTTTCCTCGGCTCGCCGCCTCCCAGTCGGCGACCTGGAGCTGCGGCCAGCGGGGCGCCTGCCTCACGATGACGTCGTTGATCTGGCGATAGTCGTCCGTCTGCGCGCGGAGCGTGACCCAGACGATGTGCCCGACGCCGCGGTCGACGAGCGCGTTGGCGACCTGCGCCATGTCGGTCTCGTAGTTGTTCGCCGGATCGTTGTAGCCGACCGCGACGATGACGATGTTGCCCAGCTGCGAGAGCGAGGACGACCGAACGATGTCGAGCACCGACGGCGGGCGTGCACCTTGAAACGCGCACCCGACGGGCACGAGCTTCCGGCACGGTTGGAGCTCCAACCGGAGCTCCACTCTTTGGCCGAGTAACTCGCGTGCTTCCGGGACGTATGTGAACGAGTCCGCGACCGAGTCCCCGAACATCGTCACCCGTGGACCCGAACCCGCTTCGCTCTCGGCACCGAGGGCTGAAGACGAGAGAGCTGCGAGTCCGCACAGCAGGACGACGAGAGCGAGAGTCGATCTCATCGCGAGCTACGGTAGCGCGCGCTGCGCTACCAGCCGCCGGGCGATACGACGTAGACGGTGACGCCCAGAGGCGGGAGCCTGTCCGTCACGAGGTCTCCGAGCGGCTTCACGGTGCGGCCGTCGCGGAAGACACGAAGCGTGCGTCCGCCGAGGGCGGGCACGGAGAAGGACGCCGTCTCCTCGGCGGTCGACGTGTTGACCGCGATGACGTAGGTCGCGCCGTTGTAGCGACGGGCGCCGACGCGGACCGGGCTCTCCATCGACCAGTTGACCTTCGCGACGGGGGACAGGAGGGCCGGGGCGAGCGCGAGGATCTCGCGGTTGGTCAGGCGCACCTCGTTGCGGATGCTCTCCTCCCACCAGTCGGGGAAGTAGCCGATCCCCCGGGCGCCGCCGGCGATCGCGAGCCACGTCTCTGCGCGGACGACTGCCGGTGTCGGGTCCTGGTTCTCGCGACAGTGCTCCATCGGCCCTGCCTCGATCCACTGGAACGTCGGCTTGCCGCGGGTGAGAGACACGATCTCGCGTTGCATCCAGTAGACGTTGTCGATCTGCGCGAGCGAGCACCGGCCTTCGACGGGGTAGGTGTCGAAGCCGACGACGTCGGCGCGGTCGAAGAACCTGGTGTAGATCTCCCGTCCGCTCTCGTGCGGCGCGGCGCGCTGCGAGAAGTGGTCGGTCACGGTCAGGAAGGTCACTCGTCCCTGGCCTTGGGGCCGCGGCAGGTTCTCGGGGATGCGCACGGACATGTCCGCTTCGTCGGGGAGGTGCCAGCCGATCAGGCCCGGACCGGAGATGCCTGGTGTCTTGGCATCGACGGTCGACATCGCGCGGCCGGCGAGACGGTTGAACTGCTCGTCGGGCCCGGCGCAGCTCACACCGAGGAAGAGATTGATGCCTGCACCGATCGACGTCGGGTAGTACGTCGGGCACTGGCGCCAGACCATGCGGGGAAAGACGGCGTTGCCGTTGACGCGGAGCGGAGACGAGCTCTCGACCGTCGGCGTCCCGGGCGGGAGCGCCCCCGGGGACTGCGACGGTGGTGCAGGGGTGACGCCTGGCGGCAGCGACGGCGGGAGGACGAACGGGGAGCCGCTGCCTCCTCCGCGGGAAGCAGCTGTATCGGCGGCAGTGGCCACCGCGCTCGCGGCAGTGGAGCCCGGCCATGCGTCGGTGCGGAACGATCCACGCGCCTCGGCCTTCATCCCGTTGCGCCAGCGAGCGACGACGCGGAAGCGGTACGTCGTCGCCGGCTCGAGGCCGGCGAGAGTCGTGTGCGACGTGGTTGCCGCGTGTGCGGCCGTCGTCGGCGACCAGATGCCGTAGCGGTCGTCGACGCCGATCTCGAGCACGACGCGGCCCGCGTCGGGCACTCGCCACTTCACGACGGCGGAGAACGGATACGTTTCGACGGACACGATGTCCGGGACGGACGCTCGCGTGGCGTTCGCGCCGCTCGACGCGAGCGCGGCGACCGCGCTCACGGCAAGCAGGACGAGAGCAGCCGAGCGCCGCAGCATGCGATCAACGTCGGCACTCCGGAGAAGACGTCGTGTCCCTCGAACGAGGGACGCCCCGTCCGCTCCGGACACGTCAGGGGTTAGACCCTACGGGTCTGACCCCTGACTGGCGGATTCGGACACGGCTCGCCGCGCCTCGATCTCGTACGGATTCGATCGATACCGCGTGCTCACGTGCTTCCAGCTCATATGCAAGGCGCGATGCTGGCCTTGCCAGATGTGGCAGAGCTCGTGCGTGACGAGGTCGTCGGAGACGTCGGGGCTCTTCAGCACGATCGTCCGCCAGAACGCGTAGCCGTGGTAGCGGCGGAAGCCGGGGATCCGGAAGAACCACGGCGCGACGAGGATGCGCACCCGATCCACACGAACGGGCTCGGGGTAGTAGTCGAGCGTGTCGAGCCGGGCCTTCGCACGCTGAACCGCCTCAGCGAGGGATGGATCCACTAGCGCAGCGGCCGCGAAGCGGACGCCTCCAGAGGTCTTGCGCGATCGAAACTCGCGCGAGCGAATTTCGATCTTGCGCTATCCACTGAGCGCGGGCGTGAGCACCATGATCGGGCTCCCGTCCTGCGCCTGCAGATAGGTGTACTCGTACAGGCGCGAGCGCGTCGTGCGGTCGATCACGCGCTGCTCGTCGGCTTGGATGTTGCCCACGCCGGGCGTGAGCGGGGCGGTGAGGGTCTCGTCGAGCGGCTGGTCGAGCGCCGCCTGGACGTCACTCCGTTCGATGAAGACGGCGGACGCCGCCTGCCCGTCGGCGCGCGGCGGCAGGAGCACGAGAGTCGAGTCGATCCCATCGAGGTAGCGGAACGAGTAGAGCGCGAGCTCGAGGGCTTCCCGGCGCAGGAGCTGTCCGCGCTCGACGGTCGGCTTCCCCTCGGCGATCGAGCAGGCGTTCCCGAGGCCGCAGAGCGTGTACATGACGGTGTTCTGCGCGTCGAGCGTGTCGATGTCGTCGGCCTCCGCGCGACCGGCGGTCGTATCGGGTCGGACGGCGAGAGCGCGCACCTCGAAGGTCGAGCCGTCAGGCCCAGTCACGGTCGGCGGCCCCGCGTACGTCACTGCGACGAGCGCATTCCCGCTCGGGAGGCGGTACTGGTCGCCGACGTGATCCGCGATCTGCAGGGAGCGACGCTCCGTGCTCCCTGCGGGCTGCCACGCCGACCAGGCGGGAGCGGGGGCTGGGCTCCCGCGGCCGACGAGGACGAGCAGCGCTCCGACGCCGGCCCCCGCGATGATCGCGAGGAGGACGTAGAACGCCGCAAAGCGGCTCCGATAGGCAAGGCGGCGCGCGCGGTCGCTACGCGTCTCCGGCGCGACGACGGCGGTTCCCACGGCGTTCGTCGGCGCCGGCTTCGCGTCGGCGGCGGCTTTGTCCATCACATCGTCGGCCACGAGCTCTCCTCGGACAGGTCGACGTCGGGGATCGTGATCTTCGACTCGTCGAGCAGGTTCAGCAGCTCGTCGCCGAAGAGCTCGCGGCGCGCGGTGAGCACGTCCGCGATGTGCTCGACCGCCTCGCGGTTGGCGACGATGAGATTGTGGGCGGCGACGTACGCCTGGCCGACGAGCTGTCCGACGATCGCGCGCTTGTCGCGATCGCCGAGGACGGATGCGATGGGGTTCTCCCCGAACGGCCCTCCACCGCTCGTGCGGTTGACGATCTGCAGGCCGATCTTCTCGAAGCGCTTGAGGATCCGCTCGCGCGCTTCTTCCTCCGTCTCGTCCTCGCGCGGGGTGATTGCGAACGGCTCGGGGCCCATAGCCGACGCGCCGACCATGTATGCGGCCTGCGCGGTCACGCTCATGACGTCACCACCGACGCCGTTCGAGTTCTCGCCGTAGAAGACCCGTTCGGCGGCCATCGCGCCGAGAGCCCACACGAGCCGCGCGAACTCCTCCGAGCGGAAGCGGCTGAACCGCTCCTCCTTCTCGAGCGCCTGGTGGTGCCCGAGCGCGCCTCCGCGCATCCGGATGGAGAGCCGCGTTGACTCCGCGCCCTTCAAGTAGACGTGGCCGGCGGCGGCATGGCCCGCCTCATGAATGGCGACAGCGCGGCTCTCCTCCGGGATGTACTCGATGCCGACTGCGGTTCCGGCCTCGAGAGTGGTCATGGCCTCGACGAGGTCGTCCCAGGTCAAGGCGTCGCGATTCGAGTGATGGGCGATCGTGAGCGCCATCGACGTGACCTGCTCGAGCATCGCGGGCGCGTAGCCGTTGGTGACGCGCGCGATCTCCTCGCGGCGATGCGGCTGGTCGAGCTCCTGCGCGTGCGCGACCTTCCCGAGGTAGAGGTCGAGGATGTCGAGGCGATCCTGTTTGGTCGGCGTCCGGAACCAGACGTGGCGTCCCATCCGGCCGGGGCGCGTGAGCGCGGGGTCGAGTCGGTCGACGGGCACGTTGGTCGCGCCGATGAAGTAGATCTGCTCCTTCCGCGGCCGAGCAGCAGGGAGGCGCAGCGAGAAGCTCCCGATGCGGCGCGGGACGATGTAGATGCCGTCGAGCAGCGTGTTCGTCTTGTTCGTGAAGAACTTCTTGAAGAACGGCGGGTTGTCGATGCCGTCCATGACCACGAGCAGCTGGTTGAGGGCGAGCGAGCCACCGCCCATCCCGCCGGGGAACATGAAGTTGAGAACACCATTCACGCGGCTCGTGAGGGCGGTCGGACCAAGCGGCTGCGGCGCGCGCTCGGCGAAGAGGCGCTCGCGCCAGCGGTGGTTCTCCAGGATGAGGTCGCCGGACGGGTTGAGCGCGCCGAACGGCCCGAACCACAGGAGCTCGTGCAGGTCGGTGGGCTGGAACCCTCCCACCGCTCCGCCGAAACCGCCGGGATTGAGCGCCTGCCGGCGCATGCCGACGGCATCGATCTCGTCGATGAAGACGATGCACTGACCGCCCCACTTGCGGGCGAGCCGCTTGGCGCGGCGCGCAAGTACGCGCACCACGATGGCGTCGATGCCGATGAAGGTCGCGGCGAAACCGGATCCCGGGATCGAGACGAACGGCGAGTTGAAGCCGGTGGCGAGCGCCTTCGCGAGCATCGTCTTGCCCGTGCCGGGCGCGCCGAGAAAGAGCAGCCCCCGCTCGCGCTTCCCGCCCGCCCGCTCGAAGGCCTCGCCGGACTGCCAGATCGAGACGACGCGCCGCACCTCCTCCTTCGCCTCGGCCTGGCCGCGGACGTCCGCGAGCTTGACGCCCCACTCGGCATCTCCGGGCTCGAAGCCCTGGATCTGCGAGAGGTTCATCAGGAGGAGCGGGCCGAAGAGGATGACGAAGTTGAAGATGAGGAAGATCGGGAGCATGACGAGCAGCGGCAGGATCTGGACGAGGAGCGCCGAGTTGAGGAATGCGGTCGCGAGCAGGACGATCCCGCCGACGACCAGGAACGTCTTGACCCAGAAGCGCCAGAACCAGACGCGGCGACGCGCGATCACGTCCTCCTCGCGGAGCTGCTGGCTCTCGAGTCCGAAGAGGCTGGGTCGCGGGATCAGGCGGTGGAAGAGGAGGTCGATGACGCCGCGGAAGCAGACGACGAGACCGAGCGCGGCGAGGATCGACCAGTACCACGCCCAGCCCTCCGTCTGGTTGAGCCAGACGACGACGGCCGGGGCCGTGATGAGCGCGACAGCGGTGGCCGCCCGCGTCAGACGGCGCCACTGGTTGGCGAGCTCGTTCGAGAGCTCGGCCTGCTGGAAACCCCCCGCGGGCTGCGCTTCGCTCGCCACTGTCGAAGTGTAGGGACGCGTCATCGGACGGAAGGTTGGCGGAGGCTGCTAGCGTCGCGGCCATGTCGACGGCGGTCATGACCACGAGCGAGGGGGCGATCGAGCTGGAGCTCTTCGACGACGATGCGCCGAAGACGGTCGAGAACTTCACGAAGCTCGCCGGCGAGGGGTACTACGACGGTCTGACGTTCCACCGTGTGATCCCCGACTTCATGATCCAGGCGGGCTGTCCTCGCGGAGACGGGACGGGCGGCCCCGGCTACTCGTTCGAGGACGAGTTCAACGACCACCCGGTCGCGCGCGGCTACCTCGCGATGGCGAACGCAGGCCCGAACACGAACGGCTCGCAGTTCTTCGTCGTGACCGTCGAGGAGGCGTCGTGGCTGAACGGGAAGCACACCGTGTTCGGCCGCGTGACCTCGGGCCAGGACGTCGCCGACGCGATCTCGTTCGTCGAGCGCGACGGGCGCGATCGGCCGCTCGAGCCGGTCGTCATCGAGTCGATCACGATCTCCTGAGCCTGCCAGGCCTGTCTCTTTAGGCTAAGTCAGGGGTCAGACCCGTAGGGTCAGACCCCTGACATGTCGGCTTCGGACTAGGCTCCGGCCGTGGAGCTCGAGGGCAAGACGGCGGTCGTCACAGGGGCGTCGAGCGGGTTCGGGGCGGCCACAGTGCGGAAGCTCCGTGAGGCCGGCGTGCGCGTCGTCGGCGGCGCGCGACGGGTCGAACGGATCGACGCGGACGTCGCCCTTCCTCTGGACGTCACCGACGAGGAGAGCTGCGCGGCGTTCGTGACGCGGGCCGTCGCCGAGCTCGGCGGGATCGACATCCTCTACAACAACGCGGGGCTCGCCCTCGGCCGCTACCCCTTCACCGAGTCGAACCCCGAGGACGAAGCGACCGTGCTGCACACGAACGTCGACGGGGCGATCCGGATCACGCGCCTCGCACTTCCGCACGTCTGCGACGGCGGCCACATCCTCTTCACCGGCTCGATCGCCGGCCGGCAGGCGTACCAGAATGCTGCTGTCTACATTGCCGCCAAGTTCGCGCTCCGCGGCTTCGTCTACGGACTCCGTGAGGATCTTCTCGGTCGCCCGATCCGCATCACGACCGTCGATCCCGGCCTCGCGCAGACCGAGTTCTCGCTCGTCCGGTTCAAGGGGGACGAGGAGGCGGCGAAGGCGCCGTACGAGGGCGTCGAGCCGCTCACGGCGGACGACGTCGCCGAGTGCGTTCTGTTTACGCTCACACGCCCGCCGCACGTGAACATCGACGAGATGGTGATCAAGGCGCTGGCGCAGTCGAGCGGCGGCCGGATCCTGCGCCGCGAGGGCTAAGGCGATGCTCACGATCCTCGAGGGATCGACCTTCTGTATCTGTGACGACCGCGGCGACATCGCCGCCGACACGAGCGGTTTCTTCGCGCACGACACGCGGTTTCTCTCGCGCCTCGTCCTGAAGGTCTCGGGATCGACCCCGCTCCTCCTCTCCTCGGGTCGCGTCGAGCACTTCAGAGCCGCGTTCTACCTCCGCAACCGCACCACGAACGGCTTGCCGCGCGACGCGATCTCGATCTCGCGCGAGCGCTTCATCGGTACGGGGATGCAGGAGCGGATCATGCTTCGCAACGAGAGCCCCGAGCCACTCGCGCTCGACGTCGCGCTCGAGGCAGAGGCGGACTTCGCGGACATCATCTCGGTGAAGCACCACGACTTCTCGCTTGGCGACCCCGAGCTCGCGGAGAAGCTTCCGCCACCGGCCCCTACGACTCACGACGAGACGAAGCGCCAGGTCTCGATCGTGGACCCGCGAGGCGACCTCGGAACGGAGCTCGTCTTCTCCAAGCCAGGCCGCCTCGACGGCAGCGCGATGACGTATCCGCTGACGCTCGAGCCGCACGAGCGCTGGGAGCTCACCGTCGACATCCGACCGTGGCTCAGCGAGGCGCTCGACACCGTCGAGGACCTGGACGAGGAGCGCGAGGCCGCGAGCGACGTCGTCGCGGCATGGACGCTTCGCGTCCCTCGGGTGCGCGGAGGGTGGGAGAGCCTGCGCCACTCCTTCGACCGGTCGATCGCCGACCTCGCCGCACTTCGCATGCGGACGGGCGAGTACCGCCGGCCGCTCTTCGCCGCCGGCATGCCCTGGTTCATGACGGTCTTCGGGCGCGACACGGCGATCACGTCCCTCCAGACCCTTCTGCTCGGCCCGGAGATCGCCGTCGGCGCGCTCGATGCGCTCACCGAGCTCCAGGCACACGAGGAGGACCCCACGATCGACGCCGAGCCGGGAAAGATCGTGCACGAGGTGCGCGAGGGCAGATGCGCCGAGTTCTGGTTCCCGCGCTACTACGGCTCGGTCGACTCGACACCGCTCTATCTCGTGCTCCTTGCGGAGACGTGGCGCTGGACGGACGACGCGTCGTTCGCGCAGCGGATGCGCGAGCCCGCCCTCCTCGCGCTCGAGTGGATCGACCGCTTCGGCGATCGCGACGGGGACGGCTTCGTCGAGTACAGCCGCCTGGGCGACTCGGGGCTCGCGAACCAGTCGTGGAAGGATTCGGGCGACTCGCAGCGCTTCCAGGACGGGGCGTTCGCCGAGGCGCCGATCGCGGCGGTCGAGGTGCAGGGCTACGTCTACGACGCGAAGCGCGGGGTCGCGGAGGTCGCGCGCGAGGTCTGGCGCGACCAGGCGCTCGCCGACCGGCTCGAGCGCGAGGCCGACGAGCTCCGCGCGCGCTTCGACGAGGCGTTCTGGGTCGAGGAGCGCGGCGGTTTCTACGCCCTCGCGCTCGACGGCAAGAAGCAGCCGGTCGACTCGCGCTCGTCGAACATGGGCCACCTCCTGTGGAGCGGGATCGTCCTGCCGGAGCGCGTGAGCACGGTGGTCGACCAGCTGCTCTCGGAGGAGCTCTGGTCGGGGTGGGGGATCCGCACGATGGCGTCGGACGCGGCCGCGTTCAACCCGATCAGCTACCACAACGGAACGGTCTGGCCGCACGACACGTCGCTCGCCGCCTGGGGCCTCGCGCGGCACGGCTACATGGCGGAGGCGCGCCGCATCGCGCGTGCGCTGATCGAGGCCGCCGCGCACTTCGACTGGTCGCTGCCGGAGGTCTTCGCCGGCTATGCGCGCGACGAGACGCCGTTCCCGATCGCGTATCCGACGGCGGCGCGTCCGCAGGCCTGGGCCGCGGGCACGCCGATCCTCCTCGTACGCGTGCTTCTCGGGATCGAGCCCGACCGCGAGCGGCAACGGCTCGTCTCGACCGTGAACGACGAGCTCCCGAGCTGGCTGGATGGACTGCGCATCGAGGGCGTGCGGGCGTACGGCCGGACGTGGACGGTTGCGGTCGAGCGCGGCCATGTCACGATTGCCGAGGGTGTCTAGATGCGGATAGGCCTCATCTGCCCGGTCTGGTTCCCGGTGCCGCCGGAGGCGTACGGCGGGACCGAGCGCGTGGTCGCGCTCCTCGCCGACGGTCTCGTCGACGCGGGCCACGACGTGACGCTCTTCGCGTCGGGCGACTCGCAGACGCGGGCGCGCCTCGAATCCGTCTTCCACACGGCCCCGAGCGAGTGGATCGGGCACACGTACTGGGAGATGCAGCACTCCGTGCACGCCTTCCGCAAGGCCGACGAGTTCGACGTCGTGCACGACCACACCGGGATGCTCGGGCTCGCGTTCGGCGGGCTCATCGATGTCCCGTTCTGCCACACGGTGCACGGGCCGCTCGACGGGCAGCCGGGCCGGATGTACGAGCAGGTGCTCGAGCTCGCGCCGAACGCGAAGCTCATCTCGATCTCGATGAACCAGCGAAAGCCGAAGCCGAACCTGCCCTGGATCGGGAACTGCCCGAACGCCCTCGACCTCTCGATGTACCCGTTCCGGCGCAAGCCGGGCGGCGACTACCTCGTCTTCCTCGGGCGGATGAGCCCGGACAAGGGGGCGCACCGAGCGCTCGCCGTCGCGCTCGAGACGGGAATCCCGCTCAAGATCGCGGCCAAGTGCCGCGAGCCGCTCGAGATCCGGTACTTCGACGAGTTCATCCGCCCGCACCTCGGCGGCTCGATCGAGTACGTCGGCGAGGTCGGGCACGCAGACAAGGTCGAGCTCCTCATGGGCGCACGCGCTCTCATCTCGCCCATCGACTGGGAGGAGCCCTTCGGGCTGATGATGATCGAGGCGATGGCCTGCGGGACTCCGGTCATCTCGACGCGGCGCGGCGCCGTGCCCGAGATCGTCGAGCACGGGCGCACCGGTGTCATCGTCGAGAAGTACCGCGACATGGAAGACCCGGCCGCGCTCGAGCTCGCCGACTCGCTCGATCCCGTTGTCATCCGCAAAGAAGTCGAGGAGCGCTTCTCGCCGGAGAACATGGTCGCGAACTACGTCGCTGCCTACGAGGCGACGATCGAAGCCACGCGCGCGGCGTGAAGCTCAGGTCGACGGTACGACCGCGAGATCGTCGGGCTCGCGCTCCCGGCGCTGGGCGCGCTTGCGGCCGAGCCGCTGTACCTCCTCGTCGACACGGCCATCGTCGGTCACCTCGGGCGGCCACAACTCGCCGCGCTCGGCATCGCGTTCACGATCCTCGGCGGGACGTTCGCGATCTTCAACTTCCTCCAGTACGGGACGACCGCGCAGGTCGCGCGCGCGGGCGGGGCGGGGGAGCAGGAGACTGCGCGTCGGCTGGGCGCGCAGGCAGTCTGGCTCTCGCTCGCGTTCGGGATCGCCGTGTCGGCGCTCATCGCCGCGTTCGCGCCGCAGCTCGTCTCGCTCATGGGCGGCGACGGGCAGGCGGCCGACTACGCGGTCACGTACCTGCGGATCGCGGCCGTCGGCTTTCCGGCCGCCTTCCTCGCGCTGGGTGCGCAGGGTTACCTTCGTGGCGTCGCCGACCTGCGTACGCCACTCGTCGTCCTGATCGCCGGCAACGTCGCGAACCTCTTTCTCGAGATCCTGTTCGTGTACGGCTTCGACTGGGGGATCGAAGGCTCGGCGTGGGGGACGGCCATCGCGCAGCTCGGGATGGGGGCGGCGTTCGTCGTCGTCGTGCTCCGGCGGCTCGAGCCCGGCGAGGCCCGCGTTCGGCTCGCGCTCGCGCGGCGCGTGCTGTCCCTCGGCAAGTGGATCTTCATCCGCACGACGGCGCTCATGCTCTCGTTCGTCCTTGCGGGCGCGGTGGCGACGCGCTTCGGCGACGCGTCGATCGCGGCGCACCAGGTCGCGTTCCAGCTCTGGATCTTCCTCGCGCTCGTCCTCGATGCCGTCGCGATCGCCGGTCAGATCATCGTCGGCCGCGAGCTCGGGGCCGGGCGGCGGGAGGAGGCCTACGGCGCGAGCGAGCGCATGATCTGGCTTTCCGTCGCCCTCGGCGGCGCGTTCGCGGCGCTCATGCTCGTGCTCGCCGGCGTCCTGCCCCGCGTGTTCACCGGCGACGCGTCCGTGCTCGACGAGACGGCGCTCCTGTGGCCGATCTTCGCCCTCATGCAGCCGCTGAACGGGGCCGTCTTCGCGCTCGACGGGATCCTCATCGGCGCCAGTGACGGGCCGTTCCTCGCGCTGTCGATGGTCGCCGCGTTCCTCGCCTGCGCGGCGGTGCTCCTGGCGTCGCTCGAGGGCGACTGGGGGATCCGCGGCGTCTGGGCCGCCCTGCTCGTCCTCATCGTCGTGCGCCTCGGCCTGATGACGACCCGCTTCCGGCGCGGTCGCTGGCTCGTCACCGGCTGGGCCTAAGCTCCGAGCGTGAATGTCCTCGGGGGCGAGCTCGAGCCATGCTCGATCGATCCGGTGACCGGGTACTTCCGCGACGGTTACTGCCGCACGGGCGGTGCCGACCTCGGGTTCCACGTCGTGTGCGCCGTCATGACGGAGGAGTTCCTCGAGTTCTCGGTCGCGGCCGGCAACGATCTCTCGACGCCGCAGCCGCAGTGGATGTTCCCCGGACTCCAGCCGGGCGACCGCTGGTGCGTGGTCGCGGCACGCTGGCAGGAGGCGCTCGACGCGGGCGTCGCACCCCCGGTCGTGTTGGAGGCAACCCACGCTTCGGCGCTCGAGTTCGTCTCGCTCGCCGACCTCGAGGACCACGCCTTCAGCGTGTAGGGGCGAGATACATCTCGCCCCGTTCGTCCTCCTCGGGTTCTCGAGGATCGAATGCCCATCGGATTGGGTTCGTCGAGATGTACTCGCGAATGCGAGCGAGGTCGTCGTCGTCGCGAATCGACGTCGGTCGTGGTACCCGCGCTGCCAGAGATCCGATCGACTGGCGGCCCTCGTCACCGCGGCTTTGTAGGTGCCGACGACGTCACCCAGCATTCGCCCGACCGGGTCGCGCCGAGCCCCAGGACTATGTGCACGTGGTTCGGCATGACCAGGTACGCGTCGAGATCCAGCGCATGTCCGTGATGACGCTGGGATCGCGATCAAGCAGTCGCGCGCAATGCGCTCCGAGCTTTGACAGGCGTAACATGGTCGCTGCGGATGTCTCCGAAGACGCACCTGCGGTCGTGCGTGCACGCAGTGACGAAGTAGAGGTTGCTCGACGAGTAGTCGAACTCGGCAAGTCGAAGTCGTCGACGTCGACGGCATGCGAACAGCTTGTTGTAGCCAGTTGGTCTCCATGTCACGAAACCGACAATTCCTCGTAGCTCGGGCGAGATATATCTCGCCCCTACGGGATAGCCGCCTCCCGCCGCTTCCGCCAGTAGCGCTCGATGCCGCGGAAGTGGTGCCAGTACGGGCCGGCGCGCTGGTACTCGTCGACGAGCTCGGGGTCGGTCTGCTCGACGTCGTAGCGCGCGGCGGCGATGAACGTCTGCTCGTCCATCCCGTCCTCGACGCGCTCGCCCCAGCGACGGAGCGTCTCGCGCAGGGACGTGAGGTGGCTCTCGACGTCGTCGAAGACGCCGAAGTGGATGAGCGCGAGCCGAGACGGTGCACGCCGCTCGATCTCGACGATCGTGCTCTCCCAGGCTTCGAGGTCGAGCTCGGGCGGCGGGCACGGAGGCATGACGAAGCGGGCGCCCTGCAGCCGAACGCCCGTCGCGTCCCCTGCGTAGAGCGTGCCGTCCTCGGCGAGGAGCGACACGTGGTGCCACGCGTGACCCGGCGTCGGGAAGCACTCGAGCCCGACGACGGTCTCGCCGACGACGTGGACGTTCTCGGCCGGGATCGGAGCGAGCTCGCCCCAGAGCTCGTCGAACGCGTCGCCGTACAGACGTCGCGCGCTCGCGTCGAGCTTCGGCGGGATCGACGAGGTGCGGTGCTCCGACCTCCGAGACGTGAACCTGGAGCTCCGGATGCTCGCGCACGAGCACTCCCGCCGCGCCCGCGTGGTCGAGGTGGATGTGCGAGAGCAGCAGGTGCCGCACGTCGGTCAGCTCGAGGCCGTGTCCGCGAAGACCCGCCTTCAGGTGCGGGAATGCACGTCGTCGGCCCGCAGTCGAAGAGCGCCGTCCCGTCGTCGGTTTCGAGGAGGTAACAGGCGATGATCCCGGGCGCCTGATGGCGCAGGTCGATCGGCTCGAGGCTCATCCGGCGAGCGCCGACTCGAGGTCCTCGACGAGGTCCTCGGCCGACTCGATGCCCACGGACAGCCGGATCAGCGTGGGCGGGACTGCGAACGGCGCGTCGGCGGTCGACGCGTGCGTCATCCGCGCGGGGTGCTCGATGAGGCTCTCGACGCCGCCGAGGCTCTCGGCGAGCTTCCAGATCTTCGTGCGCGCGACGAGGTCGACAGCCTCCTGCTCGTCCTCGAGCAGGAACGAGACCATCCCGCCGAAGTTCCTCATCTGCCGCGCCGCGATCGCGTGTCCGGGGTGGGACGGCAGGCCCGGGTAGAGCACGCGCGGCGACACGGGGGTGGCGCTCGAGGAACGCGGCGACCGCGACGGCGTTCGCGCAGTGGCGGTCCATCCGCACCGCGAGCGTCTTCACTCCGCGGAGCACGAGCCAGGCGTCGAACGGTCCGGGCACTGCGCCGAGCGACTTCTGCAGGAACGCGAGCTGGTCGGCGATCCCGTCGTCGTTCGTCGCGACGAAGCCGCCGATCACGTCCGAGTGGCCGCCGAGGTACTTCGTCGTCGAGTGGAGCGCGACGTCGGCGCCGAGCGCGAGCGGCTGCTGCAGGTAGGGCGTCGCGAACGTGTTGTCGACGACCACTTGCGCGCCGGCGGCGTGGGCGGCCGCTGCCGCCGCGGCGATGTCGACGATGTTGAGTGCCGGGTTCGTCGGCGTCTCGAGCCAGACGAACCTCGTCCGCTCTTCGAGGTGATCGGCGAGCCGGGTCGAGATCTCCTCGGGCGTGAGGAAGGTGAAGCGGTAGCCCTTCGGCGCGTACACCTGCGTGAACATCCGGTAGATCCCGCCGTAGACGTCGTTCACCGCGACGACGTGATCGCCGGGCGACAGCAGGTGCATGAGGGTCGTCACGGCGCCGAGGCCGGAGGAGAACGCGCGGCCGTGGGCGGCGCCCTCGAGCGAGGCGAGGCACTCCTGCAGCGCGGTTCGCGTCGGGTTGCCGACGCGCGCGTAGTCGTAGCCCTTGTGGACGCCGACCGCCTCCTGCACGTACGTCGAGGTCTGGTAGATCGGCGTCGTGATCGCGCCCGTCGCGGGGTCGGGCTCCTGCCCTTCGTGGATCGCGCGGGTCTCGAAGTGCACCGCGTTGGATCCTAGTTGTGGTGCTCGACCGTCTCGGCGCCGAGGAACGTCGCGAGGCTCGCCAGCGCCTCGTCGGCGCGCGAGGTGTCGCCCCAGGCGCCGAGCACCTCGAGCGTCTTCGTCTTCCGGTCGAAGCGAGGCTCGATGCGGCCGACGAGGCGGTCGCCGACGAGGATCGGCAGGACGTAGTAGCCGTACTCGCGCTTCGCCTTCGGTACGTACATCTCGAGGCGGTAGTGGAAGTCGAACAGCGCCTCCGCGCGGTCGCGATCGTGGATGAGCCGGTCGAAGGGGGAGAGGAAGGTCACGCGATCCGGGACGCTGCCGTCGGGCACGTCGGGGTGCGCCTCCCAGCCCTTCTTCGTCAGCCGTACGCCCTGGCGTGCGGAAGCGCTGCTCGGCGCAGTGCTCGGTCGGCCTCCCGCATCGGCATCGTCTCGACCTCCGGGTACCAGCGCTCGGCGAGATCCCACAGCCGCTGCTTCCCCTGCCGGCCGGCGACGGCGACGACGCCGTGGACGTGCAGGATCTCGAGCATCATCGTGACCTCGCGGCTGCCCCACCAGCGGTGCGGCTCGTCCGGTCTCGGCACCGAGTCGTGCTCGAGCTCGCGTGAGAGCATCGGCCCGTTGCGCTCGAGCTCGCGCAGGACGTAGCGCCTGAACCCGGCATGCGTTTCGAGGAACTCGTGGCCCCGCCGCTCGTGCATGTAGTGCCGGCTTCGCTTGCGACGCCGAATGCGAGCCTTCACCAGGGGCAGCGACTCGATCGGCCAGATGAATGCGTTCCACTCGAACAGCTTCCGCTCGTCCCACAGCAGGCGGTCGAGCTCCGCGACGTCGTGCGCTCCGAGGCGGCTCCAGAGGACGAGCTGCTGCGGCGGCGCGACGGTCGAGATCGGGTCGATCTGCAGGAGGCCGAGGTGGCGGACCGTCTCGAGGACGCCCGTCGCGGAGCCGTCGAGGAGCTGCGCGCGCACCGCGATACGCCGTGCTTCCTCCGCTGACACGATCACAAGGGTTCGCGCTCGAGCCGCCAGCGGACGGCGGCCGCCTCATCGGACTCGGGTCGTGCGTCATCCCGCGCGGACCGCGCGTCGAGCCAGTCCGCGTATCGCGACGAGAGCGGTGCGGCGGTCGCGCCGTGCGCGAGAACGGACAGCCCGACCGTGACGAACACGGTGGCGAGGATGAGCTCCTCGCCCGGGAGCTCTGCGTCTTCGAGCAGCAGGAGCGCGAAGACGATCGATGCGGCCCCTCGCGGGCCGAACCAGCCGAGGAATGCGACGGTCGGACGCCGAGCGCCGGTGCCGAGCATCGAGATCGCGACCGGGATCATCCGGACGAGCGTGAGACTGAGAACGGCGTAGAGCGCGATCTGCCAGGTGAGGTCGCGGATCGCCGGGCCGAGGAGAATCGCGCCGAAGACGACGAAGGTGACGGCCGCGAGCACCGCGCCTGCCTGCTCCATGAGGTACGAGACGTCCCCGCCGCGATGCCTGCGGATGCCGCCGAACACCATCCCGCCGACGAACGCGGCGATGAACCCCGAGCCGCCGATCGCTTCGGCGAGCCCGAACGCGAGAAGCGCTCCGGCGAGTGGCACGACCTGCAGCCACGTGGCGTCGACGAAACGACGTCTGCCTGCGTACACGACGATCGCCGCGGCAGCGGCGCCCGCGATGACGCCGCCCACGATCCCGTAGCCGATCTTCTCGAGGACGAGCTCGGCGGCGGCGCCATGCCCGATCGCACCCTCCTCCGCTTCCGCAATCGCGAGCGCGACGAGGAAGAGCGGGACGCAGATCCCGTCGTTCAGCCCGCTCTCGACGTTGAGGCTCTGGCGGATCCGCGTCGGGAGGCGCCGCGAGGTGACGACCGCCTGGCCGAGCGCGGCGTCGGTGGGCGCGAGGATGATCGCGAGCGACGAGCGCCTCCGGCCAGGCGAGGTCGTCCGAGCAGCCCGAGTGCGACGACGAAGCCGGCGAGGATGGTGAGCGGAAGGCCGATGCCGAGCAGGCGCGCAGGAATGCCGAGCGTCCGCTTGAGCGCGCCGAGGTCGATGCGCGAGGCGTCGGAGAACAGGACGACGGCGAGGGTCGCCTCGGCGAGAGTCTTGACCTCGACGCCCGTCGCGGACGGGTCGACGAGGCCGAGCGCCTCGACCCCGACGAGCAAGCCTGCGGCGGTGAAGACCATCGGCGCGGTGATCCAGGTCCCCTCGATGCGGGCCGGAGATGGCGGCGAAGGCGAGGAGAATAGGGCGACGAGCTGCGAGCTGCCAGTGCACGCGCGGAGCTTCGCAGAGCGTCAGCGGCGGACGTGCTCGAGCCCGATCGTGCGCCGCAGCCGGTCGAGCGCGCGCTCGAACGCGTCGTCGAGAGCCGCCGATCGGCGGACGCCGCGGCTCGAGGTGAAAGCGCCTTCACGACGAGCGCTCCCTCGCTGCGCTCCGACTTCAGGTCGGCGCGCCCGACGATGCGGTCGCGCCAGAGGAAAGGCAGCACGTAGTAGCCGAACCGCCTCTCGTGCGCGCGCTTGTAGACCTCGATCACGTGGTCGAAGCCGAGCACGCGCCGCGCGAACGGCCGGTCCCAGAGGAGGTTGTCGAACGGGGAGAGGAGCGCGCTCGTGGTCGGGCGCGGTGGGTCGAGATCGACTCCCGGGACGAGGAGCACGTCCGCCGCTCCGTCCTCGACGCGTACACGTTCGAGCAGACCGTCGGCGACGAGCACGTCGACGTGCGGCCGGATCCGCGCTGCTCCCCCTCGGAGCCGCCAGTGCTCGACGATCCCGGCCTCGGTCAGCGCGCCACGCGCGCGGACCGCGCGCACGGCGAGCTCTCGCAAGCGCGTCGGCTCGTCCGGCTCCGGTGCAGTCGAGGACCTCGCGCGGGATCACTCGCTCGGCGACGTCGTAGAGCCGCTGGAAGCCACTGACGCGGCCGGCGATCACGACCTCGCCCGAGTTCCAGAGCGCCTCGAGCATGACCTTCGCGGGCTTCCAGTTCCACATCCCGCCACCGCCCTTGCCCTCGAAGTCGCGTGAGGCGAGCGGGCCGCGCTCGCGCACGGCGGCTGCGCACCTCCTCGGCGAGCTCCGGATGCTTCCCGATGACGTCGCCGTGCCACGGGTGGTGCGCCTGCATCGGCGCGCGGAAGAGCGGCCACTCCTCGACGGGGATCAGGCAGGCCTCGTGCGCCCAGTACTCGAAGATCCGGCCCTGGCCGAGCAGGCGGGACACGGTCTCTCGCGGGTATGCGCCGACCCGCGAGCCGAGCGCGATGCGGTGGCTCCGCTCGACCGCGGTGATCGAGTCGAGCTGGACGCACGAAAGGGCGCGGATCGCCTCCTCGACCTCGCGCCGCGTCCCGGTCCGTGAGCGGGCCGCGTAGCCCTGCGCGCCGACAACGATGCGGCGGAGGGCGGTGAGCGAGACGCTGCGCATCCCGAATTCCTACCCGCTGGACACCGGGCTACGGTGTCGCGATGCCGGATTGGGACGCCGAAGTCGAGATCGACGAGGCGCTCGTGAGAGCGCTGCTGGAGGAGCAGTTCCCCGAGCTCGCGAGGAGCACGCTTCGTTTCCTCGGGAAGGGTTGGGACAACGCGGTCTGGATCGTCGACGATCGCTGGACGTTCAGGTTCCCGCGCCGCGCGATCGCGATACCCGGGGTCGAGCGCGAGCTGGCTGTCCTTCCGCGCGTCGCTCGACTTCTCCCGGTGACGGTGCCCGAGCCGGAGCTCGTCGGCTCGGCGAGCAGTCGGTTCCCGTGGCCGTTCTTCGCCTATCGGTCGTTGCCGGGAGTCGAGCCGGCCGATGCGGTTCTCTCCGACGACGAGCGTGTGACGGTCGGCGGGGAGCTGGGACGCTTCCTGCGGGCGCTGCACGCGCAGGAGACGCGGGCGACTGCCGATCCCGAGAGCCGGCTACCCGTTGACTTCAATCGCCGCGCGGACATGGGGGTTCGCGTGCCACGCGCGCGCGAGAACCTCACGGCGTTGCGCGAACTGGGGCTCTGGAGGCCGCCGGCCGAGCTGGAGCAGATCCTCGCCGCCGCCGAGGAGCTTCCTCCAACCTCGGGCGAGCTCGTGCTCGCGCACGGCGACCTCCACCTGCGACACGTACTCCTCGCCGAAGGAGCAGTTGCCGCGGTCATCGACTGGGGAGACGTCTGCCTCGCGGACCCGTGCATCGACCTCGCTCTCGTCTGGTCGCTTCTCACTCCGGCCGCCCGCGAGTCGTTCTTTGCGGAGTACGGCCCGGTCACCGACGACCGGCGACTTCGCTCCCGCGTTCTCGCCATCGGGCTCGACTCGATGCTCCTTCGGTATGCCCACGACGTGGGGGACACGAGCTTGCGACACGAGACGCTCGCGGCGCTCGACCGGGCGCTCGTCGACTAATCCGGCACGCGGCCCTCGAGGATCGCGGCGAGGCGTGCGGGATCGATGTTCCCGCCGCAGACGATGCAGACGACCCGCCCGGTGCCGGCGTGTCCCGCGAGGGCGGTCGCGACGGCGAGGCCGGCCGCTCCTTCCGCCACGATCCGGGCCTTCTCCGCGAGCACGCGGACTGCGGCCGCCGCGTCCGCGAGCGAGATCGCGAAGGCATCCGCTACGAGGGGCTCGGCGCGCTCCCACATCTCCGGGAGCAGCGCGCCCGAGCCGGCGCCGTCGATGAAGGAGGGCGTGTACTCGACGGCGATCGGCACGCGATCGTTCGCGACGGTTGCCGTGACCGGGGCGCCCGTCTCGGGCTCGCAGACGTAGATCGCCGCCTCCGGGCGGAGCGCCTTGACGGCACTCGCAATGCCCGTCGTCAATCCGCCGCCACCCCACGGGATGACGACCGCGTCGAAGGCGTCGAGGTCCTCCACGAGCTCGAGGCCGATCGTGCCGTTCCCGGCCATGACGCGCTCGTCGCGGACCGGGTGGACGAAGTAGCCCTCGACGCCGTCCATTCCTCCGACCTCCATCGCAGTCCACCACTCGTCCCAGCTGACGTGTACGACCCGTCCGCCCAGGCGCTCGACTGCCGCGAGCTTCGATGCCGACGAGTTGTGCGGCGCGATGATCGTCGACGGCACGCCGAGCTCGCGTGCCATCCAGGCGACGCCTTGCGCCATGTTCCCCGTGCTCGTCGTGACGAGACCGCCGACGAGAGCCTCGCGCGGCGCGCTCAGCACGGCGTTGCCGGCGCCGCGGATCTTGAACGAGCCGATCGGCTGCAGGTTCTCGAGCTTGAGCCAGATCTCCGCGGGTGCCTCGGCGTGCAGTCTGATCAGCGGCGTGCGGACCGCCGTTCCCGCGATGCGCTCGCGCGCCGTCTCGATCTCGACGAGCGGGATCAGAACGGGACCTCGACGCCCACGCCCCGCTCACGCGCTCGGCGGACGACGAGCTCGGCCGAGGCCAGGTCCTCGACGGCGATCCCGAGGGACTTGAACACCGTGAGCTCGTCCTCGTGCTCGCGGCCTGGATGCATCCCCGTGAGCACCTCACCCAGCTCGGCCTTGATGTGCTCCGGGCCGACGGCGCCCTCCGCGGCGGCGAGGATGTAGTCCCCAGCCTCGTTCAGACACGACTCGCGCCGGTCGGTGAAGAACGACGCGTGCGCGACTGTCTCCGTGTCGAGCTCACGGGTGGATGGGATGCTGGAGCCGACGGCGTTCACGTGCGCACCGCGCGCGAGCCAGCGCTTCTCGACGATCGGCTCGACGGAGGCCGTCGTCGTGCAGACGACCTCGGCGCCGAAAAGCGCTGCATCGACGGACGGAGCAACCGTCGCGCCGACCTCGCCGGCGAGCTCCTCCGCCGCCTCGGGCCGTCGCGCCCAGATCCGGATCTCGGGGTCGTCGAGGATTGCTCTCATCGCGTGGACGTGGCCGCGCGCCTGAGCTCCGGCTCCGAGGATCGCGACCCGTTGTGCCTCTGGCCGGGCGAGGGCACGCGTCGCCACCGCCGAGACTGCGGCCGTGCGGATCTCCGTGATCGGCGACGCGTTCATGATCGCGACGAGCTCGCCCGTCTCCCCGTCGTGGAGGAGCACGCCGCCCATGTGCGTGTCGAGGCCGCGCGACGGGTTGGTCGGCACAATCACGATCTCCTTCAGTGCGTACGCCGGTGCTGGCTCGGCGCGGTACGCGGGCATGAGGCCGAGCAGCGTTCCTGCGTTGGGTGGCCGCGCGATCGATCTGAGCGGGTTGTAGAGCTGACCGCGCGCGAGGGAGGCGAGCACCTCCGTCATCGCCTCGATGCAGGACGGCATGTCGAGGAGGTCGCGGACGTCGTGCTCGGAGAGGACGATCACGGAAACAAGCCTCCCAGATGCGCGTGCTCCGCCGACGAGAGCTCGAGGGTGAGAGCCTCGCGCACCGGCTCCAGCTGTTCTGCGCGCGTCGGCCCGACGACCACGGCGGTGACCTCGGTGACGCCGAGGAGCCAGGCGAGCGCGAGGCCGGCCATCGACACACCGCGACCGAGCGCCTCCCGTTCGAGGGCCTCCAGCGCGTCGAACGTCGTGTCGCTCTCGTACCGGCGATATCCCTCGGGACGCTGTGCCATGCGGGAGCCCGCCGGGTAGCTCTTGCCGCGCCGGTACCTCCCCGCGAGCCACCCGCCGGCGAGTGGCCCGAAGGCCTCGTAGCCGAGCCCGTGCTCGTGGCATACGGGGAAGACCGTCTCCGCGTCGCGACGCTCGAGCAGCGAGAACGAGTTCTGCGCCCACTCATAGCGCGCGAGGCCTTCGAGCTCCGAGATCTCGAGCGCCTCCGCAAGCTGGTCGGCCGAGAAGTTGGACGCGCCGACGGCCGCAACCTTCCCTGCCGTCACGAGCTCGCCGAAGGCCTCCAGGGTCTCCTCGTGCGACGTGTCCGGATCGGGCGCGTGCGCCATGTACAGCGGGACGCGCTCGAGGCCGAGGCGCTCGAGGCTCGATTCGATCTGCCGCTTGATGCGGTGCCGCGACAGTCCGCGGTCGGCCCCCTCCGCTATCGGGTTGAAGGTCTTCGTCTCGATCACGATCGCGTCGCGCACCTCGGGGCCTTTCGTGGCTAGCCACTCGCCGATCCACGTCTCGCTTCGCCCGCCGCCGTACGCATCTGCTGTGTCGAACGTCGTTATGCCGAGATCCCAGGCAGCGTCCATGATCCGGGGCGCCTCCTCGCGCGGGATGCCCTGACCGAAGAACACGGGCGCCGATCCGACGCCGCCGAAGTTGCCGCAGCCGAGGACGATCCGCGTGACCGAGACTCCGCTCCGTCCGAGCTCGCGCGTCTCCACCGCGCGATCCTACGCAGCGTCCACCGCGGGGACTGCGCGCGGTGCGTCGATGCGGGCCAGAAGGAGCGCACCGAGAAGCGGGCCCAGCGCGCACACGACGAACACGCTGTCGTAGCCGGCGGCCGACGCGACGGCGCCGAGGCTCAGTGAGCCGACCAGGAAGCCGAGCTCGGTGAACGCCGTGAAGGTGCCGACGACGGCGCTCCGCTCGCCCGGCGGAGCCGCGTTCACGGCCAGCGTCATCAACGACGGAAATCCCAGTGCGTGGCCGAACGACAGGACGATCGTTCCGACGAACAGCCCCAACGGCACGTTCCACAGGCCGATGACGAGAAGCCCCACGGCGATCAGGGCGAGCGCCGCTCCCGAGGTGCGCTTGGGCCCGAGCGTATCCGGAATCCGGCGCCCGATGATCCGTGTCGCCACGATCACGGCCGCGTACACGAGGAAGACGGCGCCCCCGCCGTCGAGGCCGAGCTCGCGCGCGTAGAGCGCGGCGAACGTCCCCAGGCCCGCGAATCCGAAGACCATGAGCGCCAGCACGAGCCCCGGGCCGACCGCCGCAGGGTGGATCAGCCGGCTGGGCGACGTGGAGGCTGCGCCGCCGCTCGCCCGGCCCGTCTCGGGCAGCGATAGCCCGAGGAGCGCTGCGGCCAGGCAGCAGCCCGCTGCGAGCATCCACACAGCGTCGAAGCGACCGTCTCCGAGCACGAGCTCGCCCAGCAACGGGCCCAACGCCAGACCACCCCAGAGGCCGAGGCTGTAGAGGCTCAGCGCCTCGCCGCGGCGCTGCTCGGGCGCCAGATCGGTGGCGATCGTCGCGGCACCGACGAGCAGCAGCCCTTCTCCGACGCCGGTGAGCATGCGCAGCCCGATCAGGATGGCCAGCGAGTCGGCGATCGTGTACGCCGCGACGCTGGCCGCTGCAAGGAACCCGCCCGTGACCACGAGGAGACGACGCCCGCGGCGGTCGCCGATCCTTCCGGCGAACGGCTGGGAGACGAGCAGCATCGGGCTCACCGCCGCGACGGCGAGTGCGACGCCCATGCTCCCGACCCCGAGTTCGTCGTCGGCGTAGACGGGGATCACCGCGATGAGCATCCCGATCGACAGGCACAACGCGAACTCGGTGACGATCGTGAGGACGAACGGCCTCGTGAGAACGCTGTCCGGCTGCACCGTGCGATACAAGCAGAACGCGCGCGCTAGGCTCGCATGCGTGAGCGAGCTCATCAGCCTCCAGGAGCTCCAGCTCGCGGCGCGGAACCACGCGATGCCGCTCGAGGCGCTCCGCTGGGACATCACGCCGCTCGGGCTGCACTACCTGCTGACGCACTACGACATCCCGGACGTCGATGCGACGACATGGCGGCTCGAGATCGGCGGGCTCGTCGAGCGATCGCTCTCGCTCTCGCTCGACGATCTCCGGTCACGTTCGGCGATCGAGCTCGCCGTGACGATGGAGTGTGCTGGCAACGGCCGCGCGCTCGTCGAGCCGCATGTCGTGAGCCAGCCGTGGTTGCTGGAGGCCGTCGGCACCGCGCGCTGGCGGGGCGTTCCGGTCGCTGCGCTGCTCGAGGAGGCGGGGATTCGCGACGGTGCCGCCGAGGTGCTCTTCACCGGGCTCGACCGCGGCGTCGAGGGGGGTGAGGAGCAGGCGTACGAACGAAGCCTTCCGGTGACGGTCCTTCTCGAGACCGACGCCTTGCTCGCATACGAGGTGAACGGCCTTCCCCTCCCTCCACAGCACGGATACCCGCTCCGACTCGTCGTTCCCGGCTGGTACGGCATGACGAGCGTCAAGTGGCTCTCGAGCATCACGCTGGTCGCCGAGCCGTTCGACGGATACCAGATGCATCACTCCTACCGCGTCCGACTCGAGGAGGACGAACCCGGCGAGCCGATCACGACGATCGCGCCGCGTTCGCTCATGGTTCCGCCGGGCATTCCGGAGTTCACGAGTCGCGCCCGCATCGTCGAGGCGGGACCGTGCGAGATCGTCGGGCGCGCGTGGTCGGGCGGTGCGCCGATCGCCGAGCTCGAGTTCTCGACGGACGGCGGCGGAACCTGGATGCCCGCCGAGCTCGACGAGCCGGCGCTCGGGCGGTGGGCGTGGCGGTCGTGGCGCTTCGTGTGGAACGCCGAACCCGGCGAGTACGAGCTCTGCTGCCGCGCGCGGGACGCGACCGGAAGGGAGCAGCCCCTCGAGCCGCCGTGGAACATCGGCGGCTACGTGAACAACGCCGTGCAGCGCGTCAGCGTGACCGTGGTCGGATAGGCCGGCTGTTACCGCGAGCTGCGCGCGAATATCAGTGCTCGTCGCGAAATGACGAAGCCCGCCTTGCGGCGGGCTTCGCGAGGTGAAGCGGGCGTTCGCCCGCGCGACGTTGACAACGCGGTCAGAGTACCCGGTAGGCGCGGAGGGCGCCGGACTCGAACCGGAACCGGCGAACCGGTCGCTGATGTTGTCAACATCGCATCCCGCCTCGGGACTTCACCCTCCGGCGCCGGGTCGAGCGTAGGGTGCGATGGGCCGCCCGAGGGCTACGTCGACGACCTGGC
The DNA here is from genome assembly GCA_963744505.1 of uncultured Gaiellaceae bacterium. Classification (GTDB taxonomy): domain Bacteria; phylum Actinomycetota; class Thermoleophilia; order Gaiellales; family Gaiellaceae; genus GMQP-bins7. Next base: position 28,061 of record CAVUTL010000004.1, read on the forward strand.
CCAGACTCGGCACACATCGTTGACCTACCCTCTCAGCCGTGAGACTCACCTACGTCCTCACCGTGGCGTTCGCTGTCACGGGTCTCCTCATCGCGGTCGGCGGCGCCGGAGCGTCCGAGCAGGCGACGACGGCGCTCCGCCTCGACGATGTTTCGATCAGGCCTGAGGTCGCGAAGACGCCGGCCCAGCGCTCCCGCGGGCTCATGCAGCGCACGGCAGCTCCGAAGGACGGGATGCTGTTCGTATTCCCGGAGACGACGACCGGGGGCTTCTGGATGAAGAACACGCTCGTGCCGCTGAGGATCGTCTTCTTCGATGCGACTGGCAAACGAGTGCGCACGCTCTCGATGACCCCGTGCCGCGAGGATCCCTGCCGGATCTACAACCCAGGCAAGCCGTATCGCTTCGCGCTCGAGCTTCGGGCGACCGACTCGCGACCGGCATTGACGATCGGCCCGGCAACGGCACTCAGGCGGCTGGTGCGCGCCGCCTCCTGACCGCGACATGGCGCGACTCGCCCTCGCCCTCGCTCTCACCGCTGCGGCGCTGGTCTTCGTCCCCTCCACCGCGGGGCTCGAGCGCCAGGTCGTCGTCATCGACCCGGGCCACGACCTGCGCGCGAACTCGGAGACGGAGCCGATCGGTCCGGGCTCGTCCACACGAAAGATCAAGGACGGTGGAGGAACGCGCGGTGCGGTGAGCGGGCTGCGCGAGGCCGATCTGAACCTGCGCGTTGCGCTGCGGCTCCGCACCGCGCTCGAGCGCGCCGGACTGAAAGTCGTCATGACGCGGACGACGACCGCGGGCACGAGCATGGGGAACATCGCGCGTGCCCGCATCGCGAACCACGCCGGAGCCGCCCTCTTCCTGCGGATCCATGCCGACGGCTCCACCGACCCGGGCGTGCGCGGCACGCACACGCTCTACCCGGCGCTCCGCCGGGGATGGACGGACGACGTCTATGGGGAGAGCAAGCGTGCGGCCCGCATCGTGCAGCGAGACGTCCAGGCCGCACTCGGCTTCCCGGATCGCGGACTGCAGGAGCGGTCCGACTTCACGGGCTTCAACTGGGCGGACGTTCCTGTGATCCTCGTCGAGCTGGGGTTCATGACGAATCCGACCGAGGACAGGCGTCTCGCCACTGCTCCGTACCAACGCCGGGCAGCGCTCGGCCTCTGCCGCGGGACGCTGCGCTACGTCGGTCGCTCGCCGTCTGCCTGTCGCTAGGGCTGGTACTGCTGATCGAGGGCGACGACGCGATCCCCCGCGATACGTGCCCAGTACCCGAGGGAGGGACCGTAGAGCTTGCGTCCGTTGGGATTGCGTCCCTTCACGATCGCCGCGAGCTCCGACACCGCGATGCGCGTCGAGCGCAGGCCGCCGGCGGGATTCGTGACGACCGTCACGCGCGCGTTCCGGGGGACGACATAGCTGAGCTGCTTCCTCGTCTCGTTCCGGATGTAGTAGTCGTTCGGGACCGCCTCGCCCGGCGCGAGCACGCCGTCCTCGACCGCGGCCCGCTGTGCCGTCGCGCCCGTCAGCCAGAACGCGGGATCGAAGCGCATCCGAAACACGCTTCCGGCGCGCACGAGCGAGCGGACGTACCCGTACTGGACGATCGTCGGCGGTGGTCCGGCGAGCCGCGGCGTCTGCTGCGCGCCGCCGGACGAGATCGCGATGACGCCGAGCACCGCGGCGCTCGCGACGAGCGCGAGTACGCGCGTCAGCGCCATTCGACGGCAACCACCCGGACGGGCTCCTCGACGCCCTTCAACGTCTCGACGCGGGGCTCGGAAAGTCGGAACGCCCCTCCGACGCCGTCCAGCGTCTCGGTGCTGACGAGGATCTCGCCCGCTCCGGCGGCCGCTCCGATGCGCGCCGCGACGTGCACACCCTGACCGCCGTAGTCGGTCGACTCCCGGTCGGTATGAAAGCCCTCGCCTGCGTGAACGCCGATCCGGACGTCGGGGGCCACGATCTCGGCGGCGAGTGACCGCTGGATCCCGACGGCTGCCTCGAGCGCCGCCTTCGGGTTCTCGAACGAGAGGAAGAACCCGTCGCCTGTCTGCTTCACGATCTCGCCGCCCGTTTCGGCCACGGACTCGCGTACGAGCTCGTCGTGCCTCGCCAGCAGGCGCTTCCACTTCTCGGAGCCGAGCGTGTCGAGCAGCCGCGTCGAGTCGACGATGTCGCTGAAGAGGAACGTGCGCCGCGTCTCCACGCGGCCGAGGAGCTCCTGGATCCGTGCCTCCTCCGGACGCGCCCCGAGGCGCTCGAACGTCGCGAGCGCTCCCTCGAGCTCCACCGTCGCGGCGTGGTCGTCACCGCTGCGTGCGTAGGCCGCTCCGAGGAGCACTCGCGCGCGTGCCGTCTCGTACGGGGCTCCGACGCCCTGCCACTCGTCGCGGGCGCGACGAAGGATCGAGGTCGCATTCGACCAGTCCTTCTCCGCCAGCAGGATCTGCCCGCGCGCGAGGTGTACCGTCGCGTCGAACGCTGCCGCTCTGCGCCCGCCGATCTTGTAGTCGTCCACGATCTGCTCGATCTCGTCGGCCGCCGTTCGCGCAGTGTTCAGGTCGCCCGCCGCAACGGCGATCTCGACCTGCCCAGGGAGCCGGCGCAGGCGGTGAAGTGGCTCCGTGGAGTCCCGCACGGCCCGGGTGATCCCCGCAACGGCCGCGTCGACCTTCCCCTCGGCGAGCCGCAGGAGGGAGAGGCCGGGCTCCGGGTCTCGGCCCAGCTCGTTCGCGACGCCGTAGGCCTCCTCGGCACCGGCGAAGTCGCCGCGGCGCCTCCGGATCTCCCCGATCTCGTAGTGCCCGCTCGCAGTGATGAACTGGTCGAAGTCGCGGAGCTCCTCGCAGGCAGCCGTTGCCTGCGCCTCCGCCGCGGACCAGTCCCCGCGGAGACGGAGCGCCTCGGCGCGATGGATCCTGCATGCGCCCGGAAAGCCCGTGACGTCGAGCGTGTCGCACCAGCGGTTCGCGGCCTCCGTCCACTCGGCTGCGCGCCGGAAGTCGCCGACGTCCTGGCACGAGCTGATCGTGATGCAGTAGACGAGACCCGCGGAGTGCGCACGGATGTCGCCGCAGAGCGCCGACGCAGATGCCTCGTCGAGCAGCGCCAACCCCTCGTCGATCCGGCCGAGCTTGATGAACGTGCGACCCTTGCCGGAGAGCGCAAGCATCTGCACGTCGCGATCGCCCACGCGTTTCGCGAGCTCGAACGTCTCGTCGCACAGCGTCACCGCGCGCTCGAGCTCACCGCCGAACAGCGCGTGCATCGCGTTCAGCATGTGCAGCCGAGCGTGCTCGGGAGCTTCCGGGAGCTCGGCGAGAAGCCGCTCGGCGCTCGCGAACCAGCCACCTGCGACGGCAAACGCGCCTCGCCCCTCGTAGTCCCAGGAGAGCGTCAGCGCCATGCGCGCGGCGCTGAGCTCATCGCCGTCCGCGGTGTACGCGGCATACGCCCGCTCTCGGTGCGCGATCGCCTCGTCCAGCTTGCCGCTCCACCAGGCCGCATCGCCGTAGCTCTCGAGGTCGGCGGCGGCGAGATCGACGTCGACCTCGGAATACGCGGAGTACGCCGCGCGCCAGGCTTGCCGGGCGGCGGCGGCGCGTGCGTCGTCGAGTGGGGTCATGAGCTCGGTCATCGGACACGCCATTGTGCCTGCCGCTGCCGTCGCAGACGGCAAACCGAGCCTGTGCGATCCGTCGTCGCTAGGGGTGGTACGCCTCGTCGAGCGAAAGGACTGGGTTCGGATACTTGCCACCGACACGGATCCAGAAGCCGAACGCCTTCGGCTGTCCGAAGAGCGCGCGGTGATTCGGGTTCTTGCCCTTCATGATCTGACTCAGCTCGGCCACGGGGATGGACACTGTCCTCAGACCCTTCGTGATGACGGTGACCGCTGCCTTCGACGACACGGTGTACGTCAGAAGCCGATGGCCCTCTTCGAGCGTGTACGAATCGTTGGGGACGTCTCTCGACCCCGTGTCCTCGAAGGCGGCCTGCTCGGCCGCTGTTCCCTTGAGGAGCAACGCCGGGTCGAAACGCATCTGCCAGCGGCCTCCCCTGCGATCCAGCGACTTGATGTGCCCGAACACAACGGTTTGGCCGGGGCGTGCCGCCGGTGGCAGCCGGACGAGAGCCGTGTCGCGCCGTGCCTGTGACCCCGTCGGCGCTGCCGCGACGCGCGAGGCGGTCCCGGCGATGGTCATGAGCAAACGACACCCGCCAGAGCTGCGATTGAGAGCTTCATGTTCCTCCTGGCCCCCCGGTTGGCCTGTGCCTGCCGCGCGCGCAGTTTTGCACAAGGCTGTGCCGTCTAGGTGCGTCGGCGGACGCCCGCCGTGATCGCCAACGCTGCGCCGGCCGCGAAGAGGCCCCCGGCGACGAGCAGGCCGATGCCGATCCAGAGGACGGCGTCGAGCTCCGCGCCGATGCTCAGCTCGGCCGACACTCCCCGAGCCGCGTCCTCGTTCATCACCACGACTCGCCAGTCGCCCTCCTCGGGCTCCCAGTCGAGTGTCTGCTCGCCCGCGCCGGTGGTGGACTCCGCCCAGAACGTCTCGTCTCCTGGTGCGGCGGCGGGAGGACCGCCCGCCCGCAGCGCGTAGCGTGGGCGGCGGTCGAAATCGGTGACGACGTCGTGCTCCACGCCTTCCAGATAGCGATCGACCTCGGCTGCAGGCGCAATCCCGACGAACACCGGGCGCTCGCTCTCGCTCCGGATGCGAACCGTGCCCAGGAACGTGTCCAGCGCCCACTCGGCGCCCTCGGTGTCGAGGTCGGCGCGCTCGGAGACGATGGCGTACGTCGCCGAGGCGAAGTCCTGGTCGGGGGACATGATGAAGCCGTCGTCGTCCCGCAGGATCTGGTCGACCGCGACGAGCGCGCAGCCGCCTGCGAGGAGCCCGAAGGCGACGATGCCGGCCAGGATGCCGACGACGATGAGCACGACCCGGCCGGCCGTGCTGCCGCGTCGGGGCTCGGGCTCGGGTTCCGCCGTGATCCCCGGCTCCGGCTCCGCTGCCTCTTCGAGCGTCGGGGCGTCCGCGCCGCCCTGGTCGAGACGGAACGGCGGATACTCGTCGCGCATCAGCAGGGCGTACGCGGCTACGCGGGCGACCCAGCGGTCGAGGCCCAGGACGAGGTCGAACAGGCCGCGCGGATAGCGCGCCGTGAACAGCAGCGCGACTCCGGCGAAGAGGACGAGGAGACCGATCAGCCCTCCGCCGAATCCGAGGCTCCACGCCCGCTCGTCCGCCTTCGACGCGGCCCAGCTCCCGCCTCCGAGGAAGATCCCGACGATGATGTACTGCGGGATCGCGAGCAGCCACCACTTCACGAGCACGAGTCCGCGCGAGAGCCGTTCCGGATATGCGATCTCGAGCCGTGCCGGATAGTCGGCGACGTCGTCGAGCGTGAACGGTGGATACCGGTCGGTGCCGAGGGCGCCGTACGAGTAGAACGCCACACGCCAGGTCCAGCGCATGACACCGACGTTGAAGTCGAAGATGCCTCTCGGATACCGGCCGGTGAACAGGATCGCGAAGAACGCGACGGCGGTCAGCACGATGAACGTGAGCCACAGGAACACGAGCACGATGTAGTGCGGGATCGCGAGCAGCCACTTGACGAGCCACAGCCAGCGGCTGACGCCGGCGTCGAGCTCGCCTTCGATCCGAACGGGGTACGGGCTCACGTGCTCGTCGATGCCCGGCACTGTTACACGCCGCGGTTCATCGTTGGTGCGCGGGGAGCCGCGACGCCCAGATGCACGAGGACGATCAGCGCGACGAGGAGGACGCGGAGCCAGTGCTCCCACGAGGTCTCGTACACGAGGTACGCGACGGCCCACGGGAGCGTGAGGATCCACATCAGGAGCTCCCAGACGATCGGCAGCTCCCGTAGCCAGTCGTAGGCATCGTCGAGCGTCGTCGGCGATACGGCGAGGAGCGTCACGAATGCACCCCAGAGTCCGGCCATCACCGCGAAGAAGCTGGCGCCGGGCACCTGCGTCGGCGTTGCGCGTCGATTGCCCGCCGTCTCGACCGCGATCTGGCTCATGACTCACCTCCTGGTTCTGCCCGCACTATCGCTCCGCGTCGTCGCCCGGCCATCGGCGATCGTCCGCAGCCCGCTGCGGAGAAGTCGGTAGCGTGCGCGCCCATGACCGACGACACGAGCAACGACAAGAACGAGAAGAAGCCCGACCACGAGCCACCGGGCGGCGCGGAGACCACGGGCACGTGGGGGCGTGGGCGCAAGGCGATCCAGTACACGGCCGCCGGGCGCTGGACGGTCCTGCGCAAGAAGGAGAAGCCCGCAGCCGAGATCTTCTCGGTCTCGTACGTCGCAGACGGAGACGACCGCGAACGCCCGGTCACGTTCGTGTTCAACGGCGGCCCGGGGGCGTCTTCCGCGTACCTGCACATGGGCGCCGTCGGCCCGCAGCGTGTCGCCTTCCCGTCGGACGGCACTCTGCCGACCGTGCCCGCGAAGCTCGTCGAGAACGAGTCGTCGTGGCTCGCGTTCACCGACCTCGTGTTCGTCGACCCAGTGGGCACCGGCTGGAGCCGCGTCATCGAGCCCGAGAAGAAGGGCGGCGAGGGCAAGGATGGTGGCGCCGCCAAGCCTGACGACGCGCCCGATCCCAAGGAGTACTTCGGCTACAAGCGCGACCTCGAGTCGCTCTGCGAGTTCATGGGCCGCTGGCTCTCCGAGCACGGCCGCTGGGGCTCACCCGTCTTCATCGCGGGCGAGAGCTACGGTGGCTATCGCGTCGGCCGGCTCGCGCGCATGCTCCAGGAGACTGCCGGCATCGGTCTGAACGGCGCGATCCTCATCTCACCGGCGCTCGAGATCACCGGCCTCACGCTGACGGACTACGACGTCCTCGGGTGGGTCGATCGGGTGCCGACGATGGCCGCCGCGGCGTTCCACCACGGCCGCTCGCGCGCTTTTCGCAAGGGCACGTCACTCGACAAGGTCTTCCGCCAGTCCGAGGAGTTCGCGACCGGCGACTATGCCTCGTTCCTGACGCGCGGTGCATCGATCCCCGAGAAGGAGCGGACGCGGATCCTCTCGCGGCTGGCCGAGATCGTCGGCCTCCCCCTCGACATCGTGATCCGCGCCGAGGGGCGCGTCGGAATTCTCAGATTCGTCCGCGAGCTCCTGCGCGACGAGCGCAAGGTGCTCGGCCTCTACGACACCACCATCACCGCCACCGATCCGTTCCCGGACCGCGACGAGTTCACGTGGCCCGACCCGACGCTTTCGGGGATCAGCCCGGCCTACACGATGGCCGTGAACCGGATGCTCCGCTCCGAGATCGGCGTCGAGACCGACCGCGAGTACACGCTCCTCTCGTACGAGGTCAACACGGCCTGGAAGAACGACGTCGAGCACCACGCGTTCGCGCCGCCTCCCGGTGCGACGGACGACTTCCGCTACGGCATGGCGCTGAACCCGCACATGAAGGCGTTCATCACCCATGGGCAGTACGACCTGGTGACCCCGTACTACGCGAGCGACCGCCTGCGCAACCTCATGCGCCTCGATCCGCAGATGGCGAATCGGCTCACCGTCCAACACTTCGGCGGCGGGCACATGTTCTACGCGTGGGAGACGAGCCGCCACGCGTTCACGGCCGCGATCGCCGCGTTCGTGGCCGACGCGACCTAACCCGAGCCGCGCTCCGCCACGTACGCGTCCACGAGACGCGTCGGGGCGCGCAGGAGCCAGCTGTCCTCGATGCGCTCCTCGAGCTGCTCGCCGCGTGGCGCGGTCGAGATGGACGAGGAGGATCGGGTGGCCGTCGTAGTGCGGCGTCTGGAAGTACGCGTCGTCGGCCGCCAGGAGGAGCTCCTTCTCGCCGGGATCGACGCACACGGCGAGGGCACCGGCAGCCGCTCGATCCGGGCTCAGCCACGCGAACAGCTTTCCGCCGACCTTGAACGCCGGCTGCCCGTACGTGGTCGACTCCTCCGCCCCGGGCAGGGTGCGCGGCGATCTCGCGAACCGACTCCCAGTCCGCCATCAGTCCGCCCGGGCGACGTACTCGGCTGCGAGCCGCTTCGGCGCCTGGATCAGCCAGGCGTCCTCGAGCCGCGCGCGAAGCTCTTCGCGGTCGACTCGCTCCACATGGATCTGGACGGCCGGATACCCGGTGTAGTGCGGGCTCGTGAAGTACGCGTCCGGATTCGCGTCGAGGATCAGCAGCTTCTCGTCGCGGTCGACGCGAACCGCGAGCCCGCCGCCGTCGCGCTCGCGCGCCTCCCAGGCGAACCCCTTGCCGCGAACCGAGAACGCGATCCGCCCGCTCGTCGACTCCTCGACCTCCGGAAGTGACAGTGCGATCTCGCGAACATCGTCCCAATCGGCCATCGCCGTGACGATAGCCCCGAGGGCCGGGTCGACCGGCGCGCTTCCTACAGTCTCCGCGATGGAAGCGCCCGAGGCGAAGCGCGTCGAGCTCCTCGTACCCATGCGAACGATCATCGTCGTTGCGGCCGCCATCGCGCTGATGGCCGCGTTCGTGGCGATCGGCGACGTGTTTCTCATCGTCTTCATCGGGATCTTCCTCGCGTTCGTCTTCGAGTACCCCGTTCGCTTCGTAATGGCGAAGACGCGCATGTCGCGCGGTCTCGCGGCGACCGTCACGGTGCTCGGGACGGCGCTCGCCGTCGTCGTTCTGCTCCTGCTGCTGCTCGTCCCGCTCGCGAGCAGCGTGCGTGACTTCCTGCAGGAGCTGCCGGCGATCGTCGAGGACCTGCGCGCCTCGGACGAGCTGTCCTGGCTCGGCGACTCGGGCGCGGCGGGGAACGTGCAGGACGGCGCCGAGGAGGTCTCGCTGTCCATCCCCGACGCGATCTCGGCGCTTCTCGGGATCGCCGGCGACTTCTTCAGTGTCTTTCTCGCCGGCTTCACGATCCTCTTCATCTGCCTCTTCCTCATCACGGACATCGGGAACCTCAAGCGCTCGCTGACGAGCGTGCTCATGCCGGGTGAGGACGACCGCTGGCTCAACGTGTGGGATCGCGTGACGGAGACGATCTCGCGCTGGGCGATCGGCCTGATCGTCATCGCAACGATCGCGGGACTGACACAGGGGACGACGGCGTGGCTGCTCGGGTCCAGCTACGCGGTCGCGCTCGGCGTGATCGCGGGTCTGCTGGACATGATCCCCAACATCGGCGCGACCCTCGCCGGGTTCATCCTCGTCCCGACGCTCTGGGCCGAGGAGGGGCTCACGGCGGCGATCATCATGCTCGTCGTCGTTCTCGTCTACCAGCAGCTCGAGAACAACGTGCTCACGCCCAAGATCCAGGGGAAGGCCGTCCAGCTCTCCGCCTTCTTCATCATCGTCGCGGTGACGTTGTTCGGAGCCCTGCTCGGCGTTCTCGGCGCTCTTACCGCGGTACCGCTCGCCGCGACCATCCAGATCTTCGTCCAGGAGCTCACGAAGGCGCGTCGCGAGCAGGTCGCGGCTGCGAGGGCGGCACCCGAGACCGCATAGGCTCGATTTCGCGCGCCGCGGACGCCAGTGTCAGTCGACCGGTGCGCCGAGCACCACGGCGAGCGCACCAACGGCGCCCGCGACGAGCAGCGTCGAGACGACCCCCCGCCGCAGGGCGAACAACGCGACGGCCGCACCCGCCAGGACTGCGTACTGCCACGTCTCCTGCGAGCGCGAGCGTGAGCGGGATGGCCGAGCCCAGGATCGCGCCGATCGCCGCAGGGCCGGCGCCGTCGAAGAAGCTGCGCACGTCGCGGTTCGCGACGAACCGGTCGAACCGCCGCGCGCCGACGAGCACGAAGGCGAACGACGGTGCGAAGGCGACGAGAGCTGCGAGCAGAGCGCCGGGAACGCCGGCCGCGGCGTATCCGACGGCAGCGACCGTGTGCGTGACCGGGCCGGGCGTGACCTGACCCAGCGCGACGGCGTTCAGGAACTCCGTGTCCGTCATCCAGCCATACCGCTCGACCGCGTCGGCCTGCATGAGCGGGATGATCACGAAGCCGCCCCCGTACGAGAGCGCACCCACCTTGAACGCGACCCAGGCGATCGACGCAAACGTCCCGCCTCCGGCCGCCACGGCGAGGAGCGCAGGGAACGGCGCGATCGAGAGACCGCCGCCGACCCTGCGCCACGCGATCTCCAGAACGCCGCAGGCGAAGAGCACGACGACCAGCCAGGGCCGAGCGTCGCCGCGGACGCGCCGCCCAGAAGTGCGTACGCGACGAATCGCCACCGGCCGTCTTGCGCGACTCGAGCCCAGGCAGGACCGAGCAGGAGCAGCCCTGCGTGCACTGCAACGGCGGCGACGGCGGCGCCCGCCCCGGCGCCGGCACCCTGGATCCAGTTGGGCGGTGAGCCGAGGAAGAGCGCCGCCAGGGCGACGATGAGGACGAGGCCGGGAGCGATGAAGCACACACCCCCGACGAGCGCTCCCACGGCGCCGCGTGCTCTCCACGCCGTATAGATCGCGAGCTGCGTCGAGGCCGGCCCGGGGAGGAGGTTGGCCGCCGCCAGCCCGTCCTCGAACTGGCCCGCGGATATCCACCGGCGGCGCTCGACAACGAGCTCGCGAAGCAGTGCGATGTGCGCGGGCGGGCCGCCGAAGCCGACGACGCCGATCCGTCCCCACGCGCGCGCGATCGCTCCGAGCGTGGGCATGCCGCTCGCTACCCCCGCGTGACGGCGACCGTCGTCATGCGCGCGCACGTTAGCGGCGGCGTGTGGGTCGCTGCCTGTACACCGCACGACGCGTGCGTCATCATCGTCACAGTCGAAAGGAGGGCCAATGCCGCCGCTCGTGCACAGCGTCGAGATCAACCGAACCCCCGACGACGTGTTCGCCTTCGTCACCGATCCCTCGCGTTTCGCGGAGTGGCAGGATGCCGTCGTGCGGGCCAGTCGTCTCGACGATGGTCCGCCTGGGGTGGGCTCGCGCATCTCGCTCACCCGGCTCGTCGGAAAGCGCGAGCAGACGATGACGAGCGAGCTGACGGAGTACTCGCCTCCGCGTAGCTACGCGTTTCGTGTCATCGACGGGCCCGTGCGTGCGCGGGGAAAGGGCTCGTTCGAGCCTCTGTCGAACGGCCAGCAAACGCGCTTCACCTTCGAGCTCGACTTCGACGGGCACGGGATCGGCAAGCTCCTCGTGCCGCTCGTGGTACGCCGCCAGGCGGCGAAGGAGCTGCCCCAGTCGCATGAGAGCTTGAAGCGGCACCTCGAGGCCGGCGCGTAGCACCACGGGGCGCGGACCCGGTGCCCGTCGCCGCGCTAAGGTCGGCGGCGTGACCGAGATGCGGCTCTACGACCTGCGCGTCACGGTCGAGCGGATCGAGGGGCGCGCCGTGTGCGGGCTCGAGGTCGGCGACTTCTTCGAGGTCACCGAGTCGAGTCGCGTGCGCATCCCGGAGGGCAAGCACTTCTGCCTCTTCGCGCTGCAGTCGGTGTTGCCGCTCCTTCCGGCGAAGATGCGGCGACTCCCGGACGAGGACTGGCTCGAGCTGGACTCGCTCGTGGCATGCCCGGATCCCGACGAGCGGCTCGTCATGCGGATCGAGCGGATCGGCGAGCGCACACTCGTGACCGAGGAGCTGACGTAGCGCGCGAGCTCGGCATCGGGCTGCGCACGGACCAGGAGCCCGCGACCTACGAGGCGATCGCGCGCCGCGCCGAGGACGCGGGCGTGGACGTCCTCTCCGTCTTCCACGACCTCCTGTACCAGCCGGCGATCGGGCCGCTGCTGCTCATGGCGCGCGTGACCGAGCGGGTCCGGCTCGGCCGGCGGCGCTCAATCCGTTCACGCTCCATCCGTACGAGATCGCCGGTCAGATCGCGATGCTCGACTCCGTCTCGGGCGGGCGTGCGTACCTCGGCCTGGCGAAGGGCGCCTGGCTCGACCGCCTCGGGCTCGAGGAGGCGCGGCCGCTTGCCGCGCTGCAGGAGGCGGAGGCGATCGTCCGGGCGCTGCTCGCCGGCGAACCGGGGAGTGCACGGCGAGCGCTTCACGCTCGCGCCGGGAGCGGCGCTCGCGTACCCGCGACTGCGCGATTCGGTGCCGCTCCTCATCGGCACGTGGGGCCGCGAGACCGCGGCGTGGGCGGGAACCGTCGCGGACGAGGTGAAGGTCGGCGGCACGGCGAATCCAGAGCTCCTCCCACTCGTGCGGGCGTGGATCGGTAACCCGGACGTGCGTCTGGTGACCGGCTGCGTGACCGTGGTGGACGACGACGGCGAATGGGCGCAGGCGCACGCCGCGTCCGTCGTCCAGCCGTACCTCGACATCGTCGCGCAACACGACCCGACGCTCGACGAGGGCGAGGAGCCGCGGCTCGAGCGCTTCTGCATCGCCGGCACACCGCGCGAGGTCGCCGAGCGCGTGATCGAGCTGTGGGAGGCGGGCGCCGATCGCGTCGAGCTCGGCACGCCGCAGGGCCGGACGCCGCTCGCCGGCGTCGAGCTCATCTGCGACCGCGTCCTCCGCTCCTCGGCCGCTGACTCCGGTTCCCTACCATGGCGGGATGCCCGACTCGTCGACGACGCTGACTCCCTCGCTCGAGCTGCAGCTCGAGGCGTACCGGGTGGAGCTCACCGCCTACTGCTACCGGATGCTCGGCTCGGTCGACGCCGAGGATGCGGTGCAGGAGACGTTCATCCGCGCCTGGCGGGCGTACGACCGGTTCGAGGGGCGCTCTGCGCTTCGCTCGTGGCTCTACCGCATCGCGACCAACGTCTGCTTCGACATGCTCGAGAGCAGGAAGCGGCGGGCGCGTCCGATGGACCTCGGGCCCTCCGGCGAGCCGATCGTCGAGAACCTGCGAACGCCCGACCAGCTCTGGATCGAGCCGATGCCGGACAGCCTCGTCGTGGGTGGCGGCGATCCCGCCGAGATCGTCGGTACCCGCGAGTCCGTGCGGCTCGCCTTCGTCGCGGCGCTCCAGCAGCTACCTCCACGCCAGCGGGCCGTCCTCATCCTCTGCGAGGTGCTCCGGTGGAAGGCAGCGGAGGTGGCCGAGCTCCTCGAGACGAGCGTCGCCTCCGTGAACAGCGCACTGCAGCGGGCGCGCGCGACGCTCGAGGCGAGCGAGGCGACCCCGTCGACCACGGCTCCCTCGGTCGACGCCGCGGATGCCGAGCTTCTTCAACGCTACGTCGCCGCGTTCGAGCAGTACGACATGGACGCGCTCACGTCGCTGATCCACGAGGACGCGACGCAGTCGATGCCGCCGTACGACCTCTGGCTCACGGGCCGCGACGACATCTTCACGTGGTGGTTCGGGCCTGGGATCACCTGCCGAAACTCGCGGGTGGTCCCGGTCGAGTCCGCAAATGGCGCGCCGGCGTTCGGCCAGTACAGGCCGAAGCCCGACGGCCCTGGCTTCGAGCCCTGGGCGCTCCAGGTCGTGGAGATCGAGCACGGCAAGATCGTCGAGCTCACGTTCTTCCTCGACACCGAGAAGCTCTTCCCGCGTTTCGGGCTGCCGCTGCAGTTCACGCCGTAGGGGCGACGCTCGCGTCGCCCCTACAAGGGCACGAACGCACGGCCCTACGCGGCTGCGCCCTCCTTCATGGCCTCCTCGGCGGCGGCCAGGTCCATCCAGAAGACCTCCCAGAGGTGGCCGTCCGGGTCCTGGAAGCTGCGGCCGTACATCCAGCCCATCTCCATCGGGTCGTTCGCCGGAGAACCGCCGCTCGCGAGCGCCTTGTCGGCGAGCTCGTCCACACCGTCGCGACTGTCTGCACCCAACGCGAGGATGGCCTCGGTCTGCCGCGTCGAGTCGACGACCTCTTTCTTGGTGAAGTCCTGGAACCTCGGCCGCTCGAGCAACATCACGTAGGCGTCTTCGCCTACGAGCATGCAGGTCGTCGTCTCGTCCGTGAACCGCGGGTCGAACGAGAAGCCGAGCTTCGTGAAGAAGTCGACGGAGCGGCCGAGCTCGGCGACCGCGAGATTGACGAACAACTTGCGCGAACCGTTGCTACCCATGTTCTCCTCCTTCGCGTAGTTCAGATCACCGATGAGACGGGCGATGCGTCCGAAACTCATCGCACGCCCGCCCTTCACTGACTGTCCTCGAGCTCGCAGAGGTTGACGTGCGTGTGATCACGCATGGCGGAGACGTTCACGCGGAGTGGATCCCTCAAACATCGGCCGGGCGGCGTTCGCCGGCGAGCACGTGCGTCAGGCCCATGAGCTCGACGAGGTCGAGCAGGCCCGCGGACGGGTTCAGGAGCCGCACGCAGCAGCCGTGTCGCAGCGCTGCGAGCTGAAGGCGTGCGAGCGCGTCGACAGTGACGGCGTCGGGGGCCGCGCACGCGACGTCGCAAGCGACGAGCGAGCCGGCTCTCTGGAGCAGCGCGCACGCGCGGTCGCAGAGACCGGGTAGGTCCCCGCGTGAAAGGGGGCCGCGGATGGCGAACGCGACCTCATGTGGCCCCTGGCCGCGCATTGTCACCGGGAAGACCGGTGGCCGGCCAAAAACTCATCGGCGCACGTACTCACCGCATCTTCACCAACCGGATCGCTACGGTAGAACCACTTCCCGCGGACGATCACGTCGGGTCGTCGGTGGGCACGGCGGGAAGAAATTCGTGGGCCGATGAGTTGTAGGAGCCTTAGCCGTCATTAGCTGGAACGCAGTTCGTTGATTCGTAAATTCGGGGGGTTGGCAATGAGTGAGCACACCACTGGGGCTGCGGACAGTCGTCTCGCAGCACACGAGAGACGGTCGACCGGCGCTCTCGCGAGCTGGATGCGCGCGTGCGCGTCGCACCCGTGGCGGGTGATCATCGCCTGGGTCGGGATCATCGCCGGGCTCATCCTGCTCGTGGCCACGGTGGGTGGCAGCCTGAAGGACGAGTTCGAGATACCGGGCTCCGACACGCAGCGGGCCACCGATCTGATCGAGGCCGAGTTTGCGTCCGAGCAGGGCGGCGTGCTGAACCTCGTCTTCGCCGCGCCCGAGGGCGAGCGGCTCGACACGCCCGAGCGCAAGGCGGCGATCGCGGCTGCGATCGCCGAGCTGAAGACGTCCGAGTTCAAGACGATCGGACCAGATGAGCGCGCGGGGGTCGAAAGCGTCGGAGACCCGTTCGATCCCAACACGTTCTCGGACGACGGCCGGATCGCCTACGCGGAGGCGCAGTTCGACCGAGTCATCTACGACAAGGATCGCGAGGCGGTCGTCGCTGTCCAGGATGCCGTTCGCGAGGCGGTCGCGGCAGCCGGCGTGACGGTCGAGTACAACGGCGACGCCGAGTTCCCGCCGATCGAGCAGGGGACGCAGGAGCTGCTCGGGCTGGCGATGGCGCTGGTCGTCTTGCTCATCGTGTTCCGTACGCTCGTCGCGACCGCGATCCCACTTGCTCTGGCGATCGTCGCGCTCATGACGGCGTTCCTGCTGCTCTTCATCCTCGCTGGCCTGACCGACATCAACACGATCACGCCGCTGCTCGTCTCGATGATCGGCCTCGGAGTCGGAATCGACTACTCGCTGTTCATCGTCACGCGCTTCCGCCAGTTTCTGCACGAGGGGCTCTCACCCCGTGACGCCGCAGCGGAGGCTGGTGCCTCCGCAGGTCGGGCGGTGCTCTTCGCAGGTCTCACCGTTGCGATCTCGGTGACCGGGCTCGCGTTCTTCGGAATGGACTTCATAACGAAGCTCGGAATCGGCTCCGCGCTCGGCGTCCTCACGACCGTGCTCATCGCGAACTCGCTGCTCATCGCGGTGCTCGCGAAGCTCGGCCACAGGGTCGATCGGCGAGGGGTCGCCTTCGACATCGTGCTCTTTGTGATCACCTTCGGTCTGTACGGCTGGTACTGGGCGTACAAGACCCAGAAGCGGATGAAGCAGCGCACGGGTGTAGGGCTCGGTGGCGCCCTCGGCCTCGTCGTCTGGATTCTGGCCTTGCCCGTCAGCGCCTTCGTCATCCCGTCCGAGGTGCGAAAGATGCACGAGCGGGACGGGAAGGAAGCACCGGTGCGAGGCTGGACCGGCCTGTGGCTCTTCCCGCTCGGCGTCCTGATCGTTCCGGCAATCGTCTGGTTCGTGAAGGTCCAGCGCGGGCTCAACCGGTACTGGGAGACAGTTTCGCCCGAAGCGGCGCGTCAGGCATGGGCTCTGCCGCCCATCGACGACTCCGAGGTCGCGCGCGAGCGGACGCTCATCGCGCGTTGGGGCCGGTTCGTCACCGCGCACGCCCGAGCAGTGTTCGTCGTGGTGCTGCTCGTCCTTCTCGCGGCGGCCGGGACGTCGGCGCTCGTGCAGCTCGGCGCCTCCGACCAGGGCACACAGCCGACGCAGCAGACCGCGCGACGTGCCTACGACCTTCTCGCCGAGGGCTTCGGAGCGGGGTTCAACGGCCCGATTCCCATCGTCATCGACGTGAACGACGACGAAGGAGCGCCCCAACGGGTCTTCGACGGCGTGCAGGGCCTCCAGGGTGTCGCGTCGGTCGGCGAGCCGCAGTTCAACGACGCCAAGACCGTTGCGCTCGTGTTCGTCACGCCGGACTCGGCGCCGCAGGACACGGCGACGGGTGAGCTCGTCGACCGGCTGAGAG
The DNA here is from genome assembly GCA_963744505.1 of uncultured Gaiellaceae bacterium. GTDB lineage: Bacteria > Actinomycetota > Thermoleophilia > Gaiellales > Gaiellaceae > GMQP-bins7. The sequence continues at coordinate 44,643 of CAVUTL010000004.1, forward strand.
GTGATGTCGTGCCAGCGGCGACGGAAGGCGGCGACGCGGTCGTCTACGTCTCGGGCCTGAACGCCGCTTTCAAGGACATCGCCGACCGGATCTACGAACGGCTTCCGCTCTTCCTTCTCTACATCATCGGTGTCACGTTCATCGTGCTCGCGATGGCGTTCCGGTCGGTCGTGATCGCGCTGACCGCGGCCGTGACGACGATCCTGTCCGCGTTCGTCGGCTTCGGCGTGCTCACCCTGGTCATCCAGGAGGGCTACCTCATGGGCTTGACAGGGCTCGATAGAACCGGGCCGATCGAGACGTTCGTCCCGCCGATCGCCTTCGCGATCCTCTTCGGGCTCTCGATGGACTACATGGTCTTCCTCATGAGTCGGATCAGAGAGGAGCACGTCCACGGCCTGCACGACGAAGGAGGCGGTTGAGCACGGCATCGCGGCGATCGGACGCGTGGTCGTCGCGGCCGCGCTGATCATGGGGACCGTGTTCGCGGCGTTCATCCTCACCGCCGACCGCATCTCGAAGGAGTTCGGTCTGCTGCTCGCGGTCGCGATCCTGACCGATGCGTTGCTCGTGCGGATGACCCTCGTCCCGTCGTTCCTTACGATGCTCGGCGAGAAGTCGTGGTACATGCCGCGCTGGCTCGACCGGCTCCTGCCGGGGATCACGATCGAGCCGCCGCACAACGGCGACGTCCCGGCTCCGGTCGGGATCGGTAAGGCGGAGCCGAGCGAGGCCTAGGCGACGAGCTCGTGCAGCCAGGCGCCGACGGCAGCCGAGATCGCGGGGAGGTCGGACCGGAGGCTGTGATCGCCGGCGACCTGCACGACAGTGCGGAGCGAAGAGGCGGGCGGGATCCCGAACGGGTCCCGCTCGCCCTGCACGACCAGTGTCGGGACCGAGACCGCATCGAGCTCCGGCAGACGGGTAGGCGCGTCGCCGCTCCGGCGAGGAGGCCGCAGCGGGAAGGCGAGGCAGAGCACGCCGATCGCGCCGGTCGCCTCGGCGGTGCGGCACGCGACCCGCGCACCGGACGAGCGGCCGCCCACGATCAGCGGCAGATCGTCGAGCACGTCCTCGCGGAGGCGCTCGACGACCGCGAACCAGGCCACGTCGAGCCGCGGGGCAGGTGGAGGACTGCGTCGCCCGGCCACGCGATACGGCTGCTCGACGAGCGCGACGGCCACGTCCTGCTCGAGCGCGGCATCGGTTGCGGCGACGAGGTCGCGGGAGCCGACTCCGCCGGCGGCTCCGTGACCGAGGACCAGCCAGGCCTTCGGGTCGTCGACCTCATGCACGTGCGCACGGGCGAGGCCGTGCGGAGTCTGGATCTCGAGCATCGCCTCGCAGTGTGCCGCCGAGCGATGAGTTTGCGGCGGCCCCGAGGTCTGAACATCGACAGCGAGGGGAAAGGAACGTATCGATGACATTGAGTCCGCGCGCGCGATGGCTGGCCCTTCTCGTCCTCTGCCTGGGCGACCTGATGATCGTCCTCGACGTGACGATCGTCGGGGTCGCGCTGCCCTCGATCCGGGAGGACCTCGGCTTCTCCGAGGAGTCGCTTGCGTGGGTCGTGAACGCGTACCTGATCACGTTCGGCGGCTTCCTGCTGCTCGGTGGCCGCCTCGGGGACCTCTTCGGGCACCGCCGGCTGTTCCTGCTCGGGATCGCGCTCTTCACGCTCGCATCGGCGGCCTGCGGCCTCGCGACCTCGCAGGGGATGCTGGTCAGCGCGCGCGCGGTTCAGGGGATCGGCGGCGCGATCGTCTCGGCCGTCGCGCTCTCGCTGATGATGGCGCTGTTCACCGAACCGGCGGAGCGCGCGAAGGCGATGGGCGTGTTCGGCTTCGTCGCCTCCGGAGGCGGGTCGATCGGCGTGCTCCTCGGCGGCGTCCTCACGGACTCCTTGAACTGGCACTGGATCTTCCTCGTCAACGTGCCGGTCGGGATCCTCGTCGTCGTCCTCTCGCTGCTGCTGATTCCGGCGAAGCGCGTCGTGACGGGCGCCCAGCGCCTCGACGTCGCGGGCGCGGTGACGGTGACAAGCGCGTTGATGCTGGCGGTCTATGCGATCGTGAACGGCAACGAGGTCGGCTGGGTGACGGGGCGCACGCTCGGCCTCCTCGCCGTCTCCGCTCTGCTGCTGGTGGCGTTCCTCGTGATCGAGTCGAGAGCAGAGTCGCCGCTGATGCCGCTGCGCCTCTTCGGGCTCCGGAACATCTCGGTGTCGAACGTCGTCGGAGTCCTCTGGGCAGGCGCGATGTTCGCGTGGTTCTTCCTGACGGCGCTCTACCTCCAGCTCGTGCTCGACTACAGCCCGATGGAGGTCGGCCTCGCCTTCCTGCCCGGCAATTTGGTCATGGGCGTCCTGTCCATCGGGCTCTCGGCCAAGCTCGTTCTGCGCTTCGGGATCAAGCCGCCGCTCGTGACCGGTCTCGGGCTCGCCGCGCTCGGCCTGCTGCTCCTCGCGCGTGCCCCGGTTGACGGGAGCTTCGCGGTCGACGTGCTCCCGAGCATGATCCTGCTCGGCCTCGGCGCCGGCATGGCCTTCAACCCCGTGCTCCTCGCGGCCATGAGCGACGTCGAGCCGACGGAAGCCGGTCTCGCATCGGGTCTCGTCAACACCTCGTTCATGATGGGCGGCGCGCTCGGGCTCGCCGTGCTCGCGAGCCTCGCCGCGGCCAGGACGGACACACTCCTCGCCGCCGGCGAGAGCTCGGCCGAAGCGCTGGCGGGTGGATATCACGTCGCCTTCTTCGTCGGAGCGATCTTCGCCGCTGCCGCGGCCGCGATAGGTGGGTTGCTGCTGCGCCAGGGTGCATACGCTGCCTCGCATGCCGAGCACGACGTCGACGGCCGCCCGGCCGTCGAGGCCGCCTGACACGAAGGGGGACGGATGGACTGGAAGCTCGAACTCGTGGCGATCCCGGTGTCGGACGTCGATCGCGCGAAGGCGTTCTACGTCGACCAGGCCGGTTTTGTCGCCGATCACGACCACGCGGTCAGCGACGAGATCAGGTTCGTGCAGCTGACGCCGCGCGGCTCGGCGTGCTCGATCGCGCTCGGCAAAGGCGTGACGGACGCGCCGCCCGGCTCGGTCAAGGGGATGCAGATTGTCGTCGCGGACGTTCAGGCCGCCCACCGCGAGCTCTCCGATCGTGGAGTCGAAGTCAGCGACGTGCAGGAGTTTCCCTGGGGATCCTTCGTGTTCTTCGCCGACCCGGACGGCAACACTTGGGCAGTGCAGGAGCTTCCTGCTCGCCGCGACGAGGGAAGCTGAACATGGACCTCAAGCTCGAGCTCGTGCTTATCCCCGTGGCAGACGTCGATCGGTCGAAGGCGTTCTACACGGAGAAGCTGGGATTCAGCCTGGACGTCGACCACCAGCCGAACGACGAGTTCCGGGTCGTACAGATGACGCCTCCCGGCTCGGCTTGCTCGATCACGATCGGAGTGGGGATCACGAACGCGGAGCCCGGTTCGTACCGAGGGACGCATCTCGTCGTGAAGGACATCGAGGCGGCCCGTGCCGAGCTCGTCGAGCGCGGCGTCGAGGTCGGCGACGTCCGTCACTTCGACCGCGACGCTGGTGAATGGCGGCCGGGCGCCGATCCCGATCACGCCGACTACGCGTCGTTCGCGGACTTCGCCGACCCGGACGGCAACACGTGGGTGCTGCAGGAGGTCCGCGCAGGAAAGGCGTAGCGCCTAGCGACGCGCGCGAGCTTGCGGGGGCACACGGTGTGGGTCCGCCGAGCGTGCGTCGCAGCCCGGCGAGCGCCACGGTTGGGTGACCGTGTCAGACGGCCGGGGTGATCTTCCCGAGCGGGATCGTCGCCTACGTCGCGGTGAACTCGTTCAACAACGCCTTCTCAGGCTCGATCAAGAGCGACCTCCTGAACGCGTTCGACGCAGCCCTGAAGTAGGTCAGTCGGGCAGGAGCGGCATCGAGATCCCGGGATCTCGGCCGACGAGCACTGCCCGCATGACTGCGGCCGATCCGAAGCGGTCGCGTACCTCGTCGAGGGCGGCGTCGAGCGCGTCGGGGCGCCAGTCGTCCGTGAGCGTGAGCTGTCTGCGATCGGCGTCCTCGAGGTTCGTCAGCGAGATGCCGACCAGCGTGATTCCCCGGCTCTGGATGAGCGGCGTCGCCGCGCTGAGCAAGCCGCGCGCAACGTCGAGAAGTTCCTGTGACTGATCAGTCGATCGCGGCATCGTGAACGAGCGTGTTGCCCGCGTGAAGTCGTCGAATCGAAGGCGGAGAACGACCGTACGACACACTCTCCGCCCGGATCGGAGCCTTCGGGCGACGCGGTCGACGATTGCGATGACCGACGAGTCGATCTCCTCGAATGTCTTCGGTCTGCGACCCAGCGCCCGCTGCGAGCCGATCGACCCGCGCCTCCGACCGACGCGCACGCGCCTCGGGTCGCGGTTGTTTGCGAGGGCGTGGATGTGCCGTCCCGCTGCGCGCCCCAGGAGGTAGACGAGCATCGCCTCCTCGAGCGCGGCGACCTGACCGACGGTTCGGAGCCCGCGGTCGTGGAGCTTGGCTGCCGTCACGCGCCCCACGCCCCACAGGCGCTCCACCGGCAGCGGATGCAGGAACCCGAGCTCGTCGCCGGGTGGGACGACGAGAAGCCCGTTCGGCTTCGCGACGCCGCTCGCTACCTTCGCGAGGAATTTCGTCTGCGCGATTCCGACCGTGATCGGGAGGCCGACCTCGTCGAGGACGCGTCGCCGTAGCCGCGCCGCGATCTCCGTCGGCGCTCCGGCGAGTCGCTCGAGCCCTCGGACGTCGAGGAAGGCCTCGTCGATGGAGAGTCCCTCGACGAGCGGCGTCGTGTCCTCGAACAGCTCGAACACCGCCTTGCTCGCCTCCGAGTAGGCCGACATCCGCGGCGGGACGACGACGGCGTGGGGGCAGAGACGCCGCGCGCGCCGCCCGCCCATCGCCGTCTGGATGCCGTATGCCTTGGCCTCGTAGCTGGCCGCGAGCACGACGCCGCCGCCCACGATCACAGGGCGACCCCGAAGGGACGGATCGTCGCGCTGCTCGACGGATGCGAAGAACGCGTCCAGGTCCGCATGGAGGATCGTCCCGGCTGCCAATACGAACATATGTTCGCATACTGTCGGGCCACCTCGAGGCGCTAGATTGCGGCGTGACCCGCGCCGAGCACTGGGACGAGGCGTACACGTCGCGCGGCATCGACGGCGTCAGCTGGCACCAGGACGTCCCCGCCGTGTCGCTCGAGCTCGTCGACGCGCTCGATGTCCCGCGCGACGCCGCCGTAGTCGATATCGGCGGCGGCGGATCGTTCCTGGCGGAGGAGCTCGTGGCGCGCGGCTTCACCGACGTGACGGTGCTCGACTTCTCGGCGACAGCGCTCGACGCGGCTCGAGGCCGCCTTCCCGCCGACGCGCCCGTGCGGTACGCCCGCGCCGACCTCTTCGAGTGGGAGCCGAATCGTCGCTTCGACCTGTGGCACGACCGTGCGGTCTTCCACTTCCTGATCGAAGATCGCGACCGCGATCGCTATCTCGCGACCCTGAAAGCCGTGCTCCGCCCGGGAGGGACGTTGATCCTCGGGACGTTCGCCGCGGACGGGCCCGAGATCTGCTCGGGTCTGCCCGTGTGTCGCTACTCGGCGGGCGAGCTCGCCGACGGGCTCGGCGCTGAGTTCGCCGTCGTCGCGACTCGGCGCGAGGTGCACGTCACTCCTCGCGGAGTGATGCAGCCCTTCACCTGGGTTGCCGGAACGCTCGGCTAGTCAGTCGGGGAGCCAGCCGTCGCGGTAGCTCGTCGGCTCGCGCGTGCCGTGCCGCGCGCGAACGGCGGCGTACGCCTCGTCCGGGACGGTCGTCTCCTGCTCGACGCCGGCCTCATGGCGGAGTGCGACGTTGTCCACCGTATAGCCGCCCCAGTCGGGCCCGTCCTGATGCTGGCGGGCGCCGACGGCGATGACGATGCAAGGTCCGCCTCCGGCGCCGACGATCGTGTGTTTCGTGTTGGGCGGGCAGTGCACGAAGTCCCACGATCGAAGCGGACGCTCCTCGCCCTCGACGATCAGGAGCGCCTCGCCCGAGACGACGAGGAAGTCTTCCTGGTCGGCCTCCCAGTGGTACATCGCCATCGCCTCGCCTGGCGCGAGGACCTGGACATTGATGCCGATCTGCGAAAACTCCTGGTCGCCTTCGAGGTCGCAGAACGCGCCGCGCCCCTCGACGTAGTACCAGCGCGTGTCCCGCGCGTTCACGACGTACCAGCCGTCGCCGGTGGCTACGAACCCGTGCTTGGTCTGCTCGAGCGGCGCCTCGGGAACCATGCGCAGCAGCTTGCCACAATCGAGGTAGCGTCCTGCCTATGACCGAGTTGATGCAGGAGATCGACGCGCTGGCGGCGGAGGGGTCGTTCGCAGGTGTGGTTCGCGTCGATCGTGGCGACGAGATTCTCGTCGAGAAGGCGTACGGACTCGCGGATCGCCGGTGGGAGATCCCGAATCGGCCGGATACCCGCTTCGCCATCGCGAGCGGCTTGAAGGGCATGACCGCGCTCGCCGTCGTGAGTCTCGTCGAAGAAGGCACGCTCGAGCTCGCGACGACCGCGCGCTCGCTGCTCGGCGACGACCTTCCTCTGATAGCGGACGATGTGACGGTCGAGCACCTGCTCGCGCACCGATCGGGTATCGGGGACTACCTCGACGAGGACGCGGGAGGTGCGATCACCGACTATGTGATGCCAATCCCGGTGCACCAGCTCGAGGTTCCCGAGGAGTATGTGGTGGTTCTCGACGGCTATCCGGCGAAGTTCGCGCCCGGTGAGGGTTTCGTGTACTGCAACGGCGGCTACGTCGTCCTCGCGGTTCTCGCAGAGCGCGCGAGCGGCGTCTCGTACCACGCGCTCGTCGCCGAGCGCGTGTGCGGGCCGGCGGGGATGCGCGACTCGGCCTTCCTCCGATCCGACGAGCTGCCCGGAAACGCGGCAACGGGCTACCTCGCCGCCGACGGTCTCCGAACGAACGTGCTTCACCTGCCCGTGCGAGGCGTCGGTGACGGCGGGATCTACACGACCGCCGCCGACGTGCGGTCGCTGTGGAAGGCGTTCTTCGGCGGGCGGATCGTGTCGCCCGACTGGGTCGTGGAGATGACGCGGCCGCACAGCGACGCGCCGGATCACGAGAAGCGCTACGGCCTCGGGTTCTGGCTCCACGAGTCGACGGACGCCGTAATCCTGGAGGGCTACGACGCGGGCGTCTCTTTCCGCTCGCTGCACGATCCGCACGGCGACGTGAGCGCGACAGTGATCTCGAACTGGTCCGACGGGGCCTGGGCGATCGCGCAGCTCCTCGACCAGCGGTTCGGCGCGCCGTGAGGCGCACCAGCGCTGGCACCGTGACTGCCCGATTCCTCGTAGCCGCTCTGGCGGTTGCGGCGTTGGCCGTAAGTGATCCTGCACAGGGCACGTCCACCGCCGCGGTCGACGAGCTGACGCTCGAGCAGCAGGTCGGACAGCTCCTCGTGCTCAGCTTCCAAGGGAAGACAGCGCCGCAGTACGTTCGCGAGGCGTTGGGCGCGCGCCGCGTCGCGGGCGTGATCCTTTTCGGCGGAAACATCACCGGGCGGAGCCAACTACGCGAGCTCACGCGCGGCATGCGGAATCAGGGTGGGCGCCCGATCGTCGCCGTCGACCAGGAGGGTGGGTCGGTGCGTCGCCTCCCGTGGGCGGGTCCGGTCGGGGCTCAGCCGCAGCAGCTCAGTCGCGGAACCGTGCGCGCCGACGCCGAGGTGGCCGCCCGCGCTCTGCGGGCCGCTGGTGTCACGGTCACGTTCGCGCCGGTCGCCGACGTCCCGAGCGTCCCGCATGCCGCTCTGGCGACGCGTGCGTTCTCGCGCGATCCTCGGGCGGCGAGCGCTGCGGTGCGAGCCGCCGTGGTCGGCTGGAGGGCGGGAGGCGTCGCCCCCACTGCCAAGCACTTTCCGGGGCTCGGCGCGGCGCCGGCGAACACCGACCACGCCATCGTGACGATCCGTGGGTCGCGCGCTCAGCTGGACGCGGTCGACCTTCCTCCGTTCGCGGCCGCGATCGCGGCGGGCGTCCCGCTCGTGATGGTCGGGCACGCGCGCTACCCGACGCTCGATCGCTACCGCATCGCGTCGCAGTCGAGGCCGATCATCGACGGAGTGCTTCGCGGCGAGCTCGGCTTTCGCGGCGTCGTCGTGACGGACTCGATGGAAGCCCGGTCCTCGTTGGCGACGGGGACGATCACGAAGGTGTCAGAGCGAGCCGTCCGTGCTGGCGCGGATCTCCTGCTGCTGACCGGCCGCGGTTCGTACAGGCCGGTGTACGACCACTTGGTCGCGCTTGCGAGGAGCTCAGCCGAGTTCCGCGCACGGGTGCGGGAGTCCGCCGCGCGCGTCCTCGCTCTCAAGACGAGGGGCGCGCGGCCCCCAGGTTGAGCCGGAGCAGCACTTCGTCGTCGAACACGATGTCGCCCGTCTGCTCGAACCCGTAGCGCTCGTAGAACGGAATCGGGCTCCCGTTACCCTGTCCTGCACTCGTCCACATCACCTCGACTCCGGGACGCCCTCGGAAGTACGCGGCGACGAGGTCGAGCGTCGCCGTGCCGATGCCTCTCCCTTGGTGGCGCTCGTCGATGAGGAGCTTCCAAAGGTACTGCGGGATGTATCCGGGTGCGCCGACCTCGTCCGAGATCATCACGAACCCGACCGGCGTCTCGTCCTCGTACACCGCCCAGTAGATCGCGCGGCCGTCCGACTCCTCGGCAGCTTCCTCGAGCGATTCGGCGACGCCCGAGACGAAGTTCAGCTGCGCGGGCGTGGACACGCAGCGCGAGAACCGCCTCGCGGTTCTCGGCGTCGATCTGCCGGAGCGAGATCATCCCGCCGAGGCGACGCTGACGCGGAGGTCGCGCAGGAGCCCGTCCTCGAGCCCGTAGACGACACCGTGCACCGTGAGCTCCTGGCCGCGCGCCCACGCGTCCTCGACGATCGTGGTCTGGCAGACGTTGACGACCTGCTCGACGACGTTCAGCTCGCACATCCGGTCGAACCGCCGTTCGTCGGGCAACGCTGCGAGGTCGGCGGCGTGCTTCTCGCCGACGTCCATCACGTGCCGAAGCCAGTTGTCGACGAGCCCGTGGCGCGACCCGTCGAGCGCTGCCCGGACGCCGCCGCACCCGTAGTGGCCGCAGACGATCACGTGGCGCACGGCGAGGACGTCGACGGCGTACTGGAGCACGGAGAGGCAGTTGAGATCCGTGTGCACGACGACGTTCGCGACGTTCCGGTGGACGAACACGTCCCCCGGCGCGAGTCCGACGATCTGGTTCGCGGGCACGCGGCTGTCGGAGCAGCCGATCCACAGGTACTCCGGCGTCTGGCGCTCCGCGAGCTGCGTGAAGAACTCGGGGTCCCGGGCGATCATGTCGGCCGCCCAGGCGCGGTTCCGCTCGAAGAGCTCGGCGAGGTCGGCCACGTGTCGGACGGTATCGCGGCTCCACAGCGTCCACGACTACGATCGGCCCGTGCCCGACCTACCCGCAGGAACGGTCACCTTCGTCTTCACGGACATCGAGGACTCGACGGAGCTCCTCAAGCAGCTCGGCGACGACTACCGCGACGTTCTGACCGCGCATCGCCGGATCGTCCGCGACGCGTTCTCGGTGAGCGACGGAATCGAGATCGACACGCAGGGCGACGCCTTCTTCTTCGTCTTTCAGCGAGCGCGCAACGCGGTCGGCGCTGCAGTCGAGGCGCAGCGCGGCCATGCGTGCCGCGACGTGGCCGGGCGGTGTCGAGGTTCGCGTGCGGATGGGGCTGCACACGGGCGAGCCCGCGCTGCACGAGGAGGGCTACGTGGGGCTCGACGTCGTGCGCGCGGCGCGCATCTGCACGGTCGGCCGCGGTGGGCAGATCCTCCTGTCCGAGACGACACGCGCGCTGCTCGGCTCGGGCCTTCCCGAAGGCGTCTCGGTGTTTCCGCTCGGGCAGCGCCACCTCCGCGGGATCGACGAGCCGGAGCGCGTCTTCGAGATCGCGATCGACGACCTCGCGCGGGAAGAGGTCGAGCCGGAGGTCGAGGAGGCGGCGGTCCCTGCGCCCGTGGAAACGGCACCACCTGCACCAGCCGGCGAGCTCGAGCGCGACATCGCGGAGCGATTCGAGTCTCTCGGAGCACGACTTGCCGCCGGAATCCAGGAGCGCGTTCTCCGTTCGCTCGACGAGAGCGTCGGGAAGGCAGGTGACGCGTCTGCCGTCGACGATCTCGCGGCGCGCTTCGAGTCGCTCGGCGACGAGATAGACGCTCGCGTCCGCGCTGCCCTTGCGAAGAAGGAGCGCCCGGACTGAGTCTCACGCAGTACTACACGGCGACGACCCTGGACGGGTTCATTGCCGACCCGAACCACTCGCTGGACTGGCTGTTCACGCGGGATCAGGACCACGCCGGTCTCCTGAACTACGCCGAGTTCATCGCCGGCGTCGGCGCGCTCGCGATGGGCTCGTCGACCTACGAGTGGATCCTCGACCACGAGTTCGCGGGGAAGGATCCGTCGGAGTGGAAGTGGCCGTACGACCTTCCGTGCTGGGTCTTCACGAGTCGGCGGCTCCAGGTCGTACCGGGCGCGCAGATCGAGTTCGTGAGCGGCGACGTTGCGCCGGTGCACGCGGCGATGCTCGCGGCGGCCGGCGGGCGGAACCTCTGGATCGCCGGCGGGGGAGATCTCGTCGGTCAGTTCGCCGACGCGGGGCTGCTCGACGAGGTCATCGTGTACATCGCGCCGGTGACGCTGGGCGCGGGCGCGCCGCTCCTGTCGCGCCGGGTCGAGCTGCGGCTCGAGGAGCTCGGCCGGAACGGCGACTTCGCGGCGGCGCGCTACTCGGTCGTCCGCGAAACAGTCTGAGAGCTAGTCGGATTCGTGCCGGGCGCGATCGAGCTTTCCGATGAGCGCGCGCACGGCGTCGATCTCTACGTTCTCGCCGTCTTTGACCGTCGAGTACCCGCTGTCCCGCTCGTGCGGCTCGGAGAGCTGCCAGTACTCGTGCGAGTCGAGCGCCTCGATGAGCAGCGTGATCTCGTCGGGCGTCAGGTCCAGGGCGCTGAGCGCGACCCGCATCGGCTCGAACCTCCTATCCGGCTGTCTGGAAGCGTGCGAACCGTATCTCGAGACGGTCGGGATCGGGTCGCCACAGACGCCTGGTCGGCGCTTCGATCGTGGATCCGTGGAATCCCTTCAGCACGTCGAGCATCGGGCCATCGTCATCGTCGAGCAGTCGACGCGAAACGTGGACGCGTAGATTCGGGGCTACACCGACAAGGTCTTGGTCGAACGCGCGGTGGTGGATCGAGCAGAGGGACAGGCCGTTGCTGACCACCGGCTCGCCCGCCTCGTCCGCATCGGCGACGATGTGCGCGGCGTCGAGAAGCCGCACTTCGCGAAGTCGGCAGATCGCACATCGATCGCTGTACGCGGGAAGGACGGCGCCACGGAACTGCGCCTGGTGAATGCGCTGCTTCACCTCGCGGACGACGTAGCGCCGCTCGATCTCGTCGGGGATGTGGACGGGCTCGCGCTCGTCGTACGGTCCGCGCATCTTCCCAAAGGTCAGGAGGACGCGGAGTTCGGCAGGCTCGTCTCGCTCGACGTACGTCGGGTAGATCGGGCGGTACCAGTTCGGCCGGGTGCCGACGAAGTAGACGATCGGGACGTCGAGCAGGTGCGCACTTCGCAACCAGCGGTTGAAGTGGTTCTCAGGGTCGTCCCCCTGGTAGCGGTAGAGCACGCCGTCGGGCGTCTGCTCATCCTGGTAGCGAATCTGCTTAGGCGAGCTGTTGACGGAGAGCGCGGCAGGCCCGCGCTGCACCTCAGCGGCGCGATAGATGCCATACGCGCGGTTCAGGAACGGGACTCGCCGCCCCCGAAAGTTGAATCCCTCCGCGAGCGCGGTGTACGGAACATCGGATCCCCACTTCGCCTGGAGCACGTCGAGCGCGGCGAAGCAGGAACTCCGGACGTCGTCGTCCCGCATCCGCCGATTCTCCGGTTCGATGTCTGAAATGACAAGCGCCCGCTCTTGCGGGCGCTTGTCAATCCCGCTCCGGCGAGGTTACGAGCAGCCGGTATTGGTGCCGCAGTCGCGGCACGTGTAGCACGAGCCCGTCCGCACCATGCGGCCGCCGCAGCGGGCGCACTCCTGCGCGTCCTCCCACTGGTTGAAGAGCGCGGTCTGGCCCGGCGGCACCGCCTCGAGCGCTGCGACCGCCGCCGCGGCGTCGTCGCCTGCGTCCGAGTAGGCCGCAGCGAGGCGCGCCTTCACCTCGGCGGTGAGGATGCCGGCCTCCTCCTGCTGGTCGGTGGAGAGGAACTTCTTCCCCATCCAGCGGAAGATGTAGTCGACGATCGACTTCGCGACGCGGATGTCGGCGTCGTTCGTCATGCCCGACGGCTCGAAGCGCATGTGGCTGAACTTCGAGACGTACACCTCGAGCGGCACGCCGTACTGGAGGCCGAGCGAGACGGAGATCATGAACGAGTTCATGAGGCCGGCGAGGGTCGTTCCCTCCTTCGCGATGTCCACGAAGATGTCCCCGGGAGTCCCGTCGTCGAAGAGGCCGACGTGGATGTAGCCCTCGTACTCGCCGACCTTGAACTTGCGCCCGACCTCTACGCGGTCGTCGGGCAGACGCCGCCGCTGCGGGAGCGCGCCGACGACACCGGAGACCGGGGCGAGCGTCGTCGCGCCCGCGTCGCCCTTCTTCGAGAGCGGCTGCGCGACCTTGCAGTTGTCGCGGTAGATCGCGATCGCCTTGACGCCGAGCTGCCAGGACTCGATGAGGAGCTGCGAGACCTCGTCGACCGTGATCTCCTCGGGCAAGTTCACCGTCTTCGAGATCGCCCCGGAGATGAACGGCTGGACGGCGCCCATCATCTTCACGTGGCCCATGTAGTGGATCGCGCGATCGCCGATCGCGCAGTCGAAGACCGGGTAGTGCTCGGTCTTCACGTACGGCGCCCCGACGATCGTGTTGCGCTCGTCGATGAAGGCGACGACCTCGTCGCCTTCGCTCGGTGCGTAGCCGAGCTTCGCGAGCGCCATCGGCACCGTCTTGTTGACGATCGTGATCTCGCCGCCGCCGACGAGCCGCTTCGACTTCACGAGCGAGAAGTCGGGCTCGACCCCGGTCGTGTCGCAATCCATCATGAAGCTGATCGTCCCGGTCGGCGCAAGGACGGTCGCCTGTGCGTTGCGGAAGCCCGAGACCTCGCCGCGTGAGAGGGCGTCGTCCCAGGCACGCCGCGCGGCCGACAGCAGGTCGTCGGGCACCGAGTGCGAGTGGTCGATGTTCCCGACCGCAGCCCGGTGCTTCGCGATGACGCCGGTCATCGCCGCGGCGTTCGGCTGGTAGCCGGCGAACGCGCCCATCCTCCGCGCGACCTCTGCCGACTTGCGGTAGCCGCGGCCGGTCATGAGCGCGGTGATCGCCGCCGCGTACGCGCGACCCTCGTCGGAGTCGTACGGCAGCCCGCGCGCCATGAGCAGCGCGCCGAGGTTCGCGTAGCCGAGACCGAGCTGCCGGAACGCGCGTGCATTGCGGCCGATCTCGGGGGTCGGATAGGACGAGTAGCCGACGGCGATCTCCTGCGCGAGGAAGACGACGTCGACGGCGTGCTCGAACGCGTCGACGTCGAACTCGCCGTCCTCGCGGCGGAACTTCATGAGGTTTAGCGACGCGAGGTTGCAAGCCGAATCGTCGATCGACATGTATTCCGAGCACGGGTTCGAAGCGTTGATCCGCCCCGTGTTCGGAAGCGTGTGCCACGAGTTGATCGTCGTGTCGTACTGGACGCCGGGATCGGCGCACTCCCAGGCGGCCTCGGCGATCTGGCGGAGCACCGCGCGCGCCTCCGTGGTCTCGACCACCGAGCCGTCGGTGCGCGCCGTGAGGTTCCACTCCTTGCCCTCGATCACGGCCTCCATGAACTGGTCCGTCACGCGCACGGAGTTGTTCGCGTTCTGATACTGGATCGACGCCCAGTCGGGGGAGTTCAGCGACATGTCGTAGCCGGCCTGCTCGAGGACGCGCGCCTTGCGCTCCTCCTTGGCCTTGCACCAGATGAACTCCTCGACGTCGGGGTGATCGACGTCCAGCACGACCATCTTCGCCGCCCGTCGCGTCTTGCCGCCCGACTTGATCGTGCCGGCCGAGGCGTCGGCCCCGCGCATGAAGCTCACCGGGCCGGACGCGTACCCACCCTTCGAGAGCTGCTCCTTCGAGGAGCGCAGCCTGCTGAGGTTGAGCCCGGAGCCCGAGCCGCCGCGGAAGATGATCCCCTCGCGCCGGATCCAGTCGAGGATCGACTCCATCGAGTCGTCGATCGAGAGGATGAAGCACGCGCTGCACTGAGGGCTTGCCTCGAAGCCGACGTTGAACCAGACCGGGGAGTTGAACGACGCGTACTGGTTGACGAGGATCGCCTTCAGCTCCGCCTCGAACGTGTCGGCCTCCTCGTCCGTCGCGAAGTAGCCGCCTTCACGACCCCAGCCGCCGATCGTGTCGACGACGCGTCCGATCATCTGCTTGACGGAGCGCTCGCGCTCGGGGGATGCCATGCGGCCACGGAAGTACTTCTGCGCGACGATGTTCGTGGCCGTCTGCGACCAGAACTTCGGGAACTCGACGTCCTTCTGCTCGAAGGTCGGTCCGTCGCGTCCCGGGATGTGTGCGTCGCGGAGCTCCCACTCGATCGCGTCGAACGGATCGATCCCCGGGACCGTGAAGTAGCGCTTCGGCGCGACGCTCGCTTCCGCGTCGACGACCGTGTTCACGACCTCGTCGGTCGCCTTCTCGAGGATCTTCGCTTGCTCCGCGGTTGCCATCGTTTCCTCCCGGACCGAGTTCGACGTCACAGCTTCCCGCCCGGGTGAGCGATGGTCGTCATGCGAGCGGGCAGGGGATGGTAGGTCGCGGGCCGGACGGTGGGTGGTGACGAGAAAATCCCTGCAAATAGGCGTAAACGCACGAGGCGGTCATTCTACCCGCCGGGACGTTGCTGGTGCGGCCCGCGAGGTGCTACGCCAGCGTGTCGAGGTCGTCCGGGTCGCCGCCGTCCGCGGCCTGGCGACGGCGCGAGATGTACCCGAGGCCGCCCGCCACCAGCAGCAGGATCGACATGGTTCCGAGCACGAGCAGGGGAATCGGGACAGACGAGGGGCCGGATGTGTCGACGTTCGGCGCGGCCTGCGGGTTCCCCCCGGAGTCGCTCCCGCCGTCACCGCTTCCGCCGTTGCCCTCGCCTCCACCGTTCGATCCCGTCGGATCGTCGTTGCCGGGAGTCGGATCGGCGCCGCCCGGCGCGAGGTTGCCGTTCAGTGCGGCCTGCAGCGCGCGCGTGATGACGTCCTCGGCGTCCGCATAGTCACGGAGGTCGTCCGGGATCGCGTCGATCGCCTCCTCGTAGCAGTTGAGCGGGTAGAGGCGGTCGATGCGTCCATTGTCGAACCAGTCGGCGAGCACCTTCTTGCCGCACGGGGTCGCGGCGTCCGCAGGGCCTGCCGTGGTCAGTGCGGCGACGGCGGAGAGCATGACCGCGAGGGTCGCGAGGAACGTGGGCAGGAGACGGGCGGTTGTCACGAGTGAGGGCGCATGGGGAGTGGCCGGAAGCCCGGAGGTGGGATTCTCCCGACATGGGGTGAGCCGGTGGTGTGTGGAGAGTAAACGAACTGTTAGACGGATCGCCTCCATACCCTGCCTATGCGCAGACCGGCAATCTGCGGGAGCAGATTGCCGGTCGCGCGAAGATCCCCAAAGCGGCCGCTTACGCGGCCGGTGCTCGCGGCAGACGAGCGGTCGCTTCACGGGTCTAGAAGCCCGAGCCGCTGCTAGCGTGACCCGCCATGGAGCCGGCCTCGGAGCCGTCCATCCGGGCGCTCGGCTCTGGTGTCATCGCCTTCGCCGCGCTCGTCGGCGCGATCCTGCTCGGCGCGATGTTCGCCGGCGATGCGTCGGACGTCGGCGGGATCCTCCCGGTCGGGGGCGCCGCGGTCGTCGCACTCGCCGGTGCGCTCGTCGCCGTCGCTCTCGGCCGCATTCCCGCTCCGCGTGTGGGGCGGTCGGGTGCGTTCCTCGTGGGCGCGGCCGTGGCGCTGACGCTGTGGATCGGCGCGACGATGGGGTGGTCGATCGTCGGCGATCGCAGCTGGGACGCGTTCAACAAGGCGGTCGCGTACTGCGCGTTCCTCGGGCTCGGGATCGTGCTCGCCGTGATCGGGCGGCGCGCCGGAGCTCGCCTGACCGCGGCGCTGCTCTCGATCACCTTGGGCGCCACGCTCGTCTGGGCGCTGCTGACGAAGATCGTGCCGGCGCTCGATCCGGAGGGAGACAGGGTCGCGCGACTTCGCGAGCCGGTCGGGTACTGGAACGCGCTCGCCTTGCTCGCGGACATCGCGATCGTCCTCGGCCTGTGGCTCGGCACGGCGCGGGAGCATCGTAAGAGCACGCGCGTCCTCGGCGCGCTGCTCGCCTACGTCGCGACGCTCGCGTTGCTCCTGACGCTGTCGCGCGCGGGCGTGGTCGTCGGAGTGTTCGTGCTTGCGCTATGGCTCGTCGTGGGGTCGGAGCGGATTGCGAGTGGGCTCCTGCTCGTGGCGGCTGCCGGACCGGCCGTCCTCGTCGGGGCCTGGGCTTTCTCCCGACCGGCGCTCACCGAGGACGTCGCGACGCGGTCGGATCGGGTGGCGGACGGTGCGGTCCTCGGGGCCCTTGCCGTCGTCGGAGGGCTCGTGGTGACGGCGCTCGTCGTGTTCGGCCTGCGCCGCTCGCTCGCCGAGGGAACGCGACGTCGCGTGGGGCGCGGTCTGGTCGCGCTCGCCGCGGCTCTCGTCGTGGCCGCGGGGGCGGCGGCGTCCGTGGCCGCTGCGGATGCCCTTTCGTCGGAGCGCGACTGCGCCGAGGTCGTCAACGACCCGAGCCGTCTCGGCTCTCTCGATCCCAACCTCCGCCTGTGCTGGTGGGAGGAGGCTCTCGACGTCTACACGCACCACGGGCAACTGGGTGCGGGGGCGGGAACGTTCGAGATCGCGCGGAAGCGGTTCCGCCAGGACGCGCGCAACGTCATCCAGCCGCACAGCGTTCCCCTCCAGCAGCTGGCGGACGCGGGGGTCGCGGGCCTCGTGCTCTTCCTCGTGCTCGTCGCCGCGGGAGCCGCGACCTGCGTGTGCGCGCTCCGCCGTCTAACCGGCGCCGAGCGCGCCGCGGCTGCGGCGCTCGTCGCAGCTCCTGCCGCGTACGTCGTCCATGCGCTCGTCGACTTCAACTGGGACTTTCTCGCGGTCACCTCTCCGACCATGCTGGCCCTCGGCGTGCTCGCGGCGAGCGGGCGGAGCACCGCCGCCGGTCGTCGGCGGCCCGTCCTCGCCGCGACCGTGATCCTCGTCGCGGCCGTTGTGCTCGTCTCGTTCTCGTTCCCGCGGCTGGCGGACCGCGCGGAGCGGAGGTCGACGCGCGAGCTCGCGGCCGGGGACACCGAGGGCGCACGAGACCAGGCGCTGTGGGCGCGCCTCTTCAATCCGCTCTCGGCCGACCCGCACCTCGCGCTCGCGCGCGTCTACGAACGACAGGGCCGGGTGCTGCGCGCCGAGCGGAGCTACATCGACGCGGTGGAGCTCCAGCCGGACAACCCGGAGCTCTGGTACGCACTCGGGATCTTCCAGTTCGATGTTCGCGACAACCTGTGCGCGACGTACCGCTACCTCAACAGCGCGTACACGCTCGACCCGGCGGGGAACCAGTGGGTCGACGACGGCCCGCTCGACGTGGCGCGCGACGCCGTCAATGCCGGGGGCTGCGCGCTGGGCTCGTAGCGGCGGTCAGCGAGGACGATCCGCCAGGTGTGACAGTGCGACGCGCTGCTCGTGAGCCGCGCGGGCGACCCCGAGCACCGACTCGAGCGTCCCGGGCGGAGCGAGGTTCTCGGGCAGCTCGCCCCACGAGAACCAGGCGACCTCACTCACCTCCGCGGGATCCACGGATCCGCCCGGGCCGACGACGACTGCGAGGTAGTAGCCGACGTTGATGACCTCGGCCTCCTCCGGCGCCGGCTGATCGGCGTACGCGTCGACCCAGACGCCGAGGTACCCGGTCGCCTGGACGCGCAGGCCGGTCTCCTCGAACACCTCTCGCTCGAGCGTCTGGATCGGATGCTCGCCGACTTCGCAGAAGCCGCCGGGAGCACACCAGGCTCCGTGCCACGGCGACTCCGGATACGCGCGGCGCACGAGGAGCACGGTTCCGTCGTCGACCACGATCCCGTTGGCGCAGGGCTTGGGATTCCGCCAGTGGCTCGTTCCGCAGGCGTCGCAGCGAACCGGTGGCGGTGACGCAAGCGCGCTTCCGCACGCCGAGCAGAAGCGGACGGCGGCCACGATGGTCTGCTACGGGCCGAGGATGAAGACGACGTGTGCGCGGCCGAGCTGGCCGGCGCGCATCCCGTCGAGCGGCGTCACGAGCCGGACGCCGAGATCCTTGCCGAGACGCCTGCCCTCGCCGGCGAAGCCCGGCCTGTACATGACGATGCTGCGGGGGACCTGGCGGGGCGCGTTGGTGACAGCGCCGATCCTGTAGCCGCGCGCCCGGACGCGGCTGGCGGCAGACGCTGCCGCGCCCGTGCGCCCGTTGCCGTTGAGGACGAGGACGACGGTCTTCGATCGAGGCCGCTTCGCGACCGCGACGGCTGCAGGCCGACGCGTAACCGGCCGGGCCTGGGTCTGCCTCTTCTTCTGCGGCGCAAGCACCTCGTCCCTCGCTGCCAGCTCGATCCGATCCGCGACGAACCCCGTGAGCTTCCCGCCGCCGATGACGAGGAGGAGGAGCAGCTCGACTGCGGCCACCGCGATCGCGACGTAGGCAGCCGTGCGCCAGGGACGGACGAGCGCGTCGGGAGCCGGGAGCGGATGATCCACGGGCGCTCGTTTCGCGCGCGCCGAGCCTATTCCTTCAGCTGCACCCAGTCCCAGGTCGCGGCGAGGCCGTCCTCGATCTCGACCATGGCGCTGAAGCCGAGCTCGCGGGCGGCGAGCTCCGTGTCGAGGAAGCTCCGCTGCAGCTCGCCGAGACGCGCCGGAGCGTGCTCGGCGGGCAGGTCCGATCCCGCGACGCGCGCGCAGAGCGCGTAGAGCTCGACGACGCAGGTCTCACGTCCCGTGCCGACGTTGAAGACGCCGCCGTCCTGTCCGAGTGCGGACAGCGTCGCCCGCGCGACGTCGCCGACGTAGACGTAGTCCCGGGTCTGCAGCCCGTCTCCGAAGATCCGCGCCGTCTCGCCGCGCGCGAGCGCGCCGAGGAAGATGGCCACGACTCCGGCCTCGCCGTGCGGGTCCTGGCGCGGCCCGTAGACGTTGCCGTAGCGCAGCGACACGTGCTTCGTGCCGTAGAGGCGGTTGTACGCGCGCAGGTACTCCTCGGCCGCGAGCTTCGCCGTCCCGTACGGCGACAGGGGCTCGCAGGGGCCGTCCTCGCGCGCGGGCTCCACGCACTCGCCGTAGATCGCGCCGCCGGTGGACGAGAAGATGACCTGAGCACCGTGGCGGCGGGCCGCCTCGAGGATGCGGACGGTCCCGAGCACGTTCACCTCGGCGTCGTCGACGGGCCGCTCGACCGACACGCGCACGTCCGCCTGCGCGGCGAGGTGGAGGACGGCCTCGGGGCGAACGGCGTCGAAGAGGTCGTCGAGGGGCTCGCGGATGTCGCGCACGTGGAGCTCCGCTCCGGCGCGGACGTTCTCACGCGTGCCGTGAACGAGTGAGTCGACGACGGCCACCTCGTCGCCGCGCGCGACGAGCGCATCGACGACGTGCGAGCCGATGAACCCGGCCCCTCCGGTCACGATGGCCCGCACGGGATGCATCCTACGGTCCGTGCGGGCGTCAGAGCTCGACTTCACGGCCGACGACGGTGTCCGCCTCGTGGGGACGCTGACGATGCCCGACTCCGACGGCTCTCCTCCGGCGGCGCTCCTCGTCAACGGGTCGGGGCCGCTCGATCGCGACTCCAACATGCCCGGACAGACGCTCGACGTCGCGTCTTCGCTTGCCGCTGCGCTCGCCGCGCATGGCGTCGCGTCGCTTCGCTTCGACAAGCGCGGGGTCGGCGAATCAGGCGGTGACTACCTGACGGCCGGCTTCGACCGCGAAACCGACGACGCGGCCGTTGCACTGCAGGCGCTCCGGGCGGTGAGCCGTCTCGACGTCTCCCGGGTGAGCGTCGTCGGGCACTCGGTGGGTGCGACGGTCGCGATGAGGCTCTCGGCGATGTACGAGTGGATCGCCGGGGCGGTACTGCTCGCGGGCGCGTGCGCGTCGGGTGCCGAGGTGATGCGCATCCAGTCGGATCGGATCGCCGCCTCGCTCCGTGGTTTCCAGCGGCTCGCAGCGCGGCGTTTCCTGCGGGCTCAGCAGAAGGTCAGGGATGCGCTGCTCGCGAGTCGAAGGCGATGTCATCGACCTCAGGGGCGGCCTGCCGGCGCGGTGGCTCCGCGAATACATGGCGTACGAGCCGGTGACCGACCTCGTCGCGATCAGATGTCCTGTCCTCGCGATCACGGGACGCAAGGATCTCCAGGTAGAGCCCGACGACGTCGAGCGCATCGGCGCGCTCGTCGCCGGTCCGTTCACCGGGAGCACTCCCGACGACCTGACGCACGTTCTCCGCACACAGCATGGGCGTCCGAGCATGTCGTCGTACTCCGCGCAGCTTCGCCGGCCGGTCGACCCCGCTCTCCTCGAGGCCGTCGCGAGCTGGGTCGCGGGCCGCTAGGGCCGCCGTAGGATGGAGCCGTGTTCGTCACGTTCGAGGGTCTCGACGGCTCGGGAAAGTCGACGCAGGCGGAGCTCCTGCGCGCGCGCCTCGAGGCGGACGGGCTCGAGGTGGTCGCGACGCGCGAGCCGGGCGGCACCGTGGTCGGCGAGCAGCTCCGCGACCTCGTCCTCCACGGCGGCCACGTCAGCCCGTGGGCCGAGGCGCTCATCTACGCGGCGGCACGTGCTCAGCACGTGGACGAGGTGATCCGCCCCGCACTCGAACGCGGAGCGGCCGTCGTCTGTGACCGCTACCTCGACTCGTCGGTCGCGTACCAGGGAGTCGGGCGGGAGCTGGGGCTCGAGCGCGTGCTCGACTTGAACCTCGCCGCCGTCGGCGGGCTGCTTCCCGACCACACGTTCCTGCTGGTGCTCGACGCTGCCGACGCGGGTCGGCGGACTGAGCGGCGAGCACGACCGGCTGGAGCGCGAATCGGAGGAGTTCCACGCGCGTGCCGCCGACGGGTTATCGCGAGCTCGCGACCCGCTTTCCCGAGCGCATCGTCGTCCTCGATGCGACACGTCCCGCAGATGAGCTCGCCGAGGAGGTGTATGGAGCCCTTCGCGTCCGTACCTGAGCAGCCCGAGGCGAAGCGTCTCCTCTCGGCCGCGCTCGCCGACGGCGTCGCCCACGCGTACCTCCTCCACGGACCTGCCGGGGTCGGGAAGCGCACCGCCGCATTCGCGTTCGCGGCGGCGCTGCTCGGCGACGAGCGTCGCGTCGCGACACGCTCGCATCCGGACCTGTATCTCCTCGAGCCGCTCGGCGAGATGATCCGGATCGACGACATTCGCGCGCTGCGACACGACCTGCACATGCGGCCGTTCGAGGGCGATCGCCGCGTCTATCTCGTCCTCGATGCGGATCGCATGAACGACGAGGCCGCCGACGCACTGCTCAAGGATCTCGAGGAGCCGCCGTCCTACGCGGTGATCGTGCTCGTCGCCGGTGAGCTCGGCCCGCTGCCGCCGACGATTCTCTCGCGCTGCCAGCTCATCCCGTTCCGTCGCCTCTCGGAGCGCGCCGTCCGTGAGTGGATCGCCGGACAGTGCGCCGGGTTGAGCGAGGCCGAGGTGCGTGTGCTCGCCCGAGCGTCCGGGGGCCGGCTCGACCGGGCGCGTCGGCTTCTCGATCCGGACGCGGCCGCTCGCCGCGAGGCCTTGATCGGCGCGGCGCGCTCGGTCTACCTCGAGCCGTACTTCGATCCGGGCGCCGCTGCGCGCGTCCTGCTCGGCGTCGCCGCCGAGCGCGGCGAGGAGGCGCGGGAGCGCGAGCAGGCGGTCGTCGACGAGCTCGACCTGCCTTCGCGCGACGCCGAGCAGCGCGTTCGTCGCGCGCAGCGCGGAGCGGAGCGCGACGAGCTGCTCGCCGGGCTCGAGGCCCTCGAGGCGTGGTACCGCGACCTCGTCGTCGTCTCGGCGGGCGCAGACGATGCGGTCGTCCACGCCGACCGGCTCGATGGAGCTGCGGGAGGACGTCGCGGCATGCGGCCGGCGAGCGGTGCTGTCGCGGCCGCAGAGGTGGTGCGGCAGGCGTGGCGTGCGCTCGAGGAGTTCAACCTGAATCCGTCGCTCGCGCTCGAGGCGCTGTTCGTCCGGCTGGTCGCGAGCTGCGCGCCGTCGTGAACGCATAGCCATCACGCGACCTCACAGGTGGGGTCGGATGAGGGCATCGATCTGACGTCCCGTTGCCCGTCCCTCGAGTCGGCCGACGACGAGTCCATTCGCGAGGACGAGAAGCGACGGTATCTCGTGCACACCCAGGTGGCGCGCGA
The DNA here is from genome assembly GCA_963744505.1 of uncultured Gaiellaceae bacterium. Lineage (GTDB taxonomy): Bacteria > Actinomycetota > Thermoleophilia > Gaiellales > Gaiellaceae > GMQP-bins7. The sequence continues at coordinate 67,289 of CAVUTL010000004.1, forward strand.
GCTCGGGGCTCTTGTCTGCGTCGACGTCGACGACGCGAAGCCGCTTCTTCTGCGTGACCCGCACCCAGGCGACGAGACTCTCCATGCGCCTCGAGGCGCCGCTGTGGCGTCTGCTGACGAATACGAGCGTCGGCAGCGCATTCGCCGTCGTGGACGGACCAGCCGGACTGCTGACGTGCATGTCATGGATGTGCCCGGGTCGCCGAGCCTCGAAACCCAGGTTTCGCGCGGTAGCTCGAAGGGAACACGTTCCTTTCGACCACGATCAGGAGGGATGAGATGACGAGCACGATGGTGAGAGACGTGATGACTGCGCGCCCTACGTCGATCGCGAGCGACGCACTGGTTGTCGAGGCTGCGCGGAGAATGGTCGCCGAGGACGTCGGCTCGCTGCCGGTCGTGAGCGAGGAGGTGGTGGTCGGGATGGTCACGGACCGCGACCTCGTCCTTCACGTCCTGGCGAAGGACCTCGATCCGCACAAGGTCTCGGTCGGGGTCGTCTGCACGCAGAACCCCGTCACGGTCGGGCCCGACGAGCCTCTGGACGTCGCGCTTCAGCGCATGGCGAAGGATCAGGTACGCCGTCTTCCGGTCGTCAGCGACGGCCGGCTGGTCGGAATCCTCGCGCAGGCCGACATCGCGCGGACGGCTCACCCCGAGTCGACAGGACGGCTCGTGGAGGAGATCTCGGAGTAGCTACGCGCGCGCGCTCGACGCCGAGAGGCGGAGCGCGAGCCATTCACCGCCGTCTCGGCGCTCGTGCTCGACCTCGTCGACGAGACGGGAGAGCACGAGCCCGAGACCATCGTCCGTTCCGGTCCCGTCGCGCATCGGCCCGAGCGCGACACGCAGCCCGTCCGGATCGGCTTCGATCTCGAGAGTCACCTCGCCGCCCCGCGTCGCTTCGAGTGCGCTGACGAGCGCAAGCTGCAGATCGTCCATGCGCTCGTAGGGGAGGTCGAGCCTGCTTCCGACGCCGCCCAGAACGAGAGTGCCCACGGCCCGGAAGCGCGGGTCTGTCGGCATCGTGAGCACGATCCTGTCGCTCATCGCGACCTCCGTGCTCGGTACATCGCGCAAAGTGTGCATCTAAACTCGCCGTTCGTGACCACGCCTGGCGATTTTGACGTACGGGTCGAAGAGACGCCCGCCGGCGCCGTCGTGGTGCACGTCTCCGGCGACCTGGATCTGGCGACGGCTGGGGACCTCGAGGCGGCGCTTCGCGACCTTCCGCCTGGCTCGCGGGTCGTCATCGATCTGGGTGCCTGCACGTTCCTCGATTCGTCCGGGGTGCGTGTCCTCGCCGTGGCCGCGCGCGAACGAGACGAGGCAGGCGATCGCCTCGACGTCGTCGTGGCGGATCCTGGCATCGCTCGCATCCTCGAGATCACGAGCATCGACACGCTGATCGAGATTCATCCGTCGGTCGAAGCTGCGCTGTAGGCGGTCCCGCCGCCCTCGCTGCGAATCGCCTCGCTACGGCTCGGGTAGAGGTCGAATACCTGGTCGAGCATCGTGATCTCGAAGATCCGCTGTAGTTCGGGAGCCGTGACGACGAGGTCGAGCGTCCCATCCACGGTGGCGAGCTGGTTCTTGGCGCCGAGCAGCACGCCGAGTGCCATCGAATCGAGAAAGGTCACCTCACTGAGGTCGATGATCATCCGCCGGCCGTCGTCGTCGATGATCGCGCCGAGTCGATCTCGCAACTCCGGCGCCGAATAGAGGTCGACGTCTCCGGCCACCGTCACGATCGAACTGCCGTCCGACCCGCGCTCGACGCCCACTCGAAAGTTCGGATCGACGGGCGTGACTGGGCAGTCGGGCATGTCTGGCGTGGTTCCTACCCACGCTCTGTGCGGCCGAAACGTTCTCTGCCCGACTTTGTGCAGGTTTCCGATCTCCGGGGCGCGGGTACTCGTCGAGGCCGCCGGTTCCACCGCGGTAATGGCGAAAGGAGTGGACATGGGTATCAGCTTCAGCATCTTCCTGATTGCAACTGGCGCAATCCTCGCCTGGGCGGTCAACGCGGAGGTATCGGGCCTCGACGTCCAGGTTGCCGGTGTCATCCTCGTCATCGTCGGGGCGATCGGGCTCCTCGCATCGCTCGTGTTCTGGTCCAGCTGGGGTGGCTTCGGGAATCGCGAAGCCGCAGCCGGCGGTCAGAACACGACGATCATCGACCGCGATCGCGTCTGAAGCCCGCAATGAGCATCATCGGATGGATCGTCCTCGGGCTCCTCGCCGGGCTCGTCTCGAAGGCGATCATGCCCGGCCCGGAGCGCGTCGGCATCGTTCTCACGACGTTGCTCGGCGTTGCCGGCGCGTTGCTCGGAGGGTTCCTGGCAACCGCACTCGGCTTCGGTGACCCGGTCGACGAGTTCTTCGACGTGAGCACGTGGCTCGCAGCGATCGTCGGCGCACTCGTCATCCTGTTCGTCTGGAACACGATCCGCGACAGGCGACTCGCCTGATCCTTCGCCGGGGCGGCCGCGCGCCGCCCCGGCGCCATACTCCGAGCAATGCACCGAGTCATGATCGAACGCACCGACGGCGCGGCGATCGTCCAGGCCGCGGGTGAGCTCGACGCTTATGCCGCCCCTGATCTCGGCTCGGCGTTCACGGAAGTGCACGGTGAGCCCCGTGTGCTTGCGGATTTTCATGCGGTCTCGTTCCTGGACTCGACGGCGCTGGGGCTCGTAGTGCGCGCGGCACGCGAGCTCGCGGATGGCGGTGCCGCGTTTCGTGTCGTTCTTCCCGGTGGGCCGGCCCGGCGCATCTTCGAGATCACCGCGCTCGATCGCCTGCTACCGGTCGCCGACAACCGGTGTGCCGCGCTCGAAGAGCTCGCAGGAGGGGTCTAGACGGCGATCCGCTTGGCCATGCGCACGACGGTCCCGCGGCCATCCGCGCCGGCCCGGATGTCGAGCTCGTCGACGATCGTCCTCATGATCGACATCCCCATTCCGCTCTCGGGTGGCTGCTCCGGAAGCGATACATCCGTCACGCGATCGTCGATTCCGGAGCCCTGGTCCTCGACGATCATCTCCAGCGTGCCGTCCGCGACGACGTAGCACACGGAGACCTCGCCGCCGCCGTCGGGGTACGCATGGCGCACCGCGTTCCCGCACGCCTCGGTAACGGCGAGCTTGAGATCTGCGAGGAGCTCCTCGTCCACAGAGAGCTCCCGCGTGATCCCCGTGAGTGCCAGACGCGCGAGCAGGAGGTAGTCGGGCTTCGCGGGAAACGAGAGACGCACGACGTCGTCACCCATCGGGTGCGGCCTCCTCGATGCGTCCGTGCATCGTGGCCAGAGCCTTGCGGAGGAGACGCGACACATGCATCTGCGAGATGCCGACCTCGGAGGCGATCTGAGACTGCGTCAACTCGTGGAAGAAGCGGAGCTCGACGATTCGACGCTCGCGCTCGTCGAGCGCGTCCAGTCCTGCGGCAAGGAGTGCGCCGTCCTCGACCTCGGTGTATCCCTCCTCTTCGACTCCGAGCTTCTCCGCGAGAGAGTCGTCCGAGCCATCCTCGAATGGCGCTTGCAGCGATCGCGTCGAGTACGCGTTCATGGAGTCGAGGGCATCGATCGCCTCTTCCTCGTCCACGCCGGCCGCCGCAGCCAGCTCGGCGATCGTCGGCGACCGACCGAGCTCGGTGGTCAGCTGATCGAGGATGCGCGACAGTCTCAGGCTGAGCTCCTTCAGGCGTCGCGGGACGTGCATGGCCCACGCCTTGTCACGGAAGTGACGACGGATCTCACCGACGATCGTCGGGACGGCGTAGCTCGCGAAGGCAACTCCGCGATCGACGTCGAAGCGATCGACGGCCTTGATGAGCCCGATCGACCCCACCTGGACGAGATCCTCGAGCGGCTCGCCCCGGCCCGCATAGCGACTCGCGAGGGCGCGGACCAGCGGCATCAGCTCGATCAGGGCTCGCTCACGCGCGGCCAGGTCGCCGTCTCGATGGAACGCGACGAGCAGGGCTTCGACGTTGGTATCCATGGCGAGGCTCATCGTCCGTGCGTTACACGGTGTGAGGGTACGCCCTCGGCTGGGGCGTCGTGCCTATCCCCAGCTCCGGAGGGCTTCGTCGCGCGTTGCGAAGACCGGGAGCGTACGGCTCATCAACGTGATGTCGAAGAGCCTACGCATGCTCGACTGCGACGAAACCACGCCGAGACTCCCGCCTTGCCTACGGATGGCTCGCGCAGTGCCGTGGAGCACGGTCAAGAACTCCGACGACGCGTCCTCGCGATCGCCGAGATCGACTAGGACGCTGACGCCGCCGGTGCTCGTCACCGTGCCGAGAAGACGAGCGAGATCCCGTGGCGACTCGAGGTCAACCTCGACGAAGACGACGGAAGATCGCTCCGCGGTCTCGTGGCAGATCTCGATCACCGTCAGGTCGTACCCACGAACGCCCTGCTCGAAACGTCGCGCCGGCGGGAAGGCACGCGAGACAAACCTGCCGAGGTTTCAGTCGCTCAGTCGTGCGGGAATACCCGTCCGGTCGACGCGAAAGGAGGAGCGCATGTACATCGGCGGTGGACTACTGACACTGATCGTGATCGTCGTCTTGCTCGTCTGGCTTCTCTAGCGCGTCGACCCGTCCTCGGCGTCGAGTGCCTTCTCGAGCGTGATCGTCGTCCCGGCATCGCTGGTCGCGATGTCGAACGAGGACACGAAGGACTCCATCAGGAGGAGGCCGAATCCGCGGTCTCGCCTTCCTGACGGCGGTGCCCATCCTCCCGTGTCCTCGATGACGACGCGCACGAGCGAGTCCTCGGCGCGCGCGTGGACCCGTACGGTCTGGCCGGTCGGCTCGACTGCATGCTCGATCGCGTTCGCAACGGCCTCCCAGGTCGCGAGGACGAGACCCTCGGCCTCGGATCGATCGAGGGTCGTCCCGGCGAGCCAGGCTCGCAGCGAGTCGCGGACGAGTCTCATCGCGTCGATGTCGGGGCGCACTCGAACATCGAGGGGCTGGGGCGCGACGGGGAACACGCGCGCTGCGAGCATCGCGATGTCGTCCTCGCGCTCGCGATCGCCCATGACCTGCTCGAGGACGTGGTCCAGCAGCCGATCCGGGTCTTTCGGCCCGGCAGCGACGGCTGCGCGAAGGGCTGCGAGACCGTCGTCGATGGACCTGTCCCTGCGCTCCACCAACCCATCGGTGTAGAGGACGAGGACGCTTCCCGCGGGCAGCGCGACAGTGTCCTGCCGGTACTTCGCCTGCGGCTCCGCGCCGAGCGGGAGACCACGCACGGTCTCGAGCAGCTCCACGCGGCCGTCGGCAAAGGCCACCAGAGGCGGAAGGTGACCGGCCGACGACATCCGGCAGACGCCTGTCGTGGGGTCGATGGTCACGTACACGACGGTCGCGAACGGCGCGTCGAGGACGTCGCCGGAGATCCTGTTGAGTCGCGTAAGCGCAGATGACGGCTTCAGCTGGTCGACGGACAACGCTCGAATTGCGTTCCGGAGCTGCGCCATGCTCGCGGCCGCCTGGACGCCCTTGCCCACCACGTCCCCGACGACCAGGAGAAGCGTTCCGTCCTGGAGCTGGAGCGCGTCGAACCAGTCGCCGCCGACGTCCACGCCCGTGCTGCCCGGCAGGTACCGCGCAGCCAGGTGCACGCCGTCGACGCGCGGGAGAGAGCCCGGAAGGACACTCCGCTGCAGCGTCTCGGCGATGGACTGCTCCGACTCGTAGCGACCCGCCCGGTCCAGGGCCTGAGCGGCCTGTCCGGCGAGGGCCTCGACGATGGCGACGTCCTCCGCGACGAGTCGATGCGGTCGCTCCCACGCCGCGACGAGCAGGCCGTTGACCCGACGAGCAGCAACGAGCGGGATCGCGAGATACATGTTGTGCCCGGTCGAGGCGATGGCGGCGGCAGCCACCGGAAACTCGGCTCGCATCGTGCCGAGATCGTCGATGAGCACCGAGCGCCGTGTCCGGACGGCCTTCCCGCCCGGACGTGCCGGCATCCACATCGGTGAGCGTTGCGAGGATGCCGTCCTCGGCAGCGAGAGCGGCGAGCACGCCCGTTGACGTCTCCGCTCTCGACCGCGGCCAGCGCCGCCGCCGAAGGGCCGAACGCCGCAGTCACCTCGTCGACGACGACCTGCGCGACGTCGCTCGGGGTGAGCGCGTTCGAGAGCTGTGCCGTCATCGTCTGGAGCCGCTCGGCCCGTAGCCGCGAGCGCTGCTCCTCGTCGTAGAGACCGCTGCGCTCGAGGGCCTGGCCGCACTGGGACACCATCGCCTGCAGCCACTCGCGCTCGTTCGGCGTGATGGTCGTCGGTGATCGCAGCGAGATGTGCAGCGCGCCGCGCGCGCCGCGACTGGTCAGCAGCGGTATGGCGATCCATCCCGACGCACCGGGCTCGACACTCCGATCCGGGAACGCCGCCAGCTCTTGCGCCGTGAGAGCCCACACCGGCTCGCCCGACGCGATCGCGTGCGCGAAGGGCAATTCGGCGTCGAGGCCGAATGCCCGCCAGGCGTCGAGCTGCCCGTCGTCGTATCCCGTACTCGCCACCAGCTCGACCGTCCGCGTCCCGTGCTGGTCCGTGAGCACGACGAAGCCGGCCTCTGCTCCGATCGCCAGCAGCGCGTGCTCGAGACAGGTGTTGCTCACGTCGAGCGGAGTTGCCGCCTGTGAGAGCGCCGCCGTCACGACCTGGAGCCGTCGGGTCGCGTCGGCGCGAGTACGCACTTCGGCCTCGGCGCGCCGCCGCTCGAGTTGCTCCAGCGCGAGTCCCGCCTGGTCGGCGAACCGCCGGACGACGGCGAGCGTCGCCGAGTCCGGTTCGGAGACGACGACTTGCCAGGACATCGAGACGACGAGCTCGGTCTCACCGGCGATGACGACCGGCGCTCGCAGGGACGAGCGCATGCCCAGCCGACGGACGAACTCGAGGCCGTCACCCCGGCTGCTCTCGAGGACGTCGGGCACGAACGAGGTGCGCAGACCTCGGATCGCGTCGCGGAGCTGCGGGAAGTCGTCGAGCGGCAGTTGGAGCTCGGTCTGGAGCTCGGGCCGGGGCGGGTCTATGCACAGGAGCTCGAGCGCGTCCGCATTGACCCTCCAGATCAGGCCGAAGTCGGCACCGAAGGTGACGCGAGCCTCGCGACAGACGGAGACCAGCACGCTGCCTGCGTCGTCGACGAGGAAGCGTGGGGCGACCTGCAGGATGCGGTCGAGTGCCTGACGGGACTCGTGCTCGGACTCGTAGAAACGTGCACGTTCGAGGGTCTGCCCGGCGAGATCGGCGACGATCCGCGCAAGGCCCTCGGTCTCCGACGTCGGCCCGCCTTCACGATCGAACAGGAACCCGATCGACCCTACGACGTCACCGCCGCCCGTGCGAAGAGGAATGGCGAAGGCGCTTCGAACGGAAGGCGGAAGCATGTCCCTGCTGTCCGCATAGCTCGTGTCGATGACCTCACGGGTCGCCGCACGAGCAAGCCGTCCTTCACGCGCGGCCTCCGTGATCGGCGTTAACGCCTCCAGCTTGAGCCGGCGTCCGGGGAAATGCGCATCGGTCGCGAGCCCGCTCGGGTCGACGACCACAAGCTCGTCGCCCTCGACGAGGCACAGTGCGACGCCTTGGGCGCCGACGATCCGCCCCGCGTGTGACGTCAGGACGCTCGCCACATCGTCCGGCGACAGCGCCGCGGAAAGCGCGACCGAGAGCTCCTGGAGCGATTCGACCTCGTCGATGGTTTCTCGAGTCGAGACGAGCTCGCGGGCAGTGCCCTCTTGCCGCGCGCGGAGGAGGCCGCTCGCTCCCGCGATGACGACCACCACCGCGAGGTTGATCCACCAGCGCGCCATGTCTTCCGTATCCCCGAACGTCAGCTCGCCGCGCGGCGCAACGAACAACCAGAGCGCGCAGGTCCAGCCGATCGCGATCGCGAGCACTCCGGGTCCGAAGCCTCCGTACCAGACAGCCAGCGTGACACCACCGATGAGCGGCGCGTAGATCGGCTGCTCGCTCACATCCGACTCGAAGATCGCGAGCGTGATCAGGACCCCGGCGGTGATGGCGACGAGCGCGAACAGGTATCGCGCTACGACGGAAGTCGGTGCAGTCGGGACGTGTCTGTTCTGCTCGTCCGGCGCAGTCACGGGGGCTCCAACCTCGCAGACGCGTGCTCGGCCCAGTCTCGCATGCGCGCGACTGCGAGGGCGATGATCACCATCGCAGCGATCGGGAGCGAGACGAGCGACGGTGTGCTCGCCCGCGGACGTCGCTGTTCGAGCTAGGAAGCCAGCATGTACGCCAACGCCGCCAGCGCGACGGCTACGGCGAAGAGCGCGCCGAGCGCCACGATGACGGAGCCGATCGCGACGACCGGTGTCGTCTCGCTCTGTCCGGCCGCGACCTCCTGCTCGACACTGCGCGTGTCGTCTTCGGCATGCATCACCCGGGGGATACCCGGCGACCGTACTCGTGCAAACAAGGTTTGCGCGTCTCGTCGCCGGGTACACGCACCGATCAGACGTCACCCGACGGCAGGAGGAGACATGCAGCACGTAACCCACATGCTCGACATCTGGACGTACCGCGACGAGGCCGACCTCGGCTCGAACGTGCCGTCGACGCACGCCGACCTGTCGGGCTTCCGCGTCGAAGCCCTCGACGGATCCGTCGGCAAGGTCGACGAGGCGACGTACGACGCCGGTGGGAGTCATATCGTGGTGGACACGGGGCCGTGGATCTTCGGCAAGAAGGTCCTGCTCCCCGCAGGCGTTGTGCGTGGGATCGACGAGCTCGACGAGCTCGTGTTCGTGAACCGAACGAAGGAGCAGATCAAGCATGCTCCCGAGTACGACGAGTCGAAGGCGAGTGACGAGGAGTACCGCTCGCGTGTCGGCGGCTACTACGCACCGGGCGGCGCAGGCTACGCCGACTGGGACGACACGATCTAGCGACGCCCAGGGACCCTGCGCAGGTTCGCAGAGCCGGAGGCCGGGCTCATCGCTACACCGAGACCGGCCTCCGGTGAATCCCACGTGCGCTCTGGACGTCGCGCCCACATGGGCGGCATACTCCGCCGATCTGGGGTACACCGCCTGTCCCGGGCCCCGCGAACAGCGAGAGGCTCGCACGCCACTGGTTCGCGATAGTCGAGCAGCAGGCGTTCGATCGCCTGGCGGATCTCGTCCACGACGACGTCCAGATCGTCTCTCGACTCCGTGCAGGCACCGTCCTGGAGGGTCGCGAGAACGTCGCGCGCTTCATCCACGAGACCGTCGCCGGCAGCCTCTACGAGGCGTTGGCCGATCGCTACCACGCCATCGATGACGAGCGGGTGGTCGTCGAGGGTCGGATGCGCTGGATCGACGATGACCGCGTGATCCGCGACGATCCGATCGTCTGGGCACTCGAGTTCAGGGACGACCTCCTGCTGCGACTCGTCCCGGCGCGCAGCGCAATCGAGGCCGAGACGATCCTCGCCGTTCCTCGCTAGAGGGTCACACGCAACTCGCAGGGCGAGCGCGCGCTCACTGGGACGAGCTCGGTCGTTTGGAGCCGAGCCGAGTCGGGAAGACCGTCTGCAGACGACGAGGGAGGTACCAAGATGCGCGCACTCAACGGCTTCGTTGCGGGTTTCGGAACCGCATACCTATTCGATCCGGCGCACGGCAGAGGCCGGAGAAGGCGATTCGCGGATCGGGCATCGCGCGTCGTGCGACAGACCGGCCGCTACGGGACAAAGAAGGCACGCTACAACGCTGGGCGTCTACGCGGCCTCAAGGCACGGGCGCGGAGCTCCGTCACGACCGACGCGCGTGCGACTGCCGACTCGAAGGTCGTGCAGCGCATCCGCAGTGACGCACTCCGTGACATCGGACTCTCGACGAAGGACATCGACGTGAGTGTCGAGGACGGCGTTGCGACACTCCGCGGCTCGGTCTCGACTTCCAGGCTGGCCGACGACCTGATCGATCGCGTGCGCCGCGTCCCCGGCGTCGAGGATGTCGCGGCGATGATTCATGTCGCTCCCGGCGAGGAGTCGGCAGACGACGAAGAGACGCCGACGCCGAGATAGCTAGAGGAGCCTCGGCGGTCGAATCCCGCGGCTGCGGAGATCGCGCCTCCTTTTCGGCTTGCCGAGAGCGTTCCCGGCGCGTACGTCGGGAAAACATGCGGAGCTCGTAAGCCTTCGGTAAGCGCGGCGCCCATCGCGTCTCGCGGGCTCGGTTCCCGGGTACCCACTCGCGAGCAACGAGAGGAAGGGAGTCGAGCACATGAATAGGAAAGAGATGACACTGCAGTACCGCGGCTACGTCGCGATCCTCGGCGTTGCCGCAGCTCTCGCGGTCATCGGCGGACTCTTCGCAGCCTGGGCTGCGGAGTCGTCGAGCGCCGCACCTACGGTTGCGCCGAACAACACCGGCGAGCCGCGGGTGACCGGTACGACACGCGTCGGGCAGATTCTCCGCACGACGAGGGGCAGCTGGACCGGAACGGACCCGATCGAGTACGCGTTTCGGTGGTATCGCTGCGACGGCCGGGGTGCACCGGACGCCTCGAACTGCTCGAGGATCTCCAACGCGAGTGACAACACGTACGTTCTCCGTGAGGCCGACGCCGGCCTCCGGCTTCGTTCGCAGGTCGTCGCGACGAACGCCGATGGAACTGCTCGCGCGACGTCGAACGCGACGGACGTCGTGATCTCGGCACGTCCGACCTCCATCGCCGAGCCGACGATCTCCGGAAGCGCGAGCGTCGGAAGCAAGCTGCAGGCGAACCGCGGCCAGTGGGCCGGCGATCAGCCGATCACGTACTCGTACGTCTGGCTCCGGTGCAGCGCCCAGGGCGACAACTGCAGCGAGATCCAGGGTGCCACCGACACCGAGTACGAGGTCCGCGACGCTGATGCAGGCCGAACGGTCCGCGTGAGGGTCATCGCCCGCAACGATCGTGGGATGACGTCCGCGATCTCGAATCCGACCGCCGTGATCGGCCGCGGGAGCGGCTCCGGAGCGGGCTCGATCGATGCCGGTGTCCTCCAGGCCGCGGGCGATCGTCTCGTCGTTGCGCAGGTTCGGTTCTCGCCGAATCCAGTCACGAGCGGCACCGCTCCCATCACGGCGCGGGTCCAGGTGACCGCGCGTGGCGGGCGCCCGGTGAACGGCGCGCGAGTGTTCATGCGCGCAACGCCGCGTGTCGTGCAGGGTCAGACGCAGGCCACTGGCAGCGACGGCTGGACAACGCTCACACTGGTGCCGAATCGGCAGTTCCCGCAGCCGCGCGACGGCTTCAACGTCCAGTTCTTCCTGAAGGCCTTCCGGGCAGGCGATCCGCCGCTCGGTGGCGTCGCTGGCTACCGGCTCGTGCAGGTCCGGCTCGCCGACGCGTAGCCCCATCCGGTGCGGAAGGAGGGCGGCGACCCGGTTGCCGCCCATCCTTCTGCACGTTTGCACCCGAACGCGTGCGGGCACCCTCGAGCAAGCACGTACACCCGTACGAGAGGAGTCACGGTGGACAGCGATCGCGTGAAGGGGAAGAAGAAGGAAACGGAAGGCGAGATCCAGCAGAAGTGGGGCCAGGTCAAGGACAAGGCGCGCGAGTCGTGGGAAGACATCACGGACCGTACGGAGGACGTCGGCGACGAAGTCGAGGACCGGTGGGACGAGCGCACCGAGGACGAGCTCGCCAAGTCGCACTGACGATCGGCGAGGGGCGCAAGACGTCGTGAAAGAGGCCGGCATATGCCGGCCTCTTTTCGGTTGAGTGGATCTGGCTCGCGGCTACACTCAGCCGACCCCGCCGACGTAGCTCAGCTGGTAGAGCACTTCACTCGTAATGAAGGGGTCCCCGGTTCGAGTCCGGGCGTCGGCTTCAGTGCTCATGCGGAATCCGGGCACTCGGCCGAGGCGCTCGGAGGCCCGTGCGAAGTACGTTCAGCGAACGTGGCTTCTAGAAGTGTCTATCCGCCCCGAGGCGTTGCAAGAGCATTTCGGCGAGCGCAGGGTGGTGGCCGTACTGGTGGAAGACGTTCACGTGTGCAAGTCCCTCCGGCATGAGGGCGTCGACATCGGCCCTCGGCACGACAGCCAGCGTTGCAACCGGACCTCCACGGTTTGGGGTGAAGGCTACGTCCCCAGCGAGACCCGTATAGGCCACATAGTTGTGCACCCCCTGATCAACGCCTGCCCATTGAACAGGCACTGAGACGAGAGCGTTCACCATGGCTCTCAGGTACTCGAGAATGCCGGAGGTAGGTCCGATGGTGACACCGGAGCACGAGATTGGCCGGTCCGCCAGCTGACGCAGAACGTTCTCTCCGTATACCCCTCGCAGCCACGCACGGTTATGCGATTGAGAGCCGAGGGTTTCGCCCTCGAATTCGAGGAAGCAATGCACCTGGTCTCTGATCTGGAAAGCAAACGGGTCTCGTTGGAAGAACACATCTCTGACGTCAGTCAGCATGACATTCTTGTATTGCTCGGCCCTCCGAGATAGGTACCGGTAGTAGTGGTAGTACCGCGAGACATGGGGGATCGAGAGGGGAGCGGAGAGATGTGCGCGCGCACTCGTTGAATCGGAGCTAAGCAGCGCCAGGCCGCGAATAGTTGGCGGGTACAGCCGCGCGATTCGCTTCGACCGAAAGCGGCGGAGAGGCGGGTCGTAGGCATGGAAAACGCGGCCGTTCCGCACCACGCGGATGCGGCGAAATCGGTGCAGACTCACGTCGTGGCGCTGGAGCCGGCGGGACGTTTCCAGGTCTAGGCCGGCGACGAACAGCCGGATCTCGCCCTCGAATGACGTGGTCCTGAGGGACTCGACGAACGGCCGAAGTTCCGCCCACTGCATGTCCTCGGCTAGGCCGAGAATCAGGTTCTGTGCGGCCGCTCTCACGTCCGAGTCATACCTGGTCCCCTGACTCGAGCAGTCCCCGATGTGCTTCGCCGCCGATGTCGCTCTGGTACGCCAAGAGGCTTCCCTGCGGGGAAGCAGCACCGGCCGCGGAGGTCGTCCCGAGGGCAACGAGTGCCGCGAGCTTGGGGATGGTCACGCGCTAAGTCTCTCGGTCACCAAAGTACAAGTCCACCCCCTCGCCGAAGCCATTGCGCGCCTCTCCCCGAGGCGCTCAACGGCATGCTCCCGAACGCCGCGCGGCAACTTCGCAGGCACTCGCACGGCCCGGAACCCATGTGTTCATGCGGGATTGCGGGGCGACCCCTTGTTTTCAGGATTGGGAGCCGACGAGATCCGCTCACACCAGCCTCGCTTGCACGCCTGAGTGTTCAGGGATGGCTCTTGACTGGCGCTGCCCACGATCAAAGTCAGCATCCGAGGACGCAGAGCCGGTGGACCACATGGCGAGCTTGACGCTGCCCCGGGAATCGCCTTGGTGTGTGTCCTATGTCGGGTCGCTGGCGAATGGCTGGACGCTCATGTACTTGAAGCCCGTGTCGACGGCAAGGGTCACGATTACCGCCGCGGGGCCGAGTTGCTCTGCGAGCCGATGCGCTCCGACGACGTTCGCCCCCGTCGAGATGCCTGCGAAGATCCCGTCCTCGCGCGCCAGCCTGGTCGTCATCTCGATTGCCTCGTCATCCTCGATTGGCTCAACATGATCGACTTTCTCGGGGTGCCAATGTGGCATCACGAAGCCCGTCCAACCTTGGATCAGGAAAGGCCCTGGAGTGCCGCCGCTGATTGCCGCCGATCCTGCCGGCTCGTGCGCCTGGATGAACACGCCTCGCGGCTTGAGCGCATCCGAGACGCCCATGAGCGAGCTGGCCGTGCCCATTCCGTGGCAGAACGCGGTCACACGCCCCTGCGTCTGCTCCCAGATCTCACGCCCGAGCCTGTCGCGGTGATTAGGGACGATGTACGGGTTGTTGAACTGATCGGTGGCGTAGTGCCCCGGGTACTTTGCTAGCTCCCCGGCTCGGGTGACCATGTTCCGAATGTCCTGTGCGGTGACCCTCGGCCGTCCCTCGACCGCGGGAACAACGTCGATCTCGGCGCCGAGTGCCCGCATCAACTGGAAGCGCTCTTCGGTAAAGCAGTCGGCCATCACGATCAAAGCGCGATACCCCTTCGCGCCACACACGAGAGCGAGCGCGGGGCCCGTGCTCCCACCCGTGTACTCGACGACCGTATCGCCGGGGGAAAGGAGCCCGTCTCGCTCGGCGCCCTCGAGCATCGCGAGTGCCATTCGGTCTTTCATCGACCCAGTCGGGTTGCGGTACTCGAGCTTCAGCCACAGCTCAGCGCCATTCGTCGGCGAGCAACGCCGCACTCGCACGAGTGGTGTGTTCCCTATCGCCTCGAGGATCGACTCCATCGCGCGATCATCGCGCACCCGTACGGCCAGCCACAACAAGACCGGTGGCTTGTGAACGCGGCGGAGATAGCGGGCGAATGTGGGCTAGTTGTGTCCGCCAGCCTCGAGCCCTCCTAGCCGAAGCTTTCGTCCAGGACGACCTCGAAAATATCCACTGAGGTTCGCTTGATCGCGTCCTCTGAAGGAGACATGGAGTCGAGCGCAGCATCGGCACGTCGCGCGTCCTCCTCCGTCTTGCAGAACGCCATAGCGACCGACGCTCCGCTCGTGCGGTCAACGAGTTCCACCCACCGCGTCACGGTGTCCATCAGCGTGCGCACTTGCTCGGGTACGTCGCCCGACCGGGCGGCGTCCATCTGGCGTTTCATGTCCGCGATGTCCTCGTCGATGCGGCTCGGATCGCCGCCTTCGAACCGTGCGACTCGTGCATACATGGCGTCCTCCCTTCGGGGCCTCCGTGAGTCGGTGCTACTTGACGAGACTCTGAACCTCGAAGATCTCCGGTTCGGCCGAGAACTCGATGCCCATGTCGCTGAGGATGGGCATCAACTTCTCACCGTAAGCCTCGAACTGCTCGCGCGAACTCCATATTTCGCTGACTCGCAGGTCATGGTCAGGTCCGAACGCGACGTGGACTTCAAGTCCGGGTGCATCAGGCCAGATTCCGGCCTCTTCCATGCGCCGCAGGCTCTCGTCGTACCTCTCTTTCGTGGCGTTCGTCGGGTGGAAGCGCACAACAATGCTCATAGGGCCGTCCTCCATGTTGGGTAACAGTGAACCTACTCCACCGCGACGGAGATCGGGCGAACAGCAACGCGGCGGAGTCAAACGTTGAACGTGGGCTAGCTGTGTCCACCCGCCTCTAGCTCGCGGCTGCTCGCGCAGCTACATGGGAGCGGGAAGTCACGCGAGAGGGCGTCATCGACGGTTCGGACCGGGGGGATCGCGAAGGCGGGGTGGAGGCCGGCCGGTCTGTCCGCTCGAGTAAGGCTGCGCGAGAGACTCGACGAAGGAGGAGGTCGAGTCTCTCGCGCAGTGAACGCGAGTCCGCGCAGGCCCCGCCTGCTACAGGGGTGCGCCGCTTACCGAGAGTTACCGGCTTCCCAGCGCCGGACTCACATGGCATGACAGTAGGTGTGGGCAGCCCAGCCGTACAGGACACGATCGGGTCAACTCCCGACGGAGCTGACCTGAGTGGGTTACGGCGGCGTTTGCGCAACCGCCAAGGAATAGACCCGATTGAGTCCTAGCGCGCGAGGTGGCGAACGGACACGCTTCCGGAGATGAATACAACAGGACTCATAGAGCAGTGGACCATGGAGGGGGCTCGTCGCGATCTCGCGGGCCGCTTTCGTTCGGTGGACGATATTCGTGCCCTCTTGCTCGACGCGAACCGGCCCGACCCGGTTGCTCACCGCCCACCCTTGGTCAAGGCTGAGATCCGGCCTATCGCTGAGCACTTCCGGGCAGAGCGCTAAGCAACGACGCATTACGGGCCTCCGACTAGAGTCACACGCCGATGGGGAACGAGTCGCTGCCCAAAGCCCTGTTCGGGCTTGGTCTCTTCACCGGCGTCGCGTACATCATCGTCGGCATCGCGGGTGGTATCTGGCCGGGACATTGGGATGACACCGGAGCCACCGACCAGATTCTGTGGGTTGTATTCGGGGTCGGAGGAGGGCTCATCCTCCTCGGCGGTCTCCGATTGCTACCGCGCTCGCCGTTAGCAGGCGCGACACTCGTATCCGTCGGGGCGATACTCGGGGCGCTCCCGATCTTCTGGACGCTCATCCCGCTGCTGCTCGCGCTCGCGCTGATCGTGCTCAGCGTGATGTATGTGCGGCGTGCTCGAGTCCGCTCGGCCAGCGCCTCACCTTGATCGTCTACGCCGTGGGTCGACGACGCTAGGGCCCCGCGAGTAGGCCCCGAAAGCGTGGGTTCGTTCGTGCAGGCACTCCTGGAGCGCCCTCATGACTGGCGTGCAGGCGTCTTGGCCTCGAGGCGCCGGCGGACGTGCGCCGGCGCCTGTCGCGGCCTTGCCGTCAGTCGATCGTGAGCGGAACCGGGCGGATCTGCCCGCGAATCTCGCCGCCGGGGTTCCTCGCCGTATGGACGTTCACATACGCGCGACCCGCCGCAAGCGCGGCCAGGTTGGCCGCCGTGAGGGTTGCGGTCCCTCGCCGCCCGTTTCGGCACGGGCCGCAGAGCGACACCGCCACCGGCCCCGCTCTCCCGACGCGTCCGATGTGGATGTGCGCGGCGCTCACTGGGCCCGTGAGCCTCGAGAACCTCAGGCGCCAGGCGATCGTTCCACTGGTTCCGAGCTTTGCGACCGTGGCGTTGAAGCTCCCCGTCGCACGACGGACGTTGCCCTTCGGCTTCGGTACCTCCTGGCGCGACGTGAGGGTCGTCGCGATGCTCGCCGTCGTCGCGAGCTGACCGCGGATCTCGCCCGGGCCGTTCACTGCCGTATGGACGTTGACGTATGCGGTTCCGCCCTCGATTGCTTGGAGCACGGCATCGGTGAGGTTGCCGGTGCCGCTGAGCGGGCTCTGGCACGGTCCGCACAGGGCCAGCACGACCGGTCCGGGCGAGCCAGATGCGCCCGAATGGATGTGAGCGGCACCGGCGCTGCCCGTGAGGCCGGTGTAAGAGAGCTGCCACGAGATCGACGCGCCGCCCGAGTCGGACTTCGTAATGCCCGCGGCGAACGTTCCGCGCGCGTTGCTCACGTCACCGGACGGCGTCGGTACCTCCTGAGCGGCGTTCAGCACTGTGCGCACCTGGATCGCTGTCGCCTGAGGCCGTGCCGAGGCACTGACCGTGGCGGCGAGCGCGATGCCGAGCGCAATGGCCGGGATGAGGGTGGTGGGTCTCAAGAGATCCTCCCTTCTCAATGGAGCGGCTATGAGTTCTCGTCGAGAACTACGCCGAGCGGCCGGGCTCGGTTTCCGAGAGTTGGGGGAGGCGGTCGAACGAGGCGTAAGATCCCCGATGCCAACCTGAAGGAGAGGAGGCCGAGAGATGGCCGTTGCAGTACTCGTTGACAACCCCGAAGGTTCGCAGGAGAACTACGAGAAGGTTCGGGCGCAGATGGGGTTGGAGGCTCCCGCAGGGGGCATCTTCCATGCCGCTGGCCCGAGCCCGAACGGCGGCTGGCGGGTCCTGGAGGTGTGGGAGTCGGAGGAGGATGCGAGACGATTCCGCGACGAGCGCCTGCTGCCTGCCTTCGACGCAGTCGGCCTGCCGCGTCCGCCCGGGCCGCCGCAGATCTGGCAGTTGCACAACTACATGAAGTAGCCAACTCCAACTTCGCTTCGCAGGGCCGCTGAAACGGTGGGCTCTCTTCGGTCCGATGGTGAGGCCGGACGTGAAGCTCGAGAACGTCGACGCCGTCAGTCCTCGTCCCCCTCGTAACGAGGTGGCCGCGCCCGGCCTCCGCGGAAGTATGCGCCACTAGGCACGAACTAGGCAAGCGATGTTGAACGTGAAGCTCGACCCCTCACCCGGTATGGGCGCTGGGGCGCCTGCATCGAGCTTGCGAGCTATCAGTCTCCGGTGTCGTATTTGAAAGAGATCCCTAGCCGGACGCGGTAGCTGCTGATCGCTCCGTTCTCGATCGTGACGTCCTCTCGTACGACTTCGGCGACTCGGAGGTCACGGACCGACTTGGCCGCCGTCTCGACGGCGTTCCGCGCGGCTGCTTCCCAGGACTCGCTGCTGGTGCCGATCACCTCGGTGACGCGGTAGACGCTGTCGCTCATCTCGAATCCTCCCTGGGTCGACGGGGCAACGGGCAGAGCATGACACCAGCGGCCCGATCGCGACGCAGCTTCCCCTCGAGGCCTGCTCCTGTCCCGAACGCCGAGCCTGGAGTCGCGAACCACGACCGGCGTTATCCTTGCGATGATGCTGAAGCTGTTCGCGTGCTCCGCCACGGTCGCCGCAGTGGTCGGCGGGCTCGCAGCCACCGCATCAGGAGAGTCCACGGCGTGCCAACCGACCCGGAGTGCCGGCGCGGGTCCGTTTCAGCTGAGCGGCGTCGCAGCGCCGCGCCGGGCGAAGATCGGCACCGGCCACGTCCTGCAGGGACGCGTGCTTCGTGCGACGGACTGCAGGCCGGTCGCGGGCGCTCTCGTTGTGCTCTGGCAGGCAGGTCCGAACGGCTACGCCCAACGCGGGCGCGGCAGCGTTCGGACCGACCGTTCGGGAAGGTTCAGGTTCGAAGGACCCGTTCCCACTTCCTACGGTGGCCCGCCGCACATCCACCTCGCGGTTCTCCACCCTGCCTACGAGGAGCTCGTGTCGAGGTACATCGTGCGACGCGGTTCGCGAACGGGCAGCATCAGGCTCGTGCTGACCCCGCTCCTGTAGCGGGCTCGGGCTCGGCGCCGCGCGACGGCGCTCGTCCATGAACGGTGCTACCGCTTGCCCGCGTGGACGAAACGAGCGCCGAGCGCATTCGCAAGCGTGCGATGGGCAGGGCTTACGCCGACGACGACCGATTGCGCCGTGTCGATCCCGTGGCTGTGCGCGAAGGCGAGCGCAAGGCCGGGGAGAGGGGGGCGGCACCAGCAGATCGGCGGGCCGCCCGGGTGCGGGCAGACGGCGGTCTCGACCGGCCCCGAGGCACCGCGGGTCACGCCTTCGGCGAGCTCGTCGAGGTCCCCGGCCGTGCCGGCGGGCAGCCAGTCGAACACGAGATGTGGTGCGGTACGGTCGACTCCGTCGAGCGGAAGGCTGCCCGCGGCGGCGGCCGCGACGAACACACCCGGTCGCCCGCCGCTCGGAGCGCGGGCGAACGGCACGCGCTCAACCGCGGCGAAGCCCTCGTCGTCGGTCGGAGGCTCGAGCTCGCGGAACGTCCTCATCTGCTGCGTCGGGGAGAGCAGACCGGGCTCCGAGCGAGCCGCGCTCTTCAGCTGCTCGGGCGTCGGAAGCGCTCCGAACCGGTCGAGGAGCCGCTCGACGAGGTTCACCTGCGCATGCGCGAGCGGCGTGTCGAGCCAGATGCACCGGGCGGGCACGCCGTGGTGAGACGCCGCCTCGACGACGTAGCTTCGCGTCGCACGCGTCAGGTACGTGTTGTCGAGGACGGCCTCGCGCGTTCCGCTTGCGAGAGCCTCGTCGAGGGCGTTGGCGATGTCACGAAGCGTGCCGCCGCGCTCGTCGCGGTTGAGCCGGGCGTACCCGCGCTCGACGTGCTCGGCCGCCACACGGGACTTCCCCGCTCCAGGGATCCCCATGATCACGACGACGTCGCCCTTCCTGGCAGCTTGGGCTGATCGCGCTCGCGGACGAACGCTCGCGCGCTCTGCGTCGGTGAGTGCCAGCGTCGCTGCCCGTGCCGCGGAGCGCGCCGCGTCCGGCCGACGAGCGCCCGCGACGACGACGATGTTCGGTGCAAGCCCGAGCACCCACGCCAGCGCCGCCTCGGCGACGGTGACGCCGTGTGTCTTTGCGATCGCTGCGAGCGCCTGATGCCGAGCCAGCGAACCCGCCCGGCGCGGCCCGCCGAGCGGCGAGTGCGCCGCGAGCGAGATTCCGACCTCGGCACATCGGTCCAGCAGCCCGCCGCGCACTGCGCGGTCGTCGAGGACGCTGAGTGCGACCTGGACTGCCGAGATCGGCGCGATCTCGAGCGCCTCGTCCAGCTGCGCACGGTTGACGTTGCAGACGCCGACGCGCGCGACGAGACCCTCGTCGACGAGTCGGGCGAGCGCGCGGACGGACGTGCGCCATGGTGTCCTCGGATCGGGCGCGTGCAGGAGGTAGAGGTCGATCCCAAGTCCGTCGAGCGCGGCAAGGCTCGCCTCGCAGTCCGCGCGGATCGAACGCGCACGTCCGTCCGGCACCCAGGCGCCGCCGGGCCGGCTCATGCCGCCCTTGGTCACGATGCGGACGCCCTTCGCGGCAGCGAGCACACGACCGAGGCGCTGCTCGTTTTCCTCGTACGCCCTGGCCGTGTCGAAGAGAGTGATTCCCGCGTCGACGGCTGCCTCGATCGTCGCGATCGCAGCGTCGCCCTCGGGCAGGCGCATGCAGCCGAGGCCGACGCGCAGCTCGTCCGGATCGAGCCAGCTCATCGCGAGGGGCCGTGCTTGCGCACGAACGCCTCGAGCCGCCGAGCCTCGTCCTCGAGCTCGCGCCGCGCTGCGCGAGACAACGGAGCGAACGGCTCGAGCCGCACGCGGCCGTCGTCGATCGACCACGTACCTGCGACGAACCCGTCGACGAGAAACGTCGACTTGACCTCACCGCCCTGGATCACCGCCGCGCGGTGCTCGTCGGCGATCACACGACGCCGATCGTCATGGCTGAGCACGAGGTTGTCGAAGCGCGGCACGAAACGAGCGGGCGCAGGCGTCTCGGCGGACGGAAGCGGCGCTCGCGGGAGGTCGTAGAGCTCGCGATCGTGCTCGTCGCGGAAGCGCCTCAGCTGGAGGCCTGCCAGCCCTCGGTCGACGCCGCTCCGTGCCATACCCGTCCACTGCGCGATGTCCGCCCGCGACGCAGGCCCGAATGCGGCCAGGTATCGCCCGACGAGGTGGGCGGTAGCCGCGTCTCCCGAAGCGCCGTCGGCCCCGAGCCACGTCCGTGCCGGCACGAAAGTGCCGCCGGCCGTGTGGGTGCGCCAGACCGAGGAGGACGGGCCGCTGACGAGGCCGGCGTGGGCGCTGAGCCCGTACCAGACGAGCCATGGGCGGCGGTCTTCGAGCGTCAGCCTGGGTCGTCCGAGGAGCGCGAGCAGCTCCGGCCGGCTGCGCGGCTGCTCTGCCGCGTGCGCCGCGAGGCGCTTGCCGTCCTCCGCGAAGTCCGCCTCTTCGCCGAGCGCCTCGAGCTGGCGTTGGAGCTCCCGGATCCGGCTCGAGGAGTAGATCCCCCCGTACGCGAGATAGTCGCGCGCTGTGACGAGGTGGAGCGTCGTCCGCATGAGCGTTGCCTTGACGACGTGCCTCCGCTGGATCGCACGCATGAGGTCGTCCGCCCGAAACCCGTCGAGGCGCGACCACAAGCCGACATACGGCGAGGGTGGCCATTGCGCCTGCAACCCGGCAGTTCGCTCGATCGCCTTCGTGACCGAGACGCGATGACGCCGGAGGAGAAGCTGCCGCGCGAGCGTTGCGCGATTGAGCTCGCGAAGCGTGAGCACTCGCATGCCGCGACGATAGTTGGAGGTCTCTTTGCAGGCATTTCCTTGGGTGTGGCGAACTCTGATTGCCCCGATGCGCGTTCTGCTCGTCGTCCTCGTGCTCGCGTTCGCGGGTCTGCTCGCCGTCGATCTCGAGTCGTCATCGCCGCCTCAGGCGGCGGTTGCGACTCCCGCACGGGTGGCGACGCCCAAGCCGGCGCCTGCGCCCGAGACAGTCGAGGTCGCGTTCGTCAAGAACGGCTGGGTCGTTCGCGTTCCGCGCGTCGTTCCCCGGCGCGCGACGCCTGCGGAGGTCGCCCTGCGCGAGCTCACCCAGGGCCCGACGAAAGCCGAGCGGCGCCGTGGCATCCGCACCGCGTTGCCCGAGGGAGCACGCCTCCGCTCGCTGCGCGCGAACGCCGAGACCTGGTTCGCCAGCTTCTCGCGCTCGACGCTCGGCGCGGGCTCGGCCGAGACGAAGCGCACGCGGCTCTGGCAGATCGCCGCCACGCTTGCATCGCATGGCGATCGCGAGGACGCGGCGATCGCCACCGAGGGACGCTTCGTGACGACGCTCCGCTTCGGCCGGCGCCCCGGACCGTGGCGCGCCGAGACTGGAGAGAACGACTACCCCTACGTGACGCGGGGCGTGCAGCTCCGGCTGGCAGACCTCGGCTACCTCGATCCCCGCGACGTCGGTGCGGAGGACGACTACCTCACCGAGCAGGCGCTCCTCGCGTTCCAGGGCTGGGAGGACCTCGATCGCACGGCCACGCTGACCGGGCAGACGCAGCTCGCGCTCTTCCGCGAGACGCGGCCGCGCCCGGCTGCGCGTAGGCCCGGAAGGCGTATCGAGATCTACCGCGACGTCGGCGTCCTGCTCATGGTCGAGGACGGCGAGGTCGTGCGCGCCGTCCATACGTCCACCGGCGCCGGCGGGGTCACACCGGTCGGCGACTTCAGGGTCTACGCGAAGGTGCTGTACTCGTGGTCGGTGCCGTTCCAGGTCTGGATGCCGTATGCGGCCTACTTCCGAGGGGGCATCGCGACCCATCAGTCGCCGGACGTCCCGTCGTACCCGGCATCGCACGGCTGCGTGCGGTTGCCCGAGGGGGAGGCTGAGCGCGTCTATCGCTTCGTCGACGTCGGTACCCCGGTCGCGGTTCGCTGACTCGCGGCTACGGTGACGGGCCGTGCCGGACCGTCGTTCGCTCATCGCCCTCGTGGCGCTCGCCGTCGCGGTCGCCGTTGTCGCCCCCGGCGCCGGCGGTGCAAACGGGGCCGCAGCGTTCACCTTCTACCCGCAGGCCGGGATTCTCTGGCGCGACCTCTACCCGAACAACTTCGTCGATCTCGACTCCGGTCCGGGTGTCCGCGACTACGCGTGCAGGGCGCAGACGTACGCCGGCCACACCGGCGTCGACTCCGAGGTCAGGAGCTTCAGGGAGATGGACATCGGCGTTCCGGTGTTCGCGGCGCTCGACGGGCGCGTGATCTCCGTGCAGGACGGCCAGTTCGATCGGAACCATGGACCGACGGCCGCCCGCGTCGACAACCATGTCGAGCTCGGGCACGGCAGTGGCCGGTTCACGATCTACGGGCACCTGCGCAACGGGATCGAGCTGAGGCGCAACGATCGCGTGGTCGCCGGGCAGCAGCTCGGCTGGACGGCGTCGAGCGGCAGCTCGACCTGGCCGCATCTCCACTTCACGTCCCAGGTCTCGAGCGAGGTTCACGAAGCGTTCTCGGGGCCGTGCAACCAGCACCTGAGCGGGTGGACCGAGCAGGTGCCGATCCCGACCGAGGCGTACCTGAAGGACCTCGCGTTGAGCGCGAAGCCGATGACCGGCAAGCGTGACCTCCCGTACGACCGGGCCGTGCGCACCGGGACGTTCGTCCGTGGAACGAAGGTCGTCTACGCCCGCGTCGAGGTCGGTGCCGTGCCGCCGCCAGGTGACGTCCTCCTGAGGATCCGGCTCCTCCGCCCGAACGGATCCGTCGGTGCAGAGTCGACGATGACTCTCCGTACGGCTCACGGCCAGGGCTACTGGCACTCTGCGCAGCGCGTGTCCCTGGCGAGGGCGGGCCGCTGGCGGATTGCCGTCGATCTCGACGGGAAGACACTCGCCGACTCGCCGATCGACGTCGTGGGCGCGGCCGCCGAAGTCAGGAATCGCGCGCCGAACGCGGTGTCGGTCGCACTCCGCCCGTCGAGCCTGACGTCGCGGGACGTCGTCGAGTGCCGCGTCTCGACGTCGCTCGTCGCCGAGGATCCGGACTACGACATCGTCCGCTATCGCTACCGCTGGAACGTCGACGGCAAGCTCGTCCGCGCGGTGCAGAGCGCCGCGCTCTCGGATGTGCTGAGGAAGGGAGTCGCCGGCGCGGGGAAGGCAGTGCGCTGCTCCGTCACGCCGAGCGACGGGTGGCTCCGCGGCCCGACTGCGACGGCAGTCGGCGCGGCGCGTTAGCCGCCGGCGGACTTCGACGCGGTGTGCGGGCCACTGAAGATCACGAGGAGCGAGAGGATCTCGTAGCCGGAGAACCGATGGTCCGCATGCGCCGGAACGAACACGGCCTCGCCCTTCGTGACGCGGTGCGTTCCTCCGTCGACCTCGATGTCGCCCTCGCCGTCGAGCACGACGTACACCTCGTCGAACGCGTGCGGCGTCTGACTATCGGGCGCGGGCGCGACGAGCACGTAGACGCCGATCTCCAGGCCCGGAGACTCGTGGACGAACCTCGTAGCCCCCGCCGGCTCCGGCCAGCCGGGCAGCTGTCGCCGCGACCTCGAAGCCCTGCATGCAGGCGACGCTACCAGTGCGCACGACGCTCTCGTCCTGGTCGTCTCGTCCGGGGCGGACACCACGATCCCCGTGTGAGCGACGCGCCGTTCACGCCGACCGGCCTCGACGCGCTGCCGCCGCTCGAGGTCGCCCGCAAGGCCGAGAACGTCGGGGTCACGAAGGCCGGGATGGGGACGTTCGACGTCTTCCTCCTCTCCGTGCTGGCCGGGTCGTTCATCGCCCTCGGCGCGATCTTCGCGACGACCGTCACCGCGGGAGGGGCGGAGCTTCCCTACGGCATCGTGCGCCTGCTCGCGGGGCTCGTCTTCACGCTCGGATTGATCCTCGTCGTGGTGGCCGGCGCGGAGCTCTTCACGGGGAACAACCTCATCGTCATGGCGTGGGCGAGCCGCAAGGTCGCGACCGCGCAGCTTCTCGCCAACTGGGGCATCGTCTTCGCCGGGAACTTCGTCGGCGCGCTCGCGACGGCGGTCCTGCTCTTCCTCTCCGAGCAGTACACGTTCGGCGCCGGCGCCGTCGGGGAGTCGATCCTCGCGATAGGGGTCGCGAAGACCAGCCTCGGGTTCGGGCAGGCGATAGCGCTCGGCATGCTCTGCAACGCGCTCGTGTGCCTCGCGGTCTGGCTCACGTACGGCGCGCGCACGACCACGGACAAGATCCTCGCGATCGTCGCGCCGATCGCCGCCTTCGTCGCGGCCGGCTTCGAGCACTCGGTCGCGAACATGTACTTCATCTCGATCGCGCTGCTCGTGAAGTCCGACGACGCGTTCGTCGCGACGCTGGATCCACAGCCGGATCTCTCGGGGCTCACCGTTCAGTCCTTCCTCCTCGACAACCTCCTGCCGGTCACGATCGGCAACGTCCTCGGCGGCGCGGTCATGGTCGGTGCCGTGTACTGGCTCGTCTACCTCCGGCCGCAGCGCGCGGCCGAAGGCTGATCCGCGCGCGAGCCAGAGCGCCGCACGCGATCGCACGCGGCACGCCGCGCGTGCCTTCCGTGGCAAGATCGAGCCCGCCGTGGAGACGATGCGCGCCATCCGCAAGCGCGAGTCCGCGCCCGGGCTCACGCTCGAGGAGGTGCCCGTACCCACACCCGGGCCGGACGAGGTGCTCGTCAAGATCGAGGCGGCCTCGATCTGCGGCACCGACCTCCACATCCGGCGATGGGATCAATGGTCCTCGGAGCGTGTCTCCCCGCCGCTGACGCTGGGTCACGAGCTCTGCGGCACGGTTGTCGCAACGGGGAGCGCGGTGCGCGACATCGCCGAAGGCGACTACGTCTCGGCGGAGAGCCACGTCACGTGCGGTGTCTGCTTCCACTGCCGGACGGGAAAGGCGCACATGTGCGAGGCGACGCAGATCCTGGGCGTCGACCGCGACGGGGGCTTTGCGGAGTACGCGGCCGTACCGGCCTCGGTCGTCTGGCGCAACGACCGCTCGAAGCTCCCACCCGAGATCGCGTGCCTTCAGGAGCCGTTCGGGAACGCCGTCTTCGCGACGTCGACCCAGGATCTCGCGGGGCGCGCCGTCGCCGTCCTCGGATGCGGACCGGTCGGCCTCTTCACGATCGCCATCGCGAAGGCCTTCGGGGCCGGAAGGCTGTTCGCCTCCGACCACGTCCCGTTTCGCATGGAGCTCGCTCTCGAGCTCGGCGCGGATGCGGTCGTCGACGTCGACGAGGTCGAGGACGTGCCCGCCTGGTTCGTCGAGCAGAACGAGGGAATCGGCGTCGGCATCGTCTTCGAGATGTCGGGCGCGCTCCGGGCGATCGAGGACGCCTTCAAGATCGTGCGGCACGGAGGGAACGTCGTTCTCTTCGGTATCCCTGGGCGGCCGGCGACGATCGACATCGCCGAGTCCCTCATCTTCAAGAACCTCACCGTGAGCGCGGTCAACGGCCGCGAGATCTGGGAGACCTGGTACACGACGCGCTGGCTCCTCGAGCACGGCGTCGTCGACCTCCGCCCGCTGATCACCGCGGAACTGCCGCTCGAGCGTTACGAGGAGGCGTTCGCGCTGCTCGAGTCGGGCGAGGCCTGCAAGATCGTCCTGCGACCGAACGGAGCAAGCCCGTGACGACGACCCTCGATCAGCAGCTCGGCGCCGAGCTCGACGGGCTCCGCGACGCACGAACCTACAAGCGCTTCCTGACGCTGCAGTCGGCGCAGGGGCCGGTCGTTCGGATGGAGGGGCGGGGCGAGGTGATCGTCCTCTCCTCCAACAACTACCTCGGACTCGCCGGTCACCCGGAGGTGGTGCGCGCAGGGATCGAAGGCCTCGAGCGGTACGGTGCGGGGACCGCGTCCGTCCGCTTCATCTGCGGGACCTTCGAGCCGCACCTCGCGCTCGAACGCGCGCTCGCGGATCTCTCCGGCACCGAGGCCGCGCTGACCTACGTCTCGTGCTGGAACGCGAACGAGGCCTGCATTCCGAGCCTCACGGACGAGACGACGGTGATCCTCACCGACGAGCTCAACCACGCGAGCCTCATCGACGCGATCCGGCTCTCGCGGCCGGCGTCGAAGGTCATCTACCCGCACTCCGACATGGGGGCGCTGCGCGACGGTCTCGCGGCGGCGCCGCGCGGCGCACGCAAGCTGATCGTGACCGACGGCGTGTTCTCGATGGAGGGCGATCTCGCGAAGCTCCCCGAGATCGTCGAGCTCGCACGGAAGCACGATGCGGTCGTGATCGTCGACGACTCGCACGGCGTCGGGGTCCTCGGCGAGACGGGTCGCGGGACCGTCGAGCACTTCGGCCTGCTCGGCGAGGTCGACGTAATCACGGGGACGCTCGGCAAGGCCCTCGGCGGCGCGGCCGGCGGGTACGTCGCCGCCTCGGAGGAGGTCTGCGACGTCCTCGGCCAGCGCTCGCGGCCGCAGCTCTTCTCGAACGCGCTACCGCCGACGGTGGCGTGCAGCGCGCTGCGCTCGATCGAGCTCATGCTCGAGCAGCCGGAGCTGCTCGAGCGTCTGCGCGAGAACACCCGCGCCTTCCGCGAGTTGCTCTCCGAGGCCGGCTATCGCCCGCTCGACGGCGAGGCGGCGATCATCCCGATCATCGTCGGCGAGACCGCCGACGCGATGGCCCTCTCCGCGCGACTCCTCGACGAGGGCGTCTTCGTCACCGGGTTCGGCTTCCCGGTGGTACCCGAGGGCAGCGCGCGGGTCCGCGTCCAGATGTCGGCGGCGCTGGAGCCCGAGCACCTCGAACGCGCGATCGACGTGTTCCGCCGCGTTCGCCCCGACCGAGTGACCTCCGGACGGGGGACGAGGAGCGATCAGGTCGCCGCGAAGATGCGGCACATGGAAAAGCTCCCCGTGAACCTCGTCGGCCTCGGCCTCATCATCGCCGGGCTCCTGTTCGCCTACTTCCTGAACTTCCTCGGGATCATCATCGGGCTGATCATGATCATCGGCGGGATCATGGCTCTCTGGATGACGTACCGGCGCAGGAAGTACGCGACCCACGAGTCGGCGTAGCCGGCGCGAGGAGACGGCGCGTCGCCGTCGAACCGGACAGCCATGGCAGTCAACATCGTTGGTCTCGGCCTGCTCGTCGCAGGCGTCATCTTCATGATCATGGGCGGACTCGTCGGTTGGATCATCGGCGTCATCTGCCTGATCGGTGGAGTCGGCGCGCTCTTCCTGACGTGGCAGCGCAAGAAGCGCGCAGCGGCCTAGAGTCGCTGCGCGCTACCGCTTCGTGAACACGTAGTCGTTCGCGCGCGCCCGCATGTGGCAGTCCTGACAGAGCTGCTGCGAGTAGCCGAGGTTGCGATAGCGCGTTCCGGAGAGCTGGTACTCGTCGTAGCGCCACCTGCCGTTCGCCTTCCGCATGACGGCCACCTGGTAGGGCAGTCCCTTTCGCCCCGCAGGTTGGATCGACTTGACGACGACCGTTCCGTTCGGGTACCGCGCACCGACCTTCTTCTTGCTCACGTACACGTTCTTGACGCCAGGGTGCGCGGTCGACAGCGGGCCCGTCTTCGTGAACGGCTTCGTGTTGATCTTCGTCCACTTCGTGTAGCCGTTCGTGTACGCCGGCAGGCCGTTCGCCGACGAGCCCGCCACCGCGACGACGACGACGGCCGCCGCGGCAAGAGAGGCGACGGCGACGGCTACCAGGATCCGACGACGCACGGCTCCGATGATGCCTGACCGCTTCCGCATGAGTGCTGGACTGAGCCTTGCGGGGTGCGGTCGCGCATCGCGCGCTCCAGCCGGTAGAACCCTTCCGTGAGCAACGGACACGATCACGCCCGGGTGGAGAGCCGTCGCGCTCTCGCGATCGCGCTCGTCCTGACGGCGTCCTACACGGCGGTCGAGGTCGTCGGCGGAATTGCCGCCGGGAGCCTCGCGCTGCTCGCCGACGCCGTGCACATGCTGTCCGACAACGTCGCGCTCGTCCTCGCGCTCGTCGCCGTCTGGCTCGCGTCGAAGCCGGCGACCCCCGAGCGCACGTACGGTTACAAGCGCGCAGAGGTGCTCGCGGCGCTCGCGAACGGTGTCCTGCTCGTTGCGCTCGCGATCTGGATCTTCGTCGAGGCGGCGATGCGGCTCCGAGACCCCGGGGACCCCCTGGGCGGCTGGATGCTCGCGATTGCGCTGATCGGGATGGCGGTGAACGTCGCCGCGGGACTCGTTCTCTTTCGCGCCCGCAGCCAGAGCCTCAACGTCGAGGCGGCGTTTCGGCACGTGTTCGCGGACCTCCTCGGCTCACTCGGCGTCGCGATCGCCGGTGTCGTGATCCTCGCGACCGGCTGGGTCGAGGCCGACCCGCTCGTGAGCATCCTGATCGGCGCCCTCGTCCTCGTGAGCACCTGGTCGATCCTGCGGGACTCGACCGCGATCCTCCTCGAGTCGACGCCCCGCGGAATCGACGCCGGCGAGCTGGGACGACGGCTCGCCGCCGCCCCGGGGGTCGTCGAAGTGCACGACCTCCACGTCTGGACGATCACGTCCGGCTTCGCCGCGCTGTCGGCGCACGTGCTCGTCCGGCCGGGCGAGGACTGCCACGGCCGCCGCCGCGAGCTCGAGCACCTGCTCCACGACGAGTTCGGCATCGACCACACGACGCTCCAGGTCGACCACGCGAGTGACGTCGGCCTCGTCGAGCTGGGTCGGTTCGGCGAGGCAGGGGAGCTGCGCTGACGCGCTTCGGTCACTGCCGACGGCTTCTGCGGGAACGAGCCGACCCCGGCGATCTCGAGCTCGTGAATGAGCACTGACGCGATCGAGATCAGAGAGCTCGCCCGCGAGGAGCTCGGTCTCGTACGCGAGATCGACCGCTCCGAAGAGATCCACGCGCTCTACGTCCAGCACGGCACGCGCCTCGAGCTACGGACTGGCGGCGACTGGAGCGCACCGGCGTGGGATCCGGTCGGCGAGGGCGAGCACTCGATCGCCGGGCAGGTCGCAGCTGTCGAACAGCTCGTCCGAGGGGGCGCGATCGCACTCGGTGCCTTCGATCAGGGTCAGCTCGTGGGGATCGGGGTTGCGCTTTTGCATCTTCGGCCGGGTATCGCGCAGCTCGCGTACCTGCACGTGACGAGCCGCGTGCGGGGACGCGGCATCGGCGGTCGCCTGTCGGACGAGCTCGAGGGCGTCGCACGCGAGGCAGAGTGCACCTCGATCGTGGTCTCGGCGACGCCCTCTCTCAACACGGTGCGCTTCTACCGGCGTCGCGGATACGAGCCGATGGCCGAGCCCCTCCCCGAGCTCTTCGAGCTCGAGCCCGAGGACATCCACCTGCTGAAGTCGCTCTAGAGACTCAGCTCGGCGCGCACGGTGCCCGCGCGTTCGTGCCGTGCGACAACGCCGATGCGCTCGCCGGCCTTCGCCTCGATCACCCACTCGACGAGTCGTGCGCTCGGCGGTGGAGTGGTCGGTTCCCCACCACATCACCTGACGCCGCTCGACGCGCCCTCCGAGCTGGCCCGCCTCCTCGCGAGGCTTGCCGCTCGCGATGCGGGCGCCGTCCGGGATCTCGAGGTCGACCTCGATCGGTCGCACGGCGCGACGCTCGAGCGCCTTCTCGCTGACGTTGGTCGGCAGCCAGCCGGCGTTCTCGAGCACGAGCCGCAGACGAAAAGCGCCGTCCGCGACGGCGTCCGACTCGAACGAGCGAATCTCGAGCCTCGGCGAGATGAGCGCGAGGTACACGGCGAAGTCCACGTGCGGCCTCACCTCCTCCTCGAGGCGGGAGATCGGTGGGTTGAACCAGAAGCGAACGAGATCCCAGCCGCCGAGCTCGACCGGGCCGAGCTGCGGGTGCTCGAACGGGTACCAGTCGACGTAGCCCTCGCCGAGCTCGTCCGCGACCTTGAGCACGGCGAGCTCGTCCTCCGGGGAGTGCTCGCGGAGCCAGTCGATGAAGTGGTACTCCGAGAGGCCGGCCTGGCGCTGCGGGCTCCAGAACTCCGTGACCCACGCGTACGCGCCGAGATGGTCGTAGATCCAGTCGACGTCGCCGCCCTTGATCACCATCTTCGGGTGGTACTTGAAGTCGTGGAAGATCGAGATCGACGGGTAGCCCGTAAGGCGCGTCGCCTCCTCGCCCATGACTTGGAAGGCGCGCAGGTCGGGGACGGGGAAGTCGTCGTCCGAGCGGCCCGACCACGGGCGGAGGTGGACGCCCGAGAACGTGTGGTAGCCGATGTACGAGCTGATGTTCTTGCGCGCGACGATCGCCTCGACGAGCGCGCGGACCTCCGGCTCCGAGGTCGGGAACGGTCCGGCACCGAGCTGCTCGGACTCGGGCGCCCAGTCCGCGGGCCAGTTGCGGTTGAGGTCGAGTCCCTCGAGGGGAGGTGCGATCGGGATCGTCACGCCGTCCCAGTTCTCGATCGTGCCCTCCGGGAGCACGCGGTAGAAGTCGCCGTCGACGTCGTCGGGCAGCCGGGCGACGAGCGCGCGCGGGTCGTCGGGATGCGGCTTCCACGACCCGTTCGGATCAGGCATGCGCATGAAGAGAACGCGTCCGTCCCCGTCGACGTCGTCGCGATGGAGCCCGTCCTCCGGCTCCTCGCGCGGATACGGCCGCACGCTCGAGCGGCGGAACCGGCCGTCGGCGAGGCCTGCCTCGGCGCCGTCGGGATTGACGCGCGGGACGACGTAGAACGTGCGCGTGTCCACGGCGTGCCGGACGCGAGAGTCGTCGGAGTGGAGGAGATGGTCGAGGAGGTTGAGCGCCGCGGTCGTGCCGGTGAACTCCATCGCGTGGATCTGCGCATGGACGAAGACGGCCGGCTTCTCCTCGGCGGGGCCGGTCTGCGTGTTCGTGACGGTGCAGAGCCAGATGTCGCGGCCCTCGTACGACTGCCCGATGGCCTCGAAGGCGAAGTGCGACGGGAACTCGGCGGCCCACGCCTCGAGCGTCTCGGTCAGCTCGGCATAGGTGTAGAAGCGGTCGAAGCGGACGCGCACTGCGGGCGAGCCTAGTCCATCGCGGTCAGCGCGCGCGCAGGATCAGACGCCAGGTGTCGGGCGTGATCGGCGTGACTCCATCCCAACTCCCGAAGGTCTGAGCGTCGGCGAAGCCGGCCTCGTGCAGCATCTCGATCCACTCCTTCGCCGAGTAGACATTAAGGACGTACGGGCGCTCGATCCGCTCGCCCGTAGGCGCGACGATGACGCGGTACGTGTCGATCGTTCCTGCGGACCAGTCGGGCGTTCGCTCCTCGAGGTAGAGGGAGCCGTCGGGCAGTTGCGACCACGTCCTTCGCGCGAACGGCTGGGTGAAGCGGGCGAACCCGTCGCGGTGCGCCGTCTCCATGATGAGTGCGCCGCCCGGCCGGAGCACGCGCCGGAACTCGCGCAGCACTCCGACATCCTCGTCACGCGCGAGGTAGCCGAGTGAGGAGAACAGGTTCAACACGGCATCGAAGGTCGCGTCCGCAAACGGCAGCTCGCGGTAGTCGCCGCGGACGAGTCGTGGCCAGTCGGCGTCGCCGCGGCTGCGCTCGGCCTCTGCGAGGAGCGTCGGCGATCGGTCGAGTCCGGTCACGCGATATCCCTCCGCTGCGAGAGCGATCGCGTGGCGGCCGAACCCCGTCGGGCAGTCGAGGATCTCCGCGCCAGGATCGACCTCCGCGAGACCGACCGCACCGAGCGCTTCGGCGTGTGTCCGCTGCTCGTCGACGGACGGGAGATACGTCTGCAGGTACGTCTCGTCGAAGACGGAGTCCCAATCTCCCATCTCCGGCAGACTCAGGCTCATACTTCCGCAGATCCCGAATCTGCGAGTGCAGATTCGGGCTCGCGACAACCCCAGACGCGACCGCTTACGCGGCCGGCGCCGGTCAAGAACATCCATCGCGAGGCTGACACAGGACATCTCATGCGCGACCTCCTCGACTACCGCTCCGAGTTCCCGATCCTCGAGCATACGACGTACCTCGCGAGCCACACGCTCGGGCCGATGCCCCGGCGTGCCCCCGAGCTGCTCGCCGAGTACGCGCGCATGTGGGCGGAGCGTGGCATCCGCGCGTGGGCTGACGGGTGGTGGGCGTCACCGATGCGTGTCGGTGACCAGATCGGCCGCATCGTCGGCGCGCCGGTCGGGTCGACGGTGATGCAGCAGAACGTCGCGATCGCCGAGGCGATCGCGCTCTCGTGCTTCCGGCCCGTCGATCCGGCGCGGAACCGCGTCGTCTACGAGCGGGCGAACTTCCCGTCGGTGCGCTACCTCTATCAGGCGCAGCCGGACCTCGAGGTCGTCGTGTGCGAGAGCGACGAGGAGATCGTCGACCGGATCGACGAGCGGACGCTCCTCGTCCCGATCAGCCACGTCCTCTTCAAGGAGTCCGAGATCCAGGCCGTCGAGCCGATCGTGAGTCGCGCACACGAAGTGGGTGCGCACGTGATCCTCGACTGCTACCAGTCCGCCGGGATCGTCCCCGTCGACGTCACCGCGCTCGGCGTGGATTTCGCCGTGGGCGGCTCGGTGAAGTGGCTCTGCGGCGGGCCGGCGAACGGCTGGCTGTACGTGCGGCCCGATCTCGCCGAGCGGCTCGAGCCGACCTACACCGGCTGGCAGGCGCACGCACGGCCCTTCGCATTCGAGGAGGAGCTGGAGTACGCGTCGGGTTCGACGCGGTTCCTCACGGGGACGCCAAACCCGGCCGCGCACTACGCGGGGACCGCCGGCTACGACCTGATCGAGGAGATCGGCGTCGAGCGCATCCGCGCGAACTCGCTGCGACAGACCGAGCTGATGATCGAGCTCGCCGATGCGGCCGGTCTTGGCATACACAGCGCGCGTGACCCGAGTCGGCGCGCCGGCGCGGTCATCCTGACGGTGCCGGAGGCCGCGGCCGTGTATGCCGAGCTCGAGGAGAGGGGCATCCTCGGCGACTTCCGGCCCGGGGCGGGGATCCGCCTCGGGCCACATTTCTTCTCGACGGACGACGAGATCCGCTTCGCGGTGGATCAGATCGTGGACGTCGTCGAGTCGGGCGCTTGGAGGCGCCACACCGGCACCGCTGCTCTTCACTGACGCGCCTGGCATCACAGACGCCGGGCGTGTCCCATTCGGACCATTCGGGGTCAGACCCGTAGGGTCAGACCCCTGACATGTCCGCTATGGACTACGGGGCGCTGAGGTCATACGATCCCGCTCGATGTCCCTGCAAACGAGCGAGAAGTTCCTCCAGGAGATCGTCTCGACCGTCGCCTCGTCGCTCGAGCTCGCCGACGTGCTGCCTGCAGTCGTGCGCCTCATGTCGGACGCGAGCGGTGTCCACGCGTGCTTCGTCTACCTCCTCGAAGACGACACACGGCTCGTGCTCCGGGCCGCGCCTCCGCCGTACGATCGGCACGAAGGTACGGTCGCGCTCGAGCGAGGAGAGAGCCTCGCGTGGTGGGCGGTCGAGCACGGCAAGCCCGCGTTCATCCGCGAGAACGCGCTCGCCGACCCGCGTGTGAAGTACGTACCCGAGCTCGAAGAGGAGCAGTTCCAGTCGCTCCTCGCCGTGCCGATCGTCAGTCGCACCGGCGAGCCGATCGGAGCGATCACCGCGCACACCGAGGCGCCGCGCGAGTTCACCGACGACGAGGTGGACTTCGTCGTCACGTCCGCGTCGCTCGTCGCGAACGCGATCGAGAATGCGCGCCTGTACGAGGAGACGCGCCTCCGCGTCCTCGAGCTCGAGCAGTTGACGGAGCTCGCGGAGGCGATCGCGCGTGCGGACGCCCTCGACGAGCTCCTACAGACCGTCGCCGAGGAGGCGCGGCCGCTGCTCGCCGCTCGCGCGTGCCACGTCTACCTCCTCGACCCCGCACGCGAGGAGCTCGACCGCGTCGCGAGTGATCCAGAGCCCGGGAACGCGCGGCAGACACTTGGGCTCGCCGAGCTCGGCCCCGAGCTGGCACGAGGCGGTCGCAGCACCCGTCTGGCGATTCCGCTCGTCGCGAGCGGCGAGCTCATCGGGTTGCTCGTCGCAGAAGGGAGCACACGGGTCGAGCTCGGCCGAGCGATCGCGAGCCAGGTCGCGGTCGGGGTCAAGAAGGTGCAGGTCATCGAGCAGCTCACCGAGAAGAACCTCATCAAGGACTTCTTCGAGGAGCTCGCCGGGGGCCGCTCCCGCGGAGATCTCGAAGGACGTGCCGCGCGGCTGGGGTGCAACCTCGACCAGGCGCACGTCGTCCTCGTCGCCGAGCCGTGGAGCGATGCGCTCGCCCGCGCGCTTCGCATCGCGGCTCCGGGATCGCTCTTCGATCCTCGCGAGGACTCCCTGCGTGCGCTCGTGAAGCTCACCTCCGCGACGAGCGATTCGTTCCTCGAACGACTCGGACGGATCCATGCCGAGCTTCCGGATCCCGTCGCGATCGGGGTTTCGAGCACGTGCGTCGGAGAGGCAGCGTTCGCGGACGGGTTCGCCGAGGCGCAGCAGGCGCTCGTCGGCACGGTCGCTCTCTCGGGGAAGCCGACCGTCCTCGCCTACGACGACCTCGGGGCGTACAAGTACCTCCTCCGCGTCGCGGTCGACGGCGGCATCCGTGACGCGACGGTGGATGCCGTCGGCAAGCTCGCCGAGTACGACGCACAGCGCGGCGCGCAGCTCCTCACCACGCTCGAGGAGTTCCTGCGCCGGCACGGCTCGATCAGCGCCACGTCCGAAGCCCTGTACGTCCATCCGAACACGCTGCGGCAACGGTTGCGCCGAATCGCGGAGCTGTCGGGGCTCGATCTCCGGCGCGACGACTGGCTCGCCATCGAGATCGCAGTGAAGATGGTCAAGCTCCAGCACGGGGCTCGAAGCTCGGTAGCGCAAGACGGACCTCCGCGAGTGCGAGTCCGGTCGCGCAAGACCACTGAAGCCGGCCGTTTCGCGCCCGCGATCGCGGTGTGGAGCTAACACCCACTCCGGTCGCAACGAAGGTGTGGGTTCCGCACCTTCACCCGCGAGCGCAGGCTGGTACGGCTATCGCACCGACGTCAGAGGAGGAGCTGCATGGGTGGGAACGCAACCGCCGACGCGATGTGGAAGGACATGCAGGCGCGCGGAATCGAGTTCGTCTTCGCGCAGTTCGTCGACATGTACGCGCGTCCGAGCGCGAAGCTCGTGCCGGTCGGCTCGCGCGAGGCGTTCGACGGGCTGCTCGAGGACGGCGCGGGCTTCGCCGGGTTCGCCGCCGGCGAGATCGGGCAGATGCCGAGCGATCCGGACATCGCTGCGATTCCCGACCTCGCGAGCTACACGCCCGTCCCCTGGCAGTCGAACCTCGCGCGCTTCGCGTGCGACGTCACGGTCGAGGGGGAGGAGTGGGCCGTACTGTCCGCGCACGATCCTCCGCCGCGTGCTCGCGCAGGCAAAGGAGAAAGGCTTCGAGTTCCGCATGGGTCTCGAGCTCGAGTACTTCCTCGTCACGAGCGCGAGGACGGCTCGATCGAGATCGCGGACGCGTACGACACGCTCGAGAAGCCCTGCTACGACATGGCCGGGCTCACGCGGCGCTACGACTTCCTGACGACGGTATCGCGCTACTGCAACGAGCTCGGCTGGGGCAACTACGCGAACGACCACGAGGACGCCAACGGCCAGTTCGAGCAGAACTTCACCTACGACGACGCGCTCGTCTCGCTGCGACCGCGCGATCTTCTTCCGCTACATGGTGCACACGCTGGCGGAGCAGGCAGGGATGATCGCGACCTTCATGCCGAAGCCGTTCTCGCACCTCACCGGCAACGGCTGTCACTTCCACATGTCCCTCTGGGACGGCGACACGAATCTGTTCCTCGACGAGTCCGACCCGCGCGGGCTAGGCCTTTCGGACACGGCGTACCGCTTCATCGGAGGCCTCCGGACGCATGCCCGGGCGTACAGCGGCGTGACTGCGCCCACCGTGAACTCGTACAAGCGGCTGAAGCTCGGGACGACGACGAGCGGTGCGACCTGGTCGCCCGTGTGGATCTCGTACGGCTACAACAATCGCACGCAGATGCTGCGCATCCCGGGGCCCGGGCGGATCGAAGATCGCACGATCGACGGCTCGTGCAATCCGTACCTCGCAGCCGCCGCCGTTCTCGCGGCGGGCCTGGACGGGATCGAGTCCGGGCTCGATGCCGGCGAGCCGAACTCGGACAACCTGTACACGGTCCCGCAGGAGGAGCTCCGCGCGCGCGGCCTCGAGTCGCTTCCGGCCAACCTGCTCGAGGCGATCGGGGAGCTCGAGGGCGACGGCGTCCTCCGCGCGGCGTTGGGCCGTGCCCGCGACGAGGACTACGTCGACTACTTCGCGCGGGTGAAGCGGGACGAGTGGTTCCGCTACCACGAGCAGGTGACGCCGTGGGAGATCCGGGAGTACCTGACCCGGTTCTGAGAGTATGGAGGAAATCTCCATACTGATTGGCGGAATTGGGTGATCTACGGCCAGTCTGATATGGAGATACTGACCATATGTGCGGGATCGTCGGCCTGTTCGCCAAGTCGCCCGAGATCGAGGAGCGACTCGGCGTGCATCTCGCGGCGATGCTCGTCCAGATGTCGAGTCGCGGTCCCGACTCGGCGGGCGTCGCCGTCTACCGCGATCCGGTGCCGGCCGGTTCGAGCAAGCTCACGCTCTACTCGGCGGATCCGAACGAGCGGTGGGACGCGTTCCGCGATGCCGCCTGTGACGCCTTCGGCGAGTGCAGCGAGCCCTCGATCCGCGCAAGCCACGCCGTCTTCGTGGCGAGCGTCGATGCCACTGACGCGGAGGCATGGGTGCGGGCGAACCGCCCCGACCTCCGGGTGATGAGCGCGGGCGCGGTTATCGAGATCTACAAGGAGACCGGCCTGCCCGAGGAGTTCGCGCGGGCGTTCGCGCTCGAGGATTTCACGGGCACGCATGCGCTCGGCCACACGCGGATGGCGACGGAGAGCCGGGTCACGACCGAAGGCTCGCACCCGTTCTCGACCGGACTCGACCTCTGTCTCGTCCACAACGGGTCGCTCTCGAACCACAACCGTCTCCGCGAGAACCTCAGGCGCCAGGGAATCGAGTTCCAGACCGAGAACGACACCGAGGTCGCCGCCGGCTACCTCGCGTGGCGGCTGCACGAGGGCGCGAGCCTCGAGCAGGCGCTCGAGGGCTGCCTCGACGACCTCGACGGCTTCTACACGTTCGCCGTGGGCACGGCCGACGGCTTCGCCGTCTTGCGCGATCCCATCGCGTGCAAGCCCGCCGTGCTGGCAGAGACCGACGACTGGGTTGCGATGTCGTCTGAGTGGCGGTCGATCGCCGTACTTCCTGGCGCCGCCGACGCGGAGGCGTGGGAGCCTGCTCCGGGTGTCGTCTACGCCTGGGAGAAAGCCCTCGCCTGATGTCTGTCGCCGAGCGCCGGCACGCCGCCGTGGAGGTCGTCGACCTCGCGACGACGTCTCTGCGTGAGCTCAACCAGCGTCTGCACGACCTCGCCGGTACACCCGATCCGCGGCACTTCCGCGTCGTCAACCCGAGCGGGGCGCATGCGGTCGCGTGCGGGCTCGACGCCGAGATCGAGGTCGAGATCGACGGGCACGTGGGGTACTACTGCGCCGGCATGAACAAGCTCGCGACCGTCCGCGTGCACGGGAATGCGAGCACGGGGATCGCGGAGAACATGATGTCCGGCTGCGTGATCGTCGACGGCAACGTGAGCCAGTCGGCGGGCGCGACGGGGCGCGGAGGGCTCCTCGTCGTTCGCGGCAACGCGTCGTCGCGCTGCGGCATCTCGATGAAGGGACTCGACATCGTGGTCGGCGGCTCGGTGGGCCACATGAGCGCCTTCATGGCGCAGACCGGCTGCCTCGTCGTCTGCGGCGACGCGGGCGAGGCGCTCGGCGACTCGATATACGAGGCGCGTCTCTACGTCCGCGGAACGGTCGCCAGCCTGGGCGCGGACTGCATCGAGAAAGAGCGTGCGCGAGGAGCATCTCGTACAGCTACGCGGATTGCTCGAAGCCGCGGAGATCGATGCCGATCCGGCGGACTTCCGCCGGTACGGCTCGGCGCGGCAGCTCTACACGTTCAAGGTCGACAACGCGGCGGCGTACTGATGTCCGGAACGGACAGCGCAGGGGTCAGACCCGTAGGGTCAGACCCCGGTCATGTCCCAACCGGCCACCCCTGGAACCTCCGCGAGTCGTACCTCTTCGACCGCACGGTCATCGCTGAGATCCAGCGCGCGGCGACGGAGGGCATCTACGACATCCGCGGGTTCGGCGCGAAGCGGCGCCTTCCGCACTTCGACGACCTCCTCTTCCTCGGTGCGTCGATCTCGCGCTACCCGCTCGAGGGCTACCGCGAGCGCTGCGCCACCGACGTCGTCCTCGGGACGCGGTTCGCGCGCAAGCCGCTCGAGCTGAAGATCCCCGTCACGATCGCGGGAATGAGCTTCGGCGCCCTCTCCGCGCCGGCGAAAGAGGCGCTCGGCCGCGGCGCGACCGAGGTCGGCACGTCGACGACGACCGGCGACGGCGGCATGACGCCCGAGGAACGCGAGCACTCGAAGACGCTCGTCTATCAGCTCCTCCCGTCGCGCTACGGCATGAACCCCGACGATCTGCGCAAGGCCGACGCGATCGAGGTGGTCGTCGGGCAGGGCGCCAAGCCGGGCGGTGGGGGGATGCTGCTCGGGCACAAGATTTCCGACCGCGTCGCCGAGATGCGCTCGCTCCCGAAGGGAATCGACCAGCGCTCGGCATCACGCCATCCAGACTGGACCGGGCCCGACGATCTCGAGATCAAGATCCACGAACTCCGCGAGATCACCGACTGGGAGAAGCCGGTCTTCGTCAAGGTCGGAGCGACGCGGACGTACTACGACGTGCAGCTCGCGGTGAAAGCCGGCGCCGACGTGATCGTCGTCGACGGGATGCAGGGCGGTACGGCTGCGACCCAGGATGTCTTCATCGAGCACGTCGGCATTCCCACGCTCCCGGCGACCCGGATCGCGGCCGACGCGCTTCAGGAGCTCGGGATGCACCGGCAGGTGCAGCTGATCGTGTCGGGCGGGATCCGGAGCGGTGCCGACGTTGCGAAGGCGCTTGCGCTCGGGGCCGACGCCGTCTCGATCGGGACGGCCGCGCTCGTCGCGATGGGCGACAACGCGCCCGAGCACGACCATGCCTACCGCGAGATCGGAAGCGCCGCTGGCTTCTACGACGACTGGCAGGCGGGCCGCGACCCGACCGGGATCTCGACGCAGGACGACGAGCTGGCGGCGCGGTTCGATCCCGTCCTCGGCGGCCGGCGCATCGCCAACTACCTCAGCGTGCTCACGTTGGAGACGCAGACCCTCGCACGTGCCTGTGGGAAGTCACACGTCCACAACCTGGAGCCGGAGGATCTCGTCGCGCTCACTGTCGAGGCGGCGGCGATGGCCAGGGTGCCGTTGGCCGGCACCGAGTGGATCCCGGGCACGTCCGGCTCGTAGGCCGTCTCACCGGTTCAGGTCTCGGAGCACGTCGCCGAGCGTGACGTCCTGCGGCACCTCCTCAGGCGCGGCTCGGGCGCGCTCGCTCGCTGACAGCGCCGTGTAGATCTCGGCCATCGCCTCGAAGAGCAACGGCGTGAGCCCGGCGGCTGCCTGAGTGGCGGCGATCTCCCGCATCTCAGCCACGTAGCGCTCGGACTTCGAGGCCGCGCTCGCCAGCCGGCGGGCGACGTTCGCCTCGAGCTCCGGCGCTCCCGCGCGGAGGTCCTCGAGCACGTGGTCGAGCACCCCATGTGCCTCCGCCGTCAGCAGCGCGTGTGCGAGCAGCGCGGACGTCCCCTTGTAGACCGATGCAGTGCTCATCTTGACCGCCGAGGCCGCGCCGACCTGCGATCCGACGACGATGGTATCGACGCCATCGAACGGAAGTGCCGCGATCTCGGCCGCACGCTCGCCGGACAGGTAGACACGCGTCGTTCCGGCCCGTCGAGGCGGCGGTCCGGAGATCGACCCGTCGACGAAGTCGAGATCGGCGTCGCTCAGCGCCTGATTGAGGGCGCGCGCCTTCATCGGCGAGATCGCGTTCAGGTCGGCAACGAGTAGCCTCGCGCCCACAGCGGCGCTTGTGCGAGCGAGGTCGCCCGCGATCGCCTGGGCGGCCTCGGGCGGCCCGATCGAGAGGACGAGGTCCGCCGCGCCCACGACCTCGTCGAGGCTGCCCAGGATCGTCAGGTCGGCCGCTTCCGCGAGGCGCCGGGTCCGTTCGCTCCGTCCGGCGAGCGTCGCGACGACGTGCGCGCCGCCGCGCGAGAGCGCCGCGCCGACGGCGCTCCCCATTGCGCCCGGGCTCACGATCCCGATCGTCTGCACGTGCGTCGAGTGTACGAGGGCGCACTCGGCGACCGAGCTCCGCTCTCGTCAGACGATGCCCTCGTAGCTATCGCCGAGGTATGCGCGGCGGGCCGCGTCGTCGCGCCGCGACTCCAGGTACTCGCTCCATGCGTCGCGTTCATGCGCGACTGCGCCGAGCTCCCACACGCAGAACGTCGGACGATGCGTTCCTCCACTCGGCCATGCGTGGAAGAGGACGTCGGCCTCCCCGCACTTCGCCCAGACCGTCTCCCACAGCTCGTTCTCGTTGCGCCAGGTCGAGACGAGCAGGAAGTAGAAGCCGTCTGCGCAGCGATGCAGGATCACGAAGCCGAGGCCGTAGCCGAGCTCGAGGTCGCCGGCCTTCGCGGCGTCTCGCAGGCAGCGCCGCGCGAGGGCGCGAACCGCGAGCGGGACCGGGTCGTCGTCGTGCGCGATGTCGTACCACTTGAGGACGGCCGCGCCGAGCGTGATGCCCGGCTGGGCGGTCGCGCGCTTGGCGACGTGTCGATACTCGGGATCGACGCCGTACTCGACGCTCGACTGCTCGAGAGCGCTCATGCTGCCACCTCGAGCGTGCGCGTGAACTCCATGATCCAGTTCGTCTCCCAGGTCTCGCCGTCGTCGTCGGAGAACGCCTGCTCCCAGCGCGGCGTCGGGGTCGTTACGCCCGACCACGTGAACCGCACACGGATCGCGCGCCCATCGATGGTGCCCTCGCCCTCGAAGATCCCGGTGTTTCCCGAGAACGAGCCGACGACGGGCGGATCGAGCCGTCCCGGCCGGCGGCTGTCAGCCCAGTAGATCGACCACAGCCCCGTGTCGGGATCGAAGAAGCGAAAGGACATCCCGAGGAAGCCGCCGCCGTAGTCGGTGCAGTACACGTCCTCGTTGCCGAGGCCGCCCGGCAGAGGACGCGCGGCGACCTTCGACTCGAACTCGTCCCACTCGTCCGAGCCCTCCCACCGGTTGACCAGTCGTCGGTTCCGAACATCCCAGCGTCCCATCCAGAAGTCGAAGTCGGATGAGACGGCTTGCTCTCGCAGCGTCGTGGCCATCGCGCCTCCTGTCTCGTCTTGGCGGTCGCAACCTATCGCTGAAATAGGGCAGATATGGCCCTCTATCTCTGCTTCACTTCGCCCGTGCTGACGCCGACCGCCCGCCTGCTCGAGCTGCTCGAGCTGCTCCAGGCGCAGACGCTGACGACCGGGCGGGAGATCGCGGATCGTCTCGACATCGATCCCAGAACCGCGCGGCGCTACGTCGCCTCGCTGCAGGCGCTCGGCATCCCGGTCGAGGGCCAGCGCGGTGTCGGAGGCGGCTACCGGATCCGGCCGGGCTACCGACTCCCGCCGCTCATGCTCTCCGACGACGAGGCCGTCGTCGTCGCCCTCGGAGTGGTCGCCGCCGGTCGGATGGGGCTGTCGGGCTCGGAAGAGGCGGCCGATGGTGCGCTGGCGAAGATCCATCGCGTCCTTCCCGACGAGCTGAGGCGGCGCGTCGAGGCTCTCGAGACGACACTCGCCTTCACTTCGAGCCCGATGCGCGGTGCCCCTGTCGCCGGAGAAACCGTCCTTCGCGTCGCCGACGCGATTCGCCGGCGCCGGCGGCTTCGCGTCTCGTACAGGTCGTTCTCGGGCGAGGCCTCACGACGTGAGCTGAGCCCCTTCGGCCTGGTCGTGCACTTCGGCCGCTGGTACCTGGCGTCGTATGACCACGGGCGGGAGGATCTCCGCACGTTCAGGGTCGACCGCATGCGGCGGGCCGTGATCCGAGCCGACCCGGCGAGCGAGCCGCCCGAGGGGTTCGATCCCGTCGCGCACGTGAGCACGTCGCTCGCCCGCGTCAGGTGGCCGCACGAGGTCGAGGTCCTCCTCGACTTGCCGGTCGACGAAGCGGTGCGCCGCGTTCCGGGGACGTTCGCCGAGCTCGCCGACGAGGACGGGAAGACGTTGCTCCGCATGCGCGTGAGCTCGTTCGACTGGATGGCGACCGTGCTCGCAGGGCTCGGATGCGGATTCTCGGTTCGCAAGCCCGACGAGCTTCGTGCCAGCGTGCAGGCGCTGGGCGAGCGCCTCGCCGCTGTCGTCTGACGTCTCGCGCTCGAGTCTACGACCGGGTCTCGCGATCGCCGAGCTATGCGGGGGCGAGCGCGACGCAGCGGTCGAGCGGGTCAGACGGGTTGCCAGCCGAGCTCGCGCGAAACGGCCTCTGCCCGCTCGACGAGCAGTGGCAGAGCGGCTTCGACGGCCGCATCGTCGAACCGCTCGCCCGGTCCCTGGAGGGCGATGATCGCCTCGAGCTCGCCGCGTGCGGAGCGGATCGGCGCGGCAATCGCGGTGAGCCCGGGCTCGCGCTCGCCCGCAGCTTGTGCGTAGCCGCGCTCGCGAACGCCCTCGATCTCGGTCGCGAGCTTCTGCGGATCCGTGATCGTCCGCGTCGTGTACGCGCGGAACGGGCCCTCGGGGAGCTCCCGTCCCGAGAACGCGAGCATGACCTTGCCGGCCGAGGTCGCGTGCGCGATCGACGGGCGGCCGAGCCGGGAAACGGGCTGCACCTGATGGGCGCCGGGCACGAAGTCGACCGTGATCGCGTCGTCATCGCCGGGCACCGAGAGCGTCGCCGTCTCGCCGGTGGACTCGACGAGGGCGACGAGATGCGGCCGGGCGACCTCGCGGACGTCGAGCCGAGCGAGCACAGCGTTCGCGAGATGCACGAGGCGGATGCCGAGCCTGTAGCGGCCGGAGGAGGGGACGCGCTCGACGAGTCCGGAAGCGGCGAGCGTTCCGAGCTGACGCGATACGGTGCTCGGGGTCATGCCCGTGCGCCTCGCGATCTCGTTCGTGCCGAGCTCGCCGCTGTCGGCGAGGGTGTCGAGGACCGTGATCGCCCGCTCGGCGGCGCCAATTCGGCGGGTTGAAGGTTGACCAGTGCGCGACATCGGTGTAGGTTCGTTGCGGATTCTGGCATAGCGTTGCGCAAGGTGCAATTAAGAGGCATTGACGTGAGAGGCATGCGCCGCGGCCGCGAAGCGGACGCCTTCAGGATGTTCTTCCCCGCGACCGGGATCCACGCGAGTGGATTCCGGCTCTGCGGAAGGGATTCCTGATGTCGTTTCTTCTTACCTGCCCGTTCTGTGGGCCCCGGCCGGTGGACGAGTACGCGTACTTCGGCGAGGTCACGACCCGCCCGACAGGCTCGCCGGGCCTTCGTGAGCTGACCGACTACGTGTACTTCCGCGACAACGTCGCGGGAGTCCAGCGCGAGTGGTGGCAGCACCGGACCGGCTGTGGGGAGTGGTTCCTCGCCGAGCGCGACACGCGGACGAACGAGGTCCTCGAGGTGCAGCTCCCGGAGCCGCAGCGTGCAGGGGTCAGACCCGTGGGGTCTGACCCCGGACGGGCGGTCGGATGAGACTCGATCCCCGCGCCGGCGAGCGGATCGACCGCTCGAAGGCGGTCTCGTTCACGTTCGCGGGCTGGAAAGTAACCGGCTTCGAAGGCGACACGATCGCGTCGGCCGCGTTCGCCGCGGGAAAGCGCGTCTTCTCGCGTTCCTTCAAGTACCACCGGCCGCGCGGTCTCCTCT
Source organism: uncultured Gaiellaceae bacterium (assembly GCA_963744505.1). Lineage (GTDB taxonomy): Bacteria > Actinomycetota > Thermoleophilia > Gaiellales > Gaiellaceae > GMQP-bins7. The sequence goes on from CAVUTL010000004.1 coordinate 111,908, forward strand.
GCTGCTCGGGCCACTGCCCGAACTGCCAGATGACCGTCGACGGCGTCCCGAACGTCCGGGTCTGCACGGAGCCGCTCCGTGAGGGCGCCGTGGTCGAGGGGCAGAACGTCCGCTGGTCGCTCGACTTCGACTTCATGTCCGTCACCGACAAAGTCGGTGGCCCGTTCACGCCCGTCGGCTTCTACTACCGCACCTTCATCCGCCCGCGGGCCGCCTGGCCGCTCTACGAGAAGTTCCTGCGCAGCGCCGCAGGTCTCGGAAAGCTGGACCCGCACGCGGGACACACGCGGCGCTACGACACGGAACATCGCAGGGCGCGCGTGCTCGTGGTGGGCGGCGGCGCCGCGGGTCGAGCCGCAGCGCTCGAGGCGGCGAAGGCAGGCCCCGGCGTCGTCCTCGTCGACGAGGACCCGCGCCTCGCGGAACTGACGCTCCAGGGCGTCGAGGTGCACGCGCCTGCCAGCGCTCTCGGCATCTGGGAGGGAGGTCTCGTCCCCGTCGACGCGGGCACGATTCTCTATCGCTTCCGGGCCGAACGGATCGTCGTCGCGACCGGCGCGATCGAGCAGCCGCTCGTCTTTCCCGGCAACGACCTCGTCGGGGTAATGCTCCCCGACGGCATTCGCCGCCTCGTCACGGACTTCTCCATCAAGCCGGGCGAGCGAGCGATCGTTCTCGGCTCCGACGACGAGACGCTCGCGATCGCCGACGAGCTCGCCGACGTCGGGATCGAGGTGTCCAAAGTCGTCGATCTGCGCGACGCTCGTCCGCGCGAGCTCGTCGCGCAGGGCGGCAAGGGCCGGGTGCGGCGCCTCGTGCTCGACGGCGAGAGCTACGCGTGCGATCTCCTCGTCGCGTCCGGAGGCCGTCAGCCCGCGTACTCGTTGCTCGCGCAGGCAGGTGCGCGCGTCGAGTACGACGAGGCGCTCGGCGTCTTCGTGCCGACCGAGCTTCCGGAGGGGATCGAGGCGGTTGGCAGTGTCACCGGCGAGGGCCTCTCGAAGATCGCTCCCGAGCCGGCGTACCCGGGCAAGGGGAAGTGTTTCGTCTGCGTCTGCGAGGACGTCACGACGAAGGATCTGAAGCGCGCGATCGGCGAGGGCTTCGACTCGATCGAGCTCGCGAAGCGCTATACGACGGCGACGATGGGGCCCTGCCAGGGAAAGCTCTGCCACCTCTCGAGCATCCGTGTGTACGCGCACGGGACCCGGATGTACGAGTCGGCCATCGGCACCACCACCGCGCGGCCGCCGTGGGCGCCGGTCGAGCTGGGGCTGCTGGCCGGGCGCGAGCTGACGCCGACGCGGCGCGGCTCGATCCACTGGCGCCACGAGGAGGCGGGCGCGTCGATCCAGTGGGCAGGCCCCTGGAAGCGGCCGTACGCCTACGGCGAGCATCCCGAGGACGAGGTGCGCGCCGTCCACGAGTCGCTCGGCGTGATCGACGTCTCGACGCTCGGCAAGCTCTTCGTCGAAGGCCCCGAGGCGGTCGAGCTGCTCGAGCGTCTCTACCCGAACCGCTTCGGCGACATGACGCCCGGGCGGATCCGTTACGGCGTGCTCACGTCGGACGGCGGCCGGATCATGGACGACGGCACGATCGCGCGGCTCGCCGACGACCTCTTCTACGTGACGACGACGTCGACCGGCGCCGACGCGGTAACCGCGTGGTTCGAGTGGTGGAACGCCGTCTGGGGCTACGAGGCCGAGATCGTGAACGTGACCGGTGCGCTCGCAGCCGTAAATCTCGCGGGGCCGCGAGCGCGCGAGGCGCTCGGCCGTCTCGTCGAGGATCCGGACGACGTCTCCGCCGACGAGTTCAGATACCTCGACGCGAAGCAGATCGACGTCGCGGGCGTGCCGACGCTTGCACTGCGGATCGGCTTCGTCGGTGAGCTCGGGTACGAGCTCCACTTTCCGAGCCCGGCCGGCGAGCGCGTGTGGGACGCGCTCGTAGCTGAGGGCGCGCGGCCGTTCGGCCTCGAGCCGCAGCGCGTGCTCCGGCTCGAGAAGGGGCACGTCATCGTCGGCCAGGACACGGACTCGGAGTCGAATCTCTTCTCGTCGGGCATGTCCTGGCTCCCGAAGCTGGACAAGGACGACTTCGTCGGCAAGTTCGCGCTGGAGCACTTCGCGCAGCGCGAGGAGAAGGAGCGTCTCGTCGGGTTCACGATGGAAGAGGACTACCTCCCGGCGGAGGGTGCCCAGATCGTGATCGAGGGACTCCCTGCGGGGCGTGTGACCAGCGCACGGCGCAGTGAGGCGGTCGGTCAGGTCATCGGGCTCGCGTGGGTGCCCGGCGAGCGGTCGCAGCCGGGTACGCGCGTCGAGATCCAGGTCGACCGGCTGCGACGTGGCGCGCGCATCACGCACGGCGCGTTCTTCGACCCGACCGGCGAGCGGATGCGGTCGTGACCCTCGCCTTCCTGTCTCCAACTCGCTGCGCCGAGGGGACGACGACGTCGCCGCTGCGCCGCGCGCTCGAGGGCGCCGATCCGGCGGTCGTGCGTGACCTCTCCCTCGAAGGCGTCGTCGAGGTCAGGGGGAACGCCGACGGCATCGTGCCCGCGGGCGGGTGAGGAGCTCGTACGGCTCTCTCCGCGGCGCGCGTACCTGTTCACCGGCGACGATCCCGCGGACGTCGTCGAGCGCGTCCGCGCGGGTGGCGTCGTGGCCTACGACGCGACTGGAGCGCTCGCGGGGATGGCTATCGCGAGCGAACAGGTCATGAGGCGCCTGACCGACCTCGACCTCGATCTGATCCCGACCGCCGGGCCGTTCGCCCACGTGACGGCCGTCTTCCGCCGCGGCGCCGACGGCTGGTTCCACGTCTACGTGCAGCAGGAGCTCGGCCACTACGTCGCCGAGGCCGTGCTCGACGCCATCGCCGGACTGGAGGCGCGCGCGTGGCTCTGAGCGAGATCTTCTTCCCGAAGCGGATGTGGCGGCCGCGGCCGGAGCTCAAGCGCCGCTACGAGGTCGTGATCGTCGGCGGCGGATCGCACGGGCTCGCGACTGCGTACTACCTCGCGAAGCGGCACGGAATCCGTGACGTCGCGATCCTCGAGCGCTCGTACATCGGGTCGGGTGCATCAGGCCGCAACACGACGATCATCCGCTCGAACTACCGGACGCCCGAGGGTGCCGCGTTCTACGGGGAGAGCGTCCGGCTGTACGAGCGCCTGTCGGACGAGCTCGACTTCAACCTCATGTTCTCGCAGCACGGGCACCTGACCCTCGCGCACTCGGACCGCGCCATGATCACGATGCAGGAGCGCGCCGAGGTCAACAGGCTCCTCGGGATCAAGTCGAGCGTGGTCTACCCGCCGCGGATCAGGGAGCTGTGCCCCGAGCTCGATCTCTCCCAGCGGCCGGCGTATCCGATCGTCGGAGCGCTCTACCACCCGCCCGGCGGGATCATCCGGCACGACGCGGTCGTGTGGGGGTTCGCGCGGGGAGCCGACCGCCGCGGCGTCGAGATCCATCCCTCCACGGAGGTCACGGGCTTCGAGCGAAGCGGCGATCGCATCACGGCCGTCGAGACGAACCGCGGGCGTGTCGAATGCGGCCAGGTCGTGAGCGCGACCGCGGGCTGGTCGTCACTCGTCGGCGGCCTCGTCGGTCTCCGCCTGCCGATCACGACACACATCCTCCAGGCCTTCGTCACGGAGCCCGTGAAGCCGTTTCTCGACGTCGTCCTCGTCTCCTCGCAGCTCCACGTCTATGTGTCCCAGACGGATCGCGGCGAGTTCCTCATCGGCGCCGAGATCGAGCCGTACACGACGTACAAGGGCACCGGCACGCTGTCGTTCCTCGAGTACTCCGCCGCGCACGCGATCGAGCTCCTCCCGCAGCTCGAACGCACGAAGGTGCTCCGCACGTGGACCGGCCTCTGCGACCTCTCGCCCGACTACAGCCCGATTCTCGGGAAGACGGAGATCGACAACTTCCACGTCTCGACGGGGTGGGGGACATATGGCTTCAAGGCCGCCCCGATCGTCGGGGTCACGCTCGCCGAGCTCGTCGCGAGCGGGAAGACGCCCGATCTCATCGCTCCGTTCGCGCTGGAGCGCTTCCACACCGACACTCTCGTCTCCGAGCTGGCCGCGGCCGCGGTGAGTCACTAGCCTCGCGCGGATGGCGACCACGATGCCCTCCAGCCTCGAGATCGCCCAGGCCGCGACGCTGCGGCCGATCCTCGACGTCGCCGACGACCTCGGTCTCGGCCACGACGAAGTCGAGCCGTACGGCCGCTACAAGGCGAAGGTCGACCTCTCCGTCATCGAGAGGCTGGCCGACCGCCCCGACGCGAAGCTCGTCAATGTCACGGCGATCACGCCGACGCCGGCGGGCGAGGGGAAGACGACGACTTCGGTCTCGCTGACGCAGGGGCTCGGCAAGCTCGGACGGAAGCCGGTTCTGTGCCTGCGCGAGGCCTCGCTCGGCCCCGTCTTCGGCGTGAAGGGCGGCGCGGCGGGAGGCGGCTACGCGCAGGTCGTCCCGATGGAGGACCTCAACCTCCACTTCACCGGCGACCTGCACGCGATCACGGCCGCGAACAACCTGCTCGCCGCGCTGATCGACGCGCACCTCCATCACGGGAACGCAGCGGGCCTCGATCCGCTCGCGATCTCCTGGCGCCGCTGCATGGACATGAACGACCGGAACCTCCGCAACGTCGTCACGGGCCTCGGCGGCCGCGCGCACGGCGCGCCGCGCGAGACCGGCTTCGACATCACCGCGGCGAGCGAGGTCATGGGGCTCGTCGCAGTGGCGCGAGACCTCGCGGACCTGCGCGAGCGGCTCGGGCGCATCACCGTCGGGCAAACCTACGAGGGCGAGCCAGTCACTGCCGAGCAGATCGACGCGGCGGGAGCGATGGCCGTCGTCCTGAAGGACGCGATCAAGCCGAATCTCGTCCAGACGCTCGAGGGCCAGCCGGCGTTCGTCCACTGCGGCCCGTTCGCGAACATCGCGCACGGGAACAACTCGCTCGTGGCCGATCGCGTCGGCCTCAAGCTCGGCGAGTACGTCATCACCGAGTCCGGCTTCGCCTCCGACATGGGCATGGAGAAGTTCTTCGACATCACCTGCCGCATCGGCGAGCTGCGGCCGAGCGCAGTCGTTCTCGTCGTGACGGTGAAGGCGCTGAAGCATCACGGCGGTGACCTCGACGGAGGCCTCGCCGAGATCGAGACGGGCGCAGCCAACCTCGCGCGCCACATCGGGATCATCAACGGGTTCGGGCTCCAGGCAGTCGTCGGCGTCAACAAGTTCCCGACGGACACGGCAGAGGAGCTCGAGCTCGTGCGGCGGCTCGCCACCGAGGCGGGCGCATACGCATCCGAGATCAACACTGCCTTCGAGGACGGCGGCGCAGGTGCGACCGCGCTCGCCGAGGCGGTCGCGGCCGCAGCCGACGAGCCGAACAGCTTCGACTTCGCCTACACGCTCGACGCGCCGATCGAGGAGAAGATCCGCCTCATCGCGACGCGTGTCTACGGCGCGGACGGCGTGGAATTGCTGCCACCGGCGAAGAAGAAGGCTGCGGACTGGGCCGACTCCGAGCTCGCCAGGCTGCCGATCTGCATGGCGAAGACGCACCTCTCGCTCTCGCACGACCCGGCGCTCAAGAATGCGCCGACCGGCTTCACCGTGACGGTGCGCGATCTGCGGCCCTACACGGGCGCCGGCTGGATCGTCGCCCTCTGCGGCGACATGATGACGATGCCCGGCCTCGGGAAGACCCCCGCGGCTTTCGCCATCGACATCGGGGCCGACGGTGAAACCGTCGGGCTGTTCTAGCGCGTAAGTCCGGAATTCGCTGAAGCCCGAATTCCGGTCGCGCGAAGACCCCTGAAGCGCGTCCGCTGCGCGGACGCGGTGGGTGTGTTGCCGTCAGCCACTCTGTCTAGTGCACGATCAAGACGTCGCAGTGCGCCATGCGCTGCACTTGCTCCGAGACGGAGTGTCCGAGCATGCGCTCGACCTGGCTCGGCTCTCGCGTGCCGATGACGATCAGCCCCGCCTCGTGTGCTTCGGCGACCTCGACCACGGCCGAGGCGATGTCGCCGATCGCCTCGACGAGCTGCGACTCGACTCCCAGCTCGCGTAGCCGCTTATCAGCGCGGCGAAGCTCCGGACCTGGCTCCATGCTCGGTGCCTCTCCCACGACGACGGGCGTCACGCTCGTGACGACGAGCTTCGCCTCGAAGAGCTTCGCGAGCCGCGCGGCGCGCTCGAGCGCCCGGTTCGAGACGTCCGTGTCGTTGTATGCGAGCAGGATGTTCATCGAGCCTCCTTGGTCATGGTCGATCGCGATCGTCGCACGTGGTCGTGGACCGATACTCCGAAGATGCGCGGCCGCTGCGCCGGATTTCTACTGAGCGTGGGCGGCCTGTTCGAAGCCGTCGAGCCCGAGCGACGAGAGCAAGCTCGCACGCCAGTCGGGATGCCGCTCCGCGCAGGATGGGCAGCAGCGGAAGTGCGAGCCCCTGAGCGCGGGATGCTCGACCTCGGTGCCAGGGGGCAGCTCCATCCGTCCCCAGGCGGCGCCGGAAAGCAGGCCATCGGCCTGTTTCCGGCTACAGATCGCGCAGTGCAGGTAGAGCGCCACCGACGCTCAGATTACCCCAGTCCCGCGCGCACACCCCTGAAGGCGTCCGCTTCGCGGCCGCGCCGTCGCGTCGAGCCCTACCCCCACGGTCCGATGAAGGGCGCCTCGAGGTCCGTGTTCAGGATGATCACGACGATGATGATGCAGAGAATCGAGAGGCCGAGCATGACGGGCGCGACCCACGAAACCTCTTTCTGCAGCGGCGGAAAGTCGATCTGCTTCTCGGCCATGCCCGCTCCTCTCTAGTTCCCTGCGCTCGCGGCCGGCGGCCCCGGAGACGAAGGTCGGTCGAAGACGCCCGACGCGCGGAGCGTGGCGGCCTGCCGCTCGAGCTTCCGCTTCTCCATGACGACCCAGCCGATCATGGCCGCGACCATGAGGATGCAGCCGAGCACCGTCAGGATGTACGTCCCCGTGGAGTTCGCGGGCCCCCAGGTCCAGAAGTCGGTGACCGTGTCGCTCCACTCGTCGTACGGGAAGGTGTCGAACATCGCGCCTCCTTATGCCTCGACCTTCGTGGTCGCGCGACCGTTGGTTGCCTGGTACGACTCGAGCAGCACGCTCGCCGAGTCCACCTCTCTGCCGTCGGGCAAGACGATGACCTCCGGCACCCGCTCGAACTCCGGGTAGAAGTCCTGCCCGAACTCGGCCAGGTCGAGACCCTCGAGCTCGACCTCGGGCGGCACGCGCAGGAGGTTGAACCTCTTGAGGAGCCAGCTCAGGATGTAGCCCGGCAGGAACGCGAGAGGCAGGAAGGCCATCATCCCCATCAGCTGCCCGCCGAACGACACCGGGATGTTGTTGATGCCGGTCGGATAGCCGCCGGCGAAGATCCCGACGAGGAAGACCCCGTAGAAGCCGCAGAAGCCGTGCACCGCGACGGCGCTGACGGCGTCGTCGATACGGAGGCTCTTCTCGATGTACCCGCCGACCCAGACGGCGAGCATGCCGCCCGACGTCGCCAACAGGTACGCGAGCGACGGGTGGTAGACGTCAGCACCTGCCGACACCGAGATCACGCCTGCCAGCCCACCGGAGAGCGTCCAGAACGGGTCGCCTTTGCTCGCGAACCAGCCGCCCGTGAACCCACCGGCGAAGCCGATAGTGATCACCATGGCGATCGCGCCGAGCGTCGTCGGCGAGAGGTAGATGTTCACCCACCCGGGGAAGACGGTCGACTGGATGAATAGGCAGGCAGCGTAGAAGCCGTAGAACCCCGTGAAGATGAGCATCAGCCCCATCAACGTCAGGTGCGTGTTGTGAGGTCTGAACGTTCTCGCCTTTCCGACGACGTCGTACTTGCCGATGCGCGGGCCGAGATTGAGGAGGACTCCTAACGTGAAGGCACCCGCCACTCCGTGAACGACCAGCGACGCGATCGAGTCGTGGAAGCCGTAACGCGTCGTCAGCCAGCCGCCACCGCTCCAGCCCCACGCCGCGTCCATGATCCAGACCACGGAGCCGAGCGCGACGCCCAGTATGAGGAACGCGGACAAGCGGACGCGCTCGATGAGCGCGCCGGACATGATCGACGCCGTCGTCCACGAGAAGAGCAGGAACGCGAGGAAGAAGACGAGGCTGAGGTGCCCGGTGAGATTGCTTTCCATGTTGGGCCCGAGGCCCGAGCTCCAAGGCGCAGTCAGCCCGCAGAAGCCGGGGACCGCCTCCGGGCTGGCGTGGCCGTCCTTCGGCCAGCCTTCCTCGAAGCAGCCGTAGATGTACCAGCCGAAGTAGTAGAAGGTCGGCGTGACGACGGCGATCGTGAGGATGTTCTTCATCGCCGTCGACATGAGGTTCTTCCGCCTCGCGACGCCGGCTTCGTAGGCCATGAAGCCCACGTGGATCAGCCACATGATGACGACCGTGAAGAAGTAGAAGACCTCGAGCAACACGAGCGAGTCGAGGTTGATCTGCTCCTGGAGGTCCTCGAGTGTGGGCGCCTCCTGGGCGAGCAGCGAAAACACCGACGTGAGCATCCGCGCGCCTCCTCAGACCGCTCCTGCTGGACGCGCCAAACCTACGAGACGGCCTGCGCGGGTTCCATGTCCGGTTAGGCCTGCGTTCCGTCCCTCCTATGGAGGTTTGCTACACGTCGGCTCAGGGTTCTTCGACGGCTCCGGTCGTCGCATTGACGAGCACCGCCTCAAAGTGGTCCGGCTCGCCGTCCTTCAGCGTGTACAGGGAAACCGCCCAGAAGTACACCGGCGGGACTCCCTGCGGCACGTACCGCACCTGGTAGTCGTCCGGAGTGAAGTCGACGTGCTCCTTCGCGATCGCGACCGCCTCGTCCTGGCTGATCTGGTTGTCGTGCCTCGCGCAGCTCTTCGTCGCGGCGAACGCGAGCAGCAGGACGCCGAACACCATTGCGGTGCGGAACAGCGCCCGGTCCCGGAGGTCGCGGCTCGGCGTCGGCGTGGGACTAGGCCCGTTCGAGCTTGTATCGGCGGTAGACACCGTATGCCCTGAGGAAGAGATAGCCGATGAAATTGGTCATGAAGACCAGCAGCAGCCACCAGACCCACCACGCGTAGTGGGGCCGCCACTCGAGGAGCTCGACGACCGTGAGCCACATGACGACTGCGAGTGCAAGCACGAGTGGCCATGGAACCCAGCCGAGCAGCAGGAAGATCAGCACGCGGTGATCGTCTACGAGTCGCGAGCGCGGCGCAACTACGACCAGGGATACGGCGAGCTCGAGACCGGGTGCAGGTCCCCCGTCGCGAAGCGCTCGTACCGGAACGGGTAGAGCAGCCGCGAGTGGTCTCCGAGGAGCACGGCGGCGACCTCGCGGCCGACACCGATCATCTTGTAGCCGTGGTTCGAGTCGAAGATCCCGTAGACGTTCGGCCGCACGTAGTCGAAGACGGGGAAGTTGTCGGCCGTGAACGCTCCGACGCCGCCCGACCGCGCCAGCCTTGTACTGCGCGCGGCAGCCCTCGAAGCGGCTCATCGAGTGCGAGAGCGCGGCGCACCACATGTCCGGGAAGCTCGGATCGACGTCCGTCGTCGACGGGTAGGGGTCGAGCTCGACGTCGCCGTCGACGACGAGCGGGGAGGCGCCGCCCTGCACGCCGTGGCGATCGCGCTTGAAGTAGATCCCCCACAGCTCGTCGGTGACGAGGTCGCCGTCGTCCGTGCGCAGCGGCGCGTCGGTGTCGAGGTGGATGACCGGCGGCGCGCCGCCGTCCGCTGTCGCGAACATCAACGGGTCGACCGTGATCTCGCCCTCCTGGAGGTTCCAGTACGTCCACATCGGCCGGTCGCGGACGACGTCTCCGGACGGCGTCCGGATGTCGATCGTGTCGGGCATGCCGAGCAGCGACCAGAAGCGGGCGGCCCATGGCCCCGGCGCGATCACGACCTGCTCGCCGACCTCGATGGATCCGGCCGTCGTCTCGACGGCCGACACCGAGCCGTCGTCGCGTGACGCGAGCCCGGTCACCTCGACGCCCTCGAGGACGGAGACCCCCTCGCCGAGGCACTTGTCACGCAGGCCCAGCACCGACTCGACGTTGAACGCGAACCCGCCCTGGTGCTCGTGGAGGCAGATCGTGACGCCCTGCGCGCGCCAGTCGGGAAAGAGCGCCTTCATGTGCGCGTCCACCTCCGCTTCGCCCTCGATCAGCTCCGAGCGATAGCCGATCCGCTCCTGGCGCTCGAAGGTCGCGCGCGAGGTCCGACTCCTGCACCTGCGCGCCGAGGGCGACGTAGCCGACCGAGTTGTAGTGGTACGCGGCCGGATCGGACTCCCACACCTCGACGCAGGCTTGCATGAGCTCGCTCATCGCCGGCTGGAAGTAGTTGTTGCGCACGACGCCGCAGGCGATTCCGCTCGCGCCGGCGCCCGGCCGCGACTTGTCGAGGACGACGACGTCCGCACCCGAGCCAGCACCGCGCGCACGAAGCTCCTTCGCGAGGTGGTAGGCCGTCGAGAGCCCGTGGATCCCGGCACCGACGACGACGTAAGGCGCTTGCTTTCGGAGCATCTATTGCCTCTTAACCAATCCTATTGCCTATCGCTCGACAGACGGTAGCTCACTCCGGTGTGAGCTGCCACTGCGGGAGGTTCCGCGCCTTGCGCCGGATTCGCCGGCGCCACCAGGGCATGAACCAGATGAACCACATCATCAAGATCAGCGGGAGCAGGAGCAGAAGGCTCTGGGCCACGAACAGCGCGAGCACGCCGAACACGACGGTCACTCCGACTGCCACGGCGATCACGACGAGCCGGTAGTTCCGCATCTCGCGCATGATCCCCCAGTAGGCATCCTCGGGAATCTGTGTCGTGTTCCACCGCCGGTCGCACTTCTCGCATTGCCAGGTCTCGCCGTACGGGACATGGTGCGCGTTGCCGCAATGGCACGACACCGTGATGGGCGGACCCTTCACGCGGCGATCGTAACCGCATGGTTGAACTCCGACCTCGAACCCGTTACGGTCGCGCCGACCCCCGGGATCCGGTCCCGGTTCGTAAGGAGGTGTTGGGTGGCGACCGAGGCTGTCTACGCGGGCGCAATGATCGAGGAGCGCCAGCTCCTCAAGTCTCTTCGGTGGTACGACGGGTTCGTCATCGCGCTTGCGAACCCCGGCTTCCTGCTCGGCGCCCTGGGAGGATCGATCGGCGTTCTCGGCGGTTGGGGTGCGATGGTGCTGTGGGGCGTCTCGATGACGCTCGGCGTGCTCCAGAACTGGGTGTACTCCGAGCAGGCCGCGATGTTCCCGGACAAGCCGGGCGGCATCTCGCTCTACGCGCACGAGGGCTGGCGCAAGTACTTCACGCTCGTCGGGCCGGTGGCGACGTTCGGCTACTGGTTCGCGTGGTCGAGCGTGCTCGCGAGCTTCGGGCTCCTCATCGGCTTCATCGTGCAGGCGGAGTGGTATCCGTCGTCGGCGACCAGCGCCGCCTGGACGTTCGACACGGGGCCTGTGACTGCCGGCTTCCCACACGTCCTCGCGGCCGTTCTCATCGTCGCCGTCTGGCTCTTCAACATCTTCGGAGTCAAACCATCGCTCTGGGTCGGATATGCGACCGGGGCGCTCATGATGATCCCGCTCGGGGTCTTCATCTTCCTGCCGTTCATCACCGGCGATTGGCAGAGCTCCAACATGGAGTGGAGCGTCCCGAGCTGGCAGGCCGCCTTCGCGTGGCTGTGGCTCATGGGGTGGTCGGCGTACGGCGTCGAGGCGTGTGCCACCTTCGCGCCGGAGTACAAGGACACGGCGCACGACACCTCGCTCGCGCTGCGGAGCGCTGCAATCTTCTCCCTCGCCGTCTACATCCTGCTGCCGCTGGGGCTCGGCGGGATGCTGCCGCAGGAGGAGATCGCCGCGAATCCCTATGCGTTCTACGTACCGGTCTTCGACGAGCTCGTCGGCGGTGCGTCCAACCTGATGGTCGTGCTGCTGATCGCGAGCCTCGTGCTCTCGATGAACACTGCGACTGCCGACGGATCACGCGCGCTGTACGGGATTGCCCGTGATGACATGACGGTGAAGCAGCTGTACCACCTGAACCGCTTCAACGTGCCGGCGCGAGCGATGACCGTGGACATGATCATCAACCTCGCGCTGGTGTTTTTCGTCGGCAACGTGCTGGCGATCTACGTTGTCGGAAACCTCGGCTACATCCTCGCCCACGTGTTCGCGCTCAGTGCGTTCGTGCTCCTGCGCCGGGATCGGCCGGACTGGCCGAGGCCGATCAAGCTCAGCAGGGTCTGGGTGCCGATCGCTGCGTTACTCGCTGCGGTCAACCTCTTCCTGACCGTGATGGGCGTCTGGTACACGGAGCTGATCGGATACGGCGGCACGAAGGAAGTGCTGTACGGCGTCGGCGTGCTCTGCATCTCGATCCTCCTGTACCTGTTCCGCAGGATCGTCCAGGACAGGCAGGCGCCGCAGTGGCGGGAGGAAACGCCGACGATGCCGGCCTGAGGGCCGGATCGGGGCATCGGAAGGGGCGGCTTCGGCCGCCTCTTCCGCGTCGTCGTCAGAATCCCGCGTGATGGAAGGCTCGAAGCCAGCCGAGTTCGAGGTCGACATCGGGGGTGCGATCTCGGCCCCCGAAGCATTCGGTGCGTCGTTCGACGTCGCGCCTTCCGCCGAGGCGCTCGAGCTCGGCGAAGGGCTCGAGGGCGACCCCGCAATCGCGTTCCGGAGGACGCTGGGCATGTTCGCCACCGGCGTGACGGTGCTCACGGCGCGCGTCGGCGAGCAGGTGCACGGGATGACCGCGAACGCGTTCATGTCGGTCTCGCTCCGACCCCCGCTCGTCCTCATCTCGATCGACCGGCGCGCGAGGATGGGGGCGCTGCTCCACCAGGGAACGCGGTTCGGGGTCAGCGTCCTCGAGGCGAAGCAGACCGGCCTGTCGGATCGGTTCGCGGGGCGAGTCGCCGACGACCTCCCCGAGGCGACCTTCGAGGTGGTGCACGAGACGCCGCTCGTCGAAGGAGCCCTCGCGCACCTCGTGGCGCACGTCGTCCGCTCGTACTGGGGCGGTGATCACTCGCTGTTCCTCGGCCAGGTCGAGTTCGCGCGGTACGGCGAAGGCAGCCCGCTCCTCTTCCACGGAGGGCGCTACGAGCAGCTCATCGAGGGTCCGCGCGTTTTCTCTCTGCTCCCGGAGGAGCTTCTGGAGCCGATTCTCGCCCTCGGCGAGCCGCGCGAGTACGTCGACGGCCAGGCGATCATGCGGGCGGGTGAGCGCGGTTCCGAACTCCTGCTCGTCGTCGCCGGATCGGTGCGCGTGGAGCTTCCGGACCGTTCCCTGTCGCTCGGCCCCGGTGAGCTCATCGGCGAGATCGAGGTGCTCGATCCCGGTGGCGGCAGGATCGCGAACATCTACGCGCAGGGGTCCGTGCGTTGTCTCGCGGTGACCCGTGAGCGGCTCGTAGGTGCTCTCGAGGCGGATCCTCGCGCAGCGATCGCGCTCATCGAGGTGCTTGCCGCGCGCTTCCGCGGGATGGTGTGAGCTCCCGCACGACGCTGCTCGCTCTCGGCGTCGGGCTCGCGCTCGCCGACTCCTCGATCGTCACGCTCGCGCTACCCGAGATCCTCGGCGAGTTCGACGTCGCGATCACGTCGGTCGCCTGGGTGCTGACGTCGTTCAACCTCGTGCTCGCGGCCGTCGCCGTGCCTGCGGCGTACGTCTCGCGTCGTCGGCCTCGGGAGGCGTTCGGGGTGGGCGTCGTAGTGTTCGCCGGCGCTTCTCTCGCGTGCGGGCTCGCGCCGTCGTTCGACGTGCTCGTCGGTGCGCGCTGCGTTCAGGCGCTCGGTGCCGCGCTGATCGTCACTGCCGCGCTCGACCAACTCTCACAGCGCGAAGGAAGCGACGAGCGCGCACTTCGCTTCTGGGTGGCCGCCGGTGTGCTCGGCGCGGCGCTCGGACCTGCAGCGGGAGGGATCCTCACTCAGCTCCTCGGCTGGGAGTCGATCTTCCTCGCGCAGGTGCCGGTGGCGCTCGTCCTGCTGCTGGCCGTGCGGGGCGTGACGTCTCGCCCTGTGCCTGCGCCGGCCGGCCGGCCCTCGATCACGGCCAATGCGGCGCTCCTCCTCGTCGCTGGCGGCCTCGTCGCAGCGCTGTTCCTCGTCGTGCTGCTGCTCGTGGACGGCTGGGGCATGTCGCCGGCAGCGGCGGGGATCGTCGTCACCGTGATGCCGCTCACGGCGATCGTGGTCAGCCGACGACGGCCTCACTCGCTCGGCATCGTGCAGGGTGTCGCCTGTGGGGTGATCCTCCTCGCCGGTGGACTCGCGGCTCTGGCGCTCATGCCACGCGCGGGTTGGGCGTGGACGGTTCCACCACAGGTACTCGTCGGGGCGGGCCTCGGCCTCACGATCGGGGGGCTGACCGAGCTCGCCCTGCGCGACCGACCCGATCAGGTCGTCCACGGCGGCTGGACGATCGGGGCACGGCACGCCGGCGTCGTCCTCGGGCTGGTGCTCCTCGCTCCCGTTCTCACGACCGCGCTCGACGAGAACCGCGACGAAGCGATCCGTGCCGGTGCGGCCGTCGTGCTCGACAGCGAGATCCCGCCACTCGACAAGCTCGGGGTCGCACAGGACGTCCTTGCGGAGGTCGATCGGGCGAACGAGGTCGGTGAGCTCCCCGACGTCGAGCGCGCATTCGAAGGGCGACCCGACGACGAGGACGAGTGGCGGTCGCTCGTCGACGGGCTCCAGGAGCAGCTCGACCGCGCGGTGACGAGCGCGTTCTCGGGCCCGTTCCTGCTCGCGGCGGCGCTGACCCTGTGCGCGCTCGTTCCGGTTGCGTTCATGCGGAGGCGTCCGTTATGAGGCGCTTCCTCCCGATCCTCGTCTCGCTCGGGCTCGTCTCGGCCGTCGTGGTGCCGTATCTCGCGCTCGGAGGAGGGCGCTTCGAGCCGACGCCCGTCGCCGACCCGTGCGAGGCGCGCGAGCGCTCCGAGGCGGAAGGTCTCGGAGAGACGATCGAGCTGATCGCGCTCACTGCAGTGGATGGCGTGGCATGCCAGCTCGAGGTGTCGCGTGAGGACCTGGTGCTGGCGCTTCGCAGCGAGGAGGCGTTCGCGGCGTTCTCCGATGAGCAGGGCTTCGATCGTCAAGAGCTCGAGGTGGCGATAACCGACGGGCTCGTGCAGGCGGTCGACGATGCAGCCGAGGCGGGCGAATTGCCGGGAATCCTGGTACCGCTCGTGCGTCGCGCAGCGGAGGGCGTTCCGCCATGGCTGATCCTCGAGACGCTCGAACGCCTCGGGAGCTTCCTCCCGGGTTAGTCCAGGCTCGGCAGTGACTCGATCAGGCGCGCGGTCTCGTCTTGTCCGGGTCGTAGAAGGGGAAGCGCACGACGGTGGCCGCGATGCGCTTCTGGAGCCCGTCGAGCTTGCCCACCTCCAGCGCCGTGCCGAGCTCTGCCACCTGCACCGCGACGCGCGCGAGCGCGATGTTCTTCTTGAGGATCGGGCTCCGCGTCCCGCTCGTCACCACGCCGACGCGCTGCCGGCCGACGTAGATCTCGTCGCCGTGGCCGGCGGTCTCGTTCCCTTCGAGCTCGAGGCCGACGAGCACGCGCTGCGGATGCGCGTTGCGCTCCTCGAGCGCGGCGCGCCCGACGAAGTCGTCGTCCGTCTTCAGGTCCACTGCGAAGCCGATGCCCGCCTCGAACGGATCGACCTGATCGTCGAACTCGTACCCGGCGAAGATCAGGCCCGACTCGATCCGGAGGACGTCGAGCGCCTCGAGGCCGAGTGGCGTCAGCCCGTGCTCCTCGCCCGCCGCCCAGATCGCGTCCCAGACTGCCGGCCCGTCGGAGGGATGGCACCACACCTCGTATCCCAGTTCGCCGGTGTAACCCGTCCGTGAGACCACGATCGGGATCCCGTCGTACGTGCCGACACGGCCGATCGTGAAGCGGAACCACTTGAGATCCTCGAGCGAGGTCTGCGTCGGCGGTGTCCAGACGATCTTCTTCAGGAGCTCTCGGCTCTCGGGGCCCTGGACGGCGACGTTGTGGAGCTGGTCGGTCGACGGCTTCACCCAGACCTTGAGCTCGAGCTTCTCGGCGAGCTCGTTCAGCCAGATCCCGTCGTACTCGTCGCCGCCGACGAAGCGGAAGTTGTCCTGCCCGAGTCGGTAGACGGTCGCGTCGTCGATCATCCCGCCCGTCTCGTTGCAGAGCGCCGTGTACGTGACCTGACCGACCGAAAGTCGTCGCGCATCACGCGTGACGGCGTGCTGGATCAGCGTCTCGGCGTCCGGGCCGAGCACCTCCCACTTGCGCAGCGGCGAGAGATCCATGATCGCGACCTTCTCGCGGCAGGCCCAGTACTCGGCGATCGCACCCTCGTTGTCGAAGCAGTGCGGAAGCCAGTAGCCGCGGTACTCGACAAAACTCTTGGTCAGCTCGCTCGTCCGGGGGTGGAACGTCGTCTCGCGCGTGAGCACCGGGTCGGCGTCCGCCGTGACGCGGCGGGCGATTGCGACGGAGAACGTGTTGTCGGGCGCGTACACCCGTACGTGGATCGGCGTGACCTGCCAGCCGTTCGCCGGGTCGATGTCGTCGGGACAGGACGAGGACGCGCAGACGAGATCGCTGAGGGCGCGGACGAGGACGTAGTCCCCTGGACGCGACCACGGCTCGTCCATGACGAACACGTTGTTCGCGTCGAAGCCGGTGTTGTAGAAGAAGTTGAGCGCCTCCCAGCCCATGCGCCGCGCGATGCCGAACGGCGTCACCTGCCCGTTGAAGTTCTCCGTGCAGTTGACGTGCCCGGGGTAGCCCTTGTCCTCGTAGTACTTCGCGGTGCACGCGAGGCCGAAGGTGTCGTGGCGCCCGACGGTGTCGCGGACGACCTCGATCAGCGGATCCTGATCGACGTCGTAGAATTTCCCCTGCAATCCGGGCTGCGGGTATGCCTGGCCCATGAGCGAGCGCGTCGTCGTCGCATCGAGGCCGCGCTCGAGCCCGGACTCGAGCTTCGCGCGATGGAACGCGAGGAAGTCCGAGCACTGCTTGCCCTCGACGTCGATCACCTGGATGAACTCGCCCGCGCGAACCTCGTAGGCGAGGGCGGTTGCGGAGTCGACGCGGACGTCGAGCCTCGGCTCGGCGAGGGGCGGTGGGAGCTCCTGCTGCTCGTAGCTGCGCGGAGTCGCACGTCGCACCTCGACGAGGAGCTCCGATGGCGCAGGGGCACCGTCGACGATGCGACCGGCCGGGGCCGCGACGACGACGGTCACCGCGCGCTCTGCCCGGAACGTCTGGGCGGATCCCGCCGGTGACCACTCGCCGAAGAGGCGGATCGCGAGCGCGTCCGCCGGGTCGAGCCCGCGAGAGCCGAGCTCGTGCGCGAGCAGGCTCCCGTTTCTGTCGCCCAGCGCCTCGCGGATAACCGTTGCGGGCGCGTCTGCCTCCGCGTCGAGCGCTGCGGCGTCGTCCCTGCCGTCCGCGCCGAGCACGGACACCTCCGCGACCTGGCTTCCGCGCGTGTCGACGACGGTCACGCGCTCGTCCGGGCCGAGGGCGAAAACGGTCGCGCCTCCGGGCCGGACGAGGTACGTCTCGACGAACGGGTCCGCCGGGAAGAGCCAGGGGTCAGACCCGTAGGGTCTGACCCCGCGTCTGCGGAGGGTGGGGTCAGACCCCACGGGTCTGACCCCGGAGTACCATCGCCGGCCTCACCTCACGACGCGGCGGCGTGAGCCTTCGCTTCCATCTCGGCCGCTTCGGCCACGAGCTTCTCCGCGAGCTCGCGCTTGCCGTCGGCGTCGAGCTTCTTCACCTCGTTCTCGACTGCGCGACGGTTGTACGACTGGTTCCAGTAGTCGAGCGCGTCGAACCCGAGGAGAACCGCCTTGCCGACGAACTGGCGCAGCACCTCGTTCGTCGGGCCCATGACCCACCCCGCCTTCGCGTCGCGGAGGTACCGCTCGAGCTCCATGTCCCGCTTGTAGCCCGACCCTCCGCAGGCGTGGAGCATCTTGTCCACGACGTGCGCGACGTTCTTCGCCGCCTCGAACTTGATCTGCCACGCCCAGTGCAGGAAGTCGGCGCGGGCGAGCTCCCCGACTCCGAGCACCTTCGTGTTGTTCTCGGTGGCGTCGTCCATCGCCTGTGCGACCGAGAGCACGAAGAGACGCGCAGCGTTCGTGTCCATGAGCGCCTCGCCGACGTAGTCCTGGATCGTCGGGTAGTCCGCGACGCGCAGGCCGACGTCGACGTGCCGCTTGCGGGTCGTGTGGCGCTTCGCGATGTCGATCGTGCCGAGCGCGATGCCGTTCCAGACCGAGGAGGAGCCGATGAGGAACCACGGGTCGACCGACTCGTCGTTGGAGGCGGCGCCGTCGCCGACGGGACCGACGATCTGCTCTCCGGGGATCTCGACGTCCGGCACCTCGAGCGGACCCGACTGGTTCCCGCGCAGGCCGAGCGCGTCCCAGAGCGACGGCTGTGCCTGCGCCTCCTCACCGTCGATGACGAAGACGGACAGGTCGTCGTAGCCGGAGAAGTCCGGGCTCGTCGTCTGCACGACGTAGAAGTCGGCGAAGCCCGCCGACGTCGTCCACGACGCCTTCTTGCGCACCTTGAACCCGCCGTTCAACCGCTCGGCGCCCGACGAGATCGGGTACCAGAAGTGCGAGCCCGTCTCGGGGTCGGAGTACGAGAGGGTCCCGATCTTCCCGGAGTTGAGAGGCCGGATGTACTTGTCGATCAGCTCCGGCGTGGGACGGAACATGATCGCGTTCACCGCGCCGATGTGCATCACGTAGCACATGGCGGTGGACGCGCAGCCGTAGCGAGCGATCGTCTCGCACGTCATCGCGTAGGCGACGTGGTTCTCGCCGAGGCCCCCGTACTCCTCGGGGACGGTGAGCGCGAGGAAGCCGTGCTCGCCGAGCAGCTCGAGGTTTCGGCGCGGGAACAGCAGCTCGTCGTCGGAGCGCTTCGCATTCGCGCGCATCTCCTTCTCGCAGAGCTCGATCAGCGTGGCGCGGAGCTCCTTCTGGCGGTCGGTCAGGACCCAGTCGGGATCCCATTCGTAGCCGAGCCCCCAGAACGGCTCGCCTCCCCACATCTTCTCGGACATGCTCACCTCCACCGGATTGGCGTTCTCGCGCGCATCGTAGGCAGCGCCGCCAATCCGCGGCAAGGAGCTACGTCGTCGCGAGAACCGCGAGCAGGTCGTCGCCGTAGCGCTCGAGCTTCACAGGGCCGAAGCCCTTCACGCCCGCGAGCTCGTCGATCGTCTGCGGGCGGAGGGCAGCGAGCTCGCGGAGCGTCGCATCGTGGAGGACGACGTATGCCGGAATCGCGTCCTCCTGCGAACGCTCGAGGCGCCAGCTGCGAAGGCGGGAGACGAGACTCTCGTCCACGTCGGCGTTGCTACTCGTTCTGATCGGCGGCGGCTGCACGGAGAGGTCGACGTGCAGAACACGGAATCCGTCGGGTGTCGTCACCTCGACGAGAGCGCCCGATGTCTCGAGCAGCTGGACCCACCGGCGCACGTCCGCGTCCGTTGCGGCCGCGAGCAACCGGTACGCGGCAGAGCGGCGCGCAGACGGAGGCGCCTTCAGCGAGCCCCGCAGCGTTGCGACCAGGCTCCGTCGACCAAGTGGCCACGTCAGCGACGCGACCGCCTCGACGATCGCCTCGCCGATGTCCTCCGGCAAAGGAGGCGGTGGGCTCGAGATCGACGCGGATCCCCGAGCCAGGGGCGCGCACACGTCGCAGGCGCCGCACGGCGGGACGAACGTCTCGCCGAAGTGCGCTCCCACCTGCTCGTGCCTGCAGATGCGCGTCTCGGCGAACGCGACGATCCGATCAGCGCGTGACTCGGCGACGAGGCGTGCGCGATCGAGGATTGCCTCGACCCGCTCGCGTGCATCGGCAGGAGCGGCCGAGAGATCGATTCGCATCAGTCTTCCCTCGTCGAACTCCCGGCGGACGAGCCCCGCCTGCTCGAGCATGCCGACGAGGACACGCGCGTCGCGTTCGGGGACGAGAGGGGCGAGGTCGTCGGGATCGACGAGCCCGTTCGCGTCTCTGAGGGCACGGTAGATCGAGCGGAGCTCGGCCGCGGTGGGCACGTCCGACACCGCGAAGCGCCGCAACGCCGTCGCGTCGGTCGGGCTCGCGAGGAGAAGCGTCTGGCTCGGCTCACCGTCGCGCCCTGCGCGACCGACCATCTGCACGTATCCCTCGAGCGAGTCCGGATAGTTGACGAGGCAGACGAGTCTCACGTCGGGCTTGTCGATACCCATGCCGAATGCCGTCGTGGCGACGACGGCCTGTGTTGCGCCGGCGACGAAGTCGTCCTGCACCCGCGTCCGTTCGGCTGCCTCCAGACCAGCGTGGTAGTGCTCGGCCTGAAACCCGTGGCCACGGAGGATGCGCGAGAGCTCCTCCGTCGAGCGTCGCGATCGCGCGTACACGATCGCCGAACCGCCACGAAGCGCGCGCAGCCGCTCGACGAGGATCTCGAGCCGATCCTCCGCGTTACCGACCTCCTCGACGTCGTAGCGCAGGTTCGGCCGCATCACGCTCGTATGGACGACTTCGAGCGTGCGCCCGAGCGGCAGCCCCGATGTCGCGGGCGGTCTCCGGTGTGGCCGTCGCAGTCATCCCCAGGAGCGTCGGGTCGCCGAGGGCCTCCAGGCCGCGACGGATGAACAGGTAGTCCGGCCGGAAGTCGTGCCCCCACATGCTCACGCAATGCACCTCGTCAACGACGACGAGCCCGATGCCGACCTCTGCCAGGAGCTCGACGAAGCGTGACTGCCGGAGCCGCTCCGGCGCCGCGTAGACGAGACGTGTCTCGCCGGCGGAGACGGCGGCGAGCCGTTCCGCGGTCTGCTCCGGCGACAGCGAGGAGTTGACGAAGGTGGCGGTCGACGCGATCTGCGGTGGCAGCTTGTCCACCTGATCCTTCATGAGCGCGATCAGCGGAGAGAGGACGAGCGTCGGCTCGGGCCTGAGCATCGCTGCCAGCTGGTATGTCAGCGACTTGCCCGAGCCCGTCGGCATGAGCGCGAGCGTGTCCCGCCCGGCGATCGCGGCGCGCACGACGTCCTCTTGCCCGGGCCGAAAGGCGTCGAAGCCGAAGAGCGTGCGCAGCGGAGAGGCGAGATCGGTCAGGCGGGCGAGTATAGGAGCCGCCTCGGGCGGCGCCTGTGTCGACTTCGTGCCAATGTCAGCTCCAGCGGATCTCGATCATGCTGCGATCGGGATCGCGCGGCAACCCGTCGTCGAACACCTCGAAGTCGGAGGCCTGGTGCGTGTAGATGTGCGCGACGACACGCAGGCCGGTCGGTTGGTCGATCGTCCCCGCGGCGATGCCGATGCGTTCGGCACCCGCCGCCTGCCAGAACAGGCTCGATCCGCACTCGCGGCAGAAGCCACGGCGTGCGTCGCGGTCACTCTCGGGACTGTCGATCCAGCGCAATGCGTCGCGCTCGGCGACCACGAGGTCGTCGGCGCTCGACGCGGTGAACGCGACGGCCGTGCCACCCCAGCGGCGGCACTCGACGCAGTGGCAGACGACGATGTCACGCAGCTGTCCGCGGACCTCGTACGTCACGGCGCCGCAGAGGCACCGTCCAGTCGCGCGCGGTGTTCCTGACTCCATGTCCGGATCCTAGAATCGCCCGAGTGCCGCCCGACGTCGACTTGGATCGTCTCTATGGCGCCCGTGACCTCGACGAGCTGCGAGCGGAGTACGAGCGGATCGCATCGGCCTACGACAACGAGCTCGCAGGCCCGATGGACTACCGATCGCCGGCGGCGGTCGCGGCCGTCTGCAGCCGGCTCGTCGCGCGCGACGCCCGGATTCTCGATGCCGGAGCGGGAACGGGTCTGCTCGGTGCGGCGCTCGTGGGCAACGGGTTCACGTCGATCGACGGGCTCGACCTTTCGCCGGCGATGCTCGCGGAGGCGGAGCGGAAAGGCATCTACGCCGCGCTCACCGAGGCCCGGCTCGGCGAGCGCCTTCCATACGAGACCGCTGCGTATGACGCCGTCGTCTCAGCTGGCGTGTTGACGACCGGCCATGCGCCCGCCTCGTGTCTCGACGAGCTGGTGCGGATTACGTGCCCCGGCGGATACGTCGTGTTCACGCTCCGCTCGGATCGAACTCCGCCCGGCTACGACCTCGAGATCGCCGAGCTCGTCGACGCCGGGCGCTGGGAGCTCGTCGAGCGCGGTGAGGAGTTCCAGGCGATGCCGACCGGCGAGCCGGAGGTGCGCGTGCGCGTCTGGGCGTTCCGCGTCAGGTAGCGACGCGGTCGAGCCAGCGCTCGAAGAGCGCGCGGCCGGCCGTGCGCATCTCGTCCGCGCGCTCCGCGATCGACGCGAGGAACACCGGTGCGCCGTCGCCGCCGAGCGTCCGCTCGAGCGACGCCACGTACTCCGGCACCTCGGCCCATTCGCGGGCCATCTCGGCCGACACTTCGAGGTGGAACTGCACGCCGTACGCGCGCTGGAAGCGGAACGCCTGGTTCGCGTACGCGGGCGAGCTTGCGAGCCGGACGGCGCCGTCCGGCAGGTCGAACGTGTCTCCGTGCCACTGCAGGGTTGTGAGCCCGCTATCGAGTCCCCCGAAGACGGGATCCGCGCGTCCGTCGTCGGTCAGCTCGACGGGGAGGAGGCCGACTTCGGGCTCCGGTCCCGGGTAGACACGAGCACCCAGTGACGCCGCCAGAAGCTGCACACCGAGACAGACACCCCAGAACGGCATCCCGGCTCGAACGGCATCTCCGATCGCGCGCTTCTCCTCGCCAAGCCACGGCAGCTCGGCGTCGTCCAAGACGGACATCGGCCCGCCCATGGCCACGATCGCGTCGAACTCGCGCCAGTCGGGAAGCGGCTCGCCCTCGTCGAGCTCGACGCGGTGAAGCTCCACTCCACGCTCGTGCAGCACGTCCTCGAACACGCCCGGCGGCTCGCAGGCGATGTGCTGGAACACGAGTGCTCCCACGGCGCTACCCGCGGAAGCGTCGGACGAGCTTGATCGACGCCATGGCGGCGATCCCCGCGGCCGCGAGCGTGACGGTCGCGGTCGCAAGTCGCCGTTTCGACTCGATCCCCTCACGGAGGTCGGTCAGCGCCGCTGCCAGCTCCTGGCGCTCGGCCGAGATCTCGCCGCGGATCTCCGCGTCCGTGCGTCGCTCAGCCGCCACGTGCCCCTTTCAGCATCTCCTTCGTCAGCTGCGCCTCCTCGAGTGCTTGCTCGGGCTTGAGGGGCGTTGCCTGGCGGACGAGCCTCCGGGCCACGAGCAGCAGAACGACGACGAGCGCCACGAGGAAGAGAAAGACGATCAGCAGCGCGAGCCACCAGTCGACGACGAGCGCGAGCGCCGCCGCGAGCGTGGCGAGGCCGAAGCCGAGCGCGTACAGAGCGAGGATCGCCGCTGCCACCGCGAGGGCTGCACCCGTGCCGAAGCTTGCACCCTTGCGCTGGAGCTCGGCCCGCGCGAGCTCCCGCTGAAGCTGCATCAGCGAGCTCGCGTGGGCGACCACGCGCTTCGCCGAGCCGACGATCCCGGTTCGGCGAGGACTGCCGCCGTTGCCGGAGCCGGTCGTCGGGGGGTCGGTCGGGGCCGGCATGGACATGAGCCTACGTCGCGGCCGGGTTCAGTGCCCGGCGGGCTTCTCCCAGCCCTCGAGGACCGGCGGCGTGTAGTCCGTCCCGACCGTCTTCGAGCCGGCGACCCACGGGCCGAGCTCGGGCTGCAGGAACTTGGTGTGCGCCTCCTTGAGCTGGATCCCGTACGAGTTGCCGCTCGTCAGGTGCTTCACGAGCACCTTGCGGGCGATCTCGTCCTCGCGGCCCTGCGGGATCGGGAAGTAGATCTTCAGGAATGCGTTGGAGTAGCGGTCGAAGACCGCGGGGACGCCGTCCTCCTCGAGGAGCGCGATGTCCTCGAGCCAGTTGATGTCCTCGCCGGGCGTTGCCGCGTCCAGATCGACGTCCTCGATGAGGGACATGTCCTCCTGATACGGGAAGCGGTGGCCCGCGAGGAACTCGGCATCGAGCGACTTGATCTTCTCGGGCTCGGCGTACGCGAGCTCGTGCGAGCTCATGACTTCCACCGAGTGCAGGTCGGTGACCTGGGCCGTCGGGTTCGCGATGAGCTCCTCCTCGGCCTTGATCGCGAGCAGGCGCTGCACCTCGGCGAGGATCTCGCGCTCGGTCTGGCCGACCGTGTACGTCGTGCCGGCGAGAGGCACCCGCGCCATCGCGGAGGCCTCGACGGTCAGCGCCGCGAGATCTTCCGGCTCGAGCGAGTGCACATTCGTCTTGCCGCACGCGCGAGCGAGCATCTGCAGCTCCATGGTCATCGCGGTGAGGAAGTTGTAGACGCGCTCCGACGCCTCCTCGACGACGAGGCGCTTGCGCAGCTCCGGATCCTGCGTCGTGATCCCCACGGGGCAGCGGCCGGTGTGGCAGTGGTAGCACTGACCGGCCGGAACGCCGACCGTGCCCTCGTAGTCGGTGACGCCGGGGATCTCCTTGTTGCAGTTGAGCGCCATCAGTGCCGAGTGCCCGATGGCGACCGCCTTCGCGCCCAGGGCGAGGCACTTCGCGACGTCAGCGCCGTTGCGGATCCCGCCCGCGACCACGAGGTCGATCTCGTCCGAGAGGCCGACGTCCTCGAGCGCGCGGCGCGCCTCGGGGATGGCCGCCATCAGCGGGATGCCCGTCTCCTCGGTCGCGATGTGCGGGCCTGCGCCCGTCGACCCTTCCGCGCCGTCGAGGTAGATGATGTCCGGCCCGCACTTGGCCGCCATGCGCACGTCGTCGTAGACGCGCGCCGCGCCGAGCTTCAGCTGGATCGGGATGCGGTAGTCCGTCGCCTCGCGGATCTCCTGCACCTTCAGCGAGAGGTCGTCGGGCCCGAGCCAGTCGGGATGGCGCGCGGGCGAGCGCTGGTCGATGCCGGCCGGGAGCGAGCGCATCTCGGCGACCTGCTCGGTCACCTTCTGCCCCATGAGGTGCCCGCCGAGCCCGACCTTGCAGCCCTGCCCGATGAAGAACTCGCAGGCGTCGGCGAGCATCAGGTGGTGCGGGTTGAACCCGTACCGCGACTGGATGCACTGGTAGTACCACTTCGTCGAGTAGTCGCGCTCCGGCGGGATCATCCCGCCCTCCCCCGAGCACGTCGCGGTGCCGGCCATCGATGCGCCCTTCGCGAGCGCCATCTTCGCCTCGAGCGAGAGCGCGCCGAACGACATGCCGGTGATGTAGATCGGGATGTCGAGCTTCAGCGGGTTCTTCGCAAAGCGCGCGCCGAGCACCGTCGTCGTGTCGCACTTCTCGCGGTAGCCCTCGATGACGAAGCGCGTCAGCGTTCCGGGGAGGAACACGAGCTCGTCCCAGTGTGGGATCGGCTTGAAGATCGAGAAGCCGCGCATCCGGTAGCGGCCGAGCTCGGCCTTGATGTGGATGTCGTTGATGACCTCGGGCGTGAAGATCCGGCTCTGCCCGAGGACGTCCTTCTGGCTCGGGCCGTTCTCGACGCTCACCTAGATCACCAGCTTCTTCTCGGAGGGCTCGAGCGAGTCGTAGTTGTAGAGGACCTTCCCGCAGACGAACTTCTGGAACTCGGGCGGCGAGCCGAGCCCGTAGATCCGGAACTTGCGCTCGATCAGCTCTGTGTCCGCATCCGTCCAGTCGCCCGGCACGCAGTCGATGCCCAGCGACTTCACCTTGCCCGCCACATAGATCGTCCCGTCGTACATCGAGTCGCCGAGGCCGGGGCCGACGTCGCCGCAGAGGATCTGCCGGCCGCGCTGCATCATGAAGCCGGTCATCGAGCCGACCGAGCCGAGCACGATGATCGTGCCGCCCTTCTGGTCGACGCCGGTGCGAGCGCCGACGCGGCCCCTGACGACGAGGTCGCCTCCGCGCATCGCCGCTCCGGTGAGCGAGCCGCCGTTCCCGTCGACGACGACGACGCCAGACATCATGTTCTCGCAAGCCGACCAGCCAACGCGGCCGGTGATGTGGATCTCGGGCCCGTCGATCAGTCCGCACGCGAAGTAGCCGAGCGAGCCCTCGAAGCGGATCTTGCAGCGTCGTAGGATGCCGACGCCGAGCGAGTGGCGGCCCTGCGGGTTCTGGACGACGACCTCGTCGACGCCCTCCTCGTACAGCAGGCGGCGCAGCTCGAGGTTGATCGTCCGCGTCGTGAGCTCGCGCGCGTCGAAGGTGGCGACGCCGTCCTCGACGACCGCCGTCCGCGGCGCCTCCGCGACGGGCTCGGCGAGCCCGCGCGCGTCGTAGGAGATCTGCCGCTCGCCTACCGCTGCCACACGAGGACCTCGCGCTCGTAGGGGTCGTACGTGTCGATCTCGTGGTCGACGAGCTGGCGGATCGCGATCTCCTCGGAGGCGAGCGCGACCAGATCGTCGGATTCGTAGAGCACGAGCGGCTTCGCGGCGAGCTCGTCCTTCGCCACTCCGAGCTCGTCCTTCGTGACCGCGATATACGTGAACACGCCGTCGAGCTCGTCGAGCGAGCGGTGCATCGACTCCTCGAGCGACGCGCCCTTCGTCATCTCCTCGGCGAGGTACACGGCGATGATCTCCGAGTCGCATTCGGACATGAAGCGGCGGCCGGCGCGCTCGAGGCGGCGGCGCCACATGAAGTAGTTCGTCAGCTGGCCGTTGTGGACGACGGCGACGTCGGAGTAGGGATACGCCCAGTAGGGGTGCGCGCCGGCGATGTCGACCTCCGACTCGGTTGCCATGCGCACGTGGCCGATCGCGTGCGTGCCGGTGAACTTCGCGAGCCCGTACTGCTCGTGGACGGACTCGGCGTCGCCGAGGTCCTTCACGATCTCGAGCGCGCGGCCGAGCGAGAGCACCTCGGCCTCCGGGATGTCCTCCACGAAGTCGGCGAGGAGCTTCAGGTCGCCGTCGTACTCGAACGAGACGCGGAACGCGTACGGCGTCTCCTCCGCAACGTCGGCGATGCGGCCGCCGAGCGAGGCGAGCCGAGCCTCGACCTCGACGCGATGGCGCCGGAGGCGGTCCGCGAAGTCGAAGTCACGCGGCGTGTTCGCGTCCGCGAGCTTGTAGCGCATGACGAGGTTGCCGTTCTCGCCGTTCCCGTACAGCGCGTAGCCCGTCGAGTCCGGGCCGCGGTGCTTCATCGACTGGAGCATCCGCGTCATCTCGTCGCCGATCGCGTGCTCCGACCCGTCCCGGTAGATGATCCCCGCGATGCCGCACATGAGCGTTTCCTCCCTGCGCGCTAGGGCAGCACGTCGAGGTACTCGTCCCGGTCGAAGTCGGTGACGGTCGCGCAATAGCGCTCCCACTCGTCCCGCTTGTAGTGCATGAAGACACGGTACATCTCGCCCGGCAGCGCGCTCTTCACGACCTCGTCGGCCTCGAGCGCCTCGAGCGCCTCGCCGAGCGTCATCGGAACGCGCCGGACCTCCTTGCCGGCCTCGATCGCCTCGTAGATGTTTCCCTCCTCGGGCTCGCCCGGGATCGAGCTTGCGCTCGATCCCGTCGTCCATCACCTTGATCAGCCCTGCGAGCGCCAGGTACGGATTGACCGCGGAGTCGACGGAGCGATACTCGAAGCGATCGGGCGACGAGATGCGAAGCGCGGTCGTGCGGTTCTGATAGCCCCAGTCGGCGAAGACGGGCGCCCAGAAGCCCGTGTCCCAGAATCGGCGATACGAGTTGACCGTCGGGGCGGTGACGCATGTGAGGGCGCGCAGGTGCTCGAGGATGCCGCCGATCGCATGCAGACCTGTCGCGCTGGGCTTGTGCACGTCGTCCGTGTCGGGAAGGAAGGCGTTCTCGTCGTCCTTCCAGAGCGAGATGTTCGTGTGGCAGCCGTTGGCCGAGACGCCCATGAACGGCTTCGGCATGAAGCACGGGAAGACTCCGAGCTCGCGGCCGACCTGTTTCGCGATCTGCCGGAACGTCGACAGGTTGTCGGCGGTCGCCTCGGCGCGATCGAAGCCGAAGTTGAGCTCGATCTGGCCGGGCGCGTCCTCGTGATCGCCCTGGATCATGTCGAGCCCGAGCTTCTGCCCGTACTCGACCATCTTGTGGATGATCGGCTGGAGCTCGGAGAACTGATCGATGTGGTAGCAGTACGGCTTGGTCACGCCTTCGACCGAGGGCGTGCCGTCCGGGCCGAGCTTGAGCCACATCATCTCCGGCTCCATTCCGGCCCGTAGGTGCATGCCGGTTCGACCCTCGAACTCGTCCTGGATGCGGCGGAGGTTCCCGCGGCAGTCCGAGGTGAGGACCTCGCCCGGCCCCTCGCGATCCTCGCGGTTGCGGAAGCACGTGCACCAGACGCGGGCGATCCGTGAGTCCCAGGGGAGCACCTGGAACGTCTCGGGCTCAGGGATGCCGACGAGCTCCCAGGCCTCCGGCCCGTAGCCGATGTAGTTGCCGTGGCGGTCGACGAAGAGGTTCGCGGTCGAGCCGTAGACGAGCTGGAACCCCTTCTGCGCGATGGTCTCCCAGTGGGGCGCGGGAACGCCCTTGCCCATGATGCGGCCTGTCACGGAGGCGAACTGGTAGTAGACGTAGGTGACGCCTTCGGCGTCGATCTTCTTCCGAACCTCCTTCACCCGCTCCGCACGCCCTTCGGCCTCGACGAAGCGCTCCAGGTCGGTCGCCACCGCTCTCCTCCTTTTCGCCCCCCGTTGTCGTGCGGGAGCCTAATGCAGCGACGCCGCGGTGAACCTGGTTAGCCTGCTCCTTCAGTGAGCCAGCCGAGAACGGAACACCTGACTGCCGATCAGCGCGAGGCGCTCGAGGCCGAGTTGGCCGAGCTGGAGGGGCCTCGCCGCAAGGCTGCCGTGCAAGCGATCAAGACGGCGCGCGAGTTCGGCGACCTCTCCGAGAACTTCGAGTACCACGCGGCCAAGAACGAACAGGGCCTCCTCGAGGCACGCATACGGGCACTGCGCGACCGGCTCAACCACGCCGTGACGGTCGAGCACGACACCGACGAGCACGTAGGTGTCGGCTCCATCGTCGAGATTGCCGACGAGGACGGCGACGCGATGGAGGTCGAGATCTCCGCCGTCGGCGGCGTCTCGCCGGACTCGCCTCTGGGCTCGGCGCTCATGGGCTCCGCGGTGGGCGATGTCGTCGCGGTCGAGGCGCCGAGCGGCTCCTGGAAGGCCCGCGTCCTCGCGATCCGGCGCCCGTAGGTGCCGGCCGTCGTCGGCTGAGTCGTTCTACAGCCAGACGCGACGAACGGCGTCGCCCGTCGTGATGCTTCCCGGGACGATCACGTGCGCGTTCGCTCCCCGTAGCCGCAGCTCACGGCCCTCGGGTGAGTTGATGAACTTGAGCGCATCGCTGCCGAAGCGGGCCGAGAACTTCGCACAGCCGGTGTGAGGCTCATTCGGAGATCTGGACGACGACCGTATCCCCGATCGCCAGCCTGCTCCCGGCGGGAAGGCTCGCGAGGTCCAGGCCCATGTCGACGAGCAGGTTGTCGCCCGCGAGGGGCCAGCGCTCGGGCTCGGCGATCATCCCGAGCATGCGCGTCGACGCGATCGTCAGCTGGTTCTCGCGAAACACGCTCCCGTCGGCATGTGTGTGAGCGCTCGCCCGCCAGCGGTCGCCGACGAGCCCGTCCTCGATCGTGAGCTCGGCCGACTCGGGCGTCTCGCGCTCGCCTTCGCTCGGCCGGACGACGATGAGCTCCAGCGTTCCCGCCTCGGTGCCGAGCGCTCGGAGCTCGGGAAGACGGGCGTCGAGGCTGTCGCGGGTTGCGTGCAGCTCGGTGCTCACGGTGCCGAGATGCTAGCTGGCGGCTCCGCGGACTCGGTGAGGCGCCGCCGGTACGTCACGAAGGCGATGCGCGTGCCGTCGGCCGCGGTGCGCACCTCGCGCGACACCTCGGTGAACGCATCGCGATCCCACTCGGGGAAGGTCGTGTCGCCAGCGACGTCGAGGTCGATCTCGGTGAGCACGAGCTCGTCCGCATGAGGCAATGCCGCCGCGAAGACCTCTCCTCCGCCGATGACCGACACGCGCTCCTCGTCGGCGAGTAGCCGGAACGCATCGTCAACCGACAGTGCCCGCTCCGCGCCGTCGGCGTTCCACTCCGGGTTCCGTGTGACGACCACGTTTCGCCGCCCCGGCAGTGGGCGGAAGCGATCCGGAAGAGACTCCCACGTGCGCCGGCCCATGACGACCGGATGACCCATCGTCGCGTCGCGGAAGTGCGCCATGTCCTCTGGCAGGTGCCACGGCAAGCGACCGTCGCGCCCGATCACGCCGCCGCGCGCGATCGCGGCGACGAGCGAGACCTTCACACGGCGACCGGCGCGCGGATCGCCGGATGGTGCTCGTAGCCGACGACCTCGAAGTCCTCGAACGTGTAGTCGAAGATCGAGGCCGGCCGGCGGACGAGGCGCAGCGTCGGGTACGGGAACGGGTCGCGGCCGAGCAGCGTCTCGACCTGTTCGCGGTGGTTGTCGTAGATGTGGCAGTCGCCACCCGTCCAGACGAGGTCGCCGGGCTCGAGGTCGCTCTGCTGAGCGAGCATGTGCGTGAGGAGCGCGTAGCTCGCGATGTTGAACGGCACTCCGAGGAAGACGTCGGCGCTGCGCTGGTACACCTGGCACGAGAGCCGTTCGCCGCCCGACACGTGGAACTGGAAGAACGCGTGACACGGCGCGAGGGCCATCCGCGGGACGTCTGCGACGTTCCAGGCGCTCACCACGATCCTGCGCGAGTCCGGATCCTCGCGGAGCATGCGCACGACCTCGGCGATCTGATCGACGTGCCCACCGTCCGGCGTCGGCCAACTGCGCCACTGGACGCCGTAGACCGGGCCGAGCTCGCCGTCGGCGTCCGCCCACTCGTCCCAGATGGAGACGCCGTGCTCCTGCAGCCAGCCGACATTGGAGTCGCCGCGGAGGAACCACAGCAGTTCGACTGCGACCGACTTGAAGTGCACCTTCTTCGTCGTCACGAGCGGGAAGCCCTCGGCGAGGTCGAACCGCATCTGGTACCCGAACGTGCTCACCGTGCCGGTGCCGGTGCGATCGCCTTTCGGCACGCCCGTCGTGAGCACGTGGCGAACGAAGTCCTCGTACTGGCGGCGAGTCGGGTGGTTGCCGGACACGAGCCGAAGATAGCCGCTCGCTCGGAGGCCAGTGTGTGGCCCGTGGCCCGCTTGCGGTTGCGACGTCGAAGGGTCACGCTTCTCGCCGCATGGCCGAGATGCCCACCGGCGCCGTCACCTTCCTCTTCACCGACATCGAGGGGTCACGCGGCTCGTGAAGCAACTACGCGACGACTACGGCATCCGGTTGCGCAGCTGACGAGCGTGGCCAGCGTGAGCTCGGGAGGGTTCACGTCGTGAGAAGCGGTGTCTCGGAGCCCTCCTCGACGACGACCCAGCCGTCGAACTCGTCGAAGCGATACGGCGCGTTCATCGGAACGACTGCGACGCCGTGGTCGCTCGTGAGGAAGCCGCCACACAGCGCGGCGAGCTCGCCGCCGCGCGTGAGCCACAGCTCGAACGGGCGCCCGCTCGCCGTGGGCGTGAGTCCCGTGACGTCGAGCTCCATCGGCCAGTTGCCGGCGTCGTCGAGCTCGAAGACCCGCAGGGATGCCGTTGCACCTGCCGCGGTGGACGTGCCGTGCATGGAGACGACGAAGTCGACGCTCCGATCGGACGATCCGTCGACCAGTGCAGCACCGAGCGCGAACGCTGCCACCGCGAGCGCAGCGGCGATCGCGACCAGCGCGCCGCGACGCCGGCGGGGCCGCAGCTCCACCGGCGTCGACGTCGGGACGGGCGGTGGGCCCGCGGCGACGAGAAGCTCGTGCACGCGCTCGAGCCGTGCGCGCTCGCCCGGCTCGAGGTCGTTTCCGACGAGCTCGTCGAACTCGGGTGGCCTCATCGCAGGTCCTCGTCGAGGGCGTCTGCGAGTCGGCGGAGCGCACTGCGCGTACGCGTCTTGACGGTCCCGAGCGGGATCCCGAGTTGTCGGGCGACCTCGCTCTGCGACAGCCCGCTCCAGTACGCGAGCTCGATCACCGGTCGCTCGTGCTCGGGGAGCACCTCGAGTGCGCGGTGTACGCGCCAGGCCGTCCACGCGGCCTCGGCCTCGTCGGATGGGTCCGGCTCGCGCCCCGGGCCGTCCTCGAGCTCGGCAACAGGCTCCGGGGTTCGCCTGAAGCCGTCCGTGATGGCATTTCTCGCCACTGCGTAGAGCCACGGCGCGCCGCTGCCGCGCGTCGGGTCGTAGGTGCGGGCGGAGCGCCAGATCGCGACGAACGCATCCTGGGTCGCATCCTCGGCGCGGCCGCGGTCACCGAGCCGGCGGAGCGCGAGGCCGAGCACGGCCCGTGCGTAACGGCCGTAGAGCTCGTCGAACGCGCCTCGGTCGCCCCCGGCGACGCGCACGATCAGCTGGCCGTCCGTGGGCTGGGAGAACTCCACGAGCTGAATGATTCCCGGTCCCGGTCGTCGTGAACCAGCCCGGAGCGCGAGCGCCGTAGTCATGTGTTGATTGCTACGCGCCCGCGTCCGAGGCGGATTGCGCAGTTGCTAGCCGCGCGCGGCGTCGAATTTGGCTCCGACGGCGCTCCAGTCGACGACGTTCCACCACGCCTCCAGATAGTCGGGGCGTCGGTTCTGGTAGTTCAGGTAGTACGCGTGCTCCCACACGTCGATGCCGAGGAGCGGCGCTTCCCCGTCCATCGCCGGCGTGTCCTGGTTCGGGGTCGACTTCACCACGAGCCCCGTTCCGTCCCAGACCAGCCAGGTCCAGCCCGATCCGAAGCGCTTCACTCCGGCGTCGTTCACGGCCGCCTTCAGCTCGGCGACGCCGCCGAACGCGTCGGCGATCGCATCTCCGAGCGCACCTGACGGATCGCCCCCGCCGTTCGGCCCCATGATCTCCCAGAAGAGCGTGTGGTTCGCATGTCCACCGCCGTTGTTGCGGACGGCCATGCGCTTGTCCTCGGGGATCGAGTCGAGGCTCGTGAGCACGGCCTCGATCGATTGCTCGGCCCACGACGTGCCCTCGAGCGCCGCGTTCAGGTTGTTCACGTACGCGGCATGGTGCTTGTCGTGGTGGATCTCCATCGTGCGCGCATCGATATGCGGCTCGAGCGCGTCGAAGGCGTATGTCAGGTCGGGAACTGTGAAGGGCATGCCTGCTCTCCTCTCGATACGAGTTCGGTCCGGGCAAGGATATGCTCAGCGCGTTCCCGCCCCGCCGCTGGAGGAAACAGATGTCGAACTTCGTCGAGATCAGACCGCGTGAGCTGAAGACGGCGCTCCTCGAGCTCGACGGGATCTCGCGGACGACGATCGAGGCGCACTATCGCCTGTACCAGGGGTACGTCGGGAAGCGGAACGAGATCCTCGGCAGGCTCGCGAGCGTCGATCTCGGCGCTGCGAACCAGGTCTACTCGGAGATTCGCTCGCTCAAGGTCGATCTCACGTTCGCGGTCGGAGGCATCAAGAACCACGAGATCTACTTCGAGCACCTCGGCGGTGAAGGAGGAGATCCGGACGGAGCCATCGGCGCGCTCATCGACCGGGACTTCGGCTCGGCGGACGCCTGGCGCGCCGATCTCCGCGCCACCGGAATGGCCGGCCGCGGCTGGGCCTGGACGGCGTTCGACTGGGACGAGGGCCGGCTCTTCAACTACGTCGGCGACGCCCAGAACACCTATCCCGTGTGGAACGCGATGCCGCTCGTCGCGCTCGACGTCTACGAGCACGCCTACTTCCTCGACTACCAGACCGATCGCGCCGCCTACATCGAGGCATTCCTCCGGAACCTCGACTGGGGCGTCGTGAACGGCTGGGTCGACGCCTACAGCATTCCCACGGAGTAGCGCGTGAGCGACATCCTCGCCATCGTCGGCGGGTATCTGTTGGGGTCGCTCCCGTTCGGGTACTGGGTGCCGCGGCTCGTTCGTGGCGAGGACATCCGCACGAAGGGGAGCGGGAACATCGGTGCCTCCAACGTGTTCCGCGTGTACGGGCGCTCGCTCGGAGTCCCGGTGGCCGTGCTCGACGTGGCGAAGGGCTTCGCGGCCGCGTCGCTCGGGCTCTGGGCGGGGGGTGCGCTCATCGGCGTTCTCGCCGCCGCAGCGGCGATGCTCGGCCACGCGCGTCCGATCTTCCTGCGCTTCGAGAGAGGCGGAAAGATGGTCGCGACCGCCGGCGGCGCGACGTTCGCACTCGCGCCCCTCACGGCCTTCATCTGCGTCGGGGTCTGGTTCGCGACCTTCCTCTTGTTCCGTTACGCGTCGCTCGCGTCGATCGTCACGGCCGTGGCTCTGGCCGTCCTCGTTGTCGCTCTGGACTATCCGTGGCCGATCATCGCCTTCGGCGTCGCCGGCGCCGTCGCGGTGATCGCGATGCACCACCAGAACATCCGCCGCCTCGTCGGCGGCACCGAGCACCGCTTCGAGCTCGGGCGCTAGCCCGCGAGCCAGGAGGCGAGCGTCGTCTGGCGTGCGCTCGGGTGGCCGGATGCGAGCTCGCCCCGGAGCTCGCCGACCGTCCCGAAGCGTTCGGCGACGACGTCGTGCACGTGGATCGTCTCGAAGTTGACCTGCTTCGAGAGGAGAAAGTCCTCGTCGTCGAGCTGCGGGAGCGTGGCGAGTGCGTCGCGCAGCGCATGCCGCACCGAGTCCTCGACGAACCGTGGCTGGAGATGCGCGTGCTCGACGACGAAGAGCTCGTCGGGCCGCTTGAGCAGGTCGTAGATCGGCGCGCTCATCGATCGCTCGGCGATGTCGACGAGCACCTCCGCGTCGAGGTCCTGCTCTGTGCCGACGAACAGCGTCTGCCGGCCGCGCTGGTTGTGCGTCGCGATGGGTACGAGCTCGAGGATCTTCTCGATGTCGTCGGAGTCGAACCCGGCCTCCAGCAGCCGCTCGGACGCGCGGTTGCGTACCAGTCCTTGCGCGCATGGGCACGCGTTGATCCCTGTTGCCTCGACGCCGACGGCACGGCGCGTCCCGGTCTCGGAGGCGGCGGCGATGCCGCACAGCGTCACCATCTCCTGTGTCGCGAGCCCTGTGACGGGCGTGCGCCGATGGATCGGCCACTGCGCACGGATCCAGACCTCTGCGCGCAGCGCGCCCTGCCGCTCGACGACACGGCTCGCGATGTGCTCGGCGAGCACTTCGACGAGCAGCGCCTCGCGCTCGACGACGAGCTCGATCGCCTCCTCGAAGAGCTCGGGGAAGCGCGACATGTGCACGCCCTTCTGGTCGGCGGCGAGATCGACCGTGCAGTCGATGACGGCGGCCATGACGGTTTCGGCGTCACCGCGGCGGATGCGCACCGCCTTCTGCACCCCATTGACACCCGCGCGCGAGAGCGCCAGAGCGATCTCGGGCGACGACGCCTGGAGGTCCTCCTCGAGCCTGACGGTGTCGGTCATCCGCGCCAACGTAGCACCGCTGGTCTAGCGCAAGAGGCGCGAGAGCCGCCGATCCTTCAGCAGACGACCACCCGTCTGGCAGCTCGGGCAGTAGTAGATCGTATGCTCCTCGAAGTCCACGCGCGCGATCGGCGTGCCGCACTGCGGGCACGGCTCGCCGAGTCGGTCGTGCACGCGGTAGACGACCGAGTCGCCTTTCCCCTGCTCGCGGAGCTCGAGCGCGCGCGTCAGATCGTCGTGCATCGCGGTCGCGAGCCGCTCGATCTCCTCGGTCGAGAGCTCCGGTCGACGCCTTGAACGGGGACAGGCACGCGCGAAGGAGGATCTCGTTCGCGTGCGCGCGTCCGATCCCGGCGAGCGCGCGCTGGTCGCGGAGGAGCGGGTGGAGCTGACGTCGCTCGCGTCCGAGGATCTCGGCGAGGCGCCGAGGCGTCGAGGTCGAGCGCGTCAGGACCGAGATGGCCGAGGTCCGTCGTCGAGCTGCGCCGGGTCGACGAGCCACACGCCTGCGCGCTTCTTCTTCCCGGCTTCGGTGAGGACGAGCTCGGCGCCGTCCGACGAACCGAAGCCGGAACATCGGCGTCTTCGGCCCTTTCGCGCCCGGAGTCGAGGTAGCGCAGCCGGCCGGCGCTCATGAGGTGGACGCGAAGGACGAGGTCGTCGCCCTCGAGCGGGAAGAGGAGGTTCTTCCCGCGCCGGCGCGAGCCCGCGAAGCGCCGTCCGTCGAGCTCCGAGAGCGGAGGCGCGAACGTCTTGAGCGTCGCGATGTGCGCCGGGCCCGCCTTCTCGATCGGCGCGCGGGAGACGAGCGGGTCGAGCTCGCGCACCCAGGCTTCGACCTCGGGCAGTTCGGGCATGACGCCTGAAGGTTAGGCGGCTGCGGGCTCGGCGACGGCGTCGTCGATCGGCTCGGGCATCTCGCGCAGGTGCCGCTGCGGCGAAAGGAGCAGCCAGAGGAATGCGAGTCCGCCGCCGAGCAGCGCCGATGACGATCGTCTCGCGGAGCCCGACCCACGTCGCGAGCGCACCGCCAAGGAGGTCTCCGAACGGGATCGTGCCCCAGACGATGAACCGCATCACCGAGTTCATCCGCCCCTGGAGGCGCGGCGGGCAGATCGCCTGCCGGTAGCTCACCTGGACGATGTTGTAGACGACGAGCGTGAAGCCGAAGCACGAGCTGCGAGAGGACGAGGATCGGGATTGCCGCGTTTCCCGCCGGCGCGAGTGCGACGAGAAGCTTGCCGGGCCGAAGAGCGATACCACGACGATCGAGGTCGGGCCGATTCCGAAGCGGGCGCGAGATGCGCGTGGCGGTGAACGCGGCTGCGAGCGAGCCCACGGCAGCCGACCGAGAAGACGAGCCCGATCGCACCGGGCGAGAGGCCGAGCTCACGCACGGCGAACACGAGCAGGGTCGCGAAGCGACGTTCGCGAAGAAGTTCGACGTCGCAGTGCACCCGCCTGCGCGCGGAGGTTGGGGTTGCCGAGGACGAAACGCAGTCCCTCCTTCAGATCCGTCCAGAGGCTGACCTTCCGCCCGTCGACGACCTTCACCTCCGGGCGTTGCTCGGCCTTCCGGATGCGGAGGAGGAAGAGGCCCGAGCCGAGGAAGCTGAGCGCGTCGACGAGCACGGCGTACGGTGCCGTGAGGATCTCGACGAGGATCCCGCCCAGACCGGGGCCACCGATCTGCGAGGCCGAGCGGCTGATCTCGAGCTTCGAGTTCCCTCGATGATCTGGTCGCGCTCGACGAGCGACGGGAGGTACGCCTGGTACGCGACGTCGAAGAAGACCTGGAAGTGCGCCGACGAGGAACGCGACGACGAATAGAGTGCACGAGCGTCAGTCCGTCTGCGACGTACGCGATCGGGACCGTGGCCAGCAGCGCAGCACGGCCGAAGTCGCCGACGATGAGGATTGGCCGGCGCGGCAACCGGTCGACCCAGACGCCGGCGGGCAGCGTGAAGAAGATGAACGGGAGGAACAGGACGGTGCCGAGCGCCGCGACCTCGAATGCGCTCGCGTCGAGGACCAGGATCGCGACGAGCGGGATCGCGATGCCGACCCACCTGCGAGCCGAACACGCTGATCGTCTCGGCCGACCACAGCCTGAGGAAGTCGGGGTGCCGCCAGAGACCGCCCTTCGGCCAGAAGCTACGCACGGTCGCTCCCGGGAGGCAGCCCGGCCCTCGCGCGGAAGAGCGCGTAGGCGAGGACGTGGCGCTCGCCGGTCGGGATCGTCCGCCCGCTGGAGATCCGCGACCAGGCGATTGAGCCGCTTCTCGAACCGGCGTCGATCCTTGTCGCAAAGGCGGACGGGAGCGAAGCCGGCCGTCTCCTGCTCGTCGCCGGACGCGATGATCTCGTCAGCCGCGTGGCGAAGCATCAGCGCGGACAGTGCGCCGCCGCGAAGCTCCTTCGGCATCGACTCGTCGCCCCTCATGCACGAAGAGTCGTGCGACCCGTCCGTAGTACTTCTCGGTGAGCGCGCGCACCTTCCTCGTCCGCACCACGCGGACAAGGCCCGCCTGCTCGAGAACCTTCAGGTGATGTCCCACCGTCCCCTTGGGCGTCTCCAGTGCGATGGCGAGCTCGGTCGTGCTCGCGGCTCGCTCGCGCAGGAGCGTGATGATCCGCGCGCGGAACGCGTTGGCGAGCGCGCGAAGCTGCTTTGGATCCTCGACGACGAGAACGTCGTCGAGCTCGTAGTCCGGGTAACGGTCGATGGTCGCAGAACATACGGGAAATCCCGACCATTCGCAACCGGCTGTAGGCTGGCTCGCCGTGGAGCCGCTGGTGGTCGATGTCGTTCGCGGTGACGTCGTCGAGGCGAGGCATCGTGTCCATGCGGTCGCCGTCTCCGACGGCAGCGTCGTCGAGGCGTGCGGCGACCCTGCGCTCGTCACCTTCTTCCGCAGCTCGGCGAAGCCGATCCAGGCGCTGCCGATCGTCCGCGAGAGACCCGACCTCGACGAGGCGGAGTTTGCAATCGCCTGCGCGTCGCATCTTCACCGGCCGGATCAGCTCGAGCCGGTGCGAAGCATCCTGGCGAAGGCACACGCGACCGAGGACGACCTCGAATGCGGTCCGGAGCCGACGCGGCTCGAGCACAACTGCTCGGGCAAGCACGCGGCGATGCTCCTCCTGTGCCGAGAGCGAGGTTGGCCGATCGAGGGCTACCGGCTCGAGTCGCACCCGTGCCAGAAGCTCATGCGCGACGAGGTATCGGCGGCTGCGGAGGTCGAGCCGGACTCGATGCCGACGGCCGTAGACGGCTGCGGCGTCGTGACCTACGCCCTATCGCTCGAACACATGGCACATGCGTTCTCGCGACTCGAACGGCTCGACGGAGGGCGCCGCACGGCAGACGCGATGCGGGCACGCCCCGAGTTGATCCGCGGCGAGGGAGCGGCCGACACCGAGCTCATGCGGCTCGGCGAGGGTTGGGTCGCGAAGGGAGGGGCCGAAGGGCTCCTCTGCGCGGCGCGTGACGGGCTGGGCATCGCGCTCAAAGTGGAGGACGGCGGCCAGCGGCCGCTCCGGATCGCTCTGGCCGCCTTCCTCGCGCCGCTCGGCTTCGCGACGGGCGACCTCGGGACGGTCAGGGTCGA
This sequence comes from uncultured Gaiellaceae bacterium, assembly GCA_963744505.1. Taxonomy (GTDB): domain Bacteria; phylum Actinomycetota; class Thermoleophilia; order Gaiellales; family Gaiellaceae; genus GMQP-bins7. Next base: position 151,027 of record CAVUTL010000004.1, read on the forward strand.
GAACTCACGAGGCGAGGTCGTCGGCGGGCTTCGCGTTCACCGGATGACGGCCACGCGTTAACAAAGTGGTCCTCTTCACACGGTGTCCGTTCCGGACTAGTATCCGCGCGCTTTGGTGGTGGAGCCGGGGCGGCAGGCGGGCCGGCTCATGCATGAAGGTCAGTATCCGTTCGAGCGCGAGAGGAGAAAGCCCGGGTCATGCTGTCCGTCGATATCGCCCTTCCCGAAGTCGAGGAGCTCCAGCGCCTGGTCGAGCAAGGGGTCGAGAAAGGGTTCCTCACCTATGACGAGATCGTCGCGGGCCTCGACGACGTCGAGCTCACGAAGGAGCAGATCGAAGATTTCTACGCGTACCTGATCGACCACGCGATCGAGCTCCACGAAGGCGTCGAGCACAAGGACCTTCCCGCATGCCGAGCCCCTCGCGGTCGAGGAGGAGAAGGTCGAGCCGAAGCTCGACCTCTCGGTGGAGCCGTCGCTCGACTCGCTGCGCCTGTACCTGCGCGAGATCGGCAAGGTGCCACTCCTGACGGCCGATCAGGAGGTCTCGCTCGCGAAGCTCATCGAGCGCGGCGACATGGGGGCCAAGCAGCACATGATCGAAGCGAACCTTCGTCTCGTCGTCTCGATAGCGAAGGGCTATCTCGGGCGCGGGCTTTCGTTCCTCGATCTCATCCAGGAGGGCTCGCTCGGCCTGATCCGTGCGGTCGAGAAGTTCGACTACCGACGCGGATTCAAGTTCTCGACCTACGCGACGTGGTGGATCCGTCAGGCGGTGACACGAGCGATCGCGGACAAGGCGCGCACGATCCGTATTCCGGTGCACATGGTCGAGAAGCTCAACAAGGTCGTGCACATGGAGCGGCAGCTCGTCCAGCGGTTGGGTCGCGAGCCGCTCCCGGAGGAGATCGCCGAAGAGCTCGAGATCGATCCCGAGGAGGTACGCGAGATCCTGCGCATGTCGCAGCTCCCGATCTCGCTCGAGAAGCCGATCGGCGAGGAAGAGGACTCCTCGCTCGGCGACTTCGTGCCGGACGAGCTCGCCGAGTCGCCGTTCGACACGGCCTCGCTCTCGCTCCGCCGAGAGGACGTCGAGCTCGCTCTCGCCACGCTGCCCGACCGGGAGCGCCGCGTGATCGAGCTCCGGTACGGGCTCGACGGCTCGCAGCCGTGCACGCTCGAGGAGGTCGGACAGGCCTTCGGCGTCACCCGTGAGCGCATCCGCCAGATCGAGAACAACACGCTGAAGAAGCTCGAGTCGCTCCCGGAGGCGCAGGGGCTCAAGGACTGCGTGTGAAGTCAAGGGTCGCGATCAGACCGTAGGGCTGATCGCGACCCGCTCAGGGTCAGACCCCACGGGGCTGACCCCACCCTCCCCAGCCCTCTGATCGCGAGCCGCTCGGGGTCAGACCCCACGGGTCTGACCCCGTTCCCTAGCGTTCGACCCGATGGCGCGGATCGAATACGTGGGCCATGCGACCGTTGTCGTCGATCTCGACGGCGTCCGGCTGCTCACGGATCCGCTGTTGCGGAACCGGGTCGCACACCTGCGGCGCTCGACGCCGGTGTCCGCGCGCACACGCAGGGGTGTCGACGCGGTTCTCATCTCGCATGCGCACTACGACCACCTCGATCTGCCCTCGCTCGAGAAGCTGGGCAAGAAGATCCCCGTCGTCGTTCCCCGGGGCCTCGGCGCGATGCTGCGCAAGCGGCGGTTCGAGTCGGTGCTCGAGGTCGAGGTCGGCGAGACGATCGCGATCGGCGAGCTCATGATCCGGGCGGTTCCCGCGAAGCACGACAGGAGTCGCAGCCCGCTCGGGGCATCCGCTGATCCCGTGGGCTACATCGTCTCGGGGTCGAAGTCGATCTACTTCGCCGGCGACACCGATCTCTTCGACGGGATGGAGGAGCTCGGGCCGGTCGACGTGGGGCTCGTGCCGATCTGGGGCTGGGGACCGGGGCTCGGCGGCGGGCACCTCGATCCCGCACGAGCGGCGGAGGCCGTCTCCCGGATCCGGCCCGGCCTCGTGATCCCGATCCACTGGGGCACGTACTTTCCGATCCACCTCGGCTTCACGGGCAGGCCCGCCTTCGTCGACGTTCCGCCGCTCGAGTTCCTCGCGGCGATGAAGGAGACGGCGCCGGACGTCGACGTGCAGGTCCTTCGGCCGGGCGAGAGCTTCGAGCTCTAGGCGGGAAGCAGATCCGCGGAGGCGAGCGCGGCGACGGCTTCTTCGCGGATCTCACTCGCGACCTGCGAGACGTCCGCGTTGAACGGGGCGTATGCCACGACGTGGAGCCACGCGATCTTCTCCGTGACGTCCCCGACCTGGACGTAGATCGCGAGGTCGTCTCCCTGCGGGACTCTCGACGCGGCGTCCATCGTGATCTTCCTGGCGTCGCCGAGCGACGCGCCGAGACGCACGGGCAGATCGACGGTGACGAGCCGGCGTGGATCGTCGACGGAGCGGTTCACGAGTGTCGTCGAGACCATCCGCGTATTTGGAACGAAGATCCGGCGTCCCTCGTCGGTCGTGAGCGCCGTATAGCTGAGGGAGATCTCGTCGACGATCCCGGTGTAGCCGTCGACCGTGATCCGATCTCCCAGCTTCACCGGCTGAGTGAATGCAAGGAGCACGCCCGACCCGAGGTTGCCGAGCGGCGTCGTGAGCGCGAGGCCGGCGATGACGGCGAGCACGGCGGCCGATCCGAGGAACGCGCGCGCGATCTCCTGGGTGGCAGGGAAGATCGAGAGGACACTCCAGATCCCGATGATCGCGACGATCGCGACGATCACGCGCAGGAGGAACCCGTAGGTCGTGCGCCGCCGCGCAGCGACCGTCGGATCGGTCTCGGCCAGCCGCCGCTCGTAGCGGTCGAACGCCATGTTCAGAAGCGCGCGAAGCACGACCACGACCACGAGCCAGGCAGCTCCCGTGACGATCGCGCGCACGACGTTCGAGTCCACGCCGCGGAGTTCGGCGCGCGCCGCGGGGTGCCTGCCTCCAGCCCCTAGTCGCCGGCGAGGACTCGAGCCTTGGCCGACGCGTACTCCTCGTCGGTCAGCTCGCCCTTCGCGTGCAGCTCCGACAGCGCGGTCAGCCGTGAGGCAACGTCGGTTGCGGGTACCGCCGGCGGAACCGGCACCACCGGCGACGGTGCCGGCGGCCTGGCAGCCGCGCGCTGCTCCTCCCACCAGCTCGACACGCGCTCCCAGGTGTCCGTGAAGAACGCCGTTCCCTGCGCGTCCGGGAACTCGCGGAGGGTCTGCCTGCGCATCACCTCGATCCACACAGCCCCGAGCGCGGTCAGCACGATGACGACGAGCAGCCGCGTGAAGTCGACCACGTCGGACGTGAAGAGGAGCGCGAGCGCGAGGATCGCCAGCACGACATACGCCCACACGCGGTTCTGCAGTCCCGGGGCGAGCCAGCCGCGGAGGGTGAACGCTCGGCGGCCAGGGCCCGCAAGCTGGGCGGCGAGGACGAAGAGAACCCCGACCACGATCATCAGCCGGAACGAGCTGCGCATGAGGTCGGTCAGGATGTTCCAGGCGTCGCCCGCGGCGTCGCGCGTTTCCCGGTCGGCGGCGAGGGCGGTGACGACGTAGTTCCCCGTGAGTCTCGCCGCGAGGAGGCCGAGCACTCCGACGACGAGCAGGACGATCCCGATCGCGCGCACGGCGATGCGCCGGTCCCGGGCGAGCCACACGGCCAGACCGAACGCAGCCAATGTGAGGAGTGGCAGAACCCACGCGAGCGTCTTCAGGAGCTGGAAGCCGTCCTGTGCGGTGTCGAGCTCGTCCGAGCGCAGGACGACGATCCGTCCGGCGTCCTCGGGAATCCGATCGCCGATCTGTGCGCCGATGCCGATGCGGTCGGCCGCCTCCTGCACGATCGGCCTCAGGTCGAGCGTCACCTCGCCGCCCTCGGTGGAGACGCGGTCGCCGCCACCCTCCAGTACCTGCACGAGGGTCGCGTGCGTCTGTCTGAGCGACTCCTCGAAGAGCCGCTGGAAGACCGGCTGCTCGAGCGCGCGATCGACGATCCGGTACGACGCCTGCCGGAGGGCGGCCGTGGCTGCACCCGAGAGGCCCTTGTAGTCGGCGGGAAGCTGCTCCTCGACCTCCGCCTGGACGTCGACGTTCGCGAACAGCTCGTCGACCGCACGGTTCGCGACGGCGCTGCGGATCCGATCGTTGTCGAGGAGCGAGCCGCTCGTGTCCGTGAAGACGCTGGTATTCAGCGCCACGCGGTTGACCCAGACCGCGAACGAGGTCAGCAGGAGCAGCAGACCCGGCGACGACGAGGACGATCCAGACGGCCGTGGAGCGGCCGCGGCTCTGTCCGCGCGGCGCGGCGGGGGCGATCTCCTCCGACGTCATCGGTGCGCGAACCCTAGTGCTCGCCGAGCACGAAGGCCGTGTGCAGCACGCGCACGGCCCGCTCGACATCGGCCCGCGGGATGAGGCACGAGACCTTGATCGGCGACGTGGTGATCAGGCGCAGGCTGATCTCCTCATCTGCGAGCGTTCGGAACATCCTCGCTGCCACTCCGGGGTGAGAGCGCATGCCGGCGCCGACGAGGGAGACCTTCGCCGAGGTCGGAGATCTCCTCGACCTTCAGGGGCCCGATGACGTCCTGGGCACGTGCGAGCGCGCGGCGCGTCGCGGGGACGTCGTCCTGGGGAACGGAGAACGAGAGCTCGGCCGCGTCGTGGACGACGTTCTGGAGGATGGTGTCGACGTTGACATGCTCTGCGGCGACGGCGTCGAAGATCGCGGCGGCCGATCCGGGCCGGTCGGGGACGTCGCGCACCGAGAACACGACCTCGTCCTCCGAGTGTGTCACGGCGGAGACGATCGGCTGCTCGAGCCCTTCCACACTCTCGATCCACGTGCCCGCCTCGGTCGAGAACGTCGAGCGAGCGTGGATACGGACGTCCTGGTTGCGCGCGATCTCGACGGCGCGCAGCATGAGCACCTTGGCGCCGGAGGCGGCCATCTCGAGCATCTCCTCGTACGAGACCCGCTCGAGCTTCCGGGCTTCGGGAACGATCCGCGGGTCCGCCGTGAAGACCCCCTCGACGTCCGAGTAGATCTCGCACGACGCGTCGAGCGCCGCGGCGAGGGCGACCGCGGTCGCGTCGGTGCCACCGCGGCCGAGCGTGGTGACGTCCATCGTGTCCCGGGAGAAGCCCTGGTACCCGGCGACGAGGACGATGCGACCCTGGTCGAGCGCCTCGACCACGCGCACGGGCGTGATCTCACGGATCTTCGCCTTCGTGTGCACCGGGTCGGTGATGATCCCCGCCTGCGAGCCGGTGAACGAGACGGCCTCGTAGCCGAGGTCGTGCACCGCCATCGCGACGAGCGCGCACGCGATCCGCTCGCCGGTGGAGAGGAGCATGTCGAGCTCGCGCGGGTGCGGCTGCGGAGAGACCTTCTGGGCGAGCTCGAGGAGCCCGTCGGTGGTGTCGCCCATCGCCGAGACGGTCGCCACGACCCGGGTGCCGCGCGCGCGCGCGTCGACCAGGCGCTGCGCGACGTGCTTGATCTTGTCCGGATCGGCGACCGACGAGCCGCCGAACTTCATGACGACGGTCTCGACGGCCGGCTCGGGACTCAAGCTCACGCCGGGATTGTGGCTTGTCTGCCACTCGGAGCGCGCATGACCGGGCTGGGCGCCTGAGCCGGCCACGACGAGCGCCGGCTCCGCCTGATGACAGGATGCGTCGGCGATCTAGAGATCAGGTCGGCCGCCGACACCAAGGCGTCGGGGCCGACCACAAGCCTCAATTACAGGCTCCCGCCCCTGCAGGCAAGACGCAGGAACTCCACCGGGAGATCCCTGCCCGGAGTGCACGGACTGCTTTGACGTCCTGCCCCCAGGACTGAACGCGACCGCCGGGGCCATCTCTCCGCGCGTACCGCAGCCGGGTTCGTCATTCAGTCCGGAATAGGCGCAGATCTTGAGTTAGCGTGCAGCGGTTCTCAGGCTCTTGCCGTTTGCCCGTGACTTCACCAGCAACATGCCGAGCTGGCACTCGAACCCTGCAGGACGGCAGTCGCACAAACCGACACCAGCGAACAATCGCTTCTTGCTCATTCTATCCCCCTCTCCGTATCGTTGACGCCGAGCAGGACCCTAATGCCGTCGGAGCACGGTCAGGGTCAACGGCGTGAACGGCAGACCGGTATGAGCCGCGCCTGGCTAGGCTCCGCCCGTGCCGCGGAAGGTCATGCTCATCGGGCTCGACTGTGCCGAGCCGTCGCTCGTCCTCGAGCGCTGGCGCGACGAGCTGCCCACGATCTCGCGGGCTCATGGAGCGCGGCTCGTACGGTCGGCTGACGTCGGTCATCCCGCCGATCACCGTTCCCGCCTGGTCTTGCATGATGTCGTCGAAGACGCCCGGCGACCTCGGCGTCTACGGCTTCCGCAACCGCTCCGACCACACGTACGACGGCGGCTTCATCGCGATGTCGACGGCGATCAAGGAGCCGCGGCTGTGGGATTACGTCACGCGCGCAGGCGGCTCGTCGATCGTGCTCTCCGTTCCCGGCTGCTACCCGCCGAAGCCGCTGAACGGCGTCATGGTCGGCTGCTTCCTCACGCCGTCGCTCGAGCGCAAGTACACGTACCCGGCGGCGCTCAAGGACGAGATCGCGGACGTCGTCGGCGAGTACCTGTTCGACACGAAGGACTTCCGCACGGACGACAAGGAGTACCTCCTGCGGCAGGTCTACGAGATGACCGACCGGCGCTTCGCGCTCGCGGAGCATCTCGCTCGAGACGAAGCCGTGGTCGCTGTTCGCGATGGTCGAGATGGGCCCCGACCGCATGCACCACGGCTTCTGGAAGTACATGGATCCCGAGCACCGCAAGCACGAGCCGGGCAACGCGTACGAGAGCGCGATCCTCGACTACCACCGCCACGTCGACGGGCTCATCGGGAAGCTCCTCGAGCACGCCGACGAGGACACCGTCGTCTTCGTCCTCTCCGACCACGGCGCGAAGCGGCTCGACGGCGGCATCCGCATCAACGAGTGGCTGCGGCGCGAAGGGCTGCTCGCGACGCTCGCCGAGCCGAACGGCGTGTCGTCGCTGCGCGACGTCGGCGTCGACTGGTCGCGCACGACGGCGTGGGGCGAGGGCGGCTACTACGCGCGCGTCTTCCTCAACGTCGCAGGGCCGCGAGCCCGAGGGGACGATCCCGCCCGAGGAGTACGAGGCCGTGCGCGACGACCTCGCGCGCCGGATCGCCGCGATCCCCGACGACGCCGGCAACCCGATCCCGACCGCGGTCTACAAGCCCGAGGAGCTGTACGGCGATCCGCAGGGCGTCGCGCCCGACCTCATCGTCGTCTTCGGCGATCTCCTCTGGCGCTCGGTCGGGACGATCGGCGGCGACGAGGGCGATCCAGACGCTCGAGAACGACACCGGCCCCGACGACGCGAACCACGCGCAGGACGGGCTCTACATCGTCGCCGGCCCGGGCATCGAGCGCCACCGGCCGAGCGCGACGCGCACCTCCTCGACATCGCGCCCGACCGTGCTCGAGCATCCTCGGGATCGAGGAGCCGGCCGGGATGCGCGGCGCGAGCCTGCTCCGCGGCCAGCTCCACACTGATCGGTCGGGCTCGCCTGTCAGACGCAGGCGAGGACGCTCGTCCAACGGACGGGGAACGCGCCTGAGATCAAGTGCGTCCACGAGCAGCGGCGCGTAGCGGATCTTCCGGTTCCACATGAATCGCCAGAGCTGCTCCTCGCAGGCCGAGGTCGCGCTTCGCCGGCTGTTTCTGAAAGGTCCGGAACGAGCTCGAGCTCGCCCTGCACCTTCGACGATCCGCTCCACGGCGGCGACTCCGAGCGCACGGACGAGCTCGTGCTCGAGGTCTGTGTCGCAGACGTAGAAGCCGAGCGCCTCGATGTCGGCGCGGCTGAGGTCCGTCCCAGCCCGGCGCGTTCGAGAGCGCGCCTGAAGGCGCTCTCCTCCCCGGCGTCGCACAGGCCGGCGAGCCTCACATCGAGCCCACCTGGGCCGAACCGCTCGAGGTAGCGCCCGACGGCGTGCGCGCCGCCGATCGGCACGATCGCGATGCCTTCGGCCTCGAGGTCGCCGGCAACGGCGCGTCGCGAGCGTCGTCGACGCGCGCGCTGATCGCTGACCCCCTCGACGAGGACCACCGCATGTCACGGGTCGCGAGGTCGCTGCTCGGCGCACGGGCGCACCGTAGGGCCGTCACTACAATCCGCCGCGCTCGTGAACCTCGTCGTCTACGTCTCCGATGCGCTGCGCACGGACCATCTCGGCTGCTACGGCGCCCGGTTCGTCAACACGAAGACGATCGACGAGCTCGCGGCGGGCGGCGTCCGCTTCGACCAGGCGATCAGCGCCGCGCCGTGGACGGCGCCGTCGACGACGTCGATGGTCACCGGGCTCTACGCGCACCACCACGGCTACCTGCACTGGGACGCGACGCTCGACCCGACGATGGAGACGCTCTTCCGCGCGTCTCCGCGCACGGCTACGACGTCGCGAGCTTCGTCTTCGACACGAACTACCTCTTCAAGGACCTGCCCGAGGCGAACGTCCTCGGCACGAGCGAGACGCTCGACGGCGCGTTCGAGTGGCTGCGCGCGAACCGCGACACAGCCGTTCTTCCTCTTCTTCCACAACTGGGCGACGCACATGCCCTACGACATCGTCCACTCCGACCGCAAGGACTGGCTCGCCGCGAAGGAGGAGGTCATCGAGGGGCATCCAGTCGCGACTCGGCCTCGGCGCTCGAGGCGATGCGCGAGGGCTACCGGAAGGCGGTCGAGCGCCAGTCGGAGGTGCTCGTCGCGTCGTTCCTCGAGGAGCTCGACGACGCTCGGGCTCCGCGAGAACACGGCGTTCGCGTTCCTCTCCGACCACGGCGAGTCGTGGGGCGAGCGCTTCCCCGACAAGGACGACGTCAAGGGCGTCTACCACATGCACGGCGCGACGCTCTACGACGAGATCGTCCAGGTGCCGCTGATCCTCTCCGCGCCCGGGCGACTCGAGCCGGGCGTCGTCGACGTCGCAGGTGCGCTCGGTCGACCTCATGCCGACGCTGCTCGAGCTCGCCGGCGTGCCGGCGCGCGAGATGGACGGCGAGTCGCTGCTCGCGCGTCGACGGCGACCGGCCCGCGATGATCGCGGGCACGGACATGGGCGCGCTCACGAAGCTCGCGGTCCGCATGCCGCCGTGGAAGCTGATCCTCGACGTCGAGAGCGGGGAGGAGGAGGCGTACCGCCTCGACGTCGACCCGCGCGAGCTCGGAGCCGCCGCGCCGACGCGCCGCCCGAGCTGCGCGAGCTCGTCTTCCGCGAGCTCGAGAGCGCCGAGCGCCGCGAGCTGACGGAGGAGGAGGAGGCGACGGTCGCGAAGCGGCTCTCCGACCTCGGCTACCTCTAGATGACCGCAGCCTCGCGACCCTCTACGAGCGGATGTTCTTCATCCGCCGCTTCGAGGAGACGCTCCTCGACCTCTTCTCGCAGGGGAAGCTCGTCGGGACGACGCACACGTACATCGGCCAGGAGGCGAACGCGGTCGGCATCATCGACCACCTCGACCCCGAGGTGGACACGATCTTCTCGAACCACCGCTGCCACGGGCACTACCTCGCGTTCACCGACGACGCGTTCGGCCTGCTCTGCGAGGTGATGGGCAGGGCGCCGGGCGTCTGCGGCGGCAAGGGCGGCAGCCAGCACCTCTGCAAGGGCAACTTCTACTCGAACGGCGTCCTCGGGAGCATCGTCCCGGTCGCGACCGGGCATCGCGCTCGCGGAGAAGCAGAAGGGGCACGGGCGCGGTCTCGACGGTCTTCCTCGGCGACGGCACGCTCGGCGAGGGCGTGACGTACGAGTCGCTCAACATCGCGTCGCTCTGGAAGCTGCCGGTGCTCTTCGTCGTCGAGAACAACCACTACGCGCAGTCGACGCCGGTCGAGCTCGAGCTCGCGGGCTCGATCGCGGCGCGCGGGGCGGCCTTCGGCATCGAGACGGACGAGCTCGACACGACCGACGTCGAGGAGATCCACGAGGCGGCCGGACGCGCGGTCGGGCGCATCCGCGAGACCGGCGCGCCCTTCTTCCTCGTGCTCGACACCTACCGCTTCAGCCCGCACTCGAAGGGCGACGACCAACCGCGACCCGGCCGAGATCGAGGAGCGGCGCACGCGCGATCCGCTGTCGTCGCCGGGCGCGCGGCTCGACGACGACGAGCGCGCGGCGATCGAGGACGCTGCGAGGAGCGGCTCGCGGAGACGGTCGAGGCCGCCGAGGCGGCGCCGGCCGCGACCCGGCGTCGCGGCGTGAGCACTGCGCAGGGAAGCGCGGCGTCCAGGTCCTGAACGAGACGCTGCACGAGATCTTCGCCGCGCGCGACGACGTCGTCCTCCTCGGCGAGGACATCCTCGACCCGTACGGCGGCGCGTTCAAGGTCACGCAGGGCTCTCAGCGACGCCTATCCCGACCGCGTGCTCACGACGCCGATCAGCGAGGCCTCGCTCTTCGGCGTCGCGGCCGGGATGGCGCTGCGCGGGCAGCGCCCGATCCTCGAGATCATGTTCGGCGACTTCATCGCGCTCGGGCTCGACCAGATCGTCAACGGGATCTCGAAGTTCCGCGAGATGTACGACGACCAGGTGACCGTGCCGCTCGTCGTGCGCACGCCGATGGGCGGGCGGCGCGGCTACGGGCCGACGCACAGCCAGTCGCTCGAGAAGCTCCTGCTCGGCGATCCCGAACATCTCGTCGTCGCGGCGAGCGAGTGCCACGACCTGCGCGGCGCTGCTGGCCGACTGCGGTCGAGGACGAGCGGCCGGTGTTCTTCATCGAGAACAAGCTCATGTACGGCCGGCCGAACCGCCGGCCCGAGGACGGGCACATCGGCGAGCTCGCGCGTGCGCGAGAGCGGGGGCCGTATCCGGCGCTGACGTTCTCGGCGACGGACTTCAGCGACGGCTCGGCGACGGTCGTCACCTACGGCGGAATGCTCCCGGTCGTGCTCGAGGCCGTGACCGAGCTCGTCCTCGAGCACGAGATCTTCTGCGAGGTCGTCGCGCTCTCGCAGCTCGTGCCGATGGAGCTCGACGCCGGTGCTCGAGTCGGTCGCGCGCACCGGCGCGCTCGTGACGGCCGAGGAGGGCACGCTGACCGGCGGCTTCGGCGCGGAGATCGCCGCGCGCGTCCAGGAGGCGGCGTGGAGCGACCTCCGCGCGGCCGGTGCAGCGCGTCGCGGCGCGCGACGGGATCATCCCGTCGGCGCGCCCGCTCGAGGACGACATGCTCCCGAGCGCGCACGACGTCGTCGAGCGATCACCGCGCTCGACGGCGTGCGAAGCTAGCGCCCGTGCTGGAGATCGTCCTCACGCGCGAGGACGCGAACACCGAGTTCGCGCTCCTCGCGGAGTGGCTCGTCGAGGACCGTGCGGAGGTGACGGCGGGCCAGCCGGTCTGCGTCGTCGAGACGACGAAGGCGACGGTCGAGGTCGAGTCGCCCGGCGCGGGCACGATCGTGCAGCTCTACGACGAGGGCGTCGAGGTCGAGCTCGGCAGGACGATCGCGTACGTCGCGGAGTAGCGCGGACGAGCTCGCCGACGCTCGACGCGAAGGCGCGAGGAGAAGCCGGCGCCGAAGGCCGGCCGCGGGCGAGCGGAAGGCGACGCGGAAGGCCGTCGAGCTCGCCGAGCTGCACGGGATCGACCTCGTCGGCGATCGAGAAGCGCGGCTTCATCACCGAGAAGGACGTCGAGGAGCTCATCGTCGCGGCAGAAGGCGTCCGCCGCGCCTGCTGCCGGACCCGTTCTCGCGGGCGTCTCCACCGAGGGCGTCACGCTGCCCGTCGTCGTTCGACCTCGACGAGAGCGACGGGTCGGCTCGATCCAGCGTTTCTCGGTCGCTCGCTCGACCCCGACGCGTTCCGCGCGCTTGCCGCCGGACGAGAAGGTCGCGGCGCTTGCGCGAAGCCGGCGCGCGGATCGGCGACGGCGTCGTGCTCGGCGAAGGCTCGCTCGTCGTCGCACCGCAGGTCGTCTCGAAGACGGCGTTCGCCTCGGCCCACGCGCGACGGTCCTCTGCGAGGAGTCGTCGCGATCGGCGACGCTGACCCAGTTCGGGCCGGATCTCGAGCTCCGCTGCCGCCGCGCGTTCTCGGCGCGGGGATCTGGGGCGGGCGCTCGGTGCGGTTCGGCGGCGGCGGCCATCGCGATCCCTGGGCGACGCTCGACGGTCGGCGACCTCGCGTTCGTCGGCGACGAGGCGTTCGTCAACGTCTGCCGACCGGTGCTGATCGGCCGCGAGGTGTTCCTCACGATGCGCTCGATGATCGTCACGCACAACATCGGCCACTCCGTGCTCGAGGGGTTCGAGAACCGCTTCGCGCCGGTCGTGCTCGAGGATCGCTCGCAGGTCGGGCTCGGCGCCGTGCTCTACGCGGGCTGCGCGGATCGGCGCGGAGGCGATCGTCGCCTCCAACTCCTACGTCGTCGGCGAGATCCCCGCCGGTGCGTTCGCGATCGGCGTTCCTGCGAAGGCGACGGGGAGCTCCAGCCACAAGCTCTCCGACGCGCGCCGCCTCGAGCTCGCGCGGCGCATGATCGACGACCTCCACGAGCTGCTCGCGCTTCGCGGTCACGACGTATCGGCGATCGAGGACGACGGCTTCGAGGTCGAGGGCACGCGCGTCGTGTTCACGCCGAGCTATCGAGGGCGGCTTCGAAGCGCCCGCCGTCGTGCTCGCGCTCGACGTCCGAGGGCGACGTTCCCGACGGGGTCGCCGTTCTCGACCTGCTCGGGCGCCGCGTGCACGGGACCGGGGGAGTCGTCCTCGACTCGGTCCGCGAGTTCTGCCGCAAGCGCGGCATCCAGCTCGAGCCGGGACCGTGGAGCTATCCCGGCGGGCTCGTCTAAGCGGTTAGAGCCGCACTCGGCGCTGCGCCCGGCATCTTCGCCAGGAGCGTGCGCACGGCATCTACGTCGCCCTCGATCGCGACCGCGTCGAGGTCGCGGTCGACCATCAGACGGTAGAACCCGCGGCGTCCCCGGTGACGATCGCGGCCGGGTCCTCGAGCGCCTCGGTCGTCACCGTGCCGTCGACGACGCGCCGCGCCGCTCGTCGCCGATGCGGAACTCGATCCGGCTCGGCCCGGAGGTCGCGCGGCAGCGCGATCCGCAGCGCACCGTGAAGCCATCCTGGCTCGAGAGCGTCCGAGCGAGGCGGGCGGCCCGAGCGAGCGAGCGCCCCAGTGCGCGAGAACGTGGAGCACGTCACGGAGGCCCTTGCCGTACTCCGTGAGCTCGTAGACCCACGATGCCGCGGGCGGGTCGAGCCGGAGGCGTCGGACGACGCCTCCCTGCTCGAGCGTCTTCAGGCGTGCGGCGAGGATGTTCGTGCCGCAGCCGTGGAGTCGCGCATGGAGGTCGGAGTAGCGAAGCTGGTCGTCCTCGAGCAGCTCGCGGACGATGAGCAGCGACCAGCGCTCGCCGACGAGATCGAGGGCGTGCGCCATCGGGCAGTACTGGTCGTAGCTCTTCGCCACTCGCGTGATTCTAGACGAACTTCTTCCAAAACGTAAGTCTTAACTTGCAAAATGAAAGTGTCGGTTGTACGATCCCCCTTCGTCTCACTGAGAAACGACGAAAGGGACTTCCATGGTTGCTTCTGATCGCAAGAAATGGTTCGCACTCGCGCTCATCCTCGCGGTGCAGTTCATGGTCATCCTCGACGTCGCGATCGTGAACGTCGCGCTGCCGTCGATCCAGGTCGACCTCGGGTTCTCGCAGGAGAACCTTCAGTGGGTCATCAGCGCCTACGCCCTCGTCTTCGGCGGCTTCCTGCTGCTCGGAGGGCGGTCCGCGGACCTCCTCGGCCGTCGGCGCGTCTTCATGGTCGGGACGGCTCGTCTTCACCATCGGGTCGCTTCTCTGCGGCCTCGCATGGAGTGACGAGACGCTGATCGCGTTCCGGGCGCTCCAGGGGCTCGGCGCCGCGATCATCACGCCGGCAGCACTCTCGATCCTCGTCGCGACCTTCGCCGAGGGCCGCGAGCGCAACATCGCGCTGGGCGCCTGGGGGGCCGTCGGCGGCTTCGGAGCCGCTGCAGGGGTGCTCTTCGGCGGCATCCTCACCGACCTCCTGTCCTGGGAGTGGATCTTCTTCGTCAACGTCCCGGTCGGAGTCGCTGCTCTGATCCTGGCGCCGTTCCTCCTGTCGGAGAGCCTCGACAAGCACGGCCAGGGCTTCGACGTTCCGGGCGCCGTTCTCGTCACGTCGGGTCTCTCGCTCCTCGTCCTCGGCGTCACGCAGGGGTGCGGCTGGGGCTGGGGCTCGGCTGAGACGATCGGCGTCTTCGTCGCCTCGGCGGTGCTCCTCGTCGCGTTCGTCGTGTGGGAGCAGCGCGTGAAGGACCCGCTCGTGCCGTTCTCGATCTTCCGGCTGCAGACGCTCACGGCTGCGAACATCGTCGGTCTCTTCCTCGGGACGGGCATGTTCGCGATGTTCCTGATGCTCACGCTGTACATGCAGCAGGTGCTCGAGTTCTCGCCGCTGAAGACCGGGGTGGGCTACCTGGCCGTCGCCGGCACCGCGATCCTCTGGGCGAACGTCGCCGCGGCGGCCGTGACGCGGGTCGGCGTCAAGCCGGCGCTCGTCTTCGGGATGTCCGTCATGACCGTCGGGATCCTCTACTTCACGCAGGTCTCGGTCGACGGCTCGTACTGGACGGACCTGTTCCCGGGCTTCCTCCTGATCGGCCTCGGGCTCCCCTTCGCGTTCGTCGCCGTGACGATCGCGGCGGTCGCGGGAACGAAGCCGCAGGAGGCCGGTCTCGCGTCGGGTCTCATCAACACGTCGCAGCAGATCGGCGGCGCGGTCGGCATCGCGATCCTCTCCACCATCGCGGTCTCGACGACGGACGACGCGCTCGCCACCGGTACGGCCGTTCCGGACGCCCTGACCGACGGCTTCCAGGCTGCGTTCTGGGCGGCGGCGGCGATCATGTTCGCGGGCGTTCTCGTCTCGGTCTTCCTCGTCCGCGGGCGTGATCTGCAGGAGCAGGAGGCCGGCGTCGTCGAGCCCGCGCTCGAGCCCGCGGCCTGAAGCTCGTCACTGCGACCGGAGCCTGCACGCGCAGGTTCCGGTCGCGCCGCAGGCGGGTAAGTTCGTCCCGTGCGGTTTCGCAAGGACGCGAAGCTCGACCCGTCGCAGGTCGAGGACTACCGCGGTCGCGGCGGCGGCCGGATGCCCGGCGGCATGCCGGCGACGCTCGGAGGCGGCGGCGGGCTCGTCGTCCTCGTCGTCGTCCTCGCGTTCCTCTTCCTCGGCGGGGGCGGCGGGCTCGGCGATCTCGGGTCCCTCGACCGGTCAGACCGTCGGCCCGAACACGACGCCGGGAGACCTGTCCGGCGAGTGTCAGACGGGCGCAGACGCGAACGAGCGGGAGGACTGCCGCATCGTCGCGGTCATCAACAGCGTCCAGACCTACTGGAACCGGGCGCTGCGCGGCTACGAGCCGACGAGGACGCGGTTCTTCGACGCACCCATGCAGACGGGATGCGGGGTCGGCTCACCCGCGACAGGTCCGTTCTACTGCCCGAACGACCGGTACGTCTACATCGACCTCGGGTTCTTCGACCAGCTCCAGTCGCAGCTCGGCGCGCGCGGCGGGCCGCTGGCCGAGGCGTACATCCTCGCCCACGAGTACGGGCACCACGTCCAGAACCTCACCGGTGTCCTGCGGGACGCGGATCGCGACACCGGCCCGCAGGGAGGCCAGGTGCGCGTGGAGCTGCAGGCGGACTGCTACGCGGGCCTCTGGGTCGGGCACGCGCTCGACACGGGCTTCATCGAGGAGCTGACGCGGCAGGACGTCGCCGACGCGCTCGACGCGGCCGCCGCTGTCGGGGACGACCGCATCCAGGAGCGCACGCAGGGGCGCGTCATCCCCGAGTCGTGGACGCACGGCTCGGCCGAGCAGCGGCAGAGCTGGTTCGTTCGCGGCATCGAGGGCTCCGGCCCGCAGAGCTGCGACACCTTCCAGGGCCGCGTGTAGATCTACTCGGTCGGCTCGACCGGTCGAGCGGCGGCTTCGTCGAGCTCCCCTCGCGCCCGCGTGCGTTCGAGTGGGCGCGGCCGCGCGAGACGAGCAGGTACGCGATGAACCCGACGAGGAGGCAGGCGAGGATCGCGCCGGCGAGCGTGCCTCCTCGGAACGCCGGTGCGTCGACATCGAGAGTGCGGTCGCCCGCATGGGCCGCGTTGCCGCGCCCGACCACGATGCTGAGCGTCATGAGGTTCGGGAGCGCGAAGACGACCCCCAGGACGAGGGCGAACAACACCCACTTCCAGGTCCGCCGCCACCTGAGGATCAGGACGACGAGTGCGATCGGCACGAGCGTGAAGACGAATCCGTAGAAGAGACCGAGGAGCGTCCCCTGCGTGATGCTGCCGTCGACCTGGTCGCCGATCCGGTGCGCCCACCAGCGCGGCACGGTGGCCGAGGCGATGAGGACGGCGATGACGAGGACGACGAGGACGCCGCCGATCCACATCGCACGGCGCCCCCAGTTGTCCGTGTCTCGGTCCGCGTCCGCTGCGGCTTCGGCTCATGACGTCGGCGATGCCGCATCGTCGGTCAGTCGAGGACGAGACGTGACTCCGGAATCGGCGTGACGCGGTACCGACGCTTGCGTCCGCGAGTCTCGTCCGCTCCAGACCTGTTCGACGTGCCGCAGGGTCTCGCCACTCTTCCTCGAGCCCAGCCCATCCTGCTCCGACGAAGCTCGTCGCGGCTGGGCTCGAGGAGCTCGATGACGCTTCTGGCTACCGGCGCATGTCGCCTGCCTCCTCTCTGCCGAAGTAGGTCGTCGAACGTCAACTATCACGAGTCGTGCATGACGCCGTCGGGATAGGCGGGACTCAGATGTTCGTCCGCGGTGGGCCGCCTCGTCACGACCGTCGTCGGG
The DNA here is from genome assembly GCA_963744505.1 of uncultured Gaiellaceae bacterium. Lineage (GTDB taxonomy): Bacteria > Actinomycetota > Thermoleophilia > Gaiellales > Gaiellaceae > GMQP-bins7. Next base: position 168,022 of record CAVUTL010000004.1, read on the forward strand.
AGCTACCCGCAGCCCGAGTGGCTGATCGATCGCGAGCGCCTCGGCGACAGGTTGCCGCCCCGCGTCCGCGCCCGCGAGTTGTGGCGCGTACCCGAGCAGTACCTCGCAGAGGCGCAGGACGACGCGACGCGGCTTGCGGTGCAGGACATGGAGCGGGCCGGCATCGACGTCGTCACGGACGGCGAGATGCGCCGGGAGAGCTACTCGAACCGCTTCGCGACCGCCCTGGAGGGAGTCGACCTGGACAGCCCCGGCGTCGCGCTCGACCGGACGGGTCACGAGAACCCCGTCCCACGTGTCGTCGGGCCGATCCGTCGGGCACGTCCGGTCGAGGTCCACGATGTCGAGTTCCTGCGCTCGATCACGGACCGGCGCATCAAGATCACGGTCCCGGGGCCGTTCACGATGACCCAGCAGGCGCAGAACGACCACTACGCGGACGAACGGGGCCTCGCGCTCGCGTATGCGGAGGCCGTCAACGAGGAGCTCAGGGACCTGAAGGCGGCCGGCGCCGACGTCGTCCAGATCGACGAGCCGTACCTGCAGGCCCGTCCGGAGCCTGCGCGCGAGTACGCGGTGGAGGCGATCAACCGCGCGCTCGACGGGATCGACGGCGAGACCGTCCTGCACACGTGCTTCGGCTACGCGCACATCGTCCACGACCGCCCCGCCGGCTATCCGTTCCTGCGCGAGCTCGACGACTGCGCGGCGACGCACCTCTCGCTCGAGGCGGCGCAGCCGGGACTCGACCGCAGACGTGCTGCGGGACGTGCCGGACAAGGTGATCGTCCTCGGCGTCCTCGATCTCGGCTCGCCGGAGGCCGAGACGCCCGAGGTCGTGGCCGACCGGATCCGCCAGGCTCTCACCGTGCTCCCGCCCGAGCGGCTCGTCGTCGCGCCCGGACTGCGGGATGAAGTACCTCTCGCGCGACCTCGCATTCCGCAAGCTCGAGGCGATGGTCGCGGGCGCGCAGATCGTGCGCGAGGAGATCGGAGCCCGGTGACCATCGGCAAGCCGGGACGCGCGGTCAGCCGCATCGCGCAGGCGTACCCGGATCGGGTCGAGGTGCGGGGACGCGATCTCACCGGCGACCTGATGGGCCGGCTGACGTTCACGGAGTACTTCCATCTGCTCGTCACCGGCGACGAGCCGACCGAGGAGCAGCGCTTCTTCCTCGATCTCGTGCTCGTCGCGCTCGCCGAGCACGGGATGATGCCGACGAACGTCGCCGCGCGGATGACGCTCGCCGCAGCTCCGGACGCGCTGCAGGGAGCGGTCGCGGCCGGGATCCTCGGCGCCGGCACCGTCGTTCTCGGCACCTCCGCCGCGTGCGCGCAGCTCCTCCAGGAGATGCAGGCGCGCGTCGTGGCCGGCGAGCAGCCCGGCGACGTCGCTCATGACGTCGCGCGGGACGTCCATGCGGCGGGAGGCAAGGTGCCGGGCTTCGGTCATCCCGTGCACAAGCCGGTCGATCCCCGCGCGGAGCGCATCTTCGAGCTCGCGGACGAGCGCGGTGCGAGCGGCCCGCACATCGCGCTCGCACGCGAACTGCGTGACGCCGTGGCCGACACCTGGGGCAAGCCACTGACGCTCAACGTCTCGCTCGCGATCGCTGCCGTGATGCTCGACGTCGGCTTCTCCGTCGCGTCGGTCCGCGCCGTGCCGATCCTCGCGCGCACCGCAAGCCTCCTCGCTCACCTCGCCGAAGAGGCGGAGCACCCGCTCGGGTTCCTCATGGCCGCGCAGGCCGAGGAGGCGATCGAGTACGAGCCGCCCGGCGAGTGATGCTCGCTCCCGAGGTCGAGGCGCGCCCGTGGGACGAGCAGCTCGCGGTCGACGACGTCTCCTACCGCGAGCAGCTCGCCTATCTCTTCGAGCGCTCGGCGTTCTACCGGGACAAGCTGGCCGGCGCGGGGCTGGCGTCGGCCGACGAAGCGGGTGGCCTGTCGGCCATCGCGTCGCTCCCGCTGACCGACAAGCGCGAGCTCAGAGAGACGGTGACGACGGAGAACCCGGTCGGCACCCATCTCTGCGCGACGCGGGACGAGATCGTCCGGATCTACTCGACGAGCGGGACGACCGGCACGCCGAGCTATGTCCCGCTGACCGCGGGCGACCTCGAGAACTGGGTCGTCGGGTCGGCGCGGAGCTACGCGGCGTCCGGTATCTCGGCCGGGCAGCGGATCGTCTCGACGTACAACGCCGGCCCGTTCGTCGCCGGGGCGGCACTCGCCGCATTCGACCTCGTCGGCCTCTGCCACATCCCCGTCGGCACGGGGAACACGGAGCGGCTGATGCTCGCGATCGAGCGCCTGCGCCCGGAGGCGGCGGTGCTGACTCCGTCCTACGCAGCGCATCTCGTGGAGTGGGCCGCCGAGCGGGACTTCGATCTGCGCGGCTCGAGCGTGGAACGCGTGCTCGTCGCGGGTGAGCCCGGCGGTGGGGAGCCCGTGCTGCGTGCGCGGCTCGAGGACGGCTGGGGAGCCCGCGTGACCGAGGCGATGGGGATCGGCGACATCGGCATCTCGCTGTGGGGCGAGTGCGAGGAGCAGGACGGGATGCACCTCGGCGCCAGGGGCTTCGTCTTTCCGGAGCTGATCGATCCGGAGACGGGGGCTGGCCGCGCGCTCGAGGACGGAGCGAGCGGGGAGCTCGTGCTCACGCACCTTCGGCACCGCGCCGCGCCTCTCCTTCGCTTCCGGACGCGCGATCACGTCGACGTGCGCATGACTCCGTGCCCGTGCGGTCGCACCGGCCCGCGCGTCCGCTGCGTCGGGCGCACGGACGACATGCTGATCGTCCGCGGCGTGAACGTCTTCCCGACGGCCATTCGCGACGTCGTCGGGGCATTCGCGCCGCGCGTCAGCGGCCACATCCTCGTCCGGCCGCGCAGCGGAAGGCGTGAAGCAGGAGCCGCCGCTCCCGGTCGAGGTCGAGCTCGCTCGTGGCGCGGCACCGGACGACGAGCTCGCCGACGCGATCCGTGAGAGACTCCGTGCCGTGCTCGTCGTCCAGACACGAGTCGACCTCGTGCCCTGGGGCACGATTGCGCGCAACGAGTACAAGGGCCGCCTCATCGAGCGCAGATGAGGAAGATCCAGACCCAGGGCGTCCACCACATCACGATCAACGGCGCAAACCGCCAGACGGCGCTCGACTTCTGGGAGGGCCTGCTCGGCATGCCGTTCGTCTTCGAGCAGCCGAACCTCGACAACGCGTCGGAGAGCCACCTCTACTTCGATCCCGGCGACGGCAGGCTGATCACCGTCTTCACGAACGAGGAGCGTGCGCCAGACCACAATCCCACGCCGCGTGAGCCTGGCTTCGTGCACCACCTCGCTTTCTCCGTATCGCAGGCCGTCTTTGCCCAGACGGTCGAGCGCCTCGACGAGCGTGGTATCGAGCACTCGGGCGTGAAGGATCGCGGCTTCATGGACTCGATCTACTTCGAGGATCCGCTCGGGCTCCTCGTCGAGCTCGCGTCGTACCGCTTCGAGCCTCCCGCCGGGCACACGCACACCGACGTGCTGCTGGAGGCTCACTCACTCCGGGTCGAGCGGGGCGACCACAACATCGACCGCGTCCATCTCGCCGACGCGATCGAGCTCCTCGTCACACGGTCACAGGCATCCCTCTCCGAGGACCGATCCCCAAAAAATCCGTACTCAGGAGGCGCAAGCCCGGAGATCCGCTAGCGCGGAGTCTCCGGGCGCGCGAAGATCCCTGAAGGCGGCTGCTGTCGCAGCCGCGTCACATCTCGTCCACATCAACCCGCTGGGAAGGAGAACCACATGGCCACGAACACGCTGAGCATCCTCAAGCCGAGCGTGAACAACCTGACGATCCGGATCTTCGTCCGGGCCGCCGGTCTGGACTTCGAGGAGGAAGACGTCTGGGGGAAGAAGTCGACGCCCGAGTTCCTCGCGAAGGATCCGGCCGACCTGACGCCGCTGCTCGAGGAGGAGGGCCTGCCGAAGGGCACCCTGTGGGAGAGCTGCGCGATCATGCAGTACCTCTGCAACAAGCACGGCCTCGACCGCTTCTACTCCACCGATCCCGGCGAGCGGGCGATGGTCGACAGCGCGATGTTCTACTTGATCGGGACGCTCTACCCGCTTCTCGCCCGCGCGACCTACCCCGCGCTCGGCTTCGCGCAGTACCCGGGCGAGGTCGCAACGGCCGATGCGTCGGACGAGCTGAAGGAGCAGGCGCGCAAGGACGCCGAGGCCGCGATCGCGCAGCCGCTCGACGTCTACCGCACGTGGTTCCTCGACGGGAAGACGTTCATCGGCGGCGACTCGCCCTCGATTGCGGACATGCGCTTCGCTGCGACGCTCGAGTTCCTCCGCGCCATCGACTACGACTTCCCGGCCTGGACGGAGGAGTACATGGCGGCGATGGAGTCGGCGCTCGGCGACGCGTACTCGGAGCCGGCTGCCGACGTCCGCGGGTACATCGACTACGTGAGGTCGCAGAGCGAGTAGCCGGCGGCTACCGTCGCGGCGTGACGGCGGGAGGCGGCAGCCCATGGGTCTGGGTGCGCATCGCGCTCGTCGCCTTCGTCCTCGTATGGATCCTCGGGCCGAGCGAGCTGCGCAACATCGTCCCGATCGTCGTCGTCTTCCTCGTCGCCCTCGGTCTGGAGGTGAACTTCCTCGTCGGTGCGCTGCGCGGCGGGTCGTCGCCAGCGCCCGATCGCGGTCCGCAGCCGATCGACCGCGATCGTTTCGGCTTCGACCTCGAGGAACCGGAAGACGAGCTCGAGGAGAGTGACGAGGACGACTGGGTCGAGGCGCCGCGCTCGAGCCCTCTCAGGAGCTTCGGCGTCGGCGTCGGCGTCATCGCGGCGCTCATCGCCGTGATCGTCATCGTCGGCCCGAGCACCGGCTGGAGCTCGGTCTCCGGTGAGCGTCGGGGAGACGCTGTTGCGCGCTTCTCGAACGAGGCCTCACACATCGCCGAGAAACCCGTCTCGATTCGCTGTGACGAGGCGCGCGACTATGTCGGTGCGGTCCAGCACACCGACGGCGTCGCCGAGGTCGGAGGCGACCTCGCGATCCTGACTCCCGAGATCTGTCACGACCTCTACAGGCTCGCGTACGAAGGCGAGACGACCGGGAGCCGGACGGGTCGAGCCCTCGCGGTCCTCGCGCACGAGGCGTGGCACCTCCACGGCGAGGGCGACGAGGCGACAACGGAGTGCTACGCGTTGCAGAGCGGCGTCGAGCTCGGTCGCGCCCTTGGCCTCTCCGAGGGTCGAGCCGAGCAGCTCATGCGGCAGCAGCTCACGGAGAACGCGCTCCGCGGCGCCGGCAGCATCGAGTACCGCGTTACCTCCGAGTGTCGAAACGGCGGCCGCCTCGACCTCGACGCAACGGACGACACCTTCCCGTAGCCGGATCTGCCGAAGCCCTCTGTCGGACTCGAACGGTCGACCCCTCCACTCGCAGGGTCGGTTTTGGCGAAGTGCTCGTCCGGGGGCGCGGCTACACGCACCTGCCGCTCGACCTCAGCAGCTGGGTAATGAGCCCGCGGTTGGTGTTCGTCGTGTTGGTCTGTGCCGCCGTGTGGAGGCACGACGCCGAGGTGCCGGAGAGCTTCGGGCCTGCCATCCCGGTAGAGGTCGTGTAGCCCCAGGAGTTGACCGAGATCACGGGTCCCGACCCGCCCTGTAGAGGCTGGATCCAGGCGCCGCCGGACGAGCCGCCGGAGAGGTCGCACTGGGAGAGCCACCAGTTGGCGGAGCCTTCGGTGCCCATGTCCTCGGCGCAGTACATGAGATTCGGGTCCTGGTCGTACGAGTACCCGAGCGCGTGCGTGTACGCGCCGGTTGCTGGCGCCGAGAAGCTGATCCCGAGCGTGCCCGCAGCCTGCTCCAGGGAGTCGGAGCCTGCTGCCGTCCCCGAGTGGGCACCCGAGGAGGGGACGACGTAGTAGGCGTAGTCCCACGGGATGTTGCTCGGCCACTTGCGGGAGCTCCAGTCGCTGTCCACGACGCCGTGTGCGGGCGCCCAGCAGCCGAGCGGGTCGTTGGAGCAGTTCAGGTCGGTTCCCGAGCCGGTCGTGCCCGCCTGGTTCGGGATGAAGAGGACGTTGCGCGCGAACGCCTTGTAGACGTCGTCGTACACGCAGTGCGCCGCGGTCAGGATCACCGAGACGTTCGTTGCCGCATCGGTCACGCTGGTCCCCGAGCAGACGTACCCGTTCCAGCGCGTCTGCTGGCTGTTCGCCGGCATCTCGAAGTAGATGCGCCCGATTGCAGTCTGGAGCGCGCCACCGCCCGTCCACTCGCGCGTTGGTCACGACGTTCCCGCCGCCACCGCCACCGCCACCACCGCCGCCACCGCCGCCCACGGTGAACGAGGCTGTCGAGGACGTCGCGGTGTTGCCCGGCTTGGCCTTGTCCTTGGCGACCACTCGCCATTTCCAGCTGCCGTCCGTGAACCCCTGGAGCGTTGCGCTCCAGACGTTGTTCGCCCCGGCCGCGGCGGTGAAGCTCTGGGTCGTCACTCCGTCGGGGTAGGTGATGACGAAGGACACGGACTGGACGCCGCTCGCGTCGGTGACGGTCGCCTTGAACGCGTACGAGGAGCCGATCGTCTGCCCACCCGACGGATCCATGCCGCTGATCGCGGGCGGCGTCTTGTCGCCGCTGCCCGGCTTGGCGTTCGGCGCCGGGGTGCTGTGCCCGTATGGCTTCAGCGCCCCGTTCGGCAGTCTGAGGTAGCCCAAGCCGCGCGCGTCGAGGACGAGGTCGCGCGGCACCGCCTGCGCCCTCCGCTCGGCCGTCCAGTGGCGGGCGACCGCGGCGGCTGCAGGCTCCGCCTTACCCGCCCCACCGGAGGCGGGCACGGCCGTGCTCACGCCGACGGTCAGAAGGGCGAGAGCGAAAGCGGATGACATGCGCAGCAGCCTGTGCACGACTCCTCATCGTACGGGTCCCCGCGGAAATGGAAATCCCCTTGAACGGACGGCGGGTCGGGCTCCCGAGCAGGAAGCGGCTAGCTCGAGAGAGACGTCTCGGCTGAGCTTCGACTCGCTCGAAGCCCGTCCCGCAGAAGTACGAGACAACAGAACAGAGCGACTCCGAGAATGACGCTCGTCACGGCCCCTCCCACGGTCCCGACACCTTCCATCGCATACAGCGGTCTCGGGCGATAGTCGAACCAGAGGAGATCGTGCTGGCATGCATGGAACTCCTCGACGCCACCCCTCCACGGGGCATCGCACGGCGGTTTCCTGTCCGCGCCGAACCCACCATCGCCTCCGGCTTCCACAAGTGGCCAACGTGCGGGAGGGCGAGGGCGAACGACGACTCCAACCACGAGAAGCAGTCGCCACGTGCGTGAAAGGAGGCGCAGAGCGAGGTCGCCAAGCGCGTCGCCGTACGCGACGAGAGCGATCAGGACGATCGGAAGGACCCAGGGCAGCGTGAGTCGCGGCCCGTACCCGTTGCCGAATATGTCCCACCACGAAGCGAACCCGAGCGTCAGTGCGGCGATCACTCCGATCAGGACGAGCGCTGGACGGAGATCGAGATGTCGGCTCGGTCGGAGCACGAGAGGGACGAGACACGCCGTCACGACCAGCGCACTCGCAGCCGCCCAGTAGACCACTATCCCGCCGTTCGGAGATACGAGCAGCGCGAGCGCGTACTCCAGCGGACGTACGACGCCCGGAGTCCGCAGCTCGGGCTCGAGATAGTTCGTGTTCAAGACACTGCCGAAGCGAACGACGTTGAAGAGCGATGCGGCGACAACGCCGACTGCCATCCCCGCGGCGCCCCAGACCAGGTGCCGGCGGATGGGCAGTCCGGTCCGGTCCCTCGCCAGCATGAGCCCGAGGACGCCGAGGACAGCCACGAACGGATACGAGGTCTCCTTCGTCAGGCACGCGGCGAGAGCTGCGATCGCAACCAGTTGGGGCGGCGCACGCAAGACCGTTGCAGCGACGAGACAGACAAGCAGCCCCGTGGCCAGCGCCTCGCCTGCGGTCGTTCTCGCGTACACGATGAGCGGGCCGCTGAGCACGATGAACAGAAACCCCCAGAACCATGGCGCCGAGCCCGTCCTGAACAGAACGACGCGAGCGAGAGCGATCGATCCGACGACGCCGGCGATGCTCAGCCACACGAAGACGAGCTCGCGCGTGTGTTGCGCCTGAGCCCCGAGCCCGAGTGCGACGAGATCGGGAATGTGCTGGAGCAGGGGCCAGTCTCCGATCGGGCTCGTCAAGCCCCAGAAGTCGAGCTCTCCCGAGTGGCGACACGCGACGAGGTCGCCGTCAGAGATGCAGTCGACGAAGGCATCTGTGCCGTCCCTGACGAAAGGCGTATCGCCCGCGACCCACGGACGGGCTATCCAGGAGGCAACGAAGAACACGAGAGCGGTTGCCACGGAGAGACGGGCCCACCAGAGCGGCCCGTCGAAGAACCCGACCAACAGACTCGGAATCCGCGTGGATGCCTCCAGAGGATTGACAGCCCGGCTTCGTGCTCGAGACAGGTTCTACACCTGTGGGCTGTCAGCGGGACCGTCCGCGCGGCCATCGCGCGAGCCCTGGCCGCGTACTGGCAGTCCTCGCCGTTTGGCCGGCGGCCTAAGGTGATGCAGCCCGCGCGGCGGCGACGGCTTCGAGTCGGGAGTTGACGCCGAGGGCACGAAAGAGACGGCGGATGTGGTTCCTGACCGTCTCGGTGCTCAGGTGGAGCTCGGCGGCGATCTGCTTCGTCGAGCGGCCCTGCTCCAGAAGGCGAAGCACCTCGACCTGGCGGGGGGTGAGATGCGGGGGTGGCGCCGTGGGCGTGTCGTCGGGGCGTCCTTCGATCAGCCCGAAGACACCGACGACCGTTTCACCGCTCTTGAGCGGCACCGCGCTTACCTCCACGGGCACCCGCGTCCCGGCGGTCGAGACGAGGTGGCCGGTCACCTCGGTGGCCACGGAGGTGCCGAGCATCTTCTGAGCGAATCGCTCGCGGGCGCGGGGCCTGTCCTCGGGCGCCATGACGGAGGTGAAGTGGCGACCGCGAACGTTGCCGAGAAGCTGCTCGGCTGCAGGATTCATCCACCGGACGAAGCCCGTTTCGTCGAGGACGTAGCTCGGGACGCCGACGTTCTCCAGAGCCTGCTCGACGTCGCCGCCGACTGCCAGGCCGGTGCCCATCACCGAAGTGTGGCTGATCGGCGCGCCGGGCGTGTCGTGAGAGCTCGTCGCGCTCAGAGAGGCACCGAGGGGCCGGTTCCCGGGCCGCTCCGCTGCATAGTCGTCCGGGACTGGTCACGGACGTGATGCTCGAGGCTCTCGGCGCGATCAAGCCGTCTCTCGTTGCGCCGTACGAAGCGTCCGCCGTGCTAACGAGACCGAGCGTAGGTGTCCTGGCGTCGCATGTCGAGCCGTTGGCTGTCGCCGACCGTGACGCAGTAGCGCTTGTCTGCCTGCTCGTGATGGGCGTGGATCGCCGTCGAAGTACCCGTGCGTCAGGCGTCCCGGACGTAGCCGTCACGGGCAGCGATCTTCGTGTCCGACGAATCCTGTGCCTGCTGAGCGCTTCAGACGGTCGGAGCCACGTACGGTGACCGTTGGCCTCGTTGACTTCCGTCCGAGACGCGCTGCCGCGAGCTGGCGGCCAGCGCGAGGTGGCGTGGTACACGAACCGTGGCCCCGCCGTCTCGGGGTCGTGCCGGTCGTGTGCCGGGTGTAGTACACGTAGCCGTCGTCGGTCGGAGCCGCGCTCACCTTGAAGCCGGTGACCTTGTTCTGGGCGTTGCCGATCGGGGTGACCTGGTGTCGATGCCGCCGGTCCAGTAGCTCGACCACCGGGGTGCGCCGTTGCCCCAGTTCTCCGGGTTGGTGACCGAGTTGCAGAAGTACTCGTCGCTCGGGTAGTTGGCGACGATCTGCCCGTTCAGGGTGAGCCAGCCGCCCGGAACGTCGACCGGCATGCTGCCGTGGCTGGTGGCGACGAGGTGCCGACGTCGGCGATCCCGTTGGGAGCACCGATCGCGGTCGTCCCACGTCGGCGTTGTTCCAGCCCATGGCGGACTGGATGTCGCCCTGGCGACGGTGACGACGCCGTTGGCGTCGGTGCGTGGCGGCGTTGGCGAACGGGACGGCGATCGCTGCGAGCGCCACGACGAGACGACGATGGTGATGATCAACTTGCGCATTGGTTCCCTTCGGGTTAGGCAATCACTGTGATCGCCGTATCCCTGCCAGCGTGCCCTCGCCTCGCCTCGCCCGCTAGGACCCAATTGGGTCAATTCCTCTGGCTGTAGGTGGCGCCGGTGACGCGGCTACGCCCGCTTCTTACTGACGCAGGCGCGCCATAGCGATGCCGGCGCGCAGGTCTAGGATGCGCCGGCATGGCGACCGACCACGGAGGCACGATCACTCGCGGCTTCCTGTTCGCGGACCTCAGGGGCTATACGGCCTTCGTGGAGCAGCGCGGGGCCGCGGCAGCCGCGGAGCTTCTGACGCGGTACCGCGCGCTCGCCCGGGAGGCGATCGGACGCTTCGGCGGCGCGGAGATCAAGACCGAGGGCGACAGCTTCTACGTCGTCTTCGACTCCGTCAGCAGCGCCGTCCGTTGCGGACTTGCGATCGTCGCCGACGCCCAGGGAGCAGCGGACGAGGCGATCCGCGTCGGTGTCGGCATTCACGCCGGCGAGACGATCGAGGCCGACGGCGGATACGTCGGATCCCCCGTCAACATCGCCGCGCGGATCTGCGCACAGGCAGGCCCGGGCGAGGTTCTCGTCAGCGAGACCGTTCGCGCCCTCACGATGACCCTCCTCCCGGTCGGGTTCAAGTCGCGTGGACGCCGTCAGCTGAAGGGCATCGCCGAGCCGATCGAGCTCTTCGCGGTCGAAGAGGCGACCGCCGGAGCGACCGCATGGCCCTCGGTGCATCGCCGAAGGTTGTCGCGTAGGGGACGTGCCGTGCTGGTCGGGGGCTTGGCGCTGTTGGTGGCCGCTGCCGCGGCTGTCGGCTGGTTTGCGTCTGCAGCCGTCCACCGGGCTTCCGTCGGGGCCCTGGACGATCGGCGTGCATGTCCCGATCAGCGGCGAGGCTGCATCGGATGGCATCGCTGTCCGTAACGCGGTGCAGCTCGCCATCGACCAGGCGAACGAGGCCGGCGGCGTCGAAGGCGTGGAGTTGGCCGTGAAAGCGCACGACACGGGTGGTGACGGACTACAACCCGACGACCCGGCACGGGGAGCCGCCGCCGCAAACAAGATGGCGGGTGATCCACGGACGATCGCAGCCGTCGGTCCGTTCACGTCCCCCGTGGCCGGCGAGCACGATCCCGATCACGAACCGGGCCGGACTGCTCGAGTGCAGCCCGTCCAACTCGTATGCCGGCTTGACGAAGCCCGAGCGCGGCGCCCTCGAGTTCCGGGCGGCACATCCGAATCGCATCAACTACGTCCGGCTCTCCCCGGTCGACCGACGTCCAAACGCGGGCACTCGCAGCGTTCGCCACACACGATCTCGACGCCGAGTCGGCTCTGGTCATCGCCGATCCGGATTGGCAGGAAGAAGCCACCGAATTCGCAAGAGCCTTCACCGCACTTGGTGGACAGGTCGCTAAGGCAAAGCTGGCGGCCGGCACGAGCCCGGCCGCCGCCCTCGGACCGTTGGACGACGCGTCCGCTCCCGACGTCGTCGTGTTCGCAGGCGATACCGACTCCGGCGCTGCGGAGGTTCGCCGGGCCATGCGCGAGGCGGGGCACGAATCCACGCCCTTCGTCAGCTGGGACGGGATTCTCGACGGCTCGGGCGCAGCTGCAGGCTCGTACCTGCACCGGGCGGGCAAGGCTGCAGCCGGGACAATCGTCGCGCTTGCCTCGTTCGCGCCGCCGAGAGCGGACTTCGTCGATGCCTATCGATCCGCGTTCGGCGAGGAACCGACCGACTACGCGGCCGCCGCGTATGCGTGCACCCAGGTGATTCTCGCCTCGCTGGAGGCCGTCGCCGAGGACGGCCCGGGTGCGGAAGGGCTCAGGGAGGCTCTTCGCGCATATGCTGTCGATCCTGCCCATCGCTTCGAAACCATCATCGGCACGGTGGGCTTCGACGCCAACGGCGACTCGACGCAGCAGATGGTGTCGTTCTATCCGCGTGGACCCGCAGGCGGCCGACGGGGCGGGCGACTGGGATCTCATCAAGCAGCAGGACTTCGGCCCGCCCAGCTAGTCCCGCAGGCCTGGCCGGGCATGTGTCTTCGCCGCAGCCGGGGCCGGCGAGGGGGGGACGGATCGGCCTGCACGAAAGCGCGCTGCTGATTCAGGGAGCGAGGAGGACGAGCAGGACGGACACCGCTCCCACCGCGATCCCGACTGCGGCAAGAGCGAGCAAGAAGCCCTCACCGGTGTGCGGTTCCCGGTCCTCCCGCAGCGCCGCCTGCAGTTCCCGGTAGTGCACGATCCCGTACACCATCGCCGCTAGCCCGCAGGCCGCCAGCCCGGTTCCCAGTGCGACATACGGCCAGTTCGTGCCGCCGACGACCTCGGGCAGGACACGCCCGATGGCGAATCCCGCCGCGATCGCGGCCAAACCAGTACGCCACCACGCGAGATAGGTGCGCTCGTGCGCGAGCTGCGTCCGGTGGACTTCGCCGCTCGCCATCTCAAGGGACCGAGCTACGCGTGTCCCAGAGCCAACTCCGGCGACGCTTGCTGCAGCTGCGTCTCCGCGCTCTTCGTGTGGGAGCGTCGTCGTGCATCGTCAGTGACGCTACCGATCGGCACGCTCATCGTGGGTTCGGCGCACTCGACTGCAAAGGAGAGGCCGTCTTTGACGGCCTCTCCTTTGGACTATCGCAACACGCTGGCCGCAGCGGCCGCTGCCGCCGTCAACCCGTGTTCGTCAGGCTTGCCACACGCATCGCAGCGATCTTGATGAAGTTCGCCTGCTTCGCCGTGGGCGACGAGCACACGAAGTTCACGGCCCCCGCCGCGGTGAAGTTGTTGAGCACCATCAGCGAGACGGACGACGGCTCGTTCAATGCGACGAACGTCTGTGTCTCGTCGAAGTTGGCACCCGCCTCGAGTCGACAGGTGACGGTCCCGTCGAAGAGGTTGGTGCTCATGTACGCCTTACCCCAGATCACGTAGCTACCCGCATCCGTGATCGAAAGAGAGGCGATCGTCGTCTGCGCGGACGGAACCGTTACCGGCCCGTTCACGAAGCGTCCGAGCGCCGTGCTGGGTGGTGGAGCACTCCTGCGGCCAGGTCCGCCGCGGTGAGCGATCCGTCGGCCACCTTCTCGGTCGTGACGGCATTGGCAGCGATCTTCTCCGCCGTGACCGCCTCCGCTGCGATCTTCGTGGATCCCACCGCATTGCTCGCTATCTTCGCCGCGACGACGGCGTTGCTTGCGATCTTGGCGGCGACGACGGCGTTGCTTGCGATCTTCGCCGCTGCCACCGCGTTGTTCTTGATCTTGGGCGTGGTGACGGCGTTGTTCTTGAGCTGGTTCGTGCCGACGCTGTTCTTCGGCGGAGCCTGGCTCACGACCGCTCCGCCTGTACCGCCGAGTGCAAGAAACAGGGCGATGCACGCGACGGCAAGCGCAGCCGACGGCCGCTGGGCGCGTAGACGACTCATCTCGACCTCCTTGGCTAGACGGCGAGTCGAAGGGATCAGAGAGAGTTACCCGATCTCGGGTGAGCTAACCCCTTGGTACTGAGCTGCACCAGGCTCTCGCGGAGTTCGGTTTCCCGTATCCCTGGCGGACGGTTGACCCCAATAGCGGAGCGCCCGCGCTCGATCGATCCTTCAGGGGTGAGCGTCCTCTCCTCCATAGCGATCTCACCGCGAGGGCTCGGAAGGTCACCCGTTCCGAGCCTCGGGTCTCCCTCGGTCGTGCTCTTCCTCGCCCTGTTCGCAAGCCAGGCGGGCGTCCTGACGCTCGCGCCGATTCTGAGTGATGTCGCCGCGGACTTCGACGTCTCCATCGCGGCGGCGGGTCAGCTCCGCATCCTCGCCGCACCGCTCGCCGCACTCGTCGCGATCGCAGCAGGTCGCGCACTCATTCGCTTCTCACCTCGCGCGCTTCTCGGGGTCGGGAGCGCCCTTCTGGCTCTCGGTTCGATCGCGAGCGCTGTCGCACCGACGTTCGCTCTCCTCGCGGCAGCGCAAGTCCCGGCCTGGGCAGGAGTCGCGACCCTGATCGCCGCGGGTGTGGCCGCTACCGCCTCGTGGAGCGAGCCCGAGAACCGGACGCGAGTCGTCGCGCACGCGCTCGCCGGTCCGCCGGCAGCCTGGATCGTCGGCATGCCGGTCATCGGCGTCGTCGCGGAGGTCAGCTGGAGGCTTGCGTTCGTCGCGCTCCCCCTCCCGGCGGCGCTTCTCGCCGGTGTCGCGATTGCTCGGAGGCCCGGCGACGCACCTCTGACTGGCGCGCGTGGTTCGCTCGCAGGGCTCCTCGGTCGTCTCGAGGCAAGGCGCTGGGCACTTGGCGAGCTTCTCGCGAACTCGGCGTGGGCGGGCACACTCGTGTTCAGCGGCGCCCTCTTCACGGAGAGGTTCGGCATGTCCACGGCGACGACCGGACTCGCTCTGGCTGCCGTGGCTGCCGCATTTCTCGCTGGTAACCAACTCGCCGGCCGCGCCGATCCGAGTCGAGCCAGACGGGCGATGCTCGAAGGCAGCGTGGGTGCCTCCGTCCTCGTCGCGCTCACGTGGGCACTCACGCCGTCGGTCGGAATCACACTGCTGCTGTTCGCGGCTGCGGCGTTCGTCGCAGCAACGAGGACGGTCGCGGGCACGGTCTACGGCTTCCAGGTCTCGGGAGATCTCGGTCGCGAGGTTGGATCGATTCGCGCCGCCACGAACCAACTCGGATACCTGGTCGGATCCTTGCTCGGGGGACTCGCGCTCGCGGTCGGCGGGTTCTCCGCGCTCGCCGTCGTTCTCGGCGGGCTCTTCCTCGCCTCGACGCTCCCATACGTCTGCGTGCGACGGACCTGCCGCACGCGGCTCGCGCTCCAACCGACGCTCTAGCTACCCGCGGATGCTCTGACCTGGCACGCGATGCGTTCACTCGGGCATCCGTTTCAACTCGAACCTTGTGGCGTTGGGGCCTGGCGACGGGCGCTTTCCCTAGCTCGAAGGTCCCGCGTGGTTCAGGTCGAGGCTGGCGGCCGTTCTTGGCTGACCGCGTCGAGCAGCAGCTTCGCGGCCACTGTCGCCCCGTCGGTGCGGATCGCGCCGGCGACCTCGGTCGCCCGTGCGCGGGTCTCGGGGGTCAGCGCAGTTCTGAGCGCGGCTGACAGGGACTCGGTGGTAGGGGTCGGACCGTCGTGCGCCATGCCGATGCCCAGGTCGGCCACCCGGCTTGCCCAGTACGGCTGATCCGCCATCTGGGGTATCACCACCTGAGGTGTGCCGGCCCTGGCGGCTGTCGTTGTCGTGCCCGCGCCGCCGTGGTGTACGACGGCGGCCACCCGGCCGAACAGTGCCTGCTGGTTGACCTCGCCGACGGCGAAGCAGTCGTCCCGGTCGTCGATCAGACCCAGGTCGGCCCAGCCGCGGGCGACGAGTGCGCGGCGACCGTGTGCGCGGATCGCCTCGATGGCGACCGGGGCGACGTCTTTCGGGGCGCGCATGCTGCCGAAGCCCACGTAGACCGGTGGTGGGCCGGCGTCCAGGAACACCACCAACTCGGCCGGGAGAGCGCGTTCGTCCGGCAGGATCCACGCGCCGGTTTGCACGACGTCGAGGTCCGCCGGCTCCTGCCAGGGGGCCAGGGTCGGGTCCGCCGCCAGCCACGGGTGGTCGCCGAGGATGTGGGCACGGACGTTGTCCACCGGTGGCAGGCCGATCGACACCCGGTGGGTGTTGAGCGCCGGGCCGTACAGCGCGTTGTAGTTCTCGACGTCCAGGTCGTTCAGCACCTGTTTGTCGGTCACGTCCGGTGGGATCGGCCGGCCCGGCAGCGGGTGCGGAGGGTGGTGCGGCGACGGCAGGAAGATCGGGCAGTAACTCACGTGCACGGAGCGGATGCCCAGCTTCTCGGCCACCGACCGCGCGCTGGCGGCGGCCGGCATCAAGCCGCTCGCCACCAGCGCATCGCATCCCTCCGCTGCCGCGGCGAGCTTGTCGAACTGCGTCGGCGACCAACTCGGAAATGAGCCGGGGCACGTCCGCCGCTGACGGCGGCGTGGCCCCGTGCAGCAGCGGGCGCACCGGTTGGCCGACCGGCACCAGCGGCACGCCGACCTCGGCCAGCCGCTCCGCGCAGTCCGGCGGTGCGCACACCCGCACCTCCGCGCCGAGTGCCTGCAACTGCACCGCGAGTGCCATCAGCGGTTCGACGTCCCCGCGTCCCCCGTACGTCGACAACAACACACGCATTCCGCTACTCCCGTCTCGACCTCTTCTTACCGTGGAGGTGCTCTAACGACTGAGCTAAGAGGGCGCGGCGCGACTGTAGCCCTCGCGCGTCGATGTGGTTGCGCCAGAAGTCTCAGACGTCCGGGTACATGTGCGGAGGCGTGATGCCACACTCGCCCGACCGGTGCAGCGCAAGGCGCTTCGCCGGACGGCCTGGTGGCGCTCGGTCTCACGAACGGCGAGATCGCCGTCCGCCTCGTCCTCTCACGTACGACGGTCCGAACTCACCTCGAGAACATCTTCGGGAAGCTCGACGTGCATACCAGGACAGCCGCCGTAGCCCGCCAGCGGGAACTCGCAGCGCACGCCTGACGGCGTAGGCGGCCCCGTCCACCTCCACGCCCCAGCGGGATCGCCGAAGCGGGGGTTGACCAGCGGCTGACCCGAGACGGGTCGCGCCCGGGATCCAGGACGATGAAAGCACCTACTATCGAGGGACCCGCCATGCCGTATGCGATCCGACAGCTCGACGCATCAACATGGGACGCCTTCGCCGAGCTCGTCGAACGCAACAACGGGGTTTACGGTGGCTGCTGGTGCATCGGCTATCACCCCGAGTGCGCAGAGAAGGGAATCAACTATCGCGAGGCCAAGGAGGAGCGCGTCCGCACGGGGCGCGCTCATGCCGCGCTCATCTTCGACGAGAACGGCGCCGCCCAAGGCTGGTGCCAGTACGGTAGCCCGGAGGAGCTCCCGGGCATCAAGCACAAGCGCGAGTACGACAAGGACGCTCCACCACGGCCGGATTGGCGGATCACCTGCATCTTCGTCGACAAGAGGCATCGCGGCCAGGGCATCGCCCGGGCGGGCCTGGAGGGGGCGCTCGACCAGATCGCCCGTCTCGGCGGCGGCCTCGTCGAGGCGATCCCCGAGGTGACCGCCGGTCGCGAGGCACAGGGCCGCTTCCTCTTCAGCGCGACGGTCGAGCTCTTCGAGCAGTACGGCTTCACCCGGGTTCGCCCCGTCGGCAAGCACGCCTGGATCGTGAGCAGGGCGGTCGAGTCCGTTTGAGCATCTGCGTACGTCGGCCTCGGGCGAGGCCGGCTCCTGAGCAACACAAGGACCCGCATTTTGCGACGGCCTTGTGTCAAGCCCTCTGACGGACTCGCGTCGACGTCTCGAGCCGGCATGCCCGTAACCCTGGAGGCGCGCGTTTAGGATCGCTCTGTGCTCGCGACGATGGAACTCGTGGCACGCCTGGCCGAGGCGGAGGCGCGGTACGCCAAGTCGAACCCGGAGTCCCACCGGTTGCACGACGCGCGGGCGCGAGTCATGCCGGGCGGGAACACGCGCACGACGATCCACCAGTCGCCCTTCCCGCTCACGATCGTCCGCGGCGAGGACGCTCGGATCACCGACGCAGACGACCACGAGTACGTGGACTTCCTCGGCGAGTACACCGCAGGTCTGTACGGGCATTCGCATCCGGTGATCGTTGAGGCGATCCGAGAAGCGCTCGCCGACGGCATCGTGCTGGGAGCGCCGAACCGCTACGAGACTGCGCTGGCCGAAGCCGTGTGCGCGCGCTTTCCGTCGATCGAGCTCGTGCGCTTCTGCAACTCGGGGACGGAGGCGAACCTGCTCGCGCTCTCGCTATCGAGGGCGGTCACGGGGCGATCGACCGTGCTGGTCTTCACCGGCGCCTACCACGGAGGCATCCTCCTCTTCGCGCATGGCGTGTCGCCGCTGAATCCGCCGTTCGAGTGGGTCGTCGGCGAGTACAACGACGCCGCCGGCGCCGCGCGGCTCGTCGAGGAGCACGCGCGCGATCTCGCCGCGGTGATCGTCGAGCCGCTGCAGGGCGCCGCCGGAGTCATCCGGGGCGATCCGGCCTTCCTCCGCGTACTGCGGGAGGCGACGGCCGCGCACGACGTGCTGCTCGTCTTCGACGAGGTGATGACCGCGCGGCTCGCCCGCGGCGGGATGCAGCAGCTGGTCGGGATCGACGCCGACCTGACCACGCTCGCGAAGTTCGTCGGCGGCGGGCTCTCCTTCGGCGCCTTCGGCGGCCGCGCCGACCTGATGAGCCTCTTCGACCCATCACGAGCGGACGCGCTCCAGCATGGCGGCACGTTCAACAACGACGTGCTGACGATGGCCGCGGGTTCTGCGGGCCTGACACGCGTGCTGACGGAGGCCGAGATCGCGCGCCTGAATGCCCTGGGCGACCGCCTGCGCGATCGGCTAAACGCGTTCGCCGCGGAGCGCGAGCTCGAGTTCTGCGCGACCGGCTACGGCTCGCTCATCGGCCTCCACTTCGTGCGTGGCCCCGTCCGGAGTGAGCGCGACGTGCCCGAGTCGGCGGAGCTGCGCGGCCTGCTTCACCTCCACATGCTCGAGCGGGGCTTCTCCTACGGCCGCCGCGGGTTCATCGCGCTCTCTCTTCCGCTCGGCGAGGCAGATATCGACGGCTTCGTCACCGCCGTCGAGGAGTTCCTCGCGACCGTCTGACCGGCCGGCGCGGCAAGTGCCCAGCGCGATGTCGTCAAAGCGTAGGCTTGCTGGAACCGACCAGGAGGCTCTGATGGCACTCGCGCGCGTTGTGGCTTTTGAGGGAATCAACAAGGAGCGAATGAACGAGATCAAGCGTGAGATGGATGAGGGCGATCGTCCCGAGGGAGTACCCGCGAGAGAGTTCGTATTGCTTCACGACGCCGCTGCCGACAAGTCGCTCGTGGTCTTCTTCTTCGACTCCGAGAACGACTACGCGACCGGAGACGCGACTCTGAACGCAATGCCGGCGGGCGATACTCCTGGCCAGCGCACGTCCGTCACCAAATACGACGTTGTTACTCGGATGACGATGTGACGAGAGGCCGGTCTCCCGGCTCTTCTACGCGGGCGCGGCGAAAAGTGAAAGTGCCCAAGGGTGTCGGTTTTCGCACGGACCGTGCAACGCGCACTCTTCATAACTGCGGCTTGCGAGTGAACGAAGAGTGCGACGCTCTGATGCTGACAGTCCTCCAATGCAAGGTCGGCGGCGACTTCTTGCAGCCACCCATACGCCAGCGCGACCGACGTGTCGAGTGCCCCGCGCGGCGAGTGAACCGCGACATGCAGCCTGCGCCCCGCGCCGTTTCTTTGATCTCGCCCATGCACCTACCCACACGCCCGCACAACCGACCGTCCGTCGGGCGCCAGCGCGCGGTCCCGCGTGGGTCGAACTACGACGTCCGGTGAGGAAGTCGATTGTCTTTCGGCCTGGCGACTGAGTGCCGTGAATGGAGGTCAGAGCCGCGCACTCGGCCCCACTGGCTTTCCGAGGATGGCGCAGGCCGATGGACAAGCGATGGGAAAGTTCAGTTCGTTGTCGTGCGCCGCCGGACACCTATTAAGGCCCCGTCCGTCGTCGGCTGATTAGGCTTTGTCTTACCAGTGGACGTCGCGCAGATCTCACCCCTCCGCGTTCTGATCGCGAACGAACGCAAGGACAGGCTGGAGTTGCTCGCACGGGTCGTCACCGGCCTCGGGCACGAGGTCATCGCCCGCGAGGTCGACGTCAAGGAAGTGGGTGCGGTGACGGCGAGAGAGCATCCCGATGTCGCTTTCGTCGGGCTCGGATTGAGTTCCGAGCACGCGCTCGACCTGATCGGCGAGATCGTCCACGAGTCGACGTGTCCGGTGATCGCGCTGCTTTCGGCGAAGGACCCGAGTTACATTCGCGAGGCAGCCAAGCGCGGTGTCTTCGCCTACATCGTCGACGCCGACGCCGAGGAGCTACAGAGCGCGATCGAGATCACGCTGCACCGCTTCGCCGAATACCACAACCTCCAGGGAGCGTTCGGGCGCCGTGCCGTGATCGAGCAGGCAAAGGGCATCTTGATGGAACGCCACGCAATCGACCAAGAGAAGGCGTTCGAGATGCTCCGCTCCCACTCACAGCGCAACGGACGAAAGCTGATCGACGTCGCAAGCGCGGTGGTCGATAGCCATCTGCTCTTGCTGCCGCAGGCTTCGACAACTGCAGTCGGCGACGTAGACACGGCCTGAGCGCCGCATCCGCGCCTTGGCCTAGCCCAGCCTTCTGACTCAGACGGTTAGCGCAGAGCGACCTGGGATGCCTCAATCTGCGCCGATACGCAGTACCATGAGAAATGTAAGTCAGCTTGCGAGCGATTGCAGCCCTCCAAAAACCATACGGCGGGCGAAGCGATCGTGGCCCTCTTCTCAAACTCTGCAGAAGGCCTTCCCGGCTGAGGAACGCACTGGCGATGCCTCGATGTAGATCGAGGGAGCCACTAGGGGAAGGAGCACGAAATGAGAATGAGCACCAAGCATCGGGGCAGGTACCGCATCGGCCTGACGAGCCTCGCCGGATCGGCGGCGCTTGCGGCGGTCGGCGCCCTCACGGTCGGACTGCTTGCCGGAGCCTCCGGCGCAGCGACCACCGTAGCCCCGAGCAACACGGGCGAGCCGTCGATCACAGGCACGCCTCGCGTGGGACAGGTGCTGAGGACGACGAGAGGCACCTGGACAGGAAATCCGATCACCTATGTCTACCGCTGGTTCCGGTGCGACGGAGCCGGCAAGCCCGACGCATCGGACTGCACGCAGATCGCGAACGCCAGGAACGCGAGCTACACCCTTCGCGAAGCCGATGCCGGCTTCAGGATCCGTTCGCAGGTAGTGGCGACGAACGATGACGGCTCGGACACGGCGACGTCGAACGCGACGGCTGTCATTACTGCCGCCAAGCCGTTCAACACGACGGAACCGTCGATCACCGGCACTGCGGTCGTCGGCAACGTTCTCAAGGCCAACCGCGGTCAGTGGGGCGGAGACAGTCCGATCACCTACTCGTTCGTGTGGCTGCGCTGCAACGACAAGGGCGACAACTGCAGCGAGATCCAGGGTGCCAACGACCCGGAGTACGAGGTCCGCGACAGCGACACCGGCCGGACGATCCGCGTCCGCGTCATCGCGAGGAACGACCGGGGCTCGACATCCGCGATCTCGAAACAGACCGGCGTCGTCGGCTCGAACCAGCCGCCTCCGCCGCCTCCGGGCAGCTCGCTTCCGGTGGGAGATCTGAAGGCGGCAGGCGATCGCCTCGTCGTCGCGTCGGTTCAGTTCTCGCCGAATCCGGTGACGAGTCGGACCGCACCGATCACCGTGCGCGTCCGGGTTACCGCACGAGGAGGTCGACCCGTCAATGGAGCGCTCGTGTTCATGCGCGGGACGCCGCGGGTCGTCTCGGGTCAGACCCAGACGACACAGGCCGACGGCTACGTGACGCTTACGCTGGTTCCGAACGAGCTGTTCCCGCAGCCGCGGAACGGCTTCAACGTGCAGTTCTTCATCAAGGCGTATCGGAAGGGCGACCCCGGGCTCGGCGGCATCGCCGGCTACCGGCTCGTGCAGGTCCGCCTGGCCGGTTAGGCAGTGACGCCAAAGGGGGGGCGGATAGAGCCGCCTCCCCTTTGTCTTAGGCGCCTGACGCACAACGCCCCGCGGTGTGCGAGCGTCCTTTCGCTTGAGCCTCGCCCGGCGAGGCTCAACTCACACGCCTGCGCCGCGGACCGACAGGGGCGACGTGCGCGTCGGTCCGTAGGTCGCGCTGACGCGTTGCGAGACGGAGCCGACGCCTCGGTCGCGCTTCTCGACGGCTCGCCCCGTTTCCATCCTGTTTCCATGACGGCGCATTCGACTCGCCGCCCCACCACCGCTGATCCCGCAACCCCAGCAACCATGCGGGATCTCGCAGAGCCCTCTGACGGACTCGAACCGTCGACCCCCTCCTTACCATGGAGGTGCTCTACCGACTGAGCTAAGAGGGCGTGGCGCGAGTGTAGCCCTCGCGCGTCGATGTGGTTTCGCGGCTTGCCAGGCGGTCGATCGTCTGGAATGGTCCCGGCAGCGCCGGCCGGTTTCCGGGGATCGGCCTCGGGGGGCTGAGGCCGACGCAGAAGGGAGTCCGAATGCAGGTACGGATGGCCCGCTACACGACAGACGGGGACATCAACGAGCTCATCACGAAGGCCGAGGACGGGATGCTGCCGCTCTTCGAAGGCTCGCCTGGATTCAAGGCCTACTCGATCGCGGTCAGCGGGAACGAGATCTTCTCGTTCAGCGTCTGGGACAGCCCGGAGGACGCCGAGGCGGCCAACGCGGCCGCGTCGGGCTGGGTCGCCGAGAACATGGGCGACGACCTCACGCTCATCGAGACGAACTTCGGCGAGCTCATGCTGTCGACGACGCTCGGGGTATCGCCCGCGAGAGCTTGAGCCGCGCTTGCAAGGCTGAGCAGTAGATGCGACAGCGCTCGCGAAGCGAGCGCCTTCAGGGATCTTCCCGCGATGGGAACTCCCGCTCGGGAGTTCCCATCTGCGGACAATGCAGGGAGGAGGATTCGAACCTCCGAAGGCTGAGCCAGCGGGTTTACAGCCCGCCCCCTTTGGCCACTCGGGAATCCCTGCGGAGCGGGCAAGTGTAGCCGCGACCCGAGGCAGGCCCTACGATCGCGGGGTGGAGCGCGTCGACGTCCTCGTCGTGGGGGCGGGGCCCGCAGGCTCCGTCACTGCGCTGCGGCTCGCCCGCTCCGGCGCCCGCGTGCTGCTCGCCGACAAGGCCCGCTTCCCACGCGATAAGCCGTGCGGAGGAGGGCTGACCGGGCGGGCGCTGCGTCATCTTCCCTGCGACGTCGAGCCGGTGGTCGAGCGCGTCGTGGATCGCATGGTGCTCCGCGTCGGGTACCGCACGACCCTCGCGCGTACGCGCGACGCGCCGCTCATCGCGATGACGCAGCGCCGACGTCTCGACCTCTTCCTCGCCGAGCAGGCGGCTGCTTACGGGGCGGACTTCCGCGACGGATCTGCTGTAGCCGAGCTCGTGGCCGACGACTCCGGCATTTCCGCCACGGTCGGCGGATCCCGCATCAGGGCCTCGTTCCTCGTGGGGGCGGACGGCGCCAACGGCGCGGTCGCTCGCGCGACCGGCCTTGTGGGCGGAATCGTTCGCGGGGTCGCGCTCGAGGGGAACGTTTCGTGGGACGCGCTCGCGCCCGCGGCGTACGAGAGCGCCGCCTGGGTCGAGCTCGGCGTCGTGCCGGGCGGGTACGGCTGGGTGTTCCCCAAGGGCGACCACGCGAACCTCGGGATCGGCGGCTGGATGAGCGAGGGGCCTCGGCTCCGCGACCACCTCGACCGACTGGCGCGCGCGCACGGGGTCGATCCCGGCTCCGTGGGCGAGGTGCGCGGGCACCGGCTCCCGATGCGCGCGCTCGGCGCGGACGCCGCGCGTGGCCGTGTGCTGCTCGTGGGGGACGCCGCGGGGCTCGTCGATCCGCTCTCGGGCGACGGCATGTACGAGGCGTTCGTCTCCGCGAAGCTCTGCGCCGACGCGATCCTCGCGGCGCCGCCCGGAGGCTTACGAGGGTGCGCTGTCGGCTGCGCTCGACCGGCACGCGACGGCGTCCTGGAAGGCGAAGCGAGCGGTGGATCGATACCCGCGCGCGTGCCTTTGGGCACTGCGCGCGCCAGGCGTCTTCGAGGCGGTGACGGATCTCCTCCGCGGTGAGCTTGCGCACCCGAGCGATGCGCCTCGGATCGCGCGCCCGCCACTCCGTGTGCTCTCGCGCCTTGTGCGGCACACGCGGTGGAGTGGGGTCAGACCCTACGGGTCTGACCCCTGACGTGACCTAAAGAGCCACCCCGCTCGTGCCGATGCACGAGCTGTCCATGGATCTCAACGACGCGCTTCGGCATGCCGTCGCGGCTGGTGCCAGCGACGTCCACCTGAAGGTCGGCCAGCCGCCGATGCTCCGCGTCGACGGCGAGCTCGCCCAGATCGCCGACGTAGGCCCCCTCGGCGACGTCGAGCTCCAGTCCGTCCTCGACGAGGTCACCGCGGCCGTGCCGCACCGCAGGGCGCTGTTCGACGAGAGCGGCGACCTCGACCTCGCCTACTCGGCACCGGGGCTCCCACGATTTCGCGTGAACGGGTTCAGGCAGCGCGGCGCGATCTCCTTCGCCTTCCGCGTGATCCCGAACGAGATCCCCGGGTTCGGAGATCTCCATCTTCCGCCGGGAGTCGCGCGCCTGGCGCAGGAGCAGCGCGGGCTCGTCCTCGTGACCGGCGCGACGGGCTCCGGCAAGACGACGACCCTCGCGGCGATGCTCGACGAGATCAACCGCACACGGCGCCAGCACATCGTGACCATCGAGGACCCGATCGAAGTCCTCCATCCGGATCGCCTCTGCATCGTGAATCAGCGCGAGGTCGGCCTCGACACCGAGAGCTTCGGCCAGGCGCTGCGCCGCGTTCTTCGCCAGGACCCCGACGTCATCCTGATCGGCGAGCTCCGTGACGCGGAGACCGCGCAGACGGCGCTCCAGGCGGCGGAGTCCGGGCACCTCGTCTTCTCGACGCTGCACACGCTCGACGCGGCCGAGACGATCGGCCGCATGGTCGAGTTCTTCGTGCCCGAGAAGCAGCCGCAGGTGGTCTCGATCCTGGCCGGCGTGCTGCGCGGCGTGATCAGCCAGCGGCTCCTGCCGCGCGAGGGAGGAGGACGCATTCCCGCCGTCGAGGTGATGGTCTCGAACGCGCGCATCGCGGAGCTGATCCGCGAGCGCCGCGCGGACGAGATCGCGGATGCGATCGACGACGGCGAGTTCTTCGAGATGCAGACGTTCTCGAAGGCGCTCATCCGGCTCGTGCTCGACGGGCTCGTCGACCGCGAGGTCGCCGCGAACGCCGCCAGCAACCGCCACGACTTCGAGATCGCGCTCGATCGCGCGGAGAAGCTCGCCCTGACGAAGAAGGTCCGGGCCGGCGAGGTCGAGGCGCCCGTGGGCCCTGCGCCCGACCCTCCGAGGGACGACGAGCTCCCCGCCCTCCGCGTCGCGGGGGACTGACGTGCTCCGCTGTCGTCGGCTCGTTCAGCGGCTTCGGAGCGAAGAGAGCGGCTTCACGCTCGTCGAGCTCGTCACGGTCCTCGGGATGTTCCTGATCACCGTGACCGCGCTCTCCTACGCGCTGATCGCGGCGAACAAGGCCGAGGAGGACATGAATCGACGTTTCGCGTCGCAGATCAATGCTCGCATCGCACTCGATCAGCTTCGACGCGAGATCCACTGTGCCAGCGCCGTCACTCCCGCGGGCGCATCCGCGACGATCACGATCACGCTTGGCAGCCGCTGCCCGACGGCGGGCGCCGGCACGACCGTGAGCTGGTGCACGTCGGGGTCGGGGACGCGGTACGCCCTCTACCGGCTCACGGGCGGGACGTGCGACACGACTGGGAGGAAGACCGTCGACTACCTGACGACCGGCACGGTGTTCTCGTACGCAGCGCAGTCGTCTGCGAGCCTCGCGATCCTGACGGTGACGCTCCCGGTCAACGCCCGTCCCGCAAGCGGGCTGCCGGACTACAACCTCACGGACGACATCGTCCTGCGGAACTCCGTGCGCGCGTGAGGGCGTCCCCTCGAAGGGTGATGCCCGGTCGCGGATCCGCCCGTTCACTGCGACGGGATCTCCGACCCGAGGAGCTGCGGTGCCCACTTCCCCTCTGAGTCTCGTTCGGCGTGCGCTCGGCGACGAGCGCGGTCTTGCGCTGCCGTATGCGCTGGGGGTGACGATGGTGCTTTCCGCGCTCGCTGCCGGGATCTTCGCCTACACGACCACGAACCAGGGAGCGGCCAGCCGCGCGCAGGCCGATCAGCGCGCGTACGGCATCGCCGAGACCGGATTGAGCTATTCGCTCTCTCGACTTCAGAACGCCGCTGATCCGTACGACGTGACGAACGTGCCGTCGACGACGGTGGCGCTCACGGGCGGCTCGACAACCTATTCGGGCTCGCTCTCGGGGACGACCTGGACGCTGACGTCGACCGGCACCGTCACGAACCCGTCAGGCCCACATGCCGCCAACATCACCCGCACCGTGAGCATGCAGGCGCAGATCACGACCTCGACGCAGGCCGACATGCGGCCCTGGGACTACCTCTTCGTCGACCAGCCGTCGGGCTGCATCACGCTGGGCAACAGCGTGACGCTCACGATCTCGCTGTACGTCCGCGGCAACCTCTGCCTCGAGAACAACTCGCAGGTGTCGAGCCCGGCAGTCGATCTCATCGGGAACCTCTACACCAACAGCCCGCAGGCCTCGATCGGGACCTCCGGGAACCCGATCGACGAGTTCAGCGCATCGGGTGTATGCCACTACACCGGCGCGCAGCTCCCGTGCGGCCCCGCGACGAATGTGTACGCGGACGCCGTCGGCACGAGCCCGCCGGCGATCGCGAAGCCGACCGCCGACCTCGACTACTGGTACTCGAACGCCCAGCTCGGCCCGCAGTCGGCGTGCACGACCGGGTCGTTCCCGGGCGGATTCGACAATGACGCCTCGCTGAACGTCAGCCGCGGCGAGATCGACCTCACGCCGTCGAGCGCGTACAGCTGCGTGAGAGACGCGAATGGCGACGGAGTCGCCGAAGCGCAGCTGAGCTGGCAGCCGGGCTCTCCGGGCACGCTGACCATCAAGGGCGTCATCTACTTCGACGGGCACCTCACCTGGTCGAACCTCAACCTCATCCAGTACGTCGGGAAGGCGGTCATCTACGGCTCGGGACAGGTGCGAATCAAGAACCGTGCGGACATCTGTGGCGTCGCGGCGTGCGACTCGACGTGGAACCCGCAGGAGAACCTCCTCGTCTTCGTTGCCGGCTCCCTCGTCTCGCAGTCGTCGACCACGACGGTCGGCGGCGACATCGGCAACCACGTGAACTTCCAGGGCGCCCTCTACATCGTCAACGACTTCGACATGGACAACAACACGACCGTCTGGGGGCCGGTGATCACGCGCTCGACGACGATCAACAACTCGGCGCTCATCAACGCGCCTCCTCTTCCCATCCAGTGGATGTACGGCATGCCCGGCGCGACGCAGACCGTGACGGAAGTGACGCCCGTGCAGGGGAGCTACGCCGGCTAGCCCGCCGTGAACGCTGCAGCCGCCGCCTTTGTCCTCGCTCCCGCGCTGGCGCTCGGGAGCTTCCTGAACGTCGTCGTGGCGCGTGTCCCCGCGCGGCGATCGATCCTGCGTCCACCGTCGTCGTGCGGAACGTGCTCGACGCAGATCCTGTGGCGCGACAACATCCCGGTGCTCTCGTACGTCCTGCTTCGCGGTCGCTGCCGCCACTGCAGCGCGCGCATCTCGCCTCTGTATCCGGCGGTGGAGCTCGTGACCGCAGCGTTGATCGTCGCGTGCTTCGCGGTGTTCGGCGCCGACGGCCTGGGCCGCGCTCAGCGCCGGGTTCTGCGCGGTGCTCGTCGCTCTCTCGGTGATCGACGCCCAGCACCGCATCGTCCCGAACCGGATCGTCGTACCGGCCGCTGCGGTCGCGCTCGTGGCCCACACGGCGATCGATCCGAGCCTCTCGTGGCTTGCCTGGGCGCTGATCGCCGCGGGCGGGCTGTTCCTCGCCGTGCTCGCCTATCCGAAGGGTCTCGGGATGGGGGACGTGAAGCTCGCGCTTCTTCTCGGCGCGATGCTGGGCGCGTCCGTCACGGTGGCGCTCATGATCGGCTTCTTCGCGGCGCTGATTCCATCGTTCGTGCTGTTCGCGAGACACGGCGCCTCCGCCCGCAAGATGGGCGTGCCGCTCGTGCCGTTCCTCGCCTTCGGCGCGGTCACGGCGCTGTTCTTCGGCGACGCCCTGCTCGACGCGTACCTCGCGCTCTTCGCGGGCTGAGGGCTCGTCAAGCGGTGCTCGGTCGCTGCCGATAACCCCTTCGAGGGAGCTGCACATGAGTATCCGACGCGCATCGAGTGCGGAGCAGGCCGCCGAGACCACGCCCGCCGGGGCGGTCGCGCCGGCGCGTTCACTCGCGTCCCCGTTCGGCGCCGACGACACCTCCGAGCTCCTCCTCGACCTGCTGGAGCACACCGCGCTCGTCGCTCCCGACGCGCTCGCCCTCGTGCGGGGTCGCACCGTCGACGGGACACCCCTCACCCAGGCGCTGGTCGACGAGGGCGTCGCGACCTCGGACGGTGTCGCACGCATGCTCGCGGTCCGTCACCACCTGCCTGTGGTCGACCTCCCGACGGTCGGCGTCGCGGTCGATGCCTCGCAGCTGGTCCCCGTGCAGACGCTCGAGCGCTCGGTCGCGATCCCCTACGAGCTCGAGGAGGACGTCCTCAGGGTCGCTGTCGCGGATCCGGGGAACCTGCACGCGATCGACGAGCTCCGTCTTGCGACGAAGCACACGCTCGAGCTCGTCGTCGCCTCGCGCGACGACATCCTCGCCGAGCTTCAGCGGCTCGTGCGCACGGCCGAGGCGATCGGCTCCGTCGTCGCCGTCGATCTCGACGAGACGAGCGATGAGAGCGACGACCTCGAAGCGGACGACGGCATCTCCGACGGGCCGCTCGTCAGGCTCGTCAACGCGCTGATCTTCCAGGCGGCGGAGGAGAACGCCTCGGACGTGCACTTCGAGGCCCAGGAGGACGCGCTCGTCGTGCGGTTCCGTGTCGACGGCGTTCTCCGCGAGGTGCAGCGGATCCCGAAGAAGATGGCCGCGGGCGTCACCACGCGCCTGAAGGTTCTCGCCAAACTCGACATCGCCGAGCGCCGCAAGCCGCAAGACGGTCGCATCACGCTGTCGACCTCCGCGGTCGGCCGCATGCTCGACATCCGCGTCGCGACGCTTCCGACCGTCGAGGGCGAGAAGGTGGTCATGCGCCTGCTCGACAAGTCGCGCAAGCCACCCACGATGCCCGAGCTGGGCCTGTCCGAAGCGATGCGCACCGAGCTCGAGGCGATCGTCCAGCTCCCGACGGGAGCGCTCGTCGTCACCGGGCCGACCGGATCCGGGAAGTCGACGACCCTCTACGGCTGCCTCGCGCTGATCAACCGGCCCGAGATCAATGTCATCACGGTCGAGGACCCGGTCGAGTATCGGCTCGTCGGCGTGAACCAGGTGCAGATCAACATCCGCGCCGGACTGACGTTCGCGTCGGCACTGCGCTCGATCCTGCGCTCCGATCCCGACGTCGTCATGGTCGGCGAGATTCGCGACGTCGAGACGGCGAAGATCTCGATCGAGGCCGCGCTGACGGGACACTTCGTGCTCACGACGCTGCACACGAACGACGCGCCGTCGACCATCACCCGCCTCGGTGAGATGGGAGTGGAGCCGTTCCTCACCGGAGCTGCCGTCTCGGCAGTTCTCGCGCAGCGACTCGCCCGGAAGCTCTGCACGCACTGCTGCGAGGCGTACCAGCCCACCGAGGCGGAGATCGCCGAGCTCCGTGTGGCCCCCGAGCTGCTCGGCGCGCTCGACGGGACGGTCTTCTACCGCAAGAAAGCCTGTCCGCGGTGCAACCACACCGGGTACCGCGGTCGCGTCGGCATCTTCCAGTTCCTGCGCATGTCCGAGGAGATCGCGGCGCTCGCGGTTCAGCACGCGAGCCGCGACGAGATCGCGCGCGCTGCTGCCGCAGGCGGCATGCGCTCGCTCTGGGACGACGGGCTCGAGAAGGTCGCATCCGGCCTCACGTCGATCGAAGAGCTCGCGCGGGTGCTCTCCTGAGCGCAAGACCGGAAGCTCGCTAGCGCGAGACTTCCGGTCGCGCGAAGATCCCTAGAGGCGGCCGCTTCGCGGCCGCTGCCGCAGCGTGACTCGGTCGGCGAGCTCGGCGTTACGAGGCGGCGACGTCGCAGCCGAGCGCGATGAACGCTTCGACGGCGTGCGTGACGAAACGCGTGGCCTCGACCGGGCTCGGGAACGTGTACGGCCCGGCTGCGACCGGCTCGGCGCTCGTCCCGTCCGGCCACACCTCGGCCTCGACGACGCAGCGATCACCCTCGTCGACCGCGCGGAGGCGTGCGATCGAGCATCCGTCGATCCGCGCGTGCCGGACGTAGAGCTCCCGGCCGTCCGGCATCGGCTGTGCCGCTGCTTCGCTCATCTCCGAGCTTCGGCGACGGCCTGCGCGATCGTCCCCGCGTCGGTCACGGAGAAGGTCGTCGCGACGACACCGGGGCGCCTGACGATGACGACTGCAGGGCTTGGGAGGACGCCGGTCTTGGCGACGAGGCCGGAGACCGCACGCTCGTTCGTCGCGCTCATCGCGACGAACGCGGCGCGGGATGCCTTCGCGCCGGCGCGTGCCTCCCGTCGGACGACTGCGTCAACTGCCGCTCCCGGCATCGAGACGCTGACGACGACGACGCGGCTGTAGCGCAGAGCGTGGTCGATCTTGGCGGGGAATCCGCTCGCCACGCGCGCCTTCGCGCGTGGAGCCACCTGCTTGGAAGGCGCTGCGCGCTGAGGAGTCGGCTTCGTGATCGGTGTCGCCGTGACGGCGGCCGACTCGCCGCCGATCGCTGCGCGGCCGAGGAAGAACACGACGGCCGCGAGACCCGTGAGGACGAGAGCCCCGACGAGCGCGGTGACGCGGGTGGGAGGGTTCAGGGTGACGCTCACGGGTTCGATATCGGCACGCGTCTCAGGGGGCTTGAAATGGTCGGAGAAGAGAAGAGGCGCGGTTTCCCGCGCCTCTTCCGATGATTCAGGCTCGATGCCGGACTACGCGCAGGTCGCGTTGGGCTTGAAGTCCGCGCTCGAGGGGCCGGGGCCTGCGACGCTCCAGGTCTTGCCGCTCACGGTGTCCGTGAGGCAGTAGGTGCCCGCAGCCGCCGAGGCGACCGTGAGCGACGGCGAGACGCCCGAGTCGATCAACACGAGGTCGCCAGCGTCCATGCCCGTGTATGCGCCGGTGTCGGCGTAGAAAGCCTCTGCCGACGGCAGCGCCGCTCGGAGGTTGGCCTTGGCCGCGTTGTTGGCGGCCCGATCGCGGAAGCCGAGGTACGAGGGAACGGCGATCGCGAGCAGGATGCCGATGATGATGATCACGACGAGGAGCTCGATCAGGGTGAAGCCCTGCTCGGAGTTCCCGTCGAGGCGGGAGCGAATCCGCTTGAACATTTGCCGCAACTCCTTCCGCAGTCCGCAGTCGATGGGGGGTGGAGCGGATGCGGACGAAACATCGGCCTGACGTTGGGGAGCGCATACCCCAATTTGGGTGATTCGCGGGTGAGCTACCCGTCGTCCTGACCCGTGGCCGTCACTGCTCAAGCCGCCTGGAAGCACTGCCGATACGCCAGATGTCCATGGACGCTGCGCTCACCTCCATCGACGACCTGCTCGGGCGTGCAACCGAAGCGGGCGCCTCGGATCTCCACCTCGTTCCGGGCGCTCCTCCGACCATGCGCGTGCACGGCGATCTCACGCCGCTCGCCGGCGCGGAGAAGGTCATGCCCGACGACACGCGCTCGCTCCTCTATCGGATCCTGTCGACCGAGCAGCAGAAGCACCTCGAGGTCAATCGCCAGCTCGACTTCTCCTACGGCGTTCCCGGCCTCGCGCGCTTCCGCGTGAACGTCCACTTCCAGCGAGACTCGCTCGCTGCTGCCTTCCGGCACATCCCGGAGGAGCTGCGCACGCTCGAGGAGCTCGGGCTCCCGCCGTCCCTGCGCGAGCTCGCGATGAAGCCTCGGGGCCTCGTCCTCGTGACCGGCCCAACCGGCTCGGGCAAGTCGACGACCCTCGCGTCGATGGTGGACGAGGTCAACCGCCAGAAGGCGCATCACATCCTGACGATCGAGGACCCGATCGAGTTCGTGCACCGGCACAAGCGATGCGTCGTCACGCAGCGCGAGATCGGCACCGACGCGTCGACCTTCGGAGAGGCGTTGCGTGCCGCACTCCGCCAGGACCCCGACGTGATCCTCCTCGGTGAGATGCGCGACCTCGAGACCATCGCGACCGCGCTCACCGCCGCGGAGACGGGTCACCTCGTCCTCGCGACCCTCCACACGCAGAGCGCGCCGAGCACGATCGACCGCGTCATCGACGTCTTCCCGCCGGCGCAGCAGGAGCAGGTGCGCATGCAGCTCGCAAACACGCTCCAGGGCATCATCACGCAGACCCTGCTGCCGACTGCGGACGGCCTCGGGCGCGTCGCCTGCCTCGAGATTCTCTTCCCGGACGACGCCGTCCGGAACCTCATCCGCCAGGGCAAGGTCGAGCAGATCTACTCGGTCATGCAGACCTCGACCCAGCGCGGCATGCAGACGATGGAGCATGGCCTGGCCGAGCTGATCCGCAAGCGCGTGGTCACGCCCGAGGCGGCGCTTTCCGTCTCGAGCCGGAAGGACCAGCTCGTCGGCATGCTCGAGCGCAGCGGCGTCCCGATCTCGCCGACGGCCATCGACGCCGCCGGCTCGGGCCTGCGTCTCGCCGGGAGTGGCTGATGGACGAGCTGCGGCCGGAAATCGACGACGCGGAGACCGCTCGGAGTGAGGAGACGGAAGCGCCGATCGACGCCGACGTCATCGATCGCCTCGCCGCGTACGGCCACGCCACTGACGAATTTGCCGTCGAGAGGGGGTCAGGCCCGACGGGTCTGACCCCAACGGACTCGCTGGACATCGTGGCGGAGGAGCCGCGCAGGTTCGGACGCCGCCTCAGCCGCCGAACGACGGAGTCGGACTCCTCGAACGAGCGCAGGGAGAAGCGCGCGAAGAAACTCGTGGGGCTGAAGATCGGCGCGTCGCAGATCGCCGCGGCGCAGGTCGTCAACAACGGCGCGCCAGAGCTCGTGGAGGCGTTCCGCGAGCCGCTCGAGCCGGGGTTGGTCGTCTCCGGGGAGATCCGCGACCCCGACACGCTGGGCGACGCGCTCAAGCGCTTCTTCGAGTTGCACAAGCTTCCGAAGCGCGGCGTCCGGCTGGGCGTCTCGAACAACCGCATCGGCGTCCGCGTCTTCGAGATCGAGGGCGTCGCCGACGCGCAGCAGCTCGAGAACGCGATCCGCTTCCGCGCGGAGGAGGTGCTCCCGATCCCGCTCGACGAGGCGGTGCTCGACTACGTCGTCCTCGACGAGACCGAGCGCGAGGACGGGACTGTCTGGAAGCGAATCCTGCTCGTGGTCGCATATCGCGAAGTCGTCGACCGGTATCTGCAGGCGTGCCGACGGGCCGGGATCCAGGTCGTCGGCATCGACCTCGAGGCATTCGCGCTGCTGCGCTCGCTCGAAGCACCGTCGGAGCGGGACGAGGCGTCGGGCGCGCTCGTCGCCGTGGCGATCGGTCACGACCGCACGACGATCGCCGTCTCGACCGGGCTCCACTGCGAGTTCACTCGCGTCCTCGACTGGGGCGGCTGGTCGCTCAACGTCGCGATCGCGCGCGAGCTGGACCGTGCGCCGAGCGAGGTGGAGTCGATCAAGCGGCACCTCTCGTTCGCGGAGCCGACGGATGTCGACGGGCTCACGCCCGAGCAGGTTGCGAAGTCTCGCGACGGCATCCAGCGCGCGCTTGCGGCGTTCGCGCGCGAGCTCATCGCCTCGCTCCAGTTCTACCAGGCTCAACCGGGCGCTCTCGGCATCGGCGAGGTCGTGCTCACGGGTGGCGCGGCTCACATGGACGGGTTCGTGGACGCGGTCGGCGAGCTCGTCGGCGTCCCTGTTCGTCTCGGTGATCCGTTCCGGCGCATCAAGGTCGGGCCGAACGTCTCCCACGACGGACAGCACGGCTCGCTCGCGATCGCGATCGGGCTCGGAATCGAGGACTGATGCGCGCCGTCAACCTCCTTCCTCGCGACCTCGCGAGCCAGCAGACCGAAGGCGGCCGCACACCCATCCTCCTTGCGGCAGGTGGGGTCGCTGCCATCACTGCCGCCGCGGTCGTGCTGTTCATGTCGGCGTCGGGGTCGGTCTCGGACCAGCGCGCCCAGCTCGAGTCGGTGGAGGCGGCGATTGCTCGTCTCCCGGTCCCGGGGCGGCCTGCCGTCGCCCCCGGGGCGATCGCGCAGGAGCGTACGGATCGCGTCGCCGCGCTTTCTGCCGCGCTCGCTACGCGCACGCCCGTCGATCGCCTTCTGCGCGAGCTGGCGTTCGTGCTCCCCGAGGACGCCTGGCTCACCGGGCTCACGGCGTCCGCGCCGATCATCGCGGTGCCGACCGGTGCTCCGGCGGGCGGTGCAGCACCCGCGACAACATCGCTTCCCGGCGTCACGATCCAGGGTGCGACCTACTCGCACCAGTCGGTCGCCCGGGTCCTTGCTCGGCTTGCCGCGCTCCCGACGCTGACGGACGTTCGCCTCACGGCGAGTGCTCGTGTCGTGCCGGCGGCCGAGAGGACGACGCGAAGAAGACGGCCAAGATGCAGAAGCCCGTCGTGACGTTCACCGTCACGGCCGGCCTCAGGTCGGGTGGCTCGGCGTGAAGGCGCGCCTCGCCGCGCTTCCGCCGCGCGCCAAGATTGCCCTCGTCGCCGGCGTGGTGCTCGTCTACGCGCTGGCGCTCTGGTTCCTGCTCGTCTCCCCGAAGCGAGCCGAGGCGACGACGGTTGCGGACGACGTGATCACTGCGGAGCTCAGGCTTGCCGAGGCCCGTCTCGATGCGGCCCGGCCGCAGCCCGTGGGCACCAGCGTGAGCGACGTCCTCCGGCTCGCGAAGGCGATGCCCTCGAGCTCCGATCAGCCCGGCCTCGTCCTCGAGCTCGATCGCCTCGCGCGTTCGACCGGGGTGAAGCTCGCGTCGATCACGCCGCGCGAGCCCGTGGTGAGCGCCGGGGCGCCGACGGCGATCCCTGTCGTCGTCACCGCGGAAGGGTCGTATCGCGAGATCCTGCGGTTCGTCAAGCGCGCCCGGGATCTCGTCCGCGTCCGTGGCGGGAAGGTCCGCGCCACCGGCCGTCTCTTCACCGTGCAGGCCGTCGAGCTCACCGAGTCGAACGCGCGGCGCTTCCCGTTCCTCGACGCGACCATCACGCTGAACGCGTTCGTCTACGACGGCCCGATCGCCCCGGTCACGCCTCCACCGAGCGCCGACACGAGCGACGACCTCTCGACGGGGACGTCCGCCGCGCGAGGGACGCCGTGACTCCGGAGGCGAGAGCGGCGCGGGAGCGCAAGCAGAAGATCTTCGTCGTGGTCGGCGGGCTCTTCCTTCTCGCCATGCTGGCGTTCCAGCTTCCGAAGCTTCTCGGAGGCTCGTCCTCGCCGGAGGCCGCGCCGACGACGACCGAGACGACGGCGCCTCTCGGCCAGCCCGCACCGACGGCGACGCCTGTCGCGCTCGGCGGCCCGCCCGCGCTGGCGGTGACGGGGAAGATCAGGTCCTTCTCGGTCTTCGCCCCGAAGGACCCGTTCGTTCAGCAGGTCGTGACCGAGAACGGGTTGGGCGCGGAGGGTGACGCCAAGGAGGCGGCCGGCAAGGGCGAGACACCGTCGAAGGAGTTCGCAACGGGCAAGACCGCTGCCGCGGCGGTGACGATGGTCGCCGTCAACGGCGCGCGCCAGGTGCTCGAGCCCGGCATGAAGTTCCCGGCGGGCGACCCGCTCTTCGTCCTCGTCGCCGAGAAGCCCGGCTCGAAGTCCGTGGTGGTCGGGGTCGTCGGTGGCGCGTACTCGGGTGGGCAGAAGACGACGACGCTGAAGATCGGCAAGCCGCTCACGCTCGTGAACACGACGACCGGCGCGCGCTACAAGATCTCGCTCGTCTCGGTCGGCAGCGCGGAGTCCGCCGTTGAGGCCGCCCAGAAGCCATGACGCCGCGCCCGCGGGACGAGCAGGGCTTCGCGCTCATCGAGATGCTCGTGGCCATCGTCGTCATCAACGTCGGCCTGCTGGCCATCCTCCTCGCGCTCACGTCCGGGATGACGACGCTGCGTCGCTCCGCCGAGACGTCGACAGCGTCCGCGATCGCCGACCGGCAGCTCGAGCGCTATCGCGCGGTCGCATTCGCTTCGATCTACCTCGACACGACCGCGCTCGCTGCGACCGACTCCACGTATCAAGCGGACGCGGCGTACTCGGCGTCGCAGGTGAACCAGGCATGCGGAACGCTCACGCCCGTGTGCACGCCGACGCAGACCGTGACCGGGCCCGACGGCCGCTCCTATCGCGTCGACACGTACATCGTCTCGGTCACGCCCGCAGGTGGCACGGCCGTGAAGCAGGTCACCGTCGTCGTGCGCAAGAACGGCACGACGGCGACGCTCGCGCGCGTTGTCTCGACCGCCGGCGCCGACTTCTAGTTGTGCGCAAGCTCGAGATCCGCGAGTGCGGATCTCGCGCGCGCAGAGATCCCGAAGGCGTCCGCTTCGCGGCCGCGGTGTGAGCGCAGACCACAGCGTCCGCGTACCTCAAGCGGACCTTTGGCCGTGCCGATACGCGTTGCGTATGGCTGCGTACGCCTACAGCGCGATCAACGCGCTCGGAGCCGAGTCGGCCGGTCAGATCACCGCGCCCGATGTGAACGCGGCACGCGAGCTCCTGCGCCAGAAAGGCCTGCGCCCCGTCGCGCTCTCCGAGGTCGGCGCCGCCGGAAAGAAGCGTCAGAAGCGCGTCAAGATGCGCTCGCTCCAGGTCTTCTCGCGCCAGTTCGCGACGATGATCGACGCCGGGCTGAACGTCGTCGCGTCGCTCGTCATCCTCGAGCAGCAGACCGACGACAAGACGCTCGCGGCAGTCATCAAGGAGGTGCGCTCTGACGTCGAGGGCGGGATGCTCCTCTCGCAGGCGATGGCCCGCCATCCGAATGCGTTCGACCGGCTGTACATCTCGATGATCGAGGCCGGCGAGGCGGCCGGCATCCTCGACACCGTCCTCGATCGCGTGGCGGTGCAGATCGAGAAGGAGATGAAGATCCGGCGCCGCGTGAAGGGGGCGATGATCTACCCGCTCGTCGTCCTGACCTTCGCGATCCTGACCCTGATCGGGATGCTCATGTTCCTCGTCCCGGTCTTCGAGGGGATCTTCGCCGACCTCGGTGGCGATCTGCCGACGCTGACCAAGGGCGTCGTCGCCGCCTCGGATCTCGTGCGCGGCTACTGGTTCATCCTCTTCCCGGCGATGGGCCTCTCGGTCTGGGGCTTCCGGCGCTGGAAGCGGACCCCCGCGGGACGTCAGGTGTGGGATCGCTTCAAGCTGCGTCTGCCCGCGGGGATCGGCAAGGTCGTCCTGAAGGTGACGATGGCGCGCTTCTCACGCACTCTCGCCACCCTGGTCGCCGCGGGCGTCGACATCATCAAGGCGCTCGAGATCTCGGGGACGACCTCGGGGAACTGGGTCGTCGAGTCGGCTCTCGCCGAGGTGCGCGCGAAGGTGCACCAGGGCGTCCCCATCGCCCAGCCTCTGATCGAGGACCCGGTGTTCCCGCCGCTCGTCTCGCAGATGGTCAAGATCGGCGAGGAGACGGGCGAGCTCGAGAAGATGCTCGACAAGATCGCCGACTTCTACGAGGACGAGGTCGACACCTCGATCGCGGCACTCACCTCGATCGTCGAGCCGCTGATGATGATGGGCGTCGGCGCGATCATCGGGATCATCGTGATCGCGATGTACCTGCCGATGTTCAAGCTGCTCGAGCTCGTGCAGTAGGCGATCAGCCCGCGGAGGCGCCCTTCGCGATGTCGCCGATGATCGCGGCGAGCTCCTGCGGCCGCGACCACATCGGCCAGTGGCTCGTCGGCAGGTCGACGTAGGTCACGTCGCGCAGCTCGCCCAGGCCGGCGAGGAAGGCGTACCCCTCCTTCAGCGCTGCCTTGTACTCCTCCGAGGTGAATCCTGTGCAGATCACGGTGCTCGGCACGTCGAGGCGCGCGTCGTTCGTCAGCGCTGCGGCCTCGCGTAGCGCGGCGCCCGGCTCGGGGACGGCCCGACGCCGGAACGTCTCGAGCTGCTCCTCGCTGAGCCCGTCGAGGTTCTCGTTGGCCGCGAGCTCCTCGTGTGGAGGCAGGGGCAGCTCGACACCGTCGAACTCGGGGTCGAGAGCACCCATCGCCGCTCCAGTGTCGACGTAGACCATTGCCGCGATCTGCTCCGGTACTCGGTCCGTGACCGCGTAGCCGGGGGCGCCGGCGCCGCTGTGGACGGCGAGCACGACGGGAGGCCCTGCGGACGCCACCGCGTCGCAGATCGCGTCGACGTGGTCGGCGAGCGTGATCGAGGAACGGTCGGCATCGGCCGACTCGAGACCCGGCAGCGTCACGGCGGTGACGTCGTGCCCGTCTGCGCGGAGTTCCGCGGCCACCTCGTCCCACGCCCACGCGCCCAGCCAGAAGCCGGGAACGAGAACGATCGGTGGTGTGCTCATGATCCAAACCTAGCGTCAGTCGCGTCGAGCAGGAGCACCGTGCGGGCGCCTTCCCCCCGACGCAGGCGGTCGAGCGCGTCGTTGACCGCCTCGAGCGGCTCGACGGCCGTCACGACCTGAGCCAGATCGAGCTCGCCGGAGAGCGCGAGCTCCGCGAGCTGCGAGATCTCGGCCGCCGCGTCGCCCGACCCGTAGTAGGAGCCGCGAATTCCCTTTTCGGACAGGAACTCGATCGCGGGGAGCGAGACGTCGACGCCGGTCGGTGCGAGGCCGACGACGACGGCCGTCCCGCCCGGCCGCAGGCAGTCCCACGCGAGCCGCATCGTCTCCGGGCGGCCGACGACCTCGAATGCGTGGGTTACGCCACCTCCGGTGAGCCGGACGATCCTCGCGGCCGTCGTTGCCGAGCCCGCCTCGATGGCGTTCGTCGCCCCTCGACCGAGTGCGAGCTCGAGCTTCGCGCGATCGAGGTCGACGGCGATGATCGGGCCCGCCCCGGCGATGCGGAGCGCTGCGATCACCTGCAGGCCCACGCCCCCGCACCCGATGACTGCTGCCGACTCGCCTGACTGGACACGCGCGGCGTTCCGCACGGCGCCGAACGCCGTCACCGCGCCACAGCCCAGAAGTGCCGCCTGCCAGAGTGGCAGAGTGCTTGCGAGCGGTACGGCGCCTGCTGCCGACACCACCGTTCGCTCGGCGAAGCACGCGGTCATGAGCGCGTGCTGCAGCGGCGTCCCGTCGGGAAGACGGAGCCTCGACGTGCCGTCCATGAGCGTTCCGCGCTCGCCGTTGTCGCCGGCGGGGATACACAGATTGACGCGGCCTGCGCGGCACTCGACGCACTCGCGGCAGGAGGGAACGATGCAGAAGCCGACGTGGTCGCCGGGCGCGACGTGAGTCACGGACGCTCCGACGGCTTCCACGACCCCTGCGCCCTCGTGGCCCATGACCATGGGCGAGCGTCCGTCGCCAAGGTCGCCGTCGGCGAGACGCACGTCGGAGTGGCAGACGCCTGCCGCCGCGACACGAACGAGCACCTCGTCGTCGCGCGGCGGAGCCAGCTCGACCTCCTCGATCACGAGCGGCCGCCGTGGCTCGTGGAGGACCGCAGCCCGGATGCGCATCAGCCGATCCTGTACTGCTCGAGTGCGTCGAAGTCGGGGACGACGCCCAGCCCTGGGCCGGGCGGCGGGCCGATCGTCCCGTCGTCGGCGATCTCGAGTGTCACGGGGAGGAGCCAGT
This sequence comes from uncultured Gaiellaceae bacterium, assembly GCA_963744505.1. Classification (GTDB taxonomy): domain Bacteria; phylum Actinomycetota; class Thermoleophilia; order Gaiellales; family Gaiellaceae; genus GMQP-bins7. Next base: position 207,777 of record CAVUTL010000004.1, read on the forward strand.
CGCGCCGTTCGGCAGACCAGGCCGGAGGGTCGAAGGGCACCTCGAGATAGGGCCCGTTCGACCAGGCCAGCGCCGCGTGGAGGTTTGCGAGCAGCCCGTAGCCGTTCGACCACGTGTGCGGGCTCCACGCGGCTCCGTGCTCGGCCGCGAGAGCGGCGATCGCCCGCGCGCCCTCGATGCCGCCGGAGAGGACGACGTCGGGCTGGACGACGTCCACGCCACCTCGCATGACAAGCTCACGAGCCTCGGCGCTCGATCGCACCATCTCGCCCGCCGCGATGCTGAGCTCGGTCGAGCGGGCCAGCGCCGCATAGCCCGCAACGTCGTCGGTGGCGAGCGGCTCTTCGAGCCAGTACACGCCGATCCGCTCGAGCTCGACGGCGAATGCCGTTGCCGTGGCGAGATCCCAGTGCGGGGCGAGGTCGCCGGGCATCCGCCAGCCCTGGTTCGCATCGACCATGAGGTCGAGCTCCGGAACGGCATCGCGCACGGCTTCGATCACCGGGAGGTCAACCCGCCAGTCACTCGAGTGGAGACGGAGCTTCACCGCGCGAAGGCCTGCGCTGCAAAGCTCGCGGCAGCGCCGGACGCGCTCGCCCGCGTCGACGAGCTCGCCGCTCGATGCGTACGCGTGGATGCGGTCGCGCTCGCCTCCGAGCAACCGCCACAGCGGCTCGCCACGTGCGCGCCCGAGGAGATCCCACACCGCGATCTCGACGATCCAGTTGCGGCCGTGGTGGAAGTCCACGGTCTCGACGACGCGGTGGATGGCCTCCGTGTCCTCGACGGCTCGTCCCACGAGCAGGCGCGCGAGGAGGTCGCGATCCGGCACCCCGTCCCCGCTGGCGTAGCCCTCGACCCCGTCGTCGGAGCGGACGATCGCGATCGTCGCGTCCTGGTGCATGCGTGGCTCGGGATCCCAGGCGGCGTGGAACGGCGGGTCGAGCGGATAGCGGTAGAGCCGCGTCTCGAGCGAGGCGATCTTCACTCGCCGGAGTAGAACGGATTGCGCAGCGAGTCGCGCCGTTCGACGAGCGCCGCCGCGGCCTCCGGGTCGCGCCCCTCGACGCAGGTGCCGATCGCCCTGCGAGTGGCTGTGCGGTTGGCCGCGCGCACGGCCGTCTCGTCGTCGGCGCCGGGATCGACCCAGACGGCGACGAGGACGAGCAGGTCTCCCGTTGCCTCGAGCAGGCCGTCTGCAACCGCGTCGAGCACGCCTTGACCGATCCCGAGTTGCGCCGCTCCCCACGTCATCGTCTGATGCCGGTCGTCGAGTGCGGTGGCCTTGTTCATCATCAGCGTCGGCGGCCAGATCGGCTCGTACTCGGCCTGCGTCAGGCCCACGCACACGAGCACCGGCGTGTGGCCGGGAGCGGGGTGGGCGAACATCGAGATAGCGGCTGCCGCCGTGGCGCTTCCTCGACGTGCGAGCACGACGTTGACGTGCGAGCCGTTCGGCGCTTCGCCGCTCCAGCCCTCGCCGATCCGCCCGTCCAGACCTTCGACGGTCACGGTTCGAGCACCACCCGCAGCGCCTCGCCGGAGTGCATGAGCTCGAAGCCGTACTCGGCCTGCTCGAGCGGGATCCGATGGGAGACGAGCCGGTCGAGCGGCAGATCTCCCCGTCGGTAGCGCTCGAGCGTGTCCGGAAAGTCCCGCTCGGGCTTCGACGAGCCGTAGATCGAACCGAGGACGCGGCGCTCCATGCGTGGGATCGTCGCTGCCGGGAGGGACAGCATCGCGTCCGTGCGCGGGATCCCGATCAACACCGCTGCACCGCGCGTGCGCGTCGAGAGGAAGGCCGCTTCCATCGCCTCGGGTCGTCCCGTCGCCTCGATCGCGAAGTCGACACCGCCCCCGGACACGTCCCGAACGGCGTCGGCAGTCTCGGCCGCACTCCCCTGCCAGAGCACGGCGTCCGTCGCGCCGAAGGCCCCCGCGACGTCGAGCTTGCCGGCCGCCACGTCCACCGCGATCACCGGATCGGCGCCGGACGCGACCGCGGCCATGAGCGCGGAGAGGCCGACCCCGCCGCAGCCGATCACTGCCACACGGTCACCCGGCCGCACCGCCGCGGTCCGCCAGACCGCACCGACGCCTGTCGTGACGGCACATCCCACCAAAGCGGCGACGTCGAAGGGAACGTCGTCGGGAATCGGCACGCACGAGCGCTCGGGGACGACGCACGCGTCTGCGAACGTCGAGAGGAAGGAATAGTGGAAGACCGGCTCGCCGTCACGGCTCAGGCGCGGAGTCCCGTCCATGAGCCCGCCCGTTCCCATGGCCGGCCACATGGTGGAGCACAGCTGTGGGAGATCGCGGCGGCACTCGTCGCACTCCCCGCACCACGGCGCCCACGACAGCGCGACGTGGTCGCCGACCCTGACGCGGGTCACGCCCTCGCCGACGGCCTCCACGACGCCCGCCCCCTCGTGTCCGAGCACGCAGGGGCACGGATTCTCGGCGGTGCCGTCGACGGCGTTCCAGTCCGAGTGGCAGACGCCGCTCGCACGCAATCGGACGAGGACCTCGTGCGGGCCGGGTGGCGCGAGCTCGAGCTCCGACACGACGAGCGGCCCTCCTGTCCGCTCGAGGACGACACCGCGGATCTTCACGCCGTCGCCTGCTCCCTGCCCTGCAGCCGTCGCAGCTCCTCGATCGGGATGTGGCAGCGCATGAGGTGGCCGTCCTCCACCTCGACGAGCGGCGGCTCGCTTTCCTCGCAGATCGCCCCGAGCTTGCGTGGACAGCGCGTGTGGAAGACGCAGCCCGAGGGGGGAGAGGCGGCACTCGGAATGTCGCCCGCGAGCCGGATCCGGTCGCGCCCGCTGCCGTCGATCGTGGGCACCGCCGACAGGAGCGCCTCCGTGTACGGGTGGTGCGGCCCGTCGAAGACAACGTCAGCCGGGCCGAGCTCCTGCAGCCGCCCCAGATAGAGGACGGCTATGCGATCCGAGATGTAGCGGACGACCCCGAGATCGTGCGAGATGAAGAGATAGGCGACGCGCTTCTCCGCCTGCAGCTCGACGAGGAGGTTGAGGATCGCCGCCTGGACGGAGACGTCGAGCGCCGACGTCGGCTCGTCGCACACGACGAGCTTGGGGTCGCCGGCGAACGCCCGCGCGATCGCGACGCGCTGCTTGAGGCCGCCCGAGAGCTGCACCGGCTTCTGGGTAAGTGTTCTCTCGGTTAGCCGCACGCGGTCGGCGAGCTCGAGAATGCGTTGCTCGGCGGCTTTCCCGCCGACTCCCGCGAGCTTCTTCAGCGATCGCAGCAGGATCCGCCGGACGGAGTGCCGCCGATTCAGCGCCGAATCCGGGTTCTGGAACACGATCTGCAGCGCACGGAGCTCCTCGCGCGAGCGCTTCTGGTACCGGGCTGGGAGCTCGTGCCCCTCGAGCAGGGCCGCGCCCGCCGTCGGTGGGACGATCCCGAGAAGCGTTCGCGCCAGCGTTGTCTTGCCACTCCCGGACTCGCCGACGAGCCCGAGCGTCTCGCCCGGCCAGATGGCTGCGCCGACCTCCGTGAGCGCGTGCACCTCGTGGCCGCGCTGCTTGAACACCTTGGTGAGACCCTGGAGCTCGACGAGTGGCTGTCCGTCGCGCACGACCTCGGGCAGGTCGAGGTCGGAAGCCTCCTCGCGGGGCAGCTGCGGCGCGCGCTCGTGGTACCAGCAGCGGCTCTCGTGCCCATCCGCGACCGTGACGAGCGGCGGCTCCTCGGCGTGACAGCGGTCGTCCGCGAGAGCGCAACGATCGGCGAAGACGCAACCCGTCACTTCGGCGCCGAGTGCGGGGAGGAACCCTGGGATCGTGTCGAGTCGGCCATGGTCCTTGCGCGCCCCGCCGCGCGGGATGCAGCGCAGGAGCCCGACGGTGTACGGATGCCGCGGATCCTGCAGCACCGTCTCGACCGGCCCTTCCTCGATGAGCCGGCCGGCGTAGAGCACCCCGACGCGCGAGCACATCTTCGAGATGACGCCGAGGTTGTGACTGATGAAGAGCACTGATGTCTGCAGCTCGCGTTGCAGCTGCGACACGAGGTCGAGTACCTCCGCCTCGACCGTCGCGTCGAGACCGGTCGTCGGCTCGTCGAGAATGAGCAGCGACGGGTTCTTTGCGAGTGCGATCGCGATGACCACGCGCTGTTGCATCCCACCCGAGAGCTGGTGCGGATACCTCGAGACCACGGAGTCCGGATCGGCGATCTGCACGAGCGCGAGCGCTTCGCGCGTGCGCTCGGCGGCCTCTGACCTGGACGCGCCGAGCACGGTGAACGCCTCCGCCACCTGCGCGCCGGCGCGAATCGACGGATTCAAGGCGGCACTCGGGTTCTGGTAGACCATCGAGACCGTCCTTGCGCGGTACTCGCGGAGGTCGCTACCGCGAAGCGCGAGGACATCCTGCCCGGCAACGGAGATCGAGCCCCCCGAGACGTGCCCGTTGCGTGCGAGGTAGCGGACGATCGCGAGCGCCGCCGTCGACTTCCCGCAGCCCGACTCGCCGACGAGGCCGTACGACTCGCCGCGTCCGACCTCGAGCGAGACGCCGCGCAGCACCTGGCGGTCCCGCCCGCGAACGGTGTAGACGACGTCGAGGTCGCGGAGATCGAGTGCCAGCTCCCTCATCGCTCGAGCACCTGCTGGATCGAATCCGATACGAGGTTGACCGCGACGACGAGGGAGGCAATCGCGAGCGCCGGGAAGAGCACCGTCCACCACTCTTCGGACAGGAACGTGTAGTTGTCGGCAATCTGCACCGCCCAGTCGGGAGACGGTGGCTGCAGCCCGAAACCGATGAAGGTCAGCGTCGCGACGGCGAAGATCGCGTACCCGAGCCGGATCGTCGCCTCGACGAGGATCGGCGGCATGACGTTCGGCAGGACCTCGGCGAACATCACGTACGACGCTCGCTCCCCACGGAGTCGCGCGGCCTCGACATAGTCGAGCTGCGCCTCACCGAGCACTGCAGCTCGGACCGTCCGCGCGATGATCGGCGAGAAGACGACCGCGATGACGATCGCGATGGCCCACGGCGACCGGCTCCCGAGCGCCGCCACGACAGTGACGGCGAGCATGATCAGCGGGATTGCGAGCACGGCGTCGATGACGCGGCTGATCGTGTCGTCGGCGATTCCCCGGAGATAGCCCGTAAGGAGTCCCAGCGCGGTGCCGAAGATCGTCGCGAGAACCGTCGCCGCCGGTGCGATCAGGAGGATGTCGCGGGAGCCGGCCAGCACACGTGAGAACACGTCACGACCGAGGCGGTCGGTGCCGAAGAAATGCTCCAACGACGGCGGCGCGGAGAGGTCGTCCGTCTGGTCGAAGCGAGGATCGAACGGGGTGATCCGATCGCCGAGGATCGCGCAGGCGAGCCAGAAGAGGAGCACCGCGGCGCCGACGAGGAAGCTCGGGCTCCGGATGAGCACGCCCAACCGCTCGCGGCGGGCGACGCTCGCCTCGGAGCGTGTTGGCGCCGCGGCGACGGAGCTCATTCCGCCGCCTCGAACCGAATCCGCGGGTTGAGCACGGCGAAGAGGATGTCGGCGACGAGCGTGACGAACACGTACGCGAAGCCGATGATCAGCACCCCCGCCGCGAGCAGCGTGTAGTCCTTGAGCTGCGCCGCCTCGAGGACGGTGACGCCGATACCGCGGTAGTTGAACAGGTACTCGATTGCGACGAGGCCGCCGAAGAGGTAGCCGATCTGCGTCGCGACGACCGCGATCGTGGGCATGAGCGCGTTGCGCAGCACGTGCCGCCGTATCACCGTCTTCTGGGGCAGCCCCTTGAGCACGGCGGTGCGCGTGTAGTCGGAGTCGAGTGCCTCGATCATCCCGGCTCTCGTGATGCGGGCGATGTACCCGAACAGGACGATCGCGAGGGCGATCGCCGGAAGCGTCAGGTACTTCACCTGGGTGAGCGGCCCGGCTCCTTCGTCCCACTGGGCCGTCACCGGGAGCCAGCCGAGGAAGATCGCGAAGACGAGGATGAGAACGAGCCCGGTGACGAAGTCGGGGATGACCGCGAGCGGCAGGCCGAAGATCGTGATCGCCCGGTCTCCGGCCTTGCCGGCGTTGAGACCCGCGACGACTCCGCCGAGGATCCCGAACGGCACGACGAGCACGAACGCGTAGAGCGCGAGCTTGAGCGAGTTGACGAGAGCCGGCTCAAGGATCTCCCAGACGGGGAGCTCGGGCGGGACGAGCGACGTGCCGAGGTCTCCCCGCACGGCGCCACTCGCCCAGTCGAGGTACTGAACGACGACCGGCCGGTCGAGGCCGTGCTCGCGGTTGTACTCGGCGACGGCCTCCTCGCTCACATCGCGGCCGAGTACCGAGCGACCGAGGTCGCCCGGAAGGAGCTGCGCGGCCGCGAACACGATCATGCTGAGGAGCACGAGCGTGATCACGGCGAGGCCGAGACGTTTCGCGATGTAGCGGGCCATGCCGCTCGCTTTTCGCGGGGCGGCCGAAGTCAGGCTTCGGCCGCCCGCTCCTTTCTTCTATGCGAGAGAGGTGTTGGCGACACGGAAGTGCGAGATCGGATCCGCCTGGTAGTTCCGCACCTTGCTCGAGCTGGCAGCCGTGAAGGCAAGGAAGTAGGCGGTGATCACAGGGGTGTCGCGGAGGAGGAGTCCGGCCATCCGCTTCGTCGCCTTGCGCTGCGAGGCGAGGTCGGCTGAACCGAGGTACGTCCGTGCCTGCGAGTCGAACTCGCTGTTCGCGTACCTCGACGCGTTCCAGATGCCGTTCGTCATGTAGGCGGCCGTCATGTAGAGGTTCGGCGCCCCGCGCGCGCCGTACTCGGTGATATTCGCTGTCGCGTTCAGCCAGGGCGTCGTGGTGTTGTAGTCACCGCCCCCGACTGCGGCGTAGTAGTCGTCGTACGTCATCACGTTGAGGTCGATGTCGATCCCGGCCTGCCGACCCGCGGCCTGCACGGCGGCCGCGTAGTCGGGCACGTCGAACTGGTTGTGCGTCGTGATGGTGAAGCTCAGGTTCTCCCGCCCGGCGGCCTGGAGCAACGCGCGTGCCAGTGCGAGGTTCTGCTTGCGTTGCTTGATGGACGGGTCGGTGGACGGGAACTTGCCGAAGAACGGCGAGTCGTTGCCGAGCGCGCCCGCGCCGAGCAGGACGCGATTGATGATGTCCGGTCTGTTGAGCGTGAGCGCGACCGCGCGGCGCACGCGGGCATCGCGGAACGGGTCGCGATCGACGCGCATTCCGAACATGTTGTGGGAGGAAACCGGAACGGAGTACACGCGGTACCTGCTGTTGTTCCGGAAAGCCCGCGCCTGCTGGGGCGACATCTGGTTCACGAGATCAAGCTGACCTGCCCGCAGTGCGAGCACCATCGGCGCCGGATCTGTGTAGAACGTGATCCGGACACCGTCGAGCGGCGGGGAGCCGCCCCAGTAGCGTGGGAAGCGTACGAGCTCCGCCCGCTGCTTGTTCTGGCTCCTGACGCGGAACGGGCCGGTCCCGATCATGCCGCTGGACACCCAGGAGTCGGGCCTCGCGGCGATCGCAGCCGGCTGGATGATCCCCTGATACGTCGACTGGCTGACGAGGAACGGGAAGGCGTTGTTCGGCGCCTTGAGCCGGAACTGCACCGTGTACGGCCCCGTCTTCACGACTCCCGACGGCTCGATCATGCTGGGCGGAAGCGCCGAGAGGATCTGCGACGTCTTCTGGTTGAGGTACTGCCTGAAGCTCGCGACGACGTCGTCGGCGTTCAGGATCTTGTTGTTGTGGAAGCGGACGTTCCGCCTGAGCTGGAACGTCCAGACCGTGAGGTCGGCGTTCGCTCGCCAGCCCGTCGCGAGCCACGGCTTCACCTCGAGCTTGTTGTTGGTGTAAGTGAGGTACTCGCCGGGAATGCCGGCAAGAGCGAGCGAGCCCGCTTCTCTCAACCCGTGCGGCTCGAGGCTCGAGTTGTACGCGGTGACGCCGGCTCGAAGGGTGCCGCCGACCTTCGCCGCGACGGGGGCTGCGAATGCGAGATCGGCCTCGCCCACATAGCGGAGGAGCATCCCGATGGTCCCGGCACCGAGCCCGAAGACCGCGGCCCGCCGCAGGAACTCGTCACGGTCGAGCTCACCCCCGACGAGCTCGTCGATCAGGTTGTTCTCGATGGGGCCGGCGTCGTTGCGCCGGAACTCGTCGACCAGTCTCCTCGTCTCGCGATCCATCCCAGGGTCTCCCTTCGTCGGTCGCGTTGCCCTACGGCGGGCGCCGCTTCGCGTTCTCTCTCGAGATCGGCATCGTCGGACTGCTGGCTCGTTTATGACAGCCATGCACCGCGCTCGTCAAGCGGGCGAGGATGTGTTCAGGCTGCGCCGAGCAGCTCGTCCGCGTAGGTCATGCCGACGCGTCGCATGCCGCGCGGGCCGGGCTCGTAGTGGCCCATGCGCCAGAGCGCTGGCGAATAGATGTGGATCGACGTCGCCGGCGGCGCGTCTCCTCCGGGGTGGCGAACACCATGGATGTCCGACGCGTCGAAGTCGAAGCTCCCGCCCGCGTTGTGCTCCGTCGTCCGTTCTCGTACCCAGCCGTCCTCCTCGATGCGGAACCAGTCCTCGAGCAGGATCCCCTCGCACACGCACACGGCGCCCGACGACCGATCGTGGTCGTGGTAGCCGGTGCTCTGCCCCTCGACCCAGCAGATGAGCCAGACGTCGATGTTCGGATCGCGGTAGAGCTGCTGGTAGAAGCGCGCGTCCGCGTCGTGCCGGACGTACGGCCTCCACAGCTGCTCCGCCTCGACGAGCTGGGCGGCCAGACGAGACATTGCGGGCCGGTCGAGATCGGTGTCCGGGGGGACCCGCTCGCGCAGCCAGGTCGCGAGGTCGTTCACACGCCACCGTCCGGTGGCGTGTGAGCGTGGAGGGGCGTGGGGAACCGGGAGGTTCCCCACGTCTTCAAGAAGGGGGCACGCGGGGGAAACAGGGTTTCCCCCGTGACCGCGAGCCGAAGGCGAGCGGTGTTCACCTCAGCAGGCGGGCCGGTGTGTCGGACTGGAGAACGTGCGTCACAGCATCTCCGAAACCGCGGACGGCATCCAGTGTCGGGCGCGAGTCGACGACCGGCGTGTCGCTGCCGTACGCGAGCTGGGCGACGCCGAACGTCTCGATGCAGAGCTCGATCGCTCGCCGCCCGTGCGTCGAGACCTCGAAGTAGGTGTTCGGGTCGAGCGCCGAGCGCACCTCGAGTCCGCGCCGCGCCAATCGCTCGAGCTGGAACGGGCCGCCTCCGGCCAGCATGGCGAACAGCACGCGGAGCGACGGCCAGCGCTCCCTCCCGAAGGCAAGCCAAGCGAGGTACGCCTCCTGCATTCGCGCCGGATAGCCCGTGACCCAGTCCCACCAGTCCGGCCGCGCCGGGCCTGCCGCCCGACCCGCGTCGGGGTGCACGAAGACCACGGTTCCCGCCGCCTCTGCCGCTCCCAGTACCGGCGTCGCAGCGTCGAGATCGGTGATCACCGAGGATCCCAGCGACACGCCGGAGAGGCCGTCGCGAACGCGGCCGGGCGAGAACGCGAGCAGTCGCCCGCCACTCCCGTCCACCAGCTCGCGCGCGCCCTCGACCCACGTCTCCTCGAGGTCATTCCGCTCCTCGGTCGCAAGCGCCTCGAGCCCGAGGCTCGTCTGCAGCGAGATGACCGCGACCTCGATCCCGTCGTGGTCGAGCATGGCCACGCGGGCGGCGAGATCGTGCTCCGAGAGAGCGATCGGGAAGCGTCCCTCCACCGTCGTGAGGGCGTCGCCGTCGAGGAACGGAGGCGTCGCTCGCGCACGGAGCGCCGCGACGAACGCATCCGGCCACAGGTGCTGGTGGACGTCGAACGTCACGCCGGCGTGTGCTGCGATCGGATCGCCAATGCCAGCTCCTCGAGTGGCAGGGGCATCTGCTGGGGCGACTCCAGGTACGGGACCCGCTCGCGGGCGAACGCCTGCGCCGCCTGCGCCCCGACCCCCAGCGCGAGCGGCTCGCGGAGGTCGACCGCCTGTGCCGCGACCGCGAGCTCGATCGCCAAGACACGCGCGCCGAGGTCGAGCATCTCCGAGAGGCGACGCGCGCCCAAGGAAGACAGCGCCGTCCTATCCTCGACTCCGGACTCCTGCATCGTCGACGCCAGCTCGAAGGAGACCGGCTGCGCGAGCAGGCGTGCCTCCGCCCCGATCGCCTGCGCGGCGACACCGAGCTCGGAGAGGCCGTCCTGCCACGAGCCCTCCGCCGCGACGAGTCCCTCGCTCAGTCCACTGAACCGGGGGCTCAGGAGCTTCAGCGTTCGCTCGACCGCGGCGGTCAAGACAGGTGCTAGGGCGATGCGGAGGAAGTCGAGCCCGGCAGCGAGTGGCTGCGAGTCGAAGTTCCCGACCGAGACGAGCCGCCGCTCGTCGAGCACGACCAGCGGGTTCCCCTGGTGGGCGTTCAGCTCGATCGCCAGCTGCTCACCGACGAAGCCGAGCGCGTCGCGCGCGGCACCGTGCAGCTGTGGCACGCACCGGAACGTCAGCGGATCCTGGAGGAAGCGCGCCGCGCCGGGCTCCCACAGCGCGCTGCCGCCGAGCAGCGCATGCATCCGCTCGAGTGTCTCGCCGATCCCGGGATACGGCCTCGCGGCCGCGACCTCGGTGTGGAGCGCGCCGACGTTGGCGCGGAACGCCTCGAAGTCGAGTGCCGCTGCGAGGTCGATCCAGTCGAGGAGCGCATTGGCGTCGGCGACGGCGAGCGCGGCGTGTCCGGTCGAGAAAGCGTTGCCTGCGAGGAGCGCGATCGCCTCTCCCGCTTCGAGCTCGAGCGCTTGCAACGCCCCGATCGCGAGGTCCGCGTTCTGCGCGAGGTCGGCCTGCCCGACGGTGCCGAGCGACCGGACGACCGGCGCCGGGCCGGTGTTGAGCGTCGTCACGAGAGCCTCGGCGACCTCGGGTCGTACGCCCTGGTGGCCGGCGACGAGCCCGTTCGCGAGCCGTAGGAGCGATGCCCGGACGACGTCGTCGGGCGCCGGCGGGCCGAGCCCGACCAGGTGACCGGAGATCGCCGAGCGGTTGAACGCGCGCGCGTCGGTCGCGTCGACGGTCGCGTCGCGGCGCATGCCCACGCCAGTGGTCACCCCGTACGCCGCCGTGCCCTCGGAAGCGGCGCTCTCGACAACCGCCCGCGGGGCGCGCATGCGCTCGAGGGCCTCGGCGTCGATCTCGACTCGTGCGCCGCCACGCGCGACACGCACGACGTCGTCGAGCGTGAGGCTCGCGCCTGTGAGCTCGACGGCCATGCGCGGGACTCTACGACGGCTCGGGGTCGCCCATGCCGGGCGTTGCCGCGGCGTCGCCGTCGGGCGCCGGCCGCACGGGGAGGCCTGCGTCGCACCACGCGGTGAAGCCGCCGACGAGATCCGTCGCACGCGCGAACCCGAGCTCGTGCAGTCTCGCGGCGGCGAGGCTCGTCGAGTAGCCGTGCGCGCACACGAGCACGAGCTCCTGGTCGAGCCCGCGTGACGTGCGGATTGTGGAACGCGGGGTCGGCGTCCGGGTCGACGCGCCACTCGAGCACCGACAGCGGAATGTGCAGCGAGCCGGGAATCACGCCGTCGCGCTGGCGCTCGTCGCTCGAGCGCGTGTCGACGAGGAGGGCGCCCTCGCGCTGCGCCGCGAGCGCCTGCTCCGGACCGAGCCGGTCGAGTCGACTGCGAGCTTCGCGCAGGAGGTCATCGATCGTGGTTCGCGCCATGTTCTCAGTCACGCTCGTGGCGGCAATCCTCGCACGCCCCGCGCAGGACGACGTCGTGCGCGGCGACGACGTATCCGCGACCGTCCGCGACCCGCTCGATCGCCGACTCGAGCGTCGGGTCCTCGAACGGCTCGACCTTGCCGCAGTCGTCGCACACGAGGTGGTGATGATGGTCGCCGTCCGCGTGGGCCGGCTCGTAGCGGGCGACGCCGTCGCCGAGGTCGATCCTCTGCACGAGCCCCAGCTCGTCCATGCCGTCGAGAGCGCGGTAGACGCTTGCGATCCCGACCCGAGAGCCGCGCCCACGCACGCGCTCGTGGAGTTCATGCGCCGAGAGGCAGCAGTCCTGCTCGCCGAGGACCTCGACGACGACCCGGCGCGCTCCTCCGCTGCGACCGCTCGCCTCCCGCAGCCGTGCGAGCGCACTCTCCGTCCACGCCATAGTGATAATGATACCCGTTCTCAAGGACGTGCTACGGTCCTCGCGTGCGCTCCATCGCGTTGTTCTTCGCGACGCTCGCCGTCGCTGGCTGCGGCTCAGACGAGCAGGTCCCGGCATGTACCGCGCGATGTCGTCGTCTCGCTCTACCCCCTCGCCTGGGCGACCGAGCGAGTCGAAGCCGGCGTCTTCGACGACGTCGTCAACCTCACGCCGCCGGGGGCCGAGCCGCACGACGTCGAGCTCTCGCCGAGCGATGTCGAGGCGGTCCACGACGCCGAGCTCGTCGTCTACGTCGGCGGGGGGTTCCAGCCTGCGCTCGAGGACGCCGTTTCCTCACGCGCGGGCCGATCACTCGATCTGTTGAGGTCAGGCGAGGGCCCCCACATCTGGCTCGACCCGCTTCGATTTGCGCAGGCCGTCGAGCGCATCGCGAAGGCAGTCGGCGGCGCGGGCTCTGCGCACGACGAGATCCGTGAGCTGAACCGCCTCGACGCCGAGTACCGACGCGGACTCGCCGATTGTGAACGCCGTGTCATCGTCACGACTCACGCCGCCTTCGGCCAGTTGACGCGCCGCTACGGATTGACGGAGCTGTCTCTCGCCGGTCGGTCTCCCGAGGCCGAGCCAGCCCCGCGCGAGCTCGAGGAGCTGGTCGAGAAGGTGCGGGCATCGGGGGCGACCACGGTCTTCGCCGAGCCGCTCGTCTCCGACAGGCTCGCGCAGACAATCGCGCGCGAGGCCGGGGTCGAGCTCGCGATGCTCGACCCGATCGAAGGGCTCAGCGAGGAGCGCATCGAGGCGGGGGAGGACTACATCTCCGTCATGCGCTCGAATCTCGCAGCGCTCCGCGAGGCGCTCGGATGTCGCTAGCGGTCGAGCTCCGAGGCGTCTCGTTCGGGTACCGGCCGGGGCAGCGGGTCCTCGAGGATGTCGACCTTGCGCTCGGCGAGGGCGAGTTCGTCGCCGTCGCCGGCCCGAACGGGGGCGGCAAGACGACGCTCGTGCGAATCGTCCTCGGGCTCGAGCGCCCCAGCGACGGCGCGGCACTTCTGTACGGAGAGCCTGCGCATCGGTTCTCCCGACGGCGCACGCTCGGCTATCTGGCGCAGCGATCTCAGATCGGTGGCGATGCCCCGGCGACCGTACGTGAGGTCGTCTCCGCGGGACGGCTCGCGTCCGGCAAGCTCGTCGGCCGCTTGGGCCGAGAGGACCGCGAGCTCGTAGCAGGCGCCATCGACCGGGTGGGTCTCGTAGCCGTCGCGGACGCGCCGATCCGAACGCTCTCGGGCGGGATGCAGCAGCGCGCCTTCATCGCGAAGGCGCTCGCCGGCCAGCCCGCACTCCTGGTGCTCGACGAGCCGACGACGGGAGTCGACGCCGAGTCGCAGGAGTCGCTCGCCGAGCTCCTCGCGACGCTCCATCGGGACCTCGGGGTGACGATCGTGTACGTCTCGCACGAGTTCGGGGCCGTCGAGCACCACGTCGAGCGTCTCGTTCTCGTCCGCCGGACGATCGTCTTCGACGGTTCCCCCCACGAGCTACCCGGTGTCTGGCACGACCCCGGGCACGTCCATGCTCGAGAGTGAGTTCATGCGCCTCGCCCTCGCGGCGGGCGCGATCGTCGGCGTGCTGGCTCCGGCCGTCGGCTTCTTCCTCGTACAGCGCCGCCAGTCGCTCGTCGGCGACGGCATCGGTCACGTCGCGTTCGCCGGCGTCGCGGCCGGGATCCTGCTCGATGTCTCGCCCGTCCTCGCGGCGCTCGTCTTCGCCGTGCTGGGTGGGATCGCGATCGAGCTCCTCCGGTCTCGCGGCGGCGCGGCGGGAGATCAGGCGCTCGCGCTCGTCTTCTACTCGGGAATCGCGCTCGGGGTCGTGCTCGTTGCCCAGGCGGGAGCGCTGAACGTCGATCTCTTCCAGTACCTCTTCGGGTCGATCCTCACGGTCACGCGAGCCGACCTCGCGCTGATCGCGTTGCTCGGAGCGTTCGGGCTCGCCACCATCGCGCTCCTCTACCGGGCGTTCGCGGCGCTTGTCATCGACGAGGAGGGAGCGCGAGTCGCCGGCGTTCCGATCGGCACCCTCAATGTCGCGCTCGCCGCGCTCACGGCCGTGACTGTCGCCCTCTCGATGCGCGTCGTCGGGATCCTTCTCGTCGCCGCGCTGATGGTGCTCCCGGTGAGTGCGGCCGGTCGCCTCGCCTGGAGCATGCGCTCGACGCTCGCGCTCTCGATCGTGATCGGACTCGGCGCGGCACTCTGCGGCCTCACGATCTCGTACTACGCCGACCTGCCTCCGGGTGGAACGATCGTGCTTGTCGCTGCAGTTGTCTATCTCGTCGCCCTCGCTGCGAGCGTCGCGCGCGGACGATAGGGCGAGATGTATCTCGCCCCTACGCGGCGACGAGCGCTGCGCCGACGCCGGCCTCGTGGCAACTGCGGCAGCGAGCCTCGTACTGCTCCGCCGCGCCGACGACGACGGTCTCGCCCGAGTACGGCGCCGGTTGCCCGCCGACGAGACGCTGCGTCGTCGTCGCCGGCCCGCCGCAGCGGTGACAGACGGCCTGCAGCTTGTCGACGAACTCGGCGTGGGAGAGAAGCTCGGGCATCGGCCCGAACGGGAGCCGTCGGAAGTCCTGGTCGAGGCCGGCGACGACCACACGGATGCCGCGGTTCGCGAGCTCCAGCGCGTGCGCGACGATCGTCTGCTCGAGGAACTGCACCTCGTCGATCCCGACGACGTCGAATCCGTCGGCGCGCTCGGGCACGTCCGACGCCGACACGATCGGCACCGCGCGCATCCTTGCGCCCGCGTGGCTCACGACGTCCGTTGCGTCATAGCGGTCGTCGATCTGCGGCTTGAGGATGACGACACGCTGGCCCGCGATCTCGGCGCGGCGTAGGCGGCGGATCATCTCCTCGCTCTTCCCGCTGAACATCGGGCCGCAGATGACCTCGAGCCAGCCGCCTCGCTGCGGGGGGATCCGGATCACCGCGGCGATCGTAGAGAGGCGGTCGGCGGGCGCGATCGGGTCCGTCAGAATACCCTCCGACCCCTGCTACACTCTCGCCCGCGCGGCGGCGTAGCTCAGTTGGTTAGAGCAGCGGAATCATAATCCGCGTGTCGCAGGTTCGAGTCCTGCCGCCGCTACTCGAACAACCCTTTTTCGTCCTACCCTCGAATCGAGCACTGAAATGGCAACCGGAGTCCGAGTCGCGATCACGCTCGCCTGCACCGAGTGCAAGCGGCGTAACTACCAGACGCAGAAGTCCAAGCGAAACTCCCCCGACCGCGTGGAGTTCAAGAAGTACTGCCGCTGGTGCGGCCAGCACACGATGCACCGGGAGACGCGCTAGACGTGGCACGTGAGACCCGCAGGCAGCGGCGCGCGGCACGTGCGGCCGCCGGTGACGGAGCGTCGACCTCACGCCGTTCGCGCGCGCAGCAGGTCCGGCCGTCCCAGCAGCCCGTCAAGCAGCAGACCGGCCGCAAGACCGACAAGCAGCGCGGGCAGTTCGTGCGCGAGTCGTACGCCGAGCTCCGCAAGGTCGACTGGCCGACCCGCAACCAGACGTTTCAGGGCGTTATCGTCGTGATCATCGCCTGCGCGATCGTCGGTCTGTACCTCTGGGGTCTCGACCAGATCATCCGTCCCCTCGTCGACCGCGTCCTCCTTTGATGCCGTCCTTCGAATCCACAGCGGCCGCGAAGCGGACGCCTTCAGGGGTTTTCCGCAATCGGGATCGGCACTCGCCGATTCCGATTGCTTGGAGGTAAATCAGTGTTTCTCTGGTACGTGATCAACACCTACTCCGGGCACGAGAACAAGGTGAAGACGAATCTCGAGCACCGCATCGTGTCGATGAACCAGCAGCCGGCGTTCCGGCGTGTGGTCGTCCCGACCGAGCAGGTCATCGAGACGAAGGACGGTCAGAAGGTCCAGACCGAGAAGCGCGTTCTTCCTGGGTACGTCCTCGTCAACATGAACATGTCGGACGAGGCGTGGACGGTCGTGAAGGGCACGCCGGGCGTCACCGGGTTCGTCGGGGCCGGCTCGAAGCCCGTGCCGCTGTCGCAACCCGAGGTCGACCGGATCCTCCACCACGGTGCGCCGACCGGCCCAGGCCAGACGGCGAAGTCGCAGGTCGAGTTCTCGCTCGGCGAGTCCGTCAAGGTGACGTCGGGCCCGCTCTCCGACTTCGACGGGGAGATCGTCGACGTCAACGCAGATCAGCAGAAGCTGAAGGTGCTCGTCGACATCTTCGAGCGCCAGGTTCCGGTCGAGCTCAGCTTCGACCAGGTGAAGAAGATCGACTAGGCCGCTCGCCGGCCTCGGAAAGAGACGCATATGGCAAAGAAGGTCCTCACCCTCATCAAGCTCCAGATCCCGGGCGGCCAGGCCAACCCGGCGCCGCCGGTCGGTCCCGCGCTGGGTCAGCACGGCGTCAACATCATGGAGTTCTGCAAGGCCTACAACGCGCAGACCGCGCACGAGAACGGGCGCATCATCCCCGTCGAGATCACCGTCTTCGAGGATCGGTCGTTCACGTTCATCACGAAGACTCCGCCGGCCGCCGTCCTCATCAAGGAGGCCCTCGGCCTCGAGTCGGGGTCGGGCGAGCCGAACCGTCAGAAGGTCGGCCGGCTGACGCAGGCGCAGCTTCGCTCGATCGCGGAGACGAAGATGCCCGATCTCAACGCGCGCGACGTCGACGAGGCCGTCAAGGTCATCGCCGGCACGGCGCGGTCGATGGGCGTGGAGACGGACCTATGAGCGCGCACGGGAAGCGTTACCGCACGGCGCGCGAGGCGATCGACCGTGAGCAGGCGTACACGCCGCTCGCCGCGGTTCGGCTGCTGAAGGAAGCGCCGGCTGCGAAGTTCGACGAGACCGTCGAGGCGCACTTCCGGCTCGGTCTGAACGTCCGCCACGCGGACGAGCAGCTCCGCGGCACAATCATGCTCCCCCACGGGATCGGCAAGGACGTGCGTGTCGCAGTCTTCGCCGAGGGCGAGAAGGCGCGCGAGGCGGAGGATGCCGGCGCCGACATCGTCGGCTCGGGCGACCTCGCAACGAAGATCGAGGACGGGTTCCTGGACTTCGACGTCGCGATCGCGACGCCCGACCAGATGAGCGTCGTCGGGAAGCTCGGCCGCGTGCTCGGACCGCGCGGCTTGATGCCGAACCCGAAGACGGGCACGGTGACGATGGACGTCGGCAAGGCCGTCTCGGACGCAAAGGCGGGCAAGCTCGAGTACCGCACCGACCGCGGCGGCAACGTTCACGTCCCGATCGGGAAGCGGAGCTTCGACGAGCGGGCGCTGCTGGAGAACTACGCAGCGCTGGTAGAGGAGATCGTCCGCGCCAAGCCGTCCGCGGCAAAGGGCCGCTACATCCAGCAGATCACGCTCGCGACGACGATGGGCCCCGGCGTCCACGTCGACTCGACCATCACCCGTGACATCGCCGAGGAGCTGGAGGCAGCTACAGTCTCGGCCTAGCTACAGCGATACCCGCCGAAGACCGTCGGCAGCTCCCGCGTTGATCGACCCGGGAGCGTAGGTCCGACCGAGGCTGGTTCCGTCAGCGCGACCGCGTTCGACCGAGCCCGCCTTGCGCGGGTTTCGTCGTTCAGGAGGAAATGACGTGCTGAAAACGGACAAGGAACGGATCGTCGAGGAGCTCGCGGCCGAGCTCGGCTCGGCCGACACCCTCATCGTTGCCGACTACCGCGGCCTGACGAACAAGCAGCTCGAGGCGTTGCGGGACCAGCTTCTGCCACACGGGGCGCGCTTCCGCATCGTCAAGAACACGCTCACGCGCCGCGCCGCCGAGCAGGCGGGCGCCGACGCGCTGCTCGTGATGCTCGAGGGACCGACCGCGATCGCGTTCATCGAGTCGTCGGGAGATCCCGCCGCCGTTGCGAAGGCCCTCGCCGACCACGGCGAAGGAGACGAATGTGCTCACGCTTCGAGGCGGGATCCTCGAGGGGAAACCGCTCTCGGGCGAGGAGATCGACAGGCTCGCGACCCTGCCGTCGGTCGACGTCCTGCGTGGGCAGCTCGTCGGCGCCATCATCGCCCCGCTCACGCAGCTGCTCGGCCTCGTGTCGGCACCGCTCCGCGACCTGCACGGCCTCATCGAGGCGCGCATCAAGCAGCTCGAGGAGCAGGGTCAGGTCCTGGAGCCCGCTGCCGAAGCGGCCGTTGAGACGGAGGAACCGGCTATCGAGGAAGCAGCCGACGCCGAGGTCGAAGCGGACGAGCCTGTCGCGCAGGCCGAGGTTGTCGAAGACACACCGCCGGATTCGGCCCCAGCCGAGCCCGGCGACTCAGAAGAGACAGAAGAAGTGGTTCAGCCCGCTTCTGACGACGAGGAGGAGTAGGAAAAATGGCCACTGATGTGAAGGGCGTGCTCGACTCGCTCGGCAAGATGACCGTGCTCGAGCTCGTCGAGCTCAAGAATGCGATCGAGGAGGAGTGGGGCGTCACCGCCGCCGCTCCCGTCGCGGTCGCGGCAGCGCCAGCCGCCGGTGGCGGCGACGGAGCCGCCGCCGAGGAGGAGAAGGACTCGTTCGACGTCGTGCTCACGGGCGCCGGCGACAAGAAGATCCAGGTGATCAAGGTCGTCCGCGCGGTGACCGGGCTCGGCCTGAAGGAGGCGAAGGACCTCGTGGACGCCGCTCCCGGCGCTGTCAAGGAGGGTGCCGCCAAGGAAGAGGCCGAGTCGATCAAGGCGCAGTTGGAAGAGGCCGGCGCCTCGGTCGAGCTGAAATAACCTAGGTGCCCGGCGACGCCGGGCACGCCGTTAGGGGTCAGACCCCACGGGTCTGACCCCGGCTTGACGGCCAAGCTAAGGTAGTAGGCGACACCAAGGTCGAAGCGTCACAAGCACCGCGGTCGCGAAGCGACCGCACTTCAGGGCCTTTGCTCTATCGCGTGACCGGAACCGCGCTCGCGGATTTCGGTCTTGCGCAGGGTCCTGCTCGTGCGTTACTATCCGAGGTTCCGCCGAGGCCGTTCGTACAACCCTGCCCGTTCACGCTCTATCCATTCAAAGCCCTGCACGCTTTTAAGGGAGGCTGTCACACTTGAGCAGCGTTGCTGTCGCGCCGCGCGCGCGCAAGAGCTTTTCGCGCCTGAAGCATGTCCTCGACCTCCCCGACCTCATCGATATCCAGAAGGCGTCCTTCCACTGGTTTCTGGAAGGCGGTCTGCGCGAGACCATCGACGACATCTCGCCGATCGAGGACTACACGGGGACGCTTGCGGTCGAGTTCGCCGACTACGAGTTCGGTGAGCCGCAATTCACGATCCAGGAGTGCCGCGAGAAGGACCTGACCTACCAGGTCCCGCTCTCGATCACGGTTCGCTTCGTCAACAAGGACACTGGCGAGATCCGCGAGCAGCGGGTCTTCATGGGCGACTTCCCGATGATGACCCCGTGGGGCACGTTCATCATCAACGGGACCGAGCGCGTCATCGTCACGCAGCTCGTTCGCAGCCCGGGCGCCTATCTGATGGAGCCGAAGGACGCCACGAAGCAGGTCTTCATGGCGAACCTCATGCCGTCCCGCGGCTCGTGGCTCGAGGTCGAGATCGACAAGAAGGGGATGGTGTTCGCCCGCATCGACCGGAAGCGGAAGCTCCCGATCACGACGCTGCTTCGTGCGCTTCCGGCCGAGGATCCTTCGACCGGCTTCCAGCTCGACACGAGCTCGAACGAGAAGATCCTCGAACTGTTCGGCGGCTCGACCTACATCGCGAACACGCTCGAGAAGGATCCGACGACGCGTGAGGAAGAGGCGCTCATCGAGGTCTTCAAGAAGCAGCGACCGGGTGAGCCCCCGACGCTGGACAACGCGAGGAACCTCCTCCGTGCCCTCTTCTTCGACCCGAAGCGCTACGACCTGACGAAGGTCGGCCGCTACAAGCTCAACCAGCGACTCGGCGTCCACGTGCCCGAGGACGTTCGTGTCCTCACGACCGAGGACATCGTCGCACTCGTCCGCAGGCTCGTCGAGTTGCCGAACCTGCTCGGCGTGCCCGAGGACGCGAAGGACTACGCGGCCGAGGCCTCGCAGCTCTCGCGCGATCCCGTGCGGGGCGAGCTCGACGAGTACGAGGACTTCGGCAACCGTCGGCTCCGCACGACCGGTGAGCTGATCCAGGAGGCGTTCCGCGTCGGTCTCTACCGCATGGAGCGCGTCGTCCGCGAGCGGATGACGACGGAGGACGTCGACACCATCACGCCGCAGACGATCATCAACATCCGCCCGGTCGTCGCGGCGCTGAAGGAGTTCTTCGGCTCGTCGCAGCTCTCGCAGTTCATGGATCAGACGAACACGCTGGCCGGTCTCACACACCGCCGTCGGCTCTCGGCGCTCGGCGCGGGCGGGCTGACGCGCGAGCGGGCGCCCATCGAAGTGCGCGACGTGCACCCGACGCACTACGGCCGCATGTGCCCGATCGAGACCCCCGAGGGCCCGAACATCGGCCTGATCGGCTCACTCGCGTCGTTCGCAACGGTGTCCGAATTCGGGTTCATCCAGACGCCGTATCGCGTCGTCAAGGGAAGCAAGGTGACGGACGAGATCATCTATCTCGACGCCGCCGAGGAGCGGCAGTTCACCATCGCGCAGGCCTCCGAGCCCGTCGACCCGAAGACCGGACGCTTCCTCAACGAGCAGGTTCTCTGCCGCTCCCGCGAGGGCGAGGCGGTCGCGGTGCTCCCCAAGGACGTGGAGTACATGGACGTTTCGCCGGCGCAGATCGTGTCGGTGGGGACGGCGCTCATCCCGTTCCTCGAGCACAACGATGCGAACCGCGCGCTGATGGGCGCGAACATGCAGCGCCAGGCCGTGCCGCTCATGATCCCGCAGGCCCCGATCGTGGGCACCGGGCTCGAGTTCCGCGCTGCCGTGGACACGGGCGACGTGGTCCTCGCGTCGAACGACGGCACGGTCGTCGACGTCGACGCCGAGCGCATCGTCGTCGAGGGTCGAGGCACGCGCGACGAGTACCCGCTCACGAAGTTCATGCGGTCGAACCAGGGCACGCTCATCCACCAGAAGCCGGCGGTCATCCTCGGCGACAAGGTGAAGCGGGGCGAGGTCCTCGCGGACGGCTCATCGACGGACGGCGGCGAGCTCGCGCTCGGCGCGAACCTGCTCGTGGCGTTCATGCCGTGGGAGGGCTTCAACTTCGAGGACGCGATCGTGATCTCGGAACGGCTCGTCCGCGACGACGTGCTCAGCTCGATCCACATCCACGAGTACGAGATCGACGCACGCTCGACGAAGCTCGGCGACGAGGAGATCACGCGCGACATCCCGAACCGCTCGGAGGAGTCGCTCGCGAACCTCGACGAGCGCGGGGTCGTGCGCATCGGCGCCGAGGTCACTTCGGGCGATCTGCTGGTCGGAAAGGTCACGCCGAAGGGCGAGACCGAGCTGACCGCCGAGGAGAAGCTGATCCGCGCGATCTTCAAGGAGAAGGCGCGTGAGGTCCGCGACACGTCGCTCAAGGTCCCGCACGGCGAGGGTGGAAAGGTCATCGGCGTCAAGACGTTCTCGCGCGATGCCGGCGACGACCTGCCGCCGGGTGTCAACGAGCTCGTCCGCGTCTACGTCGCGAAGAAGCGCAAGATCGCCGAGGGCGACAAGCTCGCAGGGCGCCACGGGAACAAGGGCGTCATCTCGAAGATCGTCCCCGAGGAGGACATGCCGTTCCTCGAGGACGGTCGCGCGGTGGACGTCGTCCTGAACCCGCTCGGCGTTCCGAGCCGGATGAACATCGGCCAGATCCTCGAGACCCATCTCGGATGGGCCGCGGCACACGGCGTCTTCCCCGACGGGGATCCCGTGAACGCACGGGCGCCGATCAACGCTCCCGATCCGCGCTCCGTCGCGACCCCCGTCTTCGACGGCGCGACCGAGGGTGACGTCGACGATGCGCTGGTCTCGCTCGCGAAGTCGATCGACGGCGGCGGGGGCGGAATGACGGTCGACGAGGCAGCCGTCCGCGGCAATCGCTGCACGGGCAAGGTCACGCTCTACGACGGGAAGTCCGGCGAGCCCTTCGCACAGGACGTCACCGTCGGGTTCATGTACATCCTGAAGCTGCTCCACCTCGTGGACGACAAGATCCACGCTCGCTCGACCGGCCCGTACTCGCTCGTCACGCAGCAGCCGCTGGGCGGCAAGGCGCAGTTCGGCGGACAGCGGTTCGGCGAGATGGAGGTGTGGGCCCTCGAGGCGTACGGCTCCGCGTACACGCTCCAGGAGATGCTCACCATCAAGTCCGACGACACGATCGGTCGTGTGAAGGCCTACGAGGCGATCGTCAAGGGCGAGAACATCGCCGAGCCGTCGATCCCCGAGTCGTTCAAGGTCCTGCTCAAGGAGATGCAGTCACTTGCGCTCGACGTGCAGGTGCTCTCCGACGAAGGTCGCGAGGTCGAGGTTCGCGAGGAGGACGACGAGCTCCTCCGCGCCGCCGAAGAGCTCGGCATCGATCTCTCGCCCGGCTCGCTCCGCGCAGCGGCGCGCGAGCCCACGGCCGAGGAGGTCGAGGAGGGCGAGGAGCACGCCGACCAGGGCGGCGAGCTCGTGCTCGCGGCGGACGAGGTGCTCGAGGACGTCGACGAGGCGCCTCTCGAGGCCGGCATCGCCGATGGCGAAGCAGACGAGTGATCACCCAGTTCACGGACAGTAGAGAGAGAGGTTCGAGGCGCTAGATGGAAACTGGTAGACGCGGTCCCGACATCAACGACTTCGACTCGATCCGGATCGGCCTGGCATCGTCGAAGCAGATTCGCGACTGGTCGTCCGGCGAGGTCACGAAGCCGGAGACCATCAACTACCGCACGCTCAAGCCCGAGCGTGACGGTCTCTTCTGCGAGCGCATCTTCGGTCCGACCAAGGACTGGGAGTGCTACTGCGGCAAGTACAAGCGCGTCCGCTACAAGGGGATCATCTGCGAGCGCTGCGGCGTCGAGGTGACGCGGCAGAAGGTGCGCCGCGAGCGCATGGGTCACATCGACCTCGCCGCGCCGGTCTCGCACATCTGGTTCTTCAAGGGCGTCCCGAGCCGCATCGGCTACCTGCTCGATATCGCTCCGCGCGAGCTCGAGAAGGTCCTCTACTTCGCGGCGTCGATCGTCACGCAGGTCGATCGCGAGAAGCGGCAGGAGGATCTCGCCGATCTCGAGGACAAGGTCGCCGGCGAGAGTGAGCGGGTCTATCTCGACCGCGACGAGGCGCTCTCGGCCCTCGACGACCGGCTCGCCCGCAGACGCGATTACTTCGCGTCGGGCAAGGAGAAGAACTTCGACGAGGACGACGACTTCTGGGGTCGCGGCCTCTCCAACTGGGCGGAGGAGTCGGCACTGCCGTCGCTCGAGGAGATCCGCGCGCTGGGCGGCGGCGTCTTCGTCAATCTCGCGAAGACGATCACATCCGAGGATCCGCGCCGTGTGCGCGAGCTCGTTCGCCAGACGGCCACCCGCGACGATCGACGCCTCGCTCCACGCGAGGTCGAGTCGGTCGCGGCTGCCTCCGTCCAGATCGAGGCTGCGCTCGCTCCGCTCCGCGCCGAGCTCGCGAAGGCCACGGGCTCGAAGAAGGGTGCGATCACGAAGCACGTGAAGCGTCTCCAGGAGGAGCTGCTCACGGGCGGCGAGCTGTCCGAGGAGGATGCCGCGCTCGTCGCCGGCGTCGAGAAGAAGAACCTCGAGCGCGCACGCGAGGTGGGTGCTGGTCTGCTGGCCGACGTGCTCGCGGCCGTCGACCCGGAGTCCGACGCCGCCGAGATGCGCGAGCTCGCGTACGACCTCTGTCTCGTCGAGGGCACGAAGAAGGAGGATCTCGACGCGATCGCGCAGTGGGCGCTGAAGGTCCGCGAGATGGTGGCTGACATCGAGATGCGCCGCGAGGACACGCGCGAGGCCGCGGTCGAGGCGGTCCGCCGCCTCGAGCAGACGTGGCTCCTCTTCAAGGAGCTCGAGCCGAAGATGATCGTCGGCGACGAGCAGATCTTCCGGGAGCTCAAGGACCGCTTCGGCTCGCCGTACGGCTTCGGGATCTACTTCCGGGGCGGCATGGGCGCGGAGGCGGTTCGCGACCTGCTTCGCGACCTGAACCTCGACGAGGAGTCGCTCTCGCTCCGTGACATCATCAAGACGTCCAAGGGGCAGAAGCAGCAGCGGGCGATCAAGCGGCTGAAGGTCGTCGAGGCGTTCATCAAGTCGGGGAACAAGCCCGAGTGGATGATCCTCGAGGCAGTGCCGGTGATCCCGCCGGAGCTCCGCCCGATGGTGCAGCTCGACGGTGGCCGGTTCGCCACGAGCGACCTCAACGATCTCTACCGGCGCGTGATCAACCGAAACAACCGACTCAAGCGGCTGCTCGACCTGGGCGCGCCCGAGATCATCGTCAACAACGAGAAGCGCATGCTCCAGGAGGCCGTCGACGCGCTGTTCGACAACGGCCGCCGGGGACGAGCAGTTACAGGACCTGGCAACCGCCCGCTGAAGTCGCTCAGCGACATGCTCAAGGGCAAGCAGGGCCGGTTCCGACAGAACCTGCTCGGCAAGCGCGTGGACTACTCGGGCCGGTCGGTGATCGTCGCCGGGCCGAACCTGAAGCTCCACCAGTGCGGTCTGCCCAAGCTCATGGCGCTCGAGCTGTTCAAACCGTTCATCATGAGCCGGCTCGTCGAGCGGAAGGCCGTTCAGAACATCAAGGCTGCGAAGAAGATGGTCGAGTCGATGATCCCGGAGGTCTGGGACGTCCTCGAGGAGGTCATCGCCGAGCACCCGGTACTGCTGAACCGCGCGCCGACGCTCCACCGCCTCGGGATCCAGGCATTCGAGCCGGTGCTCGTCGAGGGCAAGGCCATCCAGGTGCATCCGCTCGTCTGCCAGGCGTTCAACGCCGACTTCGACGGCGACCAGATGGCCGTGCACCTTCCGCTCAGCGCCGAGGCGCAGGCGGAGGCGCGCGTGCTCATGCTCTCGTCCAACAACATCCTGTCGCCGGCGAGCGGTCGCCCGCTCGCGACGCCGAGCCAGGACATGGTGCTCGGCGCCTACTTCCTGACCTACTGCGAGCACGACCTGCAGAAGCTCTCGACGGAGCAGGCAGCAAAGGCGATCGGCGCGAAGGGCCTCAAGCGCTATCGCACGGAGGAGGACGTCGAGTTCGCGCTCGAGTCCGGCTTCGTCGACTACCAGGATCCGATCGAGTACACCTGGAGTGGCGAGCGCCTCGTCACGACGCCGGGCCGGGTCATCTTCAACACCGAGGTCGAGCGTGCGCTCGACGAGGCGACGGGCGGCGACTTCGAGGATCACCCGTTCCTCAACAAGACGCTCACCAAGCGCGAGCTGGACACCTTCATCAGCGAGCTCGTCGAGCACTACGGCCCGAACACGATCGCCGCGGCGCTCGACGTCATCAAGTCCGTGACCTTCCGCTTCGCGACCCGCGCCGGAATCACGATCTCGAAGAACGACATCGTCATCCCGGGCGACAAGGAGGAGATCCTCGCCGGGTTCGAGGACGAGGTGCGCAAGGTCGGCAAGGAGTACGACCGCGGCCTGATGACAGAGGAGGAGCGCGACGAGCGCGTCATCGCCATCTGGACACAGGCCACCGATCAGGTCGCCGACCGGATGATGGCGAACCTCGAGCCGACGAACCCGATCTACATGATGGCTAACTCCGGGGCCCGCGGATCCTTCAACCAGATCCGCCAGCTCGCCGGGATGCGCGGCCTCATGGCCGATCCGAAGGGGCAGATCATCTCGCGCCCGATCAAGGCGAACTTCATGGAGGGGCTCAGCGTCCTCGAGTACTTCATCTCGACCCACGGCGCTCGGAAGGGGCTCGCCGACACGGCGCTGCGCACGGCCGACTCGGGCTACCTCACGCGGCGGCTCGTCGACGTGTCGCAGGACGTGATCATCCGCGACCAGCCCGGCAAGAAGCCTGCCGACTGTGGCACCGACGAGCACATCGAGCTGCGGCTCATCCTCGACGACGTGCCGAACAAGAGCGTCGCCGGGCGGGTGGCGGCGGCCGACGTCCGAAAGCCGCTCAAGGACGGCAAGCCCGGCAAGACGGTCATCGTCGAGAAGGGCTCGGAGATCACCATGAGCGCGCTGCGGAAGCTGGTCGAGGAGCTCGGCGAGTTCGCCGAGACCGCGTCCATCCCGGTTCGCTCGGTGCTCAAGTGCCGCAGTGAATGGGGCATCTGCCGGAACTGCTACGGCACGTTCCTCGCGACAGGCGGGATGACAGAGATCGGCGACGCGGTCGGGATCATCGCCGCACAGTCGATCGGTGAGCCAGGGACGCAGCTGACGATGCGGACCTTCCACACGGGCGGAGTTCACGACGTTGGTGGGGACATCACCCATGGCCTGCCGCGCGTTGTCGAGATCTTCGAGGCGCGCAACCCGAAGGGCGCGGCGACGCTGGTCGACCTCGCCGGGAAGATCGATATCGAGGACGCGGAGCGCACCATCAAGGTGACAGTGACGCCGACCGGCCTCGATGCGAGTGGCGAGCTCCCGGAGCCGCGGGAGTACAGCTTCCCGCGACGCACGCGGCTTCTCGTGACGAAGGGTCAGATCGTCGAGATCGGCGATCCGCTCAACGAGGGCTCGCTGAACCCGGCCGACCTCCTGATGCTCAAGGGCGACACGCAGACCGAGCTCTATCTCGTCGGCGAGGTGCAGAAGGTCTACAAGTCGCAGGGCGTCGAGATCCACGACAAGCACATCGAGCTGATCGTTCGGCAGATGCTCAAGAAGGTGCGCGTCGATACGAACGGCGATACGACGCTCCTCCCGGGCCAGCTCGTGGACAAGGTGGTCCTCGAGCGCGAGAACGCCCGCGTGAAGAAGGAGAAGGGCGAGCTGGCGAGCTTCGAGCCGATCATCCTCGGCATCACGAAGGCGTCTCTCGCAACCGAGTCGTTCCTCTCCGCCGCGTCGTTCCAGGAGACGACCAAGGTGCTCACCGATGCGGCGATCGAGGGCAAGGTGGATCACCTGAACGGGCTCAAGGAGAACGTGATCATCGGGAAGCTCATCCCGGCGGCGACGGGCCTCAAGCAGTACCGCCAGATCACGATCGAGCCGACCGAGCCGCTGCCGGTGACGTTCGCCCGGCCGGAGGCCGAGGCCGAGCTGCTCGCCGCTCTCGAGGAGATCGGCGATGGCGACGGCTTCGACTTCGACGCTCTCGACATCTCGCTCGACGGCGAGCCTTCGCTCGACGCCGACGGCGAGGCCGCCGCGGAGCTCGAGCCGCCGGCGGAAGAGGAGTGAAAAGGGCGCAGAAGGGTCAGACCCCACGGGTCTGACCCTTCTGACTCCGCTGGGGGTCAGACCCCACGGGTCTGACCCCGGCTTCATCGAACGAAGCACTCCCGGGTCTGACCCCGGCTCTTCGGAACGAAGCGCACCCCGGGTCTGCGCACTTCCTTTACGGCTTTCTGCTACCTGTGATGCCCGTGAGCAGGGCTTTCCTCGCGTTCGGCGCTCTGGTCGTCGCCTTTCTCGCCTGGCCTGGAGCGGGGCAGGCGGCGTTGTCATGCGGCTTGCCCGAGGCCCAGCCGACGTGGATCGACTTCGCCGACGGATCGGTGTCGTTCTGGCGCGAGCGGTTCGCTCGGCCGGGCGTCGTCGTCGCGACTGGGGGCGCCGGACTCGCAGGCGAGGCGAGACAGGCGGGTGCCGGGACCGTCCACTGGGACATGTACCTGCGCAAGCGGGTCGGCACGCCCTCCGATCCCGCCGACCCGGCGCTGATGGAGAAGCGGGCAGACTCGCTGTTCGACTACGCGGTCTCCGTGTCCGGTTGCCAGACTCCGCTCATCGCCCTCAACGAGATGTGGGGTGCGTCGCTTCCGACTCCGCTCACCCCCACGGCTGAGCGCTATCGCGCCAACGTGCTCCGATTCGTAGGGCGCCTCCGCGAGCGCGGCGGTCGCCCGGCGCTCCTCGTCTCGAGCGAGCCGTTCACCGGCGGCGACGCCGCTGCGTGGTGGAGGTCGATCGCGGCCGTCTCGGATCTGGTGCTCGAGAACTACGCCAACGCGAACCTCATCTGGCGCGACGGCCCGGTCGACGGCTCGCGCCGGCTACGGGTTCGCCACCGCCAGTCGGTGGCGAAGCTTCTCGCGCTCGGGATCCCGGCCTCCAAGATCGGGATCATGATCGGCTTCCAGACCGGGCCAGGCACGGGCGGCCGCGAAGGGCTCCAGCCGCGATCGCGGTGGTTCAGCGTCACGAAGTGGCACACCCTCGCGGTGAAGCAAGTGGCGAAGGAGCTCAGGCTCGCGCACGTCTGGTCGTGGGGGTGGGCGCAGCGCGACGAGCGCTCGAACGACCCGGACAAGACCTTTGCGGCCTGCGTCTGGCTCTGGGCGCGCGAGACCGGCCTGTGCGACGCCCCCACGGCCCTCGGCCGCGAGCTCGACGCCGACCTGAAGACGGGGCAGCTCAATCTGCCGGCCGGAACGCGGTGCGTCTACGGCTCGACGCCACTGACCGCGGCGAGCGTAGCCGCGCTCGCGAGGGTGACGCATGACCGCGAGCTCGCGCTGACGGCTCTCGTCGCACGGGCGATCGAGCGAGAGCGTGCAGCGGTCTCGCCCTCGGCAGCGCTGGCCCTGGAGCGCCGTGTCATCGGAGCTCGCTTCGACGGCAGCGCGGCCGCGTATCGCTCGGCGCTCGCGGAGGCGGGCGCGAGCGCGGCGGTCGCGCGCGCGATCCTGGGTGACGAGCTGCGTTGGAACGAGATCGTCGCACGGCTCGCCCTCGCGAGGATCTCGTCCGGCGACGTCGCCCGCTTCCGTTCCACCTTCGCCCCGGTGCTCGCCCGGGAGGTCACTGTCTCGCCCGCACCGAGCTGGCTCCCGGAGGGACGGGGCATCGCGCTGGCGACGTCCGCACCGGCCGCCGTGTTCAACGTGACGACCGGCCGCCGCACGACGATCCGCACCGTCGAGGGGACGTTCGTCGTCGAGGCGCGCGACGACACCACGGCCCTCGGCGCGGTACCCGCCGACCTCGCTCGCACGGTCGTGACGCGGGAACTGCGCGCCGAGCGGCGTGCAGACGCCTATGCGGCGTGGACGATTCGCATGCAGAAGGGAGCCGCGAGCAAGCTCGTGTGCGAGCGCGATCGCTTGCCGGAGCTCGGCGTCGTCACGCTCTCCGCGTTCACGCCGTTCCTGTCGCTACACGAGGCCGAAGCGGCGCGTTGGGCCGCCTCGCGCCGAGGCTAAGCGACTTCGCGACTGGGCCGCTTGGCGGCCGTGACGATCATGTCGCGACCGGAGCTCTTCGCCAGTCCGAGCGCGGCTTCTGCGCGGACGATCAGCGCAGTCGCGTCGTCCTTCGGGAGCAGTTCGGCGACGCCGCCCGAGAACGACACGACGCCGAGGTTGGGCAGCGGCCGCTCGCTCAGGCCCTCTTGAAGACGCTCGAAGAGAGCCTCGGCGTCTCGACTGTCCGCCTGCACGAGGACAACTCCAAAGCGCCCCCCACCGATGCGGCAGGGGAGGTCACGCGGCCCGGCGGCGTCGTTCAGGACTCGCGCGAGCATGGCAAGCACGTCGTCCGCTGCGAGGTGGCCGATCCGCGCGTTGATCGTCGTGAGTCTGTCGACATCGAGCATCAGCAGGGCCATGTGCTCCCGCCTGCCCCGAGCGCGTCCGATCTCGAGATCGAGGAGTGCATGGAACGCCGGTCGGTCGTAGAGCTCGGTGAGCGGGTCGCGCTCCGGCACGGGGTCGGGCTCCCGGAGCTCGAGCGACGTCTCGAGCGAGGGTCGGCTGATGCTGAGCACGTTCTCGAGCGAGGTGATGTCGACCTCGCTGAAACTGCGATCGGGAGCCCTCGTCAGCACGGCGAGCATGCCCGGGTCCGCCGCCGACTCCATCAGTGGAACCGCGAGGCCGGCGCGGATCGGACTGCTTCCGCGTGGTGCGTCGTCGCCGTTGAACGAGACCTGGATGGCACGCGCGCCGCGATAGTCGGGGACACCGATGCCACCGACCTGGCTGACCTCCGCCTGCGAGAGACCGACCGTCGCGACGATGGGCTCGCTCTTCGTGCCGACGATGGCGACCGCAGCGTCAGCGGCGGTCTGCTCGCGCGCGAGCTCGAGGACGCGGACGACATTCGAGTGGTCGGGTGACTCCAGCGCCGAGCTCTCCGTCGGGGCCCCCGAGATGGCCGCGCTGATCCTCGCGGGGAGCGTTTGGTTCAACGCATCGTTGAGCGTCTGCGCGAACTCCGCAAACCAGAAGTCGTACCGCTGGAGCATCGTCGCGACGACTTCCTCCTGCCGACCGAGCATGCGCCGGATCGCCACGACGAAGAGCGTCAAGCAGACGATGCCGAGTGCCAGAGCGCCGAGATAGAAACCAAGAGCGGGGGTCAGTTCGAGCATGCCTTATTACTAGCGAGTGGGTCGGTCGACGTCGGGCGACTGGCTGCCCTGACGAACGCAGCGCCCTGGCTCCGACAGGACCTGGCGCTACGCTCGTCCCGGTCCATGGCCTCTCTCTCCGAGATCTCGGTCTTGCGCGTTCCCGACCCGGAGGGGCACGTGCAACCGGGCGAGCCCTCCGTCCGGCCGTCACTCGGCACGTGGGTGCCGGTCGAGCTGCCGCGGGGCCGTCGGCCTTCGCCCACCACGCTCGTGATCCTGGCCCTGCTCGCGGGGATCGGTGCGTTGGTGCTGGGCGCGCTCGCCGTCTGGTCGGCGAGGACGGCGTCGACCGATGTCGTAAAGGTCGCGCCGAGACCCGCCTCGTCGTCCCTCCCCGCCGTCGAGCGTCAGGTGCTCTCGCTGCTCGCGAAGCCGAGCACCGACAGAGTCATGTTCCGAGGATCGGGAGGGCGACTCGTGCTCGCCGTGGGGAGCGGAGGTCGTGCCGCGATCCTCATTCGCGGATTCGGGCGGGCGACGCCCGAGACGCCCTACTACGCGTGGGTCGTTCGCTCCGGGAAGGCAACGCGCGCAGCTCGCATCGTCGGGTCGCGGCGGGCCGTCGTGCTCACCGTTCCGGTCGGACGGAGGGAGCGCGTCGTCGTCGCCCCCGAGCGCCCGGCAGCGAAGAGCCTCGAGCGCGCAAGCATCGTCGCCGTTCGAGAGTAAGGGATCGGCGAGGAGAGTCCGGTCGACTGTTACAGGTCGTTGTTGCGCGAGTCGGGATCCGGATGCAGTTCGCCGGCTCGTGCGATGTCCGCGCGGTCCTTTCCGAGCTCCTTCGCGCGATAGAGCGCGGCGTCAGCTCGCTCGAAGAGGCTCGCCGGAGTATCGCCGTGAACGAGCTCCGCGATGCCGCCCGAGAGCCGCAGCCTCTGGTCGTCGGGACCGAGAGCCGTGCCTCGCATGGAGTTGTGGACGCGCCGGAAGAGCTGCTCGCCGTCCTCGGCCGACGACTCCGGCATGATCACGGCGAACTCGTCGCCGCCGATTCGGCACGCGACGTCGACCGACCGTACGGCCTCGCGGAGCCGATCGGCCGCCTGCGCGAGCACGCGATCGCCGGCGAGGTGGCCGACCTGATCGTTGATCGACTTGAAGTCGTCGAGATCGAACACGATGAGCGTCAGCTTGCGCTGGTAACGGTGGGCTCGCGTCAGCTCGCGCCGAAGGGTCTCCTGGAAGAAGCGCTGGTTGAAGAGGCCGGTGAGCGCGTCCGTCTCGGCGAGCTTCCGCGCTTCCCCGTACCGGCGAGCGTTCTCGATCGCCGAGATGCAGCTCGCGGCGAGGCTCTCCGCCTGCTCGATCTCCTGCGGACCGGGTTCCTCATCGACGGTGCGCCAGAACAGCGACAGCGTTCCGACCGGGCGTAGCTCTCGACCCATGAGCGGCACGAACGCCCCGCCGCGGATGAGATCGGCATCGATCCCTTCGCGGTCGCGTCCGTACCTGTAGCTGACGGTGATCGTTCCGGGAAGCGTTCCGACGACGCCGGATGTCGGCGGTCGCGCCGACTCTTGTGCGGACATGCCGCGTGTCACGACGGCCGGGGCACCGTCCTGGCGCTCGACGACCATCATCGCCGCATCGATCCCGGGAATGTCCATCGCGGCGTCGAGTACGCGATCCATGAGCTCTTCGAGATCGATCGAGTTCCCGAGCTCTCCGAACAGACGATTCCGGCGGCTCTCCTGCTCGGCGCGCTCCAGCGCTTCGGACAGACCGCCGGCGAGCTCGTCCATCTTCGTGCGCATCTCGTCGACGGCGCGCACCAGGTCCTCGCTCGGCTCCACGCTTCGTGTCGCCGTCCGGCGATTCACGACGAACCCGATGAGCACCGCCGCGGCCAGCAAGGCCGCGGCGATGATCACGATCGTCGCCACGTGTGAAGCCACCTCATCCGAGAACTACTCTCCTTGTACTCACGCAAACGGGGGATGCAACCTCGATCGAGGTACCCCTCCCACAAACTGTACTGAGCGCTGTGGATGCTGAAAGTCGGTTGCTCCGCCCTAGCCGTGCGGGTCTCCGCGTCGTCTCGGAATGGCCACGACGACGGTGCCGGGGCCAGCCTGCTTCGCCTGCCAGAGCGAGTGCTCGACGCGATCGAGCGCGGCTGTCGCGTCGTCGCCGTCGGTCAGCTCGGTGATCCCTGCGCTGAGCACGACTCCCTCACGGCCAGCGGCTGGCTCGAGCGACGACTGCAGCGTGTCGATCAACGTCTCGGCGTCCGCGACGGTGGCGCCGGGCAGGGCGAGCGCGAACTCGCTTGAACCGAGCCGGAGCACCGATCCGTCACCGAGGCTTTCTGCCACCCGGCTCAGTGTGGAGTCCGCGGCTTCGTGTCCGAGGCGTGCATTGATCTCGTCGAGCCCCGCGAGGTCGAGCGCGACGAGAGCGAGCGATCGCCCAGAACGGCGTGCCTCGACGAGCTCGTGGGCGAGGACCTCGAGGGCGTCGCCGCGGAGGAGCTCGGAGGGCTCGGAGACGACGAGGTCCGCGCCTCGTCCGAGCGTCCTCCGAACTGTCGACGACGTCGCGGTCGATGCCGTTCTGGCGTCGTCGACTGCGGGAACGATCGTGTTCGTCCGCGGTGCGAGGGTGCTCTCGACCCGAGCATCGAGGGCCTGCGGCGTTTCGTCGGGCAGCCACTCGACGAGACCGACGGTAATTGTCGAACGGGCCTTTGGATGAGCGCGCGCGACCTCGGCCTGGAGCCGTGTCGTGAAGACGGTGGCACCGGACGTCTCCGTCTCCGGCAGGAGGACCGCGAGCTCGTGGTCACCGCGCCGACACGCGATGTCACTGCGACGAGTCATGCGCGTGAGGAGACGCGCGAGCTCGCCGACGCCGTTCTCGATGCCCGCGGAGGGCGCGCGCGTGTTGTCCACGCCGCCCACGCCGACGATCACGACGGAGAGCGGTCGCCCTGTGCGGTGTGCCCGCGCCACCTCGCGTCCGAGCTGCAGCTCGTATCCTCGCCGGCTCGCGACTCCGGTCGCCGGGTCGAGGTTGACCCGCGCTTCGACCTCGGCGAAGCGACGAGCATTGGACAAAGACGCCGCGGCATCCGCGAGGAGTGCGTGCAGGCTCGCGGTGTGATCGGGTCGAAACGCCTCGGCAGCGGTCGAGTAGACGGCAAGCGTGCCAGGCCCCTCGGTAACCGCTCCGAGCGGGATCACGAGGGCCGACTGGAATCGCTCGTCCCCCGGCTCGCCCGCCGCGCTATACGTCCAATCGATCGTCGCGGCGGCGTACTCGGTGTCATCCGGCGGCCCGAAGGCCCGGTCGAGCGACTCGGTTTCCGCACCCGTGCCGAACGAGGCGACGACCGGCCGCCCGCCCGGGCCCTCCACTCGAAGGACGGCGACGTCGGCGCCGGTGAGTGACGCGGCCGTCGTAGCGAGCGAGTCGACGAGCTCGTCGAAATCGAGCGTGAGCGTCGTCTGCGCGCGGTGCGCATGGGCCGCAGTGGCGGCCTCGATCGCCTGCGCGACGCTCGACGAGATCGACTCCAGCTGCTCGTCGAGTCGGCGCAGAATGGCGTCGAGGCGCCGGTCGGACTGAGTGCGGGCGTGACGAAGCGCGACCAGGATCACTCCACACGCCACCAGCACGGCGCAGGCCGCGACGACCGCAGACAGCATCCTCCCTCAGCACCTCCTCGCTCGGCGCACTGTATGCGGGCGCAGGCGGCTTTTCCAGAGGCCGTCTGCTACCATCCTGCGGCCGGTTGGCGCGGTGCTGCTTGCCCGCCAGCCTTTTCTGTGTGAGGAAATCGACCGACCGCCGTAGGAGTAACGCGTGCCCACAGTCAACCAGCTCGTCCGCAAAGGTCGGGCGACGCCGAAGGCGAAGACGAAGACCCCAGCGCTCCGGGGAGCCCCGCAGAAGCGTGGCGTCTGCACGCGTGTCTACACGACCACGCCGAAGAAGCCGAACTCCGCGCTGCGAAAGGTTGCGCGCGTCCGGCTCACGAACGGGATGGAGGTCGGTGCCTACATCCCCGGCGAGGGTCACAACCTGCAGGAGCACTCGGTCGTGCTCGTCCGCGGCGGCCGCGTGAAGGACCTTCCGGGCTTCCGCTACAAGGTCATCCGCGGCGGTCTCGACTCCGCGGGCGTATCGGAGCGCCGCCAGGCGCGCTCGAAGTACGGCGCGAAGAAGGCCTAGGAGAGCGAACCATGCCCCGCCGCGCCGAGATCCAGCCACGCACGATCGAGGCGGATGCCGTTCACGGCTCCGTCCTCGTCGCGCAACTGATCAACCGTCTCATGCTCGACGGCAAGAAGTCGATCGCCGAGCGCACGGTCTACGACGCGCTCGCGCTCGCGGCGGAGAAGACCGGCAAGCCGCAGCTCGAGGTGCTCGAGCAGGCGGTGAAGAGTGTCACGCCCGTGCTCGAAGTCCGCTCGCGACGCGTCGGCGGTGCGAACTACCAGGTTCCCATCGAGGTTCCGCAGCGGCGCGCGCGCACCCTCGCACTGCGCTGGCTCGTGCAGAACGCGCGCGACCGGCGCGAGAAGGGCATGTCGGCGAAGCTGGCCGGCGAGCTCATGGACGCGCTCAATCAGCAGGGCGGGGCGTACAAGAAGAAGGACGACATCTACCGGATGGCGCAGGCCAACAAGGCCTTCGCGCACTATCGCTGGTAGGGGGACGAGGATGAGCGCCGTAGCGACACCCGTCGGGTTGGACCGCGTCCGGAACATCGGGATCATGGCCCACATCGACGCGGGCAAGACCACGACGACGGAGCGGATCCTCTACTACACCGGCCGCACTCACAAGATGGGCGAGGTGCACGAGGGCGCCGCGACGATGGACTGGATGGCGCAGGAGCAGGAGCGCGGCATCACCATCACGTCGGCGGCGACGACGGCGGAGTGGCGCGATCATCGGATCAACATTATCGATACGCCCGGGCACGTGGACTTTACCGTCGAGGTCGAGCGGAGCCTACGCGTGCTCGACGGCGCGGTCGCCGTCTTCGACTCCGTCGCCGGCGTCCAGCCGCAGTCGGAGACCGTCTGGCGCCAGGCCGACCGCTACGGCGTCCCGCGGATCGCGTTCATCAACAAGATGGACCGCACCGGCGCCGACTTCGACGCCTCGGTGCAGTCGATGCGCGACCGCCTGGGCGCGCGCCCGGTCCCGATCCATCTTCCGGTCGGGGCCGAGGAGCACTTCTCGGGCATCGTCGACCTCGTCGAGATGAAGGCGATCACGTACGCCAACACGCTGGGCACCGAGATGTCGGTCGAAGAGATCCCGGCCGGGCTCGCGGACGCCGCCCACACCGGCCACCACGACCTCATCGACCTGATCGCCGAGTTCGACGACGAGCTCATGGAGACCTACCTCGAGGACGAGTCCGCGGTGACACCCGAGCTGATCCGCCGCGCGCTGCGCAAGGGAACGCTCGCGGGCGAGATCACGCCGGTGCTCGCCGGCTCGGCGTTCAAGAACAAAGGCGTGCAGGCGCTTCTCGACGCGATCGTCGACTACCTGCCGAGCCCGCTGGATGTTCCGCCCGTCCAGGGTCTCGATCCGAAGTCGGAGGCGGAGGAGACCCGGCCGGCCGACTACGACGCCCCGTTCGCGGCGCTCGCATTCAAGGTCATGAGCGACCCGTACGTCGGGAAGCTGACCTACTTCCGCGTCTACTCGGGCCAGGTCAAGGCGGGTGACCGAGTGCTCAACACGACGAACGGCAAGACCGAGCGGATCGGGCGCATCCTCCAGATGCACGCGAACCACCGCGAGGAGCGTGAGGAGATCGGCGCCGGCGAGATCGCCGCCGCCGTGGGGCTGAAGTTCACGACGACGGGCGACACGATCGCCGTCGACTCGGCCCCGATCGTTCTCGAGCGAATGTCGTTTCCGGATCCGGTCATCTCGGTCGCAATCGAGCCCAGGACGAAGGCGGATCAGGACAAGCTCGCGACGGCGCTTCAGCGTCTCGCCGAGGAGGACCCCACGTTTCGCGTGTCGTCGGACGAGGAGACCGGGCAGACGCTCATCGCGGGGATGGGCGAGCTGCACCTCGAGATCATCGTCGACCGCCTGCAGCGCGAGTTCTCGGTCGACGGCAACGTCGGTCGGCCGCAAGTCGCCTACCGCGAGACGATCACGAGCCCCGCGGAGAAGATCC
Source organism: uncultured Gaiellaceae bacterium (assembly GCA_963744505.1). GTDB lineage: Bacteria > Actinomycetota > Thermoleophilia > Gaiellales > Gaiellaceae > GMQP-bins7. The sequence goes on from CAVUTL010000004.1 coordinate 244,615, forward strand.
AGGGCAGGTTCGTCCGGCAGACAGGCGGCTCGGGCCAGTACGGCGACGTACTCGTCAACCTCTACCCGAACCCGGGCGAGGGGTACGAGTTCGTGGACAAGGTCGTCGGTGGCCGGGTACCGAAGGAGTACATCCCCGCGGTCAACCAGGGAATCCAGGAGGCGATGAGCTCCGGCATCATCGCCGGCTACCCCGTCGTCGACGTCAAGATCGAATTGGTCGACGGGTCGTACCACGAGGTCGACTCGAGCGAGCGCTCCTTCAAGATCGCCGGCTCGATGGCGTTCAAGGAGGGCATGAAGCGCGCGAAGCCGAAGCTGCTCGAGCCCGTGATGGCCGTCGAGGTCGTGACACCGGACGAGTACCTCGGCGACGTCATTGGTAACCTCAGTGGCCGTCGTGGCCGGGTCGAGCAGCTCGAGCCGGTCGGTGGGTCGCAGTCGGTGAAGGCGAGCGTTCCGCTCTCCGAGATGTTCGGCTACGCGACCGACCTGCGCTCGATGAGCCAGGGCCGCGCGACGTTCACGATGCAGTTCGACCGTTACGAGGAAGTTCCGGCCACGATCGCCGAGGCGATCGTGGGAGGCGACAAGACACCGTAATCCCAGGACGACGAGCTTTCGGAGGGCAGGAGCAGATGGCAAAGCAGAAGTTCGAGCGCACCAAGCCGCACGTCAACGTCGGCACGATCGGCCACATCGATCACGGCAAGACGACACTCACGGCCGCGATCACGAAGGTCCTCGCCGAGTCGGGCACGAACACCGAGGTGACCGACTTCGACGCGATCGACAAGGCACCCGAGGAGCGGCAGCGCGGTATCACGATCAACACCGCGCACGTGGAGTACGAGACGGAGAACCGTCACTATGCGCACGTCGACTGCCCGGGCCACGCCGACTACATCAAGAACATGATCACGGGCGCCGCCCAGATGGACGGCGCGATCCTCGTGGTGTCGGCGGCCGACGGCCCGATGCCGCAGACCCGTGAGCACATCCTGCTCGCGCGCCAGGTCGAGGTTCCATCGATCGTCGTCGCGCTGAACAAGGCGGACATGGTCGACGATCCCGAGCTGCTCGAGCTCGTCGAGATGGAGGTCCGCGAGCTCCTCTCCAAGTACGAGTTCCCCGGCGACGACATCCCCGTCGTCCAGGTCTCCGCGCTCAAGGCGCTCGAGGGCGACCCGGAGTGGACGCCGAAGATCCTCGAGCTCATGGCCGCAGTCGACTCGTACATCCCCGAGCCCGTTCGCGACGTGGACAAGCCGTTCCTCATGCCGATCGAGGACGTCTTCACGATCACTGGCCGCGGTACGGTCGTGACCGGCCGCATCGAGCAGGGCAAGCTCACGATCGGCGAGGAGGTCGAGATCGTCGGCATCCACCCGCAGGTCGAGAAGACGGTCGTCACCGGCCTCGAGATGTTCCTGAAGACCCTCGACTACGCGCAGGCCGGCGACAACGCGGGCGCGCTCCTCCGCGGTGTGAAGCGCGAGGAGGTCGAGCGTGGACAGGTGCTCGCGAAGCCGGGCTCGATCACCCCGCACACGCAGTTCAAGGCCGAGGTGTACGTCCTCTCGAAGGACGAGGGCGGACGCCACACGCCGTTCTTCAACGGCTACCGGCCGCAGTTCTACTTCCGCACGACGGACGTCACGGGCTCGATCAAGCTGCCCGAGGGCCAGGAGATGGTCATGCCTGGAGACAACACGAACATGGAGATCGACATGCACCAGCCGATCGCCATGGATCAGGGCCTCCGCTTCGCGATCCGCGAGGGCGGACGCACGGTCGGGGCCGGCGTCGTCACGGAGATCATCGCGTAGGGGCGAGGCGACTCGCCCCTCTTTTTCGACATGGCGCAACAGAAGATCCGCATCCGTCTGAAGGGCTACGACCACCAGCAGGTGGACCGCTCGGCGTCCCAGATCGTGGAGACGGCGCAGCGCACCGGCGCGACCATCACCGGTCCCGTCCCGCTGCCGACCGAGAAGAACGTCTACTGCGTGATCCGCAGCCCGTTCAAGGACAAGGACTCGCGCGAGCACTTCGAGGTGCGCACGCACAAACGCCTGATCGACATCCACAGCCCCACGCCGAAGACGGTCGACTCGCTCATGCGTCTCGATCTCCCGGCCGGGGTCGACATCGAGATCAAGCTCTAGGGACGGACGTGAAAGGCATCCTCGGCAAGAAGCTCGGCATGAGCCAGGTCTTCGACCCCGACACGGGGGTGATGACGGCCGTCACAGTGATCGAGGCGGGGCCGTGCCCCGTGGTCCAGGTCAAGACCGCCGACGTCGACGGCTACGACGCGATCCAGCTCGCGTTCGACGCCGTGGCCGAGAAAAAGCTCTCGAAGGCCGAGGTCGGTCACCTGAAGAAGGCTGGCGCGGGCCCACATCGCCACCTCGTCGAGCTCCGCGGAGAGAGCCCTCTCACCGTCGGTGAGACGGTCACGGTCGAGGCCTTCGAGCCCGGCGACGAGATCAAGGTCTCGGGCCTCACGGTCGGCAAGGGCTTCCAGGGCACGATCAAGCGTCACGGTTTCTCGCGCGGTCCCGTGTCCCACGGCTCGCACAACGTCCGCAAGCCAGGCTCGATCGGCGCCTCCGCCTACCCCTCGCGCGTGTTCAAGGGCATGAAGATGTCCGGCCGAATGGGCGGCACTCGCGCGACCCAGCCAGGGCTTGTCGTCCACGAGGTGGACGTCGAGCGCAACCTCCTGCTCGTCCGGGGATCGGTCCCAGGCCCCAAGAGCGGGCTTCTGGAGATCGTGAGCGCGTGATGGCCGCTCCGAAGGCGCCCGTCATCGGCGGCTCGAAGGCGCACGACGTCTCCCTCGAGGAGGCCGTCTTCGCCGTCGAGCTGAAGCCGCATCTCGTCCACGAGACGGTCCGCGCCGAGCTGAACGCCGCGCGTGCCGGTACCAAGGGCACGAAGAGCCGCGGCCTCGTCGCCGGCGGCCGCTCCAAGCCGTGGCGCCAGAAGGGGACGGGGCGCGCGCGCGCCGGAACGACCCGCGCGCCGCACTGGACGGGCGGCGGTGTCGCGTTCGCTCCGGGCATGCGCAGCTTCGAGGTGAAGGTCAACCGGAAAGCTCGGCGCACGGCGCTCTGCGGCGTGCTCTCGAACCACGCGGCGAACGGCACTCTCGCGATCCTCGACGGATCCGATTTCGAGTCTCCGTCCACCCGCAAGGCAGCCGAGGTCATGGAAACGTGGGGAGAGCGGCCGACGCTCGTCGTCGTGAACGAGGACGAGGAGCTGCTCGTGAAGTCGTTCCGTAACCTCGTGAAGGTGCTCGTCACCGTTCCGGCCGAGCTGGAAGTCGCATCGCTCCTGTGGGCGCGCTCGGTGCTCATCTCGGAGGCGGCGATGCCGCTCGTCCTCGCTCGTGCCGGAGTCACCTCGGAGGAGGCAGGAGCATGAGCTTGCACCCGAACCAGGTCCTCCTCGCGCCCGTGGTCTCGGAGAAGAGCTACTCGCTGATCACCGACCGTAAGTACACGTTCAAGGTGCACGAGGACGCGCACAAGACGCAGATCCGCCAGGCGGTCGAGGAGCTCTTCGAGGTGAAGGTCGCGGCCGTGAACATCGTGAAAGTCCAGTCCAAGCCGAAGCGCCGCGGCTTCATCAAGGGGCGCCGGCCGGGCTGGAAGAAGGCGATCGTGGAGCTCAGAGAAGGCTACGAGATCGAGATCTTCGAAGGAGCCGCAGTCTGATGGCGCTCAAGAAGTACAAGCCGACGAGCCCCGGCCGCCGCTTCATGGCGACGTCGGGCTTCGAGGAGATCACGAAGTCCGAGCCGGAGCGCTCGCTGCTCGAGCCGATCACAAAGAAGGGCGGGCGCAACAACCGCGGTCGCATCACGACGCGGCACCAGGGTGGCGGGCACAAGCGCCGCTTCCGCACGATCGACTTCAAGCGCACGAAGGACGGCGTTCCCGCGAAGGTGGCTGCGATCGAGTACGACCCCAACCGATCTGCGCGCATCGCGCTGCTCCACTACGCCGACGGTGCGAAGGCGTACATCCTCGCCCCGTCCCGGCTCCGCGTCGGCTCGACCGTCGAGTCGGGACCCGAGGCGGACATCAAGCCGGGCAACGCGCTGCCCCTGCAGAACATCCCGACGGGCACGCTTGTCCACTGCGTGGAGCTCAGGCCGGGTCAGGGTGCTCGAATGGCACGCTCCGCAGGCTCGTCGATCCAACTCGTGGCGAAGGACGGCCCGCATGCCGTCCTCAGGCTCCCCTCGGGTGAGCTTCGGCGCGTCCTCCTCACGTGCCGCGCGACCGTGGGCCAGGTCGGGAACACGGATCACTCGAACCAGTCGAGCGGCAAGGCCGGTCGCAGCCGCTGGCTCGGCAAGCGGCCGACCGTGCGCGGCTCGGCGATGAACCCCGTCGACCACCCGCACGGCGGCGGCGAGGGGAAGTCGAAGGGCGGACGTCATCCCGTCACGCCCTGGGGCGTCCCAACCCTCGGGAAGCGCACCCGCCGCAAGCACAAGGAATCCGACAAGTTGATCGTCCGCGGCCGTCGTCGCGGGAAAGAGAAGAGGCGGTAGATGAGTCGTAGCTCCAAGAAGGGGCCTTTCGTCGAGGACCGGCTGATGGGCCGGATCGAGGCGATGAACGCGAGCGGCGAGAAGCGCATGATCCGCACCTGGTCGCGCTCGTCGACGATCTTCCCCGAGATGGTCGGGCACACGATCGCGGTCCACGACGGCCGCAAGCACGTGCCCGTCTTCGTGACCGAGCAGATGGTCGGTCACAAGCTCGGGGAGTTCGCACCGACCCGGACCTTCCGCGGCCATGCCGGTGACCGTTCGACCCAGGTGAAGAAGCGCTAATGGCCGCGATCCAGGACGATCGGATGCGCGTTCGCGCGCAGGCGAAATGGGTGCGCACGTCCGCCCGCAAGGCGCGGGTCGTGCTCGACCACATTCGCGGCCGCAGCGTGCCCGAGGCACGGACGATCCTCGCGTTCACGACGCGGGCGGCGGCGACGGACATCGAGAAGGTGCTTCGCTCCGCGGTCGCCAACGCCGAGGCGAACCACGGCCTCGACGGGGACGACCTCGTGGTCGAGGCGGCGTTCGCGGACGAGGGGCCGACGCTGAAGCGGTGGAAGCCCCGCGCGCGCGGCCGCGTCAACAGGATCCGCAAGCGCATGTGCCACGTGACGATCGTGCTCGCCGAGGTTCCGGAGCAGAACACCCGCAGGCGTCCGCGCAAGCAGGCGGAGACTCCGGCATCCGCGCCGGCCACCGAGGAGTCCAAGCCGAAAGCCGCCTCGCGGCGGAAGAAGAAGGAGGCGGTCGCCTGATGGGCCAGAAAGTGCATCCCGGCGGCTTCCGCGTCGGCGTCATCCACGACTGGAAGTCGAACTGGTGGACGGGAAAGCCCGAGTTCGCCGCGTATCTCCTCGAGGACGTTCGCATCCGCGAGCACATCCTCGGGAAGCTGTCGCATGCGGGTCTCTCGGACATCCTCATCCGCAAGGACAAGCAGCGGATCACGGTGGACATCTACACCGCCCGCCCCGGCATCGTCATCGGGAAGTCGGGTGTCGAGGTCGACGCGCTCCGTAAGGAGCTGCACGCGATCACGAAGAAGAACGTCCACATCAACATCAACGAGATCAAGCGGCCCGAGCTCGACGCGAAGCTCGTCGCGCAGTCGATCGCGGAGCAGCTCGAGAACCGTGTGAGCTTCCGCCGCGCGATGAAGCGCTCGCTCGCCTCGGCGATGCGCTCGGGGGCCCAGGGCATCAAGATCACGGCCGGCGGCCGGCTCGGCGGCGGCGAGATGAGCCGTCGCGAGATGTACTCGGAAGGGCGCGTTCCGCTGCACACGATCCGCGCGGACATCGACTACGGCCAGGCCGAGGCGAAGACGACGTTCGGCATCATCGGCGTCAAGGTCTGGGTCAACAAGGGCGAGATCATGCCGGAGGGCTACGACGCGCCCGCAGCGCGCGACACGCGCCTCGGAGATCAGGACCAGGCTCGGCGACGGCGAGGGGCATCTGCGGAAGGGCTCGGCGCCTCCCGCGAAGGGCGCGGGCGCCAGCAGGATCGCGAAGGTCTCGGCATCGTGCCGCGCAAGCGCCGCGGCGGACAGCGCCCGGGCGGTGGGCGACCCGGTCAGAGGCCGCGCCGCGACCTGCCGCAGGGTGCACCGGCTCAGGAGGCGGAGGCACCGACCGTGGAGCTCGAGGTGCAGGAGGTCCCGCACCCGAGGTCGCTCCCGAGCCTGTCCCCGAGGTCACGCCCGCGGCGACGACCGAGGTGACGCCCGAGGAGGGCGAGAGCTGATGTTGATGCCGCGCAAGACGAAGTTCCGTCGGCACCATCGCGGCCACCGCCGCGGCACGTCGCGGGGCCAGACCGCCGTGCAGTTCGGCGAGTACGGGCTCAAGGCGCTCGAGGCCGGTTGGGTAACCAACCGACAGATCGAGGCTGCCCGCATCGCGGCGACGAGGAAGATCCGCAGAAGCGGGAAGGTCTGGATCAACCTCTTCCCGGACAAGCCGTACACGAAGAAGCCGGCCGAGACGCGCATGGGCTCCGGCAAGGGCTCGCCCGAGGGGTGGGTCGCCGTCGTGAAGCCCGGCCGCGTCATGTTCGAGCTCGCCGGCGTCGACGAGCCGCTCGCCAAGGAAGCGCTCCGCCTTGCCGGCCAGAAGCTCCCCCTCAAGACCAAGTTCGTCCGCCGGGAGGCTGATCTCTTTCAGCATGGGGGAACCCAGGGTTCCCCCATGAACCCCCTCCTTGACCGCCGTGACCCGCTCGACGCTGGTGAGGCCCCCGCCGGGCAAAGCCCGGCTTCGCCGACCGAGCACAGCCCCGCCGTCGACGGAGGGAATCGTGAGAGCTAGAGAACTGCGGGCACTGACCGACGACGAGCTCGGCCGCAAGATGGCCGAGACCCGTCAGGAGCTCTTCAACCTGCACTTCCAGACGGCGACCGGCGTGCTCGAGAACAGCGCACGCCTGCGCCATGCCAAGCGCGAGATCGCCCGCATCCTGACCGTCCAGAACGAGCGTGACCGAGGAAAGTAGCCACATGCCTGACGAGAACCCAGCTGAGAACACAGTCGAGAACGAAGAGAGCCAGGACGAGGTGGCGGCCGAGGACGTGGTCGAGGAGACCACGCCCGAGGAGCCTGTGGCAGAGGCTGAGCCGACGGCAGAGGAGCCCGAAGCCGAGCCCGAGCCCGAAGCCGAGCCCGAGTCCGAGGTCGAGCCCGTCGAAGAGCCGGAGCCAATGGCCGCCGAGGTCGAGTCCGAGGCTGCCGACGAGGCGCCCGCGGAGCCCGCTGCCGAAGCCGAGCCCGCCGCCGAAGAGGCCGAGGAGGCGCCCACCGAGGCCGTTGCGGCTCCCGCCGTCTCCCAACCGAAAAGGAAGAAGAAGCGGCTACCGCGCTCCGAGCGCCCGCGGAAGACGCGGCCGAAGCGCGAGGCGTCGACCGAGCGCAAGCCGATCACCCGTCTTCCGAAGCCGGAGCACGAGCGCGGCCGGCGCCAGGAGCGTCAGGGCACCGTCGTGTCGGCGGCCGCCGACAAGACGATCGTCGTCCGCGTCGACGTCGTGAAGCTGCACCCCCGCTACAAGAAGGTCGTCAAGCGGTCGACACGGCTCCACGCGCACGACGAGGAGAACCAGGCGAAGCTCGGAGACGTCGTCCGCATCGTCGAGACGCGCCCCCTCTCGCGCATGAAGCGCTGGCGCCTACAGGAGATCGTGGAGGCGGCCAAGTGATCCAACAGGAGTCGCGTCTGCGGGTGGCAGATAACACAGGTGCTCGCGAGCTCCTGTGCATCCGCGTGCTCGGCGGCTCCCACCGGCGCTACGCGCGGGTCGGCGACGTGATCATTGCTACCGTGAAGACGGCCACGCCCCAGGGCGCGGTCAAGAAGGGCGAAGTCGTGCGCGCGGTCGTCGTTCGGACGAAGAAGCCCTACTCGAGAGACGACGGCACTCTCATCGGATTCGACGAGAACGCCGCTGTGCTCATCGATCCGCAGTCCAACCCGCGCGGGACACGCATCTTCGGCCCGGTCGCGCGCGAGCTCCGCGAGAAGAACTTCATGAAGATCGTCTCTCTCGCGCCGGAGGTTCTCTAGATGGCGACGAAGATGAAGGTGAAGAAGGGCGATACGGTGCAGATCCTCACGGGCAAGGACCGCGGGAAGCGCGGCCGTGTCATCGAGGCGCGCCCGTCCGAGCGCCGCGTGATCGTCGAGAACCTCAACGTCGCCAAGCGGCACTCGAAGCCGCGCCCCATTCGTGACTCGTCGCGGATGGGCGGCGCGCAGATCGTGCCCGGCGGCATTCTGGAGAAGGCCGCGCCGATCCCGGTCTCGAACGTCATGGTCGTGTGCCCCGTGTGCGGCAACCCGACGCGCGTGGGGATGACGGAGAAGGAAGCGAAGGGCGGCACGGTCCACGTGCGTGTCTGCAAGCGGGAAGGCTGCGGCCAGGAGATCGACAAGTGACCAGCACCGCTCGCCGTCGGCTCGCGGTCACGGGGGAAACCATGTTTCCCCCGTGTGCCCCCTTCTTCCCGAGGACGTGGGGAACCTCCCGGTTCCCCACACCCCTCCACGCTCATCGACTGGTGCCCAGCCGATGAGCGCCCCGACCTTGGACACCTACGTGCCGCGCCTCAAGGCGCGCTACGACGAGGAGATCCGCCCGCAGCTCCAGGAGGAGCTCGGCGTCTCCACCCTCATGGACGTCCCGCGCGTCACGAAGGTGACCCTCAACATGGGCGTCGGCGAGGCGAAGACGGATGCCAAGGCGCTCGATGCCGCGATCGACGAGCTCACCCTCATCGCCGGCCAGCGTGCGCAGGTCCGCCGCGCGACGAAGTCGATCGCGAGCTTCAAGCTGCGCGAGGGGATGCCCGTCGGCGCCCGCGTGACGCTGCGCGGCGCACGGATGTACGAGTTCCTCGACCGGCTCGCGTCGATCGCACTGCCGCGCATCCGTGACTTCCGCGGGCTCGATCCCGGCTCGTTCGACGGTCGCGGCAACTACTCGATCGGGATTCGGGAGCAGATCATCTTCCCGGAGATCGACTACGACAAGGTTCCGGCGATCCGCGGCCTCGATGTCGCGATCACAACGTCGGCGAAGACGGACGAGGCCGGCCGCGCGCTGCTCGGCGCCCTCGGGCTCCCGTTCGCCGCCTCGAGAAGGGAACAAGGACAGTAAATGGCCAAGAAGTCGCTCGTCGTCAAGCAGAAGCGGAAGGCGAAGTACGAGGTGCGCGCCTACACGCGCTGCAACCGCTGCGGTCGCCCGCGCGCGGTGTATCGCAAGTTCGGCCTCTGCCGAATCTGCCTGCGCGAGCTCGCACACCAGGGCGCCGTTCCGGGAATGACGAAGTCGAGCTGGTAGGAGGACCGAAAGTGCTCACCGATCCGATCGCGGACATGCTGACCAGGATTCGCAACGCCAACCGTGCCCTGCACGACTCGGCGTCGATGCCCACCTCGAAGATGAAGGAGGAGATCGCGCGCATCCTCAAGGACGAGGGCTACATCAAGGACTTCCGCGTGGTCGAGGGGACGGACGACAAGGGCCAGCCCCTTCCCTACCGGCTGCTCGTCGTGGAGCTGAAGTTCGCGCGCGACCGGCGCCGCGTCATCACCGACCTCAAGCGTGTCTCCAAGCCGGGCCGCAGGGTCTATGCGCGGAAGGACCGTCTGCCGCGCGTCCTCGGCGGGCTCGGCACCGCGATCATGTCCACCTCCGTCGGAGTCATCACCAACCGCCAGGCTGCCGAGCGCGGCGTGGGCGGGGAAGTGCTCGCATTCGTCTGGTAGCGATGTCACGAATCGGCCGCAGACCCATCGATCTTCCCGCCGGCGTCATGGTGGCGATCTCCCCTGGGCGCGTTCAGGTGAACGGCCCGCTCGGGGAGCTGTCGCAGAACGTCCCCGCCCGGATGCAGGTCGAGAAGACCGAGACCGAGATCGTCGTGACCCGGCCGACCGAGCGCGGCGAGGATCGCGCGCTCCACGGGCTGACGCGAACGCTCATCGCGAACATGGTCGAGGGTGTCACCAAGGGCTACGAGAAGCACCTCGAGATCCAGGGAGTCGGCTATCGCGCGCAGCTCAAGGGAACCGACCTCGAGCTCGCAGTCGGCTACTCGCATACCGTGGTCGTGAAGCCTCGCAAGGGCATCGAGTTCGACGTCCCTCAGCCGACGCAGGTCATCGTGAAGGGCATCGACAAGCAGATGGTCGGTCAGACCGCAGCCGAGATCCGCAAGGTGCGCCCGCCCGAGCCGTACAAGGGCAAGGGCATCCGCTACGCCGGCGAGCAGGTCCGCAGGAAGGTCGGAAAGCGAGCATGAGTGTCTTGACGAAGCGAGAAGCGCGGCTTCGCCGCCATCGTCGCGTGCGCGGCAAGATCGCCGGCACCGCCGACCGGCCCCGGCTCGCCGTGTTCCGCTCGAACCGCGGGATCAGCGCGCAGCTCATCGACGACGAGGCCCGGCGCACGCTCGCTTCGGCGAGCTGGAAGGGCGTGGGCTCGTCGGGCTCGAAGACCGACCAGGCGAGCGCGGTCGGCAAGGCTCTCGCCGAGGCGGCGAAGAAGGCCGGGATCGAGGTCTGCGTGTTCGACCGCGCCGGTTACCTGTACCACGGACGCGTGAAGGCGCTCGCCGAGGGCGCCCGCGAAGGAGGGCTCTCGTTTTGAGCATGTCCGAAGTGAGTGAGTCCCGCGAGCTCAAGGAGCGGGTCATCGAGATCAATCGCGTCGCCAAGGTCGTCAAGGGCGGCAGGCGGTTCTCGTTCACGGCGCTCGTCGTCATCGGCGACGAGGTCGACCGCGTCGGCCTCGGCTATGGGAAGGCGCGCGAGGTGCCGCTCGCGATCTCGAAGGCCGTCGAGGATGCCCGCAAGAACCTGTTCACCGTCCCGAAGCACGGGCAGACGATCACGCACGAGATCGTGGGTCGGTTCGATGCTGCTCGCGTCGTGCTCCGCCCCGCCAGCGAGGGAACCGGCGTCATCGCCGGCGGGGGCACGCGCGCCGTGCTCGAGCTCGCCGGCATCCGGGACGTCCTCGCGAAGAGTCTCGGCACCACGACGCCCATCAACATGACGCGCGCCACGGTCGACGGGCTCAAGCGGCTCGTGCGGCCCGAGGACGTCGCGGCCATGCGGGGCAAGACGATCGCCGAGGTGCTGCCGTTCAGGGTGTCGCGCGACGAGCCGGCGGCCGAGGAGGAGGACGCTCCGGTCGCCGAGGAGCCCGAGGTCGAGGCGGCTGAGGTTGCCGAGGAGATCGAGGAGTGAGCGACCTCAAGATCACGCAGGTGCGCAGTGGGATCGGGCAGTCCGATCGTCACCTCGGCACGTTGCGCGCGCTCGGCCTGGGCAAGATCGGCCGCAGCGCCGAGCACCGCGACTCGCCGCAGCTGCAGGGCATGCTCCGCCAGATCCGTCATCTCGTGACCATCGAGGCGAAGTAGAGATGAGCGACGAGCTGAACCTCTCCAACCTCTCGCCCGCGCAGCCGCGCAAGGCGCGCAAGCGGGTCGGCCGCGGCCTGGGGTCGGGCAAGGGGCGCTACTCCGGACGCGGCATCAAGGGCCAGAAGTCCCGCGCGGGCTCGAACAAGATGCCGGCGGGCTTCGAGGGCGGTCAGATGCCAATCGACATGCGCGTCGGCAAGCTCCGCGGCAACACGTCGGCGGACGCGATGCCCATCGGGCCGTTCCGGACGTACAGCCAACCGGTGAACGTCGGCAGCCTCGACGAGCGTTTCGGCGCCGGCGCCGAAGTCACGCCCGAAGCGCTGAAGGACGCGGGGCTGATCGCGAAGCTCTCGATCGACGTGAAGGTGCTCGGCGAGGGCGAGCTGACGAAGGCGCTGTCCGTGACTGCGCACTCGTTCTCGCGCTCCGCGGCGGAGAAGATCGAAGCTGCCGGGGGCACCGTCACGCGGCTCCGCGAGCCCGTCGAGCGGAAGAAGAAGCGGCACAAGGCGGCCGCGCCGGTCGCGGATGAGACCGAGGCCGACGACGCCGAGACCGAGCCGGAGGTGGAAGCGGAGCCAGCCGAGCAAGACGAGGCCGAGGAATAACGCATGTTCTCGTGGCTCGCGAACGCGTGGCGAGTGCCGGAGCTCCGCCGGCGCGTCCTCTTCACCGCGATGATCCTCGCGATCTACCGCCTGGGCTCGTGGATTCCCGCACCGGGCGTCGACTCGCAGACGATCGAGGACTTCTTCTCGGGCGAGAGTGGCACGATCCTCGGCCTGCTGAATCTGTTCTCGGGAGGTGCGCTGTCGCAGTTCTCCCTGTTCGCGCTCGGGATCATGCCGTACGTCACGGCGTCGATCATCATCCAGCTGATGACCGTGGTCATCCCGAAGCTCGGCGAGCTGCAGCGGGAGGGCGAGGCCGGCTACGCGAAGATCACCCAGTACACGCGCTACCTCACGGTCGTGCTCGCGGCGGCTCAGGCGACCGGCTACGCGTTCCTCTTCCGCAGCCAGGGCGCGCTCGACGCGGGATCCGGCGAGCTCGTGCTCATCGTCGTGTCGCTGACCGCGGGCACGGTGCTCCTCATGTGGATGGGCGAGCTGATCACGAAGCGCGGCATCGGCAACGGCATCTCGATCCTCATCTTCGCGTCGATCCTGGTCGGCGCTCCGATCGGGATCGCCGCCTGGTGGAACGGCGGCCCGATGGAGAAGCTCTTCTTCCCGCTCATCGCCGTCGGCATCTGTGCGGCGGTCGTGTTCGTGCAGGAGGGCCAGCGCCGCATCCCGATCCAGTACGCGAAGCGGATGGTCGGCCGGAAGATGACAGCCGGCGGCTCGACCTACCTGCCGCTGCGCGTGAACATGGCCGGCGTCATCCCGATCATCTTCGCTGCGGCGATCCTCGCGTTCCCGCCGACGATGGCCCAGTACTTCCCGGCGACCCGCGACTTCGTCAACGAGTACTTCCAGCCGGGTGACTGGATCTACTTGGTCATCGAGGGCTTCATGATCGTGGTCTTCACGTACTTCTACACGGCGGTCCAGTTCAACCCGGTCGACCAGGCCGACAACCTGCGCAAGTACGGCGGGTACATCCCCGGCATCCGCCCGGGCCCGCCCACGGCGCAATACCTCGACCGCGTGCTCTCACGCCTCACCCTGCCCGGCTCGCTCTACCTCGCGCTCGTGGCGGTCCTCCCGAGCCTCTTCATCGCGTACGGCGGGTTCTCGCAGGCGAGCGCCGGTGCGCTGGGCGGTACGTCCGTGCTGATCGCCGTCGGCGTCGCGCTCGACACGATGCGGCAGATGGAGTCGCAGATGATGATGCGCTCCTACGAGGGCTTCCTCAAGTAGGGGCGAGGCTTGCCTCGCCCTCGGCGGCCACTGACATGAGAATCCTCATCCTCGGCCCCCAGGGGTCCGGCAAGGGAACGCAGGCGAAGCGGATAGCGGCGTCCTACGACGCTCCGCACGTCGCGACGGGCGACATCCTCCGCGCGGCCGTGTCCGACGGCTCCGAGCTCGGTCGGCAGGTGCGCCCGATCCTCGAGCGAGGTGATCTCGTTCCGGACGAGCTCATGGTCGACCTGATCCGCGAGCGCCTCGTCGAGGAGGACGCCTTCGTGCTCGACGGCTTTCCGCGCACGGTTGCGCAGGCGGAGGCGCTCGACGCGATGCTCGACGAGATCGGCAAGCCGCTCGACGCGGTGCTCCTGCTGCGTGTCTCCGACGCGGTGGCTACGGCCCGTCTCGAGGCGCGCGCCCGCGAGGAGGGTCGTGCCGACGACTCGCCGGAGGCGATCCGCAACCGGCTCCGCCTCTACCACGAGCTCACCGAGCAGGTCGTGGATCGCTATCAGCTCGCAGGCATCGAGGTGATCGTCGACGGTGAGCAGACGATGGACGAGGTCTTCGCGGCGGTCCAGGACGCGCTGGCCCAGGTGTCTCCGGGTACGGACTCACTGGGGTCCGACCCCACGCAGGTGCGGGCCGGATGATCATCCGCAAGAGCCAACGCGAGATCGAGAAGATGGCGGCGACGGGCGCGCTCGTCGCCGAGACGATCGCGTACGTCGGAGGGCTGCTGCGTCCCGGGGTGACGACCGATGAGCTCGACGCCGCGGCCGGCACGTTCATCCGTGAGCACGGAGGTATCCCCACGTCCGAGGGCTACAAGGGCTACCCGAAAGCGATCTGCATCTCCCCGAACGACGTCGTGGTGCACGGGATCCCGGACGAATTCGTCGTCTCCGATGGGGCTCTCGTCACGATCGACGTCGGCGTGACGCTCGACGGGTACATCGCCGACAGCGCGTACACGTTCGGAGTCGGTGAGATCGAAGCCGACGATCGGCGTCTGCTCGACGTCGCGCAGGACGCGCTTTCAGCGGGAATCGCGGAGGCCGTCGTCGGAAACCGTGTCGGAGACGTCTCGCACGCGATCCAGACGGTGGTCGAGGCCGCAGGCTTCTCGGTCATCCGCAGCCTCGTCGGGCACGGCGTCGGTCGCCATTACCACGAGGATCCGCACATCCCGAACTTCGGCGAGCCGGGCCGCGGCCCGCGACTCTCCGAGGGTATGACGATCGCAATCGAGCCGATGATCACGGCGGGGACGCCTGACGTCCTCGTGATGGACGACGGCTGGACGATTCGCACGCAGGACGGCTCCATGTCCGCCCATTTCGAGCACACGGTCGCGATCACCGCCGACGGCCCACGGATTCTCACGCCGCGGGTCGGCGTGCCGGGGGGCGTCGGCGTCTAGTCGAAGCGCGCCTCGAGGCGGGCGATCCGCTCCGCGTGGTCACGCAGTACCACGCCCTCGACGTGGTCGAAGCGGGTGTCGAGCCGATCGAGCGTCGCGTGTATGCGGTCAAGGGCATGTGCGATCCAGAACGACTGCAACCCCACTGCCAGCCCCACTACAGCAGTGAGGACGCCGATGATCGTTCCGACCTGGGACCACTCCACCTTTCGAATCGTGCCTACCCGGTTCGCACGGGGCAAGGTGGCCGCGTCGGCCAGGTCCGGCTCGGTCCGATCAGGCCTTCGGTCGGGAGGTCTCTGCTACGATGTCCCGCCGCGGCGCGGGCGTCTGCCAGTGCCGTTTCACTCACAGGAAACCGTCAACCGAAAGGTCTATCCGCGCGCGAAGTGGCAGTCAAGGAAGAGAAGATCGAGGTGGAAGGCGAGGTCGTCGAGGCGCTCCCCAGCACGATGTTCCGGGTGCAGCTCGACAACGGACACAGCGTCCTCGCTCGCATCTCCGGAAAGATGCGCAAGCACTACATCCGCATCCTCCCCGGGGACCGCGTCACGGTCGAGCTCTCTCCCTACGACCTCACACGCGGCCGGATCACCTTCCGGATGAAGTAACGACTCAGATGAAAGTACGCCCATCCGTCAAGCCCATGTGTGAGCGCTGCCGCGTGATCAAGCGGCACGGTCGCACGATCGTCATCTGCTCCAACCCACGGCACAAGCAAAGGCAGGGCTAGAACCCACATGGCACGCATCGCCGGCGTCAACCTTCCGACGCAGAAGCGTCTCGAGATCGGCCTGACCTACATCTACGGGATCGGCCGCTCGACGTCGCAGAGGATCATCACGGCGCTCGAGCTCGATCCCGAGCAGAAGGTTCGCGACCTCACCGACGAAGAGGTGACGAAGCTTCGAAACTACATCGACTCCGAGCTCGAGGTCGAAGGCGACCTGCGGCGTGATCGCGGTCAGGCGATCAAGCGCCTCACGGAGATCGGCGCGTATCGGGGGATCCGCCATCGCCGCGGGCTTCCCGTGAACGGTCAGCGAACGAAGACGAACGCCCGCACGCGCAAGGGCCCGAAGAAGACCGTCGGTCGCGGCAAGAAGGCGAAGTAGTCAGTGGCTCCTCCTCGACGCTCCGCGGCCCGCGGCCGCACCCGCCGCAAGGTCCGCAAGAACATCGCGATCGGCCAGGCGCACATCAAGACGTCGTTCAACAACACGATCGTCACGCTGACCGACGGTGAAGGGAACGTCATCGTGTGGGAGTCCGCCGGTTCGGCCGGATTCAAGGGCTCGCGCAAGTCGACGCCGTTCGCCGCGCAGGTGACCGCCGACAACGCCGCGCGCAAGGGCATGGAGCACGGCCTCCAGAAGGTCGAGGTCTTCGTGAAGGGTCCGGGCTCGGGCCGCGAGACCGCGATTCGCTCGCTCCAGGCCGCCGGCCTCGAGATCCTCGGCGTGAAGGACGTGACGCCGCAGGCTCACAACGGCGTGCGTCAGCGCAAGCGGAGGCGCGTCTGATGGCCCGAGATCTCGGGCCCAAGTGCCGCATCTGCCGTCGCGAAGGCGTCAAGCTCTTCCTGAAGGGCGAGCGCTGCCTCACCGAGAAGTGTGCGGTCGAGCGCCGCAGCTATCCGCCGGGAGAGCACGGTCGCGGTCGGATCAAGCAGAGCCAGTACCTTCTCCAGCTTCGCGAGAAGCAGAAGGCGCGCCGCTACTACGGGCTCCTCGAGAAGCAGTTCCGGTCGACCTACGAGAAGGCGACGAGGGGTCTCGGCGCTCCGGGCGAGAACCTGCTCCGGATGCTCGAGACGCGGCTCGACAACGTCGTCTACCGCCTCGGCTTCGCCGGCTCACGCGCGCAGGCGCGTCAGCTCGTCCGGCACGGGCACTTCCAGGTGAACGGCCGGAGGGTCAACATCCCGAGCTACGGCGTGCGCCCGAACGACGTGATCGCACTGCGGCAGGGAAGCCCCGTCGAGCAGCTCGTGCGCGACGCGACGGATCTCACGGCCTCGGTGGCACCGTGGCTCCAGGCAGACCACGAGGGCCTGTCGGGGACGGTGCTGAAGTGGCCCGAGCGCGAGGAGATCGACGCGCCCGTGCAGGAATCCCTCATCGTCGAGCTCTACTCGAAGTAACCCCACGCTGAACTAGCACCACCGAAAGGAAAGGACTCACGTGGCAGTTCGAACCAGCCTGATGGACTTCCAGATTCCGAAGATCGTCCACGAGGACGCCGATGACCATCGCGGTGTCTTCGCCATCGAGCCGCTCGACCGCGGCTTCGGCCACACGTTCGGGAACTCGCTTCGTCGTGTGCTGCTCTCGTCTCTCGAAGGCGCGGCCGTGACGGCCGTGAAGATCGAGGGCGTGGCGCACGAGTTCACGACGCTTCCCGGCGTGCGCGAGGACGTCACGGACATCATCCTCAACCTCAAGAACCTCATCGTCCTCCTCCACGGCGCATCGCCGGAGATCGAGGTGTACATCGCCAAGAAGGGCCCCGGCGTCGTCACCGCGGCAGACATCGAGGCGCCGGCCGACCTCGAGATCCTGAACCCGGACCTCGAGATCGCCCACGTCTCCGACAAGGGCAAGCTGGAGATGACGCTGACGGTCGGACGTGGCCGCGGCTACGTCCCCGCCGAGCTCAACCGCGGGCCGGAGACGACGATCGGCGTCATCCCGATCGACTCGATCTTCTCGCCCGTCCGCCGGGTCGCGTACGAGGTCGAGGCCGCGCGCGTCGGCCAGCGCACCGACTACGACAAGCTCGTGCTCGACGTCACGACCGACGGCTCGCTCGAGCCGCGCGACGCCATCAAGCAGGCAGCGGACATCCTCATCAGCCAGCTCCTCATCTTCACCGACCCCGACGCGATCGAGGGCTTCGGCGAGGCTGCTCCGGAAACGATCGCCGAGGCTCCGGTCATGCACGGGATGGAGAACTTCCCGATCGAGGAGCTCGAGCTCGGCGTCCGCTCGTACAACTGTCTCAAGCGTGTCGGCATCGAGACGATCGGCGATCTCACGTCGAAGTCCGAGAACGAGCTCGTCGCGATCCCGAACTTCGGCCGCAAGTCGATCGAGGAGGTTCGTTCCGCGCTCGGCGCGCACGGTCTCACGCTCAAGGGCGAGGAGCTCGTCTAGCGCCATGAGGCACCAGCGATCCGGCAAGAAGCTCGGGCGGGACTCCGCCCACCGCAAGGCGCTCTACTCGAATCTCGCGGGCGCCCTGATCCAACACGGCCGGATCCAGACCACCGCGGCGAAGGCGAAGGCGGTCAAGCCCTTCGCCGAGAAGATGATCACTCTGGGCAAGCGCGGCGACCTCCATGCCAGGCGGCAGGCGCTCGCCGCGCTTCGCTCGAACAGCGTCGTACACGCGCTGTTCGCCGACATCGCGCCCCGCTTCGCGGATCGACCGGGCGGATACACGCGCATCGTTCGCCTCGGCCCGCGTCAGGGCGACGCGGCCGAGATGGTGTACCTCGAGCTCGTGGATCACGAGCCCGTGGCGAGCCCGTTCGCGCTGGCCCGGGCGCGCGCCCCCGAGGACGAATCCGCCGAGGAGTAGGTCCGACCCGGGAGTACGCTTGAGGCGTGCTCCTCTTCATAGGGATCGTGCTCGCGGTCTTCGTCCTACCGTCGCCGTGGGGTCTCGTCGCGGTAGCGGTCGGCGCGGGCATGGAGATCGCCGAGACGAGCGCTTTCATCTGGTGGTCGAAGCGGCGTAAGGCTGCAGTGGGGGTCGAGTCGCTGGTCGGCAAGCGCGGAGTTGCCGTCGACACGCTGTGGCCCGAGGGGCAGGTGCGCGTCAACGGCGAGATCTGGAAGGCGCGCTGCGCCGGTGGCTGCGATCCGGGCACGGCGGTCGTCGTCCGCGCGATCGCCGGGCTGACGCTCGAGGTGGAACCCGCCTGACGTGAGGCTCGTCGCTTCAGCGCTCCTCGTCGCGGTCGCCGCGGCGGGCGCCGCGGGCGCAGCGCTCTCGGACTGGAAGACGCACGCGCCGATGCCGCTTCCGCGCACGGAGGTCTCCGCCGCCGTGATGGGGAGCGAGATCGTCGTGCTGGGCGGCTTCACGCTCGATCGCGGCGCGTCGAAGCGCGTCGATGCGTACTCCCCGACGAGGGACAGCTGGCGGCGCCTTCCGGATCTTCCGATCGGCGTCCATCACGCGATGGCGGTCGGCGTGGGGGGAAAGGTCTTCGTGCTGGGCGGGTACACCGTGACCGGCGCGACGCTGCGGGCGGCGTTCGTCCTCGAAGACGGAAGGTGGCGAGCGATCCCGCGCTTGCCGTTCCCGCGCGCCGCTGCAGGTGCCGGTGTTGCCAACGGCAAGATCGTCGTCGCCGGCGGCATCGGTGACGGACGTCGGCTCGCTCGCAATGCGCTTGCGTACGACCTTCGCACGCGACGCTGGTCGGTCGTGCCGGGCCCGACCCCGCGGGAGCATCTCGGTGTGACGGCGTTCGCGGGAACCGTCTACGCCGTCGCCGGGCGCACCGCCGGCATCGACACGAATCTCCTGCACTTCGAGAGCTTCCGGCCCGGCGATCGCCGGTGGCGCCGCCTCCAGCCGGTCCCCGACGCCCGCGGCGGAACCGGCGCGGCCGCGCTCGCGGGGCACGTCGTCTCGGTGGGCGGCGAGGAGCCGGCGGGGACGATCGCGGAGGTGCTCGCGTATCGCATCGCCGAGCGGCGCTGGATTCGACTCCAGGATCTGCCGACACCACGGCACGGCCTGGGCGTCGCCGCGCTCGGCGGTCGCGTCTACGTGATCGGTGGCGGCCCCGAGCCGGGCCTCACCGTCAGCTCCGCGAACGAGTCGCTCGACGTTCCCTAGGGATCCCAGGCCACCGGCAGCTCGGCGAGGCTCCGGAAGATCGGGATCGGGCGCCAGTACAGGTCCTCGTCGGCGATCGCCAGCCGGAGATTCGGGAGTCGCCGAAAGAGTGTCTCGAGCGCGATCTCGGTCTCGAGGCGGGCGAGCGGGGCCCCGAGGCAGTAGTGAGGGCCGCGCCCGAAACCGACATGCTTTCCGGCGGAGTCGCGTGTGAGGTCGAGGGTGTCCGCGTCGGGAAACCGTGCCGCGTCACGATTCGCCGAGCCGACGACGGCGATGACGAGCTCACCACGCGTGATCCTCTGCCCGCCGAGCTCGACATCCGCCGCAGCCCACCTCGTGATCGTCCGCTCGACCGGGCTGTCGTAACGGAGGAGCTCCTCGACCGCAGAGGACATGAGTGACGAGTCGGCGCGTAGCTCGGCGAGCTCGGCCGGATTGGAGAGGAGCGCCAGAACCGCATTCGATATGAGGCTCACGGTCGTCTCGTGGCCGGCGACGATGAGCAGCACGGCCATGCTGTAGAGCTCGTTCTCGGAGAGGTGGTCGCCTTCGTCCTCCGCCTGGACGAGCGCGCTCACGAGATCGTCGGTCGGCTCGGCACGCCGCCTCGCGAAGAGCTCGTCGAGGTATTCGATGAACTCCTGCGTGTGGCGCACGGCCTGCTCCTGCAGCTCGGGCGTCATCGGCGGAAGCACGAACGTGTTCGACCACTCGCGGAACCGATCCTGGTCCTCGACCGGGATTCCCAGCAGCTCCGCGATGACGGTGATCGGGAGGGGAAACGCGAAGTCGTCGACGAGCTCCATCTGGCCGCGCTCGGCGACTCGGTCGAGCAGATCGTCGGCGATCTCCTGGATCCGCGGCCGCAGCTGCTCGACCATCCTCGGGGTGAAGGCCTTCGTCACCAGACGGCGCAGGCGGCGATGGTCGTCGCCGTCCTTCGAGAGCAGGTTCTCGTTGACGCGCTCGTCGGGCGCGAACGTCGCGTCCGCCTGCAGCGCGGCGATCTCCTCCGCCGTCAGCGCGAGCGTGGGGTCGACGACGAACCGCTCGTTGTCGGTCAGCACCGCGACGACGTCGTCGTATCGGGTGACGAACCAGATCGGCGTCTCGCCGTCGAGGCCGGGCTGGACGTGGACGGGGCTCTCCTCGCGCATCCGGGCGTACGTCGCATGCGTCGTGACGCGGAACTCGTGGCTGTAGAGGTCGTACCGCTGGCTCGTCGTCATGCGGGCGCCATGATGTCACGTCGTGAACGTCAGGCTCACGCTCGAATACGACGGAACCGGGTTCCACGGTTGGGCGCGTCAGCCCGGCCTGCGGACGGTCGAGGCTGTCCTGCGCGAGGCGCTCGACGCCGTCTTCCCACGCTGGGACGGGCTCGCCGTGGCCGGGCGCACGGACACCGGTGTCCACGCGACCGGACAGGTCGCGAGCCTCGGCGTCGAGGGCGGTCCGCCACTCGCAAGGGTCGCAGAGGCACTCGCCGCAGTCCTGCCAGAGGACGTCTCGGTCCTCGCTGCAGAGGAGGTGCCCGAGGGCTTCCATGCCCGGTTCTCGGCGCGCTCGCGGTCGTATCGCTACCGGGTGCGGGTCGGATCGTCGCGATCCGCACTGAGCGCGCGTCGCGAGCTCTTCTGGCCACGTGCGGTCGATGTGGATGCGCTCCACGCGGCGGCTGCGTTGCTGCCCGGCGAGCACGACTTCCGTGCCTTCACGCCGACCGAGACGCAGCACGAGGTGTTCCTCGCGGAACGTGCTCGCAGCGGCCTGGGAGCTCGACGGCGATCGGCTCGAGTTCACCATCACCGCGGACAGCTTCCTCCGGCACATGGTGCGTACGCTCGTCGGCACGATGCTCGAGGGCCGCCAGCTGGCGCCGCTGCTCGAGGGGCGGCCGCGTGCGGAGGCGGGCCTCACCGCCCCGCCGTGGGGCCTCTACCTGGAGCGCGTCGACTACTGAGCTCGCGCAAGACCGGAATCCGCGAGCGCGGATTCCGGTCGCGCCAAGATCCTGAAGGCGGCCGCTTCGCGGCCGCGTCGCTTCTCATCTCCGAGGCTACGATCGCCGCGTGCGCTTCCGCATCGTCCTCTTCGACCTCGACGGCACGCTGATCGACTCGGGGCCGATCATCCTCGCCTCCATGCAGCACGCCGTTCGCACCGTGCTCGGACGCGAGATCCCGCCGGACGAGCTCGGCATGACCATCGGCGGGCAGGGAATCGTGGCGCAGATGCAGGCGATCGACGCGGAGCACGCCGATGCTCTGCTCGAGGCGTACAAGGAGCACAACGACGGCCTCCACGAGACGCTCGAGGCCTTCGACGAGCTGCTCGCCCTGCTCCCAGGCCTCAAGGCCGAGGGTCGGAAGCTCGGAATCGTGACTGCGAAGCGGCACCGGACCGTCGGCCTCGCGCTTGAGCGCTTCCCGGCACTCGCGAACACGTTCGACGTCGTCGTCGCCCACGAGGACACGGATCGGCACAAGCCGGACCCCGAGCCGGTCCTGCTCGCGGTCGAGAGGCTCGCCGGCACGACGAGTGAAGCTGTCTACGTCGGCGACTCGCCCTTCGACATCGGCGCGGCGAAGGCCGCCGGCGTGTTCGCCGTCGCTGTCGCGTGGGGCGGGATCCACCCCGATGAGCGCCTGCTCGCCGAGAGGCCCGACGCGTTCGTCCGTACGCCGGGGGAGCTTCTCGGTGTCCTGTGAGCGGGGTCAGACCCGTGGGGAGCGGGGTCAAACGCGTGGGGAGCGGGGTCAGACCCGTGGGGTCTGACCCCGTCGGCCCGGCCAACCGAGTCGTAGAGCTCCGGCGGCTGATCGAGCACCACAACTACCGCTACCACGTTCTCGACGATCCGGAGATCTCCGACGGCGCGTACGACGTGCTCTTCGACGAGTTGCGCGAGCTCGAGGACGCGCATCCGGAGCTCGTCACGCCCGAGTCCCCGACCCAGCGTGTCGGCGCGCCGCCCGCCGCCGGGTTCACCAAGGTCGTGCATCTGTCCCCGATGGGCTCGCTCGAGAAGGTCACGACGCGCGAGGCGCTCGAGAAGTGGGCAGACGACGTGCGCAAGCGCCTCGACAGCGACGAGCCCGTCGCGTACGTCCTCGAGCCGAAGATCGACGGTTCGGCGGTCTCGCTCGTCTACGAGGGAGGCGTCCTCGTCCGGGGAGCGACCAGGGGCGACGGCGAGCGCGGGGAGGACGTGACGGCGAACCTCCGGACGATCGAGGCGATCCCGCTACGCATCCTCGACGACACGCCGCCGAATCGAGTGGAGGTGCGTGGCGAGATCTTCTTCCCGCTCGACGGCTTCGCGCGCTTCAACGACGCGCAGCTCGCGGCAGACCGCAAGCCGGCTCCGAACGCGCGCAACGCCGCAGCAGGCTCGCTGCGCCAGCTCAACCCGGCGGTCACCGCTGAGCGACCGCTCTCGATCTTCGTCTACGGGCTGGGCGTCCTCGAGGGGGCCGAGCTCGGGACGCAGTGGGAGGCGCTGCAGTGGCTGCGGGCACGCGGCTTCCGTACGAACCCCGACGCGGAGCGGCTCGAGTCGATGGCGGAGGTGGCGGATGCGTGCATCGCGTGGGAAGGACGGCGGGCGTCGCTCGGCTACGAGATCGACGGGATCGTCGTCAAGATCGACTCGTTCGACCAGCAGCGCCGCCTCGGCTCGCTGCACGGCCGTCCGCGCTTCGCGCGTGCGTACAAGTGGGCGCCGACGTCGGCGGTGACGCGCCTCGTCAAGATCCACGTCCGCGTCGGGCGCACCGGTGTCCTCAACCCACTCGCCGAGCTCGAGCCCGTGCACGTCGGGGGCGTCACCGTCTCGAGTGCGACCCTCCACAACGAGGACGACATCCGCCGCAAGGACATCCGCGTGGGCGATCTCGTCATCGTCCAGCGGGCCGGAGACGTCATCCCGCAGGTCGTGGGGCCGGCCGGCGAGCACGAGCCCGGGACGAAGCGGTGGCGCATGCCGAAGCGCTGCCCTCTCTGCCGTGCGGAGATCGTGCGGCCGGCCGGCGAGGTCATGCACCGCTGCCCGAACAAGGCCTGCCCCTCCCGTGGGCTGGAGACGCTCTACCACTGGGTCGGCGCCGCGCTCGACATCGAGAACGTCGGCGGGAGCACGATCAAGAAGCTCTGGGACGACGGTGTCGTGCGCTCGCTCCCGGATCTCTACAGGTTGTCGGCCGAGCGGCTCGCCGAGGTGGATGGGTACGCGGAGATCTCGGCGACGCGCGCGTACGAGTCGATCCAGCGCTCGAAGGAGCAGCCGTTCTCACGCGTTCTGTTCGGCCTGAACATCCCGAAGGTCGGGTGGGTCATTGCCCGCAGCCTCGCCGTCCACTTCCGCACGGCCGATGCCCTTGCGGACGCGACCCTGGAAGAGCTCGAGGAGGTCGAGGGGATCGGGCCGGAGCGCGCGGAGCTGATCGCCGAGTGGTTCGGCGACCCGGAGAACCGCGCTCTCGTCGAAGAGCTTCGCGAGCTCGGCCTCTCGCTCGAGCTTGCCGAGGAGGAGCGCCCGCCGGAGGGACGTCTCACGGGGAGTCAGTACGTGATCACCGGAACGCTCGAGGGCTGGACGCGTGAAGAGGCGAAGGCTGCTCTCGAGGCACTCGGGGCGAAGGTCACGGACTCCGTCTCGAAGAAGACGACCGGCGTCGTGGTGGGGGAGGGCCCGGGCTCCAAGGCGCAGAAGGCGGAGAAGCTCGGTGTTGCCGTGCTCACGGAGGCCGACTTCCGGGCGCTGCTGCGCTAGGCGCGCGCGAGGGCCGTCACGAATCGATCCTGAGCCGTGCGGGCGGTCCAGTACGGCACGGGCGCTCCGTTCTGGAGGATCGCGAAGACGTAGCGCCGACGCACGAAGCCCGCGAGCGCCGACGCACGGTTGGTCGTCCCGGTCTTCGCGATGACGCGGCCTCGCGTCGGTCTCGTAGCGAGCCGCTTCTCGAGGGTTCCGGAGATGCCCGCGACCGCGAGCGACGTGACGAATGCGTCGCGAATCGCCGGGTCCGACGCTCCGGCTTGCAGGATCACGGCCAGGGCCTGCGCTGTCGTTCGGTCGAAGCGCGAGAGCCCGGAGCCGTCGGCAATGCGCACGCCCCTGAGTGGAACCCCCGCTTCTGCCAGCGTGGAGCGAACGACTCGTGCGCCCGCCGCGGTCGAGCCGCGAGCGGCGATCGTCGTTCCGAGCTCCTTGAGCAGCATCTCCGCGGCGAAGTTGTCGCTCTCGCCGTTCACGAGCCGGAGCACGCTCGCGAGCCGCTGGGAGAGGTCGAAGGCGACGGTGAGTGCATCGGCGGGGGCGCGACCCGTGCCCGCGGTGCCCGTGACGGTAATGCCGCGTCGTTCGAGCGCCTCGATGTACGCGCGGGCTGCGGCATTGGCGGAGCCGTTCGCGCCGGCGAACCCGAGACCCCCGACGGCCAGTGCCGACAGGGGTCTCGACTCGATGCCGAGGTACGACGTCTTCCATCCGAGCGCGTCTCGGCGCGCGTCGAAATGCGTGTCGTCGCCGAGCACACGCCCTGCGATCCGCGTGATCCCGGTCGTGGCGAACTTCCGCGCGAGCCGGTCCAGGTCCGCTTGCCCGAATGTCGGGTCACCGAACCCGACGAGCCAGAGATTGCCCTTCCAGACGCGACCCGACCGCGTCCCCGACGCCATGACTTCGGTCCTGAATCGGAACTTGGGCCCGAGCATGCGCAGCGCCGTGAACGACACGGCGAGCTTCTCCGCCGAGGCCGGGAGGAGCGAGAGCCTCGTGTTCTGGGAGAACATCGTCTTGCCCGTTCGCAGGTCGATGGCAATTGCTCCCGTTCGCCGCGGGTCGAGGCCCGGCGCTCTCAGCGAGCGCGCCAGGACGGTCTCGAGGTCGCGCGGCGCCGCGTCGCGTGCAGATGCCGTCGCTGCGGGTACCGAGACGGCGACGACGAGTGCCGCGAACACGAGGCGGGTACCTCTCACGGAGGAACTGTGTAGCGGAACCCGCTGACGGCGGACGATCGGTCTACCGATAGATCGTGATCGTGACGCTGCGCCGGCCCCAGTTGCGTGCCTTCGCCGTGCTCGGGAACCAGAGGTCGATGATCCGGCCCTTGATGGCGTAGCCGACGTCTGCGGCGAGCCCCGGCCCGTATCCCGGGACGTGCAGCTTGGTTCCGAGCGGAATCAGCTTCGGGTCGACGGCGACGACGCCCTTCCGGACCGGAACGCCGATCGCGGTCTTCCCGGGAAGGTGGTACGCGACCGCGTCGACCTTGAGCCGATACGCCTGGGGCTCTTGAGGCTGGCCGAACGCCGACCCTCCTGCGCCCACGAGCATTCCGCCGAGGACCACGACGAGCGCAGCCCCCCACCTTCGCGTTCCCCTGCCCACGAGGCGAGGACCCTAACACAGGGCTTCTCGCGGGTTCTCCGCCAATGCCCCTCTTTGCAGATGTTTTGGCTCTGTTGCAGGTTGCAGGCATCCGAACAGGCTGGTAGGGTCTCCGACTTGTGACGGGCCAGACCGCCACCGGCGGGTCTGTCCGGAGACGACGGAGAGCCACCTTCAGAGGCTCGCGCGCCGGATGGACGCCGATAGCAGTGTTTGCAGCGGCAAGCGCCGCCTGGCTCCTGCTTGCCGTTGGACCGGCATCGGGACAGACGATCACGTCGAAGCGAGCGCAGGCTGAGGCGATCATGGCCGACGTCGAGGCTCTGAACGGCAACCTCGAGCAGACGATCGAGGCATACAACTACGCGAACCTCCAGCTCCAGGAGATCGAGAGCGATCTGGCGTCGAACGCGAAGCACCTCGTCGCCGCCAAGCGGAGCCTCGGCGTCGCCCAGGAGCGCATCGAGGAGCGCCTTCGCGATCTGTACATCAACGGTGAGGGCGACTCGACGCTCGAGGTGATCCTCGGGTCGAGCAGCCTCGACGACATCATCGCCAGGCTCGACGCGATCGAGCGCGTCTCGAGCCAGGACACGCAGATCCTCCGGACGGTGAAGCGCTACCGCAAGGAGGTCGAGACGCGCCGCGCGAGCCTCCAGGAGGCGCGCGTCGACCAGGCCCAGATCGTCGCCGAGCAGGCCGCTCAGAAGCAGTCGATCGAGTCGCAGCTCGCCGAGCAGAACCGGATGCTCGAGTCGGTCAAGGGCGAGATCGCCGAGATGCGCGCCGAGGAGCAGCGTCAGCAGGCAGCGCTCGCGGCACAGGCACGGGCCGCTGCACAGGCCGCGCAGGCTGCCGCACAGGCGACGCAGGATGTCGCGGATACGTACGACCCGTCGTACATTCAGCCGGCGTACGATCCCAACCTCCCCGCGCCGCGCTTCGGGCACGTCGTCGGGATCGCGCTGCAGTACCTCGGAATCCCCTACGTGTGGGGCGGCTCGAGCCCGTCGACGGGTTTCGACTGCTCGGGGTTCACGAGCTACGTCTTCGCGCAGGTCGGCGTCTACCTGCCCCATCACGCCGCGTCTCAGTACGGCATGGGGACGCCGGTTTCCCAAGACCAACTGGCCGCCGGCGACCTCGTCTTCTTCAGCGGCCTGGGGCACGTCGGGATCTACATCGGAAGCGGCCAGTTCGTGCATGCTCCGCACACCGGTGACGTCGTGAGGATCTCCCTCATGTCCGAGCGCTGGGGCTCGTACGTCGGCGCGCGGCGCCTATAGCTAGCCGGCGATCTCTTCGGACTGTGAGGCCGCCTCGTGGGGTGTGCCGTACAGCTCCTCGATCTCAGCGGCGAAGTGCTCCTGCACGGCGCGACGCCGGAGCTTGAGCGTCGGTGTGATCTCGCCGGCCTCCATCGTGAAGTCGCGCGGGAGGATCGCGAAGCGCTTCACCTGCTCGAAGCGTGAGCGCTCGCGGTTGGCGTCGTCGACCGCGCCCTGCACGAGCGCACGCACGCGCTCGTCCTGCGCCATGGTCGCCGGATCGCTCTCGATCCCCTGCTCGGCAGCCCACCGCGAGACCTCGACGGGATCGAGCGTGATCAGTGCTGAGACGTACGGCCGCGCATCGCCGATCACGAGCGCCTGCGAGACGTACTTCGACGTCTTGAGGTCGTTCTCGATGTTCTGCGGTGCGACGTTCTTGCCGCCGGCAGTGACGAGGATGTCCTTCTTACGGTCGGTGATATGCAGGAATCCATCGGCGTCGAGCGTGCCGATGTCGCCCGTCTTGAGCCAGCCGTCCGGTCCGAGCACCGCCGCCGTCGCCTCTGGGTCCTTGTAGTAGCCCTGGAAGACCGTACTGCTCCGAACCTCGATCTCGCCGTCTGCCGCGATTCGGATCTCCGAGCCGGGGAGCGGCTGCCCGACCGAGCCGAAGCGGTATGAGTCGGGCGTGTTCACGGCACAGGCCGTCGTGCATTCGGTCAGGCCGTACCCTTCCGTGATCCGTACGCCGACGGTGTCGAAGAATTCCGCGATGTCCTTGGCGAGCGGTGCTCCGCCCGAGCCGGCCATCCGGAGCCGCCCGCCGAGCGGTGCACGCACCTTCGCGAAGACGAGGCGATCCGCGACCCCGTGCTTCGCCCGGAGCCCCGCCGGAACGCTCTCACCCGCGGCCTCTCGCCGGCTGACCTCGCGTCCGACCCCAAGCGCCCAGTCGATGAGTCGCCGCTTTCCTCCCGTCGCCTGGTCGAACGACGACTGGACGAGCGAGTAGACCTTCTCGTAGACGCGCGGGACGCTCGGAAGGATGGTCGGACGCACCTGCGGAAGTGCCTCGCCGACGCGAAGCGGATCGGCGAGGAATGCGATCGTGAACCCGACCTTCGCGCCGAGTAGCAGCATCAGCCGACCGTAGTTGTGCGCGAGCGGGAGGTAGAGGAGCATGACGTCGTCCGGGTGGTAGTACGTCGTGTCCATCCGGTCGACGACGCTCGCCATCTCGTAGTAGTTGAGGTTGCTGAGCATGCAGCCCTTCGGCGGGCCGGTCGTCCCGGACGTGTAGATGATCGTGAAGAGGTCGTCGTCGGCGACGGCCGCCGCAGCGTCGTCGAGCGCAGTCGGGTTCGCAGCGGCGAAATCTCGACCGTGCGCAGCGAGGCCCTCGAGATCGTGGAACGTGAGAACGTGCTGCAGCGCCGGCGCGTCGTCCGCGACGTCCTCGACCTTCGCGAGCTGCTCGGCGTCCTCGCAGACGACCCCCACCGCCTCCGAGTGGGTGAGGAGGTAGCCGACGTCGCGCGGCGAGCTCGACGCGTAGATGGGGACGCCCACGACCCCGATCTGTGCGAGCGCGAAGTCGACGAGTGCCCAGTCGAGGCTGTTTCGTGCGAGCAGCGCGACGTTGTCGCCCTTGCGCACGCCGCGCGCGAGAAAGCCGTTCGCATAGGCGCGGACGCGCTCGTCGGCGTCGGCCCAGGACACCTCGCTCCAGCCTTCCTCCGACTCGACCAGATAGGCCGCGCCTGCATTGCCGGCAGCGACGGCGTCGCGCCAGAGCCGGGCGATCGTCCGGCGCCCGGTCAGAGCGCCCGTCTCGGGGGAGGCCGAAACCGTCTCCGTCACTCCATTCAGCTTAGTCGAGGCGTGTGGAGGGTTCGCAGCGAGCAGCCGCGCAGGTTTAGAGGGGTTCGGCATGGGAAGTCGAATGCGGCTGGTCCCTCTAGAGTTCGTCCTTCACCAATGCGCACAACCTGGAACGGATCACTCAGCTTCGGCCTCGTCTCGATCCCGGTGGGTCTCGCCCCGGCGACGAAGCCTGCCGCGCGCCAGTCGGACGTCTCGTTCCGCCTCTTGCACCGTGAGTGCTCGACGCCCATCAAGCAGAAGCGCTGGTGTCCGACGCACGATCGCGAGGTCACCCAGGACGAGATCGTCCGTGGCTTCGAGGTCACGAAGGGCCAGTTCCTGATCGTCGAGGACGCTGACCTCGAGGCGATCGAGCGAGCGGACGACTCGCGCTCGATCGAGATCACGCGCTTCGTGCCGCAGGACGACGTCGATCCGATCTTCTTCGACCGCACGTACTTCCTCGTCCCGGCCAGCACCGTGGCTCAGCGCCGGCCGTACGTGCTGCTGCTCGAGGCGATGCGACAGACCAACACGGCCGCCCTGGGCAGGTTCGTGCGTGCCGGTCGCGAGAGCCTCTGCCTCGTCCGGGCCAAGGGCGACGCGCTCGCGCTGGAGACGCTCTACCTCGCGGAGGACGTCTACTCGCAGGCGGAGATCTCCGAGGCCGTCGAGGACACGAAGGTGAAGAAGAACGAGCTCGAGCTCGCGCACCAGGTGATCGAGAGCCTCGCCGGCGACTTCGAGCCTTCCGAGCTCGCGAGCGAGTACCGCCGCGATCTGCGCGCGCTGCTCGAGGCGAAGATGCGTGGGGAGGAGCTCGTCGCGCCCGAGCCGGTCGAGGTCGCCCCGGTGATCGACCTCATGGAGGCGCTCAAGGCGAGTGTGGCGGCGGCGAAGAAGCAGCCCGCTGCCGAGGAGCCCGCCGAGAAGAAGCCGTCGCGTGCCCGCAAGCCGCGTGCCAAGGCCTCCTAAGCTCCTTCGGCCTCCTCGATCACGACTCGGCCGGTCTTCCCCTCGAGCACGATGCGCGTCACCCCCCGCGTGCCTGCACGCGTGACCAGCGGGAGCGCATGGTCACCCAGCCAGTCGGAGAGCTCCTGCTCGTCGCCCTCGATCTCGAGTCGCAGCGTGGGCGTGGGAGTCGCCGTCGCGCCGGGGAACATCGCCCTGTCGCCCCGCTCGATGAAGAACGGCAGCCATGCGCGACTCGTCGCCACGTCGATCCCTGCCATGCGCCACGTGACGCGCCCACCGGATGGCTTCGTGCGCGAGCCCGCGTCGATTCGCAGTCCGAGCCGCACAGCGGTCGCATCGAGATGCTCGGGACGGACGGCCCAACCTACGATGCGGCCGGCCGGGCTCGCACGGGCCGCGATCCAGCTCCCGAATCGGCTCGTCGCGGCCTCTCGCTCGTCGACGACGGCCACGAGCTCCAGGTACGCGTCGCCGAGCGGGACGATCCGGTTCGAAGTCCCCCAACCCGGGTGGCGCCCTCCTTCGACCGAGCGTAGGCCGTATTGGGCCTCGAACACGGTTGCCGCGCCGACGAGATCGGCGACGGCGATCACGATGTGGTCGAGCGTCAGGCCTGGGCGGAGGCGGCTCCGGCCCCGACTGCCTCGAGCGATGCCTGGAAGAGCGTCTTGTCGATCTTGCCGTGGTAGATCGGCACGCCTTCCTCGATGCAGATGCGGATGACCTCGTCGCGGTCCATCCCCATCTCCTTGGCGAGTTCCTCGGGCGTCAGGTGGTTGGCCATGCTGCCTCCTCCGGGTTTGAGAGCAACTGCAAAGAAAAAGCCCGCCGGCGCGATGGGTGCGCACGTCGGGCTCCGAGTCATTGGCTGCCGGGGCGGGTCAAGCGGGCCGCCTCTCGAGAGCTTCTGTCACGACCTGAGCATACTGCGGCTCGGCGACGCTGTGCAACGCCCGGCTTGGACGTCGGGCTTCGCCGCCGGCGAGCCGGTACCCTGTCCGCGCCCGGGGTGTGGCGCAGCCTGGTAGCGCGCTCCGTTCGGGTCGGAGAGGCCCCCAGTTCAAATCTGGGCACCCCGACTGAATCGTGGGGGGAAACCGACGTTTCCCCCCACGTACCCCCCTTCCTTGGCGCTGCGGGTGATAGGCCGCGCTTGGCCTCCCGGTCGGCAAAGCCGACCTCCGGCCGCCGGCCATCGCGACGACTCAGCGTTGGATCTATTCTCGAAAGCGTGCTGAAGGCCGTCTTGTTCGACGTCGATTTCACGCTCTTTCGGCCCGGGCCGGAGCTCGGGCCGGAGGGGTACCGGCGGGTGGGGGAGCGGCACGGGCTCGTGCTCGAGCCGGATCGGTACGCGGACGCGCGGGCGGCGGCGATCGAGACGCTGCAGCGCAACCACGAGCTCGTCCACGACGAGGAGATCTGGATCGCGTTCACCGAGCAGATCGTGCTCGGCATGGGTGGCGATCCGGCCGGCGCACGGGCATGCGCGACCGACATGGTCCGCGAATGGGAGCGGCACGAGAACTTCTCCCTCTACGAGGACGCCCTGCCCGTCCTCGACGTGCTCCGTCGTCACGGGGTCAAGATCGGCCTGATCTCGAACGGTCAACGCGACCTCGAGGAGTTCACGGAGCACCACCTGCTCGACGTCGACGCGGTCATCGGTTCCAAGTCACACGGCCGTGTGAAGCCGCATGCCTCGATCTTCGTCGCCGCACTGCAGGCGCTGGCCGTCGAGCCGGACGAGACCGTGATGGTCGGTGATTCCTACGAGGACGACATCGAGGGTGCGCGCGCGCTCGGGATCCGCGCGATCCTCCTCGATCGCGACGGCCTTCGCCTCGACGCCCCCGATCGGATCGACACGCTGCTCGCGTTGCCGGCGGCGCTCGGGTTAGCCCAAACTAGACTTTTTAAATCCCCGGGGGCCCCCGCCCCAGCCTCTAGCTCGCGTCGCCAGGCCTCGGTGTGCGCGCCGAGTGGAACCTCGGCCGGGACCTCCTGCGATCCGAACTCACGCGCTGCCTCCTCGCGCGTCCACACAGGGCCGACACAGACGTCCTCGTCACCGAAGTGCGCGAGCCAGTCGTCGAGTGGTCGCGTCGCGAAGATCGTCGCGAGCTCGGCGCCGAGCGCATCCTGATCGCCGTCGAACTGGCGGTCCGCGAGGTCGGCGCGATCGACGAGCTCGCACAGCCGTCGGAAGAACTTCGGCTCGAGCGCGCCGACGGTGAGGCATCGGCCGTCGCCGGTCGCGTAGATCCGGTAGCACGCCAGCCCGCCGGTGAGGAGCCGGCGGACAGGCTCGCCACCGAGGCGGTGCGCGACGAGATCGTGAGAGCGGTGGGTCATGGAGACGACGAGCCGGACACCGTGGCCGGTTCGAGCCCGCTCGAGCAGCGCGGCGAGCACCTGCGTCACGGCGCCGAGCGCCCCGGCTGCCAGGTCCGCGATCTGGACCGGCGCGAGCTCGGTCGTGTCGGCGAGTACTCCTGCCCAGCCGAGGTAGTTCACGTCGTGCCCGGCTCGCAGGCGGTGACGGTCGTCCTCGCCGAAGCCCGTGATCGAGCAATAGACAGCGGCCCGCGGCACGTCGTCGGGCCCGATGCCGAGCCTCGTTGCAACTCCGGGTCGGAAGCCCTCGAGCACCACGTCGGCGCGGCGGCAGAGCGCCTGCGCGAACGCCGCGTCGTCGGGGAGGTCGCAGACGACCGACTCGCTGCCCACGCGAAGCGCCGTGTCCCACGCGGTGGCGGTCGGGCGCATCGGGTCGCCTGCAGGCGGTTCGACGCGGACGACGCGCGCCCCGAGTCGCACGAGCTCTCGGCTTGCGTAGGCCCCGGGGAGGTAGCGAGTGAAGTCGACGACGAGCGTTCCGGCGAGCGGTTGCACGCCGGCGGAGCGTACCTCTATCCTCGACGGCGTTGACTGACTATTCAATCGCTCACCGGGAGAAGCGAAAGCTCATCCTCGACGCGGCGATTCGCGTGTTCGCCGACCACGGCTACCACGGAGCCCGTGTCGGCGACATCGCAGAGGACGCCGGCGTCGCGCACGGTCTCCTCTACCACTACTTCGCGTCGAAGGACGACGTGCTACGCACGATCTTCACTGAGAACTGGGGCGAGCTCATCGGACGTTTTCGTGCAGTCGAGCTGGCCGACGAGCCGCCCTCGGCGAAGCTCGAAGGCATCGCGAAGATCTTGCTGCGCACGTGGCGAAACGATCCCGCGCTCGTAACCGTGATGGTTCGCGAGGTCGCCCGCAGCCACCAGCTCCAGGATCGCGTCGACGAGGTGCGTGAGGCGTTCGCGATCGTCCAGCGAATCATCGAGGAGGGCCAGGAGTCGGGGGAGTTCCGCGGGGACGTCGACGCGCGGCTTGCCAGCTGGGTCTTCTACGGCGGGCTCGAGGAGATGCTGACCGGCTGGGTCCTCGGCCAGCTTCCGGACAGCGAGGAGGACGTCGCGCGAGCGGAGCACACGGCCATCGAGATCGCGGTGCGCGGCCTGGCTGTCTAGGCTCGGGTCATGAAGATCTTCAATTTGAACGGAGCCGAGTGGGATCGCGTCGAGGAGCGGCCTGGCTGGCGGAGCAGGGACGCGTGGGTCGGTGCACATGTCGGTGCGGAGCTGATCGGCGGGAGCATGTACGAGCTCGAGCCCGGGGACCGGTTGTGGCCGTACCACACGCACCATGCGAACGAGGAGTGGATGATCGTTCTGCGTGGAAGGCCGATCCTGCGGACACCCGAGGGCGAGCAAGAGCTCACCGAGGGCGACGTCGTCTGCTTTCGGAGGGGCAAGGACGGGCTGCACCAGGTCCGCAACGCCACCGACGAGCCGATCCGCGTGCTGATGCTCTCGACGCTGATCGCGCCGGATCTGGTCGAGTACCCCGACTCGGGGAAGGTGGGAGCCCGCAGCGTCGCGGGCGAGCGAGTTCTCCTGAGCCGCCCGGGGCCGATGCTCGACTACTGGGACGGCGAGGACTGAGTTGTCCGCAGCAACCGGAGTCCGCTCGCGCGGACGCCGGCTGCGCGAAAATCCCTGAAGCGCGGCGGCATTGCCGCCGCGGTCGCCGCGTCGACTCGAGAACTAACGAAACGCGTTCTCGCCGGTCAGTGCCTGGCCGACGACGAGCGTATGCACCTCGTGCGTGCCCTCGTACGTGAGCACGGACTCGAGGTTGTTCACGTGACGGATCACCGGGTACTCGAGCGTGACGCCGTTGGCGCCGAGGATCGTGCGCGCGGATCGAGCAACCTCGATCGCCCCGCGTACGTTGCCCATCTTCCCGAGGCTGACGTGCTCCGGACGGAGTGTCCCCGCATCCTTCATGCGCCCGAGGTGGAGTGCGACGAGAAAACCGCGGTTGAGCTCGAGCGCCATCTCGGCCAGCTTCTGCTGGGTGAGCTGATAGCCGGCGATCGCCTTGCCGAAGACGATTCGTTCCTTCGCGTACTCGAGTGCGGCCTCGAAGCAGGCGCGTCCGGAGCCCACCGCGCCGAACACGATGCCGAATCGGGCCTCGTTCAGGCACGAGAGCGGGCCGCGCAGCGTCGAGACGTCCGGTAGCCGGTTCTCCTCCGGGACTCGCACGTCCTGGAGCACGAGCTCCGACGTGACAGACGCACGCAGAGAGAGCTTCTTGTGGATCTCGGGGGCCGAGAAGCCGGGCATGCCCTTCTCGACGATGAATCCGTGGATTGCACCGTCGTCGGTCCGCGCCCAGACCACGGCCATGTCCGCGATCGTGCCGTTGGTGATCCACATCTTCGCGCCGTTCAGGATCCAGTCCGAGCCGTCGCGCCGCGCGTGCGTCCGCATCGAGCCCGGGTCGGATCCGGCGTCCGGCTCGGTCAGACCGAAGCAGCCGATCGCCTCGCCCGTGTGCATGGGCGGCAACCAGCGCTCCTTCTGCTCCTCGGAGCCGAACTTCCAGACCGGGAACATCGCCAGGGATCCCTGGACCGACACTGCGCTTCGCACGCCGGCGTCGCCGGCCTCGAGCTCCATGCATGTGAGGCCATAGGCGACGGAGCTGGCGCCGGGGAGGCCGTAGCCGTCGAGATGCATCCCCAGCAGCCCCAGTTTCGCGAGCTCCTGGAAGATCTCCCGCGGGAAGATGCCCTTCTCGAACCAGTCGCCGACCTCGTCGAGGACGTTGTCGCGGACGAATTGCCTGACCGTGTCGCGGATCGTGCGTTCCTCGTCGTCGAGGAGCGCGTCGATCGCGAGGTAGTCGAGCGGGTCGAGAGCGGGACGCTCGGTCGTGGTCGCCATGCCGTCAGACATCCTACGGAACCCGCTCGTGCGCTTGACCGGTCGTCCGCAGGGGGCGTAAGCTGTTGTTGACTGACTAGTCAATCGAACCAGGAGCGAAGGCCATGACACAGGTGGAGACCGGCATTGCCGGCGGCGTCTCGTTCGCCCTGACGCCCGAGCAGCGCGAACTCCGTGCGCTGGCACGCGAGTTCGCGGAGAAGGAGATCCGGCCGAAGGCGGCCGAGTACGACGAGCATTCGACGCATCCCGCCGACGTCGTCGCCAAGGCGCACCAGCTCGGTCTCATGAACCTTCACGTCCCCGAGTCGCTCGGCGGCCTGGGCCTGCCGGCGTTCGACGGAATGCTCGTCGGCGAGGAGCTCTACTGGGGCTGCTCCGGTATCGGCACGTCGATCCTCGCGAACGGTCTCGGCGCCGGGCCTGTGCTTCTGTCGGGCTCGGACGAGCAGAAGGAGAGGTGGCTCCCGCCCCTGATCGAGGAGCCGATTCTCTGCTCCTTCGGCTTGAGCGAGCCCGATGCGGGCTCGGACGTCGCGCGCATGAAGACGACGGCCGAGCGGCGGGGGGACGAGTACGTCCTCAGCGGCTCGAAGACGTTCATCACGAATGCAGGCCACGCGACGTGGACCGTCGTCTTCGCGAAGACCGATGCGAGCCAGGGTCACCGCGGCATCACGGCGTTCATCGTCCCGATGGACACGCCCGGCGTCCAGATCGAGAAGCACCTCGACAAGATGGGCCAGCGCTCGACCGATACGTCCGCGTTCGCGCTCAGCGACGTCGTCGTGCCCGCCGAGAACCGGATCGGCGAGGAGGGCGAGGGGTTCAAGATCGCGATGAAGACGTTGGACTTCACGCGGCCGGGTACGGCCGCGGGCGCCGTCGGCGTTGCGCAGGCCGCCTACGAGCTCGCGGTCGCGTACGCGAAGGAGCGAGTCACGTTCGACGTTCCGATCGCGATGCACCAGGGTGTCAACTTCCTGATCGCCGACATGGCGACCGAGATCGAGGCGGCTCGTCTGCTCGTCTGGCAGTCCGCGTGGCTCCACGATCAGGGCGAGCGCGCGACCCTGCAGTCCTCGTTCGCGAAGCGGTTCGCCGCCGACACCGCGATGAAGGTGACGACCGACGCCGTGCAGGTCTTCGGAGGCTACGGGTACATCAAGGAATACCCGGTCGAGAAGCTGATGCGCGATGCCAAGCTGTTCCAGATCTACGAGGGCACCTCGCAGATCCAGCGGCTCGTGATCGCCAAGGAGATCTTCCTGCCGCGCGGCGAGTAGGGTCTCGTCGTGGCTCTGGAGATCGATCTCAACAAGCGAGTCGCCTTCGTCACCGGCGGCTCGCGTGGGCTCGGGCGCGCGGACGCGCTGACCCTCGCACGCGCAGGCGCGGACGTCGCGATCGCCGACATCCTCGTCGAGTCGGAGCTTTCCGAGGAGACCGACAGCTGGGGCGCGCTCGCGACAGCCGCCCGG
This sequence comes from uncultured Gaiellaceae bacterium, assembly GCA_963744505.1. Classification (GTDB taxonomy): domain Bacteria; phylum Actinomycetota; class Thermoleophilia; order Gaiellales; family Gaiellaceae; genus GMQP-bins7. The sequence continues at coordinate 281,536 of CAVUTL010000004.1, forward strand.
ACGCAGGGCATGGTGCACACCGAGGAGACGGTCGAGGAGATCCGCGCGCTCGGCCGCCGCGCGCTCGCCGTTCGCTGCGATGTCACGGATCGCACGCAGGTGGCCGACGCCGTTGCGCGGACGGTCGAGGAGCTCGGCTCCGTCGACATCCTGATCAACAACGCTGGCACGCTCGATCATGTCGGCCAGTTCCACGACCAGAACCCGGACCTGTGGGAGCGCGATCTTCGCGTCAACCTGAGCGGAGGGTTCAACTGCGCTCAGGCCGTCTGGCCGCACATGAAGGACCGAGGCTGGGGCCGCATCGTGAACATGGCCTCGGTCGCGGGCACCCTCGGAGGCTTCGGTCAGGCGAGCTACTCGACGACGAAAGCCGGGATTCTCGGGCTGACGAAGACCCTTGCGATGGAGGGCGGTCGGCACGGGATCACGTGCAACGCGATCGTCCCAGGAATCATCGGCACCGAGGCCTTCCACATGGCCAACGCGGCGATGAACGAGCGAATCGCTTCGCGCACGGTCTTCAAACGCCCCGGCGAGCCTCAGGACATTGCGAATGCGATCGCGTTCCTGTGCTCCGACCTCGCGTCGTACGTCACCGGCGTCGAGCTCTACGTCTCCGGCGGGATCGAGCTTTTCGTCTTCTGAGCGCCCTTTGTCTGGGGCACCCCATCCCACCACCCACTGCCGATTCTAGTCGGCAAGTGCGCGCGCGTGTTTCCCGATTTGGTAACGGATGAGTGCGAGTACTTCACCAGAATTTCACCGGCGGGAGAGGTCGGCTCGCCTCTAGAATTCGCGCTCCGATGCGCGCCGAATCGCCCCTCTACACTTCCCGCAGCCGCGCCCGGCGGCGCATGCGGTCGACCCCGCTCGTCGTCGGCGGTGTGGCTCTGCTCGTCGGGCTCCTCGCAATCCTGGTCGGCCTCGCCTTCGCCGGCTCGCGAAGCGAGCTTGCCGCCGGCACGCAAGTCGCCAGCATCGACGTCGAGGGGCTGACCGAGCGCGAGGCGATCGGCAAGCTCGATGCGCTGTTCGAGGAGCGCTCCGACGATCCCGTGGAGTTCGTCGCCGGCACGAGCTCGTACGCCTTCGCGGCGAACCAGCTCGGCGTACAGCCGGACTGGAGCTCCGCCGTCGCGGCGGCGGGACGCGCCGGAGACGGTTTCGGCCCGCTGCGCGGCTTTCGCCGGATTCGCGCGCGCGTGTTCGGCGCAGAGGTTCTCCCCCGTGTCGCGGTCTCGAATGCCGCGCTCGAGTACGCACTCGACCAGATCGCCGAAGACGTGAATCGACGCCCGCAGAGCGCTGCGCTCGAGCGGCGTGGACTGCGCATCCGGGTCGTACCCGAGCAGACGGGAAGCCGCCTCGATCGTGACGCGGCCGCCGAGGTTCTGGTGCGTGCGCTCGGAGAGCTGGAGCGTGCACCCGGCGCGACGATGCTTCCCGTAAGGATCACGACGCCCCCGGTCGGCGCGGAGATGCTCGCCGGTGCCGCCGAGCGCGCGCGCCTCGCTCTATCGGCGCCGGTCACACTGGTCGCTGCGAAGCGCACTCTCCGGCTACCGCGCTGGCGCGTCGCGGAGATTCTGAGCCTGCCGAGCGGAGGTGCGACGAAGCTCGCGATCGGAGGTCCGGGCGCGGACCGTTACTTCCGCACTCTGTCCCGTACCGTCGGACGGCCTGCGCGAGATGCGACCTTTGCCGTGTATGGCGAGGGTGTCCAGGTCGTTCCAGCTCGCGACGGGCTCGAGCTGAACGTTCCGCAGGCCGCCCGCGCGATCCTGCAAGCGGCGACACGTCCGGCGAATCGCGTCACCCGCCTGACCGTCGTCCGCGCCGTGCCGGACCGGACGACCGCCGATGTTCTCGCGATGGGGATCGACACGCGAATGGCCTCGTACAAGACGTACTACTCGGGCACCGCCGATCGGATCACCAATCTCCAGCTCGGCGTCCGGGCGCTGGACGGCACGCTGGTCGCCCCCGGCGGGACGTTCTCGCTCAACGAGGCGATCGGCGAGCGAACCGAAGAGCGCGGGTTCCGCTCGGCACCGGTGATCATCGGCAACGAGTATGCGGAGGAGGTCGGCGGAGGCACCTCGCAGGTCGCGACCACGGCATTCAACGCCGCCTGGGAGGCCGGGCTCGGGATCACCGAACGGCACCCGCACTCCCTGTACATCAGCCGCTATCAGCTCGGACGCGACGCCACGGTCTACTGGCCCTCGCTCGACCTGAAGTTCGTGAACGACACCGATACGTGGGTGCTCGTCAAGGGCTTCGCCGAGGGCGACGGGATCAGCATCGCCATCTACGGGGGCGAAGCGCGACGTGTCGAGAGCTCGGCGACCCCGCTGGTCGTCACCGGGCGCGTACCGGTCGAGCGGATCGAGGACCCGACTCTCGTCAAGGGGAAGACGGTCGTCGAGGAGGAGGGCGCCGCGCCGACGAGGACGTCCGCGACGCGGAAGGTCTACTCGGCCTCCGGTGAGCTGATCCGCTCGGAGACGTGGGCGACGTCCTACGAGGGCGAGGAGCGCGTCGTCCGGGTCGGCACGAAGGTGGCGGAGAAGAAGGCGAAGCCTCCTGCTGCCGACGCGAAGACGCCGGCGGAGGCCGCTATGCCGCCGGTGACTCAGCCCTAGCGATCGCCTCGGCGAGCCACGCCGGGACGCGCGTCGGGCGATACGTCTCGCGATCGACGGTCGCGTGCTGCGTATAGCCGTCCGCGACGAGCTTCCCATCCCGCTCGACCCGGTACTCGTACGTGAAGCGCGCTCCGCGCAAACCGGTGCACCGCGTCCAGATGGTGAGCGTCTCGTCGAAGTACGCGGCGCCGTGGTAGCGGAGCCGTACCTCGGTGGTCAGGGCCTCGATTCCCTGATCGCGTATCGCCTGGTAGCCGCCGGCATGGCGCTCGAGGTATGCGACGCGCGCGACCTCGAGCCAGACGACGAACGACGCATGGTGCGCGATGCCCTGGGCATCCGTCTCTGCGAAGCGAATGCGCACGTCGGTCGAGAACGAGAAGCCGTCCACTGCGGCAACCCTACGATTCGGAAGTGCCCGCCGTTGCGCTAGCCGCTCTCGTTCGCGAGCACCAGCCGTGCGTCGTACTGACGGGTGCAGGTGTCTCGACCGAGTCCGGGATCCCGGACTTCCGCTCGGAGACGGGCATCTGGGCCGACGTCGACCCGTTCGAGGTCGCGTCGATCCAGGCCTTTCGGCGCGATCCGGAGCGCGTCTGGGGCTTCTACCGCGAGCGGATCCACGTGCTTCTGAACGCCGAGCCCAATGCGGCGCACGTTGCGCTCGCCGAGCTCGAGCGCCGTGGGCTCGTCCAGGCCGTCGTGACTCAGAACATCGACACGCTGCACTCACGCGCCGGCAGTAAGGACGTCGTCGAAGTGCACGGCTCGATCCGTTCGGCGCAGTGCCTCGCCTGTCTGTGGAGCGAGCCTGCCGACGCCGTGCTTGCGCAGCTCGAGGTGAGCCCGACCCCGTCGTGTCCGCACTGCGGGGAGGTCCTGAAGCCGGGCGTCGTCCTCTTCGGCGAGCTGCTTCCCGCCGGAGCGATGGAGCGGGCGACGCAGCTCGCTCGCGGAGCGCAACTCATCTTAGTCGTCGGGTCGTCGCTCGAGGTCTGGCCAGTCGCGGGTCTACCGCTCGAAGCGCGTGCGTTCGCGATCGTGAACCGCGGCCCGACCGCGCTCGACGGTCAGGCTCTCCTGAAGATCGATGCGGGCGCCGGAGAGACCCTCGCGGCCGTGCTCGACGCCCTCGGCTAGCCCAGTCTCGCCGCGAACCGCTTCGTGAAGGCCGTTCCGCCGGCGCGGAACGAGACGGAACCGGCGAGTCTCTTGCCCTTCGCGCTCTTCGGCGTCCTGAAGAGGCAGGACGCCACGCCGCTCGCGGCGCGGGCGGAGCCCTTGAGCTTCGCGCCGCCGAGAGACGCGGTGCACGCGACACGCGACGGCCGGACCGGCGACCCACCTCGCGTCACTCGCACCGAAGCGACGACCGTCGAGCCGGCCTTGGCCCTCGCCGGGGAGAGTCTGACGGCGCTTGCCGTCACGGCTGTCCCGCCGCCGGTCCCTCCCGAGCCACCGCCGGGAGCCGCCTCGCTGACGGCGATCGTGATCGACGAGACGTTGTCAGCCGTGTTCGTGTCGGTGTCCGACAGCTCCACGAGCTCCCCCGTGTACGTGTACCTCCCGGGCGGCGGCTGCGACGACGTCCCAGTAGAAGTTGTCGTTGCCCACGCCTATGGCGTTGGCAGCGTACGGGCCGAGTGGGCACTCGCCCGTCGTCGGCGTGCCCGTGCATCCTTCGGCGGGATCCGGATCATCGGTTCCCCATCGCAGGCCGTCGCCAAGCCGCACGCGAAGCTTCGCGCCCGCGGGCTGTGTCGCCGTTTGGAAGCTGACCCGGATCTTCGCGTAGAACGTCAGGCCGGGGACGGTCACCGTGCCGCCGTTTGCCGTCAAGCCCCCCGTAAGAGGCTCAATCGAGGTCGACGCGCCGAGCTCGAGGCCGAAGGACACGGCTGCCGGACTCCCTCCCGCCGATCCTGCCTGCAGAACCGCCAGGAGGCAGACGGCCATTACGCCCAGGCTCGCGCGGGCCGCGATCGGCGCCATTGCCGCACGCGCGCACTTCGTGCGGTTCGTGTCAACGCGTCGACTAATCAAGGCGCGTCACGAACCGCTTCGTGAAATCGCGGGCCGCACCGGGCGAATCTCCCACGGTGTGATGATCGTGTCAACCGGTCGAGCGCGCACGGCGGCGCGCGGGCTGGTATGACTGCCGGATGGCGGAAGACTCACAGAAGGCGAAGCCAGCGGCCGAGAAGGACTTCGTGACGCGGCTCGCCGATGCCGGCGAGGAAGCGCTCCAGCGCATCGCCGACCTCCCCGGCGGGCAGAAGGCGATCACTGCCGTCAACGACCTGCGCGCACGGGTCGACGATCTCGCAAAGAAGGTTCGCGGGATCGACGCGCTCGAGGCGCGTGTGGCGAAGCTCGAGAAGGAGCTCGCCGCGCTGAAGAGGGCGAAGACGCCGGCCCGGCAACAGACGCCGCACAAGGCAGACTGATTCGCAAGGCGCGGCATCCGCGCGTGCGGATGCCGCCCGCGGAATCCCTGAAGGCGTCCGCTTCGCGGCTGCTGGCGCTTCTACTGCTCAGCCTGACGGGGCACGCGGAGCCGAAGCGCGCGTGGGACGATCTCGAACCGCGCAGGGGTCGTTCCCGGCTGCTCGCCGTCGAGCTCGATCGGAAGCGGCTCGTCGGCGTCGATGGTGACGTCGCTGCCGCGGAGGAGCTCGAGGCGGGGATGGGGTAGGTGCTTGCCCTTGTAGGTCTTCGGGAGCACGAACGCGAGGTCGCGCTTCGTCACGTCTCCGATGAGGAGGACATCGAAGATGCCGTCGTCGGGCTCCGCGTCCGGGCACATCATCATCCCGCCGCCCAGGTAGCGGCCGTTGCACACCATCGCGTCGATCATGCGGCCGTTGCGTGACTCGTCGCCGACGGTGACCTGCATCACGCCGGTCTGCCATCCGAGGAACACGGCAAGCGTGGCCCAGTAGTACGAGACCTTGCCGCCGAGTGCCTTCGACGACTCGTTGGCACGCTGCGCGATTGCCCCGGAGATGCCCGCGCTCCCGACGTTCGCGAAGTACGCCCGGGCCTCGTCGCCGGCCCACGTTCGGTAGGTGACGGCACCTGCATCGATCTCGCGCACCGCCCCGTTCACGGCGATATCGATCGCCGCGTCGAGATCGCGCGGGATGTCGAACGTCCGTACGAAGTCCCAGCCGGTCCCACGCGGGATCACGGCGAGCTCGACGTGCTCGGCGCCGACGATGCCGTTCACGACCTCGTTCACGGAGCCGTCGCCTCCGACGATCACGAGCAACGACGCGCCGCGGGCGACCGCATCGGCCGCGAGCTCCGCGAGCCGGCCTGGTCCGTCCGAGATGAGCGCGTCGCCGTCCAGTCCGCGCGAGGCCGCCCGATGCGCGATCTCGGGCCATCGCTTGCCCGTCGAGCCGGCGGCGGAGGCCGGGTTGACGAGGAAGACGGTACGGCCGCTAGTGGCCGTCGTGTCCCGCCGTCGCCGTGTCGAGCGCGATCCGCGTCATGCGATCCACGGCCGCGCGGAGCTCCTCGTCGGAGATCCGGAGGAACTCGCCCTCGACGACGATGTCGCTCACGGTGAGGAGGCAGCCGCTGTGGACGCCGCGGAGCGCGGCCAGCGTGAAGAGGGCCGCGGCCTCCATCTCGACGGCGAGCACGCCCCGCTTCGACCAGCGCTCGTACTGTCCCTCGTCGGGGTCTGTAGAAGAGGTCGCTCGACACGATGGGGCCGACGCGAAGCGTCTCTCCGGAGTGCTTGGCGACGTGCACCGCTTCGTGGATGAGCTCCCAGCTCGCCGTCGGGCAGTGCGGCTCGCCGCCCACGAGGTGCGTCGCCGTCGCGTCGGCCGGCACGGCGGAGATCGCGAGGATGAGGTCGCCGAGGGCGTGGTCGGCCTGGAGGCCACCGCAGGTCCCCACACGCAGCAGCCGTGTCACGCCGAGCTGGATCAGCTCCTCGAACACGATCGTCGCACCCGGGCAGCCCATGCCAGTGCCCTGTACCGAGACGCGCTTCCCGTCCCAGGTGCCCGTGTACCCGAGGAGCCCACGCTCCTCGTTGACCTGGGTGACGTCGTCCAGGAACGTCTCGGCGATGTACCTGGCCCGGAGCGGGTCGCCGGGGAGGAGGCAGGCGTCCGCGTAGTCGCCGGGCTCGGCGCGAAGGTGGATCGGCATGCGCGGAAGCCTACGGATCCGGGCCGGCCGGTTCGTGCGGAACCGTCTCTAGAGTTCCTCGGCGTGTTGGCACGCGTGATCGAGCCGAAGCGTGATCAGATCCTTCGCTTCTGCGCCGGCGACCCGGTCGAGCGCGTGTTCCTCGAGGACGTTGCCCGGCGCGGCCTTGGGCGCTTCGTCGCTCGAGCCGAGGACGGGGAGCTCTCGGCGCTGTGCCATCTCGGGATCAACGCTGTTCCGTCGGGAGCCGAGTGCGGCTCGTTCGCTCGCGATGTCGCGCGCTCCGGTCCGCGCATGCTCATCGGCGAGCAGCGGGCCGTGTCGGACCTCTGGGATGAGGTACGGACGCGGCTCCCCAAGCCTCGTGAGGATCGGCTCGGTCAGCCGGTCTACGTGACTCGCGAGCCACCGCCGGCCGGAGACACCGGGCTGCGCCCCGCGCAGCTGAGCGATCTCGACCTCTTGATGCCGGCCTGCGCGGAGGCCCACGAACAGGAGATCGGGGTCGATCCGATGAAGCGCGACCCCGACGGCTTCCGGTGGCGCACGCGAAGCCAGATCGAGGACGAGCGCTCGTGGCTCTGGGTCGAGGACGGCGTGATCCTGTTCAAGGCCGAGGCGTCGGCGTGGACGCCGGCCGCCGTGCAGCTCCAGCAGGTCTGGGTCGATCCCGCCGTGCGCCGTCGTGGGTACGGCGCCCGTGGGCTCGCCGATCTCTGCCGGCTCCTGCTCGAGCGTGTTCCGACGGTCTGTCTCTTCGTCCGGGCGGAGAACGATCCGGCGATCCGGCTGTACGAGGCGGTCGGCATGCAGCACGTGCTCGACTACCGCTCGCTCCTGTTCTAGCGATGGACGAGTTGCTTCTCGTTCGCCATGGTCTCGCCGGGTCGAACCGCGATGCGATGGCGTCCTGCGAGGTGCCCGGCGAAGGCCTCACGCCCGAGGGCGTCGAGCAGGCGCGAGCGCTGTACCTCACGCTCGCGGAGGAGTGGATCGACGTCGCGATGACCTCGCGGCTGGCGCGCACGCAGGAGACCCTCGCGCTCGCTCTGGACGGCCGGCCGGTGCCCGTCGTGGTCAGCGCGGAGCTCGACGAGATCGCCTTCGGCAGCTTCGACGGCGGCGCTCTCGACGCGTATCGCGCTTGGGCGGCGACGCATCCGCCGGACGAGCCGCCGCCCGGTGACGGCGAGAGTCGCGCCGACGCGGCTCGCCGCTTCGCACGGGGTCTTCGGCTCGTGCTTGCCCGCGCGGAGGGTCGCGTGCTGGTCGTCGGCCATGCGCTCGCGATCCGCTATGCCGTCGACGCGGCCGAGGGCCTCGTGCCGGCTGCGCGGATGGCGCCGGTCGACCATGCGCTGCCGTATCGTCTCGACCGTGAGGACGTGGAGCGTGCGGCGACCCTGCTCGAGACGTGGAGTGACGCGCCGCGGTTCCGGGATCCCTCGAACGAAGGATGAGCGGCGTGCGCGCGCGTCCGACTCCAGCCTGATGACCGTTCGTCTCTGCGGCGCGCTGCTCTCGTGCCTTGCGCTGCCCGTCATGGCCGGCTGCGGCGGCGGCGACTCGGGCTCTGACTCCAGCTCGGGCGTCAGCGGCGAGCCGATCAGCTTCGAGCAGCTCTCCCAGTCCGCGTCGACGAGCGCCGAGGCGAAGAGCGGCCGTTTCGCCTTCGACCTGTCCATGACGCTGCCGGGCGGCGACGAGCCTTTCGCATTCTCGGGCGAGGGTGCCTTCGACGAGGCGTCCGGACGCTCGTCCTTCGCGGTGGACATGTCGTCGTTCGCCACGTTGCTCGGCGGCTTCGTCGCCGGTCTCGCAGGGCCGAATGCGACGGACGTCCCCGACTTCGACGATCCGGCGGGCTGGAAGATCGAGGTCGTTCAGGACGGCGACGTCGGCTACATGCGCTTTCCCGCGCTCGACGACCAGCTGCCGGAAGGGAAGTCGTGGATCCGCGCCGACGGGACCGACGCCTCCGCGCAGGGCGGGATCGATCTCGAGGAGTTCGAGCAGTTCGCCAAGACGGACCCGCGTGAGCTGCTCGACGCGCTCCGGGCCGTGACGAGCGATATCGACGTCGTCGGCACGGAACAGCTCCGCGGGGTCGAGACGACGCACTACCGCGCCGTCGTCGATCCGGTCGAGCTCGACAAGCTCGCACCGAGCGGGACGCAGCAGAGCTCACCATCGCTCGTCGACCAGATCACCGAGCAATCGGGCCTCGGTCCCGTTCCGGTCGACGTGTGGATCGACGAGACCGGGCTCGTCCGCAAGCTCTCCATGGCGTTCGATGCGACCGACGCCTCGACCTCACAGTCGAGCGAGGTGTCGATGTCGTTCGAGCTGTGGGACTACGGCGAGGCGGTCGGCATCGAACTGCCGCCGGCCGACCAGGTCGCCGAGGCGTCCGCGCTCCGCGGCTAGCCCGGGCACAATCCGGCGTATGGGGAGCGCCCTCGCGGACCGCGTCGAGAGGACGATCCGTCGCCACGACTTGATCGAGCCGGGCGGCGAGGTGACCTGCCTCGTCTCCGGCGGCGCCGACTCGACCTGTCTCTGGCACGTTCTGCGAGAGCTCGGCTACCGCGTCTCGGCGCTCCATGTGAACCACGGGCTCCGCGGCGCCGAGTCCGACGCTGACGCAGGCTTCTGCGCCGACCTGCTCGGCGCCGAGGTCGTCGTCTGCGAGGCCGTCTCACGCGCTGCCTCGGAGGCCGAGTTACGGGAGGCGAGGTATCGGGCGAGCGAGCGATTCGGCCTGCGGGCGACGGGCCACACCGCCTCCGACCAGGTCGAGACCATCCTCTACCGCCTCGTCTCGTCCGGGAACGCGAAGGGCATCAAGTCGAAGCGTGAGGATGGCGTCGTTCGGCCGCTGCTCGAGAGCTGGCGCGAGGACACCGTGAGCTACTGCACGGAGCACGGACTGGCGTATCGCACCGACTCGTCGAACACGAGCACGAAGCGGGGTCTCGTCCGGGACGAGATCCTCCCACTCCTGCGACAGCTCCATCCGGGGGCCGACAGGAACCTCCTCGCGCTCGCCGAGGAGCGCCCCGGCTCCCGCGGAGCCTCGAGCGCACGCTGGCGGAGCTCCTCGCATCGGTCGAGGGTACGAAGGCGGCCGACCTCGGGCACGGTCTCCGAGCAGTGCGCGAATACGACGAGCTCCGTCTCGACGGCGTCGTCCGCTTCGGGCCGTGGCGAATCGAGAGCTCGCGCCCGGGACTCGTAGTCCGCACGCGCAGGCCGGGCGATCGCCTGGCCGGGAGGCGCAAGAAGGTGCAGGATCTGCTCGTGGACGCGAAGGTCCCGCGTGACGCCCGCGACAGCTGGCCGCTCGTCGTCTCCGGCGACGAGGTCGTTGCCGTGCCGGGTGTCGCCGAGGCGCCTGGTTGGGAAGACACCGTGCGCGCATGGAAAGATCCCGAGGAGTGACCCAGACGGACCTGGAACAGGCAGTCGGCGAGGTCCTCCTCGAGGAGGACGCCATCCAGGCTCGCATCGGTGAGCTCGGCGCGGAGATCTCGGCCGACTACACCGGACGCGACCTCCTCCTCGTGGGCGTCCTGAAGGGTGCGGTGTTCTTCATGGCCGACCTCATGCGCGAGCTCACGGTGCCCTGCGAGATCGACTTCATGGCGATCTCGAGCTACGGGGCGGCGACCGACTCGTCCGGGGTCGTGCGGATCCTGAAGGACCTCGACATCAACGTCTCCGGACGAGACGTGCTCGTCGTCGAGGACATCATCGACTCCGGCCTCACGCTCTCGTACCTGATGCGGAACCTGCGCGCGCGCAAGCCGGCGTCCCTCGAGGTCGTCACGCTGCTGACGAAGCCCGAGCGCCGCGAGATCGACGTTCCGGTGCGCTACGTCGGCTTCGAGATCCCGAACCGCTTCGTGATCGGCTACGGCCTCGACTTCGCCGAGCGCTACCGCAACCTCCCGTACGTCGCCGTCCTGCACGAGGATCTCATCCCGCCCGCGCACTAGCTGCTCGTGCCGAACGGCACGTGGCTGGACTTGCGGCCAGGGGCCAGGGCAGCGAGCATCCGATAGTGCGCGTTCGTGCTGACCTGCGATGCCAGGGCCGGAGCGGGATCCGCTCCCGTCACGCTGAACTCGACCGTAACGGGGGACAGGGGATCGCCCACTGGGTGCCGAAGAGGGACGGTGCTACCCTCCGACGACTGACGTGAACCGCTTCTTCCGCAGCGCACTTTTCCCGCTCATCATCATCGTGGTGCTCGTCTACCTGGCGAGCCAGACGCTCCTGCCTGGCCGCAACGAGCAGCGGAAGATGACGTACTCGCAGCTGATCGCGCAGGTGAAGGAAGGCGCGGTCAACGAGGTCGTCTTCGGCCCGACGAAGCAGCAGATCACGGCCACGCTCGTCGACGGCGAGAAGGTCAAGGTGAACTACCCGACCCCGCAGTCCGCGACGCAGTTCGAGAATCTGCTCGCCCGCGAGAACATCAAGTTCGACTCGAAGGGTACGGGCTCGTCGGCATGGTGGGCGCTGCTGATCAACTTCCTTCCGTTCGTCATCATCATCGCCTTCTGGATCTTCCTCATGAACCAGATGCAGGGCGGCGGCTCGAAGGTCATGAGCTTCGGCAAGAGCCGCGCCAAGCGGATGTCGCCCGACTCCCCGAAGGTCACGTTCAAGGACGTCGCGGGCGCGGACGAGGCTGTCGAAGAGCTCCACGAGATCAAGGAGTTCCTCGAGAACCCGAAGAAGTTCCAGGCGCTCGGCGCGCGCATCCCCAAGGGTGTGCTGCTGTACGGGCCGCCGGGTACCGGCAAGACGCTCCTCGCGCGCGCTGTGGCGGGCGAGGCCGGAGTGCCGTTCTTCTCGATCTCCGGCTCCGACTTCGTCGAGATGTTCGTCGGCGTCGGTGCTTCCCGCGTGCGCGACCTCTTCGAGCAGGCGAAGCAGGCGTCCCCCTGCATCATCTTCATGGACGAGATCGACGCCGTCGGTCGTCACCGCGGCGCGGGTCTCGGCGGGGGCCACGACGAGCGCGAGCAGACGCTGAACCAGCTCCTCGTCGAGATGGACGGCTTCGAGATGAAGGACAACATCATCCTCATCGCGGCGACGAACCGTCCCGACATTCTGGATCCGGCGCTGCTGCGGCCAGGCCGCTTCGACCGCCAGATCGTCGTCGACCGCCCCGACCGCAGCGGTCGCAGGAAGATCCTCGAGGTGCACTCGCGCGGCAAGCCGCTCTCGCGCGACATCGATCTCGACACGCTCGCGGCCGGCACACCCGGGTTCACAGGTGCGGATCTCTCCAACCTGATCAACGAGGCTGCGCTCCTCGCCGCCCGCAACGGCAAGAAGATGATCGAGCAGGACGAGCTCGAGGAAGGGATCATGCGGGTCATCGCAGGGCCGGAGAAGAAGGCCCGCCTGCTCTCCGAGAAGGAGCGCAAGATCACGGCGTACCACGAGATGGGGCATGCGCTCGTCGGGCACTACCTCGAGAACACGAACCCTGTCCACAAGATCACGATCGTCTCCCGCGGTCAGGCGCTCGGGCTCACGATCTCGCTGCCGACCGAGGACAAGTATCTGACGACGAAGTCCGCGCTCATGGACGAGCTCGCGATGACGCTCGGTGGGCGGGCCGCGGAGGAGCTCGTCTTCCACGAGGTGACGACCGGTGCCGCAAACGACCTCGAGCGCGTCACCTCGACGTCGAAGCAGATGATCATGCGCTTCGGGATGAGCGAGAAGCTCGGCCCACGCGTCCTCGGCCGCAACCACGACCTTCCGTTCCTCGGCCGCGACATGGGCTCCGAGCCCGACTACTCCGACGAGATCGCGAAGGAGATCGACGACGAGATCCGCCGCGTGATCGAGGAGGCGCACGCGTCCGCGACAACCGTTCTTCGCGCGCACATGGAAGAGCTCCACCGACTGTCGGCGATCCTCATCGAGCGCGAGACGATCGACAAGGATCAGTTCGAGCGCTTGCTCGCCGGCGAATCGGAGGAGTCCGTGTTCCCGGAGGAGGTCCCCGCTCCGGTGATCGAGGAGCCCGAGGCCGAGGCGAAGCCGAAGCTCAAGCCGCAGCCTCGCCCGATCCCGGGTACGGCCATGCAGCCGCCTCCGCCGGATCCCGCTGACCAGCTAGCACGTGTTCGTCCCGCCCGGCTTCGAGCCGCCACGCGGGCTCGGGGCGGAGCTGTTCCGGCTGGAGCCACTCGGCCCGGAGCACTCAGAGCGCGACTACGCGGCCTGGTCGTCGAGCATCGAGCACATCCTCGCTTCGCCCGGCTTCGGTCCGGACAGTCGTTGGCCGCAGCCGATGACGATCGAGGAGAACCTCGCGGATCTCGAGCGGCACGCGCGGGACTTCGCGGACAGAACCGGCTTCACGTACTCCGTGCTCGATGTCGAGGACGACGTGATCGGCTGCGTCTACGTCTATCCGGCCCGCGACGACGACCACGACGTCCATGTGCGCTCGTGGGTGTGCGCGTCGCGCGCCGAGCTCGACCTCCGCTCAGGGAGGCGGTCGCGGCGTGGCTGTCGACGCGACTGGCCCTTCGAGCGGCCGCTCTACGCGCCGCTGCTCGGCTGACGCTGCGTTCGGGCGACGACGAGCACGGTCGCGAGCGCTGCGGCCGCTGCGATCGCACCGACGAGGTCGAGAGCGAGGCCGCGCGCGCGCACCGCGTCGGCGAGCGCAAGAAGGAGCGCAGCGACGAGCAACGCGGCCGCTGCCATGAGAGCCACGAGGGCCGCTCGCCTCAGGCCGTCGCCGGCGTCGCCGTGCCAGCGCGTGCGCTCGTCGAGCGACCAGTAGCCGAGCTCGGCGCAGAGGAAGAGGCCTGTGGCAACGGCGGGGGCGGTGACGTCGAGTGGCGCATCCGCGATCGCGAGCTCCGCGGCGTAGACCCCTCCCGTGAGGGCGACCGCGATCGGGACGAACGCGGGCCACGCGAGCACGATGCCCGCGACGAGCGCGAGAAACGCGATGGCGCCGACGCGAACGGCGGCCGTCCGGAAGTCGTCGTCTCCCCGAGAGATGGGGAGCGCGAGGACGGCCAGCAGGCACGCGACGCTGCCGATGCCGGTCGCTATGCGCGGGCCAGCCGTGCGTACCGCCGGAATGTCCTCACCTCCTCCAGCACGGTGTCGAGGTCCGCAGCGCCCCAGGTCGCGACGCCGATTCCGCGCGCCACGAGGCGTGAGCGGAGGACCTCGCGCTCGAGGAGCCAGAGGCGATACGCGAGCGCCTCTGCCTCGGAGCGGCCGGGCGAGACGAGTGGCACCGGGTCGACCTCGACGACCGCGACGTCGAAGCGACGGCCGCGCAGATCCTCGAGCGCGGCGATGAAACGCTTGTCGACGAGCGGCGTCAGCCCGATGACGAGTGAGGCAGGCGGGAGGATCCGAGCCGGGATCAGGTTGACGTCGCGCCACGTGTACGTCGGCACCACACCCGTCTCGAGCATGGTCTCGACGAGCCGGTAGCGCTGCGTGGTCCCCATCCCGGGCTGAAGCCAGCGGAGGACTCCCCCGAAGCCGACCAGGCCGACCCGATCGCGGCGTTCGAGGTACCGCGTCGCGAGCGCCGCAGCCGCTCGCACGGCGTCCTCGAGGACGCTGCGGCCGCCGCCTCGGACATCCGCGAAGCTGTCGATGAAGAGAACGACGTCTGTGTTGCGCTCGGGATGGCGCTCGTTCACGACGAGCCCCTGCCGACGAGCGGATGCCCTCCAGTTGATGGAGCGCACGCGATCGCCGGGTACGAACTCGCGGATATCGGCGTACTCGACTCCCTCGCCCTTCACTCGCGCGACCTCGCTGCCCGTGAACGCCTGCGTCTCGAGCGGGGAGAGGAGCCGCTGGATGGTCAGCGGGCTCGGATACGCCTTCAGGCGCGTGAGGTGCTCGAGGCGTGCCTGCCAGGTGACGAGTCGGAACGGGTCGCGCGCGCGGATCTCGAACCGGCCGACGTCGAAGACACCCCACCTCCTGCAGCGCAGGCCGAGCTCGAGCGTGCGACTCTGGCCCGCGCGCAGGCGCAGGCCGCGCGCCCTCGATCCGCTCACGACCTCGACTCCGGCTGGGAGCTCGAACAGCAGGTCGAGCCGATCGACCGCTCGATCGGTGCTCACCTCGACGATCGCGGCCACTTCCGTGTCCTCGAGCGCGCGCTCGGCGAGGTCGAGCGTGACGGTGACCAGCGGCTCGCGCGCCGTGCGGGTCCCGATCGTGAGGAGAAGTGCGAACGGGGCGGCCAGCACGGCGAGCTCGGGCCTCCGGAGCGCCAGTGCGCCGACGAGGCAGACCGCAGCGAGCGCCGCGTAGCCGAGCAGGCGCGGGCTACCGGTTCGGGTCACGCCTGGTGCGCCGCCACTGCATCCTCGGCGCGCGGCGTCGGCACCGTGTCGAGCACCTCTCGTACGACATCCTCGGCGGTGATGCGCTGCACCCAGAGCTCCGGACGCAGGACGAGCCGGTGGGCGAGCGCGGGAACGGCGATGGCCTTGACGTCGTCGGGGAGGACGTAGTCGCGACCCTGTAGCGCCGCACGGCAGCGGGCGAGCTTCAGGAGCGCGAGGCTTCCCCGCGGGCTCGCCCCCACGGCCGCGCTCAGTGACTCGCGTGTTGCGACGACGAGATCGACGCAGTACCCCTGCACGCTCGCTGCGACGTGCACGCGCTCGATCGCCTGCTGCATGGCAAGGAGGGTCTCGCGATCGACGATCGAGCGAAGATCGACGTCGTCGGACGCGCGCTCGATGCGTCGTGCGAGGACGTCGACCTCGCCCTCACGGCTCGGGTAGCCGAAGGCCGTGCGCAGCAGGAAGCGGTCGAGTTGTGCCTCCGGCAGCGGGTAGGTCCCCTCGTACTCGATCGGGTTCTGCGTCGCGATGACCAGGAACGGCGGCTCGAGCCGGTGCGTGAGCCCCTCGATCGTCACCTGTCGCTCCTGCATCGCCTCGAGCAGGGCCGCCTGCGTCTTCGGTGGAGCGCGGTTGATCTCGTCGGAAAGGAGGAGGTTGGCGAAGATCGGGCCGGGGCGGAACTCGAAGTCGCCGTCGCGCTGGTTCCAGATCGAGGAGCCCGTCACATCGGAGGGCATGAGATCCGGCGTGAACTGGATCCGCGCGAAGCGCATGCTCAGAACCTGGGCGAAGGAGCGCGCGGCGAGGGTCTTCGCGAGGCCCGGGTAGTCCTCGAGCAGCACGTGACCGTCGGCGAGGAAGCCCAGCAGGACGAGCTCGAGCGACTCGCGCTTGCCGACGACGGCCTTCTCGACCTCGTCGATTACCTGCCCGGAGAGATCCTGGACCTGCGCGAGCTCCATCAGACGGCCTCCAGCGCGTCGACGACGCGACCGAGCTCGGATGGATCGCTCCCCTTCGCGAGTCGGTCCTCCGGAGCAGGTCGATCGGGTCGCACGAGCGCCCAGGCCTGGTCGCCGAGGATGGCGTGTGCCGCGTCGGGGCGGGTGCTCATCGACACCGCTCGGCGCGAGTACAGGAGGCCGGCCGCGAGTTCCCGAAGGCGTGGAACGAGCTTGTAGTGGAGATCGAACGAACTCGCCATTCCGAGCGTCGCCTCGTTCTCGATCCGCTCGAGGCTCGACGGCCGCACGCTCGTCGGACGGCCGTTCGCGGCCTCGCGGAGGAGGGTCTCGCGAGGGTACGCGCGCCGGAGGGCGAGCAACAGGATGACGATGGCCGCACCGCTCAGGAGCAGCACGTAGATGCGGATGCCGAGCGTGAGTCGGCCGGGCACGAACGCCGCGATCGCGACGAGCGCCGCCGTCGGCAGGGCGAGGAGGCGCGCAGCGCTCTCGAGATCGCTCCTCATGACCCGGCCCCGACCGGCCTCATGGGTGTGTCGGGCCGGACGACGGGCTTCTCCCGCGCAAGCCGGAGCTCGTCCCGCACCTGCTCGAGCGCGCCGATGGCCTCCTCTTTCATCGCGGTGTCGACGTCGTGCTGCGAGAACTTGGCCTGTGTGTAGAGCCTCGTCAGCCGCACCACTGCTTCGGCGTCGAGCTCGAGGTCGCCGAGGATGCGCGCGAGGTACTCGGCGGACGTCTCGGCGGCGCCTCGCGGGACACCGTTGGCGGCGAGCACGCGCTCCAGGCGCGCGTAGGTCGCGATGATCGCCTTGCGCGGGTCTGCCTCGGCGCGGAGGTCGTCGAGGGTCTCGTCGAGAACAGCGACGAGCTCGGCCGCAAGGATCATCGACCGTTGACCACGGCGCCCGCGCCGTTCGGCGACGACATACGCGAGCGCCGCCGCGAGCACGAGCCCGACGACGAGCGCGATTGTGAGCCACGAGATGCCTGGTTCGTACGGAGCGGTCTGGCCCGTCTCCGACGTCGTCGGCGGAGGAAGCTCTCCCGGCAACACCAACTCCTCCTCCTCGGGCTCCAGCGGCTTGGCCTCCCAGTTCCGCATCCGCAGGTACGTGACGAGCGTAAAAATGCCCAGGAAGGCGACGAAGCCCAGCAGTCTCTGTCGTTGATGGCCCCTGACTTCGTCCCAGCTCATGTGTTTCGCCTGGGTGAGCCCGTACGCGAGGATCACGCCTCCGAGCACGGCCGCCACGATCCCGAGGCTGTAGAAGACGTCGAACAGCGAGCCCGAGGGTCGCCGCCGCTCGCCCGAGCCGCCGGGCGTCGAGCCCGTCGAGGCGATCGCCACGACGGCGACGAGCCCGAGCACGACGAGCGCCGGTAGGACCACAGGTGTGGCCCTACCGCGCATGCGCTGTCCGAGTTAGGCGACGCCCGGCTCGTCCATCGGTAGCGAGCCGGCTGTGCTCTTGCTCTCCCAGTACCGGTTCAAGGCGCCCTGGATCTTGATGAACCAGACGAACGCCCCGATGATCGGCAGGAACAGCCAGAGCCCGGTCCACCCCGAGAAGGGTGCCGGACGGCCGTCCTGTTTGATCATCTTCCCGACTTCCGACGGGACGAGGAACCAGGTGACGACCGAGACGACGATGTAGATCACGAGGCCGAGTACCCCCCCGACCCCCTGGCCTGAGTGGTTCTTGACCTCGTCCTGGGTCTTGAAGACCCAGTACAGGGTGTAGATCCCGAGCGTGATGATCGCCATCAGGATGGCGAAGCCGATGCCTCTCGGCTGCCCGAGCGGGCCGGTGTTCGACGCGGGTGTGTCCATAACGGGCGATTCTGCGCGTCGTATCAGACGGAGCGACCTCTACTCTCCGCTCGGTGAACGCGGAACTCTCGTTCGCGGGGCGTTGGCCGAGGCCCTCGGTAATGGGCGTGCTCAACGTCACGCCCGACAGCTTCTCCGACGGCGGGCTCTTCGTCGAGTCGGCGGTGGCGGTCGAGCACGGCCGGCGCCTCTTGGAGGAGGGTGCCGCGCTCGTGGACGTCGGTGGCGAGTCGACGCGTCCCGGGGCATCGTCCGTCGCCGTGGACGAGGAGCTGACGCGCGTCGTCCCCGTGCTCGAGGGCCTCGCAGGTGCGCCGCTCTCGATCGACACGTCCAAGGCGGAGGTCGCTCGACGTGCGCTCGAGCTGGGCGCGGAGCTCGTCAACGACGTCACCGCCCTCCGTGGTGATCCGGACATGGCCGAGGTCGTTGCGGAAGGAGGCGCATTCGTGTGTCTCATGCACATACAGGGCGACCCGCGGACGATGCAAGTCGCTCCACACTACGACGACGTCGTCTCCGATGTGTTGGCTTTCCTGGAGGCACGCGTTGCGTTCGCCGTCGAGAGCGGGATCGCCGAGGAACGCATCTGCGTCGACCCGGGAATCGGCTTCGGCAAGACGCCTGATCAGAACCTGGAGCTGCTGCGCCGGCTCGACGAGCTCTGCTCGCTCGGTCGACCCGTGCTCGTCGGTGTGTCGCGGAAGAGCACGCTCGGCAAGGTGCTCGGCGACGTCGGTGCAACGCAGGGGGGCTGGCGGGCTCGCTCGCGGCTGCCGTTGCGGCATTCGAGCGCGGCGCGGCGATGATCCGGGCGCACGATGTTCGCGAGACCGTGGAAGCGCTCGCCGTCGCCGCGGCGGTCGAGCGTGGGAAGATCACCGCATGACCATCGAGCTGCGTGGGCTCGTCGTCTTCGGCCATCACGGCTATCTCGAGGAGGAGCGGCGTCTCGGCCAGCGATTCCTCGTCGATCTCTGGGTCGACGTGCGTGGGGCTGCGACCGACACCGACCGGATCGAGGATACGGTGGACTACCGGCGGCTGGCCGATCTCGTGCGCGAGGTGTTCGCCGGCCGCGAACGGCTCCTGCTCGAGGGGCTCGCGGGAGCTGTCGCCGACGGGATCGTCGAGCGGTTTGCGGCAGTCGAGCGGGCACGCGTGCGCGTGCGCAAGCCGGACGTCGTGCTCGATCCTCCCGTGGACTATGCGGCGGTCGTGGTCGAGCGAGAGAAGACGGCTGGGGTCTGACCCCACGGGTCTGAGCCCAGCACTGTCGATGACGGTCGCGTACGTCGGGCTCGGCGCCAACCTCGGAGAGCGCGACGGGACGCTTCGCCGCGCGGTGGAGCTCCTCGGTCAGGCCGACGGTGTCGCCGTGCTCGCCGTTTCGGAGCTCCGTGAGACCGAGCCTGTCGGCGTCGTCGACCAGCCTCCCTTCCTGAACGGGGCGGTCGCCGTGGAAACCACACGCACGCCACGAGAGCTTCTCGACCTTCTACTCGAGATCGAGCGATCGCTGGGGCGCGTACGCGAGGAGCGCTGGGGGCCGCGCGCGGTCGATCTCGACGTGCTCCTCTACGGCGCGCAGGAGGTCGACGAGCCGGGCCTGCGCGTGCCGCACGCGCACCTGCATGAACGCCGCTTCGCGCTCGAGCCGCTCGCGGAGCTCGATCCCGACCTCGAGATCCCGGGTCGCGGACGCGTGTCCGACGTACTCGCGGCGCTAGACTGACCCGCGATGTCCCACCTCGACGACCTCGACGAGTTCGAGGCCGAGCTCGAGCTTCAGGTCAAGCGCGAGTACTCGGCCGTCTTCCCGCTGTTTCGCTACTGCGTGTTGACGCAGGATGCGACCTACCTCTGCAACAAGCTCGACCTCGAGGCGCTCCCGCAGACGAGCTACCCGTTCTTCCACGTTCGTATGGAGGACGTGTGGGTCTGGGACAAGAGCCGGCCGAGTCGGATCATCCCGCGAGCCGAGGTCTACACGTCAGGTGACGTGACGGTCGAGGAGCTCCGCGGGGAGGGCGAGGAGCCGCGGCTCACCGCCGAGGCGCTGGCGGAGAGACTCGGGCAGCCGCTCACGGGCGACGACGAGTCGGTCTAGCGCTCGCCGCGCCTTCGGCGGTCGCGCTCCGCGAGCCACTGGGCGAATAGACCGTGCGGCGAGGCGAGGTAGCCACTGAGTCCTTCGTCGAAACCGGCTACTTCCTCGCGGAGCTGGAACAGGCGGTATTCGAGGCGCCGCTCCGGATCGCACTTGTGGTCGTCTCGCGCGCTCACGCGAACCGAGGCTCCGCACTCGGCGCACGGCATGTGCTGGGACGTGAAGAAGCTCGACATCTGCGATCGGCGGCGACACGAGTTCGCCGCCGATCGCCGAAGCCCTGCCCGCAGCGGAAGACCGCCTGCCGGCCTTCCGCATGGCTCGGTGCGCTAGGCCCGAGCCGGCTCGGGGATCGCGCCGATCTGGATCAGCATCCCGAGCGTGTCCCAGGTGGTCCACTCCTCGGCGATCTTCCCGCCCTCGAGGCGCGAGATCGTCAGGCCCGTGACCGTGATGTCGCGTCCCGTCGGTGAGACGCCGGCGATCTCGCCGGTGTGCGTTCCGCGTGCCGTCCAGCGGCTCGCCACCTGATCGCCTTCGGCGATCTGGTCGTCGACCGTGATCCGGGCGTCCGAGAACGCGTCGATGTACTGCTGGAAGTTCGCCCTGACCCCATCCTGTCCGCGGATCGGCTCGGACTGCGAGGGGTCGCGCCCGACGTACGTCTCGGCCACATGTTCCTCGATCACGTCCCAGTTGCCCTTCCAGGGCTCCTCGAGCACGCGTCGCACGAGCGCCTTGGCGTCTGCCATCCCCGCTCCTTTCGCTCGTCTGCGCCGGCGCGCAACGAATCCGGCCACGACGACTCCCGCCACCACGCCGGCGATCGTGAGTGCGATGGCCGGGCCTGCCAGATCGCGACTGCGCCTGCTGAACACCGTCGGCCGACTCTAACAAGCTCGTGTCTCGTGCGCCGCAACGCGGTCTGATTCACTTGCGCGATGCTCCTCGCCGTCGACGTCGGCAACACGCAGACCGCGCTCGGCCTCTTTCGGGACGGCGAGCTCGTCGACCACTGGAGGCTGGCGACGGAGCAAACGAGCACCGCGGACGAGCTCGGCGTGCTCCTCGGTGGCCTGCTCGAGTTCGAGAGCGTCGACGGGATCTGCCTAGCATCGACGGTGCCGATTCTCGTGCGTGAGTGGGAGCTGCTCGCCACGAAGTGGGCCCACGCACCGCTCCTCGTCGTCGGGCCTGGCGTCAAGACGGGGATCCCGATCCAGTACGACGATCCCCGCGAGGTCGGACCCGACCGGATCGTGAATGCGGTTGCGGCCAAGGAACGCTACGGCGCTCCCGTGATCGTGGTCGACTTCGGGACGTCGACGAACTTCGACGTCGTCTCGCCCGCGGGCGAATACGTCGGCGGTGTCCTCGCGCCGGGAATCGAGATCTCGATGGATGCTCTGTTCGCCCGCGCGGCGCGCCTCGTGAAGGTCGACTACGCAGCCCCGCCGTCCGTCATCGGGAAGACGACCGTCGCCGGGCTGCAGTCCGGTCTCGTCTACGGCTTTGCGGGCCAGGTCGACGGGATCGTTCGCACGGATCCGCGGCGAGCTCGGGGCGGACGCGCGGGCGATCGCCACGGGCGGTCTTGCCGACCTCGTCGCGCCGCACTCGGAGACCATCGAGCAGATCGACCCGTTCCTCACGCTCGAAGGGCTCCGGCTCGTCTGGGAGTTGAACGCGTGATCCCGGACCCGCCCGCCATCGGCCTCTTCGTCGTCGCGGCGCTCGCGCTCCTGCTCGTGCCCGGCCCGGCTGTCCTGTACGTCGTCGCACGCTCGATCCACGAGGGCCGCAGGGCAGGCCTGATCTCCGTCGCTCGGGATCCACGTCGGCACGCTCGCGCACATCGCCGCGGCGACGCTCGGGCTGTCCGCCCTCGTCGTCTCCTCGGCGGTCGCGTTCACGGCCGTGAAGATCGCGGGCGCCGTCTATCTCATCGGCCTGGGCCTCTGGACGCTGTTCTCGAGCCGGGCCGAGCCGGACCTCGCGCTCGGCGGCGAGCGGAACCTCAGACGCGCGTTCGCGCAGGGGATCGTCGTGAACGTCCTGAATCCGAAGACGGCGCTCTTCTTCCTCGCGTTCCTCCCGCAGTTCGTCGATCCGAACGCGCCGCATCCCGCTGTGCAGATCGCCTTCCTCGGCGTGCTGTTCGCGCTCCTCGGGCTCGTCACCGACTCGCTGTGGGCGCTCGCTGCCGGCACGGCGGGTGGGATGCTGAGGCGCTCGCGCCGCTTCGTACGGACGCAGCGCTACGTGACGGGCACGGTCTACGTCGGGCTCGGCGTCGCTACCGCCTTCGCCGGCTCCGTCGAAGGCGACTAACTAACCCCCGCCGTAGATGGAGACCGGCAGCTCGAGCGTGAGCTCGGCTCCCGACGGGATCTCGGACTCGAGCCGCTCGACGATCTCGACCGCTCCCGGCGCGGCGGCCAGCAGCCTGCGCTCGACCTCTTCGGTCGAGTCGAGCTGGAGGAGCTCCTGCTTGAACTCCTTCGGGAAGCGGCCACGGCCGAGATACCAGCCGTAGAACTTCTTGAGGAAACCCGAAGCACGCCGCTCGCCGAGCTCGCGCACCGTCTCGCGCACGAACAGGACGAGCTCCGCCGCCACCTCCTCCCGAGTCGGCTCCACTCCGTCTCCGTCGACGATCTCGCGGAGCGCCCACGGGTTGCCCTGCGCGCCGCGACCGACCATCACGGCCTCCGCCCCCGTCGTCGCGAGGACTGTCTGCGCGCGTGCACGTGACGTCACGTCTCCGGACGCGACGATCGGCACGTCGACGAGCGACACGAGCTCGGCCGTCAGCTCGTGATCCGCCGTGCCCGTGTACATCTGTTGCGCGGAGCGCGGATGGAGCGTGAGCGAGGAGGCGCCCGCCTCGACGAGGCGCGGCCCCAGCTCGAGCGCGGCGCGCGAGCCGTTCTGCACTCCCCGGCGGAGCTTGACGGTCACCGGCACGTCCACGGCATCCGCGATCGCCTCGATGATCCGGCACGCGCGATCGGGCTCGTCGAGGAGGTGCGCGCCGGCGCCCGTCTTCGTGACCTTCTTCACCGGGCAGCCGAAGTTGACGTCGACGATGTCCGCCCCAACGGCCTCGACCATGCGTGCGGCGTGCGCCATCGGCCGCGGATCGGAGCCGAACAGCTGGATCGCGAGGGGATGCTCGTCGGACGCGACCCGCAGGTAGCCGAGCGTCTTCTCGTTGCGGTGCTCGATCCCGGCGCAGCTCACCATCTCGGAGCAGACGAGCCCGGCGCCGTACCGGCGTCCCTGGCGCCGAAATGCCTGCACGCTGACGCCCGCCATCGGGGCCAGAACGAGACGCGTGGGCACCTCGACGGGCCCGATTCGCCAGCTCTCCCGAAGATCGATCACGGCCTCGGATGGTACTCGTGGAGCCGTTTGACGCTCATCGAACGGGGTAGCTACTATTTCCGGCCTTGTCGGGGCCTGCGGCCCCGCAATCTCGTCTCTGGAGGCGTTTTGTGAAGGACGTGATCCTCACTCCCGAGGGCTACAAGCAGCAGAAGGCGGAGCTGGACGTGCTCACGACGCAGCGGCGGCGTGAAGTCGCAGAGCGCATTGCCGCCGCGCGCGAGTTCGGCGAGATCGCGGAGAACGCGGAGTACGACGACGCGAAGAACGAGCAGATGATGCTCGAGCACCGCATCGCGCAGCTCGAGGAGCGCCTCGCCAACGCCCACGTCATCGACAAGAGGAAGGTCGATACGAGCATCGTCTCGGTCGGTGCCGTCGTCCGTCTGCGCGACGTCGATGCGAAGGAGACGACCGAGTACTTCATCGTCGGTTCCGCCGAGGCGAACCCGGCCGAGCGCAAGCTCTCGAACGAGTCGCCGGTCGGCAAGGCGATCATGGGGCGGAAGAAGGGTGAGACGGTCGAGGTCATCACCCCTCGCGGCTCGAAGGTCAAGTTCAAGATCATGGAGATCAAGGCCGCCTAGCTCCGGCGTCGGTGAGGCGGCCCGACTCGCGGGGCCGGTTCCTTATGTGACCGTCTAGACTCGCCGCGCGCATGACGCCGCCCAAGCGCTTCCCGGAACGTGACGCCGTCGCCGACGTTCGTGCCGCGACGGAGCAGGTGGAGGCAGGAGGCGAGCTCGACGAGACGCGTCGGCTCGCCGGCCGCGTGATGGCCCGTCGCGAGATGGGCAAGCTCGTGTTCCTCGACCTCGTCGATCGCTCCGGGCGCATCCAGCTCATGTGCGACACGGGACGGATCGGGGACGTGGACGTCCACCTCGGCGACGTCGTCGGCGTCGCCGGCAAGCCGGCGAAGTCGCGCCGTGGCGAGCCGTCGCTCGCCGTCGACGAGCTGATCGTGCTCGCCAAGAACCGCAGCCCGCTCCCAGACACCTTTCACGGCCTGACGGATACGGAGACGCGCTACCGCAAGCGCTACCTCGACCTCGTCATGAACGAGGACTCGCGCGAGCTGTTCCTCCTGCGAACGAAGATCGTCTCGTCCATCCGTCGCTACCTCGACGGCGAGGGGTTCGTCGAGGTCGAGACACCGATCCTCCAGCCACGCTACGGCGGCGCCTTTGCGCATCCGTTCGTGACGCACTCCAAGCGAGCTCGACGCCGATCTCTACCTCCGCATCGCGACCGAGCTCTACCTCAAGCGGCTGATCGTCGGCGGTCTCGAGCGCGTGTACGAGATCGGGAAGGACTTCCGTAACGAGAGCGTCTCGTACAAGCACCAGCCCGAGTTCACGATGCTCGAGTGGTATGAGGCGTACGCCGACTTCCGCGACACCATGGACCGGATCGAGACGATGCTCGAGCAGGTCGCGCTCGAGACCCTCGGCACGACGGTCGCGCGCTTCCGTGGGCACGAGGTCGACCTGAAGCGCCCGTGGGAGCGCGTCGGCTTCGTGGAGTCCCTCGAGGCGCTCGAGCTGTGGACGCGTGACGAGACGGAGCTTCGCGCCTGGCTCAGCGAGCGTGGCGTCGACACCGAGGCCGACAAGGACTGGCCGCAGCTCGTCGACCACGCGTTCGGCCACTTCGTCGAGCCGAGCTTGATCGAGCCGACGATCGTGTACGGACACCCGGTCGAGCTCTCGCCCTTCGCACGCGTGACCGACGACGACGAGACGAGCACGGAGCGGTTCGAGTACTTCGCGGCGGGGATGGAGCTCGGCAACGCGTATACGGAGATCAACGACGCCGACGAGCAACAGCGGCGCTTCGACGGGCAGTCGGACCACGTCGAGGGCGTCCGCGGTGATCCCGACTACGTCGAGGCGCTCTCATACGGGATGCCGCCTACCGGCGGCCTCGGCCTCGGGATCGACCGCCTCGTCATGCTCCTCTCCGGCCGCGAGACGATCCGCGACGTGATCCTCTTCCCGGCGCTACGACCGGACGGGCGCTAGCCGACCCTCCGTCACGGGCGCCTGCGCGCTCCACGGGAAGTCGATCCAGAGATCGGTGCGACGCCAGACGTACTCGCACTTCACGACCGAAGGAGGCTTCTCGTAGAGGACGGCGCAGCGCACCTCGCCGACCTTCCCCGCGCAGAACTCCTTCACCAGCTGGAGCGTCTCGCCCGTGTCGGCGACGTCGTCGGCGACGAGCATGCGGGCCGACTCGAGGTCGACGAGCTCGGGCACGGGAGGCAGGATCATCGGTACGTCGAGTCGCTCGTCGATGCCGGTGTAGAACTCGACGTTCATCGTCCACGTGTTCTTCACGTCGAGCGCGTACCCGAGCGCCGCACCGACGAGGAGCCCGCCGCGCGCGACCGAGAGGACGAGATCGGGCTCGTAGCCGTCATCGGCCACCTGCCGCGCGAGCTCGCGCGCCGCCTCGCCGAACTCGCACCCCAGCCGCTCACGCTCGGTACCGGAGCCTCCACCGGCGATCCTAACGGGCCACCCTCGAACGACTACTCCGATCGAGGGGTCTCCGGGCGCGTCGCCGCGGACGATCGTATGCAGGCGTGCTGGAGCGGAAAGACCCGACCGAAGGCGGCGACGCCGTGCTCGAAGGCACAGCGGGCCGCTTTCGCGCGCTCGTCGAGCAGCTGCCCCTCTCCGTGTACATCGACCGGCTCGACGAGGTCAGCTCGAATGTCTACACGAGCCCGCAGATCGAGCAGATGCTCGGCTACGCCGTCTCCGAGTGGGCCGAGAACCACGATCTCTTCGTCGAGATCCTGCATCCCGAGGACCGAGAGCGTGTCCTCGCGGCGCACCAGCGGACGCACGCGACGGGCGAGCCGCTCTTCATCGAGTACCGACTGCGAACGCGCGACGGTCGCTACCTCTGGGTGCAGGACGAGGCGCGCGTCGTGCACGACGCGGCGCGGCTCGGTCCTCCAGGGGTACCTCCTCGACATCACCGCACGCCGGGAGGCAGAGGAGCAGCTCCGTCACCAGGCCTTCCACGACGCGTTGACCGGGCTCGCGAACCGGGCGCTGTTCACGAATCGCGTCGAGCACGCGCTCGTCCTCCGCAGCCAGACGGCGCGTGCGGAGGTCGCAGTGCTCTTCCTGGACCTCGACGACTTCAAGGGCGTCAACGACACGCTCGGGCATGCCGCCGGCGACACGCTCCTGCGCGGAGTCGGTGTGCGTCTCCGCGATGCGCTCTCCCCAGTTTCACGGTGGCGCGGCTCGGCGGGGACGAGTTCGCGGTGCTCATCGAGGAGATCGCCGGCCCCGCCTCGGCAGTCGACGCTGCGGAGCGGCTCGTTGCTGCGCTCCAGCCGCCGTTCGAGCTCGAGAGCCGTGAGGTGTTCATCAGCGCAAGCGTCGGGATCGCGCTCGGGACCGTCGCAGACGATCTCCTGCGTGCGGCCGACGTCGCGATGTACCGCGCGAAGGCGTCGGGCAAGGCGCAGTACGTGATGTACGTGCCGACGATGGCGGAGGATCTCGTCGGACGCCTCGAGCTCGTCGCCGAGCTCCGGAGAGCACGGCGCGACGAGTTCGTCATCCACTATCAGCCTGTCGTCGACCTCGAGAGCGGCGCCGTCGTCGGCGTCGAGGCGCTCCTCCGCTGGGCGCACGCGACGCGTGGACTTCTGCCACCGAGCGAGTTCATCCCGCTCGCCGAGGAGACCGGGAAGATCGTCGAGCTCGGCGCATGGGTGCTCGACGAGGCCTGCGCGCAGGTCGCGCGCTGGCGTGCGGAGACTCCCGGTGCGTCGGCGCTGTCGCTGAACGTGAACGTCTCCACACGGCAGGTGCGCCCCGGTGTGCTCGTCGAGTCCGTGCGCACGGCGCTCGCCGAGTCGGGACTTCCTCCCGAGGCGCTCACGCTCGAGCTCACCGAGAGCGTGCTCGCGCGGAGGCACGAGGAGTTGCGCGCGGTCCTGGCGGACGTCGCGGCTCTCGGCGTACGGCTCGCGCTCGACGACTTCGGCACCGGATACTCGTCGCTGTCGCTCCTCCAGGACCTTCCCGTCCACACGCTCAAGGTCGACCGCTCGTTCGTGAGCGCGCTGCGATGCGGACGAGACCCGCCAGGGATTCGTGCAGGCGATCGTCGAGCTCGCCCAGGCGCTCAACGTGTCGCTCGTCGCGGAGGGCATGGAGACCGCCGCGGAGACGACCGAGCTCCGACGGCTCGGATGCCGCGCCGGCCAGGGTTTCCACTTCGCGCCACCGCTCGGTGCCGACGAGGTAGCCGAGCTGCTGAGTGCCGGCGCCTGCGTGAGTCTCGATGCCGCCATGTCGGCACGCGACGACGACGCGAAAGCAGCCTGAGCGCCGGCCTTACGCGGGCGAGGTCGCGCGCTGCCCGCGGTCGCGCTCGAACGCGAGCACGTCCCCGAGGATGTCGTCGAGCGTCCGCTCGGGCGACCAGCCGGTCGCGGCGCGGATCTTGGCCGTCGACGGAATCCGGTGGAGCATGTCCTCGATGCCGATCCCGTACACGTCCTCGTACGCGACGTACTCGACGCCGGACGTGGACTCGGTCAGCTCGCGCACACGTCCCGCGAGTGCGTTGATCGAGATGCGCTGCTCCGAGCCGACGTTGTAGATCTCGCCCGACGTACCGTGCTCCATGAGCCCGGCGAGCGCGCGGATCGTGTCGGAGACGTGGCAGAAGCAGCGCGTCTGCTCCCCGTCGCCGTGGATCTCGATCGGCTCGCCCGCGAGCGCGCGCTGCACGAACGTCGGGACGACCATCCCGTACTGGCCGCTCTGCCGCGGTCCGACCGTGTTGAAGAGCCTGACGATGACGCAGTCGAGGCCGTGCTCGGTGTGATGAGCGAGCGCGAGGAACTCGTCCATCGCCTTCGAGTCGGCATACGCCCAACGCTTCTGCGTAGTCGGCCCGTAGATCCGCCGGTCGGTCTCCTCGAGCGGACGCTCCTCGCGATGGTCGCCGTAGACCTCCGAGGTCGAGGCGACGAGGACGCGCTTTCCGAATCGGTGGCAGTGCTCGAGGACGATCTCCGTCCCGCGCAGGTTCGTGACGAGCGTCTGCACCGGCTGCTCGACGATGAGCCGGACGCCCACGGCTGCCGCGAGGTGATAGACGACATCGCACTTGTAGACGAGCTCGTTGACCGCCGACCAGTGGAGGACCGAGTCGACCACGAGGTGGAAGCCATCGCGGTCGCGCAGGTGCTCCACGTTCTCGAGCGATCCCGTCGAGAGATCGTCCAGCACCCAGACCTCGTGGCCTTCATCGAGCAATAACTCGGAGAGGTGCGATCCGATGAATCCCGCGCCACCCGTGATTAAGGCTTTGTTGCTCAACGGCCGAGAAGGGTACCGAGGGCGCCGGGCGAACCCGGCGTGAGAGACTCACACCGAGACCAGTCGGCTACGATCAGACAGTCCCTTCGACCCGGGGAGCGAGGCGGCCCTCCGGTAACCAACGCGAAAGGAGCGTCGAGGGAGTTGTTCGAGCGATTCACCGAGCGGGCACGGCAGGTCGTCGTTCTGGCGCAGGACGAAGCGAGAGCCCTCAAGCACAACTACATCGGCACGGAGCACATCCTGCTCGGCCTCCTGCGCGAGGAGGAAGGTCTTGCAGCCCGCGTCCTCGAGTCGCTCGACATCACGGTGGAAGAGGTTCGCGCGCAGGTCGCGCGCATCGTCGGCCAGGGCGACGAGGTCACCACCGGCCAGATCCCGTTCACGCCGCGCGCCAAGAAGGTCCTCGAGCTGGCGCTGCGCGAGGCCCTCTCGCTGGGTCACAACTACATCGGGACGGAGCACATCCTCCTCGGCCTCGTGCGCGAGAACGAGGGCGTCGCCGCCAGGATCCTCCTCGACTTCGACGCGGATGCGGAAAAGATCCGCAACGAGATCATCCGCATGCTCTCCGGCCCGGGTCGCCGCCAGTCCGGTGCGAGCGTCGCGCCGGGCGAGAAGACCAAGAGCTCGAAGCTCCTCGACCAGTTCGGCCGGAACCTCACGAAGCTCGCCGTCGAGGGCAAGCTCGACCCCGTGGTCGGCCGCCAGACCGAGATCGAGCGCGTGATGCAGATCCTGTCACGCCGCCAGAAGAACAACCCCGTGCTCATCGGCGAGCCGGGCGTCGGCAAGACCGCTGTCGTCGAGGGGCTCGCCTCGCGCATCTCCTCGAGCCAGGTGCCGGAGATCCTGAAGGGCAAGCAGATCTACACGCTCGACCTCGCGGCGCTCGTCGCCGGGTCGAAGTATCGCGGCGAGTTCGAGGAGCGCCTGAAGAAGGTGATGAAGGAGATCACCCAGCGCGGCGACATCATCCTGTTCATCGACGAGCTCCACAACCTCGTCGGCGCCGGCGCCGCCGAGGGAGCGATCGACGCCGCGTCGATCCTCAAGCCCGCCCTCGCGCGCGGCGAGATCCAGACCATCGGCGCGACGACGCTCGACGAGTACCGCAAGTACCTCGAGCGCGACGCCGCGCTCGAGCGGCGCTTCCAGCAGGTGCGCGTCGAGGAGCCGACGATCGACGAGACCGTCCTGATCCTGCGCGGCCTGCGCGACCGCTACGAGGCGCACCACCGCTGCAAGATCTCCGACGAGGCGCTGCTCGGCGGCGGCCTCGCTCGCTGACCGCTACATCCAGGACCGACACCTCCCGGACAAGGCGATCGACCTCATCGACGAGGCGGGCTCGCGCGTCCGCATCGCGACGATGTCCGCCCCGCCGCGCTACCGCGAGCTCGAGGAGGAGATCGACAAGGTCCGCGCCGACAAGGAAGGCGCGATCGAGGCGCAGGAGTTCGAGAAGGCCGCGCAGCTCCGCGACAAGGAGCGCAAGCTCTCGCAGAAGAAGAAGGAGCTCGAGGAGGAGTGGCGCAACCAGGCCGACGAGGAGCAGCCGGAGATCGGCGAGGACGAGATCGCCGACATCGTCTCCATGTGGACGGGCATTCCCGTCTTCAGGATCACCGAGGCCGAGTCGGCGCGGCTCATCCGGATGGAGGACGAGCTCCACAAGCGCGTCATCGGCCAGCACCAGGCGATCGTCGCGGTCGCGAAGTCGATCCGGCGCGCCCGCGCGGGCATCAAGGATCCCAAGCGGCCGACCGGCTCGTTCATCTTCCTCGGCCCGTCCGGCGTCGGGAAGACCGAGCTCGCGCGCACGCTCGCCGAGTTCCTGTTCGGCGACGAGGACGCGCTCATCCAGGTCGACATGTCCGAGTACATGGAGAAGCACTCCGTGTCGCGGCTCGTCGGCTCGCCGCCCGGCTACGTCGGCTACGACGAGGGCGGCCAGCTGACGGAGGCCGTGCGCCGCAAGCCGTACTCGGTCGTTCTCCTCGACGAGATCGAGAAGGCGCACCCGGACGTCTTCAACATCCTCCTGCAGATCCTCGAGGACGGGAAGCTCACGGACTCGCAGGGGCGGAAGGTCGACTTCCGCAACACGATCGTGATCATGACCTCGAACCTCGGGGCGGCACAGATCTCGAAGAACCAGACGCTCGGCTTCTCGATCGGCGACGAGCAGGGGCTCTCGTACGACGAGATGAAGGAGCGCGTCATGTCGGAGCTCAAGAAGGTGTTCCGGCCCGAGCTCCTGAACCGCATCGACGAGGTCATCGTCTTCCACAAGCTCGAGAAGGTCGAGATCCTCGAGGTCGTCGACCTGATGATGAAGCGCGTCCGCGAGGAGATGGGCAAGCACGACGTCGTCATCGAGCTCACCGACGACGCGCGCGAGCTCCTCGTCGAGCAGGGCTACGACCCGGCGATGGGCGCCCGCCCGCTCCGCCGCGCGATCCAGCGGATGATCGAGGACCCGCTCGCCGACTTCATCCTCGGCCGCGAGCTCTCGCCGGGCACGACGCTCATCGTCGACCGTCGCGAGGATCCGGCCGAGAACGAGACGCCGGTCGAGATCCGGGTCATCGAGGGCACGCCGGTGCCGGCTGCCGTCGGCGGCCCTGCCGAGGAGCCGGAGCTCGAGCTCGTCGACGACGCGACGACGACTAGCGTTCTCGGTTGTGAGTGACGAGCCCACGGGCGCGAAGCGGCCGTCTTCAGGGCTGTCCGCGCGACCGGGATCCGCGGGAGCGGATCCGGTCTTGCGCATGTGACAGTCCGGCACGCGAAGCCGTCCGACTACGGACGGGTCATCGGGCGCATCAACGTCTGGTGGGGTGGGCGCGACATGGCGCCCGATGCTGCCGAAGCTCTTCTTCATCCACTTCGAGGGGACGAGCTTCGTGGCCGAGGCCGAGGACGGCGAGCTTCTCGGCTTCGTCTGCGGGTTCCTCTCGCAGACGGCGGACGACGAGGCGTACATCCACTTCGTCGGCGTCACGCCCGAGGATCGCGGCGAGGGTCTGGGTCGCGCGCTCTACGAGCGGTTCTTCGACGAGGCGCGGGCGAACGGTCGCAGCGTCGTTCGCTGCGTCACGTCACCGCTCAACCAGGGCTCGCTCGCGTTCCACCAGGCGCTCGGCTTCGAGGTCGAGCGGATCGCGCGAGGACTACGACGGGCCCGGCGAGGACCGTGCGCTGCTCGTCAAGCGGCTGACCTGAGCCCGCGGCGCTTCTGCGCGAGCATCGGCTGCGTGGCGCCTCCGCGCCGCGGCCCAGTCCAGGTACGTGCCCACGGCGACGGCAGCCCGCCAGCGCGACGAACGCCGTAGCTCGCCCACGACGAGCTCGGCGTCGGTCAGGTTCTTCAGGACGGCGACGGCGAAGATGGCGAGCGCCGAGGGCGAAGCGTGATGTTCGTCCACGGGATGTCATCGGACATCTCGACCTCGGTCAGGTTCCGCAGTGCGACGAGCGTGATGACGGCGACGGCGAGAAGCGCGAGCAGCGAGGCCCCACGCGTCCCAGCCGTCGAGCGAGAGCGTCGCGATACCGGCCGGCCGTAGTCGACTTCGACGTTCTGCCAGGTGAAGAAGAGGCTGAAGAACGAGCGAGCGGGCCGGCGACGAGGACGAGTCTGCGTGCCTCGCGAGAGGGCCTTGAACTTCGCCATCGGGATCCCTTTCGGCTGCGATGGTCGAGTTCGGGCGGCCGCACGCCCGATGGGTATCGTCACAGAGTACTCGGGTTTCGCATGAATGCGAGGTTTTGCAGGCATTTCGTGAGGCCATGCAGCTGCCGCGGCGCGCGTGCGCGCGCCGCGGCATCGCTGCGGGTGTGAGCGGGCTAGGTCTCCCGCTCGGTCGACGGCTCGTCGCTCGTTGCGTCCGAACGGCACTCGCACCGTGTCCGAAGCGGCATCGCGGCTTCCGACGCTGCTGGAGCCTCGCGCGCTGCACTCTCGCCGCCTCGTGCTCGCAGCCGGAGGCGCCTCGGTGGCCGCTGTGGGTGCGGCTGCCGATGGAGCGGCTGCGGCGGGTGCTGCTGCTCCCGACGAGCCGAGGCTGCTCGCCTCGGCTCTTCAGCGACTCCACTCCGCCGGCGTCCTGCACCTCGAGCCAGGCTCCGACCGCGACCAGGATGGCGAGCGCGACGCCGAGGTAGCTCCAGAACGTCGAGTAGTCGTCCGTGAGGTTCTTCAGCACGGCGCAGATGGCGATGAGGACGCCGAGAACGACACTCGTCATGGCGAACGAGACGGGGATCGGGACGTCGACCGCTGCCATACGCGCAGCGATCCGCGCGATCAGGACGATCGTGAGGATCCCCATGATGATGCCGAGGAAGTTGTCCCACGCACTCACGCCGGCGCTTCCTTCGCCGAGCGGGCCGAGGTCGAACTCGACCTCCTGCCAGTTGAAGAAGCTGATGATCAGGAGAAGGACGCTCGCGATGAACATGATCTGCGTCCCGCGCCCGAGCGCTTTCAATCTCTCCATGCGACACGTCCTTTCGTCGGTGGCCTGCGGTTCCCCGGGCACTCTTAACCACTTGCGCCCGACTTGCAAGCGAAGAGGTGCACTTTCGTGACGGGCGGCGTCGGACCGCGTTCCTAGACTGGCAGTCCCGTGGCGAAGGTCACCGTTCAGTTCACGTGCGCCGAGTGCGGGACGACGTCGGGGCGCTGGCTCGGCAAGTGCCCGGGCTGCGGCGCCTTCGGGACCCTCGTCGAAGAGCTCCACGGCTCCGCGTCGGAGACTGCCCAAGCGCGTCCCTCGAAGCCCGTACCTATCGGCGACGTGTCGGTCGACGAGGCCGCGCGGATCTCCACCGGTGTCTCCGAGCTCGACCGCGTTCTCGGAGGCGGGCTCGTTCCCGCGTCGCTCGTCCTCGTCGGAGGAGAGCCGGGCGTCGGGAAGTCGACGCTCCTGCTCACCGCGCTCGGAGCGATCGCGCGGAGCGGGCGACGCGCGCTCCTCGTGACCGGCGAGGAGTCCGCGGCGCAGGTCTCGCTGCGCGCCGCGCGACTGGGCGGGGCCGAGGCGGTGGAGATCCTCGCCGAGACCGAGCTCGACACCGTGTGCGCGACGCTCGAGGCCGAGCGGCCCGACGTCTGCGTCATCGACTCGGTGCAGACGCTCCACGCGTCGGCACTCGGCTCGGCGCCCGGCTCGGTGGCGCAGGTGCGCGAGGCGGCGGGACGGCTGCTGCGCGTCGCGAAGGAGGCCGGCGTCGCGACCGTGCTCGTCGGGCCACGTCACGAAGGACGGTGCCGTCGCGGGGCCGCGCGTGCTCGAGCACCTCGTCGACTGCGTGCTCCAGTTCGAGGGTGACCGCTACCACGAGCACCGCGTCCTCCGCGCGACGAAGAACCGGTTCGGCTCGACGAACGAGCTCGGCGTGTTCGAGATGACCGGGGCCGGGCTCGTCGGCGTTCCCGATCCGTCCGAGCTCTTCGGGACGACGCACGCCGGCGAGATCGGCGCCGCGGTCGGCTGCGCGCTCGAGGGGACGAGACCGCTCCTGCTCGAGGTGCAGGCGCTCGTCGCGCCCACCGACCTCGCCATGCCGCGTCGCGTCGGAACGGGAGTCGACCCGAAACGGCTGGCGATGATCGTGGCGGTTCTCGGACGGCATGCAGGCATCCCGCTCGCGAGCGCAGACGTGTTCGTCAACGTCGCCGGAGGCGTACGCATCGAGGAGCCGGGAGCCGACCTGGCAGTGGCGCTCGCGATCGCGTCGGCGGCACGTGGTGTCCCCGTGCGGGAGGGGCTCGCCGCCTTCGGCGAGATCGGGCTGACCGGACGGCTGCGTCAGGCGTCCCAGGCCGAGCGGCGGCTCGAGGAGTGCACGAAGCTCGGAATCGCGACCGTGGTCGCTCCTGCCGGCACCACCGGGCGGACAGCCGTGCGCGTCGCGAGCGCCGAGAACGCTTCGCGCTGCGATCGTCGCCGGGCTCGATGCCGGATCGCCCGCGGAAGCCGCGGCGTAACGCCGCGGATGCTGTTGCGGTTCCGTTAATCGCCTGTGAAGAACGCGCTATGATGTGACCCGGACGCCGGCAGGAACACGCTGCCGGCACTTTTTCGTGAAGGCGACGGACACCGACATCGGGGAGGCCCTCTTGTTCGATATCGGCGACAAGGTCGTCTATCCGCACCATGGCGCGGGGACAGTCGTGCGGAAGGAGAAGCGGGAGGTTCTGGGCGAGACGCGGGAGTACCTCACGATCCAGATCCTCCACAACGACATGACCGTGAACGTGCCCTGCGAGAACGCGGAGCGGGTGGGATTGCGAACGGTCATCGACCAGAGAACCGTGACGATGGTCGTCAGGACGCTCTCGGGCGGATCGACCGAGATGCCCAAGAACTGGAACCGTCGCTTCAAGCACAACCGCGACAAGATGAAGACCGGCAACATCTTCGAGCTCGCGGAAGTCGTCCGAAACCTCGCCGTGCGGAACAACGAAAAGGGCCTCTCGACCGGCGAGAAGCAGATGTTCGTGAAGGCAAAGAAGATCCTCGCTTCCGAGCTCATGTACGCGAAGGACATGAACGAGGAAGAGGCTGCCGCCTGGCTCGACGACGTCCTGTCGCGCGCCGGCCAGCCGAAGCCGAAGTCACGAGCGAAGCCGAAGGCCGCAACGGCGAGCGTGTAGAGGCTTGGGCGGCTCCGGCGACGTCGGGGCAACCTGGGCGCTGATAGCCGCTGCCGGCTCCGGGGAGCGGCTCGGAATCGATCGGCCGAAGGCGTTCGCCGTTCTCGGCGGCCGTCCGTTGTTGGCCGAGAGCCTCGACCGCCTCGACCGGTGTGAGCTCGTCGACGCGATCGTCGTCGCAGCGCCGCCGGGGTGGGAGGAACCGTCGATCCTGCTCGCCGAGGAGCTTGCGGCGTCGAAGGTCGTCGCATGCGTGACAGGGGGTGCCACGCGGGCCGAGTCGGTCGCCGCGGCGCTCGCGGAGGTTCCGGAGGAGGCACTCGTCGTACTCGTCCACGACGCTGCCCGCCCGCTCGTCGACGACGCGCTCGTCGAACGACTTCTCGTGCCGCTCGGCGAGGGGTTCGACGGAGCGGTGCCTGTCTTACCCGTGTCGGACACGCTCAAGCGCGTGCGCGGAGGCTCGTGGAGGAGACCCTCGATCGCGAAGGTATTGTCGTCGCACAGACGCCGCAGGCATTCCTGGCACCGACGCTCCGCCGCGCGTTCGCCGGTGAGATCGCGGACGCGACGGACTGCGCATCGCTCGTGGAACGCGCCGGCGGGAGGGTTGCAGCGGTCGACGGCGATCCGAAGCTGCTCAAAGTCACGACGCCGGCGGACCTCGCGCTCGTCGAGTCGTGGCTCTGAAGGCCGTCGTCTTCGACGTCGGCGAGACGCTCGTCGACGAGGAGCGCTGGTGGCGTCGGCTGGCCGATCGCGAAGGCTTGCAGCCGCATGTCGTCTGGGCGGCCCTCGGCGTCACGATCGCCCGAGGCGAGGAGCACACCGCGCTCTGGAGCCACCTGGGGATCGACAAGCCGCCCCGCTGGTGGGACGAGATCCCGTACTCGCTCGACGACCTGTATCCGGACGCGCTCGACTGCCTGGTCCGTGTGCGCGAGCTGGGGCTCGAGGTCGGCATCGTCGGAAACCAGACCGAGGCGCTCGAGGCGTGGGCACGCGAATCTGCGCTTCCTGCGGATGTCATCTCGTCGTCGGCGAGCCTCGGAGTGCGCAAGCCGGACGCCGAGTTCTTCGCGAAGGCCGTCGAGCTCATGGGCAGTCGTGCAGACGAGACGGCGTACGTCGGCGATCGGGTCGACAACGACGTGCTCCCGGCCGCCCGGGCGGGCCTCGTTGCGATTCACATCCGGCGCGGCCCGTGGGGGCGGCTGCAGCGAACGCCGCCCGAGGCCACGCTCGGGCTCGACGACCTCGCCTCGCTCCCCGAGGCGTTAGCCTCGCTGCGGTGACGGATCTACGGGTCGGCCTCGGCTACGACGCGCACGCCCTCGAGGAGGGCGTTCCGCTCGTGCTCGGTGGCGTCGCCCTCGACTTTCCGCGGGGTCTCGCCGGGCACTCGGACGGCGACGTCGTCGCGCACGCGCTCATCGACGCGATCCTCGGCGCTGCCGGCCTCGGGGACATCGGCTCGCTCTTTCCGTCGGGAGACGAGCAGTACCGCGGAGCGTCGTCGCTCGATCTCCTGTGGGAGGCCTACCGCGAGGTGCGCGAAGCGGGGTGGGAGCTCGTCAACGCGGACTGTGTCCTCGTCGGCGAGGAGCCGCGGATCGGCGACGTGCGCGAGGAGATGTGCGAGCGGCTCGCGGGAGCGCTGGGCGTCGAGCCGAGCCGGGTGACGGTCCGCGCGACGACGACGGACGGCCTGGGCTTCACCGGGCGCGGCGAGGGGCTTGCGGCCCAGGCAGTGGCCCTTCTCCGGCGATGAACGTCGTCCGCTACGCCGATCGGCCGGATCTTCACGAGCGTCGATACCAAGAGCTCAACGAGCCGGTTTGGCCCGAGTACCTGATGAACAGCGAGGTCGCAGACCTGTACTGGGACCGGCTGTACACGGACTTCGCGGACTTCCAGGTCGCGCTTCTCGATGGTGAGGAGCTCCTCGCCGAGGCGCACGCCGTCTCGCTCCCCTGGGACGGAACGCTCGAGGATCTGCCGGCGGGCTGGGAAGCGGGCTTCGTCCGCGGGATGACGTCGGACCGGCCGCACTCTGCTCTCATGGCGATCGCGATCAGCGTTGCGCCAGCTCACAGGGGACGACGGCTTTCGAGCCGGATGATCGGGACGTTCACCGACAATGCGCGCGCGGCCGGGCTGTCCGCTGGCGTGATCGCGCCCGTGCGCCCGACGTGGAAGGAGCGCTACCCGCTCATCCCGATCGAGCGCTACATGGAGTGGCGGCGGGATGACGGGTCGCACTTCGACCCGTGGATTCGCATCCACGAGATCGTCGGTGGCCAGATCGTCGCTCCCGCGCACGAGTCGCTCACGTTGCGCGCGCCGGCCGCGACGTGGGAGGAGTGGACGGGGATGCGATTCCCCGACGACGGCGAGTACGTCTTTCCCGGCGGGCTGGCGCCGCTCGTCGTCGAGGACGGGGTCGGCACGCACGTCGAGCCGAACGTCTGGATACTGCACCGCGTCTAGCCGGGTAGAGCGACGACGCCGTCTTCCACGACGACGAGCCCGTCCTCCTGGAGCGAGTGGACGGCAGCCTCGTCGAGTGCGTCGAGGCCCTGGGGAGCGGCTGCGACGAGTCGCAGCGCCGCCGCGCGCCGCTGGCGGAACGAGCCCTCGAAAGGCCCCTGCTTGCGCGCGGGCTCTTCGCGGATCCCGCGGGACGGGCACGTCGACGCCAGCGGACATGCTCCGCAGCGCGGTACGCGCGCGAGGCAGACGGTGGCGCCGAGGTCCATCAGCGCCTGCGCCGACGCCGCCGTGAAGGCCTCGCCCGTCCGTCGCTGAACCCGCTCGACGTTCACGTCCACGGGAAGGACGTCCTGGCCCAGCGCGAAGCAACGCACGGCCGCGGCTGTGTACGGGCCCACGCCCGGAAGCTCGGTGAGGTCGTCGGGCCAGCCGCGGCGAGCGACGACTTCGGCGGCGCGATGCAGGTTGACGGCGCGCCGGTTGTAGCCGAGCCCCTGCCAAACGCGGATCACGTCGGCGGGCGAGGCCGCAGCCAGCGACTCGACGGTCGGCCAGCGCTCCAGCCACGCGAGGTAGCGAGGAACGACGCGATCGACCTGCGTCTGCTGGAGCATGACCTCCGAGACCAGGATCGCGTAGGGATCGCGCGTGTGCCGCCACGGCAGGTCGCGGCCCTTCGCCGCGAACCACTCCGACAGGAGCCGCTCCACGCGTGCGAGGGTACGCGAGACATCGAACGGGAGGCGCTTGGCATGACGTTGACCGACTTCCAGGAGGAGCTCTGCACGACGAGCCGATGGGACTTCTCGAACCTCAGGGCGCTCTTCGTGAACTGCACCCTCAAGCCCTCACCGGAGCTCTCGCACACGGAAGGGCTGATGCGGGTCTCGACGGAGATCATGGAGCGGAACGGCGTCGAGATCGACACGGTGCGTGCCGTCGATCACGACCTCGCGCCGGGCGTCTGGCCCGACATGCGCGAGCACGGAGCGGCGAGTGACGGCTGGCCTGCGCTGTACGAGCGCGTTCAGGCGGCCGACATCCTCGTCCTCGGCTCACCGATCTGGCTCGGCGAGAAGTCGTCCGTCTGCACCCGTGTCATCGAGCGCCTGTACGCATGCTCGAGCCTCCTGAACGAGAACGGCCAGTACGCCTACTACGGGAAGGTCGCCGGGTGCCTCATCACCGGCAACGAGGACGGGATCAAGCATTGCTCGATGAACATCCTCTACTCGCTCCAGCACCTCGGATACACGATCCCGCCGCAGGCCGACGCGGGCTGGATCGGCGAAGCGGGGCCAGGGCCGTCGTATCTCGACGAGGGCTCGGGCGGGCCGGACAACGACTTCACGAACCGGAACACGACGTTCATGACCTGGAACCTGCTCCACGTCGCACGGATCCTCGAGGAGGCCGGCGGGATGCCCGCGCACGGGAACCAGCGCTCGCTGTGGGACGCCGGCTGCCGGTTCGACTTCGCGAATCCGGACTACCGCTAAGCGGCGACGGCGGCGGCGCGGAGCTGCTTCGAGAAGAAGGTGAGAGCCGCCTTCGTCTTCGTCTCCTGCTTGCCCTCGAGGCTCACGCCCTTCTCGGCGAGGAAGATGCGGGCCTCGGCTGCCACCTGAAAGGCGTCCGACGCCGTGCACTTCGTCGAGAGCTCGAGGATCCGCGAGCCGTCGGGATAGAACCAGAGCTCGGCGACCATGCGCCGGCGCAGCTCTTTCGGCTCGAAGTTCAGCTTGAGCACGAAGATGGGGCCGAGCACCGACAGGCCCTTCAGCGTGAGCCCTTCGGGGGCGTGGGCGTCGAAGAAGGCGCGCTGCTCCTTGGAGAAGAGCTTCTTGATCGACGCTCTCCCGAGCGCGGTCTCCAGGATCGTTGCGGCGTCCGCTCGCCCCTTCAGCGTCGCGGAGCAGACGTACCCGCCGGGCATCGCATCGACCTCGACATTGACGCTGGGCGAGATGCGCAGCTCGTCCGGCAGGTCGTCCGGGTCGACCGGACGGAGCTTGATCACGGTGTCGCCCGCCCGCCCCTGAACCCTGCGTGCGCGGGCGACGATGCCGGCTGCGTTCAGCTCGAGATCAGGCGTGTCGAAGAAGAAGACCTGGCGGATCTGCGCTTCGAGCGGATCGAGGCCGAGCGCGACGACCGCGGCGCGATGATCGGAGGCGGGTACGGTCAGCTTGAGCTCGACGCTGTCCGACTTGCGCGCCAGCTCGAGCGCGTGCGCGAGCTGCTCGTCCGACAGCCGCGCAGGGGCACGGGTGGCCATCCCCAGACCCTAGTCACGCCCGACTACGCTGTCGAGGTGCTGCTCTACAACTCGGACGTCTCGGGCAATTGCTACAAGGTGCGGCTCCTGCTCGCGCACCTCGGCCTCGAGTACGAGACGGTCGAGATGTCCGTCGTGGACAGGTCGAACCGGCAGGACGTGCTCGGCGAGCTGAACCCCGGACTGCGCATCCCGACGCTCGTGCTCGACGACGGCCGACCGTTGGCCGAGTCGAACGCGATCCTCTGGTACTTCGGCGACGGGACGGCGTACGTGCCCACCGACCCGTACGAACGCGCACAGGTGTTGCAGTGGCAGTTCTTCGAGCAGTACAGCCACGAGCCGAACATCGCGGTCGCCAGGTTCTGGATCACGTACACGGGCACGCCGGAGCGCTACGAGGCGGAGCTTCCGGCGCGCATGAAGGGCGGGTACGCGGCGCTCGACGCGATGGAGCGCCACCTTGCGGGCTGCACCTTTCTCGTCAGCGAGCGCTACTCGCTCGCGGACATCTCGCTGTACGCGTACACCCACGTCGCGCACGAAGGCGGCTTCGATCTCGACCCGTATCCGGCGACGCGCGCGTGGCTCGATCGCGTCGCGGCGCAGCCGGGGCACGTCACGATCGACATCTAGGCCGTGTCGGTTCGGGTCCGTTTCGCACCGAGCCCGACGGGGTCGCTGCACATCGGCAACGCGCTGACCGCGGTTGCCAACCGGCGCTTCGCGGATGCGCACGGCGGCGCGCTGGTCCTGCGGATCGACGACACGGATCCCGAGCGCAACGTCGAGGGCGGAGAGGAGGCGATCCTCGGCGATCTCGCCTGGCTCGAGGTCGCCTTCGACGAGGGGCCGGTCCGGCAGAGCGAGCGCGCTCGGGTCTACGAAGAGGCCGCGGGGCGGGCTTTGCAGGCCGGCGGCGCCGAGCGCGACGACGACGGCTCCGTGCGGCTCGGACGGGATGGGACGACTCTTCTTCGCGCGGACGGAACCGCGACGTACCAGCTCGCCACGGTCGCGGACGATCTGGCGCTCGGGATCACGCACGTCATTCGCGGCAACGATCACCGCCCGAACGTCCCGATTCAGCAGCGCATCGCTCGCGCGATCGGGGGCGAACTCCCGGAGGTGATCCACCACGGGCTCGTGCTCGGACCGGACGGCAAGAAACTCTCGAAGCGGCACGGTCACTCCGCCATCGCGGAGCTGCGCGACGAGGGATTCCCTTCGACGGCGGTGCGTGCCTACCTCGACGAGCTCGCCGTGCCCGAGCACGATGTCAACCTCGATCTCGCACGACTGCGCCGGCTCGCGGTGGACGCGATCGCCGCAATGCCCGACGAGGAGCTTGCGGCCGCCGCCGACGCGCCACGCGAGGTCGTTCCCGCCCTCCGTGGTGCGCGTTCCCTCGTCGAGGCGCGGGAGTATGCGCGCCTGATCACCGATCCGCAGCCCGCGAGCCTCGGCGACGACGTGCGAGCCACGCTCGACCGGTTCGCGGAGCTCAGGGCCGCCGCACCCGACCCGCTGTCGCTGGAGGAGGGGAAGGCGATCGTCCGAGAGCTCAAGGCCGTGGGCGGCGACCTGCGCTCGCTCCGCCTCGCGCTGACCGGCGCCGAGCGTGGGCCCGAGCTCGCGGCTGTCCTCGCGGCGTTGTCGCGCGACGAGGCGCTCAGACGCACGGCCTGACTACGATCGGCGCACGATGCGCCTGTACGACACGCTCACGCGCTCGGTCGTCGAGCTGCAGCCGCCCCCGGGCCCGATCCGCATGTACGTCTGCGGCTCGACCGTCTATCAGCGGATCCATGTGGGCAACTCGAGGCCGTTCGTACTCGGGATGTGGCTTCGCAGCTGGTTGCGTGAGGCCGGGTACGACGTGACGCTCGTGCACAACGTCACGGATGTCGACGACAAGGTCTACGCGGAGGCGATACACCAGGCGCGACCGAGTCGCGAGGTCTCCGAGGAGGCGACTCGGTGGTTCTTCGAGGACACGGACGATCTCGGCCTCGGACGGCCGGATGTCGAACCGCGCGCGACCGAGTCGATCCCCGAGATCGTCACCTTCATCGAACAGCTCGTCGCGTCGGGTTCGGCCTACGAGGCGGGGGGAGATGTGTACTTCAGCGTCGCGGACGCGCCCGCGTATGGCCGACTCTCGGGTGCGCGGCTCGAGGAGATGGTGTCGCAAGAGACGAGCGAGCTCAAACGCGATCAGCGGGACTTTGCGCTGTGGAAGTCCCAGAAGGCGCACGAGGACGCGGCCTGGGACTCGCCCTGGGGGTCGGGCCGCCCGGGATGGCACATCGAGTGCTCGGCGATGGCGGAGAAGTTCCTCGGGCACGAGTTCGAGATCCACGGGGGAGGGCTGGACCTCCGCTTTCCACACCATGAGAACGAGCTCGCGCAGTCGAGCGCGCTCGGTCACCGTTTTGCGCACGTGTGGATGCACAACGGCATGCTCGAGCTCGACGCGGAGAAGATGTCGAAGTCGCTCGGCAACGTCGTCACGCTGCGGAACGTGCTCGATACCTGGGGGCGCGATGCACTCCTCGTCTTCCACCTCACCGGGCACTGGAGCAAGCCCGTCGATTTCTCCGACGAGACGATGGAAGCGGCGGCCGCGCGCGCCGAAGGGTTCCGCGAGGTCTTTCGTGGGCCGAGCGAGCCGGCGGGAGAGGACGCCTGGGCTCGCTTCTCCGCTGCCCTCGACGACGACTTCTCGACGCCGGCGGCGCTCGCGGTGATGCACGAGTGGCGCGACCACGACCTGTTGCGCCGCGCGCTCGGCATCTTCGGCCTCGAGTCGCTCGCGCACGAAGAAGCGGCTCCGCCCGATGTCGTCGCGCTCGCCGAGCAGCGAACCGCTGCACGTGCCACGCGCGACTTCGAAGGAGCCGATCGCCTCCGCGCGGAGATCGAGGACGCCGGCTGGGACGTGCGCGACGAGGCCGACGGGGTCCGCCTCGTGCGGCGCCGATGACGCGTGAGATCGTCTACGGGCGAAACGCAGCGCGTGAGCTCTACCGCGGGCCTCGCCGGGTGCTCGAGGTGTGGGTGACCGAGCGCGCGGCGATCCAGATCCCGTGGCTCGACTCCGGCCCGCGGCCGCACGTGAAACCGGAGCGCCTCCTCTCGGACGAGGCCGGTACGCGCGATCACCAGGGTGTCGTCGCGTGGTGCGAGCCGTTTCGGTACGCGGACGCCTACGACCTCGCGAGGCAGGAGTCGCCCGCTCCTCGTCTGCCTCGACCAAATCACGGATCCGCACAACCTCGGCGCGGTCGTCCGGAGTGCGGAGGGCGTCGGCGCGACCGGTGTCGTCGTCCCGGCGCACGGCTCCGTGCGGGTGACGCCGGCGGTGTGTCGCGCATCGGCCGGAGCCGTGGAGCACGTTCCGATCGCTGTCGTGCCGAACCTCGCGCGCTATGTCGCGGATGTGAAGGGCAACAACCTCTGGGCCTACGCCGCCGACTCGGAGGGCACGGTCTCCCTGTGGGACGCCGATCTCACCGGCGGCGTCGCGCTCGTCTTCGGCGCGGAAGGCAAGGGCGTGCGCCCGCTGGTGCGCCGCACGTGCGACGCCACGGTCGCGATCCCGCTCGGCGGCAAGGTCGGATCCCTCAACGTCTCCGTGGCGGCCGCCGTGCTCCTCTTCGAAGCACGGCGCCAGCGAACGATGCGCGATGGCTGACCCGACGCTGTACCTCTTCGACGGCTACAACCTGCTGCACGCCGGGACGTTCGGTGATCGCAACGAGCTGGTCGACACGCTCGCGAGCTTCGTCGCGGCCCGCGGTGCACGGGGTGTGGTCGTCTTCGACGGGGTCGGCGACGAGCGCGCGGTCGGCCCGCTCCAGGTGCGCTTCACGGCACATGCCGACGATCTCCTCGAGCGGCTCGCGGCCGAGCACCGCGCGACGGAGAGCGTGTGCGTCGTGTCGTCCGACCACGCCGTTCGCTGGACCTCCGGTCAGGAGGTGCGCAAGGTCGCCTCGCGAGCCTTCCTCGACGAGCTCGCTCCCGCGCAGCACGTGGAGCGCGAGCAGACCGGCGCCGGCGGACGGGTCGGCGACCGCCTCGACGACGAGACGCGCGACAAGCTCGAGCGCCTCCGGACGGGGCGAGTAGGGACGAACGAGCGACCGGGTCGCCTGAAGCGACCCGGGCGCGCTCGCTTGTTCGGATCCCGCTACGCCTGCTGTGGCGCCGGCTCGGGAGACCGCTCGTGCTCGAGGCTGGGAAGCCACTCGAGCCACGTCGGCAGGTACCAGTTCCACTTTCCGAGCAGCTTCATCGTCGCGGGGAGGAGCACCGCGCGGACGATGGTCGCGTCGATGAGGATCGCGGCGGCGAGGCCGATCCCCATCTCCTTCATGTCGATGAGCGGCATCAGCGCGAACACGCCGAAGACGAGGACCATGACGACCGCGGCGCTGGTGACCACGCCGGCCGTCGACTTGATCCCGCGAGAGACCGCCTCCTCGGTCGAGAGACCGCGGTCGTAGTACTCGCGCACGCGACTCAGGATGAACACGTGGTAGTCCATCGAGAGGCCGAACAGGATCACGAAGAGGAACATCGGCAGCCAGGCGGCGACGCCGCCGTTCGAGTTGAAGTCGAGCAGGTTCTCGCCCCAACCCCACTGGAAGACCACGA
Organism: uncultured Gaiellaceae bacterium; assembly: GCA_963744505.1. GTDB lineage: Bacteria > Actinomycetota > Thermoleophilia > Gaiellales > Gaiellaceae > GMQP-bins7. The sequence continues at coordinate 326,491 of CAVUTL010000004.1, forward strand.
CGACGACGCCGTACGCGGCCGCCACCGAGAGCAGGTTCATCAGGATCGCCTTGAGCGGGATGACGATCGAGCGGAACGAGACCAGCAGCAGGAGGAACGCGAACGCGAGGACGAAGGCGAACACCACCGGCACGGCCGACTTCATCGCCTCGTTCCAGTCCTTCGATGCCGCCGTGTCTCCGGTGACCGCGTAGTCGATCCCCGAGACCGTTCCCAACGTCGCCGGGATGATCTCGTCGCGAAGGGTGGCGAGGGCGTCATTCGCGGTGCTGTCCGTGCCCTTGCCGGCGAGCGGGATGTCCACTCTGAGCGCCTTCCCGCCGGGGGCGGCCTCGACGTCGATCGGGTCGAGGCCGATGCCGGACACGAGCGCCTGCTTGCGAAGCTCGGCGACGGCCGCCTGCAGCTCCGGGTCGGACGCGTCGCCCGAAATCGCAACGACTGCGGGCGTTGCGCCGCCGGGAAACGCGTCGTTGACGCGGTTGTAGGACTGCATCTCCTTCAGCGACTTCGGGAGTCCGTCGATCCCGCTGATCGCCGTGTGCAGGTTCAGGGCGGGCAGTGCGAGCGCCACGAGCACGGCGGTCGCACCGATCGCCGAGACCAGCGGACGTCGGAGGACGCGGTCGAGGATCGTGCCCCAGACGCGGGGCTCGCCGTCGTCCCGCTTGAGCCGCCAGATGAAGGGAACACGGACCTTGTCGACGCGGTCGCCGAGCCAGGACAGCATCGCCGGAAGCACGGTCAGCGAGCCGAGCATTGCGACGGCGACGACCATCATCGTCCCGATCGCGAACGACATGAACGTCTTGTCGCCCGAGAAGAACATTCCGGCCATGGCGATCATCACGGTGATTCCCGAGATGAGGACTGCCCGGCCGGACGTCGCGGCGGCGGCCTCGAGCGCCGCGGACTCACTCCGGCCGGCACGGCGCTCGTCACGCTCGCGGCGGATGTAGAAGAGCGAGTAGTCGACGCCGACCGCGAGCCCGATGAGCAGGATGACCGCCGAGATGTTCTCGTCCATCGGGACGATCTGACTCGGCAGTGCGACCAGGCCCATCGTCGCGAACACCGACGTGAGCCCGAGCAGCAGCGGGATCGAGGCCCCGACGAGCGAGCCGAAGACGAGCAACAGGATCCCGAGCGTCAGGGGGATCGAGAGGAGCCCGGCCCGAGCGAGCTGGGAGCCGAACAACTCATCCAGCGCCTTGCCTGTCGACGCGGTGCCGGCCTGGCCGACGTAGAACCCCGGATTGGCCTCCTGCACCTTGTCGGTTGCGGCTGTGATCGAGTCGATGTACGTGACCGCCTCGTCGTACGTGCCCCGCGGGCTGAACTGGATCAGCGCCGAATGGCCGTCCTTCGAGATCTGGCCCTCGTTGCCGGGCTGGAGGGGCGAGCGCAGCTTCGTGACCTGCGAGAAGCTGTCGAGCGTCGACACGGCCGCGACGACGACCGCACGGAACGCGGGATCGTCGGTCGTGTAGGTCGTCGACTCGACGAGTACGTACTCGGATTGCTCGTCGAGTGAGAAGCCGCCGTCGCTGATGATGTGATCGCCCTTGCGGGCCTCGCCGACGTTGAAGTCGGTCTCGTCGATCGTCTGCATCGGTACGGCGATTCCGATCGCGAACGCAGCGACGACGAAGGCGAGCCACCCGAAGATCGCGGTCTTCCGGTGACCCGCGCTCCAGCGACCCATTCGGGCCGCGATGTTGGTGCTGTGCCTGAGAGGTGACATCTCGCTTCCTTTCCTGGGTCAAAGTGACTTCCCCAGGGTTTCACCGTGTCCGCGCCGGCACAGTGCGGCGGCCAGGCGTCTTCTGCGTACGGTTTCCCGCACCCCCGCCGATGTGGCTCAGCTGCGAAAGAACAGGAGGACGGCGAGCACCCGGCGGTGGTCGTCGGTGCTCGCCGGGAGGTCGAGCTTGGCGAAGATGTTCGTCACGTGCTTCTCGACGGCACGCAGCGTGACGAAGAGCCGGTCTGCGATCGCCTGGTTCGAGCGCCCTTCGGCCATCAGCTCGAGTACCTCGCGTTCGCGCGGAGTGAGGTCGTCGAGCGGGTCGTCACGCCGGCGGCGACCCACGAGCTCGCTCACGACCGCCGGGTCGAGCGCCGATCCTCCTTCCGACACACGCCGCACGGAGGCGGCGAACTCGTCGATGTCCGAGACGCGATCCTTCAGGAGGTAGCCGACGCCTTCGGTGTTCTCCGAGAGCAAGTCGAGGGCGTACGCTGCCTCGACGTACTGCGAGAGGACGAGGACCCCTGTCTCGGGGAATCGCTCGCGGATCTCGCGCGCGGCGCGGAGCCCTTCGTCCGTGTGCGTAGGAGGCATCCGGATGTCGACGATCGCCACATCGGGCGTGTGCATTGCAACGTGACGCAGGAGGTCCTCCGCGTTGTCGGACTGAGCGACGACCTCGAAACCAGAGTCGGCAAGCAGGCGTGCGATGCCCTCGCGGAGGAGCACGGTGTCGTCGGCGAGGACGACCGATATCGAGTCGCCGAGGGTCGCGATCGTGTTGCGCAGGTTCGGGAAGTCGCGCGGTAGGTCGTCGGCCACGACCTGATAGACGCGCTCAGGCTGCTGCAGTCCCCCGATCCGGTGCTCGCCGAGGTCGCGCGTGGGTACCCCCGGGACCGCTTCGCGGGTGGTCGTCGACACCACGATCTGGTTGCCGTGCCCGGCCTGAGCGATGCGCGCCGCGCGAACGACGTCGAGCCCCGTGTATCCCTCGTCGCCGAGCGACGGGGAGCCCGTGTGCAGGCCGATGCGGGCCCGCGTCTCGACGCCCGTGGGCCAGTCGTGGTCGCGAAAGCCCCGCTGAGCCCCGAGCGCCGCTTCGATCGCGAGCTCGGGATCCTCGAACACGGCAAGGAGCTCGTCGCCGACGGCGTCGACCTCCTGACCTCCCTTGGTGATGATCTGCTCGCGGAGGATGCTGCGGAACGCCCCGACGATCGCCGGGTAGTCGATGTCGGCGTTCTCCTGCAGTCGCGTGGAGCCCTCGATGTCCGCGAGGAGGAAGGTGATGTTGTCCGTCGGGAACGAGTTCACGCCAGCGAGTCTACGGACGCGGTGCAGGCGCATTCGGTCGAACGAACCGTCGAACGGACGATGAGCGCCGAGCGGCCGGCGTTGGAGTTCCGGCCCTACTCCTGCGCCTGCGTCGAGAGCGGGATCTCGGCTCGCACCGTCGTTCCGGCGCCGGTCGGGCTCGCCACGACGAGCACGCCGTCGAGCGCGGCCACGCGGTCGGCGAGCCCTCGGAGCCCGCTTCCGCGGGAGGGATCGGCACCACCTGCACCGTCGTCGTGCACCTCGACGACGATCCGTCCGTCCTCGCGCACGACCTGCACGGTCGCCTCGGTCGCGCCCGCGTACTTGGCGACGTTCGTGAGCGCCTCGGCAACGACGTAGTACGACGCCGCCTCGACCTCGGCAGGAAGCCCGTCCGCGGACACGTCGACCGTGACCGGAACCGGGGCGCGTGAGACGAGCGCCTCGATCGCGGGCTCGAGCCCGCGATCGGTGAGCACGGCCGGATGGATTCCGCGCGCGAGCTCGCGGAGCTCGTCGAGCGCGTGTGCGAGCTCCTGCCGCGTGCTGTCGAGCAGCTCGGAGGCTGCGCTCGGGTCGTCGCGGAGCTTCGATTCGACGAGGCGGAGCGCGACGGAGATGGCGACGAGGCGTTGTTGAGCGCCGTCGTGGAGATTTCGCTCGAGCACGCGGCGCGCTTCGTCTTCGGCGCGAACGATGCGAGCCCTCGAGGCGCGAAGCTCGTCGGCGAGCCGCTTGCGCTCGGTGACGTCGACGCCCGTGATCAGGAAGAGCGTCCGCTCGTCCACCTGCGGGAGTGGGGTGCACGTCCACGCGACCACGAGCTGCTCGCCGCCCTTCGTCAACCAGTTGCTGTCGCTCTCGCCCACGACCTCGCCGGACACGACGCGGTCGATCGTTCGCTTGACGGCTGCGGCGTCGCTCGTGTCGACGAACTGCTCCCAGAAGCGCTGTCCCCCGATCTCGTCCGGTTCGTACCCCAGCGTCCTCTCGAACGCGACGTTGGCACCCATGTGGGTGAGGCGGCCCTCTTCGTCGATCAGGCACAGGAGGCTCGCGGCGTTGTTCGCGATCGCATTGAGGAACGCACGTTCGCGCTCCTTTTCGGCCTCGAGACGGCGACGCTCGGTGACCTCGACGCCCGAGACGAGGATGAGAGCCTCGGTCCTGCCTGTCACGTCGGCAACGGGGACCGCCGACCAGGCGAACGCGCGGACGGTGCCGTCCGCGCAGCGCAGCTCGGACTCGACCTCCTCCGATGCGCTCCCTGCTGCCGCCACGGCGAGCGCTTCTGCAGCACGCCCCTCGTCGTCGCTCGCCACGAGATCGAGAAACGTACGGCCGACGAGCTGCTCGTCTCGCCAGCCGAGCGCTTGCCGGAAGGCACGGTTCGCGCCGACGCGAGGGTTGTCCACGTCCCGATCCCGGATCACCCCATCCCGGTCGACCACGACCACGATGCTCGGTATCGACTCGAGTGCCGTTGTCGTGGCGTCGCGTTCCCGCTCGAGCTCGAGCTCGCGGCGACGGCGCTCGGTGATGTCGATCCCGCCCGAGATGATCCCCGTCACCTCGCCTTTCTCGTTCCGCACCGGCGCCGAGCGCCAGAAGACGACACGGCGCTCGCCCTTCGCGTTCACGAACGCGTTCTCGTACTCGCCGGTCTCGAAGTCCGGAGCGAGCGCCCTGAAGCGGGCGATGACTTCGTCGCGCTCCTCGGGGGCGATGAGGACGTCCCAGAAGTAGCGTCCCCGGACCAGCTCTTCGTCGTCGAGCCCCGCCGCCTCGACCGCCGCGGCATTCTGGTTTCGAATCCTGCCGTCCGTACCGATGTGGATGAAGAGGCTCGGCGCGGTCTCGACGAGCGTCCGCAGGAACACGAACTGCGCGCGGGCCTCCGCCTGGAGTCCCTCCGTCTGGAGCGCGAGCGCCGCTGCATGAGCGACGCCCTCGAGGAGAGCTGGATCTTCGGCGAGCGACTCGTCGTGGACGAGCGCCGCGACGACGACGCCATTCGCCTCGACCTTCGTGAGCATGGACTTCGGGCGCGCCACCGCCTGCTCCCCGTCGCGTCCACGCTCGTCTACCCACCTCGAGTCGAGCGGGTAGACGATCTCGAGCGACGGGTCACCGAGTGCGCGAGCCAGCGCGTCACGAATGGGGGCGCCCCGGTCGAGCTCGACGATCAGCTCCGAGACGGCTGAGCGTGCCAGGCGGGTGCGGAGAACACCGAAGAGGAAGGCGAACGGCACGGCAGCAAAGGCCACGAAGAAGACGAGCTGGAGGACGTCCGCCGCTCGACTCGAGATCTGATCCGCGATGACGACGAGTCCGATCGCCAGCAGTGCTGCGACTCCGGCGCCGACGACGGGCCAGGCCAGTCGTCGGAGTGCAGGGCTCGCTCGGCGCCAGCGACGAACCAGGGCACCGACGACGACGGCGATGAGCGCGAGTCCGACCATGGTCGTGATGGCATCGAGCACGTCTCCGGCGCGTTGGTGGTCCGTGACGGCGATCGCGCTCTCGGGGCACGCCGACTCGCACCCCGTAGCCGGCGGGGTCGGATCGAGGAGCGCTGCGAGAAGCGCCAGCCCGACGAGAGTCACGCCGGTCACGACGGGAAGTGCCCGTTCGAGCCTGGTCTCGAGTAGCCCTGTCGGGTACGCGAGCACGAGAGCAGTGAAGGGCACCCAGACGAGGCCCCCGAGAACAAAGCCGATGGTTAACAGCCAGTCGTTGCCGGCGTCCGACAGCGCGGCGACGAACCAGAGGTAGCCCGTTGCCGCGAGGTAGATGCCGGTTCGGTTCTCCGGACGAAGTGACAGGGCGATCAGTCCGCTCACGACGAACGCCGCTCCGGCCAGCGACCCAAGTACTGCAACAGCCCATGGGTTCTCGATCTCGTCGTTGCTCACGAGCAGCGCGACCGCGGCCGTGATCTCGACCACGAGCAGTGCGACGCCGAGCGCGATCGTGAGACGGCTCACGGAAGGAGTGCCGCGACCGCCTCGCCAGAGAGGTCGGCCTTGGCGATGAACCCGCGCGCGCACGAATTCGGCACGAGCTCCCCGTAGTCGTCCACGTCGCGGCTCGAGACGAGGATGATCGCCGGCGCCGACCTGTTTCGGCGCTCCAGCTCCTCGCACACGTCGAAGCCGGACATGTCGGGCAGCTGGACGTCGAGTAGGACGAGGTCGGGCCGCAGCTCGTCGTACGCGTCGAGGGCCGCCGTGCCGGCGGACGACTCGCCGATCACCTCGAATCCCTCCGCTTCGAGGATGGCGCGGGCCGACGCGCGGAAGCTCGGATGGTCGTCGACGATGAGGACGGTGGGCACGGCACGGATAGTCGCAGACCTGCGGCGCAGGGGCCGTACGGAGAACCGCACTCCGCAAGCGAACATATGTTCTTAGCATCCTACAATTCTCGCAAAGGGGTTGTAACGCTCGGCGGATGGTGCTAGGTTCTCCCTCAACTTCAAGGTGAGACTTGCACCGCGGCCAGGATGATCGGTCGTGATCGCGGGTCTCACGCCGTCGAAACGGGGGTACTCGCATGGCCGCTCGCACCGCTATCGCACCGAAGCCAGCTCAGAAGATCCAGCGAGAGCTCGAGGACCTCCAGCTCGTCCTCAAGGCTCGGAACGGGAGCCAGCACGCGCTCGACGACCTCATGCGCCGCTACACGGGCTTCGTGCGGCTGAAGGCCAGCTCGTACTTCCTCGCGGGCGGCGACGGCGACGACCTCATCCAGGAGGGCATGATCGGCCTCTACAAGGCGGTGCGTGACTTCCGGCCGGACAAGGAGACGTCGTTCCGCAGCTTCGCCGAGCTGTGCGTGACGCGTCAGATCATCACCGCGATCAAGACGGCGACCCGCTTCAAGCACTCCCCACTGAACACGTACGTCTCGTTCAGCCACACTCCGGCCGGCCAGGAGTCTGAGGGCGACTGCACGCTCGGCGATGCGCTCCCCGGCCCGAGCGTGAACGACCCGTCGGTCTGCGTCATCTCGACCGAGGAGCTCCAGAGCCTCGTGTTCTGCCTCGGCACGGGTCTCTCGTCGCTCGAGTCGCAGGCCCTCACGCTCTACCTCGAGGGTAACTCCTACGAGGAGATGGCCGAGGACCTCGGCTGCGACACGAAGACGATCGACAACGCGCTCCAACGCGTCAAGCGGAAGATCCTCGCGCACCAGAAGACGCGCGAGGTACTGGCCTAAGCTGGACTCGGCGGCACCTGGACTGCTCCGAGCCAATAGTCGCAAGCGAGTCTGATCCGCTTGCGCTGTCCGTTTCGCGGGAGGTCGACTCGGAGCATTGCGCTGCTCTTCGTCGGGACCTCGGCGATCGGGATGAGGTACACACCGGCCGTTTCTGGGCAGTACACGGCGAACAAGTCGATCTGACCCGCATAGCTCCGGCGTGCCGCTCGTGGGTTGCGATGGTGACCGTACGAGCTGCAAGTCGCGAAGCGAACGGCACCCATTCGCAGGCGGCCCGTCTTGCACTGGATACGCAGCAACCTGTCGCCGTCGTCGATCACGAGGTCATAGCGGATGTTCTCACCGAATGGCACCGAGATCGCGTAGCCAGCCTCCCTGAGCGCGACCATCACGGCAAGCGTTGTGCGGTCTCCGATGTCCTTCGGATGCTCCACGTTCCGAGAGTAACGCGTTGCTCGGACGGACAACGGTGGGTGAGAGCCGGAGGAGGGACTCGAACCCACGGCCTTCGCATTACAAATGCGCTGCTCTACCAACTGAGCTACTCCGGCACGGCTGCATAGGTTACGTCGTTCGTCGACATGGACCTTCCAGTTGCCGCGAACACGGTCCAGTGCAGATAATCGCGCGATGCAGCCGACTGACACGACAGCAGCGGAGCGAATCCTCGCCGATCGCGCCCGCTACGTCGCTCCGGGAATGTCGACGCCGAGGCTCGTCGTCGCGCACGCCGAGGGTGCACGGGTAACCGATCCGGACGGGCGCTCCTTCATCGACTTCGGAGGAGGCATCGGCTGCCAGAACACGGGTCACCGACATGCGGCGATCGTCGACGCGATCAAGGAGCAGGCCGACCGGTATCTCCACCAGTGCTTCATGATCGGCGTGTACGAGCCGTATGTGGAGGTGTGCCGTCGGCTCGCGGAGCTGTCCCCGTGCGCAGGAGGCGAGCAGCGCTCGATCCTCGTCAACACGGGAGCGGAAGCAGTCGAGAACGCGGTCAAGATCGCCCGCTGGGCGACCGGCAGGCCTGCGGTGATAGCCTTCGACAACGCGTTCCACGGCCGCACGCTGCTCGCGATGACCATGACGAGCAAGGTGAAGCCGTACAAGGCCGGGTTCGGCCCGTTCGCACCCGAGGTCTACCGTGCGCCGGCGCCGTACCCGTACCACGGCATCTCCTCGGACGACGCGATCGCCGCACTCGAGCACCTGTTCAAGGCCGACGTCGACCCTTCGACCGTGGCCTGCGTCGTGCTGGAGCCGGTGCAGGGCGAGGGCGGGTTCCTCGCGATGCCCGAGGACTATCCGGCGCGCCTGCACGAGCTCTGTCGCAAGCACGGGATCCTGTGGGTCGACGACGAGGTGCAGTCCGGAGTGGGGCGCACCGGGACGATGTGGGCCGTCGAGCAGTACGCCGGCGCCGAGCCGGACCTCGTCGTCTTCGGGAAGTCGATCGGAGGCGGTCTCCCGCTTGCCGGGGTGACGGGTGGCGCCGAGGTGATGGACGCCGTTCCACCCGGAGGTCTCGGCGGCACCTTCGGCGGCAACCCGCTCTCGTGTGCCGCCGCGCTCGCGGTGCTCGACGTCGTCACCGAGCCCGAGTTCCTCGCAGGAGCACGAAAGCTCGGCGACACGCTCCGCGCACGTCTCGAGGACCTCGCGTCGCGCAACTCGGACATCGGCGAGGTGCGCGGCCTCGGCTCGATGCTCGCCTTCGAGTTCGCCGAGCGGACGCCCGATCGCGCGAAGGCCGTCGTCGACGCCGCGTTCGAGCGGGGCCTGATCCTCCTCTCCTGCGGTCTCTATGGCAACGTCATCCGCCTGCTACCCCCTCTCAACATCGCGCCGGACGAGCTCGACGAGGGGCTCGCCATCCTGGAGGAGTCGCTTGGCGCCTGACAGCGCGCCGGACATCAGCGTCAGAGGGCTGACAAAGCGGTTCGGGGAGGTCGTGGCGGTCGACGGGATCGACCTGGACATCCCGGCAGGAGAGTTCTTCACGATGCTGGGGCCGTCGGGCTCGGGGAAGACGACGACGCTCCGCATGATCGCGGGCTTCGAGATACCCGACGAGGGCACCATCGAGCTCGCGGGCGAGGACGTGTCGCGCCTCCCGCCGTACGACCGCCCGGTCAACACGGTCTTCCAGGACTACGCGCTCTTCCCGCACATGACCGTGCAGGAGAACGTCGAGTACGGGCTCATGGTGAAGAAGGTCAAGAAGGGCGAGCGGCGCGAGCGCGCAGGTCAGGCACTCGAGATGGTGAGGCTCGCCGGGTTCGGCGATCGCAAGCCGTCGCAGCTCTCCGGCGGCCAGCGGCAGCGGGTCGCGCTCGCGCGGGCGATCGTGAACCGCCCGAAGGTGCTCCTCCTCGACGAGCCGCTCGGCGCGCTCGACCTGAAGCTCCGCCAGGAGATGCAGATCGAGCTCAAGTCGATCCAGCGCGAGGTCGGCATCACGTTCGTCTACGTGACACACGATCAGGAGGAGGCGCTCACGATGTCCGATCGCCTCGCGGTCTTCAACCTGGGGCGGATCGAGCAGATCGGCCCGCCCGCGGAGGTGTACGAGCACCCCCAGAGCGAGTTCATCGCCGGCTTCGTCGGCGTGTCGAACGTGATCGAGCGCGATGGCCGGCGTTACACGGTTCGACCTGAGAAGATCACGCTTCTGATGAACGGTGAGGCACCCGAGGCCGGAGCGCACGTCGAGCAGGGGCAGGTGCGCGACGTGCAGTACGCCGGTCCCGTGACCAGGTATCACGTCGTGCTCGACCGAGGCGGCGAGCTGCAGGTGCTCGCCCAGAATCTGGACGAGGGCTCGAGCGAGGTGCTCGAGGCGAAGGGGCGTCGAGTGTCGCTCGAATGGCGCCCGGAGCAGGAGTCTGCAATCAGAGAATCGGAGGGAGGACCGGAATGAGAAGGAAGCGCATCGCTGTACTGACAGCGTTGGCTCTGCTCGTGGGAGCGCTCAGCGTGGTCGCTGCCGGCTGCGGAGGCGGGGACGACGAGAGTGCCTCCGGCGACGACTGGCAGGTCGAGGGCCTAGGGTCGACTCTCGACGAGATCGAGGCGAACGGGAAGACGGAGGGGAAGGTCGATCTCGTTGCGTGGGCGTACTACGTCGAGGACGGCTCCAGCATTCCGGAAGCCGACTGGGTGACAGGGTTCGAAGAGGACACTGGGTGCGACGTGTCCGTGAAGGTTGCCAACACGTCTGACGAGATGGTGACGCTCATGAAGACCGGTCAGTACGACGGCGTGTCCGCTTCGGGTAACGCGTCGCTGCGGCTCGTTGCCGGTGGGGACGTCGCGCCGGTGAACACGGACCTGGTGCCGAACTACGCGGACATCTTCGAGGATCTGAAGGACCAGCCGTACAACACCGTCGATGGTGTCAACTACGGCGTGGCGCACGGGCGGGGAGCAAACGTGCTGACGTGGCGGACCGACGTGGTCAAGCCGGCACCTGACAGCTGGAGCGTCGTCTTCGACCCGGATTCACCGTACAAGGGGAAGGTCACGGCGTACGACGACTCGGTGTACATCGCCGACGCGGCCGTGTATCTGATGGCGACGCAGCCGGACCTCAACATCACGAACCCGTACGAGCTCGACGACGAGCAGTTCCAGGCGGCAGTCGACCTGTTGAAGGCCCAGAAGGAGCTCATCGGCGAGTACTGGGCCGACTACGCGAAGGCAGAGGCGTCGTTCACTTCCGGGGACACCGTCGTGGGCACGACCTGGGAGTCGATGACGAACTTCCTCAAGAATGAGAAGGTGCCAGTCGAGTCGACCGCCCCGAAAGAAGGGGCGACGGGCTGGTCGGACACCTGGATGATCAACTCCAACGCCGCCCATCCCAACTGCATGTACCTCTGGATGAATCACATCATCAGCCCTCAGACGAATGCAACCCAGACCGAGTTCTACGGTGAAGCGCCGTCGAACTCGAAGTCGTGTGCTCTCATGAGTGACCCGGACTTCTGCACGAAGTACCACGCGGACGATCCGGCCTACTGGGAGAGCATCTACTACTGGATCACGCCTCTTGCGGACTGCGGCGACGACCGCGGTGAGGTCTGCAAGGACCACAGCGAGTGGGTCCAAGCTTGGACCGAGATCAGAGGTAGTTGAGCTCGATCGGTAACGCCGAGACGCCGCCCCGGGTAAGCCCGGGGCGGCGTCTGTCCACCTATCTCTACCGCCGCCCTCGACTCCGCCTCGGCGCTCTCTTGGCGACGCCACTCGGATGGCTGGGTATTGCCTACCTGGGCTCGTTGGCCGTGCTGTTCCTGGCCGCCTTCTGGCGCCTCGATCCGCTGGCGACCGAGGTCGTCCACGACTACAACCTGGACAACTTCCGCACGCTCGTCGAGGAGCCCGTCTACAGGACGATCACACTCAGAACCGTCGGCACAGCAGCTGCAGTGACCATCACCGATGCCGTTCTGGCATTCCCGATCGCGTACTACATGGCACGTATCGCGACGCCGCGTGTCAGGGCCGCGATGGTCGTCGCAGTCCTCACACCGCTGTGGGCGAGCTACCTGGTGAAGATCTACGCCTGGCGGATCATCCTCCAGGAGGATGGAGTCCTGAACTGGGCGCTCGACCCCATTGGCCTGTCCGGTCCCGGGTTCGGCAGGTACGCGCTCTGGCTCGTCTTCACGTACCTCTGGCTGCCGTTCATGGTCATACCCATCTACGCCGGGCTCGAACGGCTGCCGTCGTCGCTGCTCGAGGCGTCGTCGGATCTCGGTGCACGAGGCTTCCGCACGTTCCGCAGCGTCGTGCTGCCGATCGCGTTCCCGGCAGTCGTGGCGGGCTCGATCTTCACCTTCTCGCTCACGCTGGGGGACTACATCGCGCCGCAGATCGTCGGCACGCGGCAGTTCATCGGCAATGTCGTCTACGCGAACGTCGGCGTCGCGGGCAACCTCCCGCTCGCCGCGGCGTTCGCCACCGTGCCAGTGATGATCATGGTCGTCTACCTCTTGCTCGCTCGCCGGGCAGGTGCGTTCGAGAGCGTGTAGGCGCAGTGGTCGAGTCTCGCGGACTGCGCTGGTTCCTGAAAGGGGCGACGGCGCTCACGCTCTCGTTCATCTACCTGCCGCTCTTCGTCATCTGTCTCTATGCGTTCAACGAGCGGAGGACGAACAACTGGCCGATCGAGGGGCTGTCCCTTCAGTGGTTCGAGAAGGCCGTCAACAATCCTGGGGTCCGGGATGCACTGTGGACGTCGGTCAAGGCGGGGCTCGGGGCGACGGCACTGGCAGTGCTCCTGGGGACGCTGGCCGCGATCGCAGTCTCGCGCTATCGCTTCTTCGGACGGGAGACGATCTCGTTTCTGGTCATCCTCCCCCTCGCGCTCCCAGGGATCGTGACCGGGATGGCGCTGAACACGACATTTCGGACGTTGGGCATGGATCTCGGCCTGTTCACGGTCATCGTCGGACATGCCACCTTCTGCATCGTCATCGTCTACAACAACGCGGTCGCACGAATGCGGCGCGTGTCGGGGTCGCTCGACGAGGCGTCGGTGGACCTGGGGGCCGACACCTGGCAGACGTTCCGCTACGTGACCGCTCCACAGATCTCGACGGCGATCATCGCCGGCTCGCTGCTTGCGTTCGCGCTTTCGTTCGACGAGGTGATTGTGACGACGTTCACCATCAGCGGGCAGGAGACGCTTCCGATCTGGATCCTGGCGAACCTTTCGCGGCCGAATCAGCTGCCGATCGTGAACGTAGTAGCGGTATTCGTGATCCTGCTATCGATCATCCCCGTCTGGATTGCACAGCGGCTCGCATCCGGAGCCGGTGGCGGCGGGCGGATCTAGCCGAGCAGCCGCTCAGGACGCGGTCTGAAGCTTGATCGGGCAGGAGACGCCGGTACCCCCGAGGCCGCAGTAGCCCGACGGGTTCCCCATCGTTTGTATCCGCCGCTGACCTGCTGTTCGCCCCGATCCCCGTCGCGGTGGAGGGCGTGACCGGCTGACCCTCGGCGACCGCTGTGCACGACTTGAGGAGGCCTCCGGGCCTCCTCTATCGTGCGGGAATGTCCCCTTGAGCGGTTTCCTAGTCGCTGCTCTCCATGGCCGTGACGCGCTCGAGGTTGTCTAGAGCGGCCTGAGTGTGTTCCTTCAGGAATGCCAGCGACTCGGCGACGTCCGCGTCGTCGATGTGCTCGAGCGCCGCTTGGCCGGGGTTCAGCCTCGACGCGGCACTCCAAGGTCCGACTACCTCGTCGGCGGCCCGCGCGACCGCGCCCTGCATCGCGCCGTAGGCGAACCGCACCAGATCAGCTGCGTCGCCCGAGAAGACGACGGGCGGGCAGAGCCGGTTCTTTCCCTCGTCGTCGAGGCCGGTCGACTCGACGACCGCGATCGTGGCGGCGCACCACGGTATGAGGCCCGTGGCCACGTACTGGATCGTGATGCGGCCCGGTTCGAACACTGGTCGCGGAGCCGAGGCCGGAACGCCCGCGGCCGTGCAGTCGACGTAGACGTCGCCTGGGCCGCCAGGGACGTCGCCCGTGTCGGTCGTGACCGTCGTTCGGCCGATGCTCCGCACCCGGCTCGCCCGCACGACGTGCTCGATCGTGCGAAGCGCGTCGATCTCGCGCCGGCTGATGGTGGCGCCGCGATACGCCAGCGGCTCGACCGAGGGGTCGATCCGCACGAACACTCCGGCGTCCTCGAGTCGCAGCGCGTAGTCATGTCCGTCCTCGGCCGCCGCCGCTGTCTCGACCCAGTGTGCCCGGAGCCGCATGATCGAACCGACCAGGTCGAGCGGCTGCATGAAGGTCCGGTCGTACTGCCACGGATCCCGGCCTCGGATCCAGCGGATGCGCTCGGGGTCGACTCCCGCCTCGAGCAGCCACACGCAGGTGTCCATCCCCGTCTTGCCCGCACCGATCACCGTGAAGCGGTCGGCAGGCTCGCCCAGGTCGACAAGGTCGTTGGGCGGGACGAGCGCGACGCCCGGCTCCACCGTGAATGCGGGAACGTGACGCGACGGGATCTCGGACTGGACGTAGGTCGCGTCGACGACCTTGCGCCGCGGCTTTACAAGGATCTCGGAGCCGTCGAGCAGCGAAACGACGAGGTGGCTGTCCCCGTTATTGCCGTGGTACTCGCTGGTGCCAACGAACCGCACCCTGCCCGTCGGCAGCAGGTGCTCGTCGAGCACACGGGAGTAGTAGTCGCAGATCTCAGGCCCACTCGCACGCTCGTAGAAGCCGGCGTTCGGCCCGTGCTCGTCGATGCGGTCGTTCCCGAGCTGCCGCGACTCGACCCCGTAGTACGCGGACGGTTGATGTAGGCGCACGAACGGATAGGCGTCGAGCCAGTGTCCGCCCGGCCGATGACGCCGGTCGACCAGCACGATCTCGGCGTCCGTGTGTGCGACCAGCGTGTCGGTGAAGGCCATTCCCGACGCACCGGCTCCGACGACGAGGTAGTCGGTCTCGAGTTCCCGCATCCCTGCAGGCTACGGCCTCTCGGGCGCTCCCAGAGGCGGACGGGCACAACTAGCCGACGATCAACCTCTACTAACGCCGACCTGCTGTTCGCCCCGATCCCGGTGGCCGTCAGCTGACCCCGGCTCCAACGCGCTCGAACGAGGAGGCCTCCGGGCCTCCATCCCGAGGAGTACGCGGAGAAGCGTCAGCGCTATCAGGTACGGCGTCGAGCTCGAAGTCGAGGAGACGCGTGAGCAAGCTGACGCGCTACCACCGAGGCCATCGCGCCGAGCTCTTCCGCGCCGAGCTCTTCAGGTGTGAGGGCTCCTTCTCCACCTCGGCGCGAGGGGCCATCGTGATCACCCGGTGGTCGTCCACCGATTCCGTTACCCCCGCGACGAACCACGTCTCTCCGTCCCGTACCAGCGTGTCTCCGACGTTGGGCACGCGTTCCGTCGTTGCGTACTCCCAGGCGCCAGACGGGAAACGAATCGTCAAGGATTCAGAGGCCACAGGGCCCTCTCCCTCCGCTCGACCTGGCGCAATGTCAGGCGGGCACGGCGAGAGGAAGAACTCTAGGTAGTGATTCCAGAGTAGCCGACTTTGTGCTCTTCGAAGTGTTGTGCTTGAGCGTCGATGGTCGTTCCGCACTTCTCTCCGAGACGGCTTCGGAGCCAGACGAGCCCCTCGCGCACCCGCCACTCGTGCTCGACAAGCAGCACTCCCCGCAGCGCAGCAAGCGCATCGGTCGGCGGATCGTAGCGCCGCCCGCCGAGTTGACGATCGGTTGACAGCGGCGGGATCATGTCCAGAGATGGATGACTACGAGGTAGTCGCCGAGGAGTTGAGCCAGCTCGCGGAAAAGATGGCCGACCTCGAGGAGCGCTTGGCCGAGGTCGAGAGAGTGAACGCGCGACTTGAGGAAGCCGCTCTGACCACCGCCCGTGCCATGGCAGAGGTCTCACGTCACTGGGACGCGGTGTACGACGCCATGCGCCGTGCAGACAGAATCGACAAACAGATCTCGTCCGGGCGCGACCACGATGCGGCTATGGCGCGTCGCGGCGAGTCATCGGGTTAGGGCGCTCGTCGGGGGAGTACACTGGTTGGACTGGCCCTGCTGGTCAGGATCCCGGCCGAAGGCCCGCACAGAACACCGACGCGCACTCCACTGCGCGCGAGGCAAGGAGCCTAGGCGAACAGAGTTCGAACCCGCGGGGCCAGCCCGCTAGGACGATCAACCTTTGCATCCGCCGACCTGCTGTTCGCCCCGATCCCCGTCGCGGTGGAGGGCGTGGCCGGCTGACCCTCGGCGACCATGGCAGCAGAGCCAGTAGAAGGATTCTACTCCTCCTAGAATCCGCGCCAGTGCAGTCGTGGAACGTGAACGAAATTGAGGTGCCCGAGGGGACACGCCGGGCGGAGGCTCTGGAGACGGTCGACGGGGCACGGGCGATCATCATCCGTCTCGCGCCTGGTGAAGAACTCGGCGAACACCAGGTCCGAGAACGGGCTTGGCTGATGGTCGTCGCCGGCTCGGCGCGTATTGAGGCGGGCGGCGACGTCGTCGAGGCAGGATCGGGCACGCTACTCACGTTCGAGCCCGACGAGCGCCACAAGGTGTCCAGCGTGGACGGCACTCGGATCCTCTTGATCCTCTCGTCGTGGCCAGCGGATGGCCACTACCCGAACTGGCCCGGCGACGTTCGTCCGAGCACCTAGGTCCGATGAACGAGCCTGACCCAGGAGACGTGGACAGCGAGCACGACGCCTGTCCGAACTGCGGGTCGCGCGTGGAATCCGCGATCAGCGCTCCGGGCGACGAGCCAGTTCGTGAAGCCACGGAGCGGCGCTGTCCAAGCTGTGGCAAGGTCCTGCGGCGGGAAATGGGTGGCGAATGGACGATCGTCGACGAGACGGCGGGGTAGCTCGCGCTTGCTAAGACCCGTTGTTACGTTCTAGTCGCGCGAATAACGGGACCTGACGTCTCGGGCTCGCGCGGCTGCTCCGCGGTGCCGGTTTCCACGACTCGGCCGAGTGGCTCGAGGACACCTACGACCTCGAGACCAAAGATTCACTCAGTCCGAGTGGAGCGTGTGCGGATCGAGGCCGATCGCCTCCGCTCCGCGAGACGTGAGCACGTAGAACGTGGGGTCGGGGGCCCCCGGAGCGCGGCGCGACTGCCTGGTGCGACGCGGCCGAACTAGTTCGGCCTGAACGAGGCCTTCTACGTCGAACGCTGGAAACCGGCCGGCAACCTGCTCGGCCGTCTTGCCCTGATCGCCGACGAACTCGAGCACGTCACGATCGGCGTCTTCCATAAACTGACGGTACTCGTAGTCGCGGGATGTGCGCTCGGCGCGATCCTCGCGGGGCCGGTGCGCTGACTCAGAGTTCAAAGGGACATTCCCGAAAACTCGGGCACGCGAGTCTTCTGTCTCAGGACGGGCCTAGCACCTCGCGGGAGACGAACGGTCTTGATCCCGACGCGCTCGACGCTGACAGCCCCCGCGGTCGCGAAACCGGCAAGATTTGCTAGTTAGCGACTAAAGTTATGTGATAATGTTCGTATTCAACTGATAGGAGCTGAGGTCTATGACCACTCTCGTCCGCTTTCGCGAGCCGCTACGCAACGTCGCCATGAATGGCGAGTTCGAACGGCTGATCAAGACCATCTTCGAATCGCCCGCCCGCGCCGCCGCTCTCTCCAACCACGCCTGGACACCTCCGCTTGACGTCTGGGAGACCGAGGGCGAGCTCGTCTACGCATTCGATCTCCCCGGCATACCCGAGGAGAGGATCGACGTCGAGCTCGAAGACAGCACCCTCACAGTCAGCGGCTCGCGTGAGCGCACCGAGATGGAGGATGGGCGCCTCTTCCGCTACGAGCGCCCCTTTGGAGAGTTCACGCGCTCGGTCGCTCTGCCCGAGGGGACTGACGACGTCGAGGCCCGGGCGCACTACGCCAACGGCGTGCTCGAAGTCCACGTCCAGAAACGTGAACAGTCCAAACCGCGCCAGATCCCGGTCACGACGACCGTCGAGGGCACTTCCACCGACTAGCCTCCACCGACGCGAACTCCTACGAGAGGCGGCCTGAAGGCCGCCTCTCGTAGCCAGCGAAACCGTCTTACGCAACCCAATTCCGCGCGGCTGTTGTGAACGACTTACGCACGAGTCCTGAGTGCGTCGCGCGGAGCTTCTCTCGGAGTTCGCCACGGGCGAGTCGCGAGAGGGATCTCAAAGAGGTGCTTCTAAGGAGGTTTTTCATGAATCTGAAGCCGCTTGGTGACCGCTTGATCGTCGAGGTTCTCGAGGAGGAGGAGTTGACGGTTAGCGGCATCGTCCTGCCCGACACGGCGAAGGAAAAGCCGCAGCGGGGCAAAGTCCTTGCGGTCGGCCCCGGCGCCCGCAACCAGGAGACGGGGGAATACATCCAGATGGACGTCGTCGAGGGCGACGAGGTGATCTTCTCCAAGTACGGCGGCAGCGAGATCAAGCTCGGCGCCGACGAGGTTCTGATCTTGCGCGAGTCAGATGTACTCGCGAAGGCCGTACACACAGGTGGCAAACGCAAACGCAAGCTCAGCGCTGCCACCGCGTAGCTCGTATTGATAGGAGGAAGACATGCCTCACAAGGAGCTCAAGTTCAATGAGGATGCGCGCCGCTCGCTCGAGCGCGGCGTCAACATCCTTGCCGACGCGGTCAAGGTCACCCTTGGCCCCAAGGGGCGCTACGTCGTCCTCGACAAGAAGTACGGCGCTCCCACGATCACCAACGACGGCGTCACGATCGCCCGCGAGATCGAGGTCGAGGACGTCTTCGAAAACCAGGGCGTTCAGCTTGTGCGCGAGGTCGCGACGTCGACGAATGACGTCGCCGGCGACGGCACGACGACCGCGACCCTGCTCGCGCAGGCCATCGTCCGCGAGGGCTTGAAGAATGTGGCCGCTGGAACGAACCCGATGGCGCTCAAGCGCGGGATCGAGCAGGCCGTCGACGCCGTGGTCGAGAACCTCAAGTCGCAGTCCAGGGAGGTTTCGGGCAGGGAGGATATCGCCCGTGTCGCCACGATCTCGGCGCGCGAGCGCGAGATTGGCGACGTGATCGCCGATGCGATCGAGAAGGTGGGCAAGGACGGCGTCGTGAACGTCGAGGAGGGCCAGACGTTCGGCCTCGAGCTCGAGTTCACGGAGGGCATGCAGTTCGACAAGGGCTACCTCAGCCCATACATGATCACGGACGCCGAGCGCATGGAAGCCGTGCTCGACGATCCGTACATCCTGGTCGCAAACCAGAAGATCGGCGCGGTCAAGGACGTCCTGCCCGTTCTCGAGCAGGTGATCCAGGCCGGCAAGCCGCTCCTGATCGTGGCCGAAGACGTCGAGGGCGAGTCGCTCGCCACGATCGTCGTCAACAAGCTCCGCGGCACCTTTACGGCGGTCGCGGTCAAGGCCCCGGGCTTCGGCGACCGCCGCAAGCGCATGCTCGAGGACATCGCCATCCTGTCGGGCGCCGAGGTCATCACCGAGGAGCTCGGCCTCAAGCTCGAGAACACGAAGCTCTCGCAGCTCGGCCACGCCCGCAGGGTCGTGATCGACAAGGACTCGACGACCATCATCGACGGTGCCGGCGACCCCGACGCGATCAAAGCCCGCATCAAGCAGCTCAAGGCCGAAATCGAGGACACCGACTCCGACTTCGACCGCGAGAAGCTCCAGGAGCGCCTCGCGAAGTTGGCCGGCGGCGTGGCGGTCGTAAAGGTCGGCGCAGCGACCGAGACCGAGCTGAAGGAGAAGAAGCACCGCGTCGAGGATGCGCTGCAGGCCACTCGGGCGGCGCTCGAGGAGGGGATCGTCCCGGGAGGGGGTGTCGCGTTACTGAGCGCAGCGGGGTCGATCAAGCTGGACGACTTCGGCGATCCGGACGAGCGGACGGGCGCGCAGATCATCATCCGCGCGCTCGAGGAGCCGCTTCGCCAGCTTGCCTACAACGCGGGGCTCGAAGGCTCGGTCGTCGTCGACAAGGTCCGCAAGGCCGCCAAGGGCCAGGGCCTGAATGTCGACACGAACGAAATCGAAGACCTGGTGAAGGCCGGGATCATCGACCCGACCATGGTCACGCGCTCGGCGCTGCAGAACGCCGCGTCGATCGCGAAGAACATCCTCATGACCGAGGCGATCGTCGCCGAGCCACCCGAAAAGGCCGGAGCCGGCGTGGGCGGCGGTATGGGCGGCATGGGCGACATGGGCGGAATGATGTAAGGCAAGCGGCCCAGGAAACCCAAGCCTTACTTCGGCTCAGCCAGAGGGCCGGCCAGAGAGCCGGCCCTCTGCGTGTCTGAGCGAGGGGCAGACGTAGCGAGTGATGCTGAACTTGTCGTGTGAGCAGCGGATGGAAACCGGCTCAGCAACCGACCGCCGCACGCATCTGATCCTTCGCTGACTGCACAACCGCTGGTGTACTTCAAGGCTTGATCGAGAAGAGGTTCGTCCGAGCAGAGGAGAGACAGATGCGCGCCTTCACGCTGGATGGGTTTGAGAGCACGCCTGGACTTCGCGATGACCTTCCGACCCCGGGCGTGGGCGCAGGCGAGGTCCTCGTCCGCATGCATGCGTCGTCTGTCAACCCGGCGGATGCCGCGATCGCCTCCGGGATGCTCAAGGGCATGGCCGAATATGAGTTTCCCGTCACCCTGGGGCGCGACTTCGCGGGAGTCGTCGAGGAGGTCGGCTCCGGGGTAACGCGGCACGAGGTCGGCGACGAGGTGTTCGGATTCGTCCTGCACGCGAATCCGGCGGTGCGCGACGGTAGCTGGGCTGATTACGTCGCAATAGCGGAGGACTCGGTGGCGCACGTGCCGCACGGCGTCGGCTTAGAGGCGGTGGGGGCGGCGCCAGTGGCGGGCCTGACGGCAATCGCAGCGCTCGACGCGCTCGAGCTCTCCGATGGCGACAGCGTGCTCGTCATCGGAGCCAGCGGCGGGGTCGGGAGCTTCTTCGTGCAGCTCGCGCGGAGAGCTGGCGCACACGTCGTCGCTCCGGCGTTGTCCGCCGGGTTGACGCCGAGCTGATGGTCGGTGCCAGCTACGTGCTGGAGCCGCAGGTGGCCGCGGACGCGAGGCTCGGCACCCTGCCCGCTGGAACCCCGGTGGTTACTCGCTCGCCGCTGTCGCTGGCGCAGGACAACTCACGCCCGTCCCGCCAAGGCCGCAATAACCGTTCGGGTTCGCCTCGAGGTACTGCTGGTGGTAGTCCTCGGCGTAGTAGAACGGGCCTGCCTCGACGATCTCGGTCGTGATCGCTCCGTACCCGGCGCGCGAGAGCTCCTCCTGGAACATGTCGCGTGAGGCAAGCGCGGCTTCGCGCTGCGCCTCCGACGCCCAGTAGATGCCGGAGCGGTACTGCGTGCCGATGTCGTTCCCCTGGCGCATGCCCTGCGTCGGGTCGTGGCCCTCCCAGAAGATGCGAAGCAGGTCCTCGTAGCTCGTCCGCGCTGTCTCGAACACTGCGAGGACGACCTCGTTGTGCCCCGTCCGTCCGGTGCACACCTCCTGGTAGGTCGGGTTCGGGGTGAAGCCGGCCGCGTAGCCGACGGCCGTCGTGTACATGCCAGGAGCACGCCAGAACATCCGCTCGGCTCCCCAGAAGCACCCCATGCCGAAGACCGCCCGCTCGGTGCCCTCGGGGAAGGGCGGGCCGATCGGTGCGCCGAGGACGAGGTGACGCCCGGGATCGAGGATCGGCGTGTCGCGCCCGGGAAGCGCTTCCTCCGGGGTCGGTGTCGCGGTCGTCTTGCGCGTGAAGAGGCTCACGACCTCGAAGGATACGCTGACCGCAGCGAGCTCCATGACCCTAGAGCTGCGCTCGCGGGTTCCGTTCGATCCGTGGATAACCGCGTTGACACCATGGACGGAGCCGAAGTAGCTTGGCTATGGCAGGGATACGTGCCATGGCGACCGACTCCTCAGCGCTCTCCGGACTCGAGCCCCAGTCGTTCTGGGAGCATTTCGAGGCGCTGACGAGGATCGCGCGGCCTTCGCGTCACGAGGCACAGATCATCGATCACGTCACCGCTTGGGCGGGCCGCCATGGGTATCAGCTCGAGGCGGATTCGGGTCGCAACCTCGTTGTTCCCATAGCGTGAGCGTCCGCGGCGCCGCCTTCCTGGGCATCGGCGCAATGGTGGGCGCGGGCATCTTCGCCCTGCTCGGCGAGGCGGCCACGGTCGCCGGCTCTGCAGTGTGGCTGTCGTTCCTGCTCG
This sequence comes from uncultured Gaiellaceae bacterium, assembly GCA_963744505.1. Taxonomy (GTDB): domain Bacteria; phylum Actinomycetota; class Thermoleophilia; order Gaiellales; family Gaiellaceae; genus GMQP-bins7. The sequence goes on from CAVUTL010000004.1 coordinate 348,516, forward strand.
CCGGCATCGTCGCGGCGCTGCTCGGCTACACGGTCGTCAAGCTCGGCGTGCGCTACCCGTCGTCGGGTGGGCTGATCGCCTACCTGATCGAGGGGTTCGGGAACGGGCGCCTCGTCGGCATCGCCTCCTGGCTGGGCTACTTCGCGGCGATCGTGATCGTCTGCTCGATGGTCGCGGTCGCCTTCGGAAGCTACGCAACCTCGCTCTTCGTCGGCGATGACGCCGCGGCCTGGTGGGACAACGTCTTCACGTCGGTCGTCGTGGTCGCGATGGCCGCGATCAACCTCGTCGGCTCGCGTGTCGTGGATCGAGCACAGTCGCTGATCGTCGTCGTGCTGCTCGCCGTCTTCGCCGTCTTCATCGCCGTGACCCTCGTCGACATCGACCTCGACCTGCTCGCGTTCAGCGGCTATCCGGCACTCTCGGACATCGTCGCGAGCGTCGCGCTCACGTTCTTCGCCTACCTCGGCTTCAGCGTGATCACCTTCGCCGCGGGAGACCTGCGCGACCCGGCTCGTGAGCTGCCGCGGGCGATGTACCTCGCTCTCGGGGTCACCACCGTCCTCTACGTCCTCATCTCGCTCGGCGTCTTCGGGACGCTGACCGTCGAGGAGGCGATCGGCTACGGAGAGACCGCGATCGCCGAGGCGGCGCGGCCGGCGCTCGGCGACGCCGGCTTCACGATGATGGCCGTCGCCGCCCTCCTCGCGACGTCATCCTCGGTGAACGCGACCCTGTACGCGTCGGGGGGACTCACCGCGATGCTCGCCCAGGTGGGGCAGTTTCCGCCGTTCTTCGGCCGCGGCTCGCGGCTCGGTCCTCATGCTGGACTCCTGATCACCTCGGCGATCGTGCTCGCCGTCTCCAACCTCGTCGACCTCTCGGCGATCGCGTCCGTCGGCAGCGCCTGCTCCCTCCTGATCTTCCTGCTCGTCGGCGTCGCCGGATATCGACGGCGAGCCGACACGGGGTCTCAGGCCGTGATCGTCCTGGCTGCAATCGCCGTGACCGCGGTCGTCCTGGCGTTCTTCGCCGTCGACACGTGGCGCAACTCGCCCGAGACGTTCACCGCGATAGTCGCGATCGCTCTCCTCTCGGTCGTCCTGGATCTCGTCTGGAAGCGCGCGAGGGGCCCCGTCCCGGAGGCGGCGTCTTCAGAGAGGTCGTGACGCGGAGGAGTTGCCGGTTTGGGACCCGATCGAGGAACCGCATCGTCACGCGGTCGCGAGCGCCTGCTCGAGGTCGGCCCAGAGCTCCTCGGCATCCTCCAGCCCGACCGACAGGCGCAGAAGGCCCGGTGGGACGCGCGCACCTTCCCAACGGGCTCGTGCCTCGATCCGGGACGTGACGCCGCCGAGGCTGGTCATGTTCACGATCAGCTTCGTCGACGTCTCGATGCGGCGAGCCGCCTGGGCATCGGCGGCGTCGAACGACAGGAGTCCGCTGAACCCCGGGTACCGGACGGTCTGGACGGCCGGGTGCCCGGAGAGGCGTTCGGCGATGACCCTGGCACTCGCCGTCTGCCGAGCGAGGCGCACCTCGAGCGTCTCCAGCCCGCGGAGGAGGAGCCACGCCGTGTCGGCTGCCGGGACAGGCCCCGTCGCCGACCGGAACGCGAGTAGCCGGGCCGTATCCTCGGGCCTCCTGCACACGACTGCGCCGATCAGTGCGTCGTCGTGTCCCGAGAGGAACTTCGTGGCGGAGTGGACGGCGAAGTCGCACCCGAGCTCGAGCGGCCTCACGTTGAGCGGCGTCGCGGCGGTCGAGTCGCACACGACGCGCGCGCGATGTGCGTCGGCGGCTTCCCAGTCGGGCATCGTCAGGAACGGGTTCGAGGGCGCTTCGAGCCATACGAGGTCGGCTCCAGCGGGTGGCGCGCGCGTCTGGTCGAACTCGACCTTCTCGACGCCCCAGCGGGCGAGCTCGTCGAGCATCGCGCCCGTTCCGTAGTACGCCCCCTCGGCGACCGCGACCGTCTGCCCGGGCGACAGGAGGGCCAGAACGAGCGACGTGCACGCCGCCATCCCCGAGGCGAAGAGAAGCGCTTCTCCCCCGTCGAGCTCACCGAGCCGCGCCTCGGCTTCGACCAGCGTCGGGCTCGAGTAGCGCGAGTACGTGAATCGCCCCGGCTCGCCACTCTCGAACGGCCACGTCGTCGAGCGGTCGATCGGCGTGCTCACCAGACTGTCCGTGCGGGATCGTGCGAGCGCAGGAACCGATCGCGCGTCACCAGCTTCGAGCCGTTGACGATCGCTGTCGCGTAGATGATCCGATCCGCTGGGTCGCCGACGAAGTCGCTGCCGAGGGAGCCCGCCGCGACCGCGATCTCGGCCGTCAGTGGGAGCTCGCGGACGCCCTCGAGTGCGAGCGCCTGGGCGACCCACGGTCGTACCTCCGTGTCGAGCGTGATCCGCTCGCGCTGGACGAGTGCAGCGACTTCCATCGCGCTGATCGTCGCGACACCCACCGTGTCGGCTCGGTCGATCGTTCGCCGCGCGGGCTCAGACAGCGCGGCTTCTCCGTTCACCCACCACAGCCACGCGTGGGTGTCGACGACGATCACTCGAGCTCGACGTCCCAGGGCTCGAGGATCGGCTCCATCAGCTCCTCGTCGGAGACGAGGAACGTGATGCTCCCCTCGAGCGACGGCGGCTCCTCGAGCGGCTCCAGCTTGGCGACTGCCTTTCCGCGCTTCGTGACGACGATCGTCTCGCCCGTCTCGGCGACCTCGTCGAGGAGGCGGAGGCATTGCGCCTTGAACTGCCCTGCGGCGATCACGCGCATGGCGTCAGCGTAGCGCGATCATGGTCATGTGTCTATGGTCATTTGAGGCACGTCTCGCATGGACAGTAGGCTCCGACGACGATGGCCGAGATCCACGACACCACCGAGGCGAAGCTCCGCTGGCTCGAGGAGCTGAGCGAGCAGGCGCTTCATCACGCGAGCGAGAAGCACGTGGCGCGGCAGCGGGAACGCGGGAAGCTCCTCGCCCGCGAGCGCCTCGAGAAGCTCCTCGACCCGGGTTCGTTCGTCGAGCTCGATCGCTTCGTCCGCCACCGCGAGGTCGAGTTCGAGATGCGCGAGAACCGCCCCTGGGGGGACGCCGTCGTGACGGGTTACGGGGCGATCTTCGGCCGCAAGGTGTTCGTGTTCTCGCAGGACTTCACAGTCTTCGGCGGGTCGCTGTCCGAGGTCTTCGCGGAGAAGGTCTGCAAGGTCATGGACCTGGCCGTGAAGTACGGCTGCCCGGTCATCGGGATCAACGATTCGGGCGGCGCCCGAATCCAGGAGGGAGTCGTCTCGCTCGCCGGCTACGCGGAGATCTTCTGGCGCAACGTGCAGGCCTCCGGTGTGGTGCCGCAGATCTCGCTCGTCATGGGGCCGTGCGCCGGCGGCGCCGTCTACTCGCCCGCGATCACCGACTTCGTCCTGATGGTCGAGCAGACGTCGTACATGTTCATCACCGGCCCCGACGTCGTGAAGACCGTCACGGGCGAGGACGTGAGCTTCGAGGACCTCGGCGGCGCGGCAACCCACGCCACGAAGTCGGGTGTCGCGCATTTCACGACGCCGGACGAGGAGACGTGCCTCGAAGAGGCGCGCTACCTCGTCTCGTTTCTTCCGCAGAACAACCTCGACTCGCCGCCATACGCGCCGCCGTCCGATCCGGTCGACCGCGAGGACGCGTCACTCGACACGCTCGTGCCCGACAGCCCGCACAAGCCGTACGACATGAAGGCCGTCATCGAGCGTGTCGTCGACGACGGCGAGCTGCTGGAAGTGCACGCCCACTGGGCCGACAACATCGTGTGCGCGTTCGCCCGGCTCGGCGGGCATGCCGTCGGCGTCGTCGGCAACCAGCCCGGTTCGCTCGCGGGAGTCCTCGACATCGACGCGTCGGTGAAGGCCGCGCGCTTCGTCCGGACGTGCGACGCGTTCAACATCCCGCTCGTCACCTTCGTGGACGTACCCGGCTTCCTGCCGGGAACCGCCCAGGAGTGGGGTGGCATCATTCGCCACGGGGCGAAGCTCTCTATGCCTATGCCGAGGCGACCGTGCCGAAGCTCACCGTCATCACGAGGAAGGCGTACGGCGGCGCCTACGACGTCATGTCGTCGAAGCACATTCGAGCCGACTTCAACGTCGCCTGGCCGACCGCCGAGGTCGCCGTGATGGGGCCGGAGGGAGCGGTCAACATCGTCTTCCGGAACGAGCTCGCGTCGGCGGACGACCCGGACGCGCGCCGCGAGGAGCTCATCGCCGACTACAAGGAGCGGTTCGCGAATCCATACACCGCTGCGGAGCGCGGCTACGTCGACGACGTCATCCAGCCGCGACGGACACGTCCGGTGCTGGTGTCGGCGCTGGAGACGGCACTCTCGAAGCGCGAGCCGACGCCGAAGCGCAAGCACGGCAACATCCCGCTCTGACGCAGGCCTAGCCGCCCGCGAGCTCGCGCAGTCGCTGTGACCGTTCGGCGTCGTCGGCGAACGAGGGATCGTCGGCTTCGAGAAGTGGGATCGCGAGCTGCGCCTGCGCTCGTGCGTCGTCGGAGCGGCCGGCCGCCGCGTACTCCTCGGCGAGCTCTTCGTGGAACCAGCCGTCGGGTGCGTTCTGCTCGTCCGCCCAGGCGACCGCCCGTTCGAGCAAGGGGATCGCCTCGTCCGGGCGTCCGAGCGCGCGCAGCGCCTTTCCGACGGCGTAGCGTGCGATCTCGATCGGCCCCGGCTTGTCCGGCTCACGCTCGCGCGCGGCCAGCGCGCGCTCGAATGCATCGAGTGCCGGCTCGAGATCACCTGCTTCGTAGTACTCCCAGCCGAGGTTGTTGAGCAGCGGACCGGTCCAGTGGGAAGCAGCCGTCGTGCGACTCCGCGAGGTCGATCCCGCGGTTCGTCCACTCGACGAAGCCGTCGAGGCTGGACGTGGCGAGCGCGACCATGTGCGCGGCGTCGGCCGCGATGAAGTACTGCTCTGCGGCGAGGGCGCGGGCGTAAGCGGACTCGAAGAGCGGGAGCGCGGCCTCGCGATCGCCGCTCGATCGCCTGAGCCGTCCTCGCTCGAGGTCGATGCGCGCCCAGGCGACGTCGTCCGCGCCTGCGAGTGCGACCGCGTCGTCCACGAGCACGTCGCCGCGCTCGAACTCGCCGCGTAGGCCCGCGATGCGGGCGAGCTGCGTCAGTACCTCGGCGCGACCCTCGTCATTCGACTCCGCGTCGAGCTGCGCGAGCAACCGCTTCTCGGATACGTCGAGGTCGGAGAAGTCCCACAGCGGCTGGAGGCGGTCGTCCACTATCGCGAACCGTATTTCCGATCGAGGCTAGGCTCGTCGGCGTGAGACTCGAGGTGACACCCTCGATCGACGAGCCCGCGGAGCGGGCACTGCGACAGGCTCTGGTCGAGTTGCGTCGGTCCGGCGACGCCGGGCCGACAGCGCCTGGCGCAAGGCTGCACTGCGCGAATCCGTGGAGCGGGACGGCGCCGAGGACTATGCGTTCTCGCCACGCAGGACGCGCGGCGCGACGCGCGCGTAGTCGAGCCCCGAGACCCACGTCGCGATGAGTGCGACCAGGAGCGCCCACCAGGCGACCTCGTCGCTCCATGCTCCGGCCGCGGCGAGCCCCGCGATCGTGGCGGCGATCGCCTGCGCCCACGTCTTCGCTCGTCCGAGGTCCCGCGCTCCGAGGACGACACCGCGTTCGACAGCGGCGAGCCTCAGCCCGGAGACGAGGATCTCGCGGACGACGATCAGCGCGATCATCCACGCGGGCGCCACGCCTTCTCCGATGAGCATGACCAAGGCTGTGAGGACGAGCACCTTGTCGGCGACCGGGTCAAGGAGCTTGCCGAGCGTCGAGCTGATCCCGCGGCGGCGCGCGAGCCAGCCGTCGATCTGATCGGTTGCCATCGCGACGACGAAGACCGCCGTTGCCCAGTAGTCGTGATTCGGGAAGTCCCAGGCGAAGAGCAGCACCACGATCGGGACGGCGGCGATGCGTGCGACCGTGAGCTGGTCCGGGAGGCTCACCGTTCGGGAGAATACGCGTCCCATGCCGCCCTTCACCAAAGTCCTCGTCGCCAACCGAGGCGAGATCGCCGTTCGAGTCATGCGAACGCTTCGCGAGCTCGAGATCGCATCGGTGGCGGTGTATTCGGAGGCCGATCGCAACGCGCTGCACGTCGCGGTCGCCGACGAGGGCTACCTGCTCGGGCCCGGTCCGGCGAGCGAGTCGTACCTCCGCGCCGAGCGAATCGTCGAGACGGCGCGCCGGGCGAGCGCGGAGGCAGTCCACCCCGGGTATGGCTTCCTGGCGGAGAACGCGAGTTTCGCAAGGGACGTCGAGGCTGCCGGGCTCGCGTGGATCGGGCCGCCGCCTGACGCAATCGACGCAATGGGCTCGAAGGTTGCTGCGCGGGAGCGCATGCGTGCCGCCGGAGTGCCCATCGTGCCCGGAACGACGGCTCCGGCCGCGAGCGTCGACGATGTGCTCGCGGCTGCCGACGAGGTCGGCTATCCGATCGCCGTCAAGGCGTCGGCCGGCGGCGGCGGGAAGGGGCTGCGTGTCGCGCACTCGCCCGACGAGGTCGAGCGCGCATTCGAAACGGCTAGGCGCGAGGGCGAGGCGTACTTCGCCGACCCGGCGGTGTACGTCGAGCGCTACCTCGACGACCCCCGCCATGTCGAGGTGCAGATCCTCGCCGATGGCCACGGCAGCATCGTCCACCTGGGCGAGCGCGATTGCACGATCCAGCGGCGGCATCAGAAGCTCGTCGAGGAGACGCCGTCTCCGGCCGTGGGTCCCGAGCTGCGCGAGCGGATCGGTGCGCTCGCCGTTGACGCGGCGCGCGCCGTCGGCTACCGATCGGCGGGGACGATCGAAGGTCTGCTCAGCTCGGAGGGCGAGTACTTCTTTCTCGAGATGAACACGCGCATCCAGGTGGAGCACACGGTCACCGAGGCGGTCACCGGCATCGACATCGTGCGCGAGCAGATCCTGATCGCAGCCGGCGAGCCGCTCTCCATCGCGCAGAGCGATGTCTCTCTGCGCGGCCACGCGATCGAGTGCCGGATCAACGCCGAGGATGTCTCTCGTGGATTCCTTCCCGCGCCCGGGAGGATCACGGCCTACCGGGAGCCTGGTGGTATCGGCGTACGGGTGGACTCGGGAGTCCGGAGCGGGGACGAGATCTCCGATCTCTACGACCCGCTGATCGCCAAGCTCATCGTCCACGACGTGGACCGCGACCGTGCGCGGCGCCGGATGCTGCGAGCGCTCGACGAGTTCGTGATCGAGGGGCCCAAGAACCTGCTCGCCTTCCATCGCGCGCTTCTCGAGACGCCGTGCTTCGTCGCGGGAGGCACGTGCGCTGGGGTCGTGGAGTCGGAGGAGCTTGCGAACCGCGCGCAGGAGATCCAGGAGCAGTTGTCTCATTCGAAAACGATGGTAGCTCCGTCGGCGGATGGACGCGCCTCGACAACCGCGGTTCGCGAACAGCGTGTCGCCGTCGAGATCGACGGCCGTCGACACGACGTGCGCATCCACGTCGCCGACCCTCCCTGGGCGGAGCTCGCGCGGCGGCACCGGGAGAGGAGCAAAGGCATCGCGGGCAACGCGACCGGTGCGGTGAGGAGCCCGATGCAAGGAACGGTGCTATCGGTCGCCGTCGCCGTCGGCAGCGTCGTGCGGGCCGACGAGCTCATCTGCGTCGTCGAGGCGATGAAGATGGAGAACGAGCTCGTGTCGCATCGTGGCGGCGTCGTCGCCGAGCTGCATGTCGCGACGGGGCAGCAGGTCGCGCTCGGCGACATCGTCTGCATCATCGAGGACGAGTGACGACAGGACGCTGCGCCGACCTGTCCGAAGCTGCCGGCGAGTCGCTGGCTGCAACGGCGACGACGGCACACAACTGGCTGCTGGTGGAGGTCCGGGGCACCTGGCCGCGCGACGTCGGTGACGTATCGGCACTCACGGAGACGGAGAGCGCCGCGATCCGGGCGTGGCTGGAGGACGTCCCGTCGTCTCGCCTGCACTTCATTCGGCGTCCTGGACGGACCCGCGATGGACGGGTCGTCTTCGTAGTGCGGGCGGCCGTGAGCGAGCGGGAGGTGCGCCGCATCGAGCTGGACGAGGAGGACGAGCTCACCGATGCCGATCTCGCGGCTGGCGGCGACGAGATCGACGCGCCGTTGGTGCTCGTGTGCGGGCACGGCACGCGCGATGCGTGCTGCGCGCTGCGGGGCAGCGCCGTGTACGGCGTACTCGAATCTTCTCTCGCGGATGGCCAGCTCTGGCTCTCCTCGCATCAGGGAGGCCATCGATTTGCAGCCAACGTCGTGATCCTTCCGCTGGGAATCCAGCTCGGGCGCATCAGCCCGCAAGACGCGGCGCGGATCGTCGGCGATGCCCTGACCGGGCACATCCCGCTCACGCACTACCGTGGCCGCACCGCGTACTCGCCCCGCGAGCAGGCTGCGGAGCAAGCCGTACGTGAGGCGACGGGCCTCGTGCGGCTAGCCGACCTGACGCTCGTCGGCGACGACGGGACGCACGTCCGGTTCGCCGCCGCGGACGGGAGCGAGTACTCCGCTCTCGTCGAGCAGGAGCTCGGCCCCGCGGTTCCGGCCAGCTGTGGGGCGGCGCCCGAGCGCCAGGCTCACGTCGGCGCCCGGCTTCTCTGAGCCTCGGCTACTCCTCGAGCTCGTACGCGTTGTCGGTGATCCAGATGAGCATCTCGTCGAGCCCGTCCGGGGGCTTTCCGACTGCGACGAGCGTGCCGAAGACGAAGCGCGCCCAACTGCCGGCCACCAGCGCTCCTCGAGCGGAGATCTGGCCGTCCCATGCAGATCCCGGCTCGAGAATTGGGGGGAGCTCTGGCTTGTAAGCGGTCGCCGCACGGACCGCCGGGAGGGTGTTGGTCTGATTGCGCTCCTCGAGCTCGCTGGCCTCACCCGTCTCGAACAGCTGCAGGCCAAATGTGCCGTCGGGCGTGGCGTCAGGCGCGAGCTCCCAGCCGACGGACGAGTCGTTCTCGACACCGATGCGGGCTCTCCAGCCGGTCTCGGTCACCTCGAGACGGTCGACCGTGAAGATGAGCTGTTCGCCCTCCTGTCCGTACGTCTCACGCCATCCGAGGTCCGCCGTCTGCGGCCCGGCGGCCACGCTCGTCGTCACCTCACTGTCGCCGCCGCTCAGACGTTGCGCGTTGGACGCGAGAACGAACCCCGCGAACGTGGCGCCCAGAGCGATGAGGACGACGAGCGTGGTTCGGCTCACGGAGGTGATGCTCGCACACCCGTACGGCGGCGAGGCCGAGTGGAGGCGATAGACTCGCGCGCGCTTTGGACCTCCACGAGTACCAGGGGAAGGAGCTCTTCCGTCGCTACGGGATCCCCGTATCGGACGGACTCCTCGCGACGAGTCCGGCAGAGGCGCGTTCCGCCGCCGAGTCGATCGGCTCACCGGTCGTCGTCAAGGCCCAGGTGCTCATCGGCGGTCGCGGCAAGGCCGGCGGCATCAAGCTCGCGAGCTCGCCGGACGAGGCCGAGGAGCGAGCGGGCGAGATCCTCGGCATGGACATTCGAGGTCACACCGTCACGAAGCTCTGGGTCGAACGTGCGTCCGACATCGCGCGTGAGTACTACCTCTCGCTCACGTTCGACCGGAGCGCGAAGAAACCGCTGTTCATGTTCACGACGCAAGGGGGCGTCGACATCGAAGAAGTGGCCGCCACGAGTCCCGATGCGCTCGTCAGGCTCCATGTCGATCCGCTCGAGGGCTGCCACGCGTGGCATGGACGCCGGCTAGTCCACGACGGTGGCATCACCGATGCTGGCGAACAGAAGCAGATCGCCGCTCTCGTCACGAAGCTCTACGACGCGTTCGTCGGCGCGGATGCGGTGCTCTGTGAGATCAACCCACTCATCGTCACGCCCGATGGCGAGGTGAGAGCGCTCGACTCCAAGTTCACGGTCGACGACAACGCGCTGTTCCGTCACCCCGACATCGCCGAGATGCGCGACGTCGCCGGCTCCGATCCCCTCGAGGTACTCGCGCGGGAGAAGGGCGTGACGTACGTAAAGCTGGACGGCGAGGTCGGCGTTCTCGGAAACGGGGCGGGTCTCACGATGTCCACGGTGGATGTCGTCACGTTCGTCGGTGGGCGGCCCGCGAACTTCTGCGACCTCGGCGGTGGCGGTGATGCGCAAGGTGTGGTCGACGCGCTCGAGGTCATCACGCGCGACGCGCAGGTGCGCTCGATCTTCTTCAACATCTTCGGTGGGATCACGCGCTGCGACGAGGTGGCGCGTGGGATCTTGCAGGCCGTCGGGCAGATGGGCCTCGAGCAGCCGATCGTCGTGCGGCTCGACGGGACGAACGCGGACGAGGGGCGCCGGATCCTGGGCGAGGCGTCGCTGGCGAACCTGCACGCAGAGGCCACGATGCTCGACGGGGCGCGCCGTGCCGTGGAGCTCGCGCGCTGATGGCGATCCTCGTCGACACCGAGACGCGGCTCGTCGTGCAGGGGCTGACGGGTTCCGAGGGGCGCTTCCACGGGCTACGCAACCGCTCGCACGGCACGAACGTCGTCGCCGGGGTTACGCCGGGCAAGGGCGGCCAGGACGTCGAGGGCATCCCGGTGTTCGACACGGTGGCGGCAGCGCGGTCCGAGACGGGCGCGAACACGGCCATGGTCTTCGTACCTGCTCCGTTCGCGGCGGATGCGATGTACGAGGCGATCGCTGCGGGGATCGGGACCGTCATCTGCATCACCGAGGGTGTTCCCGCGCACGAGATGCTTCGCATCCACGCCTTCATCCAGGGGCGTGGCGTGCGGCTCATCGGGCCGAACTGTCCGGGAGCGCTCTCGCCCGGGAAGGCGAATGTCGGGATCATCCCGGCCGAGATCTTTCGCGAGGGCTCGGTGGGCCTCGTCTCTCGTTCGGGGACGCTGACGTACCAGATCGGACACGAGCTCACGCAGCTCGGCCTCGGGAATTCGACGATCGTCGGGATCGGCGGCGATCCGATCGTCGGATCGTCCTTCCTCGAGATTCTCGAGCTGTTCGAGGCCGACCCGCAGACCGAGCAGGTGGTCATGGTCGGCGAGATCGGGGGCGACGAGGAGGAGAAAGCCGCTGCGTACATCGAGGCGGAGATGACGAAGCCGGTCGTGGCCTACATCGCCGGATTCACGGCGCCGCCCGGCAAGACGATGGGGCATGCGGGGGCGATCATCTCCGGTTCGGCCGGCACGGCGCAGGCGAAGAAGGACGCGCTCGAGGCGCGGGGAATCCGAGTCGGGACGACGCCGACCGAGGCCGCGCAGCTCGTCGGCGAGCTCGCGCGGACGTAGTTCTCCGCGCGGGAGACCGTGGCGTGTGCGCGGGGCCTTCGGCGGGGTGAGCACGCCGGCTCCCGGCGCTGCGCTCAGGCGTGATCGGCGCCGCGCTATCGCCGGCACGGATTCGGCACAGATCAGTGTCCCATCTGTGATCGACCCGGGCTACGCTGACCGCAGGGATCTCGGGGATCCCCTGGGGGAGGTTGGGCGGAGGTTGGGGACGGACGTTGTCGAGTGTGCGTTCGGCCGTCGTCTCACGTCGGGAGGGTGTGGTCCGACGGATACAGTCGGGCACGGATGGAGATCCGCAATCGCGAACGCGACGCGACACCCTTCGTCACGAAGGACGGATCGACGATCCGCGAGTACCTCCACACCGAGCTCCAGAGCCTCGCCGAGGCGTCGCTCGAGCCCGGCACGGCGACGCGACGCCACTACCACGCGCGCAGCGAGGAGATCTATCTGATCGTCGAAGGTTCGGGAGCCCTCGAGGTCGACGACGTCAGACGTGCTGTCGGCCCTGGGGACGCGATCCTCATTCCGCCCGGCGCATGGCACGAGCTCGTCGCCGGTGAGCAGGGTGCTCGCCTGCTCTGCTGCTGTGTGCCGCCGTATTCCGACGACGACACGTACTTCGCATAGGCTCGCCGGCGTGCCCGCTCCGCCGATCTCGTTCGCCCGGGGCGCGCCCGCGCCGGAGCTGATTCCGGCCGACGAGCTCGCGGACTGCGCCCACGAGGTCGCCCGTCGCGACGGCTCGCGGGTCTTCGCGTACGGTCCCGGGGGCGGGTATGCGCCGCTGCGAGAGTGGATCGCCGAGCGACATCACGTCCCGGTCGAACGTGTGGTGCTGACGGTGGGCGGGCTCCAGGGGTTCGTCTTCTATGCGGCGGAGCAGCTCGCGCGCCGCCCGGGACGAGTGCTGGTCGAGGCGCCCAGCTACGACCGCCCCCTCAAGGTGCTCGCGCGCGAGGGCGCGGAGATCGTCGCGCTCCCGATGGACGAGCAAGGGCTCGATCCCGATGCGCTCGAAGCCGAGCTCGCGAGCAGCCCCGACCGCGCGTCGTTCCTCTACACGATCCCGACGTTTCAGAACCCGAGCGGAAGGTCGCTCTCGGCCGAGCGGCGCGCTCGCCTGGTCGAGATCGTCCGAGCACACGAGCTCGCCGTTCTCGAGGACGACCCGTACGGGCTCGTGCGCTTCGACGGAGCGGCCCCGCCGAGCCTCCTCGAGCTCGAGGGCGGCAGCCTCGTCACGTACACATCGTCGTTCTCGAAGACCGTCGCACCCGGTGTGCGCACGGGGTACTTCGTGCTCCCGCCCGCCGAGGCCGCCGGATTCGAGGAGCGCGCCGTTTCGACGTACATCTCGCCGCCGTTCCTGCCCGAGGCGATCGTATGGGAGTTCGTCCGTCGCGGACGGTTCGAGCCCAACCTCGAGCACGTACGAGCCGAGTTGCGCTCCCGCCGCGACGCGATGCTCGAGGCCCTCGAGAGCTCCTTCGCGGGGGCGACGTGGAGCAGGCCCGAGGGCGGCTACTTCGTGTGGCTCGACCTCGACGGCGCGGACACCAGTGAACTGGCAGTCCGTGCCGAGGGAGCCGGCGTCGCGATCGTGCCCGGCGCGGGCTTCTTCCCACCCGGGTCCGGAGGCGGGCGAAACGCCGCGCGGCTGGCGTTCAGCTACGAGTCGCCGGAGCGGATCGCCGAGGGAATCGAGCTGCTCGCGTCCCTACGCTGACCGGCGTCGGGCGCGCAGCTGGTCGAAGAGGTAGCCGGCGGCGAAGCCGATCCCGACGCAGAGCACGATGAGCACGAGCAAGGAGATCTCGGCCGAGAAGAAGACGAAGCTGACGTCGACCTGCTCGCGGTTGAAGACGACGATGAGGATCGCGTAGACGGCGAGCACGCCGAAGGCGACGAGCTTCCAGGGCGTGCCACTCTCGGGCGTGGCCTGCTTCGAGCCCTCCGCGTTCACGGCGGAAGATCTTACGTCAGGCTGCGTGGCCGACCGGAACGGGCTCGAGCGTCCGCGGGATCAAACGGGGCTGACGTGGTGGCGTCAGCTCACCTCTGGTGGCCGTGCGGAAGGTCGGGCAAGGGACGTTCCCGGCGAGCGCGCACAGACCTTCGCGCCGGAAGTAGCAGTCGTCGCAGGTGAGTTCTGTCGGTTTCTTCGACGCCATGTCTCATGTGGTCGCCCCTCTCGACCAGCCAGCATTCTGGCGAGCCGGCCACGAGGCAACAACCCCCGCGCGGATGAATTCGCCGCAATTTGCGCCTGTTGTCAACAGGGACGAAGTGCCTGCAAAATCAGCATTTCACGTCGCCAGTTGTCAGCTTCTGCAACGCCTGTTGAAAACTTTCAACAGGGATCACCTCGAGCCCACCCGCATTCTCCAGCGCTCCCTCCGCGTTCTCGCCGGCGGGAACGAGGAAGAAATCCACATCGGCTCGGCGCGCGCCGATCGTCTTCTGCTTGATGCCGCCGATCGGAAGGACGGTCCCGTCGAGCGCGAGCTCGCCGGTCGCCGCGATCCTGCAGCCTCCGGTGACGTCTCGCCCGAGCTGACGTGCGATCTCGAGGGCGAACGGGAGCCCGGCGGAGGGACCGCCTACACGGCCGAGGTCGATGTCGACGTCGAGCGGCAGCTCGATCCTGGCGTCCTGGTCGACGAGGATCCCGATGATCGCCCTCGACTCGTCCAGCGGGCTCGGGACGGTGCGCACCGTCGCTTCGACGGCCTTTCCGTCGCGGCGGAGCGTGAGCCGGACGTCGTCACCCGGAGACCGACGTCCGATGTCCGCCCGCAGTTGTGGAGGTGTTCGAACCGGTGTGCCGTCCACAGCGACGATCACATCGCCCGGTTCGAGCGACTCCGCAGCGGGGACGTCCGGTGCGACGCTCGTCACGAGCACGCCGCGCTCGGTTGCGGAGACCTCGTAGCCGAGCTCCCGCAGTGCGACGTAGGACGCGATGAGCTCCGAACGCTCCATGTCTGCGGCGTTCTGGCGGTCGCGATCCTCGTCGGTCGAACCGGCCGGCGCGAGCGTCTGCTCGGGAACGAGTGTCGACCCCTCGGGTCTCGTGAACGGTAGGAGCTGCTCGAGCTGACGGATCCTTCGGACGTAGAGGTCGACGTAGTAGACGTCGCCCTCTGCTGTCGTTCGACCACCCTCGACTTCGACCTTGTCGGCGAGCGGCTTCGCCTTGTCCGGCGTGAGCAGGAAGTCGTCGGCCGGAAGCCACCACAGCATGAAGGCGGCGACGAGCCCGAGCACGCCGAGAACGACAGCAGCACCGGCGAAGCGCTTCACGAAGTGCCTACAGACCCCGTGTGAGCGCCCCGTCGACCAGCACGACGGTTCCGCTGACGTACGACGCGCGCTCCGAGCAGAGGAACGCGACGACGTCGCCGACCTCGCGAGTCGTCCCGAGCCGGCGAAGCGGGATCGTCGCGAGATCGGCCTCGCTGGGACCGTCCGGGTAGACCTCGCGAATGCGATCGGTATCGATGCGGCCGGGGGCGAGGCAGTTCACCGTGATCCCCTTGGGCCCGAGCTCGCGCGCGAGTGACTTCGCCCACCCGACGACACCCGGGCGCACGGCGTTCGAGAGCGCGAGATTGTCGATCGGCTCGCGCACCGTCGACGACGTCACGTTGACGATTCGTCCTGCATGGCTCTGCTCGAGGTATGGCAAGCACAAGCTCGTCAGGCGCACGACCGAGACGAGCAGGAGCTGCACGGCTGCTTCGACCTGCGCGGCGCCGAGCTCCCGTGCCGCTGCCCGTGGCGGCCCGCCCGAGTTGTTCACGAGGATGTCGACTCCGCCGTGTGCGTCGACGGCCGCACGGACGAGTCGTTCCAGGTCTTCGGCGCTCGTGACGTCGCCGGTGACGGCGAGGCCGCCGATCCGCTGTGCCTCGCGCTCGAGGAGCTCCTGGCGCCTCGCGAACATGACGACGTTCGCCCCTTCGCCGGCGAGCGACTCCGCGATGCCGAGGCCGATTCCGGAGGAGGCGCCGCAGACGATGGCCGTGCGGCCCGAGAGCCCCAGATCCACTACTTCCTCTTCAGAACGCCGACGACCTCGCGCACCGCGGCGGCCGACCCGCGCAGCATCTTCTTCTCGTCGTTCGTGAGGCGCAGCTTCACGATCTCCTCGACGCCTGCCGCCCCGAGCTTCACGGGAACGCCCATGTACAGGCCGGTGATGCCGTACTCCCCCTCGAGATACACGGTGCACGGGAGGATGCGCTTCTCGTCGAGGCAGATCGAGTCGACCATCTGTGCCGCCGCCGCGCCGGGCGCGTACCAGGCCGACGTGCCGAGCAGCGCTACCAGCTCGCCGCCACCGAAGCGGGTCCGGTCGACGAGCTTGCGGATGCGCGCCTTCGGGAGCAGCTCCGGCAGCGGCACGCCGCCGACGTTCGTCGCCGAGACGACCGGAACCATCTGGTCGCCGTGGCCGCCGAGCACCACCGCGGTCACGTCCTTCACGGAGACGTCGAGCTCCTGCGAGACGAACGTCGCGAAGCGGGCGGTGTCGAGGATCCCGGCCATGCCGACGACTCGGTGCTTCTTGAAGCGGGACGTCGCCTTCGCGACGTGGCACATCGCGTCGAGTGGATTGGAGACGACCACGAGGATCGCACCGGGAGAGTGCTTCACCGCTTCCTTCGTGACCGCGGAGACGATTGCCTCGTTCGTGGAGACGAGGTCGTCGCGACTCATGCCAGGCGAGCGCGGCCTGCCGGCGGTGATCACGATCACGTCGGAGCCGGCAGTCTCCTCGTATCCGTTCGATCCCACCATCGTCGGCTCGTAGCCGAGGACCGACGCGGCCTGGTTGATGTCGAGCGCCTTTCCCTGCGGGAAGTTCGGGATGATGTCGACGAGGACGACGTCGGCGTAGTCGCGCCGCGCGAGCTCCTGGGCACAGGTCGCGCCGACGTTCCCGGCGCCGACGACCGTGATCTTCTTCCGCATCAGTGGTCTCTCCGTGAAGTAGGGGCTGGATTCGCCGGCGAAAAGCAAGCACGGCTAGGACGCAGGGAGGCCGCGTACCGAAGAGGTACGTGGCCGACCGAGGACGACGCCGGGCGCAGCTTTGCAGCCGCGCGAAGACGGGGCCTACTTCGCGGAGCGACCACTACACCTCCAGCCTTTCGATGATGGCGTCTGCGTACTGCGACGTGCCGACGGCGGTCGGGTCGTCGCGCGTCGGCTTGAGGTCGTACGTCACGCGCTCGCCCGCGGCGATCACGGCGGCGACGGCGGCCTCGAGGCGCTGCGCGGCATCGCGCTCGCCCAGGTGCTCGAGCAGCAGCTTCCCCGAGAGGATCATCGCCGTCGGGTTCACCTTGTTCTGCCCTTTGTACTTCGGCGCCGAGCCATGCGTCGCTTCGAAGACCGCCGCGTGCTCGCCGATGTTCGCGCCGGGGGCGACCCCGAGGCCCCCCACGAGCCCCGCGGTCAGGTCGCTGATGATGTCGCCGTAGAGGTTCGGGAGGACGAGCACGTCGAACTCCTCCGGGCGCTGGACGAGCTGCATCGTGAGCGCATCGACGAGCACCTCGCGCGATTCGATGTCCGGATAGTCGGCGGCGACGTCGCGGAAGACGGACAGGAAGAGGCCGTCCGTGAACTTCATGATGTTCGCCTTCGTCACGCCGGCGACCTGGCGACGGCCGTTCGCGCGCGCGTAGTCGAAGGCGAAGCGGATGATGCGCTCCGAGGCTTCGGGGCTGATCGACTTGATCGAGACGCCCGAGCTCGTCGGAATCTGCTTCGGCTGCAGGGCGTTCAGCGTCCCGATCACCTGCGCAGCAGCGTCCGTGCCGGCCTCGTACTCGATCCCCGCGTAGAGGTCCTCCGTGTTCTCGCGGACGATGACGAGGTCGACGTCCTCGTAGCGGGAGCGAACGCCGTCGTACGACTTGCACGGGCGGAGGCAGGCGTACAGCTCGAGCTCGTGGCGGAGCGCGACGTTGACCGAGCGGAAGCCGGTGCCGATCGGGGTCGTGATCGGCCCCTTCAGCGCGACGCCGTTCTCCTCGACCGACGCGAGCGTCTCCTGCGGGAGAGGCGTCCCCGCCTCCTCCATCACGTCGACGCCCGCCTGGCGGACGTCCCACTCGAGGTCGACGCCGGTCGCCTCGAGGACGCGCCGCGTCGCCTCGGTGAGCTCCGGCCCGGTCCCGTCTCCGGGAATGAGGGTGACGCGATGGGCCATCGGCGCGCCCGATCGTACCTGCATGCCTTGCGAATCCTGCTCAGGTAGCGTCCCTGCCGGATGAACCGCCCGATGGCAACTCCGGCATCCATGCGCGTCCCTCGGGCGCCGGGCGCGGTGCCCGGCCGAAGGGCACAGTACGTGAGTACGGGCCCGGAGAGACGGGTGCCGCGCGCGGCGGCAGGCCCCGGCGGAGGCCGGCTCCGCCGGCCGGGAGCCGTGGCCGGCGAGGGGCGCGCATGAGCGAGGTCGCGGACTTCAAGCCGGGGCTCGAAGGTGTCGTCGCGGTCGAGACCGAGATCGCCGAGCCCGATCGCGAGGGCGGGGTGCTGCGCTACCGCGGCGTCGACATCGAGGAGCTCGTCGGCCGGTATCCGTACGAGTACGTGTGGGGGCTCCTGGTCGACAACGATCTCTCCTCGGCGATGCCCGAGCCCGAGCCGTACGAGCCTGCTCGCCTGACCGGGGACGCGCCGGCCGACCTGCAGGCCGAGACCGCGCGTCTGTCGGGGAAGTGGGGGCTCGGCAAGCTCAACGAGATCTCGGACGCGCAGGCGCGGGAGGATCTCGGCCGGCTCTCGTCGCAGATGATGGCGATCGTCGCCCGTTCGGCACGCATCGCGGACGGCCACGACGAGCACGTGCCAGACGACGTCGTGGCAGGCGGCTCCACGGCAGCCGAGAAGTTCCTCCTGCGCTGGAAAGCCGACGCCGACCCACGGCACGCGAAGGCGATCGACACGTACTGGATCTGCACTGCGGAGCACGGGCTCAACGCGTCGACGTTCACAGCGCGTGTCACTGCCTCGACGGGCGCGGACTGCGGCGCCGCCCTCTCCTCGGCAGTCGGCGCGTTGTCGGGCCCGCTGCACGGCGGCGCCCCCGCGTATGTGAAGCCGATGCTCGAGGAGGTCGCCGCGATGGGCGACCCTGAGAGGTGGGTTCGGGACACGCTCGACTCGGGCAAGCGCATCATGGGCTTCGGCCACCGCGTCTACCGTGCGGAGGACCCGCGTTCGCGCATCCTCAAGCGGACGGCACGCGAGCTGGGCTCACCGCAGATCGAGATCGCGGAGCGGCTCGAGGAGGCCGCGCTGGCCGAGCTCGAGAGGCGCCATCCCGAGCGGCCGCTGAAGACGAACGTCGAGTACTACTCCGCGCTCGTGCTCGACGTCGCCGAGATTCCGCCGCCGCTCGCGCCCGCGATGTTCGCGTGCTCTCGCGTCGCGGGGTGGTCGGCGCACATCCTCGAGCAGAAGCGAACCGGGCGGCTGTTCAGGCCGTCGGCGCGGTACGTCGGCCCAGCGCCGCGCTCGCTCCAGCCGGCGTGACGCTCGCCGAGGCGGCTGCCGAGGCGGACGCCCTCGCTCAGGCCGGTGACGAGCGGGCGCTCGCGCAGCTCCGCTCGCAGTGGGACGACGAGATCGAGGCCGCGGCGCGCGACGCGGACTACCGCACGCGTGCCCAGGCGTACCGAGCGATCGCCCAGTTCCGGTTCCGGCAGAAGCTCGAGCTGCTACGTCGCGGGCTCGAGGACGAGAGCCCGGCGGCTCGCGGGTCGGCTCTGATCGCGCTCGAGGGCCTCTCGCGGAACCATCCCGGTGACGTCAACTCGTTTCGCGCACTCCTGCACGAGCTCGCGGCCCGTGACCCGAATGTCGCGGTGAGGCGGCTTGCCGTGGTGTGCCTTCGCAACGGCACGCCGCAGCCCGCCACGTTGCAGATCCTGGATGGGATCGCGGACGACGACGAGGACGACCCGGAGCTGCGTAAGACTGCGCGGGTGGTGCTTGCGGCGCTCAAGAAGAAGGCGGTGGCGAAGTGACGAGGGGTCAGACCCGTGGGGTCTGACCCCAAACCTGTCGTCGGGATCATCATGGGCTCCCGTTCCGACTGGGAGACGATGCGGCACGCGGCCGAGACGCTCGACGAGCTCGGCGTCCCGTACGAGTCCGAGGTCGTCTCCGCACACCGCACGCCCGACAAGCTCTTCGCCTATGCGGAGGCGGCCGAGTCGCGGGGGCTGCAGGTGATCATCGCCGGGGCTGGCGGCGCCGCTCACCTACCGGGGATGACCTCCTCCAAGACGCTGCTTCCCGTGCTCGGCGTCCCGATCGAGTCGAAGACCCTGCAGGGTCTCGACTCACTGCTCTCGATCGCGCAGATGCCGGCCGGGGTCCCTGTGGGCACGCTGGCGATCGGACGTGCCGGCGCGGTCAATGCGGCGCTGCTCGCCGCCGCGATCGTCGCGCGTGGGGACGAGGGCGTCCGTGAGCGCCTCGCGGCGTACCGCGCGAGCCAGACCGAGTCCGTGCTCGCGGCACCCGACCCGGCCGCGTGACGCGGCTCGTCGGCTGCATCGGGGGCGGTCAGCTCGGGCGCATGCTCGCCCTCGCAGGGGCGCCCCTCGGCGTCCGCTTCCGGTTCCTCGACCCCGCGCCCGACGCGTGCGCCGGGGACGTCGGCGAGCTCGTGGTCGGGCCCTACGACGACCCCGGCTGCCTCGACCGGCTCGCGGACGGCGCGGATGCGGTCACGTACGAGTTCGAGAACGTGCCCGTGGAGGCCGCGCGACGTGTCGGTGCCATTCCCGGCTCCACCGCGCTCGAGAACGGCCAGGATCGGCTGGTCGAGAAGGAGCTCTTCCGCAGCCTCGGGATCCCGACGGCCCGCTTCGGCTCCCTCGAGGACACCGGGCTTCCCGCGCTCGTGAAGTCGAGACGCCTCGGCTATGACGGGAAAGGACAGCGCATGGCCGAGACCCGCGGGCCGCTCGGCGCGGACGAGCTCGCCGAGGAGATCGTCCGGTTCGCGCGCGAGCTGTCGATCGTGGCGGTCCGGGGGCACGACGGCGACACGCGCTTCTACCCGCTCGCGGAAAACGAGCATCGTGACGGGATCCTTGCCGTATCGCGCGCTCCGGCGAGCGACGCGCCGCAGGCGGAGGCAGAGGCGATCGCGACGAAGCTCCTGGACGCGCTCGGCTACATCGGTGTGCTGGCCGTCGAGCTCTTCGAGGTCGACGGGCGGCTGCTCGCGAACGAGTTCGCCCCCCGCGTACACAACACCGGGCACTGGACGATCGACGGCGCCGTGACGAGCCAGTTCGAGAACCATGTCCGTGCGGTGCTCGGTCTCCCGCTCGGTCGGACTGATGCGGTCGGCGCATCGGTCATGGTGAATCTCGTCGGAGACGCACCGCCGCTCGACCGCCTGCTCGCCGTCGGGGGCGCGCACGTTCATCTCTACGGAAAGGCGCCGCGCGCCGGACGGAAGCTGGGCCACGTCACGCTCGTGGACGCCGGCGACGGTGAGATCGAGGAGGTCGCCAGCCTCGCCGGCGCGGCATGGTCCGCGTAGGGGCGACGCCTTCGTCCCCGGGCGAGGCCAGTCTCGCCCCTACGAGTGCGCACCGGCCGCGCGCAGGAGCGCGGCCATCTCGTCGTAGCCCGACCGCTCGGCATGCGCGAGCGGCGTGACGCCCTGGCCGTCGGCCAGGTTCACGTCGGCGCCCGCTTCGACGAGGAGGCGGACGACTTCCGTATGGGCTGCGTCTCCGCCGCCGAGGATGATCGCCTCGAGGAGCGCGGTCCAGCCGAGGCGGTTCACGTGGTCGATCGCGATCTCCGTTTCGAGGAGCCGCGCGACGATGGTCGTGAACCCGCGATCGGCCGCCCTGATGAGTCCGGTTCCGTTGTAGCTGTCCTTCGAGTCGACGTCGGCGCCGTTCGCGAGCGTGAGCTCGAGCAACGCGGGGTCGTCGCCCACCTCGCTCGTCGCGATCAGGTACGCGCTCTGGACGGTCTCGTCCTTCGCGTTCACGTCGGCGCCCGCTTCGATCAGACGCGACGCCGTCTCGACGTCGTTCGCGTACGCGGCTTCGATCAGCTGACGGTCGAGCGCCGGGTCGGACACGGGCTCATCATTCCCGCCGCAGCCGCTCAGGCCGAGGACGAGTGCGGCGACGAGCGTGCTCAGGCGGACGATTCGGGCTCCTGCGCACGGCGGCGCGCGTGGGGGTGAGCCTGGAAGTACACGTCTCGCCGCCGGCGATCGGACACGTGCGTGTACCGCTCCGTCGTCCCGAGATCGGCGTGCCCGAGCATCTCCTGGACGGATCGGAGATCCGCGCCGCCTTCGAGCAGGTGCGTCGCGAACGAGTGGCGGAGGAGGTGGGGGTGCACGCGGCCGGGCTCGAGGCCGGCGCGGTCGGCGAGCTTGCGCAGGATGAGGAAGGCGCCGGCGCGGGTGAGCGCGCCGCCGCGGGCGTTGAGGAAGAGCTCCGGGCCGATAGCGACGGTCGAGATGCGGACGGCCGAGCGCGAGGTAGCGGCGGACGGCCTCCGCGGCAGGGCGCCCGAGGGGTACGAGGCGCTCCTTCCCACCCTTCCCGAGGACCCTGACGACGCGCTCGTCGATCGCGACGCTGCCCTTTTCGAGGCCGGTGGCCTCGGAGACGCGAAGTCCCGCCCCGTACAGGAGCTCGACCAGCGCGCGGTCTCGGAGCGCGCGCGGCGACGTGCCGACAGCCGCGTCGATCAGCCGTTCGGTTTCCGCCGGCGAGAGCGCGCGAGGTAGCGTGCGCGGGCGGCGCGGTAGCTGAACCGAGGCAGCAGGGTTTTCGGCGCGCGCGCCGATAAGGACGAGGTGGCGAAAGAAGGCACGCACCGCGGAGACGCGACGGGCGATCGTCGAGCCGGCCAGGCCGCCGGCGCGCATGCTCGCGACCCAGGACTCGAGCTCCTCGACGGTTGCGTCGGCCACATGCCCGTCGCGGAACGCCCCGAGCGCACGCAGGTCGCGGCGGTAGGCGTCGACGGTGCGCGGCGACCGTCGGGCCTGGAGAGTCAGGAGGAAGCGTTCGACGTCGGGGTCGGGAGCACGCATCGCGCCCGACGGGTTTCGCCGGGGGTCGTCCCGCTCCTCTTGCGGGACTTCGCGGCGCGGCTGTCCGTCCGGATCGCTGCGCTCACGGCGTTGCTCCTCGCAGGGCTCGTCTCACTCACGGGGGCGGCGGCCTCGGCGACGGCGGCCGGCGACGCGGTTCTCGGCTACCCATCGTCGCAGTCGATACCCGCCACGGGCGTGCTGCCGGCCGGTGGAGAGCGAGCGCTCGGATACTCCGCGGCGATCGGCGAGCGCGAGAGCGCGATCGTCGTCGTGAGAGGAGCGAGGACCGTCGCCGCAACCGTGACGGCTGCGCCGAGGGCCGGAATCGCTGTCCGACTGTTTTTCGCACGCTTCGTCTCCGTCGCGGGACGGCCGGTCGCGGACGCGCTCGAGCCATGGGACGGCCAGGAGCGGGCCGCCGAGCGCCAGAACCAGCCCGTCTTCGTCCAGATCGAGGTGCCGTACGGAACCCGTCCGGGACGCTACGTGGGCGTCGTCACCGTGGTGGCGGACGGCCGAAAGACGGCGGTTCCCCTTCGCATCCGCGTCTTCGGAGCGACGCTCCCGGCTCCGGGAACGCGGGTCGGCAACCTCCTGACGTCGTTCAACCTCAGCCCGCAGTCGTACGTGGGCAAGGCTGCCCAGCTCTACGGCTTCACGAGCCACGACCAGCGGATTGCCGCGAACCGCGCGCTGTACGGGCTCCTCGGCTCGTATCGGATATCGCCCGGCTCATGGGGTTTCGGTGAGCCCCGGGGACCGACGGGCTACGAATCGAGCTCCAGGTGGTGGCTCGACTCGGCCGGAAACTTCGTCGGGCAGCTCCGCGCATCGCCGGGGTTCGCTGCACTCCGGATACCGATCTCGAGCAATCGCGCGGCGCCCCACCACTACATCGCGCAGCTGAGCCCGTTCGAGCCCGAGACCTGGTGCGACTACCTCCGGCGCGTGCACTCGTTCTGGGCGGAGAACGAAGCGTTCGGGAGGTCCGCGCTCGCGTATCTCTTCGGCTACGACGAGCCCGGGCCTTCGGGGCAGCGACTCGTCGCCAGACAGGCGAAGGCCCTGCACCAGTGCTTCCCCGGCGGCAGGCAGCTCATGACCGGGAATCCGTCGAGGGCGAACGCGTTCCTCTGGGACAACAAGGGAGCCGACGATCTCGACATCTGGAGCGTGCTCTCACGGCGCTTCTACGGCACCTGGACGAGCCCGGCCGACACGAGAGCCGGACTGAGTCGATCTCGCTCCTTCCACGGCATGATCGGGAAGGTGCGCGCCAGGGGCAAGATGGTCTGGACGTACACGTACACGGGCACTCCCGGGACTCCCGGACTCGCCGCGACCGAGCCGCTCTCGAACCCTCGCATGCTGATGCTGTGGACGGCGCTCGAAGGGATCCAGGGTCTGCTCTACACCCAGGGGGCGACGAGCTACGGGTCGGCGAATCCCTTCGAGTCCATCGGCACCGGTGAAAAGGTGCTCCTCTATCCGGGGCCGTCCGGCCCCATGCCGAGCGCCCGGCTCGAGCAGATTCGCGACGGAATCGAGGACTGGGCGATCCTCGACCTGGTGCGGAGACGGCACGGTGCGGGCGCCGTGCGCGAGATCCTCGGGAGCGCCGGGCTCTTCAGCGCCTCCCGCGCGCGCGTCCGGCTCGCGTGCAACCTCGGCTGCGAGCTGAAGTCCGCGACGAGGTTCTCCTGGCCGCTCTGGTCACGCGACGCCTCGACTCCGCGTCGCATCGAGAAGGCCAGGCTCGCGGCCCTGAAGCGCGTCGGATAGCAGGCTCCGTTAGGAGCGGGGATGCGCGCTGTCGTAGACGCGACGGAGTCGCCGCGCGTCGACGTGGCTGTAGATCTGCGTCGTCGACAGCGACGCGTGGCCGAGCAGCTCCTGGATGACGCGCAGGTCGGCGCCACCTTCGAGGAGGTGCGTCGCGAAGGCGTGCCGGAGGCGATGAGGGTGGCGGAGAAGCCGACGCACCGTGCTCGTATCGAGACGCCGGCCGCGGACGGAGAGGAAGACGGCGTCGTCCGCTCCCGAGGCGAGCGCGGGTCGACCGAGCTGGAGGTAGCGCGCCAGCTGGAGCGCGGCCTCCTCCCCCAACGGCACGACGCGCTCCTTTCCGCCCTTTCCGCGCACGTGGACGAGCTCGCGGTCGAAGTCGACGTCGCCCAGGTCGAGTGCAACGGCTTCGGCGCTACGGAGCCCGGCGGAGTAGAGGAGCTCGAGGAGCGCGCGGTTGCGAAGTGCGAGCGGCGAGTCGCCCTCGACGATCTCGAGGATCTCGTCGATTTCGGCGGGCTTCGGTGCATCGGGGAGGCGCCGCGCGCGGCTCGGTGAGAGCTGCGCGTCCGGGACCGACGCGGGACCGAAGGTGTAGCGCAGGCAGGAGCGGACGGCGGCCAGTCGCCGCGCGATCGAGGCGGGGGCGAGGCGGTCGCGACCGCTGCCGAGCTCGCCGACCCAGTCGGAGAGGACACCCGCGTCGATGTCCCCGAGCCCGAGGCTGCGCCGGTCGAGCCACCTCGAGAACGCGCGCAGGTCGCTGCCGTACGCGCGCCGGGTCGCGTCGGAGAGCCCGCCGTGCACGAGGAAGCGGTCGATCGCCGCGGCTGTGTCCACGGAGCGGGATTCGGCGCACGCAGATGGGTGCCTGCTCAGGCGCGCGAGCTGCGCCGAGCGGACGTCCCCGCGGGCGTGAGCACCACGAGGGACTCGCCGTCGTCGGCTCGTCTCACCTCGATCAGCTCGGCGGCGAGCGCGTCCTCCCACGCGGAGAGCCGCGGGCAGTGGGTCTTCCAGGCTTCGAGCGTCTCCGAGTACGTGCGGCGTCCGAGCGTGATCCAGTCCAGGAGCTCGACCACCGA
This sequence comes from uncultured Gaiellaceae bacterium, assembly GCA_963744505.1. Lineage (GTDB taxonomy): Bacteria > Actinomycetota > Thermoleophilia > Gaiellales > Gaiellaceae > GMQP-bins7. Next base: position 373,854 of record CAVUTL010000004.1, read on the forward strand.
GGGGCTTGGCGCCTCCGCAGGCATGGTCACATCGTAGGCGCGGAGGCCGAGGCGTCGTCCGTACGCTTTGTTCCGTGCCCGGCAGACGATTCGACGCCTTCACCGCGGACGAGCCGCCCGAGCGGCCCGCCGACCCTGCGGTTAGGAAGGCGAACCTGCGGCGGATCTTCCCGCTCTTCCGGCCCTACCGGGGGCGCCTCGCGGTGGTCGGAACCGTCATCTTCGTCAGCGCTGCGATCGGTGTCGTCTCGCCCTTCCTCCTCCGCGACGTGCTCGACGTCGCGATCCCGGAGGAGAACGTCGGCCTGCTGACGGTGCTCGTCGCGGGCATGGTCGCGATCCCGATCATCACCGGGGTATTGGGTGTCTTCTCGACCTTGCTGTCGAACCAGGTCGGCCAGAGCGTCATGCACGACCTGCGGACTCAGGTCTACCGCCACCTGCAGCGCCTGTCGCTCGCGTTCTTCACGCGCACGCGGACGGGCGAGGTGCAGAGCCGGATCGCGAACGACATCGGCGGTATCGAGACCGTGGTGACGTCGACGGCGACGTCGGTGCTCTCCAACGTCACGACCGTGATCGCGACCGTCGTTGCGATGTTCCTGCTCGACTGGCGGCTCGCCGCCTTCGCGCTCGCGCTGCTCCCGCTCTTCGTCTGGCTGACGAAGCGCGTCGGCGCGCAGCGCAAGAAGGTGACCGCCGAGCGGCAGGCGTCGCTCGCCGACGTCTCCTCGATCGTGCAGGAGTCGCTCTCGGTCTCGGGGATCCTCCTCGGCAAGACGATGGGTCGCACCGACGACCTCGCGGAGCGCTTCGCGGGCGAGTCGCAGCGGCTGGCCCAGCTCGAGGTGCGAAGTCGCATGACGGGCCGCTGGATGATGGCCTCGATCCAGATGACCTTCGCGATCATGCCCGCGCTCGTCTACTGGTTCGCAGGCTGGAGCATCGCGAACGGGTCCGAGACGATCACGATCGGAACGCTGGTCGCGTTCACGACGCTCCAGACGCGGCTGTTCTTCCCGATCGGCGGTCTCCTGAACGTGCAGCTCGAGGTGCAGAGCTCGCTCGCGCTGTTCGACCGCATCTTCGAGTACCTCGATCACGAGATCGACATCGTCGAGGGAACCGAGGCCCTCACCGCGCCGCGGGGCGAGGTCGTGCTCGACTCCGTCTGGTTCCGCTACGACGACGCGGCGTGGACGCTGCAGGACGTCTCGTTCGCCGTCCCGCCCGGCACGAAGACGGCCCTCGTCGGGGAGACCGGCTCGGGGAAGACGACGAGCGCGTACCTCGTTGCCCGCCTGTACGACGCGACCGAAGGATCCGTCTCGATCGACGGAGTCGACGTGCGCGACCTGACGTTCGAGGCGCTCACGGACACCGTCGGCGTCGTCTCGCAGGAGACGTACCTCTTCCACGCGTCGGTCCGCGAGAACCTCCGCTTCGCGCACCCGAGCGCGTCGGACGAGGAGATCGAGGCGGCGGCACGCGCGGCGCAGATCCACGAGCTGATCGCGACCCTGCCGGAGGGCTACGACACGATGGTCGGGGAGCGCGGCTACCGCTTCTCTGGCGGCGAGAAGCAGCGGATGGCGATCGCACGGACGATCCTCCGCAATCCACCGGTACTGGTGCTCGACGAGGCGACGTCCTCGCTCGACACGCAGACCGAGCGGCTCGTGCAGGAGGCGCTCGAGCGCCTCTCCGAAGGGAGGACGACCATTGCGATCGCACACCGACTCTCCACCGTGCGCGACGCGGATCAGATCGTCGTGCTCGATCGGGGACGGGTGGTCGAGCTGCGGGACGTACGACGAGCTCCTCGCGCGCGGCGGCCGCTTCGCCGAGCTCGTCGCGGGGGATCAGCCCGTCGTCGTGAGCTGAATCTCGGCGGGGAGCTCGGAAACCCGTTCGTAGGGCTCGAGCTCCAACCGCGTGCGAGCGTCGAAGTACACGAACGACGTCACGAGGGCGACGAACGGCATCGCGAGCGCATAGACGACGCCGGCGAAGAGATTGAGGAGCGCGAACGGCGCAGTCGTCACGAAGATGAGGATCGCGCCGACGAGGGGGCCGGCGATGAGCGCAACCCCTGCACTCAGGCCGACGAGCGAGCCGACGCGAATCCAGCGGCGACGGACCAGCTCGCCGCTGCGGCGCAGCGAGGGGAACGGCCGATGGTCTTCGAGCTCGACGACCGGAGCGACGAGACACCAGCGGATCGCGAGCCAGATCGCGACCGGGATGAGGAACACCGTGCTCGTCAGCACGACCCAGACGACGACGAAGAGTGCGATCGAGCCGAGCAGCGGCCGGATGCGCCCGAGTGCGAGCCGATAGGCGCTCCAGGCCGATACCGGACGATCGGCGTCGATCTCGACGAGCGCGCACGCCGCGGCGGCCATGACGAGACCGAGGCCGAGTAGCGCGAACGTCGTGCCGACGATGACGGAGAGGAACGCCCATGCGCCGGCTGCTTCCCCCGACAGGCTTCCGAGCAGGTCGAGCAGGCTGAGCAGCAGCCATTGCACGAACGTCATGAGGACCGCGATCGGGATGAGGAGCACGCCCAGCCCGAGGAAGAGGCCCGGACGCTTGACGTACATCCTCACCGACGCGGAGATGATCTGGCCCCACGTCCGCCGCCGTGCGACGCGCCGCGGTGCAACCGGCGTCCACGTTGCGTGCACGGCCGCGAAGATCACGAGGCCGAGGACAGCGACGAGGACGAAGACGAGCGGAAGCGGGTTGTTGAGAAGTTGGGCGATCGCCCTCGAGCCCGCCGTGACCGCGGAGCAGAAGAAGTCGGTCGTTCCCGTGCCGAAGGCGCCGCCCGTCGGCACGGCGTAGCTCACGTCGCGCCAGCCCTCGGACCAGGTGATCGGCTGCGTCCACTGGGTCTTGAGATTCGGGCCGGTCGGCCCGTTGAAGAAGGCCTTCTGGAGCTCGCCCCAGCGGCCCTCGAACGCGATCCAGGGATATGCAGCCTGTGCGGCTGCAGCCTCGCTCGGGATCGTCATGACTCGCGGGGAGAGCTCGCGGTGCGGGCCTCGCGTGTCGTCGCAGCCGACGCCCGCCTCCGCCGAGCTCCCGAGCCACAGCGCATCGCCGTACTTGTTGGCATGGGAACCGGCCGCCGGATACACGACCGGACGCCCGTCGACGAGCTCGAGCTTGTCGTCGTCCCACGAGGCGCGCTCCGCCCCCTCGTGCGAGCTGTACCCGACCTCCACCGGATCGACGCCAAGCGCAGCGCGAGCGTCTGCGGCGTCGAAGACGAGCTGGATCATCTCCCAGTCGCCCTCGTGCGTGTTGTTGAAGTCGTTGAACGGGTAGAAGAACCAGTACTGGAGCGCGAGCTGGTCACCCTCTCCGACGACGTGTGCGTAGACGACCGGCTCGGTGCCTCGCGTCAGGCGCTGAGCCCAGAGGTTGTAGTCGCAGCCCGGATCGAGCGCATTGCCCGGGAAGTCGAGGTGGTACTCGAAGCGCTTCACGAGATCGTCCCCGGTGGGAGCGATCTTCACGAGATCCGTGACGTTCCACGGCCCGCGGAGCGCCACCGTCTCCTCGTCGAGCAGGAGGTCGATGTCCGTCGGGATGAACGGCTCGCCGTAGCTGCACACGTCCTGCTGCTCGACGACCCGCACGATCGGCGCGTACTTCTCTGCGAGTGCCTGCTCGTCTGCCAGATCGGCGGCGGCGACCGGCGTCATGACGAGTGCGAGCAGCACGACGGCCGCGAGAAAACCAAGGCGGGCTGCGCCGACCATGAGGCGCATTCTCGGGTCACGTGCGGACGAGGGTGGCGTACGATGGGGCGCTGTGATCGCGATCGTTCCGGATCGGGACGAGCTCGTTCAGCACGGGATCTCCGTGCGAGGGCGCGTCTACTGGCACCCCACGACGTCCCAGCTCTACGAGCACGCGCTCGCGCGCGGCGACGCGCGGCTCGCCGAGGGCGGCCCGCTCGTCGTGGACACGGGTAAGCACACCGGCCGCTCGCCCAAGGACAAGTTCGTCGTCCGCGAACCTGGCTCGGAGGACCGCATCTGGTGGGGCGACGTCAACGCGGAGATCTCGGAGGATCACTTCGAGGGACTTCGCGAGAAGGTCGCGTCGCGGCTGAGCGAAGGCGATGTCTACGTCGTCGACGCGTTCGCCGGCGCCGACCGCGCGCACCGCATCGCCGTCCGCGTGATCACCGAGTCTCCGTGGCATGCCCTCTTCGCGAAGACGCTCTTCATCGACCCGTCGGACGACGAGCTCGAGGACATGGAGCCGCAGGCGCTCGTCCTCCACGCGCCGTCCGTCTCCGCGGATCCCGACGAGGACGCGACGCGCACCGAGACGTTCGTCTGCCTCCACCCGACGCGCGTCGAGGTCGTCATCGGCGGCACCTTCTACGCGGGCGAGATCAAGAAGTCGATCTTCACAGTCATGAACGACCGGCTCCCGCTCGAGGGCGTGCTCCCGATGCACTGCTCCGCGAACGTCGACGAGTCCGGGCGCGTCGCGATCTTCTTCGGGCTCTCGGGCACGGGAAAGACGACGCTTTCCGCCGACCCGGAGCGGCACCTCATCGGCGACGACGAGCACGGCTGGTCGGACGACGGCGTCTTCAACGTCGAGGGCGGGTGCTACGCGAAGGTCGATCAGGCTCTCGGCGGAAGCCGAGCCGCAGATCTACGCCACGACCCGCGCCTTCGGCACGGTGCTCGAGAACGTCGTCATGGACGAGCGTGGCGTGCTCGACCTCGACGACGACTCGAAGACGGAGAACACGCGCGCGGCGTACAAGCTCGAGCAGATCGGAAACGCGCTTCCGGCGAAGCGCGCCGGCCATCCCAGCTCGGTTGTCTTCCTGACCGCGGACGCGTTCGGGATCCTGCCCCCGATCGCCAGGCTCTCGCGCGATCAGGCCATGTACTGGTTCCTCTCAGGGTTCACGGCGAAGCTCGCCGGTACGGAGATCGGCGTCACGGAGCCGCAGCCGACGTTCTCCGCCTGCTTCGGCGCGCCCTTCCTCCCGCAGCCACCGTCGGTCTACGCGTGGATGCTGGGGGAGAAGCTCGACGCGCACCGAGACGCGGACGTCTGGCTCGTCAACACGGGCTGGACCGGTGGGCCGTTCGGTGAAGGACGGCGGATGCCGATCACCGCGACGCGGACGCTGCTCGACGCGGCGCTGTCGGGCGACCTCGACGATGTCCAGTATCGCGTCGATCCGACCTTCGGCCTCGAAGTGCCCGTCCAAGTGCCCGGAGTCGACTCACGGCTGCTCGACCCCCGCTCGACCTGGGCAGATCCAGACGCCTACGACGCGAAGGCGGCCGAGCTCGCTCGCATGTTCCGCGAGAACTTCACGCGCTTCGACGACGTCGCGCCAGGCGTCGCCGCCGCCGGCCCGCGTAAATAGGTCGCGGCAGCTTCTTACGAAGACTTCATGTTCCCGTGGCTATAAGGGCGGGGTGGTGAACCCGCTGACGAGGCGTCTCGCCGTCCTTCTCGCCGGGGCGCTGCTCGCCGGCGCACTCGCCGCGGCCGCCGGCTCCGGCGTCGTCACGACCCAAGCCCCGACGCCGACCCACGCTCGTGCCGTCGAGGTCGATCTCGATATGCCGCTTCGGGCGAGTCGCCTCGCCCGCGCCGCCGTCACGTACCGAGGCGGTCCGATCACGACGTCGACCGGCGAGACCGTCGACGTTCGCGTGTCCGACACGCTGCCCGTCGCGACCTCGACGCCGGAGAGCTGGGCGGAGTTCCTCGCCGGTCTCACGCACGGGCGTGAGATCGCGCGGCTGACGACCTTCATCGTCTCGTTCGCGGAAGTGCAGGAGCTCTGCGGCACGCGTGCGCTGGGGTGCTACGGAGGGAATCGGATGGTCGCTCCCGGCGAGCTGGCCGCCGACATCTCTCCCGAGGAGATCGTCCGGCACGAGTACGGCCATCACGTGGCCAATCACCGACTCAACGCGCCGTGGGTGGCAGTCGACTGGGGCCCGAAGCGTTGGGCGAGTGCGGCGGACGTCTGCTCCAAGGTGTCCCGACGAGAGGCGTATCCGGGCGACCAGGGCTCGAACTACGCGCGCAATCCCGGTGAGGCGTGGGCCGAGACATACAGGCTCATGGACGAGCGCAAGCACGGGATCACCACAGCCACCTGGCCGATCGTCGCGTCGAGCTTCTATCCGAGCGAGGCTGCGCTCCAGGCTGCCGAGCAGGACGTCGTCTCGCCGTGGACGGCGCAGCGGACGACGCGCTCGACCCGCGTCTTCGGGAAGAAGACGCCGAAGGTGTGGTGGATTCCGCTCGCGACACCTCTCGACGGCGATCTCCGCGTCAACGCGTCCGTACCCGCCGGTGCGGCCTTCGACGTCGCTCTCATCGCTGGCAACCGGCGCACGGTCGTGAAGCGCGCGCAGTGGGTGGGCCAGCGAGTGAAGCGTCTCGACGGCTCGGTCTGCGGCCAGCGGTCGCTCTTCGTCCGCGTCACGCAGAAGGGCACAGCGCACGGGCGGGTCCGGGTCTCCGTGACCACGCCGTGATCCGCGCCGCCGTCTGCGTTGCGGTGCTCGCGGGTTGCGCTTCGGTCGCCGGAGCACGAGCGCAGCCCGGCCCGGCATCGGTCGTTCGCAGACGTGACTACGACGGATGTCACTGCGCTATCGCCGATCGCCGCGACCGGCGCACAAGCCGCCTGGTGCGGCGTTGCGGCGCAAGCCGATCGCGCGCCCAACGGGATCGCGGGCAACCCGATCCACTGGGTCTACGTGATTCCCTCGGACGGCCCCGACAACCTCGTGAGCGTGGGGGCGACGATGCAGTCGGACGCCGAGCAGATCGACGGCTGGTGGCGCGGACAGGACTCGACGCGGACGCCGCGGAACGACGTCGCGTCGTTCTCGTGCGGCGCGCAGCTCGACATCACGACACTTCGCGTGGCGCGCTCGAGCGCGCAGCTGTCGCCGCTCGGCGGTCGGTTCGCCTCCATCGCCGCTGCTCTCGAGCAGGTCGGGCTCGACTCGCCGCTCACGAAGTACGTCGTCTACTTCGACGGACCGACGGAGGGCACGAACGTGTGTGGTCAAGGCGGAAGCGAACCGAGCGGGTTCGGGGTTGCGATCGTCTACTTCCGTTCGTGCGTGGGCGTCTCGACGGCTGCGGTCGCCGCTCACGAGGTCCTCCACACGCTCGGTGCCGTCTCGGGCCGGGCACCGAACGAGTGCGAGGGAGAGTCGAGCGGGCACGTGTGCGACACGCAGCAGGACCTCATGTACCCGTCGATCGGCGGCGATCCGATCACGTCGAAGCTCCTCGACCCGAACCGCGACGACTACTACGGGCACGCGGGCGGCTGGACGGACACGCAGGACTCCGCGTGGCTCGTCCGCCTCGACAGCCAGGCGCCACTTGCGGTGACGGTCTCGGGTCCGGGCAGCGTGTCCGCCGACGTCCCGGGGCTCCAGTGCGCCGCGACCTGCACGACGACCTGGAACTCGGGGCAGCGACTCGCGCTGACCGCGACACCGAGCCCCGGGGCCAAGCTCGTGCGCTGGAGCGGCGCGTGCACGGGCGCCGCGGCGTGTGCTCTCAGTGTCTCACCGGGCTCGGCCGTGGCGGCAGTGTTCGCCCCCGCCGCCTTCCGCCTCACCGTCGCCGTGCGGGGCAAGGGCACGATTCGGAGCTCGAACGCGGGCATCACCTGCCGGCCGCGCTGCTCGTCGTCGTTCGCCTCGTTCGTTCCCGTGCGGCTCACGGCCACGTCGGCGAAGGGCTGGAAGCTTCGTTCGTGGAGCGGAGCGTGCCGGGGCTCCAAGAGGACGTGCACCGTGCCGATGAGCGCCGCGACGAACGCCCGCGCGACGTTCGTCCGCACCTGAGCTTCAGCGGGAGCACCGCCGAATCGTTCAGGTAGCGTCCGAGCCATGCACGACGTCGTGGTCGTCGGCGCCGGTTGCGCCGGCATGCGTGCCGCAATCGAGGCTTTCGACGCCGGCGCGGACGTCGCGATGATCTCGAAGATCCACCCTGTTCGCAGTCATTCCGGAGCGGCCGAGGGCGGAATCAACGCGGCGCTCGGAAACGCGTCCGAGGACGACCCCGAGAAGCACGCATTCGACACGGTGAAAGGCTCCGACTACCTCGGAGACCAGGATGCGATCGAGATCCTCTGTCAGGAGGCGCCCGACGACGTCTACGAACTCGAGCACTGGGGAGCGGTGTTCTCGCGCACGCCCGACGGCCGTATCGCGCAGCGCCCCTTCGGTGCCGCCGGCGAGCCGCGGACGGCGTACGCCGCGGATATCACGGGCCATGTCCTCATCCACGTGCTGTACGAGCAGGTCATGAAGCGCGACATCCCGACGTACGAGGAGTACTTCGCCTGGAAGCTCGTCGTTGACGACGGCCGCTGCCAGGGTGTCATCGCGTGGGATCTCCTGCGCGGCGGTCTCCGCTCGATTCCCGCCAAGACCGTGATCCTGGCGACGGGGGGAGCGGGGCGCCTCTACACGGGGACGACGAACGCGTACGCGTGCACGGGGGACGGGATGGCGATGGCGCTAAGCGTCGGCGTTGCGCTCAAGGACATGGAGATGATGCAGTTCCATCCCACGACGCTTGCCCCCACGGGCGTTCTCATCACCGAGGGCTGCCGCGGCGAAGGCGCCTACTTGCTGAACGCCCAGGCCGAGCGGTTCCTCGTCCGCTACGCGCCGAATGCGATGGAGCTCGCCTCCCGCGACGTGATCTCCCGCGCCGAACAGACCGAGATCGACCAGGGCCGTGGGCTGAACGGCAACGTCCTGCTCGACCTGCGCCACCTCGGCGCGGAGCGGATCCTCGAGCGTCTGCACGGCACGCGCGAGCTCTCGATGACGTTCGCCGGAGTCGATCCGATCTACGAGCCGATCCCCGTTCGTCCCGGCGCCCACTACCACATGGGCGGAGTCGACACGGACGTCTGGGGGCGCACGTCGCTCCCGGGCCTGTACGCCGCCGGCGAGGTCGCGTGCGTCTCCGTGCACGGCGCGAATCGCCTCGGCGGCAACGCGCTCATGGAGACGATCACCTACGGCAAGCGCGTCGGCCGACACGCCTCCGAATGGGCGCTCTCGAACACGACGGTCGAGGTTCCGGCCTCGGTCGAAGCAGACGCGGAGCGGGAGCTGAAGGCACTGCTCGAGCGCACGGACGGGGAGCGCCCCTGGCAGATCCGTGACGAGCTCGCGGAGACGATGCACGTCAACTTCGGGGTGTTCCGCCGCGAGGAGCAGATGCTCGAGCAGGGGTCGATCGTCCGATCGCTGCGAGAGCGTTACGAGCGCGTCGTCGTCGACGACAAGGGCGACGTCTTCAACTCGGATCTGACCCAGGCGCTCGAGCTCGGCTTCCTCCTCGAGCTCGCGGAGTGCATGGTCGTCTCCGGCCTTGCGCGGAAGGAAAGCCGCGGTGCGCACGCGCGCCCGTACGACTATCCGACCCGCGACGACGAGAACTACCTCCGCCACACCGTGGTGACGTGGGAGGATGGAGCGCCCGAGCTCGACTGGAAGCCCGTCACGATGACGAAGTGGGAACCCGAGGAGCGCAAGTACTGAGATGAAGATGGCCCTCAAGATCTGGCGCTACGACGCGGTGCGCGGTGAGCGCGCGCTCGAGGAGTACGAGGTGGATGCGCCGGACTGGGCGACCCTCCTCGATGTCCTCGACATCGTCAAGGACAAACACGACGGGACGCTCGCGTACCGCAAGAGCTGCCGGATGATGATCTGTGGCTCCTGTGGCATGCGCATGGACGGCGCTGCAGTTCTCGCGTGCAAGACGCGCATGGTCGACATCGCCGAATCGGGACACGTCCCGGTGATCTCGGCGATGGGAAACATGCCGATCGTCAAGGACCTCGTCGTCGACATGGATCCGTTCTGGGGGAAGATCCGCGCCGTCCAGCCGTGGCTGCAAACCGGCTACTTCGATCCCGGCGAGAAAGAGAACATCGTCTCGCAGGAGCGGATGGACACGATCCACAAGGAGTCGCTCTGCATCATGTGCGGCTGCTGCGTCTCCGAGTGCAACTCGATGGAGGCGGATCCGGACTTCCTCGGCCCCGCGGCGCTCGCAAAGGGAATGCGCTTCGTCGGCGACGCGCGCGACCGGGCGACCGTCGAGCGCCTTCAGTCCTACTCCGACGAGCACGGCATCTGGGACTGCACGCGCTGCTACTTCTGCCAGGAGCGCTGCCCGAAAGGAGTGGATCCGCGCGACGCGATCGCGAAGCTCGGGGCCGAAGCCGTTAGCGAAGGGATCGACTCCGACATGGGGGCCAAGCATGCGAAGTGGTTCGTGACGTCGGCGAAGACGACCGGCTGGCTTCGCGAGACCGAGCTCGTTCCCAAGACCCAGGGTGTCGCGAAGTCGCTTGAAGGAGGTCAAGTTCGCGATGGGGCTCTTCCGCCACGGCAAGGTTCCGCCGCCCGTGCCGCCCCACGTCGCCAAGCATGTCGACGAAGCGCGCGCGCTCTACGACCTCGTGAAGGTGCAGGAACGCCAGGGCGCCGCCGGGATCGTGCAGTCGGAGCATGCGCTCTCGCGCCTGGAGTTCGTCCAGGAGAGCGGCGAGGAGGAGCGCGACCCGTACGGGCCGGAGTCGTTCCCCGCGCCCGAGCCGCCGAGAGAGGGCGCGGCACCGTGAGGACCGTCGCCTACTACAAGGGCTGCCTGGCGGCGCTCTCGGCGAAGGAGCTCGATACCTCGACGCAAGCGCTCGCGCCGAAGGTGGGCCTGGAGCTGATCGAGCTCGAGGCCGTCACGTGCTGCGGCGCGGGTGACATCCACGAAGCCGAGCCGGACTACTACCTCCACCTGAACGCGCGCATCCTCGCGTACGCCGAGGCGACAGGTGCCGACACGCTCATGACGATCTGCAACGTCTGCACGCTCAACCTGCGGCAGGCGAACCACGCGCTGCAGGGTGACGCCGCGCTCCTCGCCCGCGTGAACGAGAACCTCGTGTCGGTCGGGGCGCCTTGGTACTCGGGCGGGGTCGACGTCATGCACTTCCTCTGGCTCATCTCGGCCGGCGAGGGTTACGAGCTCCTGCAGGGTGCCGCGCACAAGGGCCTGAAGGGCCTGAAGATCGCGCCCTTCTACGGCTGCCAGATCCTGCGCCCGTCCAAGCTCCTCGGCTTCGAGGACCCGGACAAGCCCGAGTCGCTCGAGCGCATCATCGCGGCGTGCGGCGGCGAGGCGATCGACTATCCCGCGAAGATCAAGTGCTGCGGATTCCCGATCATCCAGGCGCGTGAGGACGTCGCGCTCGCCGAGCTCATCCAGCCGATCGAGCAGGCGAAGGAGGCGGGCGCGGACGCGATGGTCACGCCCTGCCCGCTCTGCCACCTCTCGCTCGACGCATGGCAGTCCAAGCTGCTGAAACAGACGGGGAAGGACTTCCAGATGCCGATCCTCCACCTCTCTCAGCTCGTCGGCGTCGCGGCCGGGCTGGACGCGTCCGAGCTGAAGTTCAAGCGCCACGTCGTCTCGGTCGAGCCCGTGACCGAGAAGCTCTCCGTCTGACCTGGCTCCTGCTCCTGTTGGCCGCCGCGGCTGCGGCCCTGGCCGCGTGGGGGTGGTTCGAGGCGGGGTGGCTTCGTCGGCGAATCGTCGAGGTGGAGCTTCCGGGCGTGCCGCCGGAGCTCGACGGGCTCCGCATCGCGCACCTCTCCGACTTCCATCTCGGCGTCCCGTCACGCGGTCGGCGCGCTGTCTTCGATGCCGTCGAGTGGGTCGTCGAACGCCGCCCGGATCTCGTGTGCATCACGGGCGACCTCGTCTCCCGGCGGGCGGGTATGGACGACCTCGCGCGCGTGCTGCGTGCGCTCGGCCAGTCCATCGTCGTGCTCGGCAACCACGACTTCGCCGACAGTCGCGACCCCTTCTCGCAGCGGGTCGATGCAGAGACCATCGCCGGCATCGACGGTGCGCGTCTGTTGACCGACGAATCGATCACCCTCGAAGCAAGGGGGCGCCGCATACAGGTCATCGGCGTCGATCCCCGCACCTACGCGCGCCGAGAGGCGCGACCCCACGAGTTGATCGACCAGTCAGCCGAGCTACACATCCTGCTCTGCCACTTCCCCGGAATCGCCAGACGCATTCCCGAGGGGGACTTCCAGCTCATCCTGTCCGGCCACTACCACGCGGGGCAGATCGTCGTTCCGTACCCCGGAGGCCGGTTCCGGCTCGCCCATCTGCGGGCACGCGACATCGAGGGCGTGTACGACTACGGCGGGACGAAGCTCCACGTCTCGCCGGGCCTCGGAACCACCTTCGTGCCGTTCCGCCTCTTCGCGCGTCCGGAGGTCACCGAGCTCGTTGTACGATCGGCGTGATGGAGGCTCCGGTCATCTCGAACGAGGTCCTCGCCCGCTACGCGGGCGATGCCGCGCTCGAGGTGGAGGGTGTCTCGGGCCTCGCGCGAGAGGCAGCCGAGATCTCGGGCGGCGAGGGGGCGATCGCGATCGACGTCCACGTCGAGCTCGCGTGGGGAGCCGGCGCCGAGGGTGTCGCCCGGCAGGTGCAGCAACGTGTCTCGGACTACATCGAGCGCATGGCGAACGTCCACGTCGGCTCGGTCGACGTGGTCGTCGAGCGCGTCGGCGCGCCGCCCGCGAAGCGATGACCTCGCGGCTCGCCGGGCTGACCGGCGCGACTCTCGAGACCGCGCCGTCGGTCTGCCAGGCATGCGTCTGGTGGCAGAGTCGTGGGAACCGCGAGGCCGAGAAGTCGAAGTGGATCGAGCGGGCGGAAGACGAGTGGGGAGCATGGGGAACCGTGTACCGCGACGACGACGGCCGCGTCCTCGGCTCGATGCAGTACGGCGCCTGCCGCTCTGTTCCCGCGCGCCGCCGACCTGCCTGCCGGGCCGCCTTCCGACGACGCGGTGCTGGTCACGTGCGCCTACCTGCTCACCGAGACGCAGCCGTGGGTGGAGCAGTCGCTCTTCCTGGCCGCGATCGGCGAGGCGCGCGACAAGGGCGCCCGCGCGCTCGAGGCGTTCGCGTACCGCTATCGCGAGGGGACGCCGCCCGCCGAGCGCTTCCTCGTGCATCGCACGGTCTTCCCGCAGGACTTCCTCGCCGACTTCGGATTTCGCACACTCCGCTCGTCGGGCCGCATCGAGCTCGCGCGCCTCGACCTCGGCGGCCTCCAGCCCGTGGAGGAGGGGGCACGCGAGAAGGTGCTCCGGGTGGTGCAGGAGGCGTTCCAGCCTTCGCCCGCGCCGGCTCCCCCCGGCGGGGGCTAGCTGGCTCTCTGGCCGAAGTAACTCGGGAGCGATGCGCCGACGAGCAGCTCGGCGATCTGGATCGCGTTGAGCGCAGCGCCCTTGCGCAGGTTGTCGCAGACGATGAAGAGTGCGAGCCCGTTCTCCACCGACTGGTCCGCACGGACACGGCCCACGTGCACCTCGTCGGAACCGATCGCGTGGCCGTGCGCGGGGATCTTCTGGAGCTGGAGGCCCGGTGCGTCGCCGAGGATTCGCTCGGCGTCGGCGGGCGCGAGCGGCGTCTCGGTCTCGATCCACACCGCTTCTGCGTGTCCCACCACGACGGGAACACGGACACAGGTCGCGCTCACGGGAAGCTCGGGGAGCTCGAGGATCTTGCGCGTCTCCTCGCGCAGCTTCACCTCTTCGTCGTACTCGACGCCGTCGAACTCCCAGTCCATGCGCAGCTGGTGGTCGTCCGGTTCCTCGGCGCGGAGATCGGTGATCGCTTCCGAACCTGCGCCCGAGACCGACTGGTACGTCGCGATGCGGACACTCTTGAGCCCTGCGGCGTCGTGCAGCGGAGCGAGCACCATCGTGAGCGGGATCGCGCAGCAGTTGGGGTTCGCGACGATCCCGGCGTGCTCGAGCGCTCGCTCGCCGTTCACCTCCGGAACGACCAGCGGCACGCCAGGCTCGAGGCGAAACGCCTCGGACTTGTCGATGCAGACAGCACCGGCGGCAACAGCGAGCGGAACGAGCTCCTTGCTCCACTGCGTGCCGATCGAGAAGAAGCACACGTCCAGGTCGCCGGCGCCGAGCGCGGCGTTGGTCGCCTCCTCGATCTCGAAGTCGCCGAGATACCCACCGGCGGAACGCCACGACGCGAATGTGCGGATCTTCGTGTACCCGCTATCGACCAGGTACTGGAGGGTCACCTGCCCCACGGCGCCGGTCGCGCCGACGATGCCGATGCGGAGCTGCGGGTCGATCATCGCTCCCAGTGTAGGGGCGCGACACGAATGAACGCCCAAAAAAACACTGAACCGGCTGACCCGAAGGCCCGCCGGTTCAGTGGGAGGAATCTATGACGCCCGTTTACCGGATGCAACCCCCTCGGACGCGGAAAAGGTGCAATTTGCGCAAGAAACGTCGCGGGCTACATCGCGCGGCGTCCGGCGAGAGCGCGCCCGAGCGTGACCTCGTCCGCGTACTCGAGATCGCCTCCTACCGGGAGGCCGCTCGCAAGCCGGGTCACCTGCACCTTGTCGCGGAGCCGGTCCGCGAGGTACGCGGCCGTCGCCTCGCCGGTCATCGTCGGGTTCGTCGCGAGGACGACCTCGGTCACGCCATTAGCAGCGACGCGGGAGAGGAGACCCTCGATGCGCAGATCCGCCGGCTCGACTCCGTCGAGCGGCGACAGCGCTCCGCCGAGCACGTGGTAGAGGCCGCGGTACTCGCCCGTGCGCTCGACGGAGACGACGTCGACCGGCTGCTCGACGACGCAGATCACGGTTTGGTCACGTCGCGCGTCCGAGCACACGGCACACAGTTCGTCCTCTGTGAGATTCCCGCACTCGCGGCAGAACCGCACGCGCGCCTTGACCTCCTCGATCGCTTTCGAGAGCTCGAGCGCGTCCTCGGGACGCGTGGAAAGGATGTGGAACGCGAGCCGTTGCGCCGTCCGTCGCCCGATCCCCGGCAGCTTGGTGAGCTGCGTGACGAGGTTCTCGACGGCCGGGCTCAGCACGCCGGGAGCCTAGCCGTCCGTTTCGGACACCGGCCAGCGCCTTGTGGGCGATCCAGATCTCCTCGCTCGGCCAGCGCCGGGCCCATTGGAGCGATGCGAGGTCGAAGCGCGCGCTCGATGTGGGGTCGGGCTGAACCTCGACAGGTCGTCTACAACGAATCCCGTTGGATGCGACAGCCTGACAGTCTCCATGTGTCCGGTGGAACTCCACGGCGCCGCCGTGACTCAACTCGAAGCGATTGCGCGAGAAGTAGTCGTGGACGAGCTGATCTCCGACCAGCCCGCCATCGATCGGTGTGCACGTGACGAGAAGCGTGCCGCTCGTGACGAAGATGAGCCTGCGCTCGGGCCGAAGGAGCCGATTCGCCTCGGGCGACCATCTGCGCGAGACGCACGAGAGGCTCGCCGTACTCCGAGACCGCCAGGTCGAAGCTGTCGTGGTCGTAGGCGACTTGCTCCGCGTTGCGCACACGAGCGGGAGGCTCACGTCGAAGTCGCATTGAAGCGTCAGCGCGATGTGGAGCTGGCCGCGAGAGATGTCGACTCCGAACGGTCGCATCCTCGCCGCGCGAGCCACGCAGAAATCGCTGCCGTGCCACACCGGAGCTCGATCGCGTCCTCACCCGGGGCGGAGTCGTCGAGGAGCCGGAGCTCGGACTCGGGCATTGCCCAAAGGCCCCAGCGCAGCTCGTCGGCGCCCACGCCTCCCTTCCCGCTGCGATGTGCATCGGCGCAAGCTGCTCCCAGAATGCCGTGTTTCGCTCGACGTAGTCGCTCTTGCCCAAGTCGGGGGGACCGAGCTGATTCGACATGGATGGAAGAGGTACTGGACATCTCGGCCAGGGGATCCTCTGCGCGTTGTCTACTTGCAGTGTGCAACCCCACATAAGGTACTCATTCGTCCCCTCCGCGACACAGCTACGCGGGACCTTGCTGGCTCGCGGAGCGTCGCTGCCCACGGCCGTAGACTGGCTCAGGTGGAGAGCCTCGCCGTCAGCATTCACGCGACGGACGGGCGCGCCACTTGGTGTTCGAGGTCGAAGCGTTCGGCGCGCGCAGCATGCCCCTGAGCAGCTGATAGTCGTCGAGGACAGCGCGGTCTCGGCGCAGCGCGAGCCCAGGAACCTTCTGCCGGCACCTCGAGAGCGTCGGTCTCGCGAAAGAAGCCGGCAATGAACGGCTACGCGGAGCTCAGGAGGTCGAAACGGCGAGCGACCCAGCGTACTCGATGGCGATCTTCTGGATGCGAGTTGCGGAGAAGCGGCGGGCGCCAACAGCAAAGGGCGTCTGGTAGAGATACATGTACGACTCATCGGCGAAGGGATGCGCGAAGTCGGGGATACAGGGCTTTGGATAGTTAGAGAAATGCACGATGCAAGGATAGTGCTTGACTGCCCACGAGCTCACGCTTGTATGGAACGATGACTTGTACTCAGTCAGAAACAGTTCCGCCTGCTGGTTCCAGCGCGGGTAGACTTCGCCGATGCGCTCCGGAAGCGTGGAGTTGAGAGCTTCTGATAGATGACGAAATAGTGGCGACGTCGTGAGGTAGGCGAGCGCTTTGCAGGCCGCGTCAGTGTCCCGCTATTGTGCGAGATACATTAGAAAGACTCCTGTGTTGAAGTTGAGCTCAGACGCACACGGCCGGCCTCGTACCACAAGGGAACACCAGACGGGGAAGACACGAATGGCGCTTGTGTGTCTGGTACTGCAAGTGCGCATGTGCAGCTATATCGGTAGTGAATAGGTCGCCGACACAACGCGGTGCCATCACGTGAGAATAGAGGTAGAGCACTCGCTCAATAGTGGACGGAAGAACGTCAGGGATGAAGAGCAGTGCGTAGGCCGCGCGTGTGATAGTATGCCACGTTTCGGGAAGGTGCTGGACCTTATCTCGAAGAGATGCATCCGCGCATTACTCGACGCTCGGATGGGTTAGCGTCTTCTCTAGCAGTTGACGGTTTGACGGAGCAATTATCCCCATGTCGAGCACCCAGCACGCAAGTGTGTGAAGCATCTAGGTTTGCGATGACAGAGCGTGCAGCCACGGCCAACGGGCGCACGTAGTTGTAGTCAGACGCGAGAGCGATTGTGATGTGAGAGTGTTGTAGTCGTTCATGACGACATGCTGGTAGGTTGCCTGACTCAAGTCAATAGCGGTGCGAGATTGCTGAGCGGGCCTGGAGTCTCGTTCATGAGGGTGAGCTCCATCGCCGACTCGCTGCCCTCGGACGGCTGGCGAGCCGGCGACGGCAGAGCACGAAGCGCGCGCAAAGCTGACCGCCGCGGGCGAATGGTGCAGGACTTCGCCGAAGCGCTGATGGGCACTGAGGAGGACGCCCTCTGCGCGGAGCGTACGGGGAGCGCTCGCCGGAGCCGCTACATGAGCGCAGAATCGATCGCGAAGGCGCTCGCCGAGGCTGCCATCGACGAGCCCGAGGAGGTGATGGCTATCGCCGAGGCCGCGTGAGAGTGTCGAGCGAGGATGGGGACTTCCGCGCACTAGACGGGACGTGGACGCGCGCGTCACGCTGTCGGCGCCACCTTGCGCAAGGCAGGCATGCGGCTCACTGAAGCGAAAGGCATCGACGGCCGATGAAGTCGTACGTGGACCTGCCAGCTGCCGCTGTTTCGGGCAACGAAGCCGACGCCTTGAGCCCGGAGCTCGTGCTCGTCGATCCGGTTCTCGCGAGAACGGCGCGGGAGCGGCTGCCGGATTCCGGCAACTTGGCGTTGGTACGACTGAATCGTGCGGGCGAAGAGCCGCCGACGCGCTTCCCGGACCAGGCCGACCAGAGCCTTCGGCACAGAGGATCAAGGCGTCTGCTCATCGGCGTCGCAGCCGTGACGATCCTCGTGCTGCTCCTGCTCGATGTCCGCGTGGAGCTCGGGACACCGGGGCGCGGCGGCGGAGCGCGGGCGGTCGAGTGCAAGTGCCAATCAGCCGCCGGCCGCCACCCGTCGACACCGTACGCGACCGGCGACGGCTTCCGTCCCTCCAGACAGGATCCAAGCCCACCGGCGGCGGTTCGCGTGGGCGCCTGCGGCCGGCGCGGACGCCTACCGCGTCGAGCTGTTCCGGGGGACGACACGCGTGTTCAGCGGAACGACCAGACGCCCTCAACTCACCGTGCCGGCGCGTTGGACGCATGCCGGTACGCAGCGCTCGTTGACGCCTGGCGAATACCGCTGGTACGTCTGGGCCATCGTCTCGGGTAAGCGGGCACAGAACGCGATCGTTCAAGCGAAGCTCTCAGTGCCATAGCGCCATATCGCCCGTCTGGGTCGCGCCTGGCCACTCGGACATGCTCACTTGCGCGGGGGAAATCGAGCGCATGGTTGAGCCAATCGAGCCGCGACTGAGGTCTGGTCTCACCCCTTCGGGGGTCTAGGTGAGCCACCGGTCGAGCCGAGGACTCGGGGACTGTGTCCGCTGCCGCCGCCAAGCGCACGGTACTCGCCGCTGCGACCGCCATGCTCCTCGCCTCCGTCGTCGTTGCCGGAAGCGCGGGGGGCGCACCCGATCGCGACCGCACTCCACCGACGCCCCCGGCGAACATCGGGGTCAAGGTTGCTTCTGTCTCGAGTGTCGTCGTCGAATGGGATCGGTCGCGAGATGACACCGGTGTAGCCGGGTATTACGTCACCGGATACGGACGCAAGGCGACAGTCACCGATCCGCCAGCTGCTTCCGACGGCGTTCAGCCGCGTCCCTCGTACGAGGTCAAGTCACTGAACTGCGGTCAGAGTGCGACGATCAGCATCGAAGCGTTCGACCTCGCGAGGAATCGCTCGGGTCGAGTGCCGACCACTGTCTCGTCAATGCCGTGCACCGACACGCGGCCGCCCAGCACCCCGTCCGGGTTCACTCAGCGTCGCGACCACGCAGAATGCCGTCGTACTCGGCTGGCAGGCGTCCTCCGATGATGTTGGCGTGGTCGGCTACGGCGTCTATCGGAATCTCCAGAGCGGTTCGCATCGACCGCGGAGCCGACGACGACGTTGAGCGGGCTCGCGTGCGGCTCTCGACCACCCGTTCTCGGTGGACGCGGTCGACGCAGCTGGTAACCGATCGCCCCTCGCGCGTGTCTTTGTTCGGACCGCCGCGTGCTCGACACCACCGGCGCCGACGGACACGACTCGTCCGTCTCAGCCCGCTGCCCTGTCTGCGTCCAACATCACCCAGACCTCGCTGTCGCTGACATGGAACCCGTCCACCGACAACATCGGCGTGACCGGCTATGACGTCTACCGGAACGGAGTCAAGGTCGCGTATGTCACCTCGACCTCGTCGCCCCAGACCGGTCTGGTGTGTGGGACCTCGTACTCGTTCGGTGTCATCGCCCACGACGCCGCCGGTAACAGCTCGTCACCGGCGCAGCTGAACGCATCCACCGCCGCGTGCTCGACACCACCGGCGACGACGGACACGACTCGTCCGTCTCAGCCCGCTGCCCTGTCTGCGTCCAACATCACCCAGACCTCGCTGTCGCTGACCTGGAACCCGTCCACCGACAACATCGGCGTGACCGGCTATGACGTCTACCGGAACGGAGTCAAGGTCGCGTATGTCACCTCGACCTCGTCGCCCCAGACCGGTCTGGTGTGTGGGACCTCGTACTCGTTCGGTGTCATCGCCCACGACGCCGCCGGTAACAGCTCGTCACCGGCGCAGCTGAACGCATCCACCGCCGCGTGCTCGACACCACCGCCGCCGACGGACACGACTCCTCCATCGCAGCCAACGAATGTGGCCATCTCGACCGCCACGCAGGCAAGTATCGCGCTTCGATGGAACGCGTCGACAGACAACGTCGGCGTCACCGGCTATCGAACGTACGCGAACGGCTCACTCGGTGCTACGACATCGCAACCCGGAGCAACCGTCTCGAGCCTCACGTGTGGCACCGCGACCACGCTCGAGATCGAGGCGTACGATGCCGCCGGCAACCGATCGAACAGAGCCTCCATCATTGGTTCGACGGCGGCCTGCATCGACAGTCAGGCTCCGACCGCTCCGGCTAACGTCGTGACGACTGCTCGCACCGCGACGAGCATCTCGCTGTCGTGGTCGGCATCGTCGGACAACGTCGGCGTCGCAGGGTACGGCCTCTACCGCGGCGGCGCGGAGGTGGACTCGAGCTCGACGACGACCGGGATCTTCGCCGGCCTCACGTGCAACACGAACTACACCCTCGCGGTTGACGCGTACGATGCGGCCGGCAACCGCTCGTCCCAGACGTCGTGATGGTGTCCACGACCGCATGTCCGGACACGACGCCTCCGTCGACGCCGACGGGCCTCGCAGCGTCGAACGTCACGCAAACCGGCCTGACGTTGACGCTGGAACGCGTCGACCGACAACGTCGGCGTCACGGGCTACGACGTCTATCGCAACGGCACGAAGATGGCGACCGTCACGTCGACGTCGTCGAGCCAGACGGGCCTCGCGTGCGGAACGTCCTACACGTTCGGCGTCGTCGCATTCGACGCGGCCGGGAACCGC
>CAVUTL010000005.1:0-752783 GCA_963744505.1 uncultured Gaiellaceae bacterium
AGGATGTCCCGCTCGTCGTGGAACTTCGTGACGGCGGTCCCGGTGTTGATGGTCAGACGGCGACGAGGATAGCGGCCTCCTCCATCGGGGCGGGCGGTCGTGCGAGCGAGGCCGCGCTCGATCACGACGGCGAAGCTTGCACGGGCGCACGGGTGCGACGGGAACGTTCAGCGCGGCGCTGCGTCCTGGAGCTCGGCCAGCCGGTCGCGCACCTGCGCGCTCATGGCGAGGTTCTTCTTTTGCTCGTAGCGCTCGAGCGCCTGGGCGAGCGCGGCGGCGGCTTCGTCGCTTCGGCCGGCGGCGTGCAGCACCTCGGCGAGGTCGCAGAGCGCGTCGCCCTGCAAGTTCAGCCCGTCGGTGCGTTCGCTGATCGCGACGGCCTCGCGGGCGAGCTGCTCGGCCTGGCTGTGGTGGCCGCGGTGGGCGTCGATACGCGCCTGCACCTGCCGCCAGAGCGCCTGCGTGGAGGCGTCCTGCTCGTCGCCGAGCTCGCGGCCGAGCCGGGCGAGCGGCTCGGCCTCGTCGTGGCGTCCGAGCGCGCAGAGCGAGCGGCCGAGCAGCGGCGCGTAGGTCGAGAGATAGGAGCGCAGGCCGCGGGCCTCGAGCAGGTCGCAGAAGCGGCGGAGGTGGGCGGCCGCGTCCTCGTGGCGGCCGGCGGTGGTCGCAATGCGGGCGAGGAAGACGTCGACCCAGTCGTCGCCGGTCAGCTCGCGCCAGCGCTCGCCGGCCTCGCGCGCGATCTCGGTCTGCCTCGTCGAAGCGGGCGAGCATGGTCAGCAGCCAGGCGCGACTCAGCAGCAGCCGGGGATGTCGGATTCTCGGGAAGGAGCGCGTCGAGCGTGCGAAGGGCCTCGTCCGCCGGCCGCGGCCCCTGGGTGAGCGCGTCATCGAGGCTGAAAAGGTGCGAGTTGCGCTGTCCGGCGAGGCGGGCGTGGCGGAGCGCCTGCTCCGCCGCGTGCGCATAGTCCTCGGAGCGGACGCGGAAGTTCGCGACCCCGTGGCCGAGCGCGTACCAGACGTGCACCAGGCCGGCGTGGTCCTCCGCCTGCTCGAGCAGCGGCAGTGCCCTGCGCGCGAGCTGCTCGAGCTCGTCGACGGCCGGGTCGGCCGCGAAGTGCAAGCGGTGGAAGGCGGCGCCGACCCGGGCAAGCAGCTCCGCCGTCTCGTCGCCGGCCGCCCGCGCCCGCTCGGCGGCGGCGTCGGCGATCGCTGCGGCCTTCGCGCCGTCCCGATAGGAGATGGCCATGGCGAGGTCGAGCTCGAGCACGACGTCCAGTCGTGCCGGCCGGGTCAGCTCGAGCGCCCGCTCGAGCAGCCCGTGCGGCGGCCCGGTTCGTCGCCCCGCCAGAGCCGCGCGGCGGCCGGCGACCGCGAGCCGCTCGCCGGCGCGCTCGGCCAGGGTCGGGTCGGCCTGTCCCAGCTCCTGCTTGTAGCGGGCCGCCTGTTCGAGGTGGTAGCCGAGGATCTCGTCCAGCTCGACCAGCTCCTCTCCGCGCTGCTCCAGCCAGCCGGCGAAGCGCTCGTGCAGCTCCGCCCGCGTGGCTTTCGGGAGCGCGTCGTAGGCGGCGTCGCGGATCAGCAGGTGGCGGAAGCGGAAGCCGTCCTCGCGTGCGAACTGCGCCTTGTCGGGACGGATCAGCTGCCGGCGGACGAGCGCGGCCAGGCGCGGCGTCACCTGCGTCTCCTCCGGTGCGAGCGCCTGCACGGCGCCGCGGTGGAAGACCTCGCCCTCGACCGCGCCGCGCTCGAGCACGCGCCGCTCGCCCGTGTCGAGCTGGTCGAGGCGGGCGGCGAGCAGCAAGCGCAAGCTCGGCGGCACCTCGACCCCGGCTCCCGCCTCGTCGGCCATCGCCAGCATCTCGGCGATGAAGAGCGGGTTGCCGCCGGCCGCGACGGCGATCTTCGCGCGCAGCTCCTCCGCCAGAGCCGTTCCGATCAGGCTGGCCGCCTCCTCGCTGCCGAGCGGCTCCAGCCGCACCGCCACCGGCCAGGAGGGGCGGCGCTCGAGCAGCTCCGGGCGGGCGATGCAGACGACCAGCAGCGGGGCGCCGCTGGAGAGCAGCGCGACGATGCTCGACCAGGTCGAGGAACGTCTCCTCGCCCCACTGGATGTCGTCGAAGACAAGGACGAGCGGCGCCTGCTCCTCGAGCAGCTTGCGGAACGCCCAGGCGATCTCCTCCGCCGACGTCCCCGCCTCCGACTCCCCCAACAGCGAACGGATCGCCGCCGCGGCGGCCGGATCAGAGGGCGTCGCGTCGAGCTGCTTCAGCACCTCGACGACCGGCCAGTAGGTGATCCCGACCCCGTAGGGGAGGCAGCGGCCGCGGACGACCGGCGCCTCGATCACAGACAGCGCCTCGGCCGCCAGCCGCGACTTGCCGAGACCCGCGTCGGCGACGATCGTGACCAGCTCGCAGCGCCGCTCCGCCAGCGCCCGCGCCCAGGCCTCGCCCAGCAGCGCCAGCTCGCGCTCGCGGCCGACGAAGACCGTCTCGTGCCGCCGCTCGGACGCCGCGCGGGCAGCGAGCAGCCGGTAGGCGGCCAGCGGCTCGCTCTTGCCCTTCAACACGCAGCGGCTCGAGCGGCTCCACGTCGACCGCCTCGGCGACGAGCGCGCAGCGTCGCCTCGGCGATCAGCACCTCCCCCGGCGAAGCCGCCTGCTGCAAGCGGGCGGCCACGTTCAGCGCGTCACCGGTCGCGAGGCGCTCCTCCGTCCCCGTCACCACCTCACCCGTGCTCACCCCGATCCGCCCCTCGATCCCGAGCCCCGCGAACGCCTCCCGCATCTCCACCGCCGCCCGGCAGGCCCGCAAGCGCATCGTCCTCGTGCACGACCGGCACCCCGAACACCGCCATCACCGCATCGCCGATGAACTTCTCCACCGAGCCGCCGTGCTCCTCGACGACCGCCCTTCATCCGCTCGAAATAGCGGGCCAGCAGCGCCCGCAGCGCCTCCGGATCCGTCGACTCCCCCAGCGCCGTCGAGCCGACCAGATCGCAGAACAGCACCGTCACCACCTTCCGGCGCTCGCCCGAGCCAGCCGCCGAGCGGGGCGGCACACGCCTCGCAGAACCTGGCGGCGTCGCTGTTCTCATGACCGCAGCTCGCACAGACCAGCACCGCAGCAGACTAGAACGCAGCCGAAACCAGAACAACCACGGCTACGACCCGCCGAAGCGTCACTCAGACCGCCTCGACCGGAGCGAAAGGGAACACCGGCGCCCGCCTCTGGGCCGCGCCGGCCTCCTCGGCCGGGGACCCGACGGGGGTGGTGTGAGCGACGTCTCGTTCGATCGCCACGGCGAGCTTGGCGAGGTCGCGGTAACCGATGATCCTGCGGAACTGCCGCTCGGCCTCGAGCATCCCGGCCGCCGTCCATCTGAGCGCCATCTCGCCTGATTGCCAGCGCTTGACGTTGCGGCTGGTGCGCCGGACGCACTCGATCATCGACTCGCACGGGTTCGTCGATGCGAGCGTGCGCTTCAACGAGCCTGTGATGCCCAGGCGGGCGACTGTGAGCGTCTCGGCCAGCCCCTCGCGCAGCGATCCTGCCGCGCCGGGATGGCTGCGCTCCAACTCGACAGCCAGAGCGTGCAGCCGATCGATCGCCTGGTGGTGATCTTCGAGCGCCCATGCTTGACGCAGCCGACGTTTGACTGCTGCCCGGTCGCGCTCGGGCAGATGTTCGAGCACATTCCGTTCCTTGTGCCGGATACAGCGCTGCACGGGTGCTTCGCCGAACACGTCCCGGATCGCCTTGCGGAGCGCTTTCGACCCGTCGATCACAAACAGCATCCCCTGCTCGGGATCGAGCCCACGCTCGACGAGATCGGACAGCAAGGCGGTCGCGACAGTCGCGTTCTCTGTCGAGCCCTCCCAGAGCCCGAGCGGCACCTTCAACCCGTCGGTCGTGATCCCGAGGCAGACGATGTTCGTTCGCCCCTTCAGCTCGATCCCGTCCAGCATCAGCACCGCCAACCTCACGTCCTCTAGGCGGCGGGCCATCAACTCGCCCAGTGCTTTGCGCGTGCGCTCCACGAACGCCCGTGAGACCGACGACTTCGAGATCGAGCGCGCCCGCTGCTCGACCTCCTTGCCGACCGGCTCCTGGATGCGCCGGTAACGGCGGGTCGAAACACCGGCGAGCATCCGCTCGAACACCACCCGCGTCAGCGGATCACGGTCGGCGAAATGCCGGTAGGTCGCCAGCGACAACTCGCTGCCGCCGTCGGCTGACCGGATTCGAGGGCGCTCGACCGCAACACGGCGCCCGCCGAGCGTCACTGCGCCCGCCTCGTGGCCGTGGCGCACGGCGACCCGCTCCCGGTCGTGCTTGCCCTTCGCGCCCACGACCTCGACAACCTCCTCCTCCATCAGTTCGGCGAGCACGCCGAGCCCGACGCCGACCGACAAGGCCAGCAGCCCCTCCCTCGCAGCAGCAGCCAGCTCCCCGAGCGCCTCCTGTACCCGAGCCGGCAGCTCCTCCCGCATCGGCCTGGCCTGCGTGACTGGTGGGACTGTCTTCTTCATCGCGGCTCCTCCTTCAATCTCGAAGATCGCCTCAAACGCTCCCCAGCGGAACGGACGAGGCCGGAGGACCACCACCTCAAGTTCTACGAGCTACGGGACAACCTCCAGATTCGTCCAGAACAACCACAAGCAACACGCTTACGATCACCGGCGGCCCCAAGCTTGTCGATGACGGGAAGGTCCCGTCACGAGTAGTCAGAGCACTCAACCATGCGGCTTTGCGCCGTCCCACGAGGTCACGATTGGGCACCGTGGGTCAGGGAAATCTGACCCACGGCGACTAGCTGTGTAGACGCCATTGAGGAAACTCCAACTCTCTCGCCTGGCAGCCATGGAGGAGCGGGCCGTTCCACATCTGTAACGCGGTTGGTCTACCTGTAGTTCGTGTCGACAACGATCGGGTTAATCTCGCCCGACGATGCGCACGGGTTCCGAACTTCTCGGGAGCGATCCCGACGCGCTGGTACCGCTTTCAGCCACGTTGGTCGCTCGACCAGCGCGGGCTTGCATCTTTGTGCCTCTCACACCCGACCAGCCATGGCAGGTGCTGGTTGAGCACTGCATGGCATGCCAAACCCGGTTCTGGGGCGGCCATGCAAACCTCGTCGTCCCGCTCAATGTTTAGCTTCGAGCCGTCCGCTTGATTGAGCAGGATCAGTGTGCCGATAGGAAATCCCTGGCCGATCGAGCGCAACAGCTCTTCGACGTTGTCGACGGGCCACCGGTACTCTCGCTGGAACTGGGGTAACGCGAGATCTCGTTGCTCGATCGCGGTTACGAGATTGGCAATCGTCTTTTCCATGGCTTATGCGCAGATCGGCGACACCAGTCTGACACGAACGATCCTGTAGCGATGAGAGACTTGCGCGCGCGGGCGCGCGCGATCTCGTAACGCCGCAATTTGCGGATTCGAGGCTGCCCTGAAATCACTACTTCAGCGGTTCGAGTGACCTCGGGTCGATGGGAGCAGACCTCTCAGCGAAGGACACGAAATGCGGCGCGCGAAGCACTTCATCGACATGTCGTGGCGACCGGGCGAGCTGTGGTTCGACGTAGACGTGCCTTGGTTCCGCGAGCGACCACGAAGTCTTGGTGCGCTCGCGGTCGCTGGCGGTGCGATCGATCTGCCGCGGTTCGATACAGGGCTCGAGGCCTCGCGACGCCGGCGTTTCGCGGCTGAAGCGGCGAGGAAGCGCAGGTTCGCCACACGGACGGTGCCCGCCGCCGCGGTCGTCATCGGATCGAGCGTCGTGCTGCCCCTGGCGGCGCTCAGGCAGCGCGGTGTGTCGCAGGACGGCCTGCCGCTACCGGATGACCCTCCGAGCCTGACGTTCCGGCTCGAGCATCCGGTTCAGGCACCCACGCCCAGAGTGCAGACAGACCCGACCACGGCTCAGTGGCCTCGCATCGCGTGGCATACGGCCACATCGATCGGCCTTCCGTACGCCGGCTATCTGCGCGACGGCACCGAGCTTCCGGTCGAGGGTCCCGACTGGGTCACGTGGAACCCGAACACCGACTCGCGCCCCAACCTGCCCGGGAGGCTCTATGGTCATGAGCACACGATCCGGACGATCATCAAGGTGCTCGCTCGGTACCGAGAGGCGCACCCGAAGGCCCCGCAGGTCGTGGTCGGCGACATCAGCCTTCGGGACGGCGGTGTCATGGATCAGCACGTCTCCCATGAGAACGGACTCGACGTCGACATTTACTACCCACGCCGCGATGGATGGCTGCAGGCACCGACTTCAACCGCGCAGATCGATCGACGTCTCTCCCAGGAGTTGCTCGACGGCTTCGTCGCCGCGGGCGCGAGCAAGATCTTCGTCGGCTACGCGACCGACCTGCGCGGACCGCGTGACATTGTCACCCCGTATCCGAACCACGAGAACCACATGCACGTCCGCTTCCGAAATCCTGGCTGACACTCGACGAGCCGTTAGAGGCCAACTGCGGGACATGCCGCCGATTCGATCGGCCCTCCGAGGCACCTAGTACCTTCGTAGCGATGAGTTCGGGGCGGCCCCCGACCCGACTGTTTGCACCCGAGGACGACTGGTTCGTCGAGACAGGCGGAGGACGTTCCCCGGCCGCCGACGACGAGACCGAACTCCGCGAAACGCGTCAGTCCGCGCAGGGCGAGGGCGAGCCGCGTGCCGCCATCCGTGTTCGCGAGCGCGAGCGGAGCCGGAGGCTAATCGTAGGTGCCATCGTCGGCGCAATGATCCTCATCGTCGCCGGCGCTCTTGCCGGTGCCCTCGTCTCGCGCTCGCTCAACGGCGGCGTCGAGACAACTACCTCTCTGGTGACGACGACGGCAACGCTCACCACGACGCTGACCACGTCCACCACCCCGTCGACCACGCCTACGACCACGACCTCGTCGACGCCGACCACCCCGGCCACGCTGCCGGAAGGCGTGGTCCTCCGCAGAGGGGTCAAGGGCGTGGAGGTAAGGCAGGTACAGGAGGCGCTGGTCGCGCTCGGGTACTCGACAACCATCGACGGGAAGTTCGGGCCGGCGACCGCGCAGGCCGTCAAGTCTTTCCAGGCGTCCTCAGGCCTCACCGCCGACGGCGTCGTCGGGCCGGGGACGCTGTCGGCTCTTTCGGCGGCGGTCAACGGGACGTAGCGTCTCGCGCACGCCCGCCCTCGGTGCGTGCCGCTCGAGGACGTGGGGCCCGATTCGGTCGCGGTCGATCCAGGGGTGTGTGGGCTGCGCTCCCAGCAGCGGGTTCGCGGCGCGAAGGCAGGGGAGCGTCGTCCAAGAACCGCGACCTACAGTAGGGTCAGACGCATGATCGGGCAGCGTGCGCTGCTTGTGGTCGACGTTCAGCGCGGCTTCGAGGATCCAGCGCTCGGACCCCGAGACAATCCCCATGCCGAGAAGAACGTCTCCAAGCTGATTGCCGCGTGGCGCCGGCGCGGCGACCCGATCGTGGTCGTTCAGCACGATTGGCAGGGCGGACCGCTCGAGCGCGGCACGCCCGGCTTCGAGCTGAAAGAGGCCGTCGCCGGCGAGCCCGATCTGCGCATTGTCAAGACGGTGCACTCGTCGTTTCACGGAGATGTCGATCTCGACGCATGGCTGCGCGAGCGCGGGATCGGCGCGATCGCGGTGTGCGGGATTCAGACGAACTTCTGCTGTGAGACGACCGCTCGCATCGGCTCCGACCTTGGGTACGACGTGTGGTTCGTCCTCGACGCGACCCACACGTTCGACATCGACGCCCCGGATGGCGAGGTGGTGCCGGCTGCCGAGATCGCGCGCATGACCGGCATCAACCTCCAGGACGAGTTCGCGGAGGTCGTGACGACCGCGGCAGCCTGCACGTAGCGATCGGGCAACTCGGGGCCGCCGAGGCGGCAGCACCAGTCGCTCGTTCGGACTGTCGAAGGTGCCTTGCGGGGAGGAGACGATCCTCTTGCTCAGCGGATGCGGATGAGCTTCTTATTGACGAACTCGTCGGCCCCGTAGCGGCCGAGCTCGCGTCCGAAGCCAGAGCGTTTCGTGCCGCCGAACGGCAGCTCGGCAGCTTCTGCGCCGACGATGTTCACGTAGACCATGCCGGCGTCGATCCGGTCCGCGACGCGCTTGGCCTGCTCCAGGTCGTTCGTCATCACGTATGAGCCGAGCCCGAACGGAGTGTCGTTTGCCAACGCGACCGCCTCCTCCTCCGACGGCACGCGATAGACCTGGGCGACCGGGCCGAACAGCTCTTCACGGTAGATGTCGTTGTCCGGCGTGATGTCCGTCAGCACCGTCGGCTCAAAGTAGTTGCCGTTGCGCTTGCCGCCGGCGACGACCGTCGCGCCCTGCTCGACCGCGCGCCGGACCTGATCCTCGAGGCGGTCGGCCGCGACCTGAGAGGACAGCGGCCCGCATTCCGTCTCGCGCTCGCGCGGATCACCTTGCTTCACAGCGATGAGCCCGGCCGTGAACTTCTCGAGGAACTGCTCGTAGAGCTCGTCGATCACGATGAACCGTTTCGCGCCGTTGCACGACTGGCCCGCGTTCTCGATCCGCGCGGCGACAGCGTCCTCGACCGTTTTGTCGAGGTCGTCAGTGCCGAGGACGATGAACGGGTCGGAGCCGCCGAGCTCGAGAACGACCTTCTTCAGATGTCGGCCAGCGATCTCCGCGACGGCGGCGCCGGCGCGCTCGGAGCCAGTGACGGATACGCCGCGGACGCGCGGATCGGCGATTACCCACTCGATCTGCTCGTTCGTGGCGTAGGTGTTCACGTATGCGCCGTCGGGGAAGCCAGCATCGCGGAACATCTGCGCCATCGCCTCAGCCGACTGCGGGCACTGCGGCGCGTGCTTCAGCAGAAGCGTGTTGCCGATGATCAGGTTCGGCGCCGCGAAGCGTGCGACCTGGTAGTAGGGGAAGTTCCACGGCATGATCCCCAGCAGGACGCCGAGCGAGCTGCGGCGGACGACCGCCGACCCCTCACCCTCGAGGAGCTCAATCGGTTCGTCTGCCATCAGTGCTTCCGCATTGTCTGCGTAGAACCCGTAGATCGACGCGCAGAAGTCGACCTCGCCCCGTGCTTGCCGTACCGGCTTGCCCATCTCGGCGACGATGATCTCCGCAAGCTCCTTCCGCCGTTCCGAGTGCAGCTCGCCGACGCGCCGCACGAGCAAGGCGCGATCAGCGACAGTCGCAGCTCTCGACCACTCGTGGTGTGCCTGGTGGGCGCGGGCGATCGCGTCCCGCAGCTCGTCGTCCGTGATCGTCGGGTATTCCTTGAGCGTCTCGCCGGTCGCGGGGTCGACAACTGCGTACATGCTCATGACTTCCTCCTCCGTCGGTCGGACTGAGGCCGACTCTACGCGCTCGAGTCGGCACGATGATGTCGACTACCCCTCATGTCGCCGGGTCCGCCGGCGCACCTAACCTGGCGCGGCGCACAGGGCAACAAGATCTCGTGACAAGACCTCGTGGCGATGCAGAGTGTGGACGACCGTCCACGTTTCGTCCACACGGCCGCTCGAATCAGGTGTCCGGCGTGTCCGCTCCTGTCACACGCTGACCGGCCGCAATCCCTGTGCAGGAGTGGGATGCGTCCGCATTGACCACTCCTGTCCATAGGTGTCCCGAGTGGGGGAGGCTGCTTCGAGCCCAGTACCGCCCATCTCTTCCCGATGGACTGGCGCATGTCGGCATCATTCCCGCGTGCGCTCGGCGGTACTCGCAGCCAGCCTCGCCGCCAGCCTCGTGACGTTGAGCGGCGCATGGGCACACGTGGTGCCCGAACCGCAGTTCATTACGAGTGGCTTGGGCACGACGATGAGCTTCGCAGTGCCGAACGAGCGCCCGGAGCCCATGTCGGGACTGACTGTCAGCGTCCCCGCAGGTTTCGACATCATTCGCGCGTATCCGGTCGCGGGGTGGACAGCAACGCAGACGGGTTCGACGGCGACCTGGAAGGGGGGGCGCTGGCGCACCTCTCCATCGAGACCTTCCGTCTCGATGTCGACGTTACTGCGCCTCCCGGACTGACAACACTCGACACGCTGCTGCTATATCCGAGCCGAGCAACGGTCAGCTGGCCCGCGACTCTGACTGTCGTGCCGGGGCAGGACGACGAGCAGACACAGGGAGTCGCGTGGGCACTGATCGCGGCAACCGCCGGCGCTGGCCTCAGCGTCGCCATCGGCGTCATCGCGCTCGCGTGGCGACGCAAAGCCCCTAGCTCCTGAGATTGGACTCGAGCCCTGCGGCATTCGGCCTCGGTGAAAGCGATAGCATCGAAGCGACGAAAGGAGAGGGATGAAGTTGCTCATTGCGCTGCTCGCCGCGATTGGTGCCGCCGCTGCCGGTGTCTTCTTCTGGCGGAAAAACCAAGAGTCCGCAGGCTCTACGTGGAATCAAGCGGGGGACTTAGCGTCCTCATGGACTAAGACGGCTGCAGAGAAGGCTGGCGAGGCCGCCGATAAGGTCAAGGCCACGGCTGACAAAGCCACCAGCGCAGCCTCGGACGCTGCCGATCAGGTCACAGGCGCCGCCGGTAACGAGGCCGCCGATAAGGTCAAGGCCACGGCTGACAAAGCCACCAGCGCAGCCTCGGACGCTGCCGATCAGGTCACAGGCGCCGCCGGTAGCTAGACGGCCGACCCGGCGATCTGGAGAATCAGAAACGCTCGCGAGGCGGCCTCCGGGAGCTAGTGCGTCCGAAGCGCACCATCTCAGCGCCGCCGACTGTGGGAACGGTGGGAACACCTGGCGTTCGGTCGGGTTTGGACGGGTTCGGTACGACCTAGCCATCTGATCCCGCTCGGCTACGCGGATTTGGCTTAGTTGGGCGGGTCAGATGTGCCGGGAGTGTCGCGACTGCTCGGGGGGTGCACACCCCGGTGCACACCTCGAAAGGACACCTCCCGAGCGGCAGGTTTGTCGCCCGAGCGCGAGTGCCGCTCGCGGACGTCAAGATCGCAACCAGCGGTTCGACGCACGTTTCCCGCAGGATCAGCCGACGGAGGCTGCGAAACTGGGTCAGCAACGAGCGTCCGGAAGGGCCGGGGTCAGGTGGAGGTCCGAGGGGTTTCGCAGCCCGGCGAGGCCGAAGGCGATAGTCAACGCGTTGTTCTCCCTGGGCGATATCCCAGCCTCCGCGAACACCTGAAGGAGCGCCCGTGCTTGCCCGGTCGTCACGATCTGGCACGCGTGGCGCCTGAGGTTCTTGTACTGGACGAGCACCTTGCCGGCTGAAGCTGGCAGCTTCGAGATATCGGGATAACCTCGATCGATAGCGAGCACATAGCGAGCCGGCACGAAGGCCCGGATCTGACGGTCCGCCCACGCTCTCGTCGGAAGCCGTCTGGCCGGATGCGCCACGAGTTTCTCGATCCACGCGAGTTCGCGCATCTCGGCCGGCGTTGCGGTCGTGAAGTGTTCATTCCACGACGGGTCAGCCGAGGGCACTCCCTGGACCGTCACGAGTCGATCACCTCTCCGAACCTGGTAGTCGAACCATGAGTGCCCCCCGACTTCGAGCTTGAGGTTGTGCTCGAACAGACCGGTCGACAGGATCTTCGACCGGAGTAGTTGCACACCCTGGAGGGTGAGCCGCTGCTGGACGTAGCCCGTGTCGAGCCTCCTCGCTCCGTCGGGAACGACCGTGGCGTTGCCGGACGAAGTCCACCTCTGCCAGATGATCCGTCCGTCGGTGTACACGTTCCACGTGGTCGGTGAAAGGCTGAGACCGAGCATCAACTTGCCGGTCGTAGGCGTGCTCGCCTTGACGCCGTCGGGAGGAACGCCAGCGAAGCGCGTGGGGGACCCCTTCTGTGCGGTGACATCCACGCGCTGCTTCGGGGCAGCTGAGCTTGAGGGCCGGAGCGGCTAGCGAACGCCGCCAGCCCGAGGCCAAGCGGGAGCCTCCACTTGCTCCTGTTCCGATCCATCGTGCTTCAACTCCCCTGCGTGCCCACGAGGCCCTCGAGCCGCAACTTCAGGGCTCCGTTCGGCAACTCGATGACGGCGCCGCGCCCGTGGCCCACGAGCGTGTGCGTAGTCGCCGGTGCCGCGGACGACTTTCCATGTGTGCGTGCCGACCACGTAGCCGTTTCCGATGTCGATCCATTCGATCCTGTTGCGGGTCACCAGGCTCCCCTGCTTCAGGGTGAAGGTCAGCAGGGGGTCGTTGATCTCGATGCTCTGGCCGTCGCGCATGACGAAGCGCTGGCTCCAGCAACAGGAGGTGATGGTGCCGGAGTCGCGCCCGAGGGCTCCGGAGGTCAGAGGGATCAGGACGACCGCATCACTCCCCGCCGTCCGCTGTAGAGCAATTCGCTGCTTCGCGGCGACCGGTCCGGCCGCCGCGACGGCAGTAAGTGTGATCGCCGCTGCGGCGAGTGCCAGGGCGAGTGGTGCCAGCTTTGTGCGCATTTCTGTCCTTTCGCGTCGATGACCACGTCTGCGAGCAGCCTCGCGGCCCGGGCTGAGGAAAGACTGAGGGTGTGCTGAGGTGGGTCCGCGCGTCAGACGCCTGAGCCGGGCATCACGCAGGCGTCGACCACGAGCTCAACGACGACGCCAGTTAGACGCGGCCGCTGGTTAGCGAGCGCAGGTGTAGTCGATCGACGGGGCAGCAGTGACCCAGACGCCGCCCGCACCGGCAGCGATCGAGGTCAGGCACAGACCGTCATAGGTCGGCGGGCCTGTGACGGAGATCGATTCGACGACCTCATAGGTCTTACTGTCCCATCGTACGACCGTCCCAGCCGCCCAATCGATCTGCCAGGTCGAGCCGTACCCGTCGACGAAGTCGTACCCTTCGTCCAAAGGGAGGCAGCAGTCGAGCGGCACGACGACGTAGAGCGTCCGAGGGTCGACGACCAGGGACATGCCTCCCCCGTCCGACACGACGACCCAGACGTTGCCGAACTGGACTTCGGGTCGGCCGGCGCGCTCCCCGAGGTCCGTGTGCCCAGTCACAGCCGCCGACCGAGGGTTGATCCGGTACAGCGTCCCCCTGGACGAGGACACGACCCAGACCGCGCCAAGGCCGACGTCGAGACTGTCGATCCGCGACGACGCTGAGAAGTGTGTCCGTGCAGTGACGTCGCCGGTGGCTGGGTCGATACGCAGCACCTGACTGTCGCGAGTACCCGTGCCGAGGACCCAGAGCGCGCCTTCTCCGGCCGCGACCGCTCGCGGCTCGACGTCGAGGCGGTAACTCACGTTTCCCGCGTCCGCTCGAGAGAATTCTCGTGAGGAGCGGCCTCCCTCTCCGGTCGACGCCGACGATCCATGCGCCCTCCGAGTCGGCCGCCAGCACAGGTCCAGTGAGATGGCCGAGGTCGACGGGGATGGCAGAGAGCGGGGTCGTCTTGTCGCACCTTGTCCGTCGTGGCGTCGATCTCCGTGATTGTGGCGTTGCCAAGGTAGTTGTCGCCACGGTTGTAGACCCAGACGCTCTGCCCGCCGACAGCAGTCAAAGACGGTCCACTGCCCACGGCGACCACGTCACTGATGGCGTTCGTCGCCGGGTCGATGCGAACGAGAGAGTTCTCACGGACGGTCGGGACGGATACGGCGCTCTGCCCGTCGTTTCGCATGACGAGGGCGACCGCAAGCGCCGTCCCTGCGACGACCGCGAGAGTCGCGACGGCGGCGAGGACAGGCCGCCGGCGCCTGCGGCGCATCGGCGGTTGGCGAAGCTCAAGTGCCTCCTCGCCCGCCTCGATCAGTGCGGTGCAGGTCGGGTAACGGTCATCCGGTGACTTGGCCATCGCTTTGCGGATCACGGCGTCGACCGCCCCGGGCAGGTCGGAGTTGTGCGCGCTCGCGTTCGGTGGCTCCTCCTCCAGGTGCGCCCACGCAATCGCCAGCCGCGAGTCCTGCGAGAACGGGGCTTCGCCGGTGAGGCACTCGTACAGGAGGCAGCCGAGCGAGTAGATGTCCGCTCGGCCGTCGACCGGCCCGCCCTCGATCTGCTCGGGTGCGAGGTAGGCGGGCGTTCCCACCGACCGGCCTTCCCCGGCCTGGGCACCCTGCTCCTCGAGTCGTCGGGTCAGCCCGAAGTCGGCCAGATAGACGTGCTCGCTCTTGTCGAGGAGCACGTTGGAGGGCTTGACGTCGCGATGGACGAGATCCTTCCCGTGTGCAGCATCCAAGGCGTTCGCGACCTGGCTGCAGATGGCGATTGCGCGGGCGGGGTCGAGCGCGCCCTCGGCGCGCAACAGCGCACCCAGATCCGTACCCTCGACGAGGCGCATCGCCAGGTAGAAGCGACCGTCGACGTCGCCTGCGTCGTACACCGGCACGACGTTCGGGTGCTCGAGCGACATGGCGAGCTCCGTCTCGCGGGCGAAGCGAGCGTGAAAGCGCTCATCGAGCGCCAGCTCCGGCACGATGAGCTTCAGCGCGACGGTCCGCTTCAGCCGCAGGTCGTAGGCCCGGTAGACGACGCCCATGCCGCCCTGGCCAATCAGCTCCTCGATTCGATAGCCGAGAAAGTCGGATCCGATCTGGACCTGGGTGGACGTGCTCACTGGTGGGATCTTGTCGACAACAAGTAAGATCGCGCTCGCGGGCATCCATGCTTCGTCGCGCTCGAGCTCATGCAGGGTCCAAGCCAAGCGCTGAGGCATCGCTGAGGCACTGCTGAGAAGAAGACAGGTGATAGCGTCGTTACCGGAGACGCAGCGTGGAGTTCCGGATCCTTGGGCCGCTCGAGGTTGTCGAGGGAGGTCGGGCACTCACGCTCGGCGGCTCGAGGCAGCGCGCGCTTCTCGTGTTGCTGCTCACGCGCGCGAACGAGGTCGTCTCGAGCGGCCGGCTCATCGACGAGCTTTGGGGAACGCAAGCGCCCAAGTCGGCCTCGAACGCGCTCCAGTACCACGTTTCCCAGCTCCGCAAGGCGCTCGCTCCGAGCGAGGCGATCGTCACCCAGGAGCCGGGTTACGTGATCCGCATCGGTCCGGACGAGCTCGACCTGCTCCGCTTCGAGAGGCTGGTGGAGGAGGCGCAGCAAGCCACTCCCGAGCTGGCGGCGCGACGACTTCGCGAAGCTCTCGATCTCTGGCGCGGTCCGCCGCTCGCCGACCTCGCAGACGAGTCGTTCGCGCAAGCGGAGATCCTTCGGCTCGAAGAGGTCCGCCTCGCCTGCGTCGAGCGGAGGATCGCAGCTGATCTCGAGCTCGGACGACACGCCGAGCTCGTCGCAGAGCTCGAGGTGCTCGTGCGCGACCACCCCCTCCGCGAAGGTCTCTGCGCGCAACTCATGCTCGCGCTCTACCGATCGGGCCGGCAGGCAGAGGCGCTGAACGTCTATCGGGAGACGAGGAGCCTGCTCGTCGACGAGCTCGGTATCGAGCCGAGCCCCGTGCTTCGAGAGCTTGAGCAGGCCATTCTTCGCCAGGAACCTGATCTTGCTCCGCACGGCGAGAC
Source organism: uncultured Gaiellaceae bacterium (assembly GCA_963744505.1). Lineage (GTDB taxonomy): Bacteria > Actinomycetota > Thermoleophilia > Gaiellales > Gaiellaceae > GMQP-bins7. Next base: position 15,435 of record CAVUTL010000005.1, read on the forward strand.
CACAGCGACCGCGGCAGCGAGCGATCATGGTCGTCGCCGGAGACCCGAGTCGTTTCGACCAGCTGCTCGCAATCGCCGAGCCGCTTGCGCGGCGACCCGTGCGTGAGCTCATCCTCGTTCGACTCTTCGAAGACAAGGGCGACCTCGCCGCCGTGAACGCCGAGCTCGCCGAGAAGCGGCACATGCTCGCCGATCGCGGCATCTCGTCCCGCGTCGCCGCATACACCACGGCGGAGCCAGGGTCCGATGCGGCGCGACTCGCCAGCGAGCACGATGTCGATCTCGTTCTCGTCGACTCATCGTCGTGGTTGCCCGAGAACGGTCATCCCGAGCGGGATCTGGGTGTCATTCTCGAGCAGGTCCCGAGCGACGTCGCGGTGCTCGTGGGAGCCGGCGACCTCGGGACCGGCCCAGTCGTGACTCCGTTCGGCGGCGTTGAGCACGATTGGTCCGCGATCGAACTCGCTGCGTGGCTCGCAGACTCCCTCGGCACGACGCTCCGTCTTCTCGGAACTGAAGCGAACACGACAACCGGCCAACGCGATGCCAGCAGGCTCCTGGCGCGCGCTTCGATGCTCGTGCAGCAGGTGGTCGGGATCGTCACCGAGCCCGTCCTCGTTCGCCCCGGCGAGGAAGGCGTCCTCGAAGGCGCGCACGATGCCCGACTGCTCGTCATCGGACTGTCGGACCGGTGGTCGAGCGAGGGCATCGGATCGGTGCGCCTGGCCGTCGCTGCCCGTGCGGGCATCCCAACGTTGTTCGTCCGACGCGGCCTCCGCCCGAGCGGAGTCGCGCCAGATCGGACAATGACTCGCTTCACCTGGACGCTCGCATCGCAGCACGCAGAGGGCCGCACTGACGCCCCTTCCACCTGAGACAGAGCGTCCAATCTGGGATGAGTCACGCGCGATCGGCGAGCCACCGGCCCGTGCAAGCCGGATGTGGGGCCGATGAGTATCCGGTTTGGAGCGCCGTAGAACGCCGCAGAGAGGATCGCCGTACGCGTCCGGCTCGGACTCGAGCATCCCTGCAAAGTGCCTGTTCCTGCACGTTGTACTCGCACCAACGGTCTAGGTCAGTACCGCCCACCTTCTGGGAAGCCCCGCACAACCTGGTCAGCGCAGCGTTCCGCGGGTGACGCCGGGGGGTCGGGTTGACGCAGTAGCGCGTTACGCTCCGGTGGTGGCGCACTACCTCTTCAACTCCGTGAAGGGGGACGCAGCGAAGGGGCCGCCAGCGCGGCGGGAACAGGTCGCTGGCTTCCTGCGAGCCAGGATGTGGGGCGTCGACGCAGACGAGCCGCACCGCGACGCGCTTGCCCCCGGCGACCTCATCCTCGTCTATCTGGGCGCACCCGAGCGGGAGTTCGTCGGTCGCGCCGAGCTTGCCTCAGCAGTCCACGAGTGGACGTCGTCCGAGGCACAGGCGTACCCGGGCGATTCTCCTAGCGGAGTGTTGCTGGCTCGGGTCGAGGAATGGGACCCCCCAGTACCGATGAGCACCGTGCTGTCGCAGATCGGCCCGGCAGAGAACGCCAAGGCCGACTTCCAAGCGGGCGTCGTCCGGATCACCGCTCACGAATACGACACCGCCCTCGCTGTGGCGGCCGGACGCGCGTCCTCGACTGGCTGATCGACGGAGTCTCGGCCGGTTGTCCTCTGATCGGCAGCGGCGTGCTGTACGGGGCGTTACAGTCGGACCCATGCTCCCGGTTCTCGCGGCCCGCGCTGCTGCGGTCGTGATGGTGAGCGTCGCAGCGTTTCAGGTCGCACTCGTCTTCGGTGCACCGTGGGGGCGCATATACGCAAGGAGGCGAGACGGAAGGCGCGCTCGACACATCTGGACGAGTGTTCGCTGCGGTCTCATGCGCGATTCTGCTCGTAATGGCCGCTGCCATCCTGGCGCGAGTGCGCGAGGGTCCGCTCGAGAACGCTCCGGGGAGACTCGTGACCGCCCTCTCCTGGTTCACGACGATCCTATGCCGCGCGTCGCGGTGGTCATCAACCTCGCCACGCGGAGCTCGTCGGAGCGCGCCGTGTTCGCGCCGACCGCGATCCTCCTGTTCGTGCTCGTCGTGACCACGATGGTCGGCTCTCGACGGAGGGAAGGAGCGGAGATGCATGAGTGAGGTAATCGATCACGTCGAGATCAGGGTGAGCGATCTTGCGACGAGTCGACGCATGTACGAGGTGTCCCTGGCCGAACTTGGATTCGCCGTGTTGGGCGAGGGTGAGTTCGAAGGCGATGCGTACGTCATGTTCGGGCGCGGTACGAGCGACGACTTCGCGCTGCACACGGTCGGGACCGCGCCAGGTCGAGACCGCGTCACGACGGGCGCACATATCGCGTTCCCGGCGCCGGACACGGTCAGCGTCGACCGTTGGCACGCAGCGGCGATCGACAACGGCGGCACCGACAACGGCGCGCCCGGGATTCGCCCCGAGTACAGCGGCCACTACTACGCCGCGTTCGCGCTCGACCCGGACGGCAACAACGTCGAAGCTGTATTCCACGGACCCGTCCCGGCCGTGGAGACTCACCCGTAGAGATTCATCGCTACGAGGTGAGCGCGGTCGCCTGGTGCAGGAGGTCGTCGGTCTCGGCGAGGGCAGGGGCGGCCTGGAGTTTCTGGAAGATCTCGCCTGCCTGCTGGAGGATCGGGCCTGCTTCGCTCCTTCGGCCGAGGCGGGTGAGGCAGCGGCCCTGGCCGAGGAGGGCGAACGCCTGCTCGGGAACGACCCCGAAGGACTGCCAGCGCTCGGCAGCGTCCTCGTACCCCTCGGCTGCTGCTTGCAGATCACCCTGAGCCTCGGCGAGGGCGGCCCTCACTGTCGCCAGGGCGTGCTCCTCATAGGGTGCGCGCGGCTCGACTCCGATGATCAGCCGCTCTGCGAGCTCGCGGTTGCGCGATCGCGAGAGCGGTGCGAACCATGTCGGGTAGGCAAGCGGCGTAGTACACGGTCTCGCGGATACCGGGCGTGGCGTCGATCTCTGCGAGCAGGGCGGCCGCTCGATCGGTCTGTCCAACTGCGGTACGAACGAGGGCGGCCACGGCCAGGTTGCCAACGGTGTAGTCGACCTGCCCTGCCTCGCGGGTGGTCGCTTCCAGCCAGTCGAGAGTGTCAGTGACCCGGGTGGCCTGCCCACGCAACGTGAAGATGTGAGCCTGCACGCTCTGCACCGTGCTGAGGTTGAGCGCGTCCCCGCTCGTCTCTGCCAGTGCAGCGAGCTCGCCCGCAAGGGCGAGCGCCTGCTCGTGTTCGCCCGTCTCGACAAGGGTCTCGGCCGTGCTACCCGTCATCACGCCGGCCACCTCGGTAAGCCCGCGAGCCTGGGCAAAGGCGATACCGGCTCGCAAGACGTCGAGGACCGCGACCGGGCCCTCGAACGGCCAGAGCGCCAGAGAGAGATTGTTGTGTAAGAGGGCGACCTCGCGACCCTGCCCCGCCTCGGTAGCGAGTGCGATCGCCTCCCGGAAGTCGTCCACCCCAACCCGATCCGCAAGGTTGACGCGGGCCATGGCACGGAAGCCGAGAGCGCGAGCCGGTCGGCGCAGTCCAAGCTCGCTGGCGAGACCGAGCGCCTGCTCGGCGTAACCGAGGCCCGCTTCGTTTCGCCCCTGCAGGACCTCGGTGCGAGCGAGCTCGGTGAGCGCAGAAACGAAGCCTCCGTCTGGTGGCAGCGACTCCAGGAGGGCGACGGCTTCGGCGGGGAGCTCCGCCCAGGCTGGATCCGCGAGCTTGTGCAACACGTTGGCGAGCGTGCCCATTGCCCTGGCGGCCGCACGAACGTCGCCCGCCGTCTGGAAGGCACTGGCCGCCTCCTCGAGCGCGTCCTTCGCCTCCCCGTAGCGTCCGGCATGGAAAGCGGCCTCGCCGAAGCCGGCGAGCGCCGCGGCCCGTTCCGGGTTGCCGGGTGGGGTGAGGGCGAGCGCCCGCTCGAAGCTCGCGAGAGCGGCGGCCGTGTCGAGCCCGAGGGCGCGGTCTCCGGCGAGCGAGAGGAAGCGAAGCGCGGGTGCCTCGAGCTCTTGGGCCTGCTCGCTCTCTCCGGCGGCGCGGGTGAGCTCGAGGGCGCTCGCGTAATGGAAGGCGAGCACGTCTGCCAGGTCTTCGACCCGCTCGGGGGCCTTCGACTCGATCCACCTGGCTGCTGCCACATGCCTGTTGGCCCTGGAGGCCCTGGGCAGTTGGTTGTAGGCAACGTCGCGGGCGAGGACGTGCCAGAAGGCGTACTCGGCCTCCCCCGCCATCGACGACTGGCGTACAGGGCGCACGAGCTCCTTGCGGTAGAGCTCGCGCAGGGTCGAGATCACGCTCTCTTGCTCGCGCTCGCACATCGCTGCCACCGCGCCAGCCCAGAAGACCTTCCCGATCACCGCCGCATCCGAGAGGAGCGACTTCGCCTCGGGCTCGAGGGTGTCCAGGCGGGCGGCGATGAGCGCCTGCACCGACTCCGGGAACGGGACCTCCGCTCCCTCCTTGAGCTCCCAGCTGGAGCCCACTCGTTCGAGCAGGTCACGATCCTTGAGCAGTCGCACGAATTCCTCGGCGTACAAGGGGTTGCCCCCCGCCCGCTCGAGGATCGGCTGCTGCAGCTCGGCGGGGATCACCGTCGACTCGAGCAGGGCCGCCACGAGGCGGGCGGTCTCCTCCTGCGTGAGGGGGGAGAGGTTGATCGGCATGGCGTTGCGGAGCTCTGCTGCGTAGTGCGGGTAACGCTCGTAGAGCTCGGGGCGAGCGGTCCCCACGAGGAGCAGCGGGACGCCTTCTGCCAGGTCTGCGAGGTGCCCGAGGAAATCAAGGAGCGCCTCGTCTGCCCAGTGCAGGTCCTCGAAGACGAGCACGGTCGGACGCTCGTCGGCAAGCTGCTCGAGGAACCTGCGCCAGGCGGTGAAGAGCTCCTCGCGCTCTGCGCTCGACGTGGCTTCGATCCCGAGGAGCGGCAAGAGCCGCTGGCGGAACCACTCCCGCTCGTCGCCTTCAGGGAGGACGGCGGCGAGTTTCTCCTGCGCGACCGCGGGAGGGTCGGATTCGAGGATTCCCGTGTGCGCCTTCAGGATCTCCCCGAGCGCCCAGAAGGTGATTCCTTCCCCGTAGGGGAGGCAGCGCCCCTGTCGCCAGGTCGTGAGCTCGGGGCGGGCGTCGATGTAGGCGAAGAGCTCGCCCACGAGGCGGGACTTGCCGAGGCCCGGCTCACCGATGACGGTCACGAGCTGCACCGAGCTCGAGGCGACCGTCTTGTCGAAGATGCCCTTGATGAGGGCGAGGTCGATCTCCCGGCCGACGAAGGGCGTTGCATGGGTGCGAGTGAGTGCAGTGCCGAACCGAGCGCGCGCCGCATTCGCCTGGTACACGCGCACCAACTCTGCCTTCCCCTTCAGCGTCGCGGGCTCGAGCTCGGTGTAGTCGAACACGGGTGCCGTCGCCTCGTAGGTCGACAGACCGACCGCCACCCCCATCTCGGGAGCGACCGACTGGAGGCGGGAGGCGGTATTGACCGCGTCGCCGGTGAGGAACCCTTCGCCCGAGCCGGGCGAGATCCCGAGACGAACGAGCACCTCTCCGGTGTTGATCCCGACCCGCAGGCGCAAGGGCTCGCCTCCTACCGACTGGAGCTCCTCCGCGCCCTCGACGATGCGAAGGCCGGCCCGGACTGCCCGCTCCGGGTCGTCCTCGTGTGCAGCGGGGACACCGAAGACGCCCACGACCGCGTCGCCGATGAACTTCTGGACAACGCCTCCATGCGCCTCGATCCGGGAGCGAACCATCTCTGCGTACTCGGTCAGCATCCGGTCGACGTCCTCTGGGTCGGCCTCCTCGGAAGTTGCCGTGAACCCGACGAGGTCGCAGAAGAGGACGCTCACCACCTTCCGCTCCTCGGCGGCAGGGCGGGCAGGGGCGGTGAGAGGCGCGGCGCACTCGGGGCAGAACTTGAAGTTGCCTTCGTACTCGAAACCACAGGAGGGGCAGGCCGCCATTCGGCGCGAGCCTACAACTCACGACCAACGGGGTGCATCGGCGCGTCGGGATCCCGTCAGGTCATCAGTCCGCGCGTCTGTACACTCCCGCGCCGGGTCCTGACAGGGACCAGTTCGGACCTCTACGGTGGGCGGGGGAGGTACTTCTAGATGAGTCGTGGCTTGCGTGTCGTGGCGTGGCTGGCCGCGCTGCTCTACGTCGTGGTCGGCCTGCTCGAGCTGATCCTCGCCGATGGCTCGTTGGGGCATCGGGTGACATTCGCCGTTGTGCTCGGCCTCTTTGCAGTACTGGTGTTGGTGGGCGTTCGGCTGATCGACGATCGGCCCTGGATCGGGGCTGCCATGGCATCGGTGGCCGCGATCGCCGGAGGGCTCGCTCTGTTCTGGACCATTGCAGCGGTGCTGCTGGCGATCGCGATCGTCACTCTCTCGGTGCTCGCCGCTCGACGAGCGTCGGAGCCCGGCGCCCAACCAGCGTAAGCCGTCTCGCTGCCTCTGGCTCGACGACCTCCACGGGCGCGGGAAGACGATTCTGTTACAGGCCGTTCTTGCGCAGACCCCTGCGATCGTCCTACCCTGATCGCGCGGGGTCGGGCGCGAGCCGACGGTGCCGATCCCCGAGGGGGGTATCGACTCCGCGTTCCCCTGGCCGAGGGGGGTTTCTCGCGCTTCCCCCCTTCGTCGTCCGACCCCGCCCATCCCCGAGCAATCCCCCGTCTGGGCCACAAGTTCCAGACCGCAGGCGCGTCTATGTGTTGGGGGAGCGCCGTCCCCACTTGCATGGCGGCAGCAGGGACGTGCGTTCCCCCTCTCTCGCCCGACTTCCCGCCCGAGTCCCATCAGCTCCCGCCAGATAGGAGCTGATCGGACGCCCACCTCCATTACGACTGATGCCCTTACTCGGCTCGATCGTCCTCTGCGCGTGTCTCCTCCGCCAGGTCCGCCCAGTAGTCCAGGTAGCGCAAGGCCTTCCTATTCAGCTTGCGCGCGAGCGGCACGACCTCGACCCACGCGATCTCTTCGCCGCAGCCAACTCGCGCGTTGAGGAATCCAGCCATCGCCGCGGCGTCGTCCTTGTCAGTGAACGCCCACGTCGCTTGATCGCGGGGGGCAACTCGCGAATCAAGCACCACGACGGAGATGCTGGCCACTATCGATGACGTTAGGCCGCCACCCCCCTTTTGGGTATCCCTCGTGCGAGGGGTCGCTCGGATCACCTGCGGATCGAGGAGTGCGAGCGCGAGGCAAGCGGGCTGGATCGAGCTTGAGAGATCGGCAGCTCCGACCGATTGAGAGGATATGGGCGCGGCGGGCTCCTTTGGCTGCCGCCGGCCAAGGAGGCAGAGCGCCGCGCCCGTTCTACCGCATTGCCGCCGTACGAGATATCGGTGTTCAGCGCACGCTTGCCCTGCGCCATTGGTGCGGCGCGCGCCCAGACTTCCGGGGAGTTCGTCGTCCTCACGAGTCGAGGAGCGCGAGCTAGAGGCCGGCTCGCTGAGCCGAGCTGGTATGGCGAGGCCGGACGCCTGGTGAAATGGAACCGACGGCCATTCCCTTTACCGTGGCCCCCTCTTGTGACGAGCGGCCATGCGTCCGGCCTCCGGGGGAGTATGCGCCTGTTGGCGTGACCCGGGCAAGGGGGCCGGGCGCAGGAGGGAGGGATAGCTGCGGCACTATCGCCCCCTCGTCGCCCCCTCGTGGGAACAGACTACGCCCGGCCCTCTCGCCACAGTGTGCGGGGCATCCTCGGTGGCGATCATGCCCCCTTCGGGGGGACACGCGGCAGCTGGCTCGGTGTCGCAACGATCCGGTCAGTCCCGTCTTGTGCTTACGTGTGACGGGTAGGTCGACACGCGCAGCTCGAAGGGGGGCGTTCTTGACCGGGATTGTTCTTTCGTCGGTGCTTCTGTTTGGCGCCGTGATCTTCATCCTCGTGATCATGATGAGGAGATAGCGCGAGGCCCGGTCCGACGAAGGCCTCGAGATTCCTCGCGGCGAGCTCGTATCTGTGAGGGTGCCGAGCCGCACCGCGGCGATCTTCTGACGCTAGTTGCCTGCCAGCCGTTCGTAATAGGCGTTCGCGATCTCCAGCGCCTGCTCCTCCGATACGGACCCGGGCGGCCCAAAGAGATCCACGGTGTAAACGAGTGCACCGTTGGTGAACCCGATCGAGTAGCTGTCATTCGGCCGTTCGTCCTCGGTCCCAACCCTCTCGATGTCCTCGGCCGTTGCGATCCGGCGCACGCCGTATGCATCCGGAATGTCGTTCACGTCGAACTCGCTGATCTGCACCGCACAGCTCATGGGACATGGCTTCTTCACGTCCGTCTCGAGCCAGTCGAGTGCGCTCGTCGCCCCGTCTTCAGAATCGAGCTCGATAAACGAACTGATGACATGCGGCGAGGATCCGGGCGTATGCGTCTCGCCGAAGAAGCGCGTGTCGACACCCGCTCCTTTGAAGCCGGCGTCCTGAAAGACCGTGGTCATCTCTTCCTTGTCGGGATCGATCGAAGCATCGGTGAGTCCCACGATGAACTCGTCGAAGTCGACGGTTGTCTGCCGCGTCTCGACAGGATCGGGCTTCGAGCCGGGTGCATCCTCCGCCGTTACGAATCGCTGCGCGACCGGGAGTGGTGCGGCGGCCGTCTCGTCGTCACCGCCGCAGGCGACGAGCGTGATCATCGCCAGTGCTGCAAGCAGTGGGATCGCGAAGCGCACGGTCCGCCGATCCTACGGGAGTGAGCTTGTTCGGAACAGAGGCGGGCGCCACTCGATGGGGACCGAGCGTGGAAAGTTCCGCTAGGCCTCGGCGCGAGGTTCCGCGAGAACGGGGACGGCGACGAAGCGCGCCCCCCGCCATGAGACCGTGTCGGGTCCGAGGATGGTGATCTCGCTGGACTTCGACCCGTAGGAGGCCAGGTAGTCGACAGCCGCCTGTAATGGGCTGCTCGACAGCTGGGTCGACACGATGCGACGCCCCGACCGAATCTCGAATTCACGGCTCATCCACTCGGAAGACGCGCTCGCAGGCGAAAACTTGCGCGTACCTGTCCGCGACGGGCGGATCGACACGGGCACGTCTTCATGGATTGTCTGTTCCGCAGTGTCCTACGACTGCGCGTCTCGGCTCGAGTCGACACGTGCCTGGAGGCGCGTGCCGTAGCCGATGACGAAGCAGAGTAGGAGGACTGCCAGTGCCGCAACTGGCCAGATCATGGGTCTGTCATCGGCGCCGGCTCGAGCCTTGCACATCCCTCGACCGCGTGCTTCGGGTTAGCCTCCGCACGTGAAGATCCGCGCGGCCGTCCTCGAGGAGTTCGGGCAGCCACTCGTCGTCCACGAGCTCGACCTCGCGGAGCCGAAGGACGGAGAGGTGCTCGTCCGGCTCGCGGCGTGCGGTGTGTGCCACACGGACCTGTACACCGCCTCGGGAGCGGATCCGACCGGCTACGCGCCGTGCGTGCTCGGGCACGAGGGGGCGGGCGTCGTGGAGCGCGTGGGGTCCGGTGTCACTCTCGTCGAGCCCGGCGACCACGTGATCACCCTCTTCGCGCCGGAGTGCGGCGAATGCGTCCACTGCCGCAGCGGACGAACGAACCGCTGCACGGCGATCCGGGATCAGCAAGGGCAGGGCTTCCTCCCGGACGGCACGACGCGACTCTCGCGGAGTGGGGAGCCGATGCGCCACTTCATGGGGACGTCGACCTTCGCGGAGTACACGGTCATGCCGGAGATCGCGCTGGCGAAGGTCTCGCCCGAGGCGTCGCTCGAGGGTTGCGCCCCGTTCGCCTGCGGGCTCGCGACGGGGATCGGCGCGGCGCTCTACACCGCCGATGTCCAGGCGGGCTCCACCTGTGTCGTCTTCGGGTGCGGGCTCGTGGGGCTCGGCGCGGTCATCGGCTGCAGGCTCGCCGGCGCCGAACGGATCATCGCGATCGACCTGTCGGAGGGTCGTCTCGACAGCGCGCGTCACCACGGCGCGACCGACACGCGCGTTGCTGCCGAGGACACGGTCGACTGGATCCGTGAGCAGACCGGGGATTTCGGCGCGGACTACACGTTCGAGGCGACCGGCAACGTGCAGGTGATGCGTGAGGCCGTCGAGTCTGCGCGCGAGGCGTGGGGCCTCGCGACCATGATCGGTGTCGCGGGGAGAGGGGAGACCCTCGAGATCGTGCCGCGATTCCTCATCACGGGTCGGCGCGTGACCGGCTCGTCGTTCGGAGGAGTCAAGGGGAGGACGCAGGTTCCCCAGCTCGTCGATCGCTGGCTCGCCGGCGAGATCGACGTCGAGTCACTGCTCAGCCATCGCCTGACGCTCGACGAGGTCAACCGCGGATTCGAGCTGATGGAGGCCCAGGACGGCATCCGCAGCGTGATCGCGTTCCCTTCGTAGTTGCGCCGCGACCGAGGCGTATCTACCCTGTCGCGGGTCGTGCGGCTGCTCACCCGCCCAGTCTTCCTCCTCGCGATCGCGGTCATACTGGTCGCCCTCCCGACGGCGGCCTCGGGGGCACCGTCCTCTGCGACGGCGCCGACAGCGGTCAGTGCGAACAGCCAGACCTACCAGGACTCGTCGGGGGAGAACCCTGCGGCGCCGGACATCACGACGCTCACGGCGTCGAACAACGATGCCGGCGTCCTTCAGTTCCGCGCGAACATTGCGAATCGCCCGCAGCTCACGCAGGACATGCTCCTGGCCTTCTTCGTGAACACCGACGCCAACGCGCAGACGGGCGACCCGGACTTCCTCGGCGCCGACTACGTCATCCAGGTATTCGGCGGCGAAGCCGCGCTCTTCCGGTGGGACGGCAGCGACTTCACGCGCCGTGCCGGCGACCCACCGGCGACCTCGCTGCTCTTCAGCTACCAGAACGGGGTCACGATCACGATCAGCGCCGCGGAGCTCGGGAACACGCGGCGGCTCGGCTTCCTCGTCATCGCCATCTCCGGGATCGTGACTGATCCGGTCACCGGTGACGACGACTTCACAAACGCCGTGAGTGACGTGGCGCCGGCTGCCGGTGCCGGTCTCTACCAGTACGAGGTGAGGATCACGCCTCCGACGCTTGTCGTGCGCAGCCTCAGGCCGACGCCCCGCGCGCCGGTCGCTGGACGCTCCTTCACGCTCCGGCTCGTGGCGGCGCGCTCGGACACGAACGCGGTCGTCCAGAATGGCCGCGTCACCTGCGTCGGGCGGGTCGGGAACGCACGGCTCAAGGCGCAGGTTCAGCGCGTCCTGGGCGGGGCGGCGACCTGTACGTGGAACATCCCGGCGCCGGCGAAGGGCAAGACGTTCCGCGGGTCCGTGACGCTCGGGTTCGAAGGCTTGAGGGCTTCTCAGGGTTACTCGGGGAAGGTTCGCTAAGCACCGCCGGCTGTGCGACGTTACGTAGCGCTCCTCGTCTTCCTCTTCGCAGCCGTCGCCATCACCGGGACGGCCTCCGGTTCGCTCGATCGCACGCCCCGCGAGGTCGTCGAGCAGGCGCTCCAGAAGGTTCGCCAGGCGCCCGACTACTCCGCGGTGGAGAGGAATCCGCACAACCGCGTCCGCGTCGTCGTCACGCTCGACGATCCGCCGCTCGCAGCAGCGACCTTCGCGCGGCGCCTGCCAGGGTTCGGCGGCGACGTCAAGCTCAACCTGAGGTCGGCGTTCTCGCGCTCGTATCTCGGGACGCTGGAGGCCGCGCAGGAGAAGGCGATCGCGAGCATCCGCGAGGAGATCCCCCACGCGAAGGTCGGTCGTCGCTACCAGGTGCTCGTGAACGGGTTCGCCGTCAGCGTCCCCTACGCGCGCCTGCCGGACCTCCTCGAGGCGGAGGCGGTCGACCGGGTATACCCGAGCTACACGTATCGGCTGAATCTCAATCGCGGGCCGGCAGTCGTCGGAGCGACGGCATTCGCTGGCCTGACCGGCGCACGGGGTGACGGCGTCAAGGTTGCGGTGGTCGACGACGGCGTCGACCAGGCGCATCCGTTCCTCAATCCGGCCGGATTCTCGTATCCGCCCGGATTCCCGAAGGGCGTGCCGGGCTCGACGACGCCGAAGGTGATCGCCGCACGCGGCTTCGCCGGGCCGGGTGCGAACAGCGCCCCGCTCGACCGCGACCGCTCGTTCCACGGGACGCACGTGGCGGGGATCATCGCCGGAGTCAAGACCGACGTTGCAGCCGGGCGCACGGGCTTCTGCGTCGAAGCGGCGGGAGGCTGCCATCCGGCCGTCGACGATCTCGAGGGGGTCGCGCCGCGCGCGTACATCGGAAACTACCGCGTCTTCAACGTCCCGGCGCCCGCGCCGCTGGGCGGCTGTTGCTCGGCGAACAGCCCCGAGATCGTGGCCGCCTTCGAGGCTGCCGTCCGCGACGGGATGGACGTCATCAACTTCTCGGGCGGCGGGCCGCAAGCCGATCCCCGGACGGACGTTCTCATCCAGGCTGTCGCGAACATCGTGCGTGCAGGCGTCGTTCCCGTCATCTCCGCCGGAAACGACCGCGACTTCTTCGGCCTCGGAACAGCCGGCTCACCCGCGACTGCCCCGGACGCCATCAGCGTCGGCGCTGTCACGAACGCACACGTCTTCGGGCCGTCGATGACCGTGGTGTCGCCGAGCGGGCTCGGCCGCATGCCCTTCGGGCCCGTGGACAACATCCCGCCGTCGTGGCTCTCGACGAATCAGCGGCTCGTCGATGTCGCAGCCGTCGGTGACGCGAGCAGACAACTCTGCGGCGTTGCGCCACCGTCCGGATCGCTGCGCGGCGCGATCGCGCTCGTAAGCCGGGGCGGTTGTCCGTACAGCGCGAAGGCCGCGCGCGCGCAGGACGCCGACGCGGTCGGGATGGTGGTCGCCGAGAACCGGCCCGGTGACCCGACGTTCGCGTTCTTCTCGGGTCTTCGGGGTGGAATGATCTCGGATCTCGACGGTGAGCGAATCCGTACGGCGGCCGCGGCGAGCGGGGGCGCTGTCACCGTGCGCTTCTCGCGCGATGTGCTCGAAGTGCCGACCACCTGGGCGGGCGTGCCGACGAGCTTCACGTCCTCGGGGCTCACCCCGTTCGGAAAAGCGCTCAAGCCGGACGTGACCGCCCCCGGCGCGCAGATCCTGTCCTCGACGCTTCCCGAGTTCGCGGGCGACCAGTATGCGGTTCTCGACGGGACGAGCTTCTCGGCGCCCCATGTCGCCGGCGTCGCTGCGCTGCTCACTCAGCGGCATCCGTCCTGGACCCCGCAGCAGATGAAGTCGGCGCTCATGTCGACGGCGGGCGCTGCGTTCGCAGACAGCGCGCTCACCGAGGAAGCGTCGGTGCTCGTGCAGGGAGCGGGGCTGGTCGACACCCCTGCAGCCGACAGGCCTCTGATCTTCACCGACCCGCCGTCCCTCTCCTTCGGCTACCTGGTCGCGGGCGGTGGAGCGAGCTCGAAGGCGATTCCCGTGACGGTCTCGGACGGCGGCAATGGTGCGGGAACGTGGTCGGCGGAGATCCGGCCGCAGGTCGCCTCCGCGGGAGCGACCGTCGAGGCGCCGCCCGTAACCATCGGGCCCGGCGGTTCCGCCGTCGTGCAGATCGTCGCTCGCGTGACCGCGGGTGCAGTGCAGGGCGACAACTTCGGATTCGTCGTGCTGCGCCGGGGCAGCGATACGCGGCGCATCCCGTACGCGTTCTCGGTCTCGCGCTCGTCGCTCACGGGTGCGCCCGTCACCCCGCTTCGGACGGTGCAGTCGGGCGATACCCGAGTCGGAGAGGATCGCGCGCGCGCCTACCGTTGGCCGACGTCGCCGTTCTCGATCCTCGGGATCTTCGGCGTCGACCCGTCCGTGAACGACGACGGGAGGGAGAAGATCTACTCACTGAACATCGCACGTCAGGCGGTCAACGCGGGCGTCGTGGTCGTCCGGCCCGCGCCGAAGCTCAATGCGTCGATCACGGCGCTCTTCAGCTCGAACCAGCCGATCCACCCGTGGTTCCTCGGGTCTCTCGACGAGAACGACGTGCTCGGCTACGCCGGGATCCCGGTGAACGTCAACGGGCAGCTCCCCGACTTCCTCTACTCGATCGGGACGGCGGGCGGCGTGTTCCTGCCTCCAGGCCGGTACTACGTGTCGGTCGATTCCGGCCGAGACCTGTTCACGGGTCGCCCGCTCGCGGGCCGGTACACGCTGCGCTCGTGGGTCAACGACGTGCGGCCTCCGAGAGTCCGGATCATCACGCGGACGATCTCGAGCGGCCGGCCGACCATCGTGGCGAAGGTCACGGACACGCAGTCCGGCGTCGACCCGCACGCGCTGCAGCTCTTCTTCGGGCCGTCGACGCGACAATCCACGGTCGGAGCAACGCTCTTCGATCACGCGACCGGAATCGCAGCGTTCTCCGTCCCGCGTGAGGTGCCCCGGCTCGAGGCCGGCGCGCAGTTCATGCAGGTGGTCGCGTCCGACTACCAGGAGTCGAAGAACATCAATACGGACTCCGACAGCCCGCTGCCCAACACACGCTTTCAGGGCCTCCGTACCGAGGCCGTCGGCCGGCCGACGATCACGTGGATCACCCCGGAGACGGGTAGGTGCCTCGCGGCGCGGCAGAAGCTGCTCGTCGTCGCGAACGACAACGTGCCGATCTCGTCCGTCGGCTTCTTCGACGGCAACCGGCAGATCGGACGCGTGCGCCGGAACGTGGCCGGGCTCTACCAGCTCACCTGGCGAACGAGCGGCAGGCGCAAGGGCGCGCACGTGCTCACGGCGGTCGCCTCGGATGTTCGCGGACGTGAAGCCGAGGCGAGCCAGACCGTCCGGATCTGTAAGTGATCGCGGCGACACGGTTCGGCAAGCCGCTTCCCGACGGCGGCACCATCGGCGTGGCCGCAGCCGCCAGCCCATACGACAGCCGCTCGGACGTCCTGCGCGGCATCGAGTGGTGGGAGGCACGGGGGTACCGCGTCAAGCTCGCCGAAGGAGTCTGGGATCGCGACGACTATGTCGCGGGCGAGGCGCAGCGGCGCGGGGAGGACCTCAACGCACTGTTCGCGGACCCGGAGGTCGACGTCGTCCAGGCGCTCCAGGGCGGTTTCGGCTCGGCGCAGGCCATCCCGTACCTGGACTTCGATCTCATCTCCGAGAACCCGAAGCCGCTCGTCGGCTACTCGGACATCACCGCGCTCCACGTCGCCATCCGCCAGCGTGCCGGTATCGGGACGATCTACGGGAACGGCCTCATGGGCGTCGGCAGTGTCGAGACCACCGCATTCACCAAGGAGCGCCTGCTGGAGGTGTTGCGGTCAGGCGGCGCCGGCGAGGTGCCACGCGACCCGGACGATCCGTGGGTGCGCTCGATCCACGGCGGCACGGTCACCGCACCGCTCGTCGGCGGGTGCCTGTGGCTGCTCATGCAGACGATGGGCACGCCGTGGGAGATCGATCTCGACGGCGCCGTCCTCTTCTTCGAGGATACGCACACGCCGCCGTACTACCTCGACGGCCACCTCGTCCAGCTCGCCCACGCGGGCAAGCTCGACCAGGTCGCCGGTGTCGTCGTCGGCCAGATGGAGAAGTCGGACTACGGCGACCTGCGGCCCGTGTCGGACTGGGCGCGCTCGCGCACCATCGAGGACATCCTCGAGGAGCGGCTCGAGCCGCTGGGCGTGCCGGTGATCTACGGGCTTCCGCTTGGGCACGCTAAACATCTTGCGGCGCTCCCGCTCGGCGTGACGTGCACGCTCGACGCGGACGCCAAGACGCTCACGGTCGACGATCCCGTTCTGCGCTAGCAGGGTCCTCCTCGTCCCCCTCGTCCTCCTCGTGATGGATGAAGAGGCCGCGCACTGCTCCGATGAGCTGCGCTCGTAGCGGCGGGCCGGGCGGCCCGGCGGGTTGCGACCACGCATGCGCGAACTCGGCGCCCAGGAGGAGGATCCACGCGACGACGTACACGAAGAACAGGAACGTCATGACGCCCGCCAGCGACCCGTAGATGAGGTTGTAGCGCGAGAAGTCGGCGAAGACGATCGCGAGCACCTTCGTCGCACCCCAGACGCCGACGGCCGTGAGGATCGCGCCCGCCAGCGCGCCACGACGACGCAGCTTCCGGGCGGGCACGAACCGGTAGAGCAGCAGGACGGTGACGCCGATCGCGACGAGTTGCAGGCCGTCGCGGAGCAACAGCCCGGAAGGCGTCGCGATGTCGGCCCACTGAGTGAAGCGATCCACGAGCTTGCTGAAGAAGGCGCCGAACGCCGAGAGCCCGACGATGACGATCACGAGGACTCCGGCCGCGGCCACGAGGACGAAGTCGACGAGCTTGGCGCGGGCGGCGGGCCGGCCGCGCTCGACCTTCATCGCCGCCTCGAGACCGAGCCGGATCGACGCCATCATCCCGGACGCGCCCCACAGGAGCGCCACGAGCGAGACGAGCCCGATCGCCGAAAGAGGCGTCGCGATCTCCTCGATCGACCTCTGGATGTTCCCCTGCCCCGACTCGGAGACGGGCAGGAAGTCGATCAGCTCGTCGATGACGTCCTGCCGTAGCTCGTCGTCCTGGAGCACCAGGCCGGCGATCGAGACGAGTGCGATCGTGAGCGGGAAGAGCGAGAAGAGCACGCGGTAGGCGATCGCCGCCGCGTACTGCGTGCAGCGATCCGTGAACATGTCCTCGATCGCACGCGGGAGCGCCCGCGCGACCCCGCGCACGACGCCGCCGACATGCTCGAGGGGGCGCCGTGCGAGTCGCTCGACCCTCCCTGGAGCCTCGGCGGCTGGGTCGCTCATCCGCCTGAGTGTACGGAGGGTAGAGGAGTCCTGACGGTCCGTCCGGTGGGGGTGCAGCCAGGCGGTGGAGGATGTATGCCGTGACGGAGTCGCGTTTGCCCTTCACCTGCATGGGCGGCACAGCTTCCACGACAGCTTGTGACCCGAGCGCCTGGAACGTCGGCTCTGCGATCAGCACGCCGCCGACAGGCGCAGCAGCCTGAAGCCGCGCGGCGAGGTTCACGACGTCGCCGACGATCCCGTGCTTGCGATGGCCCCGCGCCGCCCCGACGACGCCGGCGTGCACCTCGCCGCTCGAGACTCCGACGCGGAACTGCGGCCAGTCCGGCTCGTCTGTGGCGACGCGGTGCGCGACGCGCTGGAGCATGAGCGCAGCCCGTGCTGCGCGATAGGCGTGATCGGAGACCGCGGCGTCCTTGCCGAAGACGACCATGAGCTCGTCGCCGACGATCTGGTGGACCTCACCGCCAGACCGCTCCATCAGCGGGATGATGCGCCCGAAGTAGGCGTTGAGCATCGCGGCGACCTCGTCCGCCGCGTGGCGCTCGGTGAACGCCGTATAGCCGGCAAGGTCGGCGAGGACGACGCTCACCTCCCGAGCCCCGGCAAGTGTCTCGTCGAGGTAGAGCGCGCTGTACCGCTCTTCATGCCACTCGGCGCGAGCCACGAGTGCGATCAGGAGGAACGAGCCGAGCATGAGGATGTGCCACTCCCACCACGAGATCTGCCAGTTCCTCGCCCATGCGATCACGACCATCGCTTCGGCCAGCAGGACGAACGCGAGCGCGAAAGCGAGCACGAATCGCTCCTGTCGCCGGCGATAGAGCCGAAGAAACCCGATCGCGGCCAGCCCGAAGAGCGCGACCGCGAGTGCGGCCAGGATCAGCTGCCAGCCGTCCAGCTGTTCGGCGGCGAGTGGGTCGTCGAGCGGTGGGAGCTCGGCGAGCGACACTCCGGCCCAGACGGCCACGATGACGCCGAGCGCGACGAGGAGCACGGGTGCCCGGCGAAGCAGAGCGTCCGACTGCTCGTTGCCGAGCTCCAGCGAAGCCGAAGCTGCGAAGAGTGCAGCGAGGAGCAGCCCGACCGGTGTGGCAAGCTCGAAGCCAGCGTTGGGCCCGAGAAGCACGCCCGGGGTCGCGAGTGCGTGCAGGCCGAGAAACGCCGCGCTCACGACGAACGCGAGCGAGATCAGAAAGAGGCGGGCGTCGCTTCGCCGGCGTGCGGCGGTCGTGACGCTGAAGCCCAGAGCCGTCGCGACGAGTGCTGCGCCGAGGACGAGCCAGAAGTGCGCGGGGTGGTTCTCCCACTCGGCGTCGATGGCGGGCCGTGCGAGGAGTACGACCAGGAGGAGGAGCGGTGCAGCGGCGACGGCGACCCAGGTGCCGGTACGCATCCACACCAAGTATCCACGAGGCACGTCTATTCTCAGCGCGCGATGAAGGTCGTACTTCCCGACTCGTCCGAGCTCGAGCTTCCCGACGGCGCCAGCGGGCTCGATGCCGCGCTCGCGATCGGACCGAAACTCGCCGAGCAGGCGGTGCTCGCCCGGGTGAACGGCTCGACGCGCGACCTGCGGCTTCCGCTCGCGGACGGCGAGCAGGTCCAGTTCCTCACGACGCGCGACACGCAGGATCCGGACGCGCTCTGGGTGCTCCGCCACTCCACCGCACACCTCCTGGCCGAGGCGGTGATGCGCCTCCATCCGGGCGTGAAGATCGCGATCGGGCCGCCGATCGCCGACGGCTTCTACTACGACTTCGAGTTCCTCGAGCCGATCTCGGAGTCCGATCTCGAGGCGATCGAGGACGAGATCCGACGCGAGATCTCGGAGGGGCGCGAGTGGGCGCGCGAGGAGCTCTCACGTGACGCAGCGATCGCTCGCTTCGAGGCGGAGTCGCAGCCGTACAAGGTCGAGCTCGCCCGCGACGCCGATGGCGACATCTCCCTGTACACGCAAGGCGAGTTCACCGATCTCTGTCGTGGTCCGCACCTCCAGAATGCGGCGCCGATCAAGGCGGTCAAGCTGACCAACCTCGCAGGCGCCTACTGGCGTGGGGACGAGCACAACACGCAGCTCACGCGGATCTACGGCACGGCGTTCTACTCGCAGGCCGACCTCGACGCGCACCTCGAGCGCCTCGAGGAGGCGCGCGCACGTGACCACCGCAGGCTCGGCCTGCAGCTCGACCTCTACCACCTCGACGAGCGCTCGCCGGGGTCGCCGTTCTGGCACCCGAAGGGAATGGTGCTCTACAACCAGCTCGAGGCGATCCGCCGGCGCGAGAACGCGCGCCGTGGCTACGACGAGGTGATGACGCCGCTGATCTACGACAAGGCGCTCTGGGTCACCTCGGGACACTGGGAGAAGTTCCGCGAGAACATGTTCCTCATCCCGGGCGACACCGAGGATCAGACGTTCGGCATCAAGCCGATGAACTGCCCCGGCCACATGCTCCTGTTCGGGAGTCAGCTGCGGAGCTACCGCGACCTGCCGATCCGCTACGCCGAGGCGGCGCCGCTCCACCGCAACGAGCTCGCCGGCACGCTTCACGGCTTGACGCGTGTCCGCTACGTGACGCAGGACGACGCCCACATCTTCTGTACGCGCGAGCAGATATCGGACGAGCTCGACGGCTGTGTCGACTACCTGCGGTATCTGTACGGCCTCTTCGGGATGGAGCCGCACGCGGAGCTCTCGACGAGACCGGACGACAAGCTCGGCAGCGACGAGGAGTGGGACTTCACGGAGGGCGAGCTGCTCGCCGCGCTCGACCGGTACGGCGTCCCCTACGTGGTCGGCGCGGGCGAGGGCTCGTTCTACGGGCCGAAGATCGACGTGCACATGACCGATGTGCTCGGCCGCGGCTGGCAGATGGGGACGATCCAGCTCGACGCGCAGATGCCCGCCCGGTTCGGGCTCACGTACATGGGGTCGGACAATCGCGAGCACGCGGTCTTCGTCGTGCACCGCGCGCTGTACGGCTCGTTCGAGCGCTTCATCGGGATCCTCGTCGAGCACTACGCGGGCGCATTTCCGTTCTGGCTGGCGCCGGTCCAGGTGCGGGTGATCCCCGTCGGCGAAGGGCATCGCGCGGACACCGCGACGCTGCGCGATCGACTGGACGCCGAGGGGTACCGCGTCGAGGTCGACGAACGCGACGACACGCTCGGCAAGCGCATCCGCGACGCGGAGCTCGACAAGGTGCCGTTCGTCGTGGTCTACGGCGACCGCGAGTCGGACGACGCGCTGGCTGTGCGCGAGCGCGGAGGGGAGCAGACGACGCTCTCACTGGACGAGCTGGTCTCGCGCTTCGCCGAGCTCGCCGCGGAGGCCGACCCCCGCTAGGTGGTACCATCCCCGACCTGCAAGCAGGAGCTCATCGCTTCCTCACCTCCCGGGTTTGACTCGCGGAGGTTCAACCGAGCCGGTTGGACGAGGTGACGAGCCGCTGCCTGCAGCGGTTCGTGTCGTTTACAAGGAGGAAGCTGAGAGCTTGATGAAGGGCCTTTGAGACCTCGCCGCCGCCGGCCGGATCTCGACCGGCAAGTCCCGCGCAAGCGTGACGAGCGAATCAACGAGGAGATCCGCACGCAGCGCGTCCGCCTGGTCGACGAGAACGGCGGGCAGGTCGGGATCCTCCCGACGAAGGAAGCGCTGGAGTACGCGTTCGGCAAGGGCCTCGACCTCGTGGAGGTCGCTGCCGGCGCCGACCCGCCCGTCGCGCGGGTCATGGACTACTCGAAGTACCGCTACGAGCAGGAGCAGCGCGCAAAGCAGGCCCGAAAGCACCAGCTCCAGATTCAGATCAAGGAGATCAAGCTCAGACCGAAGATCGGGATCCACGACTACGAGACCAAGAAGGGGCACGTGATGCGCTTTCTCGGCCAGCGAGCCAAGGTCAAGGTCACGATCATGTTCCGGGGGCGCGAGACGCTCCACCCGGATCGCGGTCGGGATCTGCTGATGAGGCTCGCCGAGGACGTGAAGGAGCTCGGCTCGATCGAGCAGCAGCCTCTTCTCGACGGTCGCAACATGGTCATGGTTCTCGCGCCATTGAGGAACGTGGGAGTGAAGACAGATGCCAAAGATGAAGACATCGAAGGGCGCGAAGAAGCGCTTCAAGGTGACCGGGACGGGGAAGCTCCTGCGCCGGCACGGGATGAGGAGCCACAACCTCGAGAAGAAGTCGTCGAAGCGTAGGCGCGGCTTCCGGAAGATGGACGACGTCGCGGCGAGCGACGTCAAGAGCGTCAAGAAGCTCCTGAGGGGAGGCTGAGCCTTCATGCCTCGCGTCAAGCGTGCAGTTCATGCGCGGAAGAAGCGCGCCAAGGTCCTCGACCAGGCGAAGGGCTACTACGGGCGCAAGAAGTCGAGCTACCGGTTCGCGAAGGAGCAGGTCGAGCACTCGCTCGTCTACGCCTACCGCGATCGCAAGAACCGCAAGCGCACGTTCCGGTCGCTCTGGATCATCCGCATCAACGCGGCCGCGCGGGAGCACGATCTCTCGTACAACCGCTTCATGGCGGGCGTGAAGAAGGCCGGGATCGAGCTCGACCGCAAGTCGCTCGCCGACATCGCCGTGAGCGACCCGCAGGCGTTCGCCGCCGTCGCCGAGCGTGCGAAGGCCGCGCTCGACTCCGAAGCAGCCTGATCGAGTCGCGTCAGAACGAGAAGCTCCGGCTCGTCCGGAAGCTTCTCTCTGCGCGGAAGCATCGGGTCGAGACCGGGCTCTTCGCGGCGGAGGGCGACGATCTCGTCGACGCCGCTGTCGCGGCTGGCATCGAGCCGGTCGAGCTGCTCGTCGCGGGAGAGAACGTCCTGCCCGAGCTCCTCGGGGAGGTGGCGACGCTCGGCCATGCCCCACGCGTGATCGGGATCTACCGGCGCGACGATCTGCCCGCGGGTGTTCGTGACGTGGTGCTCGGGCTATGGCGTGTGGCGGACCCTGGGAACGTCGGGACGTTGCTCCGGACCGCCGACGCGTTCGGCGCGGGCGTGTCGCTCTCGCCCGAGTGCGCCGACCCGACCGGCCCACGCGCGCTTCGTGCGTCCGCGGGAGCGATCTTTCGCGTGCCGCTCATGGCGTGGGACGACGTCCCGGAACGGCGCGTCGCTCTCGTCGCTCACGGGGGCGCTCCACTCGAAGAGGCGCCACTCGAGCCACCGCTGACTCTGTATCTCGGCTCCGAGCGCGAAGGGTTGCCCGAGGCGCTTGCAGCAGACTCTTACAAGGCAACGATCTCGACGTCCGGAGAGGCCGAGTCGCTCAACGTCGCCGCTGCGGGCGCGATCGCGCTCTACGAGCTTTCGCGTGGCTCGGCGCCCTGATCCATCTTGCGCAGGCCCCGTTCGATCCGCTCCTTCAGCCGCCGTGTCACGTCGTCATAGCGAGCCTGATCGGCCAGCCGCTCCTCACGAATCTTCCTCTTCGTCTCCTTGCTCGCCATCGTCGTCCTCCAACAGGATCCGAATCTTTCGTAGCTCGACTCTGCTGTCGAAGAGTGCCCGAATGGTCAGAGTGACGTCCTCGTCCGTGACCACGACGCCAGAATGGCGGACGCCCGACCTTGTCGCAAGATGGCTGATCTGGCCGCGTCCTACCTAGCCGAAGCCGCCGCCGCCACCTCCGCCGCCGCCCCCGCCACCGCCGGAGAAGCCTCCACCGCCACCCCCGGCACCGGAGTTCGGGGGCGCGAGCGCGTCGCCGAATCCCGACGCGAGATCGCCGATCGACATGCTCGTCGCTCCCGACCCGAGGTCACCGTGCTGCGAGATCCAGAAGATCGAGCTCGACGTGGCGAGCGCCTCGGGCATGTGCAGCTGCGCACCCTGCAGCACGCGCTCGGCGATCCCGAATGCGATCCCGTAGACGAGGTACCTCTCCCACAGCTCGAGGGTCGCGGGTGGCGCCTCCTGGAGTCGGGGGAAGTCCGAGAGGTAGCGGCGGAAGGCCTCCCAGCGCTCCGCCTCTTCCTGTCCGGCGCGCGTCCGCCGGCGCCAGGCGCGGCGGTTGAAGATCAGTATCCCCAGGCAGAGCGCGGCGTTCGCGATCAGGCACGCGCCGAGCCCCACGAGGAGCACGTCGGAGTATCGGGGGTAGACCGGCCTCCAGTCGTTCACGCCGAAGTACACGAGGAGGGCGCCAGCGAGCGCGAAGAGGACGACGGCGACGACGAGCGGCACCGCACCGATCGAGCGGAACCAGGACCTGCCGCCGGCCTCGGCGGCAACAGCGTTCTTGAACGCGGTGAAGCGGCCGTGCATCGACTCGCGCTCGTCCTCGATCTCGTCGCGGAACCGTGAGAGCCGCTCGGAACCGCCGTCGAGGACTCCGTCGACGACGTCGGCCACGTCGCGCTCCCAGGCGCGCAGCTCTCGATCCGCGCCGGCGGAGATCTCGAGATCGGAGATCGTCTCGCTGCGCAGCCCGCCCCAGGTCGACTTCTCCGTGACGGTCGGTTCGGCCCGGTAGACGCCACGCCGGATCAGGTCGAACAGCGTCGCCGTGAACTCGTACGAGCCCACCTCACCGCCCTCGCGCAGGAGCACGGGAACGAGCGCGGGCTCGGTCTCGGTCGGTGGCTCCTGCTCGTATTCGCGGTCGTAGCCCGTGCCGCGCTCGCGCCCCAGGAACCAGAAGACCAGCCAGATGACCAGGAGTGCCGGGATCGTCGCGAGCCCGAGCACGATCAGACCGGTGCGGAGCGGGTGGGCCTTCAACGCATCGATGCGATCGTGATCGTCCTGATACCGCTCGGCGTCGGCGCGCTCTTCCTCGACGATCCGATCGAAGGCGCTCCCCCGCTCGACCCGCATGCCGGTCGCCGACGAGAAGGCCGCCCGCGGAATGAGCGTGCGGAGCTCGACGAACTGCTCCGCCGGGACGCTCACCGCACGCAGCGTCGCGCGCGTGCCCACGAGCTCGACGTCGCCGCGCACCCAGACGGGCTTGCCCCAGGCGCGCAAGATCTTGCCCGGTGCAGTCTCGATTCCCACGAGGCGCGCGAGCGGCTCCGCCCACTGGTCGCCCCAGACCTTCACGTTGACGTCGACGACGTCGTCGTACGCGACTGCGACGCCGCGCAGCGTGTACGAGATCGTGAACGCTCTCGTCTGGTTGCGGGCGTCGAAGTACCAGACGACTCGAACGACGTCGCCGCGCCGCTGGACGCCGAACGTTCCCGGCCGTCCTGGCTCCAGAGACGTCTGGTTCCCGCGCTGGTAGGCGGCGCCACGCTCGGCCACGGACGGGAAGACAAGCGACTCGCCGCTACGCAGTGGGATGTCCCGATACCCGAAGTGGAAGTCGCCCGAGAACGCGACCTCGAGCCGCTCGCTGATGCCGAGCGAGCCGTCGCGCTGAACCTCGACGGCCACGTCGGCCTGAAGCAGGGAGAAGCTGTCGGCCCGGGCTGCACCCGGGAATGCCAGTGCGGCGGCCGCGAGCCCGACGACACAACCGATAAGGACTCGATGCGAAAGCGGCCGCGAAGCGGACGCCTTCAGGGCACTTCGCGCGACCGGAAGATCCGGGCGAGCGGACTTCCGGTCTGGCGCACTCAGAAGTCGACGACCGGCGCGTCCCGTTGTGCTTCGTCCTCGACCTCGAAGAACTCGCGGATCGTGAAGCCGAAGGGGCCGGCGACGATCAGGCCCGGGAACGTCTGCACCGTGTTGTTGTACGTCAGCACGGTGTCGTTGTAGACCTGGCGGCTTACGGCGACCTTGTTCTCCGTCTCGGCGAGCTCGGTCTGGAGCTGGCGGAAGTTCTCGTCCGCCTGCAACTCGGGGTAGGCCTCGGCGACCGCAAACAGTCGGCCGAGCGCGGCGCCGAGGATCCCCTCGGCCTGAGCAGCTTCGGCGGGCGTCTTCGCGTTCTGGGCTCGGGTACGGGCCTCGGTCACGGCCTCGAACGTGCCCCGCTCGTGCGCCGCATAGCCCTTCACGCTCTCGACGAGATTCGGGATCAGGTCCCAGCGCCGCTTGAGCTGCACCTCGATCTGGGCCCAGGCGTTGTCGACGCGGTTTCGGTGCTGGACGAGCCGGTTGTAGAGCGCGACGAGCAGGAGCGCGACGACGACGACGAGCGCGACGATCACGAGAACCCAGATCACGGCCCGTCGGACTCTAGCGCGCGCGGTGGGCGGCGAAGATCATGTCCTCCTCGCCGTCGTGGGGGCGGCGGTCGAACCAGCCGTACACGGCCTCGACAGCGAAGCCCGCGTCGTCGAGCAGTCGCGTCCACTCGAGCAGGGAGAGCCAGTGGAGCCCGAACGACGTCACCCCTCCGTCCGAGCGAACCGAGAGCGTGAGTGTCCGCGCGCTCTCGTCCCAGTCCGCGCGCTCGAAGATCCCGGGCTCGCGCTCGAGCCAGCGCCCGTCTGTCTCCTCGATGTCCTCGCGACTCGGCGAGAAGACGTCGAAGACGAAGCGACCGCCGATATCGAGGATGGCGTGCGCCGCCCGGAGTGCGCGCAGCTTCTCCTCCTCCGTCTCCATGTGCAGGAGCGAGCGAAACGGGCAGATGACGAGCGGGACGCGCTCGGCCACCGGTGGCTCTCGCAGGTCGCCCAGGCGAAGGTCGACGAGGTGCGTGACACCCGCGTCTTCGGCCGCCGCGCGTGCGACCGCGAGCATGCCGGACGACGCGTCGACGCCGATCACGTGGACTCCCGCCTTCGCAATCGGGACGGCGATGCGCCCTGTTCCGACGGCGAGCTCGACGACAGGGCCTCCGGCTGCGAGTGCCTCGTCGACGTAGAAACCGACGTCCTCGGTGACCGAGCGACTCCAGGGGTCGTAGAAGGGAGCGATCTCGTCGTAGAGACCCATCACGCCCGCTTGCGGGCGACCCAGACGAAGCTCGCGGCTCGTGTCGTCGAACGGCTGCTTGTCGAACCAGCCGTAGAGCGTCTCGGTCTCCAGGCCCGAGACGTCGAGGAGACCCTCCCACTCGGAGCGCGAGACCCACCAGAGCGAGAGCGTCGGCCCGTCCTCGAGCGTGATGTCGATGCGGTTGTCCGCGGGCGCGTACTCGGTGAAGTGTCGCCTTGGCTCGTCCTGCCAGCGCCCGTCGTACTCGACGGCCAGGCGATGATCGAAGACGAAGGCGTTGAACGAGAAGCGTCCGCCCGGCCTGAGTGCCCGCGCGACGCGCTCGAACACTCGGCGGCGGTCCGACCACGTCGGCAGGTGGAGAAGCGCCCGGTAGGGGCAGATGACGAGATCGCTCGCCGCCTCGTAGTCGAGGTCGCGCATGTCCGCCTCGTGGAGCTCC
Organism: uncultured Gaiellaceae bacterium; assembly: GCA_963744505.1. Lineage (GTDB taxonomy): Bacteria > Actinomycetota > Thermoleophilia > Gaiellales > Gaiellaceae > GMQP-bins7. Next base: position 41,446 of record CAVUTL010000005.1, read on the forward strand.
AACTCGACGCCGGCCTCCGCCGCTCGCTCGCGGGCGATCGCGAGCATGGCGGGCGAGAGGTCGATTCCGATGACGCGCCTGGAAGTGCGCTCCGCTATCGGAATCGCTATGCGGCCCGTTCCCACCGCCAGCTCGATGACTGGGCCCTCGGCCTCGCGGGCGAGGTCGACGTAGAAGTCGATGTCTTCCGTCATGTCCGCCGCCCACGCGTCGTATATCGGGGCGAATCCTTCGTAGCCACTCATCGATGCCAAGTTACAACCTGCAACAAGGGGTCGAAAGCTCGGTGCGAGCTCGCACCGAGCATCCAAGTGACAACTTGTAACTTGGGTTCGAAAGGCGTTGGTAACCTCGGCGCTCCCGTGGACGCCCAGGCACTCGAGAGCGCCGCCCTCGCCGCCGTCGAGGCGGCCACGTCGGTCGACGAGATCGAAAACGCACGCGTCGAGTTCCTCGGGCGGAAGAGCGAGCTGAAGCTCGCGCTTCGCGAGGTACGCGATCGGGAGACGGGGATGGCGCTGAACGCGCTGCGCGAGCGCCTCGAGAGCGCCATCGATACCCGCGAGGACGAGATCGAGCGAGCCGACCTCGATCGCCGGCTGACCGAAGAGCGGATCGACGTGACGATGCCCGGCGCGCCGATTCGGCGCGGCCGTCTCCACCTCATCACCCAGATCCGGCGCGAGCTCGAGGACATCTTCCTCGGGCTCGGATACACGGTCGTCGACAGCCGCGAGGTCGAGACGACGCGCTACAACTTCGACGCGCTCAACTTCCCTCTCGGCCATCCGACCCGGTCGCCGCTGCAGACGCTCTTCCTCGACGACGAGACGGTGCTCCGCACCGAGACGTCTCCGGCGCAGATACGCACGATGGAGGCGCAAGAGCCGCCTGTGTACATCGTCTCTCTCGGCCGCGTGTACCGCCGCGACACACCCGACGCGACACACACGCCGACGTTCCACCAGGTGGAGTGCCTGGCCGTCGACGAGGGCATCACGCTCGGAGACCTGGAGGGCACGCTCGACTATCTGGCGAAAGCGCTCTTCGGCGAAGAGCGGAAGACCAGATTCGTGACCAATCACTTCCCGTTCACGGAACCATCCATCGAGACGCTCGTCTCCTGCCACATGTGCGACGGGTCGGGGTGCTCCGTCTGCCGCCACTCCGGGTGGATAGAGGTCGGTGGCGCCGGGATGGTCGATCCGAACCTCTTCGAGTTCGTGGGCTACGACCCTGAGCGGTACACAGGCTTCGCCTTCGGTTGGGGCCCTGAGCGGATCGCGGTCCTACGACACGGCATCCCGGATCTCCGCGAGCTCTGGCGCAACGATCCGCGCTTGCAGGAGCAGTTCTGATGCACGTCCCGCTCTCGTGGCTTCGTGAGTACGTCACCGTGGATGCGACTGCGAGGCAGATCGCCGACCGCCTGTTCACATCGGCTGCGGAGGTCGAGCGGGTGCTCGACGTCGGCGTGCCGGATGTCGACGGCAACCTCGGCCGCTTCCTCGTCGGCCGCGTGCTCGAGGTCGAGGCCCACCCGAACGCCGACCGCCTCCGCGTGTGCCAGGTCGACGTGGGCGAGCGTGACGCTCGCCAGATCGTCTGCGGTGCCTGGAACTTCGAGTCGGGCGCGACCGTGGCCGTTGCACTTCCCGGCGCACTTCTCCCGATCTTCGACCAGCCGCTCGACGAGCGGGAGCTCCGCGGCCAGGCGTCACGCGGGATGATCCTCGCCGAGGACGAGATCGGGCTCGGCGACGAGCACGCGGGGATCATGGTGCTCCCCGAAGGCCCGGAGCCGGGCACGCCGCTTCTCGACGTGCTCCCGATCCGCGATCAGGTGCTCGATGTGACGCCCACGGTGAATCGGGTCGATCTGCTCTCGATGGTCGGCGTCGCGCGCGAGGTCGCGGCACTGCTCGACGGCGAGCTGCATCCGCCGGAGCCGGACGATCCGGCGATCGTCGACGCGGAGAACGTCGACATCGCGATCGAGGACTTCGACGGGTGCCCGCGCTACATCGGCCGCGTCGTTCCGTGACGTCGCGATCGGGCCGTCGCCGCAATGGCTGCGGTCGCGGCTCTTCCTCGCCGACATGCGGTCGATCTCGAACGTCGTGGACGTGACGAACTACGTCATGCACGTCTGGGGGAGCCCGCTCCACGCCTTCGATCGCGCGAAGCTCGCCGACGGGCGCATCGTCGTACGCCGCGCTCGCGCCGGGGAGGAGTTGCGCACGCTCGACGGGACGCTGCGGCGCCTCGAGACGGACGATCTCCTCATCACCGACGGCGAGCATGCGGTCGCGCTGGCCGCGATCATGGGCGGCGAGGAGAGCGAGGTCACCGAGGCGACGACCGACGTTCTTCTCGAGGCGGCGAACTTCGAGCCGCTCGGAATCCTCCGCTCGTCCGAACGGCTCGCGCTCCGCACGGCCGGCTCGAATCGCTGGGAGAAGGGCGTCGACCCGTACCTCGCCGAGAGTGCCGCCGTCCTTGCGAGTCGCCTGTTGGTCGACCTGGCGGGAGCGCGGATGACGGGACACGTCGACGTCCACGATGGTCTCCCACCGCGTCCCGTCGTCCGTCTGCGGCCGGAGCGCGCATCGCGCCTGATCGGCCTCGAGATCGCGCCCGAGGAGCAGCGCTCGACTCTTGAGCGGCTTCGGCTTCGACGTCTCCGACGACTGGGACGTGACCGTCCCGACGTGGCGGGCGCGCGACGTGACGCGTGAGGTCGACGTGGTCGAGGAGATCGCGCGACCGCTTCTCGACCGCATCCCCTTGACGATGCCGCTCCGTCGCCACGTCCAGGGCAGGCTCACGAAGGAGCAGCGCCTCAGACGTGTGGTCGAGGACACGCTCATCGGCGCGGGCCTCTCGGAGGCGTACACGTGGAGCCTCGTCGCAGCCGATCCGAGCCCGGACGCGATTCGCCTGCCCAATCCGATGACATCGGATCAGGCGATCCTCCGGACGACGATCGTGCCCGGCCTCGTCGAGGCGGCGCGCACCGGCGTGGACGCGGGTGCCGACCGGATCGCGCTCTTCGAGATCGCCCGGGTCTACCTCCCCTCGGGCGAGCAGCTCCCGCACGAGCGCTGGCGTGTGGCCGGCGTCGTCGCTGGCGCGTACGAGGTCGTCAAGGGAGTCCTCGAGACGCTCTACGACGTACTCGGCCTCGAGCTTCGCGTCTCTCGTGCAACTCATGCACTGCTTCATCCCGGGAAGGCGGCCGAGACCGAGGCCGGTTGGCTCGGCGAGCTCCATCCCATGGTCCTCGAGGGAGCGTGGGGAGCCTTCGAGCTCGATCTCGAGACGCTCTTTGCGGGAGTGCCCGAGCGTGTCGTGTACGAAGACGTCATCACCTACCCGGCCACCCTGCAGGACATCGCAGTGACGGTGGACGAGGACATCGAGGTCGGCGCGCTCCTCGAAGCCGCGCACGAGGCGGCGGGCGAGCTGCTGCGCGAGGCGCGGGTCTTCGACGTCTACCGCGGCGATCAGGTCGGCGCCGGGCGGAAGTCGGTCGCGATCCATCTCGCGTTCCAGTCGCCCGAGCGGACCCTCACGGAGGCAGAGGCGAGTGACGCTCGCGAGCGCATCGTCGCCGCATTCGCCGAGCGTTTCGGCGCGGTTCTGCGGACGTAGGCAATCCGATTCGGCATGACCTCGCGTACAGGACACCGATGAGACTGGCCGTCCTCGTCATCGGGTGCTTCGTCGCCGCGTCGCTCGCTGCTGCAGGGAGCGAGGCGACCGCGACACAGAGCACGAAGCTCCACGCGCGAGTCGGCCCGGGCTTCACGATCTCGCTGACGACGGGCGCCGGCGCACGCGTGACGAAGCTCGACCCGGGCACGTACGAGATCGAGGTGGAGGACGAGTCCGCAGAGCACAACTTCCACTTGAAAGGCCCCGGTGTCGATCGGGCTACCGAGATCGAGGAGACGGGAAAGCAGCCTGGACGGTCACGCTCCGCGACGGCACGTACACATACGTCTGCGATCCGCACTCGGACACGATGAACGGATCGTTCACGGTCGGCGACGTGCCGCCGGCGCCGCCGCCACCAGCGCCGCCCTCCACCACCCCCGTGACGTCGAGGTCGAAGCTCCACCTTACGTCAGGCCCGGGCTACACGATCAGCCTGAAGACCTCCGCGGGTAAGGCTGTCAAGACGATGAAGACCGGCACGTACCGCGTGGTCGTGCGCGATCGCTCGGCGATCCACAATGCGCACGTCATCGCACCCGGCTACAACCGCGCGACGAAGCCGCTGAGCTATGCGGGCACGCAGACGTGGAGGGTGAAGCTCGCGAAGACCGGGACACTGAGGTTTCTCTGCGACCCGCACGCCCTACAGAGGATGAGGGGCTCCGCGAGGATCGTGCGCTGAAAGGGAGTCCGGGTCAGACCCGGACGCTCATACCGAACGACCCGCGAGGCGCCAGATGGGCCCCTGCGTGACGGCGTTCTCGGTGTCCGAGAGGCCGTCGAGAACCGTGATCCGGCCGGTGATGCCCTCGGCGTCCATGCGCTCGAAGCAGCGGCGTGCCATCTGCGGGGAGACGCCGTAGCCCTGCTTTCCGGATGCGCGGAAGCGAAGTGCGATCGCGTCGGAGACACGCGACGGGTTCAGCGGCGCGCCGAGGAGCGCGGCGCGAGGAACGTGGTCGCTCGAGTCGAGCTCGAGCTCGCAGAGAAGGTCGCTCCAGTCGGGCGGAAGCTCGCCGAGCACCTCGTCCCACTCGTCGACCAGCGATCGCAGCTCGGCGACCGCCTGGGCGAGCTGGTGGCGGCCGGACGTGGTGCCTCGGCGGCGACGTCGACGAGCGCGAGCATGCCCCAGATCCGCTTGCGATCGAGGTGTCGGAGCGTGTTGCGCGCGCGCTCCGCGCCGCCGTCGGCACGCGTGACGTGGAAGCGGAGCTCGTCGCCGACCCGTACGGGCTGCAACGGCCCGAACACGGCGGCGGCCTCGGACGAGGCGCCTTCGGGCGCGAACGCGAGCCGCACCTCGGCCCAGTCGGCGTCGAGGCCCTCCTCGATCTGCGCCCACTGATCGGCAGCTCGCATCGGCGGATCAGCATAATGGCCGCTCGATGACGACCGTCGAAGAGCGGGCCGAATCCGGGGGGAGAGGCGTCTCCGAGGAAGTGCTGCGCGGGTTCTTCCGGGAGATGCTCCTCATTCGCCGGTTCGAGGAGAAGGTCGAGGACCGCTTCCGGGCGGGCGAGCTGCCCGGCTTCCTGCATGTCGCGATCGGTCAGGAGGCGACTGCGACGGGCGTCTGCGCCGCACTGGAGCGCGAGGACGTGATCGCATCGACGCATCGCGCGCACGGGCATGCGATCGCGAAGGGGACTTCGGTCGAGCGGATCATGGCCGAGCTGTACGGGAAGGTCGAAGGCTGTAGCGGCGGCTACGGAGGCTCGATGCACCTCTACGACCTCGAGGTCGGCAACCTCGGCGCGAACGCCGTGGTGGGCGGTGGGCTCCCGGGCATCGTGGGAGCCGCGCTCGCGTTCCAGATGCGCGGCGAGAAGCGCGTCGCCGTCGCGTTCTTCGGCGACGGGGCGACGAACACCGGCTCGTTCCACGAGTCGATGAACCTCGCGCAGCTCTGGTCGGTGCCGGCGATCTTCGTCCTCGAGAACAACGGCTGGGCGGAGTCGACGCCGGCGACGCCAGCAGCTCCCGCTTCCCGTGGAGAAGCTCGGAAAGCGCGCTGCAGCGTACGGCATGAAGCTCATCGAGGCGGACGGCCAGGACGTCGAGGCCGTGTACCTCGCCGACACTCGCGGCACGCGAGCACGCGCTCTCCGGGAAGGGGCCGGTCCTGCTTCACCTCCGCACGTACCGGCTGACCGGGCACTTCGTCGGCGATCCCCAGGTCTATCGCGACAAGGACGCCCTCAAGGAGGAGCGCGAGACGAAGGATCCGATCCGCCTGCTCGGCGCGAGGCTCGAGATCGGTGACGAGGAGTTCGCGGCGATCGACGCCGAGGTCACGGCGGAGGTCGAGGCGTCCGTCGAGTTCGCGAAGGCCGGCACCGATCCGGCTCCCGAGGACGCGCTCAAGTACGTGTATGCCTGAGCTGACCTATCGCGAAGCCGTCAGGGACGCGCTCGGCAAGGCGCTCCGCGAGGACGACAGCGTGTTCATCATGGGCGAGGACATCGCCGAGATGGGCGGCTCGATGGCGGTCACGCAGGGACTGCTCGACGAGTTCGGCCCGACGCGCGTGCGCAACACGCCGATCTCCGAGATGGCGATCGTCGGCAGCGGCATCGGAGCGGCGATCCAGGGAATGCGCCCGATCGTCGAGATCATGTACGAGGACTTCCTCACGATCTCGATGGAGCAGCTCGTGAACCAGGCCGCGAAGCATCGGACGATGTCCGGGGGCCAGGTGAAGGTGCCGCTCACGATTCGGACGCAGGGCGGCGCGGGGTGGTCGCCGGGAGCCCAGCACGCGCAGCAGCTCGAGGCCTGGTTCGTCCACGTCCCCGGGCTGAAGGTCGTCTTCGCGTCGACGCCAGAGGACGTCCGCGGGCTCCTGTGGTCTGCGATCTACGACGACAACCCGGTCGTCTTCTTCGAGCACCGCACGCTGTACCCGATCAAGGGCGAGGTTCCCGAGGAGCTCGAGCCGATCCCGCTCGGCAAGGCGCGCGTCCACCGCGAAGGCGAGCGACGTGACCGTCGTCGCTACCGGCCGGCTCGTGCACGAGGCGCTGAAGGCGGCGGACGAGGCCGAGAAGGACGGCATCTCCGTCGAGGTCGTCGACCCGCGAACGCTGCTCCCGCTCGACGAGGAGACCATCGTCGCCTCGGTGCGCAAGACGACGCGCTGTGTGACCGCGCACGAGGCGGTGACACGCGGCGGCTTCGGTTCGGAGCTCGCCGCCGTCATCCAGCACGGCGCGTTCGACTGGCTCGATGCGCCGATCGAGCGCGTCGGCGCGAAGTTCGCTCCGCTCGCGTTCGCGCCCGCGATGGAGCAGTGGGTCGTCCCACATGCGGACGACGTTCTCGACGCGATCCGCCGGACGGTCGCGCGGGCTTCGTGAGCGTGCGATGGCTGCCGAGGTCAAGCTCCCGCGTCTGGGCCAGGGCATGGAGTCGGGGACGATCGTCCGCTGGCTCAAGTCCGAGGGTGACGCGGTCGCGAAAGGCGAGCCGCTCTACGAGCTCGACACCGACAAGGTGACACAGGAAGTCGAGGCCGAGTCCGACGGCGTCCTCCTGAAGATCGTCGTCCCCGACGGCGAGGTCGACGTCGGGACGACCGTCGGGATCATCGGCGCCCAGGACGAGGACGTCGCAGCTCTCCTCGTCGGGGCCGGGAACGGCGACGGCAAGCCTCCGGTTGCGGCGCCGCCCGAGCCCGAGACAGAGACAGAGACAGAGACAGAGACAGAGCGTGCACCGGACGTCGCTCCGGAGCCCACGCCTGAAGCTGCTCCGCGAGCCGTGGGCGAGCGCGTGAAGGCAAGCCCGCTTGCGCGGCGGATCGCTCGCGAGCGCGGTATCGATCTCACGCAGATCGTCGGCACCGGGCCGGAGGGCCGCGTCATCGCAGAGGATGTCGAGAAGGCGGTCGTGCAGCCCGCCGCGGCCGCGGCGCCCGCGCGGCCCGAGCTCGAGGTCGTCGAGCTCACCTCGACCCGCAAGACCATCGCGCGGCGTCTCACGGAGGCTTGGGAGGCGCCCGTCTTCCAGCTCACCGTCACTGCGGACGCGACCGAGCTCGTCGCGACACGCGAGCGCATGGTCGAGCTCCTGCGCGAGGGCGAGACGAAGCCGACCGTCTCCGACGTGCTCACACGACTCGTCGCGTCGGCGCTCGTCCGGCACCGGCCGGTCAACGCGAACTTCGTCGACGGGAGGCTCCATCGCTTCTCGGCGGCGAACGTCGGCCTCGCGGTCGCGGCCCCGAGCGGGCTCGTCGTCCCGGTCATCCGCGATGCCGACCGCAAGTCGGTGCTCGAGATCGCCGCCGATCGGGCCGACATCGTGTCGCGCGCGCGTGGCGGCAAGCTCCAGCTGGCGGACCTCGAGGGCGGGACGTTCACCATCTCGAACCTCGGCATGTACGGCATCGAGCAGTTCGTCGCGGTGCTCAACCCGCCGCAGGTCGCGATCCTCGCGGTGGGCTCGATCGAGGACCGCCCGGTCGCGATCGACGGCGACCTCGTCATCGTCCCGACGATGACGATGACGCTCACGTGCGACCACCGCGCGATCGACGGCTCAGAGGGCGCCGAGTTCCTCCGCGACGTCAAGGCGTTCGTGGAGACTCCGGCGCTCGCCTTGTAGGCGCAAGACCGGAGATCCGCCAGCGCGGAGTCTCCGGTCGCGCCACGATCCCTGAAGCGCCGCCGCATTCGCGGCGGCGGTGCGGGTGTTCCAATGAGCCTCTAGGTGTCCCGCCTACACAGGTTGTGAACGGCTGAGGGATCTATCCGGCCCTCCTTCGAGGCTGTGGGTCCCCACGACTCACTCTCGAAGGAGGGCACGGATGTCGCTGCACCGTAACGCCAAGCTCGGACTCGCAGGTCGCCACGCGCTCGTCAGCGCGGTCGAGGGCGGGATGACGCTGAAGCAGGCCGCGGCCTGCTTCAGCGTGTCTCCGGCAACGGCGCATCGCTGGTGGCATCGCTGGCGGGAGGCTGGCGAGGAAGCGCGGCGGACGCTGTCCTGTCTCATCGATCGCTCCAGCCGTCCCCACCGCTCGCCGCGCCAACTCGCACCCGAGCTGGCCGAAGCGATCTGCGCCTGCCGCTTGCGGACGGGCTGGGGACCGAGGTTGGTTGCCGGCGCCACCGGCTTCGCCCACTCGACCGTGTGGAAGGTGCTCAAGCGGGCCGGCATCTCGCGGCCGCCGCGAGCCATACGCGAGCCCGCCAATCGTTACGAGTGGCCCTGTCCCGGCGATCTGCTGCACATGGACACGAGCGAGTACGTTCGCTTCCGTCGCCCCGGTCACCGTGTCACCGGTGATCGCTCGAGTCAGGATCGCCAGTACGCAGACGGCGTCGACATCGTGCACGCGATCGTCGACGACCACTCCCGGCTTGCCTACGCCGAGATCCACTCGGACCAGCGCGCCACAACCGTCGTCGGCTTCCTCGAGCGCGCTCTAGCCTTCTACAGCTCCCACGGCATCAGCGTCCAGCGGCTGATGACCGACAATGCCTGGGCGTACGCTCGCAGCCGGCTCGTACGCGAGCTCCTCACCCGCCACGGCATCCGTCATCTGACGACGAAGCCGTACCGGCCCCGCACAAATGGCAAGGTCGAGCGCTTGCATCAGACGATGGCTCGCGAATGGGCGTACGGACTCGTCTACGAATCACATCGCGAGCGTGCCCGAGCCCTGCCACACTGGCTCGAGCACTACAACACGCACAGACCGCACAGCTCGCTCGGAGACCGACCCCCGATCAGCCGCGTTCACAACGTCTGTGGGTAGGACATCTAGGCTCCTCACATGGTCATCCGGCGGGGCGGTCGGCAGGACGTCAGGTTCCTCCGCGACATGCTCCACCACGCGTACTACTGGCGCGAGCGGAATCCCGGCGACGGCCCCGGCCCGGCGGCGCGCTACGTCAAGGGCTGGGGGCGACCGGGCGATACCGTGCTCATCGCGATCGACGACGGCTTCCCGGTCGGCGCTGCGTGGTACCGGCTCTTCCGGCGTGACCTCACGGGCTACGGATTCGTGGACGAGGAAACCCCTGAGCTCGCGATCGCCGTGGTGCCGAGCCGACGCGGGCGGGGCATCGGTGAGGCACTCCTCGAGGCGCTCTGCGAGCGCGCACGCGACGACGGCCATGGCGCGCTGAGCCTGAGCGTGGAGCGCGAGAACCCGGCGCTCGTATCGTTCTACGAGAAGCACGGCTTCGCCGTCGTCGGCGACGGCGACGAGTACAGCGTGACCATGCGTCGGCCGCTGTAGACCCGCCGCTAGGATCGCGCGCATGGAGTTCGACCTCGCCGTCCTCGGTGGCGGCCCTGCGGGCTACACGGCGGCGATCCGCGCCGCGCAGCTCGGCGCCCGGGTCGCATGCGTCGAGCGCGAGGCGGAGCTCGGCGGCACGTGCCTTCGTGTGGGCTGCATTCCGACCAAGGCATGGGTCTCTACGGCGCACGCGCTCCACGCCGCGCGCGATATCAACCAGAAGCTCGGTGTCGTCACGGCCGAGCCAGAGCTCGACTTCGCCACTGCGAACGAGTGGAAGGACGCCGTCGTGAAGCAGATGACCGGCGGCGTCGCCTCGCTCTTCAAGGCGAACAACGTGACGTGGTTCCAGGGCAGCGCTCGCTTCGAGGACGCGCGCTCGTTCGCGTTCGACAAGGGCGACATCGGGCTCAGCTTCGCCAACGCCATCGTGGCGACGGGCTCGTATCCGGTCATGCCGCCGATCCCCGGGCTGGAGTCGCCGCGCTGCGTCGACTCGACCGGGCTCCTCGCGCAGACCGAGGTTCCGAAGCGGCTCGTCGTCCTCGGCGGCGGGATCATCGGCTGCGAGTTCGCGTCGATCTTCGAGCGCTTCGGCACCGAGGTGACGATCATCGAGATGCTCGACACGCTGATTCCGCAGGAGGACTCGGACGCGACGAGCGAGCTGCGCAAGTCGTTCGCGCGGCGGGGAATCGTCGTTCAACTCGGCAAGCAGTGCACGAAGGTCGAGGACAGCGGCACCGCTTTGACCGTGCACTTCGGCGAGGGTGAGACGACGGAGTGCGACCTCATGCTCGTGTCGGTCGGGCGAGCGCCGGTCGTCGACGGGATCGGCCTCGAGGCTGCCGGCGTCACGTTCGATGCCCGCACGGGAATCGAGACCGACGAGCATCGCCGCACCTCGGTTCCGCACATCTACGCGGCGGGCGACGTCGCCGGCTACTGGCAGCTCGCGCACACCGCCTTCCGCGAAGGCGAGATCGCTGCCGAGAACGCAACGGGACACGCGGCTGAGATGCCCGACGCTGCGGTTCCACGCCCGATCTACACGGATCCCGAGATCGCCGGCGTCGGTCTCACGGAGGAGCAGGCGGTCGAGCGGTTCGGCGACGAGAACATCGTCACCGGCCGGTTCCCGTGGGTCGCGAACGCGCGCGCGGTGATGTCGGGGGAGGCCGCAGGGTGGGTCAAGACGATCCACGAGTCGAGCTACGGCGAGCTCGTCGGCGTCGTGATCGTGGGAGCGCACGCGACCGATCTCATCGAATCCGCCGTCGTCGCGCTCGACGCCGAGTCCACGATCGAGACGATCGCGGACGGCATGGCGGCGCATCCAACGCTCGGCGAAGGCCTGAAGATCGCGGGCCAGGTCGCGCTCGGCCGGGCCATCGACCTGCCGCCGCGCCGCAGGTAACCCCACCGCTGCGTTACCCTGCGCCGATGAAGATCTACACGAGGAGAAATGCGCTCGTCGGGTACGTCGTGCTCAAGGCGCGGAAGCGGGCGATCCGAAAGAGAGTCCACCGTCGCCGGAACGGGTTCAAGATCGCCGCGTACGTCGGGCTCGGACTCGTCTCGGCGGGGATCCTCGCCGCCGCCCTCGCGATTGCGCTCCGGCGCAGGCAGGGGGAGGCGGGGGATGGGGCAGGCTTCGACGACGTGAGCGAGATCGTCGGCGAGTACGTCACCGCACCGGAGCCAGTTCCCGCCACGTGAGCGATGCGCACGGCGGCGACGACGGGTCGCTGACCCGTCCCGCGCTCGCCGGGCTCGTGCCGTACGAGCCGGGCAAGCCGGTCGAGGAAGTACAGCGTGAGCTCGGGCTCGAACGTGTCGTCAAGCTCGCGTCGAACGAGGGCCCGTACGGCCCGTTCCCCGACGCCCAGGAGGCGATCGCCCGCGCTGCGCTCGAGCTGAACCGCTACCCGGATGGCGGCGCCTGGCGTCTCCGTCGCGCGCTCGCCGAGCGCCACGACGTGCGCTTCGAGCAGGTGACCGTATGCGCCGGTGCCGACGCGGTCGTCGGGTACGTCTGTCAGGCCAGCGTGGATCCCGGCGACGAGGTCGTCACGCCCTGGCCCTCGTTCCCGAGCTACGTGCTCGACCCGCTCAAGCTCGGCGGCGTCCCCGTTCGCGTCCCGCTCGCGGACGAGCGCGTCGACCTCGAGGGGGTGCTCGCGGCGATCACGCCGCGCACGAAGCTCGTGTTCATCGCGGCGCCGAACAACCCGACCGGCACGACGAACCACCGCTCGGAGCTCGACGCGTACTTCGATCGGGTTCCGCCGCACGTGCTCACCGTCCTCGACCAGGCGTACTTCGAGTACATCGAGGATCCCGACTATCCGGATGCGGTCGCCGAGTACTTCGCCGTCGGGCGGCGCGTGCTCGTGCTGCGAACGTTCTCGAAGATCTTCGGCCTCGCCGGCCTCCGCGTCGGCTACGGCGTCGGGCCGGAAGAGGTCATCAGCGCGATCGGAAAGGTGCGGCGCGCGTTCGACGTTACGTCAGCCGGCCAGGAGGCGGCGCTCGCGAGCCTCAACAACGAGGCGGAGGTCGCGCGGAGGCGCGCCTCGAACCGTCAGGCGCTGAGCCTGTTGCACGCCGTCTTGCGCGACCATCGACTCGAGCCAGCCGGTCCTGCGGTCGCGAACTTCCTCTTCGTTCGCGTTGCCGACGCGCTCGCACTGAACGACGCGTTGCTCCGTCGTGGGGTCATCGTCCGTCCGCTCGCGTCGTTCGGCGCGCCCGATGCGCTGCGCATCACGGCGGGAACCCCCGACGAGATCGACGTGCTCGGTCATGCTCTGGCCGACCTCTCGGCCGTGGCGGCCCGTTAAGACTTCGCGCAGGTTGGTAGGGAATCGGCTCTGCAGGCGGGAAGCACGGCCTGTGGCTGAGCTATCCTCCGCCGTCGGGCGCCACGGCTCCTTTGAGCCCCAAACGCGCCACGTGCTAACCGGACTTCCCCCATGCGAACCACCCTGAAACGAGGCCTGGGGCGCGGTGCCGCGCCGAACGGAAACGGGAAGGCGGTGCTGCCGCCCGGGACGTCCTCGCCCGTCACGTTCTACCGCCAGCCGGAGCGGTCGACTCGCTCGCGCGCAGCGCTCATCGGCCGGGTCGCGATGTGGCTCGGGATCGCATGTCTCGTCGTCGCGACCGGAACGGCAGGTGGCGCCTACCTCTACTTCCACGAGTCGGTCGCCGCGGTGGCGGCGAAGACGCCGGAGGTCAAGAAGGCCGCGCGGGTGCTCGACGTCGCGCTGCCGGGACAGCCGGCCGTAGCGCTCGTCATCGGCTACGACCACCGCAAGGAGGACGGGCCGAACACCTCGGGCCGTTCGGACACGCTGATGCTCGTCCGTGCGGACCCGTCGACGGACTCGATCTCCCTCCTGTCGTTCCCGCGTGACATGCGTGTCGAGATCCGATGCCCAGGGAGGACACCGTTCTTCGACAAGATCAACTCGGCGTACTCGTACTGCGGTCCGCAGGGCTCACTCCAGACCGTGCGCGCGCTCACGGGTGTCCAGATCAACTACCTCATGACGGTCAACTTCCGCGGGTTCCGGCAAATCGTCGATCGGCTGGGCGGCGCCTGGATCGACGTCGATCGGCGCTACTTCAACGACCGCGGGGGGCCGTTCGGCTACGCGACGATCAACCTGCGGCCCGGCTATCAGCAGCTCTCCGGACGCAAGACCCTCGACTACGTTCGCTACCGGCACACCGACTCCGACCTCTACCGGGTCGCGCGCCAGCAGCAGTTCGTGAAGGCGTTCAAGGGGCAGATCCAGAAGAGCTTCGCGGCGATCGCACTGCCGAAGGTCGTCAACGCGATCACGAACAACGTCGAGGTCGCGCAGGGCGGCGGCGTCGACGTCGACGGCGGCACCGTCCTCTCGTACGCGCTCTTCGCGTACGACCTGCCGCGCGGGCGGGTCTTCCAGACGCGCATCGAGGGGCTCGAGGGCGTGTCGGATCTGACGACCGACTCCGAGAACATCACGCGCGCGATCACGACCTTCACGCATCCCGACGTCGAGTCGTCGGAGAAGGCCACGGCGGTTGCGCTCGGCGAGAAGTCGAAACGGCGAGCGCCGGCGCCGCGCGCGACCAGCATCACCGTGCTCAACGGGAACGGCGTGACCGGGTCCGCGTCGACGGCCGGCTATCTCCTCGGGCAGCGCTCGTACCAGGTGATCACGCCTCCGAACGGGCTGCCCGCCAACGCGCCGACGTTCGACTACTTCCGCACGCAGGTCTACTTCGACCGCTCACGTCGGGGTGCGCGCGAGGCGGGACAGAAGGTGGCAAACCTCTTCGCCTCGGCTGAGCTGAAGCCGCTCCCGCGGCAGATCTCCCAGCTCGCGAACGGCGCGATGCTGACGGTGGTCGTGGGCCAGACGTTCCACGGCAGCCTCGCCTCGGCGCCGATCGACCAGACGCCGAAGCGCGAGCGCCCGAACGTCGTCTACGGGCCGAACGCCGCAATCGACGAGCTGCGGGAGCGCCGCGGGCGGGTCACGTTCCCACTCATGGTCCCCACTGTGATCGAGCGCAGCTCCTGGACCGACTCGACCATGCCGGCACGGATGTACTGGATCGACCCCGCCGAGAAGCACAAGGCAGTGCGGCTCGTCTACCGGATGGGGTCGAACGAGTACTGGGGCGTCGAGATGACCGACTGGGACGACGCGCCGGTGCTCGCGGACAAGAGCCTGACGCGCCGTATCGGCGGCCGCGTGTACGACCTCTACTACAACGGCCCGAAGCTGCACATGGTCGTCCTGAACACCCCGAAGGCCGACTACTGGGTGATCAACACCCTCCTCGATCGCCTGTCGAACGAGACGATGTTGGCCATCGCCAAGGGCCTGAAGCCACTCGGCTCGGTGAAGGCCAAGTAATAGTGGTCGCTCCGAGAGGTACGCACCGTCTTCGCGCGGCTGCAAAGCGGCGCCCGGCGTCGTCCTCGGTCGGCCACGTACCTCTTCGGTACGCGGCCTCCCTGCGTCCTAGCCGTGCTTGCTTTTCGCCGGCGAGTCCGATCCCTACCTCTCGGAGAGACCACTAGCCGTGAAGGTCGCGGTCTTCGGCGCCGGGTACGTCGGACTCGTCACGGGCGCGTGCCTCGCGGAGCTGGGGCACGAGGTCGTCGTCCGTGACGTCGTCGAGGCCAAGGTCGACGCCCTGAGGGCCGGCGTCGTCCCGATCCACGAGCCCGGGCTGGAGGAGGCCCTCGAGCGGAACGGCGAGCGTCTCATCTTCACGACCGGCGTCGGCGAGGCTGTCGAGGGCGCCGACGTCGTCTACATCGCCGTCGGGACACCGCCGACGTACTCCGGCGATGCGGACCTCTCGGCGGTGTGGACGGTCGTGGACGAGCTCCCGGAGCTCGACCGGCGGATCGTCGTTGCGATGAAGAGCACGGTGCCCGTGGGCACGGGCCGCGCCATTCGGCACCGCCTCGACGATCGCGGCCTCGAGAACGTCGGGTACGTCTCGAATCCGGAGTTCACGGCCGAAGGCACCGCCATCCACGACTTCATGCACCCCGATCGCATCGTCATCGGCGCGTTCGACTCCGCCGACGGCGACGTGATCGAGCAGCTCCACGACGGCATCGAGGCACCCGTCGTCCGCTGCGACGTTTCGTCTGCCGAGATGGTCAAGCTCGCCGCCAACGCCGCGCTCGTGACGCGCATCTCCTTCATCAACGAGATCGCGAACGTGTGCGAGGCGACCGGCGCCGACGTGACGACGGTCGCCGAAGGCATCGGCCTCGATCGCCGGATCGGCCCGTCCTTCCTTCGGGCCGGCATCGGTTTCGGCGGGTCCTGCTTCCCCAAGGACTCGCTCGCGCTCAAGCAGCTCGCGGCGAACTCGGGCTACAACTTTCAGCTCCTGAACGCCGTCATCGAGGTCAACGAGCTCCAGAAGCGGCGCGTCATCGGGAAGCTCGAGCGCCGACTCGGGCCACTGCGCGGCAAGCGCGTCGCGCTCCTCGGTCTCGCGTTCAAGCCCGGCACCGACGACATGCGCGAGGCGCCGAGCCTCGTCCTCGCCGGCCGGCTCCTGTCCGAGGGCGCCGAGGTGACGGCGTGGGACCCGGTCGCGGACGGCTCGGCGCATCTGCACGGCGTCGAGATCGGCGCCACTGCGCTCGATGCCCTCGAGGGCGCGGACGCGGCGGTGGTCGTCACCGAGTGGCCGGAGCTCCGCGAGCTCGACTGGGCCGCGGCGGCCAAGGGCATGCGCGGCAACGTCGTCGTGGACGGGCGCAACCTCCTCGACCCCGACGCGATGCGCGCGCTCGGCTTCGTGTACGAAGGCATCGGTCGCCCCGTTCTGTGACAACGCTCGCCTGCCGGCTCGCGTTCGCGGGGGAAACCATGTTTCCCCCGCGTGCCCCCTTCTTCTCGACAGCGTGGGGAACCTCCCGGTTCCCCACACCCCTCCACGCTCACGAGCCGCGGAGCGGCTCGTGAGCCTCCCGGCGGTCATCCTCGTCGGCGGGCAGGGCACGAGGCTTCGACCGCTCACCGACCGGACACGGAAGGACATGCTCCCGCTCGTCGACCGGCCGCTCCTCGCGTACACGTTCGAGCACCTCGCACGCCATGGTGTGGAGCGCTCGATCATCTCGTGCGGCTTTCTGCCCGACCAGATCGAGGCCGGGTTCGGCAGGCGCCACAACGGGATGGCGCTCGAGTACGCCGTCGAGGACGAGCCACTGGGAACGGGCGGGGCGATCGGGTTCGCCGGCCGCGAGCTCGAGGGGAGCTTCTTCGCCCTGAACGGCGATTCGCTACGAGAGGCCGACCTCGACGAGCTGGTCGCGTTCCATCGCTCGACCGGCGCCAGGGCCACGATCCTCCTGACGCCTGTCGCCGATCCGAGCCGGTACGGGCTCGTGCGCACGTCGGCGGACGGCCGCGTCGAGACATTCCTCGAGAAACCGCGGCCCGAGGAGATCGACACCGACCTGATCAACGCCGGGCTCTACGTGCTCGAGCCGGAGGTGCTCGACCTCGTGCCGCCCGGCCGAGCCGTTTCGATCGAGCGAGAGGTGTTCCCGCAGCTCGCGGCCGAGGGCTCTGTATACGGGATCGCACTGTCGGGGTACTGGCTCGACGTCGGGACGCCGGAGTCGTACCTCCAGGCGCACCGCGACGTGCTCGAGAGGATCTTCCAGACGGACGTCGGCGACGCTCTCGGAGCGGACTTCACGCTCGTCGACGAGACCGCCGACGTGCACGCCGGCGCGAAGCTCGTCCCGCCCGTCTACGTCGGGCCGGGTGCGGTGGTCGAGGACGGCGCGCGCCTCGGAAGCCTTGCGGTCCTCGGGGCGGGTGCGACGCTCGCCGAAAGGTGCGTCGTCGAGAACGCAGTCGTGGGTGCGCGAACGCACGTCGGAGCCGGTGCGAGCGTCGTCGGCTCGATCGTCGGCGACGACGCCCGGCTCGGCGCGGGCTGCGAGCTCCACAACCTTGCGGTCATCGGTCCGGGCGCCGAGGTCGGCGCGAGCAACGTACTCGACCACGGGCTCCGCATCGGCGCCGGGCAGCACATACCCGACGAGGCGCTGCGGTTCTCGTGAAGCGCTTCACGACGACACCCCGCAAGGTGGAGAAGCCCTGGGGGTGGGAGCTCATCTGGGCCGAGGCCGAGGAGTACGTCGGCAAGCTGCTCTTCGTTCGCGCCGGCGAGTCGTTGAGCTTGCAGTACCACGAGCGCAAGGACGAGTCGTGGCTCGTGCAGGAGGGCCGCGCTCGGCTCGAGCTCGGCGACGTGGGAGGTGATCTCGAGACGTTCGAGATCGCGCCGGGCGACGCGTTCCGGTTCGGGCCCGGCACGGTGCACCGCGTCACCGCCGTCGAGGACACGCTCGTCATCGAGGTCTCGACGAACCACCTCACGGACGTCGTGCGGCTCGAGGACAGGTACGGCCGCGAGGGAACGTCGGAACCTTGACACAGTTCTGATAGGGTTTCGGCCGATGCAGGCGTGGATGACCATCGGCGAGACGAGCCGGCGCTCCGGCTGGTCGCCGCGGATGCTGCGCTACCTCGAACAGGAGGGGCTGGTCATCCCGGCTCGCAGTGACGCGGGCTATCGGCGGTACGGCATCCGCGAGCTGAACCAGCTCAACGCGCTCGCCGAGCTGCGCACACGATTCGCCGTCGAGCTCAAGGAGCTCGTGTTCGCCCTCCGGCTGCGCCGCGAGCCGGCGCTGCGTGGAGCGGTCGAGACCTGGCTCGCGGGGACGGCCGTCCCCGAGCACGAGCAAACCTCCCCGGCCTGGGTCGAGTGGGAGCAGCGCAAGCACGAGCGCCTGCTCGCGACCGACGCGGCATGACCTGAGACGGCGTCGGACCCTACGGGGTCCGACGCCGCACAACCATCGAAGAGAGGACGCATGGCAACGACACAGCGATACGACGTGAAGGATCTGGCGCTTGCCGCCGAAGGCGTTCGGCGGATCGCGTGGGCCGACCGGCAGATGCCGGTGCTCGCGGCGATCCGGGAGCGCTTCGAGCGGGAGCAGCCGCTCGCCGGGCACCGCATCTCCGCGTGTCTGCACGTGACGACCGAGACGGCGAACCTCGCGCGCACGCTCGGCGCGGGCGGCGCGGACGTCGTCCTCTGCGCGTCGAATCCGCTCTCCACGCAGGACGACGTCGCAGCGGCGCTCGTCGAGGAGTACGGGGTGGGCGTCTTCGCGATCAAGGGCGAGGACAACGACACGTACTACCGCCACATCGAGGCGGCCGTCGATCACCGTCCGCACCTGACGATGGACGACGGAGCCGATGTCATCGGCGTCCTCCACTCGGCACGCCGCGAGCAGCTCGGCGACGTGATCGCGGGCACCGAGGAGACGACCACCGGTGTCATCCGTCTCAAGGCGCTCGAGCGCGACGGCAAGCTCGGCTTTCCCGTCATCGCCGTCAACGAGGCACGCACGAAGCATCTCTTCGACAACCGCTACGGCACGGGGCAGTCGACGATCGACGGGATCATCCGTGCGACCAACGTCCTCCTGGCGGGCAAGCGCTTCGTCGTCGCCGGCTACGGCTGGACCGGCCGGGGCGTCGCGATGCGCGCCCGCGGGATGGGCTCGCACGTCATCGTCACCGAGGTCGATCCGCTCAGGGCGCTCGAGGCAGCGATGGACGGATACGAGGTCCTCCCGATGGACGTCGCAGCGGCGATCGGCGACCTCTTCTGCACCGCCACGGGCGACAAGAACGTCGTCACCCGTGCGCACATGGAGCGAATGAAGGACGGCGCGATCCTCTCGAACACGGGGCACTTCAACGTCGAGATCGAGATCGGCGCCCTGCGCGACCTCGCGGTCGAGACGCGTGAGGCGCGCGCGTTCGTGGACGAGTTCACGATGGCCGACGGTCGTCGCATCTACCTCATCGGAGAAGGGCGGCTCGTGAACCTCGCTGCGGCAGAAGGGCATCCCGCGCTCGTCATGGACATGTCGTTCGCGAACCAGGCGCTCTCTGCCGAGTGGGTCATCCAGAACGCCGCCACGCTCGAGCGGAAGGTGTACGACGTGCCGAAGGACATCGACGACGAGATCGCCCGGCTCAAGCTCGAGACCATGGGAATCACCATCGACCAGCTGACCGAGGAGCAGGCCCGGTACCTCGCCTCATGGGACGAGGGGACCTAACCGCGACGCAGGCGGCTCGGCGGCGGGAGGCAGCGCCATGTCCGACCTGACCCCCGAACGCATCGTTCGCCTCGAGGCGGACGCCGTCGTCATGCTCGACCAGCGGCGGCTGCCCGACGAGGAGCTCGAGCTCCGGTGCGGGTCCGCCGAGGAGGTGGCCGAGGCGATCCGAACGCTCGCCGTTCGCGGCGCGCCGGCAATCGGCGTGGCGGCCGCCTACGGGCTGGCGCTCGCGGCGCAGCGTGGGGAGGACCTCGACGCCGCCTACGACGTGCTCGCCTCGTCCCGGCCGACCGCGGTGAATCTGCGCTGGGCACTCGACGAGTTGCGCGACGACCCGACGCCCGGACGAGCGCGCGCACTGCACGAGGAAGAGGTCGAGCGCTGCCGCCAGATGGCGCGGCACGCGGTCGAGCTTCTGAGGGAGAGGGCGAGGCAAGCCTCGCCCCTACAGCTCCTGACGCACTGCAACACGGGCGGCCTGGCGACGGGCGGCTACGGCTCGGCGCTCGGTGCCGTGCGCGCCGCCTGGGAGGCGGGGCTCGTGCACCACGTCTGGGTGGGCGAGACGCGGCCGTTGCTCCAGGGCGCGCGGCTCACCGCGTGGGAGCTCGACGCGCTCGGTATTCCGTTCTCCGTCATCGTCGACGGTGCAGCCGCCGCGCTGATGGCCGGCGGAGAGGTCGACGCGGTGCTCACCGGTGCCGACCGGATCGCGGCGAACGGCGACGTCGCGAACAAGGTCGGCACGTACGGCCTTGCGGTGGCCGCGCGTCAGCACGAGCTCCCGCTCTACGTGGTCGCACCGACCTCGACGCTCGACCCGCGTCTCGCGACGGGAGCCGACATCCCGATCGAGGAGCGTGCCGCGACGGAGGTATCCGCCCGCTTCCCGGCTCGGAACCCCGCGTTCGACGTCACGCCTGCGGCGCTCGTGACGGCGATCGTGACCGAAGCGGGCGTGCACCGGGCACCCTACGCATCGTCACTCCCGCAGGCGGTCCGCGCGTCGTGATCGACGTCGATCGCGAGACCGCCGCCGTCCTCGAGCGGTTCGGGTTCGACGAGCCGCTGTTCGAGTCGCTGCGAGCCCGGGTCGCCGCCGGCAAGCTATCACCCGAGTCGAACCTCGTCCGAGGCTCCATCGAGCCTCCCCGCCCGGACGAGATCACGCCACTGCCGGCTCCGGGAGACGACGAGCACGACGACGTGCGCGCCGCCGGCCTCGATGCACTGCGTCGTGGAGAGGTCGCGCAGGTCGTGCTCGCCGGGGGCATGGCGACACGCTTCGGCGGCATCGTGAAGGCCGTGCTGACTGCCGTCGACGGGATGAGCTTCCTCGAGGCGAAGCTCGTGCAGACCGCTGCGCTCGAACGTGAGATCGGCGTCTCGGTTCCGGTCGCGCTGATGACGAGCTTCGCGACGGACGAGGCGATTCGCGATCACGTCGCGGACAGCGAGCTCGGTGATCCGCTCGTCTTCAACCAGTTCGTCTCGCTTCGCCTCGAGCCGTCCGGTGAGCTCTTCCGCGACGCCGCCGGTCGTGCGTCGCTCTACGCGCCGGGGCACGGCGATCTCTTCCAGGCGCTGCGACGGTCGGGCACGCTCGATGCGCTGCGCGAACGCGGTGCGCGCGTCGTGACCATCTCCAACGTCGACAACCTCGGTGCCCGCGTCGATCCCGTTGTCGTCGGCGCACATCTCGCGGCGGGGCGGCCGCTGACGTGTGAGGTCGCGCGCAAGGAGGGCGACATGGGTGGCGCGCCCGTCCGCGTGGACGGAAAGCTGCAGCTCGTCGAGGGACCACGGTTCCCGCCATCGTTCGATCAGGACCTCGTGCCCGTCTTCAACACGAACACGGCGCTCTTCGACCTCGACGCGCTCGGTGCGAACTACGACCTTTCGTGGCTGTATGTGCTGAAGGAGGTCGAGGGCCGTGCCGCCGTCCAGCTCGAGCGGCTGTACCACGAGGCGTCGGCGTTGATCCCGACGCAGTACCTGGAAGTGCCGCGCCGTGGCCCGCGCGGACGGTTCCTGCCGATCAAGACGCCGCCAGATCTCGAGCGCGCCGAGGACGACCTGCGCGAGCTCGTCTCGGCACCGATCTGACACGAAGTCGTGACGCCTCCGACCGTACCGTCGGAGTGTGCGCGTGCTCGACCTCGTGCTTCCCGAGCGCTGCGCCGTGTGCGAGACACCCGGCCCCGCGCTGTGCGGCACGTGCCGGAGCGCCTTCACTCGCCTCGTCCCGCCCGTGTGCGAACGGTGCGGCTCGCCCGGGCCCTGGCCGGTGCGGCGCTGCGCCGAGTGCGCAGGTCGTCGCCTCGGATTCGCCAGCGCCCGCGCGGCCATCGTCTACGACGCGCACGCGCGCGCGTTCGTCCGCGGCTGGAAGGAGCGAGGTCGCCGGCGTCTCGCACGAGAGGCGGCCCGGCTGGTGGCGGAGGTCGTTCCCCGGCCGGCCACAGCGTCCGTCGTGCCCGTGCCCGGCGATCCGGAGCGGGCATGGCACCGAGGCGACCTCCCCTCGCGCGCGCTTGCGATCGAGCTGGGAAGGATCTGGGAGCTCCCCGTCCTCGACGTGCTCGAGCGACGGCGAGCGCTTCCGCGGCAGCGCGGCTTGTCGCTCGAGGAGCGTCGCCGCAACGTCCGCGGGAGCGTCGTCGCGCGCGGCGCCGCACCCACGGAGGTCTGCATCGTCGACGACGTCTACACGTCCGGCGCCACGGCGGACGCATGCGCGTCCGCCTGCCGACGGGCCGGTGCCCGCCGAGTCCGGGTGATCACCCTCGCGCGGGCCGTCCGTTAGATTGAGAGTGACGTCATCGCCACGATCCCGAAAGGAGCGTCTGCAATGCAGCTCCAGGTCAAGGCCTCCAGCGGCTCCGTTCCCGACGCAGTCCACGCATATGCGGAGAAGCGCTTCGCGAAGCTCGCGCGACGACTCTACGACGGCACCGTCGTGGAGGTGACGTTCTCGCGCGAGCGCAATCCGTCGATTCGCGAGGACCACGTCGCCGAGGGCGTCGTGTTCACGAAGGGCCCGAACCTGGTGGCTCGCGAGTCGGCGACGACGTACGAGGCCGCCGTCGATCAGCTGGTGGACAAGCTCGAGCGTCAGATCGAGCGCTACCGCGACAAGCGCGTGCTCGAGCCCCGTCGCGCGGCGTCGCAGCGAAAGCGCGACGTCGAGGCGTCCGGCGAAGAAGCGGCAGCGTAAGCGCCGATGCCTGTCGATCCCGGCAGTGAGTGGCTCGCCGCAGGCATCACGGGGCTCCAGCGGCAACGTGAGTGGGACACGGTCGTCACCGCCGACGGCGACGGCGCTCCGGGGGACGAGGTCGAGTTCGTGGCGCTCGCGGACGACACGTACGTCGTCGAGTCCGACGGGGCGACCGACGTGGCGCCCTTCGCAGCCGTGCTCGCCGAATCGATCGAAGCGCCGTACCGTGCGCTCGCCGTCAAGCGGCCCGAGGTGTGGGCCGTCGGTGCCGTCGCGATCGATGTGGAGCTGCTCGATCCCGACCCACGCGGATCAGAACTCGAGCTCACGTGGAATGGCTCCGAGCTCGAGCTCACGATCGACGAGCTCCCGGTCGACCCAGGCCAGGCCGCTGCGCTCGAGCGTCTCGCGGCCGCGCGCGTGAACGGCGCGTACGCCGCCCATGCGCACCGCCTGCGCGGGAACCTCTGGGAGGTCTCCGTCCTTCCGCTCTAGCTCTCGAGCTTCCCGAGCTCGCCCAGGCGCTTCGCGATGGTCGCCCTCAACGCTTCCGCGACCTCCGGAAAGTCGCGCTCGAGCCGCCACATTTCCCGGTTGAGCACCGTCACGAGCGTCATGTCCGTACGGGCCACGACCGTTGCAGTCCTCCTGCCGCTGGAGAGGATGGCGATCTCACCGAACAGGTCGCCCGGTCCCAGCGTCGCGATGACCCTGTCGTCGTGGATCACTTGGGCGGCTCCCGACGTGATCGCATAGGCGGCGTACCCGAAGTCACCTTCGCGGACGAGCGTCGACCCGGCCTCCACGTCGAGCTGCTCGCAGATGCATGCGACCGACTCCCGCTGGTCGAGCGTCAGCCCCGCGAAGAGCGGAATTCCGTCAAGCTGGGCCGCATCCATCGGCGCGACGCTAGCGACAGGGCTGGTGACGTTCTGGTGAACGAGGGGTAACGGCTCGGCGGCTCGAGTGCGAGGTCTCGGCGCCCAGGCGAGCCGGTACCCTAGGCCTGTGGCGACCCAGTCCTTCGGGAAGTTCGAGCGCGTCCTGCGGATGGGCGAGGGAAGGCGCGTCAAGCGCCTCGCCGAGCAGGCGGCCTATATCAGCACGCTCGAGCCGGACTTCGAGAAGCTGACCGACGAGGAGCTGCGCGGGAAGACGGCGGAGTTCAAGCAGCGCGTGGAGAACGGCGAATCGCTCGAGGACATCATCTTCGAGGCCTACGCAGCGGTGCGCGAGGCGTTCAAGCGCACGATCGGCGTTCGCCTCTTCGACGTCCAGCTCATGGGCGGGATCGTCCTCCACGAGGGCGACATCGCCGAGATGAAGACCGGCGAGGGGAAGACGTTCGTCGCCGTGCAGCCGCTCTATCTCAACGGGCTCCTCGGCCGTGGCGTGCACCTCGTGACGGTGAACGACTACCTCGCGAAGCGAGATGCCGAGTGGACGCGCCCCGTGTTCGACCTGCTCGGCAGCTCGGTCGGCTTCATACAGAACCTCATGCCGTTCACCCAGCGCCGCGAGGCGTACGCGTGCGACGTCACGTACGGGACGAACTCGGAGTTCGGGTTCGACTACCTCCGCGACAACATGGCGGTCACGCTCGACGGCGTCGTCCAGCGCAGCCACGGCTACGCGATCGTGGACGAGGTCGACTCGATCCTCGTCGACGAGGCGCGGACCCCTTTGATCATCTCTGGCGAGCCGGAGACCGCGGCCGAGACGTACTACCAGTTCGCCCGTGTCGCGAAGACCCTCGAAGGAGCTCCGGCGACGCGCAAGACCGCGAAGGGGCTCGACGAGACCGAGCTGTCCGGCGCGGACTTCCTCTACGACGAGAAGTTCAAGACCGTCTCACCCGCGCAGGCGACGATCGAGAAGGTCGAGCGCGCGCTGGGCATCGAGAACCTGTACGACCCGCGCAACGTCATCCTCGTGAACCACCTCATGCAGTCGCTCAAGGCGCAGTCCCTCTACAAGCGGGACGTCGACTACGTGGTGCAGGAGGGTGAGGTCAAGATCGTCGACGAGTTCACGGGCCGGATCATGGAGGGGCGGCGCTGGAGCGAAGGCCTCCACCAGGCGATCGAGGCGAAAGAGGGCGTCCGCATCCGCGAGGAGAACGTCACGCTCGCGTCGATCACGCTCCAGAACTACTTCCGACTGTACGAGAAGCTCGCGGGCATGACCGGTACGGCGAAGACGGAGGAGAAGGAGTTCGTTGAGATCTACGACCTCCACGTCGTCGAGATCCCGACGAACGAGCCGATCGCGCGCCTCGACGAGAACGACTACATCTTCAAGACGCCGGAGGCGAAGTTCGCCGCAGTGCTCGACGACATCGTCGAGCGCCACGAGGAGGGCCAGCCCGTCCTCGTGGGCACGATCGCGGTCGAGACCTCCGAGTACCTGTCGGAGCTCCTGAAGCGGCAGGGTATCCCGCACAACGTGCTGAACGCCAAGGAGCACGAGCGCGAAGGCGAGATCATCAAGGACGCCGGTCAGCCGGGCGCGGTCACGATCGCGACCAACATGGCCGGCCGCGGCGTCGACATCAAGCTCGGCGAGGGCGTCGTCGAGATGGGCGGTCTGTACGTCCTCGGGACGGAACGCCACGAGTCACGACGCATCGACAACCAGCTCCGGGGCCGCTCGGGCCGTCAGGGCGATCCGGGCGAGACGCGCTTCTACCTCTCCGGCCAGGACGATCTGGTGCGCCTGTTCGCCGGCGACCGGATCTACAACATCATGAACCGCTTCAAGATCCCCGACGACCAGCCGATGGAGGCGTCGATCCTCTCCAAGCAGATCGAGAACGCCCAGAAGAAGGTCGAGGAACAGAACTTCGTCTCGCGCAAGAACGTCCTCAAGTACGACGACGTCATGAACGCGCAGCGCATGGTCATCTACGAGCAGCGCCGACGCGTGCTCGAGGGCGAGGACCTGTCGGACGAGGTACGCGAGTGGATCCGCGAGGTCGTCGAGGCGAGCATCCGACAGGCCACTGACGCCGAGTTCTCCGAGGACTGGGATCTCGACGGGCTCGTGACCAGCATGGAGTCGCTCTACGGCACCGACATCACTGTCGAGGAGCTGCGCGACGAGATCGACGTCACCAATCGCGAGGAGCTCGTCGACGAGTTCGTGGAAGACGCGCTCGAGACATATGGCGAGCGCGAGGAGTCGTTCGGCCCGGAGCTCGCCCGCGAGATCGAGCGCTACATCATCCTTCAGACCGTCGACCAGCGCTGGCGCGAGCACCTCGAGGCCATGGACTACCTCCGGGAAGGAGTCCACCTCCGAGCATTCGCGCAGAAGGACCCGCTGGTCGAGTACCGGGGCGAGGGTCATGTGCTGTTCGAGGAGCTCGGCCAGACGATCCGCGAGGAGGTCGTCTTCACGCTCTTCCACGTGGCCGTACAGGTCGAGGAGCCCGCACTCGAGCCGATGCAGGCGCGCGAGAGCTCGCTCCACTACGAGCACGAGACGTCGGCCGGGGCGGAGGTCATCGCAGCGGCAGGCGGTGCCGCGACCGCGCTCGCCGCTCCTCCGGCGGCGTCGGGGTCGTTCGCGCAGGCGCCGGCGGTGAACGAGCACAAGGACATCGGCCGCAACGACCCGTGCTGGTGCGGGTCGGGTAAGAAGTTCAAGCGCTGCCACGGCGCCTGAGCCGCCTCCCTGTCGTCCTCGTGGTCGCGCTCGGCGGGTTTGTGCTGCTCGCGCTCGGCTACGAGCACGAGCCGCTTTCGTCCGTCGACGTCGAGATGGCGGAGTGGGTCGCATCGAGCCTCCCTGCGCTGCTCGAAGTGCTCGCGCGGCCGTTCTCGTGGCTCGGCGGCTGGATCGGGCTCACCGTGCTCGGCGTCGCCGCAACCGTGCTCCTCGTCCGTGAGCGGAACTGGATAGACCTCACGTTCTTCGCGGCCGCGTTCGTCGGATCCCAGCTGGCTGTGCTGCTGGTCAAGGAGGTGTTCGACCGGTCGCGCCCCGACGTGGGATCGGCGGTCGATCTGCCGGAGTCGTACTCGTTCCCGAGCGGCCATGCTGCAGCGGGGACGGCCAGCCTCGGCGCTCTCGCGGTTCTCGTGGCGGAGCGGCTGCCGACCCATCGTCAGCGGGCATGGCTCTGGTCGCTCGTCGCCGTTGCAGGTGTCGCGGTCGGCCTCTCGCGGGTCGCGCTGAACGTCCACTTCGTGACGGACGTCGTCGCCGGGTGGTGTTTCGGCCTCGCCTGGCTCGCCGCCTGCCTGCTCGTCCGGGATCGCTTCCGCACGCCCGGCTAAGGTGTCGGCGTGGCCGAGGTAGACGGCAAACCGCTCGACGAGCGACTGCAGGAGATCGGGGCCCAGCTCGCCTGGGTCCGTGATTACCTTTGACCCGGACGCCCTAGGCACACGCCGCGTCGAGCTCGAGGAGGCGATGGGCGCCCCCGGGTTCTGGGACGACCAGGCGAGCGCAACGCGCATCTCGACCGAGCACTCGCGGCTGACGCGCAAGCTCGAGCGCTACGAACGCCTCCAGGGCGAATACGAGGATGCCGGGGAGCTCCTCGAGCTCGGCGAGGACGAGAGCGAGATCGCACAGCTCGTCGCCTCGCTCGAGGGCGAGCTCGGGCGCCTTCAGGAGGACGCGCTCTTCGACGGCCAGTACGACGCGGGTGACGCCGTCCTCGAGATCCACGCGGGAACCGGAGGAACGGATGCCCAGGACTGGGCCGACATGGTCCTCCGCATGTATCTCCGCTGGGCAGCGGACCGCGGGTTCGCAACGGAGGTCCTCGAGGCGAGCCCGGGGGAGGAGGCCGGCCTCAAGTCGGCGACCGTGACGGTGAGGGGGGAGAACGCGTACGGCACGCTCAAGGCCGAGCGGGGCGTCCATCGCCTCGTCCGGCTCTCGCCGTTCGACTCTGCGCACCGGCGGCACACCGCCTTCGCACAGGTCGTCGTCGCGCCGCTCCTGCCGGACGACGCGCCCATCGAGATCGACGAGTCGGACCTCCGCATCGACACGTATCGCTCGAGCGGGGCGGGCGGGCAGCACGTGAACAAGACGGACTCGGCGGTGCGCATCACGCACCTTCAGACGGGCATCGTCGTCCAGTGCCAGAACGAGCGGTCGCAGACCTCGAACAAGGCGACTGCGATGCGGATCCTCAAGTCGCGCCTGGCCGAGCTCGAAGAGGAGAAGCGCGAGGCCGAGCTCGCACGCGAGCGCGGTGCGGCGCAGGACATCGGCTTCGGGAGTCAAATCCGCTCGTACGTGCTGCACCCGTACCAGCTGGTCAAGGACCACCGGACCGACTTCGAGGTGGGAAACACGCAGGCGGTGCTCGACGGCGGGCTCGACGGCTTCGTGCACGCGTACCTGCTCGCCAAGGCGGCAGGGCAGGTGGTCTAATTGCAGGTGAATCGTCGGCTACACTGCACCGCCCCAATGACCCGGAGCAGCCCGAGTCGGGCTGCGTACGTGCTGACGCCCGGTGCCGGATGACTTCTCGGAGACACAGATGACGGCCCTCGCCGAACCCCATACGAACGTCGAGCAGCAACGCGCCCGGGAGGGGTCGACCGGCGCCGCGATGATCGTGTTCGAGGACGTCCGCAAGGTGTACGAGACGAACAACGTGAAGGCGCTCGACGGCGTCTCGTTCGTCATCGACAAGGGCGAGTTCGTGTTCGTCGTCGGCGCGTCGGGCTCCGGCAAGTCCACGCTCGTTCGCCTCCTGCTCAAGGAGGTCGAGCCGACCGATGGCCGCATCATCGTCGGCGGTCGCGACCTCGGGCGCCTCAAGCGCTCCAAGGTGCCGCTCCTACGCCGGAATCTCGGCTGCGTCTTTCAGGACTTCAAGCTCCTCCCGAACCGCACAGCGGCTGAGAACATCGGCTACGCACTGCGCGTGCAGGGTCAGTCGGAAGGTCAGATCCGCAAGAAGGTCCCCGAGGTGATGGATCTGGTCGGCCTCGCGCACAAGATGGGCTCGCGCCCCGAGGAGCTCTCCGGCGGCGAGCAGCAGCGCGTGTCGATCGCGCGGGCGATGGTGAACCACCCGCCGCTTCTCGTCTGCGACGAGCCGACCGGGAACCTCGACCCCGACACCTCCGTCGGGATCATGCAGCTCCTCTACCGGATCAACCGCACAGGCACGACGATCCTGATGGTCACGCACGACCGCGAGATGGTCGACAAGATGCGCAAGCGCGTGATCGCCCTCGAGGCCGGCAAGCTCGTGCGCGACGAGAGGCGTGGGGGGTACTCGGAAGAATGACGCGCATTCGCACCCTGTTCGCCGAGGCGCTCCGCTCGATCGGTGCGAACGTCTCGACCACGGTCGCCTCGGCGCTGTCCGTGCTCATCGGGATGTTCCTCATCGGCGTCTTCATCGGGCTCGGCACATGGCTCGTCTCGTGGTCGGACGACAAGAAGCGCGAGCTCGCGGTGCACGTCTTCATCGCCGACGCGGCGACGACGAAGCAGATCGACCAGCTCCGCGTCCTGCTCGAGTCCGACGAGCGCGTGAAGCCGGGCGGGATCACCTTCATCTCGAAGGCGAGGGCCCTCGAGATCATGCGCAAGCGCAATCCGGAGCTCACCGACAATCTCGTGTCGAACCCGCTGCCCGCGTCGTTCGACGTCGTGCCGATTCGCGGCGAGGACACCGAGGCGATCGCGCTCGCGGTGCAGAAATCGAAGTCCGGGGCGGTCGACCAGGTGCGCTACGGCAAAGAGGTCTCCCAGCGGATCCTCGCCATCGCGCGGGCCATCCAGATCGTCTTCCTCATCGCGGTCTTCGTGCTGCTCGCGGCGTCGACGATCCTCATCGCGAACACGATCCGGCTCTCCGTGCATGCACGACGGCGCGAGATCGAGGTGATGAAGCTCGTCGGCGCCTCGAACTGGTACGTCCGTGGGCCGTTCATGCTCGAGGGCCTGCTCACGGGTCTCGCCGGCTCGGTCGCGGCGGTCATCCTCTTGTTCGTCAGCCGCGAGATCGCGATCCCGCAGATCCTCGGGCACATCCAGGACGACGCCGACGTGCGGGCGCTCGCCTTCACGTGGACGGCAGCCATCCTGATCATGGGCGGGCTCGCCATCGGCGCGCTCGGCTCGGGGCTCACGCTCCGCCGCTTTCTCCGCGTGTAGCCCGCTCGCGCGCAGCGCGTTAGGTTGTGACCGTGGCAGCGAGCGCACTCGAGCGCGGCCGCCAAGCGTACGCGCGCCGCGCCCGCGGAGCACATCGCCTCCCGAGTGCCCGAGCGCCGCCCGGCCGCGGTCCCGAGCCGGCTGCCGCGTGACGCGCGAGCGCGCCGACCATCGCAGCTGCGGCGACGAGGTCCTCGTCTGGAACGGCGCGCTGTCGACAGTACGCATCCGGGTACCGTGCGCCGATGCGTCAGCGCCGGCCACCGAGGGGCAGGCAGAAGCGGCCGAGCCGCTCCGACCGCGCGCGGCGTCGCCCGACGCAGGCCGTTCGGATCGCCGAGCAGCGGGTCACGGTCTCGCTCCCGTCGCGTCGGATCGAGCCCGAGCGGGTCGTCGCGCACCTCGGGCCGACGAACTCGGGCAAGACGCACGCCGCGCTGAAGGAGCTCGCGGAGAAGCGAGCGGGCGTCTACGCGGGGCCGCTGCGCATGCTTGCGCAGGAGGCGCACCGCCGTCTCGGTGAGTGGATCGGGGCCGAGAACGTAGGTCTCGTTACCGGCGAAGAGCGGGTGAACGAGCGCGCGCCGGTGATCTGTTCGACAGTCGAGATGGCGCCGCAGGCGGGAGAGCTTCTCGTCCTCGACGAGGTGCAGTGGGCCGACGACACCGAGCGCGGGTCGGCGTGGACGCGACTGCTGCTGGCAGGCGAGTACCGCGAGATCCTGGTCCTCGGCGCGCTGGACGCGCTCCCACTGGTGGAACGCGCCTTCCCCGAGCACGAGCTCAAGATCTTCGAGCGCAAGCTTCCGCTCGAGTTCGTCGGCGCGCGGATGCTCCGCTCGCTGACGCCGGGGACGGTCGTCGTCGCCTTCAGCCGGCGCGCCGTGCTGGCGCTCGCAGGCGACGTGAACCGGCTCCACCCGGGGCGCGTGGCGGTCCTCTACGGCGCGATGCCGCTGTCGTCACGACGCGAGGAGATCGAGCGCTTTATCTCCGGTACAGCCGACGTCTGTGTCGCGACCGACGTCCTCGGACACGGCGTCAACCTCCCGTGCGAGACCCTTCTCTTCGCCGAGACGACGAAGTTCGACGGCGAGGAGCGGCGCGACCTCCTCCCGTGGGAGCTCGCACAGATCGCCGGACGCGCTGGTCGTTTCGGTCTCGTCGAACGGGGACACGTCGGCGTTCTCGCCGGGCTCGGGTGGGGAACCGCGGACGCGGAGCTCGTCGAGTCGGCGCTCGAGCCGCACGTTCCGTTGCCCGGCGGCCATCTCGGTTACCGCGCCGTGGACGAGGCACGCATTCGCCCGCAGCTTTCGGACCTCGGCGTCGACGAGCCGCTGCGCCTCGACGCCGCCCTCGTCGCCTGGCATCGCGTCGCACTTCGCGAGTGGGCCTCCGAGAGCTGGCTCGCGATCGAGTCTCTGCAGCCACTCAGGCTCCGGCTGCAGGCGGTCCAGCGGCGGCTGGCGGAACGGGGTCGCAGTCTCTCGCTCGCCGACACCTGGAAGCTCGTCAACGCTCCCGTCGACGAGGACAACCTCGAGCTGCTCGCAACGCTCGCGCTCGCCATCACCGGGGATCGCGTGGCTCGACCGCAGCTGATGTTCCTGCTCGACACGGCTCGGCTTCGGGGCGCCTCGCTCGAGGATGCCGAGCAGGCCGGTCGCGAGGCGAGCATCCTGCGCTGGTTCGCGCTGCAGTACACCGGCGTCGGAGGCGTGACGATCGAGCGTGCCGCTGCGCTCGAGGAAGCTGCGGCGCAACGCGTCGTCGCCCGGCTCCGGGTCGAGGTCGAGTCGCCGACGATCGGCCGCTGCAGGTCGTGCGGCCGCTCGTGCGCACCGTGGTTCCCGCTCTGCGACCGCTGCGCCGGGATCGCGTCCCGTGCGTGATATGAAGCCGTCGTGACTGCCGACGAGCTCCGCTCCGTCGCGCTCCTCGCCTCGGCGAGCGACGCCGGCCTCGAACGCGTGGCCGCCACGGCCGGCGAGATGACGGCCGCGGCCGGACAGATCGTCGCGCTCGAGGGCGATCCGGGCTCCGGGATGTTCGTGATCCTCGACGGGACCGCTCGCGTCGAATGGCGTGGAGGGTCGGTGGACCTCGGGCCGGGGACGTTCTTCGGAGAGCTGACGGTGCTGGCTCCGGGAGGCACGCGTATCGCACGTGTTCGGGCTGGGACCGAGATGCGCTGCCTCGCCATTCCGCGCGACGACGCGATCGCGCTCATCGAGTCGGAGCCGACGGTCGCCCTCGCGATGCTCAAGGAGATCGCACGCCGCTTCGCGAGCGCTCTGCCGGAGTCGTAGTCGTCCTTACACTCCGGCGGTGGCCAAGCCGACCGGGACGAAGCTGATCGCGGAGAACCGTCGCGCGCGGCGGGACTACGAGCTCATCGAGCGCGTCGAGGCGGGCGTGGCCCTGACCGGAACCGAGGTGAAGTCGGCCCGCGACGGCCACGTTCAGCTCGGCCAGGCCTACGCCGACGTCCGCGACGGCGAGGCGTGGCTGATCGGAGCCTCGATCTCGGAGTACGCGCAGGGAGGGCCGCTCGGGCACCAACCCGACCGCGACCGCAAGCTCCTCCTCCATCGCAGCGAGATCGACTCGCTGCATGCGAAGGTCCGCGAGAAAGGGCTCACGCTCGTCCCAACGCGCATGTACTTCAAGGACGGCCGTGTAAAGGTGGAGATCGCTCTCGCACGCGGCCGCGAGCGGGCGGACAAGCGGCGCGTCGTCGCCGAGCGCGACGCGCAGCGCGACATCGAGCGCGCGCTCAAGCGGCGTCGCTGAGCTTGGCAGCACGGCTGAGTCGTATTAGTCTCGGGCGAGGCTGATGGGAGAGACCACGCAGCGGCCGCGACGCGGCCGCCTTCAGGGATCTTCGCGCGGCCGGAATCCGCGAGGCAGCGGATTCCGGCCTTGCGCACAACATCGCGGAAAGGAGAGTCGATGCGACGAGTTGCGCTGACCGCAAACGGCGTGCGCCACGACCTCGAGATCGAGCCGCGCGAGCTTCTGGTCTACGTGCTCCGCGAGCGCCTCGGGCTCACAGGGACGAACGTGGGCTGCGACACGTCGTCGTGTGGGGCGTGCACGGTGCTCGTGAACGGCGAGTCCGTCAAGTCCTGCACGATGCTCGGAGTCCAGGCCGACGGGCTGGAGATCACCACGATCGAGGGTCTCGCCCGAAACGGCGAGCTCCATCCGGTTCAGCAGGCGTTTCACGACCACCATGCACTCCAGTGCGGCTACTGCACGCCGGGAATGGTTCTCGCGGCGGTGAGCCTCATCGAGAGCGGCGAGGCGACGGACGAGGACGCGATCCGGCTGGGGCTCGAGGGCAACCTCTGCCGCTGCACCGGGTACCACAACGTCGTCCAGGCGGTCGCCTCCGCGGCGGGGGTGGCGTCATGACCGCCATCGAGACTGCGCCGGGGTTCGTCGGAACGTCGGTCAAGCGCAAGGAGGACGCCTCCCTTCTGCGCGGGCAGGGGACGTTCATCGACAACCTGACCCTGCCGGCAACCGCGTACATGGCCGTCGTCCGCAGTCCGTACCCGCGGGCGCGGATCGCGAGCGTCAACGCTACGGCCGCCCGCCAGGCGGAGGGTGTCGTCGCCGTGTTCAGCGGCGCCGACCTCGCCGAGGACTGGAAGGGCGGGCTCCCGTGCGCGTGGCCGGTGACCGAGGACATCAAGATGCCGACGCACTTCCCGCTCGCGACCGACGAGGCTCGCTTCCAGGGCGACGGAGTCGCGGTCGTCATCGCGGAGAGCCGCGCGCTCGCGAAGGATGCGGCCGAGCTCGTCGATGTGGAGTACGAGCCGCTCGCCTCGAACGGCGATGTGACGAAGGCGCTCGAGGACGGGACGCCGCTCGTCCACGAGGACCTCGGCACGAACGAGTGCTACGTGTGGAAGCTCGAGACCGACGGCGTGCAGGCGGCCATCGACGCAGCCGACGTCGTCGTGACGCGGCGCTACTTCCAGCCGCGCCTCATCCCGAACGCGATCGAGCCGCGGGGCGTGCTCGCGCAGGTAGGCCCGACCGACGAGGTGACACTCTGGTCGGCGACGCAGGTGCCCCACATCCTGCGCTTCGCGCTCCAGCTCGTGCTCGGCATCCCGGAGTCGAAGATCCGCGTCATCGCACCCGACGTCGGTGGCGGCTTCGGGTCGAAGCTCAACGTCTACGCGGAGGAGGCACTCGCGGTCGCCGTTGCAAAGCGCCTCGGCCGTCCCGTGAAGTGGACGGAGGAGCGAGCGGAGAACTACGTGGCCACGATCCACGGTCGCGACGTCGTCCACGAGCTCACGTTTGCGGCAACGAGCGACGGGAGCATCACCGCCGTCAAGTCGGAGGCGTGGTGCGCGATGGGGGCGTACCTTCAGCTCGTCACGCCGGGGATTCCACTGCTCGGTGCGTGGATCTACTCCGGGCCGTACGCGATCCCGAACTACAGCGTGACCTTCACGGGCGTCTTCACCAACACGACGTCGACCGACGCGTACCGGGGCGCCGGCCGACCGGAGGCGACGTACGTCCTCGAGCGAACGATGGACGCTCTTGCGAGCGAGCTCGGGATGGATCCGATCGACCTGCGGCGGAAGAACTTCGTGAAGGAGTTCCCGCACACGATGGCGTCGGGATTGACCGTCGACGCGGGCGACTACGACGCGTGCCTGGACAAGCTGCTCGAGCTTCTCGACCTGGACGCCGTCCGAGCCGATCAGGCCGCCCGTCGTGACACCGGAGACGCCAAGCAGATCGGCGTCGGGTTCTCCACCTACAACGAGATGTGTGGGCTGGCGCCGTCTCGGATCCTGGGTGCCGTCCGCTACGCGGTCGGCGGCTGGGACGCGGCGACGATCCGCTTCCAGCCGCTCGGCTCCGTCCAGGTCGTGACGGGCACGTCGCCGCACGGGCAGAGCCACGAGACGACGTGGGCGCAGATCGTGGCCGACCAGCTCGGCGTACAGGTCGACGACGTCGAGGTGCTGCACGGCGACACCGCCGTCTCCCAGCAGGGCATGGACACGTACGGCAGCCGCTCGCTCACGGTCGGGGGCGTCGCGCTGTACCACGCGAGCCAGAAGGTCATCGCGAAGGCGCGTCGCATCGTGGCGCACCAGCTCGAGGTCTCCGAGGACGACGTCGAGTTCGCCGACGGAACGTTCAACGTGAAGGGCTCGCCCGACCGGAGCATGACCATCCAGGCGGCCGCGTTCGCCGCGCACGCCGCGCACAACCTCCCCGACGGGATGGAGCCCGGTCTCGAGGAGACGGCGGTGTTCGACCCTCCGAACTTTTCCTGGCCGGCCGGGGCTCACGCCGCGGTCGTGGAGGTCGACACCGAAACGGGCGACACGCGTCTGCTGCGCTACGTGGCCGTCGACGACGTCGGTAACCCGGTCAACCCGCAGATCATCGACGGGCAGGTGCACGGCGGCGTCGCCCAGGGCATTGCGGCCGCGCTCTTCGAAGAGGGCACGTACGACGCCGAGGGGAACCTCATGACAACGACGATGGCGACGTACCTCGTCCCGTCGGCGGCCGAGCTGCCGTCGTTCGAGACGGATCGGGTCGAGACAGCGGCCGACAACCCGCTCGGGGTCAAGGGCGTAGGGGAGACCGGCACGATCGCGGCGGCCCCCGCCGTCATCAACGCCGTCGTCGACGCGCTCGGACACCTGGGAGTCACCGATGTTCAGCTCCCTGCCACGCCGGAGAGAGTCTGGAAGGCGATCGAGGAGGTGAGGTCGTGATCCCGGCGGGGTTCGACTACGAGGTCGCCGAGAGCGTCGATCACGCCATTGCGCTGCTCGGCGAACGGGAGGACGCCAAGCTGATCGCCGGCGGGCACTCACTCCTGCCGGCGATGAGGCTCCGCCTCGCCCGGCCGTCGCTCGTCGTCGACATCGGGCGGCTGGCGGACCTCTCGTACGTCAAGGAGGAAGGCGACTCGATTGCGATCGGTGCGCTCACTCGGCACCGGGACGTCGCCACGTCGCCCGCGCTGCGCGAGCACTGCGCGCTGGTCTCCCACACGGCCGGACAGATCGGCGATCCGCAGGTGCGTCATCGCGGGACGATAGGAGGTTCGCTGGCATATGGAGATCCGGCGTCGGATCTCCCGTCCGCAATGCTGGCCCTCGGAGCGGAGCTGGTCGCACGCGGCCCGGGCGGCGACCGTGCGATCCCGGCTCGCGAGTTCTTCACCGGCGTCTTCCAGACCGCCCTCGCTGCGGACGAGATGCTCGTGGAGATCCGCGTGCCGGAGCTCGGCTCGGCCGGATGGTCGTACACGAAGATGAGCCGGAGGGCCCAGGACTGGGCGACTGTTGCGGTTGCAGCCGTCGTCCACGGAAACGGTGCGATCGAACGGGCCACCGTGGCGCTGACGAACATGGGCGCGACGACGATGCATGCAACGGAGACGGAGAACGCGCTCGTGAACGGCTCATCGATCGAGGATGCGGCCGCGCTCGCGGCCGAGGGAACCGAGCCGCCCTCGGATCACTCTGCGAGCTCCGACTTCCGACGCCATCTCGTCCGCGTCCTCACGCGACGGGCACTCGAGGAGGCGACAGCCCACTAGCGCTCTTGGTAGGGGGCCGGGTCTGCCGGCCCCCTCAACGGCAACCAGTCAGCTAGCGAAGCGTGTACGCGCGCTCGGGCGCCGGAACCTGCTCCAGCGCCATGCGCAGCACGTCGTCCGGCGTGAGGGTCTCGTCGCAGATGATGCGGTGGCGTAGGACGTACGGTGCGATCTCGCGGACGTCCTCGACGGTCACCTCTGTGTGGCCGGACAGGCGAGCGTTCGCCTTCGCCGCGCTCGCAAGGTGCATGATCCCGCGCGAGCTCACGCCGAGCTCGACACCCGCCAGATCGCGCGTCCGGCGGGAGAGTTGGACCATGTACCGCCCGACCTCCTCGGGGAGCTCGGTCCCGTCGAGCTCGTCGCGCGCCTTGTCCAGGCCCACGACACCGAGCAGCGGCTTGACCTCCCCGAGCATGTCCGGCGCGACGCCCTTGTGCGGAAGGTCGAGCATCTCGTACTCGCTCTCCGCGTCGGCATAGTCGAGCACGATCTTGAAGAGGAAGCGGTCGAGCTGCGACTCGGGGAGCTCGAACACGTCGCGGTGCTCGTACGGGTTCTGCGTGGCGATCACGAGGAACGGGTCGGGCAGCTTGTGCGCCTTCCCCTCGACCGTCACCTGGCGCTCCTGCATGGCTTCGAGCAGGGCGGCCTGCGTTCGCGGAGGCGTGCGGTTGATCTCGTCCGCCAGGAGGACGTTCGTGAAGACGGCTCCCGGGAAGAAGACCTGCTCGCCCATCCGGATCGCGTTCTGGCCCGTGAGCTCCGCCGGCGACGTGTCCGGCGTGAACTGGATGCGCTTGAACGTCGCTCCGAGCATGTGTGCCGTCGCGCGCGCGAGCAGCGTCTTCGCGCTGCCCGGGGGCCCTTCGAGCAGGACGTGCCCGCGCGCGAGTGCGGCGACGAGCAACAGCTCCACCGCGCGCTCCTGGCCGATCACGACCTTCGAGATCTCTT
Source organism: uncultured Gaiellaceae bacterium (assembly GCA_963744505.1). Lineage (GTDB taxonomy): Bacteria > Actinomycetota > Thermoleophilia > Gaiellales > Gaiellaceae > GMQP-bins7. Next base: position 79,038 of record CAVUTL010000005.1, read on the forward strand.
CCTTCGCCCGCTCGCGCAGGTCGATGAGGCTCTCGTACGGTGCCTCCACCATCAATGCCACGATCGTTCCCTCCCCGTTTGCTGCTGCTACCTGATGCCGCAAGCTTACGCGGCCGATACCTGGCCGCTCAAGGGCTCCCCAGCCCGTTTCCCAGATCCCACTAAACGCGGGTACGCGGGAGCCGTCAAGCCCCGTGCGGGGGAACGGCTAGGAAACGGGAGAGATGGGCGGAGGTACCGCCGTGGGAACGCCGGACATCGCGTCCAAGAGGACCGTGTCCACGCTCGTCCCCGGCTGTACGGAGAGGCGGTGGCGGAGCACGTACGGCGCCATCTCCCGAACGTCCTCGATCGTGGCCGTGTCGCGGCCGTTCAGGCGCGCGCTGGCCTTCACAGCCATAACGAGGTGGATCATGGCGCGCGAGCTCACACCGAGCTCGACGCCCGGCAGCTCCCTCGTGCGCCGTCCCACGGCGACGATGAAGCGGCCGACAGCATCCGGAACCTCGGTGTGCTCGAGCTCCTGCCGCGCCTTGTCGAGACCGATGACTCCGAGCAGCGGGCGCACCTCGCCGAGCATGTCGGGCGCGATGCCCTTGTGCGGGAGGTTGAGCATCGCGAGCTCGGACTCGGCGTCCGCGTAGTCGAGCTCGATCTTGAAGAGGAAGCGGTCGAGCTGGCCTTCGGGGAGCGGGAAGACTCCCTCGTGCTCATGGGGGTTCTGCGTTGCGATGACGAGGAACGGGTCGGGAAGCTTGTGCGCCTTGCCGTCGACCGTGACCTGGCGCTCACCCATCGGCTCGAAGAGGGCGGCCTGGGTGCGGGGCGGCGTGCGGTTGATCTCGTCGGCGAGGAGGACGTTGGTGAAGACGGCGCCGGGCATGAACAGGTGCTCGCCCGCGCGCACGACGTTCTGGCCGTTGAGCTCGGTCGGTGTCGTGTCCGGCGTGAACTGGATGCGCTTGAACGACGCGCCGAGCATGTGGGCGACGGCGCGCGCGAGTAGCGTCTTCGCGCTTCCGGGCGGACCCTCGATGAGGACGTGCCCATGCGCGACTGCGGCGATGAGAAGCAGCTCGACCGTGCGATCCTGGCCGATGACGACCTTCGACACCTCCGCCTTGGCCCGCTCGCGCAGACCGGCGAAGTCGTCGTACTTCTCCTCCATCATCAGCGCCAAAGCGTGTCCTTTCGCCTCGTTGACCTGCTCGGAAGCCCGGTTCCCTCGTGGTGCCGCAGCCGGGCCGACACGCTTATCGGCAGCTATCCTCATTCCCTTAACACACATACGGGGGCGACCAGGTCTCGACGTGGTCGGTTCTCCGGCAGAGCTGCGAGCCGAGGTCGCCGGTTGGCCTCGTAAATCAACCGGCACCAAAGCAAGTGCGAACAAGAACGAACTCGCACTCGCCGCCTAGTCGAAGCTAGGTATGGCGACGTCGACCCGGGTTGGGCCCGAGGCCCGGAGTTCGGCGCCAACAATCGGGCTCGGCGCGAAGGGAGTGCCAATCGCCTGACGCGTGACGCTTAAAGGATGGCTGGCCCGTCGGCAGGTCGTCCGTGAACCGGCCGGCGGGCGAGATCAAGCACGGACTACGCTCGTAGACGCTCTGTTCGGTGCGACCGCGGACGCGGGTTCGATTCCCGCCGCCTCCATAAGGACAGTTCCGGAAACAGCTCCAGAAATGGGGCTGTTTCGTCGTTGAAAGGCGATTCTCGAGGGCCCCGCGACACCGTCATCACGCCGAGTGCGCTTGGCAGTGCCACCCACGGGCGCACTGATGCCGCGCGGCGCGATTCTGAGCATGCTGAAGCCTCCGCGTGCGCGGAGGCTTCACGACTCGGCAGGCTGACCGCTACTCCGCCGGCTTCGGCGGCGGGCGTTCCGGCCCGCTTGGCAGGCAACGATCGAGGCCGAGCGTCTGGCGCCCCAAGCGTCGAGCTTCCGATCGCTTCGCGAACTGCTCGTCGAGTTGCCCCCGAGCTGCCCGGTGGCGACCGGTTGCGACCGCTGGGCGCCATAAATGCTCCATCCTCAGTTGTCTATCGCGGCCAACCCCTCGAGGTAAGCGACCGAGTATTCGAGCGAAGGGCGGTGGGCGACTAAACAGTTGAATCCCGATTCGGCGCGCGGGGTTCGCGGCTCGGGCGCTAGTCCCCCGACGACCGCGCCTCCGCTTCGCTGGAATTCGCATGGCCGTCGATCTACCGTCTTGGAGTGGCGACTGCGGCGTCTCCGTTCGTCGGGCGTAAACGAGAGCTGGGGCAGCTTCGCGAGCTGCTCGAAGTCGCGCCACGTGGGGCGGGCGCCGTGGCGATGCTCTCCGGTGAGCCTGGGATCGGCAAGACGACGGTGGCGCGAGCGTTCGTGGAGCTCGCAGCCGACGAGGGGTTCCGGGTCCTTTGGGGTACTTGCTACGAGGCCGAGTCGTCGGCTCCGTTCGGGCCGTGGGTCCAGGCCCTAGCGCCGGCGCTGCGCACCGTCGACCTCGACGCCCGCTTCGGCCCGAGCGGCACCGTGCTGGCGGAGCTCGTTCCCACGGTCGGCGAGGTGGTATCGCACGCCCGCCGGCCAGCCCCTCTGGCCAGTGACGAGGCAAGGCTTCGAGCGTACGAGGCCTTCGCGGAGGTCCTGATCGCGCTCGCGGACGAGCGCATCGTGGTCGTCCTCGACGACCTCCACTGGGCAGACGTTGCCTCGCTCGGGCTCTTGGGCCACCTCGGCCGCGTCCTGTGGGCGGCACCGGTCGTCCTCGTTGGGGCGTACCGCGAGGGGGAGCTCGAGCTCACTCATCCACTCGCCCAGACGCTCGCAGACCTCGACCGACAGGTGCGGATCCGGCGCGTCCGGCTCGGCGTCCTCGATGTGGTCGAAGTCCGGACCCTGCTCGAGGCGGTCGCAGACGGCCCCGTCTCTCGGGAATTCGCCGAGGCGGTGACCCGTGAGACCGGTGGCAATCCTTTCTTCGTCAGCGAGGTCGCGCAGCTCGTGGTCGCCGAAGCCCCGACGGGCGAGATCCCGATCCCCGAGAGTGTTCGCCAAGCGATCGGCCAGCGCCTCGCGCGACTGTCGGCGGAGACAACGCGTGTGCTCTCGCTCGCCGCGGCCTTCGCCGGGCCGTTTCAGTTCGACGCGCTCGCGGCGCTGACCGACCTCGAAGAAGATGCTCTACTCGACTGCGTCGACGAGGCGCTCCGGGCGCGGATGCTCGTCGCGCTGGACGGCGAGCGCTACGAGTTCGCCCACGCGCTCGTCCGGCATGCGATCTACGACGAGCTCAGCCCGAGCCGTCAGGCTCGCCTGCACCGCCGCATCGCGGAAGCGCTGGAACGGCTCGGCAGTGACACCGAGGCTGCCGAGCTCGCAAGCCAGTACCACCGGTCGCGGACGCTTCCAGGCGCGGAACACGGCGTCGCGTACGCGATCGCTGCGGCGGAACAGGCGAGGCAGAGGTACGCATACGAGCAGGCGGTCGTTTTTCTGGAGATGGCTAGAGAACTCGCGGCGGGAAGCGTCGAGTCTCTTCGGGCCGACGTCGCGTCGCGGCTCGCAGAGGCGCAAGCCGAGGCGGTCCTGCTCGACGAGGCACGGCAGTCGACCGAGGAGGCGCTTGCCCTCCTCGAGTCAAGCGGCGCGGCTTCCGGAGCGAGAGCCGAGTTCGCCTGCAGAGCGGTGTGGGCGCTCGACGAGGCGGGGGCTCCACCTGCCTCGACCCAGCCGCTGGTGCAGCGTGGCCTCGCGCTCGCTGGTACGCAGCGAGATCTCGTCTGGGCGCGCCTGAAGCTCGCCGAGTATCCGCTCGAGCTCTTCCCCGTCGGGGCCGTGACGGCGGGGCGCTGGCTGGGATACGACTCGCACGCGGTCGCAATCGCGCGGTCCGACGGTGACGAGCGCGACTACGCAAGGACGATCGAGCTGATGGACTGGCGCGACCGCGCCGAGATCGAGGAGTTGAGGATGCTGGCCGGAACGTGGCGCGACGCTCGCGCCGCGATCCATGTCCTCGGCGTCGTTTCGCGCAGCCTGTTCATCCAGCACGGAGCATTCGCCGCGGCTGCCGATGTCGCGCACGAGCTACGCGAGCGGGCCAATCACGTCGGGTCGCTGTCCGGGCGCGCGTATGCGCTCGTCTATCTGGGCTGGGCAGCGCTCGTTCGCGGCCACCTCGACGACGCGCGCGCTCTTCTGGAGGAGGCACGCGGGGCCGTGGCCCGGCTCGGCGAGGGCCACCGGCTCCAGGCCAGCGTGCGGTTTCTCTCGCGCGCGCTGATGGAAGCCGAGAGTCCCAACTGGTCGGAGATGGCGGCGCTCCGCGAGACGAGCGCCGCCGATCCGAAGCTGCCTCCATGGATGGTTGTCCTACATCTCGCCTACGCGGCGCACGCCTACGCCGCCGCAGATGCGGAGACAGCCGCCAAGCGCCTGCTCGCCGAGCTGGTACCGGTGCTCGAACGTCTGCCGCCCACGACCCTGAATCAGAACGGAGCGGTGACGAGGGCCGCGTGGTCGGCATGGCTGATCCGGGCCGACGAGTACGCGGCGCCGCTCCGGCGCGCAGCCGAGGCGCTCGTCGCGGCCGGTGCGGGCGACTACGCAGGCACGTCGTTGGAGCTCGCGGTCGCCTGGATGGCGTTCCTCGACGGCGATCGCCCTGGAGCGCTCGAGTACGTCGAACGTGCTCGCGCGACGCTGACGGCAAGCGGCCAGCGACCCCTTCTCCGCCTGGTCGACGAGGCGGAGGAGGAGATCCGGGGCGCAGCGAGCGCCGAGGCCCCAGCCGGCCTTACGCCCCGCGAGCTCGAGATCTTGAAGGAGGTGGCCGCGGGCAAGAGCAACCGGGAGATCGCGTCATCGCTCGTTCTGAGCGTGCACACGGTGGAGCGCCATATCGCGAACGTCTACCGCAAGATCGACGCCCGGAACCGCGCCGAGGCGACCGCGTTCGCCCTCCGCGAGCGGCTCTAGACGGGGCGCATCGACCAATGCTCGGTCGCGAGCAGGTGCCGCGTCGGCTCCGGCTCGACAGCCTTGCGCTCGTCCGACGCGTAGTAGGCGGCATCGGCTGTCTGCCAATCGTGGTCGCCGGCATAGGCGAGGATCCAGACGAACTTGTCCTCGGCTTCGATCACCCACGGGCCTATGACCTCGAAGCCGAACTTCCGCCGGAGCGGCGCGACGTTCTCACGCCACTCCTCGACCCAGGCGTTCATCCTGCCCGGCTTCACGCTGTAGATCCGCAGCTGGAGCTCCACGGCGCAATTACATAGTCACTGCAGGCGCCGTTTGCATGATTTCCGCGATGCCGCCTTGGGGCGGCCTCCCTAGCGTGGAAGCGCATGGCAATTCGATGGGAGGTGAAGCCATGAAGAGAGTCTCACTCGTCCTCGTCGTCGCGGTTCTCGCTTCCGTGTTCGCCGCGCTTCCCTTTGCCGCCTCGGCAGACTCGAGGGAACGACTCGTCCTCGAGGAGCGGATGCAGATCACGGGAGCCGGATTCGCGGCCGGGGACTTCGTCTCGGCGGGAGGGGTGAACGACCGGGGGAACGCGATGGCGACGTTCAGCGTCGACAGCCGCGGCAACCTGACCGGAACCCACACACTCACCGGTTCGGAGGGCACGATCGTCATGGCGACGCGTGCCAAGATCCGCCCCTTCCCGCCGCCCACTCCGCCGCGGGTGTTCATGGAAGGCACCTGGTCGATCACGGGCGGAACGGGCGCCTACGCCGATCTCGAAGGGAGAGGCAAGATCCTGGCCGTCGCGGACTTCGCGGATGGGCGGCTCACGATCATCCGGGACGGCGCGGTCAAGATTGGCGGCGGCGGCGACGACGACTGACCCGCGGACAAGGTCATACCGCACGACCTCACGCTCGCCCGCATCCGCCGCGGGCGAGCGTTTTTTCGTACGCACGATGCAGTTACATAGTCGCGGGCGCGCGGTTTGCATGGTTTCCGCGATGCCGTCTCAGGACCGTCTCCCTACCGTCGAGTGCGATGCATGCGCTCCTCGTCACCTACGGACTGAACGGAAGGACGGCCTGCGAGCACGCTGAGCTCTTTGAGGCGCTCGCACCCGCGTTCGCGGCCGTGCCGGGAATCGTCTCGCGCACACCGCTCGAGAACCCCACAGCCGGGCGCTACGGGGCCTTCTACGTCTTCGAGACGAAGAGCGCCTTCGACCGCTTCGTCGCGGGCGAGCTGTACGCGGCAACGGACGGCTCGCCGGAGCTCCCGCAGCTCGCGGCGGGCGACTTCTCGATTCCGAGCCGAGCGACTCGGCCAGCATCGGAGCGCGACCCAAAGATCGCACTTGAACAGAGGGAGGGATCGTCGTGAAGAGCTCGCCACCCCGACAGATGCGGAAGTCGATCTCCCGCGCACTCACAGTCCTACTGGGTGCGGGGCTGCTGGCCATGCTGCCGGCGACCGCGCTCGGCGCCGACCCGCCCGCGCCGATCACGCCCGCCACCACGACCGAGCTCGTTCACGGCGGCCCCGGCAGCCAGACCGACCCCCACATCAGCGGCTCGCTCGTCTCCTATACGAACAGGGTTTCGGCAAGTGACACCACGGTTCGCTACCACGATCTCACCACCGGGGCCAACAACGCGGTTCCGGGCGGCACGCTGGACCAGCTCTCGGATGTGTTCGGCTCGACCATCGTCTTCCAGCGCGGCTCGACCAGCTCTTCCGACCGGGCGATCATGGCCTACAACACGGCCACGCCGACGCTGGCGCCCGTCGAGCTCGACCCGGCGCCCGGCATCCGTCGCGCGCAAGCTGCGATCGGCGGGCGGACGGTCGCCTGGCAGCAGTTCGTCGGGAACAGCTCCGTTGCGAGCAATGTCGTCGCCTACGACCTCGACTCCGGCGTCGCCACCGCTCTCAGCAGCGACGGTGTGACGAACACGAACAGGGACACCGCGGTCAGTCCCGACGGCCGCCTGGTGGCGTGGGCCAAGTGCGCGCTCGGCGGTTCCGCCTGCGAAATCTACGCCTCGACGCGAAACGCGGACGGCAGCTGGGCCGGCGCCGTCCAGCTCACGGCTCCGGGGGCCGAGGAGGACATCCTTCCGGACACGAACGGCGCTGTCGTCGCCTACGCGTCGAACCGAAGCGGCGACTTCGACATCTACTGGCAGCAGGCGGACGGCAGCAACCTGAGGCAGCTCGCGCTAGCGGGAAACCAGACGAACCCCAACATGTCCGGCAGCCTCATCTCGTTCGCGAGCCAAGCGGTGGAGCGCGAACGCCGACCTCTTCGTCTGGGACATCGCCACGGAGACGCTCTACCGGCTGACCGACACGCCGGAGGATACGAGACGCTCAACGACATCTCGCTCAGAGCCAACGGGACGGTCACGGTCGTCTTCGCGCGGCTCGACGGCACCGCTCCAGGCAACGACGTCTACGCCATCACCTTCCAGTTCGCGCCCGTGGATGCGGACGGCGACGGCGTCGCGGACGGCGGCGACAACTGCCCGACGGTTGCCAACCCGGATCAGCGCGACACGGACGGGGACGGGATCGGCGATGCCTGCGATCCGACGCCGGGGAGCACGCCCGGCTGCGTCGAGGGGCTGGGGCAGCTCGCAAGCAACCCGAGGGCCGGCTTCGGCTTCCGGGTCAGCTACCGGGCCGGCGACACCAGCCCGCGCGGCCTCTTTGGCTACGCGGACAAGGCGAGCGGCCGCTTCCTCACCTCCAGCAACCTGACCAGGTTCGTCGTCGTCGGCAAGACGGCGCACATCGAGGGCAGCGGGCGCACGGACGGCGGCGCCACCGTCGCCTTCAGCGCCGACGTCAACGACCTGAGCTCGAACGGCCGCCTCGACACGTTCACCGTCCGCTGGCCCGGCTACACGGCCAGCGGCACGCTGAAGAGCGGCGACATCCGCATCCCCTGCCAGTCAGGCGAGGGCGGGGACGACGACTAGCGAGCGGCATCAACGCCGAGAAACGGGAGGACGACGATGAGAGCGCAACGAACGCGACCCGAGGCTGCTATCTGCGGGGGTCGGCGAGGACGACAGGCGATCAGGACCTGGTTACGAGTTGGAGCCTGTGCGCTCGCAGCGCTGGTCGCCGTGATCGTGGCGGCGCCCGCATCGGCGCAGGTTGGTGCGCCCCCCACAGTGGTCTTCGTCGATCCGCCACGGGTCGAGAGGACGATCTCGCCGGGGGAGTCCGTCCAGGTGCGCGGACGGGCTGACGTGACCTTCGGTGTTCCTCCCGAGCGGACGACCGTGACCACGTCCTCAACCTGTTCCAATCGGTTTGTCGTCGCCGTCGCGGTGGCGTTCGACTTCGGCTCGACGCTTCCGCCGCCGCCGCCTGGGCAGTTCACTGACCGGGCACTGTTCACGGAGACGATCACCGTCTTCAGCGGCACGCCAGCCGGCACCTATACCTGCACCGCTGTCTTCAGCGCCTACGACGAACCGGGCGGCGACCCCAACCGGCGTCGAGAGGGTCTGGGCTATCCACAGCTCGTCACGATCACCGTCCCCAGCGGCGGGAACGTGCGGCCTGCATCCGTCGAGGTGACGCTCTCCCAGGGCGCCAGCACGACGCTCGCAAAGGAGGTCGACACGCCGCGCGGTCCGTTGATCGGGGTCAACTCAGTCACTCCGTCGGCGACCTGCTCGCAGGCGGGCATCTCGGTCACCTTCGACCCGCCGACAACGTGGGCTTACCCGGGCCCGGGCGAGACCACCGCAAGGCTTCAGGAGACGATCGCAGTGGCCTCGGGTACGCCGACCGGCACGCATACGTGCACCGCGCGGTTCGCGATCACAGGAGGCTTCGGCTCCTCCACAGAGGAGCAGGCGATCACGGTGCACGTCTCGGCAGCCGACGGCGACGGCGACGGCGTCCCGGACGGCGGCGACAACTGCCCGACGGTTGCCAACCCGGATCAGCGCGACACGGACGGGGACGGGATCGGCGATGCCTGCGATCCGACGCCGGGCTCGACGCCCGGCTGTGTCGAGGGGCTGGGGCAGCTCGCAAGCAACCCGAGGGCCGGCTTCGGCTTCCGGGTCAGCTACCGGGCCGGCGACACCAGCCCGCGCGGCCTCTTTGGCTACGCGGACAAGGCGAGCGGCCGCTTCCTCACCTCCAGCAACCTGACCAGGTTCGTCGTCGTCGGCAAGACGGCGCACATCGAGGGCAGCGGGCGCACGGACGGCGGCGCCACCGTCGCCTTCAGCGCCGACGTCAACGACCTGAGCTCGAACGGCCGCCTCGACACGTTCACCGTCCGCTGGCCCGGCTACACGGCCAGCGGCACGCTGAAGAGCGGCGACATCCGCATCCCCTGCCAGTCAGGCGAGGGCGGTGACGACGACTAGCGAGGAAGGCGAGGACGAAGATGCGCGCGCCGCTGCTCCTCGCCGGCGCGATCTGCGCCGAGGTGGTGCCCGATGGCTTCGGCCTGCTGATCTGGTCCGGGACGCTTGTCGTGCTCGGCTACGTGCTGCGCGGACTTCCGGCGCGAGCTACCACCGCCTGATCCTGAGGAGCCAGCTGGGCACGACGACGTGGCGGACGACCGCGCTGCATGCTGGAGCAGAGGTGGGTTCACCTTACTCATTTCAGGCCGGGAGCCCAGACGAGGGTCAGCTTGCCAGCTTCGGATACGGCCGCGGTCGTGGACACCGCGGGCACGCACTTCAAGCGGCCCGGCGGTCCGTCACTCGCCACGGTGATTGCGGCCGAGATGGCTCCTGCTGGGTTCGACTTCGACGCCAGGCAGAGCCTTGACCTCCGGTCATTTTGTGTAGTCGCGAGCCGCTTCGCGGTCCAGCCTCGACGCGGCCGCAAACGGCTTGACTTCGGGGCTCTCCGACGCGTTGTTGGCCGGTTTTGGGCCGATTCGGCCCCACTCGAACGCGCGTTTGTGTAGTCAGCGCACTTTTTCGCGTCCGAACTGACAACACACTATGCCGATTTGCAGGGATTTGTTACGGGAGCGACGGGACTCGAACCCGCGACCTCCGGCGTGACAGGCCGGCTGTCGCTGTGTGCGTGCGCTTCCGCACGGAGAGTGCCGTGGGAAAAACGGGCGGACACCCGTGGGAAAAGCGTGCGTCGTCGGCAGGAGCCTAGCTCCCATGCGGGCTCGCGACTTTCTGGAACTACCCCATAAATCGCTATTTGCAGGAACTTCCGAAGGGAGGGCGGGAATGATTCATATTTCGCCCTCCAGGACGGTTCGCATCGTCTCCGCGAGCTGGTCGATATCCCAATCCGCGTACACGTCGCCGGTGGTCTGAATCGAGGCGTGACCCAGCAGCTTCTGGGTCGCCTTGAGGTTCCCGGTCGCGTCGAGGACGCGCTGACCGGCGGTGTGCCGAGCCTTGTGCATCCGCTCGCCGCTGGTCGTTCCGTGCGCGACGATCCCTGCCCGCTCGAGGCAGCCGTACCACCAGCTATGGAGGCCGTGGTCTCCCATCGGCTTGTCGGGGAAGCGGCGAATCCGCCACTCGACTGCTCTGCCGCGCTCGTAGCGGGAACCCCGCGTCTGCTGCTGCTGCATTAGGTAGTGGTTGTTGGTGGGCCGCACCGGATCGAGGAGGGCGAGCTCGAGGCGGGCGACTGGTCGAGCCTTGACGACGAGCGAGACGGCGATCGCGCCGCTAGCGCTCGAGCCACCACGTGTCGGAGGTCGTCAGGGGATTCAAGGAGAGCACGTAGTTGTGAACGGTCGTCCTGTACGCCGCGGGCAGCGGGATCTGCAAGAGGGGCAGAGCCGGAACGTCCTGCGCCATCTGACGGTCGGCCCTGTTCAGTACGCGTGCCTGCTGGCTCGCGTCCAGGATTCGGTTGGCCTGGTCGAGGTCGCGCGTCACGAGTCGCTGGCAGTAGCCGGTCCAGTTGAGTGTGCCCCCGCATCCGAAGATGTCGTCGTGTCCGGTTCCGCTCGGATCGGTACCCCAGCCGAAGAGCGCGACATCGAAGTCCCCCTGCGGAAGGATCTGGCCGAGAAACGCCTGAGGCGGAGCAAAGGTCGGCACGACCTCGATCCCAACCTGCCTCAGCTGCGCCTGGGCGAGCGAGAGAATCCGCGCCCTGGGCGGAATCCCCGCCCTCGTCACGAAGCGAAGCGCCAGCCGCTGTCCGGCGCAGACGTAGACACCGTCGTCACCCCTGCGGCAGCCGGCCTGCTCGAGCAACCGTCGGGCCTGGGCCGGGCGGCGCGTGTATCGGCTCCAGTTCCGGCGGTAATGGGGGCTCGGTCTCACGATGACGAGGTTGTGGTGCGGTCGAAGGTTCGGCACGTCGTTGAACACCTGCCGGACGAGCGCGGTCCGGTCGATCCCGTATGCGAGCGCCTGTCGGACGAGTTTGTTCTTCAGCGCCGGATGGCCTCCCGGACCAATCCTGATTGCAAAGTGATCCCACGTCGGGCTCGGGGGTGTTGTGACGACCCTGACGCCGCGTTCCTGACGTAGCGCAGCGAGCTCGCCGAAGGCGGTAGTAAAACCCCAAGCGATGTCGAGCTCGCGCCGCCGCAACCACTCGACGGGGTCCGTGCCCTCGACACGGAAGCGGAGGACGAGCCGATCGAGATATGCGCGACGGCCCCAGTAGCGGGGGTTGCGCACGAGGGTCAGCTGTTCTCCGCGTTCCCAGCGCTCAACGAGGAATGGCCCACTCCCGATCGGCCTGCCCGTCTTCGGGTTGACGATTCCGTCGGACCAGATGTCCGTGAGTTTCTCCCCCGCGAGCGCATGCCTCGGCAAGATGTTCCCGAAGAGGCCGCGCCAGCCCGCATGTCGACCGCGCAGGACGACCCGAACGGTCTTCTTGCCCACGGCAGAGACGCTCCGCACCTGCTCGACGAGCTCCCGCGACACAGGGTCGAGCGCGTCTTTCCCGGCGATCATGGCGCGGAGCGTGAAGACGAAGTCGCCGGCGGTGACGGGCACGCCGTCGCTCCAACTCGCCCGAGGCTGAATCCGGTACGTGAGCGTGAACGGCGGCTTCCTCGTGAACGTGACGCTGGACACGAGCTGTGGCCGCCACGTGTAGTCAGGGCTCACGACAAACGCGGGCTCGAGGACCTTCTCCGCCACGAAAGCCGTCACAGGCTGTCCGACTTGTCCGTAGCATCGCGCGAGCAGTGGGTTGAGGCACGGCGGCTCGATCAGCGGACCGAAGCGAATGACTCCGCCCGCGCGAGGCGCCTGTGCACCGGAGCCGCCCACTCCCGAGACCGCGAGGAGCGACACGGCGATCGCCGCAGCCAGCGCAATGGGGCGAATCACGCGTTCACAAGTGAATCCTCTGCCCCGGCTGCTGCGAGGTCAACCCAGCGCCAAGAGGGTTCCGCATCTGGCCTCACCATTCTCGCGACCTTGGTCGCCTCTCCTCGAGCTCCATCTCGCGAGCTTTGCGATGGCGGGCGGTGGCGCGGTTGCCACCTTCGGGGCAGTCGCGCGAGTGCCGGTGTTCAGGCCCGGCGTTGCGGAGACCGTCGCCGTCGACCTGGCCGAGATCCCATGCCTGGCCGGGGAGTATGGGCTGGTGGCACCGGGCGCAGTTGTAGAGGCCGGCCGCGACTGCGGGAGCCAGAGCGCGTCGCTTAGCGCGGTGCGCTTGGTTGTATTGGCGGCGATAGGGCTTGCGCTTCCAGCGTCGTTTCGTTGTCGCCCACTTAGGCATCTATCGGGGAGAGAAATCCACTGCGGGGGTGGTTGCCTGGCGCCCCAAACACAAAAACCGTGGCTTCAGCCGAGCGGAACGCTGTCTGATGCTCGTAACAGCCGTCTGACTCGCAGCTTGATTTTCAGCACGCCAGCAACACCGGAAAGACTCGTGACCCTCCACGTTCCGAAGGTCTGCACACCGCCCTTCAGTACGTAGCCGAGATCCTGTTTCGGCATCGGGCCAGGGAGGCAGACGAGCCCGGTTGGTCGCTTCTGACAGAGCTGGTACCTCACGCCCTTGAACGATGACGGTGACCACCCGACGATCGTAAGCAGGTCGCCCGCGTCGGCAGATGCCGCTTCCGTTCCCGGCGGCCTCTGGATGATCAAGCCCCACGGGGATCGCCGTGCGTCCGCTGTCTCCAGTGACCCATGCGACGAGGGCGCCAGAACTCCGACGAGCGAAAGCTGAGCAAGGATCAGGATCAGCCTGAGCCCCACGGAGTGATGGTGGCGCATTTCCAGCGCCCGCGTCAACCGACCTCGCGCACCGCGATCGGCGTCGCGAAGACGCGACGGATCCGGCCAATCATCACAGGCCCACCGACGACGGCTCGATCGGAGGGCCGTACGGCCGCCGGTGAACGATGGAGATCGTAGTCCTCGAGCGGAGCGCATGACCCAGGCCGAACGTCGATCCCGAGTGCCCGCAGTCGGCGTTCGAGATCGCGTCCTTGGCGGCGGCGGCGCTCCAGCTCGGCCTCGGTCACTTCGCTTCGACCCTGACCTCTACAACCAGCAGGTCAAGGACTTGCAGAAGATCGCGGCGATCATCCTCGAGGTGGCCGACGCTCCGCCGGACTCGAACGGCAAGGTGTACCGCCGCTCGGCTGATGGCCACAACCGTCAGCGCTCGCGCGGTGTCCCGATCATCAGACGCGGCGTCGGCGGTACCTCGCCGGGAACGGATCCGCTGGCCGCGCTGCTCGCGAAGGAAGCTCAGGGCGAGCTGGCTAGTCGGCCGCGGTCTCCTCTGCGATGACGCCAGCCTGACCGCGCTTGCGCACCACCTCGAAGCGATCGTTTCGCGTCACGGAGTCCTCGATGTCGTCCTCGACATGGCCGAGGACGACGATGAACTGCCTCGGATCCTCGTGGAGCAACTCGTACTCTCCGGGCGTGATGACGATGCGCTTGCTGCAGCTCAGCGATGAGCACTCGCAGGCGATGTTGAAGGGCGCCTGCTCGCCGGCGATGTCCTTCACCTGCTCCGCTACGCGCTCGTTGAAATCGCGGAAGGACGCCTCGTTCCTCGCCCGCCGCTCGTCATGTCCTTGCACGACCGGAGAGTCTAGGTCTCTGACGCCTAGAGCTTCGGCGTGAAGTCCGAGGTCGCGGGTGGAGCTGATCGGGTGGGTGTGAGTTGGGCAAAGGGGGCAGGCGTGGCACCCTCTCTGTCGGCCCCGAAGGACGATGCGCCCCCTCGGTTACTTCGTCGTGCGGGCCGACTCTCCGGCTGCCACGCCTGACCATCAACCTCGTCAAGCCCAGGGGAGACAGGCACTGCCCGGTCTTGACTCGATCGATCATGACAGATCCGAGCGGTATCTAGTCGTGACGCGGCCCTGCCTCGGCTGCGGGACGCTGACGACCGGGAGCTACTGCTCGAGGTGCGGCAAGACGACCAGGCGCGGGCTCGGTGCCGACCATCGACGGCGGGCCGTACGGATCCGAGCCGAGGCGACGTGCCACATCTGCGGTATGCCGGGAAGCTGGAGCGATCCCGTCGACCCGCTGACCGCCGACCACGTCGTACCTCGAGCCGACGGCGGTCGCTACTCCGAGCTCCTGCCGGCGCATCGGTCATGCCTCTCGCGACGTGGCACTGGCGTGGTGGCGTAGTCCTCCCGTCGCGGAATGGGCCATCGGCATGATCTGTCTGAATGGGACGCGAGTTGCGGGAGGTACGGGACGAGGATCTGCCGCTTCTGTTCGAGCAGTGGGCGGATCCGGTCGCGATACACATGGCCGCCTTTACGGCGCCGACGGCGCCCGACCACATGGATCCGGACGCACTCGAGCGTCGCTGGTCGAGGCTACGAGCCGACGAAACGACGCTCAACAGGGTCATCGTCGTCGACGACGAGGTCGCGGGAACGATCGGGTCATGGGGCGGTCCCGGCCAAGCCGCTTCGGGCGGAGGAGCGGATCGTTGGCCCCGTTGCGATTCCGTACACGGCCCAGGTGGTGAGCGCGCTCATGCTGGCCTGGGTGTGGTCGCCCCACCGCTGACGCTCATCGGAGCTCGACGCGGCCGTCCTTGAGCACCGGGGAGCCCTGCTCGTTCAGGGACTCGAACCCGAACGCGCCGTCGACGTGCCAGACGCGGGTCGTGACGGACTCGCCGGGAAAGAGCGGCGCCGAGAAGCGGACCGCGATCCGCTTCACCGTACTCGGATCGTCGATGCTCGCCGCCTCCAGAACCGCCCGTCCTGCGAACGCCATCGTGCACAGCCCGTGGACGATCCGGCCCGGCAGGCCCACCTGCCGAGCGAACTCATCGTCGAGGTGGATCGCGAAGTCGTCGCCCGACGCCGCCGCGTAGCGCAGCGTCTGGTCCTCCGCGACGCGATACGTGATCGCAGCCGTCGGGTCGCCATCGACCTCGAGGCGATGGTCAGGCGCCCTCTCGCCGGTGGCGCTCTCGGTCGCCACTCCGCGGAAGAACTCCGTCACGTAGTGCTCGTTCACGAGCTCGCCGTCCTCGCTCCGCGTGTCCGTCTTGATGACGAGCGACGTCCCGTTCGGGCGCGGGAGGAGCGCGACCGGCGTTGCACGGGAGACAAGCGTCATCCCGGCAGTGATGGGCCGGTGCAGGAGCACGTCTTGTTCGTAGTGGACGACGTAGCGCCGGATGTCGCCCGACGCGACCGACCGCGATGCCGGCGCGATGGTCTTCCAGGCGGGGACGATCGCGAAGACAGGCCCGCCTGGGACGTCGTCCGTCGCGTGTGCGTACGCGCGCATCGCCGCCTCGGTGACGTCGTACCTGAGCTCGTCCCCGGGTCGGCCGATCGCGGTGAGGTCGAAGCTCGTGAGTCGTGTCGCCATGAGGTTTCAGGCTACCTGAAACTCCGCCTTCCTTCACCACATCTAGACATCGGTTACAGGCTCCCTTAAACTTGCCGTGCTGAGGCGACGCTGCCTCACGGATACCTGAAGGGAGCCCTTCATGAGCAGGAGCAAGACCGGTGTCCTCGTGGCCGCCGCTGTAGCGGTCGTGTCTCTCGTCTTCGTGTCGGCGTCCGCGACGAGTCCCTCTCAGGCAGGCCCGATCTACTTCGGCATGGACGCACCGCTCACCGGCCCCACACAGCTCGTCGGCCAGAGCGATCGCCAGGCCGTCGAAGCAGTCGTCGCGTATTGGAACGCGCGCGGCGGTGTCAGAGGCAGACGCGTGGTGGTCGATGTTCTCGACAACGCTTCGAATCCGTCGCAGGCAGTCCAGAACGTTCAGAAGTTCATCAGCGACAGCAAGTACGTCGGCATCTTCGGTTCGGGGAACGCCGCAGCCGCAGTGGCGACCGGGGCGATCGCGAGCCAGGCGAGGATTCCGTTCATCGCGCTCTCACCGCCGACGACGCTCGTCGAGCCGCCGCAGCCGTACGCCTACATCCTCACGGCAACGGCCCGGTTGTACGCGTACAGCGAGGCTGCCTTCCTGAAGAAACAAGGATTCAAGCGCGTGTGGCTCATGGGCGACAACGGCGGGTACGGGCGGGACGGCCCGGCCCAGGTTTCGAAGATCGCGAGGAAGTACGGCCTCGAGATAGTGGACACGACGATCTTCTCGCCGGCTTCGACGGACTTCTCGGCCGAGCTGACGCGGATCAAGAACTCCAACGCTCAGGCTCTTTGGCTCTGGACGGCAACGCCCGCCGGGGCGACGATCGTCAAGCAGTTCAAGCAGCTGCAACTACCGCAGCGGCTCGTGCTCACCGGCGCCAACGTCTCGCCGCAGTTCCTCCAGGGCACATGCGGAGACGTGAACGGCGCGATCGTGAACTCCTTCCTCGCCACTGCCTGGACGTTCCTACCGAAGACGAACCCGGTTCGCGCCCAGGCCGCGCTTCTCCGAAGCATCCTCAAACGGCCCGTCTCGAACTTCGACGGCGATGCAGCCGGCGCACTCTGGGCGTACAAGGCCGCGATCGAGAGAGGCTCCGCGACCCGCGCCGGGATCAACAACGCGTTGGAGACGAGGCTCCGCGGGCTCGTAACACCGGCCGGCAGGATCTACCTCTCGCCAAAGAACCATCAGGGCCTCCAGCTCGACTCGATGTGGGTCGGAAGGATCCAGAACTGTCAGGTCAGGCCGCTCTTCGGCCCGGCCTTCACGAAGAAGAAGTAACGATGCGGGCGCCGCAGACGCTCGATGCCCGGCGGCTGCGGCGCTCGTGAATCTCGCACACGCCCTCGCCGAACGCGCGGCCGAGGATCCCGAGCGGCCGGCGCTCCTCTTCGAGGGCGACCGAGTCTCGTACGGCGAACTCGACCGCCGGGCGGCGGTGGTCGCCGGTGCGCTGCATGAAGCGGGTGTCGGAACCGGCGACCGCGTCGCGGTCGAGCTTCCCAACACGCCCGCGTACGTGGCCGCCTACTTCGGCGTCCTCCGCCTCGGAGCAGTCGTCGTGCCGCTCAACATCCTCCTCGCCCGGCCCGAGATCGAGGTGCGGGTCGCGGCCGCGTCGGCGAAGGTCATCGTTGATCGCCCGCTGCCTGTCGACGGCGAGGCGCTGTCGGAGATCGCCGACCGCGAGGACGACGACCCGGCTGCGCTGCTGTTCACATCCGGCACGACCGGAGTCCCGAAGGGCGCGATCCTGACGCACGGGAGCATCCGTGCTGCTACCAGCTTCGGCGCCGACGCGCTCGCGTTCACCGGGGACGACGTCCTCCTCGGCGTCGCGCCCTTCCCGCACGTCCTCGGTCAGCAGGTGATCGTCTGTGCGTCTCTGACGGGCGCAGCTGTATCGGTGATGCAGCGGTTCGAGCCCGAGCCAGCGCTCGCCGAGATGGCTGCGACCGCCACCACGGTGATGTTCGGCGTGCCGACCATGTGCATCGCCCTGTGCGAAGCAGCGCGGGGCGCAGCCGCGCTCCCGCCGCTTCGGATCGCCCACATCGGCGGCGCGGCCGTTCCCGTCGACGTCGCTCGCCGCTTCGAGGAGACGTTCGGCGCCGACATCCACGAGGGCTACGGCTTGACCGAGATGAGCGGCCTCGCGACCACCTTCGCGACCGGGCGCCGGCGGAAGCCGGGGTCGGTCGGGAAGCCGTCGACCAATACCGAGATCCGCATCTCCAACCCCGACGAGCGGGGAGTGGGGGAGGTGCAGTTCCGCGGCCCGTCGGTCATACGCGGCTACTGGAACGATCCGGAGGCCACGGCGGCCGGGCTCGACCCCCGGGGCTGGCTGTCGACCGGCGACCTCGGCTACCTGGACGAGGACGGAGATCTCTTCCTCGTCGATCGCAAGAAGGAGCTGATCATCCGCGGCGGCTACAACGTCTATCCGCGCGAGGTCGAGGAGGTGCTGTACGAGCACCCGGCGGTCCTCGAAGCCGCAGTCGTCGGCGTTCCCCACCGGACCCTCGGCGAGGAGGTGGCAGCAATCGTCGTCCCACGACCGCATGCCGAACTCGATCCCGACGAGGTGAAGGCGTGGGCGAAGGAGCGCATCGCGGCATACAAGTACCCTCGCTACGTCGTGTTGGTCGACGAGTTACCGAAGACCTCGACCGGCAAGATCCACAAGCGAGAGATCGATCTCGGCCCGATTCTCGAGACCCAACTCGCGGGTGACAACGGTCCCTTCGACGCTGCGCAAGACGTGTCCGCATCGAGCTGAACGGCTCCGTGGACGGCCGACTGGGCGCTTCCGGACGATGTGACACGATGCAGCGATGAGCCAAGCCGTTCGCGCAGAGGAGGCCTCCGCGCGCGCTGAGCCGGGGATGTCCTACGCGATCGCCCGCCTGCACCAGAGAGTGTTCGCAGGCATCACGGAGCGTGTGGCGCCGTACGGTCTCACGGCGCTCCAGTTCACGACCCTGAGCGTGCTCAGCCGTCACGGCGCTCCGCTGTCGACGTCACAGCTGGCACGGCGCGCGTTCATGACTCCGCAGTCGATGAGCGAGGTCATCCACGCGCTCGAGCGGAAGGGACTCATCAAGCGAAACCCGCATCCCAATCACCGCAGGACGCTGCCCGCGACCCTCACCGCCAAGGGACGCCGTGTGCTGACTGCGTGCGACGCGGCAGTGAGCGAGTTCGAAGACGCGATGCTGGACGGGTTCTCGGAGGCGGACCGCGCGACGTTCCGCGACATGATCAAGGCGGCAGCACGAAATCTCGGCGGCGGCTTCCCCGAGTGACTCGTAGCCGTGGCGAGTTTCAGGTAGCCTGAATCTGGTGGGAGCGGTTTCTGGCCCGCTCGCAGCGCAGACTGTCGAACAGCTCGCGTGCGATCTCTCGGGCGTCACGAAGGCGTTCGGTGCGGTCAAGGCAGTGGACAGCGTCTCGCTGGGCATCTCCACCGGCTCCCTCACCTGTCTCATAGGCCCGAACGGAGCCGGAAAGTCGACGCTTCTCGGGTGCATCTCGGGCTTCCATCTCGTCGATGAGGGAGCCGTTCACGTCGACGGACGGGAGGTCACGCGGTGGCCACCGCATCGCCGGGCACAGCAGGGATTGGCGACCGTCTTCCAGACGACTCGCCCACTCAGTGAGCTGGACGTGGTCGACAATGCGGCGGTCGGCGCGCACGTTCGGTCGCGCTCGGGCTTCGTCGAGAGCATGCTGCGTCTGCCCTGGCAGCGGCGTGAGCAGCAACGTGTCCGGCAAGAAGCTCGTCGAGCTCTCGAGATCGTCGGGCTCGAAGGCCGCGCCTCGGATCCGGCGGCTGTCCTTCCGCTCGGGCAACTTCGGCTTCTCGCGATCGCTCGCGCGCTCGCACAGCGGCCATCGGTGCTCCTGCTGGACGAGCCTGCAGCCGGGCTTCGCGCGGGAGAGAAGGCCCGGCTTATCGAGGCGCTGCGAACCCTCTCCCGGAGTGGGCTCACCATGGTGCTGGTCGAGCACGACATGCAGTTCGTCGGCGCGCTGGCCGAACGCGTCGTCGTGCTCGACCGCGGGCGTGTGATCGCCGATGGTACGCCCGAGAGAATCAGGCGCGACCCGCAGGTGATCGCCGCGTACCTGGGCTCGAGCTCGCTGTGACCGCGCTCGTCCAAGTGAACGAGCTCGTCGTCCGCTACGGGCCGGCGGTGGCGCTGGACGGGGTCTCGCTGACGCTCGGGGCCGGCGAGCGAGTCGCGCTCATCGGAGCAAACGGGGCGGGGAAGTCCTCGCTTCTCAACGCGGTCTGCGGTGTCGTTCGCCCCGCAGGAGGGACCGTTTATGTCGCTGGCGACGATGTGACGGGAAAGACGCCGAACCACGTCGTGCGTCGAGGGCTGACACAGGTTCCCGAGGGGCGGCAGGTCTTCCCGAGCCTTCCGGTCGAGGCCAACCTGCTGCTCGGTGCATTCGGTCGCTCCTTCCGGACGGAGATCGTGACGTCGACGATCCGCTACCTCAGACGCCGCGCGGAGGCCCGCGAGAGGCTCGAGCGGATCTACACGCTCCTGCCGAAGCTCTACGAGCTTCGCGATCGACCGGCCGGACGCACCTCGGGCGGCGAGCAGCAAATGGTTGCGATCGGACGAGCACTGATGGCGGAGCCGCGCGCGCTCGCGATCGACGAGCTCTCGCTCGGCCTGGCACCGCTCATCGTGGAGCAGCTCGTCGAGTTCCTGCACCGACTCAACGACGAGGAGCACGTCGCCATCCTGCTGGTGGAGCAGAACGCCCTCCTCGCGTTCGACCTATGCGAGCGCGCGTATGTCCTGGAGACGGGGCAGGTCGTCCTCGAGGGTCAGAGCGAGCAGATTCGCGACCGCCCGGAGGTGCACAGCGCATATCTGGGAGGCGGCCCCGGATGACCGAGTTCCTACAGCTCGTCGTCGTCGGCCTCTCGACCGGATCCGCCTTCGCGCTCGTCGGGATGAGCCTCGTGCTCGTCTACCGCACGACCGGGATCGTGAACTTCGCGCAGGGCGTGTTCGTGGTGATCGGGGGCCTCTTCACGTTCCAGCTCTCGGACGACATGCCGCTCGCACTGGCGAGTCTGGTCTCGATCCTCATCGCCGCGCTTCTGGCGTCGATTCTCGCCGTCTTGGCCGTTGGCTTCCGTGGCCGGACGACGAGCCTCGCGAGCACGATCATCACGCTCGGGGCCGCGTTCCTCGCACAGGCGCTGCTCCTGCTCGAGTTCGGGGACATTCCGCGCAGCTACCCCGGCATCTCCGACCGCGCCTGGAACATCGGGGGCGTTCTCGTCCAGCCGCAATACGTTCTCATCGCAGGGGTCGCGCTGCTCTGTGCCGTCGCGCTGACGCTCTTCCTCCGCTGGACGATCGTCGGGCAGGCACTTGTAGCCTGCGCGGACTCTCGTCGCGCTGCCGAGCTCGTCGGCCTCAACATCCGCTCACTCGCCGTGGTCGCGTTCATCGGAGCGGGGGCGCTCTGCGCGCTCGGCGGCTCGCTGCTCGCGCCGAGCAACCCCATGACGTACAGCTCGGACGTCGCGATCACCGTGAACGGCTTTGCGGCGGCCGTCTTCGGCGGGCTCGGATCCATCCGTCTCGCCCTCCTCGGTGGGTACGCGCTCGGGATCCTCGAGCAGTTCGTGGTCGGCTACGTCGATCCGCAGTACAGCCTGATCATCGCCCTGATCGTGATGCTCGTCCTGATCGGCTGGCGGTCGAGGGCCGAGATCGCGAGTGCATCGCACGACGCGCACGCGGCGATCCGGCGTGCGCGTGTTCCCTGGCCTGCCCCGGTCCGGATCGGGCTCATCCTCGCCGGAGCAGTGTTCGCGTGCTGGCTTCCCTACCAGCTGTCGACGTTCGACGTGGCGCTCTACGGCCGCATGGGGCTGTACGCGCTCGTGACGATCGGTCTCACGCTCCTGATGGGATACGCGGGGCAGATCTCGCTCGGGCAGGGGGCGTTCTTCCTCATCGGCGCCTACACGTCGGCGATCCTGACGGTGGGCATCGACCCCGACACCCGCTTCGTCGATCCCGAGGCCGGCCTTTCGCCGGTCCTCGCGGTGCTTGCGGCGCCCGTCGTGGCTGCAGCGCTCGCCGCGGTGATCGGCGTGCCGCTGTTGCGCCTGCATGGTCATTACCTCGCGTTCGCGACGCTCGCGCTACACCTCATCGCCTTCTCCGTCCTGTCCGCGTGGGACCGGTTCACGGGTGGTCAGTACGGGATCACGGTCACGAAGCCGCTCACCGTATTCGGGCACGACCTGCGCGGCCCCCTGCACGCAGCCGTCGTTTGGGCGGTCGTTGCGATCGCCTTGCTGCTGGCGACGAATCTCGTCCACTCACGCGTCGGGCGTGCCCTGCAGGCGATCGCGACCGACGAGGCCTCGGCCGCGGCTTCGGGCATCCCGGTGGCCAGTTACAAGCTCCGGCTGTTCGTCTTCGCCGCCGCGCTCGCCGGGCTCGGCGGTGGCCTCTTCACGTTCGCGTTCCTCATCGTCTCTCCGGAGGCGTTCCCGATCGTGCTCAGCATCGAGTTCGTCGTCATGGTCGCCGTCGGCGGCCTGGGCAACATCTACGGCGCCGTGGTCGGGACGGTGGCCATCCTCTACCTCGAGCAGAAGCTCCGTGACCTGGGCACGCGGCCGGACCTGTTCGGCTGGGACCTCCCCGACGCCGCCCCGACCGTGTTCTCGTTCGGTGTGTTCGGGCTGATCCTCATCGCGATCATGCTCTTCTTCCCACGCGGGCTGCTCCCGGCGGTCGCTGACGCGACGGCGGGCGTGGTCGAGAGGACCCGCGGCGCCCGCCGGCGAGGCTCTACTCCGCCAGCCCCAGCAGCCGGGCGGCGTTCTGCTTGAGGACGAGCGGTCTCACCTCGTCTCTGAAGTCGGCACGCGCGAAGTCCTCGAGCCAGCGGTCCGGCGTGATCAGCGGGTAGTCGGAGCCGAAGAGAACGCGGTCACGCAGAAGCGTGTTCGCGTACTGCACGAGCTGAGGAGGGAAGTACTTCGGTGACCAGCCGGATAGGTCGATGAAGACCTGCTCCTTGTGGAGCGCGACCGAGATCGCCTCGTCCTGCCAAGGAAAGGAAGGGTGCGCGAGCACGATCTTCAGCTCGGGGAAATCGACAGCGACGTCGTCGACGAACATGGGGTTCGAGTACTTGAGCCGGATACCCCCACCGCCCGGAAGCCCGGAGCCTATTCCGGAGTGGCCTGTGTGGAAGAGCGCAGGGAGACCAGCCTCTGCGACGATCTCGTACAGGGGATAGATGGAGCGGTCGTTCGGGTAGAACGCCTGGACGTTCGGGTGGAACTTGAAGCCCTTCACGTCGTAGTCGCGGATCAGCCGCTTCGCCTCCTCGACCGCGCGCGTTCCCTTGTTCGGATCGATCGATGCGAAGGGAATCAGCACGTCGGGGTTTGCGGCGGCGACCTCGGCGATCTCCTCGTTCGGGACGGGCGGCCGCCCAGTGACCGTCTCGGCGTCCACGGTGAAGATGACGGCGGCGAGCTTGCGCTCGCGGTAGTACGCCGCGACGTCGTCCGCTGTCGGAAGTGCGTGCTCGCCGAAGTACGCCGCTGCCGCCTGCCGCCACTCCGGCGGGACGCCGTCCTCGCCCGAACGGCCGACCTCGGCGTGCACGTGTACGTCGATGGCGTCGACCGCATCGAGGTCGATCGTCACGCGAGCACGAGCCTCACGAGGTCATGCCGGTCATCTGCCCGCCGTTCACCGTCAGCACCTGACCTTGCACGAAGTTCGACCACGGTGAGCAGAGGTAGAAGATTGCCCCCGCAGCCTCCTCCGGCGTGCCGGCGCGGCCGAGCGGGATGATCGTCGCGGCGAGCTCGCGCATCTGCGGAGGAATCCCGAGCTTGATCTCCTGTCCGTTCCGCTCGATCGTCGCACCCTTCTCGGGGGACGCGGTGAGCCGCGTGTCAATGAAGCCGAACGCGGCTGCGTTCACGTTCACCTTGAAAGGTCCCCACTCCCGAGCGAGCGTCTTCGTCAGCCCGACGAGGCCGGCCTTGGCGGCCGAGTAGTTGATCTGGCCGACGTTGCCCTGCGTTCCGGAGATGGACGTGACGTTGACTACCTTCCGGAAGACCTCGCGGCCTTCCTCGCGATCTCTTTTCCCGGCGTCACGCAGGTACGGGGCAGCGGCACGGAGGACCTTGAAGGGCACGACGGTGTGGATCTCGAGCATCGCCCGGAACTGCTCGTCGCGCATCTTGTGCGCCATGCCGTCCCAGGTGTAGCCGGCGTTGTTCACGACGATGTCGAGCTGGCCGAATGCGTCGACGGCCGCCTGCACGAGCCCCTCGGGAGTGCCGTCCACGGTCAAGTCGCCAACAAAGACCGCCGTCTCGCCGTCGATGGCCGACGCCGCTTGCTCGGCGGCGTCGCCGTCGAGGTCGTTGACGAGCACACGCGCTCCCTGCGCGGAGAGGAGCTCGGCGGTTGCGCGACCGATCCCGCGCGCCGAGCCCGTCACGATAGCCGCCTTGCCCTCGAGGACTCGCATCCGTCCCTTTCGACGTAAATTCAGGTTCCCTGATACTACTTC
Source organism: uncultured Gaiellaceae bacterium (assembly GCA_963744505.1). Classification (GTDB taxonomy): domain Bacteria; phylum Actinomycetota; class Thermoleophilia; order Gaiellales; family Gaiellaceae; genus GMQP-bins7. The sequence continues at coordinate 103,423 of CAVUTL010000005.1, forward strand.
TGCTCCGCCCGCACTAAGGCCTCGAATACGACGGCCGGAGCGCGGTGCTGGTCAGCGACCCGCCTCGGGTCGAAAAAGCCGACACGAGCCAGCTTCGGATCCCAGTCGAAGCTAAACCGATGCGCGTGATCCTTGCGCGCGGAGCCAACTGTGCTGCGGAGTCCGACAGATCGACGATTTACCGCCTGGCGGTTCCGCGCCACGTACGCGCGGATGCGGCTCGGTGCCGAATCAGTCACGTCTCCGGACGGAACTGTGGCTCGCCGTCGCACGGCATCGAGTCTCGAGGCTTGAGCGAGCGTTGGATCTGCCGGGATCCAGCGGCATCAGGCCGTGTGCGTGCGTTTCCGCACGGAGAGTTCCGTGGGAAAAACGGGCGGTCACCCGTGGGAAAAGCGTGGGTCGTCGGCAGGAAGCCCAGCTCCCATGCGGTCTCGCGACTTTCTGGAACTACCCCATCAGGACAGTTCCTGAAACAGCTCCAGAGATGGGGCTGTTTCGTTGTCGGGAGCTCCTTCGAACACGGCGCGGTGCACAGTTACCGTCTTGCTGGCGACGATCCGCGCCGGCGCCCCACCGCCCCGCGGTCTTGCGCGCCTTCTTGCAGCCGTCCGGCCACTGCGCTAGCCTGCCTGACTTCACGTGTCCGCCGAAGGGCGCGTGGAACGGCACTGATGCCTCAGGTCTCCGGGAGACCTGGGGCTTTTTTCATGGTCCGGAAGGGAGGCGGCATGAAGCAGCGAGGACGGCGGCGATGATCAAGGTCGAGGCAGTCGTGATCCGCGAGCGCGTCGAGACGGTGATCGACGCTGTGGAGGCGGAGACGGGACACGTCGGCGTGACGGTCGTCGAGGCGATCGGCCACGGACGCCAGCGGGGCATCACCCACGAGTACCGGGGGCGGACCTTCGAGTCCCGCTTCCTCCCCAAGGCGGATCTCACCTTCGTGGTCCGGGACGACGTGGCCGATGCGGTCGTAGAGGCGATCGTCGACGCCGCCCGCAGCGGCAACGAGTCGGGTGACGGGATCGTCTGGACGACCGCGGTCGGCAACGTCACGCACAACCGGACGGGTAGGTCGCTCGAGGAGGTGGAGGTCGGATGACTCGAGATCAGTTGGCGATCGCGACGAGCACCGTCTGGGTGATCCTGGCGGCGATTCTCGTGATGTTCATGCAGGCCGGGTTCGCATTCCTCGAGGCGGGCCTGACGCGCATGAAGAACGTCGGCCACATCGCGGCCAAGAACGTGCTGATCTTCGCCTTAGCGTCCGTCATCTACTTCGCCGTCGGATACGGCCTCGCGTTCGGCGATGGGGGCAACGGCTTCGTCGGAGGCTCCGGCTTCATGCCCTCGACCGAGGAGCTCCTGACCGTCGGAGAGGCACCGTTCTCGTGGTTCGGTGCCATCCCGGCCGCGGCGGGCTATCTGTTCGAGGTCGTGTTCTGCGCCGTCTCGCTCGCGATCGTGTGGGGTGCCATGGCCGAGCGCACGAAGCTCTGGGTCTACTTCGCGTTCGGCGCGATCTTCACTCTCGTCTACTCCGTCGTCTCGCACTGGGTCTGGAGCCCCGACGGGTGGCTCTTCTCCCTGGGCATGCAGGACTTCGCCGGTTCGACCGTCGTCCACTATCAGGGCGCTCTCGCGGGGCTCGCGGGCGCGATTCTGCTCGGCCCGCGCATCGGGAAGTTCGGCGCGGACGGCAAGCCGAACGCGATTCCCGGACACAACATGGCGTTCGTCACGCTCGGCGTGATCATCCTTTGGTTCGGATGGTTCGGGTTCAACCCCGGCTCGACGCTGAGCGTCGACTACGGCGGCGTCGGCTTCTTCGCATACGTCGCCCTGAACACGAACATCGCCGCGGCGGCGGGGGTCCTGGGCGCCGTGCTCACGTCGTGGCTCGTGATCAAGAAGCCCGACCTCTCAATGATGCTGAATGGGGCCGTGGCCGCGCTCGTTGCGATCACGGCCGCCTGCGCGTTCGTCGCCCCGTGGGCGGCGATCGTGATCGGAGCCGTAGCGGGTGCGATGGTCGTCGTCGGCGTCCTCGCGGTCGAGCGGATCGGGATCGACGACCCGATCGGCGCGATCGCAGCGCACGGCATGGCGGGCGTATGGGGCACGCTTGCGGTTGGTTTCCTCGCGTTGCCGTCGCAGGCCGAGAGGCTGGCCACCGGTTCCGCCGGTCTCTTCTACGGAGGAGGCTTCCACCAGCTCGGCGTGCAGGTCCTCGGCCTCGCCGCCGTGGGCGCGTTCACCTTCACGATCTCGTTCGGCGTCCTCTGGGTGATGAAGGTGACTGTCGGCATCCGCACGGACGCGGAGACCGAGACGGCAGGCCTCGACATCTCCGAGCACGGGATGTGGGGCTATCCCGAGTTCTACATCCCCGTGCCGGGAGGCTACGGCACCGAGTCGCACGGACACCTCGGCGTTGCACGCGCGGCGGGTCGTCATGCCGCCGTGCCAGTGCACGCAGCCGTCGTCTTGCCCGACACGCTGCAGTAGGCAGGAGGGCCCGGCCCGCCGCCGCCTCCGCGGCGGGCCGGGCCTTCGGTCAGGCGCACGGCTCCATCCGCACGATGAGCACGGCTCAGGACAGGGGATTGAGAAGCGCACGTCGGATCAGCGATCGACGTGGAGCGCGTCGAAGGTGTCGGCCACGCTCTCTCAACGCCGTTCGCAGGCGACTAGAAGAAGGGTCGCCGACGAGCCGCCCGCGGGTTGACCCGATTGCGTCCTGTACGGCCGGGCGGTTCGCACCTACCGTCGATGCCATGACCCGCGAGCAGCGCGACTTCCTCCGCAAGCAGATCGACGCTCTCATGCGCGAGCGTTTGGCCGCCGCCGAGCAGTCTCGGCGGCAGCAGGGCTCTCGTACGATGCCGAAGACGCCACGGGCGGGCGAAGTCGTGATCGGTCCCGTCACTTCCGAACTTGTGCCTTCGCGCGACAGGTCTCGCCTGTGAAGCACTCCGCGGATCTCCACCAGACTCGCAAAATGTGTCGATTTGGAGGATCATTCGTCCAGCCAACTACGGGGAAGTTCGAGGGGGTGCGTCGTTGACTGGGATTGTTGTGTCGTCGGTGCTTCTCATAGGTGCGGCGGCTTGGGTCCTTGTCGTTGCGATGAAGAAGTAGCTCGAGCGCCGGCCCGCGAGTTACGAGGCAGGCGGGCTGAGCTGCCACGGTGTGCCGGGCTGGCTGAGCTCGCAGCGGACGCAGGGGACGGTGCCGGTCTGGACGACCGGACGAGACGGCGGCGCATGGTCTTGTAAGCCTGGCCGCAATAGCCGGACGGGTAGGGGCGATTCCTCCGGATAGGCACGGCTCTATCGTCCCCGGTCTGGTGGGAGGCGGAGCATTTGTGCGCCTGGCGCCGGTCGCAACACCGGGCCAGGCGCACGCTTGCTGCCAGTGCCGTCAAATGGATCGGACGGCAGGCACTTCTGACTTAGTTCCCTGCGTTGTCGACGCTGCTCGCCGCTTCGGAGAACAGGTCGCGCAACACGTTCCTGAGGAAGAAGAGCGCGACGATGATGGCGATTGCGAGGAAGCCGAGCAGGATTGCGTACTCGGTCGTCGTCTGGCCATCCTCGCGCTCCCGCAGGTCGGCCAGGGCAACCTGGAGCCGAACCAGCGGACGCATCAGGATGTCGCTCATTTGGAGGTTCCTCCTCCCGTTGCAAGGAGCGCAGCTGCGCTCCTCTTGGCAAGTGACGCAGCATGCACCTGCGATCGGACGGGTAGCGGCCCCCCGCGTACTGGCACAAGAATGCTCCTGTGATGGGCATGCGTGGTCTTTACGCGTTTCCCTCATCGCTCGAGCGGGCACACCTCCAGCATGGACGACCCAAACCCGAGCTCACCCAGCCCCGGCATTCCCGTGCCGGTGCCCGAACCTCCGGGCCCTGACCTAATTCCAGAACCGACGCCCGAGCCGCAGCCACCGGATGTGCAGCCATCTCCAGATCCTCAGATGCCGCCGGATCCACGACCGCCTGAACTCCCTCCCCAAGACCCGCGTCCCCCCGTCGACAACGAGCGGTAGCCGAGCGTCCCGCAGTACGTCGCCTGACCGGCACGCCGTCGATCGCGACCCGGCCCCGACCTGCGGGTCTCCGGCGACGGTGCGATCGCAGGGTGGGCTCGACCGCCGCCGGTGAACGGACAGCGTGTGCGTCCTCGGTGAGCGGCTCGAGAGTCCCAGCAGCGTCGCAACCACCTGCAAGAAGTACGTCATGCGGCGCGCGCGAAAGCCGCCTTCCGGGCGTCAGTGCGCGCAGGGAGCAGGACGGCTAGCGGAAGGAACCGCGGCTTGGCGGCCAGTACGTGAGTAGTACCGGGCCGATCAGGTCGCCGCGAGGCACCGTTCCCCAGATGCGGGAGTCGCAGGAGTGGATTCGGTTGTCTCCGAGTACGAAGTAGTGACCCGGCGTAACTCGCGGCCACCGGTCGGATTCGTGACCTCGCAGAGACGGATCGACGTATGGCTCGATGAGTCGGTCGCCATTGATGTAGATGACCCCGTCGCGTTCCGAAACGAGCTCGCCGGGGAGTCCGACGATGCGCTTGACGAAGGTCGAGCTCCCGTCAGGCAGCCCACATCGCTGCGCCGCCTCGGGAGCTCTGAAGACGACGATCTGTCCACGCTTCGGATCACCGAACCTGTACGCAAGCCGGTTGGCAATCACCCGGTCGCTGAATCGGCCTTGGCAGAAGTCAGCGGGCTTCGCGCAGTGGAGCGTGGGCTCCATCGAAGGCGTGGGGATGCGGTACGGCTTGGCGACTTGTGCTTGAAACGTCAGGACGAACGCAACGGCAACGGCGACCGTGACGAACCAGTCGACGATCATCCTCCATGGTTGCGGTATCCGGCTCTGAGCGCGGTCGAGAATCTTCATGACTGTCTTGACATTGTGCGCATCGCTTCCGCGCGACTCGTCTTATCCGCCGGCGATTGGCCTGTAGGTGCACACCTGTACGCCCGCTCCGCTCGTAACAGCAGAGGCCAGCTCGAGCGTGCGCCGCGAGCCGTCGTCCGGGAAGATCGTCTTGCCGCCGCCGAGAAGCACGGGCATGACCATGAGCCTGAGCTCGTCGACCAAGCCCTCCTGCAGCAACGTGCGTACGAGCGTCGGGCTCCCCATGACGACCAGGTCGCCGCTGTCCCGCACGCGAAGCTCGCGGACGCGCGCCACCGCCAGCTCGCCGGGGATCCGCGTGGTGTTGTCCCATGTCAGGTCGACATCGCCCAGCGTCGAGGTCACGACGTACTTCGGTATCGCGTTCATACGGTCGGCGAATGGGTCACCCGCACGTCCGGGCCAGGCCGCTGCCATCGTCTGCCAGGTACGCCGGCCGAAGAGCAGCGCCTCGGCCTTTCCGAGCGCGTCGTCGAAGGCACCGCCTACGACCTCGGGATCGAAGAACGGATGCGACCAGCCGCCGTGGGCGAAGCCGCCGTCGGTGTCCTCGTCTGGTCCGCCCGGCGCTTGCACGACGCCGTCCAGGCTCATGAACTCGGTGATCACGATGCGCATGGGGCTCGCTCCTCTCGTTGGCAAGACACACCGATACGGACGATCATGTCTTGACGCACTGCCCGCCTGCTCGGCACCCTTGAGACGGACGTGCTTCGCCTTCTCGCCCTACCGCTCGCGATCGTCGCGGTGCAGACGTACGACTCGACGGTGCGACCGCTGTCGGCGCCGCTCGAACGGACCCTCGACGGTCGCTTCTGGCAGGCCGGTTGCCCCGTTCCGCTGTCCGACCTGCGGTTGCTCACGGTGACGCGCTGGGGTTTCGACGGCCGGGAGCACTCGGGGCAGCTCGTCGTGAACCGCGACTCCGCGCCAAGGCTGGCCACGGTCTTCCGCAAGCTCCACGAGCTGCGGTTCCCGATCCGGCACATGCGGCTCGACGACATGTACGGACCGAGGCGCGCCCGCCCCGCCGACGGCGATATCAGCGGCTCGTTCCACTGTCGTCGCGCGGTCCCGTCTCCGTGCGGGAGCGGGAGCGGAAACTGGTCGAACCACGCATACGGCCACGCGATCGACCTCAACCCCAACGAGAATCCGTACATCGGGTGCGGCGCGGTCTACGACCCGCGGAGCAGGCCGTACGTCGATCGCTCACCGCTGCGCAAGGGCATGGTCACACCGGCGGTCGTGCGGGCATTCGCGTCGATCGGCTGGGGTTGGGGTGGGAGCTGGACCGGCCAGACGAAGGACTACATGCACTTCTCGACCACTGGGCACTAGCGCTGGCGACGAGGGGATAGGCTCGGCCGATGCGGGAGCGCACCGTGATCCTCGGCGCGGGCTTCGCCGGGCTCGAGCTGGCGACGTCGCTTTCCGAGGCGTTCGGCGAGGACGCCGGCGTCACGCTCATCGAGGGTGGCGACGCGTTCGTCTTCGGCTACTCGAAGCTCGACGTCATGTTCGGGCACGCGGAGCCGAGCACGGTGCGGCTGCCGTACGCCGACTTCCAGAAGCCAGGTGTGCGGTTCCTTCGCGAGACGATTACGGCGATCGATCCCGCCGCGCGGCGCGTGACGACGGATGCCGGCACGCACGAAGCCGACCTTCTCGTCGTCGCCCTCGGCGCCGACTACGACTATGGCGTGACACCTGGGCTCGCCGCCGGGGAGAACGAGTTCTACTCGGTCGCCGGGGCCGAGCGGCTTCGCGACGTTCTTCCGGGCTTCACCAGCGGCCGCGCGATCGTAGGCGTGTGCGGAGCGCCCTTCAAGTGTCCGCCGGCGCCGAGCGAGGCGGCGCTCCTCCTGCACGACTACCTCTCGGTGCGCGGGACGCGAGACGACTGCGAGATCACGCTCGTGATGCCCTTCGGGACGCCGGTCCCGCCCTCGCCGGACACGTCGGCTGCGCTGCTCGCCGCCTTCGCCGAGCGAGGCATCGCCTTCGTCCCTGACCGGCGCGTCGCTGTATTGGATACCGCGCGCGGGATGGTCGCGCTCGACGACGGCTCGGAGCTGCCGTGCGACCTCTTCCTCGGCGTCCCGAAGCATCGCGCACCGGATGTCGTCCTCGAGAGCGGGATGGCCGAGGACGGCTACATCCCGGTCGACTCACGGACGCTCGAGACGGCGTTCCCGAACGTGTACGCGGTCGGGGACGTCGCGACCGTGGGGGTGCCGAAGGCCGGCGTGTTCTCGGAGGGTGCGGCTCGAGTCGTCGCGGCGTCCATCGCCGCTCGCCGCTCGGGAGGCGCTCGGCCGGACGGATTCGACGGCCGCGGGAGTTGCTACGTGGAGTTCGGCGACGGTCGCGTCGGCCGCGTCGACGTGGACTTCCTCTCCGGGCCGAAGCCGACGGGCACGTTCCAGGAGCCATCGCTCGACCTCGTCGCGGAGAAGAAGCACTTCGGCGCCAGCCGTCGAGGCCGCTGGTTCGGCGTCTAGCGTCTCGTGCGGCCGTCGAGGCGGATCGTCCACAGGTCGATCGCCTCGATCCGAAGGTGCGACTCGCTCCACGGATCGCGTGCGAGCCTCGCGCGGATCGCCTCCTCCGACTCGGCCTCGACCACGTGCACGACGCGATGCTCGTCGGCGAGCGGGCCGCCGAGGATGATGAAGCCGTCGTCGACGAGCCCGTCCATGAAGACCGCGTGCGCCGGCCAGTCGGACTGCTCGTCGAGCGGCTTCGCCGGATCCCACTCGGGCCCGGAGCGATGCAGCACGATGAGAAACATCGCCATCGATCCGCCTTCTAGCACGGCACCGGCGTCTTGAGCCGTTCTTGAGCGGCCCCCACCATCGTTTCGACCGATGAGACCGACGATCGCGCACGCGCTCGCATTCGGCTCGATGGCCGGTGCCCTCGCGCTCGGCGTGGGGGCCGCCGCGTCGGGATTCGCGCAGGTTGATGGCGCGATTCGCATCGACGCGCAGTTCACGACGGCCTCGCGCGGGACGTTCCGGATCACCGGCGCGATCACCGACGCGGGGCGCCTGGTCGCGACGCGACGCGTCTCGGGCGGCAGGCTGCAGCTGACACAGACGCTCACCGGCAAGGCCGGCACGATCCGCATCCGGGCGACGCGACCGTGCGCGCGTGGGCCGGGAACATGGCGTGTGCTGTCCGGCTCGAACGCCTACCTCGGGCTGGCGGGAGGAGGTCGGGCGACAGGCGGCCCGCGCTGCGCGTCTCCGAAGTTCCCTGCGCGCGCGACCTACACGGGTGCGGTGCGGACACCACCACCGCCTGCCCTCGCGCAGCCGGGCCGCTTCGGCGGCGGGACGTCTCAACGCGAAGAGGTGACGCTCGACGTCCAGGAGGGTGGGCGAACGCTCGCGAACCTGCGGCTGCGAGTGACCACGCCCTGTGAGGGAACGCCGATCACGTCGCAGGTGTTCTTCGTGCTTGCGGGGCACCAGGAGATCGCCCCCGACAAGAGCTTCTCGATGTCGCTTCAGCAGAGTTCCGCCACGGGGGTCGTGACCGGGCGATTCACGTCCGCGACGACCGTCGAAGGTACGGCGACTGCGTCCACCAAGCTGACGCTCGGCTCTACCGGCACGACGCACTCCTGCTCCGCAGCCGTGACGTGGACAGCCTCGCTCCCCCCGCCGGCGGCGACCCCGGGCCAGTACTGCGGGTTCACGAATCAGGGACGCCGGATTTGCCTGGACGTCGCGTCGAGCGGGCGAGAGGTCACGCGATTCGAGGCGACCGTGGTCGTCCTGTGCAACGGGCGAACGACCGAGGTCGACTTCACGATGGTGTTCTCGGGCCTGCCGATCCGTGGAAACCTCGGATTCAGCGCGAGCTCGTCGTCGCTCGCGGGACTGATCTCCGGGACCGGGTTCGTCTCCGGACTGTTCGATCCGAACGGTGGCACCGGCGCGCACGGATCGGTCCGGCTCCAGCTTCCCGTATTCGACCACGAGGGCACGCGCTACTCGTGCGGCGTCGCCAGCACGCTCTGGGAGGCGAGGCGGCAGTAACGAGCCGAGAACGGGAGGATGGTTCGTAGCCTGGCGTAGGGTCTCGCGGCATGGAGGCGCTCGTTGCACAGCCGCAAACGGGGCGGACGTTTCGGGTCAGCTACAGGATTCGTCTCTCCGACACCGATGCGGCAGGTCGCCTGCGCCTCGATGCGGTCGCGCGCTACCTCCAGGACGCCGCGATCGACGACGTCGCGGAGACGAACTGGGGAGCACCCGAGCATCTCTGGGTGCTCCGCGCGGTGCGCATCGACGTCCTGGCCGCGTTCATCGACGACGACGTCGTGGACATCGTGACCTGGGGGAGCAGCTTCTCGTCTCTCGCAGCCGGTCGGCGGTGGTCGCTGTCCGGGGCCGCCGGGGGCGCGATCGAGGTCGACAGTACGTGGATCCACCTCGACCGAGACGCCCGTCCGGCACGCATCGGCCGGGGCTTCGAGGCCTACGCCGAAGCTGCGCATGGCCGTGCCGCGTCGACGAAGCTCACGCTCGTCCCTCCGCGGCCGTCGAGCAAGCCTGTCGCATGGCAGCTTCGCGCAACGGATGTCGACCGCATGGGGCATGTCAACAATGCGGCGTACTGGGCGGCGGTCGAGCACCGCCTTCGTGATCGAGGGCCCGATCTGCATCGGCCGCACCGCGCTCGGCTGGACTATCGCCATCCGATCGACCTCGGTGAGCGCGTCGAGCTCACGGAGGATGCCCGCGACGGTCGCTACGGCACGGCATTCGTCGTCGACGACGACGTCAAAGCCGTCGCCTGGGTCGAGCCGCTCCGCTCTTAGTCGGCTCTCAGGCGTTGTCGCTACTCTCGCCCGATGGACGACAGGCGAATGTCACGCCGGGCATCCCTCGCGTCCCTGGGCGGGTTCGTGGCGGGCGCGGCAGGCTTCGCCGGCTGGCGCGCTGCGGAGGAGGCTGGAGCAGGCCCGGCCGGCGTCGCGTCGGGCCGCGTGTCGTGTGTGCTCGCGCCCGAGCAGACCGAGGGGCCGTACTACGTCGATGACGCCGCAGTGCGGCGCAACGTCACCGAGGGGAGACCCGGGGTGCCTCTGGCGCTCCGCCTGATCGTCGTCGACGCGTCGACCTGTCGGCCGGTGAAGGGCGCGGCCGTCGAGATCTGGCACTGCGACGCCGGAGGCGTCTACTCGGGCACGAGCGCCCAGGGTACCGAGGACGAGCGCTTCCTGCGCGGCGTCCAGCGCACCGACGCGAAGGGCCTGGCGATCTTCCGCACGATCTACCCCGGCTGGTACCAGGGCCGCACGGTGCACATCCACGCGATGGCGCACATCGGCGGCAATGTCGTGCACACGGGCCAGCTCTACTTCTCGGATGCCGTCACGGATGTCGTCTACAGGCGGAGCCCGTACAACCGCCGCCCGAACCGAAGTCCGCGCAACTCCGGCGACAGCCTCTACCGCAACGGCGGCAGGCGCTCGACGCTGAAGCTCGTGAAGAAGGGCTCCGCATACACGGGCTCGATCACGATGGGCGTCCAGCGGTCGTAGCGCATGGATTCAGACACAGCTTCATGCTCCTGTTACCGAAAACCTCAGAGGTGCATGCTTACGTATCAACTTCCGAGCCGCGACAGAAGGGACGCCGCATGACCGAGAACGCCGATCGTTCGCAGCCGACGCCCGAGCAGGCACAGGAACTGCTCGAGGTGGCGCTCTTCGAGATCCGCCGCATCATCGCCGGACAGGACGCGATGCTCGAGCGGGTCCTCGTCTGCCTCCTCGCGCAGGGCCATCTCCTGATCGAAGGCGTTCCGGGCCTGGCAAAGACGCTGACGATCAAGACGACCGCGGGCGTGCTCGGTGGATCGTTCGCGCGCGTCCAGTTCACGCCCGACCTCGTCCCCTCGGATCTCGTCGGGACCCGGATCTACCGGCAGCAGGAGGGAACGTTCGACACGGAGCTCGGCCCCGTCTTCTGCAACTTCCTCCTCGCAGACGAGATCAACCGCGCGCCGGCGAAGGTGCAGTCTGCGCTCCTCGAGGTCATGCAGGAGCGGCAGGTGACGATCGGCCATGACACGCACAAGGTCCCGGAACCGTTCCTCGTGATGGCGACCCAGAACCCGATCGAGTCCGAGGGCACGTATCCGCTGCCCGAGGCGCAGATCGACCGGTTCCTGCTCAAGGTGCTGATCGGCTACCCGCAGCACGACGAGGAGCTCACGGTCGTCCAGCGCCAGCTCGTCGCGCACCCCGAGCTCAAGCAGGCCCTGTCGCTCGAGGATCTCGCCGCGCTCCAGCGCGCCGTCTTCGACATCTACGTCGATCCGGCCCTCGTGAGCTACGCCGTCGACATCGCGACGGCGACGCGCGAGCCGGAGGCCCACGGGCTTCCCGACCTCGCCCAGTACATCTCCTACGGCGCCAGCCCTCGCGGTCCGATCAGCCTCGTCCAGGGGGCACGCGCGCTCGCACTGATCCGTGGACGCGAGTACGCGGTCGTAGACGATCTACAGGCACTCGCCCGCGACGCACTGCGACACCGGCTCGTGCTGTCGTACCAGGCGCTCGCGGAGGAGGTGACACCAGACTCGATCCTCGACCAGGTGCTCGCGACGGTGCCGACGCCACAGCTCGACCTCGCGCGGGCCAGCGCGGCTTGACCGACCGATGAGGAACGCCGGCGCGCTTCTCGCTCGGCCCACGCCAGCGCGCCCCGGCCCCGGCCCGATGGCCGAGGGTCTCCTGAAGGCGCTCGAGGTCTCGATCGGCCGCCGCGTCGAGGGGCTCCTCGCGGGCGACTTCCGCTCCAACCTCCTCGGCACGGGATCCGAGCTCGCGATGATGCGTCCGTACGTGGCCGGCGACGACGTGCGCCGGATCGACTGGAACGTCACCGCGAGAACGGGTGAGCCACACGTTCGCGTCGATCTCGCCGAGCGGGTGCTCGTCACCTGGCTCGTGCTCGACGCGTCCGTCTCGATGCAGTTCGGCACCGCAGACCGGCGCAAGGCGGACGTTGCCGAAGGGGTTGCCGTGGCGATCGGCCACCTCGCGACACGCCGCGGCAACCGGCTCGGAGTCGTCGCGTTCGGTGGCGAGGATTCGTACGCGATCCCGCCGCGGCAGGGTCGGGTGGGGCTCGTCGGGCTGCTCACCGCGCTCCGCAGCGAGCCTCCCGCGGACGGTCCCGGCTCGACCACGTTGGCCGCAGCACTCGCACGTACCGGGGCGCTCGCGCGTCAGCGGTCGCTCGTCGTCGTCGTCTCGGACTTTCGCGGCCCACGCGACTGGCGCCGACCGCTGCTGGATCTCGCCGGGCACCATGACGTGGTCGCCGTCGAGATCAGAGATCCCCGCGAGCAGGAGCTCACCGACGTCGGGCTCCTCTACCTCGTCGATCCCGAGACCGGGCGGCAGCTGCGCGTCGATACGCGCAGCCGTCGGCTCAGAGAGCGTTTCGCGGTTGCGGCCGCGGCCGAGCGCGGCCAGGTCACGCGCTCGTTCACGTCGATCGGTGTCAGACACGTCGTGCTGAGCACCTCTGGCGACTGGCTCCGTCCGCTCGTCGCCTTCCTCCGCCGGAGCCGGGCATGAGCTTCACGTGGCCGCTCGCGCTCATCGCGTTGGCCGTGATCCCGGTCCTCGTGGCGCTCTACATCGACCGCGATCGCAGGCGTGTCGCGTCGCAGGCCGACTTCGGGAACCCGGATCTCCTTCCGAACGTCGTGGACCGGGAGCCGGGGCGGCTCCGGTACCTGTCGCCGCTGATCATGCTCGTCGCCCTCGCGTTTCTCATCGTCGGCGTCGCACGTCCGCACGCGACGGTCAGCGTTCCACGCGAGGAGGCCACGATCGTGCTCGCCATGGACGTCTCCCGGTCGATGAAGGCGACCGACGTCGAGCCCACCCGGCTCGACGCCGCCCGTATCGCGGCCAAGACCTTCCTCGATGAGGTGCCGGAGAAGTTCCGCGTCGGGGTCGTGTCCTTCGCGACCCGCGCCGCGGTTGGCGTCGCCCCGACCGAGGATCGCGAGCTCGTCGTCACCGCCCTCGACACGCTCGCGCCCGGCGAGGGGACTGCGATCGGCGACGCGGTGGCGCTGTCACTGCGCGTCGGAGAGCCTGCGGTTCCCGAGGAGGGAGCGGAGGTGACGCCGCGCGCGATCGTGCTCCTCTCCGACGGAGCGCGTGACGGCGGTCAGGTCGAGCCGTCCGAGGCCGCGCTGCAGGCGAAGCAACGCGGCGTTCCCGTCTACACGGTGCTCGTCGGCACCCCCGACGGCGTCGTCGAGGAGGAGCTGACCGGCGGGTATCGCAGGATCATTCGCGTGCCGCCCAGCCCGGAGACCTTGCAACAGGTCGCCGCGACCTCTGGCGGGACGTTCTTCGAGGCGCCGGACGCCGAAGGTCTGAGGCGCGTGTACGAGGAGCTCGGGTCGCGCCTTGGCACGCGCGAGGAGGACCGTGAGATCACCGACGTCTTCGCCCTGCTTGCCGCCGGGCTCCTGCTGATCGCTGCAACCATCTCGGCGATGCTCTTCAAGAGGGTTCCGTGAGAGGCGCCCGCGCGCTCGGGGCGCTCGCCGTCGCCGGCGCCGCGCTCGCAGTCGTCGCCCCGGCGGGCGGCGCGAACGAGTGCGACGGGCTCATGGTCTGCGTTCCCGTGGCCGGCCCGTGGGTCGTCGTGCCGACATCCAGCGCCGCGTCGCGTCAGCGCGTGGAGTACCAGCTCACGTGCCCGCGCGGTCACATCGTCGGCGGTCTCGATGCTCGACTCAGCGTGCGGGGAATCGACGTCGGGTTCATCGGCGTCCTCGGAAGCCCGGTCAACCCGGGAATCACGACGTCGCGCTCCGTCGTGTTCCTCGGCACGTACGTCGGCCGGTCCGACAGCGCTGCGACCTTCCGGCCGTTCGTCGGTTGCATACCGTCTGCCGGAGGCGGGTCGCGCGTCCCGACCTCGGTCTCCCAGCTGCGCCCGGGGCAGCCCATGATGCGCCGCGTGAAGTCCGTGCGTGTGCGGCCCGGAACGACCACGGTCGTGCAGCGCTGCGCGTCGGGCGAGCGTCTGGTCGGGGGGTCGCACGCGATCTCCTTCGCGACGCGGACGCCTCCGAGCGCGAGCCTCGTCCGCAGCGTCTCGGCTTCCCGGTCGCTTACGGCCGGGAGCGTCGTCGTGCGCGTTCGTGGAGACGCCGAGCTCGCAGGCGTCCGCGCGACCCTTCAGGTTCATGCACTGTGTTCGAGGACGGCATGAGCTTCCAGAGCCCATGGATGCTCCTCGGACTGCTCGTGATCGCGGCGTTCGTCGGGATCTGGCTGTGGTTGGATCGACGCCGCGCGCGCTTCACGGTTCGGTTCACGAACATCGACGTCCTCGCGACGGTCGTGTCGGGGCGCTCGTGGGCCCGTTACGTCCCTGCCGCGCTCCTCGTGGCCGGACTGTGCTCGCTCGTGCTCGGGCTCGCGCGCCCGCACGTCGAGCGCACGCTTCTGAAGGAGCGCGCGACCGTCATCCTCGTGGTCGACACATCCCGGTCGATGCAGGCCAAGGACGTCGATCCGACCCGGCTCGGGGCTGCGCAGGAGGCGCTGCGGACGTTCCTCGACCAGGCGCCGGACGACCTGCGGGTCGGGCTCGTCGTGTTCGCCGGTGAGGCGCAGGTGGCGACGCCGCCGACCGACGATCACGCGCTCGTCGAGGCTGCCATCACCGACATCGACGAGTTCCTCGTATTCGGTGGAACCGCGATCGGCGACGCGCTTCAGACCGCGGTTCTCCTCGGCCGGCAGGTGACGGACCTCGTGCCGGAGGAGGAATCCACCGCGGCGCCCGCCCCATCCGCACCCACGCGCTCGCTCGCACAGGCGACCGAGCCCGAGGAGGACGAGCAGAAGAGCCCCGTGTCGATCCTGTTCCTCTCGGACGGTTCGCAGACGCGCGGTCTCCTCCAACCGATCGAGGGCGCGAGGCTCGCGAAGGAGGCCGGGTTCCCCGTCTACACGATCGCGCTGGGGACGCCGGAAGGCGTCATCGAGCGCGGGCCCTTCGGCGGCATTCCGGGGCAGGACTCGGGGCAGGTCATCCCCGTCCCGCCCGATCCGGACACGTTGCGCGCGATCGCGGAGACGACCGGCGGCGAGTTCTCCGAGGCCCGTTCCGCGGATGCGCTCGAGCGTGCTTACGACAACCTGGGCTCGCGGCTGGGCCGCGAGCCCGGTGAGAGTGAGATCACATGGCTGCTCGTGGCGATTGCCGGCGTGCTCTTGCTCCTCGCGGGCGGCATCGCCGCGTTCGTCGCGCCGCGCTTCCCGTAGCTACACGACGACGATCGAGAAGGCCATGTCGCTGCGGTCGTCGCGACCCGAAGGGTGCATGGTCACAACGAACGATCCGCCCGTGCCGTTGCGGACCGTCGGGTAGGCGTCGTCGGCGACTGCGCTCGCGACAGCGCTCGCACCCGAGATCCCGACGAACCGCACCTCGAAGACGCCCGTCTCGACACGTCGCACCTGGACGGCCTTCCCGGTGCAGTTGAACCGGCGCGCGAACAGGTTTCCTGCACCGGAGAACCGGTCGGGGATGTTCGCGATGCCCTGGCTCGGGATGCCCGTGACCGTTGCGATCCCGCGTACGGCGCCGTTGGTGCATCGTTGCTGGGCGACCGAGGGGCTCTGGATGCGCTCGCCGACGGCGAATGCCGAACCTCCCAGCGCGAAGAACAGCGCGATCAAGGCGAGAGCCGTTCCGGGCGTGAACGAGAGGCGACGTGAACGTTTCATGTGTGAGCTCCTTCCGGCTTGGAGGACGGTCGCACGATAGGTTCCCGGCGATGTCGGACGGCACGCCGACGCGCCGGCGGCGCCTGACGAAGACCCACAAGCGGCTTCTCGGCGGCGCCGGGTCGATCGCCGTCGTCGTCGCCGTCTTCGTCTTCGTCCTTCCGCAGTTCGCGAACTATCGAGACGTCTTCGCAGTCGTGCGTGGTCTCGACTGGCAGGACTGGCTCCTCCTGGCCGGTGCCGTCCTCCTGAATCTCGCGACGTTCGCTCCTCCCTGGATGGCCGCCCTGCCCGGCCTCGGCTTCAGGGAGGCGATGGCGATGACACAGGCGTCGACCGCGCTCTCGATCGTCTCGCCCGCAGGTGCAGCGGTCGGCATGGCCGCGTCGTACTCGATGCTCCGGTCGTGGAAGTTCGATGCGGCGGCGGTGGCGCTCGCCGTGGCGATCGCGGGCATCTGGAACCAGCTCCTCAACCTCGCGTTTCCGGTCGTCGCTCTCGCGCTGCTGACCGGACAGGGTGAGGATCACCCGGCCCTTCGCACGGCCGCCTTGGTCGGCGTCGCCGTCCTGGTCGTCGCCGTCACAGCGTTCGCGCTCGTCCTGTCCCGCTCCGCATGGGCTCGGCGGATCGGAGATCTCGCGGCACGTGGCGCGAATCGAGCCCTCCGGATCGTCCGGCGGGGCCCGGTCGAGTGGGGAGGAGCGTCGTTCGCGCGCTTCCGGTCGCAAGCGCTCGGGCTGCTTCGGCGTCGCTGGTACGTCATCACGATCGCGACACTCGCAGGCCATCTCACCGTGTTCGTCCTGCTGCTCGTCTGCCTCCGCGTGACGGGAGTGTCCGATTCCGAGATCACCGCGACGGAGGCGTTCGCCGCCTGGGCCCTCGTGCGGATCCTGGGCGCGCTTCCCCTGACACCCGCAGGCGTCGGGATCGTCGAGGTCGGTCTGACCGGCGCGCTCGTGGCCTTCGGTGCGCCGAACGCCGAGGCCGTCGCGGCGACTCTCCTCTATCGCGCGCTCACCGTTTTCCCGACGCTCGGTCTCGGGCTCTTGGCCGC
This sequence comes from uncultured Gaiellaceae bacterium, assembly GCA_963744505.1. GTDB lineage: Bacteria > Actinomycetota > Thermoleophilia > Gaiellales > Gaiellaceae > GMQP-bins7. Next base: position 120,209 of record CAVUTL010000005.1, read on the forward strand.
TGCCACTTGGCGCACGCACCACCCGGGGGAGACGATAGGCTCCCCGAGTGATCCCTGACGAGGGGCAGGATCGCTGAATCGGGGGACGCCATCTCCCCTGATCAGGGGACGGATCCGGCTTGAACCTGGTGCACGGTGGGAACCGTGACGTTTGTGTCTGCGGCATCACCGTCCCGTCTCGTCGCGTCGGCGTTCGTTCTCGCGACGATGCTGGCCTTCCTGGTGGCCGGTCGCGCCGACGGCGCGCAGCGCTCCTGGAGCGTCTATCTCGCTCCCGCGGGCACGTGTAATGCGGCCGAGGACGCAGCTGCGCCGGCAGCCACTCAGGCACGTGCGGTCGCGTGTCTCGTCAACTGGGCGCGCGCACAGGATCGACGGTCACGCCTCGCCTCTCGCCCCAAGCTCCAGCGCGCAGCAGCGCTCAAGGGCGAGCGGGTCGCGTCGTGCGGGCAGTTCTCGCATACGCCGTGCGGCGCAGCCGTCACCGCGGCAGTGAGGGCAGCCGGGTACAGGTACGCGGCGTTCGGCGAGAACCTCTATGCCGGAGGATGGGGCCAGGTCTCGGCACGCGATGCCGTGAGCGCTTGGCTCCAGTCACCGCCCCACCGGGCGAATGTCCTCAACCGGCGGTTCCGGCACGTCGGGGCGGCGCCGGTTCGGGCGAGCGGTCTCCTCGGCGGCGGCGATGTCGTCGTGTGGACAGCGACCTTCGCCTCGCCTCGCTAGCGCGCACCGGAAGGACTCCGTCACCCCGCCGGGAATCTCCGGCCGTGCGCGAGGAGAGCCAGTTGGACGACATGCGCGCGGCGATCCGCGGCGACTTCGAGCGCCTCGCTGAGCGCCGTGGAGAGCAGGAGCTGATGCGTGTGTCCGACGTGCCGGCGAACCATGAGCCCGAGCAGGCGCCCACGACCGACCCTGAGCAGCGGCGTCGTTCGTGGTTCTCGCGGCTTGTCCAGCCCTGAGAGGCTCGCGACCGGTTCAATTGGGTCCGTGACGACAGCGCGCGATCGCCTGGCGCGCCGCCAGGGTGTCGTCCGGCCCGAGACGCCTCGCGAGCGCCGGGAACGATCGGCGCTCGACGAGGACCTCCGGGCCATCCCGCTGACGGGTCGCCCGCTGCCGATTCGTGCACGCATGGGGCGCCCGACAGCGGAGGCGTACCTCGCCGCCACACGCGGTCCGCTTCCCTACATGCTGCGCCTCCGCGAGATCGAGCGGCGCACCGAGGCGCACGAGACGCAGCTGCGCGACGCCTGGCACGCACTAGCGAGCGAGTGCGCGGACGCCCGGACGTTCCGCGAGCTGTGGCTCGCCGAGGCGCAACAACACGCGTTCGACGAGGTCAACGACCTCATCGACCGGCACAACCGCTGGTACCCGGTCGAGTCGCGACTGCCGATGGATCCGAGGACGGGGGACTACGTGCTGGTCAACGGCAAGGACTATCGCCTTGCGCCTCTGGACACCGCCTGGATCCTAGAGCGCTACCCGGCAGTCCGTCCCTGAACAGCGCGTCGTCCGGTCGGCGTCACGCCGCATGCGTCCGCACGCTCCCCGCGACGTGGTACGTCGCGACGAGCGTGGCGGCGCAGAGAGCTGCCCCGACGAGATAGGGCGCAGCGTCGCCCACGGAGCCCGCGAGCGCACCGCCTGCGGAGGGGCCGACGAGCTCGCCGAGAGCCCAGGCGGTATTCATCACACCGAAGGCGAGACCCTGTGCCAGCCCTGCCATGTCGGCGCGATGCGAGGTGAGTGACATCCCCGGGGTGTACAGGCTGCCGAAGCTGATCCCGGCAGCGCACACGAGAGCCGCGAGGGCCGCTGCGCCCGGGCTCGCTGCGAGTGCGAGAGCGACGACGATCGATGCCGCAAGGGCCGCGCGTATCGGGAGGAGGCGGCCGACTCGGTCGGTGTATCGGCCGAGAACGGGATTGATGACCACCTCGACAAGCCCCGATGCGAAGAACACGCCCGCGATCGCGAACGTGCCCCAGCCCGCGTCGTCCAGTGCGAGCGGCGTGAGCACGATGAGCAGGCCGAAGAGCATGGCGGGCAGCATGTTCAGCCACAACCCGCCGATGAAGCGGCGATCACGGAACGCCCGCCGCAGGCCCGCGAGCGACGCGGCCTCGGGTACGGCCGAGCGCGCCAGCGACGCCAAGGCTCCGAAGGCCAGCGTCACCACGCCGACGATCGCGAACGCGAGCTCGATTCCGGCCAGCTCGGCCAGCCCGCCGAACGCCGGGCCGAGGACCGCGCCGAAGATCGCTGCCCCGAACGCCGTTCCGATGACCTCCCCGCGACGCGAGCTCGGCGCCGTGACGGAGATCCACGCCAGCGCGCCCGCCCAGGTCGCCGTGCTCGCGATCCCCTGCACGAAGCGTGCGCTTCCGAGCGCAACCGCGCTGTCGGCCGCTGCGAACGCGAAGCTCGACACCGAGAGGAGGAGAAGGCCTCCGATCACGGCTCGCTTCGGCCCGAACTTCGCTGCGGCGAGCCCGCCGGGGATCCCACCGAAGAGCGCACCCGCCCCGTACGCCCCGACGAGGAGCCCCGCACCGGCCTTCGAGAGATCGAACTCCTCTGCGTACACCGGGACGAGCGGCGTTAGCGCCGTGAAGAGGAGCGCGTCCACGAAGATGATCGCGCTGACGAGAGCGAGGAGGCGGCGCACGCGTTCGAGCATACGCACGCACAAAAAATGCACCGAGCCGGTGGCGCCCTCGTCCGACCTTCCGACTGACCATCGCCGAAGCGACAACCACTCGGAGAGCCATCAACCTCAGACACTCCGTACTCGGTGCATCGGGGACTCTATGGACCAGTTCCCAACCGGTCAAGCACCATCCGGACGAAATTCGGTGCAATTTGCGACCGAGTCGGGCGAGGCTTCCTCACGACCCACGCGCTCGTCGCGTTTGACTGCGGCATGAGCTCGGCCAAGCGCTATCGGCTCGTCGGACCGGACGGGCAGGAGGTGCTGTCGCGCACGCCCGGAACGCTCGGCGGGCACCGGCGGACGCGCGTCTACGGGCGTCTCGACTGCCCCGTCGCGCTCAGCCTGATCGCCCGCGGATTCGACGTAAGCCGTCACCGCGTGTTCTTCGCCGACGAGACGACCGCGATCGCTGCCGGCTATCGCCCGTGCGGCGCCTGCCTCCGCGCCGAGTACATCCGCTGGAAGGCCTCGCTCGGCGAGTAGGCGCAAACGAAAAATGCACCGAGCCGGTGGCGTCTTCGTCCGGCTTTCCGACTGACCGCCACCGAAGTGGTTGCCGATCGGAGAGCCATCAACCTCGGACGCTCCGTACTCGGTGCATCGCGCACACTAGGGGGCGCCCGAGGGGCCGTCAAGGCGTTCCGAGACGAACTCCTCGCAAATTGCGATATTTCCTTTTCACACAGGGTCTAACTGCGTCTCAATGCGCGTGCTCTAGCTGTGGAGGAGAAGAAAAGGCCGGGCACGAAGGCCCGGCCACAGGCAAGAGTTCGCCGAGCCGGGAACGCTTTCGTCCACCTTCCCGACGAACCTTCCGCTTCCGCGTAGTGCTCCTCGGGGGGCTTCGTCCTACCGGCGCCCCGTGCTCGGCGCAGGGAGGAATCTAGGAGATCGGACCTGTCCGTGCAAGGGGGTTCGGCGAAGAAATCTCTCGCTATTTGCGAGCGACCTCTAGCCGATCCAGCCCTGGCTGTTCCGGGAGGCCCGGGAGTTTAGGCTCACCCTCATGCGCGACCGGGCCCGGGCGGTGGTGATCGGCGGCGGGGTCGGGGGCTGCTCCGTCCTCTACTGGCTCGCGCGGCTCGGCTGGGACGACGTGGTCCTCGTCGAGCGGGCGGAGCTCACGAGCGGCTCGACGTTCCATTCGGCGGGGCTCGTCGGCCAGCTTCGCAGCTCGCTCTCGCTCACGAAGATGATGATGGAGAGCGTCGACCTGTATCGCTCGCTCGAGCAGGAGGTCGGGCTTGAGACGGGCTGGCACGAGGTCGGATCGCTGCGGCTCGCGTCGTCGCCCGAGCGGATGGAGGAGATCGCGCGCCAGGCGGGCTGGGCGAAGACGTTCGGCCTTCCGCTCGAGCTCGTCTCCCCGGCCGAGGCGCGAGAGCTGTTCCCGCCGATGACGAGCGACGGTGTCCTCGGAGCTGCGTTCCTCCCTACCGACGGCTACATCGACCCGAGCCAGCTGACCTTCGCGCTCGCCGAGGGGGCGCGTCGTCGAGGCGCGGACATCGCGACGGGAACCCGCGTCACCGGCATGTCCGTCGAACGAGGGCGCGTCACCGGCGTCGAGACGGATCGCGGCTCCATCGAGACCGAGATCGTCGTCAACGCCGGCGGGATGTACGCGCGCGAGATCGGCGCACTCGCAGGTGTGAACGTGCCAATCGTGCCGATGGCGCACGAGTACCTGACCACGAAGCCGGCGGATCTTCCACTCGGCATGCCGACGATGCGCGATCCGTCGCTGCTCGTCTACTTCCGCCCGGAGTCGGGCGGCCTGATCATGGGCGGCTACGAGCGTCACTGCGCGCCGTGGGGCCTCGATGGGATCCCCGCCGACTTCAACTCGCGGCTCCTCGAGGAGGATTGGCCGCGCTTCGAGGAGCTCATGGAGAACGCAGTGGTCCGGGTGCCTTCGCTCGCGGAGTCGGAAGTCGTCAAGCTGATCAACGGCCCTGAGGCATTCACGCCCGACGGCGAGTTCATCCTCGGGCCGTCGGACGTCCGCGGCTTCTGGGTGGCAGCCGGCTTCTGCGCTCACGGGCTCGCCGGGGCCGGGGGCATGGGGAAGCTCGTCGCGGAGTGGATCGTGGAGGGCACCCCGTCCCTCGACGTCTGGCACATGGACTCGCGGCGGTTCGGGCTCGCGTACCGCAGTCGCGAGTACACGCGTCGCGCGCACGACGAGAGGTGTACGAGACGTACTACGACGTCAAGTACCCCGGGCACGAGCGCTCGGCGGGACGCCCGCTGCGCGTCTCGTCGGCGTACGGGCGGCTGCAGGAGCTGGGTGCGGCGTTCGGCGAGAAGTCGGGCTGGGAGCGCGCGAACTGGTTCGAGCCGAACGCGGCGCGAGGTGACGAGTCCCTGCGGCCGCGGGGCTGGGCCGGGAAGCTCTGGTCTCCGGCGATCGGCGCCGAGCACGTCGCGTGCCGTGAGTCGGCAGCGATCTTCGACGAGAGCTCGTTCGCCAAGATTCTCGTGTCAGGCGACGGCGCAGCCGACCTCCTCGAGCGCCTCTGCTCGAATCGCGTCGCCCGCGACGTGGGGCAGGTGACGTACACGCAGATGCTCAACCCGCGTGGTGGGATCGAGTGCGACTTCACGGTCACCCGCCTCGCCGTGGATCGCTTCCGCATCGTGACCGGCACTGCGTTCGGCCAACACGACCTCGCCTGGATCCGGCAGCACCTTCCCGACGACGGCTCCGTGCAGGTCACGGATGAGACGTCGGCACATGCGTGTCTCGGGATCTGGGGGCCGCGAGCGCGCGACATCCTGCAGCCGCTGACGATCACCGACCTCTCGAACGAGGCGTTCCCGTACATGCGCGCACGGGAGCTCGAGGTTGGCCGCGTGCCGTGCCTCGCGCTGCGCGTGACGTACGTCGGCGAGCTCGGCTGGGAGCTGTACTGCCGCTCCGAGTTCGGGCTCGCGCTGTGGGACACGATCTGGGAGGCCGGCCGTGAGTACGGCCTCGTCGCGGGTGGCTACAGGGCGATCGACTCCCTGCGCCTCGAGAAGGGCTACCGCGTGTGGGGTGCCGACATCACGCCCGAGGACACGCCGTTCGAGGCTGAGCTCGGCTTCGCCGTGAAGCTGGACAAGGGCGACTTCACGGGTCGCGACGCGCTCGTGGCCGCCCGCGAGCCCAAGCGGATGCTGCGATGCCTGACGCTCGACGATCCGCGGGCCGTTGCGCTCGGCTCGGAGCCGGTTCGTGTGGGCGCGGATCTGGTCGGGCGGGTGACGAGCGGCGGCTACGGCTACACCGTCGAGAAGTCGATCGCGTACGCGTACCTTCCTTCCGAGTACGGGGTCGGCACCGACGTCGCCGTCGAGATCTTCGGCGAGTGGGTCTCCGGTGTCGTGGCGGAAGAGCCGCTGTTCGACTCGAAGGGCGAGCGGATCAGGGCATGAGCACCTTCGCTGCGGAGATCGAGCGGGTCTGGCCGGGTCGCGGCGCGACCTTCGAGGTCCTGGGCGGTGGCATCACGAACCACAACCTCAAAGTGGATGTCGAAGGCGAGCTCTACGTGCTCCGTGTCGCCGGCAAGGACACGAACCTGCTCGGGATCGATCGCGGCGTCGAGCTCGCCGCGACCGAGGCTGCCGCCACGCTCGGAATCGGTCCGGAGGTCGTCGACTTCGTCGAGCCCGAGGGCTGGCTCGTCACGCGCTTCATCGACGGCGAGACACCTCCCATAGACACGATGCGCGAGCCCGAGATGCTCGCGCGCGTGGCGGGAGCGCTGCGGGCATTCCACGATGGTCCCGCGATTCCCGGGGTATTCGACTCGTTCCGTGTCGTCGAGGTCTACCGGCGGACGGCGCTTGCTCGCGGAGGGCGCGTGCCGGAGGCGTACGAGTGGGCGCACGAGCTCGCCACGAGGATCGAGTCGAGACGCGCTGCCGACGCGCCCGTCCCCTGCCACAACGATCTGCTGAACGCGAACTTCCTCGACGACGGCGAGCGCCTGCGGATCGTCGACTGGGAGTACGCGGGGATGGGTGACCACTTCTTCGACCTCGCGAACTTCTCCATCAATCACGAGCTCGATCGCAGACGCGAGCGCGAGTCTGCTCGAAGCGTACTTCGGTGAGCTCCGGAAGGCGGATGTCCAGGCACTCGAGCTCATGCGCTTCATGTCCGACTTCCGCGAGGCGATGTGGGGGGTCGTCCAGTCGGCGGTGTCGGAGCTCGACTTCGACTTCGTCGGATACGCGAGCGAGCACTTCGAGCGCCTCCGCCGGACGGCGGAGGCGTCAGCGTTCACCGCCGCACTGGCCTGAACGACGAGGGGCGCCTTGCGGCGCCCCTCGCGTGTCCGTCCAGAGGCTCAGGAGACTTCGGTCGGCAGCGCGTACTGTCCGGCCTGCTCCTCCTCGAGGCGCTCGAGCTCTTCCTCCGAGCCCATCCGCACCGGGCCCTCGAACCACTTCCTCGCCGACACGAACCACCAGCCTCCGAACACGAGACCGATCCCTGCGAACCAGAGAATCGCGTAGTTCGTCAGCTCCCAGGAGAAGTCGGACTCCCATGGAAGCCCCGCCTTGTACAGCGGGAAGATGAACAGGATCGTGATCAGCGCGACCCAGAGGATCGAGATCGTGTCGATCCACTTGTAGTGCTTGCCGAGGCTCCAAGCCCTCGGCTCGTCCCAGCTGTCCCCCTTCCGCAACCGTAGGTAGACCGGTATGACAAACGCGATGTAGAGGCCAATCACCGCGATTGCAGTTCCGACTGCGTATCCCACGAAGTAGTTCCACCAAGCGGGGATCATGAGGATGGCGGCGAAGAAGGCGACGCCGAAGACCGAGTAGACGGGGACTCGATGGCGCGAAACCCGTCTCCAGAGCGTGTGTCCTGGGACGGCGCGGTCACGCGAGAACGCGAACATCATCCGTGATGCGGACGTCACCGAGGCCGTGACGCAGAAGAACTGCGCGACCACGCAGATGAAGAGGAGGAATTCGGCCCAGTTCTGGCTCATCGACGCCGCCCAGGAGAAGGGCACGATGTACCCGACGTTTGCGCCGAGCTCCGTCCCGAACTCCGTGCTCGGAAGCTGGAACGTCACCGCGAGGAGGAGGATCCATCCGAACACGACGGAGACCACGACCGAGGTCCACATCCCGGTCGCGGCCATGCGGGAGGCGTTCTGTGTCTCCTCGGCCGTATGGGCGGAGGCGTCGAATCCGGTGATCGTGTACTGCGAGAGCAGCAGCCCGAGCCCGAGGACGAACCACCACGCTGGATTCGTAAACGCCGTCGTCCCGTCGCCGTAGCCCGAGATGTTGATCCGCTCGGTGAAGACATACGAGAGCGACTGGTGGTTGTTCGGAACGAAGATCAGGACGCCGACGATGATCGCCACGCCCACCATGTGCCACCAGGCGGAGATCATGTTCAAGCCCGACGTGATCCGGACGTTGAAGACATTCACGAGACAGGCCGCCAGCAGGAAGAACAGGTAGAGCGGGTAGATCGCGGCGACCGCGTCGATGCCGAACCAGTCGTCCATCTTCTCCGAATAGCTGAACCAGTAGTCGAAGAGCACCTGGGCGAACGTCGCCAATCCATACCCGATCGCCGCGGTGACGGCGATCTGCCCGATGAGGTTGAACCAGCCGGTCGCCCAGCCCCAGCCGGGGCCCCCGAGCTTCGACGCCCAGTAGTACAGGCCACCGGCGGTGGGATAGGCAGACGCGATCTCTGCCATCGCTAGAGCAATGATCGTTGCCATCAGGCCGACGAGGAGCCAGCCCCAGGTGACGATGAGTGGACCTCCGCGCTCGAAGGCGACCCAGTACGAGGTCAGGCAACCCGCGAGGATCGAGATGATCGTGAAGCTGATGGCGAAGTTCCGGAACCCTCCCATCGCGCGGAAGAGCTCCTGCGCGTAACCCAGCTTGTGGAGGATCTGCTCGTCCTCCGAGGTGCGGTAGCCGGGCGTCTGGCCTGTGCTCATGTGCCCTCCCAGGGGTCGCCTGCCGGTCTCAGGCGGGTATTACGCGCACTCTCGCCCTGACATGTCAACCAGGCGGGTCACGCACTAGGATCGGCGGATGCTGTCGCTCGACGAGCTGAAGACGGAAGTCGAGTCCGGCGCGATCGACACCGTCGTCGTCGCGTTCACGGATATGCAGGGCCGGCTCGTTGGAAAGAGACTCCACGCCGAATTTTTCTGCGAGGAGATGGCGGACGAGCATCCGGTCGAAGGCTGCAACTACCTGCTCGCGCTCGACATGGAGATGGACCCCATCCCCGGGTACGAGATCGCGAGCTGGGAGCGCGGCTACGGTGACTTCGCGATGAAGCCAGACCTCGCGACGCTGCGCCGCATTCCGTGGCTCGATGCGACCGCGCTCGTCCTCGCCGACGTTCTCTGGCACGACGGATCGGCCGTCAAGCCGTCACCGCGGCAGGTGCTGAAGGCCCAGATGGATCGCGCCGCGACGCTCGGCTTCACGCCCATGACCGGCTCGGAGCTCGAGTTCTACCTCCTGCGCGAGACCTATCAGGAGGCATGGGCGCAGCGGTACGAGGATCTCACGCCGTCCGTCCCGTACATCCTCGACTACCACATCCTCGCCACGACCTACGACGAGGACCTCATCCGCCAGATCCGCAACGGCATGCATGCCGCCGGGATCAAGGTGGAGACCTCGAAGGGCGAGGCGTGGCCCGGCCAGCACGAGATCAACTTCCGGTTCGCGGACGCGCTGACGATGGCCGACAACCACGTGATCTACAAGAACGGCGCGAAGGAGATCGCAAACCTGAACGGCTGCTCGATCACCTTCATGGCGAAGCCGTTCGAGTCGTGGATCGGGAACTCGTGCCACATCCACGCGTCCTTCTTCCGGGACGGCGAGCCGGCGTTCCGCGACGATCCGGTGCTCTTCGACCGCTTCCTCGCAGGGATGATCGCCTGCTTCAAGGAGCTCGCAGTCTTTCTCGCGCCCACGATCAACTCGTACAAGCGCTACGCCGCGGGGAGCTGGGCGCCGACGACGCTCGCGTGGGGGAACGACAACCGGACGTGTGGGTTCAGGCTCGTCGGCCACGGTGCTTCGCGGCGCGTGGAAACGCGCATCCCGGGAGGCGACGTCAACCCGTATCTCGCTTTCGCAGCGATGATCGCCGCCGGGCTGTACGGGATCGAGAACGAGCTCGAGCTTCCGCCGGGTCTCGAGGGGAACGCGTACGAGTCGGATGCCGAGCGGTTCCCGTCGAGCCTGCGCGAGGCGATCCTCGCCCTCGAGCTCGGGACCATGGCGCGCGGCGCCTTCGGCGACCAGGTCGTCGACCACTACCTGAACTACGCGCACACCGAGCAGGCCCTCTTCGACAAGGTCGTTACCGACTGGGAGCGCATCCGGCTCTTCGAGCGCGGTTGAGAGTCGTCCTGATCTCGGAGGTTGCGCCCGCGGTCGAGGGGCTCGCTGCGATGTTGCGCGCGCAGGGCCACGACCCGGTCGCCCTCCTGTGCGTTCGACACGACGGGCAGCGTTATATGGAGATGAACGATCTGATCCGAGCCGCTCCGTCGGAACTCGACATCGTCATCCCGGGCTCGCGAGACCGTGTGGCTCCGCTCCTCGGCCATTTCGAGCCCGACCTTGCGCTCTGCATCGGCTTCCCCTGGAAGATCCCACCCGACGCGCTTGCGGTTCCGCGACACGGGATCGTCAACGGGCATCCCTCTCTCTTGCCGCGCTACCGCGGGCCGAGTCCGGTGTCCTGGGCGATCCGGCGTGGCGAGACCGAGATCGGCTTCACGTTCCACTACATGGATGCCGAGCTCGACACGGGAAACATCCTCGCGCAGGAGCGGGTCCCGCTCGGCGACGAGCGCTCGTGGGACGAGCTCACGCCGAAGCTCGCCACGGTGGTCGGGAGCATCCTGCCGCGCGTCCTCGAGCGAGTCGCCGCCGGCGACCCGGGCGATCCCCAGGACGAGAGCGAGGCGAGCTACTTCCGTGCGTTCGAGTCGGAGTACGCCTGGATCGACTGGTCGCAGACCGTCGACGAGATCGACCGGCAGGTGCGCTCATGGGGCTTCTACACATCGGGTCTCGACCGCGGTGCCCTCACCGAGATCGACGGCGAGAGGGTGCGGGTGCTGCGCACGAGCCGTGAGCCGACGGAGGGCCGCGCGATGGAGTGCGCGGACGGCACACTTTGGATCGTGGAGACGGAGGCGGCATGAGGCCCGTCATCGGGATCACGTCGTATGCCCAGGACGCGCGCTGGGGGGTGTGGCACCTACCGGCCGCGCTCGTCCCGCTGGCGTACGTGGACGCGATCGAGCGCGCGGGGGGTCGTGCGCTCGTCATTCCACCGGCCGAGGACGACATCGAGGAGACGCTCGACGCCCTCGACGGGATCGTGTTCTCGGGGGGCGCCGACGTGGATCCGGCGCGCTACGGGGCCGAGGCCCATCCCGAGACCGATTCGCCACAGGCGCGGCGCGACGCGGGTGAGATGGCGCTCCTGCACGCGGCACTCGAGCGCGACATGCCCACGCTCGCGATCTGCCGCGGCTTCCAGTTGCTGAACGTCGCGCGGGGTGGCGACCTCGTCCAGCATCTCCCCGAGGCGATGGGGCACGACGTCCACAAACAGGTTCCCGGTGAGTTCGCCGTGCATCCGATCGAGGTCAAGGAGGGGTCGAGGCTCGAGGCGATCGTCGGTTCGACATCCGACGTGACGTCGCATCACCACCAGGCGCCAGGCCGCGTCGGCGACGGTCTCGTCGAGTGTGCGTGGGCCGCTGACGGGACGCTCGAGGCCGTCGAGGATCCATCGCTGCGCTTCGCGGTGGGCGTGCAGTGGCATCCCGAGGCGGGTGAGGACGCGGCGCTGTTCGAGGCTCTCGTGGAGCAGGCTCGGGCGTACCGGGCGACCGGCGCGCAGTAGGCTCCTATCGCTCACCGACACAGGAGGATTGCGTGTACTTCGCCTTCGCGGCCATCTACATCGTGCTGTCGATCGCCTTCATCGCTGACGTGCTCCGTCAGCCGTCGTCGGCGCTCTCCGGGGCCGGGAAGGCGCTCTGGATCCTTGCTCTTCTCCTGGTACCGGTGTTTGCCTGGATCGTGTACGGGACGTGGCGCATCCGCCGCAGCCGCACCTACTAGCGTGAGCACGCCGCGGCAGTGACGCTCACGGTTCTCAATCCGGCGACCGAGGAGCCGATCGCCGAGCTCGAACAGGCCGGCATCGAGGAGACCGATGCCGCGGTAGCGCGTGCCAAGGCGGCGTATCCGTCGTGGCGCGCCGTCGCGCCGGCTGATCGCGCGCGGCTCCTCCGGCGCCTCGCGACGCTCGTGGAAGAGAACGTCGAGGAGCTCGCGCGCATCGAGTCGCAGAACGTCGGGAAGCCGATCGCGGGCGCGCGCGGCGAGATCGGGATGGTCGCACAGGTCTTCCACTTCTACGCCGGCGCCGTGGACAAGCACGGCGGCGAGACGATCCCAGTTGCCGGCGGCGTGGCGGCGACGTTCCGAGAGCCGCTCGGGGTCGTGGGGCTCATCGTGCCGTGGAACTTCCCCGCGAACATCGCCAGCTGGAAGCTCGGGCCGGCGCTCGCGTGCGGGAACACGGTCGTCCTCAAGCCTGCGGAGCTGACGCCGCTCTCGGCGGTGCGGCTGAGTGAGTTGTGCGTCGAGGCCGGGATTCCGGAGGGGGTCGTGAACGTCCTCGTCGGCAAGGGATCTGTCGTCGGCCAGCGGCTGATCGAGCATCCGGACGTGGCGAAGATCGCGTTCACCGGCTCGACCGAGGTCGGGAGGCTCGTCATGCAGGGCGCCGCCGGCACGATCAAGCGCGTCACGCTCGAGCTCGGCGGCAAGTCGGCGAACGTGATCTTCGCGGACGCCGACCTCGAGAAGGCGGCAGCGGCCGCGCCATACTCCGTCTTCGACAACGCCGGCCAGGACTGCTGCGCGCGGTCGCGCATCCTCGTCCAGCGCTCGGTGTACGACCGCTTCGTCGACCTCCTCGTCGACGCGACCCGCCGTGTCAAGGTCGGCGATCCGGCAGACGAGTCGACGGAGATGGGACCGCTCGTGTCGGCCGCGCACCGTGAGACCGTTGCGTCGTTCGTCGAGGGTGAGCCCATGTTCCACGGTGAGACACCGGACGGACCGGGCTACTGGTACCCGTGCACGTTGGTCGAGGCGTCGAACGAAGACCGGGTCGCGCGGGAAGAGGTCTTCGGCCCGGTCGCGGCGGTCATCCCGTTCGAGGACGAGGCCGATGCGATTCGCATCTCGAACGACACACCGTACGGCCTGTCCGGCTCGATCTGGACACGTGACGGCGCGCGGGCCCTGCGCGTCGCGCGGGCGACCGAGGCGGGCGTCCTCTCGGTGAACGCGAACACGTCGGTTCGCGTGCAGACGCCATTCGGCGGGTTCAAGCAGTCGGGGTTCGGCCGGGAGCTCGGCATGCACGCGCTCGACGGCTACTCCGAGATCAAGAGCGTGTTCATCTCGACGGAGGGCTGAGTCATGGCAGGTCGCCTGGAAGGAAAGGTGTGCGTCATCACGGGCGCCGGCGGAGGCATGGGGCGCGAGGCGGCGATCGTGTTCACGGGCGAGGGGGCCAAGGTCTGCGTCGCGGATCTGGACGAGGAGCTGGCCGACGAGACGGTGTCCGAGTGCCCGGGCGACGCGTTCGCGCTGCGCGTGAACGTCGCCGACGAGGACGACGTGAGACACCTGTACGCGTCGACGGCCGAGCGGTACGGCGGCGTCGACGTCCTCTACAACAACGCGGGGATCTCGCCATCCGACGACGCATCCGTCCTCGACACGTCGGTTGACGCGTGGCAGCGCGTGCAGGACGTCAACACGAAGGGCGTCTTCCTCTGCTGCAAGCACGGGATCCCATACCTGCTCGAGCGCGGCGGTGGCTCCGTCATCAACGTCGCGTCGTTCGTCGCCATCCTCGGGGCCGCGACGTCGCAGATCTCCTACACGGCCTCCAAGGGCGCCGTCCTCGCGATGTCGAAGGAGCTCGGCGTGCAGTTCGCGCGCGACGGCGTGCGTGTGAACGCGCTCTGTCCGGGACCGGTCGAGACGCCGCTCCTGCTCGCGATCTACGGCGACGACCCTGCGGCGTTCAAGCGCCGCCAGGTGCACTGGCCGACCGGTCGCCTGGGGAAGCCGCGCGAGATCGTGAATGCAGCGCTCTTCCTGGCGAGCGACGAGTCGTCGTTCGTCACCGGAGCGGCGTTCGTCGTCGACGGCGGGCTCACCGCCGCCTACGTCACACCGGAGTGACGCGTAGGGGCGAGGCTCGCCTCGCCCTCGTCGTCAGACTCCGACTACCTGAACCAGCCAGCGGCGGTCGCGCTCGCGGTCGAGCTCGAGGAAGAGGACGCGCTGCCACTGACCCAGGCAGAGCTCGCCTTCGCGCACCGGGATCGACTCCCCTGCGGGCCCGAGGAGCATCGACATGCAGTGCGAGTGGCCGTTGCCGATCTCCATGTCCTCCTCACACACGTTCTCCGTGCGGCGATCCCAGTCGTCGTGTGCGTAGTAGTGCTCGGTCGGCACTAGGCGCTTGAGCAGCACGGCGAAGTCTTCGAGGAACCCGCGCTCCCACTCATTCACGCGCACCGAGCAGGTGGTGTGCGGCGAGTAGACCGAGCAGATGCCGTCGGCGATCCCACTCTGCCGAACGGCCTCGGAGACGTCCTCGGTGATGTCGGTGACGGTCAGGCCGCCTGCGGTGCGCAGCTGGTGCTCGAGCTGGAACGACTTCACGACTCCGACATTCTGTCAGCCGCGCGCTGGGACGTCTCGCCGGAACCGTCCGTTACCCTGACCTCCGCGGGCCCGTAGCTCAGCTGGTCAGAGCAGCCGACTCATAATCGGTTGGTCCCTGGTTCGAGTCCAGGCGGGCCCATAGCAAGCCTTGTGGTAGAGCCAAAACCGCATGGTTATGCGAGTCAGGCGTGCCGGGGGTGTCGCAAGTGCTCGGATGTGGCACCCCTGTTTGCACCCCTAGAAATGTGGTCGAGTTCAGCCGTCGCTCCGGCCGCAACCATGGCGAGAACCTCTGCGTCGCTCGCGGTCATCGCGCGCGCCAAGTCGCCCGCGTACGCCTCGGCGACGAGATGCGGGAAGCGGTCGCCGTACCTGCTCCATCGCTCGAAGTGCTGGACGCGCAGATAGTCAATCGTCGTCATCCGGAGACCTCCTGTCGACAGGAGCGTTGCATGATCGAGCTCGCCTTCGTCGAGCATCACGTGCGAATAGGTATTCGCAGTACTGCGAGGTCTCTGCCGACTTGTTCCCCGATGCGCGGGTCGCACCGTGTGGCCCTTGACCGCCAACTTGTGGCCGTGGTGCTCATGCCGTCGCGCGCTCGCCTCGATAGTACGGCGTGGCTTCGATTTGCGCTCTGCTCACCCTCTTGCGCGCCTCGTTGCGGGCAAAGCGATCGCGGCATGACCTGCAGCGAAGCTCAACATTCCTCGGTCGGTCGGATCCACCCATCGACACCGGCACGATTCGCTCGAAGACGACACTGTGGTCGGAGCCGCAGTCGACGCAGCGGCCGAGGTGCCGGCGCCAGACGGCTGCGCAGACCAGCTCCGGGATGGACGACTCGGGCCGGAAAGCCGCCCCGTCGCCCAGAACGGACGCCCGCGCGGACAGGAGGGCATCGGCCTGCTGTCGCGCGCGCAGATCCGACTGGAGCACGATGGTCTCCACATCGCGAGCGCGGAGCCCTTCGTCGTCCCACCAGAACCGATCGAGGTACCACCACCACTTTCGGCCGCTCCTCCGCGTTACAAGCACGGGGAACTCGAGCTGGGACGCGAAGAGTCGGGCGAACCTGCGCTCGGAGCACGCTAGATGATGCTCAGCCGAGTGCAGGCGGAACATCCTGCCGCGCTTGCGCAACTCATCGTGCTCGCGGTACTCCTGTCTCACGCGATCCAAACGCTCCTGCTCCACGGCGAGCTCGCGGCGTTTCGTCTTGCGCCGCGTGCGGATCGCGGCCATCTCGCGCTGGAGCCACCACTGCCGTATGCGCCCGGCGCCACGACTCGCGGTCCAGGAGATGCCGCGCTGTTGGGATCGTTCCTGCTCCATCAGTTCAAGAGCCTCAGAAGCCAACCGCAACTCCGACTGCAGCGTGAGCACCGCCAACTCGGAACGCAGCACCCGGCGGCGACGCCGACGAACACGCTTGCCTTCATCCGACACCTCGAGCTGTTCGACGAACGCCGTGGTGTCCTCGACCAGCATCTCCGATCAAGGCTACGCCGCCCTTCGGAAGTGACCCCCTCGCGCTGGCTGTCGAGCCTCGCTCGCATCGCCAGAGTGTGGCGCTGCGCTGGCGACGGCTGTGACGCGCCGCCGTGGCCGCAAGGACGCCGAGCGCGTCATCGAGGAGCTTCGCGGCGATGATCCCGAGCTGGCCGCGAAGCTGCGGATCGAGGAGCGGGAGCTCGAGGGGGGCGGGGGAACTAGCCGCTGGACGTCGACGCCCAGCGGCCCGTAGCCTTCGTGGTCTGTGAAGGTCGTCATCACGCTCGCGAATGGAAAGACGCACGATCTGCTGCTGGGTCTCAGCGACGCCGATGAGTGGATTAGGAGATTCGGGGCCATAGGCACCTCGGCACTGGGCGATTGGGTCGAAGTCGTGCCCGAAGAAGGAGCCGGCCGTACGTTCGCCCGGGCATCACAGGTCGTCACGGTCCAGCTCATCGACGACGGGGAGGACAACCCGCAAGCAGTTCCTCAGCCATAGCTCACGCACTGCCTACTCGCGCGTCGACGATCGGCGCAACGGAGGCACGGGCCGAGCGGTGTGGAAGTCTTCGCGGCTGGCAAGAAAGGCGCATAGGCTACGGGCATGTATCTGCTCGCCACTGTCGCTCTGATCGCCTGGATCCTCGTTTGGCTTGTGGTGTCGTACCGCGTCTTCATGCGAGACGACATCGGCGGCGGCGCGAAGGTGCTCTGGATCGTCCTGATCCTGCTCTTCCCGCTCGTGGGCCTCCTCGCGTACTTCCTCACTCTGGGACGCCGCACGGCCGCGGACGACGGACTTCCTTAGTACGCAAGCCGCTTGGCGAGATGCCGGAGTGACCGCCACCTTTGCCTGGACCGCGGCCGAGGACACGTCGTGCCCCGCTCCGCCTTCCACGCGTGTGGTGGTTGGAGCGATACACGCGGTCTGAAATTCGAGCGCAGATGGCACGGCCGATCCGGGGCAGGGCATCTCAACCTGCCATAGTGAAGTTGTGACGAGCTATCACAGCGTGTGGCTCACCATGAAAGACTCGGATTCGGTGGACGAGTTCTATAAGTACCGCGGCAAGGAGCTTCCCGAGGTAGGCGAGGTCATCGACGTCGTCCGCTTCCTGCGCGACCTCCGCTCGACCCGTGCTCGCGTGACCCGGGTTGACGCCGACTTCCAGCCTCGGATCAGAGCCATCCAGGTCGGTTAGCGCTTAGACGGCGCTCGCGTGATCTGGGGGCAGGGACGTGACCGCACGCGCACAGACGGTGCACCCCTATTGTCCCCGTCGGCGCAGAAACTCCCTGATTTGCAGGTGCTTCTAGTCGAGGCAGGCCCATTCGCACCGCATCTAGGCGGTCGCCCTCGAGCGGACCATGCTCCCCCGGAGGACTGCTACTTCGTCTTCCACGCAAATGTGAAGAACAGCGCCAGGATGACGCTGGCGCCGACGATCCAAATCCACACTGTCCGTACCCCCAAAGTCCCCGAATCCCTGACTCATCACACGGTACCGGCCTCCGTCAGGCCGATTTGTAAGCATCTGGCGCGCCGATGGCGCGTTATCCCAGCCGCGGGCAGCCAGCATGGAATTGGGGCTTGCTTCTCATGCTGGTGCTGTGTCTCGAATTTTGGATCGCGGTAGCGAGCGCCGTCGCAAACCGCATGTAGCAAGGAATCGCCCCGACGAGTGCCTCAGTCGCTGCCGTCGACCGCCGGCGTGGGAAAGAGGGGCGCGGCGCCCGAAAGGAACCGGCCGACCCTACTCCTCGCCCAGACGACGAAGAAGACCATCGAGCCGAGGAAGATCACGCCACCCGCGATGAGCGTCCAGGCGATGCCGAGATCGAGCGCCATCGCAGCGACTCCGGCCACGGCACCTGCGACGACCGAGTTGATGACGGCGACGACCCCGGGCGCGGAGGCGAATGCCTGGTACCGGGGCGTGGGGCCGACGCGGGCGACGGTGCTCTCGAGGACTCCCGCGTCGTCGTCGTACCTGCTGGTGACGAAGTAGGGCTCGAGCTCGGGCGCGAGCTGGAGGTACGCGTTGCGGATGCGATTCATTCCCTGCACCCAGCGAGCGTTTTCGAGATTCACCTGAGAGAGGCGCACGATCGTCGCCCAACCGAGGAAGTAGACGACGGGAAGCAGCACGAGTGCGAAGGCGACGAAGCCGGATCCGAAGTCGGTCGCCTGGGCGACGAGTGCGAGTGCCACCACGGCGCCGGAGAGCGCGGCCACGAAGATCGACGTCCGACTCATTGCCTCCGTGTAGACGAGGCCGCGAGTGGCGAGCAGGCTCCAGTGCTCCGTCGTCAGGATCTGAAGCGTGTGCGGGCCTGCGGTCACCCGGGGGCCAGCCGGGTGCGTTGGAACGGCGCGCGAGGCGGGATCGGGGTCGAACACGGTTGCAACTTCACGCGGTGCGCCGAGAAACCTTTACGCGGTTGTGTCGGCTACGGCGGTCTTCGCCGTCCGGCGTCCCCCCGCACGAACAACGACCGTGGTGTGCTTTCCCGCGTCGTTCAGCTCGTCCACGCTTATTACGACCCAGGAGCCGGAGTTCCGGTCCAGGAGGTCGCCTGGCTCGAAGACCTGATTGGTCAACCAGAACTCGCGACGGCCGTCGGGATAGAGGATGGTGAGCGTGCGAGGCATTCCCCTCCTTTCTCTCCGCCTGGCGCAATGGCTCAGGCTCGGGTCACGGCGGGAGGGGAGCTGTCAACGCTTGGAGACCAGCGTATCGCGTTTCGCGAGATCGGCTCCCGGCCTCACCAGTTGCAGCCCGGTTGGCTGAGGCCTCGGGAGCACCGGATTGCGGCGCTCCAGTCGAAAGGATCTCGTACGCTGGCTGACCATGGCGCCACAGATCTCGCGCGCCGACCGGACTCAGACGCTCGAGGCCGAGATTCAGTATTCGATCTCGCAGGGCTGGCGGCTCCGCTCGAAGACGTCCACGGAAGCGCATCTCGTCCGAGGTGAGCCCGTCCGCCACTTCGTCCATCTGTTCTTCGCGATCGCAACGCTCGGCCTCTGGCTGATCGTGTGGATCCCGCTCACGATTTTCGGTGGAGAGAAGAACAGGCACATTGCAGTCGACGATCAGGGGCGCGTGACCTGGACGTGAACCGGGGGGCAAGGCAATGATGCGCCGACCGCGGAACAATGGAAGACGTACGCACGTTGAGCCGTCTCGTAGGACAGGGTGACTCGCGCGCGAGGGAGGTCTCGCGCGCGCTGAACGCGGGGCTCGGCCCCGGAAGGAGGTAGGAATGACCCTGACGATCAACGACACGGCGCCGGACTTCACGGCGCAGACGACCGAGGGGGAGATCTCGTTCCACGAGTGGATCGGCGACTCGTGGGCGATCCTCTTCTCGCACCCGAAGGATTTCACGCCGGTCTGCACGACGGAGCTCGGCTACATGGCGAAGATCAAGCCGGAGTTCGAGCGGCGCAACGTGAAGATCATTGGCCTCTCCATCGACTCGGCCGGCGACCACGAAGGGTGGTCTCGCGACATCGAGGAGACGCAGGGGTACGCGCCCAACTACCCGATCATCGCCGATGCGGACTTCGCCGTCTCGAAGATGTACGGGATGCTCCCGGCCGAGATTGGCGGCGAGGCTGCCGATCGCACCGCCGCAGACAACCAGACGGTGCGCAACGTCTTCGTCATCGGCCCCGACAAGAAGGTGAAGCTCGTCCTCGTCTACCCGATGACGACCGGCCGCAACTTCGACGAAGTACTGCGGGTCATCGACTCGCTGCAGCTGACGGCCAAGCACCGCGTCTCGACGCCGGTCAACTGGCAGCAGGGCGAGCGGGTGATCATCGCCGGCTCGGTCTCGAACGACGAGGCGAAGGAGATCTGGCCCGACGGCTGGGAGTCGCCCAAGCCGTACATCCGGATCGTCGACCAGCCCGAATCGCCGGTTCTCGCCGAGAGCAGAAGCTGAGGGTTAGTGAACAGCTGCCCGGCTGACTGGTATATACGACCGCGGCTGCGAAGCAGCCGCGCTTCAGGGATTCTCGCGATCAAGAGCCCGCGTTAGCGGGCTCTTGATCTGCGCAACAAGATCGGGCCTCTTGCGCGCTCTCCGAGCGCGCAGAGGCCCGGGTGGGCGGGCCTCTTGCTGAAGCGGCGCAACTTCGGGGCCAGGCGGATCCGCCTGCGGGGAGAGGAGTCGCGCCGGTAGCCGGTACGTATGTCACATCGTGCGGACGGACACGACGTTTTCCAGGCGATTTCCACACCACGAAGGCCGCAATTTGGACGAAGTCCGTCGCGGTATCCACAAGGGCTCTGGAAACTGCGTCCTGGCTAGACTGCGAAGGTGGCCGAGTACGGGACGCTGAGAGTCAAGACGGGCCTCGCGGAGATGCTGAAGGGCGGCGTCATCATGGACGTCGTCGACGCCGAGCAGGCGCGCATCGCCGAGGACGCCGGCGCCTGCGCGGTCATGGCGCTCGAGCGCGTCCCAGCCGACATCCGCCGCGATGGCGGCGTTGCACGGATGAGCGATCCCGAGAGGATCAAGGAGATCCAGGAGGCCGTGACGGTCCCCGTCATGGCGAAGTGCCGCATCGGACACTTCGCGGAGGCCCAGATCCTGCAGGCGCTCGAAGTCGACTACATCGACGAGTCCGAGGTCCTCACGCCCGCCGACATCGAGCACCACGTCGACAAGTGGGCCTTCACCGTGCCGTTCGTGTGTGGCGCGACCAACATCGGCGAGGCGCTGCGCCGGATCTCGGAGGGCGCCGCGATGATTCGCACGAAGGGTGAGGCGGGGACGGGCGACATCGTCAATGCCGTGACGCACATGCGCGCCGTCTTCGGCGCGATCCGCTCGCTTCAGGCGATGCGGGAGGACGAGCTGTATTCGGCTGCGAAGGAGCACCGCGCGCCGTATGAGCTGGTGCGCTGGGTCGCCGAGAACGGCCGGCTCCCCGTCGTGACGTTCACTGCCGGTGGCATCGCGACGCCGGCCGATGCGTCGCTGTGCATGCAGCTCGGCGCCGATGGGGTGTTCGTCGGCTCCGGCATCTTCAAGTCCGGCGATCCCGAGACGCGCGCGAAGGCGATCGTCGAGGCGACGACACACTTCGACGATCCCGCTGTGCTGGCCGACGTCTCCGCCGGTCTCGGAGAGCCGATGGTCGGCATCTCCGCGAGCTCGCTCTCCGAAGACGAGCGGCTCGAAGTCCGCGGTTGGTAGCCCGCTCGGTGGAGCGTCCGCTGCGAATCGGCGTTCTCGCTCTCCAAGGGGCGTTCAGAGAGCACCAGACTGCACTCGGCACCCTCGGCGCGGACGTGGTCGAGGTCCGTCTGCCCGAGGAGCTCGACGGTCTCGATGGCCTCGTGATTCCCGGCGGGGAGTCGACGACGATCATGCGCCTCGCTGAGCTCTACGGTCTCGACGACGCGATCCGGAAGTTCCGCGGCGCGATGCTGGGCACCTGTGCGGGGATGATCGTCCTCGACGGCGAGCACCTCGACCTCGCCGACCTCGAGGTCGAACGGAACGCGTTCGGTCGACAGGTGAAGAGCTTCGAGGCAGACGTGGCTCTCGCGGGCGACGAGATCCCACTGCACGGGGTGTTCATTCGCGCGCCTCGGATCCGGCGGCTTGGCGTGGATGTCGAGGTGCTCGGCGCGCTCGACGGAGAGCCGGTGCTCGTACGCGACGGCCGCCTCCTCATGGCGTCGTTCCATCCCGAGCTGACGGACGACCTCCGCGTGCACGAGCTGTTTCTGGAGCTGGTCGAGGAGGTCGCGAGTGTCCGGGCATAGCAAGTGGTCGAGCATCAAGCACAAGAAGGGCGCTGCGGACGCGAAGCGCGGTCAGCTGTTCTCGAAGCTCTCGCGCGCGATCATCGTGGCTGCGAAGGAGGGCGGCCCCGATCCGACCGGGAATCTCGCCCTCCAGAATGCGATCGAGAAGGCGCGCTCGTACTCGATGCCGAAGGAGAACATCGAGCGCGCGATCGCGAAGGGCAGCGGTGCGGACGCGGACGCGGCGAGCTTCGAGACCGTGGTGTACGAGGGCTACGGGCCTGAGGGCGTCGCCGTCCTCGTCGAGGCGCTCACCGACAACCGCAACCGCACGGCCTCCGAGGTCCGACATGCGTTCACGAAGCACGGCGGGAACCTCGGCACGACCGGTGCGGTTGCCTGGCAGTTCGAGCGGCGAGGAGTCGTCCTCGTGTCGGTGGACGGCGCCGACGAGGACGAGCTCGTCGTGACGGCAGCCGACGCCGGGGCGGACGACGTCTCGCTCGACGGCTCGAGCTTCGTCGTCACGAGCGCGCCGGAGGAGTTGACGCCCGTCAGGCAGGCGCTCGAAGGGGCCGGCTTCGCGATCGAGTCGGTCGAGCTCGCGATGGTTCCGAAGACCACCGTCGCGGTCTCCGACGAGTCGACGGCGCGGCGGATCGTGAGTCTCGTCGAGGGGCTCGAGGAGACCGAGGACGTACAGGACGTGTACGCGAACTTCGACATCCCCGAAGCCGTGCTCGAAGCGGTAGCCTCCTAGGTCGAACCTGTGGCGATCGTGGCGGCGAACACTGCGGGCACGCGAGCGGATCGGATCGAGTCGCTCCTCTCTGCGCGCCTCTTCGTCGAGCCTCAGTTGGCGGACGACCGCATCACGTTCGTCTCGAACCTCTCCGGGCACCTGAGCCTGTACGCGATGGACGCGTCGGGCGGCGTGCCCGAGCCGTTGCTCCCGCCGCAGATCGCCCTGCAGAACCCGGAGCTCGTCGGCGGCCACCTCTTCCACGTGCTGGCCCGTCTCGGCCAGATCCTCGTGATGATCGACTCGGACGGCGACGAGAACTACGTCCCGTATGTCATCCCGCTCGACGGCGGGTTCCCGGAGCCGCTCGCGGAGGAGGCGTTCGCGGGCGGGCGCTCTCATCTCGTCCACGTGGACGACGAGGCGGAGATCGCCTACTTCGCCGTGGAGTCGCGCGAGGAAGCATCGACCGCCGCGATCCGGGTGCATCTGGGGACGGGTGCGACCGAGGCTCTGTGGAAGAGCCAGTACGGCGGGTTCGTCGCCGCATGGACGCCCGATCACTCTCGAGTGCTCCTCGTCGACGGCTACACGATGGGCGACGTCGTCGTCTACGAGGTCGACCCCGCAGGCTCCCGGACGATGCTCTTCGGGACCCCGATCGACGAGCGCGATCCCGAGACGGACTATCCGCTCAGCGGCTTCCGGGCCGCCTATGGCACGGCCAGCGGCGCCGGGGTCCTCCTGACGACGACGCTCGAGGCCGACACCGGGTCGCTGGCGTACCTCGACCTCTCGCGACCCGGCGAGGTCGAGCCGGTCGCGATCGAGGGTCTTGCGCACGCGGGCGTCGGTGAGCTCGAAGACCTCGCTCACCTCGACGGCGACACCTACTCACTGACGTACAACATCGACGGCTGCTCCTGGGTGTACGCCGGTTCGTTCGACGAGGCCGCACGGTCGTTCGCCGCCGGGCGTGTCCTCGTCGGTGAGGGAGAGCTCGCGGGCGGCGTGCTGCACGGTCTCCACTACGACCGCGGCAGCGGCCGCTTCGTCGCCTCCTTCTGCACGGCGACGAGCCCGACGCAGATCCACCTCCTTCCGTCCGAGGACGCCCTCGCCTAGAACGCTGACGCGCGAGCGGGCGCTGGGTCTCGCGCCGCAGCTGCTGTCCGCGGGCGAGGATGCGTCGTTCGAGTCGCACGACGGGCTTCGGGTCTCCGCACGGCTCTACCTCCCGTCGTCCGAGCTCGGGTACGAGGGCGCGCGGCCGCTCGTCTACTACGTGCATGGAGGACCGCAGAGCCAGGAGCGCCCGAACTTCGCGTGGTTCTCGATGCCGCTCATCCAGATCCTCACGCTCGAGGGGTTCGCAGTGTTCGTCCCGAACGCTCGCGGCTCGACCGGCTACGGGCTCGACTACTCGAAGCGCGTCGACCGTGACTGGGGCGGTCTCGACCGTCTCGATCACATGCACGCGATGACGAAGGTGCTTCCCGTCGACGAGCGTGTCGACACCACGCGTGCCGGTGTCGTGGGGCGCTCGTACGGCGGGTACATGACGCTCACGCTCGCCGGCGCGCCATCCCGACCTCTGGCGCGCCGCGGTCGACATGTTCGGCCCGTACGACCTGTTCACGTTCATGGATCGCCTCCCGGAGACCTGGAAGCCGATGTTCGCGCTCGCCGTCGGCGATCCGGAGAGGGATCGGGACTTCCTGACCGAGCGCTCGCCGAAGACGCACATCGACGGCATCTCGTGCCCGCTCCTCGTCATCCAGGGCCAGAACGACCCACGCGTCGTCGAGCGGGAGTCCCGCGACGTCGTCGAGCAACTGCGGGGGCTTGGACGCGACGTCGACTACCTCGTGTTCGAGGACGAGGGTCACGACGTCCTCAAGCTCGCAAACCGTGTCCGCTGCTACGACACGATCGTGGGCTTCTTCTCCGAGCACCTGTCGTAGATCGGTGTTAGGGTCACGCGCGATGCGCTGGCTCGCCCTCCTCGTCCTCGCGCTCGCACTCGTGGCCGCCGGTTGCGGCGGAAGCGACGACGAGTCGGCCGCCTCCGACGAGACGACGGTCGAGGAGACGACGACCTCGAGCGACGAGTCCACGACGGACGAGTCGACGACCGAAGAGACGACGACCGATACGACGGGAACCGACACCGACGCCGCGTTCAATTGGGCGTCGGAGGACTGTCAGAACTTGGTCAAAGCGTACGTCGGGCTGAGCGCGGCTATCGCCGCGGCGAGCGGTGGGCAAGACGTCTCTGCTGACATCGAGGAGTTCGCCCAGTACGTTGACGAAGTACCCGAGGAGATCCGGGGCGACGTCCAGACCATCGCAGCGGCGTACAACACGTTCGCCGATGAACTCAAGGACCTCGGCTACACACCTGGCCAGGTCCCGACCGCCGATCAGATCCAGCAACTCCAAGCTGCCTCGGAGTCGCTGGGCACGCCCGAGGTCCAAGCTGCGGGGGAGAGTCTGAACACCTGGACGACGGAGAACTGCGCGAGCTAGGCCCGCAGGTCAGTCGGCGACCGGCCTGATCAACGACGGAACGTCCGGACACCCGCGTAACTTCCACATGTGAAGGTCCTCGGCATCGATCCAGGGACGGCTGCGTGCGGGTACGGGATCGTCCACGAAAGCGACGGCCGCCTCCGGGCGGTCGTATCGGGATGCTGGCGGACACCCGCGCGCGAGCGGCTCGACGTGCGGCTGCTGACGATCTTCGAGGGAGTGCGGGCTCTCATTGCGGAGCACGCGCCCGACGCCGTCGCGCTCGAGGAGTCCTACGTGGGTGCCGACGCCCGCATCGCGCTCTCCGTCGGGCAGGCGCGGGGCGCCGTGCTCGTCGCGGCCGCCGCGTCCGGAGTCGAGTGCGCTGAGCACGCGCCGGCGCGGGTCAAGCAGACCGTCTGCGGGTACGGGCGGGCGGAGAAGGGCCAGGTGCAGCGCATGGTGAAGGTCATCCTGGGCCTCGCGGCGGAGCCACGCTCGTCGCACGAGGCAGATGCATTCGCGGTCGCGATCTGCCATGCGCTCGGCTCGCCGCTGCTCGAGGTCGCGCGATGATCTCGCGGCTGCGCGGCGCGCCGGCGGGCCGCACGCTCGACGGTCTCGTCGTCGACGTCGGGGGTGTCGGGTACCTCGTCAGCGCGACACCGAGCGTCTTGCGTCGCGCGGAAGGCGCCTCGCAGGTGACGGTCGAGACGTACCTGCACGTCCGTGAGGACGCGCTGCAGCTGTACGGCTTCGCGGATGCCGCGGAACGCGCGCTCTTCGTGCAGCTCCTCGGTGTGAGCGGGATCGGGCCCAAGGTCGCGCTCGCGGTCGTCTCCAGTGCGTCGCCCACGGAGCTTCAGCGCGCCATCGCCTTGCGCGACTCGGCCCGCTTCCAGGCGATCCCGGGGATCGGCAAGAAGACGGCCGAGCGGATCGTCCTCGAGCTCGAGGGCTCGATCGCCGAGGTCGTCCCTGTTGCCGCGGGCGCAGCCCCCCGCGAGCTCGTCGCGCGTGACGCGCTCGTCGAGCTCGGGTACTCGGTCGTCGAGGCGGAGCAGGCGCTGGCTGCGGTCGATCCCGACCTTTCGGTCGAGGAGCGCGTGCGCGAGGCGCTCAGGAGCGCCGCGTGACCCGATGACCAGCCAGTTCCTGGCACCCGCGCTCCGTGACGGCGACGAAGAGGTGGTCGAGCAGTCGCTGCGGCCGCGGCGCCTCGACGATTTCGTCGGGCAGGAGCGCACGAAGGAGCAGCTCGAGATCGCGTTGCAGGCGGCGAAGGCGCGCGGCGAAGCGCTCGATCACGTGCTGCTCGTCGGGCCGCCGGGGCTCGGGAAGACGACACTCGCGACGATCATCCGTGAGGAGCTCGAGGTCGGCATCCGCACGGTCGCAGGGCCTGCTCTCGAGCGGAAGGGCGACATGGCGGCGATCCTGACGAGCCTCGACGCGAAGGACGTCCTCTTCGTGGACGAGATCCATCGTGTCAACCGCGCCATCGAGGAGATCCTGTACCCGGCGCTCGAGGACTTTCGGCTGGACATCGTCGTCGGTCAGGGCGCCGGTGCGCGGACGCTGACCCTCGACCTTCCTCCGTTCACGCTCGTCGGAGCCACGACCCGCACAGGCCTCCTGACGACGCCGCTGCGCGACCGCTTCGGCATGACCTTTCGGCTGGGCTACTACGAGCACGACGAGCTCGCGACGATCGTGCGCCGCTCGGCGGGCATCCTCGGTGTCGAGATCGCCGACGAGGCCTCGGACGAAGTCGCGCTGCGGGCCCGCGGAACTCCACGAGTCGCGAACCGCATCCTCCGTCGGATCCGCGACGTCGCCGAAGTCCGTCACAGCGGGGCGGTCACGATCGAGGTCGCGCGCGAGGCGCTGGAGCTCCTCGAGGTCGACGAGGCGGGCCTCGAGCGGGTCGACCGCGAGCTCCTCGGGGCCATCGCGCACAAGTTCGGCGGTGGGCCGGTCGGCCTCTCGACGCTCGCGGTCTCGCTCGGCGAGGAGCAGGACACGATCGAAGACGTCTACGAGCCGTATCTCCTCCAGCTCGGCTTCCTCCAGCGGACGCCGAGAGGTCGTGTCATCACCGAGCTGGGACGTGAGCACATCGGCGTGGAGCGTGCCGCGAGCGGGCTCTTCTGAGGAATGTCGTCGCACGTCTGGACTCCGGGGGCAGCTGGGCCACTCGACGAGTTCGTCGGACGTCTCACGCGGATGGTCGCCTCCTTCGCCCAGGACCACGGGCTCGACCAGGCCGAGGTGTGCATCGAGCTCGTCGACGGGTCGCGTCATACGCTCGCGACGACGAGTGCCGAGCCCGGCTTCGGGTTCCTCTCGTTCACGCCGTATCGCGAGGAGGGCGACGAGCCACGGAGGCTGATCGTCCCGATCGGCGCGGTCCGCTCCATCGAGATCTCCGCGCCGGACCCGGAGCGCCCGTTCGGCTTCGTGGCGGACGAGTAGGTCGTCAGCCCCGGTACTGCAGCTCGTTCCAGGACGGAACGGGCGCGAGCTCGAGCAGCGTCCGTCCGCCTTGCGGCTCCGCGTACCCGAAGTCGCCGGTGTCGTCGATCCACGACACGTCGAGGAGCCCTTCCTTGACGCGGTGGTCGAGCCAGGCCCCCCGGAACACGAGCTTGCGCAGCCAGTAGACGAGCGACTCGCCGTTCTGGAGGGAGACGCGCTCCCAGTGTCGAACGACGTACAGCCCGAGACCGCTTCGCGGATCGACGATGCGTCCGTCGGCAACGAGCTCGACCAGGTCGGCGGCCTCCTCCTCGTCGACGTCGTTCGACGCGATCAGCTCGAGCCGTACGGCAGCGGCGATCACGCGCTCCTCGAAGTCGCGGGCCGAGAACTCGAAGCGATGCCCGAGGAACTCGACGACGAAGTCGTCGCCGGATCGGTAGTTGGCCGCGAGCACGGATCTCAGCGTATCTAGGCTTCCCGACATGAACGATCGCCGTCTGTGGGCTGTCATGGCAGTCGTGGTGCTGGCGATCTGGCTCGTCGGCGCGGCCGTGACCAAGTACTCGCTCGAGCAGATGGCCTACGTCACGCCAATCGCCGTCGTGGTCGTCGGCGCGACCGTCGGGCTCGTGCTCCTCTGGGTGAAGGTCGTCACGGACTCCCTCCGCCGTCGGCGCAGTCAGCACTGAGTCATGCGCAAGACCGGAATCCGCGATTTGCGGATTCCGGTCTTGCGAGGATCCTGAAGGCGGCTGCTTCGCAGCCGCGTCGCCGCTTGAATCTACGCCGATGCGCTCCACGGGGGCGTCCGACCGCGTCCGTACCGTCACCGTGCGTGACGAGCTCGTGGTCGATCACCCCCGTGGACGCCCGGATCGTGGCCACTCTCGCGCGCAATCTGGGCGTGAACGACGTGACGGCGTCCGTTCTCGCCCGACGCGGCCATGAGGATCCGGATGCGGCCGAAAGGTTCCTCGCGGCCGCCTTACCAGGGCACGATCCATCGCTCCTCGGGGACATGGACACCGCCGTCGAGCGGATCCACGCAGCAGTGGCGAATGGCACGCGCATCTGCGTCCATGGCGACTACGACGTCGACGGCATCTGCGCGACGGCGCTCGCCGTCCTGTTCCTCCGTGAGCTCGGCGCCGACGTCGACTGGCACCTTCCGAGCAGGTTCGAGGAGGGCTACGGCGTCTCGCGCGACACGCTCGGCCGGCTCGCGGACGACGGCATCGGGCTCGTTCTGACGGTCGACTGCGGCATCACGGCCGTCGAGGAGGTCGCGGAGGCGACGGCGCGCGGGCTCGAGGTCGTCGTCACCGACCATCATCGGCCGGGCGAGAGGCTGCCCGACTGCACCATCGTCGCGACGCGCCCTTCGGACTACCCGTTCCCCGAGCTCTGCGGCACGGGCGTGGTCTACAAGCTCGGCGAGGCGCTGCTCGGAACCGAGCACCCGGTCGTGCGTCGGAACCTCGACCTCGTGGCGCTTGCGACGATCGCCGACGTCGTTCCGCTCGTCGACGAGAACCGCGCGCTCGCGGCCGCGGGTCTGCGCGCGCTCGCGGCGACGAACCGGCCTGGGCTGCAGGCGCTGATGCGGTGCGCGGGGGTCGATCCCGCCGCCGTCGACTCCGGTGCCGTCGGCTTCCGGCTCGCACCGCGCATCAATGCGGCCGGCAGGCTCGGTCGGCCCGATGTCGCGCTGGAGCTCGTCCTCACCGACGACGCCGACGAGGCGCGGCGGCATGCGGACACGCTCGAGGAGCTCAACCGCGAGCGCCAGGCGGTCGAGGAGAGAATCCTGCGCGAGGCGGTCGCCGCCGTCGAGGAGATGCCCGAGTCACGGCGCCGCCGGCGCGGCTACGTGCTGTGGAGCGAGGACTGGCACGAGGGCGTGATCGGCATCGTGGCGTCGCGCCTCGTCGAGCGGTTCAATCGGCCCGTTGTCCTCATCACCCGTTCGCACGATGCGTGGAAGGGGTCAGGACGATCGATCGCGTCGTTCGATCTCCACGGTGCCCTCTCGGCCTGCTCCGCCAACCTCGAGCGCTTCGGAGGGCACCGGGCGGCGGCGGGGCTTGCGATCGAGGAGTCGAGGATCGCCGCGTTCGCCGACGACTTCGCGGCGCATGCCGACGCCCACCTCGATCCCGACGAGCTGTTCGAGATGGTGAGAGTGGACGCCGTCGTCTCCGCGCAGGACCTGACACTGGACCTCGCAGAGGAGCTCGGACGCCTCGCGCCGTTCGGCCTCGGCAACCCCGAGCCGACACTCCTCGTCCCTGCGACGGAGGCCGTCGCACCGGCGACGGTCGGCGACGGAAAGCATCTCCGCTTCCGTGTGCGCCAGAACGGCCGCGACGCCGGGACCGCGATCGCGTTCGGGCAAGGAACGCAGATCGACCGGCTCCGCGCCGCGGGGCGATTCGACGTCACCTTCCGGCTCAAGGAGAACCACTGGAACGGCACGGTCGCGCCGCAGCTCGTCGTGCGACGAATCTTCGACACGCTCGAGGGCTACGAGGAGCTGCGGGCCTCGCTCGCGGAGCTCTGGCGCAGCGGCGAGAGCGCGTGGACGCCCGAGGCGCGCCGTATCTTCGACGAGCTCGCCCTGCACGAGGAGGGCGTACGTCGCCGCCAACTCCTCGAGTCCGAGTCCTTCAGGGCGCTGCTCCTCGATCCGGCGCTGCCGCGCGCAGCGTGACGTCAGCCCAAGCCGGGACGTGAGGGGACGAGCGCGTCGCGCATGGCGAGCGCGAGTCGTCGGGCGTTGCGGTTGCGCCACCATCGTCTCAGGCTGCCCATGGACGCCTTCAGTTCGCCGCTCCGGGCGAGGATCCTCCGCGTAAGGCGCCGCGTACACTGAACTCATGAGTGTCCTCGACGCCAAGCGACATCGCGAAGACCTGGTCGAGGAGCTGATCGCCGAGGTCGAGGCGTACAACCCGGACGTCGACAAGGAGCTCCTCCGGCGGTCCTTCGAGTTCGCGGAGCGCGCGCACGCCGGCCAGACGCGCCGCTCGGGTGAGGAGTTCATCCATCATCCGCTCGGTGTCGCGCGCATCTGCGCGGAGCTCCGCCTCGACGAGCAGACGATCGCCGCGGCCCTCCTGCATGACGTGATCGAGGACACCGACTCCGACCTCGAGGAGCTGCGCTCCGAGTTCGGTGCCGAGGTCGCGCAGCTCGTCGAGGGCGTCACCAAGCTGACGCGGATCAGCTTCCAGAGCCGCGAGCAGGCCGAGGCCGAGAACTACCGGAAGATGATCGTCGCGATGGCGCAGGACGTGCGCGTCATCCTCATCAAGCTCGCCGACCGCCTCCACAACATGCGGACGATCGAGTACCTCGGCAAGCAGAAGCAGGCCCAGAAGGCCCGCGAGACGCTCGAGGTCTACGCACCGCTCGCACACCGACTGGGCATCCATGCGCTCAAGTGGGAGCTCGAGGACCTCGCGTTCCAGACGCTTCATCCGCGCAAGTACGCCGAGTTCAAGGCGATGGTCGCCGACCAGCGCGCCGACCGCGAGGCGCAGGCCGAGAAAGCCGCGGAGATCCTCGGCGACGAGCTCGTGAAGGCGGACGTGCCCGCGGACATCACGGGTCGCGCGAAGCACCTCTACTCGATCTACGACAAGATGGCCAAGCGGGGGCGCGAGTTCAACGAGATCTACGACCTGACCGCTCTTCGCGTGATCTGCGAACGCTCGGGAGAGGAGGGCACGCGGGACTGCTACGCGGCGCTCGGTCTCGTCCACTCGCTCTGGAAGCCGATGCCCGGGCGCTTCAAGGACTTCATTGCCATGCCGAAGCTCAACCGCTACCGCTCACTGCACACGACGGTGATCGGGCCGGAGGGAAGGCCGCTCGAGATCCAGGTGCGGACCCGCGACATGCACGAGGAGGCCGAATACGGCGTGGCGGCGCACTGGGTGTACAAGCGCGGGAGCAAGGCGAAGGCAGACGACGAGTGGCTGACGTGGGTCAAGTCCCTCATGGAGGGGCAGCAGGACGACCAGGACCCTGGCGAGTACATGCGGAGCCTCCGGACGGATCTCTTCGCCGAGGAGGTGTACGTCTTCACACCGAAGGGCGAGGTGAAGGTTCTCCCGTCGGGAGCGACGCCGATCGACTTCGCCTACGCGGTGCATACGGATGTCGGGCATCGCACCGTGGGGGCGAAGGTGAACGGCCGCATCGTCCCGCTCCACTACCGGCTGCGGAGCGGCGACTTCGTCGAGATCCTCACCTCGAAGTCCGGGCGCGGCCCGTCACGCGACTGGCTCGCGCTCGTCACCTCTTCGCGCGCCCGCAACAAGATCCGGCAGTGGTACCAGCGCGAGACGCGTGGTGAGACCGAGGCGAAGGGGCGCGATCTGCTCGACCAGGCGTTGAAGGCGCAGAAGCTCCCATACCGCAAGATCCAGGGATCGAGCGTTCTCGCCCAGGTCATCCGCGAGACGGGTTTCAGGAAGGCGGAGGACTTCTACGTCGCGCTCGGCGCCGGGAAGCTCTCGCCGACGCAGATCGTCAACAAGGTCATCCAGCGGCTCAAGACCGATGAGGTCGCGGCCGAGCCGATCGTCAGGACGAAGCCGTCGCGCGCCCGCAAGGCGGTGTCGAGCGATCGTGTCGGGATTCACGTGATGGGCGTCGAGGACGTGCTGGTTCGGCTCGCAAAGTGCTGCACGCCGGTCCCGGGCGACGCGATCGTCGGCTACATCTCGATGGGGCGCGGCATCACGGTGCACCGCGGCGACTGCCCGAACGTCAGGGCGCTCCAGCGCAACCCGGAGCGGTTCACGGACGTGGAGTGGGAGGGCGGCGCCTCGTCGGGGTTCCTCGTCCAGATCGCAGTCGACGCCTGGGACCGCTCGCGGCTTCTCGAGGACGTCGCGCGCACGTTCGCGGAGCACGGCGCCAACATCGTCTCGTACGGCGGCGCCGTCGATGACGGAATGGCTCGGAACTGGTACACGGCCGAGGTGGGGGAGGTGAAGGAGCTCCGCTCGCTCCTCACCGCGCTCCGCAACCTCGACGCGGTGTTCGACGCGTACCGCGTCACGCCGTCCTGACCGCTAGTCCTCGAGCCGCACGCTCGTCCACCCCTCGGCCATGCGGCAACCCTAGCTTCGGGCGTGTACCGAGACGGGTCGCGCATAGACGAGGTAGCGCTCGCTCGCGAAGAAGCGCGGATGGCAGGCCTGGAGGACGAGCTCTTCTCGTCCGTGGGACTCGAGCACGGAGAGATCGTTGTCGTCGACGATTCGGTGGCGCGTCACGCGATACTCGATCGAGCCGTACGGGAGCTCGACGGAGATCGTGTCTCCCGGCGCGAGACGGTCGATGCTCGAGAACGGCGCTCCGTAGGTCGTGCGATGTCCTGCGACGTACACGAGTCGCCCTTCACCGGGCATGAACGTCTCGAGGTGGCGCCCCGGGCCGCGCCTGAGGTCGCCCGAGCTCGTGCCGTTCACGAGGACGACGTTCACACCGAGCCGCGGCACGCGCAGCCGCGCGATGGCATCGCCGTCGTCGCTCGCGAGCCTGAATCGTCTCGCTTCGCGCGAGACATCGTCGCGCGGCAGCGGCTTGGGCTTCGCCGGTCGGACAACGGGCTGTGGCGTCGGACTCGGCTTCCAGCTGTCGAACTGCGCGTCGAGGTTCGACTCGAGCCGCCGCTGCTCGTACGCTGTGTAGGCCGTCGTGAACGGGTCCTTCCAGAAGTACACGGTGGCTGTCCAGGCGAGGACGCCGAGTCCGAC
Source organism: uncultured Gaiellaceae bacterium (assembly GCA_963744505.1). GTDB lineage: Bacteria > Actinomycetota > Thermoleophilia > Gaiellales > Gaiellaceae > GMQP-bins7. The sequence continues at coordinate 153,491 of CAVUTL010000005.1, forward strand.
GACGAGAAGGAGTGTGCCGAGGCGATGTCCCATGTCCCGGTCACAGAGTAGGGAGTGCCGTACCCGGAGGCGCCGATGTTGACGCGGACGCATAGAACAGTCGTCGTGGCGCTGGCTGTCGCGGCGATCGTCACGGCGGCCAACGCCAGCCAAGGCGCGTACTTCTCGCAGTCGTGGGGCTGGGTCGCGCTCGCGTTCCTCGTCCCCACGACGGTGCTGCTGATCCTCGACCGGGTGACGGTTCCGGGGCGGCAGCGAATCCTGTTCGCCGCGCTCATGGCGGGGCTCGGCGTCTGGATCGCGCTGTCGTCGCTCTGGTCGATCAGCACGTCGGCGTCAGTGCGCGAGGCCGAGCGCATGCTCGTGTACGTCGCCCTCGCGGTGGCGATCGCACTCGTCCTTCGACGGGGTGACGGACCCGCTGTCCTGGCCGGCGCGCTTATCGGCGTCACGCTTCGTCTCGACGTACGGTCTTGCCACGCGGCTGTTCCCGGATCGCTTCGACTTGTACGACGATCCGTTCAACGCGTACCGGCTCGCGGAGCCGCTCGGATACTGGAACGCGTTCGCCCTCCTGTCTGCGATCGGAGCGATCCTCGCCGTCGGTGTCGTGTCGCACGCTCGGCGAGCATGGCTTGCCGCATGCGCCGGGGGGGTCGTTCCGATCCTCGTGATTGCGGGCTACTTCGCATTCTCGCGCGGCTCCTGGGGCGCGCTGATCGCTGGACTGGCCGCGACCATCGCGCTCGACCCTCGCCGCGTCTCGTTCATCTGGTCGCTGGTGGCTGTCGCGCCCGCGACGATCGTCGCGGTGGCAGTCGCGTCGAGGCAGGAAGCGCTCACGACGCAGGGCGCGCCGCTCGTCCGTGCCACGCGAGAAGGCCACTGGCTGGCTTGGTTACTCGTCGCGCTCGTCCTGTGCTCAGCAGCGCTGGCCTTGGCTGCGCATCTGATCGCCCGTCGTGTTCCAGTGACTGCACGCGTCCGCCGCGGAGTGGCTGCAGCGCTCGCGGCTGGAGTCGCCGCGGTTGCCGTCGTCGCAGTGATGACGGCAGGAGGCCCGAGAGGTGCCTTCGACGAGCTCCGCAATCGGTTCGAGGCGCCGCTCGCAGGAGGGGAGACACTCAATGATCGCCTGCTCAGCTTGTCGGGCAACGGCCGGCAGGAGACGATCCGCGTCGCGTGGGACGCGGGCTCCGAGCATCCGATCGCCGGAACCGGCGCCGGTACCTTCGAGATCCTCTGGTACGAACGTCGGCCAAGCACGCAGACCGTGCGAGATGCGCACTCGCTCTACGTCGAGACGTTCAACGAGCTCGGGATCGTCGGGATCACCCTCCTCGGGGCGGCCCTGCTCGTCCCGCTCGTCGGTGCTGTCCGTGCGCGACGCTCGCGACTCGTCGCTCCCGCGTTCGGGGCGTACGTCGCCTGGCTCGCCGCGAGTGGGCTCGACTGGCACTGGGAGATGGTCGCACTGACGACCACCGCCCTACTCGCGGGTTCCGTCGGGCTCGTCGCGGCGGAACGTCGTGGACGCAGCGTCCTCCATCCGGGCAGCCGGCTCGCGCTCGTCGGAGTGACGGCGACACTGAGCGTGCTGGCGGTCTGGAGCCTCGTCGGGAACCAGGCGCTCTTCGCCGGTCGCGAGGCGGTGGACCGGAAGGACTGGGTCGATGCACGCGCGCATGCTCGCCGTGCGAGCGCCCTGCTCCCCTGGTCGCCTGAGCCGGACATCGTTCTCGGAACTGCCGCTGCAGGCCTTGGTAGCCGCGACGGGGCGCTCGATGCTTATCGCAACGCCGTTGCGACCGATCCGGAGGACTGGGTCGCGTGGCTCTACATAGCGCAGGTCGCGCGCGGGCCGGAGCGCGCCGCCGCCAATGACCGCGTGCGCGAACTCAACCCCCGTGAAACGGGATTGCCGGGCCAGTGACCGTTCCGGAGCCGGACTAGCTCTTGCGCTGCTCGCGTCGCCGGAGGACGAGCCCGCCGGCAACGAGCGCGCCGCCGATGGCGACCACGCCAAGGAGCGAAAGCCCGGTGTTCGGAAGCGCCTCGGCCTGTGCGGCTTCGGTAGAGGCGGTGTCGCCGCCCGCCGTCGCCGAGACCTGAACGCCTGCCACCTGGCCGCCCTGGGGCTCGTATTGCTCCGCCGCCGATGACGCAGGCGACTGCGCGTACGCAGCCCCTCCGAGCGCCAGGAACAGCCCGACCACCAAAGCGAGATATGCAGCCGCGAAGACGAACGCGGACGAACGAGTTCTACCCATTTCCTCTACCTCCCGTCTCGCAGCATACAGACGTGTCGTGCCGGGTCGACACTAGCCGATGGTCTAGGTACGAGCTAGACCCTAGGGCCGCACGCTGAGCGTGACGTCGACCGTGCGCCGCGCCCCGTCCCGCAGGACCGTGATCGACACCGTCTCGCCGGGACGCCGCGCATCCACGGCGCTCTGCAACGCCGTCGCTGACGTGACCTTCTGACCGTCGAACTCGACGATCACGTCGCCGCCCGTGGGGCGCTCCTGTCCGCCGACGAGCTCGGTCCCCGTTGCCGCCCGAAGCCCGGCCTCGTCGGCGGGCGTGTCAGCCACCACCGTTGTGATCGCGACGCCCTCCGGGACAGCGGTCATCCTGACGCCGAGGTAGGCATGCCGCACCTCGCCGCTCGTGATGAGTTGCCGTGCGATCGAGCGGACGGTGTTCGACGGGATCGCGAAGCCGACGCCGTCCGACCCGCCGGACTCGCTCTCGATCTGCGCATTGACGCCGATGACCCGTCCCCGTGTGTCGAGCAGCGGCCCGCCGGAGTTGCCGTGATTGATGGCGGCGTCGGTCTGGATGGTGTCCGTGATCGTGAAGTTGTTCGGCGCGGTCATCTGCCGATGGAGGGCGCTGACGATCCCGCTCGTGATCGTGCCTTGGAGTCCGAACGGGCTCCCCAGCGCGAGCACCGGATCGCCGACCTCCAGGGCGCTCGAGTCGGCGAGAGGGATAGTGGAGAGCAGACCCGCGGGCGCTTCGACTCTGAGGACGGCGAGATCGGTCGACGGATCGGTTCCGACGACGACCGCGTCGAGCTCGACGCCGTTCCAGAAGCTCACGGACGCCGACGACGCGCCGGCGACTACGTGCTGGTTGGTCACGATGTGCCCGTTCCTGTCGTAGACGAACCCGGAGCCCTGTGACGTGCCCTGCGCACCGCCGGTCGAGATCTCGACGACGCCTTTCGACGCGCGCTTGTAGATCTCGCGGGCGGACGATCCGGCTGACGCGACCGGCTCCGAGCCCTCGACCGTCACCTGGCGAATGACTGTTGTCGTGTTGTCGTCGAGCACGGCGAAGGCCGCCGCGCCCAATCCAAGGCCGACCACGAGGGCAGCAAGCAGACCGGCGATGGTGAGAGGTGTGCCGCGACCGGATTCCATGGCTGCCATCAGTGTGGCGGAAGGCGGTCAGGGTCGGCTGAACATCGGGTAAGTCGCAGCTAAGAAGTCGCTAAGACCTCGGCTCGAGCTCGGCGCGGAGCGCACAATGCGGGCCATGAAGATCCTGGTGGTCGACGATGAGCGTGCCGTTCGAGAGTCGCTGCGACGTGCGCTCGAGCTCGAAGGCTACGAAGTCGAGCTCGCAGAAGACGGCGAGCAGGCGCTCGAGCGGTTCGGCGGAGTGTCGCCGGTGGATGCGGCCATCCTCGACGTCCTGATGCCGGGAATCGACGGGCTCGAGGTCTGTCGCCAGCTCCGGGCGAGTGGGAATGCCGTTCCCGTGCTGATGCTCACGGCACGGTCCGAGATCGACAGCCGCGTCGCCGGGCTCGATGCAGGGGCCGACGACTACCTTCCGAAGCCGTTCGCTCTCGCAGAGCTGCTCGCTCGTCTTCGCGCGCTTCTGCGGCGAGCGGCGAACGGTGACGAGCCGTCCGCCCTATTGCGCTTCGCCGATCTCGAGCTCGACCTCGGGACCCGAGAGGTTCGCCGCGGCGATCTCGAGATCGAGCTCACGCGGACGGAGTTCTCGTTACTCGAGCTCTTTCTGCGGAATCCTCGTCAGGTGCTCACGCGCTCGGTCATCTTCGAACGTGTTTGGGGGTACGACTTCGGGCCGACGTCGAACTCGCTCGACGTGTACATCGGATATCTCCGCCGAAAGACGGAGGACGGCGGTGCCCCGCGCCTGATCCAGACGGTCCGCGGTGTGGGGTACGCGCTCCGCGAGTCATGACCTTCAGGGCACGCATCGCCGTCTCGGCCGCAGTGGCGGTCGCACTCACGGTCGTCTTGGCGTCGATTCTGCTCTACGTCGTCGCGCGCGAGCAGCTCCGCGCTCCGGTCGACGAGGCGCTCGAGTCGCGTGCAGCCGAGATCTCGCGCCATCCGCTCGGCGTCTTCGAGACTCCGCAGGGGGAGACGTTCCTCGCGCTGCGGCCGGAGTTCGGAGAGACGCGCGGATACACGCAGGTCGTCCGAGAAGACGGGAGCACGCTTGTTCCGCCCCGACAGGACGTGGAGCTCCCGGTCGACGAGGACGTGCTCGCTGTCGCCGGTGAGCGGAGCGCCGCGTTCTGGCGCGACGTGGATGTCGACGGAAGGCACCTTCGCGTCTTCACGTTCGCCTACGGTCCCGGGGCGGCAGTGCAGGTCGCCCGTCCGTTGAACGAGGTCGACCAGTCGCTCGAGCGCATCGGGCTCTTTCTCCTCCTCATCGCCGCGGCCGGCGTGGTCATCGCAGCGGGCCTCGGGCTCGTAGTCGCGCGCGCCGCGCTCACGCCCGTCCGGCGACTCACGGAGACGATCGAGCACGTGAGCGAGACCCAGGATCTCACAGAGCGCATCGAGGTCACCGGGAACGACGAGCTGAGTCGACTCGCGACGAGCTTCAACACGATGCTCGGTGCCCTCGAGGAGTCGACGCGGGCCCAGCGCCAGCTCGTCGCCGACGCGTCGCACGAGCTGCGTACGCCGTTGACGAGCGTGCGGACGAACATCGAGGTGCTCGCGGGAGATCGCACGCTTCCACCGGAGGAGCGGACGCGCCTGCTCTCCGACGTCGTCGAGCAACTCGGTGAGATGACGACGCTCATCTCCGAGCTGATCGAGCTCGCGCGGGCCGAGCAGCAGACGGTCGAGCCTGAGGACGTTCGGCTCGACCTGCTCGTCGCCGAGGTCGTGGAGCGCGCTCGGCGGAACCGTCCTGAGGTCGTCTACGCCGTCGAGCTGGAGCCCGCTGTGGTCCAGGGCGTCCCGGCGACGATCGAGCGAGCGGTCGGGAACCTGCTCGACAACGCTGCGAAGTGGAGCCCCGCTGGTGCCGAGGTCGAGGTCGAGGTGCGCGACGGCACGCTCACGGTGCGAGACCACGGGCCGGGCATCGCCGACGAAGACCTCCCGTACGTCTTCGACCGCTTCTATCGAGCACGCGCTGCGCGCGGGATGCCGGGGTCCGGGCTTGGCCTGGCGATCGTCCGCCAGGTCGCCGACTCGCACGGCGGGGACGTCGTCGCCGAGCAGGCGGAGGGTGGAGGAACACGGATGGTGCTAACGCTCGGCGCGTCGCACGCCCTCGCTACGGCTTCGTAGCGAGCGTCGTGACCCACGACGCCGACGTCGCCGGGGGCATGCGCGACGAGTGATCCGGATGCTCGTCGGCGGGGAGACGTCCGCCGATGTTCTTACCCCGCTCTCAGTGCGCTCTTAGACGTGAGTGCTGTGATGCGACCCATGACCAGACGCAGGAAGCTCGCGTTCGCCGGCGGCGCAGCCGGCATCACTCTGCTCATTGCGGGTCTCGGCGCCGCGGGCGCGATCGCCGCCTCGCGCATGTTGTCCCCGAGCGAGGGAAGCAAGGCAGTCATCGAGGACGCTGCCTCTCAGCTCGGTGTCGAGCCCGCAGAGCTCTCCGCTGCGCTGAAGCAAGCGCTGAAGAACCGCATCGACGAGGCGGTCGAGGCGGGCCGCCTGAGCGAGGAGCAGGCGAACGAGCTCAAGGAGCGCATCGATTCGAACGAGTACCCGCTGCTCTTCGGACACGGCGGTCCCGGCCGCCTCGGTTGGCACGGCTTCGGACATCACGGCCACTTCGAGATCTCTCGCGACCGCGGCGTCGTACCTCGGAATCACGGAGGCCGAGCTGCGCGCCGAGCTCCAGGACAAGACACTCGCGGAGATCGCGAAGGAGAAGGGCAAGACGGTCGAAGGCCTTGTCGAGCAGCTCGTGGCCGTTCAGACGAAGCGGATCGACGAAGCAGTCAAGGCCGGCAAGCTCAGCGACGAGCAGGCCGCGGAGCTCAAGGAGAACCTCGACGAGCGCATGGAAGCCCTCGTCAACGGCGAGCTTCGCCTACGTGGCCATGGGTACAGGCCACGCTTCTGGCCCGGCTCCGGCTCGCCTCGAGGGCCACCAATGTTCCAGGGCCATCCGGCCTAGACGAAGCGACGATCGGGGTCGGGCGAAGCAAGCTCCGGCCCCGATTCTTGCTCACCGATCCCTCGATCGAGGGACTATTCCCCCTTCGAGGGGGGTACCTCGATCGAGGGATTGCGTCCCCCAAACGTGTGAATACAAGGAGATTGGGGAGAGGGGAAGGGAGCCGCGCGCTCGTCTTCGACGACGGGCGCGCGGCACAACGCCCGACCCCCACCGGTCGGGAACTCCGCCGCTCTCCCCACGATCTCCCCATGTCCTCGCAGGTCTGTGGGCGACCGCGGGCCTACGGATCCCAGGCCTCGCCGCCGGTGTCCCAGCCGATCAGGACCTGTGGGGCGATGAGGGACGCGACTCGCTCGAGGAGCTCCCGTTCGGGCGTGCCGTCTGCCCACAGCTCGCCGACGACGCCATCGTGAAACGAGATCGGGACACGTGTCCTTCGCCCGCCGTCGGGAGTGCCCGCCGTCGGACCGAGCGCCAGGACGCCCTCTTCGAGAAAGCAGATTCCTGCCCACACGATCTCGGGCTCGCGCGCGAGTGTGGCAACGGTGCGGCGCAAGACGTCATCGGCGTCATCGCCGTCTGCGAGCATGCGCTCGATCACGTCCGCCGCACTCGAGCTCACTCCTCGAGGTCTCCTCGCTCGAAGCCCCGAACAAGCGCTCGCAGCTCCTCAGGCACCGGCGTGGGATGCCTGGACTCGACGTCGACGAGGACGAGCGTCTGCTGCGCCGTCACCATCAGCGTGTCGTCGGGGAGGCGGTACGCCTCGCACTCGTACGTCACGCTCGTCCGGCCGATACGCGAGACGCGCACGAATGCCTCGATGAGGTCGTCGAACCGCGCTGGCGCGTGGTACTCGACCGCCGAGGCGCGCATGACGAACTCGCAGCCCGGGCTCACGAAGCGCCCCAGGTGGCGGAGGTACTCCGTGCGAGCGTGGTCGAAGTACGGGAGGTAGCGCCCGTAGTAGACGACGCCCTGGGCATCCGTATCGGAGAACCACACGCGGGCGAGCGCGGAGTACTTGAACGGCGGCCGGCGGTCCGTGAGCCGTCCGAGCTCAGGAGCGTCGGTCAATCGGGCCGCCTATGCACGGATCACCCCGAGAACCTCTTCCCGCTTCTCGAGCATCCGGCTCTCCGTCAGCGCCTCGAGATTGAGCCTCAGCAGCGGCTCCGTGTTCGACGGGCGAACGTTGAAGTGCCAGTCGTCGAAGTCGATGGAGATCCCATCGAGATGGGAAACGCGACCGCCCTCCGCGGCGTAGCGCTCCTTGAGCTCCTGCAGCTTCAGCGGAACGTCGGCGACGGGCGTGTTGATCTCGCCCGTGAGGAAGAAGCGCTCGCGGTACGGGCGCAGGAGCCGTGAGAGTGTGGTTCCGCTCCGCGACAGGAGCTCCAGGAGGACGAGGAACGGAACGACACCGGTGTCCGCCTGGGAGAACTCACGGAAGTAGTAGTGCGCCGAGACCTCACCTGCGAACACGGCGTCCTCGGCCCGCATCCGCTGCTTGATGAACGCATGTCCGACACGGTTCATCAGGGGTGTCCCCCCGGCACGCTCGATCGTCTCCGGTACGGCCCAGCTCGCACGTACGTCGTAGATGACCTTCTCGCCGGGCTCCTTCGCGAGCACCGCCTCGGCGAGGAGCGCGGTCACGAAGTCACCGGGGACGAACTCGCCGGCGTCGTCGACGAAGAAGCACCGATCAGCGTCGCCGTCGTACGCGACGCCGAGATCCGCCGACTGCTCCTGCACCTCGGCCACGATGAACTCGCGGTTCTCCGGAAGCAGTGGGTTCGGCTCATGGTTCGGGAAGCTGCCGTCGGGCTCGAAGTAGCAGCGGACGACGTCGAGCTGCGGCAGGCGTTCGAGGACAGGGGGAAGCATGACGCCGGCCATTCCGTTCGCCGCGTCCACGACGACGCGCAGCGGGCGGATGGCGGCGACGTCGACGAAGGAGAGCACCTTCTCCACGAAGCTCGGCCAGACGTCCTCGGCGCGGACGGCACCGTGGTTCCCGATCTCCCCGAAGCCGGCTTCGGCGCGCGCGCGGATCTCGGCCAGCCCCGAGTCACCTCCGACCGGCAACGCACCCCGGCGGACGATCTTCATGCCCGTGTACTGCTTCGGATTGTGCGAGGCGGTGACGCAGATGCCCCCGTCGAGCTCCAGCTCGGACACTGCGTGGTAGAGCATCTCGGTGCCCACGAGGCCGAGCTGGACGACGTCGGATCCCGCATCGGCGACGCCGTCGACCACCGCTGCGTACACGGACGGTGACGACAGGCGCATGTCATGGCCGACCGCGACGGCGCGCGGTTCGAAGTGATCCGCGTATGCCCGCGCGATGCGGTAAGCACCGTCCTCGTCCATCTCCGTCGGGTAGACCCCACGGACGTCGTACGCCTTGAAGACGGATGGATCGAGCACGGCGGGATGCTAGTCGCCCCCACCGTCGTTTCTACACTTCAGTCGTGGAGCGCAAGCTCGCATCGGTCCTGTTCGTCGACCTCGTCGACTCGACGCGCCTGGTCACCGGTGCCGACCCGGAGGTCGTTCGGCGCCGAGTCACCGAGTTCTTCGAGACTGTCTCCTCGTGCGTGACGCAGCACGGCGGCGTCGTGGAGAAGTTCGCCGGCGACGCCGTGATGGCTGCATTCGGGGTTCCGCAAGCACACGAGGACGACGCACAGCGGGCAACTCGAGCGGCGCTCGCCATGCGCCACGCCGTGGACGGGCTCGAGCTGGAGGCGCGCATCGGCATCGAAGCCGGCGAGGTGGTGGTCGATGGTTCGGATTCGACGTTCGCGACGGGCGAGGCCGTGAATCTCGCCGCTCGGCTCCAGGAGGCGGCTCGACCGGGCGAGATCCTCGTAGGCCCGACCGCATACCGTCTCGCAGCGGGCAGTCTCGTGGTCGAGGATGCCGGCCCGCTCGACCTGAAGGGCATCGACGGCCCGCTGCGCGCCTGGCGCGTCGTCGACATGCTCGAAGGGCCGGGTCGCCCACTCGGCCCACGCGCGCCACTGGTCGGCCGGGACGCCGAGCTCGAGCTGCTCGAGAACACGTTCAGCCGCAGCCTTCGCGACAGCCGCGCACACCTCTTCACGATCTACGGCGAGGCCGGCGTCGGAAAGAGCCGCCTCACGCGCGAGTTCCTCGACGGGGTCGAGCGCGCCAGCGTCCTCATGGGACGCGCGCTCCCGTACGGCGAGGGCGTGACCTACTGGCCACTCGGCGAGATGGTGAAGGCGGCGGCCGGCATCTCGGACGACGACCCGCTCGAGGAGGCGTTCGAGAAGCTGCGCGAGTGTTGCGCCGAGGAGGCCGTCGCCGACGTCCTCGGCCTCGCTGCGGGGCTCATGGAGGCGCTCGAAGGCGAGCGAAGCCCGCAGGAGATCGCCTGGGCGGCGCGCGAGGTCATGCAGGGGATCGCCGAGGTGCAGCCGCTGATCCTTCTGTTCGAGGACATCCACTGGGCCGAGCCGCCGCTCCTCGACCTCATCGAGCACATCGCGGACTGGGTGCGTGCGCCTGTTCTCATCCTCTGCCTCGCTCGCCCAGAGCTGCTCGAGGCCAGGCCTGGCTGGGGTGGGGGCCGCGTCCGCTCGACGGCGATCGAGCTCGAGGCACTCTCGGAGGAGGAGAGCGCCGAGCTGGTCGAGCAGCTCCTCAGCCAGCTGGCCGGGGCGGCCGGCGAGCGCCCCACGTCGCTTCCGCAGGAAGCCCTGGACCGGGCCGAGGGCAATCCGCTGTTCGTCGAGGAGACGATCCGGATGCTCGTCGAGAGCGGAACCGGCAACGGCTCGGCCGATCGGGTGCCGGACACGCTGCAGGCGCTCATCGCCGCCCGCATCGATCATCTCGATCCGGCGGCGAAGACCCTCCTCCAGCGCGGATCCGTGGTCGGGCGTGTGTTCTGGCGAGGCGCCCTCGAGCACCTTGCGCCCGACGTCGCCGAGTGCGACGCCCTTCTGGACGATCTGCTCCAGCGTGAGTTCCTCCTGCGCGAGCCGCGCTCGTCGATCTCCGGCGAGACCGCGTACCGGTTCAAGCACGCACTCATTCGCGAGGTCGCGTACACGGGTATGGCGAAGCTCTCGCGGGCGCAGTACCACGCGCGGTTCGCGGAGTGGCTCGCGGAGCGCACGGGTGAGGAGCTCGTCGAGATCCGCGCGTACCACCTCGACCAGGCGGTCGAGTTCCTGACCGAGCTCGAAGGCGCTCCTCCCGAGGAGCTCGCGCAGGAGACCGCGGCTGCGCTGGTGAAGGCCGCCAAGCGCGCGATTGCCCGGGAGGCGTACGCGAACGCACGCAAGCTCGGCCTTCGCGCTCTCGAGCTGCGACCGACCCTCGGCGCGCGCTACGTCGCGGCCCGAGCGGCCTGGCGGCTGCAGGACTATGCCGCTGTACAGGTGGAGATGGAGAAGGTTCGCGAGCAGGCGCGCGAGCTCGACGAGCCGGTGATCGAGGCAATGGCGCTGACCGGGCTCGGCGAAGCGGCCTTCAAACGCGACGATGATCCTGATCGCGCGCAGGAGCTCGTCGATCGTGCCCTCGAGATCCTCGCTTCGGAGGACGATCCCGTCGCTCGCTTCGACGCCCTTACCGCACGAGCGATCATCGGCGGACGGCACGGCGACATGGCCGAGGTCGTCCTCTACATGGAGCGCGCCTACGCGCTCGCCATGGATGCTGGCCGGAAGGACCTGCAGACCATCGCCGCCCAGATCCTCGCGCAGACCCATATCGTGCGACTCGAGCTCGACGAAGCCGAGCTACTGCTGACGCGAGCACTCGAGCTCGCCGGTGAGAGCGGCAGCATCCGGGCTCGCGCGGGGGCCTCGCTCTCCTACGGGTGGTTCCTCGCGGTCAAGGGCGAGCTGGACGCCGCCGAGACCGTGTACGAAGAGGTCCGTCAGTCTGCAACCGAGCTCGGCATCGAGCCGACGATCGCCGTCGCGCTGATGCGGCTCGGCGAGGTGGCGGTCAAGCGCGGAGACTACAAACGGGCCGAGAAGCTCTATCGGGAGGCGTTGCGCATCACCGCGACGCGCGGCGACCGCGGGTTGCTGCCCGACATTCGCGTGTCCCTGGCCGAAGTGCTCGCCGCTCTCGGCAAGGTCGACGAAGCCGAGCGACTCATGCTGGAGGTGCAGGCGAGCCCCCGGCCGGAGGATCCGCATTTCGAGGTCACCGTCACCGGCGTCCTGGCGACATTGCGTGCGGCCCAGGGTCGAGACGACGAAGCCGAGGAGCTGTTCCGGCGAGCCCTCGAGGGCACGACGAACGGCTGGGCAGCACTCGAGCTCGAGGTCCTCGAACGCCTGGTGGTCTTCTATCGAGATCGCGGGCGCGAGGACGACGCCGCGACGTGTCAGGCGCGGATCGCCGAGCTCGTTCCCGTCGAGTCCGCGAGCACCGAGCGGATCGCCTGACTCGACTCCTCGTCCGGCGACTCGGAGATCACCGTCGCCGCGCGCTCGAAGGTGCGCGAGTGCCTCGCGGAGCGGATCCGCACGGAGCGTCCCCTCGCCGTACGGGAGGTGTTTCGTCTCGTTGCGATTCGCGAACGCGATGTCGGAGAAGTGGATGTGGAACGGCGCTTCCGGCTCGAGGACATCGTCGACCAGCGCGAGCGCGTCGGCGAACGGCTTCTCCTCGAGGAAGGCGCCATCGCTCGTCGCGTGCATGTGCGCGAAGTCGAGCACGGGCCGCACCCACTCGACCCGTCGAGCGATCTCGACGACGTCGTGGACGGAGCCGAGGTCGCGCACGCGCCCCATCACCTCGATGCCGAACGGCACGGCTCGGTCCTTCGCTTCGAGTCTCTCGCGCAGAGTCACGAGTTGCTCGACGACGCTCGCGATCGCGTCCTCACGGCTCCGGCCCAGGAGGAAGCCCGGATGGAAGACGACGAGCTCGGCGCCGCTCGCTGCCGCGATGCCGGCGCTGCGGTCGAGCGCACCAACCGCCGACGCGAACTTCCGGCCGCTCGCCTCGAGATGACCCATGAACCCGAAGAGCGGAGCGTGGACCGAGAGCGCGATGTCGCTCTCCTCGGCGAGTCGTCCGAGGCGCTCCGCGAACGGGTAGTCCATCCAGAAGCCGCTCTCGAAGTCGATCTCGCAAGCCGTGTACCCGCGCTCGAGAATGATCTCGAGCGCCAGCTCCGGAGACTCCCGAGACGGCATGCGTGCCGGCCCGACGCGGATGCGCGATGCCACCGCATGATCGTAGTACCCCGATGTGATTGGCTCCCGGTCGTGAAGGCGACCATGCTCCTGGCCGACTATGCAGTCGTATCGGACGGCAAGCTCACGATCGTCGGCGGCGGATGGTCGCAGACAGGGCCGGATCCCGCCTCCTTCGGGATCGGCTTGCTCATTCAGGTGCCGTGGGATCAGGCGAACACGCGCCACTCGTTCTCCGTGGAGCTCCTCGACGCAGACGGCACACCGGTGGGATTCGAGGACGACGAGGACGCGGCGGATCAGGTGGTCGCGTTCGGGGGCGAGTTCGAGGTCGGGCGTCCTCCGGGTCTCAAGCCCGGAACGCCGCTCGACTTCCCGGTCGCCGTCAACTCGACGCCGCTGCCGCTCGAGCCGGGGCGCTACGAGTGGCGGCTGATCATCGACGGGGCGTCGCGCGAGGACTGGACCTTGCCTTTCACCGTTCGCTCAGAGGAGCAGTAGCGCGGCGCCAAGCCGTCGTCCGACGGGACCCGTACGCTCGATGCATGGCCAGCGAACCGTCCAGGATCGAGCTGCTCGAGCTCGACATCGACCTCCGCCTCGCCGATCTCTGGCGTGAGGCGGTCGACGTCGACGACTGGAGCCTCGAGATCGTCGCCGCTTTCATCCGCGCTGCCTACGGGAAGGGGTATTGCGACGCGCTGACGGAGGAGTCGCCGGGGTCGCTCTGCGCGGATCACGGGTATCGCATGCCCGACCGCCGCTTTGCCGAACCGAGCCGAGGAAATCAGAGTCGGTCCGAGCGCGATCCTGCCGAGAGAGCCGCGTAAGCGGCTGCTCGGGGCCTCGTAGCACCACGGGAAGAGATGGTGGAGGTCACGATCTCGCGCGTCCGGATGCGCGATCTGACGTGTCCGGGCCGCTACCGCCCGGACTGAGGCGGCTTCACGCCCTCAGTCCGGGCGTGCGCTTAACGGCACCGAGGCGTCCGGCATCGCCGCCGCTCTCCCGTCGCGCCCCGGAGCGGTCAGCTCGCGCACCGGGAGTCGGCGATCTCGTGACCTCCGCCATCTAGACTTCCGGCATGGCTCGGAAGGCGAGTCCGGCGCGGCTCGTGATCGCACTGTCGGTGGCGGCCGTGCTCGCAGTATTCCTCCTGTACACGTCCATTGCCGGGGGCGGGAACCCCTCGCTCGCGCCGAGCGAGCTCGCCGGGCGAACTGGAGACGTGCAGCTCGCGGGGCTCGTCGTCGGCCCGGTTCGGGGCGACGCGCATGCAGGTGGCCTTCGCTTCAAGCTCGAGGACATCTCGGGAGACAGCAAGGCCACGGTGGCCGTCCGGTACACAGGCTCCGTCCCTGATCTCTTCAAGGTCGGGCGGCATATCGTCGTCGACGGCGAGCTCCGGAGAGGCACGTTCGTCGCGCAGCCCGGATCGATGATCACGAAGTGCCCCTCGAAGTACGCGCCCAAGCAGAGCGGCGACTCCGCCTGACCGCCGCCCATGCCTGAGCTGGGTCGCGCTGCGCTCCTCGTCACCCTCGGCCTGTCCCTCTACGCGCTCATCGGGGGCGCCGCGGCGGCACATCTGGGCCGGCGCCGCCTCGCGCGCTCCGCGCAGAACGCGCTCGTAGCCTCGTTCTTCACGACAGCTGTCGCGGCGGGCGTCTTGCTCGCGGCGCTTCTGCGCAACGACTTCTCGTTCACCTATGTCGCCCGTACGACGAGCGAGGCATTGCCGACTGCCTACACGATTTCGGCGTTCTGGGGTGGCCAGGAGGGATCGCTCCTGCTCTGGCTGCTCGTCCTCACCGGGTTCGGCGCCGCAGCGGTGACCCTGAATCGCGGTTGGGCGCGGGACCTCATCGTCTGGGTCGTCCCCGTGTTCGCTGCAGTTTCGACCTTCTTCGCCTTCCTCGTCGTCGGGGTCGCGAGCCCCTTCGTGACGCAGGCGGCGCCGCCCGACGGCGCGGGCATGACGCCGAGCCTCCAGAACCCGTACATGCTCGCCCACCCGCCCCTCCTCTACCTTGGCTATGTCGGTCTCACGGTGCCCTTCGCCTTTGCGATCGGCGCTCTGCTGTCGGCGAAGCTCGACGAGCGCTGGCTCATCGCGACGCGGCGCTGGACGTTGTTCGCGTGGGCGGCCCTCGGGATCGGCCAGCTCCTCGGAAGCCACTGGGCGTACGTCGAGGTCGGGTGGGGCGGGTACTACGCGTGGGATCCGGTGGAGAACGCCGCGCTCATGCCGTGGCTGGCTGCGACGGCGTTCCTGCACTCTGTGATGGTTCAGGAGAAGCGCGGGATGCTGCGCGTCTGGAACGTGCTGCTCGTGATCCTCGCGTTCTCGTTGGCGCTGTTCGGCACGTTCCTCACGCGCTCCGGTGTCGTGAACTCGATCCACTCGTTCACGCAGAGCTCGATCGGCCCCTGGTTTCTCGCATTCATCGCGGTGACCGTGGCCCTGTCGCTCGCTCTCGTGTTCTTCCGCCTTCCGCAGCTGCGATCGCCGACGAGGCTCGAGTCCCCGGTCTCGCGAGAGGCGGCGTTCCTCTACAACAACCTGCTGCTGCTCGCGCTCTGTCTCGCGATCCTGTGGGGCGTTGTCTATCCGATGCTGTCCGAGGCCGTGCGGGGCGAGGCGGTCGTGCTCGGGCGCTCGTACTACGACTTCTTCCTCCGTGCGTTCGGGTTGCCTCTGCTCCTGCTGATGGGGATCGGGCCGCTCATCGCATGGCGTCGCGCGTCGCTCAAGAGCCTCGCGACGACGTTCCGGTGGCCCACGATCGTCGCGCTCGTCAGCGGCGCCGCGCTGCTCCTCCTCGGGGCGGGGAGCTCGATCCCGGGGCTCATCGCCTACACGTTCGCGGCCTTCGTCCTCGCGACCATCGTGCTGGAGTTCGTGCGCGGCACGCGCGCGCGGAAGGCGCTCGGCGCCGCATCCTGGCCGACGGCGTTCGGCTCGCTCATCTCCCGCAACCGCCGTCGCTACGGCGGCTACGTCGTGCACGCCGCCATCGTCCTGCTCGCGATCGGTGTTGCCGGTTCGAGTGCGTTCGACACGGTGGGCGACGCACGACTGGCGAAGGGCGAGTCCATGCGGGTAGGCGACTACACGTTGCTGTACCGCTCACTGGGGGAGCGCCAGGTCTCCAACGCGACCGAGATTCGCGCCACACTCGAGGTTCGCCGCGGTGGGCGCGATCTCGGCACGCTGCAGGCGGGAAAGAACGCGTACACAATCGAGCAGCAGCTCTCGAACGAGGTCGGCATCCGAAGCGACCGCCTGACGGGCGAGGATCTCTTCGTGATCGCCGAGCAGATCGACGCGGACGGCACCGTCTACTTCCGCGTCTTCGTCAAGCCGCTCGTCAACCTGATCTGGCTGGCCGGCCTCGTCTTCCTCATCGGGTCGGTCATAACGCTGTGGCCCGACCGGCGTGAGCAGCGGAGGCTCGTCGCACGAGCCTCCGAGGTCGGCATTCCGGCAACGCCTTGACCCTGGCATTGGTGCTCGCCGCGACGCTCGCCGTCGTCTGCGTGGTCGCCGTCGCGCTGCCGTTCATACGCGAGCCCGAGCCCGAGTCCGACGACCTGGCCGAGCTCGACGACGACGAACGCCACCGCCTGGAGCTCCTCGAGGAGCGCGATCGTGCGCTCTCGGCGCTCCGGGAGCTCGAGTTCGAGCATCGGACCGGGGCCGTCTCGGACGAGGACTACCGCGCTCAGCTCGGCCCGTTGCGTCGCGACGTGGCGTCCGCGCTGCAGGCCTTGGGACGTGAGTCGGGGGAGGGTCGACCCGTCCATGAGCGAAACTAGAGGGATGGGACGGCGAGCCGTGATCGGCGTCGGTCTGGCGTTCGCACTCGCCATGGCGGCATCAGCCGCCGCGCAGACACCTGAGAGCGACAAGGCAGCCGTGGACGCTCGCATCGCCGCGCTCCACGCCGAGATCACGGAGTCGCAGGCCAAGGAGGGCGTCCTCACGTCGCAGCTCTCCGCTGTCGTGTCGGAGCTGGACGATGCGCAGGCGGCTGTCGACACGGCGCAGGCCAGCGTCTCTGCCCTCGAGGCCGAGCTGTCCTCGGCGCAGGCGCGACTCGATGAGCTGACCGCGCGACTCGAGCGGCAGACACGACGCCTCGAGCGGCTCCAGGACGAGTATCGGAAAGCCGTCGCGATCCTCGAAGAGCGCGTCCGCGCTGCCTACATCGACGAGCCGCCGGACGTTCTCGCGTTCCTCGTCTCCGCCTCGACCTTCGACGAGCTCATCGACAGCGTCGAGTTGCTGTCCCGCATCGGCGCGCAGGATCAGCGCGTCGCGAGTCAGGTCGAAAGGGCGCGAAACGAGACCGCCGCCGAACGCAAGGCGACGCTCGGCACGAAGCGGTTGCAGGCCGCGACGGTGTCGGAGATCTCCATGCGAACGGCGGAGGCGCGAACCGCGCGGGACTGGCTCGCCGGCGAACGTGATCGTCTTGCGACCGTTCAGTCGCTCAAGCAGAGCGCGCTCGCAAACACGCGCGAGACGCGAGAGGACTACCTCCACGAGGTCGAGGCGCTTGCGGCGCAGAGTGCAGCGCTTGCGGCGCGCATACGCGACGCTCAGGAGGGCGCCGGCTCGACCGGCGACGGGCAACCCTCGGCGGCCGGTCTCGTCTGGCCGTGCGACGGTGTCGTGGTCAGCGGGTTCGGGATGCGCTGGGGCAGCATGCACGAAGGGATCGACATCGGGTGCGCGTACGGGTCGCCGAACCGCGCGGCGGCATCCGGCACGGTGATCTACTCGGGATGGCTCGGTGGCTATGGCAACCTCGTCGTGATCGACCACGGGAATGGACTCTCAACTGCGTACGCGCACGCCTCGTCGCTTCTCGTCGGGGTCGGGCAAGGGGTGACGCAGGGCGAGACGGTGTCGCTGGTGGGCTCGACCGGAAACTCCTCCGGGCCGCACCTGCACTTCGAGGTTCGGGTCAACGGCGAGGCTGTCGATCCGCTGCTGTATCTCTAGAGCGCAAGATCGAAATCCGCTACCGCGGACTCCGATCGCGCGAAGACCCTGAAGGCCGTCGCGAGAAGGTCGTTCGGTCCGACCGAGCCTAAGCAGCCTCGGTTGCGGCGCGAGGAAGAGCGACCGAGCTCACGAGATGGAGGTCGGGGAGCGCGCGCCAGCGCTCGTCCAGCCCGAGCCCGTACCCGGCGAAGAGCTCGTCTGGCACCGTGAAGCCGACATAGCGGAGCGGCAGCTCGTCGACGAGGCGTCGGTGCGGGCGGTCGAGCAGCGTCACCGCGGCGAGGCTCGCCGGGTTCCGCAGGCCGAGGGTCCGGCAGAGGAAGTGCAGCGTCAGTCCCGTGTCGACGACGTCCTCGACGAGCAGCACGTGCCGTCCGTCGAGCGGCGAGTCGATGTCCTTGAGGAGGCGCACTGCGCCGTCCTGGCCACCGGTGTACGGCGCGAGCTCGATCACGTCGAGCGTGTGGGGGATCTTCAGCGCACGCGTGAGGTCGGCGAGGAACACGACACTCGACTTCAGCGGAGCGACGAGGAGCGGGTCGAGTCCGCCGTAGGACGCGCCGATCTCGTCGCCGAGCTGGGCGACCCGTGCGGAGATCTCGTCGCGCGCGAGGTACACGGCGCCGACGTCGCCGTACTCGGCTGGCTGTGCGGGTGTCACTACGAAGCCAGCTGCAGCCGGTAGCGCTGCGCCAGGCGCTCGATGTCCCGGCGGTAGAACAGCTTGACGCGAACGTGCGGGTAGAGGCGCTGGATCTCGCGCAGCTTCCGGTTCTTTCGCGTGACGAGCGACTGCTTCATGACCGTGACCTCGATGAACAGGTTCTGCTCCGGGAGGTAGAAGTCGGGCGTGAACGCGCTGACCACGCGACCGTTCGCGTCGCGCTCGAGAACGAACGAGTGCGGCTCGTAATCCCATGGGACGCCGTAGTAATCGAGGATCTTCGCGCACTCGACCTCGATACGGTTCGCGAACCGTGGGGGATCAGTTCCACAATATGCCTGGAAAACGGGACTTTCTTCCCGCACCTGTGCCACGGTAGCAACGGCCTCGGACGACCTCCGGCGTCGCCGTAGACTTCGTGTGTGTTCCGGATCGCGCAGTTCTCGGACCTGCACTGCGGGGAGACCTACTTCGAGGCGAGCCTGCTGGAGCGTGCGATCGGCGAGATCAACGAGCTCGAGCCGGACGTCGTCGTGTGCTCCGGCGACCTGACGACCTTCGGGTTCCGGCACGAGTACCTCACCGCTCGCGAGTACCTCGATCGCATCCACTGCGACGCGCTCGTCGTCGTTCCCGGCAACCACGACTCTCGCAACGTCGGGTACGTGCACTTCGAGGAGATGTTCGGCGAGCGGAACTCGGTGCTCCGAAAGGGGCAGGTCGCGATCGTCGCCGTCGACTCGACCGAGCCGGACCTCGACCACGGCCAGATCGGACGAGGTCGCTATCGCTGGATCGAGGAGCAATTCGCGGTCGAGCCGGCCGAGCTCAGGATCTTCGTCCTGCATCACCACCTCCTGCCGGTCCCCGGGACCGGCCGCGAGCGAAACATCGTCTACGACGCGGGCGACGCGATCGAGTGCCTCCAGCGCGCAGGTGTCCGCCTCGTGTTGTCTGGCCACAAGCACGTGCCGTACGTGTGGCGGCTCGAGGATCTCTTCGTCGTGAACGCCGGCACGGTCTCGTCGCTCCGCCTCCGCGGGAACACGAGGCCCTGTTACAACATCATCGAGATCGCCGATCGGAGGGTGGACGTCTGGCGGCGTCACCCATTTCACGGCCAGGAGCGGCTCGTCTCGTTCTCGCTCGACACGCTCGAGTACGCGAAGTTCACCGGCTCCATAGAGGACGAGGTAACGGCTCGCACGTGAGAGCAGTCGCGATCGTCGACGGCGAGCACTACGCCTCCGTCGTCCGACACGCTCTCGAGGAGCTCCCGTACGAGTTCGCAGCCGCGGTGCTCATCGGCGGCGAGGAGAAGCTGCGCGGCGGCGAGGACTACGGAGTGCCGCTCGTTCCCGATATCGAGGCGGCGATCGCCGCTCACGCGCCCGATGTCGTCGTCGATCTCTCCGACGAGCCGGTGCTCGGACCACCGGAGAGGCTCGCGCTCGCAAGTCGCGTCCTCGTGCACGGCGTGCCGTACATCGGCGCCGATTTCCGCTTCGACCCGCCCGAGCGCGCGGCGTTTGCGAAGCCGTCGATCGCGGTCGCGGGAACGGGCAAGCGCGTCGGAAAGACAGCGGTAACCGGACATCTCGCGCGGCTTCTCGCAATGGAGCGGGCGGTCGTCGTCGTCGCGATGGGGCGAGGAGGGCCGCCCGACCCCGAGGTCATCACGATTCCTCCGACGGTCGAGGCTCTCGTCGAGCTCTCGCGCTCCGGACGTCATGCGGCCTCCGATCATCTCGAGACCGCAGCGCTGGTCGGCGTGACAACGGTCGGATGTCGGCGGTGCGGTGGAGGACTCGCGGGCGCCGTCGCCGCGTCCAATGTGCGCGAGGGAGCGCGGATCGCGGCCGAGCTCGACCCGGACCTCGTCGTATTCGACGGGAGTGGTACTGCAGTGCCTCCGATCGCTGCGGACAGGACGGTCGTCGTCGTCGGCGGGCATCAGGATCCGCTCATTGCGGCCGGCTACCTGAACACGTATCGGCTGCTCATGGCCGACCTCGTCGTCGTCACGATGGCCGATCCCGGGACGGAGTGGGAGGCGGTCCGGGACCGCGTCGGTGCCGTCGTCCGGCCGGACGTCCGTGTCGTCGCGACGGTTCTTCGGCCACGCCCACTCGTCGACGTCGCGGGCCGCGACGTCGCCTATTTCTGCACCGCGCCGCTTCCCGCGCACGAGCGTCTGCGTGATCACCTCGAGGCTGCCTACGGCGCTCGTGTCGTCCACGTCTCCGGCAACCTCGCCGACCGCAGTGCGCTGCGAGCCGACCTCGCCAAGGTGACCGCCGACGTCTACCTCGTCGAGCTCAAGGCTGCGGCGATCGACGTCGTCGCGGAGGCCGCGCTCGCGAACGGTGCGCAGGTCGTGCTCGCCGCGAACGACGTCATGTCGCTGCCCGCCGAGCCGGACCTTGACGAGCTGCTCCTCGGCGTGGCCAAATTCACGATATGAGAGAGCGCCGCCACCATCTCCCGCTGCCCCTGGGCGATGAGGTGCCTTTCTCGAAGGGCCTGATGGCACGGGCGCTCGTGGTCACCGGGCTCGACCCCGAGCGTGCCTACCTCATCGCCCGCCGTGCCGACCGTGATCTGGCGGAGCGCGGCGCGGTCTCGCTCGACCTCGATCGTCTCGGCGAGCTCGCAGCCGAGCTCATCGGGGAGGAGGAGGCCGCCCGTACGGTTCGCAGGCTGCGCAGGATCGATGCGCTCCAGCGCCTCGACGAGCCGCTCTTGCTCCTCGTCGGCGGAGCGACGGGCACGGGCAAGTCGACGATCGCGACCGAGGCTGCGCACCGGCTCGGCATCACCCGGGTCACGTCGACCGACTTCATCCGGCAGACGATGCGGACGTTCTTCTCGAAAGAGTTCATGCCGTCGGTGCACTACTCGAGCTTCGAGGCCAGATTGGCGCTGACGCGTGCCGAAGAGGAGGAGTCCGGCGATGCGGCCATCCTCGGGTTCCTCGACCAGACGCGGAACGTCCTCGTGGGCGTCGATGCGGCACTCGAGCGAGCTGCGACCGAGCGCTGGTCGACGGTGCTCGAGGGCGTGCACCTGGTGCCCGGCATGGTCGGCATCGACTACCCGGGAGCGTTCGTGGTGCAGTGCGTGGTCGCGATCGGGGACGAGAACCTGCATCGGAGCCACTTCTGGGTGCGCGATCAGGCGACGGAGGGGCTGCGGCCGCTCGAGAAGTACCTCGACTCGCTCCCGCAGATCCGCGAGATCCAGGACTACCTCGTCGAGCGCGCGCGTCGCCACGACGTGCCCGTTATCTACAACGACTCGCTCGACCGTGCGATCGGAGACGTCCTCGATCTGGTGCTGCGCCGCGCGGATCAGCTTGTCGGCGTCGTCTAGATCGACACCTCTACACTAGCCCCGTGGTCACGCGCGCTGACGTCGTCGAAGCGTTGCACGGGGTCGAGGATCCCGAGCTCGGGATGGACATCGTCGAGCTCGGCCTGATGTACGACGTCGAGGTCGACGATGCGAAGGTCAAAGTCACGTACAGCCTCACGTCGATGGGCTGCCCGGCCGGAGCGATGATCGCAGAGGGAATCGTCGATGCCGCTCGTTCCGTCCCGGGTGTCGACGAGGTCGAGGCCGAGCTCACCTTCGACCCGCCGTGGACGCCTGACCGAATGTCGGACGACGCGAAGTTCATTCTCGGCTTCGGCTAGCTCAGCCCGGTATGGCCAGGACGACCTTGCCGAACTGGGCGCCGGATTCGAGACGCTCGTGCGCCTTCGCAGCGTCCGCGAGCGGGAAGACGCTGTCGACGTGGACTCGCGCGCGACCCGAGCGAACGAGGTCGTACGCACCCTCGAAGTCGGACGGCATTCCCATCGTCGAGCCGTAGACGACCAGCTGCTTCCACCACAGCCGGTAGAGGCGGGCCGGAGGACTGTGTCCTGACGTCGCGCCGCAGACGACGATCCGGCCGTCCTGAGCCGCTGCTGCGAGCGACCGCTCCCAGGTCGCCTCGCCGACTGTCTCGACGACGACATCGGCACCCGTGCCTCCGGTCGCGTCCTTCACGGCCTGCACGACGACGTCGCCCTCGGCGTGGTTGACGGCGACGTCGGCGCCGAGCGCGCGGGCTCTCTCGAGCTTCTCGTCGCTCGACGACGTGACGATCGTGTGGGCGCCGACGGCGCGCGCGATCTCGAACGCAGCCAGGGCGACGCCGCCCCCGATGCCCCAGATCAGGACCCATTCGCCTTCTGCGAGCCGGGCCTTCGTCACGAGCATTCGGTAGGCGGTCTCGAACACGAGCGGGAAGGCCGCTCCCTCCTCGAACGAGAGTGCGTCGTCAAGGCGATAGAGCTGCGCAGCCGGAATCGCCTTCAGCTCGCAGTTCGTCCCGTCCGTGTGCTCGCCGATCACGGTGATGCGGCCGTCGTGCGGTATGCCCGGATTCACCACGACGCGGTCGCCGAGCTCGAAGCCGTCGACTCCCTCGGCGAGCGCGGCGACCACACCCGAACCGTCGGCTCCGAGGATTCGCGGCTTCGGGACGGACGGAAGCCCCTTGCGCACCCACACGTCGAGGTGGTTCAGTCCGGCTGCCCGAAGCGAGACGAGCACCTCGCCGGGTGCTGGCGTCGGGTCGTCGACGTCCTCGTAGCGGAGGACCTCGGGACCCCCGTCCTCGTGTATGCGCACCGCCTTCACGAGGCAGAATCCTCGCATGACCGGCGCCGAGCTGACGGAGCTGGCGGACGAGCTCGGCATCGATGCGATCGGCGCCGCTCCGGTCGCGCCGTATGAAGACACCGAGCGTCACATCCGCGAGCGCCGTTCGCGCGGCCTCTTCGCCGACATGCGGTTCACAATGGCGCGCCCGGAGATCTCGTGTCACCCGGAGCTCCTGCTCGAGGGGGCGCGGACGGTCGTCGCGGCTGCGCTGTGTTATTACCGCGACGGACCGGAGCCGGCGTCCGACGAGGGCCGCCTGCCCCGATACACGTGGCGCGACGAGTACGCGGTGCTCCGAGCGCGGCTTGACGAGCTGGGCCGTCGGCTGGGCGGTTCGTACCGTGTGCTCGTCGACGAGTCGGATCACGTCGATCGTGCCGCAGCCGTGCGCGCCGGAGTTGCCTTCTACGGCAAGAACACGATGGCGATCACACGCCGGCACGGATCATGGGTGGTTCTGGGTGCGCTCATCACGGACGTCGAAGTCGAGCCCTCGCCGCCTCTCGAACTGGACTGCGGCGACTGTCGCCTGTGTATCGACGCGTGCCCTACGGGAGCACTGGACGAACCGGGCACGCTCGACGCGACGAAGTGCCTCTCGTACTGGACGCAGGCTCCCGCGCCGATCCCGGATGCGTACCGGGCCGAGCTGTCCGACATGGTGTACGGGTGCGACATCTGCCAGGAGGTATGCCCCTGGAACCGTGGCATCGAGAAGCGACGGCGTGGGCTCGGGACAGACGGGGGCGCTCGTGGGCAGGTCTCGCTCGCGGACTGGCTCCACCGCGACGGAGACGATCTCGTTGCAGAGTTCGATCGCCTGTTCGTGCCCCGCAACGATGCACGCTGGCTCCGACGCAACGCCCTCGTTGCGGCCGGGAACGTCGGTAGCCCCGCGCTGGTCTCGACGGTCGCACGACTCGCCGACGACCCCGATCCGGTCGTGAGCGATGCAGCCACGTGGGCCGCCGCCCGGATGGAGGAACGCCACTCGTGAGCGACGGTCTCGATCACGCCCGTCTCGCTGTGCTCGTCCACGAGGTCCGCAGCCCGGTCGCGGCACTCTCGGCCATCGCGGAGACGGTCGGCGCGCAACTGGCAGATCACTCGGCGCGCAGCGAGCTCGTGAGGCTGGCGCTCGCCGCGTGCCAGGGGATCGAGCGAATCGTCCTCGACGCGGCCGTCGCCTCGGTGCGGCCCGAGGTCGTGGACCTTGCGGCGCTCGCTCGGGAGTCTGTCGGGTCCTTCGCGATCCGTGCGGCGCCGGTCGGGGCCGAGGTCGACGACGACCCGCTGCTCGTGAGCGGCGATCCCGTCCGCCTTCGCCAGGCGCTGGACAACCTGATTGCGAACGCGCTCGCCCATGGCGGGCCCGCCGAGCCCGTGACCGTTCGTGCCACGAAGGTGGAGGACGCCGTTGTCGTTGTCGTGACTGACCGCGGGCGAGGAATCCCGGCCGACGAGCTCGTACGCATCTTCGAGCTCGGAGTCCGCCTCGACGACAGCGCGCCAGGCTCCGGCCTCGGGTTGGCGCTCACGCGGGCGATCGTCGAAGCCCACGGAGGCGCCCTCGGCGTCGAGTCGAGACCTGGGGAGGGATCGACGTTCACGATCTCGCTCCCGCCGTTGGGGTCTCAACCGGCAACCTGAGCAGCCAACTCGTAGGCCCGGAGACGACGCCCGTCCTTCGCATGCTCGCTGACGACGAACGTCGCACGAGACATGTCGACGTCGACGTCCTCTGTCGTCACGCGGACCGGGGTGCTGTCGACCACCGCGTACGCCTCCGCGTAACCCGAGGCGTGGACGACGACGTATTTCGCCGCCGCGGTGGGTTGAACCCATGCGAAGCCGAGCGGATCGCCCCGGTTGGTGTGGCAGGTGACACTGAGCCGCGGATCGCGTAGCCGTTCATCGGGCCGTGCGGCGAAGGCGTGCCCGCACCACGATCCGTCGACGGCGTCACACGCGTGCGTGGTTCTGCGTCGAGGCCCGGAGAAGGTCACGCTCGAGCCGCTAACACCGACACGCTCGACCACGTCGCCGGTCGCATTCCTACGCGTGGATGCGACGCACGAGGCCGCTCGGGACTTCGGTTCGACCGCGTCCACGTTTCCGACACGCGTCGCCACAAGAATGACCGCCTCGTCGACGCCTTCGAGCTGGACGGGGGGAGCACGGGTGGGCGTACCGTCGATCAGCTCCGTCGGAGTCGACGGAGTGTTCAGGCTACAGCCGGCGATCACGGCAGACACCGGGACAGCGAACCACCACCGCGGTCGGCTCACGAGCTCCAACCGGTTCGGCGGACGCCGCTGTAGCTCGAGCTTCCGCGGTAGGTCCGTGTCCAGATGTTCGTTCCGTACCCTTCGCCCTTCGCTTCGATGATCTGATCCGTGCCGTCCGGATTGACGGCATAGATCACACCGATGTGGTCGTCGCTCGCGAGCGCATCCATCTTCATGAGCGACGATTTGGAAGCGGTAACGTTCGGCGCGCCCGAGCCGACTCTGAACGCCGCGGCCGTGTACGGGCCGTGGACGTTCCTGAGCATGCCCCACTGGTGGAAGCTCGCGTCGCCGGCATCGAGCGCCTCCCGCCACACCTTGAAGGTGAACCCGGAGCAGTCGCCACCCTCGCCGCCGGTACCCGGGTCGCGAGTCGGATCGTTGGGGGAGTCGTCACGGTCGTTGTCGTTCCAACAGCCTCCGCCCCACTGATACCCCTCGTGCCGCGCGCGGAGCGCGACGGCAGCCGAACCGTCTCGCGTGATGTAGGAGGTCGGCGTCGGGGCGGCGTAGTTGCAGTTATCGGCCACGAAGCGTGTGTGGTACGCGGCCGTCGCACCGGTCCACGCCAGGGCGAACGCCAGGCCGAAGGCGACCATCGATACTCGTGTCAGAGTCATCGGTGCACCTCCAGATCGAAGCGGTCCACGAAAATCCCCGCCGCACTCGAGCCGAGCCGGTAGAGCGACGTTCCGTGGAGTCGGAACCGACTCAGGGGTGCGGTCTCCGCCCAGTCGGCAGAGTCGACGCCGAACCGATCCACGACTCCGTTGCGATCGAGCACGAGGACGAGGAACTCGTCGTGCTGCTCGTCAAAGACTCGGGCCACCACGACGAGGCGCTGCCCGATCGGCTCGACCAGCTGGACATCGGCCAGCGACGTTCCGCTCGTGACGCGCCATGCTCGGGTCACGTTCCGACCGGAGACCAGCGCGAGCCGGAGCTCGTTCCGGTGCCGGAACACGACGATCCGACCCCCTCCGCGCAGCGGACGGCTCGGCTTGCCGCGTCGGATCTGCTCCGCCGGGGCCGCCGGCGTTCCGTTCACCGACGTGGGCGACCAGAGATGGGACGGTCGCCCGAGCACGACCGGCCCGGTCGGCCCGACGAGGATCTGCGACGGTGTCCGTTCCGCCGTCTCGACTCCCTCGAGCTCGCGTCCGCCGTCGTCGAAGCGTTTGACGAGCGGGTTTCTGCCGGACCGCGTGGTCGTCTCGAGCACATAGACCGATCCGTCCTCCGCAACGGCGAGGTCCGCGATCGTCCCCGCGATCGAGAGCGGCACGCGAGCCGGCAGACGCGCACCCTTGTGCCAGCGCAGGAGGCGACGGTTCGCTTGGTCGAGGACGACGACGGTTCCCGCGGCGTCGACGTCGAAGGCCGAGGCACCGATCGGGCCGACGTTGCGACCCTGCTCGAGGCCGGCGTCCGTCGGGCCCGTGCCCCAGCCTGCAGATGCGACCCGCGTCCCACTGCGGCGCGCGAGGCCGAATCCGTGCCGACCGAGCGAGATCGCGACGGCGTTCTCCAGCCGACGCGACGCGTGTGGTGCGTCGGCGCCACCAGCCGGAAGCATGATGCTCTTGCCGAGATCGGGCGCGACGAACACTGCGTAGTACTCGAACCCGTCCCGGTTCGAAGCGACCGCGTCCGGGACCGTCGCCACGAGCTGTCGGACACCGTCGACCCGTCGTTCGGTGAGCGGCAGCTCGCTATATGAGCCGCTTCCGATGGCGCGGACGAAGACTGCGCCACGAGCGTCGCAGCCGGCGTCGACGTCGTCGACGCCGCTCGCCGCGCAGTGGACGTCGTACGACAGCTCGGCCGGCTCGCCCGGGACGGTGAGAAGCGGCGGAACGTGTGTTGCGTCGAGAACTGCCTGCGTCCCCACCGGTGTCTGCTGAGCCGCTGCGCTCGTCAGCGTCACCGTCGTGGCACCGGCGGTCGTGCCGAGAACCGATCCGAGGATGACCAGCATCCACCGTGGGTGCAGAGGCAGCCGTGCTCTCATGTCGCACCTCCTGTTGGCTGATGCGACAACGATAGAGCCGACGCAACACGTCGGATGCGTCGCGACGGAGTCGGCGCGTTCTTGTAACCCTTACGTGACCGTCAGCGTCTGCTGGGCACGCGTCCGAGCTCGCGCTGCAGGCGGCGTGCTCGCTTCGCGACGACGTCGCGGAGACGCTGTGGCTCCAGGACGATCGTCTCGCCCCGGTCGGCCAGCACCTCTGAGAGGAGCCATTCTTCGGTCTTGTACGGAACGTCGGCGACGGCCGACCCGTCGGTGAGTGGTCGCGCACCGCGCTCGAGCTTCCAGCGGGCGACGTCCGGCGTGTGGAGGAGCCGTGCGACACGTGGATCGCGCAGGTACGACGGATCGAATCCGTCGCGTGCCTCGAAATGGTCGCTGGTGAGCCGTGCTGACCGCATGCGATCGAGGCGGAACGTGCGTGCGGCGTCGACGCTGAGATCCCACGTGTGCACGCGCCAGACCGGCAGCTCGCGCTCGATCGTGTACGGCTCGACGCGGCGAACGCTCGGACTTTCGTCTCCATCCTTCATGTATTCGATCTCGACGACGAGTCGCTTGTCGACCCCATCGGACAGCACGCGCACGAGCGTCTCCTCGGCAGAGGCGCCACTGGAGATGGGAGACCCAGCGAGCTCGAACCGGCCGAACGTCTCCTCGAGCTTCTTCCGCACCCGCTTCAGCGGGGTGTGCGCGTCGGCTGCGATGGTCGGGCCGACGTACTCCATGGCCAGGTGGATCGCGCGTGCCTCGAGCGGTGTGAGCTTGGGCGGACGGCGAAAGACGTCGCCGTAGAGCTCCTTCTCGACGCGAACGATGTCCTCGTCGTGTTCGGCGTAGACCGCGTAGCAGCCGCCACCAAAGTTGACGAGATTCAGCAAGGAGAGATGATCCTGGAGCTCCTCCGGCGGTATCGAGAAGCGTCCCGCGACCTCTGTGGCGTCGAGTGTCGCCGAGCGCTCGTCGCCACACGCGGCGAGCAGGTGGGCGAGCAGCGCTTGCAGCACGCCGAATCGCTCGGGCGCGACCGGGCCGGTCGGTCGTTCGGGGAGAGGTCGACGCGGATCGGTCCTTCGAGGACCTGCTACCTCGGGCGCGTCCCCGTCGTGCGCCCCCGCGAGCGCGGAGAGCGCCGCGCCGACCGCGTCGACGAGCTCGGTCGGCTCGAGTGGGACGGCGCGCCCGTTCTGCCGAAGCACCCAGCCAGCCAGAAGGTCGACGTTCGCGTAGTCCGTCTCGAACACGCCGTCCTCGACGCTGCCGGCGTCGGACAGCGTTCGCTCGACCCACCAGGCCGTGTCGTCCGAGACTGCGATGCGCGCGCTTCCGACGATGTCGCCGATCTGCCAAGGACGCGGAATCCGGTGTTGCTCGACGTCGAAGTCGGCAGGGATGCGGAAGTCGCGCTCGCGACGCGTCGCGAAGCGGATGTCTCCGCGGATACGCGAGACCTTGAACGTCCGCGTCGTGCCGCGATCGAGGTCGTGGCCCACGACGTACCAGTTGCCCTCGTCGAGACGAAGTGCATACGGGTTCATCGAGCGCTCGCCCGGTCTGGGGCGACGGGGGCTCCAGTAGCCGAAGCGCACCGTGCGCTGCTTCGAGATCGCGGACTCGAGCTTGGCGAGCCGGCCGGCGAGCTCCGGCGAGTAGTCGGGCGCGCTGACCCGTACACGCTCTGCCGTGTCGGTCGGCGGCTCGGAGAAACCCGAACGCCCGAGCGCGAGGTTCTGCAGCGCGAGGCGGAGTGGCTCCGCGTATGCGAACTTTCCCTCGAGGTAGTAGAGCGCGGTCTGAAGTGCCGCCAGCTCGTCGTCGTCGAGGTCGAGTCGGTCGAGGAAGTAGTTCTCCGAGCGGAGCGTGTAGAGCTCCTCGCCGGTGAACTCGTCGCGCTGGGATTGAAGCGGGACGCCGAGTGCGGTCAGCTCGGCGCGGTCCGAGTAGAAGCGGCGCGCGAACGCCTCGTCCGACATCTCGCTGTAGCCCTCGACGTTGGACTTGACGTCGCGTGCAGTGAGAAGACGTCGCTCCGCCATGAGAAACGCCACCAAGGAGAGTTGCCGGATCAGCTTGTCGGCGTCGTGCGACACGACTGCGAGCTTACAGTGAGCGCGCTCCCGATCCCGATCGGCCCGTGGGCCTCCTCAGGCGATCATGCCGCGACTGTGGCGGCCTGCTCGAGGTGCTGGTGCGACGGGCAGTAGTCGCGGCCGGGGAGCGGCGTTCGCTGGCAGGCCTTGCCCTTCCGCGTTGTCGCGTGACAGCGGGCGACGCCGCCGTCGAGGAGGCCTGCCTCGACCTGCTGCTCGATGAACGAGGTGGCCGCACCGATGCCTTCGCGTACCGACCAGGCCACCTGTGCCTGGGCCGTGATCGGGAAGTACCTGCGAATGTCGGCGAACAACGCGCGATCGGGCCGCGCGAAGTAGTGAGGATCGTCCGAGAGCCGCGACATCGTCCGCTCACACTCGATCAGGACGGCGCGGCGATAGTCCAGCTGCTCGTCGCGCGACGCGTACGGATCGATGAGATCCTTGATCGAACGGTAGATCGCTCGCGAGTATTGATACATACAGGAGCGAAGCTGGGCGGCGTGATCTTCCAAGCGACCTACTCGATCTCCCCGAATTCCGTGCTGTTGGGCCAAAAACGAGCGAAGCCAGCGCTTCGCATGGAGAGTGTAGCGCCTTTTCGGCGGTGTTACAAAGTCAGAGGCGCAACGCGTCCGACGAGACAACGGCTGCTCAGGGGACGATACGCCTGACGACTGCTGTGCGCGACACAGTGCGGGCATCCTCGAGCGCGCTCGTGGCCTCCGCTTCCGATGCGTAGACGCCCGTGAAGACGATCCAATACCCGGGATGAAGGCTTGCGTAGCGGGAGGAGTCGAGGACGCCGACCTGGGGGAGACCCTTCGCTCGCGCCGCCCGCGCTCGCGCGAGCGCTTGCGTTCGGCCGGCCGTCTGCGGGATGGCTGCGAGCGCGATCGTCCATCCGTCCTCGTCGGAGGGCCACTCGGCGATGCCGGACGGCCCGACTGGCGCTTCCTCGGTCGGGCTCTCGGGCGCGGTCGCGAAGCCGCCGATCGCGGTGACGATGGTCGGATTTCCGCCATCGCTACCGGTCGCGGCGACAGCGACCACGGCTCCGATCAGCCCGACGACCGCCGCTGCGCTCGCGCGCAGCGCCCAACTCGACCCGGTCGACGATCTCCGTCCGCGAAGCCCGTCGACCACGCGTGCGCCGCAGACGAGGCAGTACTCCTGTCCGGTGGCGAGCGGTTCGTTACAGCGCGGACAGCTCGTCATCCGACCGCGTCGGATCCGGTCGGCCGGGCATCGATGCTGCCTCCGCCGAGGGCGCGCCCACACGTCGCGCAGAATCTCGCGCCGAGCAGAATGGGGGCGCCGCAGATGCAGACGGCCCCACCACCGCCACGCCTCACGAGCGCGCTCCCGTCAAGGAGCGCATCGATCTCCTGCACGCGCGCCTCGATCGCGACCAGCTCGGCGCACCTCTCCACGACGAGACCCGCATTGAACCGATCGCGCTTGTACATCTCGAGGGCGAGACCGCCGAGGTCGCGGAGCCGCTCCTCGCGCATCTCGAGTAGGGCATTGCGCTCGCGCTTGAGCTCGCGGGCGGGCGGCACCGCGTACGAGCCCGGAGCAGGTGGGTCGGAGTGCGTGTGCGGCATGCGCGGATCAGCCTAGAGCTGCAGGACGACGAGGCGCTCTTCGGTCATCTCGCGAACCGCGTACGCCGGGCCTTCGCGCGTGTTCCCGGAGTCCTTGACACCGCCATACGGCATCTGGTCTGCCCGGAAGGTGGGAGCTTCGTTGACGGTGACGCCTCCGAACTCGAGCTCTCGAGCGGCGTGGAGCGCGGCCCTGACGTCGCTCGTGAAGACGCCGGCCTGGAGGCCGTAGCGCGTTCCGTTCGCGAGCGCGATCGCCTCCTCGAGAGAATCGTAGGCAGCCACCGTGCAGAGCGGACCGAAGACCTCGTCGCATGCGACCTTTGCGTCCAGGGGCGCGTCGGCCACGACCGTCGGTCTGAGGAGATCCCCGTCGAGCTCGCCACCCGCCAGGATGCGCGCCCCGCGCGCACGCGCCTCGTCGATCCAGGCGAGGACACGGTCGCGCTCGTCCGTCGAGATCAGCGGCCCGACGTCGGTGGCCTCGTCTGCCGGGTCCCCGACGACGAGTGCGTCGACACGCGGGAGAAAGCGATCGAGGAACGCGTCGTACGCCGATCGCTCGACGTAGATCCGCTGGACAGAGATGCAGCTCTGGCCCGCGAACGAGAACGCATGTGCGGCGAGGCGTGCCGCGACGTCGTCGAGGTCGGCGTCGGCTGCGACGATGACCGGAGTCGCGTTCCCGAGCTCGAGGTTGACTCGCTTCCGCGGTGCACGCTCGCGGAGCTTCCACCCGACGCCGGCAGAGCCCGTGAACGTGATCAGCGCAACGCGCTCGTCCTCGACGAGGACGTCGCCGATCTCGCCTGCGGGTCCGCACACGACGTTGAGCCACCCGGCAGGGAGCCCCGCCTCCTCCTCGAGCTCGGCGAGAAGGAGTGCAGAAAGCGGTGTCTGCGACGCGGGCTTCAGGACCACGGCGCAGCCGGCAGCGAGCGCCGGCGCGACCTTGTGTGCGACGAGGTTGAACGGGAAGTTGAACGGCGAGATCGCTCCGACGACCCCGATCGGCACGCGCATGGTCAGCGCGATCTTCCCCACGCCGGCAGGCGACGCGTCCATCGGCACGACGTCGCCGGCGAGCTTGCGAGCCTCGACGGCGGCCATGGTGAAGGTCGATTGTGCCCGCGACGCCTCGATCCGGGCCGCCTTCATCGGTTTGCCCGCCTCGGAGGAGATCGTTCTCGCGATCTCGTCGGCCCGCTCCTCGACGAGCTTCGCCGTTCGATCGAGGATCGCCGCACGCTCGTGCGCCGGCAGTGGCTCGGCCATGGCGCGCTCCGCCGCGTCCACCGCGCTTCGCGCCTCGGTGGCGCTTCCCTTTGCGACACGACCGACGAGCGAGCCGTCGTACGGCGAGCGCACCTCGAGCCAGTCGCCGGTCTCGATCCACACTCCGTCGAGGAGAAGCTTGCGTTCGACCGCCGTGGTGGCCACGGCGTGAGTGTAGTGGGACACTTCCGCGCGATGGACGTCCCGGAGGTTAGGTACGCGCGAAGTGGCGATGTGAGCATCGCCTACCAGGTCATAGGCGACGGACCGCTCGACGTCGTGCTCGTCCCCGACTGGGTGTCGAACCTCGTCTGGGCATGGCAGTCGTCGCACTGGCGGAGCTTCTACGAGCGGATGGCCTCGTTCTCACGCCTGATCGTGTTCGACAAGCGCGGAACCGGAATCTCCGACCGGCCGCGGTTCTTCCCGGACCTCGAGACGAGGATGGACGATGTGCGCGCGGTGCTCGAGGCGGTGGGGTCGGAGCGCGCGGCGCTCGTGGCTGGGCAGGAAGGATGCTGGATGGCAGCGCTCTTCGCCGCGATCTACCCCGAGGCAACGCATAGCCTCGTCCTCTACCACCCGTGGATGGGAGGGCCCGACGACGCGATCCAAAGGCCTTCCGAAGAAGAGTTGCGGGACACCCGGGATCGCTGGGGAACAGCAGAGTTCGCCGATACGAGTTCAACCGCATGACCAGAGACGTCGATTTCCGGAACGTCTACCCCGCGATCCGAGTTCCCACGCTCGTCCTGTATCGCAACTACCGTCCCGGCGCGGCCGACATCTACCGCCGTGTCGCGAACCTGATCCCGGACGCGCGTGCGGTCGAGCTTCCAGGAGCGGACTACATGGGCATCTTCCTCCACGAACCGGCTCGTGCGATCGAGTCGTTCCTCGCCTCTGTGCCGCATCACCCCGAGCCGGACCGCATGCTCCTGACGGTTTTCTTCACCGACGTGGTCGGCTCGACGGAGCGCCTTGCGCATCTCGGTGACGCCGGTTGGCGCGCGTTGGTCGAGCGACACCATGAGCTCGTCCGGCGTCTGCTCACGCGCTTCCGCGGGCGGGAAGTCGACACGGCCGGAGACGGCTTTTCGCCGTGTTCGACGGGCCGGCGCGTGCAGTTCGCTGTGCGCGTGCAATTCACGAAGGGGTCACTTCGCTGGGAATCGAGGCGCGTGCCGGTGTCCACACGGGCGAGTGCGAGGTGATCGACGGCAAGCCGGGCGGGCTCGCCGTCGTCGTCGGGGCACGTGTGTCGGCCGGCGCAGATGCCGGTGAGGTGCTCGTCTCGAGCACCGTCAGGGACCTCGTGGCCGGGTCCGGGATCTCGTTTTGCGAGCGCGGCGAGCACGAGCTGAAGGGCGTCCAGGGCACATGGCGTCTCTATGCTGTGGCCGATGGCTGAGGCGTACGTCATCGACGCCGTCCGCTCGCCCATCGGGAGGCGGAACGGGTCGCTCTCGGAGATCCGTGCGGACGAGCTCGCCGCGCAGGTGCTGAACGGGCTCGTCGGGCGCGTTGATGTCGATCCTGGTGCGATCGAAGACGTCCAGATGGGCTGCGTGACGCAGGTCGGCGAGCAAGCGCTGAACGTCGGGCGCGGGGCCGTGCTCGTCGCCGGATGGCCGGAGACGGTCTGTGCGACCACCGTGGACCGGCAGTGCGGCTCTTCGCTCCAGACCGCGTTCAACGCTGCGTCGGCTGTTCAGGCGGGTCATCTCGACCTCGTGGTCGCGGCGGGCGTCGAGCACATGACACGAGTTCCCATGGGGTCGAACCTGGGCGACATCGGCTGGGGCGCGGTCAACGAGAAGATCGGAGAGCGCTGGCCGATCGTCCCGCAGGGGATTTCTGCGGAGCTGATCGCGGAGGAGTGGGGGCTGAGCCGGGAGGCGCTCGACGAGTATTCGCTCGAGTCGCATCGTCGGGCCGTCGCGGCGACCGACGAGGGGCGGTTCGAGAACGAGATCGTCCCCATCGAGGTCGGAGCCGGAGGCGCCGTCGTACTGTTCGCGGTCGACGAGACGCCGCGGCGCGACACCTCGCTCGACAAGCTCGCATCGCTGCAACCGGCGTTCAAGGCGGACGGTGTGGTTACTGCCGGGAACTCGAGCTCGATCGTGGATGGCTCCGCAGCGATGCTCCTCGCGAGCGAGGCGGCGGTCGCCCGACACGGCTTCGAGCCGCGAGCGCGCTTCGTCTCGTTCGGTCTCTCGGGCGTCGACCCGTACCGGATGCTGCACGGAAACCCCGAGGCGTGCGAGCGTGCGCTCGCGAAGGCCGGGCTCGGCTGGGACGACATCTCGGTCATCGAGGTCAACGAGGCCTTCGCGTCCGTCGTGCTCCAGTTCCTCGCCGACACGGGCTTGCACGAGCGGTGGGAGCATGGCGACGTGAACCCGAACGGTGGCGGGATCTCGCTCGGTCATCCGCTCGGCGCGACCGGCGCACGTATCGCGGCGACGTTGCTGAACGAGCTGGAGCGCCGCGAGGTGCGCTATGGGATCGCCACCATGTGCATCGGGCAGGGCCAGGCGATCGCAGGGGTTCTCGAGCGCCTCTAGCCCGCCATTTGGCCGATCAGTTCAGCTGATCGACACACCGTATTACCCGACTGGTGCTGATCGACCCGGTCGTACATGATGAGGTCATGTTCGGATTGATTCTCATCGCACTCATCGTTCTGCTCGTGCCACTCGCGTACGTCGCCGGCGCAGATTCGCGCATCGACGACGTCGCCCGCCGGCGCCGCCACAACGGCTGACGAATCGACGCTGGCGGCCAGCGAGCGCGCGGGTAGGATCGCGCGCGTCATGGCCCTTTCGGAGATTCGCCGAGTCGGTGTCGTGGGCCTGGGGGCAATGGGCGCAGGTATCGCCCAGCTGGCGATCGAGGCCGGCTACGAGACCGTAGGGCGAGAGGTGTCCGGGGAGCTCGGCGCGAGGGCGCGCGAGCGGACTGCTCACTTCCTCCAGCGGAAGGTCGACAAGGCGCGGATGACCTCGCCCGAGCGCGAGTCCGCGCTGGGCCTGCTCTCGACGACGACGGAGCTCACCGACTTCGCCGACTGCGATCTCGTCATCGAGGCAATCGTCGAGGATCTCGGCGCGAAGCTCGAGCTCTTCGGTCTGCTCGAGGGCATCGTGCGCCCCGATGCGATCCTCGCGACGAACACGTCGGCGCTCTCCGTGACCGAGATTGCGGCGGCGGTCTCGACGCCCGAGCGAGTCGTCGGCATGCACTTCTTCAACCCGGCGCCGCTCATGCCGCTCGTCGAGATCGTCCAGGCCGAGCTCTCGTCCGACGAGGCGGTCGAGGCGGCGTTCGCCGTCGGCGAGCGCCTCGGCAAGCGGCCGATTCGCTGCCACGACACACCCGGGTTCGTCGTCAACCGCGTCCTCATCCCACTCCTCAACGACTGCATCCGCGTTCTCGACGAGGCGCGGGTCTCGCCGGAGGACCTCGACACCGCGATGACCGCGGGCGCGGGGTGGCCCATGGGCCCGTGCACGCTCATCGATCTCGTCGGGATCGACGTTCACGTCCACGCATCAGACGCGCTCTACGAGAAGCTCCGCGAGCCGCGGGTCGCGCCGCCGGCACGCATCGTCGCGATGAAGAACGCCGGCCTCCTCGGCCGAAAGAGCGGGCGCGGCTTCTACACCTACGACTGACGGATCACTGGGACGCGCACCGTCTCACTCAGGGGATCCGGCAAAGATCCGCCGCAATGCCGCGGCGTCCTCGGGCTGGCAGTACACGTGGACGCGATCTCCCGGCTCGAGCACGACGCTGCCCGAGATCGTGTGAGGTCGCTCGTCCCGGATGAGCACGCCGACCCAAGCACGCTCGCCGAGCGGAAGCTCCCCGACGCGCCTGCCGCTGGCGTACGCGTCGTCGCGCACGACGAACTCGAGCACCTCGGCGAGATCGTGGTCGATGCGGCGGAAGGGCACGCGGAGCCGGTCGGCGACGATGGGTACCGATGCGCCCTGCACGATGACGGAGAAGAGCACGACGATGAAGACGATCCCGTAGAGCGCTGCGGCGTCGTCGACGTCGGCGAGCAGCGCGAGCGCGCCGAGCAGGATCGGCACTGCGCCCTTGAGCCCTCCCCAGGCGATGAACACGCGCTCGCCCCACGTGAGTCTCGCCGGTAGGAGCAGGGGGAGGATCGCGAGCGGCCGGGCGACGAACGCCAGGATCAGGGCGAGCGCAAGGCCGTCGGACCACGTGTCCGTCGACTCGAGATCTCCGACGCCGACGGTGAGCCCCAGCGCCACGAATGCGGCGATCTCCGCCAGCCCGGCGAGCGACGACATGAAGCCTTCGATCTCCCCCTTACGCGGCGCGGCCATGTCTCCGAGCACGATGCCGGCGACGAAGACGGCGAGGAATCCGGAGCCCCCGATCACCGCGGCGAGCCCGTAGACGATCCCGGCTCCGGCCAGCACGCGGATCGGGTACAACGCTGGGCCGGTCAGCCGGACGCTCCGCATCACGGGAAGCAGGAGCAGTGCGCCGGCGATCCCGACGATGAGGCCGAGCGACATCTCGATCGCGAACTCGGAGACGACGATCGAGAAGTGCCCGTCGTCCTCGGTCGCGAGCTCGATCATCCCGATCATGAGGGCGATTCCAACGGGATCGTTCATGCCGGCCTCGCCCTCGAGAATCGTCCCGGCTCGTCCGCGAACCTCCCGTGAGCCGAAGACCGAGAACGTCACCGCCGGGTCGGTGGGGGCGATCGCCGCGCCGACGAGTCCCGCCAGGATCCAGTCGAACCCGAGGACGTAGTGCGCGACGACTGCGACGAGGCCTGCCGTCGCGAAGGTGCCGAAGACGCCGAGCGCGAGGATCGGCCCCGCCGACTGGCGGAAGCGTCGGAACCCGATGTGGAGGCCGCCGTCGAAGAGGATCACGACGAGCGCGACGACCGTCAGCCTCTCGACCTGCTCGATCGACACGACGTCCTGAAGGGACGCGAACGCCTCCGAGATCACGACCGCGCCGACGAGGATCACCGCGGCATACGGGAGCGAGAGCCTGTCGGCGAGGCGCATGCCCAGCAGCGCGACGAAGACCGTCGCCGAGACCGCCAGCACGATGAGCCCGAAGTCCGCGATCTCCGTCATCGCCAGGAAACGGAATCTACGGGTGCAACCGGCCGCCGACGTCCGCTAACAGTCTCCTTACATGCATCTCATCGCGGTCACACGGCAGATGCCGATACTAGGGCGGGCCATGCGGAAGCTCGTCCTCCTCCTCTGTTCGCTTACGGTGCTCGTCTGCGCCGCCTCCGTCGCCTCGGCGGCGGAGCCGACCGCCGGCACGCTGTCCGTCGAGCGCGGTAAAGGTGTCGTCATGGTCGACCTCCGCGGATCGCTGCTCGGACGGCTGGTGCAAGGGTCGATTCGCGTCACCGACCTCACGCCGAACGATCGCTACACCGCGACCGTGGTCGGCCGCAGAGTGACATCCGAGCGTCTCGGACCGCGGACAGTGATCCACCGCGGGCAGGGCCTTCGGTTCCGAATGCTCGGAGGCGGCTATCGCGTCGTCGTACGGGGATCGGGGATCTCCGTCTCGGCCGTCGGCCGCGGCGTCGTGATGCTCGACGCGGAACCGAGGTTCGTCGGCGACGAACCGGGCGTCTACTCGCTCGACGGCGTCGACTGCAGTCTCGAGCCCACGCTCTGCACGCCGCTCCCGACCGAGCCGACGCGCTTCACACTCGCGCCGCCGGAGCCCGAGCGCCCACCGCAGCCGAGGACGACGCCGTGACCACACCGCACACGATCCTCGTGATCGAGGACGAGACGTCGATCGCGTCGTTCGTCGCGGCGTATCTGCGCAACGCCGGGTACGCGGTGAAGACCGCCGCGACCGCTCAGGCCGCGCTCATCGAGCTTGCACGAGAGGCTCCCGCGC
This sequence comes from uncultured Gaiellaceae bacterium, assembly GCA_963744505.1. Taxonomy (GTDB): domain Bacteria; phylum Actinomycetota; class Thermoleophilia; order Gaiellales; family Gaiellaceae; genus GMQP-bins7. The sequence goes on from CAVUTL010000005.1 coordinate 191,737, forward strand.
TCGTCATTCTCGACCTCAACCTTCCCGACGGCGACGGCGTGGAGCTCTGTCGTCGGATTCGCAAGACCTCCGACCTCCCGATCCTCATGCTCACGGCACGCGACGAGGACATCGACAAGATCATCGGGCTCGAGGTCGGCGCGGACGACTACATGACGAAGCCGTTCAACCCCCGCGAGCTCGTGGCGCGGGTGAAGAGCATCCTTCGTCGCGCCGCGCCCGAGCGACGGCGAACCGAGTCGGAGGAGCTCCAGCACGGCGAGCTCACGATCAACGCCGGCAAGCGTGAGGTGCACGTCGGTGACGAGGAGATCCGGCTGGCGCCGAAGGAGTTCGACCTGCTCTGGGAGCTGCTCGACCATCGAGGGATCGTCCTCACGCGCGATCAGCTCCTGGAGCGCGTTTGGGGCTACACGTTTGCCGGAGATACGCGCACGGTCGACGTGCACGTGCGGCAGATTCGTCGCAAGCTCGGCGATGCGTCGCCGATTGTGACCGTATGGGGGGTCGGCTACAAGGTCACGTCGGACCGCACGGCGGCATCGACCATCTAGCGGGTTACCCTGACTCCCATGCTGGGAACGCTCCGGTTCCGACTCACGGCGGTGTTCCTCGCCGTCGTCCTCGTGTTCGGGCTCGTGTCGATCGCGCTCGCCGTGCGCCTATTCCAGGACGTCACGCGCGAGCAGTCGGTCGAGGAGCTCCGGCGCGAGGCGTCGGGGCTGGCGGCCCTGTACGCGGAGTCCGCGATCCGATCGTCGGACGAGGGGGCGAAGGCGCCCGAGTTCGCGGCGGAGAAGCTCGAGCTCGCGACCGGTGACGAGCTCTACTACGTCGGCGCGTCGCTGTTTCCCGGACAGCGATTTGGGTTGACGCGCCTGCCGCGGAGTGCGTTCGGCGACGCTGCGCTCGACCGCGACGAGCAGGTGATCGTGCACTTCACCCCGCCCGGCGAGAGCCGGCAGCTCATCGCAGCCGCGCAGCCGATCCAGCTCGTGGCGGGAACGGAGCCGTTCGGGTGGCTGATCGTCGCCAAGCCCGAGGCCGAGCTTCGCGAGGAATGGCTGACGCTCCTCGGTCGGCTCTCGCTTGCGTTGGCGGTCGGCGTCGCGCTCGCGGGACTGCTGTTCCTCTGGCTCTCACGACGTCTCACGGAGCCCGTGCGCGCCCTCACCCGTGCGACCGAGGACGTCGCCGCCGGGCGCTACGACGTCGAGATCCCAGAAGCGCGCGGTCGCGACGAGATCGCGCTGCTCAGCGAGCGGTTTCGCACGATGGTCGCGCAGCTCGCCGAAGCGGAGAAGCTCAAGCGGTCCTTCCTCATGTCGGTATCGCACGAGCTGCGGACCCCGCTTACCGCAATCCGCGGGCACGTGGAGGCGCTTCGCGAGGGCATCGTCAGCGAGCCGGATCAAGTTCACGCGTCACTCGACATCGTCGCGGCGGAGACGGATCGGCTCGAACGGCTCGTCGGCGACGTCCTCGACCTCGCCAAGCTGCAGGCGCACCGGTTCACCGTGCGCCAGGAGGAGGTCGACCTCGAGCGTGTGCTCGACCAGGCGTACGGTGCCTTCGCCGAAGAGGCCCGGCGCCGCGAGATCGAGTACTCACTTTCGGGCTCGGAGACCGCGCCGGTGATCGTGTCCGACGGAGACCGCGTACTCCAGGTGATCACGAACCTGCTCTCGAACGCGTTCCGGTGGACGCCGGACGGCGGCCGGATCGAGCTACGACTCGGACAGGCGAACGGTGTCGTCGCGGTCGACGTTGTCGACTCTGGGCCGGGCGTCCCCCCATCGCAGCGCGCGCGGATCTTCGAGGCGTTCGTATCGCAGGACGCCGACGGGACGGGCCTCGGGCTCCCGATCGCGCGCGAGCTGGCTGTCGCACTCGGGGGCGGGATCGAACTCGGGTCGAACGCGGGAACGGGCAGTCGCTTCAGGCTCGTGCTGCCGGTCGTCCCGGCGATCTAGCCGCTACGCGGCCGCCGCGTGCGCGAGCTCGCGCTCCGCTGCTTCGGAGTGCGGCAGCTCGCGGAAGGACTCGTCGGCGTTGCTTTGGAGGTCGGTCTCTTCGAGGCGCGCGAGTCGAGCATCGACGCCTCGCCAGCCCGAGCTCACGAGATCGACGAGCAACGCGAGGTCGTCCACGCGAGCGTGACGCTCGGCCAGGAGATCTCCTTCCAGCCGCTCGAGCCGCCGGATCGCTTGGTTGAGGAGGCCCCGGATCTCGGCGATGTGGCGTGCGACGGGCAGCACCTCGGTTCGCAGTCCGTCGCGCACCGCAGCGTTCACGGTCGCGGGGATCGATGCCTCGAGCTCGGCCGCGGCGGCGGCGAGCGCCTCGATCTGGTCGCGCGAGCGCTCGAGCGCCGCATCGATCGCAGCGGGCTCGGGCCTGCCCGCGGCAGCATCGGCTATCCGCTGCTTCGCGCGCTCGAGAGCGAGGGTGTCCATCGGCGCCGAGGCTACTCTCAGCCCCGGATGGACACATCGGTGCTCGAGTACGACCTCCCGACGGACCTCGTCGCACAGACGCCGATCGAGCCGCGCGACCGGTCGCGACTGCTCGTCTACCGGCGCGCGACCGGAGCGATCGAGCATCGGACGGTCGCTCAACTGCCTGATCTTCTCGCCGGAGAGCTCGTCGTCGTGAACGACACGCGTGTGGTTCCGGCGCGGCTTCGGCTCCGCCGCCAGTCGGGCGGTGCCGTCGAGCTGTTGTTGCTGGAGCGCGTCGACGACAACGGCACCTGGGAGGCGCTCGTGCGGCCGTCGCGGCGCCTGCGCAGTGGTGAGGAACTGGGTTCGGCGCGGCTGCGCGAGTCGCTCGGCGACGGGCGCTGGCTGATCGAGCTACAGGGTGACCCGGCGGGAGAGATGCCGCTGCCGCCGTACATCCACGAGCCACTCGCCGATCCCGGGCGCTATCAGACCGTGTACGGGACGGTGGAGGGCTCGGCGGCGGCGCCGACGGCCGGGCTCCATCTCACCCCCGAGCTCGTCGCGGCGCTCGATCCCGTACGCGTGACGTTGCACGTGGGGCTCGACACGTTCCGGCCCGTGACCGAGTCGCGGCTCGAGTCGCACGAGCTGCACGGTGAGCGGTACGAGGTGGGCGCGAGTGCATGGGAGCAGATTGTCGGAGCCGAGCGGGTGCTGGCGATCGGAACGACGTCCGTTCGCGTGCTCGAGACGGTCTCGCACACCGGTGAGCTCGCGGGACGGACGACCTTGTTCATCACGCCCGGCTACGCGTTTCGCCGCGTCGATGCCCTGCTCACGAACTTCCATCTCCCGCGCAGCACACTGCTGGCGCTCGTGATGGCTTTCGCCGGCGTCGACGCCGTGCGCCATGTCTATCGGCAGGCGATCGCGGAGCGGTACCGCTTCTACTCGTTCGGCGATGCGATGCTCGTGCTCTGAGGTGGCGGCGAGAATGCTCTGTGACGACTAGGTGCTCTCTCGGAACGCTTCGTTGTCCCACTCGTGAGGGCTTCGGCGATACGCTGACAGCGGGTGGAGGCGCGGGGTGGCCCCGCCGGCTGGTCGCCGTTCGCCGGGAATCGAGACCGTGAGCTTCCGCATCGAGGCGACCGACGGCGCCGCGCGCTCGGGCGTCCTGACGACCGCTCACGGCGACATACGTACGCCCGCTTTCATGCCCGTCGGGACGAAGGGAACGGTCAAGGGCCTCCACCCCGACGAGGTGCGTGCTCTCGGGGCCGATGTCGTTCTCGGCAACACCTATCACCTGCACTTCCGCCCGGGCGAGCACGTCGTGGAAGAGCTCGGCGGACTCCATGCGTTCTCGGGCTGGAGCGGGCCGATCCTCACGGATTCGGGAGGCTTCCAGGTCTTCTCCCTGCGAGACACGATCGCAGCGCTCGACGACGAGGGCGTGACCTTCCGCTCCGTGTACGACGGTATCGAGGCCCGCTTCACGCCCGAGGGAGTCGCCGAGATCCAGCGTCGGCTTGGATCGGACATCGCCATGTGCCTCGACGTCTGCCTCCCCGCGGGAGCGCCGTTCGGAGAGCTCGAACGTGCCGTCGCTCTCACGACGCGGTGGGCCGCACGACAGGCCGGCACACCACGTGCGCAAGGCCAGCTGTGCTTCGGGATCGCGCAGGGCGCAACCGATCACGAGCTGCGCGCCCGATCGATCGACGAGATCGCCGCGCTCGACTTCGACGGCTACGCGCTCGGCGGCCTGGCCGTCGGGGAGTCGAAGGAGGCGATGCTCGATTGCGTGGAGTGGGCCGCTCCCCGTCTCCCTGCCGCGCGGCCACGGTACTTCATGGGCATCGGCGACCCGGCAGGGATCCTCGAGGTCGTCGCCCGAGGTGTCGACATGTTCGACTGCGTCCTGCCGACGCGCACGGCACGAACTGGATCGGCACTCACGTGGGAGGGGCGGCTCAACCTTCGCAACGCGACGTACCGAGCCGATCCGCGGCCGCTCGACCCGGAGTGCGTCTGTCCAGCATGCGCGAGGTTCTCGCGTGCGTACATCCGTCACCTCGTGACCCAGCGGGAGATGCTGGGGCTACGGCTGCTCAGCCTGCATAATCTGCGGTTCGTACTCGACCTGTCCGCACGAGCAAGAGCGGCGATCGAGCGAGGCGCGTTCTCGTCCTTCCGGGACGAGGCCCTCGCACGGCTCGCCGTCCCACCGGAGGAGGAACCGTGCAATTCCTGATCATCATGGTGCTGATGCTGGGCGTGATGTACGTCCTCATGATCCGCCCGCAGCGTCAGCGACAGGCACAGCAGAAGTCGATGATCGACGGTGCGAGTGTCGGTGACGACGTGCTCACGACCGGTGGTATCTACGGGACGATCTCGGAGGCCGAGGACGACGACATCGTCGTCGAGATCGCGAGCGGAGTCACCGTGCACATGACGCGGCGCGGGATCGCAGCCGTGCTGCCTCCGGAAGAGGATGAGGGCGCCGCGGTCGTCGACGGTGAGCTCGAGGACGTCGACGAGCTCGATGCGGCCGATGAAGCTGCCGTTACGGACGGCGAAGAAGTCGTTAGGGCCGCAGCGGGGGACGCCTCGACGGAAGCCGACCGCAACTAACCTGGGGCGTCGAACGTGAGCAGGCGCAACTCATTCCTCGTTCTCGGTGTACTCGCTGCGGCGCTCGTCGGCGTCGCGCTCCTCGCGATCCCGGGATCGCCTCTCCACAAGTCCCCGACGCTCGGTCTCGATCTCCAGGGCGGCCTCGAAGTGACGCTCCAGGCGGTTCCGCCGCCCAATCGCGACCTCACGGAGGAAGATCTCGATCGCTCGGTCGAGATCATGCGGAGCCGCGTCGACAAGCTCGGCGTCTCGGAGCCCGAGATCAGGACGCAGGGCGACAACCAGATCGTCATCCAGCTCCCCGGCGTGCAGGATCCGGAGGCTGCCGCGGAGATCATCGGCACGACCGCACAGCTCGAGCTCTTCGACCTCCAGGACTCGCTCACCGGTCCGTCGATCACGATCCGTGGAGAGCCTGTCGAGACAGCCTCGCTGTACGGTCTCCTTGCGCAAGTGCAGTCGCAGGTGAAGGACGGCGAGTCCGACGCCTACTACATCGTGAATCCGAAGACGAAGCGGGTCGTTTCGGGACCGTACGACACCGAGGAGGAGGCGCTGCGGCGCTCGGGCGGCAAGCTGCCTGCGGGTCGCGAGATCTTCGCGGTGCCCGAGGGCATGGTCGTCATCACCTGCGGCGAGGGCGCGGTCGTATGTCCTGGCGCAGGCGGCGCCGGGGTGGTCGGGCCGGATCGCACCTACTACTACCTCTTCGACTACGACCCTCCGGACGTCCCGCAGATGACGGGCGAGGACTTCAAGCTCTCCGGCACGCGCGCGGACTTCGACACGAGCCCCGGCGGAGCGGGTCGGCCCATCGTGTCCATGGAGTTCACGGACAAGGGATCCGACAAGTTCGAGGAGATCACGCGCAACCTGTGGATCCGAGGCAAGCTCCGCCAGGCGCAGCAGAACTTCGCGATCGTCCTCGACCGCGAGATCAAGACCTGGCCCCAGATCGACTACACGGACTCGAGCCTGAGCGGCGGCATCGGCGGCGGCCGAGCTCAGATCGAAGGTCTCGACTCGTTCCAGGAGGCGAAGGAGATCGCACTCGTCCTCCAGACGGGCGCGCTCCCCGTGAAGTTCGAGACGCTCGACCGCACCGACATCTCGGCGACCCTCGGCAAGGACTCCCTGAACGAGGCGTGGAAGGCCGCCATCGGCGGGCTGATCCTCGTCGCGATCTTCCTCCTCGTCTTCTACCGCTTCCTCGGGCTCGTCGCGGTTGCCGGGCTCGCGATCTACGCGGCGTTCCTCTACGCGACGATTCTCCTCTTCAACGTCACCCTGACACTGCCTGGGTTCGCCGGCCTCGTTCTGACGTTCGGCGTCGCGGCCGACGCGAACATCGTCATCTTCGAACGCATCAAGGAAGAGGTGCGCGCTGGGAGATCGATGCGCGCCGCGATCGCACAGGGCTACCGGAAGGGCTTCGCCACGATCGTCGACGCGAATGTCGTCACGGCGATCACCGCGATGGTGCTGTTCGCGGTGGCGACGGCGAGCGTGCGCGGGTTCGCGCTCATGCTCCTCCTCGGCACGCTCCTCTCGCTGTTGACCGCAGTCGCCGCGACCCGGGCGATCCTGGCGCTGCTCGGCGGGTTCGGCTGGCTCGAGGACCCGCGCGTCATGGGAGCGACCGGCGAGGGTCTTCCCAAGTGGCTGCGCTGGGACTACATCGGCAGGCGTCGGATCTGGTTCGCCTTCTCCGGCGTGCTGTGCCTCCTCTCGGTCGCCGCGATCGCGATCCTCGGGCTGAACTTCGGCATCGACTTCAAGGGCGGCACGCAGATCTCGTTCCGCACGCCGGAGGCGACGGCACTCGAGGACGTGCGCAGCGAGGCCGCTGCGATCGGGCAGGGCAATGCGGTGATCCAGGGTCGTGGCGAGTCCACCGACGGCAAGTACACGAACTTCCAGATCCGGACCGAGTCGCTCACCAACGACGAGCAGAACGAGCTTCAGCTGGGGTTGGCAAACGCGGTCGACGCGACCTCATTCGGCGCGAAGAACGTGTCGGAGAGCTTCGGGCGCCAGATCGCGAACAACGCCCTGCTGGCGATCCTGGTGAGCCTGCTCCTGATGGTCGCCTATATCTCGTTCCGGTTCCAGTGGAAGTACTCGGTCGGCGTCATCGTCTCGCTTGCGCACGACCTGCTGATCGCGATCGGGATCTACGCGCTGACCGGGCGCGAGGTGTCGACGGCGACCGTTGCGGCACTCCTCACGATCCTCGGCTACTCGATGTACGACACGATCATCATCTTCGATCGGATTCGCGAGAACGTGCCGCTGATGCGGCGCGCCTCGATGCGCGTGATCGGGAACGTCTCGCTCTGGGAGGTCATCCCGCGCTCGCTCGCGACGACGTTCATCACGCTCCTTCCGGTGGCGTCGCTGTATGTGTTCGGCGGCGACACCTTGAAGGACTTCGCATTCGCCCTGCTCATCGGCATCGGGGCAGGCTCGTACTCGTCGATCTTCCTCGCTGCGCCGTTGCTCGCGGTGCTGAAGGAGCGGGAGCCCGAGTTCGCACGCCGCCGCGACGACCTCGGTGCCCTCGCGGGCATCTCGTCGGTCGGCGGGGCGCTCGCCGCGGAGGCGGAGGAGATCGCCGCGGAAGACGAGTCGCCCTCGGGCGCCGAAGAAGACGAGTCGCCCTCGGGCGCCGAGGTCGCAACGGAAAGTCCGCGACCCGCTCCGGTTCCGACTCCCGCAGGGGCGACGTCCTCCAAACGCGAGCGGCGCCGCCAGCGGCGTGCGTCTCGACCCCATGGCCGAGCCCGCTAGCGAGCGCGGCCCGCTCGAGACGCTCAGCCTGGCCGGCATCGGCGCGATCGCGCTCGTCGCGCAGCACGCGGACGAGCTCGCCGCCGAGATCGGGAACCGCCTCGGAGTCGAGCGTGACGAAGTACGCGGCGTGATCGCCGACGTTCTCGACAGCTGGAAACGCGAGGCCGCGCGGCTCGGCGAGAGTGGGGGCGCAGTGGCCGCACGCGCGGCATCGGAACTCGGCGCGGCTTCACGCGAGGTCGTGAGCGACCTCGAGCTCCGCGTCGCGCAGCTCGAGCATCGCATCAGGCTGCTCGAGCGCGACTGAGTTGGACGCAAGACCCGCATCCGGCTAGCGCCGGATTCCGGTCGCGTGAAGTTCCCTAGACCGCGACCGCTTCGCGGTCGCGGTGTCTCTGGCGGCCTCGAGCAGCCGGAGTCGTGAACCGCCGGCCCTACAATCCGCGCATGGCGACCACGCAGGGGCCGTCGAGGAACCTCGGGCGTCTCTCGGAGATCGCGCAGGTCGCGGCACGGCACGGGTTCGGCTACCTCCTCGGCCGGAACCGCCTCGGCGAGAGCGATGTGAACGGCGACGCCATCACGGTCTCTGATCGCGGCAAGCGGCTGCGCATGATGCTCGACGAGCTCGGGCCGACCTTCGTCAAGTTCGGCCAGCTGCTGTCCACCCGCCCTGACGTCGTGCCGCCCGACATCGTGGCGGAGCTCCGCGGGCTCCAGGATGACGCGTCGCCGATTCCGTTCGAGCAGGTGCGCGACGCCGTCGAGGCCGAGCTGGACCTCCGGATGGACCGGGCGTTCCTCGAGTTCGACTTCGCACCGCTGGCGTCGGCTTCCATCGGCCAGGTGCATCGCGCGGTCCTGCCCGACGGGCAAGAGGTCGCCGTGAAGGTGCAGCGTCCGGCGGCAGGCGATCAGATCGAGGCCGACCTCGGTCTCCTCTACCAGGCTGCGCGTCTCCTGCGCGAGCGCGTGAAGGCGCTCGAGTTCATGGACCCGCAGGAGCTCGTCGACGAGTTCGCCCGCTCGATCCGCCTCGAGCTCGACTACGGTCATGAGGCGCGGAACGCCGAGGCATTCCATCGCAATTTCGCGCGCAGCGAGAACGTCGTCGTCCCGCGCGTCATCCGCCAGTACTCGACGTCGAGGATCCTCACGCTCGAGTACCTCCGCGGCACGAAGGTCGCGGACCTCGACCTAGAGTCGATGCGACCCGACGAGCGGCGCGACGTCGCGCACAAGCTCGCCGACGCCTGGATGACGATGGTCTTCCGCCACGGGTTCTTCCACTCCGACCCGCATCCCGCGAACATCTTCGTGCTCGAGTCGGGCGCGCTCGGCCTCGTCGACTTCGGGCAGGCGGGAAAGCTCAGCGACGACGACATGACGAAGCTCACGCGGCTCTTCGTCGATGCTGCGACCGAGAACGTCGATGCCATCCCGCGGCGGCTACGCGAGCTCGGTGTGCGGTACGACCTCGCGCGGGAGCAGGAGTTCCGGGCCGAGTTGCAGGTGCTCTTCGACCGCTACTACGGGAGCCGACTCTCGGACATCGATCCGATCCAGGTGATCCGCGAGGGGTTCCAGCTGATCTACTCGATGAACCTCAAGCTTCCGAGCCGTTTCGTGATCCTCGACAAGGCGATCGCGACGCTCGCGTCGGTGGGGCAGGAGGTGTACCCGGAGTTCAATGTCTTCGAGGTCGCGAAGCCGTACGCGCGCGGTCTCCTCGCCGACCGCTTCCATCCGCGTGCTCTCTCGCAGCGGGCGCGTGTCGAGGCGATCGGACTGGCATCGGTCGCGCGGGACATGCCGTACCAGGTTTCCGACGTGCTCGAGCAGTTGCGCGCGGGAACGTTCCAGGTGCACATCGAGAACCCCGGGATCGACGAGATCGACGATCACATCGACAAGGCGACGAACCGGATCGCCGTAGCGGTCGTCATCCTCGGCGGGCTCATGGGCTCGGCGATCATCGGCGTCTTTGCCGAGGGGGGCCCGCATGCGGCGGGGATCCACCTCCTCGCGCTCATCGGGTTCTTGCTCGCGGGCGTCTTCGGCGTCTGGCTGGTCTGGGGCATCCTCCGACACGGGCGCCTGTAGGCGAGCCGGCCATGTCTCGGCCCGACGGCTGAGGACGGCTTGGCGCTGATCCGCTGCAAAGGACATCTGGCGCGCCGATCCCGACCGGGCTAGCGTCGGCGGCATGCCGAGTGCCGTCCTCGTCGCCGAGCCCGAGCCCGAGACCCGCGAGTACCTGGGCCGGCAGCTACGCGACGACGGCTTCGACGTCCTCGGCGCAAGCCGGCGAAGCGAGGCACTCGAGCTCGTCGAGACGGCCCGTCCGGACGTCGTCCTCCTCGCCGAGCTCGACCTCTGCCTGCGCTTGCGGAGCGGCGAGCCCGGACGTACGTGGGACCGGAACGTGCCGGTCATCGTGCTCGCGACGGGGTCCGACCCCATCGAGCGCGTTCGCGCACTCGACCGCGGCGCGGACGACGTCTTGGCGCGACCGTTCGCCTACGATGAGCTCCTCGCGCGCATCCGGGCGCTGATCCGGCGGACGGCGACCGCGTCGCAGGACATGATCGTCGCGGGCGACCTCGTCATCGATCGGCCGACCCGGCGCGTGCACGTGCGCGACAGGTCGGTCGACCTGTCCGCGAAGGAGTTCGAGCTCGTCGCGAAGCTGGCGTCCGAGCCCTATCGCGTGTGGACGAAGGTCGACCTGCTCCGCGAGGTGTGGGGCTTCAAGGCGCTCGGTCGTACCCGCACTTTGGAGTCGCACGCCTCGCGAGTGCGGAAGAAGCTCTGCGTCGGTCCCGACGACCGATTCATCGTCAACGTGTGGGGCGTCGGGTACCGGATGCTCGAGCGAGGCGTCACCGAGCACCCTCGAGCTCGAGGAGGGTGGCCTTCCGGTCGAGTCCTCCGGCGTAGCCCGTGAGGTCGCCCGTCGAGCCGACGACTCGGTGACACGGGAGGACGATCGGGATGCGGTTGCGGTTCATCACCGTGCCCACGGCGCGCGCTGCGCTCGGGCGGCCGACGCGCTGCGCGAGGGCGCCGTAGGTGGTCGTCTCGCCGTAGGGCACCCGCGCGAGCTCGTTCAGCACCGAGACGCTGAACGAGGGGAGTGCACGCAGGTCGAGCCGGAGGTCGAAGTGGCGACGACTCCCCGCGAAGTACTCGTCGAGCTCGCGCCGCGCCTCGTCGACGCTGCGCGGCGAGCGGAGCACGCGAGGCCCGCCGATTCGCGCGAGACGCTCGAGATCCTCGGCGGGATCGGGATCGAACCAGATCGACGCCACACCGCGGTCGGACGCCGCGACGAGCAGCTCTCCGATCGGCGAGTCGACGATGTCGAAGCCGATGTCGACGAGTCCGAGCGTCGATGCGGCCTCGCGGAAGCGGCGGTCGAGGTCGGGGGAGACGGTCATGAGGAGATCCTCCTTCGAATCCGGCGAACACCGGTGGACGTTGCTTGTCTGGCCGCGTCGGGAGACGAGCCGAGCGCCGACGCGATCTGGTCGTAGGACAGGTCGTAGCCGTAGCGGAGCACGACGGCGGCCCGCTCCTTCGGGCCGAGGCCGTCCGTGAGCTCCGCGAGCTCGGCATACGCGGGGCGTACATCGTCGGTCGCGGCCTCGACGAGCTCCTCCGTGGGCTTCGTCCGGCGAAGCGTGTCGAGGGCGACGTTCTGCGCGATGGTGAGGACCCACGCGCGCAGGTGCTCGCCGTGGTCGAGTCGACCGTACGCGCGGAGCGCCCGCAGGAATGTCTCCTGGAATGCGTCCTCCGCCCGCTGGGCCCCGAGTCGGCGACGGAGAAGCCGGAGCACTTCGTTGCGGTGCTCGTCGTAGAAGCGCTCGAACGGGGGAATCGCCACGACCTGCATCATCTTCGTCAAACGCGGCCGGCTGCCGATTTGTGAGCATGCCGGGATGAGGGCCGCCGTGGTGGGGCATGTGGAGTGGCTGGAGTTCGTCCCCGTGGAAGCGGTGCCCCGGCCGGGCGAGATCGTGCACGCCGCCGAATCGTGGGAGCAGGCGGCCGGTGGGGGCTCGGTGGCTGCGGTCCAGCTCGCGAAGCTCGCCGACTCCGTCGACTTCTTCACGGTGCTTGGCAACGACGAGCGCGCGACGCGGGCGCTGACCGAGCTGGAGGCGCGCGGGATCACGGTGCATGCGTCCGCAGTCGACGCGCCGCAGCGCAGTGGCTTCACGTTCATCGACGACGCGGGAGAGCGGACGATCACGACCATCGGGCGCAAGCTCCACCCGCGCGGACACGACGAAGCTCTTCCCTGGCACGAGCTGGCTCGCTGCGACTGCGTCTACTTCTGCGCGGGGGACGCGGATGCTCTGCTCCTCGCACGGCGTGCGCGGGTTCTCGTCGCCACCGCACGTGAGCTCTCGACGCTCAGGCAGGCGGCCGTCGAGCTCGACGCGCTCGTCTCGAGCGGCAAGGACGACGCCGAGCGCTACCACCCAGGGCAGATCGATCCGGAGCCGCGGCTCGTAGTGACGACATCCGGGGCGCTCGGCGGCTGGGCGCAGCCAGGTGGTCCGTACAGCGCCGCGCCTCGTCCGCCGGATCCTGCCGATGCGTACGGCGCCGGCGACTGCTTCGCGGCGGGCCTCGCGTTTGCGCTTGCGGCCAAGCTCGAAGGCCTCGACGCGCTCGAGTTCGCCGCCCGGTGTGGCGTCGGAGCATTGGCCGGTCCGGGCGTCCACGCGGAGGCGGTGCCGCTCGCCTGAATAGTGCGCAAGACCGGAAACCCGCTCGCGCGGCTTTCCGGCTGCGCGAGATCCTGAAGGCGGCCGCTTCGCGGCCGCTGCACGTTCGACCGACCCACCGCGTGTCACGTCGCACGTCGTCGTGCGGTGGGGTTGCGAGGTGGAGGAAAGTGGAGTAAGGTGGGGCACCGTGGGAGATGACCAGCCCATGCCGAGCCCATGTTCTACGGAACCCACGAGCACACGATCGACGAGAAGAACCGCCTCACCCTGCCCGCGAAGTACCGCGACGGCCTCGGCGGCGGGATCGTGCTGGTGCGCGGGATCGACCGAACGGTGGACGTCTACCCGCGCAAGAGCTGGGAGGCGAGTGCCGAGCGGATCAGCGCACTCGACTCGCTCACGCGGGAGGCGCGCGAGATGAAACGCTTCGTCTTCGCCGGCGCGTCCGTGGCCGAGGTCGACAAGCAGGGCCGTGTCGTCGTGCCGCCGGACCTTGCTCGCCACGCCGGTCTCGGCAGGGACGTCGCGGTGGTCGGCGTCGACGACCACATCGAGATCTGGAATCGCCCCGAGTGGGCGGCTCACGTCAGCGCGATCGAAGGGAGCGTCGGAGATGTTGCCGAACGTGCAGCGGACAGACGCGGCTGATCACGTCCCGGTGCTCGCGGACGAGGTGCGCGAGCTCCTCGCCGTGCAGCCGGGCGAGACCATCGTCGACGCCACGTTCGGTGCCGGCGGCCACTCTCGAGTGCTGGTCGCGGATCTCGCCGGAAGCGGAAAGCTCGTCGCGATCGACCGTGACCCGAGCGTGCGACCGTACTTCGATCGTGTCAAGGCGGCGGGGCGGGGTGTTCAGGCGAGATTCCTCCGCGGCGACTACGCGGTCGTTCTCTCGCAGCTCGCGGGAAACGGCGTTCGCGCGGATGCCGTCCTCCTCGACCTCGGGCTCTCCTCGATGCAGGTCGACCGCCCCGAACGCGGCTTCTCGTACGCGACGGACGCGCCGCTCGACATGCGCATGGATCCCTCTGACGAAGAGCAGCGCCGCGGACGTCCTCGCGACCTACGACGAGCGCGCACTGGCGACGATCTTCCGGAAGTACGGCGAGGAGCGCTACGCGGCGCAGATCGCGCGCGGAATCGTGCGACGTCGCGCCGACGAGCCGATCCAGCGCACGGGGCAGCTCGTCGATGTGGTGCGCTCGTCGATTCCCGCGCCGGCCCGCTTCGGCGAAGGTCATCCCGCGAAGCGCGTGTTCCAGGCGCTGCGGATCGAGGTCAACCACGAGCTCGAGTCGCTCGAGGTCGGTCTTCCTGCGGCGTTCGAGATGCTCCGACCGGGTGGAAGGCTCGCCGTGATCAGCTTCCACTCGCTCGAGGATCGGATCGTCAAGCGCTTCGTCCGCGATCGGGCGCGCGGCTGCACGTGCCCGCCGGAGTTCCCCGTGTGCGTCTGCGGCAAGGAGCCCGAGGCTCGCGTCCTCACGCCGAAGCCGGTTCGCCCGTCCGCGGCGGAAGTCGACGACAACCCACGTGCCAGCTCTGCGCGCCTCCGGGCGGCGGTCAGGGTCTGATGTCGACCATCGCACAGCCGGCCCCCGCGACGCGTGCACGGAGTGCGGCGACGGCGCGCCGACGATCCTGGGCGCTGGGCGGAGGCATCGTCTGGATCGCTCTGCTCGCCGTGCTGCTCGCCGGGGTGGTCGCCGTGAACGTCGCGGTGCTGCGCCTCAATCTCCAGCTGGACGCGGTGGGCCGCGAGCGAACGGAGCTCAAGACCGAGATCGCGCGCCTCCGCTCGGACATCTCGAGCGCGGCTGCGACGACGCGGATCGAGCGCCTCGCCGAGGGCGAGCTCGGTCTCGTCGAGGTGGAACCGGAGGACACCACCTACATCCAGCTCGGCAAGTGAAGCCCGCCGCGACGAACCACCGCATCGCGCTGCTCGCAGGAGCGTTCCTCGTTCTCCTCGCGGCGGCCTTCGTGCGGTCGGTCTGGCTCCAGGTCGTCAAGGGCCCCGAATACGCGGCGATGGCGCTGCGTCAGCACCGGGAGACGGTCGTCGTGCCGGCGGGACGCGGCACGATCGTCGATCGGAACGGCGAGCCGCTCGCGATCGGACGCATGGCCACCACGATCTACGCGAACCCGAGGCAGGTCGACGAGCCGCGCGACCTCACGCTCGCCGCGGGCAATCTCCTCGGCGCGGATCCCGCGGTCCTGTATCCCACGCTCGTCGACCGTTCTCGAGGCTTCGTCTACGTCGCACGCAAGGCCGATTCACGAAAGGCCGAGATGCTCGAGAAGCTCGGCTACGCGGGCCTCGGCTTCTACCCGGAGGAGCTCCGCTACTACCCGCAAGGGCCGGTCGCGGCGCAGATCCTGGGGTACGCGGGGCTCGACAACAAGGGCCTCGAGGGCTTGGAGCGCTCGCTCGAGGGGACGCTCGCCGGCCGCCCGGGGAGCCAGACGATCGTCAAGGACCCCTTCGGCCGCGCGCTCGACGTCGTGGAGACGAAGCCGGAGACGCCAGGAAGGGATGTCCGGCTCACGATCGACCGCCAGCTCCAGGCCAACGCGGAGGAGGTCCTCGCAGGAGACCGTGCGGCGGTGGGGCGCGAAGTCGGCGACGGCAGTCGTGATGGACCCGCAAACCGGCGAAGTTCTCGCGATGGCGACCGCGCCGCGCTTCAACGCGAACCGCTTCCCGACGACCCGCGCGGACCGACGCCGCAATCGAGCCGTCACCGACACGTACGAGCCCGGGTCGACGTTCAAGCTCGTGACGGTCGCCGCGGCGCTCCAGGAGCGCATCGTGAACCCACGCTCGTCGTTCCGGCTGGCGCCGAGCCTCAAGGTCGCCGACCGAACGATTCGTGAGGCCCATTCGCGCGGCACGCAGCGGATGACGGTGCGACAGATCGTCGAGTTCTCCTCGAACATCGGCACGATCACCATCGCGCAGCGCCTGGGCGAGGGGCGGCTCGCCTCGTGGATCGATCGCTTCGGCTTCGGCAAGGGCACCGGCATCGACTTCCCCGGTGAGTCGGCCGGGTTCGCGCTTCCGCTCGAGCAGTGGTCGGGATCGACGATCGGCACGGTGCCGATAGGTCATGGCATCGCGGTCACGCCGATGCAGATGGCGCGTGCGTACTCGGCGATCGCGAACGGAGGCGTGCTGGTGCGACCTCACCTCGTCGACCGAGTCGACGGCAGGGACGTCGGGGCTGGGAAGGGGCGCCGCGTCGTCTCGCGTGCCGTCGCCGGTCAGATGCTCTCGATGCTTCGTGGCGTCGTCGTCGAGGGGACCGGCACCGAGGCGGCGATCCCCGGATACACGGTGGCCGGCAAGACCGGAACCGCGGCGAAGATCGAGCCGAGCGGCCGCTACTCCACATCCCGGTACGTGGCGTCGTTCGTCGGCCTCGTGCCGGCATCGAAGCCGAAGCTCGTGGTCATGGTGATGGTCGACGAGCCGCGCGGGCGGTACTACGGCGGCGTCGTCGCCGCTCCGGCGTTCCGTGAGATCGCGCGGTTCAACCTCCAGTACCTGGAGATTCCCCAGGACGCTCCGGGACCCGCAGGCTCGGAACCCGCTAGCGCGGAGTTCCGAGCCGCCAAGACCCTGAAGGCGGCCGCTTCGCGGCCGCTGCGCTCGTCACTGACGTACCGCGGCCCAACTAGCCTTCTGCGGCGTGGACCTCGACGCCCTGATCCGGGCACTCGCGCCGAGCGAGGTGGCCGGGGGCCGCCAGGTCGCGATCGGCGATCTCGCGTACGACACCCGGCGCGTCTCCGCGGGCGCGCTCTTCTTCTGCGTCGCCGGCGCGCGCGTGGACGGCCACGACCTCGCGTGGGAGGCGATCGAGCGCGGCGCGGCGGCGCTCGTCGTCGAGCGGATCGCTCGACGTCGACGTGCCGCAGCTCCTCGTCCCGTCGACGCGCGAGGCGATGGCCGTCGCGGCCGACGTCTTCTTCGGCGAGCCGACGAAGGAGCTCGAGCTCGCGGGCGTGACCGGGACGAACGGGAAGACGACGACAGCGTTCCTGCTCCGGTCGATCCTCGAGGCGGCAGGTCGGAGGCCCGGTCTCGTCGGGACGGTCGAGTGGCACGTCGGCGGCGAGGAACGCCCGGCGCCGTTCACGACGCCCGAGGCGATCGACCTGCAGCGGCTCTTTCGCGAGATGCTCGACGCGGGCGACGAGAGCGCCGCCGTCGAGGCGAGCTCGCACGGCGCCGCGTTCCGACGTCTCGATCGCGTCCGCTTCGATGCGCTCGTCTTCACGAACCTCGAGCCAGGACCACCTCGATCTGCACGGGACGATGGAGGAGTACTTCGCAGGCGAAGCGGCGGCTCTTCACCGGCCCGCAGCCGCCGCCGGCCGCCGTCAACGTCGGGGACGAGTGGGGACGCCTGCTCGCCTCCGACCTCGAGGACCTGCACCGGGCTCCGCTCGTGACGTTCGGGTTCTCCGACGAGGCCGAGGTGCGTCCGGAGCGATCTCGTGCTCGACGCGCACGGCAGTCGCTTTCGCGCGGCAGGGATCGGAATCGAGACGCGACTGCGCGGTCGGTTCAACGTCGAGAACGTCCTCGGCGCCGTGGCGGCCGGGATCTGCTCCTCGATCTCGACGAGGACGCGATCGCCGAGGGGATCGCGAGCGTCGCGGGCGTTCCCGGCAGGTTCGAGGCGATCGACGAGGGACAGTCGTTCGCGGTCGTCGTCGACTACGCGCACACGCCCGACTCGCTCGGGACGGTGCTCGAGGCCGCGCGCGGGCTCGGCGCCGGGACGGGTCATCGTCGTGTTCGGCGCAGGTGGCGACCGCGATCGCGGCAAGAGGCCACTCATGGGGAGGATCGCCGCGGAGCTGGCCGACGTGACGATCGTGACCTCCGACAACCCGCGCTCCGAGGAGCCGTTGGCGATCATCCAGGACGTGCTCCAGGGAAGCGGTGTCGACGTCGAGATCGACCCCGACCGGCGCAGCGCGATCGCCCGAGCGATCGCGCTCGCGGAGGAGGGGACGTCGTCGTGATCGCCGGCAAGGGGCACGAGCAGGGTCAGGACGTCGCCGGCGTCGTCACGCCGTTCGACGACCGCGAGGTCGCGCGCGAGGCGTTGCGAGGCTCTCGCGTGATCGAGCTCGGCTGGGACGAGATCGTCGCGCTCGAGCTCGGCTCGCTCGACGGCGACGGCGCCGCGATCACGGGCATCAAGCGCCGACTCCCGTGAGGTCGGGCCGGGCGATCTCTTCGTCGCGTTGAACGCGGGCGTTCGGTTACGTCGACGACGCACGCGCGCGCGGCGCGGCGACGCTCGTCCCGCACGATCAGGAGGCGGCGCTCGCGTGCGCTCGCGTCGCTCGTCCGCGGCAAGACGGACGCGCACGTCGTCGCGCGTCGTCGGGTCGGCGGGGAAGACGACGACGAAGGACATCCTCGGGCGCCCTCTGCGCGCCGCACGCGCCGACGATCTCGGCCGAGAAGAGCCTGAACAACGAGATCGGGCTCCCGCTGACCGTCTGTCGCCTCGAGCCGGAGACGGAGATCCTGATCACCGAGATGGGAATGCGCGGGCTCGGCCAGATCCTCGCGCTCTGCGCGATCGCGCGGCCCGACATCGTCGTCGTCCCGCATATCGGGCCCGAGCACCTCGAGCTGCTCGGCAGCGGTCGAGCGCGTGGCCGAGGCAAACGCCGAGGCGATCGCTGCGCTTCCTTCCGGTGGCACGGCGGTCGTACCGGCCCGTGCGGAGGAGCTCGAGCCCTACCTCGGCCGCGAGGACATCACGTTCCGGCACTTCCGACCCGGACGACGTCGAGGCGCGAAACGGCGCGACCCGCTTCGCCGTCGGAGACGTCGACGTCGAGCTCGAGCTGCCGTTCACGCAGCGCCACCTCGCGCTGAACACGCTCGCCGCGCTTCATGCCTACGCTGCGCTCGGGCTTCCGCTCGACCGCGCTCACGAAGGCGTCGGCGGAATCCGGCTCTCTCCGTGGCGCGGCGAGGAGATCGCTCTCCCCGGTGGAGGCTTCGTCGTGAACGACGCCTACAACGCGAACCCGGACTCGATGCGCGCTGCGCTCGAGCATCTCGCGGAGCGTGCGGGCGAGCGGCGCATGATCGCGATCCTCGGGGAGATGGCCGAGCTCGGCGAAGCGTCGAGCGGCGTATCACCGTGAGGTCGGGGCGCTCGCGGCCGACCTCGGCGTCGAGGTCATCGGCGTCGGCGACGCCGCCCGCGCGTACGAGCCCATCGCCTGGGCGGCGACGCCGACCGACGCCGTCGATGCTCGCGCGCTCCTGCGATCCGGCCAGGCGACGCCGTCCTCGTCAAGGCGTCGCGCGCGGTCGGGCTCGAAGGCATCGCCGACGAGATCACGAACTTCGCCCGAGCATGGTCCCTGTCCTGATCGCGGGCCTGATCGCGATGGTCGCCGCCGTCGTGATCGGGCCGAAGTTCATCGAGCTGCTCCGCGCGCGCGAACCTCGGGCAGCAGATCCGGGCCGAGGGGCCGGCGACGCACGTCGTGAAGCAGGGCACGCCGACGATGGGCGGGCTCCTGATCCTCGCGTCGGCCGTCGTCCCGTTCCTCGTCGCTCTCCCAGTACACGGCCGAGGGGCTCACCGTCCTCTTCATCGTCCTCGGCTGCGCGCTGATCGGGTTCACCGACGACTACCTGAAGCTGCGCCGGCGCCACTCGCTCGGGCTCCCGGGGCGCTGGAAGATGGTCGGGCTCGTCGCCGTCACGGTCGGCGCCGCGCTGCTCCTCAACGAGAGCGCGACGTTCACGACCGACGTCTACGTGCCCATCGTCGGCTGGACGCTCGATCTCTCGGTTCGGCTACTACGTGTTCCTGTTCCTCGTCGATCGCCGGAACGGTGAACGGCGCGAACCTCACCGACGGGATCGACGGACTCGCGGCGGGTGTCGGTCGTGATCATGCTCCTGACGTTCCTCGCGATCGCGGGGATCGCCTGGATCCGCTCGGGCGATCCGGGAGCGCGAAGCGACACGCTTCTCGACATCGCGACGCTCGCCGCGGCGCTCATCGGAGGGACGATCGGGTTCCTCTGGTACAACGCCTTCCCCGCCGAGGTGATCATGGGCGACACCGGCTCGTTCGCGCTCGGCGGCGCGGTCGCCGGCTTCGCGATCGTGACCGGCACCGAGATCCTGCTCCTCCTCATCGCCGGGATCTTCGTGATCGAGGTGCTGTCGCTGATCATCCAGGTCGTCAGCTTCAAGCGGACCGGCAAGCGCGTGTTCCTCATGGCGCCGATCCACCACCACTTCGAGATGAAGGCGTGGTCGGAGACGAAGGTCATGGTGCGGTTCTGGATCGTCTGCGCGATCTTCTGCGCGTCCGGCTTCGCGCTCTTCTACCGCGACTTCCTGCAGTTCGTCCAGCCCTGAGATGAGCGCGCTCGAGCTCGCAGGGCAGGCGCGTCCTCGTCGTCGGGCTCGCGCGGTCCGGGATGGCGGCCGCCGAGGTCCTGCGTGCCCGGGGCGCGGACGTCGTCGGCTACGACCGTGACGAGGCGCTCGACGCGGGGAGGCTCCGCGAGCTCGGTGTCGAAGTCCACCTCGGAAGCGAGGAGGAGACGCTGCTACAGGGGATCGATCTCGTCGTGAAGAGCCCGGGAGTCCCGGGCGAAGCGCTGCTCGTCGAGCGCGCGCGAACGCGCGGCGTGCCCGTGTGGAGCGAGATCGAGCTCGGCGCCCGCCTCCTTCCGAACCCGATCCTCGGCGTCACCGGCACGAACGGCAAGACGACGACGAGCGAGCTTCTCGGCGCGGTGTTCCGCGCGGCCGGGCGACCCGTCGAGGTGGCAGGGAACGTGGGCCGTCCGCTCACGGGGCTCGTCGGCGCGGCCCCTTCGGACGCGTGGATCGTGTGCGAGCTCTCGTCGTTTCAGCTCGAGGACGTCGACGACGCTGAAGCCGCGAGTGGCGGTCCTTCTCAACCTCGAGCCCGACCATCTCGATCGCCATGGCAGCTTCGAGCGGTACGCCGACCTCAAGCTCCGCATGTTCGAACGGCAGACCGCCGAGGACACGGCCGTGCTGCCACATGGATTTCGGGAGGTCCCGGGGAGCGGGCGCCGTATCGAGTTCGGCGCAGACGACGAGCTTCCGGCCGACCCTCGCATTCCGGGCCCTCACAACCGCGAGAACGCCGCCGCGGCAACCGCTGCTGCGCGGGCCGCGGGCGTCGACGACGACGCGATCGCTCGGGCGCTCGCGACGTTCGAAGGCGTCCCGCATCGCATCGAGCTCGTGCGCGAGCTCGCGCGGCGTCCGCTACGTGAACGACTCGAAGGCGACGAACGTCGCCGCAGCGCTCCGCGCGGTCGCCTCCTTCCCTGACCAGCGCCTGCACGTGATCCTCGGAGGACGCGGCAAGCACGAGTCGTACGCGCCGCTCGCGACCGCTTTCAAGGAGGGCGACCGCGCGTACCTGATCGGCGAGGCCGCAGTGGAGATCGCTCCGGCGCTCGCCGCCGCCGGCGTCCCGCACGATCCGGTTGGCGACCTCGAGGCGGCGGTCACCGCCGCGGCCGCTGCTGCCTCGCCCGGTGACGTGGTCCTCCTCTCGCCCGCATGCGCGAGCTTCGACCAGTTCCGCGACTTCGAGGCACGCGGCGACGCCTTCCGCGAGCACGTGGAGGCACTGCGGTGAGAAGCGGGGACGGCTACGCGGATCAGCGCCTCGTCGCGTTTCTCACGCTCGGCCTCGTCGCGTTCGGGCTCGTGATGGTCTACAGCGCGACGTCGGCGTCGGCTGCGGTCGGGAACGGCGATCCCATGAGCTACCTGAGACGCCAGGCGGTGTACGCCTTCATCGGCGTCGTCTTCATGACGCTCGCGGCGCGCTTCGACTACCACCGGCTCCGCTACGTCGCACCGCCGCTCGTCCTCGTGGCGCTCGTCCTCTGCGTCGCGGTGCTGGTGCTCGGGCCGGCGATCAACGGCGCTCGCCGATGGTTCGTGCTCGGCCCCGCGAGCTTCCAGCCGTCGGAGCTCGCCAAGCTGGCGCTGTGCCTCTTCGCCGCGACCTACCTCGCCCGGCGCCGGCCACCGAGGACGCTCGGCGAGCTCTTCAAGCCGCTCGGCCTGCTGACGCTGATGTTCGCCGGTCTGATCGTCGTCGAGCCCGACCTCGGGACCACCATCACGCTCTGCGGGATGATGCTCGCGATCTTCCTCGTCGCGGGCGTGCCGATCCGGATGCTCGTTGCGGCGTCTGCGCTCGCGGTCGGCCTCGGGCTCGTCGCGATCTGGATCGAGCCGTATCGGCGCGCACGCATCTTCAGCTTCCTGGATCCATGGTGCGGACGCGCAGGGAGCCGGCTTCCAGATCGTCCAGGCGACCATCGGGATCGGCTCCGGCGGGTTCACCGGCGCCGGCCTCGGCGAGGGAGTGGGGAAGGTGTCCTACCTCCCCGAGGCGCACACGGACATGATCTTCGCCGTCATCGGGGAGGAGCTCGGCCTGATCGGCGCCACGCTTCGTGATCGCTGCGTTCGCGCTTCTCGCGATCGCCGGGTTCCGCATCGCGTCACGCTGCCCGGATCCTTTCGGGAAGCTGCTCGGCGCGGGCATCACGGCACTCGTCTGCGGGCAGGCTGCCATCAACCTCGCGGCGGCGCTCGGGATCGCTCCGCTGACCGGGATTCCGCTGCCGTTCGTCTCCTACGGCGGGTCGAGCCTCATCGTTCTGCTCGCGGGCATGGGGGTTCTCCTTAACATCGCCGTGAATGGCAGGGTCGCCAAGGCTTCGGTGCGTGATCGCGGCGGGCGGGACGGCCGGTCACGTCCGTCCCGCGCTCGCGGTCGCAGAGGCGCTTCGCGAACGCGGAGTGACGGTGACGTTCGCCGGGTCGCCCGATCGCGTCGAGTCGCAGCTCGTTCCTGAGGCGGGCTTCGAGCTCGACACGTTCTCCGTATCGGGCTTCCCGCGTCGCGCCGGCCTCGGGCTCGCACGCGCGCTGGGGCAGGCGATCCGCGCGCCGTTCGCGTGCAATCGGATCCTGTCGCAGCGTCGTCCGGACGTCGTCCTGGGTGGCGGCGGCTACGTTGCCGGGCCGATGGTGCTCGCGGCCAGGCTGCGCGGGATTCCGGCCGCGCTGACGGAGGCGGATGCGCACCTCGGTCTCGCGAACCGGCTCGCCGCCCCGCTTCGCGCGGCGCGTGTTCCTCGCGTACGCGATCGACGGGCGGCGACGGGCCGAAGTACCGCATCGTGGGGCGGCCGATCCCTCCCGCGCATCTCGGGGCGGACCGGGCTTCCGCTCGTGCGCGCTTCGGGCTCCCGCAGGATCGTCCGGTGCTCGCGGTGTTCGGTGGCCTCGCGGGCGCGCAGGCGCTGAACGAGTTCGCCGTGGACGCGTTCGCGGCGCGCGGGCCGGCGGTCCTGCACGTGTCCGGCGCGCGGGACTTCGAGGCCCTTCGCCCGCGGGTGTCGAGAGACGACTACGTGCTCCTGCCCTCGACGGACGACTTCGGCTCGGCGCTCGTCGCCGCCGACCTGGCGATCTCGCGGGCCGGAGGCACGGTTTGGGAGCTCGCTGCGGCCGGCACTCCGGCGATCCTCGTGCCGTATCCGCACGCGACGGCCGACCACCAGGCGCTGAATGCGCGCCACTTCGAGGAGGGTGGCGGTGCGGTCGTCGTCGACCAGCACGACCTCGCCCGGGTTCCGGCGCTCACGGAGGAGCTGCTCGGCGATCCGGAACGGCTCGTCCGCATGAGCGAGGCGATGCGCGAGCTCGCGAAGCCCGAAGCGGCTGCCGTGATCGCCGACGAGCTGATCGCGTTCGCGGAGTCACATCGGTGAGCCGGCTGCCGCTCGAGGGCCGCCGCTTCTACTTCGTCGGGATCGGCGGCGCGGGTCTCTCGGCGTACGCGAACTTCGCGCGAGCGTGGGGGGCGGAGGTCGGCGGTTGGGACGCCCGCGAGACGATCTTCCTCGAGGCGGTCTCGGGCGTGCGCGTGGACATCGGCGGCGAGCCGGCACCCCCGGACGGGTTCGAGGTCGTGGTGTCCGACGGCGCACGCCGGCCGCGTCGAGGGTCGCTCGCGCGCCGAGTTCCTCGCGGAGCTCGTGTCGCTTCGGGGCTCGATCGTCGTCGGCGGCGCGCACGGCAAGACGACAACCGCGGCGATGGTCGCGTACACGTTGCGCGAGCTCGATCAGGATCCGGCCTGGATCATCGGCGGGGTCGTGCCGCAGCTCGGCGGGAACGCCGGCACCGGAGAGGGGTGGCTCGTCGTCGAGGGAGACGAGTCCGACCGCTCGATCGCGCTGTTGCGGCCCGAGATCGCCGCGGTGACGAACGTCGAGCTCGATCACCACGCGGCGTATGCGTCCGAGGCCGAGCTCGCGAGAGTTCTTCGAGGAGTGGCTTGCGGATGTTCCGCAGGCCGTACGCGGCTGGGAGCTCGAGCCCGTCGCGTTCGAGCTCGGCGTCGCGGGTCGAGCACAACCGCGCGAACGCGGCGGCGGCGCTCGCGGTGCTTGGAGCTCGCGGGCGTCGATCGCGCCGACGGCGGAGGCGGCGCTCGCGTCGTTCGCGGGCGTTGGCCGCCGCTTCGAGCTCGTCGGCGAGCGCGGCGGCGTGCAGGTGATCGACGACTACGGGCACAACCCGACGGAGATCGCCGCAACGCTCCGCACCGCTCGCGAGCTCGAGCCACGCACGCTGATCGCCGTGTACCAGCCGCACGTCTACGAGCGCACGCGACAGCTCCACCACGAGCTCGGCGACGCACTCGGCCTCGCGGACGCCACGATCGTCACCGACGTGATCGACGGTCGCGACGCGCCACTGCCCGGCGTCACGGGGAAGCTCGTCCTCGATCAGGTCCCGCGCGGCGTCGCGCCGCGGCTGGGCGCCCGACTCTCGACGATGCCGCGGCGCTCGCGCTCGCTTGGGTGCGACCCGGCGACGTCGTCGTCACGCTCGGGGTCGGCGAGCCTTGGCGAGATTGCGCGCGCGATCGTCGACGGGCTTCCGGCATGACGACGTCGAGCCCGGCGTTCCGCTTGCGAAGCTGACGACGATCGGCGTCGGTGGGCCGGCGCGGGCGCTCGCGCGGCCCCGCTCGGCAGCGGAGCTCGCCGAAGCTCTTCGCTTCGCCCGCGACGAGGGCCTCGACGTCCTCGTCGTCGGGCTCGGCTCGAACCTGCTCGCACCCGACGAGGGTGTGGACGCGCTCGTCCTTCGGCTCGAAGGCGAGCTCGCGGCGGTCGACGTCCACGGAAGCACGCTCCGCGCCGGTGGCGGCGCGACGAACGCGGTGTGCCTGCATCGCGCTCGCGATGCAGGACTCGGCGGGCTCGAGTTCGCGTGCGCGATCCCGGGCACCGCGGGCGGCGGCGTCCGGATGAACGCCGGTGCCTATGGACGTGACTGGACGGATGTCCTCGTGCGGGCCTTCGTCGTCTCGGCCGAGGGTGAGGGCTGGATGTCACCGAGCGAGCTCGGGCTCGCGTATCGCCACTCTTCACTCCGCCCGGGCGATGTCGTCGCGCATGTGGAATACCTGCTCGAGCCGCGTTCGCCCGACGAGATCAGAGCGACGGTCGCCGAGCTCGTCGCTCAGCGGAAGGCAACCCAGCCGACGAACAAGCGCACATTCGGCAGCGTGTTCAAGAACCCGCCCGGCGAGCTCGGCGCGGGGAGGATGCTCGAGCTCTGCGGGCTCAAGGGCCATCGGATCGGCGGCGCGATGATCTCGCCGAAGCATGCGAACTTCATCGAGAACGCCGACGGCGCGACGAGTGCGGACTGCGTCGCACTGATGGTCGAAGCACGGCGCCGTGCGAGCGAGCAGTTCGGCGTCGAGCTCGAGCGGGAGGTCGTGTTCGCGGGCCTTCCCGAGCTGCCTGCGCTCGACGTAGGAGCCACCGCGCCCGCGCCGAATCCAGCCCCATGGTCGGCGGACGAAGCGCGCGCGGTTCGCGTCGGCATGCTGCTGCGGCAAGCGTCGTCGTCCCGTTTCCGCGAGGTGCGGCCGGTGCTCGCCTGGATCTCGTGCGCTTCGTCCCGTCCGGCCGCTCGCTGCTCGCCACGATCGGCGTCCTCGTCGCCGTAGGTGGCGCCTACTGGGTCGCCTACGCGACTCCGGTATTCGCTCTCGAACGGGTCAGACGTTCGCGGCGCGCCGCCCGCGGTCGCGCGCGAGGTGAGCGCAGCGACGCGAGACCTCATCGGGCGCAGCCTCGTCGGCGTGGACGTCGACGAGGTCGAGGGGAAGCTACGCGCGCTTCCAGCTGTCGCCGGAGTCTCGGTCGACCGCGCTTTCCCGCACACGCTCGTCGTGAAGGTCGCGCCCGAGAGGCCCGTCGCCGTCGTGCGCCGCGGCGACCGCTCCTGGCTCGTCACCGGCTCGGGCAAGGTGATCCGCCGCATCGAGACCGGCACCGAGCGGCACCTTCCCCGGCTCTGGCTCGCCGAAGGGGACGATGATCCGTCTCGGTGGGGCCGTCCCCGTGGGATGGATCGCTCGCGACGCGCGCGCTCGCCGAGGCGCATGTCGTCGGCCTCGGCTCGCGCGTGAAGGGCATCCGGCCGGTAGGGGAGGAGCTCACGCTCGTCCTGCGCCGCGGGACGGAGATCCGCCTCGGGCGGCCGACCGAGGTCGGGCTCAAGCTCGCGGTCGCGGCGAAGGTGCTCCGGCTCGTGGACGGGCGCACGACCTACGTCGACGTGAGCGTTCCGCAGCGGCCAGTCGCCGGCTGACGCAAACATTCAAGTCTCAGGTAGAGCTTGAATCTTGCAGGCCGGGCATCCGTTGACATTGCGCCGGAGGAGGCCTACCCTCGAGGGCGAAGAACGTGCGGCCAGTCGCACGTTCAATGCGAACTTCACCTTGAGGTGGGTTGAGACATGAGCAATCAGCTAGGCAGCTACCTCGCCGTCATCAAGGTCGTCGGCATCGGCGGCGGCGGCACGAACGCGGTGACACGGATGGTCGAGGCCGGTGTCTCGGGCGTCGAGTTCGTCGCGGTCAACACGGACGCGCAGGCGCTCCTGATGACCGAGGCCGACGTGAAGATCCACATCGGCTCGCGCGCCACGCGCGGCCTCGGCGCGGGCGCAGATCCGCGCGTCGGGCTGGCGGCGGCCGAGGAGAGCCGCGACGAGCTGAAGGAGGCGCTCAAGGGCGCGGACATGGTCTTCGTCACCGCCGGCGAGGGCGGCGGCACGGGGTCGGGCGGCGCACCGGTCATCGCGGAGATCGGCCGCGAGATCGGCGCGCTCACCGTCGGCGTCGTCACGCGCCCGTTCGCGTTCGAGGGGAAGCTCCGCGCGGATCAGGCCGAGCAGGGCATCCAGTCGCTTCGCGAGAGCGTCGACGCGTTGATCGTCATCGAGAACGACCGGCTGCTGCAGGTCGTCGAGCGCTCGACGCCGGTGACCGAGGCGTTCCGCATGGTCGACGACATCCTGCGCCAGGGCGTGCAGGGGATCACCGACCTCATCACGGTGCCCGGTCTCATCAACCTCGACTTCGCCGACGTGCGGACGATCATGCGAGACGCGGGCTCGGCGCTCATGGGCATCGGCGTCGGCCGCGGCGAGAACCGTGCCGTCGAGGCGGCGCGGGCCGCGATCTCATCGCCTCTCCTCGAGACAGACGCTCGACGGCGCGACCGGGATCCTGCTCAACATCACGGGCGGCCCGGACCTCGGCCTCGCCGAGGTGGACGAGGCGGCAGAGGTCGTGACGGAGCGCCGCCGACTCGAACGCGAACGTCATCTTCGGAGCCGCGATCGACGAGGGCATGGGCGAGGACGTGCGCGTCACGGCGATCGCCACCGGCTTCGGTGGCCGGACGCCGAGGAGACGACGCGTCGAGGCGCCGGTCGGTGCGGCGACCTCCGCCGAGCGACCGGCGTTCAACGCGCCGAGCGTCCGCGACGTCGAGATCGACATCCCGTCCTTCCTGAAAGAGGACTGAGCTGTCCGCAGATCGCGACTCCGCGAGTGCGGAGTCGCGATCGCGAAGACCCTGAAGCGCGAACGCTTCGCGTCCGCGGTCGCTGCGACCGACAAGCCGCACGGAGGTTCACGTTCGACGACTGAACGCGGGCCCGCCAGTCGTTAGAGTCGCGGCCGTGGAAGCGACGCTCCTGCGCACGCCTCTGTACGCGCGCCACGTCGCGCTCGGCGCGCGCATGGTGCCGTTCGCGGGGTACGAGATGCCCGTCCAGTACGAGGGGGTCATCGAGGAGCACAAGGCGGTGCGTGCCGATGCCGGCGCCTTCGACGTGTCGCACATGGGCGAGCTCCACGTCGACGGCCCGACCGCGCAGGCATTCCTGCAGTCGCTGCTCTCGAACGACGTCGATCGCCTCGACGACGGCGATGCGCAGTACACGCTCCTCACGAACGAGCTCCGGCGGGATCGTCGACGACCTGATCGCGTACCGGATCGGCCACGGGCAGTTCTACCTCGTCGTCAACGCGTCCAACCGCGCCGCGGTCTACACGTGGCTGAAGGAGCGCGAGCCGCGCGGCTGCGAGGTGCGCGACGCCTCGGATGAGTACGGCCTCGTCGCGGTGCAAGGGCCGCGTGCGCTCGAGCGACTCGGCCTCGCCGATGCGCCGGGCTTCACGCACTCGATGGGCGAGCTCGACGGGATCGAAGTCATGGTCGCGCGCACGGGCTACACGGGCGAGCAGGGGGTCGAGCTCTGCTGCGCGGAAGACGACACCGTGGCGCTCTGGGACGGGATCCTCGCGCGCGGCGTCGTACCGTGCGGCCTCGGCGCGCGCGACACGCTGCGGCTCGAGGTCTGCTACCCGCTGCACGGGAACGACATCACGCCCGAGACGGACGCGATCTCCGCGGGGCTCGGCTGGGCGTGCGCGCTCGACACGGAGTTCACGGGCGTCGAGACGCTCCGCCGGGTCAAGGCCGACGGCCCCGCCCGCAAGCTCGTCCCGTTCGTGATGGAGGAGCGCGCGGTCCCGCGCCAGGGGATGTCGATCGAGGGAGGCGGTGAGGTCACGTCGGGGACGCACTCGCCGATGCTCGACGTGGGAATCGGGATGGGCTACGTGCCGACGGCGTCCGCGCCACCCGACAGCGAGCTCGTGGTCGACGTCCGCGGCAAGCCGCGGCGCGCGCGGGTCGTGAAGAAGCCGATCTATCGGAAGGAGGCCTAGTGCCCGCTGCAGAGAGCTATCCGGACGACCTCCGCTACCACCCCGAGCACGACTGGGCACGGATCGACGGCGACGAGGCGACGCTCGGCGTCACGTGGTTCGCGCAGGACTCGCTCGGCGAGCTCGTCCACTTCGAGGCGCCGGAGGCGGGGTCGACGGTCACGAAGGACGAGTCGTACGGCGAGGTCGAGTCCGTGAAGGCCGTCTCGGACATCGTCGCGCCGCTCTCGGGCGAGGTGCTCGAGGTCAACCAGAAGGTCGTCGACGAGCCCGAGACCGTGAACGACGATCCCTACGGCGAGGGCTGGCTCATCCGGATCCGCATGGCGGACGCGTCCGAGCTCGACACGCTCATGGACGCCGACGCGTACCGCGCGCACGTCGCCGAGCAGTAAAGCGATGCGGCTACCTCAGTCTGACCGACGCCGACCGCGCGGAGATGCTCGCCGCGATCGGCGTGTCCTCGGTCGAGGAGCTGTTCGAGCAGATTCCCGCCGGGCGTTCGCCTCGACCGCGAGCTCGACGTCCCGCGGCGCTCGTCCGAGGCTCGAGCTCGTCGCCCACTTCTCGGACCTCGCAGAGCGCAACGCGCACTCGGGAGTCGAGCTGTCGTTCCTCGGTGCCGGGATCTACGACCACTATGTTCCGGCGGTCGTCGACGTGCTGCTCTCGCGCGGCGAGTTCCTCACGGCGTACACCCCGTACCAGCCCGAGATGAGCCAGGGCGTGCTGCAGGCGATCTTCGAGTACCAGACAGTCATCTGCGAGCTGACGGGGATGGACTGTCTCAAATGCGTCGGGATACGACGGCTGCACCGTCGCCGCAGACGCGTGCTTCGTCGCCAAGCACACGAGCGACCGCACGAAGGTCGTCCTCGCGGAGACGCTTAACCCGCAAGTGCGCCAGGTCGTCAAGACGTTCGCGCTCGGCTTCGGTCTCGAGGTCGTCGAGGTGCCTCACCGAGGTGGAACGCACGGATCCTGCCGAGGTCGCGAAGGCCGCAGCGGACGCTGCCGCCGTGATCTTCCAGCAGCCGAACTTCCTCGGCTGTCTGGAGCCTGCCGCCGGATCTTGCCGCCGCGGCCTCGGGCGCGGGGGCACATCCGATCGCCCACGTCGACCTCATGACCCTCGGACGTGCTCGAGGCTCCTGGCGAGTACGGCTGCGCGATGGCCATCGGGGAGGGCCAGAGCGCCGGCTGTCCGCCGCTCTACGGGGGGCCGCACTATGGATTCTTCGGCGCGCGCCAGGAATTCGTGCGGCGCATGCCAGGGCGCATCGTCGGGGAGACCGTCGACGCCGACGGCAGACGAGCGTTCGTGCTCACGCTCCAGACCCGTGAGCAGCACATCAGGCGCGAGAAGGCGACTTCGAACATCACGACGAACCAGACGCTGCTCGCTCTCGCCGGGCTCGTGACGCTCTCCTGGCTCGGCCCGCAGGGCCTGCGAGAGGTTGGGGAGACCTGCGTGGCGCTCGCCGAGTACGCGCGGGAGCGCATCCCGCTCGAGCCCGCGTTCGACGCGCTCTCCTTCAAAGAGGTCGCGTTCCGCACCCCGTTGCCCGCGCGCGAGGTCGTCCGTCGCATGCGCGAGCGAGGAGTGCACCCTGGCTACGTGCTCGGCCGCGACTACGCGGGGATGGACGACGTACTCCTCATCGCGGTAACCGAGAAGACGAACGACCGACGACATCGATCGGCTCGCACGGACGCTCGAGGAGGTGTGCGGATGACCGAGCCGGGTCGAGCATGGCCGGAAGCGCCGCTGATCTTCGAGCGCTCCCGCGCGGGCCGACGTGCCGGCCGTGTGCCAGGCTACGGCCTGCCGAAGCCCGAGCTGCCACCTGAGCTGCTTCGGCGCGCGCGCCGCCTCGGCTGCCGGAGCTTGCCGAGTCGGAGCTCGTTCGGCACGTCACGGCGCTCGCGGATCGCACGTTCGGGGTCGACACGGGCTTCTACCCCCTCGGCTCCTGCACGATGAAGCACAACCCGCGGGTCAACCAGCGCGTGGCGCAGTTGGCCGGATTCCGCGACCTCCATCCGCACCAGGAGGACGAAGGTGCCCAAGGAGCGCTCGAGCTCATGTGGCTCCTGCAGGGGATCCTCGCGGAGATTGCGGGCCTTCCCGCCATCACGCTGCAGCCCGCGGCCGGCTCACAGGGAGAACTGACCGGGCTCATGCTGATGCGCGCCTACTTCGCGGATCGCAGAGAGGAACGCAACACGATCATCACGGCAGACACCGCGCACGGGACGAATCCGGCGAGCGTGACGATGGCGGGGTACTCGCTCGAGAAGGTCGAGACCGACGCGCGCGGGAACCTCGACCTCGACGACCTCCGCGGCAAGGTGAACGAGCGGACGGCTGGCCTCATGCTCACGAACCCGTCGACGCTCGGGCTCTTCGACGAGGGCATCGAGGAGGTCGCGCGGATCTTCCACGACGCGGGTGCGCTCCTCTACTACGACGGTGCGAATCTGAACGCGGTCGTCGGGATCTCGCGGCCCGGCGACATGGGCTTCGACATCGTCCACTACAACCTCCACAAGACGTTCTCGCAGCCGCACGGTGGTGGCGGGCCCGGAGCCGGCCCGGTGGCAGTGCGCGAGACGATCGAGCCGTACCTCCCCGCGCCGGTCGTCGTGCGCGACGGCGACGTGCTCCGTCTCGATCACGACCGACCGAAGTCGATCGGCCGCGTGCGGGGCTTCGCGGGCCCGTTCAGCGTGTTCGTTCGTTCGTACGCCTTCATGCGGGCGTACGGGCCGGAGCTGCGCGAGATGTCGGAGGTCGCGGTTCTCAATGCGAACTACCTGCTCGCTCGGCTCCGCGACGCATACGACCTGCCGTACGACCGGCATTGCATGCACGAGTTCGTCCTCTCCGCGCGGAACCTCAAGCGCGAGCACGGGATCACCGCCCTCGACGTCGCGAAGCGGCTCATGGACTACGGGATCCACCCGCCGACCGTCTACTTTCCGCTCGTCGTCTCGGAGGCGCTCATGATCGAGCCGACGGAGACGGAGCCGAAGGAACGGCTCGACGACTTCGTCGAGGCGATGCGGGCGATCGCACGTGAGGCGGCGGAGTCGCCGGAGCTCTTGAAGGAAGCACCGCACGGCCGGCCGGTTCGACGTCTCGACGAGGTGCGCGCCGCGAAAAAGCCGGTGCTCCGCTACCTCTTCGACGACTATTCCGGCGCAGAGCGGGAATCCGCGAGCGCGGATTCCCGCTCGCGCGAACCCTGAAGCGGCCGCTTCGCGGCCGGCCGTGACGGCGAGTCGATCGCCGTTCGGATCAGCTCGACTCCCAGAGCTCGAAGCGGTTGCCCTCGGGATCGACCGCCCACCCGAAGCGGCCGACGCCTTCGAGGTCCTCGATCCGTTCGTCGACCTCGACGCCAGCGTCGCGCAGCTGCGCGAGCATCGCGTCCAGGTCGCGGACGGTGAAGTTCACCATCGCCTGCTTCTGGGCCGGCCAGTAGTCGGTGTCCGCGGCGAACGGGGCCCACACGTGCGCGTCGCGGCTCTCCTCGAACACGACGTACCCGTCGGGCTGCACGGGCACGCCGAGGTGCCCGGCGTACCACGCGACGAGCGCCTGTGGATCTCGCGCCCGGAAGAAGACGCCGCCGATCCCGGTCACCCGTTCCATCAGCGCGCCGCCGCCAGTTGCATCACGCGAGATCATGACGAAGAAGTCCTGGAGAGGAGCGCAACCCGGGGTCTGCGCCTTGGCGCATCACTTTCGGCCGCACTGTTCTGTGCGTCCAGAGCGGTCGCTACGCGTGGGCCCTGGCGGGACGGACCCTCACCTTGAAGCCTGTCGCGGACTCGTGCTCGCTTCGCCGTTCCTTCTTCGGAGGTACGTGGACTCGGAAGTAGCGACGGGAGACTATTTGCGCGGCTGAGCCGACACAGCGGCGAGTTGCCCGCACGCTGCCTCGATGTCGCGGCCCCTAGTCAAGCGGACGGTTGCCCGGATCCGCCCCCGCTCGAGGACGGTCTTGAACGCCTCGATGTCTGCCCGCGACGAGCCGTCGTACCGACCCGTCGGGTTGTAGGGGATGAGGTTGACCTTGAACACTCTCGGGTCGAGCATGGAGGCGAGAGCCCGGGCGTCTGCCGGCGAGTCGTTCACGCCCGCGAGCATGACGTACTCGACGAACACCTTGCGGCGGCGGAGCTCGACGTAGCGGCGGCACTCGGCGAGCACGTCCGCGAGCGGATAGCGGTCGTTCACGGGCATGAGCTCGGAACGCTTCGCGGGATCGGCGGCGTGGATCGACAGCGCGAGGCGGATCGGCTGGTCGACCTCGTCCACGAAGCGACGGAGGCCGGGCATCCAGCCGACCGTGGAGATCGTGGTGCGGCGGGGGGTGATGCCGAGGTCGGGCAGACGCCGCGCGGAGGCGACCACGTGGTCGAAGTTCAGGAACGGCTCGCCCATGCCCATGTAGACCGCGTGGTTCACGGGTTCCTTTCGGCGAAAGTGAAGCGCCTGGTCGACGATCTCCGACGCGGTGAGGTTCCGGCCGAATCGCATCGCGCCGGTCGCACAGAACGTGCACGTGAGCGGGCAGCCGGACTGGGACGAGAGGCAGAGCGAGCGCCGCCCGTCCCGGTAGCGCATGAGGACGGCTTCGACGGGATGACCGTCAGCCGTCTGGAAGAGCGTCTTCACGGTGCCGTCGCTCGACTCACGCTCCGAGACGAGCTCGAGCGTCGAGAACGGAACCGACTCCGTTAGCGACGAGCGCAGGTCCTTCGGAAGCGTCGTCATATCGTCGTACGAGGACGGCCCCGCGCGCAGTCCACTCCCAGACCTGACGCGCGCGGTAGGCGGGCTCCCCACGGTCGGACAGCGTCGTCTCGAGGAGCGCGACATCCATGCAGCGGACGGTAGCGTGCCCCGCGTGATCGACCTGCGCTCCGACACGGCGACCCAACCCACCGAGGGCATGCGTCGCGCAATCGCCGAGGCTGCCGTCGGCGACGAGCAGAAGCGCGAGGATCCGTCCGTCACCGCCCTGCAGGAGCGGGTCGCGGCGCTCGTCGGCCAGGAGGCGGCGATCTTCCTCCCGACGGCGACGATGGCGAACCAGATAGCGCTGAAGCTGCACTCACGGCCCGGCGACGTCCTCGTCGCGGAGGAGCTCTCGCACGTCGTGATCTACGAGTACGGCGGCGCAGCTGCCCACGCCGGCCTCGTGACGCTCGGACTGACAGGGCATGCCGGGAGGCTCACGTCCGAGCAGGTGCTCCGCGCCGCTGCGCCGAGCGCGAAGGTCGCGGATCAGCGCGCTGCGGTGCTCTCGCTCGAGGACACCCACAACGCCTCGGGTGGTCGAGTGTGGCCGCCCGACGAGCTCGAGGAGGTGGTTGCGACCGGCCGCGAGCTCGGGCTCGGCGTTCACCTCGACGGAGCGCGGCTCCTCAACGCCGCGACGGCGCTCGGCGTTCCGGCAGCGGAGATCGCCGGGCGGTTCGACACCGTCACGCTCTGTCTCTCGAAGGGCCTCGGCTGCCCTCTGGGCGCGCTCCTCGCCGGTTCACGCGAGCTGATGGAGCGCGCATGGCGCGAGAAGCACCTCTTCGGCGGCGCCATGCGTCAGGCCGGGATCGTCGCGGCGGCGGGGCTCTACGCGCTCGACCACCACGTCGAGCGGCTCGCCGACGACCACGACCGGGCGCGGACGCTGGCGGAGGCGCTGCACGCGGCTGGCGTGCCGGTCGATCTCGAGCAGGTCGAGACGAACTTCGTCCAGGTCGACCTCGGGCCGCTCGGCCTCGAGCGAGGTGATGCGCTCGCGCGACTGCAGGCGGCCGGAGTCGGGCTCTCGTCCACGCCGCATCCGGACGTCGTGCGCGCGGTCACGCACCTCGAGATCACCGACGAGGACATCGCGCGTGCCTCCGGGTTGATCCCGGACGCGTTGCTCTAGCGGTCGCCGGCGAGGAAGAACGCCACGACGACGACGCCGTACGCGGCGAGCAGCGCCGCGCCGCGCGCGCGGCTCGAGTGCCCCTCGAAGAGGACGAGAGTGGCGAATGCGACGGAGCCGGCGAGTGCGGCGATCTCGACCGGCCGGAAGCTCAGCGACAACGGGTCGATCAGCCACGAGAGAAGTGCAACGGCGGGAATGAGGAAGACAGCGACCTGCGCGGCCGACGCGAGCGCGATCTCCCCGGCGAGCGCGATCTTTCCCCGGTACGCGACGACGACGGCGCCGCCGTGCTCCGCGGCGTTGCCGACGATCGCCACGATGACCGCGGCGACGAAGAACTCGCTCAACCCCGCCTTCTCGGCGAACACCTCGAGCGAGCCGACGAGGATCTCCGCGACGAACGCGGTCAGGACCGTCGCGAACGCGAGCACGCCGAGCGCCGCCCGCAGCGACCAGCCGCTGATCTCGTCGTCGGACGCGATGTGGAGCGTGTGGTGTCGCCGGAGCGAATACCAGGTGACCACGACATAGATGAGGAGGAGCACGATCGAGATCGCCGCGGACACCTGCGCGAGCGCGTCGGTGTCCGGATCGCTGCCGTCCCAGCTCGGGATCGACGGAATGAGGAAGAGCAGCGTCGCGAACGCGATCAGCCCGAAGGAGAGGAAGCTCGAGTAGCGGTCGAGGCGACCGCGGCCGCCCGAACGACGAGGGACGCTCCAAGGACGAGGAGGAGGTTGCCGACGACGCTGCCGGTCAGCGATCCGCGAACCACCTCGGTGAGGCCCTCGTTCACCGCGATGAGCGCGATGATCAGCTCGGGTGCGTTCCCAAAGGTCGCGTTCAGGAAGCCACCGATCCCCGGGCCGGTGTGCTCCGCCGCATGCTCGGTCGCCTCGCCGATCAGCCACGCGAGCGGGACGAGCGAGAGCGCCGCGAGAACGAACTCGAGCGTCTCCGGAATGTCGGCGAGGTAGTGGAGCGCGATCGTGATCGGCGCGAGCGCGAGCGACGTGAAGAGGAGCTTGCGGACCACAGCCGAGGAACCCTATCGGCGCCTCTCCGAAGGCCTGCGGTTCGGGACGGCTGTCGCCACTGCCTGAAAACCGGCCTCTTGTCAAGTCTTGCGGCGGACGACGTCTGGTGAACACAATCGGGTCGTGCAAGAAGCTGTCGCAGGGGTCGAGCTCCCGCTCCGGATCCAGGACGAGGTGGCATGCCGCCACTGCGACGTCCATTGCGAGAAGGTCGTCTACCCCGCCGCGTGCCTGCGCATGGCGTGCCCGTTCGTCTACGCGTACGAGGCGTGGGGGCATACGTACGTCGGGTGCATGCAGAAGGTCTACGAGGTCGAGATCGACCTCGCGCTCCTCGAGGAGGCCGAGGCGGGCCGCAGCGGGTTCGGCGCCGTTCGAGCACGCCGGGCGCCGCTTCCGATGTGCGAGGTCGAGGTCGTCGGGACGTATCCCCACCGCGAGGACGAGCTCGGCTGCCGGATGCCCGAGTTCCACGAGCTCCCACGCGAGCGCGCGACCTTCCGCGTATTCGCCACCGTCGACTCCTAGCGGCGCCGGCTCCTCCAACGGCGCTGGCCGCGACGGCGGAGCGCGCGCATCCGATCGAGATCCTCCGTCGCTTCGCCCTTGTTCTCCCAGGTCTCCGTTATCGCGGGGAGACTCGCGAAGGCGGGATGGCCGAGGAAGGTCGCGAGCCCGTCCGCGATGAGCCCCCGGCCGACGAGCTCGTGCCGGTCGCGGTTCGATCCGAGCGGCGTCTGTGAGTCGTTCACGTGCAGGACGCGAAGACGGTCGAGGCCGATCCGCGCGTCGAGATCCTCGAGCGCGGCATCGAGCGCGGCCTGATCCGATACGTCCACGCCGGACGCCCACCAGTGGCACGAGTCGAGGCAGAGGCCGAGCCGTGGGTGCCGATCCACGGCATCCGCCAGGGCCGCGAGCTCGGCGATCGAGCGGCCGATCGTCCCGCCGGTGCCCGCCGCGTTCTCCATGCAGAGCCACAGGTCGTCCGTCGTCAGCTCGAGGAGCTCCCGTAACGCGGGCTCGACGAGGGCGATGGCTTCGTCGAAGCCGAGCCCGAGGTGCGACCCGACGTGGAAGACGACTGCCTCCGATCCGATCGCGTCGGCCGTCTCCATGGTCGAGCGGAGCGCCGCGAGCGAGTTGTCGCGAACCGCGCGGTCGCGGCTGGCAAGGTTGACGAGATACAGCGCGTGGCACGCGACAGCCTTCACGCGGGCCTGGCGTCGCCGCGTGCGAAAGCGGGCGATCTCCTCGGGCGTGTGCGCGGTCGGCTTCCACATTCGCGGGCTCTGCGTGAAGACCTGGACCGCGTTTCCGCCGATCTCTTCGACCCGGTCGATCGCCTTCGAGATCCCGCCGGCGGCGGACACGTGGGCGCCGAAGAGCATGCGACTACGCTACTTCGCTCATGTCCGTCCGCGTCCGCATGGCTCCGTCGCCCACCGGTCTTCTCCACATCGGAGGCGTGCGCACCTTTCTCTTCAACTGGCTCTTCGCGCGCGGCCGGGACGGCGAGTGCCTCCTCCGGATCGAGAACACGGACACGAGCCGCGAGGTGGAGGAGTCGGTCGAGCAGATCGAGCGGTCGCTGCGCTGGCTCGGCATCGAGTGGGACGGCGAGACGACGTTCCAGCTCGACGTCATGGAGCGCGCGAAGGAGGAGGCGCGGCGACTCGTCGACGAAGGCGCCGCCTACGAGGACGAGGGGGCGATCCGGATCCGCATGCCGGACGAGGGGTCGACGGTGTGGGAGGACGCGATCAAAGGCCGAATCGAGGTGCCGAACGCCGAGCTCGAGGACGTCGTGCTCGTCCGCTCCGACGGGCGGCCGACCTACAACTTCGCGTCGCCGCTCGAGGACTGGCTCGACGGCATCACGCACGTCATCCGCGGGGACGATCACGTCTCGAACACGCCGAAGCAGCTCAACGTCCTGCGCGCGCTCGGCGCGGAGCCGCCCGTGTACGCGCACGTCCCGAGCGTGTTCGGCGCGGACGGCAAGAAGCTCTCCAAGCGTCACGGCGCAGTCTCGGTCGACGAGTTCCGCGCTACGGGCTACGTCCCCGAGGCGCTCATGAACTTCCTCGCCCTGCTCGGCTGGGCACCCGACGGCGAGACGACGATCATGTCCGCCAGCGAGCTGATCGTGCGCTTCTCGCTCGAGCGGGTCGGCTCGAGCCCGGCGACGTTCGACTACGCGAAGCTCGACTGGATGAACGGCGTCTACCTCCGAGCGCTGCCGGCGAACGAGTACGCAGACCGCCTCGTCGCCTACTTGCGCGAACGAGGAGTCGAGTGGCCGGAGGAGAGCGTCCGGGCAGCGGCGCCGATCGTCCAGGAGAAGATTGGCCGGCTCGACGAGTTCGCGGGCTTCGCCGGGTTCCTCTTCCACGACGTCGAGCCCGATCCCTCGCTGCTCGACGTCCGGATCCTCGGGGTCGCGGAGGTCTCGCTCGGTGCGGTCGACCCGTGGCGGGTGGGGGGGATCGAGGCGGCGCTGAAGCAGCTCTGCGACGACCTCGGCGAGACGCCGCGGACGGTCTACCTCCCGATCCGCGTTGCAGCCACGGGATCCCGCGTGTCTCCAGGTCTCTACGAGAGTCTCGAGTTGCTCGGCCGCGAGGTGACGCTGGCGCGCCTTCGCGCCGCGGCGGAGGCGGCAGCGTGACGGACCTCCGCGATCTCGTCGGGATCGAGCTCGGGCCGACGTCCTGGATCGAGGTGACGCAAGAGCGAATCGACGCGTTCGCCGCGGCAACCGACGACCCGCAGTGGATCCACGTCGATCCCGAGCGGGCCGCATCCGGCCCGTTCGGGACGACCATCGCCCACGGCTTCCTCACGCTCTCGCTCTGCGTCCCGATGCTGTACGAGGTCCTGCCGGCTGACGGAGTCATGGCGGTCAACTACGGGACGAACCGCGTCCGCTTCCCGGCCCCCGTCCCGTCGGGACGTCGCGTGCGAGGCCGGTTCCGCGTGGTCGGAGTTGACGAGATCCCGCTTGGCGCACGCGCCACGCTGGAGGCGACGGTCGAGTGCGAAGGTGTTGACAAGCCCGTCTGCGTCGCCGAGCTCGTCGTGCTGACAGTGTCTTAACACCCTCCTTCCAGGTCATTCCGGCATGTCTGGTACCGTGGCCGACCGCATGGCCCGCCGTCCCGCACGTTTCGTCGCTCTGCTCGCCGTCGCGCTCCTCGCGGCCGGCGTCTTCGTCGCGACAGCCGCGGCGCTGAGGTTCGACGACACGCCGTGCATCGAGCAGGGCGGCGGTGGCATCCGGATCTGCCCAGGTGGGACGGTCGACAAGAGCTACTCGGCCACACTCACAAGTGGTGGAGGCTGCGGGCCGGCTCTGCCCTACGAGTATCGGGTGCTGAGCGGTGCTCTGCCCCCTGGGATCTCGCTCTCGAGTAACGGCGTGTTCAGTGGACGGCCCACGACGTCCGGGTCGTGGGACTTCTACATCGAGCTCAGCGACGAGGACCCGCCCTCGGCGAGCTGGTGCATCGTGGCGAAGGCGGAGCAGTTCTTCAGAATCGTCGTCTCGCCGGGACTCGGGATCACGACGAAGTCGCTGCCGGCGGGAGCGTCGGTCGGCGTCCCGTTCACAACGCCGCTCTCGGCCATGCTCGTGACCAACACTGCGACGAACCCGCCACAGGGCACCGTGCCGGGCTCGGTCGAGTGGTCGGTCGTCTCCGGTACGCCTCCGCCTGGCCTTGCGATCGCCGGCGGCGCACTCGCCGGTACGCCGACCGCGGAAGGGTCGTTCACGTTCGTGGTACAAGCCAAGGTCGGCGGGCTCGTCGATACCGAGACGCTGACGCTCGTCGTCCGGCAGCCACTGACCATTGCCGCGCCGAAGCCGTTCGCGACCGCGCCACTTCCGACGCCCTGGGAGGTCGGAGTCCCGTTCAGCGCGAAGCTCACGCCGGCCGGCGGCAGCGGCACGTACACGTTCGCCCTCGCGGCCGGGTCGCTTCCGACCGGCCTCGCGCTTGCCGCTGACGGAACGGTTGCCGGGACCCCGCGAGCTGCCGGTGTCTCCAACGCGACGCTGCGGCTGACCGACAACGAGGGTCGGACGGCCGACTACGCCGCGAACTTCGGTGTCGCAGCGCGGCTCAAGGTCAGCACGCTGGCGCTCAGACCGGGCAAGGTCGGCCGGCTCTATCGCGCGAGACTCACGTCGACCGGCGGCCTGCTCCCCCGCACGTGGAGGGTCACCAGCGGCCCGCTGCCGAGGGGTATCCGCCTCGACCGCAAGCTGGGCACTCTCAGCGGAACGCCCACGAAGGCGGGCAGGTATCGCGTGACCTTCCAGGTCACCGATGGCCTCAAGGTCGTCGCCAAGAAGACGCTGCGCATCGACGTCCTCGGCGTCTGACCTCACTCCAACCTTCACGGATACTGCCCCTCTAACCCTTAGGGTCTCGGGCATAGATGCACACGGCGGAACATCTCTCAGCAGGTGCCGCACGCAACCGAGGCGAGCTGCGTTATCGGCTGCGTTGCATCGACAAGCTCGACTATCCCTTCCGCGGCGACGAGCGCTTGCTCGACGTCGGCTGCGGGGATGGGGGCGTCGCGCGCTTGCTCCGTGAGCGTGTCGGGGAGGTCGTGGCCGTGGATGTCACGCCGTCGGACGGATGGCGCGACGGCCCGAACCTCCGGTTCCAGAAGGCCGACGGCGAGGCGCTTCCGTTCGACGACGGCTCGTTCGATCTCGTCCATGCAAAGGACTCGCTCCACCATATGGAACATCCCGAGCGAGCCCTGGAAGAGTTCGGGCGCGTACTCAGGTCGGGCGGTGCCGCACTACTCGTCGAGGCGAACCGCCACAACCCTTCGCTCTATCTTCAGATGACCGTGGTGCGCGGCCACGACCACTTCGCGCGGCAGCGTTTTCACGACATCGTGATGTCGGCGTTCCCGAAGACGCACTTTGGCTCGTTCGACGCCCACTACGTCCCAGGCGTCGGTCGACTCCTCGGACTCCAGCACGTCGTCGAGGAGGGAGTCGAGCGGATTCCTTTCATTCGCAGGCTTGGTTCGTACAACTTCGCTGTTGCGGCTCGATAGGAGCACGCCCGCTCCCGCCTGGAAAAAGGGAGAGCGCTTGACTCTCGAGGCAAATCGGCCGATAGCTATCGCGTGTTCGACATGGCGTACTTCGGTGGGGCCTTCGCCGAGAGAATTCGAGAGTTCAGCCACGACCACAACGACGCGCATGTACGGCTCGAGCTCGTGACCCTGAATGGAGAGCGGCTCGATGCTCTGCAACTACGTGCCGACGAGAAGGGGACGAGCATTTCCACGCGCGATGATCGACTGGTCTTCCTGCCGTACTCGCTTATCGCCTACGTCGACGTCGCGATCTTGCGGGATCATCGCGTCGCCGGCTTTGAGCTTTCGGTGGGCTCCGAAGCCGGACCTCGCATCGCAAGCCTCGTGGCAGCGCCTTAGTGTCGTCGAGTTCCGCGAGATTCGCCAGCCGAACGCCGGGCCGCTCGCGTATCTCCTCCCCTCAGGGGAGAGGGGAAGGGGAGGACACAAGCTGACCCGGCAGGGTTGGCTTCGTTCCCTCGTGTGATGATCCTCCGCGGCGCAATATTGGCTCATCTCCACGCGTCGTCGTAAGGGAACTGTTGAGACCCGTTTCCGCTCATTGGACGCGGGTATGCCGAACCTGTGGGGAGAGGGCGTCGGTGGTGGCTGGCCCGTCACAATCGGCCCTTCCTCTCCCCCGGCAACTCGGCCGGTCGCTTGGCGAGGAACCGCTCGACTCATAGAATCCCGGCGAACGACGCTCTGGGGAGCGTCCTACGAAGGAGGGGGGAATGCGTGGGAGACATCTAGTCGCTGTCTGCGCGGCGCTCGCTATCGGTGCACTCACAGTGGCGACGATGGCGTGGGGCGGCGCGAGCAGCCGACAGGTCCAGATGCTCGACAACTGCGACGGCCCGACCTTCAACGCCGCGGTCGGATCCGGCACCTGCGTACGGAACGGCGGGCTGACGTTCCAGAAGTTCGTCGCTCGCCTGATGGAGAAGGGAGCGGTCGAATCGTGGCGGTTCTCACCCGAGAAGCTCGCGATCGATGCGGGTGGCACGATCACAGCCGTCAACCGTGGCGGCGAGGACCATACGTTCTCGGAAGTCGAGGAGTTCGGTGGCGGGTGCATCTCGCAGGTGAATCAGCTCCTTGGTTTGTCCCCCGTCGACGAATGCGACGGCTTCCCTGGTCCACCGGGAATCGAATTCTTCGTTGCAACGCTTGCCGCACCGGGCGCCAGCGTCACTACAGCTCCGCTGCCGGCGGGCACCCATCGGTTCCTGTGCCTCATCCATCCCTGGATGCGCTCGACAGTTACCGTCAAGTAGCAAGCCCGCACCGGGCTCCCGTCGAGGGCGGGGGTCCGGGGCCCACCGGGGGTCGTCGCCTCCGTCATCGTCTTCACCGGGCCGGGTGCCATAGGAGAGATCCGGGGCGTCACGGAATTCGAGATGCCGCCCGGCCCGCAGAAAGCGAGTTCGGACGCGCTACCCACGCTGGGGCGATAACGTCGCACGTACCCCCAGAGGAGGAATGAGCGATGACACAAAAAGCGCCGGCCGTGGCACTAGGGCTCAAGCGAGGGCTCGATCGGAGTCGGACCGCGGAGGATCCAAAGGAATGGACCAATGTCCTCGCTGAGGTGCCGTTGTTCGAAGGCTTAGGTCGCAGGCAGCTTCGCAAGGTTGCTAGTGCAGCGCGAATCGCGCGTTTCCACGATCGCCAGACCATCATGAGGTCGGGGGAGCCGGGCGACTCCTTCCACGTCTTGTTGGACGGCAGCGTCACCATCGAACGTCCGGGACTGCCAGCGCTCGTCCGCAAGCACGGCTACTTCTTTGGAGAGATGGCGCTCCTTGATGGGGGTCCCCGCTCGGCAACTGTCCTTGCGAATGAGCCGGTTCTTTCACTTGTGATTACAAGATCGCGGTTCCTCAAGGTGTTGCGGAGTGAGCCTTCGATTGCGATCGCGATGATCGAAGAGCTGGCACGACGACTTCGAAGTGCTCAGGTCCCGGAGTCGGCGTAACAGAGGGCGGCGCGCGATCAGCAGCTTCTCGGGGGCCGCGGACGACTGCTGGCGCTTCTCGGCCGCCCCCATGTCCTCGCCTTCGCGACAGCCTCAGCGCCCTGCGTCCTGGGAGCCCCGCCAAGCAGGACGCCAACGTCATAGGCTGGGCGACTGGGCGCAGCGGCCAGTGCCCATACCCACCATGGGTACACCCCCATGGCAACTGCGCCCTTGTCTCTAGGTAGCCCGATTGCCGATTCGCAAAACGTCGCTTGCTCTTCGAGGAGCCAACACGCCCGACGTCTTGACTCGAGGACGTGCACGTTGTGTAGTTACGCGGCTGTGGCGCTGTGGCCCTACCTTGCGATCTTCGCGAGCTCACTCGCGCTCGCTGTCGCACTGCTCGTCGTCGTGCTTCTTCTGTGGAGCCACGACGCTCCGAACTACTGGCGCGAATAGCACGTAGAAGGGGTCGCCCGACTGGTCGAGAAGCTGAACCTGCCGGGCCGGCGTGGCGTCCTCCGTTCCCCCTCCCCTGGGGAGGACTGGGGCCGGTCCGGCTCTCAAGGGGTCCCCGGCCATCCACAGTGCTCGACGCTGGATCGCCCGGTGGAAGCGGACGTTGGCGTGAGGCTGGGCGGTCACGAACGTATGTTCTCATGGTTCGAGGCTCTTGACTTGGCGTCAAGTAGTGCGAGAAGTCGCCCGCAGGCAGCTCGCGAGCCTTCGCCGCCGCGCGAGTTACCGCGATACACTGAGAGCACTCGATAGCTCACCTCCCGTCGTGACCCGAAGTCCTGAGCCATTGCGCCAGGTCGGGCGGGAAGAGAGGGGCTATGTCCTCACCTTTCGTGACGGTTCGCTACCCGGACGATGCGTGGGAGCTCACCGACAGCGAGAAGGTTCCGAAGGTCGGAGACACGTTGACCCGGAGCGGCGGCAAATGGGTCGTCGCCACG
The DNA here is from genome assembly GCA_963744505.1 of uncultured Gaiellaceae bacterium. Classification (GTDB taxonomy): domain Bacteria; phylum Actinomycetota; class Thermoleophilia; order Gaiellales; family Gaiellaceae; genus GMQP-bins7. The sequence goes on from CAVUTL010000005.1 coordinate 235,565, forward strand.
GCGATCTTGGATACGAGCGGGCACGTCATCGTGACCTGGCGACGCGCTCCTAGACCCGCTCAGCCGTAGGATGCCAACACGGCCGCGCCCGCCTCGAGCTCGCGCTCGGCGTCCGCGCGCCGGATGAACACCTCGAACTCGACACTCGACACCGGCGGGAAGTCCTGCGCGATCGCGAGCAATACCTCGGCGAGTGCGGTCGGACGTTGCATATCGCGGTGCATGCGACGCGAAGCCTCGGATGTGTTTTAGGAAAACGCTTCCGGAAATCCCCCTGCAGCGTGATGCCGAGTTGCACGAGAGCGTTGACGCTCCGTGCGATGCCAGAACCGTCGCCTCCGAAAAGACGTGGGCGACCGCCGTTCATGTCTGACGACGTGCTCCTGGAAGCATGCACGAAGGCCGCTGCGAGTTCGGTGCCGCGCATCCTTCGCACCCGCCGCTCGCAGCAGGACTACATCTACGCCGCGCATGCATTCGGCGTGCTGCGGAGATGGCAGGAGGAGAACGGCCCCGAAGCCCATCGCCTCGACTGGTTCTTCCGACCTACGACTCGCCACTCCGCTCTGACGGAACTCGGTCGCCTGCGTACCGCGAGCAAGATCGTGGCCGTTGCACTGCTCGTCGCCACGGCTGAGCCAGGGACGACGAAGCGAACGGCGGCCGGGATCAGGGCTTACCGGCTGGAGCTGCTCCGAGCGTCGTAGCGGCGCCTCAGCTGGCACCAGTTCGGGCAACCTTACCTCGACCGCCAGCCGTTCAGCGCCGCGCTCCGTCCGACCGGGCTGCTATGCCCTCGGTGTCACGGGGATCCGTGGGGCGACACCGAAGGGTGGGCAGTCAGATGTCAGAGGAACGGAACGAGGGCACTCCGCCGCCGCAGGCTGAGCCGACCGCGCAGCGCGGGGGACTCGCGGGTGGTGGGGCAATCGACCTGATCGTGGATCTCAGCCAGAACCCAGCCGTCGCGGCGACCGTAGGAGCGACCGTGGGCGTGGTGGGGACCAAGCTCCTGAGCGGTCCGAAGGAGCCACCGCCGCCGCCTGACCCGCCCCACGGCGGGCTGTGGGTGCCGCCGAACGCCGAGGACTAGCCCGCGAAGGGGTCGCGGGGAGAGAACCCGTGCCGGCCATCCGGAAACCGCGGTTCACGGTGTCCGTGAGCGTCCTGAGCGCGTCCCTGAGAGCCACTCGAGTGAGTGCAGCCCCATTGGGCCAGTCGCGCTAGTTCAGTCCTCCGTCGTTCTCTCGCGCGCAGCGAGACGTGCTGCGATTTAGCGCACCGGCGACGGGCTCGTCGAGGTCCACGTCGGGCGCGGGATCTGGCAGACGGTCGCCGCGTAGGGACTGCGAACTCGTCAAACTCCTCACAGTCGTAGGTATTCACCGGCTCTAATCAGCGACGAGCAACATCACGTTAGGGTAAGACCCGTTCATGCGAAAAGTGCTCGTGATTAGCTCTTCAGAGTGGCCCGTGTCCGCGTTGAGGGCCGCGCTCGGCGACGACGTCGACGAGTTGCGCGTCGTTGTGCCCGCTGTACATCAGTCTCGCCTGCAGTGGCTTACGAATGCCGATGACGACGCACGTGCGCGCGCCGACGACGCGGCATCCTCGATTGCTGAGGCGCTGCCTTCGCAGCAGACGGAAGCATCTGCCGGCGATTCCGATCCCCTCCTCGCCGTGGAAGATGCGCTTCGTGAGTTTCCCGCAGATGAGGTAGTTGTGGTCACGCGCCCCGACGAGGAGGCAACTTGGCTCGAAGAGGGAAGCTCAGAGGCGATTGCTCAACGGCTCGGTGGCCTGAAAGTCACGCACCTCGTTGTGAGCGATAGCGACTAGGGCGAACGGCGGTAGCTGGCCCGGGTGGCGATTCCGCTTCCGCTAGAAGTATCCCTCAGTCACCTCGCCCTTGTGTGCGGCGAATGCAGCCAGAACCTCCTCCTTCTCCGGCGCGGGCACCTTGAAGAAGTCAAGCGTTCGCCCTAGTTCAGCCGCGACTTCGTCGAACTCCGCGGGCGAAATCTTCAGTTCGCGGTGGGCTTCCTCCAAGCCGAGAGGAGTGCTGCCTGATCTCGTGGCTGCATATTGCTGGGGTCCACCGGCGACGTTGCACACCCACAGGGTGCGCATGAATTTCAGGCCCGGAAGTCTCCCCAGATTGTTGGTGTGCCATTCCCGGAGAAGGGGGTTCTCCGATCTCTGGCCGACGATCGGGTTCTGCACGACCGCCTCGCTGAAGTGGTCAACCACTGCTGCGATGGCGAATGCGCCACCGAGCCGTTCGTACAGACACAATTCCGTCATCTCTTCCCTCCTAGAGGGTCACCTGAAGCTTCCCACCGGGTACTACGCCGAACGGCCCCGGCTCGGATTCCACCTCATCGCTCGATCGCACGGCGGAACCGGACATGGGCGTGAGCTTCGGGGTCATCGGAGCCGGGCTGCGCCTCGAAAAGACGGAGGGCCCGGCGAAGCCGGGCCCTCTCCGTCGAGTGCGATGCGGTCGAGCTTACGCGGCGACCAGAACGCGGTCGCTGTTAACGACGACGCGCCCGCTTGTGATCTTGGGCTCGTTGGGGACGATCGCGTCGAGTTTCTCGTCGCGGATCCAGGTTGCGACGAACTTCGACGACTCCATGCCCTGCTCAGGAGTCTCGAAGAGACCGAGCGAGGTGAAGACGCCGTTGCCGGCATCGATCAGGTAGTAGCCCTTGAATCCCGGAAGCTTGTTCAGCTTGGGGACGAGAGTCTCGTTGACCTTGCTCGTGAGCTCGGTCGTGCGATTCTGGTCCACACCGTCGTAACGGCGGATGATTGCATGCATGAGATGCTCCTTCGTTCCTATCAGGACAGAGAGTTCGAACGAACTCCCTGCTGCGCTCAGGTCGATGCGACAGTCGAAGAGCAAGTGCGAAGCCTCGACGGCTTCAAAGACAACCAACGCGCTCAACCACCATAGCCGCGATATGCACCCGCCGTGTTGCGTCGCCTTATTCCGGTGTACTTCCTAGTGAGACACTCCTCTTGTGTCGAAGTGGCGCTACACGCTCTTGGGCTGGCTCGTATGAAGGTACTGGAAGCGTCGATTGCGCAGCAAGCTCCGCCTCCCTCGTCGCTGACGTCGGGATGCCGCCCGCCTCGAGCTCCCGCTCCTCGATCCGCATCTTCGCCGCCATCTCGGGCTCGTCGCTCCGAACTTCCTCGATGAAACGCTCGGCGTCCTCCCGCCGAATGAACGTCTCAAGCTCAACGCCGAGCGGGAAGTTGGGCGAGAGGGCGTCGTCTTGGATTGCGGCAGGTAATCGGCGGGGGACTCTCCACTACTGCGATACGGTGCGGGCTAGCCGCACGAGTGCGGCACGTCCAACGGAGGAGGAGAGAGATGATCCTGGCAACAGCGAAGATCGAAGACTTCGACCGCTTCTGGAATACCTTCTCAACCAAGGGCGCCGAAAAGCGAAAGCAGCACGGTTGCAAGGGGTCACACGTCTTTCGGGATCCCAATGAGAGCGACCGTGTTTGGGCGGTCTTCGACTGGGATGAGAACGGCTGGCAGAACTTCGTCTCCGACCCCGAGGTCCCGGCGATCTTTCAAGAAGGCGGGCTGCAAGGTAGGCCGATGACGGCGGAGCTCGGCGGCGAAGCCGACGCGTAGCTCGACGACCTCGTTCAGCGTGGGGCGATTCTGGGGCGATTTCGGCCCGCTCTGACCGCTCCTGACCCCTTCTGACCTGAAGGCGTCTCGCGCCTGCATGCCCGGTTTCTTGGGGATTTGCAGGACTTTCAGAGGAAGGCCCATACGGGATTCGAACCCGTGCCGCCGCCGTGAGAGGGCGGTGTCCTAGGCCACTAGACGAATGGGCCGTGGCGGAGGCCTAGGGTAGCGAATCGGCTGACGCCGCCTGCGGCCATGTCGGTGATCTCGACGAGACCTCGCCCGGAGACGCGGTAGGGCTAGGCTGCCGGCTCGGGCTCGCGCGTGTCGAGCTTCGTCTCGAAGTCACGCCGGATCGACTCGCCGCTCGAGAGGACGGTCTCGTAGCGCACACGCCGCGGAGGGAGTTTCACGATGCGGACGTTCTCGTCACGGTCGCCGTGGCAGCGCGCGTAAGCAGCAGCCTCATCGAGGGGCCGTAGGCGGTCGCGCTTCCGCTGTCCCCACACGTTCCCGGGACACCTACCAGAAGGACGACTCGAGCGAAACCTGCAGGGTGCGCAGTTTGCGACGAAAAGTGACGGAAGAAGCAAGCCGAAGACCGGAGCCCTCGGGCGCATGCGCTTACGATGCCGCCCACCTGCAGCTCCACGGGCTCCAGTCGCGCCCCGTGCGCACGAAGTAGCGGTGCGCGGCTACCGCCTGATCGCGCGCGGAGCGACCGTGTCCGAACAGAGAGCGCTCGTAGGAGCCCATCTGGAAGAGACCGAGGTACTGACCGTTCTGAGCCGTGGTCTCCAGGCGCGACTCGCACCACGCCACCGCGACCGCCTCCTGGCAGCGGGGGCCGAAGACGCCGCAGATCGCCTCCTTCGGCGGGAGCGAGGAGAGCTTCCGCGCAGTCCGTGTTCTCACCTTGGCGCGGAGTGCAGTCACGGTCTTCGCGAGCTCACGAACACGCTTCTGTGCGTACGCGAGCGAGGCGTTCGCCTCCTGGCGCTGATCGCGCGAGACGAGCAGCACGCGGTGCGTCTGAAAGAAACGAACCGTGCCGCGGTACTTCCGCAGCGCCGCGACCTTGCGCTCCAGTTGCTCGTCGAGCGTGAGCGCACGCTGCTCCACCTTGGGCTGGCGAGGAGCGGACTCTCCCTGCGTCGCTGCCGCAGCGGCCTGGGTCACGACGACGAGCGCGCACAGGCCAACGAGTAGGGCTCTCAAACGGTTACCTCCTGAGCGGGGACAGGGGCGCGGCCCGCACAGGCAGCCGCTCGTGTCTCTCGACCGGCGCACGGTACACGACGCGCCACGAAGAGACCCGCGAGTCCTTACAAACGGCTAAGAATCGCTGTCACGAACGTAACCGACCATGACAACGGACAGCGAGGCCGTTGCTGCTGGAAACGCGACCGTGGCGCTACCCGAGACGGGTCGCGAGCTCGGACTCGGCGTCGAAGAGGACGAGCTTGTCATACGGCACAACCAGGTCGAGTCGACGGTCGTGGAGAGTCGAATCCCGTCACCGCCGGTGCGGACGTGCTCGGGGCGGAAGCCCGTGACCTGGCCTGTGCCGCCGAGTCCGGCCACCGCGCCTCCCGGGAGGAAGTTCATCGCCGGAGACCCGATGAAGCCTGCTACGAAGACGTTGCGGGGATTCTCGTACAGGTTGCTCGGGGGGCCCGACCTGCTGGAGGACGCCGTCCCGGAGCACCGCGATCCTGTCACCCATCGTCATCGCCTCGACCTGGTCGTGGGTGACGTAGACGGTCGTCGTCCCGAGCCGCCGCTGCAGCTTGAGGATCTCCGAGCGCGTCTCCAGACGCAGCTTCGCGTCGAGGTTCGAGAGCGGCTCATCCATCAGGAATGCCACCGGCTCCCGGACGATGGCCCGCGGGGAAGCGACGAACCACAATTCCACTCCTGCCAGCCTCGGGCGCTTATAGCTCAGTGGATAGAGCAGCGGTTCAATCCGAAAAAACACCGGCTCAGACCACGTCGAGAACAGTGACAGCCGTGAGTCTACGCGCCGATCGCAGAGCCGCTGTCAAGATCGAAGAAGTGCAGCCGGCGCAGGTCGACCGAGAGCTCGAGCGGCTCGTCCGGGCGCACCCTCGACGATGCGTCGAGCCGCGCGACGACGAGCGCCCGCGCGCCGTCACCCTCCTGCTTGATCTCCACGAGGTCGGTGGCTTCTTCTATGTCGACGAGCCCCTCGACCACGTCCTCGACGAGAACCGAGGACGCCTCGAGCTCGACGTATGCGAGCTGCTCGGGACCGAGCGCCTCGACCGCGCGCACGATGCCACGCAGGCGGCCGAGTCCGTCGTCGTCGCGGGCGTCCACTTCCCGGAGCGCCTCCGGGCGGATGCCGAGGGCGACGCGCTTGCCGGCGTGCCGGCCGAGCTCGTTGGCGGCGTCGCGTGGAACCGGCAGCGTCGATGAACCGAGACGGAGCACGGGCGCGTCACCATCGCGCTCGACAGTGGCCTCCAGCATGTTCATCGCGGGACTGCCGATGAAGCTCGCGACGAAGAGATTCGCCGGATGCTCGTAGAGGTGCTGCGGCACTTCGAATTGCTGTAGCACGCCACGCCGAAGCACCGCGACGCGGTCCCCCATGGTCATCGCCTCGACCTGGTCGTGCGTCACGTACACCGTGGTGACGTGGAGTTGGCGCTGGATGCGGAAGATCTCGGCGCGCATCTGAACGCGCAGCTTCGCGTCCAGGTTCGAGAGTGGCTCGTCCATCAGGAACACCTGCGGCTCGCGGACGATCGCGCGGCCCATCGCGACGCGCTGCCGCTGGCCGCCGGAGAGCTGCTGCGGCTTGCGGTCGAGGTGGTCGAGGAGGCCGATGATGCGGGCGGTCTCCTCGATTCGCCTGCGCGCCTCCTGCTTCGGCACCTTGCGCATGCGCAGGGCGAAGCCGATGTTCTCGGCGACTGTCATGTGCGGGTAGAGCGCGTAGTTCTGGAAGACCATCGCAATGTCGCGCTTGCCCGGCGGCAGGTTGTTGACGACGCGCTCGCCGATCTTGATCGTGCCGCCCGAGATCTCCTCGAGCCCCGCAAGCATGCGCAGCGCGGTGGACTTGCCGCAGCCGGACGGGCCGACGAGGACCACGAACTCGCCGTCGTGCACGTCGAGGTTGAGGTCGGAGACGGCAAGGAAGCCGTCGCCGTAGGTCTTGGTCACGTTGTCGAAGGTGACTCCGGCCACGGCTACTCCTTCACGGCACCGGCGGACGCGTTCATGATCCGCCGCTGGAAGATGAAGAACAGGATCGCGACCGGGATCGTCATCAACACCGACGCCGCGAGCTTCAGTGGGTAACGGTTCCCGGAGCCGAGCTGCCCGGATGCGAGCTGTGAGACGCCCTTCGTGAGCGTGTTCAGGCTGGTGCTCTGCGCGGAGATGATGAAGTGCGCCAGCTCGTTCCACGAGCCCTGGAAGGACAGGATGAAGAGCGTGATGAGCGCAGGCCATGCCATCGGCAGCACGATCGACCAGTAGATCCGGAAGAGGCTCGCGCCGTCGATCCGTGCCGACTCCTCCACGCTCACGGGGATCGACTCGAAGAAGTTCTTCATGATGAAGATGCCGGCGGCGTCGACGAGCAGCGGGATGATCATGCCTTGGTACGTGTCGTAGATCCCGAGCTGGCGGATCATCAGGAACTTCGGGATGAGGAGCACGACCCCGGGCACCGCCATGACGGCGACGATCGCCGTGAACACGGCGGCGCGCCCACGGAAGCGCAGGCGCGCAAGCGCATAGCCGGCGAGGCTGACGAGGAAGACGCGGAGGAACGTGACGCTGAGCGTCACGAACACCGAGTTCTTCACCCAGAGCAGGAAGTCCTGATCCTTGAAGAGCTGGCTGTACGCCTCCGTCGTGAACGGGGAAGGAATGAGGGTGAGCGGATTGGCCGTCGCGTCCGGGTCGGTCTTGAAGGACGTCACCACCGCGATCACGAAGGGGAAGAGGAAGACGACCGCGATCGCGACGAGGACGCCGTACGAGAGCCCGGTTCGCAGCCGTCGCCGCTGCACGGCGCTCGCGTCGTTCACCGTGCGCTCCCTGGCTCGCCCGATGCGATGCGCGATGCGTCGGGGAAGCCGAGCGGCTGCGTCGGCCCGAAGCGGCGCCGGCGCGGGACGCGGTCGGGATTGCGCGTCACGAGCCGCGTCACGATTGTGAAGAAGACGATGATCGCGAAGAGGATGAAGGCGATCGCCGCGCCGACTCCCCACTCGTTGCCGTTGAACGAGGTGTTGAACGACAGGAACGCCGGCGTGAGCGTGGTGTTCGATGGACTCCCCTTCGTCCCGACATAGATCTGGTCGAAGATCTGCCAGGTGCCGATCAGGCCGAGCGTCACGACCGTGAAGATCATCGGCCGGATCATCGGCACAGTGATGTACCGGAACTTCCGCCATTCGGTCGCGCCGTCCAGGGCGGCCGCCTCGTTGACCGAGTCGTCGATGCTCTGCAGCGCAGCGAGGAAGAGCAGCATGAATGTCCCCGACGTCGTGAACACGGCCATCACGATGAAGACGCACATTGCGATGCTCGGGCCGGACAGCCAGTCCCAATAGCTGACGCCGAGTAACATCCCGTTCGCGAGCGAGGCGGGCGGCTGGTTGACACCGAACTGCTCGAGGATGACGTGGAAGAGCCCGCGTGGGTCGTAGAGCCACGCGGGCCCGGTCACACCGACGTACGACAGGAGCTTGTTGATAACGCCGGTCGGCGAGAAGAGGAAGAGAAACAGGATCGTGATCGCGACCGAGCTCGTGACCGAGGGGAAGTAGAAGGCCGTCCGGAAGGACCCGACGGCCTTGATGCCACGGTTGACGAGCACCGCGAGGAACAGCGAGACGGCCGTCTGGATCGGGACGACGAGGAGGACGTAGTAGAAGTTGTTGCGCAGCGACGTCCCGAAGTTGCTCTGGTCGAGCCCCGGCTGCGTGAGCAGGTGCCGGTAGTTCTCGAGGCCGACGAAGTGGGCGTTCGCGCCGAACGGGCTGCCGTTGCCGTTCCAGTCGGAGAAGCTGACCCAGAGCGCCATCGCGATCGGCAGCACCAGGAACAGCCCGAGGAGGACGATCGCGGGCGCGAGAAACAGCCAGCCGGCCGCCGCCTGATGCCCGCGAATCCCCGGGTCGCGGCGCCGCGCGAACCTATTCAGCAAACGCGCCTCCTCGTGCGTGCCGTCGCCCGCCGGCGGCGCGAGCGCCGCCGGCGGGCTTTTTCCTGTGCGTTACTTGGGCAGGATCGCCTGCAGCTCGCGATCTATCCGATCGAGGATCGTCTTCGAATCCGTGTTCGGAAGTCCCTGGAGCTGCTGGTTGAAGTCGCCGAGCACCGTCGCGATGCCAGGCACGTTCGGGATGCTCTTCGAGTAGTCGGCACCGGCCAGGTAGGCAGCGAACTGCGGGTAGAGCTTGCTCCACGGCTTCTTGAGCGCCTTCAGGGACGGCATCACGCCAAACGCCCGGGCGTTACCCATCTGGACCTTCGGCTGGGTCAGGTACACGATCAGGGACATCGCGGCGGTCTTGTTCTTCGAGGCGGCGGCCATGCCCCACCCGCCGTCGTACTGCAGCGTCCCCATGCCGGCACGCCCGGGCGCGAGCTGGACGACGCGGTACTTGACGTTCGGGTAGTCGTTCTTCATTGCGCCTGCGATCCAGTTGCCTTCGATCGTCATGGCGCACTGCTCCTTCCCGAAGCCTTCACCGCCCCAGCCGACACCGAGCTGGTTGGTGAGCTTGAACGAGCCGGCATTGATCATCTGCTTGACGTAGTTGAACGCCTGGATGTTCTCCTTGCTGTTGACCGTGGCGGTCTTCCCGTTCTTGGAGACGAGCCAGCCGCCGTTCTGAATCATGAACACGCCGAGGCGGTGGAACTCGGCACCCGTGCAGAGGCCTACCTGCCCCGAGCGGGTGAGCTTCTTCGCGACGGACGCGAGCTGCGCCCACGTCTTCGGGTAGTTCTTGGCCGTCAGCCTCGCACGCTGCCACGAAGCGCTGTTGATCACGAGGGCGAGCGTCGAGAAGTCCTTCGGCGCCGCATACAGGTTGCCCTTGTACGTGTACGCCGCGCGGAGGCTCGGATAGAAGGCCTTGACGTTCTTGAGTTTGTTGAGCGGGGCGAGGCTGCCCGCCTGCGCGTACGTCGCGACACTGTCGTTGCTGAGATAGAAGATGTCGGGCGGATTCCCGGACGCGAAGCCCTGGGCGAGCTGTTGCCCGAGGTCGGAGGCGACGACCAGGTTCACCTCGATGCCGGTCTGCTTCGTGAACGCCTTCACCGCGCCGGTGACCGCGAAGGTCTCGGCGGGTCCAGAGCTTCCGATTAGCGCAGTCAGTGTGGATTGTTGGCTCTTCGTCGGCGAGCCGGGGGCGGCGCCGACTGCAACGGCGAGCGCGCTGACCGTGACGACCGCCAACAAGAACCAGCGGCGACTCCGGGCGGTGCGATGCGGATGCACGAGATGCGGATGCATGAAATGTCCTCCTTGGCGAGCTGTCGAGAACGACGAACGAGCCCGGCCGACGTATGAGGAGCCACGTTTCTTGTTCATTCTGCCTCCCTTGTGCCTGACGGTTCCTGGACACGCCCTAAAGGTGCGCAGTCGGTGGATACCCGCTCGTGCGAAGAGTTACACATCCGCCCACCGCTCGCTGCGGCGCCCCCTCGAGCGCCCCTCCACCGACGCTCAACCGGCGTCCGCGATCGTCCCGGGCCGTGAGACCTGGTCAAAGGCAAGGCGGAGGCGTACGCTGGCTCGTGGGCCGGCGGTCGAAGGGAGGCACGTCCGGCTGGTGCTCACGGGCGAGGATCCGGTCGGGAACGCGGTCTCGGTCACGCGTGCGCTTCGCCTTCCTCGCTGAGGAGAGGAGTCGGAACGGGCCTTGGAGCCGGGCGTCAGAGCCCGGCTCCGGGTCGGCTGAGCGGAGGGCGAGTGACCGCTGACGGTCGGTCGTCTACTGCTCGCCCGCGACGATCGGCGTGTCGCCGCCCTAGCTGAGAAAACCGGCCGTTTCCAGCGGGTTCCTCGAGGCTGCGGGGCAGGGATTCGAACCCCAACTTCCTGGTCCAGAGCCAGGCGTCCTGCCGTTAGACGACCCCGCAACGGCGGAGGGAGTGTACCGGCCGTACTACTGAGCCTTCGGTTCGCCGAGGTCGAGTCGATACGTAGGCACGAGGCGCTTCTCGGCCTCGGTGTCGATCCGCGCGACGACCTCGACGTACGGCTCGAGGCCCGATCCGCGCAGCTTCGCCTTGAGGAGGCCATCCACCTGGTAGATGCCGGACGAGTTGTTCATGACGATCTCGACCATCACCGGGCTGTGCTCGCCGTCCGTGATCCGCACCTCGTCGACCGCCGCCGCCGAGAGCGAGTGGATCGACACGGAACCGCGCTCGAACGGGATCCGCGAGCGCCCCTTGGCCATGTCGAGTGCGTCCGCGACCCGGAGCACCCCTGCCTCGAGAGTGAGGGGCTCGCCGTCGGCGCGGTGGCTCGTGATCGACTGCAGCGCCTCGGAGACGATCACGGTGAGCTCGGGCTCCTCGTAGATTCCGTCGAGAAGCTCCCGCATCTTCGGCTCCGCGAGGAACAGGCTCCAGTCCTCGTGGTCGCGCCGATGGATGGACATGCCGACGTCGTGGAGGAGCGCGGCGAGGACGACGACGACCTCGGAGTCGTCGGCGCTCATCCCGTAGTCACGCTGGAGCGACGGCTGTACGCCGTGCTTCACGAGCAGGCGCAGGAGCCTGAGCGCGATGTTCGAGACGATCTGGATGTGTACCCAGGAGTGGTCGTTGATCTGCTGCCGAAGAACGGCGTTCACGTTCGAGACGTGCCACCACGCCTTGATCTGGGGATCGGCGTTGACCCTCTCGAGCACGCGCCGCAGCTTCCGGTTCCCGCGTACGGGCGCGCGGAGGTGCATCGGCGCGATCGCGTCGACCGGCGTGAGTCGCGCCTCGGCGACGACGTCGGCCGCCGGGACCTCGACGACCTCGTCCGGCTCGATGTCGGCAGCCATGGCGTGAGCTTAGAAGCTCGCAGGCCTGCGGGCGCTACGCGACCTCGGCCGCCCAGTCACCGTAGAGGCGGGTGTACGGACCGGGTCGGGCGATGAGCTCGTCATGCGTCCCGGCATCCACGATCCGGCCGTGGTCGAGCACCACGATCACATCTGCTCGCCGGATCGTCGAGAGCCGGTGCGCGATGATGAATGCGGTCCGGCCTGTCACGAGCCGGCGCAGACCGCGTTCGATGCGACGTTCAGTGCCGATGTCGACCGAGGACGTCGCCTCGTCGAGGATCAGGATCCTCGGGTCGGCCAGCAGCGCACGAGCGAACGCGACCAGCTGGCGCTGCCCCAGCGAGAGCTTGAACCCGCGCTCGCCGACCTCCGTGTCGTACCCCTCGGGGAGGGCGGCGATGAACTCGTCCGCGCCGACGGCTTCCGCTGCCGACTCGATGTCGGCCCGCTCGGCGCCCGGCCGGCCGAACGCGATGTTGTCGGCGATCGACCCCGCGAAGAGGAATCCCTCCTGCGGCACGATTCCCAGTTGGCGGCGAATCGACCCCTGGGTGACCGTGCGGAGATCGACGCCGTCGATCTCGATCCGCCCGGTGCGCGGGTCGTAGAACCGCGCGAGGAGCTTCGCGATCGTCGACTTCCCCGCGCCCGTGTGCCCGACCAGCGCGACCGTCGTCCCTGCCGGGACGTCGAGGTCGAAGTCGTGAAGGACGTCGGGGAGCTCGCCATACCCGAACCGGACGTGGTCGAAGCGGACGTGACCGTTGATGGGCTCGATGTCGTGTGCGTCGGGCGCATCGACGAGGTCGGGCTCCTCGTCGAGGACGGCCGTGATGCGGTCGAGCGCAGCGGTCGCCGAGAGGAACGTGTTGTAGAGCTGTGAGAGCTGCTGCACGGGGTCGAAGAAGTTCCCCAGGTAGAGCGTGAACGCGAGCAGCGTCCCGATCGTCATGTCCCCGCCCACGACGAGCCAGCCACCGACCCCGAGAACGATCGCCGTCGCGACAGACGAGAGGATGTCGACGGCGGGGAAGTACAGCCCGTTGAGGATCACCGTCTCGTAGTTCGACTCGCGGTAGCGCTCGTTCACACCGCGGAACGTCGACTGGCTCGTCGGCTCCCGTGTGAACGACTGCACGACGCGCATGCCCGAGAGGTCTTCCGCAAGCGTGGCGGTGACGACGCCGAGCCGCTCGCGCACGCGGCGGTACGCATGGTTCGAGCGCGAGCGGAACCATGCGGTCGCGAGGCCCATCAGCGGGAGGACGACGAGCGTCGCGAGCGCGAGCCGCCAATCGAGGAGGAAGAGGACGATCACCGTTCCGACGAGGACGAGCGAGTTCTGGACGAGGCTCGAGATCCCGTCCGTGACGAGCTGGTCGAGGGCCTCGACGTCATTCGTGATCCGGCTGACGATCGCGCCTGTTCGGTTGCGCTCGTAGTAGCCGAGCGAGAGGCGCTGGAGATGTCGGAACAGCTTGATGCGCAGGTCGGCGAGCGCCCGCTCTCCGACCCAGCCCGTGAAGTAGGTCTGCGCGCTCGAGAGCGCGAACGCCGCGATCCCGGTTGCGACGAAAGCTGCGACGACGAGACTCAGCGTCCGGAGGTCCTGCTCCTCGATCCCATCGTCCACGGCGATCTTCGCGAGGTAGGGAGGCAGAAGGGCCACCGCTGTGTACGCGACGAGTGTGACGACGGCGAGTGCGCTCCGTCCGCGGTACGGCTTCGCGAGGCGCAGAAGGACGCGAATCCGTCGGCGCGTCTGGCGCCACGACCAGTCGTCGACCCGCGCACCCCGCTCGTCCAGCAGGTGGCTGCTGAACTGCCAGACCCTCACGAAAATGCGCCCTTACAATGGGGCACCCCGGCCCACCACCCGCTGCGAGCGTAACGCGGAACTCCATACGGGTGGGACACGGACTCGACACGAATGCGTCGCAATCGGTGCACAGTCGTGGACGTCGCCGAGGGTGCATGGATGGTCATCCGGCGACCACCTGCTGCAGCAAGCCGTGGTCGTGAATCTCGCGGAAGACAGGGCTCTTCTCGAGCAGCTCTGCCTGCGTGCCTCGCGCCGCGATGCGGCCGCCATCGAGCACGACGACCTCGTCGGCCAGAGCGATCGTCGACAGCCGATGGGCGATGATGATCGTCGTCCGACCGCGCATCACCTCGCGCAGGCCCGCGCGGATCTTTGCCTCGGTGGTTGCATCGACGGAGGCCGTTGCGTCGTCGAGGATGAGGATCCGCGGATCGATGAGAAGCGCTCGCGCAATGGCGATGCGCTGACGCTGACCGCCTGAGAGGGTGATCCCGCGCTCGCCGACGACCGTGTCGTACGCGTGTGGAAGCTCGAGGATGAACTCGTGCGCCTGCGCGGCGCGTGCTGCCGCTTCGACGGCCTCGAGCGGCGCGTCCGGCATCCCGAGCGCGATGTTGTCTCGAACCGACGCCGAGAACAGGAATGGATCCTGCGCGATCACGCCGATCTCCCGTCGCAACGACCTGCGCACGAGATTGCGGACATCGACGTCGTCGACGAGCACGCGCCCGTCCGTCGCGTCGTAGAAGCGTGGGACGAGAGTTGCGAGCGTCGTCTTCCCCGAGCCCGTCCGCCCGATGAGCGCAACAGTCCGGCCGGCCGGAATCGTGAGGTCGACGCGGTCGAGGACGAGCCGGTCGTCGTCGTACCCGAAGGAGACGTCCTCGAGCACGACCTCGCCGGGACCAGGCGCGAGCGGCTGCGCGAGTGGCGCGTCCGCGACCTCCTCGGGCTCGTCGAGGATCTCGAAGATTCGCTCGCCGGCCGCGATCGCACGCTGTGCCTGGCCGATCCACATGCCGAGCATCCGCAGCGGCATGACCAGCATCGCGAGCAGAAGGTTGAAGGCGAAGAATGCGCCGAGCGTCAGCGACCCGGAGATCACCATCCGGCCGGCAGCGAGCAGCACGAGCGCCTGGGCGATCAGCGGGAGGAACGTGAGGAGGGGCACGTAGATCGCGCGCTGCCGGTTGGCGGCGACGCTTTTCGCAAAGACGGTGTCGGCCGCGGCTGAGAACCGCGCCGCGCGGCGCTCCTCCTGGGCGAACGACTTGACCACGTGGACGCCCGTGATCGACTCCTCGGCGACGGTCGCCACGTCCGCCAGGTTCTGCTGGACGTCGCGGAGCACGGGATGCGATACGCGGCTGTAGCGGTACGCCGTCAGTGCGATCACGGGCGTGATTGCGAGGGCGACGAGCGCCAGCTTCCAGCTGTAGAAGAACAGCACCGCGGTGACGACGAGGATCGTCACGACGTGCTGGGCGAAGAAGATCAGTCCGTAGCCAAGGAAGAAGCGCACGGACTGCAGGTCGATCGTCGCGCGCGACATCAGCTGGCCGGTCTGGCTGCGGTCGTAGAAGCCGAACGACAGCCGCAGGAAGTGTGAGTAGAGCTCGTCTCGAAGGTCGTACTCGACACCGAGCGCCTGCCGACCGGAGATCACGCGTCGCCCGTACATGAGAGCGCCACGGATGAGTCCGAGGACGACGATCGCCGAGACCTCGAGCACGAGCGTTCGCGTATCGGGGTCGCTTCCCAGCTCGTTGATGACAACGCCCGTGAGGACAGGGACGAGGATGCCCGCTACCTGCGAGGCGATCGCGAGCAGCGAGGAGACGAGAAGAGAGGTGCGATAGGGGCGCAGGAAGCCGAGGAGGCGCACGAACGTGCGCCGATGCGAGACTGAGGGGCCCTGCGAGTCGTCCTCGGACACGGCTTCGTAGGGTACGGATCGAGGACGCTCAACCGTTGGAACCAAAGCGGGTTCCTGGCGTGGATCGGTCGCTCGGTTAGCTCTTGGTTAGGTTCCGTCCGCACGGACAGCAGGAGAGCCCGTCCGACGCTCGACCGGCCGCACGCCGCGGGGAGATTCGAATCGACGACTCCGCCTCGTACGTCACGGGACCGGAGCAGTCCTTGGAGTGCGCTGATGGCGTTACATGCAAAAGGGTGCGACCGGGCGAGCCGACCGCACCCCCTCAAACGACCTACTACGACCGAGAGATGTATCCGGTGATGCTCGACCAGGTTTCCGACAACGGCGAGAAGTTCGTGCATGTGATGGTCGGAAGCTTGTTCTTGCCCGTGAACCCTGGTGTCTGGAAGAAGACGGTGCCTTCCTCGATGATGGTGCCATCGAGTGCCTCCTGGTCACGGTCACTGATTGCTGCCATGGCGATGAAGATCCGGCCGCTTCCGTCTGTCAGGAAGAGTGCCGCACCCTCGCTGCGCTGCTTGATCGCCGTAAAGCTCGATCCGTCCGAGCAATCAGTGAACTCGTACAGCAGCGGATCGCTGCCTTTGCTCGGGTCGGCGGTGGCAACACCCACCACCGTCGCGGCGAGTGCCACCGCGCCCGCGAACGCAACCCCGGCCAGCCTTAGTCGCATCATGTCCTCCCCCTGTCCGGATTCAGAACAACGAGGGGACCCTCCCCGAGACCCCTGCCGAAGTCAAGGTCGAGCGAGCCGCTACCGGGCAAGAGGTTTTTGGGGTTCGCTCACGCTCGCGCCACCCGCAGTCGTTTTTCCCTCCCCGTTGCTCAGAATCGAAGCGCTCGCGGACTCCGTGTGACTCCCCTGGTCGAGATAGAACGACCTGGAAACGCGCAAGTTGTCGCGTTTTTGCGCATCTGTGATGTAGCGGCATCAATCTGCCCCTCTGCGACCGCCAGTGCTGCGAGAAGTAGCTTGATCTTCATTAGGGGTCTCCTCCCTCGGAACGGGCAGGAGCGCGGTCGCAGATCGCCTTGGCCGCGTCGGCGAGTGGCAGCTCAGGTTCGGTTGCGCGCACGACGAGCGTCGTTCTGAGAACTCCCGACTTGCCGCAGTTGACGACGACCGGCCATCGACCCGGCTTGGTGCTCGCGCTAACTCGCCATCGCCAGGTGATCCGTCCGCCGGTCTTCGCGGGCAACCCAGCGGCGCGATTCGCGAACTTCGCCGTACAGCGTGACCTGGGAGTCACGTTCAAGGTCAGTTTCGCCATCTCGCCCGCCGTAACTGGTGAAGTCAGCGATACTCGCTTCACCGCGGCTGATGCGACAACGGCGCTGGCGGCGGCCATACAGAGCGCCAGCGCGAGAATCCAGGGTAAGCGTCGGCGCACGGGCAGGATTGTAAGTCGGGCTAGGCGATCAATCGCTTGCGTAGCTCACGAAGGTGCTCCGAGAACTCGTCGCCCACCCGCCGATACAGGTCAAGAAGCTCCTCGTAGGTTCCGGGACCGCCGACAAAGTCCCAGAACTGCTCGCCGATCATGACTTCGTTCGCGAAGTCGAAGAACGGAAGGGCAAACGCATGAACGTGGGGCGCCCGCCCATAGGGGTTGTACGGGATGCCCAGCATGCGAACGCAGACTCACTTCGACGGATTGCGAGTGCTGTCATCAAGCGCTGCTTCATCTCGATGCACTGGCCCGTCGTTCACACGCGAGACCTCATCCGGGCGGTGCGCAAAGTTCAGGTTAGGTTTCTGGTTAGGTTCGGCTGTCGCTTGGTGACGCGTCCTGTCACTCCGCCGACGTCGAAGCCCGCATGAGCAGGCCATTTGTCTGCCCCTGTCAGTTCCTATCCGGCGGCCTGTAGCGCTTCGTAGGGTACGGATCGTGCTCGAGGCTGTGCCCAACGTGTCCGAGGGACGAGCTGCGGCGGTTATCGCGACGATCGCTGAGGCGTTCGCGACGTGGGCGACGCTTCTCGACGTTCACTCGGACGTCGATCATCACCGCTCGGTGTTCACGCTCGCCGGCGACGACGGCGACGTCGTGGAGTCGCTCCTTGCCGGGGTCGCCACGGCGGTGGAGCTCGTCGACCTGCGGGAGCACGCCGGTGCGCATCCGCGCGTCGGCGTGGCGGATGTCGTCCCGCTCGTCCCACTCGAGGACGACGATCTGCCGCGGGCCGTGTCGAGCGCACGGCTCCTGGGTCGCCGCATCGGCGCCGAGCTCGGCCTCCCGGTGTTCCACTACGGCGCGATCGGCGGGGATCGACGGCCCGCGTTCTTTCGTCGAGGCGGCCTCGACGAGCTGCGGCGGCGCGTCGAGGCGGGAGAGGTCGAGCCCGACGACGGGCCGCCGCGCATCGATTCGCGCTCCGGGGTGGTGCTCGTCGGCGCCCGCCGACCGCTCGTCGCCTACAACGTCGAGCTCGTGACGGACGACGTCGGCATTGCCCGCGAGGTCGCTGCCGCCGTGCGCGAGTCGAGCGGAGGCATGCAAGGCGTGCAGGCGATCGGCCTGGTCCTGCCGGGATCCGGCCGTGTTCAGGTCAGCATGAACGTGATCGACCTCGAGCGCGCTCCGCTCCACGTGGTCGTCGAGCGCGTTCGGGACGAGGCACTCGAGAGAGGGGTTGCAGTGCGCGGTGGAGAGCTCGTCGGTCTCGTGCCGGGCCGTGTCCTTCGCGCTGCCGAGACGGCTGGAGTCGACGTTCCCGGAGTGGACGAGACCCGAGTCCTCGAGAACGTTCTCCGCTCTAGACTCGCGGAGTGACCGCGCCGACCGTCCTCACGGGCGAGGATCTGACTCTCGCGGAGGTGTGGCGGGTCGCGATCGACGGTCAGCCGGCTGAGCTCGCGGAGTCCGCGCGAGAGCGCATGCGATCGGCTCGCGCGCTCGTCGACGAAGTCCAGGGTGAGCACACGTACGGCGTCAACACCGGATTCGGGCGCTTCGTCTCAGCTCACATCCCGGAAGAGCTGGCGGAGGAGCTCCAGCTCCGGCTGCTGCGCAGTCATGCCTGCGGAGTCGGCGAGCCGTATCCCGACGACGTCGTTCGTGCGGCGATGCTGCTGCGCGCGAACGCGCTCGCGAAGGGCTTCTCCGGTGCTCGTGTCGCGACCGTCGAGCTGCTGCTCGACTGTCTCAACCGCGGCGTGCTGCCATGTGTGCCTGCCCGCGGGTCCGTCGGCGCGAGCGGCGACCTCGCTCCGCTCGCACATCTGGCGCTGCCGCTCGTGGGGGAGGGGCAGGCGATCGTCGACGGGGAGCTGCTGAACGGAACCGCCGCGCTCCGGGCCGTCGGCCTCGAGCCGATCCGGCTCGCGAGCAAGGAGGGGCTGTCGCTCGTGAATGGGACGCAGTTCATGGCCGCGATGGCCGCGCTCGGCGTCGTCCGCGCGCGGCGCCTCGCAGCAACGGCCGATCTCGCCTGCGCGCTGTCGCTCGAGGCGCTCCAGGGCTCCCGCACGAGCTTCCTGCCGGCCGTTCACCGTGCCCGACCGCTCAAGGGTCAGCAGGACTCGGCGGCGAACGTCTGGAGGCTTCTGGACGGCTCGGCGATCATCGAGTCGCATCGCTGGTGCGACAAGGTGCAGGATGCGTATTCGCTTCGCTGCGCCCCGCAGGTGCACGGAGCGACTCGCGACCTGCTCGACTACGTCGAAGCGACCGTCGTCGTCGAGCTCAACGCTGCGACGGACAACCCGCTCGTGCTCCTCGACGAGGGCGAGATCGTCTCCGCCGGAAACTTCCACGGGCAGCCGCTCGCCTTCGCCCTCGATGCGCTCGCGATGGCGGTCGCGGAGCTCGCCAGCATCTCCGAGCGCCGCGTGGAGCGGCTCGTGAACCCGTCGCTCTCCGAGGGGCTCCCGCCGTTCCTCGTGGAGGAGGGAGGCCTGAACTCCGGGTTCATGATCCCGCAGTATGTCGCCGCGGCGCTCGTCTCCGAGAACAAGGTGCTCGCGCACCCCGCGAGTGTCGACTCGATCCCGACGAGCGCAGGACAGGAGGACCACGTCTCGATGGGGAACGCGGCCGGACTGAAGGCGCTCCGCGTGCTCGACAACGCCGAGCATGCCCTCGCGATCGAGCTCCTCGCCGGAGCGCAGGCGATCGAGTTCCTCGCGCCGCTGCAGCCGGGCGCCGGCGTTCGTGCCGTCCACGACGTCGTGCGGACGCTGTCGCCAAGACTCGTCGAGGACCGCTCGCTGAGCGGCGACATCGAGCTCGTCGCCGGCGCGATCCGCTCGGGCGCGATCCTCGCGGCGGCCGAGTCCGAAGTCGGTGTGCTCGCGTGACCGATGCCGCCGTCGAGGCTCTCTGTGGCGACCTGAGCGCGATCCGGGCGCCGAGGGGCACGACGCTGAACGCCCTCTCCTGGCAGACGGAGGCGCCGTTGCGGATGCTCCTCAACAACCTCGACGCCGAGGTCGCCGAGCACCCGGAGCGGCTCGTCGTGTACGGGGGGACGGGTCGCGCTGCGCGCAGTCATGCGGCGCTGAAGGACATCGTCCGCACACTCCTTCGGTTACGCGCCGACGAGACGCTGCTCGTGCAGAGCGGGAAGCCGGTCGCGGTGTTCCGTACGACGGAGGCGGCGCCACGCGTGCTCATCGCGAACTCGTTGCTCGTACCCCGGTGGGCGACCTGGGACGAGTTCCGCCGGCTCGAGGCGGAAGGACTGACGATGTTCGGCCAGATGACGGCCGGCAGCTGGATCTACATCGGCACGCAGGGGATTCTCCAGGGCACGTACCAGACGTTCGCGGCAGCGGGCGAAAAGCACTTCGGGACCCCGGATCTCCGCGGGCGCACGATCCTCACGGCTGGCTTGGGGGGCATGGGCGGCGCGCAGCCGCTCGCGGCGACGATGGCGGGTGCGGCGATCCTGTGCGTGGAGGTCGACGAGAGCCGGATGGAACGGCGCCTCGAGACGCGCTACCTCGACGAGGTGGCGACCTCGCTCGACGATGGGCTCGAGCGCGTGCGGTCGGCGGCTGCGGAGGGCCGAGCTCTTTCGGTGGGCGTGCTCGCGAATGCCGCGACCGTGTTTCCGGAGCTCGCCGCTCGTGGCGAGCACTTCGATCTCGTGACGGATCAGACGGCGGCACACGATCCGCTCACGGGGTACGTCCCCGCGGAAGTGCCGTTCGAGGAGGCGGCGACACTGCGCGAGCGCGACCCCGAGTCGTACCTCCGGCTCGCGCGCGAGTCGATCGTTGCCCACGTCCGGGCGATGACCGAGTTCGTCCGGCAGGGCTGTTACGTTTTCGATTACGGCAACAATCTTCGAGGGGAGGCCCATGACGCAGGTCTGACGGACGCCTTCTCATATCCGGGATTCGTCCCGGCGTACATCAGGCCGTTGTTCTGTCGCGGAATCGGGCCGTTTCGGTGGGCAGTGCTCTCGGGGGATCCCGCTGACATCGAGGTGATCGACCGCCGGCTTGCATCGATGTTTCCGGACGACGCGCTCCTCCAGCGGTGGTTCGAGCTGGCTCCGGGACGCGTCGCCTTTCAGGGACTCCCGGCGCGCATCTGCTGGCTGGGCTACGGGGACCGCGCCCGAGCGGGGCTTGCGATCAACGACCTCGTCAGCTCGGGAGCGGTGTCGGCACCCGTCGTCATCGGACGAGACCACCTCGACTCCGGATCGGTGGCGTCGCCGTATCGCGAGACGGAGGCGATGCGCGACGGCTCCGACGCGATCGCCGACTGGCCGATCCTGAACGCCCTCGTCAACGTTGCGGCGGGCGCAACCTGGGTGAGCGTCCACCACGGGGGCGGCGTGGGCATCGGCAACTCGATCCACGCGGGGATGGTGGTCGTCGCCGACGGGACGGCCGCGGCGGCGGAGCGGCTCGAGCGTGTGCTAACGACCGATCCCGGCATGGGAGTCGTGCGGCACGCCGACGCGGGCTACGACGAAGCACTGGCAGCCGCGAGCGAGCACGCGGTCGACCTGCCGTCGATCACAGCCTCGGCACCGTGAGCTCGCCGGACCGGCAGTCGCCGCGCCTGCTGGTGCGGGACCTGGCTCAGCTCGCGACGCCGGCGGGTCGGGACGCGCCGCTGCGCGGCGAGGCACTCCGCGACGTCGAGGTGATGGACGACGCGTACATCCTCTGCGAGGACGGCCGCATCACGGCCATGGGACCGATGCGCGATCTGGAGAGCCTCGTCGGCGCGGTCGAGGAGCTCGACGGCCGTGGCCTGGCCGCGGTTCCCGGCCTCGTCGACTGCCATACGCATGCCTGCTTCGCCGGCGATCGGGTCGACGAGTTCTCGCTGCGGGCCGCGGGGGCGTCGTACGAGGAGCTGCTTGCACGAGGCGGCGGGATCCTGTCGAGCGTGCGCGCGACGCGCGCCGCCGGCGAGAACGGGCTCAGCGCGGCGCTCGCCGAGCACAGACGCTGGATGCTCCGCTCCGGGACGACGACGTTCGAGGCGAAGTCGGGCTACGGGCTGGATCGCGCGACCGAGGTCGCGCAGCTCCGCGTCATCCGGGCCGCCGGCGGGATCCCGACCTGGCTGGGAGCGCATGCGCTTCCGCCGGAGTTCGCCGATGCGGACGCCTACGTCGACTTCCTGATCGCGGACGTGCTGCCGGACGCGGCGCCGATCGCGGAAGCCGCGGACGTCTTCCTCGAGCGTGGCGCGTTCTCGTCCGAGCAGGCACGGCGTTACCTGACCGCTTGCCAAGGCGCGGGTCTCGCGCTTCGCTTGCACGGGGACCAGTTCACGGAGGCGGGAGCGATCCCACTCGCGATCGAGCTCGGCGCGCGCTCCGTCGATCACCTCGAGGCGACCGGGCGCACCGGCATCGCGGCCCTCGCCGCGAGCGACGTCGTCGGCGTGCTCCTGCCCGCCAGCGCGCTGTTCCTGAACCGGCCGATGCCACCCGCCCGTGCGCTCGTCGATGCGGGGGCGGCGATCGCGCTCGCCACCGACTTCAACCCGGGCAGCGCATTCTGCGAGAGCCTGCCGCTCGTCTGCTCGCTCGCGGCGACGCAGATGGGCCTCACGCCGGAAGAGGCTCTGAGCGCCTGCACCGTGAACGCCGCGCACGTGGTCGCTCGCGCCGACCGCAAGGGACGGCTGGCGCCCGGCTTCGACGCCGACATCGTCCTCCTCGCCGCCGACGACTGGCGGCATCTCGCATATCACCTGGGCGGGCCGGTCGTCCGCACGGTGATCGCAGCGGGAAGGGTCGCCTGGGACAGCCCGGCATAATCGGCGCGATGGCGACGAAGAAGCAGCGGCGGCGGCGCGCGAAGGAGCAGCGCCACGACTACATGTGGGTCGACGACGAGGGCAACGAGGTCGAGCCCGACGGCTCGGCGCCCGCACAGGAGAGGTCGGGATCCGGCGGGGGCGGTCGATTCCAGCGCGAGCCGCAGGCGCCGTCGTGGCGACGGACATTCAAGCGGGGCGCGATCTTCGCGCCGATCATGTTCGCAACAGTGCTTCTGCTCTCGCCGGACCTGCCGATGGAGAGGAAGATCACGCAGACGCTGCTGATCGTCGCGATCTTCATCCCGTTCAGCTACTTCATCGACCGGCTCTTCTATCGCCAGTACCTGCGGCGTCGCGCGCGAGGCGAGCAGGCCTCCGGCCGACGCGAGAGCTGACGTTCGCGACCGTGCTTCGCGTCGACCAGCTGTCGCTCGGACCGATTGGCACGAACTGCTACGTCGCTCGTTCGGACGTCGCTGCGACGGAAGCCGCCGTGATCGATCCGAGCGGTGACGCGACCGAGCTGCGCCTGACGCTGGCGCGGCTCGGAACACGTTGCACGGGGATTCTCGTGACGCATGGGCACTGGGACCACCTCGTCGGAGTGGCTGACCTCGCCGAGGGCACCGGCGCGCCGGTGCACATGCCCGAGGGTGAGCGGATGCTGTTGGAGGAGCCCGGCGTGCACGCGCCGGTGGGCACCGGGTACCCGCCGCACTCGCCCGAGGTCCTCCTCGCGGGAGGCGAGACGGTCGAGGTCGCCGGCATCTCGATCGACGTGCTGTCCGTGCCGGGCCACTCGCCCGCGCACCTCGCCTACTACGCCGACGGCTGCCTCTTCTCGGGCGACGTCCTCTTCGCGGGCTCCGTCGGGAGGACCGACCTGCCCGGTGCCGACTGGGAGACGCTCCTCGCGTCGATCCGCACTCTCGTCGACACACTGCCGCCCGAGACGATCGTGTACTCCGGACACGGGCCGATCACGACTCTCGGCGACGAGCTCGCGCGAAACCCGTTTCTCGCCGAGCTCCGCGCGGAGCGAACGGCGTGAGCCGCGTTTCGAGGGTCGAGCGCCCGCGCGGCACGCACGACATCACGCCTGGGGAGCAGCCTCTCTGGCGGCGTGTTACCGCCGAGATCGAGCGACTGTGCGGCCTCTACGGCTACCGGCCGATCATGACCCCCGTCTTCGAGGACACAGCGCTCTTCGAGCGGACGTCGGGTGCGGGATCCGACGTCGTCCAGAAGGAGATGTACACGTTCTCGGATCGCTCCGATCGGTCGTTGACACTCCGACCCGAGGGGACGGCGCCGATCTGCCGCGCATACGTCGAGCACGGGCTGCACCGCGAACCGCAACCGTTGAAGCTCTACACGATTGCGTCGATGTACCGCTACGGCGCGCCCGGCAAGGGGCGGCAGCGCGAGCATTGGCAGGCGTCGGTGGAGGCGATCGGAAGCGACGACCCGTCGGTCGACGCCGAGCTGATCCAGCTCTACGACGCGCTCCTCGGCGGGCTCGGTGTGTCGCGCTACCACCTCGAGCTCAACTCGATCGGCTGCCGCGAGTGCCGGCCGGCCTACCTGGAGACGCTGCTGGCCTGGCTCGACGCGAACCGCGAACGGCTCGACGACGGGACGCTCGAGAAGGCCGAGGCGAGCCCGCTCCGCGTCTTCGACAACTATCAGGCGAAGCCGGATCACGTCCGCGCTGCTCTCGATGAGGCACCGAAGATCGGCGAGTCGCTCTGCGACGAGTGCGTGCGGCGCTTTGCGGTCGTCCGTCGCGATCTCGATGCGGCGGGCGTGTCCTATCGCCTCGAGCCGACTCTCGTGCGCGGGCTCGACTACTACTCGCGCACGACCTGGGAGTTCGTCGGCTCACTCGAGAACGAGAACGCGGCTCTCTGCGGCGGGGGCCGCTACGACTATCTCGTCGAGGAGATCGGCGGCCCACCGACGCCCGGCGTCGGCTTCGGCGCGGGTATCGAGAGGTTGCTCCTCGCGATGGAGGTCGAGGGTGTCGCGGACGCCGACGCGCCCGGAGCCGACGTGTTCCTCGCTGTAGAGCCCGATGCGCCGCGCGAGTTCGTCGCGCGTGTGCTGGCGGAACTCCGCGCTCGTGGCGTCGCGTCGGATACTGACTACGCAGGCCGCTCGCTCAAGGGCCAGCTGACGCAGGCTGCCCGATCGGGAGCAACGACGACGGTCGTCGTCGGGCGTGAGGTCGCAACGATCCGGCGCACCGGGAGCACAGACGAGCTCGTCGCCCACGACGCGCTCCTCGACAGGCTGTCTCAGTGAGTTGGCGCGACCTCATGTGCGGCGAGCCTCGCGCCGAGCACGTCGGGCAGACCTTGACGCTCGCCGGCTGGGTGGCTCGCAGGCGCGACCACGGCGGGCTCGTCTTCGTCGACCTCCGCGACCACACAGGGGTGACCCAGCTCGTGGTCAACCCCGAGCGGTCTCTCGCCGCCGCCGAGCTGGCCAAGGAGATCCGCAACGAGTTCGTCCTGCGAGTGCGGGGCGTGGTGGTTGCACGCGCCGAGGAGACGGTGAACGCGGCGATGAGCACCGGCGAGGTCGAGGTCCAGGTCGACGAGCTCGAGCTCGTCTCGCGCTCGACTCCGCTTCCTTTCCAGCTCGACGAGGAAGGCGTGGACGAGACCCTGCGGCTCCGCTATCGCTGGCTCGATCTCCGCAGCCCGCGCATGCAGCGGAACATGCGCCTGTCGCACACGGTGATCGCATCGATCAGGCAGACGATGGACCGGCTCGGGTTCATCGACGTCTGGACGCCGAGCATGACGCGCGGGACGCCCGAGGGTGCCCGCGATTTCGTCGTGCCCGTGCGGCTCCAACCGGGTCGCTTCTTCGCCCTGGCGCAGTCCCCGCAGCTCTTCAAGCAGCTCTGCATGATCGGCGGCCTCGACCGCTACTACCAGATCGCGACCTGCTGGAGAGACGAGGATCTCCGCGCCGACCGTCAGTTCGAGTTTCGTCAGCTCGACCTCGAGATGGCGTTCGTCGAGCGGGAGGACGTCCTCGACGTGCTCGAACAGGTCGTCGTCGATGCGTTTGCAGCGCTCGGACGCGAGGCTCCCTCACGACCCTTCCCGCGCCTGACCTACGCGGAGGCGCTGGCGACGTACGGGACGGACAAGCCGGACCTGCGGTTCGGGCTCGAGATCCGCGATGCGACCGAGGTGACGCGCGGCTCCGAGTTCGGTGTCTTCGCGGGCGCCGAGACCGTGCGGTTCCTCGTGGCGCCGCGTGCCTTCTCACGCACGGAGCTCCAGCGGCTCGAGGAGATCGCGAAGGAATGGGGAGCGAAGGGACTTGCGTACCTCGTGTACGACGGGACCGAAGTGCGCTCGCCGATTGCGAAGTTCCTCTCGGAACGCGAGCTCGACGCGTTTCGGAGCGACTCGGGGTCGACCGTGCTCTTCGCGGCAGGCGACGAGGCCGCCGTGGTACGTGTCCTCGGCGGGCTGCGCATCCATCTCGGCCGCGAGCTCGAGCTCGCGTCGGACGAGGACCTCTTCCACTGGGTCGTCGACTTTCCGCTCTTCCAGCGGGACGAGGAGACCGGCAACTGGACGTTCCTCCACCATCCGTTCACGGCGCCGATCGCCGGCCACGAGGAGCGCGTCGCCGGCGACCCGGGTGCCGCGCTCAGCCAGCACTACGACCTGATCTGGAACGGCTGGGAGCTCGGGTCGGGCTCGATCCGGATCCACCGCTCGACGTCCAGCAGGACGTGTTCCGGACGATGGGGATGAGCGACGAGCAGGCGGACGAGAAGTTCGCGTTCCTGCTCGAGGCCCTCGCGATGGGTGCGCCGCCGCACGGAGGCTTCGCCATGGGGATCGAGCGGTTCCTCGCGCTCATGGCGGGCGAGCCGGACATCCGGCAGGTCATCGCGTTCCCGAAGGTGTCGAGCGGTTCGGATCCGCTGACCGGCGCGCCGGCTCCCGTGCCCCAGGACCAACTGCGCGAGCTCGGGATTCAGGCGATAGAACCCGACTCCTGAGAACGGTACCTCGGCGCACGCCGGCTGCGATCGAATGCACTCTCGGCACGAAGCCGTGACCCACCTGTGGCCGGATGGTCGGTACAGTTGCAGCAGGGATCTCGGGGATCCCCTGGGGGACGTTGTGGGGGTTTCGGGCGCTGGCTACGTCGCGCGATCTCGCGCAAAGGCGTCGCCGTTGCGAAGCCCCATTCCGACCCAGCGCGACATCCCGAACCGCTCGTAGAACGCGACGAGATCCTCGTCGCAACAGAGGTCGATCATGTATCGATCCTCGAGCAGGTCGAGCATGCGCCGGACGAGCTCCGTGCCGATGCCACGGCCGCGGTACTCGGGGAGCACCTCCAGCAGCGGGATGAATGCGCTCACGCTCCCGTCGCCCACGGCGTTCACGAATCCGACCACCTGGCCACTGGTCACGTCTCGCGCCAGGACGACGTGCTCGCTTCCGCGCAGGAGTCGCAGGTGCAGCTCCGGCGAGGGGCGCGTCGGCCACCCGACGAAGAAGCCGACGAGGTCGTTTGCGGCGAGCCCGTCGGTCGTCGCCGTGTACTCGATCATCCCGGCACCGTAGCCGCCCCGTCAGCCACACTTGTCGCGTGCCGGCCGTCTTCGGTCAACGTCTCGTGATCCTCGCCGCCGTCGCGTTGCTCGCCGCGATCGCCGCTGCGGCGATCGTCGAGCAGCGCGCGTCCGACGCCGAGACGGCGACGCTGACGAGCGCGCCCGCGCCCGCGGGCTGGAACATCGCATTCGCCGGCTCGCGCGGTGCGACGGGTGATGCGCAGCGCACGACGTGCGGCCAGGTCCTGGCACCGCAGTCGCTCGGCGTCACGCACCCCGTGCTGCCGTGCGGCGCGAAGGTGATCCTTCGCTCCGGAGAGGAACAGGTGCTCACGGAAGTGATCGACAACGCGCTCATCGAGCCGGGTCGACAGCTCGAGGTCACGGAGGAGCTCGCGTCTCTGCTCGGGATCGAGGGTACGGTCGAGCTCGAGTGGCGCTTCGCGACGAGCGGGTAGGATCGAACCGCTCGACCCTGTGCGTGGCCTCGGCTCAAACGTGAACCAACAGACACGTGAAGGGAGCCCGGGTCGGAGCTAGACATCGCCGTAGGCATGTCGACGCTCCGCACGGCACCCACCTGGCTGAGCCAGGTTCGCAACGGCCGTGGCTTCATCGGCAGGGTGGAGCACTTTTCCTCCGGCGCAGACCGGAAACTGCACGCGGCGGTTTTCGGTCGCGCAAGGAGCTCTGCGACCGGGTCGCTGCGACGCCCGCTCCCCCGAGCTAGCCTGATCCGGTGAACACGGAGGTCTTCGGGGACGCGACCAGAGGAGGCGAGTGGGCTTCGGTCCGACTCGTCGTCGACGGCGAGATCGTCGTCGCTGCGGACACTCCCGGCCTCGATCGGCCGCTGGTCGGCCTGACGCTCGTCGACGCCGCAGCGGTCGGAGGTGACCCGCTCGTCGTCGAGGCGCTTGCGGCGGCGCTCGGCTCGGTGTTCGCGGCCAAGCCGCGGTCTGGGCGGATCGCGGTGGCGATGAGCGGTGGCGTCGACAGCGCGGTTGCTCTGCATCGGGCCGGTCCGGCAGCGATCGGCGTCACACTCCGCCTGTGGCAGGACCCGCAGGCGCCCGACACCGAGCGCGCGTGCTGCTCGCCGGCAGCGGTGGCTTCCGCACGCGCGACGTGCCACGCGCTCGGGGTTCCGCACGTGACGCTCGACCTGCGTGAGGAGTTCAAGAGCACGATCGTCGATCCGTTCACGAGCGCATACGAAGCGGGGGAGACCCCGAATCCGTGCATGCGCTGCAACGGCGCGTTCCGATTCGACGCGCTCGTGGCGTTCGCGCGACGTGCCGGAGCGGACGAGCTGTGGACGGGCCACTACGCGCGGATCGTCGACCGGCAGGGCTCGCGTCTCGTCGCACGCGGCGTGGACCCCCACAAGGATCAGTCGTACATGCTCGCCGCCGTCGATCCGGCGCTGCTCGAGCGCGTGCAGTTCCCTCTCGGCGAGCAGACGAAGACGGAGACGCGCGACGAGGCGGCCGCTGCCGGGCTGGCCGCCGCTCACCGAAGCGAGAGCCAGGAGGCTTGCTTCCTCGGCGGCGACGACTACCGCGCCTTCCTCGAGCGCCAGGGGCTCCCGCGCGTGACCGGGCCGATCGTCGACACCGACGGCCTGACGGTCGGGTCGCACGACGGGTACTGGAGGTACACGCCCGGACAGCGACGTGGTGTCGGTGTCTCGAGCGGTCGGGCCCTCTACGTTCTCGGGACCGACGCGACGACGAACACCGTGACCGTCGGTGGGCACGAACGCCTCGCCGTGACGACGATCGAGGCGCGTGGTCGCCTCTACGCGCAGGTGACCGAGGCGGACGCGAAGCTGCGCTATCGGTCGTCGCCGGTTTCCGCATCGGTGACGTCGACAGAGGCGGGCTTCTCGCTCCGACTCGACGATCCCGCGTACGGCGTCGCCCGCGGCCAGTTCGCCGTTCTGTACGACGACGACGCGGTCGTCGGCGCAGGCGTCATCACGGATGTGGGTTAGCCGACTAGGATCCCGCGGGTGAACGTCCTCGCAGCGACGGCCAGCGACGTCCTCGACTACGCACTCGCGGCCTTCTTCATCGCGAGTGGTGTCGGGCTCGCCTACATGCTGATCCGCATGGGCGGCACGTTCGCGCGCCTGTCGTCGTTCATCAAGGGCGCGGAACGCGACGTGCTGCCCGTCGTCGTCAAGGCCGGTGGCACGGTCGACCGCGTGAACGACCAGCTCGACAAGCTCGACACCGTGACGGACAGCGCGGTGTCGATGGCCGAGAGCGCGGACACGGCCGTACGCGCTGTTTCGACTGTGATCACGACCCCGGTGAAGAAGATCAGCGGCTTCGCCGCCGGCTTCTCGCACGGAGCGTCCGCGTTTCGCTCGCGGCGCGACGCCGGCGAGGCGGTGCGGGTGGCGAAGGACGCTGCCGCGCGGCGGGAGAGCGAGCTCGACGAGGAGCTCCGCACGGCCGGGCATACCGCCCCGGAAGCGCCGCCGCCTGCCGCGTAGCCGCATCGGCCTCACGCGACGCCGCTCGTAGAATCCCGGGATGCGCACGACGGCCGAGCTGCGTGAGGGCTTTCTCTCGTTCTTCGAGGAACGGGGCCATCTCCGCTGCCCGTCGGCCTCCCTCGTCCCGCGGGCAGACGATCAATCGAGCCTCTTGACGACTGCCGGAATGCAGCCGCAGATGCCGTTCTTCCTCGGCCGGGAGGCACCGCCGGCTCTGCTGACGACGACGTCGCAAAAGGTCTTCCGGACCGTCGACATCGACGAGGTCGGTCTCGACGGGCACCACCTCACCTTCTTCGAGATGCTCGGCAACTTCTCGTTCGGGCAGTACTTCAAGGAGGGCGCGATCACGTTCGCGCGCGAGTTCGTGTTGGAGCACATGCGGCTCGACTGGGACCGAATCTGGGTCACGGTCCACGCCGGCGACCCGCAGCTGAAGCTCGGCCCCGACGAGGTTGCGATCGACCTCTGGCAGAAGGTGGGGATGCCGCCCGAGCGGATCGTCCCGCTCCCGACCGCGGAGAACTTCTGGTCCGTCGGCGGGCCGGGGCCGTGCGGCCCGGACTCCGAGCTCTTCTGGGACTGGGGTGCCGAGCACGGCTGCGGCGAGCCGGACTGTGCGCCCGCCTGCACGCGCTGCCACCGTTTCCTCGAGTTCGGGAACCTCGTCTTCATGTCGTTCGAGCTGCACGCGGACGGCACGCTGACGCCCCTTCCCAGGCAGAACATCGACACGGGATTCGGCCTCGAGCGCAACGCGGCGATTCTCCAGGACGTCAGGACGGTGTACGAGACCGACGGCTACCGCCAGATCATGGACTGGATCGCCTCCGAGTCGGGCGTGGCGTACGGCGACTCGGCGGCGGCGACGAAGGCCCATCGGATCCTCGCCGATCACGGGCGTGGGATGACGTTCCTGGTCGGAGACGGCGTGACGCCGTCGAACGAAGGTCGGGGGTACGTCCTCCGGCGCATCATCCGCCGTGCCGTCCAGCAGGCACAGCGGATCGGGCTCCACGACGTCCATCGTGTATCGACGGTCGTCATCGAGCAGATGCGTGGCGCGTATCCGGAGCTCGAGGAGCACGCGCAGGAGATCGAGCGCGTCCTCCGACTCGAGGAGGAGCGGTTCGGAGAGACGCTCGAGCGGGGGCTCAAGCTCTTCGAGGAGCTCGGCTCCCAGGAGGCGATCACGGGCGAGCAGGCGTTCACGCTCGCCGCGACGTACGGCTTTCCCGTCGAGCTCACGGTCGAGCTCGCCGAGGAGCGCGGCCAGGTGGTCGACGTGGACGGTTATCGCATCGAGATGGACCGCCACCGTGAGGTCTCGCGCGCGGGAGGTGCGAGCGAGCTCCAGCGCGCCGCCGATTTCGCGCACGCCGCCGACTTCACGACCGCGTTCGTCGGCTACGCGAAGACCGATGTGCTGACCCAGATCGGCGCCCTCGAAGAGCTCGAGGACGGTCTGTTCCTCGCGAAGCTCCGCGAGTCGCCGTTCTATCCGGCGGGCGGCGGTCAGGTGACGGACGCAGGGACGATCGAGCTCGACGACTCGGGGACTGTTGCAGAGCTCGTCGACGCGTACCGGCTCGGCGACGATCAGGCGCTCGTGTTTCGCGGGTCGGGCTTCTCGTCCGGCGACCGCGTCCGAGCGCGCGTGCCGTGGACCGCGCGCTTCCCGACCATGGCCAACCACACGGGCACACACCTGCTGCATCAGGCACTGCGCGAGGTGCTCGGCGAGCACGTCCGTCAGGCAGGGTCGGCAGTGCGGCCGGACAAGCTGCGGTTCGACTTCACGCACGATCGCGCTCTGAGCACGGAAGAGCGCGCCGCTGTCGAGCGGCGCGTGAACGAGCTCGTCTTCGAGAACCGGCCAGTGCACGTCTTCGAGACGCCGATCGACGAGGCGCGCAAGCTGGGCGCGACGATGCTGTTCGGCGAGAAGTACGGCGACATCGTCCGTGTGGTCGAGGTTCCCGGCTACTCCCTGGAGTTGTGCGGCGGTACGCACGTCGCGTCGAGCGCCGAGATCGGTCCGTTCGTCCTCCTCTCGGAGAGCTCCGTCGGCGCCGGGGTTCGCCGCATCGAGGCTGTGACCTCGGGTGCGGCCTGGGCGGTGCTCGACGAGCAGGCGAGGGAGCTGCAGGCCTTGCGGGCCGAGGTCGACGTGCTGCGCAAGGCTCCGAGGCAGGCTGCGCCCGCGGCCGGCTCGGATCTGCCGGAGCCGGACGTGCGAACCGAGGGCGGCGTGAACGTCATCGTCCAGCCGATCGAGGGCCTCGACGCAGACGCGCTCCTCGAGCTGTCCGACCGCTACAAGCAGAAGCACGCCCCGGCGGCGGTCGTGCTCGGATCCAAGGAGGACGGCAAGGTGCACCTCGTCGCGAACTTCGACGCGTCCGTCGCAGAGCGCATCAGCGCGTCGGACGTCCTGCGCGAGGCGGCGGCGATCGTCGGCGGAGGCGGGGGCGGCCGCGCGACGATGGCGCGCGCCGGCGGGAAGGACCCCGAGAAGCTCCCCGACGCGCTCGCGGAAGCCGAGCGCCTGATCGTCGCGGCGCTTTGAGAGTCCTCGCCCTCGACTACGGCGCCGCGCGCACCGGCGTCGCACTCTCCGATGCGACCGGGACGATCGCGCGACCCCTCTGTGTGGTCGAGTACGCGGCGAGCGAGGCCGGCATCGACCGGATCCGGGCGCTGGTCTCAGAGCACGACGCGGAGCGCCTCGTGGTCGGGATGCCGCTGACCCTCAGGGGCGAGCACGGTGCGCAGGCGCTGGAGACGGACGCGTTCGTCGCGATGCTCCGTGCCGTCGTCGCCGTTCCGGTGGAGACGTACGACGAGCGGTTCACCACCGCGATCGCTGCGCGTTCCGGCGGCGGGGCGGACGAGGACGCGCGCGCGGCGGCACATCTGCTCGAGAGCTACTTGCAGAGCGTGGGGGCGTGAGGACGCGGTTCGTCGCGCTTGCGCTGCTCGTATTCGCGCTGGCGGGCTGCATGGGCGACGAGCCCGCGCCGCCGCCGGTCGAGACGACTCCGCCGCTCGCCCGTCTTCGGATCATCTTTCCCGAGGGATTCACGCGCCGCGAGATGGCCGACCGCGTCGAGGCGGTGCGCGAGATCGCGATCGACAAGCGCGACGTGACGCCGCGCCTGACGAAGACGGGGTACCTGCAGGCATCGGGCGCAGCCGTCCCACCGGCCGCGTTCCGGAAGGACTGGCAGCTGAGCTCGATCGAGGGCTTCCTCTTCCCGGCGACGTACGAGTTCACGAAGCTGACGTCGTCGGCGCGGCTCGTGCGCGACCAGTTGCGCGCATTTCGACGCAGCTGGCGAAAGGTCGACCTGCGCTACGCGCGCTCGAAGAACCTCACGCCGTACGACGTCCTGATCATCGCCTCGATGGTCGAGAAGGAGACGGTCGTCCCCGCCGAGCGGCGGCTGGTCGCGGCGGTGATCTACAACCGGCTGCGCGCGGGGATGCCGCTCGGGATCGACGCGACGATCAGGTACGGACGGGATGTTCCCGGGACCGAGCCTCTCAAGCAGTCGGACATCGAGAGCAACGACTCTTTCAACACACGTCGACGTCTGGGACTTCCGCCGACGCCGATCTCGAACCCCGGCCTCGCTTCGATGCGTGCCGCTGCCAACCCGGCACGCGTGGACTACCTCTACTTCGTCCGCAAGGGAGAGAGCAACCGTCATTTCTTCACCGCGAGCGAGGCGGAGTTCTGCCAGAAGTCGCTCGAGTACGGATTCGGCGGCTGCTGACTCGCGCGGGTCGTCGGGAGTGGATCTCCACGGACTTGTGACGCACCTGTACCACACTCGTATGACTCCACCCGATACCGTGACTACAGGGAACTCGGGGTTCCCCTGGGGGTGGTTGGGTGTGGTGGTGAGCGCTCGATGACCTCGATCTCCGGCTCGACGACGCTCGTCGGCATCATCGGCTGGCCGGTCGAGCATTCACTCTCTCCGCGCATGCACAACGCGGCGTTCGCGGCGCTCGGTCTCGACTGGGCCTACGTGGCGCTCCCCACCGCTCCCGATCGGCTGGAGGACGCGGTGCGCGGCCTCGCGGCACTCGGCTTCGCCGGAGCGAGCGTCACGACCCCGCACAAGCTCTCCGTCGCCGCTCTCTGCGTGACCGATGAACCCTCGGTGAACACGCTCGTCGTCCGCGACGGACGCGTGGAGGGCCGGACGACCGACGCGGCGGTTCTCGCCGGGCTTCGAGCCGAGCGCCCCGTGGTCCTCGGCGACGGGGGCACGGCGGTGGCCTTCATGCAGGCGATCCCGCATGCCCGCCAGTTCTCGCGACGCACGACCTGGCCCCCCGAGCTCGACGAAGCGGACGTCGTCGTCCATGCGACGTCCGAGCGAGACGAGGTGCTCGTCGAGCTGCGCGCGGGTCAGACGCTCGTCGATCTCCCGTATCCGGAGACGGCGACCGCCGCGGCCGCGCGCCGTGCCGGCGCGACCGTCGTCACCGGGCTCGACGTGCTCGTGGCGCAGGGCGCGGCGGCGTTCGCGATCTGGACGGGCCTCGAGGCGCCGATCGGTCCCATGAGGGAGGCCCTAGGCTTACCCGCGTGATGCTTGCGCTCACCACGGCCGGTGAATCGCACGGGCCGGCGCTCGTCGCCATCGTGAGCGGCCTGCCCGCCGGCCTCCGGCTCGATCGCGCGGCGATCGCCGAGGACCTGCGCCGCCGCCGCCACGGCTACGGGCGAAGTACGCGCCAGAAGCTCGAAGAGGACGAGGTCGAGGTTCTCGCAGGGCTCAGGCACGGACTCACGCTGGGCACGCCGCTCGCGCTCGTCGTGGCCAACCGCGACCACGCGAACTGGGAGTGGGGGATGAGCCCCTGGCCGCCCGAGGGGTCCCCGATCGGCAAGGGCGCGACGCCAGTGACGCTCCCGCGCCCGGGGCACGCGGATCTCGCCGGGACGCTCAAGTTCGGGCACGAGGATGCGCGAAACGCCCTCGAACGCGCGAGTGCGCGACAGACGGCCGTCCAGGTTGCGGCGGGCGCCGTGGCGAAGGCGCTACTGGCGGAGATCGGCATTTCGGTCGCCGGGCGCGTCGTCGAGATCGGCGGCGCCGGCAGCGAGGCCGAGTGGGAGCGGGAGACGGACGCTGCTCGCGGGGATCGGGACACGCTCGGCGGGATCGTCGAGGTCGTTGCGAGCGGTGCTCCGCCCGGCCTCGGCTCCTACGCCGAGAAGGCCGACCGGCTGGATGCGC
The DNA here is from genome assembly GCA_963744505.1 of uncultured Gaiellaceae bacterium. Lineage (GTDB taxonomy): Bacteria > Actinomycetota > Thermoleophilia > Gaiellales > Gaiellaceae > GMQP-bins7. Next base: position 270,643 of record CAVUTL010000005.1, read on the forward strand.
GCCTCGCCGCGGCCCTGATGGGGATCCAGGCCGTGAAGGGCGTCGAGATCGGGGACGGCTTCGAACTTGCCCGCCTGCGCGGCTCGCAGGCGCACGACGAGATCGAACAGGACCGCAGCCGCACGACGAATCGGGCTGGCGGGCTGGAAGGAGGAGTCACGAACGGCCAGCCGGTCGTGGTGCGCGCCGCGATGAAGCCCTTGCCGACGCTCATGCGGCCGCTTCGCTCGGTCGACCTCGCCACGGGTGAGCCGGGCGAGGCACTCGTGGAACGGAGCGACGTGCAGGCCGTCGAAGCGCTGGCGGTCGTCGCTGAGGCAGCGGTCGCCTGGGAGCTGGCCCGGGCGGCGCGCGAGAAGTTCGGGGGCGACGCGCTCGTCGACTTCGTCGGAGCCCACGCCGCGTACCGCGGGCGGATCGCATGGCCGGCAACGCCGTAGACCGACATCTCGTGCTCGTAGGCTTCATGGGGGCCGGGAAGTCGACGCTCGGACCGCTGGTCGCGGACCGCCTGGGACGCCGGTTCGTCTCGGTCGATGCAGAGGTCGAGGAGCGAGCGGGAGCGAGCGTCGGCGAGCTCTTCGAGGCACGCGGAGAGGCGGCGTTCCGCGCGCTCGAGGAGGAAGCGGCGCTCGACGTGCTCGCTCGCGGAGCACTCGCCGTCGTCGAGCTCGGCGGGGGCGCGCTCGGCTCGGCACGAACGCGTGCCGCACTCGCCGAGCGGGCGTTCACCGTCCATCTCGAGACGACAGCGGACGAGGCCTGGGAGCGCGTCGCTGATAGCGATCGTCCGCTCGCGCGCGATCCAGAGGCGTTCCGGGCGCTCTACGAGGAGCGTCTTCCGCTCTACGTCGCGGCCGACGCGAGCGCGCGCGACGTCGACGGCGTCGTGCTCGCGGCCGCGGGAGTCCGATTCGCGTCGTTCCGGGAGGCACGGGGAGACGCCTTGATAGCCGACGCTCGGGTTGCCACGCTCCACTCGGTCGAGCCGACACACGTCGTGCCTGCGGGCGAGGCTGCGAAGAGCGTCGTCGAGGCGGAACGGCTCTGGCGGGCCCTCTCGGTCGACCGCACCGCAACGCTCGCCGCGCTCGGCGGGGGGTCGACGACCGACGTCGTCGGCTTCGTGGCAGCCACGTACCTGCGCGGCATCGCCTGGATCGCCGTGCCGTCGACGCTCGTCGGCCAGGTCGATGCGGCGATCGGAGGCAAGGTGGGGATCGACCTCCCCGAGGGGAAGAACCTCGTCGGCGCCTTTCACTGGCCGGTCTCCACGGTGATCGACACGGAGCTCCTCGAGACGCTCCCCGAGGAGGAGCGCCGCAACGGGCTGGCGGAGGTAGTGAAGACCGGGCTCCTCGCCGGGGAGACCCCATGGGAGCTCGACACTGCGGAGAGCGTGCGCCGATGTGCCGCGTACAAGGCCGCGATCTGCCTCCGCGATCCCCGCGAGCATGGGGCACGTGAGCAGCTCAACCTCGGCCACACGTTCGCGCACGCGCTCGAGGCCGCCTCCGGATACACGCTGGCGCACGGGCGTGCGGTCGCGCTCGGCCTGCTCGCCGCGGTCCGGCTCTCCGGCCTCGACGCGGAAGCGCGGACGGTCGCCGAGCTCCTCGCCCCCGAGCCTGTCGCCGTCGACCGCGAGATCGCCTGGGCCGCGCTCCAGCGGGACAAGAAGGTCAGGAACGGCTCGATCCGCCTCGTCCTCCTCGACGCGCCCGGCGCTCCGCGCGTGACGTCGGAGATCGAGCCCGAGGGCATCCACGCGGCCCTGGACGAACTGATCGCATAGGGTCACCACGTGCGGATCGTCGTCCTGAACGGGGCCAATCTCGACATGCTCGGACAGCGCGATCCAGAGCTGTACGGCGGCCTCGGGCTGTCGGAGCTCGAGACGCGCATCTACCAGTGGGCGCTCCAGCTCGAGTGCACGGTGCGCTGTCGGCAGACCAACCACGAGGGCGAGTTCATCGACTGGTGCCACGAGGCGTACGAGTGGGCGGACGGGGTCATCGTCAATCCCGGTGCGTGGTCGCATTACTCGTGGGCGATCCGGGACGCCCTGGAGCTCTTCGAGGCGCCCGTCGTCGAGGTGCACCTCTCGAACGTCGACGGGCGTGAGGAGTGGCGGCGGTTCTCGGTGCTCGAGGACGTCGTCGCGGCCCGCTTCGTCGGGAAGGGGCCGGACGGATACCGCGAGGCGTTGGAGTTCATCGTCGGAGGGCGTGAGTGAGCCGAGTCGAAAGACTGGCCGCGCTCCTCCAGGATCCGCTGCTCGTCGCCGGGCCGCCCTACGTCCTCGGCGGCCAGGCGAACGTCCGCTACCTGACGGGCCTGCAGAGCTCGAACTCGGCCGTCCTCGTCGAGCCAGACGGTCGCGCGACGCTGTTCACGGACTTCCGCTACGCGAACCGCGCGCGCTCGATCGAGGCTGTGGAGGTCGTCGAGACGCCACGCGGCCTCATCCCGGCGATCGGCGAGCTGCTCGCGGGCCGACGGATCCAGGTCGAGGAGCAGCATCTCCCGCACGCGCTCTATCGGACGCTCGTCGAGGCCGGCGTCGACGCCGTGCCGAGCACCGGCCACGTGGAGTCGCTGCGCGCTGTCAAGGACGCCGACGAGGTCGGACGGATGAGGCGGGCAGGCGCCCTCTCGGACGAGATCTTCGCCGCGCTCTCGAAGGAACGCTTCGCGGGCCGGAGCGAACGTGAGCTCGCCTGGTGGATCGAGCGGAGCTTCCGCGAAGCAGGCGCCGAGGGCGTGTCCTTCGAGCCCGTCGTCGGGGCGGGCGCGACCGGAGCGTCGCCGCATGCCGTTCCGGGCGACACGCCGATCGAGGCCGGCGTCCTCGTCGTGGTCGACGCTGGCTGCATCTTGGACGGCTACTGCTCCGACTGCACCAGGACGTTCGCCGTCGGGGAGATCGCAGAGCGGCTGAGCGAGCTGTACGCGCTCTGCCTGGAGGCGCAGCTCGCAGGGCTCGCGGCCGTCGGGCCGGGCGTTCACGGACGCGATGCCGATGGCGCGTCGCGCACGATCATCGAGGACGCGGGACTCGGCTGGGCGTACGGCCACGGCATGGGTCACGGGGTCGGGCTCCAGATCCACGAGGCGCCGGTGCTGCGCCGAGAGTCGACCGACGTCCTCGAGGCTGGGAACGTCGTCTCCGTCGAGCCCGGGATCTACCTCCCCGACGAAGGAGCCGGAGTGCGCATCGAGGACCTCGTCCTCGTGACGGACAACGGCTGCGAGCGCCTGACGCAGTTCACGAAGGAGCTGCTCACCGTCGAGTAACTACACTGCCGCGCTGTCATGGCCGAGACCGTCTCCACGAATCAGTTCCGCAACGGGATGCACATCGAGGTCGACAGCGCCGTGTGGCGGATCGTCGAGTTCCAGCACGTGAAGCCGGGCAAGGGAGGCGCGTTCGTGCGGACGAAGCTCAAGGCGCTCGAGTCGGGCTCCGTCGTCGACCGGACGTTTCGCGCCGGTGAGAAGTTCGCGCGCGTGCACACGGAGGTCAAGAACCTCCAGTTCCTGTACGACGACGGCGCCGAGGCGCACTTCATGGACGAGGAGACCTTCGAGCAGTTCGGTCTCCCGCACGCCGATGTCGCGGACGAGCTCGCCTTCCTGGCACCGTCGAGCTCCGTGCAGATGCTCGCGGTCGACGGCAAGCCCTCCGGAATCCAGCTGCCGGCCTCGGTGGAGCTCACCGTGTCGCAGACCGAGCCGGCCGTACGCGGCGACACGGTCACGAACGTCACGAAGCCGGCGACGCTCGAGACGGGCGCAGTCATCCAGGTACCGCTCTTCGTCGACACGGGCGAGCGGATCAAGGTCGATCCCCGCGAAGGTCGTTACATCTCCCGAGCCTGACGCCCCTCGCCGGCGCGGGGCTCCCGTGCGGCGGAGCCACCCTCCGCCGGCGACGCCGAGGAACGTCAGGAGCCTGACCTCGCCGGCCACGACGCCTCGGTAAGGTCCGGGGCCGTGCCGAAGCTCGTCGACACCACGATTCGCCTGCTCTCGCAGGAGCCGCTCGCGGGGAAGCTTCCGACCGCAGAGGTCCTTCGCGTCGCGGAGATCCTCGACCAGGCCGGCTTCGCATGCCTCGAGGTCTCCGGAGGCGGAGTCTTCGACGCGACCGTGCGGCGGCGCGTCGAGAGCCCGTGGGAGCGGATTCGCGCGATCAAGGGGCGCGTGTCGACGCCGCTCGGGATTGCCTTGCGCGGTCGCTTTCTCGTCGGCTCGCGCCCGGTCTCGGGGGACATCGTCGGGCGGTTCGTCTCGTGTGCCGCGGAGAACGGCATCGACGTGTTCCGCCTGCACGACCCGCTGAACGACGTCTCGAACCTGCGTGAGGCCGGAGCTGCGATCACGAGCGCCGGCGGCGCGTTCCACGCCGGGCTCGTCTACAGCCCCGGCCGCACGGGCGAGACCGACACGCTGGTCGAGCAGGCGCGCAAGCTGCCCGAGCTCGGTGCGACACGCGTCCTCGTGAACGACCCGACGGGCGCGCTCGTCCCGCACAAGGCCCAGGAGCTCGTCGCACGCATCAAGGAGGCGAGCGGGCTTCCCGTCGGCTTCTACGTCCAGGGCGCCGCGGGCGTTGGTCTCGCCTCGGCGCTCGCCGCGGTCGATTCCGGTGCGGATCTCATCGCGACCGCCATCTACCCGCTGGCGCTCACGCTCCACCGCGTATCCGGGGAGTCTGTCGCGGAGTCGCTCGAAGGGCTCGGTCACGGAACCGGGCTCGACATCGCGAAGCTCTGGGAGGCGGCGGACGTCGTCGACGAGTACATCGGCGACGAGCCGGTCGCCCCTGTTGCGCCCCGTATCGCCGTCCGCGCCGCTGAGTACGACCTACCGGCCGGCCTTGTCGCCGCGCTCGAGGTGCACCTCCGCGCGCACGCTGCGGCGGACCGGCTGCTCGACGTGCTCGAGGAAGTGAGCCGCGTTCGCGCCGAGGCGGGATGGCCCCCGCTGGCGGCGCCGATCGGCCAGATCCTCGCCTCGCAGGCGCTCCTGCACGTGCTCGAGGCGCGCCGCTACGGCTCCGTGATCGACGAGTTCCGCGAGCTCGTCCAGGGCGGCTACGGCGCGACGAGCGAGCCGATCGACCCGACGGTCGAACGCGCGGTCGAGCTCCTCGCCCCACGCGAGCAGCTGGCCGAGGATCCCGTGACGACCGAGGACGTGCGCGAACAGGCGGAGGGGCTCGCGGCAAGCGAGGAGGAGCTCGTCCTCATCGCGATGTTCGGCTCGGATGCCGAAGAGTTGCTGAAGGTCATCCGCGCGCGCCACGACCGCGACTCCGTCCTCATCGCCGAGGACGCCGACGCCGAGCGCGGGGAGCGCATCCGCGAGCTCGTGAAGATCGTCCAGGAGTCGGGCGTGGGGGAGATCGAGATCGAGGACGAGGGCATGCGGGTCTCCGTACGGCGTGCGGACGAGCCCGCGACCACGATCGCGGTGCCCGTCGGGGCCAGCGTCGAGCCGGACTCCTCCGCGGCTGCGCCCGCGACCGACGGCGTGCATCGCGTCGAGTCTCCGATGGTCGGCGTCTTCTATCGCGCGCCGAACCCGGGAGCGCCGGCGTTCGTGGACGTCGGAGACACGGTCGTACCAGGACAGGTGCTTTGCGTCCTCGAGGCGATGAAGCTCTTCAACGAGCTCAAGGCGGAGACCGCCGGCGTCGTCAGGGCGATTCACGCCGAGAATGCCCAGGCAGTCGAGTACGGCGAGCTCCTGTTCGAGCTCGAGCCCGTCCCCTCGGCGCCCGTCCTCTAGGAGCCGTCGTGTTCGATCGCGTTCTCGTCGCGAATCGAGGCGAGATCGCCGTCCGCGTCATCCGCGCGCTGCACGAGCTCGGCGATCGAGGCCGTGGCCGTCTATTCGACGGCCGACCGCGACGCGCTCCACGTCGAGCTGGCCGATCACGCGGTGTGCATCGGCCCGCCCTCGGCGGCCGAGAGCTACCTCCGGATCTCGAACGTGGTCGCTGCGGCCGAGACGACGGGCTGCGACGCCGTGCACCCGGGCTACGGGTTCCTCGCCGAGAACGACGAGTTCGTGCGGGCGTGCGAGGACACCGATCTCGTCTTCATCGGTCCGTCCGCGGCGGTCGTGGAGCAGATGGGCGACAAGATCCGCGCGAAGGAGGCGATGCTCGCGGCGGGGATGCCGCTCGTGCCCGGCTCGGACGGTGCGTCCGGCCTCGACGGGTTGCGCGACGCGGCCGCCGCCGCAGGCTTTCCCGTCCTGCTCAAGGCCGCGGCCGGAGGGGGCGGGAAGGGAATGAGGCTCGTGGCGTCCCCGGACGAGCTCGACGGCGCGGTCGGCGCGGCGAGCGCCGAAGCGGAGGCGGCCTTCGGCGACGGTGCTCTGTACCTCGAGAAGTTGGTCTCACCCGCCCGCCACGTCGAGATCCAGGTTCTGTGCGACGCGCAGGGAGGCGTGCTCACGCTGGGCGAGCGCGAGTGCTCGATCCAGCGGCGCCACCAGAAGCTCGTCGAGGAGTCGCCCTCGGCCGCGCTGGACGCCGACACGCGCGAGCAGATGGAGGCGACCGTCGAGCGCGCGTGCGTCGCCATCGGCTACCGCAACGCGGGGACGTTCGAGTTCCTCGTCGGTCCCGACGGAGCGTTCTACTTCATCGAGGTGAACTGCCGGCTCCAGGTCGAGCATCCGGTCTCCGAGCTCGTCACCGGCATCGACATCGTTCGCGAGCAGATCCGAATCGCCGCGGGCGAGCCGCTGCGGGCGACGGGTCGTGCGCCGCGGCGCGGGCACGCGATCGAGATCCGGATCAACGCCGAAGACCCTGCGCGTGGCTTCCTGCCGGCGCCGGGGACGATCACGCGATTCGACCTGCCGCTCGGGCCGGGTGTGCGCATCGACACCGCGGTTCGTGCCGGATCCGAGATCCCGCCGTACTACGACTCGCTGATCGCAAAGGTCGTCGTCTGGGACGACAGTCGCGCCGAGGCGATCGCACGCGCCGAGCGCGCACTCCGCGAGCTCGTGATCGAGGGGATTCCGACGACGCGCGAACTGGCGCTGGACGTCCTCGGATCGGCGGAGTTCTCGGGCGGCGACTACTCGACGTCGACCCTCACCGAGCTCGAGGGCCGTGTGCCCTCGCTTGCTTCGGCATGACCCGGGCGACGAGTCGCAAGGCGGCCCGCCGCCAGGCGCTGTACCTCCTCTACCAGTGGGATCTCACCGGCCAAGAGCTCGCGTCGCTCTACGAGGGCGAGCCCGACGCGTTCGCGCGCGAGCTCGCGGATGCGGTGTCGGCGCGTGCCGCCGCGCTCGACCTGCGCATCACGGCCGCGTCACCCGACTGGCCCGCGGATCGCCTCGGAACCCTCGAGCGCAATATCCTGCGAATCGGCGTGTACGAGCTCGAGGAGGAGACGGTGCCGCGCGAGGTCGCGATCAACGAGGCGGTCGTGCTCGCGAAGCGGTATGCGTCCGAGGATGCGGCGCGGCTCGTCAACGGGATCCTCGGGCGGATTGCGCGTGAGGAGGCGGCTTGAACGCTCGCCCTCAGCTCGCGTTCGCGGGGGAAACCCGGTTCCCCACACCCCTCCACCATCGGCTGCGGGGCAGCCGATGACTCCGGTCGACGATGCGCTAGCGCGCGCCGAGGAGCTCCTCGGGACGCTGAACGTGAAACGCGAGGAGCTCGAGCGCCTCGCTTCCGCCGACGACGTCGACGGCGATGCGGCGGTCGAGCTCATCACCGAGCTCGCAGAGCTGGCCCGTCAGATAGAGGTCGAGCTGACGCGCGCCCGATCCCTTGCCGATGCGGCCGGCTGACGAGCTGCGCGACGCCCTCGAGGCGTACCTGCGCTCGCTCTCGTTCGCGCCCGAGCTCGGGCCACTCGAAGAGGCTCTGCGCTACGCGCTCGAGTCCGGCGGCAAGCGCGTTCGGCCCGTCCTCTGTCTCGCGGTTACCGAGGCTGCCGGAGGCTCGGTCGAAGAGGCGCTCCCGGCGGCAGCCGCCGTCGAGCTCGTGCACACGTTCTCACTCGTTCACGACGACCTCCCGGCCATGGACGACGACGACGAGCGGCGTGGGCGCCCGAGCGCGCACGTCGCGTTTGGCGACGGCGTCGCGCTGCTCGCGGGCGACGCGCTCCTGGCAGAGGCCCTGCGGCTCGCGCTGACATACGAGTCGAGCGTGATCGCGGTCGAGCTCGTGAACGCGACGCTGGGAATGATCGGCGGTCAGTACCGCGATATCACGGACGACGACGCCGATCTCGAGCAGCTCCATCGGCTGAAGACCGGACGACTGTTCGTCGCCTCCGTCCGGCTGGGGCTGGAAGTCGCCGGCGTTCCCGATTCCGAACGCGAGCCATGGCTCGCGTTCGCCGACGACGTGGGGCTCCTGTTCCAGGTCGTCGACGATCTCCTGGACGGTGACGGCCTTGCGGAGCGCATCGGGCGCGCCGAAGCCGAGCGGTCGGCCGAGGAGGCAGCCGCGCGAGCGCACGCGCACCTCGAGCGTGCGGGCGCTGACACGAGCGTCCTCGGCGAGCTCGTCGACGTGCTCGTGTTGCGTACCGGTTGAGGGAGTCCGGTCGAGGGATAGACGGCGCCGACTCTCTGGCTACGCTCTGACCGTACCGAACAGACCAGGTCGGCTTCGCGCGCCTCTTCGCACGTGTGACGACCGTCTTTCTCCTCTATGCCGACCCGCTCCCGCAGCCGCCTGTTCCCGTTCGCCCTGGCTGCAGTCCTCGCCGCGCTGTCCGCCGCACCGGCGGGCGCGATCGTCCACGAGCGCGAACTCGTGCCGAACGCCGTCACCGCGCCGACACGTGGCGAGCGTGCGGTGAAGGTCGCACTCGAGGCCGTCGGGAAGCCCTATCGCTGGGGCGGGGAGTCTCCGGCGACCGGATTCGATTGCTCGGGTCTCGTGCGCTGGGCCTACGGTCGCGTCGGCATCGTCCTACCGCACAATTCCTTTGCCCTGTACGGGGAGGGTCGGAAGGTGCGTGAGTCGAGCATGGAGCCGGGGGACATCCTCTTCTTCGAGGGGCTCGGGCACGTCGGGCTGTATCTCGGACGTGGTCGGATGGTGCACGCGCCGCAGACCGGAAGGAACGTCGAGGTCGTTCGGCTCGCGGCCACGAACTACGGCTCGCGCCTGATCGCGGCGCGCCGCATCACGGCAGCCTGACCCGCGTCGTCATGATTCGCCCGCATGACCCGCGGGCCTGTGAAGAAGCGCCTCGACGTCCTCCTCGTCGAGCGCGGGCTCGCGGAGTCGCGCTCGCAGGCGCAGGCGCTCGTCCTCGCCGGCCTCGTTCCCGGACATCACAAGCCGGGTGATCAGGTCGCCGAGGACGCCGAGCTCGTCGTCGAACGTCCGCCCAGGTTCGTGTCACGCGGTGGAGAGAAGCTGCAGCACGCACTCGACGCGTTCGGGGTCGACGTCGTAGGCCGCGACTGCGCCGACGTGGGCGCGTCGACCGGCGGGTTCACGGACTGCCTGCTCCAGGCGGGTGCCGGGAGAGTCGTCGCGATCGACGTCGGCTACGGGCAGCTCCATCCCCGCCTGCGCTCCGACTCGCGAGTGGCCGTGCTCGAGCGGGTGAATGCCCGCCTGCTGACCGAGCTTCCGTTTCCGCCCAGCGTCGTCGTCTGCGACGTGTCGTTCATCTCCGTGACGAAGGCGCTCCCGCCAGTGCTCGTGCTCGCCTCGCCCGGTTGGGAGGCCCTCGTCCTCGTGAAGCCGCAGTTCGAGGCGGGGCGGGCTGACGTCGTGAAGGGCGTCGTCCGGGACCCGGAGGTGCAACGAAAGGTCGTCAAGTCCGTCATCGAAGCTGCGCGCGCGTGGGATGCAGTGACGGTCGGGGTCGTAGACTCCGGGCTACCCGGCCCCAAGGGGAACCGGGAGTTCTTCGTCCACCTCGAGCACCGACCCGGCGAGCCGAATCCCGATGACATCGACCGCTTCGTCGCCGACGCCGTCGGGTAAGCGCGTGACCCGGGCGGCTGTCGTCACGCACGGCACGCCCGGCCAGATCGGCTCAGGCCTTGCACGGCTGCAGGCCGTCGCGCAGGAGCACGGCGTCGAGCTGTTCTTCTCGGACGAGGAGGGCCGCAAGCACGGGATCGACGCGAGTGCTGATGCCGCGTCCGCCGACATCGCCGTGATCCTCGGCGGCGACGGCACCGTCCTTCGGGCGCTCACGCGCTTCCTGGGAACCGGCGTTCCGGTGATCGGCGTCAACTTCGGTCGGGTCGGCTTCCTGAGCTCGATGGGCCGCCGCGAGCTCGAGGCCGGGCTCGGGCGCGTCTTCACGGGGGAGTACGACGTCGTCGAGCTCCCCACGCTCGAGCTCGAGCATCCGGGCGGCCGCGCAGTTGCGGTGAACGACGTCGTCGTCGCGAGCGCTTCCCTCGGGCGCATGATCGAGCTGGAGCTCGCCGTCGGCGGCGAGGAGCTCGGACGCCAGCCGTGCGACGGGATCATCTGCGCCACGCCCTCGGGCTCGACCGCGTACAACCTCTCGAACGGCGGCCCGGTGCTCATGTGGGGCCTCGAGGCGATCGCGCTCACGTTCGTCGCGGCGCACTCGCTCCACGCACGCCCCCTCGTCATCCCGCCCGGTGCCGACATCATCGTCTGGAACCGCTCTGACGACGTCGAGGCGGGTGTCCTCGTCGACGGCCATCGCGTGTCGACGCTCGGAAAGGCGGACCGTGCGGTCGTTCGCATCGCCGGCGAGCGTTCCCTCCTCGCCACGCTTCCGGAGGCGACGTTCGTACGCCGCTACCGGCAAAGTTTCGCGTCATGAGCGACGGACGCCTAACGCTGAGGGACGGACGCACGCTCGCCTGGCGGGAATACGGCCCCGTCGACGGAGCGCCGCTCCTCCGGTTTCAGGGCACGCCGGGATCGCGGAACTCACGGTATCCGCACGAGGAGTCGTACGAGCGACTCCGCGTTCGCGTGATCGCCTTCGACCGGCCCGGCTACGGCGCGTCGAGCCGGCTGCCGGAGCGGGGCATCGCCGTGGTGGCCGACGACGCTGCGCAGCTGCTCGACCACCTCGGGCTCGACGTCGTCCACGCAGCTGGTGGCAGCGGCGGCGGCCCGCATGTGCTCGCGCTCGCTGCGAATCACCCTGAGCGGGTCCGCGCCGCCAGCGTCGTCGTCGGCGCGGCGCCACTCGAAGAGAACGACCTCGATGGGTTGATCGAGGACAACCGCGAGGCCTGGTTCGCGGCGCGGCGCGGATGGGATGCGACGTACGAGGTCCTCGCTCCGAAGCGTGAAGAGGTGCTGGCCGATCCGCTCGCCGGGTTCCGGGCGGCGATGGAAGCAGCACCCGCGAGCGACCAGGCCGTGATGGACGACCCCGCGTGGCAGCGCGTGTTCCTCGAAGACGTGACCGAGGCGTTCCGACCCGGGGCCGAGGGCTGGGCGGACGAGGGCATGGCACTCGCCGTCGACTGGGACTTCGACGTCGCCGATGTGCGCTGCAGCGTGACCTGGTGGCACGGCGACAACGATGCCAATGCGCCGCTCGGTCCGGTTCGGAGGCTCCTCGAGCGAATGCGCGACGTGGATCTGCGCGTGTGGCCCGACGCCGGTCACCTCGAGCCGTTCCACCGGCACGACGAGATACTCGAAGAGCTTCTCGCTCGCTGAATCCCGTCGTGCTCCGCCGCCTCCGCATCGAGAACCTCGTCCTCATCCGCGAGGCGGATCTCGCGTTCACGCAGGGCCTGAACGCGGTGACGGGGGAGACCGGCGCCGGGAAGACGATCTTCGCGCAGGCGATCGGCCTCCTGCTCGGTGCGCGGGCCGACGCCTCGTCCGTAGGGAGCGACGGACCGGAGGCGTACATCGAGGCGGAGCTCGACGTGCCCGCGGGGTTCTTCGACGAGGACGAGCTTGCCGCGCTCGCGGAGCTTCGGCCCGAGGGAGAAGCCGGGCTGGTGATCGCCCGACGTGTCTTCGGCGACGGCCGCACGCGCGCGTACGCCTGGGGCCGTGCGGTGGCACGTGAGGACGTCGCAGCGGCGGCGGAGCGGCTCATCGCGATGTCGGGTCAGTTCGAGCAGCGCCGGCTCGCACGCGCTTCGTTCCAGCTCGACGTGCTCGACGCGTTTTGCGGCGCGGAGCAGGCTGAACGTCGCATCGAGGCGCTGCATGCCTGGCGCGAGCTCGGCGCGGCGCGCCGCCGGTACGACGAGCTCACCCGCGATGCGGATGCAGTTGCGTTTCGGCTCGCCGAGCTGCAAGCGCTCGTCGATGCGACCGAGGGCATGACGCCGAGCGACGAGCAGGAGCTCGTCGCTCGGCGCGAGCGTCTTCGCCACGTCGAGGAGCTCGCCGAGGCAGCGAGCTCAGCCGCAGCGGCGATCGCCCCCGACGAGGGTGAAGGCGCGGCAGCTCTGGCCGCACTCGCCGAGCGTGCGCTTGCGCCCCTCGAGCGCATCGCCCCCGAGCTGGGCGCGACCGCCGAGGAGCTCCGCGACCTGAGCGTGCGCCTTCGCGAGGCCGGCAGCGACCTCCACCGATTCGTCGCGTCGCTCGATGCGGAGCCCGGGGCGCTCGAGAGCGTCGAGGAGCGGCTGCACGTCGTCGCGGACCTGAAGCGCCGCTTCTCGGCGTCCTCCTACGAGGAGCTGCTCGAGCTGTCTGCGGCCGCAGAGCGCGAGCTCGGCACGTCCGCGGCGGGTGGCGATCCGGTCGAGGCGGCGAGGGAGGCAGTTGCGCGGTCAGACGAGCGAGTGACTTCGCTTGCCGCCGCACTGCGCGCAACGCGTAAGGAGAACGCGAAGCGACTCGGCGAGGCCGTCGCGGACGAGCTCGCGTCGCTCGGGATGGGCGAGGGCGAGTTCCTCGTCGAGCTCCACGAGCGCGAGCTCGGTCCTACCGGCGCCGACGAGGTGACGTTTCTCGTCCGGCCCAACGCGGGCCTTCCATTCGCTCCGGTCGCGGAGACGGCGTCGGGCGGCGAGCTCTCGCGGATCGCGCTCGCCCTCGCTGCGGTGGCGGGCGGGGAGACGCTCGTCTTCGACGAGATCGACGCGGGGATCGGCGGCGTCACCGCGCACGCTGTGGCCGCCACGCTCCAGCGGCTCGCCGAGCGCGCGCAGGTGCTCACGATCACCCATCTGCCGCAGATCGCGAGCGTCGCGGACACCCACTTCCGGGTCGAGAAGGTCCCGGGCGACCCCACGCACACGCGCATCGAGGAGCTCGACGAGCTCCTTCGCCGCGAAGAGATCGAGCGCATGGCCGGCGGCGCCGAGTTCATCGCCACGCTCACCGAGAGTTGACGTATAGGGCATCGCTGGCAAGCGGCCGCGCAGCGGACGCCTGTTCGGGACGTGCGCGACCGAGATCCGCGCTTGGCGGATCTCGATCTTGCGAGGGGACTGCTCCGCCTCCCCGCCTGCTACGGTGAGACCCCGTGGCCAGGTACGTGTTCGTCACGGGTGGTGTCGTCTCCGCGCTGGGGAAGGGCATCGTCGCCGCCTCGCTCGGACGCCTCCTGAAAGCACGTGGTCTCTCCGTCTCGGCCCAGAAGTTCGACCCGTACCTGAACGTCGACCCGGGGACGATGAGCCCCTTCCAGCACGGCGAGGTCTTCGTTACCGAGGACGGCGCTGAGACCGACCTCGACATCGGCCACTACGAGCGCTTCATCGACGAGAACCTCTCGCGCAACGCGAGCCACACGGCCGGGGCGATCTGGGACTCGGTCCTGCGCAAGGAGCGCAAGGGCGAGTTCCTCGGTGCGACCGTGCAGGTCATTCCGCACATCACGAACGAGATCAAGGCCAGGATCAGGCGCGCGGAGAAGGTCGCGCCGGCTGACGTCGTCATCTCCGAGATCGGCGGCACCGTCGGCGACATCGAGTCGCTGCCGTTCCTCGAGGCGATCAGGCAGTTCCGCCGGGAGGTCGGCCCTGAGAACGTGGTCTACCTGCACGTGACGCTCGTCCCGTTCCTCGACGCGGCCGGCGAGCTGAAGACGAAGCCCACGCAGCACTCGGTGAACGAGTTGCGCCGCATCGGTATCCATCCCGACGTCGTCGTCTGCCGCTCGACCGAGCCGCTCTCGGACGACATCCGCGAGAAGATCGCGCTCTTTGCCGACGTCGATCGTCACGCGGTCATCGGCTCGCCAGACGTCCCGGACGTCTACCTCATCCCGCAGGTGCTGCAGGCGGAGGGGCTCGACGCGCTCGTCTGCGAGAAGCTCGGCATCGACGCACCTCCTGCCGACCTCGGCGAGTGGGGTGAGCTGATCGAGCGCACGCGCGAGCTGCGCGAGGACGTGGAGATCGCGCTCGTCGGCAAGTACGTGAAGCTCCACGACGCGTACCTCTCCGTGCACGAGGCGCTGAAGCACGCGGGCGTCCATGCCGGCTGCCGCGTTCACGTGCGCTGGGTCGATGCCGAGAACATGTCGTACGACGAGGCGGTGCACGAGCTCGAGCAGGCCGACGGTGTGCTCGTGCCCGGCGGCTTCGGCTCGCGCGGGTGGGAGGGGAAGATCCTCGCCTGCCGCGTCGCACGCGAGCAGGAGATCCCGTATCTCGGCATCTGCCTCGGCATGCACGTCGCCGTCTCCGAGTTCGCGCGACACATCTGCGGGATGGAGGGCGCGAACTCGACCGAGATGGATCCCGAGACGCCGTTCCCCGTGATCGACCTGCTGCCGGAGCAGAAGGAGATCGAGGACCTCGGAGGCACGATGCGCCTCGGCGCGCAGGCGGTCGAGGTCGACGAGGGAACGCGTGCGCGAGAGACGTACGGCGAGCCGGTCGTCCACGAGCGACACCGGCACCGCTATGAGGTCAACAACGAGCTGCGACAGCGCATCGTCGAGGGAGGCCTCGTCGTCTCGGGGACGTTCCAGGACGGGCGGCTGGTCGAGATCGTCGAGCTTCCGGACCACCCGTGGTTCGTCGCGAGCCAGTTCCACCCGGAGTTCAAGTCGCGGCCGACGCGGCCGGCACCGCTCTTCCGCGAGTTCGTCGCCGCAGCGCTCGAGCGCGCCCGGTCACGCGCCGGCCTCGGGGTTCGGGCGGCGAGCTAGCGACGGTCACTTCTCGGCTCGCTCGGCGACTGTCCGAAGCAGCCGGCGAACTGGCGTGTGCCCGCTCGCCCTGAGGTAGACGAGAAGACACGTCAGCGTGATCGCGAGCGCCGGTGCGAGGGATCCGAGGGTCGTCCCGCCGCCGTTGAGCTCGTCGTTCTGGACGCCCGGCTGCCAGTGCGGGCCGCCCCAGCTGAGATCGAACGCGTAGCTGCCTATGACGTGCGCCCAGAGCAGCCAGGCACACCAGCGGGCGATCCCGTAGAAGAACGACGTGCGGTAGAGGGCGAGCAGCGCAACCTCCGGCAGCCGCCGCCCGGCCCAGCCCCAGAACGGATCCGTCGGGACGATCACCTCACGGAAGTAGCTGCGCGTCAGGACGCGCCAGCTGGCGATCGCGAGCACGATCCAGAGCCCGTCCCACACGAGCGCGGGCCCGCTGAAGTACGCCGCGGCGTCGCCGAGTCGGCCGGCTTCGGCAGCGTACGGCCACAGCCCGATCGAGTAGATGTGCGTGCTGAAGGGGAACGCGAGCATCGCCCCGAGTGAGTCACAGACGTCGGTGAACGCATGCACCCACTGGCCGAGCATGAAACTCAGGGCCCAGAGCTTGTTCCGCCAGACGAGGTAGATCAGCCCGGCGACGAGCAGGCCGAAGAAGGGCGAGTGCGTGAATCCGACGCCGGGAAATCCTCGGTGAAACTGCGCCGGATCGTCGGCGCCGAGCTCGAACCCGAACGCGCTGACCCCGTAGACGAACCACTTCGTGGCGAGGTCCGGCGCGTAGGAGCCGATGAGCAGCGGCACGAATGCCACCGAGCTGCCCATGTAGCGCTGGATGACGTACGGCTCGAGGTCGTGCGAGACCCAGCTCACGCGCGCAGCCTCTTCAGGCCCGCGGGTACCAGCCAGACGGCCAGGAGGAGGTATGCAGCTGCGGTGACCCACGAGAACAGGAAGGCCGGGAACGCGAGACCGAGCGCGACGTAGACGACACCCGCGCTCGAATAGACGGCGAGATCGCGCGCGTCTCGGCCGTCCGGCTCACTCTTCGGTGCGTCGAGCGCGACGACAGCGCCTTCGGCGGGCGCGAGCGCCAGTCGCCCTGCGACGAGTTCCCCGTCACGTTCGCGATTCGTCGAGATCGAAATCGAACCCTCCACGTCGTCGATCTCGACCGGCAGGCCGCCGAGATTCAGCGCGACGACGACCGTCTCCCCTCGGCGCCACGCCCAGGCGCCCGGAGGTGCCGGAACCTCGGTGTACTCGCCCGATCGAAGGTCGGGGAGACGCCTCCGCCACGCGATCAGATCGCGTGTGAAGTGAAGCGTCGAGCCCGGATCCGTCTGCTGGTCGGCGACGTTCCGCGTCGCGTTCGCGAGCGGGAGCCATGGCTCGTGCCAGCCACCATCGCCTGTCCACGGCATCGGCGTCCGGCCGGGATCGCGTGACGGCGTCGCACAATCCACGACCCGCTCGGACGGAACCTCACCAGCCTCGAGCGCGAGCTCGTCGCCGTAGTACAGACAGGGCGTTCCACGCAGCGTCAGGAGCATCAAGACGGCGCAGCGGACCTGCGCCTCGTCTCCGCGAGCCCAGCGTGTAGCGAGCCGGCCGATGTCGTGGTTCGAGCCCGTCCAGCACGGCCAGGCGTCGTCCGGGAGCGCGTCCTCGACCTGCGCCACGACTCCGCGCATCTCGTCGGCGTCGAGGTTCGCGTGGGTGAGCATGAAGGCGAAGGCGAGGTCGAGCTGGTCGCTGTTCTCGCCGAAGTACCCGGCCCACTGCTCGACGTCGAGCGAGTACGCCTCCCCGAGGAGGAGCCGAGGCGGTTCGTAGGTCTCAGCGAGAGAGCGCCAGCCCCGCAGGATCGCGTGCGTCTCGGGCCGGAACATCGAGTAGAACCGGCGGATCCCGAGCCCGGGGATGACGGGATCGTCGCGGAGCTCGCGATCCTTGACGATCGCTTGCGCGACGTCGATGCGGAATCCGGCGACGCCGCGGTCGAACCAGAAGCGGAGGATCCGGTCGAACTCGGCGGCGACATCCGGGTTCCACCAGTTCAGGTCGGGCTGCTGTGGGGCGAAGTTGTGCAGGTAGTAGCGGCCACGCTCCGGGTCGAGCGTCCACGCCGGCCCGCCGCCGAAGATCGACTCCCAGTTGTTCGGGATCTCGTCCGCCCACACGTAGAAGTCGGGACGCTCGCGGAACCAGGGGTGCTGGTCGGACGAGTGGTTCGGGACGAGGTCGAGCAGAATGCGAATCCCACGTGAGGCCGCTTCGGCCACCAGCCGGTCGAGATCGTCGAGCGTGCCGAGGTCGGGGTGAACGCCGGTGTAGTCGGCGACGTCGTAGCCCCAGTCGACGTTCGGCGACGGATGGATCGGGTTGAGCCAGATGCCGTCGACACCGAGCCACTCGAGGTACTCGAGCCGCTCAGCGACCCCCGCGAGGTCGCCGATCCCGTCGCCGCCGGCGTCTGCGAACGACCGCGGGTAGACCTGGTAGAGGACGGCATCTCGCCACCAGCGCTCGCTCATGAGGCGCGAACCCTAGAGCAGGCTCGCCGTAGGATGCGGTTGTGCAGCAGGCGCTGACGTCGCCGCTCGTCGACCTCTTCGTCGAGCTCTGTGCGCTCCCGAGCCCGTCGGGCAAGGAGCGCGCCGTAACTGATCGCGTCATCGTGTGCCTCACCGAGCTCGGGCTCGAGTGGGACGAGGACGACGCTGCATCCCGGCTCGACGGCGACGCGGGAAACGTCTACTGCCGCATCCAGCCGACGAACGGGGCGGGCGGGACCCCGATCTTCCTCTGCGCGCACACGGATACCGTTCCGCCCGAGGCCGCGCTCGACCCGGTCGTGGGCGAGGACGGCGTCGTTCGCAATGCCGCCGGGACGATCCTCGGCTCGGACAACAAGGCTGCAGTCGTCGTCATGCTCGAGGCGGTGCGACGCCTTTTCGGCGAGGGGCGCGAGCACGCGGGGATCGAGCTTCTCTTCACACCGCAGGAGGAGATGTCGCTCCGGGGCGCCGGCGCGTTCGACCACACGCGCCTCGTTGCGACGACGGGCTACGTGTACGACCAGGGTGCGCCGATCGGCGAGATCGTCCTCGGCTCACCGCACGGCCGGCTCCTCGACTTCCGGTTCCACGGGACGGCCGCGCACGCGGGCATGCATCCCGAGGACGGCCGCTCGGCGATCGCGGCCGCGTCGCGTGCGATCGCCGACTTCCGCCTTGGCCGCGTCGACGAGGAGACCAGCGCGAACGTCGGCGTCATCTCGGGCGGCACGGCTCGAAACGTCGTTCCGGAGTGGTGCTCGTTCACCGCGGAGGTTCGCTCGCACGACGAGTCGAAGGCGATCGAGCTCGTGCGCGAGATGCTCGAGAGCGCCGCGTTCGCGGCCAGCCTCGTCGACTGCGAGGTCGAGTCGGAGGTGCGACCGAGCTTCCCCGGATACCGCTTCCGTGAGAGCGACGCAGCCGTCCGTCTCGCCGCGACCGCACTCGCGCGCGCCGGCTACAAGCCGTCGTACGCGTTGAGCGGGGGCGGCGCCGACGCGAACGTCTTCAACGCCCGTGGCCTGCAGTGCGTGAACCTTGCGAACGGGATGATGGAGATCCATACGCCGGACGAGCACATCGCGGTCGCCGATCTCGAGAGCATGGTCGAGGTCACGCTCGCTCTCGTCGATGCGGCTGCCGAGACCCCCGCGGTCAGCTGACCTCTGCGACCAGGTCGAGCGTGGAGATCTCGCCGGAGTCGAGCATGCGCCAGACCGCGGCCATTGCATCCTGGAATGCGGGAGTGCTGCGCGCGGCCTCTATCTGCTCGACGTTGCGCCAGCCCTCGCCGAGGCTCAAAAACCGCCGAGGGTTCTCCGCGTCTCGAAACAGCATGAACTTGATGTCGGGGAACTCGAGTGCCGTGCGGTCCGCGCTCTCCTGCCAGCGCCGCGCGAACTCGCTCTCTCGTCCCTTCTTCACGTTCCAGACACCTGACGTGTACACCGGGCACCTCCTCGTCGCTACCGAGAGTCTGACCCACGGACGACGAGCGTGAGGCAGATGGAGACGCGCCGCCTCGGGCCTGTCGTCGGGCTCGGAACGTGGCAGACCTTCGGCGGCGACGCGGCAGCTGCGCGCTTCGCCGTTGACGCGGCCCTTGCGTCTGGGACGACCGTCTTCGACTCGTCGCCGATGTACGGCGGGGCACAGGCGTCGCTCGGCGCCGCGCTCACTGATCGTCGCGCGGGCACGACGATCGCGACGAAGATCTGGACCTCGAGCGCCGACGAGGCCAGGGCTCAGTATGACGAGCAGCGCCGCCTCTTCGGGCGCGTCGAGATCGAGCAGGTGCACAACCTCGTCGCCTGGCACGCGCACCTCCGGTGGCTGGAGGAGGAGAAAGCCGAGGGCCGGATCGATCGCGTCGGCGTCACGCACTGGAGCTCGGGCGCATTCGACGAGGTCGAACGCGCGCTCCGAACTGGGCGGTTCGACGTCGTCCAGCTGCCGCTCAACCTTGGCCAGCGCGAGGTCGAGCAGCAACTCCTCCCGCTCGCTGCCGAGCTCGGAGTCGTCGTGATCGTCATGAGCCCGTTCGGCGGGACGGGAGCACCGCTCCTGCGCCATGCTCCCTCGCGGGCCGAGCTGGAACCTCTCGTGGGGCACGGGACCGAGACGTGGGCGCAGGCGCTTCTGAAGTGGGTGCTCTCCGACATGCGGGTCGATCTCGTCATCCCGGCGACGTCGAGACCCGAGCGGGCAGTGGAGAACGCAGCCACCGGCAGGCCGCCGTGGTTCGGCCCCGAGGAGCGCGCGTACGTCGAGCGTCTGGCCCGAGCCTGACGCGATATCGTCCCGCGCGCCATGCGCATCGGCGTCGCGAAGGAGATCAAGTCGCAGGAGTACCGGGTCGCGCTGACGCCGGCCGGCGCGCGCGAGCTCGCCCTCCGCGGCCACGACGTCGTCGTCGAGTCCGGCGCTGGTGTGGGCAGTGCGTTTTCGGACGACGCATACGAGCGGGCCGGCGCGACGATCGCATCGCTCGACGACGTGTGGTCGAGCGCGGAGCTGCTCCTCAAGGTGAAGGAGCCGATCGCGTCCGAGTACCCACGTCTGCGCGAAGGCCTGACGCTCTTCACGTACCTCCACATCGCCGCCGACGAGCCGCTGGCGCGTGCGCTCGTCGACTCGGGCATCACCGCGATCGCGTACGAGACCGTCGAGACCGATCGCGGGGCTCTCCCGCTGCTCGCCCCTATGAGTGAGATCGCCGGCCGTCTCGCCGCGCAGGCTGGCGCGGACCACCTCGAGAAGCCGAAGGGTGGGCGCGGGATCCTGCTCGGAGGCGTCGCCGGCGTGGCACCGGCCCGCGTTCTCGTGATCGGTGGCGGGATGGTCGGCTACAACGCCGCCGTCATCGCGCTCGGCATGGGGGCTCAAGTGACGATCCTCGAGCGCTCGGTCGACCGCATGCGCTACCTCGAGCAGATCCTGTCGGGGCGGGTGCAGCTCCTCATGTCGTCGGCGCTCCAGCTCGAGGAGTCGATCAAGGACGCAGACCTCACGATCGGCGCAGTCCTCATCCCCGGCGCGCTCGCGCCGAAGCTCATCAGGCGCGACATGCTCTCGACGATGAAGGAGAGCTCCGTCTTCGTCGACGTCGCGATCGACCAGGGCGGCTGCGCGGAGACATCGAAGCCGACGACGCACGACGATCCCGTCTACACCGTCGACGGCGTCATCCACTACTGCGTCGCGAACATGCCCGGCGCGGTGCCGATCACCTCGACGCGTGCGCTGACGAACGTGACGCTTCCGTACGTCGAACAGCTCGCGGATCTCGGGACGATCGGCGCAGTGAGGGCGAACCCGGAGCTCGCCCGCGGCGTCAACGCGGTCGGCGGCAAGGTCACGTACGCGGCCGTGTGCGAGGCGCACGACATGCCGTATACGCCGCTCGAAGCAGCTCTTGCCGCCGGCGTGGCCTAGGTTCGATGGATTCCGAGCAACTCGCGGAGGCCAAGGCGCGACTCGAGCGGGACTACATCGCCGGCTGCGATCTCCGCGGACGAGTACACGCATCTGCGGCGACAGCTCGAGGGGACCTCGAGCGAGCCCGACCGCGAGCCACGTCGGAGCCGCAGCTCGAGTCGGCACCGGAGTCCGAGACCACGTGGCCAGCGATGCCGCCGCTTCCGGCAGCCGACGCGCGGCCGATACCTACCGGCGCAGACCCGGTGACCGCGGCACACCTCGCAAGCTGGGGGCGACGAGCCGGCGGCTGGTTCATCGACCTCGTCGTCTACATCGCGGCAGTCATCGCGAGCGTTCTCGTCACTCTCCCGACCGAGGATCCGGAGACGGGTGAGATTAGCGACGGGGCGGCGGTTTTCATCGGGGTCGTGTGGCTCTTCGGCCCGACGCTATACGCCTGGCTCATGGTCGGACGGTGGGGGCAGACGCTCGGAAAGATGGCCGTGGGGATCAGGGTCGTGCAGAGCGAGGACGCCGAGCGCGTCTCGTACCCCCGCGCCTTGGGGCGGGCCGCATCCGTGTGGATCCTCGGCCTGTTCGTCCTCCCGCTTCTCCTCGCGTACCTCTGGCCGCTCTGGGACAGGCGGAACCAGACGGTGTACGACAAGATGGCCAGCACGATCGTCGTCGTCGGCAAGGTTCCGACAGGCCCCGCGGATCCTCTGTAGCCGCTTTGAAGGTTTCTTGAGCCGGCGGTCGTACGATCGCGGCGATGAGTTCAGACGGATCTCGGGACGAACGTCTCGACGAGATCGAGGCGGTCCTTCGGTCGCTCGTGATCAGGGTCACCGAGCTCGAGATCGAGCTCGAGCACGCTCGCGCCGGACGCGCGGCTGACCTGCGCGTCGGGGCGGCACCGCCTCCACCATCGGTCGCCGCTCCTCCCGAGTCGTCGATGCCGGTCGTGACACGCTCCGTACCGACTGCACCCCCGGCACCTCCCTCCGTCGCGCCCCCACCGCCGCCTCCCAAGCCCGCAGCACCTCCGCAGCCTCCTCCGCCACCGCCTCCGCCGAAGCGTACGGTGGGCGACCTCGCGCGCGAGTGGGACCTGATGGGCGCACGGGGCTTCGCGATCGCCGGCGGCGCTGTCATGGCGCTCGGCATCGGGCTCTTCTTCGTCCTCGCCGCGAACCGCGGCTGGATCGACGACCGCGGGCGGGTCGCCCTCGGCGTGACTGCTTCGGTACTGGTCTTCGGCGCGGGGCTCCTGCTGCGCTCGCGATACGGGCAGTATTGGTCGGCACTCGCCGCCGTGGGGGCAGGGCTCGCCGGCGCCTATGCGACGCTCGCCGCCGCAGCGGCGCGCTACGACCTCGTCCCCGACTCGTTGGCGCTGCCGCTGGCTGGCGTCATCGCTGCCGCCGGGACCGTCGTCGCCATTCGCTGGAACTCGCAGGTGATCGCGGCGATCGGGCTCCTCGGCGCAGCGCTCGCGCCCGCGCTGCAGGCGCTCGACACGGAGATGACCTGGGAGTCCGCGGCCTTCGCGGTGATCGTGCTGGTCGCCGTCGGCGCCGTGACGGTCACGCGCCGCTGGAACGAGCTCCTGGTCGTCGGCTCGCTGGTCGTGGGAGCGCAGGTCGAATGGCTCGCTGCGGACGCGGGTGAGTCGGTGGCCACAGGGACGATCGCTGTTTCCACGGCCTTCGTCCTGAGCCTGCTCGGCATCGCGGTCGCGCGACAGGTGGCTGCGAAGGCTGCGGACATCGAACCGGTAGCGCTCTCCTATGCGCTCGCGTCGTTCGGGAGCACGCTCGTGCTCGCGGCACAGCTCTTCGAGACGCGAACCGATCGCGGTACCGCGCTGCTCGTCGCGGCGGCCGTGTGGGCGGTCGTCTTCGTCGCTCTCCAAGTGAGGAGACTGCCCGACCTCGCGCTCGTCGTCGGCTCCTCTGCCCTCGCACTTGCCGCCGTCGGGACGGCCGACCTCCTCTCGGACGCTGCCCTCACGATCGCCTGGGCCGCGGAGGCGCTCGTGCTCGCGCTGCTGGCTCGCCACTTCGGCGACGCGCGACTGCAGGTGCTCGCGACTCGTCTACATGGCTCTGTCCGCGGTGACCGCACTCTCGTCCCAGGGCGAGCCGGAGCTGCTCTTCGAGGAGTCCGCTGACCACCTCGCCGGCGTCCTGCCGCTCGGGGCGGCCGCGGTCGCGGCGATCGGGTGCGGGCTGCTCGTTCCCACTGGGTATCGCGAGCGCACAGAGGCCGGCCTGCTCGCGTTCGTCCGGGATCTGCGCAAAGCGTTCATCGGGTATCGGAGTGGGCTCCGCGAGGGGCTCGTGTTCGCTGGAGCCGCGCTCGCGACGCTGTCCGCATCCTTCTTCTGCATCTGGGTCTCCTGGGAGTGGGGCCACGTCGCGGCGGGCGTGGTCGCAGCGGTCGTCGGAGCCACGTTCCTCGCCGCGGCCGGGCGGCTGAGCTCGGATCCCCTCGCCGCCGCGTCGTACACGTGGCTCGGGGTCGTGCTGGCTGAAGCACTCGCGTTCGACGTCGGAACCTTCGGTGAGCTGGACCTGACCGCGGACTCGATCGGCGGTTGGTCGCTGATCGCGGGAGCCGCCGGGCTACTCGCAGGTGCCTATGGCCACCGCATCGCGTCGGAGAGCACGCCCGGCCGCGACGCACTGCTGGGCCTCGCCGCCGGCGTCGCCGCGGCGGCCGGGGCGTTCGGGATCGGCGCTCGTGAGCGAGGGGGCCACGGCACGTGGGATGGGCCTCCTCGCGGCCACCGCCGTCTATGTCGGCCTCGCCGGCACGGTCTTCTCGCGCGCCCCTTCCGCAACACGTCGACGATCCTCTGGGCGCTTGGGCTCGGGCTCCTCCTCGGCGCCGAGTGGTCACTCGTCACGGACCCGACCGCGCGCGCCGTCGCGTTTGCGGCCACGGCGCTCGTCGTCGGCGCGCTGAGCCTCCCGCTCGCCGAAGTGCGGCTCTGGCTCGCCGGAGGCTCGCTCGGGTTCGTCACGACGATGATCGTCCTCCTCGTTCAGGTCCGCCCGTGGCGCGACGAGGACGACCTCGACCACGTCCTCGCCGTCGCCTTGGTCGCGTGTGTCGTCGCGACGATCGGCCTCGCCGCGCTTCGCTTCGGCATCGAGCGCTGGCGCGACCTCGTCACTGTGCTCTGGGTCACGGGGGTCGTGGCTCTGCTTGCCGCCGAGCGTGTCCTCCTCGGCGGCTGGGAGCAGACCGCGTTGGCCGTTGCGCTCACCGGTGGGGTCATCGCGCTGCTCGCGAACCCTCTCGGCGAGGCGCGGCTGTGGCTGGCCGGCCTGTTCATCGTCAGCCTCACCACGTTCGCGACCATCGCGAGCTTCACTCCTCCCTCGCACTTCTTCACTGCGTCCGAGCATCCGGCTGCCGGGATCTGGGTGCTCGCCGGATGCATCGCTGGCGCTCGCCGCGGTCGCGGCCACGGCGCCGGTCGAGCAGCATCGGCTCGTCCTCGCAGCGGTCGCCGGCGGCGTCGCGCTGTACGCCGTCTCGCTCGGGATCCTCGAGCTCGCGGAGCGCATCTCGAGCAACTCCGTCGAAACCGACTTCGAGCGCGGGCACACCGCGGTCAGCGCGCTCTGGGCGCTCGTCGGCCTCGGCCTCCTCGTCATCGGCCTACTCAGAGGCTCGGCCGCGATCCGATACGGAGGCCTGGCGCTCTTCGGCCTCAGCCTGGCGAAGATCTTCCTCTACGACCTGGCCGAGCTGAGCTCGATCGCGCGAGCGTTCTCGTTCATCTTCGTCGGCGGTCTGCTGCTCGCGGGAGGCTTCTTCCTGCAGCGCCTGAGCGACCGCATCGGCCCCTCGCTCGTCGGGCTAGCTCGTTACGTCGCCGCGCGCTTCGACCTGCGGAAGAGCTTGCCTCCGCCGTCCGAGCTCGCGGGCGGGTGTGACGACTCCTGCTTGTCCGGATTCTTCGGCTTGCGCTCGGTCGGGAAGATCTTGATCACGGCGAATGTGATCGCCGCGGCAAGGCCGACGATGCCGACGATGTAAACGGCGAGCAGCAGCAGTCCGAGGACGTCCTCCAAAGCCGCCGTAGAATAGCGCCATGCCGCGGGCGTGCGTCATCGTTCTCGACGCCGTCGGCGCTGGAGAGTTGCCGGACGCAGGGGAGTACGGAGACGAAGGCTCGAACACCCTCGGCAACACGGCCAGCGCCGTCGGAGGCCTCGACCTGCCCAACCTCGAGGCGCTCGGGCTCGGCAACGTGATGCCGCTCGAGGGCTGCCCGCCACAGCCGGGCGCTCCCGCCGTCGCCGGGCGGCTGCTCGAGCGCTCGAAGGGCAAGGACACGACGACGGGCCACTGGGAGCTCATGGGCGTCGTCACGCCGACCGCGTTCCCCACGTATCCGCACGGCTTCCCCGACGACGTGATCGACCCGTTCATGAACCAGACGGGCCGCGGGGTCCTCGGCAACAAGCCGGCATCCGGGACGGAGATCATCCAGGAGCTCGGCGAGGAGCATCAGGCGACGGGGAAGTGGATCGTCTACACGTCCGCGGACTCGGTCTTCCAGATCGCGGCACACGAGGAGACGATCCCGCTCGAGGAGCTCTACGACGGGTGCCGGGTGGCACGCGAGATCCTCACCGGTCGCCATGCCGTCGGCCGGGTGATCGCCCGCCCGTTCCTCGGCGAGCCCGGGCAACTACGAGCGGACACCGAACCGCCACGACTTCTCGCTCGAGCCGCGCCGCCCGAACTACCTCTCGCTTATCCGCGATGCAGGAAACACGGTCTACGGCGTCGGGAAGATCTCGGACATCTTCGCCGGCTGCGACGTGGACGACTCCTTCCCGACGAAGTCGAACGTCGACGGGATCAACCGCACGATCGAGCTGCTCGAGAACATCGAGCAGGGGCTCGTCTTCGTGAACCTCGTCGAGACGGACATGCTCTGGGGCCATCGGAACGACCCGGTCAACTTCCACCGCTGCCTGCAGGACTTCGACCGGCGGCTTCCCGACATCCTCGAGGCGCTGAAGCCGGGCGACCTCCTCATCCTCACGTCAGACCACGGGTGCGACCCGACGACGGAATCGACCGACCACTCGCGCGAGCACGCGCTGCTGCTCGCCTACGCGGCGGGGCGGAATGCCGCGGGGCGCATTCATGAAGAGGGCGAGTTCGCCGACGTGGGTGCGACGGTGAGTGCGTGGCTCGGCGGGAAGTCTCCGGGCAAGCGGCTCCCCGGCCGTGTTATCGAGCTGTGATCCGCGCGACGGACCTGATCGAGCGCAAGCGGAACGGCGAGGAGCTCTCCGACGAAGAGATCTCCGAGCTCGTCCTCGGCTTCACGCGCGGCGACGTCCCCGACTACCAGATGGCGGCGTGGTGCATGGCCGTCTACTTCAAAGGGCTCTCCGGTCGCGAGACCCATGCGCTGACCGACGCGATGATCCGCTCCGGCGACACGATCGACCTCGGTGCCGCCCTGGGCCGCCGCGTGGTCGACAAGCATTCGACGGGCGGAGTCGGAGACAAGACCTCGATCGCGGTCGGGCCGATCGTCGCCGCGTGCGGAGTGCCGGTCGGGAAGATGTCTGGCCGGGGCCTCGGCCATTCGGGCGGGACGCTCGACAAGCTCGAGTCGATTCCGGGCTTCCGGGTCGAGCTCTCGATCGACGAGTTCGTCTCGCAGGTCCGCGAGGTCGGGTCTCGCGATCGTCGGGCAGACGGGTGACCTCGTGCCCGCCGACAAGAAGCTCTACGCGCTTCGCGACGTCACCGCCACGGTCGACATCAACCCGTTGATCGCCTCGTCGATCATGTCGAAGAAGATCGCGACGGGAGCCGACGCGATCGTGCTCGACGTGAAGGTGGGCGACGGGGCCCACGGCAAGAGGACACTCGACGACGCGCGCATCCTCGCCGAGCAGATGATCGACCTCGGGCGGCGGGCAGGCCTCGAGGTCGTGGGCCTCCTCACCGACATGGACCAGCCGCTCGGCGCCGCCGTCGGCAATGCGCTCGAGAGTGCGCGAGGCGATGGAGACGATCATGGGAGAGGGGCCGCCGGACTTCACGGAGCTCGTCGCTCGACGCCTGTGCGCGGCTCCTCGCGCTGTCCGACCTCGGCATCGACGTGGTCGAAGGTCGTGAACGCGCCGAGCACGCGATGACCGACGGTTCTGCACGCGAGGCCTACGAGCGCTGGATCCGCGCCCAGGGCGGCGACCCCGATCTCGACGCGCTTCCGCGTGCGCCGATCGTTCGTGAGGTCCTCGCGCCGCGAGCAGGTGTCGTCACGCGCCTCGCGGCGCTTCCGATCGGGATCGCGAGCCTCGAGCTCGGAGGCGGACGGCGGACGAAGGACGACGAGATCGACCACGCGGTCGGCGTCGTGTGCAGCGCGAAGCGCGGTCAGACGGTGGAGGCGGGCCAGGTGCTCGCGGACGTCCACGCGCGGGACGACGCGTCGGCGACGGTGGCGGCCGAGGCGGTGCTCGCCGCCTACGAGATCGGAGACGAGGCGCCGCCCGTGCATGGGATCCTGCTCGAAGTCGTCGAGTAGCGGCTACTTGCGGGCGACGAAGACGACGAACTCGTCGTCGGGCGTCGGGTCCGCCTCCACGTGGTCGCCGTGGACGACGATGCTCCTGGAAGCCGGCGCCGCTCGAGCATCATGAGGAGCTCGTTCTTGAAGTAGAGGCCGATGTCCAGTCGGTGATCCTCCTCGGCGTGAAGCGTGTCGTCCCGCCACAGCTCCACGTGCATCTCCAGTGAGACGCGCTGCTCGAGCGGATCGAGTGCGAGGTACCGGGAGCGGAGCGCATACTCGGCGCCGTCCGAGGCGCGGCGCCGCCTCGCCCGGCGACTCGCGCGGCTCCGGGAGCGAGGCGCGTCCGTCCTTCGGCCACAGCCGCCACTGCTGCGCGTCCGCGTAGGGCACCTCGATGTCGAGGAGCAGCGTGCCGCCCGGCTCGCAGATGCGCGTGGAACCGGAGGAGCGCCTCGACGTCCTGCTCGCGAGTGCTCCCGAGCCCGAACGCGCCGCAGACGAAGATGGTCCGGTAGCGACGCGCGAGATCGAGCGCGTGCATCGGCTGGACGTACAGGTTCGGCGCGAGCCCTCTCGCTCGGCCTTCTCCCGGCAGAGCGCGATCATGTCCGCAGACACGTCGCAGCCGTCGACGTCCAGCCCGGCTCGCAAGTACGGCACGAGGAGCCGTCCCGTCCCGCAGGCGACGTCGAGGGCGGGCTGCGCCGTCGTCTTCGATGAACTTCTGGAAGTACGGGATCTCGTGCGGCCGGAAGTCGTCGTTGAACTCCGCCCAGTACCGCGCGATGAGCCCGTGGTGCCAGGTCTGCGGCTGCTCGTCGGGCATGCGAGCCGCGAAGCCTACGATCTCGGGAGTGCCCGAGCTGCCCGAGGTCGAGACGATCCGCGCGCAGCTCGCGCCGCGGCTCGAGGGGCGCACGCTCGCGCGGGTGGAGATCCTCGATCCGCGTCTCACGCGCCCGCACGACCTGTTCGAGGTTGCAGAGGAGCTCGAGGGTGACACGCGTCGTTGCGGTCGAGCGGCGCGGGAAGTATCTGCTCCTCAGGCTCGAGAGCGGCCTCGGCCTACTCGTCCACCTGCGCATGACCGGAGGGTTCCACTGGCGGCAGGTCACGCACGAGCGTGCGATCCTCGAGCTCGACGACGGCTCGCGTCTTGCGTACCGAGACGTCAGGCGCTTCGGGACCTGGCTCGTCGTCGAGGATGGAGACCTCGACCCCTACCTCGCGACGAAGAACGGTCCGGAGCCGCTCGAGCGGCGGTTTACGCCGTCCTGGCTCGGCGCTCAGTTGGCACGCCGCAAGGCCGCGCTCAAGGCCGTCCTCCTCGATCAGCGCGTCGTCGCCGGTCTCGGGAACATCTACGCCGACGAGGCGCTCTGGCGCGCACGGCTGAGTCCGCTCAGACCTGCGAATGGGTTGTCGAACGACGAGGTCGCGCGCCTGGCGCGAGCGATCCGTGCTGCGCTGCGCACCGGGATCGACCGCCAAGGCTCGACACTCCGCGACTATGCGGCGCCCGACGGAGATTCCGGCTCGATGCAGGACGAGTTCCGCGTCTACGGACGCGACGGCGAGCCGTGCCCGCGCTGCCGCTCGACGATCACGAAGACACGTGTCGGCGGGCGCGGCACGTGGTTCTGCCCCCGCTGCCAGGCCTGGCCGTAGCGGCGCCTACACTGGCCGCATGGGCCGGACGTACAAGTCCGACGCAGTCGTGCTCCGCTCGTTTCGCTTCGGCGAGGCAGATCGCGTCCTCCACCTGTACACGCTCGACCGTGGACGGATCGGGGCGATGGCGAAGGGCGTGCGCAAGACGAAGTCGCGTTTCGGCGCCCGGCTCGAGCCGTTCTCGCACGTCGAGCTGCTGCTCCATCAGGGCTCCGGGGAGCTGCACACGGTCACCGGCGTCTCGCTCGTCGACGCCCACCGGCCGACGCGGGAGGACCCGTACCGGCTCTCGGTGGGGCTCGTCGGCGCCGAGGCGATGCTGCGCCTCTACGTCGAGGAGGAGCGGAACGAGCGCGCATTCGAGGCGCTGACCCGGTTCCTCGCTGCGGTCGATGCGATCCCGGCCGGGACGCGAGGACGCGCCGCGCTGGATCCGGTCGCACTCGGGTTCCAGCTCAAGCTCCTGTGGCTCTCCGGATACGTCCCGCATCTCGAGAGCTGCGTCGAGTGCGGCGGTGTGGAAGGGCTGATCGGCTATCTCGCCCGCGCCGGCGGCGCCGTGTGCTCGCCTTGTGCCCCGGACGAGACCGTCTTCCTCTCGCCCGAGGGCTTCCGCGGCATGCATGCGCTGATCTGGAGCCCGCTGGCGGACGCGCACGGCCTCGGTGTCGGCGAGCGCGCGCTGCGCGACACGCTCGCGGTCGTCGTCGCGTCGTACGAGTTCCATGGCGGCTTCCGCCTGCGCACGCTGGCCGTATGAGGCGCGAGCTCAGCGACGGATACGAGCTCGACGACGATCCTGCCCGCGTCGACCGCGAGGCCGTGCATGCGTACCTGACCCGGTCGTACTGGGCGGAAGGGCGGTCGCGCGACGTGCAGGACGATCTGATCGACGGCGCGGCTCGTGTCGTCGGGCTCTACCGCGACGGCGAACAGGTCGGCTTCTCGCGGGTGCTCTCGGACGGACACGTGCAGTCGTACCTCGCCGACGTCTACGTCCTCGAGGAACACCGCGGCCGTGGGCTCGGCGTCGAGCTCGTGCGCTTCTCCGTCGACGAGGGCCCGCTGGCGCACACGAAGTGGTACCTGCACACGCGCGACGCGCACGACCTGTATCGCAAGTTCGGCTTCACGGAGCCGAGCGAGCGCGTCCTCGAGCGGCGTTAGGTGCGGCGGCGCCAGGCTTGGCACGCGCGACGTCCAGGGACGCCTGCGCGGGATCGACGCCGGACGTGCACGATCAGTCCGTCTTCGGCGTCTTCCAGTCCGCGGCGAGCTTGTCGAGCACGAGTGGGCGCGCTCCCGCGATCGGGATTCGCTTCTGCGCGAGCGAGTCGCGGTCGCGGATCGTGACCGTGTCGTCCTCCAGCGTCTGGTCGTCGATCGTGAGCGCGTACGGCGTGCCGATCTCGTCCTGGCGGCGGTAGCGGCGGCCGATCTGGCCGGAGTCGTCGTACTCGGCGACGAGGCTGCGGCGGAGCTCTTCGTACAGCGCCCGGGCCTTCGAGACCATGTCGTCGTTCCGTGGGATCAGCGGCAGCACCGCGACCTTGACGGGTGCCGAGCGCGGGATGGAGTCGGAGAACCGTCCGCTCGCGATCCGCGACGACCTCCTCGTCGTACGCGTCGACCATGAACGCGAGCATCGAGCGGTTGACGCCGAGCGCGGGCTCGACGACGTGTGGCGTGTAGCGCTCCTCACCGTCCGTCCACTCGAGCTTCGTCCCCGACGCCTCGGTGTGCGCCGTGAGGTCGAAGTCGCCGCGATGCGCGATGCCTTCGAGCTCGGACCAGCCGATCGGGAAGAGGTACTCGAGGTCGCTCGTGGCCGAGGAGTAGTGCGAGAGCTCCTCGGCGTCGTGCGGGCGAATGCGGAGGTGACTCTGCCGGATGCCGAATCGAAGATGCCACGCGACCCGCTCCTCCACCCAATACGTGAACCACTCCTGTGCCTGGGCGGGAGGGACGAAGTACTCCATCTCCATCTGCTCGAACTCGAGCGTGCGGAAGATGAAGTTGCCGGGGGTGATCTCGTTCCGGAACGCCTTGCCGATCTGGGCGATGCCGAACGGCGGCTTCCGGCGTGCGATCTGGGCGACGTTCTTGAAGTTCACGAAGATGCCCTGCGCCGTCTCGGGGCGGAGGTAGGCGTCCTGGCCCGACTCCTCGAGCGCGCCGATCCTCGTGGAGAACATCAGGTTGAACTGGCGCGGCTCGGTGAGGTCGCACTGGTCGGTCTCGCCGGGATGCTTGCTCGGCTTCTGGCCGCACTCGGACTCGTCGAGGTGGTCGGCGCGGTAGCGCCGCTTGCAGAAGCGACAGTCCACGAGCGGATCCGAGAAGCCGGCGACGTGCCCCGACGCCTCCCACACGCGCGGGTGGAGGATGATCGAGGAGTCGAGCGCGACGATGTCGTCGCGCTCACGCACCATCGCCTCGAGCCAGCGAGCCTTGACGTTCTCCTTGAGGAGGACGCCGTAGTGGCCGTAGTCGTACGCGGAGCCGAGCCCGCCGTAGATCTCCGAGGACGGGAAGACGAACCCGCGTCGCCGCGCGAGCGAGACGATCTTGTCCATGGTGACGGCGTCCGGCATCGCCGAGACGTTACTCGTGCCAGGTGACCGCGGACTTACCGGCGCGTGCCGAGCGTGAGCAGGTACTCGCGAGGGTGCACGACCCTGTCGCCCTCACGAAATGCCTCGAAGAACGCGACCCAGGTCTGGTGGAACTCCTCTTGACGCTCGGGATCGAGCGCCTCCAGGGCGGTCTTCGTTGGCCCGTAGGACGTCGAGAACAGCTCCCAGTACGCCTCCGGCGACGCGACCGTGACGGTCGACTCGTGCTCCTCGAAGGTGAGCTCGAAGGCGTCGCCGAGCAGCTCCCGCACGTGCTCCTCGTTTCCCCATGCGAACGGGCTTCCCGCGCCCGGCGCCGGCGGCGGCAGGAACGGCCCCATCATCTTGAATACCTCGTGCATGCCGGTATCGGGCATCCAGCAGGCGAGGGCGAGCCGCCCGCCCGGCCGAACGACGCGTCCGAGCTCGCCCGCGACCGCCTCGTGGTCGGGCGCGAACATCACGCCGCAGGTCGATGTCACGACATCGAAGCTCGCGTCGTCGTAGCTCATGTCCTCGGCGTCGCCGACCTCGAACTGGACGCTGACGCCCTCCTCCGCGGCTCTCTCGCGCGCCGTGTCGATCAGGACCGGCGCGATGTCCTGGCCGACGACGTCGGCGCCGCGCCGGGCGGCGAGGATCGCGACCGCGCCTGTGCCGGTGGCGGCGTCGAGGAAACGCTCGCCCGGCTTGGGGTCGATCCGCTCGATAACGAGGTCGTGGATGTCCCTGATCGTGTTCGTGATGCGCTCGTACGGTCCGTTGCCCCAGACGACACTGTGACGAGCCTTCAGCTCTGCAAATGCCATGGTCCCCTCCTTCGAACGTCGGGTCCGGAGCATACGACCTCGCGGGCGCTAGCCTCCCGCGGATGAGTGGCCACGACGACGAGCGCGTCCCGGTCGAGCTTCACATCGTCTCGGACTCGACCGGCGAGACGGCGCAGCGCCTCGTGCTCGCCCTCGAGGCGCAGTTCCCGGACCAGCCGTTCGAGGAGATCCGACACCCGCGCGTCGAGAATGCGGAAGATCTCCACATCGCCGTGCAGCAGGCGCGCGGTCGTCCCGCAGTGATGGTCTACACGCTCGTCGAGCCCGGTCTCCGCGACGCCATGCGCCAGCTCTGTAGGCGGGCACGCGTCCACTACTGCGACCTGCTCGGCCATCCCATCGACTCGATCTCGCGTGTCGCCGGCGTCGCCGCACGGATGGAGCCGGGCGCGCGGGCGCCGCTCGACGCCACGTACTTCAAGCGGATCGAAGCGATCGAGTTCGCGGTGAAGTACGACGACGGCGTGGGGAGAGGGCTCGATGAGGCGGACGTCGTTCTCGTCGGCGTCTCGCGGACCTCGAAGACGCCGCTCTCGATCTACCTCGGTTACCTCGGTCACAAGGCCGCGAACGTCCCGGTCGTCCGCGGAATCGATCCCCCCGAGGAGCTGTTCGAGATCGATCCGGCGAAGATCGTCGGCCTCACCATCGGCGCGGAGCGGCTCGCGGACATTCGGACCGCACGCGTGAAGTCGATGGGCGCGCCGCGGAGGCGGTACGCGGAGCTCGAGTCCGTATACGGCGAGCTCGAGGAGGCGACGAAGCTCCACCGCAAGCTGCGCTGCCCTGTCATCGACGTGTCCGAGCTGTCGGTGGAGGAGACCGCGATGCGGATCGTCAGACTGGTCGAGCGGCGTCGGCGCGCGGCCGCGAAGACGTGAGCGAGGAGCGCAAGGGTCCGAGCCCGTACGGCGCGCCCGGCGAGCCTCTGCTGCGCAATCCGTTCCGGCCACCGCCAGGCGGGACCGGGGATCTGCGTGAGAAGGGCTGGATCCCGGCGCCCTGGCTCGCGCTCTGGCTGTTCCTCATGGTCCTCGGCGATCTCGTCTTCTACGTGCTGCTGACGCCGATCTGGCTCGGACTCCGCGGCGCTGCCTGGGTCGCCGAGCTCAGGGCGCGGGCCCGACGCTCCTGACGAAGCGGTCGATCTCGGGCTGCGTCCGCAGTCGCACGACGTCGTAGGTCGCGAACCGCTCCGGATAACGCCGGCGGCGGCCGCGATAGTGCCGTGCCGTGAACACGAGCAGCGAGTTGCGGCCGAACAGTGCTCCGCGGATCGTCTCGCGATTCGTGCCCCAGAGGCGTCTCGTGGCCGACAACTCGCTGGAAGGTGCGGGCCACGAGTCGCGGAAGCCAGACGCGAACGGGCAGGTCCAGCCAGACGACGACGTCCGCGCTCGAGAGCACGCGCTGGCCGAGCCAGCTCTGGTACGAGCCGTCGACGACCCACGCGTCCGTGGCGAGGACGCGCTCGACTCGCTCACGGAACGCATCCGGCTCCGGCTCCGCCCAGCTCGGCCCCCAGAAGAGGGCGTCGAGCTCGTGGAAGGGGACGTCGAGTCGCGCGGCAAGCTCCCGACCGACGATCGTCCCGCCGCTTCCGCTCGCCGATGTGACGACCGCGACCTTCCTCACAGGAGGCGCGCGGCGATCGGCCTCTCCGAGCCGGGCTCGACGCGATACCCGCTCGCACCGGGCTGCGAGCCGACCACTTCCTTCAGCTCGGTTCCGACGAAGTGGAGCGCCGCTCCGTCGTCGGCCGCGTAGCCCGGGGCGAATCCCCCGTCGACGAGAGAGCAGTACGCCGGCCGTCGAAGCTCCTCGCTGTCGTAGTGCGGGCAGAAGCTGCCGGGGACGATCCCGAGGCCGTCCTGGAGGGGTGCCAAGTGTGTCCCGAACGAGTCCGTCACGCAGCACTCGAACCAGCAGTTCGCGCCTGCGCTGACTCCGCCGAGCACGGCTCCCCGCTCCCAGGCGTCACGGAGCGCGGTGTCGATTCCGTGTAGACGCCATACCGCGAGCGCGTTCGCGGTGTTGCCGCCCGAGACGTAGATGACGTCCTGCTCCGCGAGTCGATCCGCCGGGCGCTCGGGCGTTCCGAAGAGCCGTAGGCAGCTCGGTTCGCAGTTCCGCGCAGTGAACGCCTCGAAGAACGCCGCGATCCCACGGTCCGAGTCGCCCGACGGTGTCGGGAGCAAGCACACGCGCGGCCGATCCGCTGCGGAGAGCGCGAGCATGAAGTCGTCGAGCGCTGACGCCCGATCCGCCATGAACCCGCCGCCACCCATCGCCACGATCTGTCCCGCCACTCGCCCGAGTCTAGATTCCCTCCGCACGAGGCACGGGAGCCCGGCAAGTACGACGATGCTCACGGTTGCGACTGCGGTCGCCCGCTTGTTAGAAACGCAACGAAGTGGGATGCCGAAACGTCGTCACGGCTGCGGTCGCCCCTTGGTTGGGCGCGGTCGTGCTAGCGGGGTGTGGGGGAGGAGGCGTTGCGTTTCCCACCGGCCAGTGGACCGCGGACATTTCAGCTGTGGGAATCGTCGTCACGGACTACCGACCGGACGACACCTGGACACTCTCCTACGGTCCGAGCGTGGACGACCTGACCGAGGGCACCTCGGGCACGTACTCGACGACCGATGACACGATCACGTTCGAGGCCGACGCGTACTGCAAGGCAATGCGTCCACACGTCGAGCAGGGAACGTACGCCTGGGCACTGGACGACCGCGGCAGATTGATCCTCACGGTTCGGTACGACCCCTGCCCCGATCGTATGAGGCTCTTGGACGGGGTGGTGTACAGCGCGAGCACCGCCACGAGCCGCTCGTGTCGACCTCCGAAACCGGCATGACGTGCGTGTAGACGTCCAGGCTCATCGAGGGCTTCGAGTGGCCGGCTCAGCCTTCGGCGGGATCACTCGAACTAGGGCGCAGGCTCTCCGCTTCGATGGCGACGATGGATGGTCAAGCCGCAACGGGGAGAGAAAGGAGCGGGGATGAGGAACAGCAACATGCGCGTTGCGAGTGTGGTTGGACTGGCCACTGTCCTGCTGGCCTCGATGGGCATAGCGAGCGCGGTCGCGTTGGGCAAAGGCAAGCCCTCCGCAACCCAGTCCGACTCCACGACCACGCAATCCGGAAGCACTGTGACTGAGTCTGAGTCCACGACCGCCCTGCAAGCGCTGTCTAAGGTACTCGTCTGTCACCGGACACACTCGAAGAAGAAGCCGTCTCACACTGTCAGTGTTAGCGCCAACGCCGTTCCCAGCACATCTTGCGCACGGCGACTCGCTCGGCGCATGCGTCGTCGTAGCCATAGCAGCGAGTTCGACTGACACGACTCAGGAAACCGCACCTCGGAACTGGACCGGTCAGGAAACGCGAAGGGGCACTCGAAGTAGCGCCTGACCCGCGATCCCGAACGTCGAACCCGAGCGCCCGCAGTCGGCGTTCGAGATCCCGGGCGCGGCGGCGGCGTCGAACTCGGCCTCGGTCACGGCTTCATCCACTCCGGCGTCGGCCTCGCCGTAGCCTTCTGGAGCTTCTTCTCAGCCTGCGTGCGGATGTACTCACTCCAGCTCGACAGGTTGCGTGACGCGCTCGTAGAAAGTGAAGCCTGACGTCGCCGTCGGAGACGTAGAAGCAGAGCTCGATCGCTGTCGGCCATCACCACAGCCGTGTCAGCAGCCCACACGGCGCCCCTGTATGTGGAGTAGATCGCGTCGTTCGCCGAGAAGACGAGCCAGCGCCCGCCTAGACGCGGAACGAGGTCGTCCTCGATCTCGTGCCATCCGCGGACGCGACGCGCGGCCTGGACACGCGCCGGTCGCAGCTTCTCGTCGTGTGCCGCCCGAATCCTCGCATCGACCTCGTCGGGCGTGCCCTCCAGCGCCGCGCTCTCGGGGCTCAGGCCGAGCTTGCCAAGCAGAGCTCATGCGTCCCTCGCGCTGGAGGCGGGCTCGCTGCACGCGGACGAGCTCGCCCGCAGCCGACAACGCCGGAGGTGTACGAAGGTGCTGCTTGAGCGCGAGCCGTACTAACGCCGAGACCGAGCGATCCTCCATCGCGAGCCCGCTCGACGTCTGATGCGCTGAAGGAAAGTAAGCCCTGGGGCCGCGACAAGTTTGTTCGGCCCCAGGGCCTGTCTGGCTCCGTCCGGCCCACCTCGGGCTCCCGCTCCTCGATCCGCAGGTAGCTCGCGATCTCCGGTTCGTCGCCCCGCACCTCCTCGACGAAACGCTCGGCGTCATCGCGCCGGGACCACACCGGGACGCGATTTGGCGACGTACACGACGGGGACGACCACGCAACCATGCGGGTTTCCGCTCCCTGCCTCGTGCGGGTAGATTCCCCCCGCAAATGCGCTACGTCTTCGACTTCGCCGAGGACTCGGGCGGTGGCCGTGAGCTCCTCGGCGGGAAGGGGATCGGCCTCGCCGAGATGACCGCGCTCGGCGTGCCCGTCCCGGACGGGTTCACGATCACGACCGAGGCGTGTCGCGCCTACCTCGCCGGCGGCGGAGAGGTCCCGGCCGGCCTCGACGACGAGGTCGACGAGCACATCGCGGCCCTCGAGGAGCGCACCGGGAAGGGCTTCGGCGACGACGCAGATCCGCTCCTCGTCTCGGTCCGCTCGGGCGCGGCGATCTCGATGCCGGGGATGATGGACACGATCCTGAACCTCGGCCTGAACGACGTGGCGGTCGAGGGGCTCGCAACGTCGACCGGCAACCCGCGCTTCGCGCTCGACTCGTACCGCCGGCTCGTCCAGATGTACGGCGAGGTCGTCGACGACGTGGACGGGCATCGGTTCGAGCAGGCGCTGACCGATCTGAAGGCGGCGCGAGGCGTCTCCCAGGACGTCGAGCTCACCGCCGACGACCTCCGCGAGCTCGTCGCGACCTTCGCGACGATCTACGAGGAGGAGACGGACCGCCCGTTCCCGCAGGAGCCGCGCGAGCAGCTGCGCCGCGCGTACCGCGCCGTCTTCGACTCGTGGAACGCGCCGCGCGCGCAGGTCTATCGGCGCGCGAACGACATCCCGGACGATCTCGGCACGGCGGTGAACGTCGTCCAGATGGTCTTCGGGAACCGCGGCGAGAGCTCCGGCACCGGCGTCTGCTTCACGCGCGATCCGGCGACGGGCGAGAGGCGCCTCTACGGCGAGTTCCTCTCGAACGCGCAGGGAGAGGACGTCGTCGCCGGCATCCGCACGCCGGAGCCGATCGAACGCATGCGCGAACGGATGCCCGAGGCGTTCGAGCAGCTCGTCGACACGCTCGACCGCCTCGAGGCCCACTACCGCGACCTGCAGGACATCGAGTTCACGGTCGAGGAGGGGATCGCTCTACCTCCTCCAGACGCGAACCGGCAAGCGAACGGCCACCGCCGCGCTGCGGGTCGCGGCCGAGATGGTCGACGAGGGGCTGATCTCGCGCGAGGAGGCGGTCGCGCGCATCGACCCCGGCCAGCTCGACCAGCTCCTGCACCCGATGATCGACCCCGACGCGGAGGTGGACGTCGCCGCACGCGGCCTCAACGCCTCGCCGGGCGCGGCCTCGGGCGCGATCGTGCTCGACGCGGACACGGCGGAGGAGCGCGGCAAGGCGGGCGAGGCCGTCGATCCTCGTGCGCTGGGAGACGACCCCGGACGACATCCACGGCCTCATCCACGCGGCGGGCATCCTGACGGCGCACGGGGGATGACCTCGCACGCGGCGGTCGTCGCGCGCGGGATGGGCAAGCCGTGCGTGGCGGGCTGCGAGGAGCTCTCGATCGACGTCGCCGCCGGCACGGTGCGGATCGGCGAGCACGAGCTTCGCGCAGGCGACGTGATCACGGTCGACGGAGGCACCGGGCGCGTCATCGTCGGCGCGGTCCCGCTCGTGCCGCCGGCGATCGACGAGAACTTCGGGACGATCCTCGAGTGGGCCGACGACCTGCGACGGCTTCGCGTGCGCGCGAACGCGGACACGCCCGAGGACGCCGCGAAGGCGCGCGAGTTCGGCGCGGAGGGGATCGGCCTCTGCCGGACCGAGCACATGTTCATGGGCGAGGATCGGCTGCCCGTCGTCCGCGAGATGATCATCGGCGCGCGACGAGGAGGAGCGGCGCGGGGCTCTCGAGAGGCTCCTCCCGATGCAGCAGGGCGACTTCGAGGGGATCTTCGAGGCGATGGCCGGGCTGCCCGTGACCATCCGGCTGCTCGACCCGCCGCTGCACGAGTTCCTGCCGTCGCTCGAGGAGGCGACGTCGGCTGCGATGCGCGATCGGATCCGCCAGCTCCACGAGGCGAACCCGATGCTCGGCACGCGCGGCTGCCGTCTCGGCCTGCAGTTTCCCGAGATCTACGAGATGCAGGTGCGCGCGATCGTTCGCGCCGCCCGCGCCGTCCGCGAGCGGACGGGCGAGGCGCCTCTCGTCGAGATCATGCACCCGCTCGTCGGCTTCACGGAGGAGCTCGCTCGTCTGCGCGAGCTCACCGAGCGCGTCGCCGCGGAGGAGCCGACGGTCGAGTACCTCTGCGGGACGATGATCGAGCTCCCGCGGGCGGCGCTTCGCGCCGACGAGATCGCCGCCGAAGCGGACTTCTTCTCGTTCGGCACGAACGACCTCACCCAGACGACGCTCGGCTTCTCGCGCGACGACGCGGAAGGGAAGTTCCTCACCTACTACCTCGAGCACGGGATTCTCGAACGAAACCCGTTCGAGGTGATCGACGAGGGGGGCGTCGGCGACCTCATGCGGATCGCGGTCGAGCGGGGGCGAGCAGCGAAGCCCGGCATCAAGCTCGGCATCTGCGGCGAGCACGGGGGAGAGCCGCGCTCGGTGGCGTTCTGCCACCGGCTCGGGCTCGACTACGTCTCGTGCTCCCCGTACCGCGTTCCGCTCGCGCGGCTCGCTGCCGCTCAGGCGGCGCTCGCCGAGGCGGGCGTCACGGCCGTCGCCATCGGCGGCTGAGCGGCGTCACGCGACCTGAGCGACGGCGAGGCCGACGCTCGCGATGCCGACGGCGGCCATCGAGAGCGTCGCGAGCGCCGGCGAGCTACGGAAGCTCGAGAACGCGAGCGCACACAGTCCCCCTCCGATCAGTCCGCCGACGTGCCCGCCGATCGAGACGCCCGGGATGACGAAGGTGATCGCGAGGTTGAAGATCACGAGGCCCATCGCCTGGCCACCGAAGACCCAGATGCGCCGCGCCTCCAGGACGAGGGCGGCGCCCATGATCCCCCAGATCGCCCCGGACGCACCTACCGTCAGCGCGTTCGGTGACCAGATGAGCGCGCCTGCCGACCCGGCGAGCCCGGAGACGAGGTAGACGAGGAGGTAGCGCCCGTGCCCGAAGTACTCCTCGAGCGGCGGGCCGATGAACCAGAGCACGAGCATGTTCATCCCGAGATGGAGCAGCCCGTAGTGCAGGAAGGTCGCCGTGATGAGCCGCCACCACTCGCCCTCGGCGACGCCGACGACCTGGCCGGACGAGTCGACCGCACTCGAGACGAGCACGCCTTTCTCGTAGATCCAGCTGCCCGTGCCGTTGAGCTCGCCGCCGAGCAGGAGGCTGAGCACGAACACGCCGACGTTGATCGCGATGAGCGTGAACGTGACGTACGGGCCGTAGACGGAGAGCGACCTCGACGCGGTTCGCGCGGCACGTCGTGGCGCGGCTGCCTTCCCACCGACGCCCGCGTGGTCGGGGCAGCGGATCCCGACGGGACCGTACGTCATGCAGTCCGGGCAGATCCCGCGACCGCAGTCGGAGCACGACACGTACGTCTCCCGGTCGGGATGGCGGTAGCAGCGCATCGGCTCGGTCACGGCGGGTTAGCGTACCCACGTGCGCGTCGACGTCGTGTTCACTCCGGACGAGGCCGGAGCGGCCCCGACCGGCCTCGTCATCGACGTCATCCGGGCGACCTCGACGATCTGCCAGGCGCTCGCCGCGGGCTACGAGCGCGTGTTCTGCGCCGCGGAGGTGGAGGAGGCCCGGGCGCTCCGTGACGCACTCGGCGCGGGGGTCCTGGGCGGCGAGCGGCATGCGGTTCGTCCCACCGGCTTCGATCTCGGGAACTCCCCGCGCGAGTACCTCGATCCGATCGCGGAGACGCTCGTTCTCTCCACGACGAACGGGACCCGCGCCGTCGTCGCCGCCGCCCAGCGCTGCGAGCGCGTCTACGTCGCGTCGCTCCTGAACCTCTCCGCGGTCGTCGAGGCCGCGCGTGCGGCCGGCGACGACGTGGTCGTCGTGTGCGCCGGTGTGCAGGGGACGCTCGCGCTCGACGACGCCTTCGTCGCCGGACGCATCGTCGACGAGCTCGGCTGGGAACGAACTGACGCGGCCGAGGCGGCGACGCGGCTCGTGCGCGACGTGGAGCGGGGCCGAGGAGGCGTTCCGCGCGTCGAAGAGCGGCCGGAACCTCATGGAGAACGCACCCGAGCTCGAGGCGGACATCCCGTTCTGCGCGCGGGAGAGCGCTCTCGACGTCGTGCCGCGACTCGCCGCGATGCGCGACGGCGCCGCCGAGATCTCGCTCTAGGCGCACGCCAGATCACCCGCCCGGTCGTGTCGGGCCGGACGAGCCCCTGTCTAGACTCGACGCGATGATCGTCAACCGCGATCACACGGTTCGCGGGCCGTACACCGCGTTCGCAGACGTCGCGGGCGCGTACGAGCGCGGGAGGCCGGGATAC
This sequence comes from uncultured Gaiellaceae bacterium, assembly GCA_963744505.1. GTDB lineage: Bacteria > Actinomycetota > Thermoleophilia > Gaiellales > Gaiellaceae > GMQP-bins7. The sequence goes on from CAVUTL010000005.1 coordinate 312,095, forward strand.
CCGGAGAAGGCCGTCCGCTGGCTCGCAGGCGACGGCCGCGGCCGACGTCGTGGACCTCGGCGCGGGCACCGGCAAGCTCACGCGTGCGCTCGTCGCGCTCGGGCATCGGGTCATCGCCGTCGAGCCGCTCGACGAGATGCGCGCGGAGCTCGGCGCCGCTGTTCCGGGCGCTCGCGCGCTCGCCGGACGCGCCGAGGCAATGCCGTTGCCCGATGCGTCCGCGGACGTCGTCGCCTCCGCGCAGGCGTTCCACTGGTTCGACCACGACGATGCGCTGCCCGAGATCGCCCGCGTTCTTCGCCCCGGGGGCCGGATCGCGCTCGTGTGGAACTCCCGCGACGATCGCGACCCGTGGATGGCACGGCTCAGCGAAATCATCGGGAACGAGAGCGTCGAGGAGTCGGACGTCGTGCCGATCCTCGCAACGAGCGGGCTGTTCGGCCGGGTCGAGACCGCGACCTTCTCCTTCGAGCAGGTGCTCGACCGCGACGGCCTCCTCGATCTCGTCCTCTCGCGCAGCTACCTCGCGAAGCTCTCGCCGCCCGAGCGCCAGCCCGTGCTGGACGCGGTCGGCGCGCTCTACGACGAGACGGCCGGGCGTGACGGCGCCCACCTCGCCTACGTCACGGACTGCTACCGCGCGACGAAAGGAACGGCATGACGCTCGAGAGGCTCCCGCGATCGCTTCTCCACCTGGAAGGGCTCGCCGTGCTCGTGTCGGCGCTCGTTCTCTACTTCCACCTCGACTACGGCTGGCTGGCACTCGTCGCGCTCGTCCTCGTTCCGGACCTCTCAGCGCTCGGCTACCTCGCCGGGCCTGCCGTGGGCGCGCTCTCGTACGACGTCGTCCACACGTACGCACTCCCGCTCGCGCTGGTGATCGTGGGCGTTCTCGGCAACTCGAGCGTCGCGATTCAGCTGGCGCTGATCTGGGCAGCGCACATCGGCGCGGATCGCCTCCTCGGGTACGGGCTGAAGTACCCGACGGGCTTCAAGGACACGCACCTGCAGCGCGTCTAGGTCAGACCGGTCGACACACGCTGCGGCGCAGCCGCTTCAGCGGCTGCCTTCAGGGTTGTCGCGCGACCGAGACTCGCGCGAGCGAGTCTCGGTCTTGCGCACTCAGTCGAACTCGCGGCGCACGGCCTCGATGTTGTTGCCGTCCGGATCGAGGAGAAACGCGGCGTAGTAGCGGCCGCCGGCCTCCGAGCTGTAGCGCTCGCGGACGCCCGGAGCGCCGTTGTCGCGCCCGCCGGCCTCGAGGCCCGCGCGATGGAACGCGTCGACCTGCTCGCGCGAGTCGGCGACGAACGCGACATGTACAGGCCCGCTGGTGTGCGGCTCGTCGTCCGTGACGACGAGGTTCGCGAGCTGCGCGCCGCGGTCCCCTTCCCAGACGGGCGGGATGCCGAGCGGCTCGAGCACCGCCTTGTAGAACGCGACGCTCGCTTTCGCGTCGCGCACGCGGATGTGGACGTGGTCGATGACGATGCGCGTCCAGTCCCAGTCGACGGTCATGGCGCGACGCTAACAGAAATATGGTTGACAGGAGAACGTATGTTCGTATAGAACATGTGTTCGAATGGTCGCGTGTCTCCTCATTCCGGGCTTCGAGCTGAGAGCTGCACTACGTGCGCGGCCACGGCTGGCGCTCGTTCCTGCGGCACTCGCGCCGGAGGCGGGGGAGGAGCCGCTGCTCGGTCCCGTGACTGCGGCGGCGGAGGCGGCGGGCGTGAAGCCGGGGATGCGTCTCGGGGAGGCGCTTGCGACGTGCCCGTCGCTCGTCCTCGTCGATCGCGACCCGGCAACGGTGGAACGGGAGTGGGAGGGCTGTCCTGCGGCGGCTCGAGGATGCCGGCTTCGCCGTCGAGCCGGTCGAGCACGGCGCAGTCGTGTTCGAGACGAAGGGCGTCGAGCGTCTCTACGGAGGCGTGCAGCCGGCGCTCGAGCGGGCGCTCGCGGCGGTCGGCTCGGCATGGGATCCGCGCGCCGGCGCCGCCGAAAGGCGCTTCACCGCTCTCGCGGCGGCGAGCGTTGCGCGCGCGGGCCAGATTCTCCTCGTCGCGCCGAAGGAGGAAGAGGCGTTCCTCGAGCCGCTCCCGCTCTCGCTGCTCCCGATGGCGCCGAACCGGTACGCGGAGCTCGAAGGGCTCGGCCTGCGCTCCCTCGGTGAGCTGGCGCAGCTTCCCGGCGGCGCGGTCGCGGAGCGCCTCGGCACGGATGGGAGGAAGGCGTGGCGGCTCGCCCAGGGAGGCCGCCGGGCGCGGGTGCGCGGCCGGAAGCCTGCCTCGGAGCTCGTCGAGGCACTCACATTCCCCGAAGCGATTGCGAACGAGCTCACGCTGCGACGGGCGCTCGGCTCCCTCCTCGAGCGCCTGCTCGCGCGTCCAGAACGGGCCGGGCGGCCTTTCCGAAAACTCGCGCTGGTCGCCCGGCTCGTCGACGGTGGCTCGTGGCGGCGGGTGGCGACGCTGCGAGACGCGACTGCCGACGTCGGCCGCCTGAGAGCGGCGCTCGGACCGAAGCTGCAGGAGCTTCCCGCGCCCATCGTCGAGCTCCGCCTCGAGGCGGTCGAGCTCGCGGAGCACACGGGACAGCAGCTCGCGCTCGTGGAGCCGGCGGGAGAGGAGGCCGTCGTGCGGCTGCGCGAAGGCCTGCGCCAGGTGCGCGCGAGCACAGGGACGGGGTCGGTGTGCGCTGTGGTGGAGGTGGCGCCGTGGTCGCGGGTTCCGGAAGCGCGAGCGCTGGTCGTTCCGCGGGACGACTAGCAGGTCGGCTCAACGCGCCGCGACCCGCCCTGGTCGAGACGGGACCTGCCGGCACGCCACATGTCGTGAACCGTGAGCAGGTGGCGCTCGTGCGCGAGGAGTGGCGCGTCGTCGATCGCTGGTGGACGGAGGAGCCCGTCGACCGGCACTACTTCGAGGTCGTCCTCGAGGGCGGCCGGAACGTCTGCGTCTACCGCGACGCCGACGCGAGCTGTTGGTTCACGCAGAACGCGTAACGGGGTCAGACCCGTGGGGTCTGACCCCTGGCGATGCGTTTTGTGAAACGCGCGACCGCGTAGACCGCGCCGAGCCCCATGCCCGTTGCCAGCGCGAGGAGGTTCGTCGTCGTACACGTTCGGCACGCGTTGCAGCAGACCGCGGCCATGGGAGCCTGGTCGCCGTATTTCGCGGCGACCTGCATCGCCCGTCCCTGCCAGATCTGCTTCACGATCGAACCGTACTCGACTCAGTCGACGTCGAAGACGTCGTGGCGCTCGAAGAACGCGACGTCCGGCTCGATGCCCTGCTTGCGGAGGGCCGCGAGCTCTCGCCGGTACTGGACGAAGCCGCCGGGCGTGTGGAGGTTGAGCATCCTCACGGGCTTGTCGCTCACGTTCCGGAACCAGTGCACGACGTTGGGCGGGGCGAGGAGGTACGTGCCGGGAGTCCCGTGCACGACGTCGTCTCCGACGTGGAACTCGACCTCTCCCTCGAGGACGTAGAACGAGTCGCTGTGCCCTTTGTGGAAGTGGGGGTCGACGCCGCTTCCCGGATCGAACGTGATCTCGAGCAGCGAGAGCTCGGGACGGTCGGCCTTGACCGGGCCGCCTTCGCCGGGTCCCAAGGCGATCGGCTCGTCCATCTCAGACGGCCTGCTCGACGAGTCGCAGCCACTCGTCGGACAGGGATTCCGGCACGAGCACCCATTCCTTCATCACTCGCCCCATCCCTGGGTCGAACAGCTCGACGCCGGGAAGCGCGAGCGCCTGCTCGCGCGCGGGCTCGTCCGTGAGCTTGACCGTGAGCCCACCGTCCTTCCAGTGCCCCGCGACGACCTTGCCGTTCTCCCGCTTGAGGCACGGCATGCCGAACATCTTCGATTCCTTCAGCGGATGCCGTGTCGTCACGTCCGTGACGAGCTCGTCCCAGGTCATTCGCGCAGTCTAGGCAGCCGACTCCTGGTCGAACGCCGCTCGTGCGGCCGCGAGGTCGGCGTCGTCGCGGGCGTCGTGGAGCGCACGCGAGGAAGTCGCCCCAGCCGAAGCTCGGCGTGTGCACGCTGAGGAAGCGGACGTCCTCCGATCCGGGGAACGCGAAGGTGTGGACGGTGCGCGGCGGCACGTGCACCCAACTTCCCGCCGGAGCGTGGACCTCGCGGCCGTCCACCGTGAACGTCATCTCGCCCTCGAGCACGTGGAACGTCTCGGCGTGCCGCGGGTGGAGGTGCGGAGGTGGAGAAGGCCCACGAGGCTCACCGCGGGACGAGGAGATGCCGAGCTCGGGTGCGTCGCCGAGCAGGATCACGGTGAGGCTCGGACGCTCGGCGACGAGCTCGCCCGCGCCCGGCGATCACGAGGCTCGGATCACGGCCACCGCTCTCGGGCGCGGAGTGCTGGTCGAAGGGCGCGGCGAACTCCGCGTCGTACAGTCCCTGCAGGTAGCGGTCGAAGCCCACCCCTGGCGCGTGGAAGTTGAAGAAGCGCAGGTCGTCCGGCCCGTCGTTGCGGAATGTGTGCACGACATCCGGGGGTACGAGGACGAACGACCCCGGGCCGAGCGTGCGCTCGCCGCTCTCGAGCGAGAGCGTGAGCGCTCCTTCGAGGACGTAGAAGCAGTCGGCGTGCAGGTGGTGGACGTGCAGCTCGGGCCCGCGCTCGCCGGCTCGGTAGCGCGTCTCGGTGACGACGAGCTCCTCGCTTGCGACGTGGATGTGAATCGTTCGCTCCGGCGTGTCGGTGACGAGGATCGCCTCCACGACTCGAGTCTATGAGCTACGTCGAGCTCCATTGCCACTCGGCGTACTCGTTCCTCGACGGGGCGTCCCAGCCGGAGGAGCTTGCGGTACGGGCGGCGGAGCTCGGGTACGAGGCGCTCGCGCTCACCGATCACGACGGCGTCTACGGCTCTCTCGAGTTCGCGCACGCGGCGAAGGCGTTCGGCGTGCGGCCGATCACCGGCGCCGAGGTCACATTGGACGGTGGCGCGCACATCACGCTGCTCGTCGAGTCGCGGCAGGGCTACGCGAACCTCTGCCGGCTTCTCACGCACGCGCACGCGGGGACGCGGCGTGCCGGGCGTGAGGATCGCGAGCCGCTTCCGCCCTCGGTGCCGCTCGAGACCGTCGCAGAGCTGAACGAGGGGCTCGTCTGCCTTTCGGGGTGCGCGCGACGCGGCCTCGGCCTCCTCGACCCCAACGCAGCCGCACGGCTGGCGACTGCGTTCGGCCGCGAGCGCTTCTACGTCGAGCTCCAGCGGCCGTTCGAGCGTGGAGACGCGCGGCGGCTCGGCCTCCTGCGCGATCTCGCCGAGCATCTCGGCGTCGAGACGATCGCAACCGGCGACGTCCACGCGCACCATCCGCGGCGCACCCTCCTGCAGGACGTCCTCGTCGCGATTCGTTGCCGGACTTCGCTCGAAGGGTGCGAGCCCGAGCGGCGCGGAAACCGTGAGAGCTACCTGCGAGCGCCCGAGGAGATGCTCGAGCGCTTCTCCTTCGACCGTGCCGCGGCCGAGCGCAGCCATGCGCTCGCCGAGCAGCTCGAGTTCGACCTCACCGAGGAGCTCGGCTACCACTACCCGGACTTCTCGGACAGGGCCGATCCGGCCATCCAGCAACTCGCTGCGATCTGCCAGCGCGCGATGGTCGAGCGGTACCGACCAAGTGACAAGTTGTTACAAGGCGAAGCTCGCGCTCGCCTGGAGAGCGAGCTCGCGCTCATCGACGAGCTCGGGCTCGCCGGGTTCTTCCTCCTCCACCACGAGGTGCTCGAGATCGCGCGCGAGTGCGCTCGGGAGGTGCGCGGCGCGGACTCGCCGCGTGCCTTCCTCCCGCCGGGTCGAGGGCGAGGGAGCTCGGTCGGCTCGATCGTCTGCTACCTCACCGGTCTCTCACACGTCGATCCGGTCTCGAACGAGCTCTCCCTCGGTCGCTTCCTGAACCGCGAGCTCGCGGCCGTCCCGGACATCGACCTCGACTTCCCGCGCGACATCCGCGAGAAACTCATCGTCCGCGTCACCGAGCGCTACGGACGTGAGCACGCCGCGCTCGTCGCGAGCTTCGCGACGTACCGCTCGCGTGGTGCCATCCGCGACGTCGGGAAGGCGCTCGGACTGCCGTTCGCCGAGCTCGAGCGGCTCGCGCGGCTCTCGGACGGCTGGAACGCGAAGCGAGTGGGGGAGGAGGTCGCGCGCCTGCCCGACGGTGACCGCAAGCTCCGGTCGAAACGCTGGCGCGCGTTCGCCTGGCTCACCGGCGAGATCTCGGGGCTGCCACGTCACGTCTCGCAGCACCCGGGCGGGATGATCGTCTCGACGCGGCCGCTGATCGAGCTCGTCCCGGTGCAACCAGCCGCGATGGCCGGGCGCCAGCTCTGCCAGTGGGACAAGGACTCGTGTTCCGACGCAGGGTTCCTCAAGATCGACCTCCTCGGCCTCGGGATGCTCTCCGCGGTCGAGGACTGCGTCGAGCAGATCGCGCGCACGCACGACGAGGTGATCGACCTCTCGCGCATCCCCTTCGACGACCCGGCGGTGTACGACGACATCAAGCGTGCGGACACGATCGGCGCCTTCCAGATCGAGAGCCGCGCGCAGATGCAGAGTCTCCTGCGGACGAAGCCGGAGAACCTCGACGACATCACCGTCCAGGTCGCGCTCGTGCGGCCGGGCCCGATCCAGGGGAAGGCCGTGCATCCGTACATCGACGCGCGTCAGCGGCTCCGCGAAGACCCCACGTACGTCTTCCCGGTCGACCACGAGCTCCTGCGCGAGCCGCTGCGCTCCACCTTCGGCGTCGTCGTCTTCCAGGACCAGGTGCTCGAGGTGGCGATCGCGCTCGCCGGCTTCTCCGTGGGGGAGGCGGAGGGGCTACGGCGCGCGATGAGCCGAAAGCGGAGCCACGACGCGCTCGAGGCCTATCGCGGGCGGTTCATCGAAGGCGCCGCGGAGAAGGGCGTCGACGAGGAGACCGCCGACCGCGTGTTCGACAAGCTCGTCGGCTTCTCGGGCTTCGGCTTCCCGAAGGCGCACGCCGCCGCGTTCGGGCTCCTCGCGTACCAGTCGACGTGGCTTCGCCACTACTACCCGGCGGAGTTCCTGTGCGCGCTGCTGAACGAGCAGCCGATGGGCTTCTACCCGCCTGCAACGCTCGTCCGCGACGCGCAGCGGCACGGCGTGGAGGTGCTTCCCGTGGACGTCAACCTGAGCGGAGCCCGCTGTGTCGCCGCGGTGGGGTCAGACCCCACGGGTCTGACCCCGGCAGTTCGGATCGGCCTCAACTACATCGCTTCCGTGGGGAAGGACGAGGGCGAGGGGCTCGTGGGGGAGCGCGACGCGAACGGGCCCTATCGGGACATCGCGGACCTCGCGCGCCGCTCGCAGCTCTCCTATGACGGGCTCGAGGCGCTCGTCAAGGGCGGCGCCTGCGACGGGTTCTGGAAGCCGCGGCGCGATCTCCTCTGGGAGCTCGGGCTCGTCTTCCGCGCGCAGTCGGTGCCGGGGACGGAAGGAGAGATGAAGCAGCTGCCGCTGGAGCTCGAGCCGACGACGGAGACGCCGGCACTTCGTGACCTCACGCGCTGGGAGCGGATGCTCGCCGACTACCGCCACACGAGCATGTCGATCGAGACGCACCCGCTCGCGCTCCTCCGTGCACATCTCCCTCGAGGGACGCTCTCGAGCGCGGAGCTCCACGCCGAGCGGCACGGACGGCAGGTCGCCTTCGCCGGGATGACGGTCGCGCGCCAGCGCCCGTCGACCGCGAAGGGAATCGTCTTCATGCTGCTCGAGGACGAGCACGGCCAGGTGAACCTCATCGTCCCCTCGGAGGTCTACGAGCGGCACCGGGCGACGGTTCGCGCCGAGCCGCTGATCCTTGCCCGCGGACGCTACGAGCGAGTCGGGGAGAACCGGAACGTGCTCGTCTCGACGCTCGAGTCGCTCGGCCCTCTGGCGCGGCGAGTGGCGAAGGACGACACGGTCTGGGAGTCGCTTCCCCGACCGCACTCCTTCGGGCACCGCTGATCAGCTTGCTGCCGAGACGATGAGGGTAGGTCGGCCCGGCAGGCGACGGGCGACTCGCTGCGGGCCGGACGGGAGGTCTGCGCGGAAGAGCGAGAAGCTCTGGTCGGTGCCGAACACCGTGGAGCCGACGAGTGCTGCCTGCCCGGCGGTCCACGAGAACCGGGACTGTGTACGGAGCGATCGATCGAACACGTGCACGGCCGTCCCACCGTACGCGGGGACGAAGAGCAATCGGCCTGCCGGAAGCCAGAAGACATGCCCGTACACCTCGCCTCCCCTGAGCGGGGCCGTCGTCACCTTCGCGGGATTCCCGCCGAGATCGACGCGGACGACCTGCGACGGACGACCGGCGCCGGCGACGACGCCGGCGAGGAGTGTTTCACCCCCGTTCGACGTCAATGACATCGTCGGGCCGGGGAGCGCCCCGAGCCGCCTGCTGCGAGCGCTCCGGAGATCGATGCGCAGAAGCGTCTTGCCGCTCATGCCCGCGCTCAGATAGGCCGCCGACCGCCCGATCCCTACGTCGAAAGCGGCGCCGGTCCACAGAGGGAGGAGACGTCTCTCCGTGAGCCGGTAGAGGGCTGCCTTCGCGGGAGAGTCGCCGAGCGGGCCGCGCGCGAACACGAGGACGCTCGAGCCCGAGCGCTCCTCGCAGCTCAGCCGCTGCGCGTAGCGCCCGCCGGGAAGCGCGACCGCCTGTCGCCGGACCACTCGGAGCGTCGGGGTCGCACGGATTGCGAGCGTCGTGCCCGCCCCCGTGTAGGCGAGTTCCGCGATGCGCTCCCGCCCGGGACAGATGGAAACGAGGCCGGCTCGACCACCCCCGCGTCCGTACGCGAGCGTTCGGCCTCGTCGATCGAGGGCGAGCAGGCGCGTGTCGCCCATGCCGGCGCCCACGACGAGCGCAACCGGCCCACTGCCGTTCGGGGCAGGGAGCGGCAGCGCGGCCGTCAGGAGCTCGGCGGGGGCGAACTGCCAGCACAGGTGCCCGTGCCAGGCGCCGCCGCGGCGTTCCAGGACGAGCCCGACGCGCGTTCCGATGGGCGCCTCGAGCCCGCAGGCCGCCCCGTTCGACGCGGTGATCACCTCCACGGTCTGGCCGATCGACCCTTTGAGCGTCCGCTCGACCGAAAACGTGAGCTCGGCGCGCTGCTCGAACTGGCGCCTGCTCAGCAACGTCCCGACGAAGGCGCCGTCCGCCTGTGCGAGCGCGGCCCGCGGATCGGGCAGCGCGCACGAGCACGCCCGACCATCCTCGACTCCTGCAGCCAGGGTTGCGACGAACAGCACGAGCACGCAGACAGTGAGCGCTCTCACGTACCTCGGTACGTCGCGGAGGCGGAGCGCGGTCACACGGGAAGTCTGACGAGGTTGACGCAGCCGCAAAACGGCGTGAACCTCCCGTCGTGACCGAGGTCAGGTTCGCACGCAGCGGCGACGTCGACGTCGCGTATCGCGTGGTCGGGGACGGCCCGATCGATCTGGTCTACGCGCAGGGGGCGTACACGCATCTAGAGATCTACTGGGAGCTCCCGCAGTTCCGGCGCTACTGCGAGCGGCTCGGCGAGTTCACGCGGCTGATCCTCTTCGACAAGCGTGGGATGGGAATGTCGGATCGTGTGCCCGGCGCGACCACCCTCGAGGAGCGGATGGATGACATCCGGGCCGTCATGGACGCCGTCGGGCAGTGAACGGGCCGCGATCATGGGCGAGTCCGAAGGCGGGCCGCTGGCGATGCTCTTCGCAGCCGCGCATCCGAGACGCACGACCGGCGCTCATCCTCGCAGGGCGCGGAGGTTCGCGAGCGGCGAGACGCTGAGTGGCCGTGGGGCGAGAACGACGAGGCGAGAGTTCGAGGAGTACACGGCGTCACTACCCGAGCAGCTGGGGTCATGGTGAATGGTATCCGGTATACATCGCTCCAAGCGTTGGTGACGTGACGTGGGCGCGTGCATGGACGCGGCCGGCTGCAGATGCACCCGGCGACTCCCGCTGCGTGGGAAGCGTTCGCGCGGATGGCGTTCGACATCGACGTGCGCCACGTCGTTTCCGCGATCAACGTCCCCACCTTGATCATCCACACGGTCGACGACGAGATCTGCCATGTCGAGAACGCCCGCTTTCTTGCACGGACGATCTCCGGCGCGCGCTACGTGGAGCTCCCGGGAGGCGATCACGTCCCTTGGTTCGACCCCGATCGGGTCGTCGCCGAGATCCGCGAGTTCCTCACCGGTCGTCGGGAGGCGAGCACGGTGAACCGCGCGCTCGCGACCGTGCTCTTCACCGACCTCGTCGGCTCGACCGCGCAGGCGGTCGAGCTCGGTGACCGGCGTTGGAGCGAACTGCTCGAGCAGCATCACGCGGCTGTGCGCCGCGAGCTCGGACGCTTCGACGGGAGAGAGGTCGATACGGCCGGTGACGGCTTCTTCGCGACGTTCGACGGCCCGGCCCGCGCGATCCGGTGCGCGCAGGCGATCCTCGGCGCCGTCCGCCCGCTCGGGCTCGACGTGCGCGCAGGGCTGCACACGGGCGAGGTCGAGCTCGCCGACGGGAAGGTCGCGGGTATCGCCGTCAACATCGGAGCCAGGGTCGCGGCGCAGGCGAGCGCCGGCGAGGTCCTCGTCTCGGGCACGGTGAAGGATCTCGTCGCCGGCTCGGGCCTCGAGTTCGACGACCGAGGGGTCGCCGCGCTCAAGGGCATCCCGGGCGAGTGGCGGCTCTTCGCTGTGGCGTCGTAGCAGGGCGTGGCTGGCGTTCCGTACGACGCGGAGCACATCGCGCGCTTCTTCGACGACTACGGCACGCGAGAGTGGGAGCGCTTCGACGCGAGCCCCATGGATCGCGTCGGGCTCGAGGTTCATCTCCGGCTGCTTCGCGAGCACATCCGGAGCGGAGATCGTGTTCTCGACGCAGGAGCCGGGCCAGGTCGCTTCACGCTCGAGCTCGCACGGCTGGGCGCAAGTGTGGTCGTCGGCGACCTCTCGCCCGGGCAGCTCGCGCTCCATGCCGAGAAGACCGCCTCGGTCGAGGAGTCGGTCGAATCGCGCGAGCTGCTCGACATCACCGATCTCGGCCGGTTCGAGGACGCGTCGTTCGATGCCGTCGTGTGCTTCGGCGGCCCGTTGAGCTATGTGCTCGGCGAAGCCGATCGCGCATTGGCGGAGCTCCTACGGGTGACGAGGCCTGGCGGCCACGTGCTCCTGAGCGTCATGTCGCTGCTCGGCGCAGCGCGGGCGTTCTTCGACCAGCTGCTCCCGCTCGTCGAGAAGTTCGGCTGGCAGCGCGCCGTCACCGACATCTTCGCGACCGGAGACCTGGACGCCGAGATCAACAACGGACATGTCTGCCGGCTCTATCGCTGGAGCGATCTCGAGCGTCTGCTCGCAAGACATCCGTGCCGTGTCGTGAGCGCGTCGGCTGCGAACTTCCTGTCGGTCGGGAACGACGCGTGGGACGAGCGCTTCCTCGAGGTCGAGATCGAGGCGTGCCGGGAGCCGGGTGCACTCGACGGCGGGACGCACATCCTCGCGGTCGTCGAGTCGATCTGACGCTCAGTCGCCGGCGAGCAGCGCCGCGAGCCGGCCGTAGCGCTTCCGCGCGGCGCGGTCGAATGCCGCGCGGTACCCGTCGGCCGCGTCCTCGCCGAGCGTGCGGACGTAGGCCTCGCGAATGTCGAGCAGACTCTCGCCGATCGCGTCGACGACGAGCTGGTAGTCGCCGTACAGCTCCTCGGACTCACCTGCGCCGGCGTTCGTCCACGCGGCGTCGGCTTCGCTGGCCTCGTCGAGGAGCTCGGTGTCAGCCTCGAAGAGATCGAGCTGCCGCTCGACGAGCTCGCGGAAGCGGCCGCGCCCGAAGATCACGCCAGCTCGCGGTACAGCTCGAGATGAGCGGCCGCGGACGCGTCCCAGGTGAGCTCGTCGCGCACGCGCTCGGCGCCGGCGCGTGCGGATGCCAACGCCGCGGGCTCCCCGAGCAGCCGTTGGAGCGCCGCCGACATCGCGTCGGTATCACCAGGCGGAACGACCACGCCTGCGCCGAAGCGGCCGACGAGCTCGCCGAGCCCGCCGATGTCGTAGACGATCGCGGGTACCCCGGCCCCGAGCACCTGCAGCAGCGCGCCGGAGAGGTCGATCTCCTCGCGGTACGGGAAGAGCCCGACCGTGGCCTCCGAGAGCGCGCGCCGGAGCTCCGAGTCCGGTAGGTACCCGAGCCGCCACTCGGCGCGCTCGCCTGCCGTCTGCATGAGGCCGTCGAGCGGGACGCGTGGGTCGCCGACGACGAGCAGTCGCGCGTCGTCGATCCCGAGCACAGCCTCGACCGCGTCCTCGGTTCCCTTGTACGGCCGGATCAGCCCGAGACACAGTGCCGTCCGCCCGTCGTCTCCACGGATGACGTCGGACCGAAAGGCGGGGTGCGGGATCACGCGCAGCTTCTCGGCCGGCAGCGCCGAAGTCGGCGAGTTGCCCGCGCCCGCGCTCCGAGTGGACGACGATCCGTGCGAAGCGGTCGAACAGGGTCCGCCACATCGCGGTCTTCGAGAGTGTGCGTCGCGGGATGATGTCGTGCGCCGTGAGGACCGCCGGGCTGCGCGGGTGGAAGAGCCAGCGATCGAGCTCCGGCGCGCCGAGCCACTGCATGTGGATCACGTCGGGCTTCGCGAAGGCGAAGCGCGCCATGCCGAGCGGATGCTCGACCGCCTTCACGGCGAGGCGGGCACGCGACGACCGCATGCGCGAGGACAGCGGGTAGAACCAGTCCCGAGCCTCGTAGCCGTCGGGCGTCATGACCGCGCCGTAGCGGAAGCGCGACGTCACGAGCTCGACGTCGACGCCAGCGCGCGCGAGCGCCGACGCGAGCGAGCGGTCGTAAGGCGGTGTGTAGGCGGGAGGATCGGCAATGACGACACGCATGTGGCCGGGAACGTTAGGTCAGAATCCGGCGCGTGACCTTCGAGCAAGCACGCGCCCAGTTTCCGGTGCTGGAGCGCTTCGCCTACCTCCAGGCGGGGAGTGTCGGGCCGATCGCGCGCGGCACGATGGAGGCGGTACGGGTCGAGGAGGAGTCCGGCCTGACCGAGGGCCGCGGCAGCCACACGAGGTTCATGCGGTTGCTCGAGGCGCGTGAGGAGCTCCGTGCCGATCTCGCCGCGCTCATCGGTGTCCCGTCCGAGCACGTCGCGCTCACCGCGTCGACGACGGACGGCTGCAACATCGTTCTCGCGGGGCTCGAGATCGCAGCCGGCGACGAGATCATCACCACGACGGACGAGCACTTCGGGCTGCTCGGCCCGCTGCACACGTCCGGAGCGAAGGTCGTCGTCGTCGAGCCCGATCCGGAGCGGATCCTCGCGGCCGTGAGTCCCCGGACGCGGCTCCTCGCGCTCTCGCACGTCGTCTGGACGACAGGCGCTGTGCTCCCGGTGCACGAGCTTCGCTCCGAGAGCGGCTTGCCGATCCTCGTGGACGGCGCGCAGTCCGTCGGCGCGATGCCCGTGGACGCGAGTGGGCTCGACTTCTACACGGTCTCGGGGCAGAAGTGGCTATGCGGGCCGGAGGCCACGGGTGCGCTCGTCGTCGCCGATCCGGACGCGCTCCGCATCGGCCGCCCGAGCTACCTGTCGCAGGACGGCTACGAGCAGGACGGGACGTTCGAGCCGAAGGCCGGTGCGGCACGGTTCGATCCCAACGTGACGCCGAGCGCGCTAACCGCCGGGTTGAGGGCGGCGATCGCCGCGATCCCGACGTGGGCGCACGAGCGCGCGGCGGAGATGGCCGAGCGCTTCCGCGCGAGGCTGGCGGAAGCGGGCCGGGACCTCGTCGTCCCTGAAGAGCGCGCGACGCTCGTCTCGTGGCGCGCGCCTGCCGAGGATTCGGCGCAGATCGTGTCCCGACTCGCTGACGCCGGGGTCATCGTCCGGGACCTGCCGGGTCGCGGCCTGATCCGCGCGTCCGTGGGCTGGTGGAACGAACGAGGACGATCTGGATCGCCTCGTCGCGGCGCTCTGACCCTCGAAGTGCTTGTAACAGGTTGTTGCAAGGAAGCTCTCGCTTCCATGCGAGAGCACCAGCACCAAGTGACAACTTGTAACTTGCCCGGCATGTGCTTCGACGTCGACTCCGCTCCGCCGATCCCCCCGATCTCGGGCGCGGCGGTGTCGCACGACGATCTCGTCCTCGAGGCGGCCGACGGCAACCGACTCGCCGCGTTTCTCGCCGCACCGGACGAACCGGCGCGCGTCGGGGTCGTGATCCTCCCGGACGTCCGCGGGCTGTACCGGTTCTACGAGGAGCTCGCGCTGAGATTCGCGGAGCGCGGCTATGCGGCACTCGCCTTCGACTACTTCGGACGCACGGCGGGCGTGGAGAAGCGAGGCGACGACTTCGAGTACATGCCGCACGTCCAGCAGACGACGCCCGCGGGCGTCCAGGCGGACGTGGCGGCGTGCGTCGCGCACCTTCGAGCGACCGGTTGCGAAGCGATCTTCACAGTCGGGTTCTGCTTCGGCGGCCGAAACTCGTGGCTCGCGGCGGCATCGGGACACGACGTCGCGGGTGCGATCGGCTTCTACGGCCGGCCGGGACCTGGCAACGACGGCTCTCCGGGGCCTTCGCAGCGCGCCGGCGAGATGGCCGCACCGATCCTCGCATTGCAGGCGGGAGACGACGCCGGGATCCCGGTCGAGGACTCGAAGGCGTTCGACGAGGCCCTCACCGCGGCCGGAGTCGAGCACGAGGTCGTGATCTACCCCGGTGCGCCGCACAGCTTCTTCGACCGCAAGTACGAGGAGTTCGCGGCCGAGTCCGAGGACGCCTGGAACCGCGTCCTCGCGTTTCTCGAGCGCCACTCCTAGGGTCACGCCGTGACCGAGTTCGTCCCCGGGATCGAGCTCTCGCGGGCGTTCTACGACGAGGTCGTCGCCGGACTGGTCGGTGCTGTGCCGCATGCCGCAGCGCTCCTCGGCACCGGTTCGGACGTGCTTGGCTTCGACACCGAGCGCTCGACCGATCACGGCTGGGGTCCCCGGCTCCAGCTGTTCGTACCGGCTGATTCGATCGACCCGGTTCGAAAGCGGATCGAGGACGGCCTGCCCGACGAGTTCGAGGGGTGGCCGACGCGGTTCGGCTGGGACGATGTCCCGGTCGGTCATCACGTCGAGGTGGTGACCCTCGACGGATGGCTCGCTGAGCGCCTCGGCTTCGATCCACGCCAGGGCGTCACCACGCTTGCGTGGCTGTCGATACCACAGCAGATCCTCCTCGAGCTGACCCGCGGTGCCGTGCATCGAGACGATCGCGGAGAGCTGGCCGCCGTGCGGGAGGCGCTCGCCTGGTATCCGCACGACATCTGGTTGTGGCTGCTCGCATGTCAGTGGCGGCGACTCGACCAGGAGGAGCCGTTCGTCGGCCGGACGGCCGAGGTAGACGACGATCTCGGCTCGCGGATCCTGGCCGCCCGCATCGCTCGCGATCTGATCCGACTCTGCTTCCTGCTCGAGCGCTCGTACGCGCCGTACTCGAAGTGGCTCGGAACGGGCTTTCGCGGGCTCGAGTCGTACGGCGTCGTCGGCCCGGCGCTCGACGCCGCCCTCTCAGCAGTGGACTTCTCGGGGCGGGAGGAAGGGCTCGTGCGTGCCTTTCAGGCGGTTGCGGCGCTCCACAACGCCCGCGCCGTGACCCGCCCGGTCGACCCGAGCCCACGACGCTTCCATTCGAGGCCCTTCCGCGTCCTCGCCTCCAACCGCTTCGTCGACGCCTGTCTCGAGCGGGTCGACGACCCGCAGCTGCGTGCGCTCCCGCTCGTGGGTGCGATCGATCAGCTGGCGGACTCGGCGGATCTGCTGAGCGAGCCTGAAGCGCTCCGGGCGGCGCCGGCGCTCTACGGAGCCTGGCTCTCCTAGGCCGCGTCAGCCGCGGTCCTGAGACCCAGCTCCGCGGCGATCGGCTGCATCGCGGCGACGACGTTCGTGATGTGCTCGTCGAGCTCGAGCCCGAGGAGCTCCGCTCCGGCGTAGACCTCGTCACGGTGCACGCCGGCGGCGAACGACGGCTGCTTCAGCTTTTTCTTGACCGACTTCGGCTCGAGGCCGTCGAGCCCGGTCGGTCGTACGAGCCCGCACGCATGGACGAATCCGGAGAGCTCGTCGCACGCGAAGAGCGCCTTCTTCAGCTGCGTGTCGCGTGGCATGGCGAGGTGCTCCGCGTGCGACAGGACGGCCTCGATGAGCTCCTCGGGGTAGCCCTCCTCGCGCAGGATCGCCGCGCCGTCCTGTGGATGCTCGTCGAGCGTGGGGTGGATCTCGTAGTCGAAGTCGTGGAGGAGCGCAGTCGCGCGCCAGAGCTCCTGGTCCTCGCCGTAGATCTGCGCGTAGAAGCCGACGGATGCCTCGACGGCGAGCGCGTGACGGAGGAGCGCCTCGCTCGTCGTGTAGCGCGTGAGCGTCTCCCAGGCCTGCTCGCGGGTCGGCCGCATGGCGCAGTACGATAGCCGCCGTCGTTGGAGTCCCTGGCCCCCGACAAGACTGTTGCGCGGTACGGCACCTGGGCATCACCCATCTCGGCCGAGATGGTCGCGCAGGCCGGCGTCCGCCTGTCCTCACCCTGGATGGAGGGCGGCGTCGTCTGGTGGCTGGAGGGTCGCGCGTCCGAGGGCGGCCGGGTCATTCTGGTGCGGCACGATCCGGACGGCCGGACGACCGATGTGGTCCCGGCCGGCTTCAACGTGCGGACGTCGGTCCACGAGTACGGCGGAGGCGCGTACTGCATCCACGAGGGGACCACCTTCGTGTCGAACTTCGACGATCAGCGGCTGTACAGGGTCGACGACCGCGAACAGCCGGTTGCGATCACGCCGGCGATCGAGGATCGACGCCATCGCTACGCCGACGGACGGGTCACGGCGGACGGATCGCTCTGGCTGGGCGTCCGCGAACGACATGCCGAGAGCGACAGCTCGAAGGATGTGGTGAACGAGCTCGTGGCGCTGCCCACCGACGGTTCCTCCGAGCCACGCATCATCGTCGGCGGGCGCGACTTCTACTCGACGCCGAGGATCTCTCCGGACGGCTCGAAGCTCTGCTTCCTCGCCTGGGACCTTCCCTGGATGCCGTGGGACGGGTGCGAGCTCCACGTAGCCGACCTGAGCGCAGACGGCAGCCTGACGAACGTCGAGCACGTTGCGGGCAAGGACGGCGTCGAGTCCATCTGGCAGCCCGAGTGGAGCCCGTCCGGCGACCTCGTGTTCGCGAGCGACCGCAGCGGGTGGTGGAACCTCGAGCGGATCCGAGGCGCCGCGCGTACGGCGCTCCACCCTGTCGAGGCCGAATTCGGCTATCCCGCCTGGTCGTTCGGTGCTCGTTCGTTCGCGTTCCTCGACGACGGGCGGATTGTTTGCGGGTTCGACTCGGGTGGCGTGACGCACTTCGGGGTTCTCGACCCCGCATCCGGCGCACTGGAGGAGCTCGACCTCGAGCTCGACGCACTCGTGGGATCGCTGTGTGCCGAAGGCACGTCCATCGTGATCGTCGCGGCCTCCGCGACCGTTCCGGCACAGGTCACGCGCGTCGACGTGGCGAGCGGAGCGGCTGAGACACTGCGCCGGAGCATGGAGTCCGCCGTGCCGCCGGGGTACCTTTCGGTGCCGCGCGCTATCGAGTTCCCCACGGAGGACGGCCTGACCGCGCATGCGTTCTTCTACCCGCCGACGAACCCGCGGTTCGCGGCGTCCGAGGGCGAGCGTCCGCCGTTGATCGTCGAGAGTCACGGCGGGCCGACCGGGAACGCGACGTCGGCCTTCAGCCTCGGTGCGCAGTTCTGGACGAGCCGCGGCTTCGCAGTGGTCGACGTCAACTACGGCGGCTCGACCGGCTACGGACGGGCCTACCGCGAACGGCTGAACGGCCAGTGGGGAGTGGTCGACCTCGCCGATTGCGTGAACGCGGCTCAGTACCTCGTCGAGCAGGGCGAAGCCGACCCCGACCGTCTCCTCATCACGGGCGGGAGCGCGGGCGGCTACACGACGATCTGCGCGCTCACGTTCACCGAGATCTTCGCGGCCGGAGCGAGCTACTTCGGGATCGCCGACCTCGAGCAGTTCGGCGGCGGTGAGACACACAAGTTCGAGCTCGCGTACGAGCACACGCTCATCGGGCCGTATCCGGAGTGCGCGGATCTGTACAGGGAGCGCAGCCCGATTCACTTCACGGACCGGATCGCGACGCCAATGCTCGTGCTCCAGGGTGCCGACGATCGCATCGTCCCACCCTCACAGGCGGAGCTCATCGTCGCGGCGCTCCGGGAGCGCGGCGTCCCACATGCCTATCTCCTGTACGAGGCCGAGGGGCACGGGTTTCGCAAGGCGGAGAACATCGTGTCGTCGCTCGAGGCGGAGCTGTCGTTCTACGCTCAGGTTCTCGGCTTCGAGCCGGCCGGTGCCATCCCTAGGCTCGAGATCGTCAATCTCTGACGGCGCGAGGAGCCCCGTGAAGACCGCCAGTAGCATTGCCCGCGCGATGCAGTCCTTCGTCATCGAGGGCGGCCGGCCTTTGAGCGGCTCGGTGCGGGCCTCGGGCAACAAGAACGGCGCGCTCCCGATCCTCGCTGCATGCGTGCTGGCGTCCGAGGAGGTACGGCTGTCGAACGTCCCACGCATCCGCGACGTCGAGACGATGGTGGAGCTCATGGCCGATCTCGGCGCCGACATCGAGTGGACGGGCGCCAACGAGGTTCGCGTCGACGCGAGAGGGATGGAGAAGAGCGACCTCGACGCCGGGCTCGCGCGTGAGATACGCGCGTCGTTCCTCCTCGCCGGCCCGCTCCTCGCTCGCTTCGGTCACGTGTCGGTACCGCCGCCGGGCGGCGACGTCATCGGTCGTCGGCGGCTCGATACGCACGTCCATGCCTTCGCCGCGCTCGGAGCGGACGTCGCCATCGACGGGGTCTACGAGCTCTCGGCCGACGGCCTTCGCGGTGCGCGCATGTACCTCGACGAGGCATCCGTCATGGGGACGGAGAACGCGATCATGGCCGCTGTTCTCGCCGACGGAGAGACGGTTCTCGGGAACGCGGCGTGCGAGCCGCACATCCAGGACTTGTGCCGGTTCCTCGTGTCGCTCGGGGCGCAGATCACGGGCATCGGCTCGAACGTGCTGCACATCACCGGCACGCGAGAGCTCGGGGGAGCGGAGTACCGCATCGGGCCCGATCACATCGAAGTGGCGTCGTTCGTCGGCCTCGCGGCCGCGACGGGTGGAGAGGTGGAGGTCACGGACGTCGAGCCGGACGACCTCATCTCGATCGTCCCTGCGTTCCGCCGGCTCGGCCTCGAGATGGAGGTCTCGGACTCGAGCGTCCGTGTCGCCGCAGGTCAGCGGTTGCTGATCGAGGACGACCTCGGAGGGCAGATCCCGAAGATCGACAGCGGTGTCTGGCCCGCCTTTCCCGCCGACCTGACATCGATCGCAGTGACGGTCGCCACGCAGGCCTACGGCACGATCCTCATCTTCGAGAAGATGTTCGAGAGCCGGCTCTTCTTCGTCGACAAGCTCGTCTCGATGGGCGCTCGCATCATCCTGTGCGACCCGCACCGCGTCGTCGTGACCGGGCCGGCGACGCTGTACGGCCAGCGCCTCGAGAGCCCCGACATCCGCGCGGGCATGGCGATGGTCCTCGCCGCGCTGTGCGCGGAGGGGACGTCGACCATCGGCAACATCGGCCAGATCGACCGCGGGTACGAGCGCATGGACGAGCGCCTGCGCGATCTCGGCGCGGTCATCGAGCGAACCGAGCTATGACGAGCACCGCCGCCGCGCAGGTCGAACCGGGCGGACGCGAGAGTCGAGTCGGCACCGGCGTCGCAGTCCTCGACCACCTGCTCGAGGAGCTCGCGGAGGCCGGCGGCTTCGGGCTCACCCTCGAGATCGCTCCCGACGAGCCCGAGACGGAGGTGGGCCGCGCGGGGGCGGCCCTGGGCGAGGCACTGGCACCACTCTTCGAGGCACCTGCTGCAACTGGTCGCGGACTCGGCATCGCGCCGGCCGACGAGGCACTCGCCATGGTCGTCGTCGAGCGCTCGGGGAGACCGCTGGTCGTGTCGAATGCCGATCTCACCTCGACCCGGGCGGGCGGGCTCGAGAGCGACCTCGCCGCGACCGTGCTCGACGAGCTCGCCCATGCCGCAGGTCTCACGATCCATGTCCGCCTGCTCGAGGGCGAGAGCTCGCAGCACGTCCTGTCTGCGATCTTCAAGGCGCTGGGCATCGCGCTCGCCGACGCCGCCACGCAACCCGGGGTCTGACCCTACGGGTCTGACCCCTCGAGAGGAGCAGCCATGGCCGAGAAGGACGTCGTCCGCACCGAGAAGGCGCCCGGCCCCTTCCAGGGTGCGCCGTACAACCAGGCGATCCGCGTCGGCGACCTCGTCTTCGTTGCGGGCCAGCTCGGGATCAGCCTCGAGACGGGTGCTCTCGCGGGCGCGGGCGTCGCGGAGCAGACGGAGCAGATCATGGCGAACCTGGGCGCGATCCTCGAGGCTGGCGGAAGCGGGCTCGACAAGCTCGTGAAGACGACCGTGTTCCTGATGGACCTCGGCGACTTCGCGGCGATGAACGAGGTGTACGCAAAGCATGTCGGCGACCGTCCTCCTGCTCGGTCGACAGTTCAGATCTCGGGGCTTCCGAGCGGCGCGCTCGTCGAGATCGAGGCGATAGCGCATACCTGATCCAGACGCGACGGCCCGACCGCGAAGCGGTCGGCTCCAGGGATCTGTGCGCGACCGAAGCTCGCGGTAGCGGATTCCGGTCTTGCGCGAGAATGAGCCGATGCGCGCCGAGCAGCTCATCGCGACGCACGGGAACACGGACTTCGACGCGTTCGGAGCGATGCTCGCCGCGCGGCTCCTCTATCCCGACGCGGTCGTCGCCGTCGGCACGCTGAACCGAAACGTCCGCGACTTCTACAGGCTGCACGCCGAGGAGCTCGGAGCCGTAAGCGACGTCAGCCGCCTCGAGCTCGACGCGATTCGTCGCTTGATCGTCGTGGAGGCGGCGAGTGCCTCGCGGCTCGGCGAGCTCGAGCAGGTCGCGCTCGATCCCGCGGTGGAGAAGGTCCTCTTCGATCACCACGGCGAGGGCGAGCGACCCGACTGGGTCTCGGAGGAGACGGCCGTGTTCTCGACGGACGGCGCGCTGACCACGACGCTCGTCGGGATCGTCGCCGAGCGCGAGCTGACGCCGACACCCTTGGAGGCGACGGCCTTCGCGTTGGGCATCCACGAGGACACGGGTTCGCTGACCTATGCGACGACGACCCAGCGCGACGTCGACGCGCTCTCGTGGTGCCTTCGGCACGGCGCGCGCCAGGATCTGGTCAACGAGTACCTGCACACGCCGCTCGCGCCGGCAGAGCGAGGGCTGCTGCACCACCTCATGGAGTCGCTCGAGCCCGTCGGACCGGTCGGAGAGGAGTTGCTGCTCGCGGCGGTCAGCTGGCCCGAGTACGTCGACGGCGTGTCCAATCTCGCGCACAAGATCGTCGACCTCACCGACGCACGGACGCTCGTCCTGCTCGTCGAGATGGACGAGCGCGTGTTCGTGGTCGTGCGCAGCCGAACCGACAGGGTCGACGCCGCGGCCGTCGCGACCGCGCTCGGGGGAGGAGGACACGCGCAGGCGGCCTCCGCGATCTCGCGCGCGAGCCTTGCGGACGCCAAGGAGCGTGTGCTCGACGCTCTCCGCCACGGCGGTGACGCTGCGCCGCGCGCACGGGACGTGATGTCGACGCCCGCGCGTGCCGTCGGGCCCGATGCGAGCGTCCGAGAGGCGATGACGCTGTGCCAGCGCCACGGGCAGAGCGGCGTCTTCGTCGTGGCCGACGAACGGCTCACTGGTGGTGTGAGCCGAGAGGATCTCGACAAGGCGATCGGTCACGGCCTCGCCCACGCCCCCGTCCGCGGGATCATGTCGAGCCACGTCGTGAGCACGCACGAGGACGCGACCCTCGCGGAGCTCCGCGCACTCGTGACGTCGGCGGAGGACGGTCGCGTCGCCGTGCTCCGCGACGGCGAGCTCGTCGGCGTCGTGAGTCGCGCGGATCTCCTGCGGACGCTCGAGGGTCGCCCGCCGGAGCCCGCCGAATCGACAGCGAGCATCGCGGATCAGCTTCGCGCGACGTCACGTCTCCAGACCATCGCCGATGCCGTCGCGGTGCTCGGGAGCCGGGCAGACGGCGTGTACCTGGTCGGCGGGACGATTCGCGACATCCTCCTCGGCGAGGAGAGCTTCGACGTCGACATCGCGGTCGAGGGGGACGCGATCGCGTTCGCGTACGCGCTCGCGGAGACGCTGGGCGGTCGGGCGACCCCGCACCGGAAGTTCGGCACGGCGATCGTGCAGTACGGCGAAAGCGACCGCGTCGACGTCGTCACCACGCGGACCGAGTTCTACGACGCGCCCGGTGCGCTTCCCACCGTCGAGCGGGCCGGGCTCCGGGAGGATCTCTTCCGGCGCGACTTCACGATCAACGCGATGGCCGCATCGCTTCGCGCGGACGACTTCGGCCGCCTCGTGGACCCGTTCGGAGGGCAGGCGGATCTCGAGGCGCGGACGCTGCGCGTGCTGCACAACCTCTCGTTCATCGACGATCCGACGCGCATCTTCCGCGGGATTCGCTACGAGGCCCGACACGGGTTTCGCTTCGAGGAGCACTCCGCGCGCCTGCTGCGCGGCTGTATCGAGATGGGGCTCGTCGGCGATCTCTCGTCGTCGCGCCTTCGAGACGAGCTGGTCGCCCTGCTCGACGACCCGGGTGCTCCGGACGGCATCCGCCGCCTCGGCGAGCTCGACGCCGATCGGGCGATCCATCCTCGCCTGCGCGGCGACGACGACGCAGCTGCGCTCTTCTCCCGTGCCTCCAAGCTTCGCGACGAGCTGGAGCTCGACGTGCCTTCGTGGCGGATCGGGCTCGCTGCACTCGCACGGGGGCTGACGTCGGAGGAGGCCTACGATTGGCTCGACCGGCTCACACTGCGCCGGCGCGACATCGACCGCATCGTCGGCGCGGTGAGCGTCGCACCTCGCATCGTCGAGCGGCTCCAGGTCGAAACGCTCGAGCCGGCGCAGATCGTGGCCCTCGCCGATGCGTTCGCCCCGGACGCCCCGCTCTTCGCGCTCGCCCTCGACGACCGACCCGAGCTGCGAGCGTACTTCCAGCGACTTCGAGACGTTCGGCTCGAGATCGGAGGAGCCGACCTCATCGCGATGGGGCTCCCCGAGTCGCCGCAGATCGGCGAGATCCTCGGCGAGATCCGGACGCGAAAGCTCAACGGCGAGCTCGAGGGCCGCGAGGCAGAGCTCGCCGCTGCACGGGAGCTCGTCGCGTCGAGCGTGCTCGCATGACGGTCGCTGCGGCCTCCGAGATCGCAGAGCGTTACGGCCGCGTCTGCGAGGAGGTCGGGCCGGACGTCACGGTCGTCGTCGCGACGAAGTACGTCTCACCCGAGGAGATGGGGGCGCTCGCAGAGGCCGGTGTCGCCGTCGTCGGCGAGAATCGCGCTCAGGACCTGGAGCAGAAGCACGCCGTCTACGGGGACGCGTTCCGCTGGCATTTCATCGGGCATCTCCAGTCCAACAAGGTCAAGGTCGTCAACCGACTGTGCGAGCTCGCCCATTCGGTCGGCTCCGACTCGGCAGCCCGACGTGTCGCGATTCCGGCCCTCCTCGAGGTCAATCTCTCTGGCGAGGAGTCGAAATCGGGCGTCGTGCCGGGCGAGATCGCGGGATTCGTCGAGCGGTACCCGCTGATCCGCGGGCTCATGACGATGCCGCCGCTCGCCGCCGATCCGGAGGAGTCGCGTGCGATGTTCAGGCGGCTGCGCGACCTGGCCCGAGAGCACGGACTCGCCGAGCTGAGCATGGGGACGTCACAGGACTATCGGGTGGCAGCGGAGGAAGGCGCCACGCTCGTCCGGGTGGGGGCGACCATCTTCGCCCCCGAGTAGGGGGTTAGACTGCCGCGGTCATGGGGTTCAGTGACCTGTGGAGCCGCACGCTCGTGTACTTCGGCATCGCCGAGGACGAGGAATGGGACGACGATCACCTCGAGACGAGCGATCAGCAGCTCGAGGACAGCTACCGCCGGCGTGATCGCCAGAACGTGCGGCGGCTCCCGAGCACGGCCGACGGCGACGACGAGTGGTCATCGGAGGAGTCGGCGGCCTCTGCCCAACCACGGCGGGAACGCTCGTCGAGGCTTCGGAGCGTCTCGGCTCCGGCACCGGCGAAGGTGCACCTGGTCGCTCCGCGTGCGTTCAACGACGCGAAGCAGATCGCCGATCGCTTCAAGGCGCAGATTCCCGTGATCCTGAACCTCCAGAGCGCCGACACGGAGCTCTCGAAACGGCTCATCGACTTCGCGAGCGGCCTCACGTATGCACTCGACGGAAGCATGCAACGTGTCGCCGACAAGGTGTTCCTGCTCACACCGCGCGATGTCGAGCTCTCGGCCGAGGAACGCGCCCGCGCGATCGAGCGCGGCGGGTTCTACAACCAGGCCTGAAGGGCCTTGTCCGCGAAGCGGACCAGTGGAAGGGGTCTGGGGGAACCGGGAGGTTCCCCCAGCAGTAGACAGCGAGCCAGGCCAACACAAACGTCGTAGGAACCTACGGCGGCGCGGCGAACACGCGTCCGATGGGCGCGTATGCGTTTCTCGGCCTACTCGCGGACGCGGCGTCGTCGCTGCAGAGCTTCGTCACCGTGTTCACGTCGATCTACATCCTCTTCATCTTCGCCTACGTGCTGCTGTCGTGGATCAAGCTGCCCTATTCCACCGTCGCCGCAAGTCTGCAACGATTCCTGGACGAAGTCTGCCGTCCGTACCTCGGCCTCTTCCGAGGCCGTATCCCAACGATCGGGCCACTCGATCTCTCACCGATCGTGGCCGTCGTCGTCCTGCTCGTTGCGGCACGAGTCGTCAACGCCCTGATCGGGGCACTGCTGTAGGAGGTCAGATGCCGCTCACTCCAGTCGAAATCAGACATGTCGACATGAGGCGCGCCTGGCTGCGCGGGTATCGCCGCGGGCCGGTCGACCAGCTGCTCGAGGAGATCGCCGACAGCTTCGAGGAGGTGTGGCGCGAGCGCGCCGATCTCGCGGACCGGCTCGAAGAGCTCGATGCCGAGGCTGCGAAGCATCGTGAGCTCGAGGCTCTGCTTCGTTCGACCCTCGTGTCCGCCGAGCGGGCAGCGCAGGACATGAAGGAACAGGCGAGGCGCGAATCCGACCTCATCGTCCAGGAGGCGCATGCGGAGTCGCGTCGGGTCACGCGCGAAGCGGCTGCGGAGAAGCGTCGGCTCGAGGAGGACATCGTGAAGATCAGGGCCCAGCTCCGCGCGGCGTTCGAGTCGCTCGGCGAGTGGCCCAGCGACAAGCCGGTTACGGCCGAGGAGGAGGCATCCACGACCGTGACGCGCCCGACTCCGGTCGGCGAGGTCACTGACGGAGGGATCCGCAAGGTCGCCGGCTGAGGCGCGGCTATTGTTGCGGCCGTGAAGGCCCCGCGCACGAGCCTGCGGCTGCGCGTCGTTCCCGGCGCGACCCGTCCAGGGGTCGTCGGACGGTTCGGCGACGGCTGGCTTGCAGCGGCTGCGAGGATTGCGCCGTGACGGTCGATCTCGACCACTTCCGGCGCGTGCTCGAGAGCGAACGCTCCCGACTCCAGCACGCCCGGCAGGCGGTCCACCACGACGGCTCGATGCTCGAGGAGAGCGGTGATCTCGCGATCGGTTCCGGTGACCACATCGCGGACAGCGCGACCGAGACGTACATGCGCGAGCTCGACGAGGGGCTCGAGGAGAACGCCGACCATCTGCTCGACGAGATCGAGGCGGCTCTCGGTCGGATCGAGGCCGGCACCTACGGGCTCTGTGCGAGCTGCGGCCGACCGATCGACTCGGATCGCCTCGAAGCCGTCCCGTACGCGACGCTCTGCATCGAAGACAAGCGCACGTTGGAGAGCGGGGTATGAGCGAGCCGGCGACCAGCGAAGCTCCTGCGGTCGACGTCCGCATCGGATCGACCGCGAATGCCCTGCAGCCCGTCTCCTCGGCCGAGCGATCGCTCGGAGCGGGTCGGGCGCAATGGCTCGTGCTGGGACTCGTCGCCGGCGCCGCCGTGCTCGCCGACCAGCTCACGAAGCAGGTGGTCGGGCGAACGCTCACTCTGGGCGACAGCGTTGCAATCCTCGGGCCGTTCTCGATCCATCACGTGCAGAACTCCGGGATCGCGTTCGGCCTCTTCGGAAGCCGGACGTCCATCGTCATCGCGGTGACAGCGGTCGCGGTGGGCGCCATGCTCCTCTTCTTCGCACGCTCCGGGCGTCGCCATCCGGTGCTGCCCGTCGCGCTCGGGCTCGTCCTCGGCGGGAGCATCGCCAATCTCATCGACCGCGTTCGGCTCGGGCACGTCACGGACTTCCTCGACTTCGTCGCCTGGCCTGCGTTCAACCTCGCGGACACGTTCATCGTCGTCGGTGTCGGAATCCTTTTCGCGACGCTGGTGCTCGGCGATCGGTCGCACCGGATGCACGGGGCACGCGGTGGCGACGCTTCGCTTCGCGGTCGCTGACGAGGACGCCGGGTCGCGGCTCGACCGCGCGCTGGCGGCTCGCCCCGAGATCGGAGCCCGCTCGCTGGCGGAGCGCCTGCTCGCGGACGGCGCCGTGACCGTCGACGGGGCGGTGCGGCCGAAGAGCCATCGCCTCGAGCCCGGAGCTGCCGTCGTCGTCGAGCTACCCACCGTGACACCTGGGCTTGCTTCCGAGCCGGTCACGGTTGGCATCGCCTACGAGGACGAGCACGTCGTCGTCGTCGACAAGCCGGCCGGGGTCGCGATGCATCCCGGCGCAGGGCGATCGGTCGGAACGCTGGCCGGACAGCTCGTCACTCTCGGAGCTGCAGGTGGCGAGGATCCCGACCGACCCGGGATCGTCCACCGACTCGATCGCGACACGTCCGGGCTCGTCCTCGTCACCCGCTCGCAAGCTGCGTTCGCAGCTCTCCAGGAGGCAATCCGCCGCCGAGAGGTGGAACGACGCTACCTCGCCCTCGTGAGTGGGCGTCCGCGCTCGCGGACGGGTCGGATCGACGCGCCGATCGGCCGCGACCGACGCGACCCGACGAGGCGGTCGCTCGACACCGACGAGCCGCGCGCTGCCGTCACGTGGTTCGAGCTCGTCGAGGCGCTAGGCGAGCGCGCATTGCTCGAGGTGAGGCTCGAGACGGGGAGGACGCACCAGATCCGCGTCCATCTGGCGAGCATCGACCTGCCGGTCTCCGGCGACCCGACGTACGGGGTGAAGGAGGATCTCGGCTTGCGACGCCAGTTCCTGCACGCGCACCGTCTCCGCTTCGGGCATCCCGTGACCGACGACGAGCTCGACTTCGAGTCGCCGCTTCCCGCCGATCTCGCGCTGGCACTCGAGCATGCCCGCGGCGGTTCAGGCTGAGAGCGCGTCGGCTTCGATCCCGGCGATCCACGCCTCCCGAGCGGAGACGACCTCTGGCGCGTAGGACGAGCGGTGCTCCTCGAGGCTCTCGCGGAACCATCGGGCCGCCTTCGTGAGGTGCTGACGCGCAACACGTCCACGGCCCGCCTCGAGCGCGAGGTACCCGATGAGGTACTCCCGCACAGGAGAGCTTGCCGCACCGTGGCCCCAGGTCGTGTCGTCGGCGTCCTCGGAGAGCAGGAAGCCGAGGACGCTGTCGAGCTCCTGCCAGCGCAGGAACCAGGACTCGGCGCGCACGGACGCTGCGACGAGATCGTCCGCGGCGAATGTCGCGCGCAGGTCGCAGCTCGCTTCGCCCGGTAGCTGCCGGTCGTTCTCGGCCGGAGGCGGGGTGATCCGCCGTGGTGATGCGAACCACACGCCTACTTGGAGTTGGAGCGCGCCGCGTACCGATGCCACATGCACGATCTCGACCCGGTTGGCGTGGTGCCTCCAGAACGTTCGGCCCCGCCTCGCCGCGAATCCCGCATCTCGGAGACGTTGAGCCAGGTCCGCTCGGACCCGCTCGTTTGCCGCACGCTGCTCCGTGGCGGGAGCAGGATTCGCCTTTGCCCGGACGAGGCGTTCCTTCTGCCGTCGAACGGCTTCGTCGCGCACCTCCGTCTGCCCCGAAGCCTCACCCACGGCGGCCGCGATGCGTTTGAGGACGTCGCGTCGCCGGATCTCGCCGAGGAGTCGCACGAGCTCGCCATGGGCCTCGGGGTCCGTCGCCCTTCGCGCGACGAGCGAGTCGACTGCCGCATTGCCCACCGGCGCGCTGAGGGCGGTCGTCACCGTT
Source organism: uncultured Gaiellaceae bacterium (assembly GCA_963744505.1). GTDB lineage: Bacteria > Actinomycetota > Thermoleophilia > Gaiellales > Gaiellaceae > GMQP-bins7. The sequence continues at coordinate 340,438 of CAVUTL010000005.1, forward strand.
GGATCCGGCGAGGACGCGCAGCAGCGTAGGGCAAGTCGCCCGAGAAGCGGAACGACCCACGGGCCGTCGACCACACGGAGCGTCCAGGCTGCGCCTCGGAGGATCGACTCGTTCCCTGGCGCAAGCAGCCAGGACGGTGGCCACCAGACATCCTCCGGCGTTGGCACGAGCTCCACCTCGAGCACCGGCTCCAGGAGCTCCCGGATGAACTGGGCGGTGTCGGCGGTCAGCAGCTCCTCGGCTCGTGCTGCCCAGCGCTTGGAGGGGTGGGAGCCGCGAGCTGCGGCAAGGTGCGCAAGGACCTCCTGGACGCCGTCACGACGGCTCGCATGGGCGCGTAGCACCTCGCGCGCCGTGTCCACCCAGCTGTCGCGGTCGTCCAGAACGGAGAGATCGAGGAGGCCGCCGGGCGCCTGGCCGGCGAGCAGCGCAGCGATGCGAGCGGCCGCATCCCGATATCCGACAACGTGCGACTGATCCGGCGTCTCGGCGAGGCGAGCCCTGAGGCGTTCGAGCCCGGCAAGCACGGCGGGCGACCCCGGCGACTCTGCGAGCACGCGTCCGGCAGCGGTGATCGCGTACACGGTCTCGTCGAACCAGTGGCGGGCGGGGCTGAGATCGACGAGGAGCTCGACGTCCGACGGCGCATAGGGAAGCTTCAGCCGGCGGAGACTTCGCAGCAGGTCGAGGGGGAACGTGTCGACGGGCTCGAGGCGGAACGTCCGCGTCTCCTGCGCCTCCTCCCACGCACGCTCACGGCGTTCGATTCCCATCGCGAAGCAGGTGACGGTCACGGAGACGAGAAGCGGCCGGGGCAGAGCGAGCAGCCGACGACCCGCTTCCGTCTCTCGCACGGGCGTCCGGCCGTCGTAGGCTGCCAGAGCGTCCAGCAACACGTCGCGCGACAGTTCGCGATGGCGCTCGAGGAGCTCGACCTGATCGGGCCGCAAGTCCTCCATCGCCCGGAATCATCGTCGGAACGAGTCGGCAGCTACACTGTCCGCCGGTTTTCGTCCCTTCGACCCGGCGACCAGCCGTGCGGGGGTGCCGTCGCTCTGTGCGCGGTTCCGCCCGGCCCGCCGGTGGAAATGCCTCAAACCAACCGGAAAGGGGCTGATCACGTGTCAGTCGTCACGATGCGAGAGCTGCTGGAGGCCGGCGTCCACTTCGGCCACCAGACGCGTCGCTGGAATCCCAAGATGCGCCGCTACATCTTCGGCGAGCGCGGCGGGATCTACCTCATCGATCTCACGAAGACGCAGGAGCTTCTCGAGGAGGCCCACGAGTTCGCGCGCAACATTGCCGAGCGCAACGGGACGGTCCTCTTCGTGGGCACGAAGAAACAGGCCCAGACCGCGGTCGAGGAGCACGCGGCACGCGTCGGGATGCCCTATGTCTCGAACCGCTGGCTCGGGGGCCTGCTCACGAACTGGCGCACGATCTCCGAGCGAATCGCGTACCTCCACGACCTGCGCCGCCTGAAGGCGGACGGTCAGCTCGAGCTGCTGCCCTCCAAGGAGCGCATCGGCATGGAGGCCGATCTCGAGAAGCTCGAGGCGAATCTCGGTGGCGTCGCCGACATGAAGCGGCAGCCGGATGCGGTGTTCGTCATCGACCTGAAGAAGGAGTTACTCGCCGTGCGCGAGACGCATCGCCTCGGCGTGCCGGTGATCGGGCTCGTCGACACGAACGCCGATCCGGACGAGGCGGAGTACGTGATCCCCGGCAACGACGATGCGATTCGCTCGTGCGACCTCGTCGCGCGGGTGGTCGCCGACGGCATCGCCGCCGGACGGTCGAAGGTCACGACCGCCGAGATGACTGCGCCGGCCGAGGCTGCCGTATCGGAGGAGGCTCCGGAGGAGCCGGCGGCCGAGGTCGAGGCGGAGCTGGAGCCTGCTGCTGTGGCCGCGGAGGGCGGTGACTCCGAGTGAGCACCACGATCAGCGCGTCACTCGTCAAAGAGCTCCGTGACGCGACCGGCGCGGGGATGATGGACTGCAAGCGCGCCCTCGAGGAGACGAACGGCGACCTCGACGCCGCACGCACGCTTCTCCGCGAGCGCGGAATGGCATCGGCGGGCAAGCGCGCGGGGCGCGAGACGACGGAGGGACTCGTCGGCTTCATCGTCGACGGCGCGCTCGGGTCGATCGTCGGGATCGGCTGCGAGACGGAGCCCGTGTCGAAGAGCGACGAGTTCCAGGAGTTCGCGATCAGGGTGCTGCGTGCAGTGCACGCGGGCGGCCCGTCCGCGGTGGACTCGTTCGAGGACGAGCGCATCGAGCTGATCGCGAAGCTCGGCGAGAACATCGTCGTCGTCGGCGCGGAGCGATTCGAGGCGCCGGCGGGGAACGTGCTTGCCGCGTATGCGCATCCGCCGGCGAACAAGATCGGCGTGCTCGTCGAGCTCGAGGGCGGAAGCGAGGAGCTCGCGCGCCAGCTCGCCATGCACATCTCGTTCGCCTCGCCCGAGTGGACGACACGAGACGACGTACCTGCGGAGGTCATCGCTGCCGAGCGCTCGATCTACGAGAACACGGACGAGGTGCAGTCGAAGCCCGAGCCCGCGCGTGAGAAGATCGTGGACGGCATGCTGAACAAGCGCTTCTTCGCGGCGGTGCCGGGCGGGGCTCTCGTCGAGCAGGCGTGGATCCACGAGCCCTCGAAGACCGTCGGGCAGGCGATGGCCGATGCCGGCGCGTCGGTCGCGAGGTTCGTGCGCATCTCCGTCGCCGGCTCGTGAGCACGTCCACCGACGAGGTCGTCGACGCCGCGGCGGGCGCAAGCGGCACGCAGTTTCGCCGGGCGCTCCTGAAGCTGTCCGGCGAGGCGCTGCTCGGCGGTCGCGAGTACGGCATCGACCCCAAAACGGTCACCGCCATCTCGGAGGAGATCGTGGCGGTGCAGGAGACCGGCACGCAGCTCGCCGTCGTCGTCGGCGCCGGGAACATCTACCGCGGCATGGCCGCGGCGGCCGAGGGGATGGACCGCGCGACCGCCGACTACGCCGGAATGCTGGCGACGCTGCTCAACGCGCTGTCCCTCCAGGACGCGCTCGAGCGGCTCGGCGTCCACACGCGTGTGCTGTCGGCCATCGCGGTGTCCGAGGTCGCGGAGCCGTACATCCGACGCCGCGCGATCCGGCACCTCGAGAAGGAACGCGTGGTCATCTTCGCGGCCGGGACCGGCAACCCGTTCTTCACGACGGACACGGCAGCAGCGCTCCGCGCGCTCGAGATCGGCGCGGAGGCGATCCTGATGGCGAAGAACAGGGTGCAGGGCGTGTACGACGGCGACCCGAACGAGGACCCGACCGCCAAGTTCATCCCGGAGCTCACGCACCTCGAGGCGATCGAGCGTGGGCTCAAGGTGATGGACACGACGGCGCTCTCGCTCTGCATGGACAACCGCCTGCCGATCCACGTGTTCGAGCTCGCTGAGGGCAACATCCGGCGTGTCGCCGCGGGTGAGCGCGTCGGAACGATCATTTCGACCCCCTGAAGGAGGGCGCGCATGGCTGCGATCGAGGACTTCCTCGCTGACGCGAAGAGGCGCATGGACAAGTCGATCGAGGCGACGCATCACGAGTTCAACTCGATCCGGACGGGACGGGCGTCCCCGGCACTCCTCGACCGCATCACCATCGACTACTACGGCACGCCCACGCCGCTGAAGAGCCTCGCATCGATCTCGGCGCCCGAGGCACGCCTGCTCGTCGTGCAGCCGTTCGACCCCGGAGCGATCAAGAACATCGAGCGCGCGATCCAGGAGTCCGACCTCGGCCTGACCCCGTCGAACGACGGCAAGCTCGTCCGACTGCCGATCCCGGCCCTCACCGAAGAGCGCCGCAAGGATCTCGTGAAGGTGGTGCGCCGGGTGGCCGAGGAGGGGAAGGTCGCAATCCGCAACGTGCGACGCGACATCATGCAGCACCTGAAGGAGCTCGTCGTGAACGGCGAGGTCGGCGACGACGAGGAGCACCGTGCCGAGCAACAGGTACAGAAGGTCACCGACGACCATACGAAGTCGATCGACGACCTCTTGAAGGTGAAAGAGGCCGAGATCATGGAGGTCTGAAGCTGCCGGACGACGCACGAGCGGCAGCGAGGAGCGTCGCGATCATCATGGACGGGAACGGACGCTGGGCGGCTGCCCGTGGCCTTCCTGTCGGCGAAGGGCACCGGGAGGGGGCGCGTGCGCTCCGGCGGACGGTCGAGGCGGGGGTCGAGGTCGGGATCGAGTCGCTGGCCGTGTACGCGTTCTCGACCGAGAACTGGTCGCGCCCTGCCGACGAGGTCGAGTCGATCATGGAGCTCATGGACGAGACGATCGACCGCGAGCTGCCGGACCTCGCGAAGCAGGGTGTGCGCACGCGTTTCTTCGGGCGTCGGGACCGGATCCCAAGCGCGCTTCAGGACAAGATGGCGCGTCTCGAGGACGAGACGTCGCACCTCGAGCGTCTCCAGCTCTGGATCGCGTTCGACTACGGCGGCCGCGCCGAGCTTGTGGACGCAATGCGCAGGATCCTCGAGGAAGGGGTCAGACCCCAGGACGTGTCCGAAGCGGACATCGCGGCGTACCTCTATGCGCCGGAGCTCCCCGATCCCGACCTCGTGATCCGTACCTCGGGGGAGCAGCGGATCTCGAACTTCCTGCTCTGGCAGTCCGCGTACGCGGAGCTGGTCTTCGACGAGACCCTCTGGCCCGATTTCGGCGAGGAGCAGCTGCGCGGAGCCGTCGAGGAGTACGCACGTCGCGGCCGCCGGTTCGGCGCGAGATGAGCCCACTCGCGTCGCGCATCGTCATCGCTGCGATCCTGCTGCCGCTCGTCATCGGCATCGTCTACCTCGGCGGCTGGTGGCTCTTCGCGCTCGCGATCGTGGGCGGCCTCCTCGCGCTGCACGAGCTCTACGCGATGGCGCGCGAGCTCAGGCCGCTCGTGCTCGGCGGGTACCTCGGCTATGTCCTCACGCTGCTCGGGCTCCAGCTCGGAGGCCTCGAGTGGATGCTCGGCGGGTTCCTCGCGACGTTCGTGTTCGCCTTCGTCGTCTACGGGCTCGGAGGCGTGCGGCAGTCGGCGACGACATCATTCGCGAGCACGGTGCTCGGCGTGGCGTGGGTCGGTGCGGGGATCGGCTGCCTCCTCCTCATCCGCGACATCCCCGAGTTCGGCTTCTGGGCGGTCATGGCCGTGCTGTTCACCGTGTTCGCGGCCGACACCGGGGCGTTCTTCGTCGGCCGCACGATCGGACGCCACCGAATGGCGCCGGCGATATCGCCGAAGAAGTCCTGGGAGGGGTTCGTCGGAGGCGTTCTCGCGGCGGTCGGGATGTCATTCGTGATCCTCTACCGCGATCGCGACGAGTTCCTGACGATTCCGGAGTCGCTCGTCCTCGGGCTCGTCATCGCGCTCGCCGCAGTCCTGGGCGACCTGTTCGAGTCGGCTGTGAAGCGCGACCTCGAGGTCAAGGACTCCGGTCGCGTGCTCGGAGGCCACGGAGGGATGCTGGATCGACTCGACTCGCTGCTCTGGGCCGGCCCGGCCGCCTACTTCACGATCCTGGCATTCGGCGCTGCGTAGCCGTGTCTGAACACAACCGCGGTTAGCCTTCGCCCGTGCGCGAGAGACGGATTGCCCTGCTCGGGGCGACGGGATCCATCGGGCGACAGGCGCTCGACGTGATCGCCGCGAATCCCGAGCTCACCGTGTGCGCCCTTGCGTCGTGGTCCCAGCCGCTGGACGCGCTCGCCGCAGAGCTCGATGTCGAGCACGCCCAGGTCGGTGGAGACCTCACGGAGCTCCTCGACGCGGCGGAGCCGGATCTCGTCCTCAATGCCGTCGTTGGGTTCGCGGGCGTCGGCGCGACGCTCTGGGCGCTCGAGCGTGGCGTCATGCTCGCGCTCGCGAACAAGGAGAGCCTCGTCGCCGCCGGCGATCTCGCCGTCGACGCCTGGAAGCGTGGAGGCGGGCTGCTTCTCCCGGTCGACAGCGAGCACTCGGCGCTCTACCAGTGCCTCGAGGGCCGCGTCCCGGACACTATCGACTCGCTCGTGCTCACCGCCTCGGGCGGCCCGTTCAGGAACCGGACGGCCGACGATCTCGAATCCGTGACCGTGGAGGAGGCGCTCGCCCATCCGACGTGGTCCATGGGCCCGAAGATCACGATCGACTCCGCGACGCTCGCGAACAAGGGTCTCGAGCTCATCGAGGCGCACTACCTGTTCGGGCTCGACTACGACAGGATCGAGGTCGTCGTGCACCCGACGTCTGTCGTCCACGCGCTCGTCCGCCTCCGCGACGGATCCGCGCTCGCGCATGTGGGTTACCCCGACATGCGCGTGCCGATCTCCTTCGCGCTGACGTACCCGGAAAGGCGCGGGACGTCCGTGCCGGGTCTCGATTTCTCCGCCGGCCTTCGGCTCGAGTTCGAGCCGCCGGATGCCGACCGGTTCCCGCTGCTGAGGCTCGCGCGCTCCGCCGGTGAGCGCGGCGGAACCTACCCGTGCGCGTTCAACGCGGCGAACGAGGTCGCGGTGGCGGCGTTTCTCGAGGGCCGCATCCGCTTTCCCGAGATCGGGCCACTCGTGGAGCACGCGCTCGGAGCCGTCGACGGCGCACCGGCGCGCGACCTCACCGAGCTCGTCGGGGCCGACGAGGAGGCACGGCGCCTCGCGCATGGAAGAGTCGCCACGACCCTATGAGCATCTTCATCGCCATCCTCGGCCTGCTCTTCCTCATCCTCGTCCACGAGGCAGGGCACTTCTTCGCGTCGCTCGCGGTCGGGTTGCGGCCGCGGCGCTTCTACATCGGCCTGCCGCCTGCCATCGTCAGGACGACCCGTAACGACATCGAGTATGCGATCGGCGCGATCCCGCTCGGCGGCTTCGTGACGATCCCGGGAATGCACCGCCCGATCCCGCACGACGTGGAACGCCGCTTCTCGCACGCGGTGGACGATGCTCCGACGCTCGCCGGCCCCGTCGACCGCATGAAGCGCACGCTCGAGGACGACGATCTCGACGCTGCTCTCTTACGCGCTCGACGATCTCGATGACGCGTTCGGCGCGGCCACGGTCACAGCCGCGGCGAGGTCGTCCGGGGAGAAGGGCCTCACCGAGCTCCGAGATGCACTCGGGCCGGATGCCTACTGGAAGGCGGCAACGTGGCGACGCCTCGTCGCAATCGCCGCCGGGCCGGCCGCGAACATCCTGCTGACCATCGCGATCTTCACCGTCCTGTTCATGACGGTCGCCGGGCAGGCGACGCGCACTGTCGCTGCCATCGCGCCCGAGCTCGAGACGAGTGTCGAGACAGCTACGCACGTCGTCGTCGAGTCGCCGGCGAAGCTGATCGGACTCCAGCCAGGCGACCGGATCGTGGCGATCGACGGGCAGCCGGTGAAGGCGGACGAGATCGCGGACACGATCAACGACTCGGGCGGCAGGAAGCTCACACTGACAGTCGTGCGGAACGGTGAGGAGCTCGAACTGAGGCCGGTCGCCCCCATGCTCGTCGACGAGCGCTACCGACTCGGCTTCGGCCTCGAGGGAACCGGGCTCGGCTTCCTGCCTGCCATCGCGCGCGCGGTCGAGGTGACGGGGCTGGTCGCCAAGGAGATCGTCGGCTCGATCGGGCGACTCGTGACCGGGGAGGGAAGAGACGAGGTGTCGAGCCCGATCGGGATCACGAGAGTCTCCTCGGACGCCGTGGAGCGCGGTGCCGACAGCTATCTCTGGGTGCTCGGGCTGATCTCGCTGTCTCTCGCGCTGCTCAACCTCCTGCCGCTCCTGCCACTCGACGGCGGACACATCCTGTTCACGTTGATCGAGGGCGCGCGCGGGAAGTTCCTCAAGCGCGAGATCTACGAACGCGTCTCGGTCGTCGGCATCGCTGTGATCCTCCTGCTGTTCCTCGCCGGGCTCTCGAACGACATCGGCCGACTCTCCTAGCGCAAGACCGGAATCTCGCTCGCGCGATGATTCCGGTCGCACAAGATCCCTGAAGGCGGCCGCTTCGCGGCCGCTGTGTATCCGACCGGCGAACGATGGAGCATGTCCGGGCTACGCTTCTGGCATGGCAAGCGGCGTGCAGATTCGCGTCGGTGACGTCCTCATCGGCGGCGGCGCGCCCGTCGTCGTACAGTCGATGACGCTCACGAAGACTCACGACGTGTCCGCGACCACGGCGCAGATCGCGGCACTCGCGTCGGCGGGCTGCGAGATCGTCCGCGTCGCGGTGCCGAAGAACGAGGACGCCGCGGCGCTCCCGCTCATCGTGCGCCTCTCGCCGCTTCCGGTCATCGCGGACATCCACTTCAACGCCTCGCTCGCGCTGAAGGCGATCGAGGCGGGCGTCGCGGCTGTGCGGATCAACCCTGGGAACATCGGCGGCCCGGACAAGGTCGAGCAAGTCGTGCGTGCTGCGAAGCGAGCCGCCATTCCGATGCGGATCGGCGCGAACTCCGGGTCGCTTCCGAAGCACCTCCACGCGCTCGCGCAGCGCGATCAGGCCGAGGCGCTCGTCGCTGCGGCGCTCGAGGAGGTCGAGCTCCTGGAGCGGCTCGAGTACCGCGACTTCAAGATCTCCGTCAAGGCGACGCACGTCCCGACGATGATCCGCGCGTACCGGATGCTCTCGGCGAAGGTGCCGTATCCGCTCCATCTCGGAGTCACCGAGGCCGGAACGGAGTTCGCGGGCGCCATCAAGAGCGCCGTCGGGATCGGATCGCTGCTCGCCGACGGGGTCGGGGACACGATGCGCGTCTCGCTCACGGCAGACCCTGTGAAGGAGGTCGGGGTCGCGTGGGAGATCCTCAAGGCACTGGGCCTTCGCGAGCGAGGGCCGGTCATGATCGCGTGCCCGTCCTGCGGGCGCGACAACGTCGGCGTGGAGAGCCTCGCGCGGGTCGTGGAGGAGCGGCTGCACACGTACCCGGAGGCGTTCGAGGTCGCCGTGATGGGCTGCGCCGTCAACGGACCGGGGGAGGCGGGCGACGCCGACTTCGGGATCGCGGGCGGCCGTGACGTCGGGTTCATCTACGCGCACGGGCGCGTGCTCAAGAAGGTGCCGTCGGACACGCTCGTCGACGAGCTCTTCGTCGAGATCGATCGTCTGGCTCGCCGATGGCATGAAGCGCCCGAAGCGGCTCAAGATGGCCAAGCCCGCGGCGCTCGCGATGGCAGAAGCGTCCCTGATTCCACTCGGCGACACATAGGGGCGAGGCTTGCCTCGCCCGTCCATCTAGGCTCTCTCGTCGATGATCGCGAGACAGTCACGGCTCTTCATCCCGACCCTTCGTGAGGCCCCGGCCGATGCCGAGGCCGCGTCTCACAAGCTGCTCGTCCGCGGCGGATACATCCGTCAGCTGTCCGCCGGCGTTTGGACCTATCTCCCGCTGGGCTGGCGCGTGCACGAGAGGATCGTTCAGATCATCCGCGAGGAGCAGGACGCCATCGGAGGCCAGGAGATGCGGATGCCGGTGCTCACGCCGGCCGAGCTCTGGGAGGCCACTGGTCGCGACTACCCCGAGATGTTTCGGCTCGAGGACCGCAGCGGGCGGCGCTTCGTGCTCCCGATGACGCACGAGGAGACCGTGACGTTCCACGCGCGCGAGATCCAGAGCTATCGGCAGCTGCCGCAGATGCTCTACCACTTCTCGATCAAGAGTCGGGACGAGCCGCGTCCGCGGGGCGGGCTCCTGCGCGTCCGCGAGTTCATCATGAAGGACGCGTACTCGTTCGACCGCGACGAGGACGGGCTCGCGAGGAGCTTCGAAGCGCAGCGCGAGGCGTACCACCAGATCTTCCAGCGGTGCGGGCTCGAGTACTTCGAGGTCGCGGCAGAGCCTGGAATCATGGGCGGCCGCGAGAGTCAGGGCTTCCTCGCCCCGGCCGGCTCGGGTGAGAACACACTCGTGACGTGCGAGAACGGCGACTACGGAGCCGACATCGAGATCGCGCGCGGAATCCCACGGGCTCCTACCTTCCCGGAGCGCCGCGACGCGCCGGAGAAGGTCGAGACGCCCGGCATCACGACGATCGAGGCGCTTGCCGAGTTCCTCGGCATCGATGCGGCTACCACGTCGAAAGCGATGCCGGTCGTGAAGACCGACGGGACCCTCGTGCTCGCGCTCGTGCGGGGCGACCATCGCCTCTCGGACTCGAAGATGCTCGGCGTCCTCGGGAGCGGGTTTCGACCTGCCACGGAGGAGGAGATCCGTGCGGCCTTCGGCGCCGGCGGCGGCTCCCTCGGCCCGGTCGGGGTCGAGCTCGAAGTCGTCGCCGACGAGGCGCTGCGGGAGGGGCAGTTCGTCGCGGGCGCGAATCGCGACGGCTGGCACCTGCTCGGTGTCGAGGCCGGGCGCGACTTCGAGCCGCGATTCGAGGACATCCGGGAGCCCCAGGAGGACGACGCGTGCCCGAACTGCGGCGGACGCTTCGGTTCCAGACTGCGATCGAGGTCGGCCACATCTTCAAGTTCGGCACGCGTTACTCGGAGCCGCTCGAAGCGAGGTTTCTCGACGAGGACGGAATCGAGAAGCCGCTCGTCGGAGGCAGCTACGGCGTCGGCCCCGGTCGCGTCATGGCCACCATCATCGAGCAACATCACGACGAGAACGGGATCCTGTGGCCGGCGTCGGTCGCCCCGTACGACGCCCATGTACTCACGTTGCACGGCGGCGACGACGAGGTGATCGCGCTCGCCGAGAGCGTCGCTGCGGCCCTGGACGAAGCGGGTCTGCAGGTGCTCCTCGACGATCGCGACGAGCGGCCGGGGGAGAAGTTCGCGGACGCCGATCTCATCGGCTGTCCCGCACGCGTCATCGTCGGGAAGAAGTCGCTGGACGACGGAGCGGTGGACGTCCGACGCCGTGACGGCTCGGCGGAGGACCGCGTACCGGCGCCAGACGTGCTGAAATGGTTCGCGCAGGCTTGATGGCGAGACGGCGCAGATACAGCGACGAGCCCTTCGGCCCCACGATCGAGCGGCTGATGGAGGAGACCGGTACGACGTATCGCGGACTCGCCGCGAAGTCGGATCTCTCCGCCGGCTACCTCAACCACATCGTCCACGGCAACCGGCCGGTGCCGTCGAACGACGTCATCGCCCGGATCGCCGAGTCGCTAGGCGTCGAGCCGGAGCACTTCCGCGAGTATCGGATTCGGGTCATCACGGACAAGCTCGAGGCGATGCCCGAGCTGATCGACCGCCTCTACAAGCGTCTCGCGTGACGGGGTTCTGCTCAACGGCGGAACCTCCGAGACCGGCTAAGGTTCCTCCGCCACGGGGCGTAGCGCAGCCTGGTCAGCGCGTCCGGCTGGGGGAGTAGAGGTACGTGCCCCGCAACCGGCGCAGGTAAGCGGAATCGGAGTACGAACGGGAGGCCGTCCGAAGTTCATCCGAAGTTCACCGGGGAGTGGCCTAGTCTGGTTAGGGCGCGTGTCTGGGGGACACGAGATCGCCGGTTCGAATCCGGCCTCCCCGACTTCATCGCGAGCGATCCGCGCGGGCGACTCGGCGGCGCACGCGCACGGGCACGGAAATCGGGTCGACCGCAGCCGTCACATTCGCCTCAGTACGGTTCAGTTCGCTCGTCCGATCGTCGTGCCTATTGTTACGAGGCGTTGGAGCTGGCGACCCTCATCGCTGGTCTTTTGACCGCAGCTGCGGTGGCGGGGTCGGTGGTGTTCCTTGCACGTCAGACCAGCCAGTCAGTTGAACAGTTCTTGGTCGCCAACGAGCTGGCTGGTGGTCGGGCCTTGGCGCAGGGTTACGAGCTATGGGATCACGTCATCAACCGATTCATCGATTACCCAGAGATTCGCCAGTACTTCTACGAAGGTGTGGAGTCGCCTGAGGATCCGACAGCCAGGGCGCGCGTTCTCGCGATGACCGAACTGATCGGTGACGCCCTCCAGTCCGCCCATTGGCTATACGAGGGCAAAGATGTTGCGTTGTTGGGAGCGGTGGATCCGGCAAGTCGACATCCGAGCCGACTGGGACGACTGGACGAAGTTCATCCTCACGATGTCGCCGACGATGCGTTCTTTCGTGCGAGAGCACCCGCTCCAGTACCCGTTTGTCACCAGGATGCTCGACACGATCGAGCCTGCCACGACCGGCTGAGACGGTGATTACCGTATCGACAAGATGGCGACGGCAGACTTGCCTGAGGGCCTGTGGCCGTTCGGACACGTAAGGCAAGGCCCAGGCGACGGTCGTGAACACTGCGCACACGACTGTGGATCACGTCAGCGCGAAAGCGCGGCCAGGACTCCACCACGCGAGGATTGTTCGGGGTGAGTCAGTCTTCTCTCCTGAGGGTGCTGCCCTTCCCGGAGGTGACTGCTCTGGCGACCCCGCCTACCCGCAACTACTGAGGGGCGGGTAGTTTCCGTTGTGCCAGCGGTGACCGCCTAGGCTGTGGACGAGCCCGCGAAGGAGTGCCAATACAGACTGAGGGAGGCGGGCTCGCCGCCTCCGGCCAGGTCGGCGGCGCGGGCTACAGAGACGCGTCGAGCTTCAGGCGGACGGCATCCGCGCCGCCCGACTCGAGCGCACGGAGCATCGCTTCGCGTCCGGCCGCGGCGGCCCGATCGAGAGCCGAGAACTCCCGCAGGGCTACGTCCTGCACGTCGGGCGTCACCACGACGTCGGCGAGCCTGCGGTTGCGCTCGGCGCGCTCGACGCTGCCGAGGACCGTCGCACGAGAGAGCGTCTCCATGATCGACGGGACCGTCGGCGCGACCGACGCATCGAGCTCCTCGAGTCGGCGTATCACGTCTACGGCGACGATCGGCCCTTCGTCTTCCGCCGCCATGACGTCGACCGGGAGGTTGTTGAGCACGCCACCGTCGACGAGCAGGTGTCCCGGACGCGAGAGCGGTGGAACCAATCCGGGAATCGACATGCTCGCGCCGACCGCCTCCACTACCAGTCCGCGGCGAAGGACGACGGTGCGACTCGCGAGCAGGTCGGCGCTGATCGTGAAGAAGGAGATCGCGAGCTCCTCGACGATCCGGTCCCCGAACACGCGCTCGAGCATCCGCGCGGCCTTGTGCGAGCGGATGAGAGATACGCGCGGCAAGGTGTAGTCGTTGAACGGCGAGCGCCGAACGAGCTCCTCGCGACACCGATCGTGCATTTCCGCAGGATCGAGGCCCTCGGCGTGCATGCCCCCGATGAACGAGCCGATGCTGCAGCCGCCGATCCGGTCGATCTCGAAGCCGTGCTCGCGCAGAGCCTCGATCGCCCCGATGTGCGCGTAGCCTCGGGCCCCGCCTCCCGAGAGGACTACGCCGAGCGAGCGGCCGACGAGGCGACGAGCCAAGCGGGCGACCGACGCCGAGCTCGCGCCGGGGTCAAGCACGTGGTGGGTGCGCGGCTCCAGCTCGTCGAGCAGCGATACGAGCCGGGCCCGCAGGACGCCATCGGCGAAGACGAGGTCGACCCCCTCGGTCGCAACCGTCGTGAGCGCTCCGACCTCGGGCGTGACCAGCACGACTCGGCGATCGGACTGCCTCGTGCAGAACGCGTGCCACTCGTCATCTTCGATCGCCGTGAGTACGACGTGCGCGTGGTCGCGCTCGGCTCGCTCGAGTGCTCCCGCGTGATCCTCACCGCAATCCTCGGACGACAGCATCGTGACGCTCCCGAAGCGTCCGAGCGCTTCTGCGAGCTGCGCCGCCAAGGCGACGGCCTCGGAGCCCGGGCCGAGCGAGGCGACGGAGATCACGCTCGGGCGCACCGTCGGTGGGAGCAGCTCGCCGCTCGCCTGCAACTGGAGCGCGAGCGTTCGCGCGACCGAGATAGCGAGCCCGGGTCTCGCTCGAGCAGGGCATGGAAGACGCCGGCGTCGAGCTCGAGCAGCTCGCCGTCGCGGACGGCGTGCACGGTCGCTGATCGAGGCGAGCCGGTCAGGAGCGCCAGCTCGCCGATCGCGGCTCCAACGCCGAGCTCGCGGACCACCTTTGGCCCGTCCTCCTGCTCGACGAGCACCCTGAGACGACCGCTGCGGACGAGGTACAGCCGATCGCCGGCGTCGCCCTGGCGAATGACGACGTCTCCGGCTCGAACCCGCACCGGTCGCAGGTGGGCGAAGAGCTCGTCGACGGTGTCGGGGTCCGCACCCGCCAGGAGCGGGAGCCTCGCGAGCAATGTCTGCACCGAGCCGATCTGGTCGACATCCACGGGTGCTCCCTCGTTGCCGGAAACGGCCACGGGCAACGCTAACCCAGCGCGACCTCGATCTCAAAACCGACGCGCGAGCTTCACGAGCGCATGAGGGTCGAGCCCTCGGTGAGCACGTTCTCGAGGATCGAGACGATCTCGTCGAACTCGGCCTGGCTGGCGACGAGCGACTGGTGGCAGTGCCGAGGACGAGTAGCCGGCGGTGGGCGTTCTAGCCGCGGGGCATCACGGTGAGGCTGGACGTAGGAGGAAGGGATAGCTGCGGCACTACCGCTTCCTCGCCCGGCACTCTTGAGAGCCGTTCTGGCCGTCCTGTCTGACTACGCCCAGCCTCTCCTGATGCCGTTCCAGGGTGCCACCACAGCCGAGGCGTAACCATGCTCCGTTCGGGGCAACCGTTGGAGGGAGAGGCGCCGAGCTCGTCAGCCGCATCGGTCCAAATCTCGGCGTCCCGACTGCAGCCGCATGGTTGAGCTGGTCTGACCGGGCTCGAAGGGCGGTAGATGGCTCGCTGTCCGACAGGTCAGGCCTACTCGCGGCACTCGAGATCGGGGCCTGCATGGCATAGATTTGACCCTTCAACGCCCACTTCCAGTCGGCTGCCATGCGAGGCCGTCATAGATTGGGCCGCCATATGGCCCAATCGCTACCGCCACCACCATGACCGACCCGCCCCGCCATGAGCTCGAGGCCTCCGTCGTCGCGACCGCGTCATCGGTCGACGGCAGGCGCTTCACGTTCCAGTGCTCGGTGCACGACCTCGAGCTCCAGCCCGGAGGCTACGTGTCCATCGAGGGTCGTCTCGGGCAGGTTCACGCAGTCGACCTCTCCTGGGTCGAAGGCGCCGAGCTCGAAGCGGCTGTGGCCGCGAAAGTCTCGGACCCGTCGCGAACGCGAATCGCACTCGCCCGTGGCCACGGCATCCTCCTCGAGGGAAGCGGCCGACCATTCCACGAGCAGGCCGTCGCGCAAGCGGACGCGGCGACGGTCGCGAGCTGGCTCGACCGCACGCGTCCGACGACGGCCTCGCTCGACGTCGGTGCGCTCTGTCTCCAGCCCGCAGTGCGCTTCCCGCTCGACGCCGGCGGCTTCGACCGGCACACGTTCCTGTGCGGCCAGTCCGGTTCGGGGAAGACCTACGCGCTTGGGACGATCCTCGAGCAGCTGCTCCTCCAGACGACACTCCGCCTGGTCGTTCTCGATCCGAACTCGGATTTCGTCCGCCTCCACGAGGTGCGTGACGGCGTCGATCCCGACGATGCATCGCGCTATCGAGACGCAGCATCCGAACTGGTGGTGCGCAGTGGCAATAGGGAGGGCTCGGAGCGCCTCCACGTTCGCTTCACCGACTGCGACGCCGAAGAGCAGGCCGCGGTGCTACAGCTCGATCCGATCCGAGACCGCGAGGAGTACGGGGTGCTCGTCGATCTGATCGAGAGCGGGTTGGAGCAGGCAGGCGGGAGCGCGCGAGAGATTGCGGCACGATTGCTCGAGGCCGAGAGGCCGGATGTGCGGGCGCTCGGCGGCCGTCTCCGCAACCTCGGAATCGACCGGTGGCAGCTCTGGTCGAGCGGCCACGCAGGGTCCGTGCAGGACCTCGTGGCGCCGGGAGGTCCACGCGCGGTCGTGGTCGACCTCGGGTCACTCGGTACGGGTGGCGAGAAAGCGATGGCGGCGGAGAGCATCCTCGCTGCACTGTGGCGGCGCAGGGCCGAGCGCGAGCCCGTCCTGATCGTCATCGACGAGGCGCACAACGTCTGTCCACGCGAGCCGGGCGATGACGTAACCGCGCTCGCGACGGAGTACGCAGCTCGGATCGCCGCCGAGGGGCGGAAGTTCGGGCTGTACCTGCTCGTCTCGACCCAGCGTCCGCACCGCGTCAACGAGCTCGTCGTCTCACAGTGCGACAACCTCGTGCTCATGCGCATGATCTCTGCCGGCGATCTCGCCTACGTTGCCGACACCCTCTCGTTTGCGCCGCCTGCGTTGCTTGCGGAGGCGACCTCGTTCCGGATGGGCGAGTCCCTCGTCGCGGGGAGGATCGCGTCCCATCCCGCTCTCGTCCGGTTCGGACCGCGGGTTTCCGAGGAGGGTGGCTCGGACGTGCCTGCCGTGTGGGCCTTGCGCTGAGGCTCGTGGCGACGGAACACGGGTGGTCGCGATGGACGACTTCCTGCGAGAACGGGACTCCGATCGTGGCTATCGCGATGGTTGGCGCGGGTACGGGTCGCTGACCGCGCTCTATGCGGTCATGCGAGCCGCGACGTCGTACTTCGTGACCGACGTGCGCCTCCCGGGTGTGTCCGCCGCGGGCATCGCGCTGAGGACGGCGTCGCCGGAGGCGTAGTCGGCGTCCGAGTCGAAGAACAGGATCGCGAGCGCCCGGTCCTCGGTCGGGTCGTGCAAGACGAGGAACTCCGTCGCGTTCACGCCCTCGGGTCGCTCGCCGGACTCGATCTCCTGCCTGAGCCCTGCCATACGATCTGCGTCGACACCTTCGAACGACACCACGCGTGCGAGAGCCATGTGTGAGCCTCCTGGTCGGTTGACGCAAGCCTATGCGCGAACCACCGCCGCTGCATCGACGAAGATGCAGACAGTGCGCCGCCTCCCGCTCGTCACCTTCCTCGTCGTCACGATCTGGATCGCCGGCGTGCTCGTCGTCGACCGGTTCGTCGAGCAGGCGGGACAGCTCGTCCTCGGCGTCCTGACAGCGGGAGTGCTCGCCGGACTGCTCGCCCTTCAGCCGACCCGCGTGCGCCATCCAGACGTTGGCCGTCGTCGCGATCGCGACGCTCGGCGAGATCCTCGGCTCGCTCGTATGGGGCCTGTATGGCTACAGGCTCGAGAACCTGCCGGCATTCGTGCCGCCCGGCCACGGGCTCGTGTACCTCGCCGGTTTGTCGCTCGCGACGATCCTCGCCCGGCGCTCGAACGCGCTGCTCGCCGCCGCCGCGCTCGCCGCCGCCATCTGGGGGATCGCAGGAATCACGATTCTGCCGGCGCCGGATGTGTCGGGGTCGATTGGCTGCGCGTTTCTGATCGGTGTGCTCGTATGGGCCCGGAGGCCCGTCTACGCCGGCGTCTTCATGATCGTCGTCGCGCTCGAGCTGTACGGCACCGCGCTGGGTACGTGGACGTGGCAGCCGACGGTTCCGGGCCTGGGGCTCTCCCAGGGGAACCCGCCGAGCGGCGTCGCGAGCGGATACGTCGTCTTCGACGTCCTCGCCTTGACGCTCGTCGCTCGACTCGGACTTGCCCTGGCCGCGGTTCAGTCGAGGAGTGGGCGGAGGTCCGCAGCGCCGACGACCGCTCCTGCGCGGATCAGCTCGCGCGCGGAGTCGACCTTGCCCCAGGCATCCCAGAGCAGAAACCCGCGCGCCTTGCCGTCGCCGTCCACGTAGGCCACGACGCCCTTGCGGTTGGGCTCGGCCCACTCCGCAACCGTGTCGAGGCGCGAGTCGACGTCTCCGACCGCTTCGTAGCCGAGGTCGAAGAGGTCGGAGTAGAAGAACGGGAGATGGTCGTACGGCTGGTCGGCGCCGGCCATGTTCGCGCCGACGACGCGCCCGTGCGTGTTCGCGTGATCCTCGTGCTCGACGCGTCTCGTCCCGCCCAGTGCGGGCACGGGGAAGCGGGCGACGTCACCGGCGGCGAAGACGTCCTCTCGCCCTCCGGCGCGGCCGAGCTCGTCGACGAGGATGCCGTCGTCGACGTCGAGGCCCGCAGTTTCCGCCAGATCCGTTACGGGCACGATTCCAAGGCCGGCGACGATCGCATCCGCCTCGATCGTCGATCCATGGTCTGTCGTCAATTCGCCCGCACCGATGCTCTCGACCGTCTCCTCGGCGAGAACCGTGACGCCGCGCTCGCGGTAGTAGTCGTTCACGAAGGCCGACAGCTCGGCCGGGAAGAGCCGTGCGCCGATGCCAGGCTCCGGAAAGACGATCGTGACGGCGCAGCCGTTCGACGCGAGAGCGGCAGCGATCTCGGAGCCGATGAAGCCGCCGCCGATGACGGCAACGCGAACGCCGTCGCTGGCCAGGTCACGGAGGTGCCTGTAGTCGTCGAGCGTCCGGAAGTAGATCACGCGCTCGTCGCCACCGGGGAGCCGTCTGGGGCTCCCTCCGGTCGCCAGGAGGAGCTTCTCGTAGTCATGCGTCTCGCCGGTGTCGTCGGTTGCCGTGCGGTCCTCGAGGTCGAGTGCGACGATCCGCCGCCCGGCGTGGACGTCGACACCGAGCTGCGGTGTGCCGCGGAAGACCGAGCTCTCCTCCTTGCCGCTCCAGAGCCCCTTCGAGAGCGGCGGTCTCGCGTACGGATCGTGAGGCTCCGCGGCGAAGAGACCGATCGTTCCGTCCGCGTCCTGATCGCGGATCCCACGGCACGCCGAGTCGCCCGTCATACCGCCCCCGACGATCACGTAGCGATACGCCCCCATCCACGGCGATCGTAGCGGCGTTGGTCAGGCGCGGGCGGTAGAGTCCCGCCCGGCATTGACCGGGCTGCGACTACCGGCCTTCATCTCGGCGGCGATCGCGGCTGCCTGTCTTGCGCTTCCCGCGTCTGGAGCGGAGCGCGCTTCGGGAACCGAGCGCGCGGCGATCTTCTATTACCCGTGGTACTCGACACCCGCGAAGGACGGTCGGTGGGCGCACTGGTACGTCGAGCACGACGGGACGCCCGTGCTGTCGTCTCCATACTTCCCGTCCCGCGGCCTGTACTCGTCGTCGAACGCGAGGATCGTCGCCGCCCAGATGCGCGAGATCGCCGCCACGGGTGTCGGGACGATCGTCGTCTCGTGGTGGGGGTTCGACTCGCCCGAGCACGAGCGGCTCCTGCTCGTCGAGCAGGCGGCGACACGCGCCGGGCTCGAGGTCGCCATCCACGTCGAGCCGTATCGCGCGCGCACTCCCGCTCGAGCCGGCGAGGACATCGCTCGTCTGCACCACGAGGGAGGATTCACCGACTTCTACGTCTACGACGCGGATCGAGATCCGGCGGCAGCCTGGGCGGAGGCGCTCGGATCGCTCGACGGCGTGCGCGTCTTCGGGCACACGACATTCGTCGGGCGCGCGAAGGCATCGGGCTTCGATGGCCTCTACACGTACGACGTCGTCACCTGGAACGGTGCGCTCTTCAGGCGCCTCTGCACGCAGGCGCATGCGGCCGGCCTGCTCTGCGCTCCCTCCGTCGGGCCGGGGTACGACGCTCGCCTGGCGACGCGGCACGAGGCCTTGCGCCCGCGGAACAACGGCCTGACGTACGACCGGATGTGGAAGACGGCCCTCAAGGCCCACGCCGACCTCGTCACGATCACGAGCTACAACGAGTGGCAGGAGGGGACGCAGATCGAGCCGGCACGTGTGGCCGTCGGCAAGCCGAGCTACGAAGGCGCATGGGGCACGAACGGCGTGACAGCGCAACGCGCCTACCTCGCCGCCACGGCGAAGTGGGCGGCGCGCCTTCGGGCCGCTCCTCGCTAGGCCGCTAGTAGAGCGCGGACGCGAGGCGGCGCCGGTACGCGACCGTCACCGGATCCTCCTGCCCGAGATCCTGGAACACGGCGAGCGCGAGCTCGCGGAGCCACTCCCGCCGCTCGGGCGACGCATCCGGGATCGCGTCGAGGACGAGGTCGAGCGCACGCTCCGGCTCGCCGGCTTCGAGCGCCTGCAGGACGTCCGGGAGCTCCCCGGTCGCGCGCAGCTCGGAGACGACAGCTTCGATCCGCGGTGGCGCGAGGAGCTCGTCGAGGAACGACGCAACCGCGGCGGGAGACCGCGCGCCGACGAACTCGGAGACGACGCCTCCGTTCCGGAACGCCTTGACTGCAGGAATGCCCTGGACGCGGTACATCGCGGCGAGCCCGGGGTTCGCGTCGACGTCGACCTTGGCGAGGACGACCGAGCCGTCGCGGCCCGAGATCTGGTCCTCGAGCACGGGCGTCAGCGCCCGGCACGGACCGCACCAGGCGGCCCAGAAGTCGACCACGACCGGGACCTCGCGCGAGCGCTCGATCACGTCGGTCTCGAAGCTCGTCTCGGTGACGTCCATCGCGGCGACTGTAGCTGCGGCGCTGGCCATCTCAGTCCGTAGAAGGCCACAGCCGACGGGATCCTCGCCCGTCGGCGAGCTCTACGAGCTGGAGCGCCGGGGCGCAGGTGATCGTCACGCAACGACGACGTCTGCCCCGCAGCCCGCGATCAGGGCTGCGGGGACGTGCTCGAGGTCGACACCCCGGAGTGATTCATGACCGAGGTCGATCTCGATCTCGCGCGAGGCCTCGAGCCCGAGCGATCGCGCTCCGACATCCACGCCGAAGGCATGGAGCTCGTCGGTCGAGAAGACGCCACGGCGTCCCGTCTGGCGACGAGCGATGCCCTCGAGCTCGCGAAGCTCCTCGAACGGGTCGATGCGGACGTTCGAGTCCGAGCCGATGCAGACAGGGATTCCGCGCGTCCGAACACGCTCGGCGGGGAGGAAGCCGTCGCCGAGGTCGGCCTCCGTCGTCGGGCACGCGCAGATCGTGGAGCCGGTCGACGCGAGCAGGTCGAGCTCGGCTCCGTCGGCGTGCGTCGCGTGAACGATCGTCGTGCGCTCGCCAAGGCAGCCCGTGCGCGCAAGCAGCTCGATCGGTCGGCAGCCGTGCTCGGCGAGACACTCCTCGATCTCCCTCGGCTGCTCGTCGGCGTGCACGTGCAGAGGCAGGTCGTGCTCGCGCGCATGGCGGCCGATCTCCTCGAGCCAGTCGGCAGGGCACGCCCGCACGGAGTGGGGGGCGAGCCCGACGCGGACGCCGGCGGCGCGGAGCTCCTCGACCTGGCCGAGGTACTCACGCACCGACTCCTGACGGAAGCGGGGGAGACCGCCGCGCGCGTAGGCGACGTGGAGCAGAACGAGTGTGAGTCCCGCCGCCTGCGCGGCTTCAGCCGCCGCGAGGGCCTCGGGAACCCCGAGGTAGTGGAACTCCCCGACCGCCGTGTAGCCGGCGGCGAGCATCTCGCGATAGCCGAGCTCGTACTCGGCGAGGACGAGCTCCGGTGTCTGGCGCTCCGCCTCCGCGAGCATGACGTCGCGCCAGGCCCAGAAGTCGCCGCCGGCGGCGCGCCCGCGCAGGGCTCGCTGGAACGTGTGGCTGTGCGCGTTCACGAAGCCCGGGAGTCGCAACGTGCCCGCCACGCGCGCGACGCTAGCACGGTTCAGGAACCGCAACGCCCGGCCGCGAAGCGGCCGCTTCAGGGTGTTCGCGCGACCGGAAGCTCCGCGTTAGCGGACTTCCGATCTGACGGGCGGCCCGGCCGCGAAGCGGCCGCTTCAGGGTGTTCGCGCGACCGGAAGCTCCGCGTTGGCGGACTTCCGGTCTTGCGCACGGAATAGGGTTCGGCCGTGTCCTGGGTGGAGATCCGGCGCTCGATCCCGAACGCGCTCACGATCGCTCGCTTCGCTGCGATTCCCGTGTTCGTGTGGCTCTACCTGGACGCCGGCGACGGGCCGGCGTGGGGGGCAGGGTTCTTCTTCGCGGCCGCCGCTTTCACGGATCAGCTCGACGGATACCTGGCACGGCGCTGGCACGTCGAGTCACGCTTCGGGACGATCGCGGACCCACTCGCCGACCGGCTGATGATCGGCACCGCGGCGATCCTCATGCTCGCGACCGGGCGCATCCCTCTCCTGGCGGCGCTCGTCATCCTCGGTCGTGACGTCGCCCTCGTGCTCGGCTACAGATTCCTCGCGCCCGGCGGCTACGAGCTCCACGTGACCGCTCTCGGGAAGGCGGCCACGTGGATCCTGTACGCGTCGCTCGGGTTCGTGCTCGTCACCGCGGAGGGGACGACATGGCCGCTCGTGCTGCTCTGGATCGGCATCGTGCTCTCGCTCGTGGCAGGCGCTCAGTACGCTGTGCGTGCCTGGTGTCAGGTGCGTGGCGGCAGGGACTCTCGACCCGAGCGCGAACCTTGACGAAGGACTGAAGTCTCAACCTGAGGTTGACCCCTGGGCGTGACTGTTGCTTTACTCAGGTGACCCACGAGGAAAGGCGGCCGGTGGAACCACTTCCTGATCTCTCGACCCTGACCGACGACGACCTGCGCGCGATGATCCGCGGGCTCGAGACGGAGGAGGACGAAGTGTCGTTCCGTCGCCGCGTGCTCCACGGGCGCATCGACATCCTGCGTGCCGAGCTGGTCGCGCGGCTGCGTGAGCAGGTGAGCGCGGGGGAGGCGAAGCTCGCTGACGTCGGGCGCCTGAGCGAGATCCTCACGGCGAAGGACGCTCCTTCGGACGGCGAGTGAGCCACGTCTACTGCCCCGAGTGCGGCTTCCAGAATCCGGAAGCCTCGAACTACTGCTCCCGTTGCGGCGCGCTCCTCGCCACCGAGACCGGATCGGAGACGACCATGAGCTTCGACATCGCTGAGAACGGCGACGACGTCGACCTCCTCGAGGCGCTCGGCATCAAGGGGCCTGCGCTCGTCGTCCGCACGGGCGGCGGAATGGCCGGCCAGTCGTTCCAGCCCGGAGAGGGGCGCACGCTCATCGGCCGCTCGCCGGAGTGCGACGTGTTCCTCGACGATGTCACGGTGTCCCGCCGGCACGCAGAGCTCGTCGGCGAGGGCGAGACGTTCTCCATCCGCGATCTCGGGAGCCTCAACGGCACGTACGTCAATCGCCGTCGGATCGAGTCGGCCGTTCTCGAGGACGACGACGAGGTGCAGATCGGCAAGTACCGTCTGACCTTCCTCCAGAGATGAGCACGGTGGCGACACGGCGGGAGCGGGGAGGGGCGGAGCCGCGGCTCCGCACGATCGGCTCGGTATGCGAGGAGCTCCGGGAGCAGTTTCCCGACATCTCGGTCTCGAAGATTCGCTACCTCGAGGATCAGGGGCTCATCACGCCGCGACGGACACGCGGGGGATACAGACTCTTCGCGCCGGACGACATCGAGCGGCTGACGACCATCCTCAGGCTGCAGCGCGACGAGTTCCTCCCGCTGCGCGTGATCCGCGAGGAGCTGGACGGACCGGGCGCTTCGTCCGATCGAACACGGCGTCGAAGCGTCGGCGTCCTCGGTCACGAGGACGAGATCGACGAGGCCGAGCTATGCGACCGTGCGTCGGTTTCGCGCGATCTCGTCAGACAGCTCGAGGAGTTCGGGCTCGTGGTCTCGCGTGCCGAAGGTGGCGAGCGACTGTACGGCGAAAGCGAGGCCGACATCGCAGCCGCGTGTGCGCGGCTCGCGCGGTTCGGCATCGACGCTCGTCATCTGCGTACGTTCCTGACCGGGGCGGGGCGGCAGGCCGCCCTCGTCGAGCAGCTCGTGGCTCCCGGTCTTCGGGCGCGCAATCCCCAGCGACGTAAGGACGCTCTGGACGATCTCGAGGCGCTTTCGCGGGTGGCGCAGGAGCTCTCGCATCTCCTGCTCGTCCGCGAGTTGCGGGCAACGGTGGAGCGCACAACGTGAACCTCGACCTTCGCGATCGGATTCGCGACGTCCCCGACTTCCCGACGGAAGGCGTGGTTTTCAAGGACCTCATGCCGCTGATCGCCGACCCGGAGTACTTCGCCGACACGATCCGTCTTCTCGCCGACTGGGCGCGTCCGCGCGAGCCGGCGCTCGTGTTCGGAGCCGAGGCTCGCGGGTTCATCTTCGGGGCCGCGTTGGCGTACGCGCTCGGTGCGGGGTTCATCGCCGCACGCAAGCCCGGCAAGCTCCCGCGGGAGACCGTGGAGGCGACGTACTCAGCTCGAGTACGGCACGGACAGCCTCCAGGTGCACCGTGACGCCGTCCCGGCGGGCGCGCGGGTGATCGTGGTCGACGACGTCCTCGCGACAGGCGGCACGGCGCGAGCGAAGGTGCAGCTCGTGGAGGAGCTCGGCGGCGTGGTCGCTGGCGTGCTCTTCGTGATCGAGCTCGACTTCCTGCACGGACGCGATCGCCTCGCAGGGTACGACGTGCACTCGCTCGTCCATTTCTAGTCGTGCGCATGTCGGAAATCCGCAGGTGCGAGTTCCGGTCGCTCGAAGATCCCTGAAGGCGGCCGCTGGGGTCGTGACATCTCGTCGCGACGCAGTTCCGTCCGATGGCGCGACTACACCGAGAACATGTCCAACTCGCGCCGTTCACTCCCGCCAGGGATCGTCGGTGGGGCTCCTGGGGCCGATGCCCGTTCCATGAGTGCCGCCGTTCTCACGAAGGTCGCCCCTGCCGCCTCGCAGCGGATCCTCAATGACGTCAGCGCCCTCGCCGGGCAACAGGGGATGCCAAAACAACCAGCGCTCGATCGCCTCGAAGCGGCGATCGGACGCGACTTCGCCGACCGGCTCGTCGCCGCCTTGAGCGACAAGTCGGGTCATCGGCGCTGAGAGCTCGTCAGCGGGTGCGGGGCCCGTTCCCGCCGCGCGTGCGCACGAACAGGAAGATCCCGCAGGCTGCGACGAGGGAGACCACGAGCGCGATGCCCCCGGGCACCTTGATCGCGAGTGCCCCGAGCCACATGTAGAGGAAGAAGACGACCGACCAGCCGAAGGCGTGAACGCCCTGGTCGACACTGGGGGCTCGAAGGTGCACGGAGGCGATCCTATACAGGGCGCCGGACCAAAAAAATTCACCGAGCCGGTGGCGCTTTCGTCCACTCGACCCGCTGACCGTCCGCTTCCGCGTAGAGCCTGCGAGCTGAGCTTCGACCTACTTGCGCTCCGTGCTCGGTGCACTCGGGAAGCTATGGGACACGGCCGGCCGGGTCAAGCGGCTCGTTCACCGGATTGCCGCAATTTGCGCCCGTTTTCTTCGGGCGGGCTCCACGGACGTCGGTGCGTAGGATCTCGGCGTGCGCCGCTCCGTCGTGTTCAGCGTCGCGGGGGCCGCGCTCGGCCTCGCAGCCGTCCTGACGGTCGCGGGAGTGGGGGACGATCCCGCTGCGCTCACGAACGGACAGGCTCTGATCCTCGGCATCGTCCAGGGCCTGACAGAGCTCTTGCCGATCTCGTCCTCCGGACACCTCATCCTCGTTCCCTGGTCGGCCGAGTGGACGTACCTCGAGGAGAACGACCGCTTCAATCAGACGTTCGACGTTGCGCTGCATCTCGGCACGCTCGTGGCCGTCGGCGCCTACTTCTGGGGCGACATCGTCCGGCTCGTCCGCGCCTGGGTCGGCTCCGTCGCGTCGACGCGCGATCGCGACACCCGACGAGCGGATCGCCTGGTTCGTGCTCGTCGCGACGATTCCGGCCGGTCTCGTGGGGCTGCTCGGGGCCGGCGTGATCGCAGATCACCTCGGCGAGCCGTGGCAGATCCTCCTGCTGCTCGCGGGTGGAGCGCTCCTGCTCTACTGGTCGGATCGCGCGCCGCAGACCAAGGCGATGGGCGATCTCGGCCTCGGCCAAGCAGTCATCATGGGACTCGCGCAGGCGCTCGCTCTGGCTCCGGGCGTCTCACGATCGGGCATCACGATCACTGCCGGCCGGTTCATGAAGCTCGACCGTGACAGCGCGGCCCGCTTCTCGTTCTACCTTCTGCTTCCGACCGTTCTCGGCGCCGTCTTGCTGAAGGGCGTGCAAGACGTCCTCCTGGGGGAGCTCCCGGACGGGTGGACCGGCCCGTTCCTCGTCGGAACGCTCGCCGCGCTCGGCAGCGGTCTGCTCGCCATCGAGTGGCTCCTCGGCTACGTGCGCCGCCACACCTACGGCGTCTTCGTCGTCTATCGGCTCGTCGTCGCCGCTCTCGTGCTGCTCGCCATCGTCAGCGGCGTGCGCGACGCCAGTTTCTGATCGACGCACGCTCACCGGCGGACTTCGGCTGGCGGCTACCGATCCGAGCAGGCATTCGGGCCGAGAGCCGCCAGCACTACTCCCTCTGACGACGGGTTCCACAGGCGGCTAGCGACGTTCACCGTCTCCAAACAGCACCTTCGCGAGAAGTTCGCTCAGCACAGTGTCCCGACTCACCCGTTTGGGTCTTCCTGCACCGCGTTCACTCGGGCTACCCGTGCGTCTCGGGAAGCACGTCGTGCCTTGCTACGTCGGCCGACTGGTCAGCTGGCGAGGTGATCGCGCGCAGCGTCCACAGCGCTCACCGGCACTACGCCCTTCGGCTACCAGCGTGAGCCATGGGCAGCGGCTGTACGTCACGCGTCTTCGGTCCCCGGTCCAGCCAGTGCGACAGACGACGCCATCGGAAGTGCAATCCATCGGTGACGATGCGGGCAACCATCACCGCAACCACCAACATGGGAAGAAACGTCAGCGGTCCCTCCGGATGCATGGGTTCCAGACCCACCCACAGCACGATCGGCAGCAGCCACAGCGGCGTAAACCGGGGACGTGCGATCGCCAGCGGCACCATCAGCAGCAGCAGGTAGTGCAGCCACAGAATCGGCGTCAACGCGACAGCGGCAGCCAGCGCAAGGCAGAACGCCCCACGGTCATCGCCCCGGCGTCCGCGTACGAGACTGCCGACCGTGAGCGAGGCGCCGGTCACCAGCATCATGGCGTGTCCGACGACGACCCCTAGGCCAAGCGTTGTCGCCAGACCAACGAACGAAAGTGAATCGCGCCGGATCGACTCCGATGCGCTGATGTCCCGAAGCCGTCCGGGGTAATCCACCATCCCATCGAAACCCAGCACGAACCACAGGGCGGCTGTGCTCGCGAGCCCGACACCGGCTGCGAGGACGGCGAGACGCATTCTGCGCGTGGCTAGCGCCCATACGAACATCGGCCATAGGAAGACCTTGGTCGACACCGTCAAAGCCAGGGCGATCGCCGGCGGCCATGTTCGATCGCGATAACGCCAGGCCAGGGCCAACCCGAGGGCCAAGGCTGGGGTGACACCGACCATGTCCAGCTCGTTCCAGGTCGGTGGCCAGGCGAACATCGCCAGGTAGCACAGTGGGTCCCGCACGCCTAGGACCGCCAGCGTGGCGATCAGCAAGCCGCCGCTGGCGGCAAGCGCAATCAGGCCGCGGTGTCGTCCGGCAGAACGGTCAGCGGCGTCAGGACGAACGCCAGTTGCGGCGGGTACACGTAGCCCGCCACCGCATAGGGGGAACCGCCATTCACGATCGCCTCGGCAGCGGGCAGGAAAGCCCCGCGGAAGTCCCCGGCTATCCCACCCGTCGCCGTAGCGACGGTGGTGATGATCGCCATGACGGTAACCAGCGGCGTCAGGACAGAGACGAGCGCAAGACGCGTACGGTCACGCAGCTGGAGCATCGCGTTCCATCCCAGGAAGTGGCAGCGCCACGACCAGCGCGATGACTCGCCGACTAAGCACTTGTCTTCCTCCTTAGAATTAGGCCGATTCGGCTCGCGTCAGGCAGTCGTTGCCCCGAGCCCATGGAGGAGTCGGTGCCTACCTCGATTCTGCGGACGCCGCCCTCAAAGAGAGCATGGCTTTCCTCGACCTCGCCCGCTAGGACACATTTAGGTCAATTGACTGGGCGGCTGTGGCTCCCGCTCACGCGCTCCGTCGAGCTAGTTCAATCTGCCGCCTCGAGCTCGCGCTACCCGTCACACGCGGGTCTGGCGGACGATCCCCGCGGCATAGGCCCGCTCCGCGTGAGTTCCAGTTCCACGCTAGTGGAGCTCGCCCGTACGCTTCCGGTGTGATCTGGCGCCTGCCGTCGGTTGCGCTCATCGTGCTTGGGCTCGTCCTCGGCGTTGTCGCCGGCGCCGCCCCTGCAGCGCCGCGCGCAACCGAACAGGTCCGCGTTCCGCTCGCGGGCATCCGGGAGCATCTCACCGCGTTCCAGACGATCGCGGAGCGCAACGCCGGCAACCGCCTTGCCGGCACCTCGGGGTACGACGCGTCCGTCGGCCATGTCGCGCGCCGGATGCGCGCCGCCGGCTATCGGGTGCGGTTCCAGGAGTTCTCGTTCCCCTTCCTCCTCGACCGCTCGCCGCCTGTGCTGCGCGTCCTCGGCGCAGCCCCGCAGAGCTTTCGCGCCGAGCGCGACTACACGACGCTCGGCTATTCGGGCAGCGGGGCGGTCGAGGCGCGAGTCGTGGCGGTCGACCTCCTCGTGCCGAGCCCAGGCCCGAACGCATCGACGAGCGGCTGCGAGGCGTCCGACTTCAATGGGTTTCCCAAGGGTGCGGTCGCGCTGCTTCAGCGGGGAACGTGCTTCTTCCGGGAGAAGCTCACGAACGCAGTCGCGGCGGGTGCGAGCGCGGTCATCGTGTTCAACGAGGGCAATCCGGGAAGGCGTGCGGTGTTCGACGCCACCCTCGGCCCGTCACAGGCCTCGATCCCGGGCCTTGCGTCGAGCTTCGAGGTGGGCGATGCAATCCGGAACGGCGTCAACGACGGCCCGACCGGCGTCACCGTCCGGGTTGAGACCGACGTCGTCGCCGAGCGCCGACGGACGCGCAACGTCATCGCCGAGAGCCGAGTCGGCAACGCCGAACCGTCTCGTCGTCGTGGGTGCGCACCTCGACAGCGTTCAGCGGGGCCCCGGCATCAACGACAACGGCAGCGGCTCTGCCGTGATCCTCGAGATCGCGGAGCAGCTGAAGAACCTGAGGCCTTCGAACCGGCTTCGCTTCGTATGGTGGGGCGCAGAGGAGCTCGGCCTTCTCGGGTCACGGCACTACGTCGGGCGCCTCTCGCCGGCCGCGCGCCGCGCGCATGCGCTGTACCTCAACTTCGACATGGTCGGCTCGCCGAACTTCGTCCGCTTCGTCTACGACGGAGACTCGTCGAGGACGCGGTCGAGCCTCGAACTCCACCCTGCCTCCGCCGCGATCGAGCGTGTCTTCGCGCGGTACTTCGACTCGCGCGGTCTCGCGTACCGCGAAACGAGCCTCGGCGGTAGCTCGGATCACGCGCCGTTCGCGCAGGCGGGAATTCCGGTGGGCGGGCTCTTCACCGGTGCGGGCGGAGCGAAGTCCTCGGCGGAGGCATCCGTCTTCGGCGGCGAAAGCGGTCGGCCGTACGATCCGTGCTACCACCGCGCGTGCGACAACGCCGCGAGTGTCAGCGGAGTCGCGCTCACCCAGATGGCCGGCGCAGCCGGGCATGCCATCCGGCACTTCGCCCGTGTGCGCGGCTGAATCGCGCTTCCCGCCGCCGCCTCGCTGAACCACGCCGGAGGAAGGTGCCGAGCCCTGTCCTAGGCGGAGGCGCAGATCGACCGCACGATAACCGGCGGACTAGTGCGTTTGGAGGGGAGGGAATGGGCGGTGGCGAGGTGCCCCGCCAGCACGTCGAGATCATCGACGGCCGCGAGTACGTCGTCACGACGCTGCCCCAGGACTGGAGGCTCACTCCCTCACAAGCTCGGAAGAGAGTCCTCTTGAACCGGCTCACCCCGCACCAGAAGGCCGCAGAGATTCGCAAGCGGAAGCGGAAGCACAGGAAGAAGACCTGAGCGAGCGCGGCGCAGCGCACGTTGGGCTAATGGGGAGGAGTGGCCCACTCCCGTACAAACGCCGTTAGAGGGTTGGTCGTTGGCATTTCTTCCAGACCTAGAGAAACCCGTCCTGTGCCGAAAGGCAGGGAGCGGGGGCGAGAGACGTTCCGATCGTGAACGTCCGCGTGGTAAAGGCAGACCTGGACACGCTCGAGCCCCTGGCCGAAAGGCTGCGCTGTAGCAACCGGACTCACCGATCCGCAGTGAAGCACTCCTCCCGAGCAATCGGGGGGAGTGCGCCCACGCCCCGGATCTTCCGCTCCGCAGGGGTAAGAGAGAAGCGGTAAGGACGTTGCTTCTCCAATTCTCCTGGTTGAGCCTTAGACGCGCATTGAGCTTGCGCGTTGCGCCGTGGCAGGATTCCAGATGGTGCTCGGAGCTCGCGTTCGCGTACATGACATGACCGGCGACGATGTAGGAACCGCGCACGTCCCAACACCGGTTGAGACCGGAACCTGATCCTCCTCGAGCGCGGGGGAGTACCGCGTCCTCGATGTGATCCTCGTCGAGGGTGAGCAGTCCCCGGTGTATGCCCTGGTACGGGCGCAGCCGCACACATAAGACCCTTGGTTACGCCTTGACGTAGAGCACGGATCCCTCAATTGAGTGAAACGTCACTCGAAAGGGTGACTTTCCGTCACGCCTGACCGATCATGCGGTTATGGGGGAGGGGGTCCGGACTGATCGCGGCAGCACCCTGCCTGCTGGGAGGCAGGCTGCGCCCGGTCCGGGACCTGAGGTCAACCGTGAGTCGATGGCGCTCGGAATTCGCAACTTGATCCTTGCCTGGGGAGAAGGGCCTGACCCACGCGATGACGCTGAGCGCTTGGCTGCCATTCGGACCTGGAATGCGAGAAGGCATGACACGTAAGGCCTCACGGGCAACCGACCCTTACCGTGCGTACGAGATTCACTCTGGTCGTCGTAGCGTGACGACCAGGTATTCGAGTAGCGCGCTGCAAGCTGCCATCGATCACCTGCGAGCCATGGGTTCGAGCCGCGATGAGATCAAGGTTCTGGGACCCGACTGTGTCGCATGGCGAGGAGCGCGTTTCGTCGCTGTTCCCGTTCTCGCACCTCGCGACGAGCACAGTGTGGGGATAAGCCGTCCCTGAGCGCTGGCCAGTCGTGCGTGTTGAGCGCGCTACACGCTCGCACTCCGCCTGACGACATTTGCGACGGTCTGGGGATACCAACACTTCCCGCCCTGGGCCGTCGGGATGTCCCGATCATTGAGGGTTTCCGCGATCGCCTGGTACGACAACCCTTCCCCACGTAGATCCGTGATGACGGTGGTGATGGCCGGGGAGATGGGACGGAAGGTCGGGTTCCCGATCGGCTTCCCACTCTTCGATCCCGACTTGCGTACAACGGCCAATGCAGCCTTCGTACGCGCAGAGATCAGATCAGCTTCAAAGGCCTCAAAACACCCCTCATTGCTACATGCCTCTGTAGCCGCAGCAAGCCCTGGCCTCTTACCTGTGGATCTACCGGAAGCGCCGTTGTCCGTTTCAACGCGCACGGGCTGAAGCGCGGGTTATCCGCCTGGAACCACTCGCACAGATCCTCGAAGAGCTCGGCGCGCCGCTCTTCAGAGAGGTATCTGGCCTCACGGACCAGCAGTATTGGCATGAGTGGCCGTTCCCAGCGGCCACTCTTCTCTTTGGTAGGCCGCGCTGAATCGAGGAGCGCGAGCTAGAGGCGGGCGGGCTGAACTAGCGGCAGGTCGGGCGACGACGCGCCGTCTGAGAGAGCGGAGCCTCCTACGCTCGCGGACGGGCATAGACGACGATGCGCTGCCGAGCCGATCCTCTCGGGTTGCACGCGGAGAGAAGTAGTACCTCGTGGCCTCGCGCGTCGCCGATGTGCAGGTGCTTGGCAGACAGGATCCTTCGGCCGGTGACGCGGTAGGCGTGCATGCGTCCGGCCCAGCGGATGTAGATGGAGCTGCCGGGCCGCAGGCGCTCGAGCCAGTAGAAGGGACGCGTATGCGTCGTACGGTGCCCGGCGATCGCGATCGTGTCGCCGCCACCTGGGCGGCCCGTCACCGGCCACCAGGCCGGCCCGTTGTTCAGGCTGGTGCCGATCCTGGCCTTCAGGTCCAGCCGAGGGATGTTGATGAGGGCCGTGGTCGGGAGCGGAGCCTGCCGTCCCGTCGCTTCCCGCTGCTCGAATCTCGGCCCAGCGATGCTCCGCTGCGGCGACGCGACCACCTGTGCCGCTCCGCCCTCCGACCCCCAGCCCATCAGGACCAGGGTGACGAGCGCCCCCACCACGAACGATGCGAGGATGGAGGCGCCCGCCTTCATGTGACTACGGAGTGAACGGAGCCGGCTGCGCGGCCTGCGTCGGCTTCGTCGCCGAGCCGCCCGCCGCGACCGACGCCGGGCCGCTCTGTGACGCCTGCGCGGAGTCGGCCTGCTGTGCAGGAGGAGTGAAGGTCTGCTGCTCCTGCTCGGTCGGCTCATCGGACGTCTCCGCCGGAGTGGTGTCGGCTAGCGTCGACGTCGTCTCGGTCGGCGTCGAGCTCGACTCGGTAGACGTCGTCGAGTGTGTCGGTCGTGTCGGTCGTGTCGGTCGTGTCGGTCGTGGTCGTCTCGTCTCCCTTGCAGTGGTCCTCGTTCACGCCGCCATGGTTGCCATGCTCCTCGCAGTCCGCGCCATGGTCGGGCTGCGGGTCCTCCTTGCACGGCTTCTGGGCGTTGCCGTGTTCACACTCGTCCTGGCCCGGAGGCGCAGGCGGCTTGTCGGAGCTAGCGGCGAACGCCGCGGCTGTTCCGATCCCGAACGCCGCGATCATCGCGGCGATCATCATCAACCTCTTCATCGAGTCCTCCCCCGTTCGCCGCAGGCGGCGAGTCGAATTCACCTCTGGACTCAAGCTACTCACCCCTTGGAGGGATGAGATCCCTCGATCTAAGTAACCCCATCCCTCGATAGGGGTAATTCGGCTGTCTGGCCCTCTCGCCCGTAGCGATCCTCGAGGCGCACCGACGTACCGACGCTGTAGCCGCAACCACGGCTCGTCCGTTGCTACTGCGGATCGAGGAGCGCGGCTCGAGGGAGGCGGACTGAAATGGCAGTCCGTGACAATGCGTTCCACTGCGGCGATCATGAGTCGAGCGAAAAGGAGGCCGACATGCGCGTATCCGTCACCGTGGCCGTGCTCACCATCGCCGTCGTGACGCTCGCCGCCGCGGGAGCGGTACAAGCGAGGGACGAGGCAGGTGGTGGGGTCTGCTACGTCACGACCAAGACGAGGTATCCGGGCGATAGTGCTCAGGCGAGCGACATCGCGAAGTGGATGGCCGCGGGCGCGGCGGCAGCAGGGCTCCCACGCGAGCTCCCAGTCATGGCGAGCCTTGTCGAATCGGGCGTAAAGAACGCCCCCTCGCGAGATGCAGACTCGGTTGGCTACTTCCAAATGCGGGTCGCCGCCTGGAACAAAGGCGAGTACGCCGGCTACCCATCGCGTCCCGACCTTCAGCTCAAGTGGTTCATCGACCGAGCAATCCTGTTCAAGGGGCTGCGTTTCAGCTCGGGACAGACGAACCTGCTCGAAGACCCGTCCGGCTGGGGCGAGTGGATTGCGGACGTCGAGAACGTCCAACGACCCGGCCGTCAGTATCAGCTTCGGCTGAAGAGGGCTCGCGCACTAATCGCGCCGAGGTAGCTCACCCTCAATGAAGTCGTGCGTTTGCCATTCCCGCAATCCCGCACGACTCCTAGACACCTTCCCTCGAACGCACGATAACCGGCGTTATGTCAAGTTGGCTCATGAGATCTCTACGTGAGCCAGACCGACCTTCGCGGGAACCCCCTACTTCGCTTCGTGGCGTCGAGACCGCCGCTCGCTTCTAGATCGCCGTGTTGACCGCCACTCGCTTCTAGATCGCCGTGTTACCCATTCGAACCCCTTCAGGCGGCGCGCTCATAGATCAGGACGGCGACGCCATCGCCGACCACCTTCGACTCTCGGAGCCTAAGGTTGCGTCGCTCGGACTTCTCATCGAAGACCTTCTTGCCCGTCCCCAGGATCACCGGGAAGATCATCAGGTTGATCTGGTCAACGAGATCGCTCTCGATCAGCTCCTGGACCAGCCGCTGGCTGCCCGGCACCTGCAGCTCGCCGTCGAAGTCCTCCTTGAGCTTGCGCACCTCGGCCGTCGCGTCGCCGCTTGCGAGAACCGTCGTGTTGTTCCACTCCGGGTCCTCGAGCGTCGTCGAGACGACGAACTTGGGCATCGAGTTGAACTTGTCGGCGAACTCGCCTTCGCGCTGCGGCCAGGCGCCGGCGAAGCTCTCGTACGTGCGTCGGCCGATCAGCAGGCCATCGGACTGTTTCGTCTCGTCCAGCTTGAACTGGTTTCCATCGTCACCGCGGTCGAACTCGAAGGTCCAGCCCGGGTACTTGAACCCAGGCTCGCCGCCCGGCGCCTCCATCACGCCGTCGAGCGATACGAACTCCGTCACAACGATCCGTGCTGGCATTTGTCGCTCTCCTGTGTGTCTATGTTGCCGCTCGGTCTGGTTGACCGGCTCCGGCTCGGAACTAATCGGGTGGCGTCGACTTCGGCGGGCCCGGGTCGTTGGAGCGCGACAAACGAGGGCGCTTCTCACCGGCGGCGCCGAGCAGGCGAAGTTTCAGCTCCTCTCGCCCACCTCACGCTCTCGACTATGGCAGGCGTTCCTGGTGGTACCTCGCCTTGTCCTCCTCGTGCCACTTCGCCTCATAGGCTTCCGCCTCGGCGAACTCTTTCTCCGTGAGAGCTCTCGCCTCCGCGTCGTCGCCAGCAGCCAGCTCGCTAACGGCAGTGTTGCGACGCATGGCAAGGAAGCCGATCACGACGAGCGGCACGGCGACCATCGCGATGATGATCCACGGGATCACACCGAGAATCTACAGCCGTCTGGGACGTCACAGAGGTAACGGGCGAGTCTTGCGAACCTCGAGGATGGGTAAGCCCGGGCGCGATGGACAACCTCTGAATGCCTCTGCGGCAAGGCACCGTGTCACCCGGACGCCCGGGCGCCACTCAGGATAACTCCGGCCGACGGCGCCGGCGTGACCTGAACGGGTTACCGGGAGACATCGCGACCGGACGACGACTCCTCCCCGACGCGCTAGGGTTGAGGAACGCTCGATCTACCTGAGGGGGTGTCGGCCATGCTGGCCATGAGCGTTCGGCTCTTTTTCATCCTGATCACCATGCTCGCGATCGCGATGGTGGTCTTCCTGATCGCAACGGCCTGACACGCGCGGCTGACCCGGTAGAGGGAAATATCGCCTGCCCCCTAGACACGGGGCGGCAGACGCGAGAGATTGTCACCTACCGCATCACAGCGTCCCCCCGCCGCGCGTGACTCAGATCGACATCGAGCACATCCTCCTCATCGAGGAAATCCGGCAACTGCTCGAGCAATCGGAGCAGATCGGAAGCGTCAGCGTGTCCGATCTCGCCGAGATGGCGGAGACGTACGAGCTCACGGAGCTCGAGCAGGACGCCCTGCTGCGGGAGCTCGACCGCCGCTCGATCGAGATCGTCGAGCAGGCCCCCCACTCCGAGGCCGTCGTCGCGCTCACGGCGCCCGTCGAGACCACGACGGATGCGCTGCAGCTCTTCCTCCGCGAGGCGGGCCGCCATCAGCTGCTGACCGCGGCGCAGGAGGTCGAGCTCGCGAAGCGCATCGAGCGCGGCGACCTGGACGCGAAGGAGCGGATGATCCAGTCGAACCTCCGTCTCGTGGTCTCGATCGCGAAGAACTACCGCAACCAGGGCCTGCCGTTCCTGGACCTCATCCAGGAAGGGACGCTCGGGCTGATCCGCGCGGTCGAGAAGTTCGACTGGCGCCGCGGCTTCAAGTTCTCGACCTACGCGACGTGGTGGATCCGCCAAGCCGTCGCCCGCGCGCTCGCGGACAAGGCTCGGACCATTCGCATGCCCGTCCACATCGTCGAGCGCCTGCAGAAGATCAACCGCGCCGACCGGCAGCTGTGGACGCAGCTCGGTCGCGAACCGACGCTCGAGGAGATCGCGGACGAGGCGTCGCTCACGGTGCAGCAGGTGCTCGAGGTGCGCGCAGCGGCCCGCGCGTCGACGAGCCTCGACGCGCCCGTCGGAGACGGTGAGGATGCCGTCTTCGGAGACTTCGTCGCCGGCGACGAGCCACTTCCCGAGGAGACCGTCGAGCTCAACCTGCGCAGCGAAGCGCTGCGCCACGCCCTCGCCGCGCTTCCGCAGCGCGAGCGCGAGGTCGTCGTCATGCGCTACGGGCTGACCGGCGCAGAGCCACAGACGCTGGAGGAGATCGGCCGGCGCCTCGGCCTCACCCGCGAGCGCGTCCGTCAGATCGAGCTCGAGTCGCTCCGCCGCCTCGCATCTCTCCGCGAGATGCAGGCCGTTGACGTGACCTAGCGGGCGAGTCGAAGCAGCGACAGCGACCGCGAAGCGGTCGCCTTCAGGGGTTTCGCGCGGGCGGAAGTCCGCGCTAGCGGATTTTCGCCCTTGCGCTCAAGAGCGCAGATACAGCTCGAGCCCCGGCGCGATCGCGCGGAGCTCGCGGAGGGCACGCGCTTCGAGCTGGCGTACCCGTTCACGCGTGATCCCGAGGTTCGCCCCCACTTCCTCCAGCGTCCGCGGACGGACTCCGTCGAGCCCGAAGCGCTCGACGACGACGCGGCGCTGGCGTGGTTGAAGCTGCGCGAGCGCGTCGAGGAGCTCTGACGAGCGCGCGCGATCGGCCGTCTCCACCTCGGGCTGCTGTGCGTTGAGGTCGGGGATCAGATCGGCCACGCTCGAGTCTCCTTCGCCGATCGGCGTCTCCAGGCTCACGGGGTCGAGAACGAGCTCCAGCAGCTCCTGGACGCGCTCGGGCGTTATCTCGATCTCAGCGGCGATCTCCTCGAGCGACGGGTCGCGGTTCAGCTTCTGGCCGAGCAGGCGCCGCGTCTTCGTGACCTTGCGGACCTGATCGGCCACGTGTACCGGCAGCCGGATCGTCCGACCCTGCTCGGCGAGCGCGCGCGAGATCGCCTGCTTGATCCACCAGGTCGCGTACGTCGAGAGCTTGAATCCCATCCGGTAGTCGAACTTCTCGACCGCGCGGATGAGACCGAGGTTTCCCTCCTGAATGAGGTCGAGCAGCGGGACCTCGGCGCGCGTGTAGTTGCGCGTGATGGACATGACGAGGCGGAGGTTCGACTCGATGAGCTTCCGCTTCGCGGCCTCGTCGCCAAGGTCCTTGCGCCGGGCGAGCTCACGCTCCTGCGCGGGCGTCAGCAGGCGACCGTCGCCGATCTGCCGGACGTAGAGCTTCAGCGGGTCGTCGGCCGTCGGGCCGGCGAGCCCCGGGAGCTCGCGCGACGTCGTCGCCTCGTCGGCGGCGACTGTCGGCTCTTCGTCGGGCGCGTCGAACAGATGCTCGGCGGCATAGCCTTCCACGGCG
The DNA here is from genome assembly GCA_963744505.1 of uncultured Gaiellaceae bacterium. Lineage (GTDB taxonomy): Bacteria > Actinomycetota > Thermoleophilia > Gaiellales > Gaiellaceae > GMQP-bins7. Next base: position 377,482 of record CAVUTL010000005.1, read on the forward strand.
CATGTATCGGCCGCGCGGTTGCCCCACTTGAGGGATGACAGCTCCCGCGAGGGATCTTCAGCTCGAGCGAGAAGCCGATCGACTGAACGCGGTCCTCACAAACACCCCCCTCACACACGGCGTCTACTCTGAGAGAGTCGTCCGATCTACGGAGTCCAATAGCGGTCTATGTGCGGCATAGCTGGATTCAGTCTCGACCCTGAGTCGACGGTCGATCGCACGCTCGCTGCGCAGGCGCTGCTCGCCGGCATCTCGGAGCGCGGCGCGGACGCGGTGGGATACGCGCACCGTGCCGCCGACGGAGGCGTCGGTGTCACCAAGCTCCGCGGCGGCGCGAGCGCGCTCATCGACGAGCTCGTCGTGCCGGCGGCTACAACCCAGGCGCTCATCCATGTTCGTGACTTCACGAAAGGGCCCCCGGAGCTCGCCGCCAACAACCATCCGATTCGTCACGGCGCCGTCGTCGGCATCCACAACGGTGTCATCCAGAACGACGACGAGCTGCTCGAGCGCTACGGCCTTGCGCGCGCCGCGCCTGGCATGAGCGTCGACTCCGAGGCGATCTTCGCTCTCATGGAGCTGCGGGAGCACGACCATCGCGCGCTGTCCGAGCTGCGCGGCGCGATGGCCGCTGCGTGGATCGACGAGCGAGACGACGTCACCCTGTATCTGGCGCGTGGGCGGCTGCGGCCGCTCTGGGTCGGTGTGAGCGAAGGCGGTCTCTATTTCGGCTCGACGCGACGGGCGCTCTCCATCGCCTCCGCCGCGCTCCGCACGCGCATCGACGTCCGCGAAGTGTCGGAGGGCCGCCTTCTCCGCGTCGTCGGCGGGCGGGTCGTGCGCGAGCGCCGCTTTCGGCCCGATCGCCGGTATCGCGAGGAGGACTACCTCCCCCCCGTACGGACGCCGCGCGAGGCCGTGTTCTGCCTCGAGAGGCTGGCCGCCCTGGCGTCAGTCAGCGCTGCCTAACGATCCATCGGCCCGGACCTCGACGCCCTGGGTCCGGAGGCGTTCCCGGACGAGGTACTGGAAGGCCGTCCACGCCCCTCGCGGCACGTCGAGCATGCGATAGACCTGCCACTCGGAGAGGAGCGCCGGATCGGCGCGGCGCGCGGCGGCCCAGTCGGACATCTTCGGCAGCCGTCCGATCTCTCTCGCGAGAGCCGCGCCCTGCTCGACGGCGCGCTCGAGGCGCTCCTCGCCCCGCAACACCTCGAACCCGGCCTCGCGCAGCGCGTTTCCGAGCGAGCCGAACGTGTGGGCGTAGAGCGAGGCGGACGGGAGCGAGCGACGGCGCGCGGCGAGATCACGTGCGGTTGGTGTGCGTCCGAGCTCGGCCCCGAGTCCGCGCAGCTGCTCGAGCAGCTCCTCGCGTGTCAGGAAGCGGCGCGGAAACAGCCCGGCGGCGCGCTTCGCCGCGTTCCAGGTTCCGAAGTGCTCGATCACCGTCTGAGGATGAACGCGCGCCACTGGATCCTGTGCGAACTCGCGCATGGTCGGCGACCTCCCCATGCGCTCGGCGGCGGCGCGGAGCTCCTCGAGGATCTCCTCGTCGGTGTAACGGCGCCGGAGCCCGGCTCGAAACGCCGCAAGGTCGGCCTCGTCGATGTGCACCGAAGCACGCTTCCGTGAGCGCGGACGCGCCATCTCTGCAAGAAGCTTAGAGCGTCTTGATCAGTTTGCAAGTACCCCAGAGCAGCCTCCCCCTCCTCCCCGCTCGGTACGCTCGCCGGGATGGGGCTCCGCTTGACTCTGGAGACTTCGGCTGCTCGTGGGATCGGCTCACTGTCGCGCGCCGTCGGGCGCGGCGGAGGCACGACGCTTCCCGGGAAAGTGCTGTGGAAGGTCGATCCCGGCGCCGTGGACGCCCTCGCGGCTCGGCTCCCCGACGGGGTCGTGCTCGTCTCGGCAACCAACGGCAAGACGACGACGACCGCGATGGCCGCCGAGATTCTCGGCACCGATAGAAAACTCGCCTGGAATCGCGCCGGCGCCAATCTCCTCTCCGGGATCGCGTCCGCTCTCGTCGCTGCACGCGGCGCTGAGCTCGGCCTCTTCGAGGTCGACGAGGGAGCGCTTCCCGAGGCGCTCGAACGGACGCAGCCACGCGTCGTCGCGCTCGGGAACCTGTTCCGCGACCAGCTCGATCGCTACGGGGAGCTCGAGATCGTCGCCGAGCGCTGGCGAGCTGCGACTGCACGGCTTCCGTCGACGACGACGCTCGTTGTGAATGCCGATGATCCCGTCGTCGCCGATCTGGCGGCCGGACGCAGTGACGCCGTCCGCTTCGGTCTGGACGATCCGCGACAGGCTCGAGGCGGCCTTCAGCACGCCGCCGACTCGAAGTACTGCGTTCGCTGCGGCGCGCCGTATGACTACGCAGCTGTGTATGTCGGCCATCTCGGCGACTACCGCTGCCCGGAATGCGACCATCGTCGACCGGACCTCGACCTCGCCGTGCGCGACATCGAGCTCCGCGGGCTCCTCGCCTCGCGCTTCCGGCTCGTCGCGCCCGACGGGCGAAGCCGACGTGGAGCTCGCGCTCCCTGGCCTGTACAACGTCTACAACGCCGGCGCTGCTGCCGCCCTCTCCCTCGCGGCAGGCGCCTCGCTCGACGACGTCCGGCGCGGTCTCGAACGATTCAACGCGGCCTTCGGAAGGTTCGAGCGCATCCCGGCGGGAGGAAAGTCGGTCGTCCTGCTCCTCGTCAAGAACCCGGCGGGCGCGAACGAGGTCGTGCGGACGCTCGAGATCGGCGTCCCTCCGGTCCTCGTCATCGCGCTGAACGACGCGATCGCGGACGGGCAGGATGTCTCCTGGATCTGGGATGTCGACTTCGAGCCGCTACTCGAGCATGTGGGGCTCGTCATCGCGACCGGCGAGCGTGCCGCGGAGCTCGGGCTGCGCATGACGTACGGCGGTCTTCCGCGCGATCGGCTCGAGGTCGTCTCGTCACTCGAGGCGGCGCTCGACCGTGGGCTGAGCCTCGTCGAGGCGGGCACCGAGCTCGTGGTCCTGTCCACGTACACGGCGATGCTGGCGCTGCGGGGGACCCTCGCCGCTCGAGGCGCGGTGCGGCCGTACTGGGAGGAACGGGTCGCGTGAGAATCCGCGTCGGACACCTCTACCCGGAGTACCTGAACATCTACGCCGATCGCGGGAACATCGCGGTGCTCACGAGGCGCGCCGCGCTTCGGGGACACGAGCTCGAGGTGCAGCGCGTCGGACTCGGACAGGCGCTCGACCCGAGCGCTCACGATTTCCTCTACATCGGCGGCGGTCAGGATCGCGAGCAGGCACTCATCGCCCCCGACCTCACGGGGAAGGCCGAGGCGATCCGGGCGGCGCAGGCTCGGGGAGTCGCGATCCTGGCGGTCTGCGGCGGGTACCAGCTCCTCGGGCGCGGGTACCGTGGCCGAGACGGGTCGTTCCTGCCGGGAGCGGGTCTCTTCGCGCACGAGACCGTCGCCGGGGAGACTCGCATGATCGGCGACGTCCTTCTCGACTGCGAGCTCGAGCCGGGCCGGAGACGGCAGCTAGCGGGCTTCGAGAACCATGCAGGACGGACGGTCCTCGACGCGGGCGCCGAGCCTCTCGGTCGCGTCGTTCACGGGTTCGGGAACGACGGCGCGTCCGGGTTCGAGGGGTGCCGGCTGGGACGTGCGCTCGGTACGTACCTTCACGGTCCGCTGCCTTCCCCGGAATCCGTGGCTCGCGGACTGGCTCCTCGCGCGGGCGCTCGCGCATGCGTCGGGAGGAGAACCATCCGAGCTCGCAGCGACCGGGGACGACCTGGAGGACGAGGCGTTCCGGGTGGCGGCGGAACGAGCGCGAAAGCGTGGCGGCCGTCGCTAGATGCGGGTTTCTCGCGGGGCACCCCATCCCACCACCCGCTGGCAGCGTAACCCGGAAACCGTCACGTGTGGTGAACGGACCGCGCCGAGACTGTGACGATCGGCTGCGATCACGACGCCCACATCTCCCCGAGGTACGTCGCCGGATCCCCGGGCTGCCAGCGCTGCAGGAAGCGATGGATCGGCGGATGAAGCGCGACCGTGTCGAGCTCATGCATGAGGAACGCGCGATGACCGCGCACCGCGTCGTCGTGTGACACGACGTCTTCGAGCGAACTCGTCACGTCGGCTGCGAAGATGACGTGGACGACGTGCTTGCGATAGGAGTCCGTCGGCGGCGAGATCGAGTCGACGATCGCGACCGGGCCCTCCAGCGGCACGTCGGCACCATCGGGAAAGAGGCCGGTCTCCTCCCAGAGCTCACGCTGGAGCGCCGCGACGAGGCTCTCGCCGACCCGCACGCCACCACCCGGAAGGAGCCAGACTTCGCCCTCGACCTTCTCGTGTCGGATGAGGAGAATGCGGCCCTTCCAGCGCAGGATGGCGGAGACGCGGATCCTCGGCTCCATCAGCGCGTCACCCCGACGAGGAGCCGAAGCCGCGCGCGCCGCGCTCGCTCGTGGCGAGCTCGTCGACCTCGACCACCCGTATCGCTGCGATCGGAGCCACGACCAGCTGAGCGATGCGCATACCGGGCTCGACGACGAACGACGCCTCGCGGTCGGTGTTCAGCAACACGACGCGAATCTCCCCGCGATAGCCCGGGTCGATCAATCCCGGTGAGTTCACGATCGTGATCCCGTGCTTCGCCGCGAGGCCGGATCGCGGCTGCACGAAACCTGCGTAGCCGTCGGGAATCTCGATCGCGAGCCCGGTGGCCACGACGGCCCGCTCTCCGGGCTCGAGCTCGACACGCTCACAGGCCGCGAGGTCGACCCCGGCGTCGCCGTCATATGCATGGCTCGGAAGCGCCGCATCCGTCCTGAGCCGTCGGATCGCGACCTCGATCACGAGGCGGAGACCTCGAGCTCGTGGTCGTTCTCCGCGACGAGGAACCGCGCAAACCGGGCGGCCTCGGCGCGAGGCAGCCGCGCGCGCACCCGAACGCCCTCGGGTGTGTCGCGACGCTCGGCGATCGGCGCGCCGAGCTCGTAGAGAGATGTCAGAGCGCGCCCGTCGGCGTACGGCACCAGGAGCCGCACGTCCTCGAAGCGATCGGAGAAGAGCTCGGCGATACGCGCTTTCAGCTCGTCCAGGCCCTCGCCGGTGTGGGCGGAGATCAGGAGCGCGCGGGGATAAGCGTGCTCGAGCCGGCGGCGGCCCAGCGGATCGAGTGCGTCGGCCTTGTTGAGGACGAGCTCCACCGGAATGTCGTTCGCGCCGATCTCGCCGAGCACAGTAGCGACGGCACTGATGGTCTCGGCGAGGCGCGCCTCCGGCAGCGATGCGTCCGCGACGTGGAGGACGAGGTCGGCCACGAGCGTCTCCTCGAGCGTCGCGGCGAATCCCTCGACGAGCTGGGTCGGGAGCCGCCGGATGAACCCGACCGTGTCCGTGACGAGATAGCGCTTGCCGTCGTGTTCGAAGCCTCGCGTCGTCGGGTCGAGCGTCTCGAAGAGCCGGTCGTCGACCGAGGCGTGCGCTCCGGTGAGGGCATTGAGAAGCGTCGACTTGCCGACGTTCGTGTAACCGGCGAGAGCGATCGTCGGGTTCGCTGCCCGCAGCCGCCGCTTTCGACGGGTCGAGCGCTGACTCTGCAAGGCCCGCAGTCGCCGCTTTAGGAGCGACACGCGCGTGCGCGCCAGGCGGCGATCGGTTTCGAGCTGGCTCTCTCCCGGCCCACGCGTGCCGACGCCGCCTCCGAGGCGCTCGAGGTGCTTCCACATGCCCCGCATGCGCGGAAGGTTGTACTCGAGCTGCGCGAGCTCGACCTGCAGCTTGCCCTCGGAGCTCCGTGCATGTTGGGCGAAGATGTCGAGGATCAGCTGCGTGCGATCCACGACTCGGGCGCCGAGCTCGTCTTCGAGCGACCGTTGCTGCGTCGGGCTGAGCTCGTCGTCGGCGAGCAAGACCTCCGCCGACGCGTTCGAGTACGCCGCCTTGAGCTCCGCCAGCTTCCCCTTGCCGACGAAGGTCCGTCGATCGGGGCGGCCGCGATGCTGGACGACGTCTCCGACGGGGAGAGCTCCCGACGTGCGCGCGAGCTCGCGCAACTCCTCGAGCTCGTCCTCGCCGTCCGTGCCCTTCGGATAGACGCCGACGAGAAACGCGCGCTCCGGCTCCGCCCCGGGTGCGGGATCGGGCTGGCGCGCAGTCACTGCGGGATTATGCCGCGGTACGCTGCCGCGGTGACCGCGCTCGCCGACCGCCTCGCAGCGCGGACGCTCGAGCTGGTGGACATTCCCTCGCAAAGCGGGAGTGAGGCAGCGATTCGCGAGCGCCTTCTCCAGCTTGTGCCCCGGTCGTGGCCGGCGGAGTTCGCAGGCGACGAGGCATTCCTGTTCGCCTCTCCGAGACGTTCGGGCGCACCGCTGATCGTGCTCGCGGCCCACTACGACACGATTCCTGCGCAGGACAACATCCCGGGTCGCATCGAGGGCGGCCTCGTGCACGGGCTCGGAGCAAGCGACATGAAGGGAGGGCTCGCGGTCGCGCTCGAGCTCGCGCGTGATCTGGACGCGCCGCCCGGGGCCTGCGATGTCGCTCTCCTTCTCTTCGGCCGCGAAGAGCTTCCGGCCGAGCACAACCCCCTCCCCGCGCTCTTCGAGGGCTCGCGTCTCGTCCACGAGGCGACCCTCGCGGTGGTGCTCGAGCCGACCGACCTGACGATCCAGGCCGGCTGCCTCGGCAACGTCGTCGCCCGCCTCACCTTCCACGGGACGAGCGGACACGCGGCACGTCCGTGGCTCGCCGACAGCGCGCTCGAGCGGGCCGTGCACGGTCTCGCACCGCTCTTCGACCTCGAGCCACGGTCGGCGGTCGTCAACGGGCTCGAGTTTCGGGAGGTGGTCTCGGTCACGCGTCTCGGGGCCGGGATTGCCGACAATGTCATCCCCGGCGAAGCGGCGGCCACGCTCAATCTCCGTTACCCGCCCGATCGCGAGCCGGACGACGCCGAGATGTTCCTCGCCGGCCTCGTTCCCGCCGAGGCGACGCTCGAGATCCTGAGCAACGCGCCGCCGGCGCGAGTGGTGGACTCGCCGGCCGTTCGCGCGCTGCAGCGGGCGGGTGACCTGGAGATCGGTCCGAAGCAGGCATGGACGAACGTCGCCGACTTCACGACCCGCGGGGTCGACGCCGTCAACTTCGGCCCCGGGCGCACTGCGCTCGCACACCATCCTGCCGAGCACGTCTCGATCGAGGCGCTCGTCACGGCATACGAGGTGCTCCGTCGCTTTCTGACGAACCCGATCGGAGAAGATGCGCGGTGATGGATCTCGCCGGACGCATCGAGGAGCTCTGGGATGCCGACCAGGTCGAGGCGTCGGCCGTCGAGGACGCGATCGCGGCGCTCGACCGTGGAGAGGTGCGCGTGGCGGAGCGGGCGGGCGACGCCTGGGTCGTCAACGAGTGGGTGAAGAAGGCGATCCTCCTCTACTTCCGCCTGCGGAAGGTCGAGCCGATGGAGGTCGGCGCCCTGCACTTCCTGGACAAGATCCCCGTCAAGGCGGACTACGCCGACCGCGGCGTGCGCGTCGTCCCACCGGGCGTGGCGCGGTACGGCTCGTTTCTCTCCGAGGGCGTCGTCCTCATGCCGGGTTTCGTGAACATCGGGGCCTGGGTCGGGCCCCGCACGATGGTCGACACATGGGCGACGGTCGGATCGTGTGCACAGATCGGCGCTGACGTGCACCTTTCCGGTGGAGTCGGCATCGGCGGCGTCCTCGAGCCGCCGCAGGCGCGGCCGGTGATCGTGGAGGACGGCGCCTTCCTCGGATCGCGAGTCGTCGTCGTCGAGGGAGTCGTCGTCGGCGAGGGCGCCGTCATCGCTCCCAACGTCGTGCTGTCCGCGTCGATCCCGGTGATCGACGTCACCGGGAGCGAGCCGGTCGAGCACCGCGGGTACGTGCCCCCGCGGTCTGTCGTGCTTCCGGGAACACGGCCCAAGGACTATCCGGCCGGCCGCTACGATCTTCCCTGCGCGCTGATCGTCGGAACGCGCAGCGCTTCGACCGATCTCAAGACCTCCCTGAACGACGTTCTGCGAGAGTTCGAGATCGCGACATGAAGGACATCGCGGAGATCGCGCTGTTCACGGATGACGTCGCAGGCGTGTCCGCGTTCTATCGCGAGCTCGTCGCCGCGTCGCCGGTGGCCGAGTGGCCCGGTGGAGCGCTCTTCGCCGTGGGCGGCGGCAAGCTGCTCGTCCACGAGCGAGCCGCCGCCATGGACGGCGGGCCGCCGAACGAGGATCACTTCGCGATCTCGGTCGACGATCTCGACGGAACGTGCGACGCGCTGTCCTCGAGCGGCTTCACGCTTCTCGTCGAGCCTCACGACTACACGTGGGGTCGATCGGCGTACCTGCGCGACCCGGACGGCCGCCTGGTCGAGCTCGCGCAGGCCTGAGTCAGGACACGCGCTCCGCGGAGCCGAAGAGCAGCGCGCGCCCGCCCGCGAGTCGGACGAGCAGGTCGCCGCCCGGGAAGTGGACCAGGACGTCGCCTTCGTCGTGGGTGGCAGCCGCGACCGCGACGGCACTCGTCCCGGACGACGCTGTCTCCCCCACCCCTCGTTCCCACACGCGAGCGGTCAGCTCGCCGGGGGCGTCGACGCGCACGACCTGCACGTTCGTGCGGTGTGGGAACCGGCGGTTTGTCTCGAGAAGGGGTCCGATCTCGACGATCGTGTCGGGCTCCCCGATGACGACCGCGTGCGGGTTGCCGACCGAAACGGGTGTGAACGACACCCCGTCGAGGGTCTCGGGTGCCCCGACGAGAACGGCGCCGACGTCCTGCTCGATCATCCCGTCGTCGAGGATGCGCGCCTCCACCGTGCGCTGGCCGACGACGATCTCGACTCGCCTGGCTCCCGAGCGCGACGCAAGCCAGGCCGCTGCGATACGTGTCCCGTTCCCGGAGAGCTCCGCCTGCGAGCCGTCCGGGTTCCAGATCACGACCTCGACCCGGTCGTCAGTGACCGCCGTGACCTCGAGCACGCCGTCCGCGTCGCGCGCAAGCGCAATCGCACCGGCCGCGTTCAGACGCGCGCCGCCGTCGGTCTCGGCGACGATGTAGGTGTTACCGAGCGCGCACCAGATCGAGGACTGCATCTGCCACCTGCTCTGCGGGTCGGTCGGCGTCGATCATCTGGATATGGGGGATCCTGCGCATCCACTTGCGCTGATACGCCGCGTACCGGCGAGTGCGCGCAACGATCTGTCCGCGTGCCTCCTCGATCGGAAGCGTGGCGAAATCGTTCAGCCCGAGTGCCTTCCGTGCCGTGTGGGAGATCGGCAGGCGCAGCGCGTCGCGCACCTCCGCGACGACGCCGCGACGAATCATCTCGTCCGCGCGCGCCTCGATCCGCCGGTCGAGCTCCTCACCGGCGATGTCGAGGCCGACGACGAGCGACGGGTGGCGCGTGTGCTCGGCCCAGAGCCGCGCCGACGCGGGCGTGAGAGTGGCGCCGATCTCCGCGAGCTCGAGCGCTCGCACGACGCGCCGTCGGTCATTCGGATGTACCGCCGTGGCCGCCGCGGGGTCGAGCTCGACGAGCCGGGCGTAGGTGCCGGTGGAGTCGCTCTCGTAGAGAAGCTCCAGTCGACGCCGCGTGGCCACGTCGACGGCCGGTGGGATGCCGAGGTCAGCGAGGGCTGCACGTAGGTAGAGACCGGTGCCGCCGGCGACGACGGCTGACCCACGCGCGCGCACGAGGTCGTCGATCGCGGCATGGGCGAGCTCGGCATACTCGCCGACGGACATCGGCTCCTCGAGATCGCGGATCCCGACGAGCCGAGTCGGCTCGGTTGGCTGGTTCGTGAGGATCTCGAGGCCGCGGTACACCTGGAGCGCGTCGGCCGAGACGACGTCGGTCCCGAGTGAGTCGGCAACGCAGCGCGCGACGGCGGACTTGCCGGCGGCGGTCGGGCCGAAGATCGCGATGACCTCGTACGCCAAATTCGTCACGGCCCGTGGGGCACCCCGGCCCACCACCCGCTGCGGGCGTAGCGAGGAGTTCCGTACGCGTGTGTCACGAGACGTGTCGAGAGTGTGCAAGTCGATGCTCGTTACACCGCAACGAGCGCAGACACTCGTCCGCGCAGTGTTGTCGACGTCGATTCATCGATCAGCACATCGACGAGGCTGCCGGGTGCGCCTCCACCCACGAAGTTGACCGTCGTGTTGCGCCGCGTCCGTCCTCGGCTCAACGCAGCGTCGGTCCTGCTCGGCCCTTCCACGAGCACCTCCTCGACCCGCCCCACGCGCTCTGCGTTCCGCTCCGCGGCGACGCGCTGCACGAGCTCAACGAGGACCTCGAGGCGCTCATGCTTGACCGTGTCCGGAACGGGATGCGGAAGCGACGCCGCCTCCGTCCCGGATCGCGGCGAGTAGATGAACGTGTACGCGCTGTCGAACCTCACGTCTTCGACAAGGGAGAGAGTGGCCGCGAAGTCCTCGTCCGTCTCGCCCGGGAACCCGACGATCAGATCGGTGCCGATGGCGAGGTCGGGAATCGCCTCGCGGAGTGTGTCGACGAGGCGGAGGTAACGCGCGCGGTCGTACGTCCGCCGCATCGCCTTCAGGATGCGCGACGAGCCCGACTGTGCGGGCAGATGAACGTGCTCGCAGATGCTCGCGCACTCTGCGATCGCCGCGACGACCGGAGCGCGGAAGTCCTTTGGATGGGGGCTCGTGAAGCGGATCCGGTCGATGCCCGAAACCGCGTCACACGCGCGCAGGAGCTCGCCGAACTCCGTGCGGAGGTCGGGTGCGAGGTCGCGGCCCCACGAGTTCACGTTCTGGCCGAGGAGCGTTATCTCGCACACACCGCTCTCCGCCAGGCGTGTGACCTCCGAGACGATTTCCCCGGGGCGTCTGCTCTGTTCGCGGCCGCGGACGGCAGGGACGATGCAGTACGCACACGCGGAGTTGCAGCCCATCGACACTTGCACCCACGCCTGGAAGCGCCGTTCGCCGTGCATCGGCAGATCCGCCGCGAAGTGCTCGTGGGTACCGAATCGCCCCCGCTCGACCGCGTAGCCGCCTGCGGCGATCCAGTCGCCGAGGTGCGGGATCGACCCGGGGCCGAACGCCACGTCGACGAACGGGTACAGCTCGAAGATACGTTCTCGCTGTGCCTCGGCGTAGCAGCCGCCTACCGCGACCACGACATCGGGACGCTCGCGCTTCATCGCCCCCGCGTTGCCGAGGTAAGCCGCGAGCCTGGTGTCGGGCTTCTCACGGATCGTGCACGTGTTGAAGACGACGACGTCCGCTTCGTCGGGCGCCGTCGCCTCGCCGAGCCCGAGCGACTCGAGCATGCCCTTGATCCGCTCGGAGTCGTGTGAGTTCATCTGGCACCCGAACGTCGTGACGTGATAGCGCCTCATTGCGCGAGAAGGGTAGCCCGTCGCCCTACGGAGCCCACGCCGGGAGCTCGACATGCCCGCCTGCCTCGGCCCAGGCATCGCGTTGCTCCGTGACCAGTCCGCCTTCGTCGAACTGGAGCAGCGATGTCCCCGCCAGCGACTGCGACGAGCCGATCTTCGACCTGACCACGGCCCACCAGTCCACGGCGGCGCGCTCGCCATCGACGATCGGCTCGCCGAAGCGGCACACGGCATCCTGCTGGTCGCCGAACGCCCAGGCGACGTATTCGGCAGGCGTCTGTGGACTCCGAAACGGGTGCGAGTAGAAGATCGCAGCGGGCGCGTACAGCCCTTCGATCGCCGCGACGTCGGCGGCAGGCCACGCTCGCTCCCAGGTCGCGGCCCACCGCTCTGCTGCCGCTCGCGTGTCTACTTCGCCACCTCGATGGCGCGGCTCTCGCGGATGACGATGACCTTGACCTGACCGGGGTACTCGAGCTGGTCCTCGATCTCGCGGGCGATCTCGTGCGAGAGGAGCACGGCGCCGTCGTCGTCGACCTCTGCCGGCTCGACGATCACCCGGATCTCCCGTCCGGCCTGGAGCGCGTACGCCTTCGCAACTCCCGTTTTCGCCGTCGCGATCTCCTCGAGCGCTTCGAGCCGCCGGATGTAGTTCTCCAGGCTCTCGCCGCGCGCACCGGGCCGGGACGCCGAGATCGCGTCCGCGGTGATGAGCAGAACCGCCTCCACCGTCTGCGGCTGTATCTCGTAGTGATGTGCCTCGATCGCGTGGACGACACCTTCGGACTCGCCGCAGCGGCGAGCGAGCTGCGCGGAGATGAGCGCGTGCGAGCCGTCGACCTCGTGGCTGACGGCCTTCCCGATGTCGTGGAGAAGCGCCGCGCGTTTCGTTGTCTTTACGCCGGCCTTCAGTTCCGCCGCCATGATGCCGCCCAGGTGGACGACCTCGAGCGTGTGCTTGAGGACGTTTTGCCCGTAGCTCGTGCGGTAGCGCAGCCGGCCGAGCATGCGCACGAGCTCCTCGTGGAACTCGCCGCAGTTTGCCTCGAAGACAGCCTGCTCGCCTGCTTGCAGTACGTGCTCCTCGAGCTCCGCCTTGGCCTGGTAGTACATCTCCTCGATCCGGGCCGGATGGATGCGACCGTCCTCGATCAGCTTGTCGAGCGCGAGCCGCGCGACCTCGCGCCGGAGGGGGTCGAACGACGAGAGAACGACGGCGTGTGGCGTGTCGTCGATGATGAAGTCGACGCCTGTGAGGTGCTCCAGCGCGCGGATGTTTCGCCCCTCGCGACCGATGATGCGGCCCTTGAGATCGTCCGACGCGAGCTCGACGACGGTGACGGTGGCCTCGGCCGTGTGACTCGCGGCGACACGTTGGAGGGAGTCCGCAATCAGGGCGCGCGCTCGGCGGCGGGCGTCCGAGCGTGCCTCCTCCTCCATCTGCCGCACCTCACGTGCCAGCTCGTGACGCACGAGATCCTTGGAGCGCTCGATGAGCTGCTGGCGGGCCTCGTGGACCGTGAGCCCCGAGATCTTCTCGAGCGCCGCGAGTGTGTCCCGGTGCGTGTCACGCAGCTCCTCCTGGAGCGCCTTCACGTGGACTTCCCGATCGCCGAGCCCCTGTTCCTTGCGCTCGAGGTCCGTCAGCCGCGCGTCGACCTCGAGCTCCTTCTGGAGGACGCGCTCCTCGATCTTCGCGATCTCGACCCGTCGATCCTGAACCTCGCGCTCGATCTCGCTGCGCAACGCGACGGCCTGCTCGCGGGCGTCGACCTGCGCCTCGCGGCGGACCGCTTCGGCTTCGCGCTGAGCGTCGGCGAGCATCCGCTCCCGCTCGCCGCGCGCGAGGCTCACGCGCGAACGCGACCACGTGACGAGCACGATCGACGCGGCGACTGCCCCGACGATGATTCCGATGAGCGCTGCGCCGGCCGAGAGCATGATCGCCTCCGGTGGAGGATGTCGTTCCCCGCGGGCTCTCCGCGGACGCTCTCACCCGGACGTCGACCTGCACGGTCGCGGCCGGACGTTGCCGGGACGCCTACGTCAGGTGGTGCTGCATCCCCCGTCGGGCGGTCGTCGACCGACTGCAGTGGGCCATCGAGGACATGATCGAGTTCAAGGATTCAGAAAGCGTTCGCGTGCAGGAAAAACGTTGGATGAAAGCACGATCATCCTAACGCCTCCTCCGCGTCTCGCGCAATGACCGAATGCACGACCTCTTCCGCGAAGCCCTTCCCGACGAGGTACCGGGCCGTCTTGGCGCTCGGTCCGCGGCGCGCGGCGATCCTTCCGGCGCGGTCGTGCTCGCTCTCGAGGGCACTCAACGCGTCGGCGATGACGCCTTCGTCGACCCCCGCCTGGGCCAGGTCGTGCCGGATGAGCGCGTCCCCGGCTCCGCGAGCAGCGAGGCTCGCAGCACGGGACTCTGCGAAGCGTCTGTCGTCGACCAGGCCCGTGCGCTCGAGCAGCTCGAGTGCACGCCGACGGTCCCCTTCTTCGACACCGCTCGCCTCCAGGCGACGGTCGAGCTGTGCTGCGCTCCGGTCGCGATGGTGAAGCGCGCGCAGCGCAGCCTCTACGGCCTCCTCGACGGGTGCTGCGTCCGGCACGTCAGCTCTCGATGGGTACCGCGTCCTCGACCTCCGCCTCGACCTCCGCCTCGACCTCCGCCTCGACCGTCGTCTCCACAGCTGCCTGCGACGGCAGGAGCCGCGCCGAGATGACCTGCTCTTCGGGAGCGTCCGCCTGGATGCGTGCGAGGATCTGCTGGACGAGGTCGGGGTTCTCGGAGAGGAAGCTCGTCGCGTTCTGCCGACCCTGGCCGAGCCGCTCGTCGCCGAAGCTGAAGTACGACCCCGCCTTCTGGACGACCTTCGTCTCGAGCCCGACGTCGAGCACCGTCCCCTCCCACGGGATACCGGAGCCATAGATGATGTCGAACTCCGCCTGCTTGAACGGCGGCGCGACCTTGTTCTTGACGACCTTCACGCGGACGCGGTTGCCGAATGCCTCCGCGCCGTCCTTGAGCGTCTCGATGCGGCGGATGTCGAGCCGCACCGAGGAGTAGAACTTCAGCGCGCGTCCCCCGGGCGTCGTCTCCGGGTTCCCGAACATGACGCCGATCTTCTCGCGGAGTTGGTTGGTGAAGATGCAGATCGTGTCGGTGCGGTTGAGCGTCCCTGCGAGCTTGCGCAGCGCCTGGCTCATCAGTCGTGCCTGCAGACCCACGTGCGCATCTCCCATCTCCCCCTCGATCTCGGCCTTGGGAACGAGTGCGGCGACGGAGTCGACCGCGACGATGTCGAGCGCACCTGAGCGGATGAGGAGCTCCGCGATCTCGAGGGCCTGCTCACCGGTGTCCGGCTGTGAGACGAGCAGCTGATCGATGTCGACGCCGATCCTGCGGGCGTACTGGGGGTCCATCGCATGCTCCGCGTCGATGAATGCGGCGATGCCGCCGCGGCGCTGCGCCTCGGCGATGACGTGGTACACGAGCGTCGTCTTGCCGGAGGCTTCCGGGCCGAAGATCTCGACGATGCGGCCTCGCGGCAGGCCGCCGATCCCGAGCGCCATGTCGAGCGCGAGCGAGCCCGTCGACACCGCGCCGATTGCGACTTGCGGTCGATCGCTCATGCGCATCACCGAGCCCTTCCCGAACTGCCGCTCGATCTGGCCCAGTGCGACGTCGAGCGCTTCCTCACGCTTCATGTCTCATCCTCCCGGCTGAACACGCCTCTATGACGCTCTATGAATACAGCGAACACGACTCCAGTACCTCGTACCTCGCCCCTGACGGATGCAGGCGTGAAAGCAAAGCAGCGGCTCCGGACGGAGCGAACGCGCCGATCTCAGGCAGCGGCGGGTCGAGCCTCGGGCGCTCACGGAATCGCAGCACGGTGACGTGCGGGAGCCACGGCCGTCGCTCCGCCTCGTAGACGCCGAGGCCCTCGAGCCGAGTCTGGACTCGGCGAGCGAGTGACGTCGCCTCCCCGCTCGGGTCGGCGAGGACGAGCATGCCGACCGATCGCGTCTCGCGGTAGCGGACGGGCTCGAGCTCGAAGCGCTCGGTCGCAGACGATTCCCCCCGGAGCACCTCGACGATCGCGCTGACGCCCGAGCGCGGCCGCGAGCCGAGAAACGCAAGCGTGACGTGGAAGCTCGCCACGGCGCGGCCAACGGTGAGGTGTCGCTTCCCCCACCGGACGATCTCGGCGGTGACGTCATCGGGAAGCTCGAGGGCGAGGAAGAGCCTGATCCGGTCATCGCCCTCGACGGTAGCTCGCGAACGTCACGTCTGGGTGTGTCGAGTCTCCAACAATCGACGAACGAGGTGCAGCGCGGCAGCGGTCGCGCGGACCCGAATCATGTCGCGGTCGCCGGGAAGCTCGGTGCGGACGGACTTCTCGCCGTCCGGCCCGATCGCATGCGCGAACACGAGGCCCACGGGCTTGTCCGCCGTACCGCCCCCGGGTCCGGCCACTCCTGTCACGGCAACGGCGACGTCGGCGCCGAGACGCTCGCGCGCACCGGCCGCCATTGCCGTCGCGACTTCGGCGGACACGGCTCCGTGCTCGGCGATGAGCGCGGCGGGGACACCGAG
The DNA here is from genome assembly GCA_963744505.1 of uncultured Gaiellaceae bacterium. Taxonomy (GTDB): domain Bacteria; phylum Actinomycetota; class Thermoleophilia; order Gaiellales; family Gaiellaceae; genus GMQP-bins7. The sequence continues at coordinate 393,492 of CAVUTL010000005.1, forward strand.
CCCCGCCTCCTTCACCCCATTCGCGTAGGCGACGACCGATCCCACGAAAACCTCGCTCGCTCCCGGGACGCTCGTGAGCCGCGACGCCACCATTCCTCCCGTGCACGACTCCGCCGTCGCGAGCGTGAGCGCCCGAGCGCGGCAGAGGTCGAGGACGATCTCGGAGACCGACCGCTCGTCCTCGCCGAAGAGGTAGGGGGCGAGGGCGTCGCGCATGGAGGCGGCGACCCGGGCGCCGCGGTCCTCGGCGGCCGGCTCTGCGAAGAGATCGACGTGGATCTCGAACTCCCGCGCGCAGATCGTGACGTCCAGCCCGTCGCCCTCGCCACCGGCCGCGGCAAGTGCCTCGGCCACGGCCGACTCCGGCGTGCCGAAGAATCGGAGGACACGGTGCGTTCGGGCCGGAGCGCGAGCGAGGACGCGCCTCACGGGCTCGGTCTCGAGCGCCCGGGGCCAGAGGCGCCGCAGCTCGCGGGGCGGTCCCGGCAGCACGACCACCACGCAGCTCCCCGTCTCGAGCACGAGCCCGGGCGCCGTCCCGGCGAGGCCGAGCGAGAGCGCACCGTCCGGCCGCGTCGCCTGCTTGCGGACGCCGGTCGTGAACTCGGAGTACGACCGGCCGAGGCGCTCTGCGATCGTGCGGGAGACGCCGCCGATCTCGCGCTCGAGCTCCTCGTCGACGACGAGCGCGCGGTCGGCGACTCGCGCGACGAGCTCGACGGTTCGGTCGTCGTGCGTCGGCCCGAGACCGCCCGAGACGAGGCAGAGATCGGCCCCGAATGCCTCCTCGAACGCGTGCTCGAGATCCTCGACTCGGTCGCCGACGATCTCGATGCGCGCCGGGTCGAGCCCCAGACGGACGGCCTCCGACGCGAGGAACGGCCCGTTGCGATCCTCGCGGTCGCCGCGAACGAGCTCGGAGCCCGTGACGACGATCGCCGCCCGCGGGCGGCTCAAGACGTCGTCCGGGTGATCCTCTGCGCGGTGACGACGAACGTCGTTCCTGCCGGCAGGTCGACGCGGTTGCCGTTCACGCGGACGACGACGTTGTCGGGCTCCGCGAGCGCGAGCTGGAGCGAGCGCCCGGCGAACGACTTTCGCTGGCCCTGCTCGAGCGTGCCGCTGTAGAGGAGCTTGCCGGCGGGAGTGGACGCACGAACCTCCATCCACGAGCTTCCATCCATCGCCCGGACGACGAGACGGGCCGTGCCCCTCGCGGTCGCGATCTGCGTGGCAGCACCTGATCCCTGCCCCGCGAGGCCGGGCACCTTCTCGTCCTCGGGCCCGCCGAACTTCCAGGCGGCGATGATGAGCGCGGTCGCGATCGCGATCGCGACGAGGGCGACGGCGGCAATCCGCGACTCGCGCGGACCCCGGTCGCGGCTCTGAACGGGCACGCGGCGTGCGCGAAGCGGTGCGTCGTCCTCGCCGACGGCGAAGCGTGAGTTGTACTCGTCGACGAACGGCTGCCCGTCGAGACCGAGCGACTCCGCGTACGAGCGCAGGAAGCCGCGGACGTACGTCGGCGCCGGGAGGATGTCGAAGCGCTCGTCCTCGAGGGCGCGGAGGTACTTGGGCCGGATCTTCGTGCGCTCCTCGAGCTCCGGGAAGTCGAGGTTCTGGCGAAGGCGAGCCTCGCGAAGACTGGAGCCGATGTCGAACATGCGCGCGGGATTGTAGACGGTCGGGGTCAGACCCCACGGGTCTGACCCCGACTCCGTTTCCGTCGGTCGTGCCAGGCTTCAGTCGCGGGAACCGACGTACTCGAGCAGGCCGTACACGCCGAGCGCCACGAGCGCCGACGCGGCCAGGCAGAGGCCGATCACTCCCAGCACGCGACCCGCCGCGGCGACGGTGTCGCGCTCGCCCGCGGTGAGCGACACCGCACTGCGCATCCGGACGCGCCTGGCGAGGGCGAGCGCCGCGACACCGAGAGCGGCACCCACGGGCACCGCGAAGCCTGCGTGGAGGAGCTCGTAGCTCGAGCTGAAGCGCGTGAGGTACACGGCGATGGGAAGGGTGATGACCGAGGCCAGACCGGCGATGAGCGAGCCCCACGCGGCGCCTGAGCGACGAGACGCCACGCGGCTACTGTTTGACGTACGGGCGACCGATCGCCGCCGGCGGGATCGAGCGACCGATCACGCCCGCGACGGCGACGAGAGTGAGGACGTAGGGCAGCGCCTCGAAGAGCGTCGAGACCGACAGTGAGTACTCCTGCAAGCTCGTCGCCAGTGCGCTCGAGAACCCGAACAGGAGACACGCGACGAGAGCGCCGAAGGGCCGCCAGCTCCCGAAGATGAGTGCGGCGAGAGCGATGAACCCGCGCCCGGCAGTCATGTTCGGCTCGAAGGAGTTCACGAATCCGAGAGCCAGATAGACGCCTCCGGCTCCAGCCAGGACCCCCGATAGCGTCACCGCCGCGTAGCGGGTCAAGTAGACGTTGATGCCGACCGTGTCGGCTGCACGCGGGTGTTCGCCGACGCTTCGGAGCCGCAGGCCGGCCGGCGTCTTGAAGACGGCAACCCACGTGACGAAGACCATCGCCAGCGCTGTCCAGATGAGGTAGTCCGTGTTCGTGAAGGCATCGCCGAGGAAACCGCCGAGGCGGTCGGGCGGAATGTCGTAGAGGAAGCCGAGCGAGCTGTCGGGCACCGTCGAGAGGCCCTCGGAAGGCGTTCCGCGATCGCCGTAGATGCGGATGAAGAGGTATCCGGTGATCCCGAGCGCGAGGAAGTTGATGGCCGTGCCACCGACGATCTGGTCGGCGCGCAGTGTCACCGAGAAGAAGGCGTGGAGGAGCCCGGTCGCTCCACCCGCGGCAAGACCGATGAGTACGCCGAGCGTCCAGTGGCCGGTCTGGTCGGCGCCCCAGACCGAGAAGAACGCCCCCATCAGCATCATTCCCTCGAGCCCGATGTTGACGACGCCCGAACGCTCGGAGAAGAGCCCCCCGAGCGACGCGAAGACGAGCGGCGTCGCCGATACGAGCGTGGCCGAAAGGAGCGCCCCCCACACGACCACGGCTTCGAGGTTCCCGATGCTCGAGACCGTCGCCAGATACCCGATGACCAGCCCCGAGAAGCCCGTCGCAACGGCGTATGCGCCGATCCTCCGCTCGCCGCGGATCCAAGATCCGATGCCGATCGTCAGGGCGAAGAGGCCGATGACGACGGGCACGACCGGGTTGCGTACCTCGAACGGGGGCAGCGCGCTCAGGGCGGCCGCGATTCCGATCGCCACTCCGATCCAGCCGACGGCCCTCCACCCGCGCGGCAGCTTCGCCCCGAGCCGCCTCATGCGACAGCCTCTCTCCGCCCGCGACGGAGCTTGCGCAGGAGGACGAGGACGATGAGGTCGGCCCCGATGAAGAGGACGACGAGCCCCTGGATGATGATTGTGAGCTGGGTCGCCAGCTCGGGGGGAAAGATCTCAGGATCGAGGTTCCTCGTGGCCGTTCCGGTCTGAAGCGCCGCGAAGAGCAGAGCTGCGAGTCCGATGCCCACCGCCTTGTTGCGTCCGAGCAGGGCGACCGCGATGCCGATGAACCCGATCGTCGAGCTGAAGTCGGTCGTGTCGAGCCGGAACTTCCAGCCGAGGACGTCGAGCGCGCCGGCGAGCCCTGCGAAGCTCCCGGCGATCGCCATCGCGAGGACATAGTTGCGGGCGACGCTGATACCGCCGTAGCGAGCCGCTTCGGGGTTGTGCCCGACAGCGCGTACCTCGTACCCGAGCGTCGTCCGGTTCAGCAGCAGCGCGTAGACGACGAGCGAGACGAAGGCCACGCCGAGGCTGATCCACGGGAGCCCCTGCAGGTCCGGGTGGCCCCATACTCCGGCCCCGGTGAGCTTCCCGTCGTCGACGACGGGGTTGGACCTCGGAATGTCGGGCGCGGCGTCGTTCTGGAGCGGACCGTCGTAGCCGAAGAGGAACGTGCCGACCCAGATGACGATCCAGTTCAGCATGATCGTCGTGATGACCTCGTGTGCGCCGACCGCTGCCTTCAGGAAACCAGCTATGCCGGCGAGCACGGCCCCAGCCGCCATGGCGCCGGCGACCGTCAGCAGGATGAGGGGCACCGGCGAGAGATCCACGTGAAGAGGCAGCTCGCCTGCGATGATGATCGACGCCATCGCCCCTGCCAGGTACTGCCCCTGGCCGCCGATGTTGAAGAGGCCGCAGCGAAAGGCGAAGCCGACGGCGATGCCGGTGAGGACGAGCGGGACCCACACGAGCAGCGTCTGCTCGAGCCTGATCGCCGCGCCGCACGGATCTCGACAGGTCTCCCACGGAAGAAACCAGTTGAGCCCTGCGCCTTCGAAGATCGCACGGTAGGTCTCGAGCGTGTCGCCGACGCTCCTCGTCGTCGAGAACACGACGAGCCCGCCGATGAGGAACGCGAGCACCAGCGTGACCAGCGGCGCCAGCAGGCCGCCCGCCTTCTGGAGGATCGCGTAGCGCTCGAGCGTGCCGCCCGAGCCGGGTTCCTCCGGTCCAAAGGAGTCGGGCTGCGTGACGGTTGTGCTCACGCCATGGCCTCGCGTCTGCCCCCTCCGGTCATCGCGACTCCGAGCTCCTCCTCGCTCGCCGTGGGCGGGAACTCGCCGACGATCTCGCCCTCGTACATCACGAGGATGCGGTCGGACAGCGACAGGACCTCCTCGAGCTCGAGCGAGACCAGCAGCACCGCGCGGCCTTCGTTGCGCTCATCGACGAGCCGGCGGTGGACGAACTCGATAGCGCCGACGTCGAGGCCCCGTGTCGGCTGTGCCGCGATGAGGACGCGCGGGTCGCGGTCGATCTCGCGGGCAAGGATGACCTTCTGCTGGTTGCCGCCCGAGAGTGCTCCGCCGGGCGTCTTGGGGCCACCACCACGGACATCGAACTCTTTGATCAGTCGGCGAGCCCGCTCGATGAGGCGGCGTGGTGAGAGCCAGCCGAAGCGGGAGTCGGGCGGTTTGCGGAACTCGTGGAGGGCCATGTTCTCGGCAATCGAGAAGTCGAGCACGAGACCGCGGCGCTGTCGATCCTCGGGAATGTGCCCGACACCGATGTCGAAGTGGCGCCGGGCGTTTGCTGCGGTCACGTCGACGTCGCCGACCCGGACGCGTCCGCCGTCCGGCCGGAGCAGCCCCGCGATGGCGTCGATGAGCTCCGTCTGCCCGTTGCCGTCGACCCCCGCGATTCCGACGATCTCGCCGGCGTTGACCGTCAGCGAGACCCCGCGGACCTTCTCGATGCCTCGCTCGTCCCGCACGTGGACGTCCTCCACACGGAGGAGCGGCTCGCCGGCCGCCCGCTCGGCCTTCTCCACGCGCAGCAGAACCTCGCGGCCGACCATCAGCTGCGCGAGCCCCTGCTCGGTTGCACCGGCAGCCGAGAGCGTCTCGACGAGCTTGCCGCGGCGCAGCACGGTGATGCGGTCGGCGATCTCGAGCACCTCGTTCAGCTTGTGGCTGATGAAGATGACCGACATGCCCTCGTGCGTGAGATTCTTGAGGATCTCGAACAACTCGACCGCTTCCTGCGGCGTGAGCACCGCGGTCGGCTCGTCCAGGATGAGGATCTCCGCCTGCCGGTAGAGCGCCTTGAGGATCTCGACGCGCTGCTGCTGGCCCACCGTGATGTCCTCGATGAGCGCGTCGGGATCGATCGCAAAGCCAAAGTTGGCCGAGATCTTGGCGACGCTTTCCCTCGCTGCCTGATAGTCGAGCAGGATGCCGTCCCGGCGCGGCTCGAGCGCGAGGACGATGTTCTCCGCAACCGTCATCACCGGGATGAGCATGAAATGCTGATGCACCATCCCGATGCCGCGCGCGATCGCTTCCCGCGGCGAGGACATCTTCACCGGTTCGTCCTTGATCAGGATCTCGCCCTCATCGGGGTGATAGAGGCCGTAGAGGACGTTCATCAGGGTCGACTTGCCGGCGCCGTTCTCCCCGAGGAGCGCATGGACCTCGCCTCGGCGCAGGTCGAAGTCGATGTGGTCGTTCGCCACGATCCCGGGGAATCGCTTCGTGATCGCCCGGAGCTCGAGGACGAGAGGTTCGTCGGCCACGTTGAGTGGCGATTCTAAGGGGGTGGACCGGAGTCCACCCCCTTAAGAACCCTAGAAGGCGACTTTTTGCTTGATCTTGATCTCGCCCTTCGCGATCCTCTTCTTGATCGCGTTGAGCTTGGCGACGTCCGCGGCAGGCACCTTCGGGCTCACCTTGCCGTAGCCGACGCCTCCGTTCTTGATGTTGTACAGGCGGTCGACCTGTCCGGTCAGCCGGCTCACGTGGGCGAGCCTCGTGACCTTCGCGACCGCGCGGTCGACCTTCTTCGTGGCGCTCGTCAGCATGTGCGCGCCAAGGTAGGACTGGTCGGCGTCCACGCCGATTCCCCAGACCTTCTTCTCCTTCGCGGCCGAGAGGGCACCGAGTCCGCAGCCACCCGCGACCTGGAAGACGGCCTGCGCGCCGAGCGAGATATGCCGAAGCGCAACTTTCTTGCACTTCGCCTGGTCGCTGAACGTCGGGTCGTTCGCATAGGCCGCCAGGACCTTTATCTGCGGGTTCGCAGCCTTCGCGCCCTGAATGTAGCCGCTGATGTACTTCACGATCGCGGGGACGGCGTTGGCGCCGATCGCGCTGAGGACCTGCCTTCCGCCTTGCCGCTTTGCGGTGAGAGCTGCGAGGTAGCCGACGAGATATCCGCCCTCCTCCTCGGAGAAGACGACTCCCGTGTAGTTCGCCGGGTCCGATGGCACCAGGAACTTGGTGACGTCGATTCCCACGAACTTCTGGCGCGGGTACCTGGGAGCGACGATGTCCAGATGCTCCGCGTGGAAGAACCCGTTCGCGACGATGAGGTCGTACCCCGCTGAAGCGGCGGCCAGCAGGTTCGGCAGCCGATCCTCGGCCTTTTGCGTCACGTACACCCGCGTCGGGATGCCGAGCTGCTTCTGGACGCGAAGTCGACCCTCGTTGCCGAGCTGGTTGAACGACTTGTCCTGAAGACTTCCGATATCGGTGACGAACGCCATCGTGAAGTCGGTGTGGTTGGCCGAGCCTGTGGAGCTCGCCACGAGCGCCACTGTCGCCATGACGCCGAGCAGCGTGGCGACCTTCTTGCTGCGTCTTGTCACGTACCCTCCTTAGAAGTAAGCCTGCCGCCCTGATTGGACGTTTGATCTAACCGCAAGTTGTGCCCCATCACAAGTTTGTGAAGAGGCTCCACCACGGCGCGGAGCCTACAGCGTCGCGGGCGCTCAGACCGTATGAAGCTCGTTCTCGGAAACGAGGACGCGTCGCGGCTTCGACCCCTCGTAGCCGGAGATGATTCCGCGGCGCTCGAGCATGTCGATGAGCCGTCCGGCGCGGGTGTAGCCGACCCGGAGACGGCGCTGGAGGAGCGATACCGAGGCGGTCTGCGTCTGCACGACGATCTCGATCGCCTTGTCGAGCAAAGGATCCTCGTCGGGGTCGAAGTCGCCGTCCTCGCCCGCATCCTCGTACGCGGGCTCGGGGGCCTCGAGGAGCGACTCGTCGAGGTCCTGGCCGCGCTGCGAGCGGCACTGCTCGACCACGAGTGCGACCTCCTCTTCGCTGACGTACGCACCTTGCAGGCGCTGCAGGCGTGAGGTGCCGAGCGGCTTGAAGAGCATGTCGCCCTGCCCGAGCAGGCTCTCCGCGCCGGCCCCGTCGAGGATCACGCGCGAGTCGGTCTGGCTGGACACCGCGAAGGCGATCCGCGAGGGGACGTTGGCCTTGATCATCCCGGTGATGACGTCGACGGACGGCCGCTGCGTCGCGAGCAGGAGGTGGATGCCGACCGCGCGCGACTTCTGCGCGAGCCGGATCACGCAGTCCTCGACGGCCTGCGGCGAGACCATCATCAGGTCGGCGAGCTCGTCGATCACGACGAGCAGGTACGGGAGCGGCGCCTCGCCTCGCGCCCGGAGTGCGCGATTGGCCTCCGGCAGGCTGCGGGCACGGACGAACGAGAGGCGCTCGTAGCGGCGCTCCATCTCCTGACGACGTTGAAGAGCACGGTCGCCGCCTCCTTCGGGCTGGAGACGACTGGTGTGAGGAGGTGCGGGATCGACTCGTAGTAGCCGAGCTCGATCCGCTTCGGGTCGATCAGGATCATCCGGACCTCGTCGGGAGTGGATCGCAGCAGCGTCGACGTGAGGATCGTGTTGATGCACCCCGACTTGCCCGATCCGGTCGTGCCCGCGATGAGGAGGTGCGGCATCCGCGCGAGGTCGGTCCAGATCGCGTTCCCGGAGATGTCCTTCCCGAGCCAGACCGAGAGCGGGCTCGCCGTCGCCGGGAGATCGCCGAAGATGTCGCCGAGCGTGACGAGCTTGGGCGAGAGGTTCGGGACCTCCACGCCTACCGCCTGCTTGCCGGGGATCGGAGCGAGGATGCGGATCTCCGTCGTCGCCAGCGCGTAGCTGAGGTCGTCCTTGAGCCCTGCGACCTTGGACACCTTGGTCCCGGGCGCGAGCTGGAGCTCGTAGCGCGTCACGCGCGGACCCGAGATCTGTCCCGTCACGGATGCGTCCACGCCGAACTCGGAGAGCGTGCGCACGAGGAGGTCGGCCGTCTTCGCGCTCACATCACCCGTCGAGGTGGCACCGGCTGGTGACGTGCGCAGGAGCGTGCGGTCGGGCAGCCGGTACTCGGTGTGCTCCGACGACGTCTCGAAGACGGACTCGATGCTCCCGTACTCCGGCTCAGGCTCCTCCGGCACGAGAGACGCCTCCTCCGAGCGCACGGCGGGACCGACGACGTCGGGATAGGCCTCGGCCCCGTCGAGGAGGCGAGGCTGCGGTGCGGTTTGCGTGGCGACGGCCTCCGGACGGGCGATGTCCTCGGCCGTCTGCGACTCGCTCGAGGGCCACTCGAACGCCCGCCTGGCGCCGGACCCCGCCCGCCGCACGACGTGTCCCGTCCTACGAAGGATCACGCCGGTCGACGCGCCCGTGACCAGGAGCAGGCCGCCGACCAGCAGCGCACCACCGATGATCGCCGCACCGGTCTCGCCGATGAGCGCGGCGAGCGTCCCTCCGATCGCCATGCCGATCCACCCGCCCGAATCCTTGCCGAGGAGCGTCATGAGGCCGAGGAAGCTCACCCCCACCCCGAGCCTGAACGGGCGTACGTCGAGGAGGTCGCTGCGCGCGAGCAGGAGGCCGCCGAGTGCGACGAGCGCGACCGGGAGAACGTACGCGGCGCTTCCCACGACCTCCGTGAGCACATCGGCGAGCCACGATCCGACGGCCCCGCCGTCGAGGCCGAGATAGAGGATTGCCGCAAGGACGAGCCCGAGTGCGAGCAGGGCGAGGCCGAGGAGCTCGTTCTCGTGCTGCGAGCGTGGCCGTCGCGTCCGCTTCTTCACGCGCGAGGGGACGCGTGGACGAAGCGGCCGCTTCTTCCTCTTCGCCGCCATGCACCGGCGATTCGACGTGTCTGGGGCCGCTCCTTCGAGCTCAGCCCGAGGTCGCGCGTGCTCGCGCTTCGGCCACGACCCGCTCGGCGTCCGCGCGGTTGCCGTACCCGCGCGTCTCCACCTTCGCCTCCTCCAGGTCCTTGTAGACCTGGAAGAAGTGCTCGATCTCGTTGCGGAGCTCGGCCGGGATGTCGTGGACGTCGCTCACGCGCATCCAGGCAGGGTCCTTCAAAGGGACGCAGAGGATCTTCTCGTCCGGCCCCTTCTCGTCGGCCATGTGGAAGACGCCCACGACACGCCCGCGAATGCGACAGCCGGGAAACGTCGGCTCGCCGACGAGGACGAGCGCGTCGAGCGGATCGCCGTCGCCGCCCAGCGTGCCCTCGATGAACCCGTAGTCCGCCGGGTACGCCATCGACGTGAAGAGGCGCCGATCGAGGACGATCTCGCCCAGCTCCTCGTCGAGCTCGTACTTGTTGCGCGAGCCGGACGGAACCTCGACGAAGACGACCACGTACTCGGTCGTGGTCATGAGCGCTTCACCTCGACCGCACGCATCCGAGCTCTTCATCGAAGCCAACCTAGCCGACGCTCGCGATTCGTTCGGCACGGCGGGAGTATCGTCGGGGCACATGGCCGGCGCACGGGACAAGGTGCTCGCCTTCGCGCTCTCCCTTCCGGAGACTGCCGAGGACCGTCCGTGGGAAGACGACGTCGTCGTGAAGGTGCGCGGGAAGATCTTCGTCTTCCTCGGACCGGGCGGCTCGCGCCGGATCTCCGTCAAGCTGGCCGAGTCGCACGCTCACGCGCTCGCGATCGACGGCGCAGAGCCGACCGGGTACGGCCTCGGCAAGGCGGGCTGGGTCACCGTTCCGCTGCGTGCGCCGGGTGTGACGCGCGACGTGCTGCGAGACTGGGTCGAGGAGAGCTACCGCATCGTCGCGCCGAAGCGGCTCGTCGCGGTCCTGGATGCGGCTAGCTGAGGATCTGATCGTGATGCGGACTCACGCAGCGAGGGCGCGGAGGTCGTCCACCGTCGACCCGAGCAGCGTGTCCTGGAGATCGAACAGACCGGCCCAGAGCGACGAGCGATCGGGAGCCGCGTCGAGGCTCGCCGCGGTCGCGAGCCCTTCGAGCGCTCGAACGAGCACCGCGAGCTCGAGGTAGACGGCCGCAACGCGGTTCGGACACGCGCGAACGCCCGCACGATCGAGTACGGGCCGCCACTCCACGAGCTCGCCCGCTCCCGGGCCTGCGTACCACGACCGGCCCTCGGCTCGTTCCGGCTCGAGCTCGACGAGGTACTGCGAGAGCGGACGCTCGAGCCCCGCCAACGCGGTCTCCACGCGATCGGCGGCGTGACGGAGAGCGGCCTGCCTCCCGCCCGGCGTCGCCGGCATCGCGTCTCCTCTTCCCCAGCGCTCGAGGAGCCTGCAGAAGGCGAGCGAGGCCGCCTCGCACGCGCGCAGCTGCCCGACGAGGCGCCGCGCGCTCAGCTCGCTCGCGGCGTTGCCCTCGATCACTGTCTGCCAGCCGGGCATCAGACCTCGATCACCACAGGCAGCACCATCGGCCGGCGCCGGGTGCGGTCGTAGACGATCTGGCCCACGGCATCGTGGATGTGCTCCTGCAGGAGCTTGATCTCCATCACGTGTCCAGCCGCCAGCTCACGTACCACACGATCGGCCTCGTCACGCAGTTCGTCCAGTAGCTCGTCCGGCTCGGCGAATCCACGCGCGATCAGCTCCGGAGGTGCGATCTCGCCGCCATCCGAGGAGGCGATCGTCGTGACCACGATGAGCACGCCGTCGTCTGCGAGCCGCTTCCGGTCGCGCAGCGCCACATCCTGGACGTCACCGACCCGGAGGCCGTCGACGAACGTCACGCCGGACTCGACCTTGTCCACGAGCCGCGCGCCACCGCGGGCGAGCTCGACGACCGATCCGTTCTCCGCGATGAGGATGCGCTCCTCGGGCACACCCGCCTCGCGGGCCAGCTTCGCGTGCGCGGCGAGCATCCGGTACTCGCCGTGGATCGGCATCATGTGACGCGGTCGGAGCAGCGAAAGCATGGTGCGAAGCTCCTCTTGACACGCGTGCCCGGACACGTGCACGGGCGCGATCTCCTCGTGGAGGACCTCCGCCCCGGCCCGCGCGAGCTGGTTGATCGAGTCGTGGACACGCAGCTCGTTGCCCGGCACCGGCTTCGCCGAGATGACGACCGTGTCGCCGGGTTCGACCGAGACGGCCTTGTGATCGCCGTAGGCGATCCTCGTGAGCGCCGACATCGGCTCGCCCTGGCTGCCCGTGCACAAGACGAGGAGTCGCTCCGCGGGAAGCTGTGCGGCCTCGTCGGGGTTCACGAGCGCGTCCTCCGGGAACGAGACGTAGCCGAGGTTCCGCGCGATGTTCAGGTTCTTGCGCATCGAGCGGCCGACGACGACCACCTTGCGCCCGCACTCGACCGCGACGTCCGCGGCCTGCTGCATCCGGTGGATGTTCGATGCGAAGGACGCTACGAGGATCTTCCCGTGCCGCAGAGGGAAGATCGAGCGGAACGCTTCGCCCACGAGCCTCTCCGACCCCGTGTTGCCCGGGCGCTCGGCATTCGTCGAGTCGCCGAGGAGGAGGTCGACGCCGCGGTTCCCGATCTCCGCCAGGGTTCCGACGTCGGTCTTGAGTCCGTCGACCGGCGTGTGGTCGAGCTTCCAGTCGCCGGTGTGCACGACGCGACCCGCGGCGGTCTCGATGACGAGAGCGGTCGAGTCGGGGATCGAGTGCGCGACTCGCACCATCTCGACTCGAAACGGCCCGAGCTCGAGCGCGTCGTCACCCGGCGAGGCGGCGACGAGCTCGGCCTTCTGTGCGAGCCCGTGCTCGTCGAGCTTCGACTTCACGAGCGCGAGCGTGAGGGGCGTCGCGATGACCGTGTCGACATCGACCTCGCGAAGGAGGTACGGCAGCCCGCCGACGTGATCCTCGTGCCCGTGCGTGAGGATCACGGCCCGTACGCGCCGACCGGCGAGGTACCCGATGTCCGGCAGGAGGAGATCGACGCCGAGGTGCTCGTCCCGCGGAAACGCGAGGCCCGCGTCGACGACGATGATCTCGTCCCCCATCTCGTAGACGGTCATGTTCTTGCCGACCTCGCCGAGGCCGCCGAGCGGGATGATCCGCAGCGCGTCTGCCATGCGCTGAGTCTACGGACGCGTGCCGAGGAGAGACGTTAGGCCGCGACTGGAGCGAGCAGCCCGAGGCGCTCCAGGCATCCGCGCACTGCCTCGCGCTCCTCGTCCGTCGCCTCGACGAGAGGGAGTCTGACGCCGCCGACCTCGTGCCCGAGGAGGTTCAGCGCGCACTTGATCGCTATCGGGTTCACGACGACGCGGAGAAGCTCGATCGACGGCGCGAGCTCCGAGTCGAGCGCGCGGGCACCGTCGACGTCACCGGCCCGGAAGCGCCGCACCATCTCCTTGACCTGCGGGCCGACGACGTGCGTATGGACGCACACGCCGCCCCGGCCGCCGACCTCGAGGAACGGGAAGACGAGGTCGTCGTCGCCCGCGTAGAGGTCGAGGCCGAGCTCGACGATCGCCCGTGCCTGCTCGAGGTCGGGGTTCGCCTGCTTCACCGCGGTCACCGTCGGGATGTCGGCGAGCTGTGCGATCGCCTCTGTCTCGAGGTTCAGAACGACGCGGCCAGGGATGTTGTACGCGATGATCGGACGGTCGGTCACCGCCGCGATCTCCTCGAAGTGGCGGACGATCCCGCGAACCGGAGGCTTGTTGTAGTACGGCGTGATGACGAGAAAGGCGTGCACGCCGATCTCGTGCGCCCGTTTCGTGAGGTGGATCGAATGGTCGGTCGAGTACGTTCCGGTGCCGGCGACGACGGTCGCCCGGTCTCCCACCTCCTCCATAGCCGCTTCGTAGAGCGAGAAGCGCTCCGCATCGGAGAGCGTCGGCGACTCGCCGGTGGTTCCCGTCACGACAAGCCCGTCCGACCCGTTCGCGACGAGATGCGCGGCGAGCGCGCGGAATGCCTGGTCGTCGACAGATCCGTCCGGTTTGAACGGCGTGCAGATCGCGGTAAGGATCTCGCCGAGCACGTCAGAGGATTCTACGAGACCGAAAGGCAGGCACCTTCAATGCTCAAGGAGTTCCGGGACTTCCTCATGCGCGGCAACCTCGTCGAGCTCGCCGTCGCATTCGTGATGGGTCTCGCATTCGCCGCGCTGGTCGGCTCGTTCATCAGCAGTTTCGTCATGCCGCTCGTTTCGTTGATCATCGGCAAGCCCGACTTCAGCGGACTGACGTTCACCGTAAACGATGTCGTGTTCACGTACGGGTCGTTCATCACCGTCGCGATCACGTTCGTCGCCACCGCCGCGGCGGTCTTCTTCTTCGTCGTCAAGCCGTTGGCTGCGATCAACGCGAGGATGAAGCCCGAGGACGAGGCGCTCTCCGACGAAGAGCGTCGCCACCGCGAGCTCCTCGCAGCGCTCGAAGGGCTGAAGCGCTAGAGCAAGGCGTCGAGCCCGACGGTCAGGCCCGGCGGGAGGTCGCGCACACGCTCGAGCGCGCGGAGCACTCCCGGGACGAACGCCTCGCGCGAGGTCGTGTCGTGCCGGATCGTGAGCGTCTCCCCCGCGCCACCGAAGACGACCTCCTGGTGGGCGACCAGACCGGGTAGCCGGACCGAGTGGATCACCGGCTCGGTCCCCATCCGGGCTGCGGTGGCCTTCGCGGTCCCCGAGGGCGCGTCACGCTTCGTCTCCGCGTGGAGCTCCACGATCTCTGCGCGGGGAAACACCGTGGCTGCCTCCTCGGCGAACCGCATCATCAGGACCGCTCCGAGCGCGAAGTTCGGAGCGTAGAAGCACGGCAGGCCCGCGGCGCGAGCGACAGCGTCGATCGCATCGATGTCGATTCCGGTCGTTCCGATGACGACCGGCGCACCGGCTCCGAGACACGCGTCGACATTGGCGGCGACCGCATCGGGCCGCGTGAAGTCGATCCCTGCCTCGCACCCTCGAGGTCCAGCCGTGCGTGCGTCGACGACCTGGTGGCCGGCGGCTGCCAACGCTGGCGTGAGCACGCTCCCGACCTTCCCGTCCGCGCCGTAGAGCGCGACGCGCATCAGTTCAGGCGGCTTTCTCGAGGAGCGCGGGATTGACGCGCTGTACCGCGTCCGCGAAATGGCTCTCGTCCGGGCCGATCCCGGCCACCGAGAGTCGCTCCGGCGAGAGCAGCACGTTCGCGAGCTCCGCGACCTCGGTCGCGGTCACTGCCTCGAGCCGCTTGACGATCTGTTCCGGCTCGAGCAGTGGTGTGTCCGTGACCGTCGCCTTCCCGAGGCGGGTCATCCGCGCCGAGGTCGACTCGAGGGAGAGCAGAATGCGGCCCTTCAGGTTCTCCTTGGCTCGAGCGAGCTCGTCAGCTCCCACGTTGCCACGGGCGATGTCCGAGACCTCGGCGACGGCGATCTCGAGACACGCGGCGAGGTTGTCCTCGCGCGTTCCGACGTACACCCCGATCTGCCCGGTGTCCGCGTACTGCGACGAGTAGCTGTAGACGGAGTAGGCCATGCCGCGCTTCTCGCGGATCTCCTGGAACAGGCGCGAGGACGCGGAGCCGCCGACGATCGCGTCCATGAGCGACGCGGCGAAGCGCCGCTCGTCGGTGCGCGAGATACCCGGCGCGCTGAGACAGACGTGGTACTGCTCCGTGTCCTTCGCCTGGAAGCGGACGCCCGGTCGGCCGTTCGTGCGTGCGGGCTTGCGTGCGGCGAGGCCGGGGCCACCCCCGGGTGCGTCGCCGAGCCTCTCCGTGAGGAGCGCGACGAGCTCCTCGTGCCGCACGTTCCCGGCCGCTGCGAGCACGATCTTCCGGCCGTGGTAGGCGCGACGGTGGTACCCGGCGAGCGCGCGACGCGAGACCGTGGAGATGACGTCGGCACGGCCGATCACGGGCCGGCCGAGCGGGTGCCCACCGAAGACCGCCTCCGCAGCGATGTCGTGGACGAGGTCGTTCGGTGTGTCGTCCACCATCGCGATTTCCTCGAGCACGACCTCGCGCTCGGAGTCCACGTCCGTGAACGAAGGCCGGAAGACCATGTCCGCCATGACGTCGAGCGCACGTTCCAGTCGGTTGTCGGGAATCCGCGCGTAGACGACCGTCGTCTCGCGCGACGTCGCCGCGTTCAGCTCGCCGCCGAGCTCATCGAAGATCTCCGCAATCTCCTGCGCGGAGTAGCGCGCCGTGCCCTTGAAGAGCAGGTGCTCGATGAAGTGCGAGACCCCCGCGCGCGCCTCCGGCTCGTCGCGCGAGCCCGCGCCGATCCAGAAGCCGAGCGCGACCGAGCGCACTCCCGGGACGCGTTCCGAGATGACGCGCTCGCCCGTCGCGAGCTCGGTGAGAGTGTGCTTCGACACGCCGCGGGATTGTAGGGGTGTGGAAGTGCGGGGTCAGACCCGTGGGGTCTGACCCCGGAGAGCACCCGGGCGGCTAGCGCCGCCCGGGTGCTTCGTTCTTACGCCCGCTCGCGTGAGCGGCCGCGGTCGCGACCGCCGCGTGGCCGCTCCTCGCGCGGCTCGCGCGGCGGAGCGTCCTTCGCCCGCTCGATGAGCTCCTCGGGCATGACGAGCCCGCCGTTCTCGTGCTTGGCGATGAGCTTCAGCCCGATCCGGCCACGGTCCTTGTCGACCTCCTGGACGAGGACGTCGACGACGTCGCCGCGGTCCATCACGTCCTGGATGTGCGCGACGCGGCCGGGGCCGACGTTCGACACGTGGAGCAGCCCGTCCGTGCCCTTCTTGAGCTCGACGAACGCACCGAAGTCGGTCGTCTTGACGACCTTGCCCGTGTACGTGTCGCCGACCTCCGGGGACTTCGTCAGGGCGTGGATCGCGGAGATCGCGGCCTCGCCCTTTGTCGCCCTCGGTCGAGTAGACGAGGATCGTGCCGTCCTCCTCGATGTCGATCTGCACCTCGTAGTCGGCCTCGAGCGCGCGGATCGTCTCGCCGCCCTTGCCGATGACCATCCCGATGAACTCGGGATCGATCTTGATCGTCGAGATGCGCGGAGCGTGCCCGGCCATCTCGGTGCGCGGCTCCGGGATCGCGGCGAGCATCGTCTCGAGGATCGCCACGCGTGCCCGCTTCGCCTGCTCGAGCGCGGAGCGCATGATCTCCTGCGTGACGCCGGTGATCTTGATGTCCATCTGCAGGGCGGTGATCCCGTCCCGCGTGCCGGCCACCTTGAAGTCCATGTCACCGAGGTGATCCTCGGCGCCCTGGATGTCCGTGAGGATGACGTAGTCGTCGCCCTCCTTGACGAGGCCCATCGCGATGCCCGAGACGGGCGCGGCGATCGGCACACCCGCGTCCATGAGCGCGAGCGTCGAGCCGCACACTGCGCCCATCGACGAGGAGCCGTTCGACTCGAGCGTCTCCGAGACGATGCGGATCGTGTACGGGAACTCCTCGAGCGACGGGATGATCGGCTCGAGCGAGCGCTGCGCGAGCGCACCGTGGCCGATGTCCCGCCGCTTCGGGCCGCGCATGAAGCCCGTCTCCCCGACCGAGAAGGGCGGGAAGTTGTAGTGGTGCATGAAGCGGCGGTTCTGCTCGAGCGAGAGGTCGTCGATGCGCTGCCCCTCCTTCATCGTCCCGAGCGTGAGCAGGCGTCATGATCTGCGTCTGGCCGCGCGTGAAGAGCGCGGAGCCGTGCGTGCGCGGGCTGACCTGCACCTCGGCCGAGACGTGCCGGATCTCCTCCTCGGAGCGTCCGTCCGGGCGACGCTTGTCGACCGCGATCTTCTTGCGGACGAGGTCCTTGTAGACCGCCTCCGACGCGCGCTTGACGAACTGCTTCGTCTGCGAGTCCTTGACCGCGGGCTCGCCCTCGGCCGGCGCGGGGCCGACCGGGAACGGCAGCTCGATCTCCTCGAGGATGCGGTTGTAGAGGAGGTCGCGCTTCGCCGAGCGGAGCTCCTTCGAGTCCTGCTCGGCGTCCGTCAGCTCGCGGAGATCCGGCGAGGAACTGCTCGCGGAGCGGGCCCTTCGACGGCCGCCAGCCGCGCCTTCTCGAGGATCGCCGCGAAGCTCGCGCGGATCTGCGCCCGCTTCGTCATGTCCTCCTCGGTCGAGCGTCATCGACACGGCCGGGGAGAGCTCCTCGACGAGCGCCTCGACGACGGTGCCCGCCTCCTTGATGCCGTGCTCGGCGATCGCGGCGCGAACCGCGTCGCCGTGCGCCGCCTCGAGCTCGGCCGTGAGGTCGACGTCGACCCACTTCGGCTTGCCGACCTCGCGCGCGAAGCCCTTCGAGAGCGGTGCAGATCTTGCGGATCTCGGCGTGGGCGAGCTCGAGCGCCTCGAGGATCGTGTCCTCGGGGATCTGGTCGCCACCGGCCTCGACCATCGTCAGCGCCTCGCTCGTGCCGACGACGATGAGGTCGAGCGTCGACTCCTCGAGCTGCTCGAGCGTCGGGTTGAGGACGAACTCGTCCTCGACGCGGCCGATGCGGACGGCGCCGATCGGGCCGAGGAACGGCAGCGGCGAGATCATGAGCGCCGCCGACGCGCCGTTGATGCAGAGGATGTCGTGCGGCGTGACGAGGTCCGCCGAGAGAACGGTGCAGATGACCTGCACCTCGTTGCGGAAGCCCTTCGGCCAGAGCGGCCGGATCGGGCGGTCGATCATCCGCGCGGTGAGCGTCGCGCGCTCGGTCGCGCGGCCTTCCCGCTTGAAGAAGCCGCCCGGGATCTTCCCGGCGGCGTACATCTTCTCCTCGACGTCGATCGTGAGCGGGAAGAAGTCGGCGTCCGGCCGCGCGTCGGGGCGTCCGACCGCGGTCGCGAGGATCATGGTCTCGCCCGAGCGGACGACGACGGCGCCGTCTGCCTGCTTGGCGAGCTTGCCCGTCTCGAAGACGATCTCCTGACCGCCCACGTCGACGGAAACCGAGGCGATCTGCCCGGTTGTGGCTGTACTCATGTGAGGTATCCCTTCACCTTTCGTTGTGTCCGGAAGGTGGAGGTTTGAGTCAGCCCGGTCCCGCGCGGGAGCTCGCTCAAACTTCCACCTTCCCCGTCTTGCTCTGGCGCGAGCGGGAACTGCGCTCGCAGTTTCCGCTCTTGCGCAAAGCATTGTCTATGTGCCGCAGGAGCCTTATCGGCGCAGGCCGAGCTCCTTGATGAGGGCGCGGTAGCCCTCGATGTCCTTTCTCTGCAGGTAGTTGAGGAATCGCCGCCGCTGGCCGACGAGCTTCAGGAGCCCGCGCCGCGAGTAGTGATCCTTGGGATGCGTCCGCAGATGCTCGGTCAGGTCGTTGATCCGTCTGGTGAGAAGGGCAACCTGTACCTCTGCCGAACCAGTGTCGGCAGGTCCCCGACCGTGCTTCTCGACGATTTCCAACTTGACTTCCTTGGTGAGGCTCATGCATCTCCTCCTAGTAGACGACTCCGCAATCCCCGCCCCGCGTGAAGGAAGAAGCACGCCGGGGCCGCGACTGCGGCTCGGGGAAGGGTAGCAGCCATGCTCCGCTGGATCATTCGCGCGCTCGCCATCGTCGTCTTCGCCTTCGCCGGCGCTCGTGGTCCTCGACTACGCCGAGATTCTCGTCGCGGTCGAGCCGGACGACGCAGAGTCCATGGCCGACACGATTCCGCCGTGCGACGGGCATGTCGTCGCACAGGGTCTGATGTACCGGATCTTCGACCCGAGCCCGGACGACGTCGTCCTCGTACACGCGGCCGTGACCGACGAGGGCGAGATCGTGCCCGATCGCGACGCCGACGACCGTACGCTGATCCTGCGTGTTGCGGCCGAGCCTGGTGACGTGATCGTGGGCCGCGCGGGGACGGTGTTCGTGAACGAGATCAAGTTCGACGACATCACCACCGAGCCGTTCGGGCCGGTGACGGTTCCGAGCGAGCAGTTACTTCCTGCTCGGGGACAACCGCTCGGCTGCCGATCGACAGCCGCACGTTCGGCCCGGTGTTCGGGAAATGCGATCTTCGCCAGGGTCTTCGCCGTCTTCTGGCCGCTCCGCGACATCACGTTCCGCCTCGGGCAGGGCTCGGGCGCGCCGCCCGGCGACGATCGACTGCAGCTAGCTTTCGACTCCATGAGGCCGGGAGTCGCCGCGGGTCATCCGGCCACGGCCGCCGTCGGCGCGGAGATCCTCGCGGACGGAGGCACCGCTGCCGACGCCGTCGTCGCGATGGCTCTCGCCTCGTGCGTCGCCGAGACCGTGTACAGCGGGCTCTTCGCCGGGTGTCATGCGATCGCATTCGACGGCTCGCGCGTCATGAACCTCGACGGGTTCGCGGCGGTTCCGTCCGGCCACGGCGATCTCGTCGAGCTCCCGATTCCGTTCGGCGACGAGCTGGTCGTCTACTCGATCGGCCCGGCATCGTGCGCCGTTCCCGGCCTTCCTGCCGCCCTCGGCGAGCTGTCGGAGCGTCTCGGGCGGCTCCCGTGGAGACGGCTCTGCGAGCCGGCGCTCGCGCTCGCCCGCATCCGGCGTAGTGCTCCCGGAGATGCACGTGCGCTCGCTCGAGATGCTCGGCGAGCTCTACTCGCTCGAGCGCGGCGCCGACCTCTTCACGCGCGACGGCAGGATCCTCGGTGAGGGCGCGCTCCTCGAGCAGCCAGGCCTCGTCCAGACACTCGAGGCGCTCGCCGAGGAAGGCGCCGATGAGCGTCTATCGCGGCTCGATCGCGGAGGAGCTCCTGCGCGTCGACGGCGTCGTCTTCACTCGCCGACGACCTCGCCGACTACCGCCCACTGTGGCGTGACCCGGTCGTCGTCGAGTACGCCGGTCGCCGCGTCGCGACCCGCGGCGGCCTCTCGGGCGTCCCGGAGCTCCTCCCGCGGCTTCCTCGGCTCGCCGGGCTCACGGAGACCGAGCGCGTGCTCGCGCTCGTCGAGGCGTTCGAACCGCGGCCGGAGGGCGGCGAGCACACGACGAACATGGTCGCCGTCGACGCGCACGGGCGCGCCTGCGTTCTCACGCACTCGCTCGGCGTCGGCGCGGGCGTCTGGCTGCCTGGCTTCGACACCCAGCTGAACAACCTCCTCGGCGAGTCCGACATCGCGCTTCGGCGAGCCGCAGCCCGGCGACCATCTCGAGAGCCGCATGGCGCCGACCCTCGTGTTCGACGCGAACGGGCTCGAGCTCGCGATCGGCTCGGCGGGCGCGACACGGCTCCGAACCGCGCTGGCAACCGTCGCTCGCGGCGATCCTCGACGAGGGTCTCGACGCCGAGACCGCGGTCGGGCTGCCGCGCGTCCACCCCACGCTCGAGCTCGTCGACGCCGAGCCCGGCGTCGACGAGGGCGCACTCATCGCGCTCGAGGAGGCGGCCGCACGGTGCGGCGCTGGGATCGCTTCCACCACTACTTCGGCGGCGTCAGCTGCGTCGGGCGGGCCGGCGCGGCCGGAGATCCGCGCCGCAGCGGTGCGCGATCGCCCGTAGGGCGAGGCTGCCTCGCCCGTGACGAGTGCCTCGTCGAGGCGACGCAAGCGTCGCCCCTACTTCAGGAGCAGCTTGTCGATGCGGCGGGACGCGAGGTACATCCCGACGAGCCCCAGTGCCGCGAGGTACGCGACGTTGACGAGCTGGAACGGCCCTACGGCGCCCGTCGTGAGCGATCGGATGAGCTCGATCCCGTGGTACAGCGGCAGGCACCGGACGATCCACTCGAGAGCCTCCGGGTAGACGGAGATCGGGTAGAAGGTCGCGGAGAACATGAACATCGGCAGCATGATCAGCTGGAGCAGGTCGAAGTCCTTCCACGTCCGCAGCCAGGTCACCGCCGCGATACCCGCGCCGGCGAAGCCGAAGCCGATGACGAAGCACGCCGGCAGTGCGAGGAGCGCCCACGGCGACTCGACGAGCCCGAGCGCGACGATGACCACGAGGATACGCGGCCGAGTAGAGCATCGCGCGCACCACCGCCCACAGCGTCTCCCCCACCGCGACGTCCTTCGGGCTGACCGGGGTCGAGAGGATCGACTCGTACACCTTCGACGAGCGCAGCTTCCAGAAGACGTTCGTCGCGTCGTAGAACGCGCCGTTCATCGCCGACGACGCCAGCAGCGCGGGTGCGACGAACGCCGCGTACTCGATCGTCTCGCCCTCGAACGTGACGTCCCCGATGAACTCCTGCAGCGGGTAGACGAAGAAGAAGAGGTAGAAGAGCGGCTCGAAGAAGCCGGAGAACAGGATCATCCACGTCCTCCGGTAGACCATGACGTTCCGCTCGATGATCAGCAGGCCGCCGAGCGCAGGGCGGGCTGGCGCCGTGAGCCGCGTGCGTGCGACGAGCTCGCGTCATCAGACGAAAGCCTCCGCCGGTACGTGATCCGCGCCGCGAGGAGCCCGACCGTCACCCACGCGAGGAGGTACGCGAGGTGCAGGAGATCGTCCGGCGAGACGGTCGCCGAGCGTGAGGTCGCGACAGAGCGTCACTCCGTGCCAGAGCGGCGTCAGCCACGCGACGACCTCGAGTGGCGCCGGGAAGCGTCGAGATCGGGAAGAACGTCCCGGAGAAGAGGAACATCGGGAGGATCACGAAGCGGAAGATCGCGATGAACGACACCATCGTCTCCGTGTGTGCCGCCCACGCGGCGAGCGGCGCCGTGAACGACAGCCCCACGAGGAGCGTGACCGGGATCGCGAGCACCCCGAGCGGCGAGCTCGACCGCGCCGAAGGCGGTGATGACGACGAAGTAGACCGTCGCCGTCAGCAGGAGTCGGAACGCGAAGAACGCCTGGTGGCCGAGCATGACGTCGCGCACACGCAGCGGGTCGCGAGCATCGCGTGGTACTGCCGGTCCCACTTGATCGCCGAGAACACCGGGAACGTCGCCTCGAACGACGCGAGCTGCATCGCCGTTGCGGCCATGAGCCCGGCGCGACGAACTCGAGGTAGGAGACGCCGGCGGGAAGGTCGGTCGAGCGGTCGACGAAGACGCCGAGGCCGACGCCGAGCGCGAGCAGATACACGACCGGCGTCACGACGCTCGTCACCGCCGTGCCGCGCCAGATGCGCCTGTACTGCGCGAAGAAGAACTCGAGCGGCCTGAGTGCCAGCGTGAGCGAGCTCATCTCGATGAGGCTCCGGCCGGTGAGGTGCAGGAAGACGTCCTCGAGCGTGCTCCGGCGCACCATGACGCTCTCGGGCACGAGCCCGCGCTCGTGGAGGCCGTGCGAGGCGGCGTCGCCGTCGTCCGTGTAGAGCAGGACGCGATCGGGCAGCGCCTCGATGCGACTCGACGAGACCCTCTGTCCAGTAGCTCAGATCGTCGGGTCGGCTGCCGTCGTCGAAGCGAAGCTCGACGACCTCGCGCGTGGCGTAGCGCTCGATGAGGTCGCGCGGCGAGCCCTCGGCGACGATCTTCCCGCGATCCATGACCACGAGCCGGTCGCACAGCTGCTCGGCCTCGTCCATGTAGTGCGTGGTCAGGACGAGCGTCACGCCCTGCCGCTTCAGGCGGTAGAGGCGGTCCCACACGACGTGGCGAGCTTGCGGGTCGAGCCCGTCGTCGGCTCGTCGAGCAGCATGATCTCTGGGTCGTTCACGAGCGAGCGCGCGATCGTCAGGCGGCGCTTCATCCCGCCCGATAGCGGCTCGACCTTGTCGTTCGCGCGCTCGGTCAGCTCGACGAACTCGAGCAGCTCGTCGGCTCGCGCGCCGAGCTCCTTGCGCGGGAGGCCGAAGTAGCGCCCGTAGATGACGATGTTCTCGCGGACCGTCAGCTCCATGTCGAGCGTGTCCTGCTGCGGCACGACGCCGAGCCGGCCACGGATCTTCACTCCGTCACGCGCGGGATCGAGCCCGAGGACGCGTCAGCGACCCGTCCGTCACGGGCGAGACACAGCCGATCATGCGCATCGTCGAGGTCTTCCCCGCCCCGTTCGGGCCGAGGAACCCGAACGCCTCGCCTCGCTGGAGGTCGAAGTCGATCCCGTCGACGGCGACGAAGTCGCCGAAGCGCTTCACGAGATTGCGCGCCTGGATCAGCGGGTGGCCGTTCGCGCTCATCGCGCGCCTACGTTAGTCATCGGAACTCGGGTCAGGATCAGCCGACCCGCTCGAACGCGACATGCCAGGGTCTGCTCGTCGACGTCGACGGGCGATCTGCTGGACGAGCGCGTCCTCGGTCTCGAACACGGCCTCGTCGCGGAGGCGCTCCCAGAGCTCGACGACGAGGCGCTTGCCGTAGAGATCGCCGTCGAAGTCGAGGAGGTACGGCTCGATGCGCCGCTCGGTGCCGCCGTAGTGCGGGTTCGTCCCGATCGAGATCGCCGCGCGGTGACCGAGCCCGAAGCCCGCGTAGATGCCGTACCGCGGACACGCAAGTTCCGGCTCGAGCCGGAGGTTCGCCGTCGGGTAGCCGAGCGTGCCTCCACGCTGGTCGCCGGCGACGACGATGCCATCGAGCTCGAAGGGCCGGCCGAGCATCCCCGCCGCGCCCTCGACGTCGCCGTCCGCCAGGGCTGCGCGAATGGCCGAGGACGAGACACCGGGGAGCTCCGGCACGACGACGATCTCGAACCCGAGCCGCTCGAGGAGCGCGAGATCGCCGGAGCGCCGGACGCCGAAGCGGAAGTCTTCGCCCGCGACGACCGTCTCGACGCCGATCGCGCGCAGGTACCGCTCCGCGAACTCCTCAGGTGTGAGCTGCTGGAGCGCCGGCGTCGAAGGTCGCCACCAGCACGGCGCCGACTCCGGCCTCGTCGAGGAGCTCCAGCCGGCGATCGAGCGTCGTCAGGAGCTCGACCTTGTTGCCGAGAGCGATCCGCGGGTGTGGGTCGAACGTGATGACCGTGGGCTCGAGCCCGGTGCTGCGTACGGAGTCGATGACAGCGCGATGCCCACGGTGCACGCCGTCGAAGCTGCCGATCGGCACCGCGCGCGGCGCGAGCTCGAGCTCCGCGGGTGCGCGCACGACCCTCACTGCGAGCCTCGCGAGAGCCTCGTCTGGCGCGATGATCCTCTCGGCATCGGCCTCCTCGACACGGAACGGACCGATCTCGGTCCGACGGAGGGCGACGCAATGGCCGCCGAGCGCGTCGGCGATCGCGCGGACGTACGTGCCCGACGAGACGAGCAGCTCGAGCCGTGCGATCCCGTCGCGTAGCCGAGGAGCTCGAGCTCCTGGACGTGCATCGTGCGTACGGGCATCTCCACCACAACGCCGCGCCGATGCAGGGCGTATGCACGCTCACCGTCGATCTTCACGGCCGAGACGGCGGGAATCGTGAGGTCGATCGGGCCGCGCAGCCCCTCGAGCGCGCGATCGAGCTCGTGCGGCCGACGGCGGATCGTGCTCGTCGAGCCGTTCGCCCTCGACGTCGCCAGTGGATGTGCGCCCCGTCAGGTCGATCTCCGTCAGATACCGCTTCGTCAGCCCCACGAAGCGCGGCTGCAACCGCGTCGACGCACCCGAGAGGAGCAGGAGAAGGCCGGTGGCGAACGGGTCGAGCGTCCCGGCATGGCCCGTGCGCGCCCCCGTCTTCCGCCGGATCGCGGCGACGATGGCAAAGGACGTCGGCCCGGCGGGCTTGTCCACGAGGATGATCCCGTCCGGCGTGAGCGCGCGGGGCGGCATTACCGCTCCGCTGCCGACCCGACCTGCGCCGCGACCTCGCGCACGATGAAGTCCGTGATCTCCTCGACGGAGAGGTCGCTCGAGAACCCTGCGGCCGCGCGGTGCCCTCCCCCACTCGACTTCCGCGCGATCGCGCTCACGTCGATCTCGTCCACCGACGAGCGCAGCGACACCTTGCGCGCAGGCGCCCCGTCGCGCGGCGGCTCGCGAATCAGCGCCGGAGACGAGGGATCCCTCGACGGAGCGCAGGACGTCGATGATCCCCTCCGAGTACGGCTCGGTCGCTCCAACTGCCTCGAAGTCGCCTCGCAGCAGGTGCGAGACGACGATCTCGCCACCTTCGAGCACGTGCGCCCGCTCCAGCGCCTTCGCGAGGAGCTTCAGCTTCGCGAACTGGACGTTCTCGTAGACGCCCTGGAACACGCGGTGCACGTCGGCGCCGGCCTCGACGAGATCGGCTGCCAGGCGGAGCGCCTTCGGCGTCGTGTTCGCGTACTGGAAGCGGCCCGTATCCGTCACCAGCGCGATGTAGAGCGCCTCGGCGATCTCGGGCGTCAACGCGACACCGAGCTCGCGGAAGACGTCCGCGAGCACCTCTCCTGTCGAGGATGCATCGGGAACGATGAGGTTGACGTCGCCGAAACGCGGGTTGTCGTGATGGTGGTCGATGTTGACCGTGAGGCTGGCCGCATCCACGACGCCCGGTTCGGCGCCGACTCGGCTCTCGCTCGCGCAATCGACCGCCACGAGCACCCGCTCGCCGAAGTCGCTCGGGCGCTCCCGCCGAAGCCCACGCTGGTCGACCTCCAGGAACCGATACTCGCCGGGAAGCGGCGCCGGGCCTCCGAGGAACATCACGACGTCCTTGTCGAGCTCCTGCAGCGCCAGACCCATCCGAGCAGCGAGCCGAGCGCGTCGCCGTCGGGAGCCTCGTGCGAGGTGACGACGAAGCGGTCGTTCTCGCGAAGGGCGGCGACCACCGCCTGCATGTCAGCCTTGGTCGGCATCGGAGTCCGCCGGAGCGAGCTCGTCGATCAGCTTCGTGAGCCGCACGCCCCGCTCGATCGCGGGATCGTATTCGAACGTCAGGACAGGTGTACGGCGCGTTCCGAGCTCGCGCGCGACCTGCGCCTGCAGGACGCCATGCGCCGACTGCAGCCCTTCGAGCGTGCGCGCCTGCTCCGCCTCGGTGCCGAGGACGCTCACGAAGACGGCTGCCTGGGAGAGGTCCGTGGTCGTTCGCACGCCGGTCACGGTGACGAAGCCGATACGTGGGTCCTTGAGCGTCGGCAGCGCCTCCGAGAGCACCTTTCGGATCGCCCCGTTCACCTTCCTGCGTCGCTCAGCGCTCGCCAGGGACGACCACCTCCCGGTCCGCCCGCAGGAGCTCCCACTCCTGGGAGCCAAGGTACCGCTCGACGGCATCGAGCAGCGTCTGCAGCTCCGAGTGCTCGCGCGTGGCGCACGCGACGGCGAGCGTTGACCGCTGCCAGAGGTCGTGGTGGTCGACCTCGGCCACGGATGCGCCAAACCGCTCGTGCAGCTGTGCCTTCGCGGACTTCACGTACCTCCGCTTGCCCTTGAGCGACCCGTTCTCGGGGAAGTGCAGCTCGACGGTGAGGATGCCAACGTAGCCGGTCGCCACGGCGTCGTCGTGCTATTCGTCGTCGGCAGCGGGCTGCGCGGCGGCGACGGGAGCCTGGTCGAGATCGGTCCGCTCGACCTCGCGCGTCTCGTAGACCTCGAGGACGTCACCTTCCTTCACGTCATTGAACCCCTCGAGGAGGATGCCGCACTCGAAGCCCTCGCTGACCTCGCGCGCGTCGTCCTTGAAGCGCTTGAGCTGGGCGATCGACGTCTCGTAGATGACGGTGCCGTCGCGGACGACACGCACCTGCGCGCCGCGGCGCACGACGCCGGAGGTGACCATGCAGCCCGCGATCGTGCCGAGCCGGGAGACGCGGAAGAGCGCGCGCACCTCCGCCTCTCCCAGCGTCTCCTCCGTCGAGACCGGGGAGAGCATCCCGACGAGCGCCTGCTGGATCTCCTCGGTGAGCTGGTAGATGACTCGGTACGTCCGGATGTCGACGCCCTCACGTTCGCCGAGCGCGCGCGCGTCGGCGCTCGGGCGGACGTTGAAGCCGATGACGAGTGCATCGGACGCCGACGCGAGGTTGATGTCGTTCTCCGTGATCCCGCCGACACCCGTGTGGATGACGTTCACGCGGACCTCGGCGTGCTGGATCTTCTGGAGCTCGCCGAGCAGTGCCTCAACGGATCCCTGCACGTCGCCCTTGAGGACGATGTTGAGGTCCTGCACTTCGCCTGCCTGGAGGTCGTCGTGGAGGCTCTCGAGGGACACGCGCCGGCGGGGGCGCTGCGCGAGCTGCTCGCGCCGAAGCCTCTCCGCGCGCACGTTCGCGAGGTGCTTCGCCTGGCGCTCGTGCTCGACGACTCGGACGAACTCGCCGGCCGACGGCGGATGGTCGAAGCCGAGAACCTCGACGGGCTCGCCCGGCCTGGCGTCGGTCACCTTCTCGCCGCGGTAGTCGTAGAGCGCCCGCACCTTGCCTGACGCATCGCCGGCCACGGCTGCGTCGCCCACTCGCAGCGTGCCACGGTGGACGAGCACGGTCGCAACCGGGCCGCGCCCTACGTCGAGGCGCGACTCGACGACGACGCCGGACGCCTCTGCATCCGGATTCGCGCGGAGGTCGAGCTCGGCGTCCGCCACGAGGAGGATCTTCTCGAGCAGGTCGTCGAGGTTCTCCTTCTCCCTGGCGGAGACCGCGGAGAACTGCGTCGTGCCGCCCCAGTCCTCCGGCTGGAGGCCCTCGGCGGCGAGCTCGCTCTTCACACGGTCGACGTTGGCGTCCGGGATGTCCATCTTGTTCACGGCCACAACGATCGGAACCTCTGCTGCGCGCGCGTGGGAGATCGACTCCTTCGTCTGCGGCATGACGCCGTCGTCGGCAGCCACGACGAGGACCGCGATGTCTGTGACCTTCGCGCCGCGGGCGCGCATGGCGGTGAACGCCTCGTGGCCGGGAGTGTCGAGGAACGTGATGCGCCTTCCGTCGACCTCGGCCTGATAGGCGCCGATGTGCTGTGTGATCCCGCCCGCCTCGGTCTCGACGACGGAGGCCTCGCGGATCGCATCGAGGAGTGTCGTCTTCCCGTGATCGACGTGGCCCATGATCGTCACGACGGGAGGCCGCGGGGCGAGATCCTCCTCGCTGTCGTTGTAGGACGCGGGCTCGAGCTCCTCCTCCGCCGCGTGCTTGATCGTGATCTCGCGCGCGAGCTCCGTGCCGATGATCTCGACCTCTTCGTCGGAGAGCGACTGCGTCGCCGTGCGCATCTGGCCGAGCCCCATGAGGATCTTGATGAGCTCCGGCATGGGAACGCCGAGGGCCTGGGACAGGTCCTTGACCGTCACTCCCGACTCGACGGTGATGGGACCCGAGGGCGGCGGTGCCGGCGCCTGCCGCGGCTGAGGTGGTGCGTTGGAGCGGTCGCGAGCCTGGCGTCCTCTGCTCTGCCCTCCCCCACCCTCGATGACGACGCGCCGCTTTCGCCCTCCGGAGCCTCCGCGAGGGCGAATCGGGCGGTTGGGTCCCTTGCGTCCGTCAGCCATCGATGTTCAGTCTAGAACTCGCGAGCGCTCACGCCTGCCCGCGGTCTTCCTCCTCCTCGACGAGCACGTCCTCGACGACCGCCGCGACTGCGAGCTCCTCCTCGACGACCTCGATCGCGGCCCCGTCCTCCTCGATCTCCTCGACCTCGGATTCGTCGTCGCTCTCCGCTGCCTCGGGCTGGTTGACGAGCTCCTGATGAGCCGGAACACCGCAGAAGCGGGAACCCGCCAGAGCCGCGTTCGGGCAGCGCTTGCCGTTCGAGAGCACCGCGGCGCAGCGCCCTGAGAACTCCTCGCCGTCGCCCGAGCCGCCGAAGGCGGCCTGAGCCTCGGCCTGCGCGAACTCCTGCTCGGACTGGATGTCGATCTTCCAGCCGGTCAGGCGAGTCGCGAGGCGGGCGTTCAACCCCTCCTTGCCGATCGCGAGGGCGAGCTGGTCGGTCGGGACGATGACGGTCGCCTCGCGCGTGTCGTCGTCGATGTAGACCTCCCGCACGCGTGCTGGCGAGAGCGCCTTGGCGACGAACCGCGCGGGCTCGGTGTTCCACGGGATGATGTCGATCTTCTCGCCGCGGAGCTCCGACACGACCATGCGGACGCGCGACCCGCGCGGACCGACACACGCGCCGACCGGGTCGACGCCCTGCATGTGCGACTCGACGGCGATCTTCGAGCGATACCCGGGCTCGCGGGCGACGCCGCGGATCTCGACGAGTCCGTCGGCGATCTCCGGTACCTCGAGCTCGAAGAGCGCGCGGATGAGCTCGGGATCGCGCCGGGAGAGGATGACCTGCGGGCCTTTCGTCCCTGAGCGAACCTCGGCGATGACGGCCTTGATGCGGCTTCCCTGCTCGTAGCGCTCGCCGTCGACCTGCTCGGAGCGAGGCAGGAGCGCCTCGACCCGGCCGAGGTCGACGAGCACGTTGTTGCGGTCGCCTGCCTGCTGGACGATGCCGGTCACGACCTCGCCCTGCCGGTCGACGTACTCCTCGTACATGATCGCCCGCTCGGCCTCGCGGATCCGCTGCTGGATGACCTGCTTCGCGGTCTGGGCTGCGATCCGGCCGAAGTTGTCGGGCGTCACGTCCGTGCGCTGGATCTGATCCGGCGGCACCTGCGACCAGTCGAGATCGAGGTCGTCGTCGGTGATGAGGGTGTGCTGGCGCTCGCCCGTCTCTTCCTCGAGCTGCTCGAGCTCGGTGATGCGCGCCTCACGCGCCTCCTCGACCAGCCGGACCTCGATGTCCTCGGGGATGTCGATCCCGTAGACACGGAACTCGCCGTCCCCGCCGAGCTTCACCTCGGCGTGGCGGGTCGCGCCGGGAGTCTTCTTGTAGGCGGCGCGGAGCGCGTCCTCGAGAGCGGTGATCAGGATGCCCTCCTCGATGCCTTTCTCCTTCTCGATCAGCTGAATGCCCTCGATGATCTCTTGGCTCATGTCGTCAACCCCTCGTCGATCAGATTGGCCCGCACGATCGCGTCGTACGGGATGCGGATCTCTCCGGCATCGCCGGTCTGGAGCGTGATGGTGTCATCGTCGGCCTCGACGAGCACGCCTCGGTGACGGTTCTTCTTGCCGCCGTCCAGACGGACGGCGACGCGAGTGCCGACGGCCTCCGCGAAGTGCTGCGGCTTACGAAGCGGGCGCTCGGGCCCCGGCGACGAGACGTCGATCGTGTAGTCGACGCGGTACGCGTCGAGCACGCGCGTCACCCGCTGGCAGAGCTCGTGGTCGACGCCGTTCGGATGGTCGACGTAGACGCAGAACCGGCTGGGAGACACGAGCTCGACGGCAAGCACCTCGACGCCGGGCACGCCGGTCTCGACCGCGGGCGCGATCTCGTCCTGCAGTGTCCGTTCTCGGGCGAAAGTCGTCGTCATCGGTTGTTCCGTCGAGCTCCCTCAACAAAAATGGGCGCGGCGCGCCCATTTCGTGAAGCCGGTGAAATGTGGTGCGGGAAGGATAGCACCGCCTGCCGGCGGGTCGAGCGCTGCGCGAGGTGTGTGAGCTCTGGCTGGCCGCCGGCTGCCCTGATCGAGCGCTGCCGACGACTGCAACATTCGGACGCGGTCCGGCACGCGGCAGGAGCGCTGAGGGCACAGGAATGAGCGCTCCGCTCTGAAGCCGCTGGCGAGATGATCGGAGTCATGGGACGCAGGACTCCGCATCGGCGACGACCCCGGTCGGCCGCACCGAAGGCGCACTCGGAAGAGGCCTTCGCCGACCTTCCGCTCATGTGACGGGCCAGACCATCACCGCGGTGCGCCCCTCCCCCGAGGTACGCGAGTAGTTGAAGGACCCGCCAGGACTCAGTGGCAAACCACTCCCCGATGGACGCGCGGGACAGTATCCAAGATGATCGTGACCGGACCGTCGTTCACGAGCGAGACCTGCATCCTCGCGCCGAAGACACCTTGCTCGACCCGCACACCTTCCCCGAGAGCAGCACAGAATCGTTCGTACAGGGGCTCGGCTAGCTCGGGGCGCGCTGCCTCCGAGAAGTCGGGTCGAGTTGCCCTGGCGCTTACTGTCGGCGATCAGGGTGAACTGGCTCACGACGAGCGCCTCGCCCGCGACGTCCAGCAGCGAGTGGTCGAAGCGTCCGCTCTCGTTCTCGAAGATGCGCAAGCGCGCGACCTTCCCCGCCAGGCGGTCGGCGTTCACAGCGGTATCTCCGGAAGCAACGCCCAGGAGGACCACGACGCCACGACCGATCTCGGCGACAACCGCGCCATCGGCCGCCACCGACGCCTCTCGGACGCGCTGCACGACTGCACGCACGAGCTATTCGAGAGCGTCGTCGGACGGCGTTCGCGGACGCAATGCGCGGCCGAGCTTGATGTGCGGCATGGCCTCCTTGCGCCGGCCCTGGTTGACCAGCGCCCGGCCGAGCGCGTAGTGCGCGAAGTCGTCGTCCGGCGAGAGCTCGACGAGCGCGCGAAACTCGGCTTCGGCCTCCTTCCACCTTCCGATCCGGAAGTACGCGATCCCGAGCGCTTCGCGAATCGAGCGGGACGTCGGCTCCGCACGCTTGGCCTTCTCGAGGGAGACCGTCGCCTGCGCGGGTCTCCCGCTCCGCAGATGGCTGCGACCGCGCTGGAACAGGTCGTAGGTCTCGCTCACGAGCTTGCGGAGCGGAGGGAGCGGACCGAGACGAGCCCACGGAACCGAGCCCACACCGAAAGCTCCCCGCGCGCTGATCGCAGCAGGCGCCGCACCTCGTGTTGCGGTCCGGGGGCGCCGCGCACAACCGACTCGGGCGGCCCGAAACGCGCCCGCGACGCGGCGCGGACGAACGGTCGGCCGTCGAGCCCGAACTCCTCGCGCACGGCCTGCTGCAGCGCCTCGAGCGTGGCATTCGATGGCACATCGGCACCCTGGTCGCGAAGGAAGTCCTCGAGCTCGCGCCGACTCGCCGTCGCCTGTGCACGAGGGTCGCGCGAGAGATAGCGAGCGCGGCGTCGCACTGCCTTGCCTGCACCGACGACGACGATCCAGGCAGCCGCGAGAACGAGTGCAAGCCCGGCGAGGGACGGCGCCCGGCTTTCGTTCGGGGCGACGAGCTCATCGGGACGAGGACCGGCGTCGCGCGCACGTGTCGGAGGCTGTGGCGTCGTGGACGCTCCGAGCTCGCCCCGCCTGAGCCGCGCGACGGCGGCCGCGGAGCCGGACGCGAAGGTGTACTCGCCTCCCAGTGTCCCGCGCCCGGGTGTCGGATCGAACGGAATCCATCCCAGGCCGGCGAACCACACCTCGACCCAGGCGTGCGCTTCGTGATCCGTGACGACCCACTCGCCGTCCACCTGCGTGCCGCTGGTGAAGCCGACGGCGACGCGAGCCGGAATGCCCAGCATGCGCAGCATCACGGCCATCGCTCCCGCAAAGTGCTGGCAGTACCCGGCCTTCGTCCTCGTGACGAAGGCCAGGAGCGGTGGCCCAATCGCGCGGGGAGGCGACTCGTCGTACCGAAACCCTCCCGTCTGTCGAAACCAGGACTCGAGCGCGAGCACGGCGGCGTAGGGCGTCTCCGCTCGTCCCGCGACGCGCCGCGCCGCGCTGTACAGCGGGCGCTCCCAAGCCAGCCTGAGGTAGGACGGATCGGTGAGCATGCGCTGCACGATCCGCTCGCGGTTGGACGCGCCGAATGGCGGGAACTCGAATGCATCCACGCCGAGGAACCGCCGCGCGAGTGGAGGCAGGCGCTCGGGCGCCTCCGCGAGGCTCCGCGGTGACGGGTCCGGCACGTAGCTCCACACGCGGTAGCGCTCTCCGGCGGAGATCGGAGCGCGCGAGCGCAGGACGCCTCCCGACAGCTGGAACACGGTGTCGAGCCGGCGGGCATCCAGCGCAACGGGCGTCCCGGCGGCCGCCAGATGATCGTCCACGAGCGCCTCGACTCCTACCTCCTGCTCGAGCCACCCCTCGGGATTGCGTGCCCGGCGCGGGATCAGTTGCGGGAGGGGCAGAGTCGACGTGCTGCTGTCGACCTGTCCGAGCCAGAAGAGATCCTCGTACCAGCGATCGTCGGCGAACCGATCGAGAGTCGTCGTTCGCCAGTAGTGCGGCGTCGCCGGTCCGTCCACCCGGAGCACAACCGTCTTCTCCGCCGGGAACCGGATTCCGCCGTAGTCCGAGTCCCAGACGAACCGCACTGCACTGGCCTCGCGCGCGGCGCCTCGTATGTCCCAGGTCTCCCACTCGAGCGCGGACTGACGCGCGAGCGTCGTCGTCGACGCCGTCAGAGCCGCGCCCGCGACGACCAGGACTCCGATCGTCGCGCCGACGAAGACGGTCCGAATCGACGTCGCGCGAAGTATCAGCGGGACTGCGAGCGCGGCCGCAAGCGCCAGCGCGCCGACGGCGACCGCTTGGCCTCCGAGGAGCGTCGCCGGCCAGCCGATCCCTGCAATCGTTACAGCTGCGGCAGCGAGTGCACGCCGGGCAGCCACGAGCAGCGCCACCGCGAGGACGAACCCGAAGACCGCGAACAGAACGAGCGAGTGCATCTCCGCGTTCGGCGCGGGCTCGAATGGCAGGAATACCTCGTAGAAGTCGATCGTCCCCCGGGCCGCATCGCGCAGCGCAGGAGCGAGAACGCGCTCGTCGCGGAAGGGCGCAAGCTCCCATGGTTGCGCGCCGAACGCGATCCAGGCGGCAGCGAGCACCGCAACCGCCATCGCCACGAGTCGCGCGACGCCGCGAGGGACGAGAGACGGCGCGAGTGCGATCGCCGCGACGGCGAGACCCTCTTGCAGCGCGCGCGGCTCCTCGAGGCTCAGCCACACCAGCGTGATGGCGAACGCTGGGAGCGCAGACGCGACAAGCGTCCTACGCACGCGCGACCGCCTTCACCGTACGGGCCGAGAGCACGGACGCGAGATCGTCGCCACGACGCACCACCGCTGTCGGCACGCCGTGTGCAGCGAGTCGGAGGAGCCCGGGCTCCGCGCGTGTCGGCCTCGACGCAAAGCTCGCCGCGTCGATCCAGACGACCGAGACGAGGCGTCTCGTCGCCATGGCCAGCACCTGCGCGAATGCGGCCTGGTCGGTCGTCGCAGTCACGATCGCGAGCTCGCCGCTCGCTGCCCACGGATGGTCGGCGTGGAGGAAGCGCGTGAGCCCGTCGAGAGCATCAGGCTCCGCTGCCGCGAGTGCGCTCACGGCGCCGTCGAAGTCGGATGCGGCGGAGCGCACGGGGACGACGGGGCGCGCGCGCCCCGTCGAGACGAGGGTGGCGATCCGGCCGCGGTTCGCATGCGCCTGGAGGAGCGAGCCGGCCACCCGGACTGCGGCGTCGAAGCTCGACCCGACGGCGTACGTCGGGTCGCAGTCGAGGATCACCACGACGCCGTCGTGCGCCGTGTCCTCGAGCTCCTTGACCATGAGCTGGCCGCGCCGTGCGCTCGAAGGCCAGTGCACACGGCGGAGCGACTCCCCCTGCTCGTACTCGCGAACCGAGTGGAAGTCGAAGCCGGCCGCCCGGCGCAAGAGGATCCGACGTCCGTCTCCGGCAGTCCGGCCCGCATCGCTGAACAGCCCGTCGAGCGCGGTCAGCCGGGGGCGAACCACGACTCTTGCGGGCTCGGATACGACACGAGGCGTCACCGACACGAGTCCGAGGAGGTCCCCGATCATGATCTCCGGGTCGGAGAGGGTGAACAGGCCCCGCGGAAGCCGGCCGAGGTCGATCTCACCCGACGCGCGTCGACCGCGAACGCGCAGCCGGCAGGTTCGCTCGCCGAGCCGACCAACGACCGCGCGCGCGGCCATCGAGCCGACCGGCATGCGAGAGCCGCGGCGTACCTCGACGCTGATCCGCACGCTGTCCCCCTCGGTTGCCGGTGTCGGAGCCACCGACAGCGAGACGTGAACCACGCCGTCCGCAAGCCAGCTCCAGAGCCACGTCACGCCTCCGGCGAGCACGAAGCCGACGCCGACGACGCCGAGCACACGCGATCCGGTCGCGACAGCCGCGCCGAGAGCGATCGCCCCGAGCACCAGGCCTCCTCGCCGGATGTTCATTTCGGAATCGGCGCCTCGGCGAGCGCGCGCTCGACGGCGTCCTCACCGCGCACCCCGGCCGCGCGGGACTCAGGCGCGAGGATGACGCGGTGCGCGAGAACCGCCGAGGCGACCGCCTGCACGTCCTCGGGAACGACGTAGTCGCGGCCGAGCGCGACGGCCCTCGCCTTCGACATGCGCAGCAGTGCGATCCCCGCCCGTGGGCTCGCGCCGAGTGCCAAGAGCTGGCTGTCGCGCGTGTGCCGGACGATCGACACGACGTAGCGCCCGATGCTCTCTTCGACGTACACATCGCGGGCTGCGGCGATCGCGCCGACGAGGTCGTCGCGATCTGCCACCGCCTCGAGCCGATCGAGTGGCGGTGCCGTCGTCTGCTCGGCGAGCATCCGTGCCTCCTCGTCGAACGGCGGATACCCGAGCGAGAGCCGCGCCGTGAAGCGATCGAGTTGCGCCTCGGGGAGCGGGTACGTGCCCTCGTACTCGATCGGGTTCTGGGTCGCGAGAACGAAGAACGGCTGCTCCAGGGGATAGGTGACACCGTCGATCGTGACCTGCGTCTCCTGCATCGACTCGAGGAGGGCCGACTGCGTCTTCGGTGATGCCCTGTTGATCTCGTCGACGAGAAGCACGTTCGCGAAGACGGGGCCGGATCTGAACTCGAATTCCCCCGTGCGCTGGTTGAAGACGTTCACACCCGTCACGTCGGTCGGCAGGAGGTCCGGCGTGAACTGGAGCCGCGAGAACGAGAGATGGAGCGAGCGTGCAACCGACTTGGCGAGCATGGTCTTCCCCACGCCCGGGAAGTCCTCGATGATCAGGTGTCCCTCGGCGAGGAGGCAGAGGACGCAGAGCTCGAGGGTCGTGCGCGGTGCACGCACCGCGCGCTGCAGGTTCTCGACGACCCGCTCGACGACGTCCGACGCCGCTCGCGACGCGACAGGCCGATCCGCGCGAGCGGCGTCCGTCATGGCGACGAGAGTAGCCGCTCCACTTCGTCGAGAACAGCTGCAGCCACGACCCGCTTCGGCGCTTTCGCGACGGTGCGATCTCCATTCGCGGAGACGACGACGACCTCGTTCTCGGCCGCATCGAAGCCGATGTCCTCGCGTGACACGTCGTTGAACACGAAGAGGTCGGCGTTCTTGACACGCCGCTTCTCGCGCGCCCGCTCGAGGCCTGCCTCGGCCTCGTCCGCGGCGAAGCCGACGATGACCTGGCCTGGCCTACGCGCAGCTCCGATCGTCGCGAGCACGTCGGTCGTGGGCTCGAGCTCCACGACCCAGGGTGAGCCGTCCTTCGGGCGTTTCGTCGCGGATGGCGCCGACGCTCGGTAGTCGGCGACGGCCGCGGCCATGACGATGACGTCCGCGTCCACACGGTCGAGCGCCTCCCGCTCGAGGTCCGCGGCGCTGGGCGTCTCGACGAGGGCGACGCCACTCGGTGCGGGAACCGCGAGATTCGCGGCGAGGAGCGTCACTTCGGCGCCGCGCGCGCGAGCCTCCTCGGCAAGCGCGACGCCCATGCGGCCGGAGGAGCGGTTTCCCACGTAGCGCACGGAGTCCAGGGGCTCGCGCGTGCCGCCGGCGGCGACGAGGACACGCTTCCCGCGGAGCGAGCTGCCGCGAGCGCCGAGCAGCGACTCGATGCGCTCGAGGATCTCGTCCGGCTCCGCCAGGCGGCCGATCCCTTCCTCGCCCTCCGCGAGCTCGCCCTCGGCCGGACCGACGAACTCGACGCCGCGAGCCCGAAGCTCCGCGACGTTCGCCTGAGTCGCTGCGTGCAGCCACATCCGTGTGTTCATCGCCGGGGCGACGAGCACAGTCCCCGTGTGAGCGAGTACGGCCTCGGTGAGGACGTCGTCGGCGAGCCCGTGAGCCATGCGCGCAAGTGTGTTCGCGGTGAGCGGCGCGACGACGAGCAGGTCCCACTGACCGAGATGGGGATACGCGTCCGTGCTCGGCGGTCTCCGGGCGAGCGCGTTGAACGTCTCGGCCGTGACGAAGCGCTCGGCTCCGGCCGTCACGATCGGCTCGACCTCGTGTCCGGCGCGAACCAGGAGCCGGACGAGCGTGCACGCTTTGTAGGCCGCGATCCCGCCGGTCACTCCGAGCAGGATGCGCGCCATGTGCCCTCGCTCAGCCCGACGGGTGGAGGTGCCTGATCTTCCCGCCCGCGATCTCTTCCATCGCCATCGTCAGGTAGTTCTTCGAGCGGGACTCGATGAGCGGCGGCGGCGCTTCCTCGAAGCCGATGCCCTCACCGAGCTGGTGGTGGTAGTTGTTGATCTGTCGGGCACGCTTGGCCGCGACGAGCACGAGTGCATAGCGCGAGCCGTCGACTTTAACGAGCAGATCGTCGAGTCGTGGGTAGATCATGGACGCGCCATGGTACAGGTCTTCCGGCAGATCGGGACTCCGCTAGCTGTCGCTGCAGTCCCGATCGCCCATACCCCCTAAGGGCGCCCGCTTCGCGGGCGCGGCGCATCTGGGCTTCCGATAGCGGCGAGCTCGCACTCCACGAGGGCGGCGAGGGCGTCGGTCGCACGCTCGATGTCGTCGTTGCGGACCATGTAGCGGAACTCGTGCGCACGCTCGAGCTGCCCCCGCGCGAGGTCGATCCGCTCCCCGATCTCGCCGGTGCTCTCCGTTGCGCGCTCTCGAAGCCGGCGCTCGAGCTCGTCGACGTCCGCTGCGATGAAGATCGTGACGCTGCGCGGAACCTCCTCCTGCACTCTCAAGGCGCCCTCGAGCTCGAGCTCGAGGACGCAGACGCAGTCGTCGGTCGCGATCCGATCGATCTCGGAGCGCAACGTGCCGTAGCGGCGACCGGAGACGTACGGCACCCACTCGAGAAACTCGTCGGCTTCGACGCGCCGGGTGAACTCCTGGTCGGAGAGGAACCAGTAGTCGCGCCCGTCGACCTCTCCCGGACGCTGCGGCCGGGTTGTCGCGGAGACGGCGATCTGCAGCCCTGGAACGCGCTCGAGCAGGCCCTTGATCAGCGTCCCCTTGCCTGCGCCCGACGGGCCCGTGACGACGAAGACGGGCCGCGACGGCACCGCTGGCCTTAGCCGCGGTGGTTGAAGAGCTCGACCAGCTCGGTGCGCTGGCGCTCGGAGAGGCCGCCAACGGTCTTCGACTGGCTGATGCGGCATTGGTTCAGGAGCCGAGCCGCCTTGACGCGGCCGAACTTGGGCACCGCCATGAGCATGTCGAACACCTTCGCGGTCTCGACCCACTCGGGCGGATCGAGGAGGATGGCCTCGATGCTCTCGTGTCCCGCTTTCAGATCGCGCTTGAGCTGCGCACGGCGGACGCGGACGTCGTTCGCCCGCTGGAGCGCCTCCATCCTCTGGTCGAGGGAGCGTGCAGGCGCCTGAGCGTGCGACTTCGTCGTGACCATGAGCCGGACGAGTCTACCAAGCTTGCCCTCGCGGTCAAGCAGAACCGTTTTAGCCGATTTGCAGGGTTTTTAGTGTTTGCTGATCAGCATACGGTTCTCGAGCGAGACCGATTCGGCGAGCTCCGAGCGCACGCGGGCCGGCGCCCACGGGTCCGAGAAGAGGATCGTTCCGAGCGCGACCGAGTTCGCGCCGGCTGCCACGAAGTCCCGAACGTCGCCGCCGGAGCCGATGCCGCCCATGCCCACGATCGGCAGCTCGACGGCCTGCGCGCAGGCGTAGACACACGCGAGCGCAATCGGCCGGAGCGCCGGTCCCGAGTACCCGCCCGGCCCGCGCGCGAGCTTGGACATGCCCGTGTCGGCATCCATCGCCAGGCCGCGAATCGTGTTGATCAACGACAGCCCGTCTGCGCCCGCCGCGGCAACCGCACGCGCCGACTCCGCGATGTCCCATGTGGCCGGCGACAGCTTCGCGTACAGCGGCTTCCCGGTGGCGCGCCGCGCCGCAGCGACGAGCTCGGCCGCAGTCTCCGGCGCCTCCTCGACGTTGGGACACGAGAGGTTGAGCTCGATGGTCGCGACATCGGCGTACGTGTCGAGTCGTTCGCACACGCCGGCGTAGTCGGCGGCGGAAAACCCGCCGACGGAGACCCAGATCGGCACACCGAGGGCGGCGAGTCGGGGCAGATGGTCGCTCGCGAACATCTCGATCCCGGGGTTCTGCAGGCCGATCGAGTTCAGCATCCCGCTCTCCGTCTCGGCGATACGCGGCGGGGGGTTCCCCTCGCGCGGCAGCGGCGTCACCGTCTTCGTCACGAAAGCGTCGAGCGTCTGCGCGACCTCGGGCGCGGTGAGCGCGTCGAGGCAGCCGGACGCGTTGAGGATCGGCATGGTGGTCACGCGGCGTCCTTCAGGACCGGGCCGTCGATGCAGAGGCGCACGTAGCGCCCGTCTCGCTCGACGACACAGCCGTAGCACGCCCCGAAGCCGCACGCCATCGGCGCCTCCCAGGCGAGCTGGGCGTCGGGCACGCGGGCGCGAACCGCCTCGAGCATGGGCTCGGGGCCACACGCGAGCACGTCTCCGGGATCGTCGGGAAGAAGCTCGGTGACGAGCCGCGGCTCGACGACGACGCTCGCGCCCGGGAGGAGCCGAGCAGCGTCGGCGTGGCGATCACTGCGGAAACCGAGAATCGCCGGCGCACCGCCGAGCGCCTCGGTCAGAAACGGCATCGGCGCGATTCCGATCCCACCGGCGACGAGCAGCGGACGCTCGACGGTCAGATCGAAGCCGTTGCCGAGCGGGCCGAGGACGTGAAGCGCGTCTCCGCCGCGCAGCGCACAGAGGGCACGCGTGCCCGGCCCGATCGCCTCGATGAGGAACGCGAGCTCACCCGGCGGAGCCTGGCAGAGGCTCATCGGACGCGGGAGCACCCTCCCGGGCGCCTCGAGCATGAAGAACTGGCCGGGAGCCCCGGCGTCGAGCCCGCCGCGCTCGAGTCGGAGCAGCGTGTACGGCCCGATCGCCTCGTTGCCGACGACCTGCAGGCGCTCGCGGAGCGCGTTCACGCTTCGATCCCGATCCGCTCCTGTAGCGAGAGCGCCGACTCGGCTCTTGCGTTCGCGATCGCGTGGACCGCGGCCGCTGCTCCGGAGATCGTCGTCACACACGGGACGCGTGCGACGAGCGCCGCTTCGCGGATGAGGTAGCCGTCGGCACGCGCACCGCTTCCCTGAGGCGTGTTGATGACGAGATCACACCGCCCGCTCCGCACGAGATCGACCACGGTCTCGTCCTCGCCGAATGCATCCGCCACCTTCGCGATCTGCTCGACCTCGAGACCTGCGGCCCGCAGCGTGCGTGTGGTCCCCTCCGTCGCGACGAGCTCGAATCCCAACCCTGCAAGCGCAGCCGCCACGGCGACCGCCGCTGGCTTGTCCTCGTCTCTCACGGAGAGGAAGGCCGTCCCCGACGTGGGGAGTGGCCGTCCGGCCGCCCGCTCGGCCTTCGCGAGGGCCGTCGGCAGGTCCGCGGCGCTCGCCATGACCTCCCCGGTCGAGCGCATCTCGGGCCCGAGCACGGGGTCGGCGCCGGGAAAGCGCGAGAACGGCAGGACGGCGGCCTTCACGCTCACCTGTGTCGGGCGCGGAACGGGGAGCGCGAGCTCACGCAGGGTCGCGCCGGCGGCGAGACGACAGGCGGCGTCGACGAGATTGATGCCGATCGCCTTGCTGGCGAACGGCACCGTCCGCGAGGCGCGCGGGTTGACCTCGAGGACGTAGACGGTCGAGTCGGCGATCGCAAGCTGCACGTTCAGGATCCCGACGACGCCGAGCGCCGGCCCGAGGCGCTTCACGACGTGCTCGACCTCGAGCGCCGCTGCCAGGGTCAGCGACGGTGCAGGCAGCACGCACGCGGAGTCGCCGGAGTGAACGCCGGCCTCCTCGACGTGCTGCATGACGGCGGCGATGTAGACCTCCTCCCCGTCGCACAGCGCGTCCACGTCGAGCTCGATCGCGTTCTCGACGAAGCGGTCGAGAAGGACGTCGCCGTCGACCGCGGCCATGGCGGCCTCGAGCTGGTCGGCGTCGTAGCAGATACGCATCGCCCGGCCGCCGAGGACGTACGACGGTCGCACGAGCACCGGGTAGCCGATCTCCTCGACGGCGTCGAGCGCCCCTGATGCGTCGGAGACGATCGCCCACGGCGGGCAGCGGACTCCGAGCTCCTCCGCGAGCAGGCCGAAGCGCTCCCGATCCTCGGCGAGATCGATTGCCTCGTGCGGTGTTCCGAGAATGCGGTAGCCGCCCTCTTCGATGTGGCGGGCGAGGCGAAGCGGTGTCTGGCCGCCGAACTGCGTGACGACACCGACGGGCTGCTCGCGGTCGCAGACGGCGAGCACCTCCTCGGGCGAGAGCGGCTCGAAGTAGAGGCGATCCGACGTGTCGTAGTCGGTCGAGACCGTCTCGGGGTTGCAGTTCACCATCACGGCCTCGTAGCCGAGCGCACGGAACGTCTGCGCGGCATGGACGCAGCAGTAGTCGAACTCGATTCCCTGGCCGATGCGGTTGGGGCCGGAGCCGAGGATGACGACGCGCGGCTTGTCGCCCGTCGGCGCCGCCTCGTCCTCCTCGCCCCAGGTCGAGTAGAAGTAGTTCGAGGCCGCCTCCACTTCGCCGGCGCACGAGTCGACGCGGCGGAACACGGGCCGGATCCCGTCGGCGTGGCGTCGGCGCCGAACCTCGACACCGCTCAGCCCGAGCGCTTCGCCGAGTGTGTCGTCGCCCCAACCGGCTCGCTTGGCGCGCGCGATGTCACCGCTCTCGAGCTCCGCGCGCGCACGTGCGATCTCGCGGCGGAACCACGGATGGAGTCCTGCAGGGAGATCCTCGTCGGCGAGGCTCGGCCAAGGCGTCGGCGCGCCTCTCTCGAGCTCTCGCGAGCCGTGCGCCTTGAGAAGCGCCTCGGCGAACGTGCGCCCGATGCCCATCGCCTCGCCGACCGACTTCATCTGCGTGCCGAGCGTCTGGTCGGCGCCGGGGAACTTCTCGAAGGCGAAGCGCGGGAACTTGACGACGACGTAGTCGAGCGTAGGCTCGAAGCTCGCCGGCGTCGTCTTCGTCAGGTCGTTGGGGATCTCGTCGAGCGTGTAGCCGACGGCGAGCTTCGCCGCGACCTTCGCGATCGGGTAGCCCGTCGCCTTCGAGGCGAGCGCGGACGAGCGCGAGACCCGCGGGTTCATCTCGATGACGCGCAGCTCTCCCGTCGTGCGGTGACGCGCGAACTGGATGTTCGATCCGCCGGTGTCGACTCCGACCGCACGGATGATCGCGCAGGCCGCGTCGCGGAGCTCCTGGTAGGCCTCGTCGGAGAGGGTCATCTGCGGCGCGACGGTCACCGAGTCGCCCGTGTGCACGCCCATTGGGTCGAGGTTCTCGATCGAGCACACGATGACGACGTTGTCCGCGCGATCGCGCATCACCTCGAGCTCGAACTCGTCCCAGCCGCGGACGGACTCCTCGACGAGCACCTGCCCGATCGGCGACTCCCACAGGCCGCGCTCCACCTGGTAGGCGAGCGTCGCCCGGTCCTCCGCGAAGCCGCCGCCGTGCCCCCCGAGCGTGAACGCCGGCCGTACGACTGCAGGTAGGAGTGCGTCGTCGAGCTGCTCGAGCGACGTGACGATCCGTGAGCGCGGCACCTCGAGACCGCACGAACGCACGGCCTCGCGGAAGAGCTCGCGGTCCTCCGCCCGGCGGATCGTGTCGACCGGCGCTCCGATCAGCTCGACGCCGAGCTCGTCGAGGACGCCGTCCTCCTCGAGGGCGACGGCGAGGTTCAGCGCGGTCTGGCCGCCCAGCGTGGGCAGCAGCGCGTCGGGGCGCTCGCGACGGAGGACCGAGCCGACCCCCTCGAGATCGAGCGGCTCGATGTACGTCCGGTCGGCGAAGCCCGGGTCGGTCATGATCGTCGCCGGGTTGGAGTTGACGACGATCGTGCGATAGCCCTCCTCGCGCAGCACCTTGAGCGCCTGGCAGCCGGCATAGTCGAACTCGCACGCCTGGCCGATGACGATCGGGCCGGACCCGATAACGCAGATCGACTCGAGGTCCGTCCGTGCGGGCATCAGAGACGCAGCTCCTCGACGAACGCTTCGAGGATCGGCCAGGCATCGTGCGGGCCCGGGCCCGCTTCGGGGTGGAACTGCACCGAGCGCGCTTGCAGCTCTGGGAAGTCGAAGCCCTCGACCGTGCCGTCGTAGAGGGAGACGTACGTCGCCTCGGAGCTTTCCGAAGGCTCGACCGCGAAGCCGTGATTCTGGCTCGTGACGAGCACACGGCCGGTGCTCCGCTCGAGAACGGGGTGATTGGCACCGCGATGTCCGAAGGGAAGCTTGTACGTGCGATGGCCCGTCGCGAGGCCGAGGAGCTGGTGGCCGAGGCAGATGCCGAGGATGGGGACGCGCCCGAGCGCCTCGCGCACGGTGTCCACCTCCGCCTCGAGGGGCTCGGGATCGCCGGGCCCGTTCGACAGCACGACGCCGTCGAAGGTCGCGAGCTCGTCCGCCGAGGTCGTATGCGGAAGGACGGTCACGGCTGCGCCGGCGGCAGCGAGCCTGCGGAAGATCGAGCGCTTCGCGCCGTAGTCGACGACCGCGACGTTCGGCTCCCCCGTCTCCGCGTAGACATAGCGCTGCGCCGTGGACACCTGGGCGACGAGCGCCTGGCCCTCCATCTCCGGCTGCGCGCGCACCTGCTCGAGTGCTTCCTCGGCCGGGAGCGCACTCTCGTCGGCCACCGCGGCTGCCCGCATCGCACCGGAGTCGCGCAGGCGCAGGACGAGCGATCGCGAGTCGATGCCTTCGATACCGACGAGACCGTGCTCGCGGAGCCAGGCCGCCCAC
Source organism: uncultured Gaiellaceae bacterium (assembly GCA_963744505.1). Taxonomy (GTDB): domain Bacteria; phylum Actinomycetota; class Thermoleophilia; order Gaiellales; family Gaiellaceae; genus GMQP-bins7. Next base: position 437,524 of record CAVUTL010000005.1, read on the forward strand.
TCGTCGCTGCCGAGTGAACGCATGAGCGCCGCTCTAGCGTGTGGGCCGGCGGACTCACCGCGCTCGTCGGCGACGCCGTAGTTACCGACCATCGCAGCCGTGAAGCAGACGAGCTGGCCGGCGTAGCTCGGGTCGGTCACCGTCTCCTGGTAGCCCGTCATGCCGGTCGTGAACACGGCCTCACCGAAGGCAACCCCGTCCGCGGCGACCGACCGTCCGCGGAAGACGACGCCATCTTCGAGTACGAGATAGCCGTTCGTCATGCCGCGAACACCAGCCGTCCGTCCGCAACGGTCTTCACGACCCGACCACGCAGCGTCTCGCCCAGGAGCCACGAGTTGGCGGAGAGCGACCGGAAGCCGTCCTCTGCGACGGTCCACTCGGCGTCGAGATCGAGTGCGACGAGGTTCGCTCGCGCGCCGACCTCGATCCGCGGCTCTTCGAGGCCGAACGCCCGCGCGGGCCCCGCACACATGCGCTCGAGCAGCGTCTCGAGCGTGAGGATCCCGGGTAGAACGAGGTTCGTGTAGAGCGCGGCGAACGCCGTCTCGAGCCCGGTGACGCCGAACGGCGCCTCTTCGAACGGGACGTCTTTCTCGTGACGCGCGTGCGGCGCGTGGTCGGTGGCGACGCACGAGATCGAACCCCGTCTGAGCGCGTCGCGGAGCGCCTCACGGTCGTCCGGCGCGCGCAGCGGAGGGTTCATCTTCATGTTCGTGTCGAGCGAGCGGATCGCCTCGTCGGTCAGGACGAGATGATGCGGTGTGACCTCGCCCGTCGCCTTCACACCCCTCGCGAGGGCGCTGTCCAGCGCGTCGACCGACTCGCGCGCGGAGAGGTGCATCAGGTGTACGGGACGGTCTTCCGCGCTCGCGAGCGCGAGATCGCGCTCGACCATCACGCTCTCCGCCGTCGACGGATACGGGCCGATCCCGAGCTCGGCCGACACCGTCCCGTCGTGCGCGTGGCCGCCGTGCGAGAGCGAAGGCTCCTCGCAGTGGAGGGCCAGACGGAGGTCGGTGATCGCGCTGTACTGGAGCGCGCGACGCATGAGGCCTGCCGACGTCACCGGCCGTCCGTCGTCCGTGAATGCCGCGGCACCCGCCGCAGCGAGCTCGGCCATCTCCGTCAGCTCGCCGCCGAGCTGGCCCTTGCTGATTGCTGCCATGAACCCGGTCGGCACGACTGCGTCCTCCCGTGCCTGCTCGACGAGCGAGCCGAGCACCGCTGCCGAGTCGACGATCGGGTCGGTGTTCGGAATTGCGAGGATCGCGCAGTAGCCGCCGGCCGCGGCAGCCTCCGTGCCCGAGCGAATCGTCTCCTCGTCCTCGCGACCGGGTGTGCGCAGGTGCACGTGCGGGTCGACGAAAGCCGGCGCTACCACCAGGCTTGTCGCCGGCGCGGGCTCGATCGCGCTGATGACTCCGTCGCTCACCGTGATGCGCAGCGACTCGTCGATCCCCTGGGTCGGCGCGAGGACGCGACCTTCGAGCGCAAGCGAGTCCGACCTGCCGTTGCGCACGACGAGCATCAGCCGACCTCGACCTGCTCGCGGGTCGGAACGGCGGCGACGGTCAGGACGTCGTACAGCACCGCCATCCGCACGACGAGGCCGGCTCGGACCTGGTCGGTGACGAGCGCCGCTTGCGAGTCGGCGACGCGGGGGTCGATCTCGACGCCGCGGTTCATCGGGCCGGGGTGCATCACGACCTGCCCGTCGCGCACCCGCTCCGGCGTGATCCCGTACAGAGCCGTGTACTCCCGAAGCGACGGGACGAACGCCTCCGCCATGCGTTCGCGCTGCATCCGAAGGACGTAGACGACGTCGGCCTGGGCGATGGCGTCGACGTCGTACGCGAAGTCGCACCCGAGTGCCTCGATCCCCCGCGGAACGAGTGTCGGCGGTCCCACGAGCGTCGTCCGGGCGCCCACCAATGCGAGCGCCTGGACGAGCGAGCGGGCAACTCGTGAGTGGAGCACGTCCCCGACGATCGCCACGTGGAGCCCTTCGAGGCGGCCGAGCGCCTCGCGCATGGTGTACAGATCGAGGAGCGCCTGCGTGGGATGCTGATGCTTCCCGTCGCCGGCATTCACGACGTGCGCGCCGGTGTTGCGCGCGACGAGTTGCGGTGCGCCGATCGACGGGTGGCGCACGACGATCACGTCCGGCTCGTACGCCGCGAGTGTCAACGCCGTGTCCTTCAGCGATTCGCCCTTGTCGACCGAGGACCCCGCCGACCGGAGCGCCATCGTGTCCGCCGAGAGGCGCTTCGCAGCGAGCTCGAAGCTCGCCAGCGTGCGGGTCGAGGATTCGTAGAAGAGGTTCACGACGGTTCGACCGCGGAGTGTCGGGAGCTTCTTGACCTCGCGATCGAGCGACGCTGCGAGCGACTGCGCGGTGTCGAGGATGCGCTCGACGTCACCGCGCGCGAGGTCGGCGATCGAGAGCAGGTGCCGCCTGGGCGGCGCCGGCAGGCGCAGCTCAGCCATCCCGGGCGTCCTCTGGCTGGGAGACGAGGAAGACGCCATCGCGCTCGTCGAACTCCACGAGCTCGACCTGGATGCGCTCGTCGCGCCCGGTCGGAAGGTTCTTGCCCACGTAGTCGGGCCGGATCGGCAGCTCGCGGTGGCCGCGATCGACGAGCACGGCCAGCTGCACGCGCGCCGGGCGGCCGAACTCGAGGAGCGCGTCGATCGCCGCGCGGATCGTTCTCCCCGTGTAGAGGACGTCGTCGACGAGGACGACGGTCAGACCCTCGATCGGGAACGGGATGCTCGTCGCGCGCACGACCGGCTGTCGTCCGGGTGGACGGCCACCGTCGCGGACGTGGACGTCGTCGCGGTGGAACGTGATGTCGAGCGCGCCGACCGGCAGCTCGACGCCGCTGCGCTCACCGACGAGCCGACGAAGCCGCGATGCGAGCGGCGCGCCACGCGACTGGATACCGACGAGCGCGACCTGCTCGAGCCCCTCGGGAGGCTCACCGTTTCGCTCGATGATCTCGTGCGCGATGCGCGAAAGCGCCTTCGCGATCGCCTCGCCGTCGAGGAGGAGCCTCGCGGTGGCGTCTTCGGGGACGTACGTGGACATATCTCGCTCCTTTCCGGCCTCGCTGGACCGGGTTAAAGGATTGGTCGCGGGAGTGTAGCGGCCGCGCCTGCTACCCGACCTCCTCGACCTCGACCACCTCGCGGCGTCCGCCTCGCGTGCGTGCGCCCGAGCGGACGAGCTCCGGCTCGCCCCGCTCCGGGAACGGCAGGGCGACGAGATCGAAGTCCCGCGGGACGACGGTCGCGGGGAAGAGCTCGGTCGCCTCCTCGAGCACCTGGTGCGCGAAGTAGCGCGTCGAGATGTGCGTCAGGGCGAGGAGCTTCACGCCGGCCTCCCGCGCGACGAGCGCGGCCTCACCCGCGGTGGAGTGCGCGGTCTCGCGCGCGCGCTCGCGCTCGTCCGCGAGGAACGTCGCCTCGTGCACGAGCAGGTCGGCGCCGGTCGCAGCGTCCACGACTGCGGCCGTCGGAGCCGTGTCCCCCGCGAGCACGACCGCCCTTCCCGCCCGTGCGTCGCCGAGGACGTCGGCCGGGGTCACGACTCGCCCGTCAGCCAGCGTCACGATCTCGCCCCGCTGGAGTTGCCCTCGCTCACGGCCGTCCGGGACGCCGAGGCGAATGGCCTCGTCCACGTCGAATCGACCCGGTCGCTCGCTCTCGACGAGGCGATAGCCGACTGCGGCGACCCGATGGTCGACGGCGAACGCCTCGATGCGGTAGCCGTCCCGCTCGAGTGTTGCTCCCGGCTCGAGCTCGACGGTCGTAACGGGGTACGTAAGCCTCCCGAAGATGCGCCGGAGCGTGCCGAAGAGCTCGTCCAGTCCACGTGGGCCGTGGACGACGAGCGGTATCTCCCGTCCCCGGAGGGCGAATGTCTTGAGCATTCCCGGCAGCCCGAGATAGTGGTCTGCGTGGAAGTGCGTGAGGTAGATCTCCTCGAGCTCGACGAGACCGAGGTCGCTCCGCAGGAGCTGCCGCTGAGTGCCTTCCGCACAGTCGAAGAGAAGTCGATCGCCGCCGCGCCTGACGAGGGTCGCGCTCAAAGCCCGCTTCGCCGTTGGCATGGAGCCAGACGTCCCGAGGAAGACGACGTCGAGCTCCACGGCGGCCGATTGTACTGAGACGCTCAAAGTTCACCGCAACCGGGCCGATACACGTGCCATGCGGCGCATACGGTCGTATGGCTCGTCCGGGCTCGGGCGCTCTCTGACTCTGCTCCGGACGTTCCTCGTCGCGTCGGCGGTAATCCTCGCCGTCGGAGCGGTCGCGCTGTCGTCGACACTCTCGGACGACCTGCGCGAGGCGGCGCTCGACGACAACGCGCTCGATGTCGCGGCCTATGCCGACGCGGTTCTCGCGCCCGTTGTCGTCCGCGGGAACCGTGTCCTCGTGACGCCCGCGACGCTCCGCCGACTCGGTCGCACGGTGCGGCTCCCCAACGACGTGCGCGGTCTCAACGTCTACGCACGAAACGGGAAGCTCGTCTTCTCGACGGCCCACCCGGACAGGGTCGGTCGACGCCGGTTGAGTCCCGATCTCGACAGGACCATCACGTCTGGTGCACCGTCGGCCGAGCTCGTCGATCCGATGGGCAAGGAGCCGCCCGTGGTCAAGGTGTGGGCTCCCGTGCACTCCGCGCGCGGCCGTGTCGTCGGCGCGACCGAGATCTCCCTCGACGACGCCGTGATCAACGCGACGATCGATCGATCGGAGCGGACGATCTGGGTGGCGGTCGCGATCGTGTTCGGCGTTCTCTGGCTCGTCCTCGCCCTCCTCGTCCGCGGCGCGTCGGCTCGACTAGCGTCCAGAACGAGGACCTCGAAGCCCGCTCGCACGACCTCGTCGAGTCCTCGCGCGAGCTGGAGGCGACGCTCCTCGAGACGATCGAGACCCTCAACGCCGCCGTCGAGGCGCGCGACCCGTACACGGCCGGCCACTCGCAGCGCGTGCGCCGAGTCTCACTGGCGATCGGACGGGAGCTACGCCTGCCGGCGAAGCAGCTCGGTGCGCTCGCCAGAGGCGCACTCTTCCACGACATCGGCAAGATCGGGATGCCCGATTCGATCCTCACGAAGCCGAAGAAGCTCGACCGCGCGGAGGCCGCGATCATGCGAGAGCACGTGACGCGCGGCGCGGAGATCGTCGCGCGCATCTCCTCGCTCAAGGACTCCGTCCCCGCTATCCGCCACCACCACGAGCGCTGGGACGGCCTCGGGTATCCCGACAAGCTGTCCGGCACGGACATCCCCGTCGAAGCGGCGATCATCGCGATCGCGGACGCCTGGGACGCCATGACCACCGACCGCCCCTACGCCGATGCTCTCGACATGAACGAGGCGATGCTCGAGATCCAGGCGGGCCGCGGCAAGCAGTTCAACCCGGCGGTCGTCGACGCGTTCCTCTCCGTTGCGCGGCGACGGCCCGCCGAGATCAGCCCGCCTCACGCACCACCCATCTCCGCCGCTGCAGTCTGACGAGCCGCTGAGTCGTCGCAGCGCTCGCGGCAGCAAGGCCGCCGCCTTCAGGGATCTTGGCGCGCTCGGTATCCGCGTGTCAGCGGATTCCGAGCTGTGCAAAGTCGGTATAGACCATCTCGCCCTTGAACTTCTTCGCGGCGGGATCCCAGGGGAAGAAGATCGCATTGCGCCATTCGAGGCGCTCGCCCGTGGGCTCGTGCTCGAGCCAGCGGCCCTGGTGCGTCGCTGTCACCCGCGCCTCCTCGCACACGCCCTGAGGCCCGATGACGATGTACTCGAGATCGAAATGGATGTCGGGGAACGCGGTGAGGAGCTCCGTGTAGAAGCGGGCGGCGCCCTCGTGTCCCTCCCAGCGCGCTCCGGTGCTGCCCATCACCTCGTACACGCAGTCCTCCGTCAGCGTCGAGATGAGGCCCGGGAGATCACGGTTGTCCTCCGCCATCGAGTGCGTCTTCCAGAGCTCGCGGATCTCGGCGTACTCGTCCACGTCGACCGGGCGGCGGAGGAGCTCGAGGATGCGATCTGACGCCATCGGCGCGTTTCTACCACTCCCGACGCGCGCGCGTCCCCTCACGGTACGAGCAGGCGCTGCCCGGCGACGATGGTCGCGCCGCTCAGCCCGTTCGCCTGCTGGAGCTTCCACACGCCCGCGCGCGGGTCCCCGCCGTACCGCTCGGCCGCGATCGACCAGAGCGTCTCCCCGGCCTGAACGCGATGCATGCGTGGCGTCGGGCCTGCGCCGGTGTCGCGTGCGAGCACGGCCCAGACGAGGACGGCTACGAGCAGGACGACGACGACGCGACCGAACATGTGTTCGCACTATGACACGAACACGTGTTCGCTGTCAAGCGTGGCTCAGCGCCTGAGCAGCGCTTGCAGCACGACGTACGTCTGGCGCGTTCGGTTGGCTTCGGCCGCAAACTGCACCGTCACCTCGACGCGGCGCATCGTTCCGGCCGGCGGGCGCAACGCGACGTTCAACGCGCGCAGCCCCGGGACGGCGACCGACCGACACCGCTGCCCGGGCTGCCACCAGTCGGCCGAGCGGACGCATACCCGCGCGCGCGCATCCTCCCCGGCGGCGACGCGAGTCGTGACCTCCTTGCGCAGGCTCCCGACGGCGACCTTCGTCCCGACCACCTCGCTGCCGGGGGACCAGGCGCGGAGCTCGCCCGCACAACCGGAGGCCGCAACCGCCGCCTGGACCGAAGCCGCCGAGGGTCGCGCCGAACCGTCGGCTCGCGCGAGCCCTGCCTGGAAACCCGTGCGGAGACCGTCGTCGCGATACCCGAAGAAGCTGAGCGAAGCCACGTCGGGATCGCAGGCAGCCTCGCGGATGAGTTGGCCGTAGATCGCCGCCTGCGTGGCCTCGTCCGTGACCGGAACGTTCTCCTGCCCGTGGTAGCCGAGCCTGCCTGCCGTGTCGACCTGCCAGCCGACTTCGTCGAGATGGAGCTTCAGCCCGGTGAGCGTGGTCGGCTGGGGCGTGCCGGCGAAGGCGTCCCAGAGCGCCTGCTTCAACCGATCGAGATTCGCGAAGCCCGCGTTCGGCCAGGCGTAGCCGCGCTCGAGCGGGTCGGTCGCCTCGTTCGGATACGGGTGGAAGCTGAAGCCGTCCATCAAGGGCGTCGTCCGTCCGCTCCTGCGGTACCACGCGCCGAGTGCGCGAAGGAAGCGCACCGGCGACGTCGAGATGTTGTTCCGCGCGGTCGGCCGGTCGTTGCCCCTGGGTGACAGACCCACGCCGATGACCGAGATCGTCGGATCGACGGCCTTCAGCGTGTCGTAGGCGGCGGCGAGGTAGGGGCCGAAGGCCGGCGCCGACGCGATCTGCCCCGACGCATCGAACTGCGGACGCCAGAAGGCGGGCTGGTTGGGCTCGTTGCCGATCACGAACTGCTTCACCTCCGGGTAGATCGAGGCGAGCACGCCGACGTATGCGGCAAAGAGCGAGGGCGACGACAGGCCGGCCTCGATCTCGCGCGGCGGATACGGATAGACGGCCAGCACGACGCGGAGCCCCGCACCCTGCGCGCTGGCGATGGCGCGGTCGAGGAGAGGCTTGTCCTGGATGACGACCGCCTGACTGGGGACGAAGCGAACGCCGATCACGGTCTGGCGGAGACCGAGCGCCGCCATCTCGGAGTACAGCGCCGCGCCACCGTCGCCCGAATGCTTCGCGGAGTCGTCGTTGGCGCCGACGTCGGCAGCCATGCCGACGGAGGCTCCGGTCAGGAGCGCCACGGTGAGAGTCGTTGCGACAGCGAGGATCCGCATCCAATCCGCCCTTCACGGGCTCCCCACTGCCCGCAGCGACCTGGGAGGCTAGAGGCGGGCGAGGAGCGCGTCAAGCAGATCGTGTGCGCCGAAGCGGACGGGATCGTCGGTCGGAAGGCCTGTTTCGTCTCCGACCTCGGCGATCGCACGCCGCGCGTCCTCTTCTTCGAGTGCGGCTGTGTTGAGAGCAATGCACGCGACCCGTGCCTTTCGCGCGGGGAGCGCAATTCGCTCGTGGAGCTCGACGAGCTCCGGAAGCGGCGGAATCGGGTGGCCCGGACTCCCCTCGATCTCGCTCGCGCCGGCGCGGTGACAGAGAACGAAGAGGTGCGGTGTCGACCCGTGGACGAGCCCGAGCGTCACACCGGAGTAGAGCGGGTGGACGAGCGACCCCTGTCCTTCGACGAAGAGCAGCGTCCCACCGCGCCGTGCACCTTCCACGACGAGCTGCTCCGCCGCACCGGCGAGGAAGTCCGACACGACGGCGTCGACCGCGATCCCCCAGCCTGCGATTGCGATCCCGGTCTGCCCCGTGGGAACGAACACGGACGCGAGACCGCGCCGTCGCGCTTCGAGATCGAGCTCGACGGCGACCGTCTTCTTCCCGATCGCGCAGTCCGAGCCCGACGGTGAGGACGATGCTCGCATCGACCTCGAGATTCGCCCCGGTCGGGACACTCAGGCCCGCCGGCGCTCTGCGCAGGTCACGCAACTCGACGCCGTGAGCTCGCGCGAGCTCCTGTCAACTCGGGATCGTCGGAGACGAACTCGTGCAGGCCGCTCTCGACGTCGAGGCCCGCCTCGATCGACGCCTTCAGGAGATCCCGCCAGGCGGGCGGGAAGCGGCCGCCCTGTGTGGCGACGCCGACGACGGCGACGGTTGGCTCGAACGGCATGGCAGCGGCGACCGTGCCGACGATCGGGATCCCATCGTGGCTCTCCCCCACGCGATGCGAGTCGAGGATCGCGACCACGGGGTCGGGCCCGTAGCGGACGATTCCGCGCATCGTCTTCCCGTGGTGCGGGTCGTGCGAGAACCCCTCTCCGAGGATGAGGATGCGGCGGGCCGTCACGACGGGACTCTAGAGCCGACCCGCGGCTGCGAGCACGCTCTCGGCCTGCTCCGTGAGGAGCTCGTCTGCAGCATCGCCCCAGTCGACCACGTCGACGTTGCTCCCCTTCGATCCGGGCCGCTTCCACCACTTCCCCTCCGTGCGCCAGGTGCCGTCCGGTCGCCGCTTCGATTCGAGGAGGTCGAGCGCATCACCGGCACGCGTGTCGCCGAGGCCACCCGCTACGGCGAGCGTGCGGAGGCCGGCGAGCAGGTCGTAGTGCCAGTACGCGGGAGAGTGCAGCTTCAGCATCACCGGATGCGCAGGCTCGCCGGTGCGGTGCGAGAACACGACACGGTGTCGAAGGAGAAACTCGGCGCCCCGAGCGACGGCATCGGCGGCGCCGTAGCGGGCGAGGCCGAGGATCGGTCCCCACGTCTCGTTGAACGACGAATGCGTCACGTGAGGCTTGCGGTCACAGTTCCAGCCGCCGTCGGGCCACTGGGTCTCGACGAGCGACTCCGCCAGCGTGTCGAGTCGGGAGTCGCCGCGAAGGCCGACGTCGAGGCACGCCTGCAGCGCGCGACCGTCCTGGGATGCGCAGCGGCGCACACGTCCGTCGATGCGGCGTCGGTGGATCTCCGCGAGACGCGTCGGGCTCGCGACCCAGTCGAGCGTCTCCGCCGCGGCGGCAGCGGCTCCGGGATGACCGGGCTCCACCCCGAGATCGACGAGCGAGATCAGCCGCCAGAAGGCACCGCTCCACTTCGAGTACGCATGCGTGCCATAGCTCCGGGAGAGCCCGGCGACGAGTGCGTCACGCACGGGCGGACACGCCGAGGCCCGGGTCGAGCGAGGGCACCTGCACGCCGTCGACGAGCTCGACACCCGGCCACGGATCGTCTCCGAGGAGCAGGTTCCCGTCGAGGTCGATGTGATCGCAGAGGGGCGCGACGCAGCAGCCGGCCGCGATCCCCAGGCCCGGACTCGAGCATGCAGCCGAGCATGACGCCCATCCGGAGCGCGCGCGCAGCGTGTGCCATCCGGATGGCCTCGCGGATGCCACCCGACTTCCCGAGCTTGATGTTGATCCCGTGCGCGAACTCGGCGCAGGTGGCGACGTCCGCGAGCGTGTGACAGTCCTCGTCGACGTAGATCGGGATCGGTGAGCGGTCTTTCAACGTCTTGCCACCCTCGTCGCCGGCGCGGAGCGGCTGCTCGCAGTACTCGACGCCGATCTCGCCGAGCTGGGCGAGCGCGTCGAGCGCTTCCTCCAGCGACCACCACTCGTTGACGTCGACCATGAGCGGGAGCTCCGTGACGCCGCGCACGGCCCTGACGCGTTCGACGTCGAGGCCGTCGCCGCCGCCCAGCTTGAGCTTGAGCCGGCGGAAGGTCGCTGCGGCTTGCTCGGCTCGGCGGGCCATGTCGTCGGGATCGCCAAGCCAGACGGTCCACGAGGTCGGCGGGCCTGTCCGCGGCAGGCCGAGCAGCTGGAACGCCGGGAGGCCGAGCAGCTTTCCTTGGAGGTCGTGGAGAGCCGCGTCGAGTGCGGCCTTGGCCGCCTGCTCGCCCGCGATCGACGCGAGGCGCTCCCCGATGTCCTCGAGCGCGAACGGATCGTCGCCGACCAGGCTGCCGTGCTCGTCGACGAACTCGATCGCCGATTGCGCCGACTCGCCGTAGCGCTCGATCGGGGCCGCCTCGCCGTGGCCGGTGACGCCGTCATGCGTCACCGACACGTGGACGACGTCCGCGTAGTCCGTCGCCTCGCGCGCGATGACGAAGGTCTCCGCCAGCTGGAGACGTACGATCCGGGCTTCGACCTCCATGGCGCGAGCGTACACTGGCTTCTTCCCCGCGCCCGTAGCTCAGGGGATAGAGCGCGCGCCTCCGGAGCGCGAGGCCGCAGGTTCGAATCCTGCCGGGCGCATGACCCGCTCCACGTACTCCTACGGCTCCGACCCGAGCCAGCTCGGGGAGCTGTTCCTGCCGTCGGGCGCCGGGCCGCATCCGATCGCGATCGTCGTCCACGGCGGATTCTGGCGCGCGCAGTACGACCGCTCGCTCATGACCGATCTCTGCAGCGACCTGAGTGCCCACGGCGTTGCGGCCTGGAATGTCGAGTACCGGCGCGTCGGTAACGGTGGCGGGTGGCCGGAGACGTTCCATGATGTGGCAGCCGCAGTCGACCTCCTCGCCGAGCTCGACGCTCCCCTCGACCTCGGACGGGTGGCCGCAGTCGGCCACTCGGCGGGAGGCCAGCTCGCATTCTGGGCGGCGGCGCGTCCGGGCCTCCTTCCCGGTGGACCCGGCGCCGCGCCGCGTGTGCTCGTCGGTGGTGCGGTCTCCCAGGCCGGCGTCCTCGACCTCGCCCTGGCGGCGGAGCTCAAGCCGTCAGCCGAGCCCACACGGGCGCTGCTGGGCGATCCGGATGAGCACAGCGTCCGCTATGACCTCGCCTCCCCGCACGCGCGGCTGCCGCTCGGCATCCCGCAGCTCCTCCTGCACGGCGATCACGACGACATCGTCTCCATGAGAATCGCGACGAGCTATTCGGCAGCTGCCCGCGAGGCAGGCGATCCCTGCGAGCTGCGCGTCCTGACGAGCACCGGCCACTTCGAGCACCTCGACGCACGCTCGCACGCCTGGCATGCCGCCCGCGAATGGCTCGTGGATCAGGCGAGCGCAGCGCGGAGCTGAGCGACGAAGCGCTCGAGCGCGGAGGCGCCCGCCTCGGCGGCGAGCAGAGCCGCCGAGCCGACCACGACGCCGTCGGCGAGCTCGCCGGCCGCGGCCGCTTGCTCGGGGGTCGAGATGCCGAAGCCGGCGTAGAGCGGCACGTCGGTGAGCTTCCGTGCGCGCTCGACGAGCGGGGCGAGCGCGGGAGAGAGCTCGCTGCGGGTGCCGGTCGTCCCGGCGACGGTGACGAGGTAGAGCCAGCCGTCGGTGCACTCGGCTGCAAGTGCGATCCGCTCGTCGGTCGAGGTCGGTGCCACGAGCTGCACGCGCCGGAGCTCCGGCTGAACGTCCACCGGGAGATCCGCCACGATGAGCGACGATGCACCAGCGTTGCGGGCGTCGATGGCGAAGCGCCCCACCCGTACGCCTCGAGCAGCGACGCGTACGTCATCGGGACGAGGGGAACAGCCACGAGCTCTCGAATCGCTCGCAGGTTCTCTAGGCATTCGGCGGTTCGCATCCCGGCCCCGAGCGCCCGCTCCGCCGCACGCCGGATCACCGGCCCGTCGGCGAGGGGATCGGAGAACGGGAAGCCGATCTCGACGATGTCCGCGCCGCCCGCCTCCGCCGCGCGTGCAAGCTCGGGCGTCTCGGCACCCGCCATCAGGTAGATGACGAGGCGCTTCAGTGCGAGAGCACCTCGGCAAGGTCCTTGTCGCCTCGCCCTGACAGCCCGACGAGAATCGAGCTCCGCATCGACGTCGAGAGCTCGGGCAAGGGCGTGCGCGGGCTCGAGCGCGGGCAGGATCCCCTCGGTCTCGGCGAGCCGGTGGAACGCCGCGAGCGCTTCCTCGTCGGTCGCGGTCAGGTACTCCGCCCGGCCCGAGTCGCGCAGGGCCGCATGCTCCGGGCCGACTCCGGGGTAGTCGAGACCGGCTGAGATCGAGTGCGCGTCGAGCACCTGGCCGTCCGCGTCTGCGAGCACGGACGAACGGGCGCCGTGCAGCACCGCGGGCCGTCCCGCGCCGAGACTCGCTGCCCCGGCCGCCTCGACGCCGACCAGTCGAACGTCCACGTCGTCGAGGAAGCCGGCGAACAGCCCGATCGCGTTCGATCCCCCTCCGACGCACGCGACGACTGCGTCCGGGAGCCGGTCGTAAGCCTCGAACATCTGCGCCCGCGCCTCGCTCCCGATAACGGCTTGCAACTCTCTTACTATGCTCGGATACGGCGACGGCCCCACACAGGAGCCGATCAGGTAGTAGGTCGTCTCGACGTTCGCGATCCAGTCGCGGATCGCCTCGCTCGTTGCCTCCTTGAGCGTCTTCGTGCCGAACTCGACGGCGCGCACCTCGGCACCGAGAAGCCTCATGCGCTCGACATTCGGATGCTGGCGACGCATGTCCTCGGAACCCATGTAGACGACGCACTCGAGCCCGAAGCGCGCGCACACCGTTGCGGTCGCGACACCGTGCTGTCCCGCTCCCGTCTCGGCGACGATGCGCCGCTTGCCGAGGCGCGACGCAAGCAGGATCTGCCCCAGCGCGTTGTTGATCTTGTGCGCGCCGGTGTGGTTCAGGTCCTCGCGCTTGAGCACGATGCGGCGGCCCCGAGGTGCGAAACGCTCGGTCTCGTACAGCGGCGACGGGCGCCCGACGTAGTGCTCGCCGAGCGAGTCGAGCTGGTCGCGAAAGGACGGGTCGGCTCGTGCGTCCGTCCATCCCCGGTCGAGCTCGTCGAGCGCCGCGATCAGCGTCTCGGGGACGTAGCGGCCGCCATAGGCGCCGTACGTCTCGACCGTCACCGTGCTGCCTCGACGTACGCGCGGATCCGGCCGTGATCCTTGATGCCCGGCGACGTCTCGAGGCTCGAGCTCGCATCGACGGCCCACGGCCGCACGGCCTCGATCGCGTCGCGAACGTTCTCCGGACCGAGCCCTCCCGCAAGCATCACCCGTCCCTCGACGGCTCCCGCGCGCTCCAGGTGCGCGGGATCGTCCTCGTCCCACGGGAGGTCGACGACGCGCGCGACCTCCTCGCCGTCCCGAAGGAGCACGGCGTCGCGCCCACGCACCTTCCCCTCCTCCGGCTGATAGCGCTGGACGAGATCCGCGGCGTCCGTTTCGGACTCGCCCACGACCACGGCGACTGTGAGCAAGGTGTCAGACACCGGGAGGACGCCCTGGGCGCGACGCGGGCTCCCTTCGGCGAGCACGAACCCGACCATGTCTGCTTCGGCCTCGGCTGCAGCAGCCACGTCTTCCTCCCTCGTCAATCCACAGACCTTCACGAGCGGACGGGAGAGGAGCTCCGCGAGCTTCGCGGCCGGGTCGGCTGCACGCATGAGGGTCGAGCCGACCAGGATCGCGTCCGCGCCGGCGAGCTCGGCCGCCGCACCCTGGGCGCGCGACTCGATCCCGCTCTCGGCGATCACGACGCGATCCCGGGGAGCTCGCGCAACGAGCTCGAGCTGCGCGGAGCGATCGATCCGGAACGTCGCCAGATCGCGCGCGTTGATGCCGATCACCGGCGCAGCGAGCGCGACCGCGCGCTCGAGCTCCTTCGCGTCGTGTGCCTCGACCAGCGTCGCCAGTTCCAGCTCGGCCGCGACGTCGAGCAACCGGCGCACGGTCGCGTCGTCGAGGTCGCGCAACAGCAGGAGGGCCGCGTCCGCACCCAGCTCACGCGCGGTTCGCAGGTCCTCCTCGGTCGAGAAGAAGCCCTTCGCGAGCAACGGAAGCGACGCCGATGCACGTGCTGCTCGCAGGTCGTCCCAGCTGCCCCCGAAGCGCTCGTCGACGAGGATCGAGGCCGCGGCAGCTCCCGCGCCCTCGTACGCAGCCGCGAGCAGGGCAGGATCGGCGTTAGGACGAAGGTCGCCCGCCGACGGCGAGCGCCGTTTGACCTCGGCGATCGCGGTCAGGCCCGGCCGACGCAGCGCCTCCTCGAACCGTCCCATCAGGCGGATTCTCGCGAGAACGCCACGAGCTCCTCGAGCCGCGCCGCAGCGCGGCCGCTGTCGATCGCCTCCGCAGCCACCGCGATGCCCTCGCGAAGGTCGGCCGAGTGCCCCGCGGCGGCAATGCCACCCGCGGCATTCAGGAGTACCGCGTCCCGCTTCGCTCCCCGCGCGCCGCCAAGAATCTCCCGCGCCGTGTGCGCGTTGTCCTCGGGCGTGCCGCCGGCGAGCTCGTCCGGGTCGCACGGATCGATCCCGAGCTCGGCCGGGTCAATGACTCGCTCGTGCACGGACCCGGCGTTGACCTCGCACACGAGGTTCGGGCCCGCAGGCGACAACTCGTCTATGCCCCCGGCGCCATGTACGACGAACGCGCGGCGCGCGTCGAGAACTGCCAGTGCGTCGGCGACGGTGCGCGCGACGCCCGGCGCGTACACACCGAAGACGCCTGCGCGCGCACCGGCCGGGTTCGTCAGCGGACCGAGCACGTTGAAGATCGTGCGCGTGCCGAGCTCCCGACGGACCGGCGCAGCGTGGCGCATCGCCGGATGGTGCGCGGGGGCGAACATGAATCCGAAGCCGAGAGTGTCGATCGAGTCGGCGATCTTCTCCGGCGACTGCTCGAGCTCGAAGCCGAGCGCCTCGAGCACGTCCGCGGAACCGGAGACCGAGCTAACCGCGCGGTTTCCGTGCTTCGCAACCCCTGCGCCGGCCGCGGCGGCGACGATCGCAGCCGTCGTCGAGATGTTGAACGTGCGCCCGCCGTCGCCTCCCGTGCCGACGACGTCGACGACGTCCGCGCGCGTCGGGTGCACGGGAAGGACATGAGCGCGCATGGCCTCCGCGCAACCCGCAATCTCGTCCGCTGTCTCGCCCTTTGCGCGCAGCGCGACGAGGAAGCCGCCGATCTGCGCCGGCGTCGCCTCTCCGCCCATGATCTCGCCCATCACATCGCGTGCCGCGTCCCGCCCGAGGTCGTGCCCGTCGAGGAGCTGCTGGATCGCCGTCTGGATCACGACGAGAGAGTCTGTCTGACCGCGTCCACCAGACGCTCGACGTCGCCCTCGTCGTTGTAGGGACCGACGGAGACACGCATGAGCGTCGTGCCCTCCCACTCGTAGACGGGCACCTCGACACGGTGCTCGTCGTAGAGGCGGCGCCAGAGCGTGGCCGGATCGTCGGTTCGCACTGTCAGAGCCCGCATCAGAGGCGCCCGGGCGCCGCGCAGCGGTCGCAGCCCGTAGGGCGCCAGCTGCCGCTCGGCTTCGTCGGCGAGGCTCCGGGCACGCTCGAGATCGAACGTCGCGTGCACCTCGATCGCCTTGGGCACCGCGAGGTACGCCGAGGGATCGCGCGTTCCCTGCCAGCCGTGCCGCTCGCCGAAGTCCGCCTCCTCGTGGTAGCCCCAGCTGATCACGAGCGGTTCGATCCACTGCTGATGCTCGGGCCGTGCCCACAGGAAGCCGGAGCCCTTCGCCGCGCACAGCCACTTGTGGCAGTTCCCGGTGTACACGTCCGCGGCGATGGACTCGACGTCGAGCGCGATGTGTCCGGGCGCGTGGGCGCCGTCGACGATGGAGAGCACGCCCGCACGCCGCGCGGCGTCGCAGACCTCCTCGACCGGGAGAAGGAGTGCCGTCGGCGACGTGATGTGCGAGACGACGACGGCACGCGTGCGGATCCCGATGTTCGCGATCAGCTCGTCCGGCTCGACGAGCACGACGTTCGCGCGAATGAAGCCGAGCGTCCGAAGGATCGCGCCGTACTCGTGCTTCGTCGTGAGGATCTCCTCCTCGGGACGGATCCGCAGGGAGCGCAGCACCGCGTTGAGCGCCGACGTCGTGTTCGGGACGAAGACGACATCCTCCGTGCGCGCACCGACGAACGCGGCGAGCTCGGTGCGCGCCGCCCACATTCGCTCGTCGAAGCGCCGCGAGAAGAGCTCGGTCGGCTCGTGCTCCAGCTCGCGCTGCATCCGCTGGTACTCCTCGAAGACGTCGATCGGGCACGCCCCGTAGCCGCCGTGGTTGAAGTACGCGACGTCCGGGTCGAGGAGAAAGCCGGCCTGCACGAGCGCCTAGGCTCCCGACCCCGCGAGCCAGGCGTCGACGCAGCCTTCGCTCTCGACGTCGTCGCCCAACTCGCGGTCGCTTTCGCCGCTCTTCGCCCCTCGGAGGAGGAGGGCCATGAACGAGACCTTGACTCCGCCGCGAAGCGCACGCTCCTCGACCTCTCGGACATATCGCAGGAGCTCGGCATCACCGGCGAAGCGGTCGGGCCGGAGGCCTCGCCCGGCGAGCTGGTCGAGCGCGCGCTCGTGCGCAAGAACGAGATCGGCGGGACCTCCAGGGACGACCTGACGAAGGACTTCCGCGGGTGTAGGCGCGCGACCGCTGTTCGTCGTGATGAGCGATCGACCGCCGAAACGGCTCGCGACTTCCAGCACCCGGTCCGTGGCGATCGCATAGCGATCCAGCGCGGCGGGTGCGAGCACGGTGGAGATCACGAGCCGCCCGCGCAGCGCCCAGCGGTACCCGCCCACACGCCGGAATCCCGCCGTCTCGAAGTCGGAGATGTAGGCCTCCGCTCCCGGCATCGCCTCGTCCGGACGGGCCGGCTCCGGGCCGCCTCTCGGCAGCCGGCGCTGATACCTCAGCGTGACGACCACGATGAGCCCAGCCATCACGGCAAATACCGTCATCGTCGTCGAGGGGGAGAGCCCCGTCCGGGCCAGCACCAGCGTGCCGAGCACGGCTGCGGCGCCGATTGCAACCTGGACGGTCCGCGGAACTGGAGTCATCGAGTGGCCGTGGCTAGTGTCCCACGGTGCGCGGACTGCTCTCGACGTACTTCCCGCCGCTTCCTCGCTCCGTGCTGACCCTCCAGGTCGGTGGGCTCGTGAACGCGTTCGGCAACGGGATGGTCATCCCGTTCATGTTCATCTACCTGCACAACGTGCGCGGGATCGAGCTCGGCATGGCCGGCCTGATCGTCGCGGCACACGCGGTGGTGAGCATCGTCGCCGGCCCGGTGTTCGGCTCACAGATCGACCGCTTCGGTGGGAAGCGCATGCTCGCGCTCTCGCTCTGCATCCTCACCGTCGGCTACGCGGGGTATGCGCTCGTCTACGAGCCGTGGCAGGGCTTCCTCGTCGCGATCGTCAGCGGCATCGGCGTCGGCGGCTTCTGGCCGTCGCAGTCGACCCTGATCACGGGCCTCACGCCGGCCGACCAGCGTCCCTCCGCGTTCGCGATGCAGCGCGTCGTCATGAACCTCGGGATCGGCCTCGGCGCACTCACGGGCGGCCTCATCGCGACGACGGACTCACCGGCGACGTTCACCGTGCTCTTCCTCGTCGACGCGGCGACCTTCCTCGTCTACGCGGGCGTCATGTACGCGCTGGTGCCCGAGCCAGACCTGCGCGACAGCGGCCACGCGGGCCGCACGGGGTCGTACCGAGACGTGCTCCGACACCGCCCGTTCGTCGCGGTGATCGGCCTCAATGCGCTGTTCATCTTCGCCGGCTTCTCGGGGTTCGACGTCCTCCCCGTGTACGCGAAGAACGAGGCAGGGCTCGACGAGACGCAGATCGGGCTCCTGTTCCTGGTCAACACGCTCGTGATCGTCTTCACGCAGCTGCCGATCGCCCGCCTCGCGCGCGGTCGCCGGCGAATGCCGACGCTCGCGCTGTTCGGGCTGCTCTGGGCGGGAGCGTGGCTGCTCGTGCCAATTGCCGGCGCGGCGACTCCGGAGACGGCGTTCGTCGTGCTCGTCGTCGTGATGGTCGTGTTCGCGATCGGCCAGTGCCTGCACGGTGCGGTCGCCGCCCCGCTCGCCGCCGATCTCGCCGAGCCCCGCCTCATGGGCCGATACATGGCGCTGAACGCGCTCTCCTGGCAGGTCGGCTTCGCGCTCGGCCCGGCGCTCGGCGGTGCAGGGCTCGCCGTGTCGCCGAACGGCGTGTGGATCGCGGCGGCCGCGTTATGCACGGTCGGCGCCGCCTGCACGCTCCTCGTCGAAGGAGCGCTCCCCACCCGTGCGCGCCGGAACCCGATCCCGGCCGTTGCGACGTAGACGAGGCAGGCACGAGGGCTACAATCGAGAACATGGCGCTGACGAAGGACGAACCGCTGAGTACCCATGCCGAGCCTCCCTCGCATCCGTCGTTCGCGCGCCCGTGGCGGCTCGCCGGTCATCTCGCCGGCGCCGATCGTCCACGAGCTCACCGCTAGCGGGCTCACCTGGGTCAACGTCGTCTCGCCGGACGTCGAGACGGCGCAGGAGCTCGCAGAGCGCTTCGGGTGGCACCCCCTCGACGTCGAGGACATCGTGTCGAAGCGTCAGCGACCGAAGGTCGACGACTACGAGGACGAGGGCTACCTCTTCGCCGTCCTCCACTTCCCGATCTTCGACAAGCAGGTTCAGCGTCTCAATGCCGCAGAGCTGGATCTCTTCATCGGCCACGACTACGTCGTGACCATCCCGAACGTGGCACTCCACCCGGTCACGCGCCTCTTCGCGCGCTGTGAGGAGGACGAGCAGCTCCGGGAGCAGCTCTTCGCACGCGGCTCGGGCCGCCTCTTGTACGAGGTCCTCGACGACCTCTTCGACTACTGCTTCCCGATCCTCGACAAGATCGCGCACAAGCTCGACGGGATCGAGGACGAGATGTTCGAGGGGCGCTCGCAGGAAGTCGTCCGCGACATCTCCAACGTCAAGCAGGAGATCATCTCGTACCGCAAGATCATCAAGCCCGAGCGCTCGACGCTCCGTGTGCTCGAGCGTCGCGTCGAGGCGTTCCTGCCGGAGGACCTCGAGGACTACTTCGACGACATCGTCGACTCCGCAGAGCGCATCTGGGACCTCCTCGACAACTACAAGGAGGTCGTCGACGGGCTCGAGTCGACGAACGAGTCCGTCCTCGCGCACCGGCAGAACGACGTGCTGCGGCTGCTGACGGTCATCAGCGTGACGATCCTCCCGCTGACGCTCGTGACTGGTCTCTTCGGGATGAACGTCCTCTTTCCCGGCGAGGGGACGCACGAGGCGTTCTGGGTGATCGTGGTCGCCCTGCTCGTGGTCTCGGCGGCGACGCTCGGCTTCTTCCGCTGGCGCCGCTGGCTCTAGACAGAAAAATGGCCGGAACCCCCGCCGCATCGGGGCTCCGGCCGTTCGTGCCGCCGCTCTCTAGAGGAGAATCCGCAGTGCCGTCTCGGAAGGGCAGCCGCGCTGCGTCAATGAAGACGCGTCGTGGAGGTCGATCTCCACATGTGAGGCGAGAACCAGTGCCGATCCGATGTCGTACCCGGAACGGACGAGCTCTTCGAAGCGCCACCGCAAGATCGCTTCTGCCTCGGTCTCGTCGATCAGTTCGAACTGGGCCGCAGTCACTTGCCGCCTCCCTCGTCGTCGTCTTCGGCTACAGGGACACAGTTCAGCCTCATCGGCTCCGGGTGGCGCCCGCTTGAGGTCCAGAAGCGCTCCGCCGAAGGTCTGGGTTCCTTCGGCCGACGTCCCTCGTCCGAGTTACGACCTACCGCGTACGAGTGGCGACGGTTCGATCAGATGGGCGGAAGATCGTCGAGGCCGGCTCGCCTCTCCCGATCCTTGCGACTTGTAAACCAGGCGAAGAGGATGAGGCCGCCACAGACGACCACGATCGCAGCCCCGAGTCCCACCTTGAACCAGATGTCCCCGAAGATGATGATGCCGAGGATGCCCGCGAGGAAGATCCCGATCATCGCGCCCGCCAACTTGAAGTAGCCGCGCATCATCGTGCAAGGAGTCTACGAGGGCAGCGGGGGCCGGTGCAAGCAGTGGTAGAAAACGCGCCATGGCGAAGCCACTCTGGGCGCCCTGGCGACTCGAGTACATCGCGCAGGCACATGAGCAGAGCGGATGCGTGTTCTGCGACGAGTCCGACGGCTCGCTCGATCCCACCGAGTCACTTCTTCTGCGGGACGGCGACGAGGCCATCGCCGTCCTGAACAAGTACCCGTACTCGTCCGGACACCTCATGCTCGCGCCCCGGCGCCACGCTGGCGATCTCGGCGAGCTGACGGACGCGGAGGCGCTCGAGATCCATCGTCTTGCGGTTGCGGCCGTCGGCGTGCTGGAAGCCGTTTACGGCCCGGGCGGGTTCAACCTCGGCTGGAATCTCGGACATGTCGCGGGTGCCGGCATCGCCGACCACGTCCACCTGCACGTCGTCCCGCGGTGGGCCGGTGACACGAACTTCATGCCCGTCCTCGCGGACGTGAAGGTGATTCCCGAGCACCTGCTCGAGACCCGGGATCGGCTTCGCGCGGCGTGGGCTAGTTGCGTGAGCGGCGCGAGCGTCTTCCACGCTCGGGCGGGCGTCGTCATCCAGTCGTAGAGGCTCACGCCGATCGTCCCGCCGTCGTCCTCGACGGCAGCGACGAACCCTTCGAGCTCCTCGGGCCCGAGCCGGTCCGCGACACCTCCGGCGACGTGGATCTGGACGTCCACGCGGCCCGTGTTCACTCGCAGAAGGCGGATCGCGCGCGTGACGTACCCGTACGTCGCGTCGAACCCCTTGTAGGCCCCGCCCGTGTAGATCATCGGGGCGAACGCGTCGGCGCTCTCGGCGAGCTCCGCCCACGGAAAGCCCGGCCACGTGGACGGGCGCCGCTCGAGCCCACGCGGGTTGAACGGAACGATCGCGAGCGGAGTGTCCCCGGCCGCCGTGCGCAGCTGGCGTGTGAGCGCGACGGCCCGCCTCGAGCGGAGCGCGGCATTGCGGAGTCTGGTCGACTCGATGTTGAGGGCGACGCCGTCGAAGGCGTCGCCGTTCGGGGTGCGGAACGAGAGCATCGCGAGCGCGCGTCGCGTATCGAGTGCCGGCTTCACATGACCGGGCAGGTACCAGGCGACGACACGGATCCCGCGCGCGTGCAGCGCATCCACGAAGCGGCCGAGACGTACGGGCTCGACAACGTCGACGGATGCGCCGAAGTTCGCGGTCTCCACCCACACGGTCTTCACCCTGCGGGAGGCAATGCGCTGAGCCGTGCGCTCGGGCGTCGCGTAGACGGCACCGTCGTAGATGTCCACCCACGTTCCCAGGCCGCCGAAGACCGATGCGTCTGCTCGCTCGGCCGCCGGCGCGATCGCCGCCCCGACCGAGCAGACGGCGACGACGACCAGGGCACTGACGGCGGCGCGAACCACGGCGCCACTGTACGGACGCCTCATGTGGACGATGTCAAGGCCGGGCAGGATACGGCCACGTCAGCGCGTCCATTCACCGGCGTACACGACGGCGCGGTTACAGTCGTCGCTGACCTTCTGGATCCTCAACATCGCGCCGGCGATCTCCCAGCGGTAGGCGCCCGCCGTCAAGCAGCGGGGCGTCGTGCCAATGACCAGCCGGCCGTCAGAGGTTGCAGAAACGAGTGCGGTGGTCTTGCCGAGCACGCCCTGCGCCCCAGCGGGCGCGTAGGTCTCGAGGAAGCCCATCCGGTCGAAGTTGAGTGACCAGACACCATTCCAACTGGCATCGACGGATGGGTCGAAGGTGACGTTGCGCTTCCAGACGCCGAGCAGTTGCTCCGGCACGACCCGTGGTGGTGGCGGCGGCACGCCTCCTCTCACGACCTCGCAGTCGCGCGCGACGGAGTCGAGCCGGTCTGCGGAAACAGTGTCGCGTCCGCGTCCGCAGAAGATCTCGTCGGCACCCGCCCCGCCGATCAGGCGGTCGTTGCCAGCACGTCCATACAGGACGTCGTTGCCAGCACGTCCGTCGATGACATCGGACTTGGCGGTTCCCCGCAAGACGTTCGCCTTGCTGGTACCGATGATCCGCTCTACCGGCGCAGCCGGATCAGCGTCGGCGGCGAGGCCGGCTCCGCTGAGTCCCGTCGCTGCCATCAATCCAGCCGCGACCAGTGGAACAACTGCGAGCCGCGCACGAATGCACCCGTCCTTGCTCCGTCCTACGGCACCTTCAGGAGTCGCCCCCATCTCCGATTCCTCCCCCGCACACAAACTGTCGCTGTGCGTCGAGTGGCTGCGCGGGGCGCGAGCCTATTGTGATGAGTTCGCACGAGTCAAGGCGAGCGGCCCGCCGCGCGAGCCGCTCTGAGCACGTGGACGCGACGCCCGTGAGCGTAGTCGTACTCCCGCCGAACGAACCGCTGGAATCGGTCGCGACCGCCGCGTTCAGGGCCCGTCTGGACGCGTTTGCCGCGGATCGAGTGGGCGTTGAGCAGGCGTCACCCGCAGAGAGTCGAGGCTAGAACCCCCGTTAGAATCGGGGCGCGCGGACGTAGCTCAGTTGGTAGAGCACTGGCTTCCCAAGCCAGGTGTCGCGGGTTCGAGCCCCGTCGTCCGCTTCAATCATTTGCGCGGCTCGCCATCGCTGCGCGAGAGACCCGATTTCCTCTCCTTCCGTCGAGTCTCTCGCAGCCTTTTCTCATTGGGAGCCGCGCTCGAGTCAGATGAGGTCGCCGACGACCCACTCACCGGCGCTTCTAGACGCCTGGTCAGGGTGATCCCGACCTAGTTGGCTGCTTGCGGGCTGGCACGCTGAATAGACACAAACGTGTCCTATCGGGCAAGGCGAGGGAAGGGCAGGCTGTCAGCAATGAGCAAGAAGTTCGAGATCTACTCAGGACGCAGAATCGTGTCGACCCAGTTTTCGGTCAGCGCATCACAGGCCGTTATCGACTACGTGCGCTCGTACGGCGTCAAGGACGCCGAGATCACGCGACTCGGAGTGGACTGCGTCTCCTGGCGGGGCGCTCAGTTCAAGGCAGTGCTCGTTCCAACGGAATCCCCGTTGATGCCATGAGAACGGCTGGCCTCGTTGGTCGCATGACGCGCGAGCAGCGCGACTTCGTCCGCAAGCAGATCGACGCTCGCATGCGCGAGCGTCTGGAGAGTGCCTCGAGTGCGAGAGCGCAGGCACGGACGCGATACGAAGCAGCCCCGGCGAGGTCTTTGCCTGGCGCCCCTCCGGCAAGATCGGAATCCGCATCCGAGCCCGAGTTGGCCTGCCCGTCCGCATAGTTCGGACCGCCGAGCTAGGTGCCGACGGTGCGCCGGTTGACCGTCTGCCAGACGCCGTTTCCCAGGTAGATCTCGACGAACCCGTCGTGGAAGGTTTACTGTGCAGGCAGCTAGGTGCCGCCGAGCAGGGTGAAGCCTCCCCAGTCCACCGGGTGATGAGTGAATCGGATCCCTTCGGCAACACGAGGGAGCACCCGCCGATTCGGGCACCTGTCGACCCATACTTGGTAGGTGACGCTCACCGATTGGCGCCTGTTCCTGGAGACATGGAGCAGGGAGCTCATCGAGGCCGGCGCGTACCCGGATCTCCCACCCGAGGTCGTGGAATCGGGCTGGCTCGGGTTTCCGGGGGCGACGGACGAGCAACTCAGCGTCGTCGAGGCGCGTTTGGGCGTCGGGCTGCCTCCGTCATACCGGGAGTTCCTCACGATCTCGAATGGCTGGCGCCAGACCGGTACGTCCATCTGGCGAATATGGTCGACCGAGGAGATCGACTGGTTCCGCGTGCGAAACGCCGACTGGATCGATGCCTACGTGAACCCGTACGGCGGGCTCGACGGCTTGTCGCTGACGGACGAGGAGTACCTCGTCTACGGCGAGACGCAGGATCCGGCACGGTTCCGAGTCGAGTATCTCGAGTCCGCATTGGAAGTCAGCGACACAGGTGACTCCGCGATCTATCTGCTGAATCCGAAGGTCGTGACCCCGGACGGCGAATGGGAGGCGTGGCTCTTCGCAAACTGGCTTCCGGGAGCGAGCCGCCACCGATCGTTCGCCGAGTTGATGGAGGCCGAGTACCAGTCGTTCCACACCCAAGACTGATCGGCAGGTCCACGGGTAGCACCTGGGCACGCGACCACCGCTGATCGGGGAGAGAAATAACAGGGTGGGGGTCAGTGGCCAGTGTTTCACGGTCCGTGAGGCTGCGCTAGCCGCGCCGCAAACGCGACGTAGCGACCGAATCCGCTCGGCACCGGGTTCTACGAACCCGAGCCTAGCCATCTTCTCCTCCCTACTCGCGTGGAGGCGGGCTAGCCCGGGCGCTGGGCTTGACTCACGCGTCCTCCGCCCCACTTTCGTCCTTCGTCCCGCTCTCGTCCTTCTCGATCGTGATCTCGCCGTCACGCTGCAGGAGCATGAACAGGTACTTGACGTCGGTTTCCGACCGCCGTCCCCGAATCACATCCCACTCTTTCCTCGTCAGTTTCGCCATGCGCTCTCCTCTCTGGAGACGAGAGTATCGCCGCGCACCCGCCCTGTCTGTGGCGCGAGCGAGGCAACTCCGGCGCGAATCGATCGCCGTGTAGGGGCCGCGCTACGTCACAAGATCGCTGACAAGCACACAGCCGCCCGCTGCGCCTGTTGACTGCCGCCCCGAACACCTGAGAGGATGCGCCCCGCGGCAGGCGTCGCCCACGATCAAGAGGAGAGTTCGGCACATGCGCAGTTACTTCTTGGTGCTGGCGGCTGCGGCCGTTGGTGCGCTCGCGATCCCGGCGGTGCTCGCCGGCTGTGGGGGCGGCGACGACGAGAGTACAGCGAGACCACTCGAGGAGCGTGTGGCCACGGTGGCGGATGCACCGATGCCGGCCGATGCCACGCTACCGACCGACGGGCCGTACCTCGGAACCTGGGCCGCGAACCTGACGCTCGAGGACCTCGGCGCTGCTGCCGCAGACACACGATATGCGGGCGAGTTCCATCTCGACCTGCGTGAGGACGGCACGTACACGATGTCCCAGGAACTCGACGGCGAGGCCACGGGTCGCTACGGCGCAGCGTCCGACGACTTCCTGGCCTTCAACGAAGACTCCTTGTGTAAGGAGGGCGGGCGGACCGGTACGAGCGTCTACCAGTGGGCGGTCGACGGTGACGAACTCACTCTCACGTTGGTCCGACCCGAGACCGGAGGATGCACGGCGCGAAGCGACTCGCTGATTTTTCCCCGCTGGACACGAGCTGAGGACCAAGCGGGGTAAGAGAAGGCATCGCGACGAGGAACCGGCGCGGCTGGGATGGTGCCGAGGAGCGACCACGTCGTCGTTTCGGCGCACCGTGATCGGTGTCTCGTGGAAGCGACGAAGCAAGCCGCATGAGCTGCGGATCACCGGCGCGGCAGCACCGTGATCGGAGTCGTTAGCACCGCCGCCCGTCTTGTCGGGATTCGTCCGCGGATGGTTGGTCGCCAGCCGCGTTGCCCAGGCGGGCGAAATCCGGGAACTAGCGCGAACGCCGCCTGCGCTCGCGGCCTAACGCCGAGCCGCTATAGCGAGAGATGGCGAGGTTGAGCCCGATCGAGAGCACGAGAGCTGCGAGAAGCGCCGTGTACCACGGGGCCGATGTGAACACGAGCAGGGAGAGAGCGGTCGCGAGGATCACGACGGCCTGAACGACGCCGAGGTGACGGACTGTGCGCGTTTGCGAGAGCTCGAACCAGGTGCTCCGGGAAGCGCTTCGCAGCACCGCGCGGAGGGCACCTCCTGCGTATCCGTTCACCGGAGTACGCGGTCTCCAACCGCTCAGCACGATGCATGCAATCCAGACGACGGTGCAGCCGATCACGGCGCTCGCCATCTGCTCCCACCCGAAGGCGTAATCGTCGCGCGCGGGCTCCGCATCGGCGAACACGGCACTCAAAGTGAAGAGAAAGCCGAGTGCCCCCAACACCGAGCCGACTGCGATTCGATGCATTCCGACAACGTTACAACAGGGATCTCTGAGCTCGTCGGCGACGTATCCGATCTAGCAACCTTGCAGGGAATACTGGCGTCGCCGTCGCCTGAAGTCCTGGCCGCGATGCAAGCACACGGCGTCGTCCAGCCGATCAGCGCCTACGTCGAGAGGTAGGCACATCCGTAGCGCTGGAATTCGGGCGCTTACGGCCTGATGTTCTGGTTCAGGTGGAAGAGGTTGGCGGGGTCGTAGCGCCGCTTCACCTCGGTCAGCCGGTCGTAGTTGCCGCCGTAGTTGGCCCTGATCCTGTCCTGATCGTCACCTGACATGAAGTTGACGTAGCCCCCCTCTTCCGAGAGCGGTGCCACCGCGTCGTAGTAGTCCCGAACCCACTTGATGTTGGCCTCGTTCTCGGCCGGGTCCGGCCACATGCCCGCGATGACGGTTGCGAACGTCGCGTCGCGGTAGGCGAATGCCGTCTCTCCCGCTGCAACCCGGTTGCATGCACCGTTGATCGGGTAGATGTGAACCGTCGAGTTCACGACCGGCACCTTCGAGCCGTGCTCGAGGTGGGCCTCGATCGCCTCGTCGGTGAGCTCGCGCACGAAGTTCGCCTTCCAGTAGTGCTGGAGCCCGCCGGGCGGATAGAGCGCGTCGAATGCGCTGTTGAGCGCCGGGTACGGCATCGCCCCCACGTGCTCGGCGACGACAGGCGCGGCCTCGCGCATCGGCTTCAGGACGCGTTCACCCTCTTCGCTCGGTCCGGCCCAGCACGCGACGAACGCGATCATCGTCTCGCCGTGACGCTCCTCCGGGATGAACGGCAGCGGGGGCGCGATCTGAAATGCCGGAAACCCCCCGAACTCCTCCGGTGCGTCCCGGATGAACTCGCGGTAGGTGCGAAGCACCGCATCTGCGTCGGCGAGGTCGAAGAAGAGCGGCCCACCATAGATCTCGGTGACCGGATGCAGCCGGAACTCGAACTCGGTCACGATCCCGAAGTTTCCTCCACCCCCGCGCAAAGCCCAGAAGAGATCCTCGTTCTCCTCCTCGCTCGCCGTCAGGACCTGCCCGTCAGCAGTGACGACCTCGGCGCTGAGCAGGTTGTCGCACGAGAGGCCGACGCCGCGCGCGAGATAGCCGATACCACCGCCGAGCGTGAGCCCGCCCACTCCGGTCGTCGACACGACTCCTCCGGTCGTGGCGAGCCCGTACACATGCGTCGCGTCGTTGAAGATGCCCCACGTCGCTCCGCCCTGAGCCCGGGCAGTCGACCCCTCTGGATCGACCTGCACCGCCTGCATGCCCGACAGGTCGATGACGACCGCGTCGTCCGCGGTCCCGAAGCCGGGAACGCTGTGTCCTCCTCCGCGGATCGCGAGATCGAGCTCGTTCTCGCGGGCGAACGAGACTGCGGCGACCACGTCGGAGGTGCCTGCACATCGAACGACGAACGCCGGCCGCCGATCGATCATCGCGTTGAAGACCCTGCGTGCCTCCTCGTAGCCCTCGTCGTTCGGGGCGATCACCTCGCCGCGGACGCTCTCGCGGAGCCCTGCGATGGTCTGGGTGCTCATGGTCCCCTCCTTCACTCTGAGTGCGTTCATTCTGATACGTCGCCGGCGTACACGTCCATACGCGCCGAGGGGCGGCCCCTACGTAATTACGGGACTGGCGAGGCGCGCGGCGACGATGCTGCCCGCGGCCTCCGCGCTCGCCGGATGGTGGGTCAGCGTGGCAACGAAGACGTCCTCGCTCGAGCGCGAGGAGGTCGAGCGCCGTAGTCGCGCGCACGGTTGCGGTTCGCGGCACGTCGTGCACGAGGGCGATCTCGCCGAACGACTCGCCCGGACCGAGCGTCCGAACGTGCTCTCCGTCGACGTCGACCTCCGCTGTCCCGCCCTGGATCACGTAGAAACGATCGCCGGTCTCACGCTCGCTGAAGACGACCGCCCCGGCAGCAACGTGAACGGGGAAGAGCGCCTTGGCGAGGCGCTCGATCTCCGGGACCGGAAGCGGCGCGAAGATCGGAATCCCGCGCAGCAGCCGTACGCCTTCTTCGAACGGCGCCGAGGCCGCATCGAGTGCGACGAGCGGGCGCCAGAGCGGTACGAGAACGACCGGCAGGATGAGCCCCACCACCACGAGCGCTCCGCGCGCCCCGATGGTCGTCACGAGGACGGGCGCCAGGAGCGAGCCGATCGCCATCGAGAGCACGCGCGAGCGCCTCGAACGCGCCGAACACGCGCCCGAGCACGGCATCGGGAGCCGCCCGCTGCATCAGCGTGATCCCGCTGACGTCGACGAACGTGTTCCCAACCCCGACGAGCAGCAGGAGGGCGATCACGATCGCCGTCTCCGTGGTCAGACCGGTCGAGCGCAAGGGGAATCCCCCAGAGCAGGAGGCCGATCCCGAAGTAGCCCGCGAGCCGTTGTCTGCCCGCGAGCCCGGCAGCGATGCCGACCGCGAGCAGCGCGCCGATCCCGACGACACCGTCCAGGAGGCCGACGCCCGGCGTGCCGAGGTCGAGCACGTCGATCGCGAGCACGACGACGAGGACGTTGAAGGCGCCCGCGACGAGCGCCTGCAGCGAGAAGAGAGCGATGACGACGCGCAGACCCACGCTCGGCGAGGATCGTCTGCCAGCCGGCGAGGAGCGACCGCCAGCGGTCGTCGTGGTGCTCCTCGGAGATCTCGCCTGCCGTGCCGATGCGCCCCACGAGCAGGACCGCGACGACGAGCGCGAGCGCACTGACAGAGAACACCGTGCCGACGCCGGTCAGCGCCAGCAGGAGCGCTCCGAGCGCAGGCCCGAGAAAGAGACCGACGCTCTCGACGCCACTCGCGAGGACGTTGGCCGCCGTGAGCTCTGCCGGTGTCGTGACCAGCGCCGGCGTCAGCGCAGCCTGAGCCGAGCGGAAGAGCGGCTCCGCGATCGCGAGGAGTACAGCGAGCGCGTAGACGACGAGTGGCGCTGCGTCGAAGGCGACGAGCGCGGCCATGACTCCGAGCAGTCCGCAGCGGACGAGATCGGAGCCGATCATGACCAGCTTCCTCGGCCTCCTGATCGGCGAGGACACTGAGCCACGGCGCGAGTGCTGCAGCGGCGATGAGCCGCGCGAACGCGACGATCCCGACCGCGCTCGCTCCCCCCGCCTCGAATGCGTAGACGGCGACGGCGATCGCCGAGGCGCGGCTCGCGAGGTTCGACGCGGCCCAGGCGAGGATCAGCCTGCGCAGGTCCCCGTTCCGGCCGACGCCTTCGAACAGCTGGATCGTCTCGGCGAGCCGGCCCTGCGCCCTCACAGCGCGAGCATCGCAGCTTTCCGTCTTGCATTCGATCGCGACCGCGAGGGAAGATCTCCGTCGCAGGCGGCGTCATGTAGACGAATGGCGCGAGCGAGCGCCGAACCGCGAGTGAACGGGAGGAGAGCACAATGTCCGACGACGAGCACAACAGGAAGCGGAAGGAACACGAGGACGGAGAGCCCGACGTCGAGGCGCACAGCCTCACGATCGACGACCCGACCGAGGACGATCCCGAGCGGAAGCGCAAGCGGAAGGAACACGACGAGGCCGACGAGGACGAGTTCGGTCGCAAGCGCAAGTAGCACGCGCACGGCGATAGCCTGAGCGGCGTGCCGCCCGAGAGCACGCCTCTCACGGACGAGGAGATCCGCGCCGCGACGATCGGCGAGCTGAAGGAGCACAACGCTCCGATCCGGCTCGCTGCGTACGACCCCGCCTGGCCTGCGCTGTTCGAGCGCGAGGCTGCGCGGATTCGCGACAGCGCTCGGCGCGAAGGTGCTACAGCTCGAGCACGCCGGGTCGACATCGGTGCCCGGTCTCGCGGCCAAGCCGATCATCGACATGGTCCTCGTCGTCGCCGATTCGTCGGACGAGGACGCATACGTTCCCGAGCTCGAGGCAGCGAATTACGTGCTGCGGATTCGCGAGCCCGACTGGCACGAGCACCGGAACTTCAAGGGGCCGGACACGAACGTGAACCTCCACACGTTTTCCGAGGGCTGCGTCGAGGTCGACCGCATGCTCGCGTTCCGCGACTGGCTGCGGACGCACGGCGACGACCGTGAGTTGTACGAGGCGGCGAAGCGCGAGCTCGCGGCGCGCGAGTGGAGGTACGTCCAGAACTACGCCGACGCGAAGTCGGCCGTCGTCGAAGCGATCGTCGCCCGCGCCCAGAGCACATAGCGGCAGCGGCCAGGTCTCCACTGAACGCGCGGGCGGGCGGATCGACGTTCGAAGTCCTACGGCTCCGGAGTCGGGTAACCGGTCAACGCAGCTTCGATTCGGTCGAGCCGTTCCTGTATCAGCCGGAACTGCTCCGTCGACGTGTCGTCGGTAGGCCCGTGCTCGGGTCTGGGGCGCGACACGAACGTGCTGGTGATTGCGGCGGTGATAACCGTCAGGAAGCCGATACCGATCAGCATCACGAGCGCGGCGAGGAGCTGGCCGGCGACGGTCGTGGGGACGTTGTCGCCGTAGCCGACTGTCGTGACCGTTTGGACGGCCCACCAAAGCCCTGATCCAAGGGACGGAAAGTTGTCGCGGTCAACAACCGTCATCAGGATGGCCGCCCCCAGCGTGATGGCGGTCGTCGCGGAGGCGATGACGACACCGGCACCACGCGGCGTCGTGGCGCGCGCCAGCACCCTGCCGAGTCGCCGCTCAAGCCTGGTCTCGTCGGCCATCACGGTGGAGTTCGCCCTCGCCGGCGACTTCCTTCTCGCCCTACGAGCTGCGAGACCGCCGCCGCGGGCCGCGCGTTAGCCGCGCGATCGGCCTAGCGTGCTGCCGCCGCTCGCTCGTCGTCGTATGCGTCCTGCCCGAGCTCGGCGAGCCAGCGGCGCATCCAGTTGTGCACCGTTCCCGGGCCCAGGAGCAGACGGTCAGGCCGCGCGAACGCGTCGGGGACGAGGACGAACGGGTACTGCTGAGGGCCGCCCATCCCGCCGTGCGAGCCGACGAGCTCCTCGAACGCGGCGACCTCCTCGAGGTCGGCCCAGTACGTCGAGTTCACCATGATGTCGGCGACGTGCGGGAAGCCGTCCGTGCGCTTCGCCTTGCGCGGCGGCGTTCTCGCCGAACGGCGCGAGCGGGTCCTCACCCTCGATGCCGCCGCTCGTCGAGGTAATGCGTACCCGCCTTCGCCGATCGCGACCGGCCCGTGCTCCGACGAGCGACGAGCATGAACGCGACACCGGGGTGCGTCGCGGAGCGTCGGGATGACGTGCGGATAGCGCTCCTCGAGCTCCTCGAGCGTGACGCGATGCGGAATCCGCGGGAACGAGATGAGGCCGAGGTTCCCGGACGCGAGCGTCACGACCTCCGGGAGCTCGTTGCTGTCGGCGCCGACGGCTGCGATGTCCTCGCTCGCGTCATCCATCGCGTCCTCGTCGGTGCTCTTCGCGAACGGCTTCGCGATCGCGCCGACGGCGCCGCCGCCCGGCGCGGCCGCGGTCATCGTGACGTTGAGGTGCATCATGCCCTCGTCGCCCATCTCGGTCGCAGACGACCTCTGCCTTGGCCGCCTCGGCGACGACCTCCTCGAGAGTCGTCGCCGTAGCGCTGGAAGAACGTCGGGCCCTGGCTCTGCCCGTGGTCGGAGAGGACGACGATGTGGTACGGCCGCGGCGCATCCTCCGTCGCCCGCGCGATGCGGTCGAACGTCTGGTCGAGGTTGCGCAGGACGGCGAGCGCGTCGGGGCGCTCGATCCCGGAGTGGTGCGCGACCTCGTCGTAGCCCGAGAACGTCGCGTAGACGACGGGCCGGCCGGCGTAGATGTCGCCGATCACCGCCGACATCGCGAGGTCCCGCTGGACGACGACCATGAACGCGCGCAGGAGCGAGTAGACGAAGCCACGGTGGCCGCGCGGCCAGACGTCGAGGCGGCGTCTGCTCGGCCGCGTTCCATGCTCCTTGATCATGTCGCCGATCATCAGGACGATCGTCCGCACCATCGCGAACGGGTTCGAGAAGTACGCGAGGTAGCCCTGGCCGCGGCGCTCGTGATGCCGCTCCTGCTGTCGCAGGGTCGCGATCGTGAGCGACGAGTGCACCGCGTCGCCCGAGTACATGTTCGAGCGGCTCGCGCCGTCGGCGTGGAGCAAACCCTTCCCGGTCGAGAGGCTCGCCTCGATCGCCAGGACGTCCTTCGGCGCCGACGACGCCACCGCGCGTCCCTGCTCCTTGTCCCACCAGCGGAAGGCGGGGATGTTCTCGTTCGAGCCGAGCAGGAGGCCGGTCTGCGCCGCGCCGGTCTGCGACGACCAGTCCGTCTCCCACTCGACGAGGTGGTGCGAGCCGTCCTGCACCCAGCGCGCCAGGTTCGGCGCGTTCCCGTCACGCATCGCGCGCGTCAGAACCTCGTGACCGAGACCGTCGATCTCGAGGAAGAGCACGCCTGGCACGTCGGACTCGATCGCGCCCGTCTTCCGCATCTGCCGCTTCACGACGCCTCGGTACACGACCTCGTCGTCGTCGATCGAGAGCACCGTCGTGATCGACGACCGAGATCGACCGTCAGCCAGATCGCAAGCAGGACGCCCTGCCAGACGCGGTCGACGTCGAAGCCGTGGCCGATGATCTCCGCCGCAAGCCAGACGAAGAGACCGTTCAGCGCGAGCGCGCCGAGGCCGAGCGTCCAGGCGGTGAGCGGAAGCGCGAACCGGATCAGCGCCGGCCAGATGCAACGCATTCAGACCGCCGAGGATCGCCGCCG
Source organism: uncultured Gaiellaceae bacterium (assembly GCA_963744505.1). GTDB lineage: Bacteria > Actinomycetota > Thermoleophilia > Gaiellales > Gaiellaceae > GMQP-bins7. The sequence continues at coordinate 470,468 of CAVUTL010000005.1, forward strand.
CGACGAGCGCCCAGCCGAAGCTCTCGAGCGTGACGCCTGGGACGAACGCTGCGCCGATCCACAGGCCGAGCGCATTCGTGAGCCACATGACGACGAGACGGCCCGCGACATGCGCCTTGCCGTGGCGCGGCGACCGCCGCTCGATCGGCTTCGGCTTCCCGTGACCCATGCGGCTTAGTCTCTCGCATCACGCCGCAGGCGGCGCGTTGAAGGTGCACGGTTCACCCGGGTGAAGGGGCACGCGACGACGTCAACTTCCGCCGACGCACACCATAGAGTTCGGCCGATGAACGGCCGGTCGGCGCACCCGAGATGAACCTCTTCTGGGGAATCCTCCTCCTCGTCGTCGTCGATGCATTGGCAATCACGGCGATGCTGCTCGTGCGTCGACGCGCGCCGGAGGGGAGTTTCTTCAGCGATGGTGACCGCGCGTCAGGCGTCTTCGGCGTACTTGCGACGGGCTTCGCGATCTTCGCCGGCTTCGTCATCTTCCTCGCGTTCACGACCTACGACCAGTCGCGCGCAGGAGCGGAGACCGAGGCGCTGCTCGTGGTGCAGCAGTACGAGACGGCCCAATTCCTGGCTCCGGACACGCGCGATCGACTTGCAGGCGAGCTGGTCTGCTACGGCCGCTACGTCGCAATACAGGAATGGCCGCGGATGCAAGCGGGCGACCTGGGAGAGGCCTTGAACCCCTGGAGCGTCGCCCTCTTCAAGACGATTCGAACTGCCGACACGTCGACGGTCGCCGCAGGAAACGGCCTTCGGGAAGTGGCTCGATCAGACCTCCGAACGTGAGGAGCGCGACGCGATCGCGTCCACGGTGCCGCCGGCATCACGCCGACGACGATCTGGATCGTTCTGTTCCTGAGCTCGGCGATCGTCTTCTGCTTCATGCTGTTCTTCGCCGACCCGGCCGAGATGAAGCGCTCTCAGGCGATGCTCATCGGATCGGCCTGCACCATCGTGACGGTGACGCTGATGGCGATCTATGCGCTCGACAACCCGTATCGGCCGGGGCTCAGCAGCATCCGCCCCGTCGCGATGGAACGGTCGCTTGCGCATTCTCGACGAGGCTCGCGACGGCATTCGGCGACACGTCGCAGCCGCCGTGCGACGAGAGCGGCGAACCAGCGATGACCGATCGCACCGAGGTCGTCGCGACGGTTCTCATGTCGTTCGCCGCGGTCGCGACCGCGTGGAGCGGCTACCAGGCGACGCGCTGGAACGGCGAGCAAACGAAGGCGTCGAGTCGCACGAACGCGATCCGCATCGACGCCGCGCGTTCCCAGGGGCTCGCAGAGGCGCAGAAGGAGATCGACGTCGCGACCTTCATCCAGTGGGTCGACGCCTACGCGCAAGATGAGGCCGAGCTCACCCAGTTCTACGAGACGCGCTTCCGTGCGGAGTTCAAGCCGGCATTCGCCGCGTGGCTCGCGACGAAGCCACTGGCGAATCCCGATGCGCCGCCCACACCCTTCGTGATGCCGCAGTACCGGCTCGCGGCGAAGGTCGAGGCAGAGCAACTCGACGACGCGGCCGAAGTATCGGCGGCTCAGGTCCGGCGGAACATCCAGCGCGCCTCCAATTACGTCCTCGGCGTCGTCCTGTTCTCCGTCTCGCTCTTCTTCGCCGGCATGAGCACGAAGCTCGAGAGCCTTCGGCTCAAACGCGTCGCTCTCGGTGTCGGGTGCGTGATGTTCCTCGGCACCGTCGCCTGGCTCGCGACGCAGCCGGTCAGCATCTCTATCTAGGCGGTGCTGAAACGGCTGCTTTCTGGCCTCGATCCGACTCCCCTACGCGCGCCACGCGACGTTCACCCGGGTGAACCCGGCGCGGCCACGCGTTCGGCGCTGTGATACTCGGCGTACAGACCCGAAGGAGGAGAACGCACTGATGTGTAGGTGGCTCGCATACTCGGGCTCGCCCGTCGTAATCGAGGAGCTGCTCTACAAGCCGAAGCACTCTTTGATCGACCAGAGCCTCCACTCGACCATGGGCGCGGAGACGACGAACGGGGACGGGTTCGGGATCGGCTGGTACGGCGAGGCCGACACACCTGCACTGTTCAAGAGCGTCGAACCGGCGTGGAACGACCGCAACCTCCACGAGCTAGCCGGGCACGTCCGTTCCGGACTCGTCTTCGCGCACATCCGGGCGTCTTCGGGCACGCCGGTGCAGATGACCAACTGCCATCCGTTTCGTCACGGACGCTGGCTCTGGATGCACAACGGGTCGATCGCGCAGTTCCACGACGTCAAGCGGGACCTGACCCTCGCCGTCGATCCGTCGCTGTATCCGCACATCGAAGGCTCGACGGACTCGGAAACGTTCTTCTTCCTGGCACTTACGATGGGTCTCGAGGACGATCCACCCGGCGCTGTCGCACGCGCCGTCGGGTTTGTGGAACACACGGGTCGCAACTACGGGATCGAGCACCCGATTCAGATGACCGTCGCAACGAGCGACGGCTCGAGTCTGTGGGCCTTCCGATACTCGAGCGAAGGGAGCTCGCGGTCGCTCTTCTATTCGACGCGCGTCGACACGCTGCGCGAGCAGCATCCTGAGGTCGCTGTCCTGCAGGAGCTGTCGGACGAGTCGCGCCTCATCGTCTCCGAGCCGCTCGGCGACCTCGTCGGCGCGTGGAACGAGGTACCCGAGTCGCACTACGGGGTCGTGCGGCAGGGGCAGGACGAGCTGCGGCCGTTCGCGCCGCGGCCTCCGGACTAGCTCTACGTCGCGGGGTGCCGGCACGGGTGCCGCGATCACCGTGCGCCGGGTGGGCTCAGCGAGCCGGCTGCCGAGCCGTCAGACCCCGGTCTGCGCGACCACACGTCCGGACGCGGCCGCGTCCTGCAAGGCCGCGTAGTCCCGCGCGTTCTGGTCGGCGTATGCCTCGGCGAACGTCGCGAGCGCGCGGTCGAACGAGTCCCCCGGCGCCACTGCGGACTTTCACGGACAACGTACTCGCCCTACGACCTACGGAAGCTGAAATGCTCTGGCTGTGGCTGGGCAGGAGGATCGCGGCGACGGATCCGCGGACGTCCTCGTGATCTTCGGGATCACGGGTGACCTCGCCCGAGTGATGACGTACCGCTCGCTGTACCGGCTCGAGGCGCGCGGGCTCCTCGACTGTCCGATCGTGGGTGTCGCCTTCGACGACTGGTCGCTCGAACAGCTCGTCGACCGGGCGCGCGAGTCGATCGTCGCCACAGGTGAGGAGATCGCCGAGGAGGTCTTCGCACGTCTCGCGAAGCGGCTCTCCTACCATCATGGTGACTTCACCGATCCCGACACGTATACGCAGGTTGTGAAGGCGATCGTGGGCAAGCAGCGGCCGGTCTTCTATCTCGAGATACCGCCGTCGCTCTTCGGCAGCGTCGTCGGCGGACTCGCGAACGCGGATCTCACGAAGAACGCACGTGTCGTCGTGGAGAAGCCGTTCGGCCACGACCTCGCATCCGCGCGTGCGCTGAACGCGGAGCTGCACGCGCTCATCGACGAGTCGCAGCTGTATCGGATCGACCACTTCCTCGGGAAAATGTCTGTGGAGGACATCCTCTACCTCCGCTTCGCGAACACCATCCTCGAACCCGTTTGGAACCGGCAGTTCGTCTCGTCGGTGCAGATCACGATGGGCGAGGACTTCGGGGTCGCCGACCGCGGCCACTTCTACGACCCCGTCGGCGCGATGCGCGACGTCGTGCAGAACCACCTCCTGCAGGTCCTGAGCCTCGTCGCCATGGAGCCGCCGACGGGCCGTGGCGTGGACGTCATCAACAACCGCAAGCGCGACGTGTTCGTGGCGATGGCCGAGGCCGACCCGACGCACTACGTCCGCGGCCAGTACGACGGGTACCTCGACGTCGACGGTGTCGCGCCCGGCTCGCAGACGGAGACGTACTGTGCACTGCGGCTCGAGATCGACAACTGGCGCTGGTCGGGCGTTCCGTTCTTCATCCGCGCCGGCAAGTCGCTGCCCGTGACCGTCACGGAGGTCCGCGTCGTCTTCAACACGACGCCGTGGCTCGGTTTCGTCCCGCAAGGACGCGCCCCGGCCGGAGCCGAACCAGCTCGTGCTTCGGATCGGACCGAAGCCCGGCGCGCGTCTTCGCATGCAGGCGAAGCACGCCGAGAAAGCCGCGCTGCGCTCGGTCCAGCTCGACATGGAGTTCGCGAGCATGGGCGGCGAGGGGCCAACTCCGTACGAGGTGCTGCTCGACGCGGCGATGCGCGGCAACTCGAGCAGCTTCGCCCGCCAGGACGCGGTCGAGGAGACGTGGCGCGTCGTCCAGCCGCTGATCGACTCGCCGCCGCCCGTCGAGGCCTACGACCCCGGCACCTGGGGGCCTGCATCTGCAGACGAGCTCACCCGCGACCACGGAGGATGGAGGAGCCCATGGCTACCGGACGCCAGCTGACACGGCCTGGAAGGATGCGGTGAGCAACGTCGCGCGCGAGGTGCCAGCCCGGTGACGCCGCTCCGCGACCGGCCGGCATGGGCGGAACTCGAGCGCCATCACGACGAGATCCGCGACACGCACCTCCGCGACCTCTTCGCGGCCGATCCCACCCGCGGCCTGCGACTCGCCGCCGAGGGCGCCGGCGTCTACCTCGACTTCTCGAAGAACCGCGTCACGGACGAGACGCTGCGCCTGCTTTTCGCGCTGGCCGAGGAGTCGGGCCTCCCCGAGCGCACGGAGGCGATGTTCCGCGGCGACCGGATCAACACGACCGAGAACCGCTCCGTGCTGCACGTCGCGCTCCGCATGCCCCGCGAGCGCTCGCTCGTCGTGGACGGCCGTGACATCGTCGCCGACGTTCACGAGGAGCTCGACCGAATGGCCGCGTTCTCCGAGCGCATCCGCTCGAGCGAGTGGAAGGGATACACGGGCAAGCCGATCCGGAACGTCGTCAACATCGGTATCGGCGGCTCCGATCTCGGCCCAGTGATGGCGTACGAGGCGCTTCGCCACTACGCGCGGCGCGACCTGACCTTCCGCTTCGTGTCGAACGTCGACTCGACGGACTTCGTCGAGGCGACGCACGACCTCGCGCCGGACGAGACGCTCTTCGTCATCTCCTCCAAGACGTTCACGACGCTCGAGACGATGACGAACGCGCGCTCGGCGCGGGCCTGGACGCTCGCCGCACTCGGCGACGAGACGGCGATCGCGAAGCACTTCGTCGCGGTCTCGACCAACGCCGACGAGGTCTCGAAGTTCGGCATCGACCCGGAGAGCATGTTCGGCTTCTGGGACTGGGTCGGCGGGCGCTACTCGATGGACTCGGCCATCGGCCTCTCGACGATGCTCGCGATCGGCCCCGACTCGTTCCGCGACCTTCTCGCCGGCTTCCACGCGATGGACGAGCACTTCCGCGAGACCCCACTCGAGCGAAACCTCCCCGCGCTGCTGGGGCTCCTCTGCGTCTGGTACGCGGACTTCTTCGGCGCACAGACTGTCGGCGTGATGCCGTACAGCCAATACCTGAAGCGCTTCCCGGCGTACCTTCAGCAGCTCACGATGGAGTCGAACGGGAAGCACGTCACGCTCGACGGCCGCACCGTCGACTACGAGACGGGTGCGGTCTTCTGGGGAGAGCCGGGGACGAACGGCCAGCACAGCTTCTACCAGCTCATCCACCAGGGGACGAAGCTCATCCCCGTCGACCTCATCGGGTTTGCGAAGACACTGAACCCGCTCGGCGACCACCACGACATCCTCATGTCGAACGTGTTCGCGCAGGCCGAGGCGCTCGCGTTCGGGAAGACCGAGGCGGAAGTCCGTGCGGAGGGCACGGCCGACGCCGTCGTCCCACATCGGATCTTCGAGGGAAACCGGCCGTCGAACGTCATCCTCGCCGAGGAGCTGACGCCGCACACGTTCGGCGCGCTCGTCGCCCTCTACGAGCACAGCGTATTCGTGCAGGGAACCGTGTGGGGCATCAACTCGTTCGACCAGTGGGGCGTCGAGCTCGGGAAGGAGCTGGCGCAGCGGATCATCCCCGAGCTCACGAGCGAGGCCGACCCGGAGCTCGCGCACGACTCGTCGACGAACGCACTCATCCGCCGTTATCGCGGCATGAAGTGATCGGGTCGTGCGCTCGTATCTCACGGCACGGCGGATAACGCCGACGAACGGCGACGACCACGGCTTCGCGACCGCCGCCGAGCGATTCATCCTCCGAGAAAGGAGCTAGCGACATGGCGACGGACACCCCCATGCAGCTCGGAATGGTCGGGCTCGGCCGGATGGGCGCCGGGATCGTCCGCCGGCTCATGCGCGACGGGCACCACTGCGTCGGCTACGACGTCTCGCCGGAGGCGGTGCAGGCGCTCGCCGCCGACGGCGCTACCGCCTCCTCCTCGCTCGAGGAGTTCGCGGCGAAGCTCGAGAAGCCGCGCGCCACCTGGGTGATGGTGCCCGCGGGCGACATCACATCGAAGACGATCTCGGCCCTCGCGGACGTGCTCGAGCCCGGTGACGCGATCATCGACGGCGGCAACACGCACTACGTCGAGGACATCCGGCACGCGAACGAGCTGCGCGAGAAGGGCATCCACCACGTCGACGTCGGCACGAGCGGCGGCGTCTGGGGCTTCGAGCGTGGCTTCTGCCTGATGATCGGAGGCGAGACCGAGGTCGTCGACCGGCTGAGCCCGATCTTCGCCTCGATCGCGCCCGGCGTCGACGCCGCTCCGCGGACCCCGGGCCGCACCGGGGCGCCGAGCCAGGCGGAGCACGGCTACTACCACTGCGGGCCGAACGGCGCCGGCCACTTCGTGAAGATGGTGCACAACGGCATCGAGTACGGGCTCATGGCGGCGTACGCCGAGGGTCTCAACGTCATCGCGAACGCCGACATGGGCAAGCGGCAGCGCGACATGGACGCCGAGACCGCCCCACTCGAACGACCCGAGCTCTATCAGTACGAGATCGACACGACCGAGGTCGCCGAGGTCTGGCGTCGCGGGAGCGTGGTCGGTTCGTGGCTGCTCGACCTCACGGCTGCGGCCCTCCAGGAGTCGCCGACGCTCGAGGAGTTCGCCGGGCGGGTCTCCGACTCGGGCGAGGGCCGCTGGACGTCGATCGCGGCGATCGAGGAGGGCGTGCCTGCGCCGGTGCTCACGACTGCGCTCTACTCGCGGTTTGCGTCGCGGAACATGGACGACTTCGCCAACCGGCTGCTCTCGGCGATGCGCAAGCAGTTCGGCGGCCACGACGAGAAGTCGGCCTGATGGCGCTCGAGCTCGAGGTCTTGCCCGACACCGATGCGGTCGCCGAGCGTGGCGCTCAGATCGTGGCCGCGGCCGCAGCCGTCGCGATCGCCGCGCGCGATCGATTCACGTTCGCCGTTTCGGGCGGCCGCACGCCGTGGGCGATGTTCGCGGCGCTCGCCGGGCGCATGCCCTGGGAGAAGGTGACGATCTTCCAGGTCGACGAGCGCATCGCGTCAGACGACGATCCGGACCGCAATCTGACCCAACTCCAGCGTGCGCTCCCCCCGGGCGGCGCGGCCGATGTGCGCCCCATGCCTGTCTGGGCGGAGGACCTCGAGGCCGCCGCCGCCTTATACGCAGACGCCCTCCCCGATCAACTCGATCTCGTGCATCTGGGGCTCGGCCCCGACGGGCACACGGCCTCGCTCGTGCCCGGTGATGCGGTTCTCGCCGTCCATGATCGCGATGTCGCACTCACCAGCTCGTATCAGGGACGGAGGAGAATGACATTGACGTACCCAGCGCTGAATCGCGCGCGTCAGATGCTCTGGCTCGTCACCGGTGACGACAAGGTCGATGCGCTGCGACGACTGCGTGCCGGCGATCAGTCGATTCCGGCTGGCTGGATCTCGACGGAGAATGCGCTCGTCCTGGCGGACGCGGCTGCGGCAGGATCCGCGGCATGAGCGAGCAGAAGGAGCGCAAGTACCCCTACGAGCCGAAGGCGCCGACAGTGCTCGCGGTCGACGTCGGCGGCTCGAACGTGAAGGCCGTCCTGAACGGCATCGACGAGCGGCGGCGCTTCCCGTCAGGCCCCAAGCTCGCGGCACAGCAGATGGTGGATGGCGTGCTCGAGATGACGCAGGACTGGGACTACGTCGCCGTCTCCGTCGGCATCCCCGCCCCGGTGAAGGACGCGACGGCCGTCCATGACCCGGCGAACCTCGGCGCGGGCTGGGCTGGCTTCGACTTCGCGAAGGCGTTCGGCAAGCCGACGAAGGTCATCAACGACGCGACCATGCAGGCCCTCGGGAGCTACCAGGGAGGCCGCATGCTCTTCCTCGGGCTCGGCACGGGACTGGGCTCGACGATGATCTTCGACGGCGTCATCGCGCCGCTCGAGCTGGGTCACCTTGCATACAAGAAGGGTGTCTGGGAGGACTATGTCGACGAGGACGCGCTCGAGCGGCTCGGCCACAAGCACTGGAGGAAGAACGTCCTCGAGACGATCGCGCAGTTCACGCACGCGCTGCAGCCGGAGTACATCGTCATCGGGGGCGGGAACGCTCGCGAGCTCGACGACCTCCCGGCGCATTGCCGTCTCGGCCATAACGAGGACGCGTTCCTGGGCGGCTTCCGCCTCTGGGTCTCGGACTGACAGGCGGGCAGCGCAGCTAGAGATCGAGCTCGAGCAGGTCCCGGATCGCGGCGACGGTGACGTCGGCCGCAGGATGCGCCGCCGCAATCTCGGGGTCGGTCGCGAACTGACCCTGCAGCGGAAGCACCGTGGTGACCCGCTCACCCCAGCACTGCTTCACGGCCGAGAGGATGCGCAGCTTGTCATCCACGAGCACGTAGCGATCGGACGGATAGCGTCGCTCGACGTCGTCGAGTGACGCCTCCTTGTGGACGTAGACGAGCACATTCCCGTCCACCGCCGCCGCGATCCCCGACTGCTCGATCTTGTGCGGCTGGAAGACTGCGTCACCGTCGGTCAGCACAACGGTCGGCCCGAGCGAGCGGAGACGGGCGAGAACGGCGAGCGCACCCGGGTAGAGGCGCTCGGCGAACGGGTAGTCGAGGAAGGTGTGCGAGGCGTCCAGAAGCCGGGGGTTGCGTCCTTCGGCCTCCCACCACTCCTGCACCGCGCCGAGGTAGTCCCGATAGCCGAGCGCGACGAACCGCCGCTCCTGGATCGCCCAGTACCGATCTGCAGCCTCGGCACCGTGCGCCGACGCAAGGTCCGCGCGGACGTCGTCGCGGATCCGGTCGTTGTCGAGGAGCGTGTCGTCGACGTCCACGAGGTAGGTCACCGAGGCGCCGGCCACCTTCACATCCTCCCCCACGACACGTCATGATCAGTAGTGATCCGGTCGACGAGGAGGGGAACACGTGAGACTCGCTCTGCATTGGGTGCTCATCGCCTGCGCCTCCGCCGTCCTCGTGGCCGGCTGCGGCGGGTCGGACGAGCCGGAGACCGTGAACGGCTGCGTGATCGAGCCCGCGACACAGTGCCCGACCGCCGACCTCACCGGCGCCGAGCTCGACGGGGTCGACCTGTCCAGTGCAAACCTCGCCGGTGCCAACCTCACGGATGCGAGCCTGAGCGGTGCAAACCTCACCGCCGCCAACCTGAGCGAGGCGGAGATCGTGAATGCCGACCTCTCCGACGCCGATCTGACGGAAGCCAACCTCATCGGCGCGACGATCACCGGCACCGATCTCGACGGCGCCACGCTCTGCGGAACGACAGGTACCGACGGGACGAGGGACAACACGAGCTGCCCGGCGACGACCGACACGGACACGACCGAGACGGAAACCGAGCCCGCCTCCGCAGCCGAGGTGACGGCCTTCGACGTGGGTGAGCTCACGTGTGGAGGTGCAACGACAGCGCCGGTGAGCGTCGCGTGGCAGACGGTCGATGCGACTGCGGTCGAGATCGACGTCGACAGCATCAATCCGACCGGCTTCGGGCCGAGCGGGTCGACGGTCCTCGTCGTTCCCTGCGATGGCGACTCGCACACCATCACGATCACGCCGCGTAGCGACGCCGGCTCCGGCGAGCCGACGTCCGAGGAGGTCAGCCCCGACTAGCGCCGCACCTCGACGCGCCCTCGCCCGAACGCGTCGAGCCGGCCCCAGCGGCCGGGGATGTCGAGCAGCTCGAGATGACCGATCTCGCTTGGGAGCGCGGGATCGACGACGAGGTGGTCGCCGTGCGGCTCCAGGCCGAGCATCGTGCGGAGGAGCATGAGTGGAGCGCCCGTCGACCACGCCTGTGGGCTGCACGCGGTCGGGTATTGCACCGGGTACTTCGTCTGCTCCCGGGGGTAGCCGCCGAACGCCTCGGGCAGCCGGCCGTCGAAGAACTCCGCGGCCTCGAGGATGCCCGCGGCGATCCCAGCGGCCTCCTGCTTGAACCCATACCGGCGGAGACCCCACGCGACGAACGAGTTGTCGAACGGCCAGACGGTTCCGGTGTGGTACCCGATCGGGTTGTAGCGCCCCTCTCCCACGGCGAGGGTACGGACGCCCCAGCCGGAGAAGAGTCGCTTGCCGAGCAGATGGCGGGCGACCGCCTTCGCCTTCGACTTGTCGACGATGCCGCTCCAGAGGAGATGGCCGATGTTCGACGCGAGCGCGTCGACCTGCCTCCCGTCCGGATCGAGTGCGAGCGCGAAGTACTCGCCGTCCTCGACCCAGTAGTCGCGGTTGAAGCGGCGTTTGAGGTCAGCGGCGTCCGCCGTGAGCTTGTCGGCAAGCGCCCCGTCCTTCCAGATCTCGCGCGCGAGGCGTGCGCCGCGTACCTTCGCGTCGTAGGCGTAACCCTGGAGCTCGCACGTCGCACGCGGGAATCCGGGCAGCGCCCCGTCGCGGAACGAGATCGAGTCCCACGAGTCCTTCCAGCACTGGTTCTCGAGGCCGGACTCCTCGTTGCGCCTGCGGTACCAGATGTACCCCGTGTCCTGGAGGTCCGCGTACTCATCGATCCAGTTCAGGGCGGCGCGGGCCTCGACTTCGAGCTCGCGGACGAGCGCGCGATCGCCCGTCCAGCGCTCGTACTCGTCGAGCAGGACGACGTAGAGCGGCGTGGCGTCGACCGAGCCGTAGTACGGCGAATGTGGACGCTCCTCGAACGCCGTCATCTCGCCGTAGCGCATCTCGTGGAGGATCCGCCCGGGATCCTCGTCGCGGAAGTCGTCGAGCCGGACCCCCTGCCAGTCACTGAGCGCACGGAGCGTCGTCGCCGCGAGCTCCGGTGTGAACGGCAGCGCCTGCAGGCTCGTGAGGATGCTGTCGCGGCCGAACATGGTCATGAACCAAGGGAGCCCGGCGGCCGGAAGTGCGCGACCGCCGGCGATTGGGGGCGAGAAGCGCAATGCAGCAAGGTCGACCAGGCTTCGCCGGTATGTCGACTTCAGCGGCTCCCAGTCGCACTCGACGCGCGGCGCCTCGTCGATCCAGCGCTCGAGATTCCGGCGCATTCGAGCCTGGACGCGCTTCGGATCGAGCGGCTCGAGCGATTCCTGACCCGCTCCGAGGAGCGCCGTGACGACGTCGATGCCGGTGCTCCACTCGCCGTGGGCGGCGATTCTCGCCGTGAACGTCAGACCCTCCTCGTCGAAGCGTGCCCGTTCGCTCGTGGTGATCTCGGTTGCCCGTCGGAACGGGCCGCGCTCGTAGCCGAGCGTGAGCTTGCGCCGCTCGGCGTTCGTCGAGTAGCGGCCCTTCTTGCTGAGCGCGTCCTTGACCTCGAACAGGTCTGCGAAATCGCACGCCGCGTCCATCCTGACCGTGAGCGACACGGGCCGGTCCGCGTGGTTCAGGATCGTCAGATCCTCGTGGAAGCCGTGAGCGACGGATCGCTGCCGGATCACCGAGAGCTTGGCGTCGATGTACACCGTGCCCGTCCCCGGCACGAGGAAGAAGCGAGTCTCGAAGTACTGGAGGTCGTCCACTGACAGCGGACTCAGGCGCTCGCCGTTCACAGTGAGCACCCAGCGCGAGAGAAAGCGCGTGTCATAGGAGAAAAGGCCGGTCGGATCGGTGAGCGACGCCTCGATGTCGCCGCGCTCGTCGCTCACGACGAACGTGTTGCCGTCGAGGATCTTGACGGTCTTGTCGCTCAAGCCGTCGCCTTCCGTCGCCGGGAAGCGCGCGGGCTCGGGAAGAGCCGCTGCATGCGGATGAGGAGCCGCCAGTCGCCGTCGACCTCGAGATCGCCGCGCAGGACGGCGGCGACCGCGTTCAGTCGCCCGCTCGCCACCCTGTCGAACACCGCTCTCTGGGCCCGCACGCGGCAGTCCGTGCGGGCGGACTTGGTGGTGACGACCAGGTCCCCGCCGTCGACAGCGACGAACCACGTGTGCGTCCGCCGCCCCTCGACAACGTCGAAGCGCATGCAGCCGGACGCCTTGCGAAGCAGCGGCTCGTGCCCACGGGACGCCAGCTCTGCGAAGAAGGCAGCGGTCGGATCGCTCTTCGTCGTCGCCACCCCTAGACCCTAGTCACTCCTCGTCGCGCTCTCCTCGTGCGGTTTCCATCGTCGGCTGACGGGGAACAAGGACGGACAGCACGGAGCGGTCAGAATGCGTGGTACTCGACAGGAAGGTCTTTCGATGGCGACGAGATCCGACTTCTCGGACGACGAGTGGAAGGCCATGCAGAAGGGAGTGACCGGAGCGGGCATGCTCGTCTCGGTGAGCGACCGGGACTTCACCGACACGTTCGGTGAGGCCGGCGCCCTCGCGAACGCACTCGCGACACAGCACGAGCGAGGTGCGACAGAGGTCATTCGGGATCTCGCGAATGCCCGCGGGACCGGATTCGGCGTCTCGGACTCACCCAAGGACGTCGAGTCCGAGACACTCGCGGCACTCGAGTCCGCGATGCAAACGCTGGCCGCCAAGGCACCCGAGGAGACCGACGGGTACCGCCGGCTCGTCCTCGAGGTCGCGACGGCTGTTGCCGAGGCGAAAGGCGGCCTGTCTCAGGAAGAGGCCGCCGCGCTCGCGAGGGTTGAGAGCGCACTCGGCACAGCCTGATCCGTCACGCCCTCGTCGTCACTGGCGGGCCATTGCAATCTGCAGCACCCCTCCGACGAGATCACAGAGACGCGCGGAGCGCAATTATGCGTAGGGTATTGGCGCTAGAAGCGTGCGACCTGAAATGGAGGCTAGGAATGGAAGAGATCGGTCCTGTCGAGTACATGATCGTGTCGTTTCCCGGAAACCGATTCACAGGCGAGATCGCGCCTGCACTCGGGAAACTGGTCGAGTCGAACACGATCCGGATCATCGACCTGGCGTTCGTGGGCAAGGACGAGGACGGCTCCGTCGCAGCGTTCGAGCTCAGCGACATCGACGAGGATGTCCGGCGCGGTCTCGAGGCGCTCGGCCTCGAAGCGAGCGGGTTGCTCGGCGAGGAGGACCTGATGGATGCTGCGGCCGACCTCGAGGCGGGCTCGTCGGCCGCGATGCTCCTCTGGGAGGACATCTGGGCAGCCGAGCTCGCGGGCGCCCTCCGAGGCGCCGGCGGTGAGCTCGTCGCCATCGGTCGTATCCCACACGATGTCGTCATGGAGGCGCGCGGGGCCCTGCTGTCCGCCGCCAACACCACACAGGAGGGTTGACATGTTCCGTCGCAGAGGAGGTCTGGTTCGCGCAGCCGCGACGACCGCGGTGGTCGCGGGAACAGCGGGAGCCGTCCGGCACCGCCAGGACGAGAAGTACGCCGCGCAGGACCAGGCGGAGTACGACCAGCAGATGGCTGCGCAGCAGGCGGCAGCCGCGCAGGCCGCTCCTGCCGAGCCGGCACAGCCCGATTACACCGCAGAGCTCGAACAGCTTGCGCAGCTGAAGGCGCAGGGAATCATCACCGAGGAGGAGTTCGAGGCGAAGAAGAAGCAGATCCTCGGAATCTGACCTCGGCAGGCAACCGACCACGAAGGAGGCTCAGTGCTCGCAGCTGACTACCCGTTCCTGGACATCCTCTGGACGATGTTCATCTTCTTCCTGTTCGTGATCTGGATCTGGATCCTGATCACGGTGTTCACGGACATTTTCCGTCGCAAGGACGTCGGGGGCGGATCGAAGACGCTCTGGATCATCTTCGTGATCCTGTTGCCGTATCTCGGCGTCTTCGTCTACCTGATCGCGAACCACGACGGGATGGCCGACCGGAACATCCAGCAGATGCAGAAACAGCAGCAACAGACGGACGCCTACATCCAGTCCGTCGCCGGAAGCGGCGGTGCAGCAGCCGAGATCGAGAAGGCGAAGGGTCTTCTCGACTCGGGGGCGATCACACAGGCCGAGTTCGACGCGCTCAAGCAGAAGGCGCTGGCCTCCGGCTAGCTCAAGCGGAACGAGGGCGCCGAGAGGCGCCCTCACCGCACCCACCCAACCGAAGAGAGCGTTAGTCTCGTCCGATGTCCGAGGTCGCAGCTCCCCTGCCCACGGTCGAGGCCGAACCGCCCAAACGCCGGATCCTGCGGATCGTCGCGTGGATCATCGGCACTCTCGTCGTCCTCGCTGCCCTGCAGCTCGCGGGGATCGACGTCATCGGCTGGTTCGAGGACCTGTGGGCGACGCTCACCGAGATCTCGATCGGATACATCATCCTGGGCTGCTTCTTCCAGGGGCTGCAAACGTCGCTCACGGCGCTCGGCTGGTACGGGATCCTGCGCTACGCGTACCCGGGCGGCGTCACGTACATGCCCGTGCTCGCCGCCTACGCAGCCGGCGTCGCGCTCAACAACTTCGTGCCCGCGAACATGGGCACATTCGTCACGCTCCTCATGTTCGTCGCGATCGTCCAGGGAGCGACATTCCCGGGCGTTCTCGGCGGGTACGTCGTGCAGAAGATCTTCTACCTCGTCATCGGCACGCTCATCTACGTCTACCTCTTCTCGCAGGTCGCGGGATCGTTCGAGTTCCAGTTCGGCGACGAGCAGGACGCGATTTCGAACCACCCCGTGCTCACGCTCGGAATCATCGCCGGAGCGATCTTCCTCGTCGCCCTATTGCTTCGCATCTTCTGGACCTGGGTCAAGAAGATGTGGGCAAAGGCCAGGCAGGGCGCGGCGATCCTCGGCGATCTAGGCGCGTATGTGAAGTGGGTCCTCCTCCCTCAAATGGGCGGCTATGCGGCAAAGGTGATGGTGATCATCGTCTTCCTTGCCGCGTACGGCATACCCGTCACGTTCGGCTCGGTCATGAGCGTGCTCGGCTCGAACCAGCTCGCCAACCTCCTGTCGTTCACGCCCGGCGGAATCGGCGTGAACCAGGCGTTCAACACGTTCGCGCTGGACAGCTACACGGACTCGACGACGGCGACCGCGTACTCGCTCGGCCAGCAACTGATCACGACGGCCTTCAACGTCGGCTTGGCGATCGTGCTCATCTGCGTCGTATTCGGATGGCACGGGGGCTCGAGGCTCGTGAAGGACTCCTACGAAGACGCGAAGGTGAAGAAGGACGAGATGAGCACGGATCGGCGGGACAAGCGGGAAGCGAAGCGGGAGGCGAAGCGCGAGGCGCGCCGCACGGGAGAGCGTCGGGGGCTCATGCGCGTCATGCGACGCTCGGACGACGACGAGACCGACGACGGTTGACGCTGTCGCTTGACGCGACGGCTCGCGTGCGAGAGGGTTGACGGCACATGTGTTGCCTCGCCCTGACCGCCGGCTTCCTCGGCCCCCGGATCGCGCTGTTTCTCTGGTGGATCTTCGGCGACAAGGTCGACCTGGCCTTCGACACGTGGGTCTGGCCGCTCCTCGGTCTGATCTTCCTCCCGTGGACGACGCTCGCCTATGTGTCTGGCGTGGGGCCCGCTCGACGGCGTGAGCGGCATCGGCTGGCTCGTCGTCGCACTCGGCGTGTTCGGGGACGTCGCAACGTACGGCGCCCGCACGGCAAAGTCCCGTTACCAGACAACGACGTTCCAGTAGAGCGCCTCAGCGCACGAGCCTGAGGGCAGCCTTCTCGATCTCGTCCTCGGAGACGAGGACGAGCCGCGCGGCATCACCGAGCGGCACGAACGAGTCCTTGCTCGTGACGCGGCCCATCCGGCCCTCGAAGCCGGCGTCGATCAGCTCGGCCAGGATCCCCTCGGACACGCCGCCGGTCCGTCGCGTCTCGTCGACGACGAGCACGCGGCCGGTCGCGGCGGCCTCCCGCAGGATGTCTTCGACGGGGAGCGGCGCGAGCCAGCGGAGGTCGAGCACCCGCACGCGGATCCCCTCGTCGGCGAGCGTGCGCGCTACGCGGAGCGAGAGGTGGAGCCCGTTCGCCCAGGTCACGATCGTGAGGTCGTCGCCGTCGAGGTAGGTCCGGGCGGCGCCGACGGGCACGTGCTCCGCGGTCGGCAGGGCGACCCAGCCGTCGTCGTCGTCCTCGTGGAGATCCCGCACGTGGTACAGCGCGATCGGCTCGAGGAAGACGCAGACGGTACCGTCGACGAGCGCGGACTCGGCGCAGGTGACGAGCATCTGCGCGGCGTCGTCCGGCCGCGAGGGCGATGCGATCACGAGGCCGGGGATGTCGCGGAGCACTCCGATCGCATCGTCGTTGTGGAAGTGCCCCCCGAAGCCACGCTGGTAGCCGTACCCGGCGATCCGGATCACCATGCCGTTGCGGTACGCGCGCTGCGAGAAGAACTGCAGCGTGGCGGCCTCCCCGCGCAGCTGGTCCTCGGCGTTGTGCAGGTACGCGAGGTACTGGATCTCAGGGATCGGCAGGAAGCCGCTGACGGCGGTGCCGAGCGCGAGGCCGAGGATCGAGGTCTCGTCGAGGAGCGTGTCGAAGACCCGTCCGGCGCCGAAGAGCGCGTGCAGGCCGCGAGTCACTCCGTAGACGCCGCCCTTCACCGCGATGTCCTCGCCGAACAGGAGCGCGTTCGAATGGCGCTCGAGAACAGCCGCGAGCCCGGCGTTGATCGCCTGCGCAAGGGTCAGCGGCTCGTCGCCTTCGAGCCGGACGCGGCCCAGCCTTCTCCGCGACGACGCCGGGAGACCGAGGCGCGAGCGGTGCCATGACCTGCTCGGCCGTCGTCATCTGCGGTAGCGCCGTGACCTCGAGGGCGAGCTCGCGCGTCTCCTCGCGCGCCGTGAGGTAGTCGTTCGCGAGCTCCTCCCCGGTCGCACTGCCGGCCGAGACGAGCCAGCGCGCGGTCCCGAGGATCGGGTCCCGCTCGTAGTCGGCGCGGATCGCCTGCGGCGTGCGGTAGGCCATCTCCGCGTCCGCGCCGGCATGGCTCAGGTAGCGCACGGTGCGGAGATGGAGGACAGCCGGGCGTCGCTTCTCGCGCACCCAGTCGGCGAGCTCGCGCGCCGTGCCGAGCACCTCGGCGGGATCGTGCCCGTAGGCGATCTCGTAGCGGATCTCAGGCCGTGCCGTGAGAGCCGACTCGACCCAGCCGGCCGGAGTCGGGACGCTGATGCCGAGACCGTTGTCCTCGCACACGTAGAGGAGCGGCAGCGGAAGGCCCTGGAAGGCGATCTGCGCCGTCGTCGAGAGGGCTGCCTGCGCCGTCGCATGGTTGAGCGAGGCGTCCCCGAACGAGCACATCACGATCGCATCGCCCGGCCACGGGCTCGTGATGCCGAGGCGCGCGGCCCGGTCGATCGCGAGCGCCATCCCAACCGCGCGCGGCAGCTGCGACGCGATCGTCGAGGTCATCGGCAGGATCGCGAGCTCCTTGCGCCCGAACACCTTGTGTCGCCCTCCCGCGATCGGCTCGACCGCGGCCGCGACGACGCCGAGCATGATGTCGCGAAGGCCGTCGATCTCGGCCTGCGACGCTCGTGCGAGATAGAACGCTCCCGATCGGTAGTGGAGCAGCGCGGGGTCGTCTACCCGGAGCGCGAGCGCGACCGCTGCGTTCGACTCGTGGCCCGCCGAGCCGATCGTGTAGAAGCTCCTGCCGTGCTGCTGCAGCCAGCGCGCCGCAAAGTCGGCCTGCCGGCTGTCGACCTGGGCGCGCCAGATCTCCTCCACCTCGGGCGGAGCCGAGCGCAACGCCGAGCTGGGCTCGAGCGCTCTCAGCGCCTCGAGGAGATGCTCCTCGAGCGGATCGAGCTCGACGTCGGTACCGCTCGGCATGGGGCGAGGCGAGCCTCGCCCCTACGCGGCGACGGGCTGCTCCATCTCGGCGCTCCACTCGCCTGCGACGGCCCGTGCGTTCATCCGCGCCCGGTGGACGAACGCCGCCTGTGCGGCCTCGGTGCTCGCCGCATCGCCGCCCCACGCCTGGAGCGCCGATGCCTGCAGAGCGCGCCCGTACGAGAACGAGAGCGGCCACGCGCCGCCGAGCTGGTTGATGGCGTTCAGGTTCTCGGTCGCCTCGATCTCCGACTGCCCGCCCGAGAGGAAGACGATCCCGGGAGTCGCCGCCGGCACGTGCGTCATGAAGCACTGGATCGTGAGCTCCGCGATCCGCGCTGCGGGTGCCTGCTCCTGGCAGCCCTTGCCCGAGATCACCATGTTCGGCTTGAGGAGCGTGCCCGCGGAGGTCGACTCCCTGCACGACGAGCTCGTGGAACGTCCACTTCAGCGTGCGCGAGGTCACGTCGTAGCAGCGCTCGATCGTGTTGTCGGCGTCCATGAGCACTTCCGGCTCCACGATCGGGACGATCCCCGCCTCCTGGCAGAGCGCGGCGTAACGCGCGAGCGCGTGGGCGTTCGCGCGGATGCACGCGACCGACGGGATGCCCTCTCCGATGGTGATCACCGCGCGCCACTTCGCGAACCGCGCGCCGAGATCGCGGTACTCGTCGAGGCGCGCGCGAAGCCCGTCGAGCCCCTCCGTGATCTTCTCGCCCGGGAAGCCGGCGAGGTCGTGCGCACCCGTGTCGACCTTGATCCCGGGGATCGCGCCCTTCGCGGAGAGGACCTGGGAAACGGCGTGCCGTCGTCGGCCGACTGGCGAATCGTCTCGTCGTAGAGGATGACGCCGCCGATCGCGTCCTCCATCCCGGGAGCGGTGAAGAGAAGCTGCCGGTAGTACCGCCGGTTCTCCTCCGTCGACTCGACGCCGATCGAGTCGAAGCGCTTCTTGATCGTGCCCGTCGACTCGTCGGCGGCGAGGATGCCCTTGCGGTCGGCGACGATCGCCCTCGCCGTGTCGTGTAGCTCGTGCGCTCCCATCTAGCGCGCTCCTTTCATCAAGCTCTGGATCTTCGTCAACGGATGTGAGGCGACGATGCGACGGAACGTCCCGGAACGCGAACGCATGACGATGGACTCGGTCTCCACACGGTCGCCCACGACCCGGACGCCGCGTAGGAGCGCGCCGCCCGTCACTCCGGTCGCGGCCACGAAGACGTCCTCCCCCTGGACGAGGTCGTCCGCGGTCAGCGTGCGGTCGAGATCGAAGCCTGCGTCGACGAGTCGCCGATGCTCGTCCTCGTTCCGCGGCCACAGCTTGCCTTGCATCGCGCCGCCGAGACACTTGATCGCGGCCGCCGAGATGACGCCCTCCGGGGTCCCACCGATTCCCATGAGGAGATCGACGCCAGTCCCGGGCTGCGCGGCGGCGATCGCCGGCGCGACGTCGCCGTCGCGGATGAGGTTCACGCGCGCTCCGGCGTCGCGGAGCTCGGCGATGAGGTCGTCGTGGCGATCGCGCTCGAGGACCACGACCGTGAGGTCGTTGACGCCGCAGCGCTTCGCCTCCGCGACGCGCTCGAGGTTCTCGGTCGGCGTCGCGTCGATGTCGATTGCGTCGGCGGCCTCAGGCCCCACGGCGATCTTGTCCATGTACAGCGCAGCGCCGGGGAAGAACATCGTCCCCCGTTCGGAGACGGCGATGACCGAGATCGCGTTGGGCATGCCGAGCGCCGTGAGGCGCGTGCCCTCGAGCGGGTCGACCGCCACGTCGACCTCCGCGCCTACGCCGTCGCCGACCTCCTCGCCGTTGAAGAGCATCGGCGCCTCATCCTTCTCGCCCTCGCCGATGACGACGACGCCGCGCATCGCGACGGTGTCGAGCATCAGCCGCATGGCGTCGACGGCCGCCTGATCCGCCGCGTTCTTGTCACCGCGCCCGATCCAGCGCGACGCGAACGTGGCGGCCGACTCCGTGACGCGGACGAGCTCGAGTGCCAGGTTCCTGTCCGGTACCTCAGCGCTCACGTCGCCCGATCCTACATCCGTTCCGGCGCATCGACCCCGACGAGATCGAGGCAGCGGGCGATGATCGCCTGGGTTGCGCCGCAGAGACCGAGCCGGAAGCCCTCGTTCTCGGAGTCGAGCACGCGGTGCTCGTGGTAGAAGCGATGGAAGTCGTCCGCGACCCGGATCGCGTAGATCGGGATCGCGTGCGGCGCCCGTCGCTCGGTCGCCTGCGGCGACGACGGCGGGGAACTCGAGGAGGCGTTTCACGAGCTCGCGCTCCTCGACGGCGAGCGCCGTGCCCATGGGCAGTGTGCCGGGCGCGGTCGCCGCTACCTGCGCATTGCGCAGGATCCCCGCGATGCGCGCGTGCGCGTACTGCACGTAGTAGACGGGGTTCTTCTGCGAGCGCTCGGCCGCGAGGTCGACGTCGATGTCGATCGGCTGGTCGTGCCCGCGCGTGACGAGGTACCAGCGCGCGGCGTCGACTCCCACGGTGTCGACGAAGTCGTCGAGGAACACGACGTCTCCACGCCGCTTCGACATCTTCGTCGCCTCACCGCGATCGACGAGGTTCACGAGCTGGTAGATCAGCACCTCGAGCGAGTCGCGTGGATGACCGAGCATCTCGGCGAGAGCCTGCAGCCGCGCGACGTAGCCGTGGTGGTCCGCGCCGAGGACGTAGATCAGCCGGTCGAAGCCGCGGGCGTACTTGCGACGGACGTAGGCGGCGTCCTTCGCGAAGTACGTCGGCTCCCCGCCGGAGCGCACGAGGACACGGTCCTTGTCGTCGCCGTGGGCGCTCGTGCGGGCCCAGACCGCACCGTCTTCCTCGAACGTGTCGAGAAGGGCCACGGCCTCGGGGATCTCCGCCTCGACCTCCGTCTCGCGCGTGCGCGAGTCGAGGTGGACGCGGAACCGCTCGAGCGAAGCCTCCATCGCTCCGAGCATCCGGGGCACCGGATCACCCGACTGCGCGGCGAGCTCGTTCATGTACGCGCCGCGATAGCCGTCTTCCGGCGGCTCCTCGCCGCGCCGAATCGCCTCGACGGACGCGTAGAAGCGCTCCATCTGAGCCCCGGCGTCGTTGTAGTAGTACTCGCGCTCGACCTCGTGCCCGGCGAACGCGAGCAGCCGTGCGACGGAGTCGCCGTACGCCCCGTTTCGCGCATGAGCGACCGTGATCGGGCCGGTCGGATTGGCGGACACGAGCTCGACCTGGATCCGCTCGCGCTCGGTTGCCGAGTCGGCGCCGAACCCAGTGCCGGCTTCGACGATCTCGCCCACTGCCTCGGCCAGCCATGCGTCGGCCAGCCAGAGGTTGACGAATCCCGGGCCGGCCGCCTCGGCACGGGTCGCGAGCCCCTGCTCGACCACGCTCGCGGCGAGCTCCTCCGCTATCTCCCGCGGCGGGCGCTTCTGCAAGCCGGAGAGCTTGAGCGCGACGTTCGTCGCGTAGTCGCCGTGCGCAGCGTCGCCGGGTCGCTCGAGCGCAACCGGAGCGCCAGCGATCTCCGTGAGCGCGCCGGAAAGACGTGCGACGGGGTCGACCACGCCGCCATCGTACGGGCGGCACTGGCGGCGTTAGAGGTTCTTCGCTGCCGCCGAAGGCGCAGAGGTGATCGGAACGACGACGCCGTCGCGATGGAGCGCAAGCTGCACTTCCTCGCGCGCCTTGTAGATCCGCCACTTCACCGTCGCGAGCGTGACTTCGAGCGTTTCGGCGATCTCCGTGTACGAGAGACCGACGACGTCGCGCAGGAGGAGCGCCATCTTGAGGTCGGGATTGAGGTTCTCGACCGCACGCCAGACCGCATCGATGGTCTCGGCGCGCTCCGCCGGCGCATCCACAACTTCGAGCGGTGGAGCGTCTTCGATGTTCACGACCGAGCGCGGCCGGCGCTCGATCGCGCGAAGCTCGTCGAGGACCCGGTTCTTCGTGACCTGGAAGAGCCACGTCGTGAACCGCGAGCGCAACGAGAAGCTCGGAAGGCCCTGGAAGACGCGGAGAAAGACCTCCTGGGTCAGATCCTCGGAGAGGCTCCGGTCGCCCGTCAGCCGCAGAACGTAGTTGTAGACCGGCTGCTCGTACGTCCGAACGATGATCGAGAACGCACGCTCGTCGCCCCGCTGGGCCTTACGCAGAACGCCGGGATCTGGCTGAGGCAGCGACATGTGCGCGGCGAGTATAGAGGCGGAGTTGTAAAGAGATGGACCCGGGGCGGTTACGACGGCGTTGCGAGCCGATTCCCTGTCATGTCAACAGGAACGGCGACTCCGAGCATCCCCAGAATGGTGGGTGCGAGGTCGGACAGCTCGCCCTCCTTGCGGAGCGCGATGCGCTCGTCTGTGACCACGAGCGGCACTCGATTCGTGGTGTGCGCGGTGTGCGGGCTGACCCCGTCGGGCTCGAGCAGCACCTCGGCGTTGCCGTGGTCGGCCGTGACCAGACACACGCCGCTAGCCGCTCGGACGCACTCGACCACCCGGCCGAGCGCGCTGTCGGCGGCCTCGACGGCGGCCGTCACCGCGGGTATCGACCCTGTGTGGCCGACCATGTCCGGGTTCGCGAAGTTCACCACCGCGAAGGCGTAGCCGTCGCCGATCTCACCACAGAGACGCTCGGCCACCTCGGCGGCGGACATCTCCGGCTTCAGGTCGTAGCTCGGCACGTCGCGCGGAGACGGGACGAGGATGCGCGTCTCCCCCTCCCACTCGCTCTCCACGCCGCCGTTGAAGAAGTACGTGACGTGCGCGTACTTCTCCGTCTCGGCGACATGGAGCTGGCGAAGGCCCCTCGCCGCGAGGACCTCGGCCAGGGTGTTCGGCACCACCTGCTCGTCGAACGCGACCGGGAACGGGAAGTCGTCGCGATAGCGCGTCATGGTCGTCAGGTCGATCCCGGCCTCGAGCAGGCGCTGCGAGAGCTGCCGCGCGCGGTCGGGGCGGAAGTTGAAGAAGATCGCCGCGTCACGCTCCGTGAGCCGGGGTCGGCCCTCGAGGACGACCGGCTCGACGAACTCGTCGGTGATGCCGCGCTCGTAGCTCGCTCGTACCGCGTGCACCGGATCCGATGCCTGCTCTCCCGTTCCCGAGAGAATCGCGGCGGCAGCCCGATCCGTCCGGTCCCAGCGGCTGTCGCGGTCCATCGCGTAGTAGCGGCCGCAGACGGTCGCGATCCGCTCGGCCGGAAGCTCGGCGAGATCGCTCGCGGCTGCGTTCGGCGACACATCGCGCCCGTCCGTGAACGCGTGAATCCAGCTGCGTTCGGCCATCCCCTCGCGCTCGGCCATGGCGAGCAGCGCGCGGAGGTGCTCGATGTGTGAGTGCACGCCTCCATACGAGACGAGCCCGAGCAGATGGACGTCTCCGCCACGCTCACGAGCCCGTCGAAACGCCGAGACGAGCGCGACGTTGTCTGCGAACGCTCCCTCTGCGATCGCATGGTTCACGCGCGCGAGGTCCTGGAACAGGATCCGACCCGAGCCGATCGTGAGGTGGCCCACCTCTGAGTTCCCCATCTGGCCAGGTGGGAGCCCGACCGCCTCGCCCGCTGCGGCGAGCGTCGCGTGCGGGTAGCGCTCCCAGAGCGCATCGAACACGGGCGTCTCGGCAAGCTCGACCGCGTTCCCCGGCCCCGGCGGGGCAATCCCCCAGCCGTCGAGGATGACCAGGACGACAGGTTTCACAGAGTGTCGGCGCCGGCGCAACAGATCGCCTCGAACGACGGCACGTCGAGCGAGGCGCCGCCGACGAGGGCACCGTCCACGTCAGGCAGCGCAAGGAGAACTCCGGCGTTCTCCGGCTTGACCGACCCGCCGTAGAGAACGGGCGACGGGTGCAGCGACTTCACGAAGGCGTGTGCCTCCTGCGCGATCTCGGGCGTCGCGGTCTTCCCGGTCCCGATCGCCCAGACGGGCTCGTACGCGATGACGAGACGCTCGTGCCGCGGAATGACGCCGACCTGCCGCGCGAGCACGGCCTCGGTCTCGCCGGCCTCGCGCTCCCTGTCCGTCTCGCCCACGCAGGCGATCACGTGGAGCCCCGCCTCGAGCGCGGCCTCGGCGCGCATCCGCACGGTGTCGTCGGTCTCGCCGAAGAGCTGGCGACGCTCGGAGTGCCCCACGATCGCGCCGTTCACGCCGATCTCGAGCAGCATCGGCGCCGAGACCTCGCCGGTGAACGCGCCCTCGAGCTCCCAGTGGACGTTCTGCGCGTAGACGCGCACGGCGCTGTCCGGGCCGAGGCCCTGGAGCGTTCCCTCGAGGGAGACGAACGGCGGGCATACGACGACGTCGACGCCGGCCGCACGCGCCGGGACATTCCGCACCTGCGCCGCGAACTCACGCGCCTGGTGCGCGCTCTTGAACATCTTCCAGTTCCCCGCCACGAGCACAGGGCGATCTTAGAGTGCGCGAAGATCCCTGAAGCCGGCCGCTTCGCGTCCGGAGGTGATCGCCCACCGTCGAACGCTGTTAGCCTCGAGGACTGTGAGCAGCCCGGCCTGGGAGCAGCGCGTCCGCGCACCCGTCTCGTATCTCCCCGAGTGGTCGCCGGCAGCGCCGCGACACGCCGTGTACGTCTCGAACGAGTCGGGTGTCTGGCAGGTGCACGCCCTCGATACGGAGACGGGAGTGCGGCGACAGGTGACCGACCACCCCGTCGGACTCGTCGACGGCGCACCCACACTCGACGGCGACGGGATCCTATGGTTCCAGGACGAGACCGGAGACGAGTCCGGTCGCTGGCTCGTGCAGCCGTTCCACGGCGGAGAGACGAGGGAGTTCCTGGAAGGCGTCCCGCACGGCTGGAACGAAGGGCTCGCGCAGGCACCGGGGATCGTGGCCGCCGTGATCTCGAATCGCGACGGCTTCACCGTGTACGTGTCGACCGACGGTGCTCCCGCGGAGGCGATTCACCGCTCGGACCGCTCGGTGCGCCTCGGAGGCGCCGAAGGCGGCGGCTTCCTCGGCGGTGGGTTGAGCGCCGACGGCTCGCTGCTCTGCCTCGAGCACGCCGAGCACGGCGATCTCATCCACCCCGCGCTCCGCGTCGTCGACCCGCGCACGGGCGAGACCGTCGGCGAGCAAGCTGACGAGGGCAAGTCGCTCTCAGCACGCTGCTGGTCGCCGGTGTCCGGTGATCTGCGCCTCGCCTGCGACCACGAGCGCGACGGCGAGGTACGTCCGGCCGTCTGGAACCTCGCGACGGGTGAGTTCACGCTCCTCCGACTCGACCTCGAGGGCGAGGTCTCGGCTCTGGACTGGTGGCCGGACGGCACCGCGCTGCTCCTCGCGAACACGCACGAGGGTCGGTCGTACCTCTATCGCTACGACGTCGACTCCGCCGAGCTCACAGCTGTCGTGACGGAGCCCGGGTACATCTGGAAGGGCCGCGTACGCCCTGACGGCCGGATCTGGTTCCTCCACGAGCAGGGCAAGCGGCAACGCCTCGTCCTGGACGACACGGGGACGGAGGTCCTCTCGCTCGGCGAGCGCGCGCCGGCGTCGCGCGCCTATGAATCGTGGCACTTCTCCAACCCACATGGCCAGCGCGTTCACGGCTTCGTCGTGACTCCGGACGACTCGGAAGGGCCGTTCCCGATCATGATGTTCGTCCACGGCGGGCCGACCTGGCTCGACCTCGACCGCTGGCAGCCCGAGGTGCAGGCGTACGTCGACGCCGGCTTCGCGGTCGCACTGGTCAACTACCGCGGGTCGATCGGCTACGGGCCCGAGTGGCGCGACACGCTGATCGGGAACATCGGCGGGCCGGAGCTCGAGGACGTCAACGCCGGCCTCGCGGATCTCGTCACGCACGGGATCGCAGACCCGGAGCGCGCGGTCGTCGCCGGTCACTCGTGGGGTGGGTACGTCACCCTCCTCGAGCTCGGCAAGCATCCGGAGCTGTGGTGCTGCGGTGTGGCCGGAGTGCCCGTCGGCGACTACGAGATGGGGTACGAGGAGCTGTCACCGCTCCTCCAGGAGTACGACCGCGCACTCCTCGGAGGCGCGACTCCGAAAGAGGTGCCCGAGCTCATGCGCGACCGCAACCCGATCAACTTCGCAGACGAGGTCGTCGCGCCGGTCTTCTTCCTGATCGGCCGCAACGACAGCCGTTGCCCGTACTCGCAGGCCATGGCGTACGTCGACAAGCTGGCCGCGCGGGAGCACCCGCACGAGGTCTACGTCTTCGAGACCGGGCACGGCTCGTTCGACGTCGACGAGAGGATCCGCCAAGTCGGCATGACGCTCGGCTTCCTGGCGCGGCACGTCCCGGGCGTCCGCGTGCCCGACGAAGCGGCCGTCACGCCGGCGGGATAGCCGCCACTCCGGGGAGCTCCTTCCCCTCGAGCAGCTCGAGCGACGCGCCGCCACCGGTGGAGACCCACGACACGCGATCGGCGAGACCGAGCTCTTGGATCGCCCGCACCGAGTCTCCACCTCCCACGACCGTGAATGCGTCGGCCTCCGCGACCGCCTGCGCGATGGCCTTCGTTCCATCCGCGAAGCGCGGCCACTCGAAGACGCCCATCGGCCCGTTCCAGAAGACGGTGCGGGCGCCGCGAATCCGCTCGCCGAAGCGCGAGCTCGTCTCCGGGCCGATGTCCAGACCGAGCCAGCCCTCGGGCAGGTCGTCGTAAGGCACGACGCGGCTATCGGCGTCGGGCTCGAACGCGGCGGCTGCGACGACGTCGGTGGGAAGCTCGGCGTCGTACGGGAGCGGATTGTCGCCGCGGAGCTGCTCGGCCATCTTTCCGCCCACGAGGACGGCGTCCGCACGGCGGCCGACGCTCACGAGCACGCCCAGCTTGTCGTCGACCTTCGCGCCACCAGCCACGAGGACGAACGGCTTCTCGACGTCGCCGAGCAGCCGCCCGAGCATCTCGAGCTCCTCTTCGAGCAGCAGCCCTGCGTAGGCGGGCAGGAGACGCGCAACCCCTTCGGTGGACGCGTGCGCGCGATGCGCCGAGCCGAAGGCGTCGTTCACGTAGATGTCGATTCCGTCGGCGAGGCGGCGCGCCGTCTCGGGATCGTTCTTCGTCTCGCCCGCGTCGAAGCGCGTATTCTCGAGCACCTCGATGCGCTCATCGGGAAGGAGCTCGTGAAGCCGGGCCGCGACGGGCTCGATCGCGAAGTCCGGGTCCGGGCCCTTCGGGCGCCCCAGGTGCGAGCAGACGGCAACGTGCGCGGCGCCTCGGTCGAGCAGGTCGCGCAACGTCGGCAGCGATGCTCGGATGCGCGTGTCGTCGGCGACCCGCCCGCCCTCGAGCGGGACGTTCAGATCCGCGCGAACGAGGACGCACTTCCCCGTGACGTTCGCGTCACGAACCGAGCGGGGCCGGTGCACTGCTACGCGAGGAGCTTGCCGATCAGGTCGACGAGGCGACACGAGTAACCCCACTCGTTGTCGTACCAGCCGAACACCTTGACCTGACTCCCGTGCACCATCGTCAAACCGCTGTCGTAGATGCACGAGTACGTGTTCCCGACGATGTCCGTCGAGACGAGCGGGTCCTCGGAGAACTGGAGGATCCCCTCGAGCGGGCCGGCCGCGGCATCGCGGTAGGCGTTCTGCACCTCGTCGAGCGAGGTCTCGCGCCCGAGCGAGACGACGAGGTCGGTGAGCGAGCCTGTCGCGACCGGCGCACGCACCGCAACGCCGTCGATCCTCCCCTCGAGGTCGGGCAGGACGAGACCGATCGCCTTGGCCGCCCCCGTCGACGTCGGGACGAGGTTGATCGCCGCAGCCCGAGCGCGACGGAGATCCTTGTGCGGCGCGTCCTGGAGGCTCTGATCCTGCGTGTACGCGTGGATCGTGGTCATGAAGCCCGACTCGATGCCGCCGAGATCGTGGAGGACCTTCGCGAGCGGGGCGACGCAGTTCGTCGTGCAGGAGGCGTTCGACACGATGTGGTCGGCGGCCGGGTCGTACCGGTCGTCGTTGACACCGAGCACGATCGTGATGTCCGGATCCGTCGCCGGTGCCGAGATCACGACCTTCTTCGCGCCCGCGTCGAGGTGCTTCTGGGCGCCTTCGCGGTCGGTGAAGAACCCCGTCGACTCGAGCACGACGTCGACGCCGAGCTCGCCCCAGGGGAGTGCGGCCGGATCGCGCTCGGAGAGGATGCGCACCTCCTCGCCGGCCGCGCGCAGGACGCCGTCCGCGAGCTCGACCTCGCCCTGGAACGGGCCTAGAGTCGAGTCGTAGCGGAGGAGGTGGGCCATCGTCTTCGCGTCGCCGAGATCGTTCAACGCGACGACGTCGAGATCGGATCCGAGCGCGTGCTGCGCCCGGAAGAAGTTCCGCCCGATGCGGCCGAACCCGTTGATGCCAACGCGAATGCCCATCTCTCCTCCGTTTCTCGATGCCCCGATAGTCGCGCCGCGAGTCTATTCGGCGAGCTCCTCGAGCCGCCGCAGGCGGCGCTGCAGTGCGGCCTTGGTAGCGGGCGGATCGGTGCGGGCGGCGAGCTCGCGCAGCGAATCGGTGGGATGCCTGAGCCGGAGCTCCGCGGCTTCACGGAGCGGATCGGCGAGGCGCTCGAGGTGGTCGGCCGCGCGAAGCCGCTCGACTGCCGCGAGCTGACGCTGAGCTGCCCGGCTCGTCCGGACGAGATTCGCGTGATCTGCATTCGCGAGGCGATTCGCGCGGCCCCGTGTCTCCGCGACGAC
Source organism: uncultured Gaiellaceae bacterium (assembly GCA_963744505.1). GTDB lineage: Bacteria > Actinomycetota > Thermoleophilia > Gaiellales > Gaiellaceae > GMQP-bins7. The sequence goes on from CAVUTL010000005.1 coordinate 499,201, forward strand.
CGCGCGCTCCTCGAGGGCGAGCACCGTCTCCGCGGCTCCCATGAGCACGAGGAGCGACTCGATCGCCTCCCAGCTCTTCGCATAGGCGACCGCGTGCGTCTCCCGCTCGGCGACCGCGACCGCGAGCTCGACGCCCTCTGAGCGCGCGAGGCGCGCGAGGAGCAATGCAGACTCCGGCGACGCCGTCCGCAGCTCGACGTGCGGCGAGCGCCGGAGGGAGATCGACCCGCCGCCGAGGAATGCTCCACGCAGATACGACGCGCGGCAACAACTGCGAGCCACGACGCGCCGCGGGGCCCGCTGGAGCGGCGCGTGCCGGCGGTCGACCACGCCCGCAGCCGTGAGCACCCGCAGGGCGTTCTCGTCGCCCTCGACGTGAAGCTGATACCTCGTCGCTCTGTCGAACGCGCGACGCCGATACGTGCGGATCTCCGAGCGGATCCCGCTGTCGCGCAGAAGCGCGAAGGCGCGCCGTGCGGCCGCCCCGCTCCCGAGGTCGAGATGCAGCGCCCAGTCACCAGTCCCCCGGAGATGCAGGCTTCCGGCCGAGTGGAACAGCGCCGAGAGCTCCGCGCGACGATCGCATTCCCGCTGCGGCGAGATGGTCGCGAGCTCCTCGCGCACGTCCTCGGACGTGATCACAGCGACACCCCCTCGAGCGCGAGGAGGCGCCGCTTGATCTCGATTCCGGCCTCGCCGTAGCCCCCGATCCCGTTTGCCGCGACGACGCGGTGACACGGCACGATGAACGAGAACCGGTTAGACGAGCAGAAGGCCCCCGCGGCTCTCGGCGCCCGCGGCCGGCCCGCGAGGGCCGCGAGCTCCCCGTAGGAGACGACCTCGCCGCGTGGCACGGCGCGCAGCGCCCGCGCGAGCTCTCGCTGAAGCGGAGTTGCCCACTCGAGGTCGACGGCAACGTCGCCGAACGCCACGTCCTCACCCGCGAGCAGCGCCTGAAACCTCCCGACCAGGTCGTCCGAGCTCGTGTTGGGCGGCGCTCCGTTCGACGACGCGCCGTAGCGGAAGTCGTGCGCGAGGACGAGCTCACCGGAGCGCCAGAGCTCGCCGACGCCCCACCCGGGGACGGCGTACCGCGTCTCGACGATGCTCACCGCAAGACTGTAGAACGGAGTCGGGGTCAGACCCGTGGGGTCAGACCCCGACCGTCTATATTCGCCGCCATGAGCGCACACGGCTTCTTCACCCCGCCCCTGCACGACAACGAGCCCGTCAAGTCCTACGCACCCGGCACGCCCGAGCGCGCCGAGCTGCAGGCTCGGCTGCGCGCGATGGAAGACGGGCGGATCTCGATCCCGATGATCATCGGCGGCAAGGACGTTCACGCGAACGAGACCTTCGAAGCCGTCATGCCGCACAGAAAGAGCCACGTCCTCGCCGACGTCGCGAAGGGAGGGCCCGAGCACGTCCAGCAGGCGATCGACGCGGCGAAGACCGCTCACGCCGAATGGTCGCGCATGCCCTGGCACGAGCGCGCGTCGGTCTTCCTCCGCGCGGCCGAGCTCCTCTCCGGCCCGTGGCGCTCGACGCTGAACGCGGCCACGATCCTGAACCAGTCCAAGACGTCGCACCAGGCGGAGATCGACGCAGTCTGCGAGATGGTCGACTTCTGGCGGTACAACGTCGACTTCCTCCTCCGCGTCTACGCCGAGCAGCCCCACTCCCCCACCGGCATCTGGAATCGCCTGGAGTACCGGCCGCTCGAGGGATTCGTGCTCGCGGTCAGCCCGTTCAACTTCAGCTGCATCGGCGGGAACCTCTCCTCCACGCCGGCGCTGATGGGCTGCACGATCGTCTGGAAGCCCGCATCGACCGCTGCACTCTCGGCGTACTACTACATGCGGCTTCTCCAGGAGGCCGGACTGCCCGACGGCGTCATCAATCTCGTGTATGGCTCGGGCGCGACCATCGGAAGCGCCGCGGTCGCCAGCCCCGACCTCGCCGGCATCCACTTCACGGGCTCGACGGAGGTCTTCAACGGGATGTGGGAGACCGTCGGCGCGAACGTCGCGGCGGGGACGTACCACGGCTATCCGCGTCTCGTCGGGGAGACGGGCGGCAAGGACTTCATCCTCGCGCATCCCTCCGCGGAGGCCGAGGCGGTGGCAACCGCGGTCGTGCGCGGCTCGTTCGAGTACCAGGGACAGAAGTGCTCGGCGGCCTCGCGCCTCTACGTCCCCTCGAATCTCTGGCCCGAGGTGAAGGAACGGCTCGTCGAAGACGTCGCGACGATCCGGATGGGCGATCCGGCCGACTTCGAGAACTTCATGGGCGCCGTCATCGATGCGACTGCCTACAAGACGCACTCGGAGGCGATCGCGGAAGCGCGCTCGGCAGGAGCTGAGATCCTCACCGGCGGTGGGACCGACGACTCCGAGGGCTACTTCGTCGAGCCGACGGTCATCACCACCGACGACGCCGGCTTCCGCCTCCTCCGCGACGAGCTCTTCGGCCCGATCATGACGGCGTACGTCTACGACGAGCGCAAGTGGGACGACACGCTGCAGCTCGTCGACGAGACCGCGCCGTACGCACTCACCGGCGCCGTCTTCGCGACGGAGCGCTCGGCAATCGCGGACGCCCACGACAAGCTGCGCTACTCGGCCGGGAACTTCTACGTCAACGACAAGCCGACGGGCGCGGTCGTGGGCCAGCAGCCGTTCGGCGGCTCGCGCGCGAGCGGGACGAACGACAAGGCCGGCTCGATGTGGAACCTCATCCGCTGGGTCACGCCACGGACGGTCAAGGAGACCTTCGTGCCGCCGACCGACTACCGCTACCCGTTCTTGGCGCCGGATACCGATGGGAGAAACTGAGCACGCGCTGTGTTGAAGCTGCGACCGCGGTCGCGAACGCGACCGCGCTTTAGGGGTCTTCGCGCAACCGGAGACTCGCGCTAGCGAGTTCCGGTTGCTGCGGAAAGCACTGTGCTGGTCCGCGTACTGGACGGAATCGATGCGTTCCTCGACCAGCTCGGGTCGGTCGACTTCCTCCCGCTCGCGCTGGCGATCGGCGCGCACCTCCTCAAGACGGCCTGCACGAGCCGAGCGTGGCGCAACGTCCTCGCTGCCGCCTATCCGGAGGAGCGGGTGCCATGGAGCTCGATCTACGGCGCCTATCTGGCCGGAGTCGGGATCAACGCGATCGTCCCGGCGCGCGCCGGCGACGCCGTCCGCATCGTCCTCGCCCACCGCGCGATCCCGGGGAGCACATACACGACGGTCGTCTCGAGCACGCTCGTCCTGAGCTTCTTCGACATGTTCGCGGCAAGCCTCTTCCTCGCGTGGGCGGTGAGCCTCGGCGAGCTACCGGGCATCGACGTGCTCGCGACGCTGGAGAGCTTCGACTTCGCCTGGCTTCTCGCACGGCCGCTGCTCTTCGACCTCTCGATCGCGACGACCGTCGTCCTGATCGGCATCGCCGTCTTCTGGATCGCAGGCCATGTCGCGAACTTCCGCGCCCGGGTCGCTCAAGCCTTCACGGTCATGTCTTCGCCGACTCGCTACCTCAGGCGGGTGGCGGCCTGGCAAGCGGCCGACTGGGGGCTGCGGCTCGTCACGATCTGGTTCCTCCTCGACGCGTTCGACATCCCGCAGTCGCTCGAGAACACCGGTCTCGTGCAGGTGTCGCAGAGCGTCGCGACGCTCTTCCCGATCACTCCGGCGGGGATCGGCACCGAGCAGGCGTTCCTCCTCTACGTGCTGAACGGCGTAGCGTCGGCGTCGGTGCTGCTCGCGTTCAGCGTCGGCGCCAAACTGACGATCACGGTGACGAACGTCGTCGCGGGCTTCACAGCGATCGCGCTCATGCTGCGGACGCTTCGCTTCAAGAAGGCACTGGAGCCATCGCAGGAGATCGCCGAGAGCTAGCTGGGTCCCGCTTTGTGGAGCTGCGCGTAGAGCGTGCGCGCCGTCTTCTGCGGGAGGCCCGGAACGCCCTCGAGCTCCTCCTGCGACGCCTCGAGGAACCGCTCGACGGAGCCGAAGTGGCGGATGATCGCGCGGCGTCGAACCGGCCCGACTCCGGGGAGGCCCTCGAAGATCGTCTCCATCGAGCGCGCGCCGCGCTTGCGGCGGTGGTAGCGGAGCGCGACTCGGTGCGCCTCGTCGCGGATCCGCTGCAGGAGCTGGAGCGCCGGGGAGGAGCGATCGAGGACGATCGGTACCGGAAAGCCGGGCACGAAGACCTCCTCCTCGCGCTTCGCGAGCGCGATGACGGCGACGCGCGGTAGGTCGAGCTTCTCCATCGCGGCGAGCGCCGCCGCGAGCTGGCCCTTTCCGCCGTCGACGACCACGAGGTTCGGTATGCGGGAGAAGCTCTCGTCCGGCTCTCCTTGGCGCGCTCGCGCGAATCGGCGCGAGATCGCCTCGCGCATCGCGCCCACGTCGTCCTGGCCGGCGAGCCCGCGGATCGCGAACGTCCGGTAGTGGGCGTTGCGCGCCTTGCCGTCCACGAAGACCGTCATCGAGGCGACGATCGACTCACCCTGGATGTTCGAGACGTCGAAGCACTCGATGCGGACCGGCAGGCTCTCGAGGTTGAGCACCTCGCGGAGCTCCTCGAGTGCGGCGATCCGCTTCGAGCGAGCCGCCTCGCGGATCGCCGCGTCCGTGTCGAGCGCGACCTGGGCGTTCTGCGCGGCCAGCTCGACGAGGCGCCGCTTCTCGCCGCGAAGCGGCGTTCGGACGACGACGCGTGATCCACGCCGCTCGCTGAGGAACTCCGCGAGCGCCGACGTGTCGGCGATCTCGGCCGAGACGAGCACCTCGGGCGGCGTGCTCGGCGCACCACCGTAGTACTCGAGGACGAACGCCTCGAGGATCGACTGCGCGTCCTCGCCGGCGACGTTCTCCAGATGGAACCCGTAGCGGTCGATCATCTTCCCGTCGCGGAGTGGGAAGACCTGCACCGCCGCCCGGTCGCCGTCGGTCGCGAGGCCGATGACGTCGACGGTTCCGACGGCCCGCTTCTCGGTCGCCTGCCGGTCGGCGAGGTGGCGAATCGAAAAGAGCCGGTTCCGGTAGCGAGCCGCCTCCTCGAAGCGCTCGTCGGCCGCGGCCTCGCGCATGCGCTCGGCCAGCTCGGCCTGAATCGTCTGCGTGTCGCCGGACAGGAAGCCGACGACGCCGTCGATCACCTCACCGTACCCCTCCTTCGAGATCGCCCCGATGCACGGCGCGAAGCAGCGATCGATGTGGAAGTCGAGGCAAGGGATCCCGGAGTGCCTCCCCGGGCGCGGCCCTTCGCAGGGTCGAAAGCGGAAGACGCGGTTCAGGACGTCGAGCGTCTCCCGCACCTTCTTCGCATTCGCATACGGGCCGAAGTAGACGGTCCCGCGCCGGTGTCGCTCCCGCGTGAACATCACGCGCGGGTACTCGTCGGTGAGCGTCACCGCGATGTACGGGAACGACTTGTCGTCGCGGAGCCGGATGTTGAACGGCGGCCGGTGACGTTTCACGAGGTTCTGCTCGAGATGGAGCGCCTCGGCCTCGGTGCGCGTGACGATCACCTCGACGTCGACGATGCGCTCTGCGAGCTGCGCCGATCCCATGCGCCCGTCGCCGCCGCTGAAAGTAGTTCCGAACCCGAGAGCGGAGCGATTTCGCCTTGCCGACGTACAGGACCTCACCGGCCTCGTCGCGGAAGAGGTATACGCCAGGGCCGCGCGGCAGCGCCTGAAGCCTCCCTTCAAGGTTTTCTCGCATTCTCGGGCTAGCGTATCCCCATGCGTCTGTGGCTCCTGGCAGCTCTCAGCACCCTGATCGCGCTCGTGGCGCCGAGCTTCGCAACTGCAGGCCCCGGGCTCGTGGCGGGCGCTGTCGAGGACGACCTGCGCGCGTCGACGCTCGTCGAGGCGGAGGCGCGCATGGCCTCGTTCCGCCTCGCGGGATTCCGCGCCGTGCGCGTCACGAGCTACTGGAGGCCCGGCCACGCCGAGCCCACCGACGACGAGCTGCGCGTGCTCCGCAACGTCGGAGATGCCGCCCTCCGGAACGGCGTGCGCGTCTACGTGACCGTGATGAGCCCGGGCTCGGCGACGACGCCGCTGACCGACGACGCACGGGCCGACTTCGCCTCGTACGCCGCCGCGATCGTCCGCGCCGCCCCGTCGCTCGAGCACGTCATCGTCGGGAACGAGCCGAACCTCAACCGCTTCTGGCTCCCGCAGTTCGGCCTGGACGGCTCGAGCGCGGCTCCGGCGGCCTATCTCAGCCTTCTCGCGAGAACGTACGACGCCGTGAAGGCCGTGTCGTCCGACGTTCGCGTCTACGGCGGCGCGGTCTCCCCGCGGGGCAGCGATCGCCCCGGCGGTACGCGTCCGACGCATTCCCCGACGAGGTTCATCCAGGAGCTCGGCATCGCATACCGCGCAGGCGGACGAAACCGACCCGTGATGGACGCGTTCGCCATCCATCCGTACGCCGACAACTCGAGCCAGCCGCCCACGACGGCACACCCGAACACGACCACGATCGGCGTCGCCGACTACGCGAAGCTCGTCGCTCTCCTCGGCGTGGCGTTCGACGGAACGGCGCAGCCGGGCTCGAAGCTGCCGATCTTCTACGGCGAGTTCGGCGTCGAGTCCGTGATCCCAGCGGGCAAGAGCGCGCTCTACACGGGGAACGAGCCCACGACGACTCGGCCGGTGAGCGAGGCGACGCAGGCGGCGTACTACGAGCAGGCGCTCGCACTTGCCTTCTGCCAGCCGACGGTCGACGGGGTGCTCCTCTTCCTCTCGCGCGACGAGCGCGCGCGGCCGGCGTGGCAGTCCGGAGTCCACTACGTCGACGGGACGCCAAAAGCGAGCAAGCCGCGCGTCACAGAGTCGCTCGACCGCACGACGGGCGGATCGATCACTCGCTGCCCCGGAGTGGAGCTCCCCGTCCGTCCGACGTACCTTCGCTTCGGAACCCGCTCGGCGGCCAAGCGTGGCGCATTCCGCGTCAGCTTCCGCTGCGATCTCGACTGCCGCTACTGGGTGCGCCTCGAGAACGCCCTCACGCACTCGACGAAGCTCGCGGCCCAGGGCTCCGCCGAGGTCGGCGAGCTCGTCCAGGCCGATCTCGGGATCGCGGCGGCTCAGCGCAGGAACGTACCGCTACACGATCCGCCTGATCCACCCCGTGAACCCGGCGCCGCCGACTGTGCGCCGGGGCCCGTCGTTCGGTCTGCCCTAGTCGGCGTCCTCGTACAGCCGTTCGCCACGGTGGAGCCGCCGTGCGATCTCGAACGTCTGGTGCTGGGATCGTGTCGTCGTCGCATGGGCGGCGAGATAGCGCGCGGCGGCGAGCAGCGGGAGAGCCGCGTCGGCCGTCCCGGCGAGAAGCTCATGCTGGCGAACCGAGGCCTCCACGCACTGGATGGTGTGGAAATTGCGGTTCTCGCGGCACAGTGCCGCGCCGAGCGTCGCCACGAGCCGCGCCGGGTCGCCCCCGGCGCCAAGGTACGAGGCAACGAGCTGCCCGGCCTCGTCGACCTGTTGCTGCCGATCGAGCAGGCGCGGCAGCTCGGTAAGCAGCGACTCCGGGTCGGCTCTCTGCTCAGGTGCAGGCAGCCGCCTGGCAGGAACATTGAGGAAGCGGTCCAGATGGACGCTCATAGCGGCGTCGAGCACACCGCGCGAGCAGCTCGACCGACGGAGATCTGCGCAGTCCTTGCTCGACGGCGTTCGCGAAGGTGAACGTGTGTAGCGCCGTGTCCCAATCGCCGAACTCGTTGCTCGTGGGGAAGCGTGCGATTCGCGTCGCCGCGGCGAAAGTGACGGCTGAGGCGAGCTCCACCTCGGTCGCGCCGTCGCGAAGCGCCGCCGACGAGCGCGTCGAGAATCGGCGTTCGCCTCGCTCTCCAGGATCGTCTCGACGAGCTCGGTGCGCCCGTTCCAGCTACCGCGTCCATCCGATCCGTCGGCCACCGCCTGTGCCAGCTCGCCGAACGCGCTCTCGAGCAGCTCGACGAGATCGACGGGGTTCCGCCAGGCATTCGCCTCCTCCATTCGCTCTGCGCCGGCGAGCTGCGCCGGCAGCGATGCGAGCACCGACTCGGCCCCGTCCCAGCCGGCGACGTCGAGCGCCTCGAGCGCCTTCGTTCACGAAGTCGAGCGTGTGTCCGCCGTCGAGGTAGCGATGGTCGGTCGCCGCCGCGAAGAGCATGTCGGCGAGCTCTCGCTGCGAGGCGCCGTCCCGGACCGCCGAGACGAGTGCTCGCTCGGCGCCTTCCGCGTCCCGTACCTCGATGAAGTTCCGGAACCAGGTGCCGAGCCGCGCAAAGTCATCTGGCGCTACACCGGGAAGCGGGTCGAGCGGGACGTGCGGCGGCCCCATGACCGAGTCGGACGCAACGTCGGCGAGACCCTGGTAGAGCGCGGCCGCGTCGATCCTCCGGCTCGAGCCGCGAAGCCAGGTTCATGAAGCAGACGAGCGTCGTGAGGCCGCGGAACCAACCCCCACCGCGCCGCGCCACGCCGAAGTGGAGGCCCACCCGGAACGTATCGGTGCCGCTCGGATCTGCCTCGACGAGAGCGACCGTCGCTTTCGCGAGGACGAGCGGGATGTCGCGCTCGAGCCCGTCCCGCAGCCGGACACGCTGACGCGCGACCTGGTGGCGGACTGGACTGAGATCGACCAGAACGGAGTCGCCGTCGAGCTCGACCGGGAAGCGCCGCAGCTCATCCGCCCACTGGTCGAAGGTGCCGCCGGTGGAGAGGTCGAAGCGAGCGTGGTGCCAGTGGCACGTGAGAATCCCGTCGCAGACGGTGCCGCGATGAAGCGGAAACCCCATGTGCGGGCAGCGATTGTCGACTGCATGCACATCGTCACCGTCCGCGAAGAGGCACAGCACGTGCCCATCGAGGTGGACGACGAGCCGTCCGGCCGCGCGTAGTTCCGTCAGTGAGGCGGCAGGGACGAACCGCTCGGTGAGAACGCGTCATGTGCCCGAAAGTCGCCATTCGCGGAGCCTAGAACCTCAAGTAAGGTTGAAGTCAAGTGTCCGATGAGCTGACCATCGGCGAGGTCGCCGCCCGCAGTGGCAGTCGCCGACCTCGGCACTCCGTTTCTACGAGGCCGAGGGGCTGATCCGTTCGCAGCGCACGAGCGGAAACCAGCGCCGCTACGAGCGCGCCGTTCTCCGGCGGATCGCGCTCATTCAGGCCGGCCGCGCTGCCGGCATCCCACTGGATCGCATCCGTCTCGCCCTCGAGACCCTGCCGCGCGAACCGCACACCGACGCGCCGCGACTGGGAGCGGCTGTCGCGAGGCTGGCGGACGGAGCTCGACGGCCAGATCGCCACCCTGCAGGCGCTCCGCGACCGGCTCACGACCTGCATCGGCTGCGGCTGCCTGTCGATCGACGCATGCCTCTTGCTCAACCCGGACGACGAGGCGAGCGGGCTCGGAGCAGGTGCGCACTACCTTCGGCGAGACAGCCGACGCGCCGCTCAATAGCGGTGCTCGATGCGCCAGACGCGCACGATCACGTACACGCAGGCACCGATCACGGCCACCAGCGCGAACGCGTCGCGGCTCCCCGGCAGGCCGTAGCCGATCGCGAGCCCGATCGCGACGACCGCGAGCACGACCGCCGCGTAGAAGAGCCTGCGATTCCACTCCGACCACGCCTCGAGGTCGCCGCGCCGCTCCCGCCAGACGAGGAACAGGAACAGGGCGATCGCGAGGAAGAACGCGATCTGCAGGATCCCGCCGACCGTCGCGACGACCGCCTCGAGCGAGAGCACGACGACGACGAGCGCGATGACCGCGACGATCCCGATCCCGCGGGCGAGCGCGGGGATGCGATCCCAGAGCCTCCTCATGACCCGGACATGAAAGCGCGTACCGCCAGCGCGCCGGCGACGAGCGTCGTCACCGCGAACCAGAGCAGGCGTCGCGGCCCGGCCCCGGGCGCATAGAACCATGGCGTGAGCGCGAGCCCGAGGGCAAGTGCGCCGTATGTGTAGTGGAGCTTCTCCGGAGCGCGGCGATCGTCGGAGAGGAGCAGGAGGCCAACGGCCGCCTGCGCGATGAGCAGCGTCTGCGCGAGCACGAGCGCGTGCGATACGAAGGCCCCTCCGCTGCCGCGGCGGCGATACGCGACGAACCCGAGGACCGCCGACGCGACGCAGACGACGACGACCGCGACCCCGAGCGCGATGTGCAGGGAGAGCACGCGCGCACCCTATCGGGGCTCGCACCGCGCTCTTCTCGTGTCGATGCGCGCGGATTGCGCGGCAGGGGTGGAAGCTTGGCTGGCTAGGATCGTCCCTCGATGGTGACCGAGGGACAACCCGCTCCGGCGTTCACTCTCACGTCGGATGCGGACGCAGAGAAGTTCCTCGTGGTCAGGCGATGACCGTCCCGGAGGCGGAGCTGAAGAAGTCGGACGCCGGGCTCATCCCCCACGGCGAGGGCTGGTTCGTCCTCAACGCGCATGACGTGTCGTGGATCCGAAGCGAGGAGCGCGGGCAGGACACGGATTTCGAAGGGCGGCAGGAGTGGACCGGCCTCGGCTTCCGCATCCAGATTCTCTCGCCCGGTCAGCGCGGCCTGTACCACGGCGAGCGGGGCCAGGAGGACTTCCTCGTCGTCTCCGGCGAGTGTGTGCTCGTGATCGAAGGTGAGGAGCGCAACCTGAAGGCCTGGGACTTCGTCCACTGCCCGCCGTGGACGAAGCACACCTTCGTCGGTGCCGGTGACGGGCCGTGCGTGATCGTCATGGTCGGCAGCCGAGCGGGCGGCTTCGAGGTCGTCTATGCCGTGAACGACGTCGCGGCGAAGCACGGTGCGAGCGTGCTCGAGGAGACGTCGAATCCCGACGAGGCCTACGCCCGCTTCGGTCCGGAGGAGCGGTCGGCGTACCGCGAGGGATGGCTGCCGTCGTGAACGATCCCGGTGCTCCCACGGGAGGCGTCGTTGCGGAAGGCAGCCCGGCTCCCGACTTCACGCTCAGCTCGGCTCGTCGTGATCGCGTGATCTCCGGGTGCAAGCGGAGGACGAACCGCCCGAAAGACCCAGCGTGTGTGGGGCACGGTTCATGGCGAGGCTCGAGGCTAGCCGCGAGTCGCGGCACCCGGCGCGTGTAGCGTGGCCGCGTGGCCGAGCGCGTCCTGACGCTCCGCGAGCTGAATCGCGCGACGCTCGCACGGCAGCTTCTCCTCGAGCGCAAGCGCCTCTCACCCGTGAAGGTGATCGAACACCTTGTCGGGATGCAGGCGCAGTGGCCGTCCGCGCCGTACGTCGGAATCTGGACGCGGACGACGCGCTTCCGGCGCGAGTCGCTCGAGCGGGATCTACGTCGGGCGGCGGTGCTCAAGGCGAACATGATGCGGCAGACCCTGCACCTCGTCACGCGCCGTGACTACGCAGTCATTCGCGCGGCGATGAGCGAGACCAACTTTCCGTGCGAGTCATCGCTTGCGAAGCGTCTCGCGCCGTTGGTGCGCGAGCTCGCCGAGCGCGGCGCAGTGACGAACGAGGAAGGGCTCGCTCTCGTCGAACGCGAGTGCGGGCTCGCCGGAACCGACGCGCGCCGGGCGTGGCGTTACGCACGCGTCCACCACCACGAGACGGCCCTCTGGAACGCGCGTCCGCACGGGCGGTTCGTCGCGCTCGCGGAGCCCGACGACCACAATCCGACGGACGCACGCGCGGAGCTCCTGCGCCGTTATCTCGCTGCGTTCGGGCCTGCGTCGCGCCGCGACATCGGGATCTGGAGCAGGATGCATGTGCCTGCGATCAAGGCCGCGCTCGCGCGCCTCGAGCTGCGCCGCTTCCGGGACGAGCGGGGACTCGAGCTCCTCGACGTCGAGCGCGCTCCGTTGCCGGACCCCGAGACGCCCGCTCCCGTCCGCTTCCTGCCGAAGTGGGACAACATCCTGCTTGCGTTCGCGGACCGGACGCGCGTGCTCCCGGAGGAGTACCGGAAGACCGTGATCCGCACGAACGGCGACGTCGCGCAGACGTTCCTCGTCGACGGCCTCGTTGCCGGGATGTGGAGCGTCGAGAAGGGTCGCGTCGTCCTCGAGCCGTTGGCGCGGCTCTCCCGACCGGTGTGCCGCGAGGTCGAGGACGAGGCCGAGCGGCTGGAGGCGTTCGTCGTCGCCTGAGCTCGACTAGCGGCTCGTTCGGAGGGGAATCCGCTTGCGTGCCTTCGCGTTCATCGCCAGCGAGCTCCCGAATCTGCCGCTCGAGGACGCGCTAACTGCGGATCGAGGAGCGCGTACCCATTAGGGGGACGAGACGAGCGCCGATTCCCACGACAACGTGGGTACCCAATCCTCCCCAGTATTGGCATGAGTGGCCGTTCCCAGCGGCCACTCTTCTTTTTGGTAGGGCGTACCGGATGAGGGGCGCGAGCTCGAGGCGGGTGGGGTGAACTAGCTGCCGCCGCTGGCCCTGTCACGGTGCCCAGGTCGGCACTTCGTATTTTGAGGGTGGCGTTGACGAGGCAGACATCGAACCCCCTGCAATGTAGGCGATCGTGCCGCGTGGGCGAACGGCATCGTCGTCGCCGGCTCGTGTCGATCCCGTAGGCGTTGCGATCAAAGCCACCATCGAGGCACAGGCGAGGACTGTCCGTAGCACTCGGCAAGCCTCTCACAGTGCGCTCAAGGCGCACTCAAGGCATGAGAACATACGTTCGTGACCGCCCAGCCGAACGCGCACCTCCGCTTCCGCCGAGCGATCGAGCGGCGAGCACTTTGGATGGCCGAGGACGCCTCTCGCGAGCTGCCGAACCTGCCGCTCGAGGATGCGCTGCAGCACGTGCATCTTTACTTCGAGCGAGGATCACCCAAGGCTGAGCCCGCCGGTGGCTCGTGCGCTATTTCACCGAGGGCTCACCGAGCATGCGGGACATCGCGAAAGTCATGGCGAGTCTTGCGGAGCGGGGCAGCTAGTCAGGAGCGTCGAGCGAAGTAATCCTCGAGCGACGATGCGAACCAGGCGCGGCTGTCGTCCTCGTGCTCCCACAGGTAAACCGAATCTGGCCCGTCGTAGTCGGGTAGAAGGCGAAAACCAAACAGGTCACCGCCTCCTTCCTCACCGATGAAGAGAATCTGATCGAACGACCAGTACAGCGAGGCGAAGTCCGGTGTTGTCCGCATTGCTTGGTTCTGGGTGATCAGCTCCGTGGCTGGCCAGACGACTGCGCTTCCGAACTCGTCGTAGACACCGTCCGACTCACGCAGTAGCTGGATCAGATCGGCGGGAACAGCGCTAAACCCGACGAGCGCCTCAATCCCCTCTGCAGACGCTGGCTCACGCAACTCGAACTCGCGAGCGCGGGCTGCGTCAATCGCAGTCATGCTCCCACGATAACGGCGTGCGGGTCACCGAAGGCTGAGCCGGCTGCGCGGCGGTGGCTCGTTCGCTATCTGAGTGAGGGCTCTGGTTTGCGAGACGTCGCCAGGGTCGCCGCGAGCCTCGCGAAGTTCGCGCGTCAGTAGACGGGTCCGCCGTCAAGGACCTCGACAGCGCTGGGCTACCCGCAGAGCGCATAGGCCCTCACCCAAAACTGGCCGGACAAGTTGCTCGGGGCAATGACAATGACCTTCCATGCATTTGAGGTCGGCGCGACGTCACTTTGAGCGGGCGCGTTCGAGACCACCACAGGGAGAGCCCGTGGAGCCGGCGTGCCAACGGTCGAAAAGGACTCGCCCCCAGGTCGTATCCGCCGCTCATCAGCTCGCGGCACTCCCCTGATGGCCGAGCGGCCTATCGCCCGCCGTCGCTCGAGACCGGAACGGCGGTGTACCGCGCGCCCCTCCACGAGACTGCGGCCACCCCGAGGCGAATGATCTCCGCGTCGTTGCACCCGAGCGAGCGCACGTAGTCGATCAAGGCGGTCTGCGCGCTCGCCGCGCTCTTGATCGAAACGGGCCGCTCCCCCGAGCGAATCTCGTACTCCGTCGCCACTCTGGAGAGCACGCTAGCGGAGGCGCCGGATCGAGCGCTCGCGGTACCGATCGATGCCTGCGCGCGAGTCGCCACAATTCCAGGGCAATGCGGATGAGAGGACTTGAACCTCCACGCCCTTACGGGCACACGGACCTGAACCGTGCGCGTCTACCAATTCCGCCACATCCGCGCGGCCGTCCGATTCTAGCTTCGGGTCGTCTCACTCCTCGATGACTCGCCTCGCCTCGCTTGCGGTCGCCGCCGTTGCCGTCCTGGTCGCCGTGGACGGTCCGTCCATGCCCCCGCAGGGCGGCGAGCGCACGGAAGTCGTGGTCTTGCTCGACTCGCCGCCGCTCGCGCAAGCACCGGAGTCAGGTGGCGCGATCGCTCGCGACCAGCGCTTGTTCAGACGCACGCTCACGTCAAGACTGCCGCAGGCGGAGATCGGCTGGCGGTACCGGCTCGTCGCGAACGGGTTCTCGCTCTCGCTTCCCTCCCGAGACGTCTCGCGTCTCGGCGGACTTCCCGGCGTCCGCGACGTGCTCCCGGCGGGAAGCTACACACCGCAGCTCGCGTCGTCGCCGCAGCAGATCGGTGCCCCGGGGCTCTGGGGCCAGACACTCGAGTCGGCGGGTCAGGGCGTGAAGATCGGGATCATCGACTCGGGCGTCGATCCGGAGCACCCGTTCTTCGACCCCTCCGGATACGCGATGCCTGCCGGCTTTCCAAAAGGGCAGCAGCGGTTCACGACGGCGAAAGTCATCGTCGCGCGCGTGTTCGCCCCGAAGAGCGCAACCGCGGCGACCGCGCGCGTGGCGTTCAGCGAGGACGACTCCACCCACGGCACGCATGTCGCCGGAATCGCGGCCGGGAACGCCGAGACGGCCACGGGGCAGGGCCGCCGCGTCTCGGGCGTCGCGCCGCGTGCCTATCTCGGGAACTACAAGGTGTTCGTCGAGACCGACTCGGGCCTCAGCCCGAACGCGAACTCCCCCGCGATCGTGGCCGCGATCGAGGCTGCGGTCGCAGACGGCATGGACGTCATCAACTTCTCGGGCGGCGAGCCGGAGATCGAGCCCAGCCGCGACATCGTCGCCCTCGCCCTCGACGCGGCTGCGGCTGCCGGAGTCGTCTCCGTGGTGTCCGCGGGGAACGACTACTCGGAGCTCGGAGCCGGATCGGTCTCTTCGCCTGCCAACTCCGCGCGTGCGATCGCGGTCGGCGCCGTGGAGATCAGCGGCAGCCCGGTACGGAGAGAGCACGCGGAGTTCTCGTCGGTCGGTCCCACCACGATCTCGCTCCGCCTCAAGCCGGATGTCGCGGCGCCCGGTGTCGACGTCCTCTCGTCGGTCTCCGGCGGCGGTTGGGCCGAGCTCTCGGGGACGAGCATGGCGTCGCCCCACATTGCCGGCGCGGCCGCGCTGCTCCGGCAACGACATCCTGGGTGGACCGTCGAGCAGTTGAAGTCCGCGCTCGTGCAGTCCGGCGTCGACTCGGTCGGAGAGCGGGGTCGCACGGCCGGACCTCGCTTCCAGGGAGGTGGCGTGGTCGCGCTCGCCCGCGCCGATCGCCCACTCCTGTTCGCGGCCCCCACGGCGCTCTCGTTCGGTCTGCTCGCTCCCGGACAGGACGTGAGCAAGACGCTCAGGCTCGAGGATGCCGGGACCGGAGCTGGGACGTGGCAGGTCGCCCGGGTCGTGCGAGATGCGCCGCGGGGCGCCCGGCTCGTGCTCCCGTCGTCTGTCACGGTTCCAGGGGAGCTGACGGTCACGGCAGCCGTGACTGCGGCGGCGAGTGCGGGCGACCTCGACGCGTACGTCGAGCTGCGGCGCGGCGCGGACCTACGCCGGATCCCCGTCTGGGGCCGCGTCACTGCCGGCGGGCTCGCTCGGCACGCGGTCGGGACAGTGCCCCGGCCCGGGATCTACCGGAGCACGACGGCCGGCCGGCCGTCGCTCGTTTCCCGCTATCGCTATCCCGAGACTCCACGGGGAGTCGGCGTGACGACGACGCTGCGTGGCCCCGAGCGGGTCTTCCGGTTCCGCATCGCGAAGCGCGTCGCCAATGCCGGCGTCGTGATCACGCAACTCGGGCTTGGGAGTCGGGTGGAGCCGCGCATCGTTGCCGGTCTCGACGAGAACCGGCTCACGGGCTACGCCGGCCTGCCGGTCAACCACAACCCGTACATGGACGAGTTCCGCGAGCCTTTGCTCGCCGCCGGCGTGCTCTCGCCCTCACCGGGCGCCTACGCCGTCGTCTTCGACAGTGCCGCGCGACCGGGAGCAGGTGCGTTCACGTTCCGCTACTGGGTGAACGACGTGACGCCTCCCAGCGTGCGGGTCCGGACACGGAACGTCACCCACGGGAGGCCTTTCCTGGTGTCCGCGACCGACGCGGGCGCCGGCGTGTACCCGGAGTCGATTCGCGTCGCGGTCGACGGCACGTCCGTGCGCTGGACGTTGCGCGGCCGGCTCATCTCGATTCCGACCAGCGGGCTCTCGTCCGGCACGCATCGCCTCCGCATTCGCGTCGCGGACTATCAGGAGGCGAAGAACACCGAGAACGTCGCGCGCATCCTTCCGAACACGCGCACGGCGTCATTCACGGTCCGACTGCGCCCGTAGGGGCGACGCTTGCGTCGCCCTGGGCGAGGCAAGCCTCGCCCCTACGTCTTGCGATCCCGCTCCTCGATCGTCGGGAGCGCGTCGAGGTCGCGCTGGACCGAGCGGATGAACTCCTCGCTCTCGTCCTCCGGTGTGACCACGCGGAGCTGCTTCTTGCGCTTCTGCCGCTCGCGGTCGCGCCGCGCCGCGGCTCCGAAGCGGCGCTCCAGGCGCGGCAGCTCGACCGCGACGGCGAGTGCAGCCGCGAGGCCGAGCAGTACGAGCCACGGCCAGCTCACGGTCGGATTCTAGCGTCCTCCTCACGCTCCATTGTCAAACAGGCGCGCGAAAGACCTGCATCGGGAGGGTTGCGAGCGGAACGCCGCCTTCGGCGGTGACGAGCCAGGTGTCCTGCATGTAGAGACAGTCCTCCCCGTTCGCGGCGATCGCATGCGGGTGCATCGAGAACACCATGCTCTCGGCGAGCTCGGTCTCGACGCCCTCGCCCACCTTCGGGAATTCGATCATCGTCATCCCGATCGAGTGGCCCGTCACGTGCCCGAGGTGGTACCCGCGCTCGGTGAAGCCGGCCGACACGGCGCGATGGACGTCGTGACAGCTCGCCCCCGGACGCATGGCGTCGCGTGCCGCATCGACGTAGTCGAGGTAGGCCTCGAGCATCCGCTCAGTATCGGTCGAGAGCACGGCGTCGCGCGAGGCGATCGCGCGGGAGACCTCGACCCAGTGCATCCCGGGGCCGGCCACCTCCAGTGACGGCAGCAGGAACTCTCCGAGGATCTCCTCACGCCGCGCGATCTTGAACTCCGGGCGGGCAAACGTGTCGGTGCCGGTCAGCACCATGTTCATGGTCAGGCGTCCGCAGCCCTCGGCCACGAACCAGTCCTCGGCCGCCGACATGACTTCGGCGGCTGATTTCCCGGGCGCGTACGCCTCGAAGAAGATCTCGAAGCCCCGCTGGTTGATGCGAACGGAGTCGCGCACCGACTCGAGCTCGGCCTCGCTCTTGACCGCCCGCGCGAGATCGAACTCGACGTCGAAGGAGACGAGCTCGAGGCCGTCGAGCGCGCGGAAGTCGCGCACGGACATCACGTAATCGAGACCGAAGACGCCCACGCGGCGCCAGCCGGCGTCGCTAGCTCGACCGGCAATGAGCTCTCCGGGCCGGTCGTGGAAGACCTGCTCGAGCTGGGAGGTTCCATGCTCGCCGACGTAGCGCGCCTCCGTCGGGAACACGATGTGCGCCTCCCCGTCCGCCGGGACGACGACGTACGCGTAGCGATGGACGATCTGGAAGCCTGACATGTACGTCACGGCGCCCTCGAATCCCGAGTACTCACTCCCGGAGACGATCAGCGCATCGAGGTCGTGCGCGGACATCGCGGCTCGGACGTTCGCGTGCCGCCGCTGCAGCTCGGGGCTCAGCGCTGTTCCCATGAAGCCTCCAGTCCTTTGATCAGCCTGGTGATCGCGTCGTTGAGGGGCGTCGCAACGCCGAGCTCGCGCCCGAAGCGAGCGATCCCGCCGTTGAGGAAGTCGACCTCGGTTGCCCGCCGCGCCTCGACGTCCTGGAGCATGCTCGCCTTGTGGCCGTATGCGACCTCCGGCCGGGCGGCGTGGTCGATGAGCTCCTCGGGATCGGCGTCGAGCAGGATCCCCTGGGCCGCTGCCACAGCCGTTCCCTCGTCGACGAGAGCGCTGACGATCGCGCGGAGATCCGGCCGCTCGCAGACCCGGCCGTGCGTGAGGCCCGTGAGCGCACCGATGGGGTTCGTCGCGGCGTTGAAGATGACCTTGCGCCATTGCGCGGGGCGGGCGTCGTCGACGGCTGTCGTGGGCATCCCTCCGCGCGTGCACGCATCGGCGAGCCGGGCGATCTCCTCGGCGCGGGCGGGCTGAGGCTCGAACGGTCCGAGCGTCGTGTCCCCCTTCACGTCCCACTGCACCACGCCGGGCTCGAGGACCTTCCCGGCCGGGAAGGTCGTGCCGCGAATGACGCGCGCAACGTGCTGCGCCACGACCTCCTCGTTGCCCACACCGTTCTGCACCGTCGCGACGGCACCGTCCACGAACGCGTGCGCGGTCGCGGCAATCGCCCCGTCCGTGTGCATCGCCTTCGTCGCGACGATCCCGAAGTCGCATGCCGGAAGCGCCGCGGCGTCGGTCGTAGCCTGCAGCTGCCCGTGCACCTCGCCCGCCCCCGTGAGCCTGAGGCCGTTCGCATTGATCGCGTCGACGTGGGCCTGCGAGACGTCGTACGCCCATACCTCGACGTCGTCGAGTTGCGCGAGGTTCGCTGCGAACAGCGAGCCGACGGCTCCGCATCCGACGACGCACACCCTCATCGGTACGACGCCTCCCGCCCGCGTACGAGCGCGTACAGCGCACGCTGCAGCGGCACCTGCATCCCAATGTGCTCCGCCTCGCGCACGAGCGCTCCGTTGATGGACTCGACCTCCGTTGGCCTTTGCGCCTCGACGTCTTCGAGCATGGACGGGCGATGGGAGCTTCCCCGCCTCGTCGCGTGGACGTTCATCTCCCAGGGATCGTCGTGGAGTTCGACGCCGACCGCGTCGGCGACGGACGTGCCCTCGTCCATCAGCCCGCGAACGAGCCCGCCGAGATCGGTCGGCTGGTCCTCGGCGGCGAAGTGCGAGTCGTGCGGTAGCCGGGTCAGAGCCGCCACGGCATTCACGGTCGCGTTGAAGATCAGCTTCGACCATTGCGCAGGCCGCAGGTCGGTGAACGCCTCGGCCTTCAAGCCCGACGACACGATGAGCTCGGCGATCTCCGCGGCGACGGCTTGCGGCGTGTGTTCGTACGGCCCGACCCACGTCGCGGTGTCGAGGACGTACTCGACCTCGGTGTCGGAGTGGCGCGTTCCGCTCATGAATGTGATCGCGGAGACGAGCGGCCAGCTCCCGTGGCGCCGCACGACTTCCTCCGCGCCGAGGCCGTTCTGGACCGTCATCAGGGTCGCGCCGTTCAGGTGACCGGCAATTGCGGAAGCCACTCTCTCGAGATCCGTCCCCTTGCACGCGAGAATCGCGAGCTCGACGTCGGGAAGGTCGGCCGGATCGCTCGTCGCACGGACCCGTGCGTGGAGGTCGGTTCTGCCGGTCACCCGCAACCCGAGATCGTTGAGGGCGTCGGCATGCTCCGCGCGCCGTGTTAGAACGGACACGTCGGCGATCTGCGCGAGGTGGCCCGCGAAGAGGCTCCCGATCGTCCCCGCCCCGACGATGCAGACGCGCTCGATCACGCCGACCACTCCTGCGCGGCTCGACGCGGCCGGCCAAGACGAGGCAGCCGAAACTCTCGCCCGCGCGTCAGCCCCTGCGGAAGGAGGATGAGCACGACCGCCATGAAGAGCGCGACGCCGACGACGCGGCTGCCTCCCCAGAGTGGCTTCCCCAGTACGTCGTTGACGAAGCCGACCTCGCCGCTCTCGGCCCTGAGGAGGAACGAGTCGAGGGCGCTGACCGAGAGCGCCCCGACGACGGCTCCCCAGAGGCTCCCGACGCCGCCGACGACCAGCATCGCCAGCGTGAGGAACGTGAGATCGAGGTACACGTCGCGCGCCTGCAGCGTCCCCGCCAGGTGGACGAGCAGTCCGCCTGCGAACCCCGAGAGCGCCCCGGAGAGCGCGAACGCCCACAGCCGCTCCCGCCGCACGTCGATGCCGGCGGCACCTGCGGCGGCGAAGTCCTCGCGAGCAGCGCGGAGCTTGCGCCCGAAGCGACTCCGTTGGTACGTGAACGCGACGGCGACCACGGCAATCGCACCCAGCGTGGCCTGGAGCAGGTCGGTTGTCTGCGGAACCGTCGTCAGCGTGAGCGGGCCGGGGCCGATCTTCGTCCAGTTGTTGAGGATGTTGTACGTCACTCCGAGCACAGCCAAGGTCGCGATTCCCGCCGCCAGCCCCGACAGGCGCATGAGCGGGATCCCGACCAGCAGCGCGAACAGCCCGCCGACACCCGCCGCAAGCAGCAGAGAGACGACGTTCCCGACGGAGTGCTCGCCGAGCACCGAGAACAGCCCCGGAGTGATCGTCGGCTTCAGCTCCACGGGGACGGTCATGACACCTGCGGCGAAAGCTCCGACCGCCACGAAGCTCACGTGACCGAACGAGACCACCCCGGAGTTCCCAACGAACACGTAGAGAGCGACGACCATCGCCACCGAGACGAGCGCACCACGGAACTCGTTCTCGAGAGCCGGATCGACGAAGCCCATGCTCCCGACGACCCCGACGACAACGAGGACCAGCACAGGGCCGAGCAGTTCGACGATGCGACGCGTCACACGCGCTCCAGCGCCGCGCTTCGCCCGCGGACGAACAGGCCTTCGGGGCGAACGAGCAGGACGATGATGACGAGCATGAAGACCGCGGAGTCGAGGTAGACGCTGCTCGTGAACGGCCACGTCCCGCTGCTGGGGAGGAAGCCTGACAGCAGACCGACTGCAACCCCCATCGAGAACCCACCGAGCGTCGCCGTGAGCAAGCGGTCGATGCCGCCGACGACGACACCGACGAGGACGATGATGGTCTCGCGGAGCGCAAAGTCAGGACCGACGAGCAATCGTTCGGGGACGGCCATCGGAAGGATCACGGCGACGATGGCCGCGATGACCCCCGACACGAGGACGGCGAAGGTGATGACCGCGTTCGCCCTGACTCCGAGCAGCCGCGCCGTCTGAGGGTCGATCGACGCGGCGCGCATCTGGAGGCCGATCGTGGTCTTCGTCAGCAGGAGCGTGAGCAAACCGAAAACTGCAAGCGCAACGAGAATCGTGACGATGGTGATCCAGCGGATGTGGACGCCGCCGATCGTCACCGGCTCGCTGAGCTTCGGGATGACGACGACGATCTTTCCGATGGCTCCGAAGCGGACGAGCGCGATGCTCTGGAGGAGGTAGCTGATAGCGAACGTCGCCACGAGCATCGTCGTCGGTGAGGCCTGCCGGAGGGGTCTGAACGCCGCGAACTCCATCGCGAGCGAAAGCGCCAGGACGACAGCAAAGCAGAGCGCGATGCTCAGCAGGACCGGCTGGTCGTTCGTGAGCGCCAGTGCGTAAGCGCCAGCCATGATCAGCTGGCCATAGGCGAAGTTGACGAGGCGGAGGACGCCGAAGACGAGCCCGATCCCGACCGCCATCAGCCCGTAGATCGAGCCGAGTGCGACGGCATCGACGAAGGTCTGAACGTGCTCGCTCACAGAGCGTCCGCCGTTCCGAAGTACGCTGCGACCATCCGCCCCGTGTCGTGCGCGTCGCTGGGCGTGAGGATCATGCGGTTCTCGCCGTTCGCGACGACATAGGTCCGATCGGCGAACGCCACGGTGCGCTGCGCGCGCTGCTCGACGAGCAGGATCGTCACTCCTCGCTCCCTGATCGCGCGCAGTACGTCGAAGACCGTGTCCACGACGGTGGGTGCCAGCCCGAGGGACGGCTCGTCCAGGAGCAGCAGCCGCGGATCTGCGACGAGCGCACGGCCGATCGCGAGCTGCTGCTGCTGTCCGCCGGAGAGGAGGCCTGCCTGCCGACTCCGCGTATCGCGCACGATTGGAAAGAGGTCGTAGACGCGTTCCAACGCTTCGTCAGCGCCGTCGCGCGACCGGCGGCCCGCAAGCCCGAGACGCAGATTCTCGTCGACAGTGAGCTCAGCGAATATCCGCCTCCCCTCTGGCACGAGTCCGACACCCGAGCGCACGACGCGTTCGGGCGCCTTGCCGACGATCGAGGCGCCCGCAAGGCGGATGTCGCCCCGTGTCGGACGTATGGCGCCCATGATCGCGTGCAGCGTCGTCGACTTCCCGGCGCCGTTGGGGCCGATCAAGCCCACGATCTCACCGCGATCGACGCGCAGATCGACGCCTCGCACGGCGGGCACGGACCCGTACCGGACCTCGAGGCTCGAGACCTCGAGCATGGCCTCAGACGTCGCCATCGGACAGGTCCTCGGCAACGGCGCTCTCCCCCAGGTACGCAGCTGTGACGTCGAGGTTCCGGCGCACGTCGGCGGGCGTCCCTTCCGCGAGCGTTTGGCCCTGGTCGAGGACCTGGATGCGGTCGCACACCTCCATGACGAGGGCCATGTTGTGATCGATCAGGAGCACGCCCGCGCCCCGGTCGTCCCGCACCGCACGAAGGACCCCTGCAAATCCGGGGATCTCCGCCTCGGGAAGGCCGGCCGCGGGCTCGTCCAGCAATACGAACCGCGGATCGATCGCGAGAGCTCGGGCGACCTCGAGCTTGCGCTCGTCGCCATGAGAGAGCGCCGACGCGGGCACGTGCTCCGCGGAGCCGATTCCGAGCAACTCGAGGAGCTCGTCGGCCCGCCTGCGCGCCTCGCGCGGAGCCGCACCCCCACCCAGCGCCGACACCTCGACGTTCTCGCGGACGGAGAGCCCGGCGAAGGAGTGGCTCCCCTGGAACGTCCGGGCGAGGCCCGCACGCCCGAGCCGGTGCGGGCGCCAGCGCGTGACGTGTCGGCCTTCGAGCTCGACCGACCCGGACGTGGGAGCGTCGAAGCCGCTGATGACGTTTACGAGGGTCGTCTTCCCGGCGCCGTTCGGGCCGATGAGCCCGACGACCTCGCCTCGGTGCAGCTCGATACTGACGTCTCGGAGAGCCTCGACACCCGCGAAGGACCGTGAGACGGCGGTGGCCCGGAGAGATCCTCCGGGCCACCTCTTCTCGTCAGGCGTCGCTGCCTGCGTCAACCTCGATCAGCCGATGTTCGCCGGCTTCTTCGTCTTCCAGAACCTGAGGAACTTCGCCTGGTTGTTGCTCACGAACATCACGCGGTAGACCCGACCCGTCACGCCGTGCACGTTGCGCGAGTACGTGATCTTCCCCGACGTGACCTGGAGCCCCTTGAACTTCTCGAACTGAGCGGCGAGCCTGGCGCCGTTCGTCGACCCGTTGGCCCGCACGATCGCCGTCACGAGCGCATCGACGAGGTCGGCGCCCGGGACAAAGCTCCCGGTCGCCGGCAGCTGCCCCTTGTTGAGCGTGGTGACCTGCTTGACGAGCCGGTTCACTCCCGACTTGGGATCGTCGCCGTAGATCGAGCCGTATGTGACGTAGTAGTAGTTCTGAACCTGCGGGTTCTGTGGCCACCAGTAGTTGCCGTCGCCGCCCCACGAGTTGATGATCGGCGTGTTGTTGCCGAGCTGGCGGAGGCCGCCCACGAACGGTGCGAGCCCGTCGAAGGCCGTCGGGAATGCAATCACGTCTGCTCTCGTGTTCGCGACCTTGCTCAGGGCGCCCTGGATCGTGTTGGAGAACGACGAGAACGCCTCCTCCTGGACGACCTGCCCACCCAGCTCGGTGAAGCGCGCCTTGAAGGCATCCGCAATGTTCTGGAAGTACGCGAGTAGGTTGTCGCGGACAATCACCGCTCGCCTCCAGCCACGTGCGTAGGAGTACTCCGCCATGGCGGCGCCCTCGTCCTGGGCGATGCTGCCGAGCGTGAAGGCGTATCGGCCCCTCGGCCCGAAGCGCTTCGGGCCTTGCTGATCCGTGCCGATACACGGCGAGAGGGCGAGCATGCCCTTGTTGATGAACTCCTGCGTCGCTGGCGCCGCGAACTCAACGTCGCAGGTGACCATTCCGATCGCGGCACCCTTCTCGATCAGCTGGAGCGCGCACGTCTTCTGGTTCTTGAGCTGATGGTTGCAGACGATGACTCGGAGCTTGCGCCCGTTTATACCTCCGGCCACGTTGATCTTCTTGACCTGTGTCCGAACCGCGTAGAGCGCCGGCGTGTCGTACGGCGCCATGTTCGCCGTCAGGTCCATCGCGGCACCGATGATGATGGGTCCGCGCTGTTGAGGGCTCCCTTGCGCGGCGGTCGCCAGGAGCGCGGTCGCCGTGCCAACGAGGGCCAGGGCAGCACCGAGCGCAGCCCACTTGCCGCGTTTTCTCATGCTCTCCTCCTCTTCACGCCTGCTCTCCCGAGTAGGTCGAGTATCGAACGTCCTGACATGTCAGTCAACTGTACGCCCGCTGGTTGCGCTCCGGTTCGCTACGCCGTCGCCCCTGCCGGCTCGGCGCGGGCCAGCGCCCCGAAGTTCGGAGCGACACGGGACGCGAAGAGCTCCTGGTTCTTGATCGCCATCCAATGCGGTGCACCGCCGGCGTTGACGGTGATCGCGACCTCCGCGATCCCAGGGCAGATCTCGAGCGTCTGCTCGATGCGCTCGCTGATGTCGTCGGGCGTTCCCACCCAGATGTAGTCCTCCTCGATCAGCTGCTCGTACGGCACCTCGTTGAGCTGCTCCATGATCCCCGCGGTGTAGAAGCCGTAGTCCGCCTTCGAGCAGGCCTTCGGTGGACGGCTTCTCGTACTCGATGAGTGGCGAGCAGTTGCCTTTGATGAACCCGACCGTCCAGTCCCTCGCCTCGCGGTCGCGGTGTCGCGGTCCTCGTCGAGATGGCACGCGTGGATCCAGACGATGTCCGGAGTCGTCCCGTGCTCGGCGCACTTCTCGCGGTAGAGATCGAGCTGCTTCTCGAGCGCGACATACGGGAAGCAGCGGCGGGACTGCGACACTCCAGCCGTTCTCGGCCGCGAGCTCATACGTGCGGTCGGACGTCCCGCCGAGCGTGACCCGGAACTTCCGAGTCGGGAAGGGCACGACGTGTGAGTCCGCCACGTGGAAGTACTCGCCGTCGTGCGAGAACCGCTCGTCCCCGAGGGCTTCGAACAGGAGGTCGACGGCCTCCTCGTAGCGCGGGCGTGCGTGCTCGTCCAGCGGAACGCCTGCCTTCTCGGGAATCCAGCCATGGCCGCGCCCGACGCCGAACTCGTACCTGCCACCCGTCAGGATGTCCTCGACCGCGATCATCGATGCCAGCACCGTCGGGTTCCAGTAGGGCAGCGCGTGCAGCATGGTCCGGAAGCGGATGTGCTTCGTGCGTTGGGCCGCGGCAGCGAAAAGCGCCAGCGGATTCGCGGAGACGGAGAACTTCGGGAAGAAGAAGTGCTCGATCGCGGCGTAGACGTCATAGCCGAGCCGGTCGGCGTTCTCGATCTGCTCGAGCACCTCTCCGAACAGCTGCTCCGCCGTCTTTCCCGGGTGGAGCTGGATCTCCGTGTACAGCCCGAATCTCATGCGGACCTCACCTCCCGTGTGACATGTCAGCCTCGGGCGAGTATTTCACCGCACCGGAAACCGGTCAACGTCGCTCACCGGGACGGCTGGCTACAGCTCCGCTCCCTGCCACCGGAGATCGCGCGCGCTGACCTCCATCGCCGCGACCCGCACGGGATCGGGCTCGCTCGCCTCGTGTGCAGGCGACCAGACTCCCCACGAGCGGCGGTAATACATCAGCGGAGACTCGACATCGGGCGCGACTCCCCCCGCATCGACGCGTGCGACGAGGACCACGTGATCGCCGACCTCGATGTCGTGGACCGTCGAGCACTCTGCCCACGCGATCGCGTCCACGTGGAGATGCGGCAGGCCCGAGGCCGTTGGCTGCCAAGAGACGTGCTCGAACTTGTCGTCCGCCTTCGATGCGAACAGCATGCAGAGCTGGCTGCAGCCCTGCCGCACGAAGTTGACGACGAACGTGCGCCGAGCGCGGAGCGCCGCGAGCGTGCGAGATCCGAGGTCGACGCACACGAGGATTGTGGGCGGGTGCGCGGAGACGCTCGAGACCGCCGTAGTCGTCAGCCCGAGCGGACGCCCATCCTCCCTGGTAGTCGTCACGATGGCGACACCGGAGGGAAAGGACGCCATGACCTCGAAGAAGTCCTGCCGTGTGATCGGCATCCGTCAGTCCGCGAGCACCGCCGTACACTCGATCTCGATGAGGAGACCGGGTACGGCGAGACCAGTCACGCCGAGGATCGTCTGCGCAGGATGGTCGGCGCCGCCTGTGACGGAGTCGATTGCGCGTGTGATCGTCTCGTACTCGGTGGGATGCACGGTGTAGATCGTGCGCCGGACGATGTCGTCCCACGCTACTCCCGCAGCTTCCATCGCCACCTTCAGATTCCGCATCGCCGCCTGCGTCTGTTCATAGAGGTCGTTCTCACCGACGAGGCTGAAGTCGGACGCGATCGCGACCTGTCCGGCGAAGTGGACGACCTTCGTCCCCGAGGCGATCGCGACGTGGCTGAAGCCGGGCGCGGGATGCAGATCCGGCGGATTGACGAGCTCACGATGATGCACTGGAGCCTCCTCTCCGGGCAATGCGTTTGAACTCGGCGTCCGTGACGAGCCCTCGCTTCTTTACGCCCGCACGCTTCACCGACTCGAGCAGTGCCGGATAACGCTCCTCGGGCACGTCGAGACCGAGTTCCAGGACCTTGATGCGGATCGAGTCGAGGCCGCTCTTCTTCCCGAGCACGATCCCCCGCTCCGCGCCGACGAGCTCCGACGAGTACGGCTCGATCGCGGGCGGGTCGTGGAACTGTGCGGCGACTGCGCCGGACTCCCGCGTGAAGAGATTGTCCCCGGTCACGGCCTTCCAGGGGGCGAGCGGCGTCCCCGCGAGCTCCTGCACCAGGGCGCTGAGCACACGCGCCTGGTCGAGTCGGAGGCGCGTGGGGATCCCGTACAGCGCCTCGAGCGTGAGCGCGATCTCGACCAGGTCGGCGTTTCCGGCACGCTCGCCCATGCCGTTCACCGTCCCCTGCACCCACGTCGCGCCGGCCTGTACCGCCGCAACGGCCGCGGCGGTCGCGAGCCCGAAGTCGTCGTGTCCATGCCAGTGCACGGGCACCTCGTAGTCCAGGCGCTCGACGACGTCGTTCACGAGGAACGCCGCCGCCTCGGGCGTGGCGATGCCGAGCGTGTCGACGACCACCACTTCCTGCGCACCTGCCTCGACCGCGCTCTCGTACGCCCGGCGTACGAACTCGAGGTCGGCCCGGGTCGAGTCGACGCCGAAGAAGGCGACTCGGATGCCCTCGGCCGACGCGAACGAGACGGCGTCGCGGATCCGCTCCAGCATCGTCTCGCGCGACACGCCGAGCGCTGCGAGCTTGCCATCCGAAATCGGGCTCTCGATCACCGATGCCTGCAGACCGAGCTCGACGAGCGCCTCGACATCGGCCCGGACGGCACGCGAGAACCCCCAGATCTCGGCGTCGAGCCCAGCCTCGAGGATCAGCGAGATCGCCTTCGCATCGTCGGCAGACACGCGCGGGAAGCCGGCTTCGATGCGGTCGACGCCTGCCTCGGACAGCGCTCTTGCGATCTCTACTTTTTGCTCTGGCGACAGAACGACCCCCACAGTTTGCTCGCCATCGCGAAGAGTCGTGTCGTAGAGCCCGACTGTGACGCGCGGCTGCGGCTCGAGCGCCTTCGCGTTCAGATCCCCGGTCCAGACCTTCGTGCGGTCGAGCGTCACGACGTGACTATCCCATCCGGGAACGGCGAGAGCTTCTCGGCGCCCGCGTCGGTGATCAGGAAGTTGTCCTCGACACGGAGCCCCCCGCCGCCCTCGATATAGCATCCTGGCTCGATTGCAAGCACCATCCCGGCCGCGATCTCGCCTCCTCCGGCCTGGTGCGCATACGGCGGCTCGTGTGCGCGAGCGCCGACGCCGTGGCAGATCGGGTGCGACGGCTGGCCCGGAAAGCCCATCGCGTCGATCCCGGCGCGGATCGTCCGATCGAGCTCGGCGAAGCTCGCACCGGGCCGTGCGAAGTCGATCGCGTCCTCGTACACGGCCATGAGCCCGGCTTCGAGCTCGCGGTACCGCGGCGTCAGGTCGCCGGCGACGAGGTTCTTCGTGTGGTCGCACCAGTAGCCGTCGGCGCAGACCCAGATCTCGAACAACGTCGGCTCGCCCTCGACGACGGGCCGCGACGTCGTGGCCGTGAAGGTCTTGATCCCCGGCCCCGACCAGACGAGCGAGAAGCCGAGCGCAAGCTCGACCTTGCCTTTCCAGCCGGTGCCCTCTCCGTGGACGAACCCCTCCCACTCCGCCGCGATCTGAGCCTCGCTCAGGCCCGGCTCGATGATCAGCTTGCAGTGCTCCATCGCGGCGGCCGCGATGTCGTTTGCGAGCCGCATGCGCTCGATCTCCTGGTCGGTCTTGATCGCTCGAGCCGAGGCGAGGAGCGGCGTCGCGTCCGCGACCTCGCCGAAGGCCGTGAACCAGTCGCGCGTGAACGTCGTCGGCTCGCCGACCATCCGGTCCGCCGCCTGTGTTCCGAGCGAGAGCTCGAGGCCGACATGCCCGAACTCGCTCGCCGCCGCTCGCGCAATCTCGAGCACACGTGCGGTCGGCGGGCGCGGATCGATCGGGTCGTAACCCTTGAACAGCCGAACGTCCTCCGTCCAGGCGGAACGCGCCGCGTCCTGCTCCGATGCCTCGAGGCAGACGAGCACGGACTCGCCGTCGCGCGGGAAGACGCAGGCGTCGTAGCCCTTCATGCCCCAGAAGTTCGTGAGGTAGACGACGTTGTCGGGCGCGCGGACGACGAGCGCGTCGAGCTCCTGCTCGGCCATGAGTGCGCGAACGCGCTCGAGCTTCGCGTCGTCCCGGGGCCAGGTCACCAGCGCACGCGAGGCGGTGCGGGCTCGCCGTGCGCCTCTTCCCACGAGATCACGGGGTTGCGCAGAACGCCGATCCGCTCGATCTCGCACTCCATGACGTCGCCGGGTTTGAGATAGAGCGAGGCCGCGTCGGGCGAGAACCCGGCGACCCCCGAGACCGTCCCCGTCGACACGACGTCGCCTGCCGAGTACCCGAGCGCGGAGTAATGGCTCAGGATCTCCGGGATCGTCACCGACATGCGACTGGAGTGCGAGGTCTGCCGAATGTCGCCGTTGACGCGCAACTCCATCGCGAGGTCGTGCGGATCGGGGATCTCGTCCGGCGTGACGATCCACGGCCCGAGCGGGCAGAAGGTGTCGATCGCCTTGCAGAAGCTGAAGACGCCCGAGCGCATCTCGCGGCGCTGGATGTCGCGCGCGGTGATGTCGTTGAAGATGACGTACCCGCCGATGTAGTCGAGAGCCTCCTCGGGCGGAAACCACTTCCCAGCCTGCTTGACGACCACCGCCAGCTCGAGCTCGTAGTCGAGCTCCTCGGTCAGATGCTCGGGGTAGACGACCGGCTCGTCGGGCCCGACGATCGCGTCGACGTTCTGGAAGAACACGATCCAGGGCGCGATCTCGTGCGACCAGCCCACCTGCTTCGACTCCTCCTCGTGCTCGCGGAAGTTGCCCGCCGTGTGGAAGAACTTCTTCGGGACGATCGGCGCGCGGAGGTCCGCCTCCGCGAGCCCGACCCGTTCTCCGGTCTCGTCCGCACCGCCCTCTTCGAAGAGCTCGCGCATGGTCGGAACATCGAGGACGACGACCTCGTCGCCGTCGACGTAGCCGACTCGTTCGTAGTCGAAGGTGACGAGCTTCATGCAGCCGCCTCGGCCCGGGAGCGCGCGGCGCGTAGGAGGAGGATCCGGATGAGTCCACTGAACGGCCAAATCACCGTCCAGTAACGCGTGAACCTGCGACGAGCAGCGAGGTCGCCGATATGCACTCGCGTCTCCGTCGAGAGACGGTTGTGGCCGATCCGGAAGTCGATGACCGCCTTGCACGTGTCGGCTCGGTCGTACGCGAGGAACGCGTCCCGTGTCTTCGGCTTCGCAGGATCGCCCGCGCCGCCGCGCAGCCGCCAGAACTGGCCCGTCAGGCCGAGGACGACTCCCTGCCCGGGAACGTCATCGAGGACCACGGCCGGGCAACTCGCCACCGACGAACGGCTTCGCAGCGTCACCGTGCGGCCGACCCGAATCGCCGAATCCACCACGAACGCCCGCGCGAGCGGGATGTCGCCATCGACACGGTACGGAGCGCCTCGTCGATGCGCTCGGCCGGAGCCTCGATCCTCAGCGCGTGGCGCTCCGAGAACTCGTACACCGGAAGGAAGTCGTCGAGCGGCCTCACTCTGCACACTCCGCAGACATTCATCGCCGCCCGCGCGTAGACGTCGGCCGTCTTGACGAGCCCCTCGATCTCGAGGTTCTCGCCCTTGACCGTGTCGAGGAGGCCCGACGAGGTGCCGTAGTTCACCGTCGCGATGCCGTAGCGCGTGAGCACGGAGGCGTCGGAGAACCAGCGTGTGACGTCGCGCTCGGGCAGAGAGCCGAACACGGCGGCGTGCGCCTCGTCGAGCGCCCCGACGAGCGGATGCGCTTCGTCGATCTCCGCCCCTGGCGCGGTGACGTAGACCTCGCCCTCGATCCCGTGCTCGGGAAACCGCTCGGCGAGCCCGCGCACCATCTCGAGCACCTGCGAGCGAGCTGCGGTCATCTCCTTCGTCGGCGGCACGCGCACGTCGAGGAAGAGATCCGTGCGGTGGGGCGTCCGCGAGACACGCCAGCCGAACCCGCCCTCGAGGGCGCCGACGTTGACGATCGCCTTCGCTCCGCGGTACGCGTTCTCCGGATCGTCCTCCCACGTCGGGATCCATTCGAGCACCGCGTCGAGCACATCGCGCATGCGGACGATCGAGTTCTCGCCACGCTTCCCCTCACTGAAGGCTGTGTGGATGAACGGTCCACGCGTGGAGATCCGAAGCCAGAGAGAGCCGAAGTGGCCGAGGACGACCTTCGACTCGGTCGGCTCGCCGAGGATGCACATGTCTGCAACGCCGCCGTGCGACACGAGGTGGCGCGAGCCGGCGGCGTACCCGCGGTACTCGGCGCCCTGCGCTTCTCCCCACTGCGTCTTCTCGATCTCGCCCGAGACGGCGGCGATCATGAGGTCGCCGCGGAGCCGCACTCCCGCGTCCGTGAGCGCCCGCAACGCCTCGACGTAGCAGGCCAGCGCCCCTTTCATGTTCGAGATCCCGAGGCCGTACAGCCGTCCGTCCTCGACGAACGCGCTCGGCTGGAAGCCGGGAACGTGACGGAGCCAGGTCTCGCGGCCCGAGTACGACGTGTCCATGTGGCCGTTGAACATGAGGCTCGGCCCACCGCCGGAGCCAGCGCGCGTCCCGAGGACGTTCGGCCGTCCGTCCTCCACCTGCTGCCACTGCACCTGCAGATCCAGGTCGAGGAAGGTCTCGCGCATGAGCTCTGCCATCGCCTGCTCCGAGCCGGTGAAGCTCGGCGTGCCGATCGCCTGCGACGCCCAGTCGACGAGCCGATCCCGGTCGATGCGGATGTCGGTCACGCGTGAGCCCCGAGCTCGCCGATCCATCCATGTCCGGGATGGACGAGTGCCAGCGCGTCGGCGAGCCAGCGACGACTTTCCAGCGCGAGCCGCGGGAGGGCGGCCGCGAAGTCACCCTGATCCTTCGGTTGGTGCGCGTGCTTCGCCTTGTAGAGCAGGATGATCTCCGGGCGGCCGTATGGGATCTCGTCGTCAGTCGACGCGATCACGCGATCGTACGGCAGCCGAACCTGCGGGTCGCGACGGCAGATCCAGGTGTCGCCGTCCGAGGGTTCGCGGAAGACGTCGAAACGCCACGCCCCCGGGCCCGGCTCGCGCACCCACGTCTGGTGTGTATCGCCGAGCCGATCGCGAGCATCTGTGAGCCACATGGCCTCGGCGGGGCCTGTGATGACGCAGATCTCGAACCGTGCCAGGGCCTCGGCGACCTCGTCGAAGCGGGCGTTCGGCACCGCGATCTCGAGATCCGCGTGCTCCCTGACGCTGCTCCCCGAGGAAGAGATCGATCGCCCACCCACCCGCGACGTACCACGGCACCTCGAGCCCGGCGAGGAGGCTCCGGACCTCCTCGGGCCTCCACCCCTCCCACTTCGACACATCGGGGTCGAACGACCGCGGCGTCACCGTCACGATCGGAAGTATGGGAGCACCTTCTCGCCGAAGAGCCTGATCTGGTCGTGACGCCGGTCGCCCCACAGCTCGAGCATCACATGCGTGCAGCCGGCCTCGCGATACTTCTCGATCGCTGCGATGCAGTCGTCCGGGGTGCCGGCGATCGGCTTGCAGCGGTCGAGCAGCGAGTCGGTGACCTTCGCCTTCGCAGCGAGCCGTCCACCCAGTTCCATCGCCTCGGCGACGGGAGCGAGCTCGTCCATCTCGATCTCGGCGAGCTGGAGGAGCGTGTCCGCCGATCCGCGGATGTTCTGGAACTTGTTGGCGAGGTACATCCCGGCGATCTCGCGTGCTCCGTCGCGGCCGGCGTCGCGGTCGGTCTCGTGGATCGAGGCCACGACCGTGCAGCCGATGTCGATGTCGGCGGCGACGTTCTCGCGTGTGCAGCGGACGAACGCGGGCGTCGTGATCGAGGGCGTCAGGCAGCCGTCCGAGATCTCACCGGCGAGTGCCTGCATCTTCGGCGCGGTCGCCGCGACGTAGACCGGTGGGACGTCGC
The DNA here is from genome assembly GCA_963744505.1 of uncultured Gaiellaceae bacterium. Taxonomy (GTDB): domain Bacteria; phylum Actinomycetota; class Thermoleophilia; order Gaiellales; family Gaiellaceae; genus GMQP-bins7. Next base: position 532,052 of record CAVUTL010000005.1, read on the forward strand.
GCGGCGTCTGTGCATCGGCGCTCAGACCGGGGACGTCGGCACTCCACGTGTCGCCCTCGTAGGAGAACGGCTCGCCGCCGAGGACTCCTCGCACGATCGTCACCGCGTCGCGCATCGGGCCCAGAGTCTTCGAGGTCTGCGAGCGGATGTTGTTGAGGAAGATCTTCGAGGTCCCGAAGCCGAGCAGGAACCGTCCCGGCCCGGCGGCCTCCTGCACCACTCTTGCATCCATCGCAACTTGCACCGGATGACGAGTGAAGGGCGAGATGATCCCCCAGCCGATGGTGAGCTGCTCGGTCTCACGGGCCATCAGCGCCGAGACGACCGTCGACGACCGAGCCTCCATCCCGTGCTTGCGCCACCACGGGTACGCCTCGGCGAGCCAGATCGTGTCCATCCCGGCGCGGTCCATGACGCGTGCCGACTCGAGCATCTCGTCGAGCGGCTCCATCGTCAGCTGCATCACGCCGATGCGGAACGGCGGGGCCATGAGATCCCCTACTCGGCGGAGGTGACCGCGACGCGCTTCTCGAGCGCCTCGAGCACCTGCGAGACCTGCTGGTTCACGATCGGCTGCAGGACGCGCTGGCCCATCGCCCCGACCGGTCCGGCGATCTTGACGTCGGCCTCCCACGCCATCGACGTCCCTCCGTCCGCCTCCGAGAGCGTGAACGAGGTCGTCATGTCCATGAGCGCTCCGACGCCCTGTCCCTTCGCGCGCATCGACGCGAACTCGGGCGCGCGCTCCTCGAGCTTCTCGAAGTTCATCGTCATCTTCAGACCGCCGAGGCCGAGCGGCACCTTGACCTTCGCCGTCCAGTGCCTCTCGTCGGTGATCTCGAAGCTCTCGACGCCGGGCATGAGCTTCGCCAGCTCGGACGGCTCGTTGATGACGCTCCACACCGTCTCGCGCGGGGCCGCGAGCTCCTTCGTCCCGGAGACGATCACTTCGACCCCACCGAGACGTTCGCCCGCGTTGCCTCCGGGTCCTGGAGCATCGACCAGACCCTATGCGCCGGGTTGCAGCTGTCGTGGACGATCGCACCCCCGGCCGCCCTGAGCGCATCCTGGATCGCAGCGCAGATGCAATGGATCCCGCCGCCTCCGCCCTCGCCCATCCCCTTCGCACCGAGGGGGGCCACCGGCGACGGAGACTCCATCGCGCCCGTCTTGAGCGGCGGCATGTCCATCGCATGCGGCACGTGGTAGTCGTAGAAGTTGGCCGTGAGGAGCGTTCCCTCCTCGTCGTAGACGAACTCCTCGTGCAGCGCGGCGCCGATCGCATGCGCCGTGGCGCCGTGCACCTGCCCTTCGACGATCTGCGGGTTGATCCGGATCCCGCAGTCGTCGACCGCCGCGTAGTCGACCACGTCCACCTCGCCCGTCTCGGGGTCGATCTCGACGACCGCGGCGTGGATCTGCGTCGCGTACGTCAACGTCAGCTGCCCGGTCTTCTTCTCGGTGTCGACCATCCCGAAGTACGGCCGACAGACGTAGCGATGGTTCAGGGTGGGGTTGAACTCCGGCGGGAGGAAGGCGTTGTTCGCGTTGATGATCGCGCCTAGGGCCATGAACGGCAGCGCAGCCTCCGGCGGCCCGTCCTTGATACGCGCGAAGCCCTCGGAGAGCTCGATCGCCTCCTCCGGTGCCTGCAAGACGGCGGCGGCAAGCTGGATCATCTCCCCGCGCACGAGCTCCGCCGCGCCCTTTACCGCTCCGAGGCCCGTGAAGGCGAACTGGCTCGCGTACGTCCCGGAGAAGCCGGCGTGCGAGTTGAACCACGTGTCGTGGCCACGTCGCACGTTCACCTGGTCCGGCGAGCAGCCGAGGATGTCCGCGACGACCTGAGCAGCCGTCGTCTCGTGTCCCTGCCCCTGCGGAACGGTGCCGAGCGTGACGACGACCTCGCCGAAGATGTCGAGCTTCACCGACGCGGCCTCGTTGTTTCCCGAGAACTGGAGCTCGGGGTTCAGGAGCGTCGACTGGCCGAAGTTGTTCGTCCCGGAGTCGAGCGTCGAGCCGATGCCGAGCCCGAGGAGCTTCCCGCGGGAAGCCGCTTCCGAACGGCGCGCCTCGATCGAGCCGTAGTCGATCAGCTCGAGCGCGATGTCGAGCGCAGCCGCGTAGTCGCCCGAGTCGTAGATGCAGCCGTTCGGTGTCTCGTACGGCATCTGCTCGGCCTTCACGTAGTTGCGCTTGCGGATCTCCACCGGGTCGAAGCCGAGCTCGTTCGCGACGATGTCGACGATCCGCTCGGTCAGCCAGAGGTGCTGCATCCGCGAGTAGCCGCGGTTCGGCGACACCGGCGACTTGTTGGTGCAGACCTGCGTGAAGTCGACGCGGATGTTCCGCCAGCCGTACATCCCCGGCGTCACCTGCGCCCAGATGATGCAGCCGAGCGGCTCGTAGCGCGGGAACGCGCCGCAGTCGTCGAGAGCCCGCACCTTGAAACCGGTCATCGTCCCGTCCTTCATGACGCCGACCTCGACGTCGAGGAACCAGCGCTCGTTGCCGTGGGCGTTCGCGGTGTGCTGGTCGGTGCGCCACTCCGTCCACTGCACGGGCCGCCCCAGCTTGCGCGCCATGAGGCACAGGACGACGTACTGCGGGTGCAGGCAGATCTTGTTCCCGAAGCCGCCGCCGATGTCGTGGGTGACGAAGCGGAGCTTGTCGATCCCGGTGCGCAGGGCCGGCGCCATCCAGATGGCTCCCACCCCGGGCATCTGGTGGTTGCAGGTGAGCGTCCACTCGCCCGTGCCCTTGTCGTACTCGACGAGTGCGCCCGCGCACTCGAGGGGCGTCGACGAGAAGCGGTGGAAGTGCAGGCGGTCGATCTTCACAACGTGATCGGCCTCGGCGAGCGCCGTGTCGACGTCGCCCCAGTCGAAGACGCCCGACCAGACGACGTTCGAGCCGGCATCGTCGTGCAGGATCACCTCGTTCTTCAGCGCTTCCTCCGCATGCACGAGGACGGGCAGCTCGTCGTACTCGACCTCGATCAGCTCCGCCGCGTCGCGCGCGAGCTCGCGCGTCGCTGCGCAGACCGCGGCCACCGGCTCGCCCATGTGCCGGACGCGCCCGACCGCGAGCGCGTAGTCCTTGATGTTCCCGCCGGGCTCGACGGACATCTCGAAGAACGGATCGGTGTGGATCGCGACCTCGTCACCCGTGATCGTCCCGTACACGCCCTCGAGCTCGAGCGCCTTCGAGACGTCGATCGAGAGGATCTTCGCGTGCCCATACGGCGAGCGGACGAAGTGCACGTAACCCATCCCGTGGCGGCGCACGTCGTCGAAGAACGTGCCCTGGCCCTGAACGAGGCGCCTGTCCTCCTTGCGTGGGATCGACTGCCCGACGAAGCCCTTCTCGAGCGTCTTGGCGGGCTCGGTGACGATCGTCGTCATCCCGCGCCCCCAGCGGCGACGACGGCTTCGACGATGTTCACGTAGCCGGTGCAGCGGCAGATGTTCCCCTGGATCGCCACGCGCACCTCCTCCTCGGACGGGTGCGGGTTGCGGGCGAGGAGGGCAGTGGCGCTCATCAGCATCCCGGGCGTGCAGTAGCCGCACTGGAGCGCGTGGTGCTCGTTGAACGACTGCTGGAGCGCGGTGAGATCGCCGTCGGACGCCAGCCCCTCGACCGTCGCGATCTTGGTGCCGTCGGCCTGAACCGCGAGCAGCATGCAGCTCTTCACCGCCTCGCCGTCCACGTGCACAGTGCACGCGCCGCAGTTGCCGGTGTCGCAGCCGACATGCGTTCCCGTGAGGCCGAGGTCGTCGCGGATGAAGTGCACGAGGAGGCGCCGCGTTGGGACCTCGAGCTCGATCTGCTCGCCGTTGACCTCGACCGAGACCGTCCGGCTCGTGACGGGCGCCGCCACTACTTCCTTCTCTCCGCGGCCTGCAGCACCGCGCGCACCGCGGAGACCTCCGCGAGATGCCGACGGTAGTCGGCCGAGCCGTGGACGTCCGACGGCGGGTCGAGCGACGCACCGAGACCCTGGACGGCCGCGCGTACCGAGTCGCCGGAGTAGTCCCCGCCTGCAAGACGGTCCTCCATCGACGTCGCCCTCACCGGTGACGCCGCGACGCAGCCGATCGCGACGCGCGCCGTGCCCCCGGACACCGTCGCCGCAGCGTTGACGATGTACGTCCCGTGCGTGCCGATCGTGAGCCCGGCGAAGCCGTCCCCAGTACCGCTCGACGGCGGGACGTTCACCGTGGTCAGGAGCTCGCCTTCACCGACGGCCGTCATGTACACGCCGAGGAAGAACTCGTCCGCCGGAACCGTTCGCTCCCCCTCCTGCCCGCGGATGGTGAAAGTCGCATCGAGGGCCACGAGGAGCACGGGGAGGTGGTTCGTGGGATCGCTGACACAGACGTTGCCGCCGACCGTGCCGCGATTTCGTACCTGGACGTCTCCGATCGTCGCCGCAACCTCGGCGAGGATCGGGCGCGCCACCTCGACCTCCGACGAGCCCATGAGCTGCGCGTACGTCACCATCGCGCCGATCTCGAGCATCCCTTCGGACGAGAAGCCGATCGCTCGCAACTCGTCCAGATCGGCGAGGTCGACGAGCACGTCGGGTGCCGCGGCGCGCGCCTTCATCACGTTCACGAGCGTCTGTCCGCCCGCGAGCGGCCTGGCCCCGTCGTAGGTCGCGAGCACCGAGATCGCCTCCTCGACCGTGGCCGGGCGTGCGTACTCGACCTCGCGCAGGAGCATGGCGAGATTCAGTCACACGGCGCCGTGACATGTCAAGCAACAGGAGGCTCGACGCGCTGTAGATTCGAGCCGTGGCGGGATTCGACGCGGTGTTCGTCGGCTCGGGGATCAACGCCCTCGCGGGCGCAGCGCTACTCTCCAAGGCCGGCTGGAACGTCTGCGTGCTCGAGCGAAGCGACGAGCTCGGCGGCTGCATCCGGACGTCGAGCGACCTCACGCTCCCAGGCTTCACCCACGAGGTGCTCGCGTCGTGGCATCCACTGTTCACCGGCTCGCCCGCGTATGCCGAGCTGAAGCCCGATCTCGATCGCCGCGGGCTCGAGTACCTCAACACGGAGCTCCCGACCGGCTCCGCCTACCCCGACGGCTCCTCGGCGTTCCTCACGACATCGCTGGAAGACAACGTTGCCGAGCTCGCGAGACACGCACCTCGAGACGGACCTGCCTGGGAGTCCATGTTCAACGGCTTCATGGCGAACGCGGACTTGTCCTTCGGCGTCCTCGGCACCGAGCTGTGGTCTCCCGCAGGCCTCGGTCTCGGGCGCCAGGCCCTGCGTCGCTTCGGGCGTCGCGGCCTGCTCGAGTACGTCGGTGGCGTTCTCACCAGCTGCCGCGACTGGCTCGGCGACACCTTCGAGTCGGACGCGGCGCATGGCCTCCTCGCGCCGTGGGTCCTCCATACGGGCCTCGGGCCGGATCAGGCGACGTCGGGCTTCATGACGCAGGTGATCGCGTGCGCGCTCCAGCTCGGTGGCATGCCCGTGCCGAAGGGCGGCGGCAGCGTCCTCGTGGACGGCCTCGCGGGAATCGTCCGTGACGCCGGCGGCGAGGTACGTACGGCCGTCGAGGTCGAGCGTGTGCTCGTTGCCAGCGGGAAGGCAACCGCGGTACGGCTGAGCGGCGGCGAGACGATCCGGGCGGAGCGCGCGGTCGTCGCGGGAGTCACCCCAACGCAGCTCTACAGCCGCCTGCTGGGAGCGGGCGACGTGCCCGCCGGCGTGGCGACTGCGGCCGAGCGCTACCGGTATGGCCGCGGCGAGATGCAAATCCACTTCGCGCTGAGCGAGCGTCCCGACTGGTACGGCGACGAGCGGCTCGCTCGTACCGCGATCGTGCACCTCACGCCCGGCCTCGACGGCGTGTCGCGCGCGGTCAACGAGGCTGAGCGCGGCCTGCTCCCCGCCGAGGCGACCATTGTCTGCGGACAGCCGGTCGCAGTCGACCCGTCGCGCGCACCGGACGGCTCGTGGATCCTCTGGATCCAGCTGCAGGAGCTCCCGGCGGGGCGGATCAAGGGTGATGCAGCGGACGAGATCGACGTCGGGGACGGAATGTGGAGCGAGGAGATCCGGGAGGCCTACGCGGACCGGATCACCGCGCGGATCGGACGCCACATCCAGAACCTCGAACGAGCAACCTCGAGGCGCGTCGTCCTCTCCCCCAGGGACATCGAGGCGCTGAACGTCAACCTGGTCGGCGGTGACATCTACGGCGGCTCGTGCGCCCTCGACCAGAACTTCCTCTTCCGCCCGCTCCCGCACGCTCCCGGGCACCGCACACCGGTCGACAACCTCTGGCACATCGGCGCCTCGACCCATCCAGGCCCGGGCCTCGGTGCCGGCTCCGGGTACCTCGTGTACACGGAGCTGACGAAGAGCGCGCTGCCGGCGCGCGCGCTCGGACGCATCCCGCTCGTCGGCCAGCGCTTGCAACAGACTGTTGCCAGGTCATGAAGCTCGCGCTCTCTGAGATCTCGACCGTGAACGCGTCGTTCGCGGAGGACGTCGCGGCCTATGCCTCTGCGGGCTTCGACGGAATCGGGATCTGGGAGATGAAGCTGCCCGCCGACGATGCGGCGAACCTGGCTCTGGTGCGGGATGCCGGCCTCGGCGTCGCGAACTGCGTGCCGGCCGTTCCCTCGATCCTCCCGCTCCGGATCCCCGGCCTGGAGGGACCACCGAAGCCGCGAGACCGGGTCGACGCCCTCTGCGCCAGCATGCACCGCCTCGCCGCCTACACGCCGGAGTGCGTGGTCGTCCTCACCGGGCCAGCCACCGACTCGAGCTCACGCGCAGTCGTCACCGCAGGTCTCCACGAGATCGCCGCGGCGGCCGGCGAGGCCGGGGTTCGCCTTGCCCTCGAGCCCGCACACCCTTCGCAGCATGAGACGGCCTCCTTCGTCAACTGGATCGCCGATGCCCTGGCGCTGCTCGACGAGGCCGGTCTCGCCGAGGTCGGGCTCATGGCGGACACCTACAACCTGTGGGGCGAATCGCCCGACGCTCTGGCTGCAGTGGCCGATCGCGTCGCCGGGCTCCACGTCGCCGACGTCCCGAGCGAGCCGAACCGGACGGATCGCGTCCTGCCCGGCGAAGGCGGCATCCGCTCCGCCGAGCACGTGGCAGCCCTCCGGGCCGCGGGTTGGGACGGCTACCTCGACGTCGAGATCTTCTCCACCCCGGACGGCTTCTGGGCGCTCCCAGTGGACGAGGCCGCGCGCCGCGCGTACGCGGCGATCTCCCGTCTATAACTCGACCGCATGAGGCCGGATCTTCCGACCGGCACGGTGACGTTCCTCTTCACCGACATCGAGGGCTCCACCAAGCTGCTCCACGCGATCGGCCCAAACGCGTACGCGGACGCGCTCGACGAGCACCGGCGAGTTCTGCGCGAGGCGTCTGCCGCCGAGGGCGGGGTCGAGGTCGACACTCAGGGAGACGCCTTCTTCGTCGCGTTCCCGACCGCGGCGGGAGCCGCTGACGCGGCGCTCGCGGCCAGCGAGGCCCTAGCAGCAGGGCCGATCTCCGTGCGGATGGGCTTGCACACCGGAACACCATCCTTGACCGCCGAGGGCTACATCGGCGTCGACGTGCACCGAGGTGCCCGTGTCGCGGCCCTGGCCCACGGCGGTCAGATCGTCCTCTCTCCGACGACGGCAGCTCTCCTGGAGGACCGACCGCTCCGCGACCTCGGCCGGCACCGGCTCAAGGACTTCGACGGTATGACGCGGCTGTTCCAGCTCGGTTCGGAGGAGTTCCCGGCGCTGCGCACGCCGGGCAGCGTCGACCTGCCGACGCCGGCGACGCGCTTCATCGGTCGCGAGCGCGAGCTCTTCGACGCGGTGTCGCTCGTCTACGAGCGCGATCCCCGTGTGCTCACGATCGTCGGCACGGGTGGCACGGGCAAGACCCGCTTCGCGATCGAGCTGGCGCGGCTGTTGGCGGACGAGGCGGACGGCGGCACGGTGTTCGCTGCGCTCGCGTCGCTCCGAGATCCCGCGCTCGTCCTCTCCGCCGTCGGGGAGCGGCTTGGCGCAGGGTCTGCCGAGATCGAAGTGATCACAGCGCGCATCGGCGGCAAGCGGACGCATCTCGTGATCGACAACGTCGAACAGCTCCTGCCCGACGCCGCACGATCGCTCGCGGAGCTCGCTTCGGCGGCCGCCGAGCTCCGGCTCATCGTCACGAGTCGCGAAGCGCTTCGCATCCAGGGCGAGGTCGAGCTCGATCTCGCTCCGCTCGCCGACACCGAGGCGGTCACGTTGTTCTGCGAGCGTGCGCTCGCAGTTCGCTCGAACGTCTCCCCGTCGCCGGCCGTGGCCGAGCTCTGCGAGCGTCTCGACTGCCTGCCGCTGGCAGTCGAGCTCGCGGCGGCGCGAACAAAGCTGCTGACACCCGAGGCGCTGCTCGCCAAGCTGGGCGACCGTCTCGATCTACTCAAGGGCACCCGCGATGCGAACGAGCGCCACGCCACCCTCCGCGCGACGATCGCATGGTCGTACGACCTCCTGGATGCCGACGAGCAGCAGCTGTTCAGGAGACTCGCCTTCTTCCGCGGCGGTTGCACGCTCGAGAGCGCCGAGGAGGTCTGCGACGCCGACCTCGACACGCTCGCATCACTCCTCGACAAGAGCCTCGTTCGCCGACGCACCGGCCGCTCGGGCGAAGAGCGGTTCTGGATGCTCGAGACGATCCGCGAGTACGCGAGCGAGCTGCTCGAAGCGTCGGGAGACGCGGATCGCATTCGGCGCCGGCACGCCGAGCGGATGCATGCGATTGCCGAATCGGCTCACATGAGCGACGACGACGACAGCCCGTTCGACGTCGACGCCGGCCTCGCCGAGCGGGAGGATCTTCGTGCGGCGCTCGACTGGGCGCTCGACGCGGATGTCGAACTCGGCCTTCGCCTCGCGATCGGCCTCGAGAACATGTGGGTCGCGTCAGGCCCGACCGAGGGAATGCAACGGATCCGGGAATTGCTGGCGCGCGCAGGCGACTTGGCGCCCGAGCTCCGCGCGGGCGCACTTCGCGTTTACGGCGGCTGCTCGGACCTCTCCGGCGAGCGAGACGAGGCCGAGCGCGCGTGGAGCGAGAGCCTCGACCTCTATCGCGCGCTCGAGCACGACTTCGGCATCGCCGCGGTCGAGGGGCGTCTGGCCGTGCTGGCGTGGCGCCGCGACGACTGGGAACGCGCGCGGACGCTGACCGACGATTCGCTGGAGCGCTCGCGCGGGCGGTTTGCGATCGTCGAGATCCCGAGTCTCTGGATGCTCGGGCAGCTGCGGTTGCACGACGGCGACGTCGCCGAAGCGACGGAGCTGACCCGACGCAGCGCCGAGATGGCGCGCCGAATCGGTTGGATCTGGTGGGAATCCGGCCAGCTGCACGAGCTCCTCATGCTCGCACTGCGTCGCGGAGACTTCGAGGAGGCACAGTACGAAGGCCGGCGGGCGCTTCGCATCGAGCGCGATCAGGAGAATCGCCTGTGGACGGTCTATACCCTCGCCGGTCTGGCCCAGGCGGCGCTCGCAGCCGACGAGCCCGAGCACGCCGGGCTCCTGTGGGGCGTCGCAGAGCGGGAAGCGACTCACTTTCCGAGCTGGGAGGGTGAGCGCGCCCGACGCGGCGGTGCGCTGCTCGAGGAGCGGCGGGAGGAGTTCACGACCTCCTACGAGCGCGGGCGCGAGATCGACCTGTGGGACGGAGTCTCGGTCGCGCTCGGCGAGGGCGACGAACCTCAGACCGAGCCGTAGAGGGCGCGCACGATCCGGACGAATTCCTTCGTGTCGTCGAAGAGGCCGCGTTCGCGCACGGCCCGCGCACCCTGGTACCAGCCCGCAAGAGCCAGCCGCCTGTCGCCGCCGAACTCGTCGAGCTGCCAGCGGAGGTAGCGGACGCCGGCTCGGACGTTGCCCTGGTAGTTGCGGGGCGTTCGCACGCCGAGCAATACGAGGTCGACGAACTCCCACGTCTCGGGGAGCAGCTGCATCACACCGATCGCTCCCACGCTCGAGACGACGTCCTGCTGGAAGCCCGACTCCATCCACGCGAGCGCGCGTGCGAGCGCAGGATCCACGCCGTAGACGCGAGACCAGTAGTCGATGGCAGCCCGCACCGCGTCGCGGCTCGCCGGCGGGCCTGCGGCGGCCGGCGCAGTCAGCCGCGCGCCCTTCGGGAGCGCGAGTCGCTGATCCGGGACGATCACGGTCATGAGCGAGAGCCGGTTCCGGCGCGCGAGGCGCCACGGGCTGACGTGGTAGCGGGCCGCGATCGAGAAGAAGCTCTCGCCCGGATTCACGACGTGCCACCTCGCCGGCGGCACGGCCGAGCGTCCCGCCAGCGAGCGATACGTCCTCGGGCCTGCGATCCCGTCCGCCGCTAGGCCGCGGCGGCTCTGATACCGGCGAAGCGCGATGCTCGTCCTCCCTGTGAACCGCCCGTCGACGGCACGTGCCCCGAGTCCGTAGCGCCGCAGCCTGAACTCCAGCACGGCGACGTCCCAGCCGACCGCCCCGACCGCGAGCTCACGCTGGCCGAGAAGCGGCCTGCCTCGCGCGCCGAGCGCGCGCCTCGTTGTCCGCCCCACGAGTCCCGTCGGTCGAATCCCCCGCGCCCGCTGGAAGGAGACGAGTGCCGCTGTCGTCAGCGGTCCGCGCACGCCGTCGACCGGACCAGCGTCGAAGCCGTGGGCCCGGAGCCCGACCTGGAGAGCGGCGACGCGAGCACTGGCTGCGAGCCCGCCGGGAGCGAGGACGAGGGCACCAATGAACACCGCGACGCCTGCGACGGCGAAGCGACGCATGGCGCCAAGTTCGCCGCACGCAGGCCCCGTCCTCCCCGCAGAGCCGCCCGAAACCCGCGGCTACAATCTCGCGGCTGCCTTCCCCGGTAGCTCAATTGGCAGAGCATCCGGCTGTTAACCGGAGGGTTGTTGGTTCGAGTCCAACCCGGGGAGCTGCGAAGTAGCTGCAAAGAGGCTAGAAACCGTCAAGGCTTCGGGTGGGGAGCCCTCACTTCGTACCCAACCTCGTACCGCTAGGCGGCAGAAGAGACGGGCCTCGCCTCGTCCTGTTCGACCGCATCGGCGCGCTCCTCGGCCAACCGACGCACTTCGGCGTTCACCTCAGCTCCGAAGAGGAGAGCGGCGGACGTCAGCCAGAGCCAGACCAGCGTTACGACGACTGCGGACAACGTTCCCCAGCTCTTGTCGTAGGAGCCGAACCAGGCCGTGTACAAGGCAAAGGCACCGGAGGCTGCCAGCCAGACGACGAGCGCCGTCACAGCCCCCGGCGTCACGAGCTGCCACCGGGGCTGCTCGACGTCCGGCCCCAGGTAGAGCACCACAGCGAATGCGAAGAGCAGGCCGCTGACGAGGATCGGCCATTGCGCCGTCCACCAGATCCACGCGACGATCCCCGACGCGTCGGTTGCCGACCCGATCCAGTGCTCGAGGTGGGGACCGAACACGAGCAGGCCGAGCACGAGCGACGCGCCGAGTGCGAGCGCGACGACGATGGCGAATGCAACGACGCGCTTCCGTACGAACCCGCGCGAGTCCTCACGGTCGTATGTCGTCGTCAGGCCTTGCATGAGCGTCGTGGCCGCGGAGGTCGTCGTCCAGAGGCCGAGTCCGAGGCCGAGGACCGTGAGGACCACGCCGCGTCTTGGTTGCTGTGTCGCCCGCTCGAGGCTCTGCTCGAGCAGCGTCGTCGCCTCGCTCGGGAGCACCGTGCCGGCTCGTGACACGATCTCCCCGACCGTCCCGGCGTCTCCGAACAACGAAAACAGGCCGAGCAGGACGAGGAACGCCGCCGGAATGGCGAGGAACAGCGAGTACGCGAGTGCTTGGGCTGTGGTCGTCACCCGATCGTCTCGCGCCTCCGCTACGGCACGACGTAGCACTGTCCAGGCGTTCTTGACATCTCCGCGCACCTGCTGTGCATTGCCGAAATGACTGCGGGGCAAACGGAGCCCTCTGCCGCAGATACCCGGCCGCCCGCCGGACAACGGCGTCTCGGGTTCCGCCGGTCATCGACTCGCCCCTTGCGCGAAAGCGGGTGAACCTCGCGGCGGAACCCGAAGACCCGGACGCTCAGCTGGTCGAGGCCAACGCCGCGAACGACTCGTTGCTGATCCGCGTGGCGATCTTCTCGACCTCGCGAAGCGTCTCTTTCTCCTGGGCGAGGTTCTCGTCCAGGAGCTCGACGGCGTCGTCCTCGCCGAGCGCCTTCGCCATGCGCCGCAGCCCCTCGTAGGCGGCGATCTCGTAGTTCTCTGTGCGAGCGGCCGCGCCGAGATCCACGAGGTCGATGAGCGACGACGATGACTCCTTGGTCATCTCCTCGTGCTCCTTCTTGAGGCCCTCGAAGGCGATGCACTCCTCCTCATGCGGTGTCTCGCCGATGATCTCGAACACCTTCTCGACGTTCGTGACGTGGCGTTGCGTCTGCTCGAGGTGCTTCTCGAGGCCCGACTTGAACTCTGCGTCCTGCACCTCGTCGATGAGCTTCGGCAGCGCCTCCTCTGCGAGGGAACGCTCGACATAGAGGATGTCTCCGAGCTCGTGTACGAACAACTCGCGGGGATTCTGGATCTCACTCACGTGGACTCCCTTTCGTCGATGGTGGCGTTTACGTACCCGCTGGCGGACGAGCGCTAACGACGAGGGGCGACTAGTACCAGCGGCCTCGCGCGAACCCGCCGAAGAAGATCAATCCGACGAGCGCGAGGATCACTCCCCAGAGGACGCTCCAGAAGATCGCGACGACGATGCCCGCAATGGCGATCGCGCCGCCGAGCGTTAGACCGATGCCTCCGGCAGTTTCGCGCGTTTCACCAGCCACTTCCGTACCTCCCGTGTCGATGTGGCCACTTCGTACCCCTCTCGAGAGCGCATTCAAACGCGCGGAGCCTCGTTCCGAGCTGCGTGGGCCCGCACCTCGTCGGATCGCGGCCACCGCGGCTGCGACGTTTGCGACGTCTGTGCCACGGGAAAGTCCGTCGGACACATGTCCGAACACGCGAACGGAGGTCACACATGTTGAGCCGAACCAAGGAGAGCCAGATGGACAAAGCCAGGAACACCGTGCGGGACGTCGTGTCCTATGCTCAGGAGGTCGCCCGCGACGAGCGCCTACGCGCCGACATGCGTGCCGCGCTCGACCATGGGGCCAAGGCGAGCGATCGCGTCAAGAAAGATCTCAACGCGGGCGGCATCTCCACACGGCTCGTGGCCGACAAGAAGCTTCGACAGCACCTTCGTGCCATGCTCGATGATCTCGACGATGCTGGGACTCGGCTGCGTGGCAAGAGGAGCCATCGCATCAGGAACGCAGTGCTCGTTCTCGTGGGCGCTGTGACGGCGGCGTTGGCGTTTCCGAAAGTTCAGCCTTGGCTCGCGGAGCGAACGTCGGACCTGTTCGGAACGGGCAGCAGCGAGACTGAACCAGTGACGTGAGCGGGCGGCGACGTCTCTGCGGTTAGATCCAGCGCCGACCGCGGGCGACCGATAGCACGAGCACGGCGATGCCGAGCATCGCGGCGATCACGGCCCAGAACATCCACACGAGGTCGAAGAGGCCGACCTGGAAGTTCATCCCCATGATCCCGGCGAGCACGGTCGAAGGCAGGAGGATCACCGTGACGAGCGTCAGCACTTTCATGACGTCATTGGTCCGCTGGCCGATTCGGGCGACCAGGAGGTCGAACGATCCGCGGGTGGACTCCTTCGCTTCCCGGGCGGCATCCACGGCCTGGGCCACTCGACTCTCGAGGGCGGCGAACCGCTCCGCCGACGTCTCGGTCGACAGCAGATCGAGCTCGGGGTGAGCCAGAGCGACGACGACCTCGCGGTGTGGAGAGAGCGCACGTCGTAGCGTTCCGATGGAGCGGCGGAGCTCGACCAGCCGCCCCAGATCCTCGGAGACGTTCTTCGGGACGTCGGACATGACTTTCGCGTCCAGCTCTTCGAGCTCGCTCTCGATCGCCTCGAAGGCACGAAAGTAGCTGGTGACGACCCACTCGACAGCCGCTGCGGCAAACGAAGGTGAGTCGAGTGCACCGACCTGACCGCCACCTTCGGCACGCTCGCGGAACTCTTCGAGCACCTCGATCTCCGCTTCATGAGCTGTCACGACCCAGTTCGGGCCGAGTACGCACTCGAGGGGGCGGAGGACAGGTGCACCCTGCTCGCTGGTCGCTGCGTACAGCGTCACATGCATGTGCTCCCCCGCATCCGCCAGCGACGCTTGGCTCGGTTGCTCGAGGAGTCTCTGTGCCTGCTCGTCGGTGAGGCCGAGCGCCTCCTGCACCGCCGCCACTTCCTCCTCGGTCGGGTCGCGCAGTGCGATCCAGAGCATCGCGTCGTCGCCGAGCCCCTCGAGTGCCTCAGGCAAGTCCTCCTCTCGCCTGGACTCGTGTTCGTCGAACACGAAGTTCGTGAGCATCTCGCAGGGTTCCAGAGACCGAGGCGTTTCCCTGTCTGTCTACGGCAGGGCGTCTCGCGCCTCGTCCTCCGAGTAGGCCACGCGTAAGCCCACGTCGGGATACGCCCCAGTGCGAAAGAGCGTCACGGCGGTGCGTCGAACGTCGAGCTCGAGTTGGCCGATGGAGTTCTCGAACGTTGCCGGCGTCGCGAGCTTCCAGGAGACGTCGATCGGCTCGACTCCGGCGAGGCGAGCCAGGCGGGCAAAGGTCTTCGCCGCCATTCCTGACCCGGTCGTCCTGACGACGCGCCGCTCGCGCAACGGCAGCGGATTGCGGAATGGGGAGCACACGACCTGGCGCACACGGCTCGAGCCGTAGGCGCCTCCAAGGTCGACGTCCGCGATGTACGTCATGTGGACATCGCCGCTGAGGATCGTTATCGAGCGGGGAGGGTCGCCACCGAGGTTGACGGCGCAGAGGAGGTCGACAAGGCGGCGAAACGAGAGCTGGTACGCCGCCCAGTGCTCGAGGTCCACGGCCCGTCGCAGCCGCTCACCGAGTCGTTGGACGAGCGAGCCCCAAGCACCGTCGCAGATCGCCTCGTTCCACGCCTGCAGGTGGTGGATCCCGAGAGGGAGGAAGACGGGGAGGCTCGACGCGATGACGAGATGCTCGAACGAGCCGTGCGCGTGTTCGACGATCCAATCCCACTCGTCCTGCGCCATCATCTGCCGTCGGCCTTCCACGACGATCCGGGCAGCGCGCGAGTCGAGGACGAGAAGTCGTGAACGACCGAGGTCGCGGTGGTACGTCCAGCGACTCGAAGCGCGATCTTCGTCCCACCGCCGAGCGCGCTCTCGCAGCCGCGGACCGCCGTCGTCGTCACGCTGGAGCTCCTGGACGAGCGACTCTTCGGCGAGCTCTGGAGGCGAGAGATTCCCGAGATGCTGGTACAGGAAGTAGGCCATGAACGCGCTTGTCACCCGCTCGCGCCACCACGGCTTTGCTCGCATCTCCTCGATCCAGGAATCGGAGATGTTCCAGTCGTCGTGGACCTCGTGGTCGTCGAAGATCATCGTCGAAGGCACGGTCGAGAGCAGCCAGCGAATGTCAGGGTTCGACCACGACTCGCGGTAGAGGTGCGTGTATTCCTCGAAGTCGGCTACCTCGTCGAGCGAGGCTTCGTCGTCGGCGCGTCGTGACCGGATGAACGCGGCAGTGTCGGGGGGTATCTCGTCGGCGTAGACCTGATCTCCGAGCAGAACCAGGGCGTCCGGCCAATCCACGAGTCCCTGCTGGAGGCTCTTCGAGTACGCCCACAGCGCGTCGACCCCCACGCCGAGCTCGTGTCCCTCGGACGGGAGCGTGTACGGGAGTTGCTCAGGCGCGCCGATGCGGCACGAGCCGAAGACGAGGCGCGCGTCGGGCTCGCCCTTCCGGGTTCGGATGCAGGGCGGCGGCCGCTCGTCGTCCGGCCGCGGCCAGACGACGACCTCGTCGAGCTCGAGCTCGTACGGCGACGACGTGCCCGGTTCGAGTCCCTCGACGACGACGAGCGCGTAGTGATGCCCCTCGACATGGAAGGTGCGTGCGCGCTGCCCGAGCACGCCAACCTCGCACGGCTTCGTCGTCTCGACCCAGATCGTCGCCGTCTCGGTCCCGACGTAGCGGAGAAGTGGACCGACAAGGAGGTCGGCGCCCTCGGAGTCCCCCGAGCTCTGCTCGTTCGTGATCTCGCCCGACAGAAGTGACATGTGTGGGGACCCGCCCGGGCCAGGCGCAAACCTAGCGTGCGTCGGTCGCGAATGGCAGGTCGCCGAGGCTCACGTAGCGTGAGCAGCGACGCGTTGCTTCTCGCGGTCCGCCTCGTGCACGGCCAGCTCCGCAGCAGCCCCGAACCGCAGGAAGCGCCCGCCAAAGGCGATGGCGCAGACGGCGAACCAGGCCCAGCCGAGGAAGAGGCCGGCAATGGTGTCACTAAGCCAATGCACGTCGAGTAGGACGCGTGTGCACGCCACCGCGACGGCGATACCGGCTGCGGCACCAGCGAGAAGCGCCCGTCCGTGTGGTCTTACCCCACGGCCGAGAACGAGTGCCGCAGCCGTGTAGAAGGCCGCGGCCGTCGTCGTGTGACCGCTCGGGAACGACGGCCCGAGCGTCTCGGCAATAGGGTTCAAGGTTGGCCGCACGCGATCCAGCAGTTCCTTGATGCCGTTCGTGAGAAGCCACTGGCCGACCAGCACAGTGACGAGGAAGAGGGGAATCCAGTGGGATGGTCGCCGCAGGAAGGCAACGATCGACACCACGATCGCGAGCACCAGCACGAACCACGTTTCGCCGAGCTGCGTGATGAGGGTCAGCCCGCGCTCCGACACCGGCCCTGCGTGATCCGCGCCCCACTGAGCGACGCTGGCATCGAGTTCCAGCAGCCGCGAGTTCGTCCGTACGAGGTAGGCGAGCGCCCCGAAAACGAGGCCTCCCACGAGGATCGCACCGAGCGCGACCGTCAAAGCGAGCCCTGTTGCCACCTCTGGGTTGAGCCTGCTCTTGATCACCAGCCGGAGCCTGCTGTGGTGTCCGATCTCCCGACCGACCGCCTTCGCGGCAGCGACGCTGGGGGTCGTTGACGCGATCCCCACGGGGTAGTGCCAGGCCGCGAAGGCCACGGCGGCCGCGAAGCTGAAGGCGACGAGGAAGAGGACGAGAAGTGGCATGAGGAAGAGCTAGTAGCTAGATCGCAGTGATGTTTCCCTCGACGCGCTGCGGGGAAACATCAACCAATGACTGCGTCTGTGTTGGAAACGACTGTCGCGCGGACGCCACGACAGCGGCGGGCCGAGGCGGGATCGAGCGCAGTGTCAGCGTTCGAGACAAGGTCGGGAAGCACGTCACAAAGGATCGGCGACACGCTGCCTACCTGGCATCCAGTCGCGATTTTTCTGGTCGGGCTCGTGCTTTGCTACCTCGCCCTCGCGGCTGCGGCCACCGCGTTCGGACTCGCGTTCGTCACCTGGATCGTTCCCGTGAACGGCGTCGAGTCCTTCGACGCAAGCTCAGTCGAGTGGATGGCTGAGCGCCGGACGCCGTTCCTCGACGCGCTCTCGTTCGTCGGCTCGGAGGTCTCGGGCGGGTTCGCCATTCCGGCGCTCGTTGGGGCCGTCGTCATCATCTCGGTGTTCCAGCGGAGGTGGCTGCTTGCAGGTTTCGTCCTCGCAGCGATCGTCATCGAGTCAGCGACCTACCGCACGACGGTGTTCTTCGTCGACCGCGAGCGCCCAGACGTCGAGCGACTCGAAGGGCTCCCGGCCGACGCCAGCTTCCCCTCAGGTCACGTCGCGGCGTCGATCGCCGTGTACTCGGGTTTCGCACTGCTTCTGACCTCGCGCATGGCATCGACACGTGCCAAGGCCGTCGTATGGGCCGCCGCACTCGCACTTCCTCTGATCGTGGCCGTCTCGCGGATGTATCGCGGGATGCACCATCCGCTCGACACGCTCGCGGGCGTCGTCATCGGAGTTGCCGCGCTCACGCTGGCTCTGCTCTTGGCGCGTAGCACACGAGTCGTCGCCCGCAAGCGGGAAACAGGAAGCGCATGACCACTGTTGCGGTCGTTGCACACGCCGGAAAGACCTTCGACGGGGGACTGCTCGAGCTCCGGCGTGAACTCGAGCGTCAGGGTGCTGCAGACCCCCTCTGGTACGAGGTGCCCAAGAGCCGCAAGGCGCCCAAGCAGGTTCGTCGGGCGATCGACGAGGGTGCGGATCTCCTCTTCGTCTGGGGAGGTGACGGGATGGTGCAACGGTCCATCGACGCCCTCGACGGAGCGAGTGTTCCGATCGCGATCATTCCGGCGGGCACGGCAAATCTCTTCGCGTCGAACCTGGACATTCCGAAGGACATCGAGCAGGCCGTGAACATCGGGCTACACGGAGCGCGCCGGAAGCTGGATGTTGGCCGCATCAACGGTGAGCGCTTCGCCGTGATGGCCGGGGCCGGGTTCGACGCGCTGATGATCCGCGACGCTGATGCTGGTCTGAAGGATCGCATCGGCCGTGTCGCCTACGTCTGGACCGGCGTGAACCAACTCGGCCGCAAGCCCTTCGAGGCGACGGTCAAGGTCGACGGCTCGACGTGGTTCACGGGCAAGGCGAGCAGCGTCTTGCTCGGCAACGTCGGAGAGCTGTTCGCCGGCGTCGAAGCCTTCGAGGACGCTTGTCCTGACGACGGCATGCTGGAGCTCGGAGTCGTGACGGCCGACAGCGCCATGGACTGGGCGCGGACGATTGCACGCACGGTGGGTGGCTCTTCGAGCGCGTCTCCTTTCGTCCAGGTGACGAAGGCTCGTTCGGCAAAGGTGCAGTTCGACCGTAAGGTCCTCTACGAGCTCGACGGTGGCGACCGTGAGGAAGTCAAGACGCTCGACATCGAGGTCGAGCCCCTCGCCATCGACGTGTGCGTTCCGTTGGAGTCCGCATGAGCACCGCTGCAAAGGTTCCGGAGACGTGGGAGCTGACTGGTGATGACGCTCGCAAGACGCTCGTCGACACGGGACGCTGGCAGCTCCTGAAGGACTCGTTCGTCCGGCTTCGAGCCGCAGATGGTTTCAGCCACTCCCGCTCGCTGGCATTCGTAACCTCGCTCGTCCTCGTCCAGGGGCTCATCGCGTTGGTTGGCTTCGCAGAGGTCTTCGGTGAGCAGCGCGTGACTCGCGAGATCCTCGCCGCTATCGAGAGCACGGTGCCCGGCCCGGCGGGCCAGCTTCTCACCGACGCGGTCGCGCAAGCTCGCGGGGTCGGAGCCGATCACAGGTTCCTTCCGCTGCTTCTCGGCCTCGTCGGCACAGTCATCACCGGGACGACAGCCATGGGCCAGATAGAGCGCGGCTTCAACCGCATCTACGGCATCGAGCGTGATCGCCCGACGCTCGAGAAGTACGGCCGCGCGTTCGTTCTCATGGTCGGTGCGGGTACTTGTTTGGCGCTGGCGTTTCTCGTGTTCGCGTTTGGACGTCAGAGCGAGACCACTGAGGGTGCCTTGCGGGCGACGTGGCCGTACATGCGCTGGCCACTAGGGCTCCTCGTGGCTACGCTCGCGCTGACCGCCATGTTGCGGTGGTCGCCGCATCGTCGCCAGCCCGCATGGTCGTGGCTCACGGTCGGGGCAGCGCTCTGCGTTGCCGGGTGGGTGCTCGTAACGCTTCTGCTCGGCGCCGCCCTGAGTCTGAGCTCCTCGTTCGGCGAGACGTATGGCCCGCTCGCGGGGATCGTCGCGCTTCAGTTCTGGACGCTGCTCTCTGCAATCGCGATCTTCTTCGGCGCGGCTGTGGCCGCTCAGCTCGAGGCGGTCCGGGCGGGTGCGCCCAGGCCCCGCATGGCGCCGACGCAGTCACCGCTGCGAGCGCCGGAGTCGACGTCTTACGCCTCCTCGTAGACCCAGGCCTGGACCCAGGCACGGACCTCGGGCGAAAGAGACATGTCGCGAGCTCAGGTCGGTCAATCGCCCAGGACTTGCGATTGAAGGCCGCGAGATCCGGGTATACCTGGCCCGCTTACTCAGACGGAGGCGATAGATGCTCGCGTTCGACTGCGTTCTGGAGACTCACGAGAACGCCCACTTCACTGCCGAGAACGATCAGTCTCTTATCGAGAGGATTCGACAGCACTGCCATCAGTACCACCCGGAGTTGAGCGATGCGGAGATACGCGAGATGTTCGATGCAGGCGCGTATGACCCGGAGGCTCGCGCCACCACCGTCCGCACGCTCGCCCGGGTCGCTGGTTCGACGGTGCCCCTTTCGTCCTCGGTAGAAGACACGGTCGGAGACGGACGAACGCCGAGCGTAATCGAGTTGGCGGACCTGCCTCGGCCGCTCGTCTAGCGCATGGACCAGGGGACGCCGAGCTCGTGGATCAACGCCGTGGCAGACTGAGTGCCGCGAGAATGGCCGCAGCGAGCAGGAGCTGCAGGCGTGCCGGGAACCGACCCGAGCGGTGCCAGCCCTGGTAGTGGAAGAGCTTCCTTCCGCGTGGGCGCAAGAGCGGAATGATGTGCTCGAGGTCAGGCGCGGAACTCGCTGCAGCGCCTAGTGTCGCCGGATCGAGCGGTCCTCTCCGCGCCGCGAGGAGGAGGACGCCCGCGAGGCCGCTGCCGATCTCGAACCGACGCGAGTCGAAGTCCTGGTGCGGAACGCGATCGCCGGCAACGTGGAGAATCGGCCCGAGGAGGAGTGCTGCGAGCCGCGAGCCGCTAGCAGCACCAGCCACAGCCCCTGTCGCAACGTGGAGGGCAACTATCACTGCCGCCTAACTAGCAGAACGGCCGCGGTCCATCGAAGCGGGCTACGCGTCGAGCGGAGTGAGCACGATCGCACCCCTCTCGGATCTGAGGACGTCCTTCAGGTCGTCGGAGTCGAGTTCGACCGTGGCGGCCTCGGGCGCGCCGTCCTCCGGAGTGATTGCGACCACGCGATACCTGTTGCCGCCTCGTGAGACCACGTCGCCCACTTCGAGTCCGTCTACCGGGTACCGAAACTCGCGGCCCCCGTCTGGGAAACGAACGATGATCGAACGCACGCTGATCGGCCTCTCCGCCCCTGGCTCGGCGCGATCGCTCGGGTTCGATGCAGTCAGGCGGAGGCGAGAGACTATGTCGACAAGACCAACAGTACTCCAAGCGGCGAACTTCCAGCAGGTGCGAACGGACGCATCGCGTCGAGCGCCGAGCACGCGCCCCTCGCGTGGCTGCCGGGAACTCGAGGAGCTACTCGAGAGCGCCGATGCTCGCGACGGTGGCGATCACGATGCCGAGCGCGATGAGCGCCGGGCCAACGAGGCGACGGCTATGAGGTCGCACCAAGTCGAGCAGCACGGTACGGACGAGCTCCGCCGTCTCAGCCGCCTGGTCGATCTCCGCGTCCTGCTCGAGTTGCTTCCGCTGCTCCGTGGTGCTCCCGGGGTACTCGCGACTATCGCTCCCGTCCAGCTCGACTTGCTCAGTGACGGGAACATCGAGCAACCGACGAACGGCCCTCCGCTCACGACGAAAGTCTTCGAAGACGAGTCCGACTCCGACGACTTCGAGAACGCCCGAGACGATGAACGCGGTAACGAGCATCGGCCGCCGAGACTAGGGACGGGATCGGCGGGCAGCCGTTGACTCAGAAGAACAGCTCACCGGAGGGGGACCAGTGTGAGGAAGTCGTCGAGCGGGCATGCTGCGACCATGCCCGATTCCCCGACCGAGGTGAAACCCACTCTCCTGGACGATTCCGCGCTCGTTGGAACGCGCGGCGGGAGACGTGGTGCACCAGGCATTCGAGCGCCTGCTCTCGTCAGACGTCGAAGTCAAGACGGCTGCGGAGGCGAAGCACCTGCTCACGGACCACGAGGACACGGAGGAGATGACGGACGCGATCCAGCGGTTCGTCGCCATCGCAACGCCGGTCGCTCGGATCGCGCTCCGTGGCGCACGGTTCACGCGCGTCCCGTGGGTGCTGATCGCGTCGTCGGCCGTGTCGATCGGAGTGACCGTCCGAAACGGCGTCCGAGAGCTCCAGGCACTCGCTGCGCTGCTGACGCACCGTTTCGAGCAGGAGACGGGATCGCTGCCTGACCCGGCGCTCCTTCGCAAGCTGACACTCGAGCTCTATCTCAACCCGCGCCGGGCTCCCGACGCCTCCGATCTCGGCCTGCCGCTCGCCCGGCTCGCCCGGCGCTGGATCGTGAGCGGCGCGCTCGGCCGGAACACTCGGAAGAAGACCGAAAAGGCGCTGGATGCCGCGGAACGTCTCGATCTCGCGGTGATCGCTCGAGCAAGGGTTCGGAGCTAGCGAGTCAGCGCCGCGATTCGGCGTTGTTGCTTTCGCGCCAATGACAGGGCGAGCTTGCGGTGACCGCTCATATCGGTACAGGCCACATACCCAACGACCCGGCGATACCGCCATAGGACCGAAGTTCCATCTGTCGCTGATCGCCCCGTGTACAGCCACGCCTCGTCGCCAAGGTCGACATGGAGTGCCACGGAAGGTGAGCGGTAGGAGCCTCTTCGCTCTCGCGTACTTCTCGAAGGCAACTGCGCCAGTCGCGCTGCGGAAGACGTATGCGCCCGAATGCACGAACCTCCACTTCGGGGGTGCAGTGTTCAGATACGTGCCGAAGTATGCGCCCTGGAATCCTTGTCGCTCGAGGAATCGGGACTCGTCGTTCGCACCGCGATCGACGGTCGCCTTGGACAGAAGCGAGCTGTTGTTCTCGTCGAGGAAATAGCCTCTCGGGACGTCGGCCTGGGGCAAGGCGAAGAGCTTCGGGTCGATGCTCGCCGCGGACGCGGAAACGGTCAGCGCGAATGCTGCGAATCCGACCACGAGCCAGCGCATGACCAGATTGTGACCTGTGTGACTGGTCGGACTCAGCTTGGCGTGACGAGTGCGTCCTCTACGAGGGGAAGGCTCCACTCGTAGCGTTCACGCAAGGCGTCCGACGTGGTTCGCGCGGAGCCGACCTTGAGATCGGCGACCTTGACCAGTCGCGCCGTCGAACCAGCCGCTCCCGACGCGGCGCAGATGCGGCGAATGTGATCCATGTACGGCTCGCCACGTCTGCGTGTCAGAACCTCGACTGCCTCGCACACGACAGGCTCGACACCAGATCCCGCAAGATCGTCCAGCGTCCAATTGGTGTCCTCCAGGATGTCGTGGAGCACGGCCGTCTTCATTGCGGTGGGGCTCGCATCAGGCCCGAGTGCTTGCGCCACATCGAGTCCGTGAGCGAGGAACAGATCGGCCGAGCGATCGCGGCTATCTCCGTAGGCTCGAGCAGCGATCGCCACCGCGTCAGCGAAGTCCACGGACTGACACTACGGCCGGCCGAGTGCCGAGCCACCCCCGGCCGGGGTATGGCCCCCCATTCGAGTTCGCGCTCGGCGCCCGATCCCGTCAACGTCCGTATGCGTTTCGCTGCGAGAATCGCCGCCGTGGCGAGCATCGTCGAGAGGGCCACGAACCAACTTCGGGTTGCGAAGCGACTCGCGCCCAGGCGCGGCGCGTCGTTCCACGAGCGGTTCGGCGGGCTCGACGATCGCCTCGTCTTCGTCCTCGGCTCGCCCCGCTCGGGCACGACGTTCCTCGCGGGCGCGATCGGTTCGCTGCCCGGCTTCGTCGACCTCGGCGAAGTCGCTCCCGTAAAGGCTGCCGTTCCCGAGCTCTCCGGGCTGCCGCACGAGGAAGCCGCTCGCCGCCTGCGCCGGATCCTGGCCGTCGCGCGTCGCGTCGGCCTCGTTGGAGCCGTGCGCCCCGTCGAGCAGACGCCGGAGATGGCATTCCTCGTCGATGCGATCCCCGTCGCCTATCCCGACGCACGCGTCGTGCGCCTCGTACGCGACGGGCGCGACGTCGTCTGCTCGCTGCTCGAGAAGCCGTGGCTGAAACGAGAGGCGCTGGAGTCGGACGACGCCGGCGTGCCATACGGCGCGTACGCGCGGTTCTGGGTGGAGCCCGACAGACGCGGTGAGTTCGAGGCGGCGAGCGATGCCCGTCGCGCGGCCTGGGTCTGGCGGACGTACCACGCGGCCGCTCTTCGGGCCGATGGCGCGCTCGAGATCCGGTACGAGCAGATGGCCGCCGATCCGGAGCGGGTCGCCGGCGAGCTTGCCCGGCACCTCGATGCCCCGGCCGCACCGCTCGCAGTCGCACTTGCAGGGGCCCATGCGGCGTCAGTCGGCCGCTATCGCACCGATCTCTCCGCCGACCAACTTGCCGATGTAGAGGCCGAAGCCGGAGCGCTCCTCCGCGAGGTCGGCTACGTCAGCTCGGCTAACGCCTGACGCACCTTCGCGAGATGCGCCTGCAACTCGGTCGTCCGCGCGAGGTCGGCGCCGGACAGGTCGCGCTTCAGCTTCCGCTCGCGGAGGCGAAGGAGGAGCTCCGTCCCCGTCCGCTCGTCGAGTGCCTCTTGCGCCGCCCTCGCGTCCAGCTCGGCTCGCAGCGCCGTCAGCTCCGGATCGTCCTTGCCGGTCACGAGCAGGTCGCGGAAACGCCGGTTCACGTCCGAGTCGAAGTGATCGGCGGAGAGCTCCGCGAGCCCGCGCACCAGTGAGGTGTGCGCGACACAGGCTGCGAGCACGTCGCGCTCCAGCCGGTCGCCCGCATCCAGGAGGCGCGGTGCTTCCGAACCCCGACGTCCGCCTCCCCCACGCGCCGGCGCAAGACCGGCGAGCGTCTCACGGGGGAGGTCGAGCCGATCGGCGAGGAGGCGCACCGCCTCCTGTCTCTGCGGCGAGTCCTCGGCCTTCGCGAGCACCTCGCGCGCCCGGACGAACCCTTCCTGACGATCCGCCGAGCGCTCGATCTCGAGGCGCACGCGGTAGACGAGGTAGCTCTCCGCCGTCCTCAGCCTGTCCGCGAATCCGTCCGGCGCATCGGCGGGATCCTGCCCGCGCGGGAGAGTGACCACCTTCACGTCGAAGCCCTGTCCCGACGCGAGCTCCATCCCGCGCAGCGTCGCTTCCTGCCCCGCCGCGTCCGCGTCGAAGCAGAGGTAGAGCTTCTTCGTCATCCGGCCGAGTTCCCGGAGCTGACGCTCCGTGAGTGCGGTCCCCATCGACGCCACGACCGGCTCGAACCCGACGTGCCGGAGCGCAATCACGTCGGTGTTCCCCTCGACGACGGCCGCGAAGTCCTCCTTGCCGATCGCGGTCTTCGCGAGATGGAGCCCGTAGAGGATCGAGCCCTTGTGGAAGAGGTCGCCCTCGGGCGAGTTCACGTACTTCCCGCGCAGCGGGTCGTCGTCGCGGAGCTTCCGCGCCTGGAAGCCGAGGACCCGGCCACGCGCATCCGCCAGTGGGAACATCAGGCGCTGCGGGAAGTAGTCGGTTCCGCGCGTTGTTACGAGGCCCGCCGACTTCAGCTCGTCGAGCGTGAAGCCGCGCTCCTTCGCCTTGTCCGCGAGCCCGCGACCTGGCGAGAGCCCGAGCCTGAACTCCTTCGCGATCTCCTCGCCGAGACCGCGCCCCGCGAGGTACTCACGCACCGGAGCGCCGGCGTCGCCGTCCCAGAGCAGCCGCTCGAAGTACGCCGCGGTCTGATCGAGGACGGCGTACAGCCGCTCGCGCCGCCGCCGCTCCGCCTCGACCCGCGGCGACGCGTCCTCGACCTCGATCGGAACGCGAAACCGGTCCGCGAGCCACTCGACCGCGCCGACGAAATCGAGGTTCTCGGTCTCACGGACGAACGAGATGACGTCTCCGCCCTTCCCGCAGCCGAAGCAGTAGTAGAGCTTCTCGACCGGGTTGACCGAGAACGACGGCGTCTTCTCCTCGTGGAACGGGCAGCGCCCCGTGAAGCGGGAGCCCGACGCGCGGCGCAGCGGCGTCCGCGCGGACACGACCTCGACCATGTCCGCGGCCGCGACGACGTCGCGCACCGACGAGTCCTTGATCCGCGCCATCGGTTGAGACTACTCGCCGCCTACGCCGTAGGCTCTTACCCGTGCAGACCTGCCCGAGCTGCGGTCAGGAGAACCCCGAAGGGTTCCGACTCTGCGGGATGTGCGGCGCATCGCTCGCCTCCGAGCCGGCGTCGGCACGCGAGGAGCGCAAGGTCGTGACCGTCGTCTTCTGCGACCTCGTCGGCTTCACGGCGAAGGCGGAGCAGCTCGATCCGGAGGACGTGCGCGCAATCCTCGGCCCCTACCACGAGCGACTCCGGGTCGAGCTCGAGCGTCGGGGCGGCACCGTCGAGAAGTTCATCGGGGACGCGGTGATGGCGCTCTTCGGCGCGCCGACCGCCCACGAGGACGACCCCGAGCGCGCAGTCCGTGCGTGCCTCGCGATCCGCGACTGGGCGATCGCCGAGGAGGGAGTGCAGGTGCGGATCGCCGCAGCCACGGGAGAGGCGCTCATCCGACTCGACGCCCGGCCCGAGGCCGGTGAAGGCATGGCCTCCGGGGACGTCGTCAACACCGCCGCACGGCTGCAGTCCGCCGCTCCCGTCAACGGCGTCATCGTCGACGAGCCGACCTACCGTGCCACCCGGCAACCGATCGACTACCGCGAGGCCGAGCCGGTCGAGGCGAAGGGGAAAGCGGAGCCCATCGCGATCTGGGAGGCGGTGGAGGCTCGCGCACGATTCGGGACCGAGGTCCTCGATCACGTCGCCGGAGAGCTCGTCGGCCGCGAGCGGGAGATCGACGCTCTCTGGGCGGCGTTCGATCGTGTGCGCGACGAGCGCTCACCTCAGCTCGTCACGCTCGTGGGGGTTCCCGGAATCGGCAAGAGTCGCCTCCTGTACGAGCTCTCGCGCCGCGTCGACGCCGAGCCGGAGCTCACGACGTGGCGCCAGGGGCGATGCCTCGCGTACGGCGACGGCATCACGCTCTGGGCGCTCGCCGAGATCGTCAAGGCCCAGGCCGGCATCCTCGAGGCGGACGACGACGCCACGGCGGCCGAGAAGCTCCGTCGTGCGGCCGAGGAGATCGTGGACCCTGCGGATGCGGACTGGGTCGCCGCTCGCCTACGCCCGCTGGCCGGGCTCGAGGACGAGTCCGAGCTCGGAGGCGGGCGAGGGACCGAGGCATTCGCGGCCTGGCGCCGCTTCTTCGAGGAGCTCGCCGCCTTGCGGCCGCTGATCCTCGTCTTCGAGGACCTCCAGTGGGCGGACGAGGGGCTTCTCGACTTCGTCGATCAGCTGGTCGACTGGGTGACCGACGTGCCGATGCTCGTCGTCTGCACGGCTCGACCCGAGCTCCTCGCGCGCCGGCCCAACTGGGCCGGTGGCAAGCTCAACGCGTCGACCGTCGCGCTCGAGCCGCTCTCCGAGGTGGAGACCGCCCGACTTATGGCGGCGTTGCTCGATCGCTCGGTGCTGCCGGCCGACGTCCAGCAGACCCTGCTCGATCGCGCGGGAGGGAATCCGCTCTACGCCGAGCAGTTCGCCCAGCTGTACCTCGAGCGAGGCTCGGCCGAGGACCTGCCGCTCCCCGAGACGTTGCAGGGCATCATCAGCGCCCGTCTCGACGGCCTGACCGGCGAAGAGAAGGCGCTGCTCCACGCGGGGGCCGTCGTCGGCAAGGTCTTCTGGACCGGCGGGCTCGGCGACGACGCCGTCGATACGGAGCCGATCGTCCACTCACTCGTGCGAAAGGGCTTCCTCCGGAGGCAACGCCGCTCGTCGGTGCCCGGTGAGGTCGAGCTCGCCTTCGCGCATGCCCTCGTGCGCGACGTGGCGTACGGGCAGATGCCGCGAGCGGAGCGCGCTTCCCGGCACCGAGCGGTAGCCGAGTGGCTCGAATCCCTCGGCCGAAACGAGGATCACGCCGAGATGCTCGCCTACCACTGGCGCTCGGCACTCGAGCTCGCAGGTGTGTCCGGCGAAGACACGACGGACTTGAGCGAGCGGACGCGCCTCGCCCTGGTCGAGGCCGGCGACCGAGCGTTCGGGCTCAACGCGTTCGCCGCGGCGGTGGCGTACTACACCGACGCGCTCGCGCTCTGGCCGATCGACGCGGCGGGCCGCGCCGCGCTCCTCTTCCGCAAGGGCCACGCGCTCCACGTCCTGGGCGACGACGCACAGGAGGCCGCGCTCGAGGAGGCACGCGACGCGTTGCTCGAGATCGGCGACGAGGAGACCGCCGGCCAGGCGGAGGCGTTCCTCTCGCGCGCGGCCTGGTACCGCGGGCACGGCGAGGCGGCCCGGCTCCACATCGAGCGAGCCCAGGAGCTCGTCGCCGACGCCGGCCCGACGCCGGCCAAGGCGCGAGTGCTGTGCCTCCTGGCGCGACTGCGCATGCTCTCCGCCGAGCCCGAAGACGCCATCGAGGTAGGCACCGAGGCACTCGAGCTGGCCGAGACCCTCGACCTCGACGAGATTCGGATCCATGCGCTGACGACGATCGGCTCGGCCAAGACCCTCCTGAACAACACGGGAGATGCAGAGCTCGAACGCGCGCTCGAGCTTGCAAAGGCGGTCAACTCGCCTCTCGGCGCCGTCGTCCTCAACAACCTCTCCGTCCTGGCCAGCCGGAGAGCGGATCTCGATCGCGCCGAGGAGCTCTTGCTGGCGACCCTCGACCTCGCTCTGCAGTTCGGCGACAGAGAGCAGCGTCCGCTTCACCCGCGCGAACCTCCTCTACCACTCGACTCGTCGCGGCCGCTGGGACGAGCTTCTCGAGGAGGCCGATCGCTTCATCGCCGAGTGCGAGACCTCGCCGCACAACATGGAGACGGCTGCGCGCGAGCTACGCGGCGACGTGCGGTTCGCCCGAGGAGACGCCGAAGGCGCTCTGGCCGATTGGGAGCGGGGTATCGCGCTCGCGCGCGAGATGGAGAGTCCGGAAAGGGTTCTGCCGGCGCTTCTCCGGCTCGCACGAGGGCTCTTGTTGCTCGGGCGCCGGGACGAAGCGCGTGTGCTCGTCGCCGAGGGGATGGGGATCGCCGAGGCGAATCCCGCCATCGGCGACTTCCTCGCCTTCGTGGCGGACCAGGCAAGGGCGCTCGGCGTCGCACAGGAGATCGTCGAGATCATCGAGCTGGCACCTGCCAGCCCGTGGAAGGACGCGGCCCTCGCGGCAGCCCGCGGTGAGCGCTCACGCGCGGCGGACATGTACGAGCGCATGGGCGTACTGTCGGTCGCGGCTGACGTGCGCTTCGGCGCAGCCGAGGCGCTGCTGGAGGACGGTCGGACGGCCGAGGGCCTGGCCGAGCTCGACAAGGCTCTCGCGTTCTACCGCCCCGCTGGAGCGACGTTCTTCCTCGAGCGTGCGGAGCGGCTCGTCGCCGAGGCGCGGACGGCGTGATGGCCGGTTCACGCCGAGAACGAAAGGTCGTCACGGTCGTGTTCTGCGACCTCGTCGGCTTCACGGCGCGTGCGGAGTCGATGGATCCGGAGGACGTCGCAGCGCTCCTCCGCCCGTACCACCAGCGCGTCCGCGAGGAGCTCGAGCGCCACGGCGGCACGGTCGAGAAGTTCATCGGGGACGCGGCCATGGCGCTGTTCGGCGCTCCGACGGCGCACGAAGATGACCCTGAGCGTGCCGTCCGCGCCGCGCTCGCGATCCGGCAGTTCGCGCTCGAAGACGAGCTCGAGCTCCGCGTCGGAATCACCACCGGCGAGGCACTCGTCTCGCTCGATGCCAGCCCGTCCGAGGGCGAGGGCATGGCGTCCGGCGACGTCGTGAACACCGCAGCCCGGCTGCAGAGCGCAGCTCCCGTGAACGGCATCCTCGTGGACGAGACGACCTACCGAACGACACGCCACGTCGTCGACTACGACGGAAGCTCCTGCGGTCGAGGCGAAGGGAAAGGCGCAGCCGATACCGGTCTGGCAGGCGCTCGAGGTGCGCTCGCGTCCCGGAGTCGACGTTGCGCACGAAGCACGCGGGAAGCTCGTCGGACGCGACCACGAGCTCGACGTCATGCGCGATGCCCTCCGCCGCGTGCGGCAGGCGAAGACGTCGCAGCTTCTCACCCTCGTCGGCGTGCCGGGGATCGGAAAGAGCCGCCTCGTCTACGAGCTCTCGCAGATCGTCGAGGCGGATCCGGAGCTCATCACCTGGCGGCAGGGGCGCTGCCTCGCGTACGGCGACGGGATCACGCTCTGGGCGCTCGGTGAGATCGTCAAGGCGCAGGCCGGAATCCACGAGCAGGATCCTCCCGAGCAGGCGAGCGCGAAGGTTCGAAGCTCCGTCGAGGAGCTCGTCGACGACGGAGCCGGTGCCCGCTGGGTCGAGCGGCATCTGCTCGCGCTCGTCGGCCTCGGGACCGAGAGCGAGATCGGCGGAGACAGGCGCAACGAGGCATTCTCGGCGTGGCGACGCTTCTTCGAGGCGATGGCCGAGCAGCGGCCGCTCGTCCTGGTGGTCGAGGACCTCCACTGGGCCGACGAGAGCCTGCTCGACTTCCTCGACCAGCTCGTCGACTGGGTGACAGACGTCCCGCTGCTCGTCGTCGGGACCGCGCGCCCGGAGCTCCTCGAACGGCGCCCGAACTGGGGCGGCGGCAAGCTGAACGCGACGACGCTCGCCCTGGCTCCGCTGTCGGACGACGAGACCGCCCTCCTCCTCGCGGGGCTCCTCGGTACGCCTGTGCTGGTTGCCGACTCGCAAGCAGCGCTGCTCGAGCGAGCAGGTGGCAACCCCTTGTACGCGGAACAGTTCGCGGAGCTGTTCCTCGAGCAGGGATCGACGGAGGCGCTTTCCTTGCCCGAAACGCTCCAGGGGATCATCTCGGCGCGACTCGACGGCCTGCCGCCCGACGAGAAGGAGCTCTTGCGAGACGCTGCAGTCGTCGGGAAGGTCTTCTGGGCCGGCGCGCTGCGCCGCGAGCCGACCGAAGCGGCCGCGGCCCTGCACTCGCTCACGCGCAAGGCGTTCGTGCGTCAGCAGCGCCGCACGTCGGTCGAGGGAGAGACGGAGTTCGCGTTCGCCCACGCGCTCGTCCGCGACGTCGCCTACGGGCAGATCGCTCGTGGCGACCGCGCCGAGAAGCATCGGCAGACCGCGAAGTGGATCGAGTCGCTTGGCCGTCCCGAGGACCACGCGGAGATGCTCGCCTACCACTGGAGCTCGGCGCTCGAGCTCGTCCGCGCATCCGGTGGCGACGACGACGAACTCGCCGCACGGACGCGACTCGCACTGCGCGCCGCGGGCGATCGTGCGTACGCGTTGAACAGCTTCCTGGCGGCGGCAGCGCAGTACGAGGACGCCCTGTCTCTCTGGCCGGACGACGACGAAGCGCGCCCCCAGCTCCTCTTCAGCAGAGCGCAAGCGCTGACGATCGCAGGCGACGAGAGAGCACCCGCCGCTCTCGAGGAAGCACGTGACGCGCTCCTCGAGTCCGGCGACCGCGAGCGCGCGGCGGAGGCCGAGGCCTTCCTGGCGCAGATGCTCTGGTTTCAGGGACAGCGGGACGCCGTGTTCCCTCACCTGCTTGCGGCCGAGGCGCTCGTCGAGGGCGCCGAACCCTCACCCGGCGTCACTCGCGTGCTTGCGTGGTCTGCCCGCTACCAGATGCTCGGCGGAGACAACGCGAACGGTCTGCGACACGCAGAGGAGGCACTCGAGATGGCCGATCGGCTTTGTCTCGACGACCTGCGTGTACATGCGCTGACCACGATCGGCTCCGCAAAGGAGTACCTAGGCGACGCGACCGGTCGCGAGGATCTCGAGCGGGCAGTCGAGATCGGACGGGCGGCGAGCTCGCCCATGACAGCAGGGGCTCTGAACAATCTCGGGGTTGTCATCGACACCTATGACGTCCGGCGCGTGCAGGCGCTCTACCGCGAGGGCATTCGCGAGGCCGAGCGTTTCGGCGACCTCAGGCAGCTCCGCTTCCTTCGTGCAAACATCATCCCGACGACCTGGCTGCTCGGTGAGTGGGACGATGCGCTTGCCACGGCCGACGATTTCATTGCCGAATGCGAGCAGTCGCCCCACATTCTGGAAGGACCGACCCGCGGATTCCGCGGCTACATCAGGCTGGCGCGCGGGTATCGGGCCGAAGCCCTCGAGGACTTTCGCCGGGGCCTCGAGCTTGCGCGCGATTCCACGAACGATCCGCATTACCTGATTCCGGCGCTGGTTCGATTCGCATGGGCGAATCTGCAGATCGGTCGCGTTGCGGACGCGAGGGCTGCGTTCGCGGAGGCTATGCCGCTTCTCGAAAGGCATCCATACACGAGGCCGTGGGTGCTGCCCGAGGTCGCGGTAGAGCTCGGCGAGACCTCGACCGTTCGTAGGGTCTTGGAGGGCCTGCCGCCGAGTCCAGGCTACAAGGCGATGCTCGCGCTGCTCGACGGGGAGTTCGAGAAGGCGAGCGAGCTGTACGCCGAGGCCAACATCTTGGTCTTCGAGGCCGAGGCGCGTCTGCGCGCGGCGGAGCAGCTCCTGGTAGCCCGCCAACGAGCCGAGGGAGAGACCGAGCTCGAGAAGGCGCTCTCGTTTTACCGCTCGGTCGGCGCGACGTCCTTCATCGAGCGCGGCGAAGCGCTCCTCGCCAAGACCGCCTGATGGCCGCTCCACGCCGCGAGCGCAAGGTCGTCACGGTCGTCTTCTGCGACCTCGTCGGGTTCACGTCCAAGTCCGAGTCGATGGACCCCGAGGACGTCGACGCGCTCCTCGGCCCGTACCACCAGCGCGTCCGTGCGGAGCTCGAGCGGCACGGAGGAACCGTCGAGAAGTTCATCGGTGACGCCGTCATGGCGCTGTTCGGCGCGCCGACCGCGCACGAGGACGATCCCGAGCGTGCTGTCCGTGCAGCCCTTGCGATCCGCGACTTCGCCGTCGAGGAGGGGCTCGAGCTCCGCGTCGGGATCACCACCGGCGAGGCGCTCGTCCGGCTCGACGCGCAGCCAGGAGCCGGCGAAGGCATGGCCTCCGGCGACGTCGTCAACACGGCGGCGCGCCTGCAGAGCGCCGCGCCGGTCAACGGGATCCTCGCCGACGAGACCACCTACCGCGCGACTCGTGCGGTCATCGACTACGAGGACGCCGAGCCCGTGGAGGCGAAGGGGAAGGCCGAGCCGATCCCGGTCTGGGCGGCCGTCACCGCCCATTCGCGGTTCGGCGTCGACGTCGCCCACGAGGCACGCTCTGCGCTCGTCGGCCGAGACCGGGAGCTCGGAGTCGTCCGCGACGCGTTCGAGCGCGCGCGGCACGAGCGGACGCCACAGCTCCTCACGCTCGTGGGCGTCCCCGGGATCGGGAAGAGCCGACTCGTGTACGAGCTGCAGCGCATCGTCGATGCCGACCCGGAGCTCATCACGTGGCGCCAGGGCCGCTGTCTCGCCTACGGAGACGGGATCACCCTGTGGGCCCTCGGCGAGATCGTCAAGGCACAGGCGGGCGTTCTCGAGCAGGACACGCCGGCGGACATCGCGGCGAAGATCCACCGGTCGGTCGAGGACGTACTCGCGGGCACGGGCGACGAGGGGCGTGTGGAGACGCATCTGCTTGCACTCCTCGGCCTCTCCGGCGAAGCGCAGCTCGGCGGTGATCGCCGGAACGAGGCGTTCGCTGCATGGCGCCGGTTCCTCGAAGGCCTCGCCGAGCGTGGCCCACTCGTGATCGTGGTCGAGGACATCCACTGGGCCGACGAGGCCCTCCTCGACTTCCTCGACGAGCTCGTCGACTGGATGACCGACGTACCGCTCCTCGTCGTTGCGACCGCGCGGCCTGAGCTCCTCGAGCGCAGGCCCAACTGGGGCGGCGGCAAGCTCGACGCCACGACGCTCGCGTTGCAGCCGCTCTCCGATGAGCAGACGGCCGAGCTGATCGGGCGCCTGCTCGCCCGGCCGCTGCTCGCGGCCGACGCGCAGCAGATACTGCTCGAGCGAGCGGGCGGCAATCCGCTGTACGCCGAGCAGTTCGTCGAGCTCTACACGGAGCAGGGCTCGACGGACGAGCTCGCACTCCCGGAGACGCTCCAAGGCATCATCGCCGCCCGCCTCGACGGTCTGCCCGACTCCGAGAAGGGACTCCTACAGGACGCAGCTGTCGTCGGCAAGGTGTTCTGGGCGAGCTCGATCGCTCGCAGCCCGGAGGCGGCCACCGCTTCCCTCCACGCGCTCGAGCGCAAGGGCTTCGTGCGCCGCCAGCGGCGCTCGTCGCTCGAGGGCGAGAGCGAATTCGCGTTCGCCCACGCGCTCGTTCGCGATGTGTCCTATGGCCAGATCCCCCGCGCCGACCGCGCACAGCGACACCAGGCCGTCGCCGAGTGGATCGACAGCCTCGGACGCCCGGAGGATCACGCCGAAATGCTCGCGTACCACTGGAGCTCCGCGCTGGAGCTCGTCCGGGCTTCCGGTGGCGACGACGACGAGATGGTCGAGCGAACGCGACGCGCCCTTCGTGCGGCGGGCGATCGTGCGTCTGCGTTGAACAGCTTTCCGGTCGCCGCAGCGCAGTACGAGGATGCGCTCGCTCTCTGGCCGGACGACGCTGATCGACCTCAACTCCTGTTTCAGCTGGCCGCTGCGCTCTACCGCTCCTACGACGAGGCGCGGCGACAGGAGGCTCTCGAGACCGCACGAGACGCGCTGCTGGCAGTCGGCGACACCGAGCGCGCATCCGAGGCGGAGTCGTTCCTCGCTCGCGTCTTCTGGGAGCGTGGTCAGCACGATCTCGTCCGGGAGCATCTCGCGCGCGCGGAGGCTCTCGCCGGCGACTCGGACTCGGCCGCGGCGGCGCGGGTTCTGGCCTTCGCGGGACGGATCCGAGAGATCGCAGGCGAGACGGAGGAAGGGCGACGTCTCGCCGAGGCCGCCTTCGCAAAGGCGACCGAGCTCGGGCTCGACGAGCTCCGCGCCCATGCGCTCGACGACGATCGGCATGGCGAAGAACGACGTCGACCTCGGGTCGGGCATCGCCGACATGGAGCGTGCCCTCGAGATCGCTCTCGCGGCCGACTCACAGGTCGCTTCCTCGATCGTCAACAACCTCGCCGTCTGCGCGATCTTTGCGGGCGACTTTCCACGCACGGACGAGCTCTACGCCGAGGCGACGCGCCTCGGCGAGCGGTACGGAGACGCCTCGAGCGTCCGCTTCGTCCGCGGCAACCGCATCTCGCTCGACTTCTGGCTCGGGCGCTGGGACCGCGCGCTCGAGTCAGCGGACGCGTTCATCGCCGAATGCGAGGCGGGCTCGCCGCACCAGCTCGAGTATTCCGCGCGCGAAATGCGTTCCGCAATTTGGCTTGCCCGCGGGGATCAGGACGGGTGCGCTTCGCGACCAGCTCCAGTCGTTCGAGCAAGCGCAGACGAGACAGAACCCATTCCACAGGCTTGGCTCGCTCGCGGTCACCGCAGCGCTCTATGCCGAGCTCGGGCAGCTCGACGAAGCGCACGCACTCGCTGTGCAGGTGCCGCCGATCGTTCGCGAGGTCGGGCTGCACGGTTGCGCTGACGCGCCTCGGACTCTTCGCGGACGAGCTCGGCATCGGTGACGAGCTCCGCGATGCCGTCGCCGCCGGAGCCGGCCCGAGTTTCCCCTTCTGGCGGAGCGTGATCGAGCACATCCTCGCGGGCGAGCTCGACTCGGCCGCAGACCTCATGGCGTCGGCGGGGAGCCCGACGATCGAGGCGGACCTCCGAAGGCATGCGGGCATGCGGATGCTGCACGCCGGGGAAGCGGCCGCAGCCGAGGTCGAGCTCGTGCGGGCTCTCGCGTTCTACCGCTCGGTCGACGCGTCGGCCTACGTCGCGGAGATCGAAAGCGCGCTCGCCGGGGCTCAGAGCGAGTCGGCGTAGGAGAGCGCGAAGCGGTCGGTCATCCCGGCGATGTAGTCGACGATCTCGTCGACGTCGTCGCCGCGCGCTACGAGGTGCTCGAAGATCGCCCGGACGACATCGTGCGCCTTCTCGTGCTCGGGCACGGCCTGCGGCCCGAGGTACACGTGCTCGAACATGAAGGCCCGCAGCGAGAGCATCGCCTCCCCCACCTCCGCCGACTGACGGATGTCGTCGACGCCCTCAGCCGTCTCGACGATGTCGTGGACGAGCCGGTCGATCCGCTCCGACCCCGTGTCGCCGAGGATCGCGATCTCCTCGCGCGGGAGGTCGTCCTCCGCCAACAGCCCGTACCGCACGGCGTCGTCGATGTCGTGGTTGATGTACGCGACGCGGTCGACGAGCCGGACGATCTTGCCCTCCAGCGACTCCGGCTCGCGCTCGCCGGTGTGCGTGAGGATCCCGTCGCACACCTCGTGCGTGAGGTTGAGCGAGCGCGCGATCCGCAGCGACTGCTCGTTGTGCCGGAAGCGGCGACCGAATCGCTCTGACACGGCAGCATCGAGTGCGTCCTCCCCCGCATGCCCGAACGGCGTGTGGCCCATGTCGTGCCCGAGCCCGATCGCCTCGGTCAGGTCTTCGTTCAGCCGCAACGCACGCGCGACGACGCGCGAGATCGCGGTCGTCTCGAGCGTGTGGGTCATTCGCGTGCGGTAGTGGTCGCCTTCAGGGTCGATGAAGACCTGCGTCTTCCCCTTCAGCCGCCGGAACGGCTTCGAGTGGACGATGCGGTCGCGGTCGCGCTGGAACTCGGTGCGCACGCCGCAGGGCTCCTCGGGCAGCTCCCGGCCGCGCGTCTCGAGCGAGCGCACGGCGAACGGCGACAGGCTCCCCTCGAGCGCCCTGATCCTCTCCTCGAAGGCCGCTCGCGCCGGCCCCGCCACTTCCATGGCGCCAGGGTAGTCGGCGGCGAGGATCGGGTCCCTACTTCAGGCAGAGCGACGTCAGGTCGGGCATCCCGCCGAACATGGGGAGGAACGTCTTACACCCCACGCGCTCGGAGAGGAACACGGGCCGCCCTCCCTGCGCCGTGTACACGATCAGCGGCACGGCCGTCCTGGCCAGGCGTTGGTCGAGCTGGCGAAGGACACGCACCCGATCGGTGCCGGTGAGGCGGCGGGCCGCGGTGACCTCCTGCTCCCATCGGGGCGGTGCTGCTCCGGCCCCCGGGGTCGGAAACAGGCGGTCGAAGAGTGGCGCCACGAGGTCGGCAGCCGCGTTGCCAGGGTCGGCGAAGTCCATCCCCCACCCGAGCGCCAGAAGATCGATTCCTTCCTTCGGGTCCTGGGCGATGACGACGGTGTCTCCAGACGATGTCGCTCGCACCCGGAGATCGATACCGACGGCCGCGAGGTCGTCCTGCACGAGATCCGCCATCCGCTGATGCTCGGGATCGTCCGGGATCATGAGGTCGAGCACCACGCCTTTCCCGCCCAAGAGCTCCCGCGCGCGAGACGTCGACGGCCGGGCGGCAGCCGCGCCCGGGGAGACGTAGCCCGGGACGCCGGGCGGGATGATCGTGACCTGCGGAGTGCCATGCCAAACGTCGGACAGCGCTCGGCGGTCGAGAGCGAGCGACACCGCCCGCCGCACGGACGGATCGCTCAGCGGCCCCTGCGCCCAGTTGGGGATCAGGAAGCGGATCAGCGACGTCGGCTCGGTGAACCAACGCTGCTCGTCACCGGCGCCGGGCCCGTACTTCTCGGCGAGCTCTCCGTCGTAACTGAGTGCCCCCGTCGGCGTGTCCTCGCCGACGACGTAGTCTGCGTCACCGCGTTCGACCGCCAGCGCCGCATCGTCCGACGAGTACCCCAGTGCGAAGACGATTGCATCGAGGTTCTGCGGCCTCTTGCCTCCGTAGTTCGGATTTCGAAGCAGAACGATCTGCTGCCCATCGATGTGGCTGTCCGGGTAGTACGGCCCGGCGCTCGGGATCGGTGCGAAGACGCCGTCAGTCTCGTGAGGAGTGCCAGTGGGAACCGCGGACGCACACGATGTCGCAAGACGGGCCGACAGGTCGCCGAGCGGCTGCTCGAGGGTGAAGGCGATCTGGCGCCCTCGCACCCTCATCGACCTGATCACGCCGAGCAGGTAGTCGCAGTAGAAGGCCTGCTCGCGCGCTCGCTCGATCGACGCCTTGAACGTCGCCGCGGTGACCTCCTCCTGGAGCGGTGGCGAGAAGCGAAATCCGTTCCGGACGCGGTAGGTGTAGGTGAGGCCGTCTGCCGACACGCGCGGAAGTCCCGCCGCCACCTCGGGGACGACCTCCGCACCTCCGTCGGGGGTCACGCGGTAGTTCATCAGTCGCGCTCCGGTGGCCTGCTGGAGCAGGAGCATGTCCACGCTCCCGCCTGCCCCGGGATCCGTCGTCCCGATCGCATTGCCGATCGCGGCCGCGGTTACCACACGGTCTCCCTGGACGTGGGCGAGAGCATCCGCCGCGGACAATGCGAGCGAGACCCACGCGCGACCGTCCGCGATCGCGATGCCCGTGGGCCGATGGCCGACATCGAACACCTCGGTCTCGTCCGTCTCCGGATCGATCTTCGTAACCGTCCCGCTGTTGGCATTCGGCACCCAGAGCGCGTCGCCCGAGGAGACCACCGCCCACGGTCGGTCACCCGTGTCCACCTTCCCGAGAGTCGTGCCGCGTCCGTCGACCTTCCAGACACCGCCCGCGGTCTGCTGGGCCACCCAGAGATACCCGGCCGCGACGCCGGCGTCTTCGATCCAGTCCTCTGCAAGCGAGCCCGTGGCGAGAACCGCTCCCGATCGTGGGTCGAGGCGCCAGAGCTTCTTCGAGTCTCGCTGTACCGCCCAGAGCACCTCGTTGTCCGACGCGAGGAGCACAGGCGCGAAGAGATCGGAGCCCTCGAGGTCTCGGGACCGAACGACACGATTCGTGCTCGGATCGATCAGCGCCACCCGCGCCGGCTTTCCGTAGCTCGCCCAGACCCCCGCGGACGTGACGGCGACACCATATGTGCCCCAGTCGCGCTCCTCGTCGTCGTCGTTGCTCGGAAGCGCGATCCGGATGGGCGAGCTCGGCCGATCGGGATCCATGCGCAGGACACGCGGGCCTGACCCGTCCGCGACCCACCACGAGCCACGCGCCCGATCGGGCGCGATGTACTCGTACGGGACGTCCGGCAGCGCATAGCGGTCGGTTATGGCCGCGGTCGCGGGATCGATTCGCGCGATCAGGCCGCCGTCGAAGTCGATGCCGTAGACGACATCGTCTCCAGCGAGCATCACCGCGAACTCCCCGTCGGCGTCGAAATGGCCGGTCACGGCTCCGTTGTCGGCGTCGAGCACGGCCACCGAACGAGCGCCGGGCGACGGCGTGGGCGTGTCGAGAACGCGAACGAGACCGACGACCGCGACAGCCGCCAGCACGACGAGCCCTCCGACGACCAACGCGCGGCGCCGTGGTGTCGATCCGAGCGCCACCCGTTTGACGCGACGGCCGAGCTGCCGCCGCGGCGCCGTCTCGGCCGGGTGGACCTCGATCACACCCACGGGCTTGTCGAACCCCTTCACGCGTTCGACGCGGCGGAATCCGAACGCGACACCTTCGGTCGCTCCGGCGAGCTCACGCACCGCGTCGGATGCGAGCACCTGGCCGGGCTTCGCGAGTGCGCACAGGCGTGCGGCACGGTTGAGAGCGCCGCCCCGGAACCCACGCTCGACCGGCACAGCTTCGCCCGTGTCGAGGCCGACCCCAATCGGTCGCGGAAGCTCGTCGGCGACTCTCGTCTGCAGTGCTATCGCGAACCTGAGTGCCTGCCGAGCCGAATCGAAGACAACAAGCGCCTCGTCTCCGCGGAGCTCCTGGAGCGTGCCCGCGAATGTGGGAGCGAGCGCCTCGACAACAGCGGCGAACCCGCGGGCAAGCGCGGCACCGGCCTCGTCCCCTTGCTCACGCGTGTACGTCGTGTATCCGCGGACATCGGCAATCACGAATGTCCGTACCGCGGGCGCGGCGATCTGCGTGCTCGGAAGCTCCGGCTCCTCGCCTCGCAACGCAGACCGTGTCGCGTCGACCAGCGCCGCACAGGTTGCGAACCTCGCCTCCCGATCCTTGGCGAGAGCGGTCGCCATCACCGCATCCAGCGCTGTGGGAAGATCGCCGCGACGCTCGGACGGCCGCGGCGGCGGATCGTTGACGTGTGCGAGGAGAGCGGCGAGCTCGTTCTCGCGCCGGTGCGGCGGCTCACCGGTCAGACATTCGTACAGGACGCAGCCGAGGCCGTACACGTCGGCGCGCCCATCGACGGGC
The DNA here is from genome assembly GCA_963744505.1 of uncultured Gaiellaceae bacterium. Classification (GTDB taxonomy): domain Bacteria; phylum Actinomycetota; class Thermoleophilia; order Gaiellales; family Gaiellaceae; genus GMQP-bins7. Next base: position 572,031 of record CAVUTL010000005.1, read on the forward strand.
TTGCCTTGGATCTGCTCCGGCGCGAGGTAGTCGACGGTTCCGACGATCGCGCGACTTCCGGTGAGGCTCGACACGGTCGAGGCGTGCTTGGCGAGCCCGAAATCGCATAGGTAGGCGTAGTCGCCCTTCGCGAGCAGGATGTTCGCCGGCTTGACGTCGCGATGGACGAGCCCGCGCTCGTTCGCTGCGTCGAGTGCGCCGGCGACCTGTCCCACGATCGAGAGCGCACGGTCGGGATCGAGACGTCCAAGGCTTTGGAGCAGCGCTGCGAGATCCTCGCCGTCGACGTAGCGCATCGCCAGGAACAGCAGACCGTCAGCCTCGCCAGCGGCATGAATGGGAACGATGTGAGGGTGCTCGAGGCTCGCTGCGAGCTTCGACTCGCGAAGGAAGCGCTCTCGGAAGCGCTCATCGCGAGCGAGCTCCGGGGTCAGGATCTTGAGCGCGACACGCCGTTCGAGCGCGACGTCGAGCGCCGAGTAGACGGTGCCCATCGAGCCTTGCCCGAGGGCGGACTCGATCCGATACCCCCCGACGACGGTTCCGACGTCGAGTGCCACGAGCGCAGAGTCTCGCCTGGAACCCTCCATACAGTCAAGACCGCCCGCGGGCGGCGATCCTTCCTCAGATGATGATCGGGACGGTGCCGCCGTCGGCGCTCCACGCGGCGCCGGTCACGTACGAGGCGCGCTCCGAGCAGAGGAAGACGATCACGGAGGCGATCTCTTCGGGACGGGCGAGGCGGCCGAGCGGCCGCCCGGCGCCGACCTTCTCGAGAACCTCCTCGCGATCGCCCTGCTGCTCCGCGAGCCCGCCTTCGCCGAGCCATGCGTCGGTGGCCGTCGGACCCGGCGTGACGGCGTTGCAGCGGATCCCGTCCTTCGCGTACAGGTCGGCGACGAGGCGGGACAGGGACAGCACCGCCGCCTTCGTCACGGAGTAGTGGGGCATGCCCGTCGACGGTCGTTTCCCGGCAGTCGACGAGACGTTCACCACGGCGGCGCCGCCGTCACGCAGGTGCGGAAGCGCGGCTCGGATCGCGCGCACGAAGCTCATGACGTTGAGCTGCCAGTACGCATCCCACTCGTCGTCCGGCACGTCCTCGAAACGTGCCTGCCGTGCGATCCCGACGTTGTTCACGAGGACGTCGATCCCGCCTACCAAGGCGGCGGCCTCCTCGACGGCGCGTTCGGGCTCGCCGGAGCGCGAGAGATCCGCGAAGACATGCGCCGCCTCGCCCGCGCGCGGCGCGCCGCGCCTTCCACACGAGACGACGTGCGCGCCCTCGGCCACGAGCTGCCGGACGACCTCGAGGCCGATGCCCCCGGTCGAGCCGGTGACGAGGCATCGCTTGCCGCCGAGTCCGAGATCCACGCGCACTACCGTATCCACCGTGGCGACGACGATCGTCCTCGTGCGGCACGGCGAGACCGACTGGAATCGAGACAACCGCTTCCAGGGCCACGCGGATCCGCCGCTCAACGACGCGGGCCGCGCTCAGGCCCGTACCCTCGCCTCCGAGCTGAAGACGCAGACGTACGGAGCGGCTTACACGAGCCCGCTCCGGCGCGCCGCGGAGACGGCGGCCATCATCACCTCCGAGCTCCGCCTCGAGGCCGTCCCCGACCCTGCTCTGAAGGAGGTCGACCTTGGCCCGTGGTCGGGTCTCACACGTACCGAGGTCGAGGAGCGCTATCCGGAAGGTTTCGCGCGCTGGCTCGAATACGGCCACGGCTGGGACGACGGCGAGACCTACGACGAGCTCGGCGAACGAGTCGTCACAGGACTGCTGAACATCGGCGCCAGGCACTCGGGCACCCCCGTTCTGGCTGTTACCCACGGCGGCCCGATGCGCTCGGCGCTCGCCGCCGCGGAAGGTGTTCCGTTCGACGTAGCGCGGCGCTCGATCCACGTCATCGGCAACTGCGCCGTCGTCCGGCTCGCGGTGCGGGACGGGAAACTCGAGCGAGTGGACTGACGGTCTGGACGCCCCGCGGCACGCTCGGCCGGACGGACTCTGCGGCGATCGATGAGATCCGCGCCTCGGTGCGGTCGTAACGAGAAAGACCACCACGAGAGAAAGGACGACCCCGTGAAACTGATGACGACGGCGCTCGTCTCCGTCGATGGAGCTGCACCATGACCAAGGTGGTCGCAGTCATGTCGATGTCTCTCGACGGGTACGTCGCGGACGCGAACGACGGGGTCGCCGAAGTCTTCGACTGGTACTTCTCGGGCGACGTCGAGGTCTCCACACCGAGGTCGGACCTCCCGTCGCGCATGACGTTCCACGTCTCGGCGCCGAGCGCCGACCACGTGAGGGGCTTGCAGGCCGAGGCCGGCGCCATGCTCACCGGTCGGCGCACGTTCGAGCGCGCCGACGGCTGGGGCGGCCGGCACCCGTGGGATGTGCCCGCTTTCGTCGTCACCCACGACGTGCCCGACGGCTGGCCACGGCCCGGCTCGACAGTCCAGTTCGTCACCGACGGCATCGAAAGCGCTGTTGCTCGGGCGAAATCGGCTGCCGACCCGAAGTCCGTGTTCGTGCACGGCGCCCAAACGATCCAGCAGTGCCTGAACGCCGGGCTGCTCGACGAGATCCACATCGATCTGGCTGCCGTGTTGCTGGGCGCAGGAGTGCGGCTGTTCGACCACCTCGCGAACACACCGGCCGTCCTCGGGAATCCGACAGTCGTCGCCGGTGTGGGTGTCACGCATCTGCGCTATCCCGTGCAGGGATCGTAGACCTGCTCGGAACCATGCCTCGGCTACTCAGCGAGCTTCGGCGGCTCAGGGGGACAGTCCTGGACGCTGGCCCAGCCAGCGCACTCCTGCTCGGCTCCGGCTCGAGATGCTTGGCCCCGTCATCTCTGTCGGCGATACTCTGACCACGAACAACTCGTACCGAGGGGGAGGGCGAGTGAGAGGGCGAGCTCCGCAAGTCGATCAGTTCCATGTGAGCGGCGTCGCCGAGCGGTTGGCACAGTACGAGACCTCGAAGGTGCCGAACGTGAGCGAGAACGCGGAGGTCGATGCCGAGATGGTTGAACGGGCCGCGACTCTCCTTGCTGTGATGCCTCGCAACCAGCTTCGCAAGACCATCGAAGAGCTTCTGTCCCCGCACGACTTGGAACGCGGGCGGAAGGCGATCGACGCGCTGATCGACGCTGCGTTCGCGGTCGAAGACGAGACCGGACACGTGCGCCCGATCGCCTGAGTCGGCCGCTGCGTAACGCCGGAGCGCGTGTTTCGGCTGCGGTTCGCAACACCTACGGCGCGGGCGTCCACGCAGCCAAGCGGGATTCCGTTGCCCTCCGCGCGGTGGAGGACTACACGAACAAGTACAACGTTCGCGTTGTGGTGCGGGTTTGCGGTCTCGGTGGGTCGTCGAGACCACACCGAGACCACACCAACGTGACGATCTAGGCGTTCGATAAGCGCCACAAACCGCTCGGACGCGATCTCGTCCGGCGGCATGACATGGCTGTACACGTCGAGGCTCATGGACGGCCTCGAGTGCCCTGCCCTGACTTCGCAACGCCACTACCCAGGCGAACCGGACGTGTAACCGTCTCTAGACTCGCATGCGGGCCCATGGCGCTCGAGCTCTACATGGTCGGCGTGATTGTGGAGGACATGCGCCGCGCCCTCGCGTTCTATCGGCGGCTCGGCGTCGCTGTCCCCGACGGCGCAGAGGAGCACGAGCACGTTGAGGTCCAGACGAGCGGGCTGACCTTCTTCCTGAGCACGAAGCGCGCGAACGCACGCTGGGACCCGGCCGCGACACCCGCTTCGGGCGGCTACCGGGTGATCCTCGAGTTCTACCTCGAGACGCAGGAGGCGCTCGACGCGAAGTACGAGGAGCTCACGGGCTTCGGCTACGCGAGCCACTGCGCACCGTACGACGTGACCCCGGAGCTTCGCTTCGCCATGGTCGATGACCCGGACGGAAACACGATCCTCCTGTCAGCGTCGGTCTCATGAGACGGCGGAACGCGGAGGACTGGTGGCTCGGGGAGTAGCCCCGTAGCCTCATCGCTACCGCTTCTTGCCGTTAAGAAGCCATCACAGCCGCGCGGAACGCAGCATCCAGTCACACCGACTGCCTAAGCGAGCGCTGAAGCTGCGAGTCCACTCGATCCTGAACATTGATGCATGCAGGCTGTGGGTTTGCGCCCCGAGGACTCTCTAGAGAGACGCGCGCAGTAGTCTCCCGAGCCGATGGGATCCTGCGGGACCGAGCGTCCGCTCGGAGAGGTGTTCGACCGTGTCGCCGAGGAGTACGACCTGTTTCGGCGCGGCTATCCCGCAGTGCTCGTGGACGCTGCCATCTTGCGCGGCGGTCTCGTGAGTGGTGCCCGTGTTCTCGAGGTCGGCTGCGGCACCGGCAAGCTCACGGAGTTACTTGCGGCCCGCCAGTTCAACATTGATGCAGTCGATCCTGGCCCGAGGATGATCGAGCAGGCGAAGACGCGCGTCGGTGGTCGCGACGATGTTCGCTTTCACGTCGGGCGGTTCGAAGATGTTGCGCTTGCTGAGTCAGCGTTCGATGCCGTGTTCTCTGCAACCGCCTTTCACTGGGTCGATCCCCTCATCGGTTGGGCGAAGACTGCTTCGCACCTCCGTCCGGGAGGGCTGCTGGCGCTCCTTGCACACATGACCGTGCACGACGAGCGTTCGGCGGCGGCTGATGCGGGATTCCAAGAGTTGCTTCGCAGGCACGCACCCACCGTCGCCGAGGAGCACCCACCCGTACGCGACCTCGACGCGATCCTGGCGGGCGCACGACAGAGGGCCGGAAACGTCTCCGAGGCCTGGGATTGGGTGATGGGTGCAGGACGGCGTCAGCTCACTAGCATCGACGCGGCTGACGTCTTCGATGACGTGGATGTGACCTCACACGTCTCGACCATCGATCAGACGGCCGACGAGGTTCTGGCCCACTTTCGAACGACCTCGCTCTACTTCGAGATCGACCCGGCCAACCGACACGCGTTCGAACGCGACAACCGGCAGTTGATCGAGGGACTTGGAGGCGTCGTTATCTTCGCGTTGGCCACGATACTCGTGACTGCGCAGCGCACTACCGACTCGCTGCGCGAATTCGAAGCGTAAGAGACCACCACTTCCGGCACGGACACTTTCTCGCCGTGCGAAGTGACGCTCCGCGCGATGACCTCCCACTCGATAGCGAGAGGTCAGACGCCTCGAAGAACCGAAAATTGATGTATGCAGGCTGGGGTTTGCGCCTGCGTAACACCCCACCACCCCCTCTGCGGTAGCAGCGGAGTTTCGAGACCACACCGAGACCACACCAGCACCGCATCTTGCGGCACCGGCGACGCGGGCGACCACGCAGCCATGCGGGATTCCGTTACCCTCCGCGCGGTGGAGGACTACACGAACAAGTACAAGGGCGAGCAGGTCGAGGTGGCGCTCTTCGGCGGCGAGTACCAGGAAGGTGTCCTCACGGCGTACTGCTCGTTCGAGGACGTCCCCCACGTCGAGCTCAACGGGCACATCCTCATCCCGCTTCAGAACGTCGCGTCGCTCCACTGCTCGAGCCGCTGCGACGCCCCCGAGCCCGACTGGCCGCCGCGCGGGTTCATCGAGGACGACACCGGAGAGTCGTAAGCCGTGGCGCGAGCTGTCGCGCTGAATCTCCTGAAGGCATCTGGCTCTCGTCGCGGTGCTCGCGGCAGCGTTCGGCGGTCTCGGCTGGCTCATCGGCGGAGTCGACGACGGCGCTCCTGTTCGCGTTCTGCTCGCTGCTCGCCGCGACGGCCGTCTACCGCTACGGAGATCGCGCGCTCCTCGGAATGCTCGGCGCGCGCCCGTTCGCTCTCGCGGAGGATCCCGTGCTGCGCTCGGGCGCCGACAAGGTCGCCGCGAAGCTCGGCGTACGCCCGCCCCAGCTCTATCTCATCGACGACGGCTTCCCGCGACTCTTCGCCGTCGGGCGCGGGCCCGTCGAGCTCGACGATCGCGGTGTCCGTCGGCGCGTTGCGGTCGCTCCGGCGCGAGGAGCTCGAGGCGGCGATCGCGCACGAGCTCGCCCACGTCCGCCGGCGCGACGTGCTCGTGCAGACGTTCGTCGTCCTGTTCGCGACAACGCTCGTCGAGATGAGCCGGATCGGCGGCTGGTTCTCGCGCTTTCTCCTCTACGTCTTCGCGCCGATCAGCGCAGCGTTCGTCCACCTCCTGCTCTCGCCGAAGCGGGAGCTGCACGCCGACGCGCTCGCCGCATCCGCGACCGGAGCGGCGCACGATCTCGCGGACGCACTCATGCGCCTCGATCGCGCCGCCGAGCTCGTCGACTTCGCCGCGTCGCCGGCGACGGAGCCCCTCTACCCGATCGATCCGTTCGAGCCGGAGGGCATTGCGCGCATGTTCAAGACCCACCCGCCGCTCGACGCGCGCGTCCGCCGACTGCGCGAGCTGGGAGCCGGCCAGAACGGCCGCGTCTCGGAGTCGTCACTCTCGAAGCTCGCCGGGTAGCAGCGAGAACATCACCGAGTCGCGAATGCGCCCGTCCGGGTGGCGGAGATGCGCGCGCAGCACGCCCTCGCGCTGGAAGCCGACCTTCTCGGCGACGCGCTGGGACGCGACGTTGTCCGGATCGGTGACGAGATCGACGCGCTGCAGCTCGAGCTCGTCGAGCGCGTGACGCGCGAGGAGCCGAAGCGCGCGCGTGCAGATGCCCCTGTCCGCGCGCCGCGGCGGCGATCCAGTAGCCGATACGTCCGCGGTAGTCGCTGCGAGTTGAGACCCATGCCCGATGCCGCCGACGACGACGCCGTCGACGCTCGATGGCCAGAGCTTCGCTGGTCCGGTGACGACCTCGCCGCGGATGAACGCGCAGCGCGTCCTCCTCCGTGTACGGGTGCGGGATCAGCGGGATCCAGTGCGCGACCTCGGGGTCGTTGCAGCCGGCGACGATCGCGTCGACGTCGTCCTCGGTCCACGGCCGCAGCACGAGATCGCCGTCGCGGAGCTCCACGCGAGCAGTCTACGAACGGACTCGGCGAGTCGTCGCAGTGCCGCGGGCATGCGGCCGCGAAAGCGGACGCCCTAGGTCAGGGCCGACTGTGCGCTGTCAGGAAACCCGCGCTAGCGGGTTTCCCGACCTGCGGAAGAATTAGGCGGCGTCCTACTCTCCCGGGGGCTTGCGCCCCGAGTACCATCGGCGCTGGCGGGCTTAACTTCTCTGTTCGGAATGGGAAGAGGTGTATCCCCGCCGCTATGACCGCCCAAATTGTCGAGGTCGCCGGCCGCGAGCTCCGGTGAGTCGCGCACGCGCACCCTCAAAACTCCATAGCAGCAGTCGTCGGTGTTCAAAATCAAGACCTCGGGCAATTAGTACGGCTCCGCTGAACGCATTGCTGCGCGTACACGTGCCGCCTATCAACGTGGTCGTCTACCACGGCCCTTACTCCCTCTAGGGGATGGGAGGTCTCATCTCGAGGTGGGCTTCCCGCTTAGATGCTTTCAGCGGTTATCCCATCCAGGCGTGGCTAAGCAGCGATGCCCTTGGCAGGACAACTGCTACACCAGAGGCCTGTTCATCTCGGTCCTCTCGTACTAGAGACGACTCCTCTCAAACCTCCAACGCCCATGGCGGATAGGGACCGAACTGTCTCACGACGTTCTGAACCCAGCTCGCGTGCCGCTTTAATGGGCGGACAGCCCAACCCTTGGGACCTGCTTCAGCCCCAGGATGCGACGAGCCGACATCGAGGTGCCAAACACTTCCGTCGATGTGGACTCTTGGGAAGGATGAGCCTGTTATCCCCGGAGTACCTTTTATCCGTTGAGCGACGGCGATTCCACTCTCCACCGCCGGATCACTAAGGCCGACTTTCGTCCCTGCTCGACTTGTCAGTCTCGCAGTCAAGCTCCCTTATGCCTTTACGCTCTACGCACGATTTCCAACCGTGCTGAGGGAACCTTTGCGCGCCTCCGTTACATTTTAGGAGGCGACCGCCCCAGTCAAACTGCCCACCTCACGCTGTCCCCGACCCGGATAACGGAATCGGGTTAGAAGCCCAGAACACGAAGGGTGGTATCCCAAGGGTGACTCCGCGAGAGCTGACGCCCCCGGTTCACAGTCTCCCACCTATCCTGGACAACGTATACCGAACTTCAACGCAAAGCTGCAGTAAAGGTTCACGGGGTCTTTCCGTCCAGCCACGGGTACTCGGCATCTTCACCGAGACTACAATTTCACCGGATCCCTCGTTGAGACAGCGCCCAAGTCGTTACGCCATTCGTGCAGGTCGGAACTTACCCGACAAGGAATTTCGCTACCTTAGGACGGTTATAGTTACCGCCGCCGTTTACTGGGGCTTGGATTCAAAGCTTCGCCCGAAGGCTAACCTCTCCTCGTGACCTTCCAGCACCGGGCAGGCGTCAGCCCCTATACGTCGTCTTACGACTTAGCAGAGACCTGTGTTTTTGGTAAACAGTCGCTTGGGCCGTTTCACTGCGGCCCCCTCGGGCTCACGGAGTAAATCCGATCACCCTACTGGGGCGCCCCTTCTCCCGAAGTTACGGGGCCATTTTGCCGAGTTCCTTAACGAGGGTTCTTCCGATCACCTTGGTATTCTCTACCTGCCCACCTGTGTCGGTTTTGGTACGGGCACGCCCCACCTCCCTAGACGCTTTTCTAGGAGGCATGGATTCAGGGACTTCCCCCATTTCTGGGGTCGGCTTCCCGTCTCAGGCTTAATGGGCGACGGATTTCCCTATCGCCCGCCCTACGCGGTTACCCCAGGTCGACCATCGCCTGGGATCCCTTATCCTACCCCGTCCCGCCATCGGTGATAGCGGTGGGTACGTGGTACTGGAATATCAACCAGTTGGCCATCGCCTACGCCTGTCGGCCTCGGCTTAGGTCCCGACTAACCCTGAGCAGATTAGCTTTACTCAGGAACCCTTGGGCATTCGGTGGAGGGGTTTCTCACCCCTCTTTCGTTACTCATGCCAGCATTCTCACTTCCCATGCCTCCACGGCTGGCTTACGCCGCCGCTTCGCCGGCATGGGAACGCTCCCCTACCACTCCCTGCAAGCAGGAAGTCCGTAGCTTCGGCTCCAGGCTTGAGCCCCGTTGAATTGTCCGCGCTCGACCACTTGACCAGTGAGCTGTTACGCACTCTTTAAATGGTGGCTGCTTCTAAGCCAACATCCTGGTTGTCTGGGCAATCGAACATCGTTTCCCACTTAGCCTGGAATTAGGGGCCTTAGCCGACGGTCTGGGCTGTTTCCCTTTCGACCACGGAGCTTATCCCCCGCAGTCTGACTGCCACGCTCTAAACTGCCGGCATTCGGAGTTTGCCTGATTTCGGTAAGCTGGTAGGCCCCCTAGACCAAACAGTGCTCTACAACCGGCAGTGAACACGTGACGCTATACCTAAATATATTTCGGGGAGAACCAGATATCTCTGAGTTTGATTAGCCTTTCACTCCGACCCACAGGTCATCCGCGCCGTTTTCAACCGACGTCGGTTCGGTCCTCCACGGGGTCTTACCCCCGCTTCAACCTGCCCATGGGTAGATCACTCAGTTTCGGGTCTGCCTCCGACGACTGAACGCCCTGTTCAGACTCGCTTTCGCTACGGCTCCGTTTCCTTAACCTCGCCGTCGAAGAGCAACTCGCTGGCTCATTATGCAAAAGGCACGCCGTCACAGGACAAAGCCTGCTCCGACCGCTTGTAAGCACACGGTTTCAGGTGCTATTTCACTCCCCTTCCGGGGTACTTTTCACCTTTCCCTCACGGTACTAGTTCACTATCGGTCGCCAAGGAGTACTTAGCCTTGCGGGGTGGTCCCCGCGGGTTCCGACCAGGTTTCCCGTGCCCGGCCGTACTCAGGAGCTCGTCCAGGAAGGCTGCGCGTTTTCGCCTACGGGACTGTTACCCGCTGTGGTCCGGCGTTCCAGCCGGTTCGACTAACACGCAACTTTGTAACTTCCCGACCCGCCGGCAGACGGATCCAGACGAGCCCTACAACCCCCATGCGACAACGGCTGCCGCCTATCACATCGCACGGGTTTGGGCTCTTCCCTTTTCGCTCGCCACTACTCAGGGAGTCGAGGTTTCTTTCCTTTCCTCCGGGTACTAAGATGTTTCAGTTCCCCGGCTTGCCTCTTCCTGCCCTATGTATTCAGGCAGGAGTACGCGCGCATTACCACGCGTAGGTTTCCCCATTCGGAAATCCTCGGATCAACGGATGGTCAGCTCCTTCCCGAGGCTTATCGCAGCCGCCCACGTCCTTCATCGGCTCTTGGCGCCAAGGCATCCACCGTGTGCCCTTGTTCTCTTGATTCGAAAGAACACGTTTTACTGCCGCTATGGAGTTTTCAAGGTGCGCGTGAGCCGGATACGCTCACGAGAAGAACCGCCCGCAGATGGGCGGTCTCTCAAAACTCAACAGCGTGACCTGGCTCGATCGCCGCCTGCACTGAAGGCGGGCAGACAACAGAGCCAGGATCGAGGTCGACGTTATTCCAGGCGAGCCGGAGATCCGGACGGCCCGAAGGCCATCGACGGTTCCGACGCCTACCGGAGTAAGAGCTCCGGTATTCCCTAGAAAGGAGGTGATCCAGCCGCAGCTTCCGCTACGGCTACCTTGTTACGACTTCACCCCAATCATCAACCCTACCTTCGACGGCTGCCTCCCCGAGGGGTTAGCTCACCGGCTTCGGGTATTGCCGACTTTCGTGGTGTGACGGGCGGTGTGTACAAGCCCCGTGTACGTATTCACCGCGGCGTTGCTGATCCGCGATTACTAGCAACTCCGCCTTCATGAAGGCGAGTTTCAGCCTTCAATCCGAACCGGGACCGGCTTTTTGGGATTCGCTCACCCTCACAGGTTTGCAGCCCTTTGTACCGGCCAATGTAGCACGTGTGTAGCCCAGGACATAAGGGGCATGATGACTTGACATCATCCCCACCTTCCTCCGATTTGTCACCGGCAGTCTCCCATGAGTCCCCGACATTACTCGCTGGCAACATGGGACAGGGGTTGCGCTCGTTGCGGGACTTAACCCAACATCTCACGACACGAGCTGACGACAGCCATGCACCACCTGTGCACTGGTCCCGAAGGAGGGCCGTATTTCTACGGATTTCCAGTGCATGTCAAGCCCTGGTAAGGTTCTTCGCGTTGCATCGAATTAAACCACATGCTCCGCTGCTTGTGCGGGGCCCCGTCAATTCCTTTGAGTTTTAGCCTTGCGGCCGTACTCCCCAGGCGGGGTGCTTAATGCGTTAGCTACGGCACGGAAGGAGTCGACACCTCCCACACCTAGCACCCATCGTTTACGGCGTGGACTACCAGGGTATCTAATCCTGTTCGCTCCCCACGCTTTCGCGTCTCAGCGTCAGTACCGTCCCAGAGAGCTGCCTTCGCCATTGGTGTTCTTCCTGATATCTGCGCATTTCACCGCTACACCAGGAATTCCACTCTCCTCTTCCGGACTCTAGCCACACGGTTTCCGTCGACGTCTGGAGGTTAAGCCTCCAGTTTTCACAACGGACCTGTTTGGCCGCCTACACGCTCTTTACGCCCAGTAAATCCGGACAACGCTTGCCCCCTACGTATTACCGCGGCTGCTGGCACGTAGTTAGCCGGGGCTTCTTCTGGAGGTACCGTCACCCTCTGGGCTATTCACCCGAGTAGCTTCGTCCCTCCTGAAAGAGGTTTACAACCCGAAGGCCTTCTTCCCTCACGCGGCGTCGCTGCGTCAGGCTTTCGCCCATTGCGCAAGATTCCCCACTGCTGCCTCCCGTAGGAGTCTGGGCCGTGTCTCAGTCCCAGTGTGGCTGATCGTCCTCTCAGACCAGCTACGGATCGGAGCCTTGGTAGGCCGTTACCCCACCAACAAGCTAATCCGCCGCGGACCCATCCTCGGCCAGAGGCCGAAGCTACCTTTTCAGACCGACTCGAGAGCCGGAAGGGCTATCCGGTATTAATCCGAGTTTCCCCGGGCTATCCCGGTGCCGAGGGCAGGTTATCCACGTGTTACTCACCCGTTCGCCGCTGTCCCCAGGGCCGAAGCCCTGGTTCTCGCTCGACTTGCATGTGTTAAGCGCGCCGCCAGCGTTCGTCCTGAGCCAGGATCAAACTCTCCGTGAAGAGACTTGAGCGCCTCGCGCCGAAGCAGAGAGGCAAGTCTGATTCAGTTCGAGCTCGAAGCTCGATCGTCTTCTCTCAAAGAAAGAAAAGAAGACGGGTTCATGTCCGCTCGCAGCCAGCTCTGACAAGCAGAGCCGCCGACGAGAGGTCTCGACGTTTCACGCTGTTGAGTTTTCAAAGACCGCGCCGGCTCTGCGGCAACAAAAAACCTCTGACTCGCACCAGAGGCCTTCGGGGACGGAACAACAAGAGTCGTATCCGCTCGCTCGAAGGCTTTCTCCTTGTCGAGTTACAGGCTTCCTGCACCCTCCTCGCGGAAGGCCGAGGGATGGTAGCACAGGAGATTCTCCTGTCAACCAAGCCGTTTCTCGGCCGAGTCAGTCGACGAGGCGGACGAACCGCCGCTTGCCGGCCTGCACCACGTGCGCCGGCGAGCATCGAGCGTGCGACGTCCAGATCGGACACTGCCAGGTCGTCGACCTTGACGCCGCCCTGGGCGATCAGCCGACGCGCCTCGCTCGTCGACAGCCCGAACGCGTCGGCGAGCACGGCCGGGAGGTGCACAGGATCGCCCTGCGGGTAGCGCATGCTCGGGAACGTCGTCCGGCGCGCGGCCTTCGCGCACGACGCGGGTGAAGTGCTCCTCGGCGGCGCGCGCCGCCTCCTCTCCATGCGAGCGCGCCACGATCCAGCGCGCGAGCGCGAGCTTCGCCTCGAGCGGATCGCCGTCCGGCACGGGCTGCTCCACGACGAGGCGGTACCACTCCTCGAGCAGGTCGTCGGAGATCCGCATCGTGCGCCCGAACTGCTCCTCGGGCGGCGCCGTGAGCGGGATGTTGTTCCCCACGGACGAGCTCATCTTGTCGCCGTCCCACGAGACGAGGAGCGGCGTCGTGAGGACGACCTGCGGCTCGAGGCCGTACGCCTGCATGACCTCGCGCCCCGCGAGCAGGTTGTAGAGCTGATCCGTCCCCCCGAGCTCGACGTCCGCCTCGACCGCGACCGAGTCGTACGCCTGCATGAGCGGGATAGAGGAGCTCGGACACGGAGATGGGCTGACCGCCCGACGTACCTGCCGGCGAAGTCGTCGCGCTCGAGCATCTGCGCGACGGTCATCATCCTCGTGAGCCGGATCACGTCGGCGAAGCTCAAGCCTTGCCAGCCACTCACTGTTTCGCCGAACCTCGGTCTGCTCGGGGATCAGGATCTGCGAGCGCCTGATCGACGTACGTGCCCGCGTTCCGGTCGATCTCCTCGTCGGACAGGATCGGCCGTTCCGTCGACCGGCCGGACGGATCGCCGATCCGCGTCGTGTAGTCGCCGACGATCAGGACGCCGACGTGGCCCTCGTCCTGGAACGCGCGCATGCGCTGGAGCGGAATCCCGCGCCCGACGTGGATGTCCGGCGACGTGACGTCGATCCCGAGCTTGACGCGCAGCGGCCGCCCGAGCGCGAGCTTCGCCTCGAGCGCGCCTGCCGGAAGCACGTGGACGGCGTTCTCGCGTGAGCTCGGCGACGCCCATCGCGCTACGCCGGCTTGACGTGCGCGGCGGTCACCTCGGCGGGCGACCGGCAGCCGAGGAGCGCGAGCGCGTTCTCGGTCTCCTCGCGCAGGATCTCGAGCACCTGCTCGACCCCCTTCGAGCCGCCGAACGCGAGCCCGTACAGCGCGGGCCTGCCGACGAGGACCGCGCGCGCGCCCGAGCGCGAGCGCCATCACGACGTCGGTACCGCGCCGCACGCCACCGTCGAGGTAGACCTCCGCGCGGTCGCCGACCGCTTCGACGACCTCGGGCAGCGCCTCGAGCGACGACGATCGGCGCCGTCGAGCTGTCGGCCGCCGTGGTTCGAGACGACGACGCCCGCAGCGCCGTGCTCACACGCGAGGATCGCGTCCTCCGCCGTGACGAGCCCCTTGACGAGGACGGGAACCTTCCACCGCTCGCAGAGCTCGCTCACGTAGCTCCCATTCGAGCCCCGACTCGAGCAGGTCGAGTGAGTGATGCCCTTCCGGCTCGCCATCGCGCGCGCGCGCCGCCACGATCGCCGGCACGTCGTCCTCGGGCGCCTCGAAGCCCGTGCGGGACTCACGGTGCCGGATCCCGTAGACGGGAAGGTCAGCGGTCAGCACGAGGGCCGAGAATCCGGCTTCGAGCGCCTGCTCGATGACGTCGTCGCTGACGTCGCGGTCGCGGAAGACGTAGATCTGGAGCCACCGCGGCGCGCCGGGCGCGGCAGCGGCGATCTCCGCCGGCGTCGCCGTGGCCACGGTCGAGACGCACATGAGCGTCCCGGCGGCGCCGGCGCCGCGCGCCATCGCCACCTCGCCTTCCTCGTGGGCGATCTGCTGGAACGCCATCGGCGCCACGAGCGCAGGCATCGAGACCGGCGTGCCGAGCACGGTCGTCTCCGTCGAGACGATCGAGACGTCCACGAGCACGCGCGGCCGAAACCGGAAGCGGGAGAACGCCTCCCGGTTCCAGCGCAGCGTCCGCTCGTCTCCCGCGCCTCCGAAGATGTAGCTCCAGGCCTCGGGTGTGACCGCCTGCTCGGCGAGCCGTTCGGCGTCGTCGACGGTGAGCAGCTGCTCCACGGTCGCGCAGCCTACCGCGGCTCCGAAGCTCAGAACGGATACGGAGCGAGGGCCCAGGCCGCCGCGGCGTACCAGAGGCCGAACGCGAGGCTGAGCCCGCCGAGCACGGGAACGACGGCGTTCGATGCGGCCGCGACGGGGCGCGCGGTGAGAGTGAACCCGAAGCCGACCGTCACGACCGTCATCGAGACCGCGGTGAAGAGCGCGAGAAGGAGGAGCGAGACGATCGCCACGGTCTCCGAAGGGATCGCGGCGAGCAGGAGGACGCCAACGCCGGCGCTGCCGCCCATCCCGTGCACGAGTCCGACACCCAGCGCACCTGCGGGCGAGCGCACTGCATGTCGGTGATCCTGATCCGGATGGGCGTGCGGGTGGAGATCGAAGTAGCCGTGGCGCCAGCGCACGAGCAGTCTGAGGGCGAGGAAGACGATGAGCACGGCAACAGCGGTCTCCGCTCCTTGCTGCAAGCGCTCGGGCAGGTACCGCTCGGCGAGGAGGATCGGGATGCCGAACACGACGAGCGTGATCCCGTGGCCGACACCCCACCACGCTCCGAGCTCGGCCGCCGACCGGGCGACGCGCTCGCGGCCGGACGCGACGAGCGTCGTCATCGCCGCGATGTGATCCGGGTCGGTCGCGTGACGGAGGCCGAGAAGCACGGCGACGAAGAGGACGACGCCGATCGACGCGCCTTCCGAGAGGCCTGCGACCCAGTCGTCGAGCCCGAACATGTTCCTTGTTCGTCCGTCGCGTGCTGCCGGTTCGATCAGACGACGCCCGGGAGCGCGCGCGCCGTGATGACGAGCCCGACGGCCAGGATGAGGGCGGCGCTCACGGCGGGCAGCGCACGGACGAGCGGGCCTTCGAGCGAGAGCCGTCCGAAGGTTCGTCGTGCGAGAACGGCGACGAGGCCGATCGCGGTGATGGTCGCGGCGAGGCCCAGGCTGAAGGCGACGATCAGCGCGAGACCGAGACCGATGCGGTGCAGGGCGATGGCGGAGAGGAGCACGACGAGGGCCGACGGGCAGGGCAGCAGGCCGGCCGCCACACCGACGCCCAGGATTCCCTTCGAGGTCAGGGCGTCGTCGTGGTGGTGATCGTGGCCGTGGTCGTGGTCGTGGTGGTGGTGGTGGCCGTGACCTCTCGAGCGCAGGCGCTGCCGGAGGACCGAGGCGCCGACGAGAACGACGAGGACGCCCGAGACGAGCGTCAGCCACGGGTAGAGCTGCTCGGGGACGATGAAGGTCGACAGGCCCAACGTCACGAAGCCGAGCGCGAACACGCCCGCGGTGTGTGCGATCGTGACCGTCCCGCCGAGGAGGAACGCATGACGCGGCGTCCCCTTCGTCCCGACGAGATACGCCGCGACCATCGCCTTCCCGTGGCCCGGCGTGAGCGCATGGGCCGCGCCCCAGAATGCGGCGACGAGGAACGTGACGAGCAGCACGCCGATCGATAGATCGCCCTGGCTGATCAGGCCCTCGAAGCCGCCTCCGACGTGTGCCGGTGCGTCGGTGGACTCGATCCTCGGAACCGGAGCCGCCGCTGAGCCCGGCTCGATCTTCGCTCGCGCCGCCGAGACGTCGAGCGGCGCCTGGAGAAGATCACTCGGGTACCTCCGGAGGCCGTCGCTCGTGCTCGTCGCCGGGACGTCCGAGCCGGTCACCCTGCCTCCGGCGCGACCGCTGATCGTCACCTCGCGCCATCCGACGCGCCCCGGGAACGCCGTGTCGCGAAAGGCGAGGTTGGTTCCGGTGCCTACCGCCTGGTAGACCACGTCGAGGCGGAGCGTGTTCAGCCCTCCGGCGCCCGGCCGCGACGTCACGCGGCTCTCGACCACACGGAGCGGCACTCGAGCCCCGTCCAGGGTCAGGACGAGCTCCTTCGCCAGCGCCGCGGGATATCGCGGCCGGCGGATCTCGGAACCGAGCTGGTACGTCGGAATCTCGGCGACGTCGAGCGCGTAGCGCACGTAGATGTCCTTCCCGGCGACGTCGATGGCGGCGTACTTGTTGACGGTGAAGTTGCCCGAGCGGGTGCGCGCTCGCGAGCGCAGGCAGGGCGAGCGCCGCGAGCACGACGAGAGCAGTCGCGAGGCGCCTCATTCCGCGAGCCTCCGAGCCACAGGCGCCCACCGCACCGAGAACGTCGGGTTGGCCTCCAGTGCACGTGCAAACCACGGTCGCGCCGTCTCCGCGCCTCCGAGACAACGCTCGATCATTCCACGGTGGAAGAGGAAGAGACCGTCCTTCGTCCCGAGCTCGAGCGCGCGATTGGACCACGAGCGGGCTTCCGCGCAGCGGCCGGTCCGGTACAGGCCCCAGGCGACGGCGTCCGCTGCGGACAGGCCCGGTGCTGCCCGATAGGCCGTTCGCGCGCGAGCGAGAGCGTCGTCGAGCCGCTCGCCTCGGTCGAGATCGAAGAGCGCCGTCGAGAGCTCCGTACGCACACCGTTCGCAGCGAGGATACGCTCGAGCACCGAGACGAGTGCGTAGGTGCGTCTTGCGGCCTGCGGGCGCTCCGCACGAACGAGCACGTCTCCGAGCAGGATCGCGTACTCGGGGGCGGGGAGCCTGTCCACCACGCGCGCGAGCCGCGACGCCGCTCGGTCGAAGCGGCCGCGCGCCGCATCGACCCGAGCGAGCCCGGCCTTCGCATAGACGTAGTCGGGGGAGAGCAGCAGAGCACGGCGGAAGGCTTCGCTCGCGTCGTCGAGCCGGTTGGCCGCGACGAGGAGCGTGCCGTAGCGCGTGAGCGCCCAGGCCTCCTGCTCGGCGATCCCCGAGCCTGCCTCGTTCGCGAGCTCCATCGCCTCGAGTGCCGCGCGAGGCCTGCCCAGGAGCTGCCGGGCCGACGCGATGCGTGCATACGCGGCGACGCTCGGCCCCATCGCGGCGAGACGGTCGTAGACGCGGAACGCCTCAGTGTGTCGCGCCGTGGCCACGAGCGCATCACCGAGCGCTCCGCGCGCGAGTGCGCTCTCGGGATCGAGACGGAGCGCACGCCGCGCCAGCGGAATGGCCTCGCGAAAGCGGTGCTGCGTGACTGCAAGCTGAGCCGTGGCCGAAGCCGCAACGGAGTCGGTCGGATCCGCCGCCGCCGCTCGACCGAGCGCCTCCTCCGCGCGGCTCAGCCACGTTGCATCGGCCGTCTCCCGCGTCAGTTGCTGGTACCCGAGGCCGAGCAATGCGAGCGCGCGCGCATCGTCCGGACTCGCCGCGACTGCGCCTTCGAGTCGCTGCACGACGGCCTTGCTCGAGCCTGCCGAGAACTCCTCGACGAGCTGCGCGAGATCCTCGCCACCGATCGTGCGGGCGGTCGCGTCGTCGCCGCTCCACGCACCACCGAGGACGACTGCCAAGGCGCCGCAGGTCGCGGCCAGACCGAATGCGATGCGGCGCCTCACGCGGGTGGTTCGCCCAGCCGGCGCGGCCGGTTCGGACCACGACGAGGGCGACCCGGAGGCCGCCCTCGTCAGTCCCGCAACGCTAGTGAGGCGTCGCGAGATACGGGAACGCCGCGCGGAACGCGCGATCGTTCCTCGAGACGCAGTCGGTCGTGACCGCGCCCTCGGTGATGAGCCCCAGCTCGGCATCGATCACGTCGTCGGCGAGCTTGCGGCCGTTCAGGAAGCCGTCGCGCTTCGCAGTGTCGAACGTGAGGATGTCGGGCAGGAGGACGTCAGCGAGGCCGGAGATCTTCTTGGCATCGTCCGACTTGTCGTCACCCGCCGCGTCGTTCAGCGAGTGGAGGACCTGCAGCGAGTCGACGACCTCGGCGCGGAACTTCGCCTTGTCGGTCTTCGGCTGCGACTTGTTGAACGTGTTCTTGCCGGAGGCTTCCTTCGGCTCGAACGGGTTCGACGGAATGAACACGGTGTTGATCGCGGGACGGCCCATGCGGTCGATCTGCTTGGAGCCGACCGTCGTCGCGGCCCACACGCCGATCTGCGAGTTCGCACCCGTCAGCATCGACGCGGGCAGCTCGAGCACGATCGCCGAGACGTTCCGCTTCGCGAAGAAGTCGGTCCGCGGCGACTTGCAGCCAAGGAACGACTTGCCGTTTTCGTTCGACAGGATGTTGATGTACCCGTCGAGATCGAAGTAGAACGGGTCGTCGCGAAGCCCCGCATAGCCACTCACAGCGCCTGCACGATTCACCTTGATGCTCTTGCCCGGGCTCGTCGAGCCGGTGAGGATCGTCCTGCCGTTCCTCGTAACGGTCATCGACTGCACGCCCATCTTGTTCGGCTTGCCGAACTGGACGCCGAGGTCGACATCGGACACGGCATCGCCGTTCGAGTCGATCCGGAGCCAGTACGTGACCGCCTTGGTCTTCGAGACGGCGGGGACGCCGCTCGCGAAGACCGGCCGCATGCCGGCGGCCGTCAGCCCGTTCACGTTCGCCGCGAGCACGGTCTTCCCGTTGCGGGCGCGCCAGGCGTACACGTCCGTGAGGTCGAACTGGAGATTGCCGCCGGGAGGGGTGAGCCCCGGCGCGTCGACGTGATCGGCAGCCGCGGACGAGGCCGGGCCTCCCGATACCACTGCGGCGAGAGCAGCTGCGGCGAGAACCGTCACTGCCAGCGCCGCGAGGATCGCACGTTTCATGCGTCGCTCCTTCGGTCGTTGACGACGCCTATTCGCCCCCGCGCGGCACCCGGTTCGATCGAACCGCGACGAGCCGGCGGGCGAAGAACTGCGATGGCCGTTGCAGCCTCCGTGTTAGCGTTGCCCGGGTCGCAGGATCGCTTGGCCATGCGCAAGCACCACGCCCATCTCTCCGACGAAGCGCTGGTCGCACTCGTCGCGCGCGGCGACGAGGATGCGCTGGGCGAGCTCTACGACCGAGTGAGCCGCATCGCCTACGGGCTCGCGCTCCGCGTTCTCCGCGACGAGCGCCACGCCGAAGACGCGGTGCAAGAGGCGTTCCTGCAGGTCTGGCGGAGCGCGGCGACGTTCCGGGCCGAGCGCGCGAAAGCGAGCACGTGGATCCTCACGCTCGTCCACCGGCGCGCTGTCGACCTGGTGCGCCGCGAGGAACGTCGCCAGGCAGACCCACTCACCGACGACTCGATCCTCGGTCAGGCTCCGGAGGCCGAGCAGACGGAGGAAGCCGCCTGGCTTCGCTTCGAACGCGAGCGCGTGCAGGCCGCGCTCAAGCAGCTTCCCGACGTGCAGCGAGAAGCGCTCGAGCTCGCCTACTACGGCGGGTTCTCGCAATCGGAGCTCGCCGAGCGCCTCGGCGTCCCGATCGGCACGATCAAGAGCAGGATGTTCGCCGGGCTTGCCCGACTGCGCGAGCTCCTCGACGATTCGACCCACGAAGGATCATGGAAACCGGAATTCACGAGCTGACTGCCGGCTACGCGCTCGACGCGCTCGATCCCGAGGAGCGCTCGGCCTATGAGGCCCATCTCCCCGGCTGCGCGCATTGCCAGCACGAGCTCGCGTCGTTGTGGGAGACGACCGAGGCATTGGCTGTTGCCGCCTCCGGCCCGGCGCCGACGCCGGCACTGCGGGAGCGCATCCTCGTCGACGTCCGCGCGGAGCCCGTGCAGAACGTCGTCCCGCTCGAGCCTCGGCGTCGACGGCTCGCGCCGGCGCTCGGCGCGATCGCGGCAGTCGCAGCCGTAATCGCGCTCGGGGTCGGACTGTGGGCCTCGAATCTCTCGAGCCAGCTCGACGAGACGCGCTCGGCCCTCGAGCGCGAGCGCGCAGCAGCCGTGATCGTGGCGAACCCGGACTCGCGCACCGTCGCCTTGGAAGCCGGCACGGGCCGGCTCGTCGTCGACCCGGACGGGACCGCCGCGCTCGTCCTCCACGGCCTCGGGCCTGCACCGCAAGGCCAGACCTACGAGACCTGGATCATCGAAGGCGACACGCCTCGACCCGCAGGGCTCTTTCCCGGACAGGACGGGATCGACATCGTCCTCGTCGACGGAGCCGTGAGCCCTGGCGCGATCGTCGCAGTCACCGTCGAGCCCGCGGGCGGGGTCGAGGCTCCCACAACGGACCCGGTCGTCGCATCCGACTCCGTCTGAACAGTCCCGCGGCCGCTCGCGGCCGCGCTTGCTTTCACGCGACCGGAAGTCCGCGAATGCGGAGTTCCGGTTATGCGCACAGTCTGAGCGCCGGCGAATTGACCGGCCGGAGCTAGAATCAGCCCCCTTGCGGGTTCGGAGAGAGAAGGGGACGCCGCGTCCGCGGCGCCGGGTTCGCAAGCGTCGTCTTGCGGCGTTGGTGGCCGTCCTCTTCGTGGCGGCAGGCCTCTCGTTCACCTTCGGCCTCGTGCGCGCGGTCGCGAGCGAGATTCCGGCGCTCGATCCTGCGGCCCAGCACTCGGATATCGACACGGTCGTGTACGCGGAGAACGGACGGAGCGTGCTCGCGGTGCTCCGCGGTGACGAGAGCCGTGTTCTCGTCACTACCGAGGAGATCGCACCGATCATGCGGCAGGCGATCGTCTCGGTGGAGGATCAGCGGTTCTTCGAGCACGACGGGATCGACGTTCGCGGGGTCGCTCGCGCTCTCTGGCAGGACGTTCGCCAGCAGTCGATCGTCGAGGGCGGTTCGACGATCACACAACAGTTCGTCAAGAACGCGTACATCCGGAACGAGCGGACGCTCGCGCGCAAAGTGCGCGAGGCCGCACTCGCGTGGCAGCTCGAGCAGCGGTGGAGCAAGGACCGAATCCTCACCGCCTATCTCAACACCATCTACTTCGGCCATGGCGCGTACGGCATCCAGCAGGCTGCTCGGGCCTACTTCAAGCGCAGCGCGGAGGAGCTCGGCCTCGCCGAGTCTGCGCTCCTCGCGGGGATTCCGGCGGACCCGGCGCTCTACGACCCGGCGGTGAACCCGCGGAACGCGACGCTGCGCCGCCGCCACGTGCTCTCGATGATGCTCGAGCAGGGGAAGATCAACCAGCGCCAGTTCGAGCGCGCCGACAAGGCGCCGCTTCCCACCCCCGAGGACATCCGCCTCCCCGGCACCCAGGGGCCGGCGCCCTACTTCGTCAACTACGTGAAGGATCAGCTCGTCGCGAAGTACGGCGCGGGTCGTGTCTTCGGCGGTGGGCTCAAGGTGACGACGACGATCGACCTCGACCTGCAGCTGAAGGCGCGCGCGGCGATCGAGGGGGTCCTGCGCAACCCGGACGGGCCGGCGGCGGCGCTCGTGGCGATCGAGCCGCAGACGGGTGAGGTCAAGGCGATGTTCGGCGGGCGCAACTTCCGCGAGAGCCAGTTCAACCTCGCCGCACAGGCGAAGCGTCAGCCCGGCTCTGCGTTCAAGCCGATCGTGCTCTCGGCAGCGATGAACGAGGGCATCTCGCCGGTGACCGAGCTCGAGTCGAAGCCCGTCTCCATCGACGCGGGCGACCGCATCTGGAAGGTGACGAACTACGACAAGACCTACCTCGGCCGCGTGAGCCTGTCCCGCGCGTTGGTGTCGTCGGACAACTCCGTCTACGCACAGCTGACCGACGTCGTCGGGCCGAAGGCGATCGTGAAGACCGCCCACAGCCTCGGGATCCGCAGCCGGCTCGCGCCGTACTTCTCGATTGGCCTCGGCTCCGGCGCGGTAAGCCCCCTCGAGCTGGCGCGCGCCTATGCGACCCTCGCCAACGAAGGGCGGCGCGTCGACGGCTCGGAGTTCGAGAATCGCCCGCGGGTCGTGCGATCGGTCGAGCGCATCCGCAGCGGACGAATCGACGAGAACGCACCGATCCCCACACAGGTCATGGAGGAGAGCCACGCCGAGCTGCTCACCGACATCCTCGAGGACGTGGTGCGATCGGGGACTGGCAAGCGCGCGGCGATCCCCGGTCGCGAGATCGCCGGGAAGACGGGCACGACCGACAACTACGGCGACGCCTGGTTCGTCGGATACACGCCCGAGCTCGTCGTCGCGGTCTGGGTCGGGTATGCCGATGCGCTCAGGCCGATGTTGACGGAGTTCAACGGCGAGCCGGTCGCGGGTGGAACGCTGCCGGCGATGATCTGGAAGGCCTTCATGGAGAAGGTCGACGAGGACGAGGATCGCTCGTTCGATGCTCCTCCCTACCTCGGCGGTGTCTCGCAGTGGGTGGTTCGGCGCGCCAGCAAGTGGCAGCTCGACAACGGCTACTGCCGTGGCTCGCGGCTCGTCGCGTACTTCTCGGGGCTCGGGCCCGACTCGGAGGCGGACTGCAAGCCGAACGAGGTGTCCGTCCCGCTCGTGGTCGGGATGACCGAGGCGGGGGCGGAGGCGACCCTGGCTGCTCAGCCTCTCGGCGCACACGTCGTCTACAAGCCCGCGAAGCCCGGCGCGCTTCCCGGTCTCGTGGTCGACCAGGATCCGCGACGAGGAGGGCTTTCGGCACACGACGACGTGACGGTCGTCGTCGCGAAGGCGCAGTACGGGCTGCTCCCGAACTTCATCGGCTCGAGCGTGGCCGACGCCCAGCGAGAAGCCGCACGCGTGAAGATCCGCCTGCGTGCCCGCACGGCTCCGGGACGCGAAGGGACGGTGCTCCGCCAGGTGCCCGCGCCCGGCGTCGCAGTTGCCCCCGGACTACGAGTCAGGCTCGTGGTCGGGGACGGCTCACGAAGCTAGAGCCGGCCAGCGAGTAGCGCCACGGTCGCTCGGTTCCGCGGGAGATCCCGACGCGCGCCGATGCGACGACCTCGGCCGGCTCGCCCGCCGGACGCAGGTCGAAGGGTGGGCTCCCGATGTCGTGCCCGTCGTGCGCACCCGTGATGGCGAGCGCCTGCGTGAGCCGTCCGGGGCCTGCCGCGAGGAGGCGCGTGTCGCCGACCCCACGGCGAGCGCGCATCATGTCGAGGCCCGCCGTCGGCTCGAGCGCACGAAGCAGCACCGCTGCGCCGCGGCCCTCCACGGCGCACACCACGTTCGCGCACCAGTGGACCCCGTACGAGCGGTAGACGTACAGCCGCCCCGGCGGGCCGAACATCGTCGCGTTGCGCCGCGTCCGCCCGCCGAAGGAGTGACTCGCGGGGTCGTCGGGCGCGTACGCCTCCGTCTCGACGATCACACCCCCGACCCCGTCGACGAGAAACGTCCAACCGACGAGCTCGCGAGCGACGTCGTCGGCGTCGCGTCCGAAGAACGCTGCTGCCGCCGTCAGAACAGAGGCTCGGACTCGGCGGGCTTCGCCGTCGCCGCGAGCAGCTTCCGAGCGCGGCGTCCGAGATCCCCGAGATCCACGCGCCCTTCTTCAGCCGCGGCAGCAAGGCGCTCCGCGAGATCGAGCGCGCCGTCGAGAAGCGCCGAGTCGCCCGCCTCGTGCCCCATGTCGTGCAGGATCGTCCGCTCGGTACGCGACGCGACCAGCGGCTCGCCGACGCCTTCGACCCAGACGCGCGTACGGCGGCCGCCACCGCGATCGTCGCCCGTGATCGGTTCGAGCGCGTAGATCTTGTCGGCCCGCGCGTACTTGCCGAAGCCCAGGAAGACCATGCTCTGCGTCATCCGGCGGAGTATGACGTGCGCTTGTCCTCCCGGAGCAGCACCAAAGTGGCGACCACCGCAAGTCCGACGACGACCGCCCAGATGGGCCGAAATCCGGGCAGGAGCGCCGACGGGATGCTCGCATCCGTCCAGCCCCGCTTCACGATCTGCTCGTTCCAGGCGTCCTGGGCGAAGTTGACGCTGCCGTAGGCGAGCATCAGGCCGAGGTACGCGAATGTCGCGATGCGCAATCGCTGCCACGGGACGAAGACGCGAGAGAGCAAGAGGGCGGTGACGGCCAGCGCGGCACCGTCCGTCCCGTGGTGATGGCCGAGATGGACCGCCGCGATGAAGGTTCCGTCCGTCTCGCGACCGAGCTCCTCGCCCATGAAGAAGTCGCCGGGAAAGTGGAACCCGAGCTCGGCCGCGATCCACGGCAGCGAGACGAGCACGACGACCGCAGCGAGCGCGATGCGCCAGCCATCCCACGGGCGCCGGGGGGCGAGCGATGCTCCCGCGCGTCGCGTGGCCGCGACGGTCAGGACGAGCGCGATCAGGACCCCGCACGCGGGGATCGCGTTGACCCACCGTGCGTCGAGATCGTCCTGATCGACGAACCAGGGGATGGTCGCGCAGAGGACGATCGCCGGCCCGGCGGCCCACCATGCAGTCGCCGGAAGCACCGCCATCGCGATCAGAACGAGAGCGATGGCGACGAGCGCGAGCGGGAAGTTCACGAACGTCAGGGCCCTGCTCAACCCGCCGGCGAGCCCTTCGCGCGAGACGTGGTACGTCTCGGCCGGATCGACCCAGCTGTACGTGACGAGCACGGCGAGCGTCATCGCGCCCCAGATCCCCCAGGTGCAGAGTGCCTCGCCTTGCCGAGGCTCTTGTCTCACTCGAGCGCGGCGCGGAGTGCGTCGGCGACGTAGGCCTGGTCGTCCTCGTCGAGACGCGCGTGAAACGGGAGCGCGAGGGTGCGCGACGCGAGCTCCTCGGCGACGGGACAGAGTCCGACGCGATAGCCGAAGCGCTCCTGCATGTACGGCTGGAGGTGGATGCACGGGAGGTAGCGGGCGGTGTTGACGCCCCGGCCCGTGAGAGCGGAGATCACCGACTCACGATCAGCCGCGGCCGGAAGCGTGACGACGTAGACGAACCACGAGCGCTCGTGGTCGGCGTCGTCGTCGCACGGGAGCTCGAGGCCCGGGATCGACGCGAGCAGCGAGGCATACCGGGCGGCGACGGCCGCCCTCGCGGCGAGGATCTCGTCGAGCTTCTCGAGCTGCCCGAGGCCGATCGCCGCTCGGACGTCGTCGATCCGGTAGTTGAAGCCGAGGCGCGCATGCTCGAGCCAGCCCCCCGTGTCCGCCCGCCCTTGGTTGCGAAGGCTCCGGATGAGCCGCCACTCGCTCTCCGAGTGCGTCGTGACCATCCCACCCTCGCCCGTCGTGATCTGCTTGTTCGGGTAGAAGGCAAAGACGGCGGAGGGGCCCTGCGATCCGACCGGGCTTCCTTTGTAGCGAGCGCCGAGTGCCTCGCAGGCGTCCTGGATGAGCGCGACGCCCCGCGCGTCGCAGATGGCGCGAAGCTCGTCGAGCTCGCAGGGATAGCCGTAGATGTCGACCGCCACGACGGCGCGCGTACGGTCGGAGATCGCCGACTCGACGGTCGCCGGCGAGAGGTTCAGCGTCCGCCGGTCGATGTCCGCGAAGACAGGTGTCGCGCCCTCGTAGATCGCGCAGTTGGCCGAGGCGACGAACGAGTACGGCGACGTGACGATCTCGTCGCCGGGGCCGACTCCGGCCGCGATGCAGAGGAGGTGGAGCCCGGCCGTGCCACTCGAGACGGCAGCGGCGTACGGCGCGCCCACAATGTCGGCGAAGGCCTCCTCGAAGCGGTCGATCGTCGGCCCGAGCGACAGCCGTCCTGAGCGAAGCACCTCCGCGACCGCCTCTTCCTCACGCTCGTCGAGCCACGGGAGCGAGAGCGGGATCGTCCGCACCGATGCCATGTCGCGCGCTACGCCGTGGAGGGCGACATCTCGACGGCGTCCAGCCAGTGGCTCCAGCGCTCGCTGCGACCCTGCACGGTGTCCAGATAGGCCTGCTGCAGCTCGCGCGTGACCGGGCCGACGCCGATCTCGCGATCGTCCACGGAACGCACGGGTGCAACCTCGGTCGCGGTGCCGACCATGAAGACCTCGTCCGCGAGATAGAGATCGGTGCGTATGAGCAGCGTCTCCTCGACGCGATGCCCGAGATCCTGGGCGATCTGGATGATCGTGTCGCGCGTGATGCCCGGCAGGATCGACATCGCGAGCGGCGGCGTGTAGAGGACGCCGTCCTTCACGATGAAGATGTTCTCTCCCGGGCCGTCGGCGATGTACCCGTCGTGCGAGAGCATGATCGCCTCGTCGTAGCCGGCACGCCGCGCCTCCATGGTGGCGAGCATCGAATTGAGATAGATCCCCGTCGCCTTCGCCACATGCGGGATGACGTTCGGCCCGACGCGCTCCCAGCTCGAGATCTTCGTGGTGATGCCCAGCGACTGGCTGGTTTCACCGAGATATGCACCCCACGGGAAGCTGATGATCACGACGTCCACCGGGTTGCCCGTCGACGACACACCGAGCTCGCCGTAGCCGTAGAACGCGATCGGGCGCAGGTAGCAGGAGGCGAGGCCGTTCGCGGCGATGACGCTCGTGCGCCGCCGAGCGGATCTCCTCGATGGTGTACGGGAGATCCATGTACAGCACCTTGGCCGAGTTCACCAGGCGTACGAGATGGTCGGTCAGGCGAAACACTGCCGGCCCCTTGGGCGTGTCGTAGCAGCGGATGCCCTCGAATACGCCGGAGCCGTAGTTGAGCCCGTGCGAGGCGACGTGGATCTTCGCGTCCGCCCAGTCGACGAGCTCGCCGTTCATCCAGATCTTCTCGGTCTCTTGCATCGGCTCAGGTCTCCTTCTGTTTGGACGAATCGTAGGAAGCATCGGTGACGACGTCCATCGGCCGGGCGCGGGCGAGGCGGCCGAGCTCGGCGGGGCTCATTCCCAGGACGTGCTTGTGCGAGCCGGCGCCCGCCCAGACGATCTCGTGGTGGTAGAGCGCCCGATCCATCAGGACGCTCCCGACCTTCGGGAGCGGGAACGGAGCGACCGCGCCGGGCGCGAAGCCGGTTGCATCCTCGACCTCGTCCGCCT
The DNA here is from genome assembly GCA_963744505.1 of uncultured Gaiellaceae bacterium. Lineage (GTDB taxonomy): Bacteria > Actinomycetota > Thermoleophilia > Gaiellales > Gaiellaceae > GMQP-bins7. The sequence continues at coordinate 599,415 of CAVUTL010000005.1, forward strand.
TCGCGACCCGTGCCGAGCTGGCTTCCACCGCGCTCGCAACCTTCGTCGGGTCGCCGCGACGGTCGCCGGGGACGAGCGCGACGACGGGCCGCTCGTCGCAGAGGAAGACGAGCGACTTGACGATCTGACCGAGCTCGCACCCGACTGCGTCAGCCGCGTCCTGCGCGGTGGACGTGCCGTCGGGGAACTCGTGGATGCGCGCCTCGACTCCCGATTCGCGGAGGAAGGAGGACACCCGTTCGACGGGCTCCGGCCAGACCCCTACCACGATGGGAGCCTACCCTGCCGACTCCGTATCGCGCATGACTCCGCGAGCGGTCTTTCGCCTGAGACTCAGTAGACGAAGGGCACGAGGCGGTAGCGAGTCCGCGTGCAGTAGTCGGCGTACGCCGGGTATCGCGCCACGAGGAAGCGCTCCTCGACGCGCGCCTTGAGCGCCCAGACGACGCCGAGGACACCGGTGACGGCAAGAGCCCAGGGCGAGAGCGCGAGTGAGATGCCCGCCGCGAACAGGAGCCCGCCCGAGTACACCGGGTGGCGCACGACCGCGTATGGCCCTTCCTCCACGAGCTCGCCTGTGTCGGCAGGCTTCGGAAACGGCGTGAGCCCGGATCCGAGGGCGCGTGCCGAGGCCACGACCACGAAGAGGCCGGCGAACACGAGCACGACTCCCGCTCCCTTGAGCCACCAGCGTGCGGCGTCGGGCCAACCCGGCCCGACGACACCGAGCACGAGGATCGCGGCCAGGAGCACGAACTGCAGCGCAACCCAGCCGCCGCCGCGCACGCCGAGTGACGGGATCTCAGCCAAGCTCGAGGAAGCGCACGTCGTCGAAGCCCGCCTCCTCGACGCGCCCGATCAGATCGGGCGGCGCCGCGGAGTCGATCGAGAACGCCATGAGCGCCTTCCCGCCCTCCGTCGTGCGGGAGACCGCCATGTTCGCGATGTTCACGCCCGCCTCGCCGAACATCGTCCCGACCTTCCCGATCACGCCGGGGACGTCGTCGTAGGAGAGAAACGCCATGTGCGAGGCGAGCTCGATGTCGATCGAGAAGCCGAGCGCTCCGGCAAGAAACAGCCGGTGCTCCGGGCCGACGGTCGTTCCGGCCACGTCGACGTCCTCGCCAGCCGCGCTGACGACGACACGAACGAGATTCGTGTAGTGCTGAGACGCGGCGAAGCGCTGCTCGGACACCTCGATTCCCCGTTCAGCGGCGATGAGTGGAGCGTTCACCTCGTTCACCGCCTCGTCGACCCGTCCCTGAAACGCACCGTTGAGAGCAGCCACCGTGAGGATCCGCGTGTCGTGCTCGGCGAGCGGCCCGTGCACGGCGATCGTCACGCGCGCCGGCCACGCGCCTGCGAGCGCCATCGCCAGCCTCCCGAGCTTCGACGCGAGCGGGACGAATGGCCCGAGCGTCTCGAGCTCTCGCGGATCGACGACGGGAATGTTCACCGCCGTGCGCACGAACTCACCGTCGAGCGCCGCAGCGACCTGCTCCGCGATCACGACGCCCGCGCGATCCTGCGCCTCCGTCGTCGAGCCGGCGAGATGCGGCGTGACGACGACCTGCGAAAGCTCGAGCAGCGGGCCTGAGTAGGGCTCCGTCTCGAAGACGTCGAGAGCCGCCCCCGCCACCTTGCTCGAGCGGATCGCGTCGGCGAGGGCCCCTTCGTCGACAAGACCGCCGCGGGCGGCGTTGACGATCCGCACCCCGACCTTCATCCGGTCGAACGCCTCCGCATCGAGGAGCCCGCGGGTCTCCTCGTTCAAGGGTAGGTGAAGCGTGATCACGTCGGCTTGTTCGTAGACGTCGCCCAGCGACACCGCGGACTCGACGCCGAGCTCACGGAACCGCTCCGCGGCGACGTACGGGTCGTACGCGACGACGCGCATCCCGAGCCCGAGCGCGCGACGCGCGACCTGCCGTCCGATCCGCCCCAGTCCGAGGACGCCGAGCGTCTTGCCCGCGAGCTCGATCCCGGTGAAGCGCTGGCGATCCCACACTCCCGCCGTCAACGCGGCGTGCGCCTGCGGGACGTTGCGTGCGAGCGCCAGGAGAAGCGCGATCGCATGCTCCGCCGCCGAGTCCACCGTCGACTCGGCCGCGTTGGCGACGACGATGCCGCGCCGCGTCGCGGCGTCGACGTCCACGTTGTCGACGCCGACCCCCGCGCGCCCGATCACCTTCAGCCGGTCGGCGCGCTCGATGAGCGCGGCGTCGACCGTCGTCGCAGAGCGGACGACGATCGCGTCGAACCCGCCGATGATCTCCGCGAGCTCGGAGTCGAAGTCCTCCACGACGTCGAAGCGGCGCTTCAGGAGCTCGAGTCCCGGCTCGGCGATGGGCTCGCGGACGAGCACGCGAGGTCGATCAGACACGCGCGGCGTCGTGATACGCCTCGAGCGCCCGGGCGGCTGCGACACCGGGCTCGATGGCAGCTCCACGCTCGACCAGCAACGTCTCGACGGCGGTGAGCGCCGTCGTGATGTCGAGCACGTCGTAGTAGCCGATGTGCCCGATCCGGAACATCCGCGAGCCGAGCTCTCCGTGCGCGCCCGCGACCGTGATGCCGAAGCGGTCGCGAAGCTCGAGGACGAGCGCCTTTGCGTCGACGCCTTCTGGCGTGAGGATCGCGGTCACGACCGCCGAGCGCTCTTCGTCCGGCGAGAACAGCTCGAGCCCCATCGCCTTCGCGCCCTCCCGACACGCCCGGCCGAGCGCGGCATGCCGCGCGAACGTCGCATCGAGCCCATCCTCGAGCAGGAGCCCCAGCGACACATCGAGCGCGGCGACGAGGGTGACCGCCGGCGTGAACGGCGTCGAGCCGCCCTCGAGCGCGGCCCGCATCCGCTCCCAGTCGAAGTAGAACCGCGGCATCGTCGACCGGCGCGAGCGCTCCCAGGCCGCCTCCGAGACCGACACCAGCGAGAGGCCCGGTGGCGTCATCAATGCCTTCTGCGACCCGGCCACGACGACGTCGAGTCCCCACGCGTCCGTCTCGAGCGGAACGGCGCCGAGGCTCGAGACGGCGTCGACGACGACGCCCGCGCCGGCCTCCCGCGCGACGTGCGCGAGCGCCTGCACGTCCGCGACGACGCCGGTCGAGGTCTCCGAGTGCACGAGGACGACGACCCCCGCCCCCGTCTCGGAGAGACGCAAGCGGAGGTCGTCCGGCTGCGGTGTCTCCCCCCAGGAGTACCGAAGCTCGTGGACATCGGCGCCATACGCCGCCGCGAGCTCGCACCAGCGATCGCCGAACGCGCCGGCCGTGACGACGAGCACGCGCTCGCCGGGTGAGAGCAGGTTCACGATGGCCGACTCGAACGCGCCGGACCCTGACGCCGTGAAGATCAGCACGTCGTTCTGCGTGCGGCAGACCTGCTGCAGGCGGCCGAGCGCGCGGAACATGAGCTCTCGAAAGTCGGGGCCGCGGTGATGAATGATCGGCGCGGCGCCTGCAGCGAGCGCCTCGGGGGGCACGGGCGTCGGCCCGGGCGCCATGAGGTAGCGCTTTCTCACGCAGCGAGCGTAGCTACGACCTCGGGCGATGTCGGGAGAACGACATGAGCTGCTGGAACGTCGGGCGATTCGTCCACCGCATCGTGTCCGAAAGCACGCCCGACGTGAACCGGATGCGCTCGGCCGTCGCGTCGGCGCGCCACGAGGACGGCGCCGGCCCCTGCCTCGTCTCGAGCTCCCCCGCGGCGGCGTCGAGTGCGCCCCACAGTGCCTCGCGACAGGTCGCGAGCACGCCCGCCCCGCAGTAGCGCCGCGAGTACGGGCCGCGCACGTCCCGCCCGAGCAGCGTGCGGAGATCCTTGTCCAGATAGCCGTACCAGCCGGAGATGTACGACGAGCCTCCAGGGCCTGCGTCGTCGCTGCGCGCGTGCAGCGCACCGAGCCGGTCGACCAGCGGCCCGAGCACACCGGACATCGCGGCGTCCACGAGCCGGGGCCACGCCGCGTCCATGACGGCCGCACCCGGATCGTCGACCTTCCCGTCGAGCTGGCGATCGAGCCGGCTCGAGCCGGCCGCACGCCAGCTGTCGAGCAGGCCGGCTGCAGCCTCGGCCCGCGCACTCGGCGCTAGGCCCGTCTGCAGGACGGCCCGGATGACCGGCCAGACGCGCACGGCGCGCAGATCCTGCGTCGCCGCCTTGTTCATCGCGCTCGTGAGCGTCGCGAGAGAGTGCTTCTTGCGACCCGCCACCGCAGCCCGGAGGAGGTCGTTGCGATGAACCGATCCGTACGCGAAGTTCGAGTCGGCGGCGCCGACGTTCGCCGCCGGGCGATTGTTCCAGTTCAGGATCGCCCCGGACGGCGGGTTGATCCCTCGTGCGTGTCCTGCGAACGGCACGAAGCCCCGCCAGTCGTAGTCGCCGGTGCCGATCGTCGGCAGTGCGGGGTCGGTCCCCGGAGCGCGGATCGGCAGCCGCCCGCTCGAGAAGAGCGCGATGTCGCGGTCGTCCGCGTAGAACCAGTTGAAGCTGAACTCGACGCCGTTCATCGTCTGCAGGAAGTCCTGTGCGGAGTCGACCCGGCCGGTGTTCAGGTCGTAGAACGCGCGCGTCGAGAGCAGCTCGCGGCCGCGCGTCGAGCGCTGCACCGAGATCGCGACACGCCGACCGGCGACCGTCGCGTACCCGATGACAGGCCCGTGCGTCGTCTCGAAGTACGAGACCTCCTGGTCGGGCTGACCCTGGGCCTTCAACGTTCCGACGAAGAACCGGCGCATCGGCTCGCACTGCCCGCGGTAGAGGTAGTGGCGATCGTCGTCGCAGAGCGTTTCGACGAAGAGGTCGAGATTGTCGGCCTGCGACGAGGTCGCGCTCCATGCGAAGTCCGGCCCGCGCCCGACGAGCACGAGCGGCACACCCGGGAACACCGCGCCGCGCACGGCGAAGCCCGCGCCGGCCAGTTCCATCTCCGCGAAGAACTCGGGGAAGAAGTAGCCCACTTGCGGCCCGGCGACGAAGAGCGGATGGCCGTTCTCGGATCTCTTCGCGCCGATCAGAAGGGCGTTCGAGCCGAACGCGGGAGCCGCCAGCGGCGTTCCGGTGAAGCTTCCGTCGTCCAGGACGACGCTTCCCGCGGGAGCCGACGACGGAACCTGCTGCGGGAACGAGCCGGGCAGGCTGACGGGCGCCTCGACGTTGTTGGCCTCCCGGAGATCCGCGAAGACGCGGCGCGCGTCCGCGGCTCCGAGGCGCTCCTCGAGCGCGTCGAGGAACATCGCGTTCTGCGCCTCCTGCCCGCCGTTCACCCCGAACCGTGCGGCGATGAGGGCCGCCGAGGCGACGACGTCGTTCGCAGTGAAGGGCGTCGCCGGGATCCCCTTCGTGCGGTAGTAGCCGTTGATCCCCGCGGCGTATGCGTTGATCAGCGACAGGATCTTCGGGCCGACCGTCCGCTGCGAGCGAACGGCGTCGAGCTGATTGGCGAGAAAGGCCTCCGCCTCGGCGCTCGGCACGAAGTTCCTACCCGTCAGCGCCAGAGCGAGCGGATCGAGCCCGGGTACATCGAGCGCGGCGACCCGGGCGGGGCCCCGGATCAGCTGCAGGAGCAGGCCGCGGTCGGCCGCGGTCACCCACCCTGCCCCGTACGCGACGTCGGCTTCGGTTCTGCCCGTCACGTGCGCGACTCCGAACGCGTCGCGTGTGACCCTCACCCCCGCTCGCGGGGTTTCGCGCTTGTCGCCCCGTGCGGGCGGAGCGCCGAGCGGCGCCGGCTTGAACATGCGCCGGATGTCACGCGCCGTGACCGTGCCGAAGAGCGGCGTCAGCGCGTCGTAGAGCTGCGCCTGATCGCGCGTGTTCCTGTCGAAGGTGAGGCTGCCGTTCTCCCCCGGCGGCAGGATCGTCCAGGCGGAGGCTGCGTAGTCGGCCTGCGGTGCGGCTTCGAGCGGCGCGAGGGCGACCGCCGACGCTGCGACGAGCGTCGCGGCGAGCGCGGCGAGGCGGCGGACCACCCGCGAGATGGTACCCGGCGCTGGCAACGCAAATACAGTCCGCTGCCGTGGATGCGCTCCTCGCATTCGGTGCCGCGCTCGTCGCTCTGCGCCTCTCGGGCGACCTCGTGCGTCGCCACCGGGCGAGACGGCGTCCCGAGCTTCTGGCCTGGGCTGCGGGCCTCGCCGCGTACGCGCTTGCAGCGGGTGCCCTCGCATGGGGCGCCGCAGCCGGCTGGAGCGATCCCGCGTTCCGCGTCTACTACCTCGGCGGAGCGCTCCTGACCGCTGCGCTGCTCGGAGCCGGGTCGCTCCTCCTCGTGGGTCGCCGCTGGGCCACGCCCGTCGCCCTCGTCTACACCGGGCTCGCGGTCGGGGCGGCCGTTGCGGTTCCGCTGCAGGAGTCGCTGTCGGGGACGGAGATCCCCGAGGCACAGGACGTGGTCGATCTCTGGCCCGCCCGAATCCTCGCGATCGCCGGAAACTCGCTCGGCACGCTCGCAATCGTCGTCGTGGCTATCGCGACGTTCCGCGCGCGGCCACTCGGCAACGTGCTCATCCTGGCCGGGGTCGCCGTCGCGGCGATCGGCAGCGGACTCGCGGGGCTAGGCGTCGGAGCGCTCGCTCCCGCGATCGCCGTCGCCGCGGTTCTCCTCTATGCCGGGTTCGTGGCGCCGTCGTCGCTCGCGGTGCCACGCCCAGACGAGCACCGCGAGCACGGCCAGCACGACTGACGCCTCGACGATCGCGCCGGCGACACCCCCGTGGGCGATCAAGGTCATCACTGATGCAGCGATCGCGAAGCGATCGCCTTAAGGGACCTTTGCGCGACCGGAAGCTGCGCGAGCAGTTTCCGGTCTTGCGCACAACAGAGCGTCATCCCCGGGTGAGCAGCCACATCCCGCCCAGCGTGTAGAGCACCATCAAGGCGAGCATCGGGAGCTGTGCCTCGAGCGCGACGCGACGCCCCTGGAACACCGCGACCGCGCGGTCGTGCGCGATCGCGAGGCCCGCGACATGGCCGACGATCAGCGAGGCCACCTGCACGTACCAGACCGTCTCGGGTGCGACGATCGCGAGGTCCGGGGCGAAGTCGATGGTCCCGAAGAGATCCCACCCACGCCCGAACGGATCCGAGATCAGCGTGATGATGAACTGCCCCTGGATCAGGAAGAGCGTGAAGTAGTGCGCCATGAGGTACGCCGCCGCGATCGGCACCAGAGGCAGGACGAAGTCGGGGACGAGCGACCGGTCGACCCGGCCGAGCTTCTCAGCCGCGGCTACCGCCAGGAGATACGTCGCGAGGATCGCCATGACGAAGAAGACGAGGCCGCCGAGGTTCAGGAACGTCGTCGCGAGGTCGATCGTCCGCTGCGACGAGTCGGCGAGCTCACCACGTAGGTCGGAGACCAGGTCCTGCCATGTGCTCGAGCGGCTGAAGCCGTCGAAGCTCGTCGAGCCGAGCAGTACCGCCACGAAGACGAGCGTTCCGCGGATCCGGTCGTCACCGCCGAGCCCCGTGAACGGCCAGCGGATGACGACGGCGCCGTCGCGCGCCGCGAAGGGCGCGATCCGCGCGAGCAGCCCGAACGCGACAGCGAAGCCCTCGCCGTAGCGCGTCCACGCATCACGGCCGTACACGGCCATCCCAGCGAGCGCCCAGTACGAGTAGAGGGCAACGGCGATTCCCAACGTTCGCGGGAACGCCGGCCGCGGATGCGCGAGCTCGAGCGCAACGAACGCGAAGAGCGCGCCGGCAGCCGGAAGTCTCCCCCAGCGCCCCGTCCACTCGAGCACGGGTCGTGCCTCTCGCCCACCCAGTTCGATCGCCCACACGGCGGCGTCGGCGAGCGCACGCCATGGGCTCAGGACGCTCCAGACGTTCCCGAAGAGGATCGAGAGGAGCGGGATGCCGAGCCAGAAGATCACGTACACGAACGTGGGGGCGAAGTTCAGGAGCTCGACCGTCGTCCCGAAGAGGGCGGTCGCGAGCGTCAGTACGAGCAGGCCGACCGAGACGCCTCCGAGCACGATGCGGACTCCGCGCGAGAGGACGAGCTTCGAAAGCCAGTCGGGGAGCTTCCGGCCCCCCGCCTGCGCCTCGAGCAGCGGCGTGCGCCAGAGGTAGAAGAGGAGGACGAACGACACGCCGAGGACGACTACCGCCCCGACGAAGAAGTAGACGGCCGGGATCGGAAGGTCGCGGACAACGCCGATCCCGTGGGCGAGCAGTCTCACGGACTGACGGTGATGTCGGCGATCTGCACGCCGCGATCCTCCAGCTCGACCTCGAAGCGACCCGGGATCGTCGCCTTGAACGGCAGCCGTGCAGTGCTCCCCGGACCGACGTCGCGCATGACGTCGTAGCCGTGGAGATGGACGTGATCGGAGACGTCCGAGGTGACGACGAGGACGACGCGGTCCCCCTTCTCCACCGTCTCGCGCACGATGCCGCCCTTCGGCGCGCCGTTCACGACGGCGATCCGCACGACCGTCGGCCCTTGCGGTGGAGGCGTCGTCTCCGTCGTGGTCGTCTCCGTCGTCGTGGTCTCGGTCGTGGTGGTCGTCGTCTCGGTGGTCGAGTCCGCGTCGCCGTCGTCGCCGCCGCACGACGCGAGCAACACAGCCGCCCCGAGGAGCGCGAACACGGCCATCGCACTAGCGGTGAAGCGACGCATGGGCACGGGCGCAGCGTATCGGCGCCTTCCGACGCGTCGGCTGCCTACGCGCTGTCGAGCGCGGCGCGGGCGACCGGCGCCCAGCGGATCGAGAACGCCGGGTTCAGCGCCAGCGCACGCGCGTACCAGTCCCGCATCGCGGCCCGATTCCCCGCACAGCCCTCGGCGTAGCCACGATGGAAGAAGAGAAGCGCGTCGCGCGTCCCGAGCCGCAGAGCCCGCCTGGCGAGCGGGAGCGCGTCCGCGCAGCGTCCGGACCGGGCCAGCGACCACGCGGCGGCGTCGTATCCGTAGACGTCCTTCCGCACCTCGAGCTCGGCCAGCGCCAGGCGTCGTGCCTCGTCGAGACGTTCGCCGCGATCCGCGTAGAACAGCGCGAGCTGGCGGTTGTACGCCTGACGATTGACGCTGCCGAGCCTTGCGATCACCTCGACCGTCGCGTACTGCTCGCGGGCCGAGGCCGCGTCGCCCGCGGCGGCGTGGGCACCTCCGAGCGCCGCGAGGTAGTCGGGCTGCGGGGCGATCGCGGTCAGCCGGCGATAGAGCTCGATCGCTCTGCGTGAGATCACCCTGCGCTGCGCGCGTCTTCGCGAGCCCGCCGAGGCCGAGGGGGTAGCCGGGGAAGATGTCGAGGGCGGCCCGGTAGTGCGCTTCGGCGCGCTCGAGCTCCCCAATACGGAACGCGAGCTCGCCGCGTTGGAACGTGTACCAGGCGAGGCTCTCTCCGGTGTCGCCGGACTGCTGTGCGAGCACGGCGGCGCGCTCCAGCAGCCGTTCTGCCTGCTCGGCGTGGCCCCGGAGATCGGCGAGGAACGCGAGCCTCGCGTACGCCGCCGCCCCCGGCGTCCAGGCGAGCAGCCGCGCGTATGCGGTCTGCGCTTCCCGGTACCGACCCAGCGCGAGGTACGCGTCGCCGAGGGTCGCGAGCGCTTGTGCCCCGTGCGGGTGGCCGACGATCGGCTTCGCCGTGGCGAGCACTCCCTCGAAGTCGTGCGCGGCAAGGAGAACGCCCGACAGCGATGCAGCGGCCGGTACATAGCGCGGGTTGATTCGCAGCGCGCGCCGAAGGACGGCCTCCGCGCGCACGTACTGACCCACGTCGCTCGTCTCACGCGCCTTGCGCGCGTACGCCTGGCCGAGGAGTGTGAGATCGAGGTACGACCGTGGCCGCTCGGCCGAACGCTTCGACCAGAAGGCGATCTGGGTCGACGCGTCGGGGACGTCCGTAACGGGCGCGACTGTCGTCACATCGACGTCGGCCGTCGCGCCCCGCGAGGCGACGACGTACGCCACGCCGTACACGCCGACGACGAAGCCAACGGCCACGACAGCGAGAAGTGAGATGAGCCTCAGCGCTGACATCGTCGGGACGACTCCGAGCCCGCGGGGGTCGCGCCGCAGTGCGACCCCCGCGGGCTCGCTGGACCCCTAGTTGGGCACTCCCAGGTACGGGAAGCCCGACAGGAAGGTCGAGTCGTTGTCGATGCAGTCGGTCGTGATCGCACCGTTCGTGATGAGGTTGAGCTCGGCGTCGATCACGTCGTCGACGGGCGCCCGCCCGTTGAGGAACGCCGTCGGCTGCGACAGATTCACCGTGAGGATGTCCGGCAGCAGCACATCGGCAAGCGCGTCCGCACGAGCCTGGCTGTTGCCGAGCGCGAGGAGCGTGTTCACGACCTCGCCCCGCCACCGAGCCTGATCCTTCTGCGGCTTCGTCGCGTTGAACTGATCCTCGAGGTTGCCGTCGGCCGTCGAGCCGGGCTCGAACGGGTTCGGCGGGATGAACACCGTGAGGATCGCCGGCCGGCCCATCCGCTCGATCTGCTGATCGTCGACCACCGTGCGCCCCCACACGCCGACCGGACCGGAGCCGAGCATGCTCGTCGGCAGCTCGATCACGATCGCGGACGTGTTCAGGCCCAGGAAGAAGTCGCTGTCTCCCGGCTCGCAGAACGTCGCCCCGGCGTTGAAGCTCGCCAGATCGAAGAAGAACGGGTCGTCGCGCGTGCCGGCGTAGGCCTTCACGCCGTTGCTCTCGACGATCTGGTTCGTCGTGCCGCGGAAGACGACGTTCCCGTCGTTGCCGCGGATCACGTGCACCTTGTAGCGCTGGTGACCGCCGCTCGGTGCCTGGAACTGCACGCGCACCGTTCCCTCGGCCTTGGCGTCGCCGTCCTTGTCGATCAGGAACTCGTAGTTCGCTCCTGCTCGGAACGTCGTGCCGCTGATCACACCGGCGGCCGGGTTCACCGTCATCGCGAGGACCGTCTTCGTCAGGTCCTGGTTCTGCGGTGCTCCCCGGGATGGAACACGTAGACGTCGTTGATGTCGATGCGGCCGTCCTTCTTGACGGCCGGAGCATCGAGGTGGTCGGCACTGAACGCCGGAATCGTCGCGAGGGCAGCAACCGCTGCGACTGCGATGAGACCGAGCACCTCGACGCGGACGAGCTTGCGTACACCTCTCGCTCGCATCGTTCCCTCTCCTTCCACTCGGTTCGTGCGACCCGCACCCCGCGGGCCGCACTTTGTTCGCCGCGGTCCGGCGATCGGTTCGCGGCGGCGCCGACGACGCTGTACGTTTGAGCGATGGAGTGGGATCAGTCGGTCGTCTGGATCACGACTCGCACGATCCGGCCGGGCACGTACGACGAGTTCCGCAAGGCGTGGCGGCCGCGGGACTTTCCGGAAGGGATGGTGGGCGCGTACGAGTGCTTCTCCGAGGATCGCAACGAGGTCGTCGGCATCTCCGTCTGGGACTCGTTCGAGTCGCGCGAGCGGTACCGCCTGTCCGAGGTCGAGGCCGAGCGCCAGCGCGCGATGGCGCCGTTCGTGGAGGCGGAGAGCTCGGGGCTCTACGTCGGCCGCGAGCTCGAGATTCCAAAGAGCTGACAACACTCGTTACAACTTGTCGCAAGCACGCACCGAACCCAGCTGCGCCGGGCGAAGCAGCTTGTAACAACTTGCAACTTGGCTACTCGGCCAACCTGTCGCGCACGAGCTCGGAGACGACGCGCGGGTTCGCCTTGCCCTGCGTCTCCTTCATCACCTGACCGACGAAGAAGCCGAGGAGGCCTTCCTTGCCGCCGCGGTACGCGGCGACCTGGCCCGGGTTCTCCGTGAGGATGCGGTCGACGAGCGGGCCGAGCTCGTCGGCGTCCGAGACGGCCTCCTGTGCGAGGTAGGGCTCCGCGGAGAAGCCTGGCTCGGCGAGCGTCGCGATCGCCTCGTCGAACGCGGCGCGGGGAATGCGATCGCGGGCGTCGACCAACTTCGCGAGCTCGGCGGCCGGCACGGATCCCGGATCGACGCCCGCGCCGACGAGATTGTTCGCGATGACGTTGGCCGCTGCCAGGCGCTCGGCCCCCGCGGCGACGGTCTCGTCCCACAGCCGGTCGAGCCCGCCCGTGACGAGGACGGTCGCGCGCTCGAGATCGAGCCTCGGCTCGAGGCGTCGGATGCGCGCGGCCGGAGACTCGGGCAGCTCGGCGCGGAGCGACGCCACAAGATCGGCCGGAGGCTCGACAGGCACGAGATCCGGCTCTGGGAAGTAGCGGTAGTCGTCGGCCTCCTCCTTCGAGCGGCGCGCCGTGAGCGTCCCCGTCGCTGCGTCGAAGTCATAGGTCTGCTGCTCCACCTCGGCGCCCGAATCCCACACCCTGATCTGGCGCTCGACCTCCGCCTCGATCCCCCGCGCGATGAAGTTGAAGGAGTTCATGTTCTTGATCTCCGTGCGCGTTCGGAGCTCGTCGGAGCCAGCCGGACGGACGGAGACGTTGGCGTCCACGCGCAGCTGTCCTTTCTCCATCTCCGCGTCGGCTATCCCAAGCTCGACGACCGTCTGCCGCAGGAGCTGGAGGAAGCGCTTGGCTTCGTCGGCGGAGCGGATGTCGGGTGCGGTCACGATCTCGACGAGCGGAGTGCCACCGCGGTTGAAGTCGATCAGCGAGTAGTCGGCCCCGCCGATCCGCCCAGTCCTGCCGCCCACATGCACCGTCTTGGCTGCGTCTTCCTCGAGATGCGCGCGGACGATCCCGATCACACGGTCGCCTTCTGCAGTAGGTAGTAGCACACTCCCATTTACGCAAGAAGGTAGATCGTACTGCGAGATCTGATAGCCCTTCGGCAGATCCGGGTACGGGTAGTGCTTGCGCGCGAAGACGGCATGAGTCGCGACTTCACATCCGAGCGCGAGGCCGAGCTTGATCGTCCACTCGACGGCGCGGCGATTGACGACCGGCAGGGCGCCGGGAAACCCGAGACAGACCGGGCAGGTCTGCGTGTTCTCCCCCGCCCCGAATCCGACCGGACAGCGGCAGAACATCTTCGTGTTCGTCTTGAGATGCACGTGGATCTCGAGCCCGATCACGGGTTCCCACGTCATGACGCACCCACCGGGGTCAGACCCGTAGGGTCTGACCCCTCGCGCCAGCGCAGGGGAACCGTGTCGAACTCGATCGCCTGCTCGAGGGCGTGGCCGATGCGGAAGAGGCCGTTCTCGCCGAACTGCGGCCCGATCAGCTGGAGCCCGACCGGGAGCCTCTCGGAAAGCCCGCACGGAATCGAGAGACCCGGCAGCCCGGCGAGACAAGACGGAATCGTCAGCAGGTCGCACGCGTACATGGCGAGCGGATCCGTCGCCTTGTCGCCGATCGGGAACGCGACGGTGGGCGACGTCGGCGTGACGATCGCGTCGAAGCCCTCGAGCGCCTCGCGATGCTCACGCACGAGGAGCGTTCGTACCCGTTGAGCCTGACCGTAGTACGCGTCGTAATAGCCGGCCGAGAGTGCGTAGGTCCCCAGCATGATGCGGCGCTTCGGCTCCGGCCCGAAGCCGTCGTCGCGCGTGCTCTCGACCATCTCGTCGTAGGAGTCCGCGCTGCTGCGCAGCCCGTAGCGAACGCCGTCGTAGCGGGCGAGGTTGGAGGACGCCTCCGCGGGAGCGACGAGGTAGTAGCAGGGCATCCCGTAGCGATACGAGAGCGGGAGGTCGCACTCCCCCACCTCCGCGCCCAGCTCGCGGGCCTGCTCGAGGGCGCTCTCGAACGCAGCGCGCACGCCAGGCTCGATCGCGTCGAGGCCCTCGACCTGCTTCGGCACAGCGAGCCGCACGCCCGCGAGCGAGTCGCCCTCGGGCAGCTGCACGCCTTCCGGGAGCTCAGCTGTCGTCGAGTCGAGCGGGTCGCGGCCGGCGATGATCGAGTAGAGGAGTGCAACGTCGCGGACGGTCTTCGCGACGGGCCCGATCTGATCGAGGCTCGACGCGAACGCGACGACGCCGTAACGCGAGACGGACCCGTACGTCGGGCGCAGCCCGACGTTCCCGCAGAGCGCGGACGGCTGCTTGATCGAGCCGCCGGTGTCCGAGCCCAGTCCCCAGGGCGCGAGACCAGCCGACACCGCCGCCGCCGTGCCGCCGCCCGAGCCACCGGGAACGCGCGCCGGATCCCACGGGTTCCGAGACGGCCCCCACGCTGAGTTCTCGGTGGACGAGCCCATCGCGAACTCGTCCGTGTTCGTCTTGCCGAGGAGCGAGAGGCCGGCGCCCTTCACCCGCACCGCGACGGTTGCGTCGAACACAGGTGTGTACCCCTGGAGGATCCTCGATCCCGCCGTCGTCTCGATGCCCTTCGTCGAGATGACGTCCTTGAGCGCGATCGGGATGCCTTCACCACTCGGCTCCTCGGAGGTACGCAGGTAGCAATGGAGCTCGCCGTCGCGCTCCGCGATCGCCGAGAGATACGCCGCGTGGAGCTCCGCAGCGGAGACCTCGCGGCGCTCGAGCAACTCGATGGCGCCCTCAGCCGTCAGTCGCAGGGTGTCGATCATGCCCCGACCGGTGGGACCCGGAAGTGGTCGCCGTCGCGGTCGGGGGCGTTCGCGAAGACGTCGTCGAGCGAGAGGGACGCGCGCGGCTCGTCCTCGTCCCAGACGTTCACGAGATCGAGCGGATGGGACGTCGGCGGCACGTCAGCGAGATCGAGCTCCGCCACGACACCGACCGCATCGAGGATCGCGCCGAGCTCCTCCGTGAGCCGCTCGACCTCCTCGTCGGTCAGCGCGAGCCGCGCGAGGCGCGCGACGTGGAGTACCTCTTCTCTGGAAATGGCCATTGTCGAATCGATCCTCTCAAAGCGGCGGGCTCCCTCCCGGGAGCCCGCCGATCACCTCGATACGAGTTCGGTCAGCTCGCCGCTGCGACGACGTTCGCGGCCTGGGCACCCTTGGGACCCTGGACGACCTCGAACTCCACACGCTGGCCCTCGGTGAGGGTCTTGAAGCCGTCCATCGCGATCGCGGAGAAGTGGACGAAGACGTCGTCCCCACCCTCGCGCTCGATGAAGCCGTAGCCCTTCTCGTTCGAAAACCACTTGACGGTGCCCTGCTCCACTACTTGTCCTCCTACGGCGATTGACGCCGGCCCACGAGGGAGCCGACATCGATGTACACAACGGGCGGAACGCTAGCGCCTACGAGCCGCGAACCGCAACCCGTGCGCGGCGATGTTGCGCAGCTGTCAACGTGTTGCGCAGAAGCATCGCGATCGTCATCGGGCCGACGCCTCCCGGTACCGGCGTCATGAGGGCCGCGACCTCGAAGGCGGCCGGGTCGACGTCGCCGACGAGCTTGCCTTCCTCGGTCCGGTTGACGCCCACGTCGATCACTGTCGCGCCCGGCTTCACCATGTCCGGTGTGACGAGCCCCGGCCTGCCGACAGCCGCCACCAGGACGTCCGCACGGCGCGTGTGGCTTGCGAGATCGGCGGTGCGCGAGTGGCAGATCGTGACCGTCATGTGCTCGGCGAGGAGGAGCATTGCCATCGGCTTGCCGACGATCTCACTGCGGCCGATCACGACTGCCTCCTTGCCCTTCAGCTCGACCCCGTGCTCCGCGAGCATCACCATCACGCCTGACGGTGTCGCGGGCACGAGAAACGGCTCGCCGAGGAAGAGCAGACCGGCGTTCGATGGGTGGAAGCCGTCGACGTCCTTGGCCGGATCGACCGCGCGAAGCACCGTGGGCTCGTCCATGTGCTCCGGGAGCGGGAGCTGGACGAGGATCCCGTCGACGCCGTCGTCGGCATTGAGATCGGCGATCAGCTCGAGGATCTCGCTCTCGGCCGTGTCGGACGGAAAGCGGTGGTCGCGCGAGTCGATCCCCGCCTCGTGCGAGGCCTCGTGCTTCGAGCCGACGTAGACGTGCGACGCCGGATCGTCTCCCACCAGGATCGTTGCGAGGCAGACGGGCTGCCCGAAGGCGCGAACGTCCTCGGCGACCTCCGCCCGCACCTTGAGCGCGAGCGCCTTGCCGTCGATTCGCACCGCCGCCATCGGCTCCGAAGCCTAGAGGCTTGATGCGAAATTGGCGCGCCGTCGGGGGCGGTCACGACCAAGCCGGGCGACGCCGGCACGCCTCGTGCAGGCTTGAAGCCTGTGCGAGGCGCGACGGTGGCGATCCGGCGCAGCGTCGTGGCCGTCCCCGGCCCGCGGGAATTTCACCTCAAGCCTCTGGTTGCGGAGCCGATGAGCGGACAGCGCTAGCGTGCGAGACCGCTGCGGAGCAGCTTGAACCCGCGGCTGGTCGCCACCTGCGGCAGTGAGACCTGACCAGCCGGAGCGAGAGTCGCTGCGCTGGTCACGGCGATGGCGATTGCGCTCTTCCGGCTGTGCGCCTCCACGTCGGGATCACCGAAGAGGCTCTCGATCGCCTCGCCGTCGAGCGACAGTGCGATCTCGTCCTCGGGCGAGAACCGAAGCAGCTCCTCGATGTCGGTGTACGAGAGATCGACGGACAGCCTGCTGACGTCGTCCGAGTCCTCGGATCCCAGCTCGAACCAGAGCTCCGTGGACTCCTTCTCCTTGAGCGCCGCCTCGAGCACGCTGCGAGCCACGATCGTGGTCAGCGACTCGTCGATCGCCTCGGGCGTAATGAACGTCGCGTGGACGTGATCAACCTGCATATGACCCTCCTCGGGTCGGTACCCAACCTACAAGACGGCCGAGGGGCGGCCGGTCTTCCCGACCAACGGACGCAGGACGACGAGTCCGCAACCATACGTCGACAAGACTATTCGCATGTTTACAAGGCATGCATAAGACGGTACTCTTGAAACCATGAAATTACGAAAGATCACTACAGGTGGTCAAATCTCACTACCTGCTGATGTGCGCCATCGCTGGGCAACCCAGCATGTTGGCGTCGAGGATCTCGGTGATCGACTCGTTGTGATACCGCTCCCCGACGACCCGATCGCAGCAGCGCGAGGAGCGCTGGAGGGGCGTATCTCATCCGCCCGTCTGCGCGCTCGAGCCCGGAAGGACGAAGCTGCGGCCGAAGCACGGCGTTGACGTATCTCGACGCCTACGGGCTTGTCGCGCTTGTCGCCAATGAGCCGGCAGCGCCTGAAGTCGAGCAACTCCTTCGTAGCAACGAGTGCCGAGTGGTTGCGGTCAATTTCGCTGAGGCCGTCGACGTGGCGGTTAGGACGTACTCACTCCCGCTAGTCGATGTCCGTCGGTCACTGCAACCCCTGATCCTCGGGGGCCAGTTGGCTATAGCCGTCTCGGATGAGTCTGAAGCCTGGCTGGCAGCCGAAATCCGCGCGAACGAATATCACCGCTCGACGAGGCCACTGTCGATGGCTGATTGCTTCCTCCTAGCGCATGTTCTCTCCGAAGGGCAGGACCTAGCCACTTCGGACCCTCCCGTGGCTCAGGTCGCCCGTTCTCACAGCGCCAACGTTATTGCGCTTCCCGACAGCGATGGCATTCGGCCATAAGTGCCTGCCGAGCATTCAGACTGACCTACATGTGCGAGGAGCTTGAGGCTCTACGTGGCGGCGGGCCTGGCTGTGTTGCCTGGGCGCCAGACGCCATCCCGCTCTAGGGAACGGGCGAGCTCGTAGATCGCGTCGCTCTGTGCCTCGGTCGTGGTCTGCGCCAGCTCGAGGACTGCGTCGGGATCAACGCCGCGCACAGCCGCCTGATCGAGAGCCCACTCGGCCTCGAGCGCACCGTAATGGTCGATCGCATCGACTCCGGTGGAGATGCAGGCGGGCGCCGCCATCGCAGCCAGGACTTCCCGTGTGTGCGTCTCGAGGAACTGGTCGGGGATTCGAGTGCCGCCGGCGGGGATGTCTGTGTCGGACAGGACCCCGTAGAGGCTCTCCGTCGCCGCGTCGACTCGCAGCGTTCCCGCGACGCTCACCTCTTCGACGTGGACCCCCAGCGCGAGTGCGACCGCGGCGTGCGTCGCCTCATGCAGGCAGAGGGCGGCGAACGCCTCGCCTTTGAGCACCGGATGGCTGTCGCTCACGACCAGCCCCTCGCGCTCGACGCCTCGTCCGGCGCTGCCCGCGCCAAGCCTAATGACCTCCGTAGACGCAGTAGTCCCTGCCGCCACCAGACATGCGAAGAGTGCGCGCGAGCTCCGCTTCCGCGGCCTCCGACTCGCGGCTGGTGGCGAACTCGCCGACATCGCTGGTCAGCCCCGGCCGTAGCCGCCTGCCGTGGTAGCGGGGCCATCGGGATGCCTTGTAGCCCGCCTTGTGCTGGTCGAATCTCGCCTCCGCCGTACAGCCCGTCTCGCCCACGTACACGGGTGTCCGGCCGCACCGGGTGCCCTTGCACGGCGAGTGGCTGTGCGCACACGCTTTCTTGTTGAGCTCGATCACGTAGACGATTCGCGTCCAGCGGGTGCCACCGTTCTCATCGATGTACTCGGGCATGCGTCTCACCGTAAGCGGGCTCGAGGAGAGGCCGGTTGCGCTTCGACGGTGGTTCGATTGCGTTCGCGTGTAATAGCTCACTCCTCCGCGGAGAACGCCTCGGCAACCGAGTGCGCCCGGTCATCGCCAGCCTCCACGAGTTCGCGGATGTAGGCGAGCACTGTCGCCGCCTGGGTCGGCTCGTCCTCGTCCGAGCCCGTGCACGACCGGGCTTTCGGAGGGGACGTCACCCCATTCGATCGCCGTCGCAAGCATCTCGGCGGCACGATCGCGACAGATCCGCGCCTGCTCGGCCGCACCGGAGTCGTCGCATGCCCACGCGGCTGAGAGGAAGTGCGAGGCCGAAGCATCACGTAGATCGGCCGCTTCGGCGACGAGCGCCGCGCAGAAGTACTGTCGCGCGAGCTCGGGCATCCGCGCGTTCCTGAGCACATCGCGGTAGACGATCGACGAGACGGCGCGTCTGGCGCCGCGAGCGGTCGTAGATCACGCCGAGGTAGCCGTCGAGGAGAAGGCCGATCTCGCCGGCCTCGAGGAGTCGTGTGTCCTCTGCGTCACGCGCATCGTGCATCGACCCCGTAGTCACCTCGGACACGTCCGGATCTTACGAGGCTCGAAGCGGCATCTTGCGCTGGGTCGCCCTCGGGGGGCACCCTCCCTACGTGGAGGACGAGGAGCAGGGGGTCTACCGTGGCGAGGTGACGAGCATCATGTGGAAGCTGGCCGACATCGACGTCACCGTCCGGAAGATCCTTGCTTACATTGAGGGAGACGAGGATGAGTGGGAACAAGAAGAGGAAGAAGATCATCCCCCTGACGCCTGAGGAGAAGACGGCGCAGGAAGCGCGAACTCGGCAACTCATGGATCTGATTCGACGGGCTGAGATCGAGCTCGCGACCGGGAAGCGCCCGCCGCCGGACGTCGAGCCGCGATCAGCGTGACGTAAGAAGCCGCGTCCGCCCAAGGGACTCCTTTCGCACCTACGGAAAGGAGCCGTTCATGATCCATGACCACGTCCAGCTCGGCGAGCCCTTGGAGCACCGCGGGATCGTCATCGCACCGCTCTTCCCCCATCGCGACCCCGTCGCCGACTACGTCACGCTCGACGAGGCCCTGCCCCGCGGCCTGCGCATCACCGAAGTCGACGAGGCGGGCACCGTGCCCGAGCTCGTCGTCGAGAACCCGCTCTCCGAACGCGTCCTTCTGTACGACGGCGAGGAGCTCGTCGGCGCGAAGCAGAACCGCATCCTCAACGTGAGCGTCCTCGTCGACGCGAAGTCGAAGCTCAGGATCCCGGTCTCCTGCGTGGAGCAGGGACGTTGGTCGCGCTCATCGGCGGAGTTCGCGTCCGGACGTAATGTGTCGCACGCGCACCTGCGCCGGCGCAAGGCGGAGGCACAGGCCGCTCAGCCACTCGCACGGGGCGTCTCGCAAGGCGTCGTCTGGAACGAAGTACACGAGCGGCTGGACGCGATGCTCGTCGACTCGCCGACGGGAGCGAGCTCGGACCTGTACCGCGCTCGCGCACGCGATCTGCAGGCGCTCGAGAACGCGTTTCCGGCGCAGCCGGGGCAGTGTGGGGCGATCCTCGGGCTCGATGCCGACATGTGCGTCGACGTCGTGTCTCGGCCGCACGCCTTTGCGCGGCTGTGGCCAAAGCTCCGTGCCGGCTACCTGCTCGATGCGCTCGAGCGGCTGGACGGTCCGCCCACTCCGTTCGCGGTCGTGCCGACGTTCCTCGCGCGGGTTGCGGGCGCCGAGCAGGCGCGACAGCCGTCGGTCGGGCTCGGAGAGGACGTTCGGCTGCGTGGCGAGGACGTCATCGGGTCGGGACTCCATCTGGACGGCGAGCTGATCCAGCTCTCGGCGTTCTCGAGCGAGAGCGGCGGGCGGCGGGCGTTCGGCCGGATCGCGCGTCCGAGCACGAGACGATGACAAGGACTCGATGAGCTCCGACTACGACCCGCGCACCTTCATCGAGTCGGCCGAGTGGCGGTTTGCGAAGACGATGGCGCACTACAACCCGCATTGGTACGTGGTCGAGCGCGATGCAGGCGGCAAGGCTTTCTCCGCGTTCGTCGACTTCGTCCGCACTGGCCCGGTGCGCCGCTATCGCGGTGGCCGCTACGTCTGGGTGACCGTCGGCGAATGGGACTACTGGCTGACACATGCCGGTCGCGACGGCTGGATCATCAACCGCAAACGGACCGCCGAGGCGGGCTGGGACCCCTCCCCGCCGCCGACCTACGACCCTGCTGAGCTGATTTGGCACGACGTCGAACGCGAGCTGCTCACGAAGGAGCGGGCCGAGGAGCTGCTGCGGGAGCTCTAGCTCCCACAAGGCGCCGACCAGACTCGAACTGGTGTACGAGGCTTTGCAGGCCTCTGCCTAACCACTCGGCCACGGCGCCGGACAGGTCATCGTAGCCGTCCTCTCCGCGGCCTAAGGTGGACGCACGGTGGCCGAACCCGTCCGCGAGATCATGGAGATCTGCCTGCGCTGCGGCGCCTACCTGGAATGGCGACACGGGACGTTCCAGTGCCCCCGGTGCCGGTTCAAAGTCGGCTGCTGTGAAGGCGAGACGGGCGACTGCCGGCCTGACGGCGCGTAATCTCGCGCGCGTGAGCGAGCGGTATACCGAGACCGCGATCCACTTCGACGTCGAGCGGCTTCCCTCGTTGCTGACCCGCTCGCTTCCGCCGGGCCCACTTGCGTTGGCCGATCTCGGGTGCGGTGACGGGCCGCTCTTCGCCGCGCTCGCGCGCGACGGAGTCATCGACGCGACGCGACCCGTCTACGCCGTCGACCTCGAGGCCGCGCGGCTCGCCCGCGTCGCCGCGCGCTTCCCGTGGATCCACACGGTCGTCGCGTCGGCGGACGCGGTTCCGGCGATCGCCGACGAGGCGCTGGACGCCGTCGTGTCGACGATGGTCATGGAGCACGTGCCGGACGAGCGTCGCTACCTCGCGGAGATCCGCCGCGTCCTCCGCCCGGGTGGCCGCGCGTACGTGACGACCGTCTTCAAGGAGCCATGGGCCTGGTACTTCCGCAAGCGGGACGGCGAGTCGGTCCTCGACACGTCGCACCTCCGCGAGTACACGGATCTCGCCGTGGTTCGCGACCTAGTCGTTAGCTCGGGCCTCACGATCGTCGCGCTCGAGTGCACGCGCCTCTGGTTCCCGCTTCTCGACCCCTTGCTCTTCCGGCTCGGCGGCGGGCTCGCGCGACACCCGCGAATGCTGCGCGCGCTGCGCGCAATCAAGGTGCCTATTCCCGGCTACTACTCGCTCGACCTCGTCGTCGAGCGTTAGACACGCTGCCACTCCACGAGCGGGGCGGCGACCCACGTCGGCGGCGGAGCCTCGTACAGCGCGCTGGCATCCGTGTAGGTCATGTCGAGAATCGTCCCGCGCAGCTCGCCGCGTAGATACCGGAACACGACTCCTGCATCGCGCGCGTCGCTCTTGGCCTCGAGACAATGCGCGTCGTACCTTTCGAGATGGCCGCGCCCGAGAAGGTCGATCCCCTCCTCGATCGTCTCCCCCGCGAGCTCCAGCCCGCCGTCGTCCGGGGCGGTTGCACGCTCGGGCGGATCCCCATATCCGATCCCGTGATGGAACGGATCCGCGGTCGACACGATCACGGCGTCCTCGGCGAGGTCCGCCAGCTCGTCGATCCCCGGCAGTCGCTCCGGATGGCCGCCCGCCAGGTACGGGTACCGCTCGACGACCTCCGGGCCGACGACACCGCGCCGCTTCGTCTCCGCCGCCCAGAAGTGCCTGAAGCTGATGAGCGAGTGGTCGTCCCGCCACTCGGCGCGCCCGTCGATGCCCGGCCCCTGGATGCCCCAGAACGGCCACGCCGACGGATCCTCGCCGGCGGAGACACTTGTGCGCGCCTCCTGCATCTCGTCCGTGAACGCGTGGAGGACGCCGATCACGACGACGCGGTCGGCACCGCTGTCGAGGCAGCCGTGCACAGCGGCAGCGACCTGGTGCCCGCAGTCGAGGACGCCTGCATGCGGAAAGACCACGACGCCTCCGGCCGCCAGCGTCGGCGCGAGGTCCCACTCGCGCCCGTGCTCGAGCCGCTCGAGCGTCCCCTGCTCGCCCAGCTCCTCGTGCTCGGAGCGATAGAGCTCGTGGATCTGCTCTTTCAGCCGCTGGCGATCGAGGCTCACGCGCAGGCGGGTCGGAGCGCGTAGGCGTTGAGGGCCCCGATCCCGACGCCGTAGAGCACGATCACGATCCCGAGCTCGTCAGACGTGGCGTTCGAGACGAGGCCGTGGAACTCGAGCGACGCGAGCGCGAAGGCGCCGCCGACGACGGCGAAGATCCACCCCACAACCGCGCCCAGGAGGATGCGTCTCCAGTGACCGCGGATCGCATCGCCGAGCCGGCCGAGCTCGATCCGTACCAACACGTACGTCCGCGTCCAAGCGCTCACGTCCCCTACCCCCCTCGTTGCGCTCGACCTACACCTCGACTGTAGCGCGCCGCGCATGCCGTGCGCTACCGATGCAGGGGCGCCCTTGAGCAGATGGAGGGTCGGCGTACGCCTCAACTCGTTCGAGGGATTGTCAAGCCCTTTGCGGGGGATACCGTGAGATCCGATGGGACGCATGAGCGCGAGACACTTGAGGCGACGCATCGCAACGACGAGCACCACAGACCTCATAGGTCAGTGGAGCATGGAGGGAGCAGAGTCGAACACCACGGGCCTCATAGGTCAGTGGAGCATGGAGGGAGCGCTTCGCGACATCGAGGAGCGGCTGGGATCTGCGGCCGAGGCTCCCGCGATCGTCCCAGCAGAACGCGCCAAGGTGTGCGGCACGGCCTACGACGTCCCCGTTCTGGTGAAGCGCCCCGAAGACGGAACGTGGCGACCGCTCGGCGCCAGCGAGGGCGGAGCAGCCGAGGGGTCCGACGTCGCCGAACGGCTGCTGGGGTACTAGACGCCGCCCGGCACACTCGGGGCTCCTTGTGCGCTCGCTAACCGCCCAAGCAGGCTGCTACGTCGTTCACCAGAGAGTCAGCCCATAGTCCCTCGTCGACTGTTAACCCTTCACCCTCTGCTGCGACCTTGAATGATCCCGTCAGGGCGTACGTCCCGGAGACAACGGTCGGAGCCTTCGCCGGCGTCGGGAGACGGTGGACGACGATGGCGTAGGACGGACCGTCGTGGTAACCGCGCCAGAGGTCAGTGTCCTGCTCCTCGACGCCGGATAGACCGGCTGCGTCGAGGCAGCCGATAGGGTCGCCCGTCGCGGACACGTCAGTGGTCGCCTCGGTCGTGATCAGCTCGGTCTCGGAGGCGCGGTTCGTCTCCTGATCTGAAGGGCGCGAGAGCGCCCCGATGATGCCAACCGCGACGACCGCCGCTCCGACGGCGAGGAGCGTCTTGCCGAGCCGGCCGCGTCGTTGCCAGAACGCACCGAGTCTCTGAACTACCGCGCTCGAGGTGCGCGTCAGCGCCACACTCTCCCCCGCAGGGTGCTGACCGTCCACGTGGCGTTCTCGGTCTCGATGCCCTTGCCCTGCAGTCCTTTGTACTCCTTTGTCGCCGACTCGATCTTCCATCGCGATATGACCGGCCTTCGCGTGATGTCGATCGTCACGGCGTAGGTGATCGCGCCCTTCTTTCCCTTGGTGACGTAACGAAGCAGGATCACCCCTTCGTTCAGAGTGCTTATCCCGCGGTAGCCGCGGGCCGTCCCGCTGTCCGTCACGGCACCTGTGGCCCTGAAGGTTCCTTCGCCCGTTATTCCTCCGTCGGTGACTGGCTCGAGGGCGTCGTTCGTGCCCGCGATGACGATCTTCACGGGCTTGCGGGCCGTGGTGTCCGTTGACGCGACCTTCGCGTCGTCGGCGCCCGACAACGTGGCGAGTGACGCGACCACGGCAACTCCGAGGATGACCAACGCAACAAGCGACCCCAGCCGCAGCCGGCTGAAGCCCGTGACTCTCCTCATGTCGTCTCCTTGCCCTCGTGGCGAGCGGCCGCTCGCCTAGGTGCTCCACGAGGCAAGAAGGACTAGTCGTCGCAGAAGGCCATGGTCACCGGGTTGCCCTATGGGGCGATTCGCGCGCCTCGTCCCGCCGAGTCCAATCACCCAACCAGAGCCAGATGTGCTTGTCAACATTCTCACAAGCCGCCGCCCAATCCAGGACGCCGAGGACTGTCGTATGCTCCGTCGCGGCGATCGGGATCTTCGTCTTCATCAGCGTACGCGGCGAGAACGGCACGGCCGCGTCGCCGAGCTGACCGTGCCGCCGCCGGCGTCGTGAGTCAGTTGTCGGGCTGCGAGCTCGACGGGTCGGGCGTCTCTGTCGTAGCTACGGCGGTGTAGACGGCACCGCGCCACGCGACCCCGTCGCTACCGAGCGCCTGGATCTCGTCATCCTGGCAACCGAGTGAGCGCAGGAAGTCGGTGACGGCATGGCGTGGCGTGTACGACTTGACGTGCGAAACGACCCGATCTCCACAGCGAATCTCATACGACTGCATTGCGCTCTTTGTACCCCCACGTCGTTACGCGGCGCGTACCCCGATCGCGGATGCCGAAAACACCACGGGTTGCCCGGGAGCTCGGCTGCCCCAGACGGGTGATGTGCGCATCGTCAGCTCGTTCCCATACTCGACGGCGAGGGCCGGACACGTGTCAGCCCGTTCGAGGTGCAGGCATGCCGAGGGGGTATGCCGCCGCAGGTGCCCTCTCTGTGTCCGGCCTTCCATTTCGTCCGCGGCGCTCACCGCACGCTTTGGGAAGCGCGAGATGCATGCCGGGCGCACGTCGCGAGCCACTCCGAGCGCCAGACGCCCTCCGGATCGTCGGCCATCTCCGCAATCCACACCGCCGGTTGGCGCGCTGCTTGCCCGTCGGCGCCTTCTGCCGCATCGCGACGAATGAGCGGCAGCGCGACCGTCGCCTCGGCTCGCGTGAGGAGGACGTCGAGTGCCTCGACGCCGAGTGCGCGACGAGATCCCTCCGCGTGGTCGACGACGCGGACTGCGTCGCGAACGCGATCGCCGTAGCGAATCGCAAGCGCCGCGATCACGAGTCGACGCGCGAGGTCGATCTCGTCGTCGAGCGCACGCACGAGCGAACCGTCGACGTCAGCGAGATCGGCTCGCGCACCACTCGCGCGCGCCGCGTGGTGCGTCGCATCGAGGATGACGCCGTCGAGGATGCTTTCCGGAACGAGATCGCGAATGTCCGCCAGGTCGAGAGCTTCGAGCGCCGCCAGCACGACGGCCCGGTCGGGGTCGTCGAAGGCGGGCGCGGCGACGTCGAACCCGTGCTCGGTCGCAACCAGGGCCGCCGCTCGAACGAGCGACGGACGCCTCGGGCGGTCGGCAACGGCGAGCGCGGCGGCGACGTACGGAACTGCGGGCTGCCCGAGCCGCCGCGCGGCTGCGCTCGCCGCCCCTGCGAGACGAGGCTCGTCGAGAGCGTAGACGACGCGGCGTATGAGCTCGGGATCCGCGGAGTCGGAAGGAACGACCGCGTCCAGCGCTGCCGCCCGTGCCGCCAGGTCGCCGTCGACGAGAAGCTCCCGCATCATCGCCGCCGCCCTCGTGGCCGCCTGTTCGTCCCCGTGCGCCGCGAGCAGTGCGAATGCCTTCATGCGCAGCTCGGGATCCGCATGCTCGGCGATCTGGCGAAGCTCGGCGTCCGGACCGGGCGACACGACGCCCGCGAGAAGGTCGAGCCCGAGCCGTACGTCGCGGGCGTTATCGGAGCGAAGCAGCGCCTGCACTGCGGCCGCGTCGTCATCCGCGACGTCGAGCTCGATCGACGAGATCGATCGTCGGTTCATCTCGTCAGCGAGCGATTGCGTGTACGACCGGTACGCGCTCACTGCGACTGCGGTCCAGATCACGCTCAGAACGAGGCCGAAGGCGATGACAGCGCTGGTTCCGAGGCCGAGTAGGTTCAGAGCGAGGAGGATCACGCCCGTCACACCGATCGCCACCGGCACTCCGATGCCTTCTACAACCGCCTGAACGGCCAGGCGCTCCTCGGCCGGCACCACCTGATAAGCGGCGTTGATCGACGTCCGCGTCGTCCCGTCGGTGGTCGCGATGTCGGCGATGCGGAGCACGCCTGCAAGGACGAAGAGCCCGAACGCCGCAGTTCCCGCCCCCACGGCGACGACGAGCATGAGCGCGAGGATGCCGGCGACGACCGCCGGGTTCAGGAGCAGTCCGAGGCGCAGCCCGAAGCGACGCATGAGCGGCCCGGCGAGAAGGGCGAGAAAGAGGATGTCGACCAGGTTGAGAAGCGCCGTATACGCGGACAGGAACTCCGTCAATTCGTCGCCGCTGTAGCGGGCCGACGCGCGGTCGAAGAGGAGGAAGTCGAGGACCCAGGATCCCATCGCGGAGAGCACCTGGTAGACGAGGAGGACAAGCGCGATCCCCGACGCGAAGAGCATCCGGAGCGGCGGGCGGGCGATCGGCGGAGCGTCCTCCGCTTGTGCCGCCTGCACTTCGGGGAAGCGTCGCTCGGTCTCGAGAAGAAGCCCGAGAAACGCGAGCTGGGCGACCGTCGTCGCGAGCAGCAGGTGCTCGGTCGAGCCGAGGAGGGCCAGGAGCGGGATGCCGAGCAGCCCGCCGACCAGGAACCCGACCGCGAAGCCCGAGACGATGCGGGGAAAGAGCGCCTTCAGCTGGCGGATGTCGAGCAGGCGCCCCGCCTGTCCGCCGATGAAGACGAAGCCCACCTGCAACGCGATGGGGAAGACGACGAGGAGGACGGCCGAAGCCCAGACGCCGCCCGCCACGAGGATGGGCCACGAGACTGCGAACAGGACCGCGAATCCGCCGAGGGTGACGGTCGCGATGCTGACGAGCCGAGTCCGCCGTGCCGCTCGGGCGATGAGCGCCGACGCCCCGGTGCCGACCACGGCGATCGCGATGTACGTCGCGGGCAGCCACTCCGAGCCGTACGCGTCCAGAAAGATCGAATTCGCGGGGATCACCAGTAGGGCGAGCGTCACGCCGAACGCGAGCCCCTGCGCGGTGAGGATGGCGACGACGCCGCGGGGCGGCGAGTCGCTCACTGCGCCCGGCCGGCGTGTTCTGCGGCCGCAGCCAGCCGAGCGACGAGCGCTTCGATGACGCCGTGGGCGAGCTCGGGCCAGTCGGCAAGGAGCTCGTCGAGGACGGTCTTGTCCAGGCGCAGCGCCAGCGTCGGCTCGAGAACCGTCACCGATGCAGTGCGCGGCTTGGGGACGAGCGCGGCGAGCTCGCCGACCGTGGTGCAGGAGCCGAGCTCGACGATCGTCTGTTCGCCGCGGTGCACACGGACTCGCCCTTCGACGATCGCGAAGAGGTGCGCCTCGACCGCGCCCTCCTCGATGAGCACGTCACCCGGCGAGGCGTTCACCTCCGACGTCGCTTCGGCGACCGCGGCGAGGACGCGCCCTGGGACGCCGGCGAACAGATCGACGCGATGGAGCGCGGCCACCCGCTCGACGAGGCCGAGCGAGCCGCTGGCAAGCTCGCCGCCCACGCCGGCGCCGTGCGATTCGACGCTCACGAGATCGAGAGCGAGACGGAAGCTCGGCGCGTCACCGAGATGCGGCTCCGACGTCCGGTTCGAGCGGGCGGGCCCGACGCAACGCCTGCTCGAGCTTGTCAGGGCGGATCGGCTTCGCAACGTAGTCGTCCATCCCGGCCGCGAAGCATGCCTCACGCTCCTCGGGCAGGGCATTCGCGGTCATCGCGATGATGCGCGGGCGCTTCTCCGGCGCCCAGCGCTCGTGGATCCGTCGGGACGTGTCGAGACCGTCGAGCTCGGGCATCTGCACGTCCATCAACACGACGTCGTAGGACTGCCGCTCGAGGGCATCGAGCGCCTCGAGACCGTTCGTCGCCACGTCGGCGCCGTAGCCGAGCCGCTCCAAGATCCGCAGGGCAACCATCTGGTTCACGGCGTTGTCCTCGGCGAGCAGGATCCGCAGAGGCGACGTCGCCGGCGTGCCGTCCGATACGGGCGTAGCGGTCCCTTCTTCCTCCCAGCGCACTGCGAGCGCGGTCGCCAGCGCGTCGTGGAGGTGCGAAGCCTTCAGCGGCTTCGCCAGCTGCGCCGCGAAGAGCCCCGCCTCCGTCGCCACCCCTCGCCTTCGACCGATCGACGTGATGAGCAGCAGCGGCAGCTCGCGCTCGTCGCGCCGGCGGCGGAGCTCGAGAGCCAAGGCGAGGCCGTCCATCTCCGGCAGCACGAGATCGAGCACCGCGACGTCGAAGTGCTCGCCGGCGTCGACGAGTGCGAGCGCTTCGAGCGGGCGCTCGACCGCAACCGGCTCCATGTCCCACGATCGCGTCTGCCGAACCACGATCTCGCGGCTCGTCGCATTGTCGTCGACGACCAACACTCGCTTGCCGGTCAACGGCGACGGCCCCTCTGTTGGCGCGATCCGCGCCGGCACTTCCGCCTCCCGAACAGTCAGCGCAACGTA
This sequence comes from uncultured Gaiellaceae bacterium, assembly GCA_963744505.1. Classification (GTDB taxonomy): domain Bacteria; phylum Actinomycetota; class Thermoleophilia; order Gaiellales; family Gaiellaceae; genus GMQP-bins7. The sequence goes on from CAVUTL010000005.1 coordinate 628,239, forward strand.
AAAGGTCGATCCCTTGCCCTCCTCGCTCTCGACTCGCATCGTCCCGCCCATCAGCTCGACGAGGCGCCTCGAGATCGCGAGTCCGAGGCCCGTGCCGCCGTAGCGGCGGGTGGTCGAGGCGTCGACCTGGCTGAACGAGGCGAACAGCCTGTCCATCCGGTCCTGCGGGATTCCGATCCCCGTGTCTCGGACCGCCAGCTCGAGTCGATGCGAGCTCTTTCCGGCCGGCGCGGCACCGAGCGAGAACCACGACCTCACCCTGTTCGGTGAACTTGACCGCGTTCGAGAGCAGGTTCAGCAACACCTGACGGAGTCGAGTCGAGTCGCCCACGATCCCAGCCGGTACGTCGTCCTCGACGAGGAAACCTAGCTCGACGTCCTTCTCCGAGGCGCGCGGGGCGACGATGTCGAGCGCGCTCTCGACGCACGCGCGGAGATCGAAGGGCTCTTTCTCCAGCTCGAGCCGGCCGGCCTCGATCTTCGAATAGTCGAGGATGTCGTCGATCACGTGCAGCAGTGCTTCGCCGCTCGAGTGCACGACCTCGGCGAACTCGCGTTGCTCCGCTGTCAGGTCCGTCTCGAGCAGGAGACCCGTCATGCCGATCACCCCGTTCATCGGCGTCCTGATCTCGTGGCTCATCGTCGCGAGAAAGGCGCTCTTCGCCTGCGTCGCCGACTCCGCCTCCTGGCGCGCTCGCTGGAGCTCGGTGACGTACTGCGCCCTCTCGATCGTCGTCGCGGCGAAAGCGGCGAATGCCCTGGCGACGCTCGCGTGCTCATCGGTATAGAAGTCGGCCTCGAGAGAGTCGAGCGTCAGCATCCCGATCGGCCGGTCGCCGACGAGCAGCGGAACGGCCATCCAGGACTTGATGGACCCCTCGCCGTAGGGATCTTCGAAATGTGCGAAGTGCGCGGACACGTCCGCGATGATCACGGTCTCGCGCCGCTCGATCACGTTGCGGGCGGGATCGTCGCGCCCCTGCCAGTCGAACCGGTGTCCGATCAGCTCCTCAGCGTCCGGATACCCGACGCCTCCGACGATCACGAGTCCGTCTCCGTCGAGCTGCTGCACGCTGGCACTCCGATAGGGGACCACTTTGCGCAGCTCCGTCAGGATCAGATCGACGACCTCGGGCAGGTCCAGCGTGCTGCCGAGCGAGTGGGCCGCGGCGCGGAGCGTCTCGGCCTGCTCGCGAGCTGAACGCTCCGTCTCGAGCAGATGGGCGTTCTCGATCGCCATCGCGGCCTGCGCGGCGAATGCCGTCGCGAGCTCTGCCAACTCTTCGTTGTAGAAGTCGGGTTCGAACTTGTCGATGCTGAGAACGCCGGTGACGCGGTCGCCGACGATCATCGGCGCACAGATCCATCCGCGAATGCGCGAACTGCCGTGGACGTCACTCGCAAAGTGCGGGTTTTGCGACACGTCGGCGAAGACCTGCGGCCGCTTCGACCGCACGACCTGGCTATTGAGTCTGGTCTCGTCTGCCAGGTCGAAGCTCTCGCCGAGAAGGGCCTCGATGTCGTCGAAGCCGCGCCCGCCTACGATCACCAGGCGGTCACCTCGAACCACCAGCACGGAACACGTGTCGTAGGGCACGACCCGCTGAAGCTCGCCGAGGATCGCCTCGATCGTGTCCTCGAGGCTCAGGGTCTTCCCGAGTACCTGGGTCACGGACAGGAGCGTCTCCGTGTGCTGTCGTGCGCGCTCGAGCTCCGTGATGTCGTGGTAGATCGCGTAGAAGCCGACGTGCTCACCCTCGACCGTGAGCGGCACGAGCATCATCCGCACGTCGACCAGCTCGCCGTCCTTGCGCACGCGACGGGTAGCACGGCTGGCGCGGCCTTTGTCGAGTGCTTCGAGCGTGACGTCCCGACCCTCGCCACGGAGGTCGTCGTTGAGAACGAGGTCGTCGATCGGCCGTCCGATCGCCTCCTCCGACGACCAACCGAAGAGCTCCGTGGCAGCGGGGTTCCAGCTCGTAACCCGCTCGCCGGCGTCCATGATGACGATCGCCACCGGGCTGATCTCGACGAGCGACTCGAAGTACTCCCGGCGCCCACTCTCGGACAGCGAGAGATTCTCAGCTTGGTTCACGCGCGCAGTATCTAGCCGCGGCGAGCCCGCTGCCAAGCGCCCAGGCCACCGAGTCGGTTCAGCTCGGGGGCAACAGCGGTGCGCGAGGGCTCTCGCAGCACTGACCGCGCAGAACCGTTTCCCGAACGACGTCGTAGGGAAGGTCGGGGAGAGAACTCCAACCGAGGGGGAGAAAATGAGACGATCGTGGCTAACCGCCGCCCTGGGTGTCGTCACCCTGATCGCTAGCGCCGCCGCAGCTGCGGCAGACACATTCCCTGACGTGATCCAACTTCCCACCGGCTGGCGGCCCGAGGGGATCGAAGCGGGTAAGCAGCACACGCTCTACGTGGGCTCGATTCCCACCGGCGCCGTACGCCAGATCGACGCGCGCACCGGCGAGAACGTCACGCTCGTTCAGCCCACGGCTGGGCGCTCGGCAACGGGCCTCGAATACGATCGCAAGGGCGAGAGACTGTTTGTATCCGGCGGCGGAACCGGCTCCGCGTACGTCTACAACGCCGAGACCGGCGAGCCGATCGCCGACTACCGGCTCACGCCAGCCGCTCCGAGGTTCATCAACGACAACGTCCTCACGAAGGACGCGGTGTACTTCACCGACTCTCGGCGGCCCTGGTTCTACCGACTGCCGCTCGGCGAGCACGGCGAGCTCCCCGCCGCCTCGGACGTGCAGACGATCCCGCTCTCGGGTGACTACGTGCACCAGGTAGGCGACAACGTCAACAACTTGAACGGAATCGTCGCGACCCCCAACGGGAAGATGCTCATCGCGGTCCAGACGAGCACTGCGTCGCTTCTGAGGATCGACCCCAGCACCGGCGTGGCTGACACGATCGAGCTCACCGGAGGGGATGCGACGAACGGCGACGGCCTCCTACTCGAGGGCCGAACGCTCTACGTCGTCCAGAACCGCAGCAACCAGGTGGCGGTGATCCACCTCGCACCCGACCTCACCTCGGGTACGGTCGTCAACCTCTTGTCACATCCGGCGCTCAGCGTGCCGACGACGATCGACAAGGTGAGCGGGCGCTTGTACCTGCCGAACGCGCGCTTCGGCGTGCCTGAACCCGACACGGAGGCTTATCAGGTGGTCGGCCTCGGCTAGCCGCAGGCAACCGCACCTCCGAGAACGCTTGTTCGGGGCTGGCTGGTCACCCTTTGGAGGGCTATGCCGAGCCGGCCAGGCACCTACCGTCAGCGGCATCGGTACGCGATCGAGGGGAGATCACGATGCATACGGCGACCGCACAGAGATCCGCCCGTCACGTCGGCCGATCGCAACGGGTGCTCGAGCTGTCCGGGTGGATCGGGCACCGAAGCGTCGAGCTCCCGATCGACTGGGCCCGACCGCACGAGGATGTCGTGGTCGCGTTCGATCGCTACGACGCGACGAACTGGCAGGCGCACCTCGTTAGCACGGGCGGTGACGTGCTGCTTGCGTTTCCCTGGCACGACAACGCCGATCGCATCTTGCGCGGACACAGAAGCGGGGACTTTCCCGTCCACGCCGACGAGGAGGCATGGCACGCCCTCGAGGAGGGATGGTGGGCATGGGTGAAGGCGGACGGCCTGCACGTGTACCTCGCCGAGTGCGACGGTGACATGATCGGCCGCATCCGGCGCACTCGTAAGCTCGAGCACCGCAGTCCGGGCATCGTCGCAGTGGGCAGCGTGGAGTTCAGCTGGAGCCGGGTGCCCCGTGTCGCCTACGACCGAGCCTGGCAAGACGCGATCGACACATGCCGCGTAGGACAACCCTCTCCCGTTGGCGAGTGGATCTCGGGCACTCCTGCCGACCGTAGGATGCGCCTTCGCTTCTGACCGCCCTCGCGGGACGCGCGGCCCGCTGCTCGTACAAGCCCGCTCGTTCAGCCCGCCCGTCAGTGATTGAGCCTGCCGGGGAGCGGGTAAGCCGTCTATCGACGGCAACGAGAAAGGACTGGGCTCATGACCAACATCACCCCCTGCTTGTGGTTCGACACGGAGGGCGAGGAGGCCGCGAACTTCTACACGTCCATCTTCCCCAACTCGAAGATCGGCAAGATCACGCACTACGGCTCCGCAGGGCCTCGCCCCGAGGGAACCGTCTTGACGGTCGAGTTCGAGCTCGACGGCCAGCCGTTCGTCGCGCTGAACGGTGGTCCCGACTTCACGTTCAGCGAAGCAATCTCGTTCCAGGTGTTCTGCAAGACCCAGGAGGACGTCGACTCGTATTGGGACCAGCTCAGCGAGGGAGGCGAGGAGGGGCCGTGCGGGTGGCTCAAGGACAGGTTCGGCCTGTCGTGGCAGATCATCCCAACTGCGCTGCCGAGGCTCCTGAGCGATCCCGACATCGAGAAGAGCGCAGCGTGTCATGTCCGCGATGCTCGAGATGAAGAAGATCGAGATCGACGAGCTCGAGCGAGCAGCGGAGACGGTCGCCGCCTGAGGGCTGCTTCCCCGAATCGAGGGAACGACGTAAGGAGGCAACGATGACGGAGTCGAGTCTCTACGAGCGGCTCGGTGGCGCGTTCGCCATCGCAGCCGTGGTCGATCACTTCAGCGACGCGGTCGTGAAAAACCCGATCGTGGGCCAGACATCGGAGAACCCTGCCCTCAGAGAGTGGCATACCAGCAACCTGGGAAGACTTCCGGGCCTCAAGTTCATGCGCACACTCTGGGTCTGCAATGTCGCCGGTGGCCCTCAGCACTATGCGGCCACGAAACCGGGAAGCACTGCGCTTGGCCTGGAAGAAGCCCACCGCGAACTGAAGATCTCTCCCGCCGAGTTCGACGAGGTCGCGGCTGAGCTCGGGCGAACGCTCGACTTCTTCAACGTGCCCGAGCCTGAGAAGGAGGAGGTTCTCGCGGCATTCGCCGCACACAAGGACGAGGTGGCCGAGGGATACTCCGCGTAGTTCTCGGCGCCGCGCTTCTGGGCGTTCCGCCTAGAGAGACGGGTCTTCGAGGCGCGCCGGCATCCGCTTCGAGCACCCGCGGTGCCGGAAGACGCGCGAATCGACGGCCGAGCTCTCGGCTCGCGCGTGCGCGCGCTTGCTCGGGCTCGCGGTGTTCGGGTTGCCGGAAGGCGATGTCGCGCTCGAGCCCTGGCCCGCGAGGACGATCGCAGGTATCGCAAGCAGCGCGACCGTAACGAGCAGGACGACGCCGAGCATCAACTTCCTCACTCTCGTCATCACCACGAAAGCTACGCCTGCCGCCGGTGGCTGGTCAAGTTACGTCGCGCCGAGATCACGCAACCTGTCAGTGATCGACGCCGTCAGATCAGGCGAGAGATGCCACAACGGCAGCACGCGCCACCACAACACACCAGACTTGGCAGCTTGAGCGTGGTAACGCTGACTGTCGTGCATGACGAGGCGGAAGCCGAGATGCTCTGCGGGATGCTCCGGGCGAACGGCATCGAGTGCGGGTATCGGAAGACGGACATCGCGGCCGGCGCTTGGACGGGCGGGTTCGCAAGGGGAGGACCCGTCGAGGTTGTCGTAGACGAGAAAGACGAGCCCGCAGCTCGGAAGCTATTGCCCAGCCGCTGACGGCGCCCACTTCCAGCTTCTCGACAGCAGACGCGCGCAGGGAGCCAGACGCTGAGTTGCCGCGAACGCCCGGTTCATGCCCGTCCCGGCACGAGTCGAACGCGCACGGTAGGTTTCGACCTACCGGTCAGCGGGCACCAGGATCCCGTGAGCCGGCTCAGAGAGCGAACTCGATGACCAGACTCATCACGATCCTCCTCGCGGCGCTCGTACTCGGGCTGGGGGCGGTGGCGTGCGGAGGCGACGACGAAGCAAGCACGACCGAGACGACGACCGAGACTTCGTCCACCCCCCTGGGTCAAGAGGTCTTCGTCGCGAACTGTGGTTCCTGTCACACGCTGACCGACGCAGGCACCACCGGAACGATCGGGCCGAGCCTCGATGCAATCGGACTCGACGCCGCCGCGGTCGAGGATCAGGTTCGAAACGGCGGAGGCGGGATGCCCGCCTTCGAGGGCCAGCTGAGCGAGGAAGAGATCACGGAAGTCGCGGCCTACGTCGCGGCCACCGACGGTTCCTGACAGCGTCCCAGGATCGTCGCTCTAGGAGTCCCCGCACCTAGTAGCGTCCGCGCCGGGGCGCTCCTCGACACGGCGCACGCGCACGAGTCGGTGCTACAGCGGTTGGATCGAGGCTGAGACGCCAGCCCTCGTCCGCCCCGGCACCTACCTGGAGCCGTTCGCCCTCCGCGCACGCGGTGTCGTCTGGGAGCAAGGCGAACTCCTCGAGCAGGCCGCCGCACGCTTCGACGCGATGAGCCTGGAGTGGCACGCCGAGCACACACGTGGTCTTGCTCGGATCGCGGAAGCCGTACAGGACACGATCGGGTCGACATCCGACTGCGTTACACCGGCGCTTGCAAGCAGACCGCCAAGGAATTGACCCAATCGTGTCCTATCGCGCGAGGCGAGGACACGACACGATTCCAAGCGATGGAGGGGGAACCGCCTGCCTCTCCCTCCATCAACTACCTGTCGCGTGCGAACGGCAGCGGGTAGCTGCCGAAGGAGACGAACGACAGCGGCAGCTTGCATGACCCGATCGCACCACCCGTGCGTGCGTACCGGCCTTCGGCCTTAGCCGTTCGCCTCCATGTAGGCGCGAATCGCCTCGTCGGTCGCCTTCATCTCTGCCGTCGGGCTGAACTGGATCATCTCGGTTCCGGCCTCGAAGACCGGAATGTGCCCCGGCTCAACGTAGAAGGCATCGCCCGCCTCGAATACCTCCTCGCGGTCAGCGAAGCTCCACGTCTGCCGTCCTTTGAGCACGACTCCCCAGTGCGGGCATTGGCACCGGCCGTCGGGCAAGCCGGCGAACATGGGGGTCATATCCTGCGTTTCGCTGAACGACAGGAAGTTCACGGTGTACCCGCCAACCTCTCCCTCGCGAACTTCGACGCCGCCGAAGTCCTGCGCTTCGAGGCTCTCCTTCGAGATCTTCGGCATGGACGTTATCCCCCTATCCGCGTACGCCACCCGGACTCTGCGCTCCGGAATCGCCGCCAACACGTGCAGCGCCTCCTCGAGCTCGCGCAATTAGGCCCGGAGATAGGGAGAGGCGGAAGGGGGCGACCACCCGGCCGGCCCCCCTTCCCAGTTCGTCGGTGGCGACTACTTAGGCTGCACGCCGATCTGCTTCATGAGCGTCAGCGAGTCGAAGTACTGGCGGCTCGACTTGATCTTGTTTCCTTCGAAGGTGTAGAAGACAGCGCCGGGCGTCTCCTGAAGCTTGCCCGAAGCTGCGATCGTCCCCTGTGCAGTTGTGAGCGGACCGGTGTGCGTGCCCTTCCAGGTCACCTCGAGGGCCGCCTTGTTGCCGCTGGCAACCGAGCTCGTCACGGTACCGACGACGTCCGGAAACGCCGTCTTCCACCCCTGGAAGAGCTCGACGATCTTCTCCGGGCCCTCGACCTTGCGCTCGGTTCCGAACTCCTCGTAACGGGCGTCGGAGGCGAGGATTCCTCGCAGGAGCTCCCAGTCGCCCTTGTTGAAGGCATCTATCTGCTCGCGTGCGAGCTTGACCATCTCGTCGGATTTCTGGACCTCGGTGAGAATCGCGGTCATTCCGTGCTCCTTCGTTCCTTTTCGGGACAGAGAGCTCGACTGAACTCCCTGCTGCGCTCAGGTCGGTGCGACAGTCGAAGAGGAACGTGCGAAGCCTCGACGGCTTCAAAGACAACCAACGCGCGGATCGACCATAGCTGCGATACCAGTGGGCCGTGTTGCGTCGCACGAGACATCTTCGAGCGGCCTCAAGCGGCGGCTAGGGAGTTGCGCCGCCCTCGTCTTCCCACTCGTCGAGATACGGCGCTTCGGTCGAGATCGCATTACCACTCGGACGGGCGGCTTCGCTCGCTGGCTGCGGGCCGGCGAGGGGCGACCTCTTGTACGCACCGTACGCCACGATGGCCTTGAGGTTGTGTCGGCGACTGTCTGGGTAGTACAAGTCTCTGAAGCCATCCCAGTCGAGCCGGTCTCGTTTAGCCGCGTGAAAGACGCTGTCTACTGGGGCTCGCGGAAGGTTCCACGCTTCCCGATCGCGCTCCAAGTGATCGACTTTCAGGGCCGCCTGCGCGGCCTCAGTCAGCGTTTCAGTAGGCGACTGCACCATCACCGCTCTCCTCTCGATAACGCTCGGACCTCGCGCGACTCGGAATGAGGGCAGCGGCGGAAGGAGAGAGCTGTCTCTGAACCAGGTTACCTGCGCTCCCGATCAAACTCGCGGAGTCCCAGCGAGAACGAAATGGGCGCCGACAGCCCCTCGACGGCCCGGTGCCTCCTGGCGCAACGACTCTAGTCCGATGACTCGCTGCGACGCGCCATAGCCGCGTCGTGGTCGCGCTCGGACGAGATCTGTTTGTCGATTCTGTCTGCACGGCGCATGGCGTCGTACACCGCGTCCCAGTGACGCGAGACCTCACCGAGGGAACGGGCGGTGGTCAAGGCGGCTTCCTCGAGTCGCGCGTTGACCTTTTCGACCTCGACCATGCGCTGCTCGAGGTCGCGCCACTTCTCCGCAAGCTTGCTCAGCTCCTCGGCGACGACCTCGTAGTCATCCATGTCTGGACATGATCCCGCCGCTCTCAACCATCGTCAACTCGACTTGGTCAGCCTGGGGCGAGGTGCGACGCCTAGCCCACAGCGAGTGCGGTGCCGTCGTTGTGCTCGCGGGCTTCCCTCGCTGATGGCATCGGGCGCGAAGGCTCGGGGGTCATGGGCGGGGCGTGCAACGCATGGATAGCGTGAGCGTGTGGAAGCCGTGCTTGATGCCATCTCGGCGTTCTGGGACTACCTTGCCTCTGTCCATCGCGGCGCGCTCGCACTTGCGCTCGGCTGTCACCTGGCGAAGACCGTGTGCGCGAGCCGTGCGTGGCGCAATGTCCTCGTGGCCGCCTATCCCGACACACGCGTCGGCTGGCTGCCGCTGTACGCCGCGTGGGTCGCAGGCGCCGGGGTCAACGCGCTCTTCCCCGCTCGCATCGGAGATGTCCTTCGCCTCACGATGGCGCGTCGTGCGATCAAGGGGTCGACGTACACAACACTCGTCAGCTCGAGCCTCGTGCTGGCGATCGTCGATGCGCTCTGCGCGATCACGCTTTTCTCCTGGGCGGTGACGCAGGGCGTCTTGCCCAGCCTCGATGTGCTCCCATACCTGCCGAGCTTCGACTTCGCGTGGTTTCTTCGGCACGAGACCGTCGCCGAGGTCACGCTCGTCATCCTCGCCTTCGGCGTCGTCGCCCTTGGCGTCTGGATCCGCGCCAACGTCACCGAGTTCAGACAGCGTGTCCGACAGGCATTCACCGTCGTCCGAAGTCCTGCGCGGTGGCTCCGCACCGTCGTCGCCTGGCAGCTCGCCGAGTGGGCGCTTCGCCTCGCGACTGTCTGGTTCATGCTCGGCGCGTTTCGGATCGAGCAGTCGGCCCGCAACGTGCTGCTGGTGCAGGCGGCGGAGAGCCTCGCCACGGTCGTGCCGATCAGCCCCGGCGGGATCGGGACGCAGCAGGCGCTCCTCGTCTACACGCTTCGCGGGAGCGCACCGCGGTCGGCGCTCGTGGCCTTCAGCGTCGGCATGAAACTGACCGTCACCTGTGTCAACGTCATCGTGGGCTTCACGGCGATCCTGCTCACGCTGCGGACATTCAGGTTCCGCCGTGCGTCCGACCCGGACGCTGCAGGCACGACCTGATACGCAGTTCCGCAGACACGCTATCCGGACGCGACCGAGGATCTTGGGACGGGAGCCACGTCGCAGCCCGTCGGGATCACTCCTCGGCCGTGCGGGGTATCTCAGCGGACGGACACGCCAGTCGGGCGAATGTCGGCTTCCTCGTGGTCACGAACGTAGTGACCGCCGTGCGTAACGCGGACGAAGCGAGAGCCCGTACGACGAGTGCCGCCCGTCCGGATGTTGCCGGCGAGGTAGCCGCGCAGCTCGTCGACCTCAACGTCGCGTAGTTGTGCCAGCTGCTTCTCGATCTTCAGTGGACACCGAGCTTCGAGATGCAATGGGCACGAATGGGCACTAACGACGAGCAAGAGCGTGTGCTGGCCTACCGCAGAGGCAACAAAAAACCCCGCTTAGCGGGGCTTTGTTGAAGCGGATGAAGGGACTCGAACCCTCGACCTTCTGCATGGCAATAACAGTGCGCGAGGCGACTGGAGCCGTCAGGAGCCGACATTCCGCTCGCTTGTGCGGAATCTCAGACGTGGTCAGCGTCAGGAACCGTCAGCACCCGACAGAAAAACCTGACTGGAAACCTGACTACTAGCGAGCTACCGGATGAACCTTGAACCGGCCGAGACCGATCTTGGCGCAGTAGAGGCGATTGCCTGACGAGCGGATCTCTTTCACCTCGTTGATGCAGTAGTTGACGAACGCATCGGTCCCTTGCCAGATGATCTGGGTGTTGGGCGTCTTGGTCCAGTAGGAGGCGTAGGTTCGATTGAAGATCATCGGCCCGCCGGCTTTCCACATCGTGATCTGTGCGGTCACGCCACCACTCATAAAGTCGAACTCCGGTGTCAGTGGCGTCGGATAGCTGTCGTCGTCGTAGCTGAATGCCCACTCGAGCGGGACGCAGGTGCTGTTGGGGCACAGGCGATAGAACTCGCGAGACGTGTGGAAGCTGAAGGTCGTGTCCCTCCGGGAGCTCTTCCCCCACTTGACCTTCAGCCGGACCTTGTACTTACCCGCCTCGCTGAGTTGGAGATCGACAATCGCTAGGACACGGCTGTCGTACCTGATCTTCGGGGTCACAGACGCTGGCGCAGCAGCTCCGGCCGTCGTGACGGTCAACATCGCACCGAGCGCGACCAGTACCACGGCCCCAGTTCCGTATGTGCGCCAGCGCGAGAGCATTTAGTTCCTTCCGTTTGCGTTCGACAAGTAGACGATGGAGGGAGAGGCAGGCGAGTTCCCCCTCCATCGCAAGGAAGCGTGTCCGGTCCTCGTCTCGCCGATAGGACCTAAATGGGTCTATTCGATGCCCCCGCTACCAGCCGGCGTCCCCCAGATCGCGCGGGCCATCGCCGCGCACTCCTCAGCGCTGAAGCGTTCGAGCCACCAGTCGCGGAAGGTCTCGCGAGGTACGACTTCGCCTCGGCCGCAGTCCAGGCAGCAGGCGGCAGTGTCGCGGTTGCGATAGGCGACGGTCCGCAACCTGAGACACGAGGCGCAGCGGATGACCGCCACCTGTTCGGGGCTCGGCCCGTGCTCTCCGCTCCGCGACCGCCACCCCGCGCATGTCCGTTAGCTCTTGCTCTGCGGCGGGCCTTGCCCGATCTGCATCTCGCGTTCGAGCCGCTCACGCTCGCGTGTGCCCGCCTGTAGGCATCGACCCGCGCAGCTGCCGCGCTCGGCGCCCGTCTCAAAGACTCGACCTCCGTTGACCGAAGTTGTTTCAACTGCGAGAGTCCTGCCCGTGCCATCGACGGTCGCCGCGTTCATGGACGAGTACATCCGTCGATACTCGGAGCGCGATGTGGAGGGTGTGACCGAACTCTGTCTCGCGCCCTTTCTCGCGATTAGGGAAGGCGCCCCGATCCATATGCCGGATCGCGACGCCGTGCGCGATCACTTCGCAGCGATGATCGACGCGTATCGCGGGGGCGGTGTCGCAGTCTGGAAACGAGTCGAGATCGATGTCCGCGAACTCGGTGAGCACGCCGTCTTCGCGACCGTGCGCTGGAACGCGCTCGACGCGGAGGGCGAGGTACTCCGGGACACCCGCACGACTTACCACCTGCTCGCGACACGCGGCGGCTGGCGCTTCCTCTCGTACACAAATCACTTCTAGGTTCGCGCGGAGGGCACGGTCACGACGGCGGGAAGACCACTCGTCGCTCTCCTCGTGGCTGCGGGACTCGCCGCACCTGCCGCGACATCCAGTCACACCGTTACGCACCGCATCGACCACGTCACGGACGGCGACACTGTCGTGCTCCGCAATGGGCAGCGCGTCCGGCTCGTCCAGATCGACACGCCCGAGGTTTCTTCGGCTCCGAGTGCTACGGGCCGCAGGCTTCGGCGAGGACGAAGCTCTGCTCCCGCCCGGAACACGGGTGCGGCTCACCGTTGAGCCCGCGACTGATCGCGTCGACGACTTCGGGCGGCTCCTGCGCTACGTCGTGCGTGCGGACGGCGTGAACGTGAACCTGCGCCTGGTCGCGGTCGGAGCTGCTGCGCCGTACTTCTACGAGGGGCGTCGGGGCACGTACGCGAACCGGCTGGAGGCGCTCGCGAAGCGGGCTCGAGCGAAGAAGCTCGGGCTATGGGGCGCGTGTCCGCGCACGGTCTACGACCCGTACAGAGGCATCGAGACGCGCCGCTAGATCTCAGCTGTAAGGCGCGCCTTTCGACTTTCTATTTCGACTTGCCCGACACGCACTTTCCGAAGGCGTTCTTCAGGTTGTGGTTCGTCCCGTACTTCTTGGCGAAGGCTTCGACACCAATGGAGGCTCGCTCTGCCCTGCACGCCTTCGCGGCCGCACCGGAGTCCTCGTCCTTCTCGTCCTTCTCTTCCTTTTCGTCCTTTTCGTCCTTCTTGTCCTTCGACTTGCCCGACACGCACTTGCCGAAGGCATTTCGCTTGTTGTGGTTGGTGCCGTACTTCTTGCTAAACGCCTCGACGCCGACGGAGTTGCGCTCCGCCTTGCAGGCTTTTTCGGCCTCCGCCTCAGCGGGTTGCGACTGAGCCGTAGTGGCGGGCTTCGGCTTGTCCTGGCTGGGTGAAGCGGCACTCGCCACCGGCATGGCAACGATTACGATCGCGGCTGCCGCAACGAACCACTTGATCATCGACGTCTCCCCCCTCGAGTCGCTGCTCGAATCATCCTCCAAATCGCAGCGTTTTGCGAGTCTCGAGCATCGGGAATGAGCTGGTGTCCACGACCTCGTTCAGCCCGCCTGGCCTCGAGCTGGCGCTCTTCAAATCCGCAGCTTCGCCGCGATCTCAGGCTCGTCGCCCCGCGAGCCTCGGAGTGTTTTAGGAAACGCTTCCGGAAATCCCCCTGCAGCGTGATGCCGAGTTGCACGAGAGCGTTGACGCTCCGTGCGATGCCAGAACCGTCGCCTCCGAAAAGACGTGGGCGACCGCCGTTCATGTCTGACGACGTGCTCCTGGAAGCATGCACGAAGGCCGCTGCGAGTTCGGTGCCGCGCATCCTTCGCACCCGCCGCTCGCAGCAGGACTACATCTACGCCGCGCATGCATTCGGCGTGCTGCGGAGATGGCAGGAGGAGAACGGCCCCGAAGCCCATCGCCTCGACTGGTTCTTCCGACCTACGACTCGCCACTCCGCTCTGACGGAACTCGGTCGCCTGCGTACCGCGAGCAAGATCGTGGCCGTTGCACTGCTCGTCGCCACGGCTGAGCCAGGGACGACGAAGCGAACGGCGGCCGGGATCAGGGCTTACCGGCTGGAGCTGCTCCGAGCGTCGTAGCGGCGCCCCTGCGCGGGCGAGCTACTGCGATCATGGCGCTATGGAACAGGCGCGGATCGACAAATGGCTTTGGGCGGCGCGGATGTTCAAGACGCGCAGCGCGGCGGCCGGGGCCGTACTTGGGGGGCGAGTACACGTGAACGGCGAGCGCGCAAAGCCCTCGAAGGCGATTCGGACGGGGGACACGATCGAAGTGACCATCAGGACCGTACGGCGCACGCTGGTCGTAACCGGGGTGGCCGAGCGCCGAGGCCCGGCGAGCGATGCACTCACGATGTATGCGGAGACGCCCGAGTCACTTATCGCCCGCGAACTGCATGCGGCTGAACGTCGGCTTTCCCGTCCGCTTGGAGCCGACCTCGGCACACGCCCCACAAAGCAGGCGCGGCGCCGACTCGACGCACTGCGCCGGGGACAACAGGGCACACGCTGAGCGCCGCCTTCTAGTTCGTGTGAGCGTGACGGGCGCCGCTGCTCCGGCTCATTCAGCTCGCACGCCTCGAGCTCCCGCTTTCCGCCAGAGCCGCTGTGACCTTCGCTACGTCCCGCAAGTCGGGTGAGCCCTCGCTGAGATACCGCACGAGCCACCGCCTCGCCGCCGGCTCAGCCTTCGGTGAGCCCCGCTCGAAGTAGAGAAGCACGAGTTGGAGCGCGTCCTCGAGCGGCAGGTTCGGAAGCTCGCGAGCGGCGTCCTCGGCCATCCACAGTGCGCGGCGCTCGATCGCTCGGCGGAAGCGGACGTGCGCGTGCGTGGGGCTGTTCGCACACCTTGAAATGCGCGAACTCGATCCGTAGGTAGGCTCTTCGTGGTGGCAGGTGCCACGATTGGGAGGGGCAATCATGCGGCAACGGACGGCAACGGCGCTCGTATTCGTCAGCGCCTTCGCCCTGCTAGGCGCAGCGAGCGCGAGCGGGCAGAGCACTCCGAAGTGCTTCGGCAAGTCGGCGACGATCGAAGGCTCAGGCGTCATCGACGGAACGGCCGGCAACGACGTGATCGTCGGCTCCGCGACGGGCGACACGATCGACGGGATGGGCGGGAACGACCTGATCTGCGGGCTGGGCGGACTGGATGTCCTGGAGGGGGGCCTGGGCAACGACCAGCTCGACGGTGGCGACGGCGACGACACGGTGGTCGGCGACGTCAATGACGACACAGCCGATGTGGCAGGCGGCGGCAATGACCTTCTGCTGGGCGGCGACGGGGCCGATTTGATGGCCGGCGACTCGCGCTCACGTTTTGGGGATGCGAGTGGCGGCGGCAACGACCGGATCTTCACCGGGAACGGCGATGACTTTCGCGTCAACGGTGACAGCCTGTCGATCTTCGGCAACGCAACCGGGGGCGGGAACGACTTCTTGGACGGCGGCGAGGGCGACGATGGTCTCACCGGCGACTCCGTTGCCCCGCTTGCAGGTGTCGCCACGGGCGCAGGCGACGACGTGATCCGGGGTGGCCCGGGTGTCGAGTTCCTCGTCGGTGATAGCGAAGGCTTTGCGGCCGCGCATGGAAGCGGTGGAAACGACCTCATCGACCTTGGTGCCGACGGCGGCTTCATCGCGATCGGCGATCACAACATCAACGCTCCGGCCTCCGAGGGAGGCGGGCCTGCCACCGGCGCCGGTAACGACACCATCATCGGCGGAAGCGCCGACGACCTCCTCATCGGTGACAGTTCCGTGGGAGACGATTCCATTACCGCCGCCGGCGACGACCGGATCGACGGGCGCGGCGGGAGCGACGTGATCTTCGGCGACAACGCCGACTTCGACGTTACTACTAGCGTCGGGACTGCCAGCGGCAACGACCAGCTCGACGGCGGGACGGGAGACGACGTGCTCAAGGCCGGGCCGGGCAACGACGCTCTTGACGGTGGCGCAGACGCGGACGACTGCGATGGCGAGGGAGGGATCGATACCGCTAAGAAGTGCGAGGCCGTTACGGGCGTGCCCTAGCACCGGGCCTCGCGTCCGTACTCTCGATAGAAGCGCACAGGGGCCCCGGGTCAGCCGCCCCGGGCCCGGGCCCCTGCTATCACCTTCGTCGCTAGTTCAGCCCGCCCGCCTCCAGCTCCCTCTCCTCAATCCGCAGCTTCGCCGCCATCTCGGGATCATCGCCTCGCACCTCCTCGATGAAGCACTCGGCGTCCTCGCGCCGGATGAACACTTCAAGCTCGACTCCGAGCGGGAAGTCGGGCGAGCGCGCGTCATCGACCACGGCGTAGACGATCACCTCGCGGAGAGTGTCTCAGGGGCGCTCTCGACGCAACTGCTCAGCGATCGCCCTGATCTCCTGAGCTACCTCGTCGTCCCCGAGAGGGTTGGCTCCCTCGACGGGTGCGAACGCCGCAGGCTTGCCCCAGCCGTACGCAAGGAGAATTTCGTGCGCTTTGATCTGGTCAGCGACACGGGCAGCCTTGCCGTTCGCACCCTCTCCCCTCGCGATCTCACGCAATCCCTGCACGAGCTCGTCGGGATCGCCCCCGTATGCCTCACGCACGGCTCTCACAATCCCCTTGGGTCGGCCGGAGGGATTGCCGCTTCGCCCGGGCATGAAGCCGCGTCCGGTAATACCGCCGAGTTGCGTTGTTTCGCCGTTGTTACTAACGAGTTCCATGCAAGCAAGTATCGCGACGACGTGCGAGTAGCAGGGCATGACCTTGACGAGGCCAAGGAGGCTGCGCGTGCGTACGCGCGGGAGAAGGGGCTTCGCTTCTTTGAAGACGGGGCCGAGCCTCTCCAGTACGAAGCGTACCGCGCGATCGGGGAGGAGATCTCCGACCAGTGTCCCTCCACTCCGGCGGCTGTCGTCACGCCGATCGGCAACGGAGCGCTCGCCGGAGGCATCGGAGCCGCTATCGGTAGCCGGGCGCCCGGAACGGTTCGGGTCGGGGTAGTTGCCGAGGAGATGCCCGTGATGGCCGCGAGCTACGACGCGGGGGAGGCCGTCGAGGCTCCCACGGGTGCCACGATCGCCGATGGGCTCGCCGTGCGCGTTGCTATCCCTCTGGCCGTCGAGCGGCTGCGGACAACCGTTGACCTCATGATGCGAGTTTCGGAGAGATCGATCGCCGAGGCCCTCATCGCCTGCCACGATGCCGGAGTCGCCGTCGAACCGTCTGCGGCGGCGGCGCTTGCTGCTGTTCGAGAGAGACCAAACCTTGCGCATGACGGGCCGCTCGTCCTCGTCATGACCGGACGCAACATCGGCGAGGAAGTCGTCGCGTGCATTCGGCGCGACCTTGCTCTTTGATCCGCAACCACAGCACACTCACAGCATGCGGTTGCAGGCCGCTCTACTCGTCCGGCAGCGCGCTTCCACGTACGAGAAGGTCGATGCGCGCTGTAGTCCCGGAGTTTTCGCCATGGGCGCGATTCGAGACTTGCGTGTCTCCCGCGTCTCCCCGTTGGGGCGGCAGATCAAGGTTTCGCAGTCGCTGACGTGGTGCTAGGAGTCGGCGCCGCTGCGCGGTCAACCTCGAGTTGGCGGAGCTCAATGCGGCGAATCTTTCCCGTGAGCGTCTTCGGCAGCTCGGGTACGAATTCGACGCATACGCGGAAAGACGCTCGCGGACGTGGCCCTTGATCTCGTCTGCTAGCGCCTCCGACGGCTCGTATCCCTCTGCGAGGACGATGAATGCCTTGACGACGTTGCCCCGGAGTTCGTCGGGCGACGCGACGACCGCTGCCTCGCGAACCGCGGCATGCTCGAGGCAGGTCGATTCGACCTCGAAAGGACCGATCCGGTAACCCGCTGCGATGATCACGTCGTCGGCGCGTCCGACGTACCAGATGTAGCCGTCTTCGTCCTGGACGGCGGCGTCCTGTGTGTGGAACCACTCACCGCCGAAGGTCTCCACGCTCGCGTCGTCGTTGCCCCAGTAACCGAGAGGATAATGCGGGTTCGAACGGGCACGCAGACAGATCTCGCCTCGCTCCCCTTGTCGTACGGGCCGCTCATCCTCGTCGAGGAGCTGCACGTCCCAGCCCGGCATCGGCTTGCCCATCGAGCCCTCACGCACCTCGAGAAACGGGTAGTTCGCGACCAGCGGATAGGACTCCGTCAGGCCGTAGTAGTCGAGCACGGTCACGCCGTACTGCTCGCGAAACCAGCGGATTGCCTCCGGATTCAGCGGCTCTCCCGCCGAGCACACGCGGCGGAACACCTGCGGGTAGCGCGTCCCCGCATCCTCGACCGCCATCATCGAGCGCATTGCCGTTGGCGTGGTGAAGACGTTCGTCACCGAGTGCCGGCTCAAGAAGCCGAGCTGCTTGTGCGGGTCGAAGCCGCCCTCGC
This sequence comes from uncultured Gaiellaceae bacterium, assembly GCA_963744505.1. GTDB lineage: Bacteria > Actinomycetota > Thermoleophilia > Gaiellales > Gaiellaceae > GMQP-bins7. Next base: position 646,108 of record CAVUTL010000005.1, read on the forward strand.
GCCGGTAGACGCACTGCAGCGCGCCGAGACGCCAAGGGCCGAGCAGGGGCGCGATCCCCGCGGCCCAGGCCCACTCGCCCATCCCGTGGAAGCGCTCGCCTTCCTGTACCTCGTGGCAGTAGCGGAACTCCTCGTGGCCGAGGATGTAGCGATGCGCATGGACGATCCCCTTCGCGAGCCCGGTCGTTCCGGATGTGTAGTAGAGCTGCGCAGGGTCGTCGGCCGCTGTGTCGACGCAAACGAAGTCAGTCGGGGCCGCTGCCAGTGTGTCGCGCTCGAGCACGAGCGTGTCCGGTGCCCACGGCCGCTCGAAGCGAGGCGCATTGCCGGTGTCGGTGACGAGCAACCTCGCGCCCGAGTCCGAGAGCCGATGCTCGATCGCATCGTCGCCATACAGCACGGACATCGAGAGCAGCGACCGTCAAGCGGGGTCGCAGTTCCGTGACTCGGATCGTGCTCCTTCTTCAGCTAAAGCGAGCGGAACGCCATCTCGATCGCGCGATGAAGGCGTAGTTGCGCTGTGACTGAAACCGGGGTCTTCGTCACGGAGATCGAGACCGAAGATATGAAGAGGTTTCGGTACGCGGAGACGACGCCGGTGTTGCTGGATGGAGCGCCGTCCACGCTCCCGGCGGTTGGCCCGCTCGTCCGCACACGCGACCCATTGGAGAGCACCTGCACCGGCCCGTAAGCTGGCTCAGCGAGAGCGGCTCCAACATCGTGCGAGGTCGCATAGAGCGCGACCCGCACGTCTACCGCCCCCTTGCGAGCCTTATAGGTCGTCCACCAGGATCTCCGACCGCACCACCCCGGCCACACGGGAGCTCGGGCACCCGTGCGCTTGACCGCGTTCCGCTGGATGAAGCCGACCCTCTCTGCGGCTGGAAAGAAGCGCCCGCCATCTTGTTGAGTTGTGAGCACGCCGACGCTCTCCCCGGATCTGCCTGAGCGACGCCAAGACTCGCGGCTGCTAGGAGCGTGAGCACTCCAGCTGCGAAGGCGGTTGTACGCATGAGCCCAAATCTCTCACACACCGCACATCCATCACAAGCGCCCTTGTCTTCCTCACTCGGAATCCGCTGGTGGTTTGTGGCACCAGAGTGGCACGAGCCCAAGCCCAGGACGCCTGATCTGGCTCTGTGCCTAAGCGGATGAAGGGACTCGAACCCTCGACCTTCTGCATGGCAAGCAGACGCTCTAGCCAACTGAGCTACATCCGCGAGGGGGCGGAGTATAGCCGCGCGGCCGGCTACGAGCCGAGCTTCTCGCGGAGGAGCGGCACGACGTCGTCGGGTTCCGGGTAGCGGCCGAGCATCGACTTCGTGAACACGAGCTCGCCGTCCACGTGGACGTCGAAGATCCCGTTCGCGCCTGTCACGACCTCGACCGCGCCTACGGTGTCCTCCCACTCCTCGAGGATCCGCGCCGCCAGACCGGCGGCGTTCGGCTGTGCCCCTCAGGGAACGCAGTACTCGATGCGGATGTGGTGACGCTCGGCCATCCGGTCCATTCTTCAGTCGCTGAGTGTCTCGAAAGGACTGCGGGCGAAAGCGGGCAGCGGTGAAGCACGACGTGCGATGGTAGCGCGGGAGGATCGTCGGGCGGGACTGAGGCGTGGCGGTCCGATCAGGACACGGCTCGGTCGAGCGCCTCGTTGACGAGGCTGTCCGCGAGCTCGTTGTGCTCGCGGCGGACGGCGGTGTAGGTGACCCGGTGGATCTTCCGCGCGGCACGCGATGCGTCGAGGAAGAGGTCCTGCAGCGCGCGGTTCTTCACGCGGTACTCGCCGCGCATCTGCTTCACGAGGAGCTCGGAGTCGGAGACGACCTCGAGCTCGTCGACGCCCGCCTCGACCGCCCGCTCGAGGCCCGCCACGAGCGCGGAGTACTCGGCGACGTTGTTCGTCGCGACGCCGATCGCCTCGCCGCGGGCATCGAGCACGGTCCCGTCCTCGGCCTCGAGCACGAACGCGAAGGCGGCCGGGCCGGGGTTGCCGCGGGAGCCGCCGTCCGTGAAGAGCTTCGCCTTCACTGCGTCGAGCAGCGGGTAGACGTCGTAGGCCGGCTCCTCGTACGGATGTGCCAGCGCGGAGGGCGACGATGACGTCGCGAATACGGCCCTCGGGAACGACGGTCTCGACGCGGAGCTCGGCGACGCGCTCCTCCGTCCCGCTCGCGCCGAGGGCCGGTGCCGTGCCTTCGCCACCGAAGAACGTCCCCGTCCCGCTCGCGTACCAGGAGCAGCGCTCGTAGTCGCCGATCCGGCCGCCTCCCGCCTCGAACACGGCGTCGCGGGTGATGTCGAGCGCCTCCTCGGGCACGAACCAGACGAGCTTGACGGCGTTCGGGCGAGGCAAGCCTCGCCCCTACGAGTTGTCGATCTGCGCGCGCTGAAGCGTTCCGGAGTAGTCGACGTAGACGGACTTCCACTCCGTGAAGACGTCGAGTGCGGCCTGGCCGGCCTCGCGGTGGCCGTTGCCCGTCTGCTTCGTGCCGCCGAACGGGAGATGCACCTCCGCGCCGATCGTGCCCGCGTTGATGTACGTGATCCCGGCCTCGAGGTCGCGCATCGCCCGGAAGGCGCGGTTCACGTCGCGGGTGAAGATCGACGACGAGAGCCCGAATGCGATCCCGTTCGAGATGCGGATTGCCTCCGCCTCGTCACGGAAGCGGATGAGCGAAAGCGTCGGCCCGAAGATCTCCTCCTGCGCGATGCGCATGTCGGGCTCGACGTCGCCGAAGATCGTCGGCCGGTAGTAGAAGCCCTTCGCGAGGTCGCCCTCGTCGGCGATCTCGCCGCCCGTGAGGAGCGTCGCGCCCGTCGTCGCGGCCGATCTGCGTGTACGAGTGGATCTTCTCGAGCGCGGCTCCGTTGATGACCGGGCCGACATCGGTGTCGTCCTCCCAGCCGGGGCCGAGCCGCAGCGCCTCGGCGCGCTCCACGAGGCGCGCCGCAAGCGTGTCGTAGAGGCTCTCGTGGACGATCACGCGGCTCGTCGCAGTGCAGCGCTGACCCGATGTGCCGAATGCCGACCAGAGGATTCCGTCGAGAGCGAGATCGAGGTCCGCGTCGTCCATGACGATGATCGCGTTCTTCCCGCCGAGCTCGAGGTGGACGTGCTTGAGCTGCTCAGCGGCTGCCTCGAGCACCTTCACGCCCGTGTCGCGCGAGCCCGTCGAGCGTGATGACGGGGACGTCGGGATGGCGGACGAGCCGGTCGCCGACCGCGCCCGCCGCCGCCGTGCACGATGTTCACGACGCCCGGCGGGACGCCCGCCTCGTCCGAGGAGCTCGACGAAGCGTTGCCCGAGCGCGGGCGTGTCGGTCGCGGGCTTGAAGACGACCGTGTTCCCGGCGACGAGCGCCGGCGCGATCTTCCACGACGGGATCGCGATCGGGAAGTTCCACGGCGTGATCACGCCGACGACGCCGATCGGCATTCGCACCGACATCTGGAACTTGTTCGGAAGCTCGGAGGGAGTCGTCTGCCCGAAGAGGCGCCGTCCCTCGCCGCCCATGTAGAAGCTCATGTCGATCGCTTCCTGGACGTCGCCGCCGGCTTCGGCGCTTGACCTTGCCCATCTCGTGGGTCATGAGGTCCGTGAGCTCGGCCTTGTGGTCGGTGACGAGCTGCGCGAAGCGGAAGAGGATCTCGCCGCGCTTCGGCGCCGGGACGAGCCGCCAGTCCTCGTACGCGGCCTTCGCCGCGGCGACGGCGCGGTCGACGTCCTCCGCGCCGGAGCGCGGGAACGTGCCGATCAGCTCGCCGTCGGCGGGACTGGTCGAGTCGAAGGTCTCGCCGGAGGCGGCGTCGACCCACTCGCCGTCGATGTAGTTCTGGAACGTGCGTGTCGTCGTCGCCATGGGCGGCAGCCTAGCCGCGCGAGCGCTCTATCGGCGACGTTCGGGACGACGCGGCCGTCGTCGCCGAGCGTTGCGTTCCACTCGGTGAACGCGGCCTCGATCTCCGACATGTCGGCGCCGCGATCGGCGAGGCGGATCGGTCTGCCCGCCTCGGGCAGCACGCGGTACTGGTACCAGGTGATCTCCCACGCGAACGTGAGCACGAGCTCGCTGTTCACGCCGGAGAGAGGCACGATCGAGACGAGCGGGGCACCCGAGCGCGCGTGTGACGCCTTCGATCGTGCGGCGGAAGAGGCTCGCGTTGAAGAGGTCGGCGGCCTCCACGAGCGCCGCCTCCGAGTCCGTGAGACGCCTCAGGACGGGCTCCGGCACGACGGGCTGCGCCTCGCCGTTCGGGGTGCCGAGGAGCTGCGACCAGCGCGTGCGCTTCCTTCTCGCCCGCGGGGAGAGTGCCGGCGAGACGGGTCCGCCCTCGCGCACCCAGCCGTAGTCGAGCGCGAGGTCCTGGCAGAGCGGGCAGACGTCGACGAACTCGACACCGTCTGGGGAGAATCGGAACGCGTACTCCCCTTGCAGCAGCGTCCGCTCGCACACCGCGCACCCGCGGCGCACGCTCGCCTTCGTCACGCGCATGGCGAGGACCCTACCAGCGTCACGTCGGTTTTCCACATATCCACAGGCTGGTGACGGACGCGGCGTCTGACACCAGTGGCCAGGGTCAGACCCTACGGGTCTGACCCCTGGCATGTCCGAACCAGACTTGTCCCGCTTGGCCCGCGCGCTCAGGTTCCGCCTACTCTCAGCCCGTCGGGGTCTGACCCCGGGCATGGCCGAAACGGTCAGGCCTTGGCCGCCTCGCGCTCGCGCTTCGTCTCCTCGATGATCTTCTGCGCGACGTGGGTCGGCACTTCCTCGTAGCGCAGGAAGTGCATCGAGTAGTCGCCGCGACCGCCTGTCATCGACGTGAGCGACTGCGAGTACGTGAGGAGCTCGGCCATCGGCACCTCGGCCTTGATCGACGTCATTCCGCCGAGCGGCTCCATGCCCTGGAGACGCCCGCGGCGGGAGTTGAGGTCGCCGTTCACGGCGCCCACGACGTCGTCCGGCACGCTCACCTCGATCTCCATGATCGGCTCGAGGAGGACGGGATCGGCGTTCATGTACGCCTCCTTCCACGCCATCGAGCCGGCGATCTTGAACGCCATCTCCGACGAGTCGACCGTGTGGTACGAGCCGTCGACGAGCTCGACGCGGACACCCTGCACCGGCGCGCCCGCGAGCTCGCCGTGGTGCATCGCCTCCTGGATCCCCTTGTTGACCGCCGGCCGGAAGCTCTGCGGAATGACGCCGCCGACGATCTTGTCGACGAACTCGTACTCGCCTTCGTTCGGCGCGACGACGATGTGGCAGTCGCCGAACTGCCCGCGGCCGCCCGTCTGCTTCTTGTAGCGGCCGTGGGCGCGAGCCTCCCGCCGGATCGTCTCGCGGTAGGGCACGCGCGGCGGGTGGAGCTCGATGTCGACGCGAACCGCTGCTTCGCCCGCTCGAGCGCGACCTCGACGTGCATCTGGCTCATCCCCGAGAGGATCTCCTCGCCCGTCTGCTGGTCGCGGCGCAGACGGAGCGTCGGATCCTCCTCGGCGAGGCGACGGATCGCGGTCGCCACCTTCTCCTCGTCGCCCTTCGACTTCGGCGTGATCGCGAAGCTCATGACCGGCTCGGGGAACCCGAAGTCCGGTGCCTCGATCGCGACCTCCTTGTCGGCGAGCAGGTCGCCCGTCTGCGCCTCCTTCAGCTTCGCGACGGAGCCGAGATCGCCCTCGCCGAAGTCGAGCGCGGCGTGGTGCTCCTTGCCCTGCACGTCGAGGAGCGTTCCCATCCGCTCCTTGCCCTTCGAGCGAAGGTTCACGAGCGTCGTGTCGGCGGTGATCGTGCCCTTCGAGGACGCGGAAGACGTTGATGCGCCCGGCGAAGGGGTCGGCGACGGTCTTGAAGACGAACGCCGCGGTAGCCGCACCGTCGACGTCGATCGGCGAGCCCTTCTTGGCCGGCGACGGCACGCCCTCGACGAGGAGGTCGAGCAACGCGTGCGTGCCGAGGTTCTTCGTCGCGACGCCACACGCCACCGGGAAGACGTCGCCGCTCGTCATTGCCGCCTTCAGCGCTGCCGCGACCTCGCTTGCGTCGAGCTCCTGCCCGTCGAGGTAGCGCTCCATGAGCGCCTCGTCGGTCTCGACGACGGCGTCGAGCAGCTTCTCGCGGTACTCGGCGGCGAGGTCTGCCAGCTCGTCCGGGATCGGGCCCGGGCTCGCCTTCCTTCGCGCCCTCGGGGCTCGAGTAGGCGCACATGTGCAGGACGTCGACGATCCCGGTGAGCTCGTGCTCGGCGCCGATCGGGACATGCACTGCGACGCACTTCGTGGAGAGCTGGTTGCGGAGCGCCTCGAGCGTGCGGAAGAAGTCGGCGCGCTCGCGGTCGAGCATGTTGACGAACACGACGCGCGCGAGGCCGAGCTCGTCCGCGAGCCGCCACGCGCGCGCTCGTTCCGACCTCGACGCCCATGACCGCCGAGACGGTCACGAGCGCGCCCTCGACGACGCGCGCAGCGCAGCGCAGCTCGCCCTGGAAGGCCGGGTCGCCCGGCACGTCGATCAGGTTGACCTTCCGGTCCTGCCACTCGGTGTGCTCGAGCGACATCGAGATGGACAGCTGCCGCTTGTGCTCGTCCTCGTCCGCGTCGGAGACGGTCGTCCCGGCCTCGACCGTGCCGAGGCGGTTGATCTTCCCCGTCTGGAAGAGGAGCGCCTCGACGAGCGACGTCTTTCCCGTCCCGCGATGGCCGACGACGGCGACGTTGCGGATCTTTGCGGGCTCGGGCATGGGCGTTCAGTCCTCCTCAGACGCGTGGGTTCGGCCGACAAGCTTAGTCGCGGCCGAAGAGCGCTTTCGACTCGAGGACGCCGGCCACGAAGCGAGGCCGTGCGTATTGACACAACCTGCCGATCGTTGGATGATCCCGCCTGACACGAAGGCAGGCACGTCTTCGGAGAGGGGGCTTTCATGAACGGAACGACCAGACCGCTCGGGCGGGGCCGAGTGGCAACTGCTGTCCTGCTCGCGGTGGTCGCGGCAGTGGCAGTGGGCAGCGCAGCTCCGCGAGCGGCGGCCGACTCGCCGGAAACCGCCGTTCTCGACTGGAACAAGCACGCGCTCGATGCGCTTGCCAATGCGCAGGTACCGCCGGTGCGCGGACGCACGCCGCCAGAGTTCGTCGTCGGGGCGGGAATGACCGCCTACGTGCAGGGCGTCCATCTCGCGATGGTGCAGGGCGCGGTCTACGACGCCGTGAACTCGATCGTCGGCGGCTACGAGCCATACCTGGACGACGTGCCGACAGCACCGTCGGGCGCTTCGGAGTCCGCGGCGGTCGCCACGGCAGCACGCGACACGCTGATCGGGATCCTCAACCAGGCGTTTGCCGCAGGAGCGCTCCCGGGTGGTGTCCGTGACACGATCGTCACGCGCCTTCAGGGACTGCACGCAGCCGCGCTTGCGACCGCGAACGACGGCGAACGTGGGCCAGGGCGTCGCGGCGGGCCAAGCTGCCGCCGCAGCCATGCTCGCCGCGCGCTCGGCGGACGGACGCTACGGCGCGTTCCGGTTCACGTGCGGGGACGACCCGGGCGAGTGGCGACCGGTCGGCTTGACAGCCTGTACAACGCCGCCTTCGGGGCCGAGCGACGGCTTCGCCTGGGTTGCGAAGGTGACGCCGTTCGTCGTCAAGAGCAACGAGCAGTTCCTCAGCAAGGGCCCGCCCGCGCTCAACAGCGGGCTGTACACGAAGGAGTACAACGAAGTGAAGGAGCTCGGGGCCACGGGAAGCACGCGCACGCCCGAGCAGCAGGCGCTCGTCGGCTTCTTCCAGGCGAACCCGGTCGAGATGTTCAGCCGCTCCCTCCGAGCACTACGCGCTGGCCGAGGGTCTCGACGTCGCCCAGCAGGCACGCCTCTTCGCCAAGTTGGCGCTCGCGAACGGGGACACGTTCATCACTGCTGGGAGAGCAAGGCGCATTGGAGCAACTGGCGTCCGCAGACCGCGATCCGGCTCGGAGACGACGACGGCAACCCGAAGACGGACGGAGACTCACGGCTGGACGTCCGCCGTCGCGACACCGCCGTATCCCGACGAAGCGTCGGGCTACAACTGCACGACCGGCGCGCAGATGGAGATCGGCGAGCTCTACTTCGGACGCGGCCGCACGACGTTCACGGTGCTCCACCCGAACGGAACGACGCGCGAATACCGGCACTTCCGTGACGTCTGGGACGACACGATCGACGCCCGTGTGTACCAGGGGATCCACTTCCGCACGGCAGACGAAGCGGCGCGAAGCTGGGCCGTGACGTCGCACGCTGGGTCGACAAGCACGCTCTCGGGCGCGCGAAGTAATCGACGATGCAGGGGGGCCGTCGCCCGACGGCCCCCCTGCGCATCTAGATCTCGGCGGGTTCGCGGGTTGCGCCGCTCTCCTCCTCGGCGCTTGCGACTTCCGGCCGGGAAGCTCACTCAGGCATGCGTGAGCGAAGCTACGGCTCGGCGAACGTCGGGATCGTCAGTCCGTCTGCGTTCAGCCTGATGTCCGAGCAGAGGCGAACGACCCTCGAGGCGATTCCGACCGGAAGCCCACCTCGCATCTCGAGAAGGACGTTGTAGCCATCCAGGCTGAGGACGACGTCGCGCCCGGCGGGAAGCGAGCGGTCTCCGAACGCACGTACGACCGAGTACAGCGAGTTGTCCCAGTCCTGGACGATCGAGCCGAGAACGTGGCGTCCGGGGCGCATGACGCTGTCACCACTGATTGCCCAGACGCCCCGCGTCTGCGCGACCGCGAGCGCCCCAGTCCCACAGTGTCTGCTGTGGACGAAGATCAGATCCGAGCCGGCGTCGATCTGAGCGTTCGCGGCCAGCTCGCAGTCCGTCGGGTCGATCGTCTCGTGTGTGTAGTGGACCCGGACACTCCCGCCCGGACGCGCCTGCTCGAACCCGTGGCGGAAGGCATCGATGATTCGTAGCGTCTCCGGCGTCGGCTCGGCGGCGACGACGGAGACGACGTCCAGCGGACCGCCTCCTCGCGCGGCATACGGTGACATGAGCCCGCTCAGCGCACCCGCGAGCTGCGCCGGCTGCTCGAGTGCGAACCGCACGGCACTGACATTCGGCGCGTCACGCAGCCCGAGCTCGTTCAGCGACGACCCGAGGAACACACTGCGCGTGCCTGCGAGCTTGCGCATGTACGGCGCAAGCTCGCGAGCCGAGTCGGTGTCGATGCCGAACAGGACAAGATCGAAGTCGCCCGCCGCGAGGCTCCGTGCGGTGCGTTCCACGTCGTGTGGAGCGAACTCCTCCGGGAACGGCAGGAGCTCCGAGTCGACACCGCCGCTGGACTCGAGATCGCCGTCCGCCTCGAGCGTGACAAGGGCGCTCGTGAGCTCGGATCGTCGCCACTCGCTCGCGGCGTCGTCGGGACGGCCTTCCTGAACCACGAGGGCCAGGCGCATTGCCTCGGAGTCGGACCCCACGTCGTACTGCCGCGCAGCGCCTGCCGCGCTCAGGGTCACTGCTGCGGCGACCGCAGCCCCGAGTGCGACGAGCCCCGATAGACGCCTCGCACGGACACGCGCGGCGGACTGCAGCACCGCATCGCTCTCGGCGGACGGCGCTTGCAGGTCGGGTTCCTGGCGGACGATCTGCGCCGAGAGCTGCTGGAGATCGGCGCTGGGCTGGAGGCCGAGATCCCCGTCGAGTCGACGGCGCGTCTGCTCGTAGGCGTCGAGCGCCTCGGCGTGCCGACCGGACCTGTAGAGCGCGATCATGAGCTGCGCGACGTATCGCTCGCGATAGGGGTTGTGCGCGACGAGCGACTGCAGCTCGCCGACGACCTCCTCGTGCCGTCCGAGGGCGAGCTCGGCGTCGACCTGCACCTCGAGGGTGCGAAGCCGCCGCTCCTCGAGGCGCTCCGCATCTGCACGTGCCGCCGGTCCGAGCGCGACGTCCGCCAAGACCAAGCCGCGCCACAACGCGAGCGCCGTCCGGGCGACCTCGGACGCGTGTGCGTGGTCCCCGGTCGCAGACGCATGCGACGCTGCGTCAGCGAACTCGACGAACGACTGCGCATCGAGTTTCGCGCCAGCGAGCTCAAGGACGTACCCGGTGCCGCGCCGCGCGATCACCGTCCCGTGGCCGTTCAGAAGTTGTCTGAGCCGCGAGACGTACACCTCGAGCGTGTGCTGTGCAGAGGCGGGCGGGCTCTCGCCCCACAGCTCGTCGACGAGGCGCTCGATGGACACGATCTCGCCCGGACGGAGGAGCAGCGTCGCGAGCACCGTCCGCTGCTTCCCGCCGGGGAGCGCGAGAGCAGCCGGACCGACTCGGACGTCGAGCAGGCCGAGGATCCGGAATTCCATGACGTGCTCGTCGCTCGTCACGCGTGTAGCAAAGCACGTGTCGTGGTCGCTCGAAGGCCGCGTTGAGCCGGATGCAAGTCTCGTGCGAGGCTCACATCGGAAGCTCGCGACATGCCGAGACCGGTCATGGGTGCACTCGTGGCTCCAGTTGTCGTGGCTGCGTTCGGCGCCGTCGGCCAGCCAACGTCACAGGCCGACCCAGGACAGGCGCGTATCCAGAGGTTGACGGTGACCCTAAAGCCCGAGTACGTCGTGCCGCGTCCGAGGTGGGCCGGGAACACGTCCGGAACCTTCTCCGCAACATACGTTCCCTATCGCGCCGACGCGCGGCTTCGGTTCAACCTGACGTACTCGAGGCTCACCGGGCTCGTTACGAGTGCGCATGTCCACATCGGACGTCGGGGTGAGTTCGGCCCTGTGCTCATCGATCTCTGCGGGACGGGTGGCGGGCACTGCGGCTTCGCGTACAGCTGGACGGGTGCGTTCTCCCACGAGCTCCATGCGCTGGCGCGAGGTCGAGGTGCATATGTCGACGTCCACACAAGACGCAATCCGCGCGGCGAGCTCCGAGGCCAGATCACGCCCGCGATGCTGGGGGCGCGAGGTCGTGACGCGAGAGCGTGACCGCATGACACGTGCGATCGGAGGAGCACTCGTTGCGGCGCTGATCGGGCTCGCGATCTTCACGCCGCGTGCGGCGAGCCTGTCTCAAGGTCCGAGGTTCCAGCTCACCACCCGACTGCTTCCGAGCGAGGTCGTCGGCAGGACGCCCCGCGTTGATCCGCTCGCCCGAGGAGCATTCTCGGCTGTCGTCAACGCGGGCTGGCGTCGCGGCCAGACAATCAGCCCGCGCGTGAAGTACAGCCGCACGACCGGGGTGATCCACATCCACATCCATGCCGGTGCACCCGGCATGAACGGGCCCGTGCTCTACACGGTCTGCTCTCCCGCAGGTCCGGTCCCTTGCCGGTTGCCCGTGCGCTTCTTCAACTGGAGCAGCTTCCCGTGGGTACCGGACGTCGTCCACCGTTCCGCATACGTCGACGTTCATACGACACGCAATCCGCACGGCGAGCTCCGAGTGCAGCTCACGGTCAGGCAACTCCCGTGAGGCGCCCGCTGGAAGCATTGGTGGCGCTCGCGGCAGCTGCCGCGATGCTCGTCTCCGTCAACTCGGCTTCGGCGCACCCGGAGACGATGGGGAGCGTTGTGAACCCGGCGGACCGGAGGTGGGTGATCCTGAGGGGACGCATCGACGTGGAGGACCTTGCCAACCGCACCAGAAACGTGGCGACGGCGATCAAGCGCCGCTACAGCACGAGCTTCACGATCCAACTGAGACCGAGACACAGCTCCGGGACGACGGGCAACCCGTCCGTGCCGACTGCCACGTTCAGGGGGAAGGTGTACGGAGGAAGCTTCGCCTTCCGACTCTCCCTCGCTCACGTGGTTCGCGCGAACGCGGTCGCATACATCCAGCTGGAGCCGCATGCCGCTCCAGTTCGGCCCGAACGGTTCACGATCTGCGGCTGGTTCGAGCCATCGACCGGGGTGCGAAACGCGTGTCGCCGAAGAGAGTTCGGCGTGCTGACCCATCCCACATGGATCGGTGTCATGCGGTCACATGGGGCGCGGGTCGTCGTGGCGAACGTATGGAGTCGCGACTTGGTCGGTCGAATCACGCCCGCAATGCTCGGAACGGGGAGAACGTGACCGGCGGAAGCATGGTGGTTGCGACGGCGGCGCTCCTCGTGCTCACGAGCGTGGGCCAGGCGTCGAGCACGCGTCAGACGATCTCACTGACGGCGCGTCTAACGCCCGCGGAGCTGACGCACAGGCCGGTCGGAATCAAAGCCGGCGCGAGAGGAAGCTTCGCGGGAAGTTTCCGCCCGTACGAGGAGGGTTGGGAGACCGCGCGTTACAGCCTCACGACACGCCGGCTCACCGGACCCGTCCTCAGAGCGCACATCCACACGGGCGTACCCGGTCGGAACGGGCCGGTGCTCCTCACGCTCTGCGACAGTCCGCTGTTGCAGAGCGGGCGCTGCAACGTCTCCTCTTCGACCTTCCACGCGTACCCGGTGGGCTTCATCAAGACGATGCGGATCCTCGGCGCGTACGTGGACGTGCACACGAGACGGAACCCCCGTGGCGAGCTGCGCAGTCAGATCGTGTTCGCGCCGTGACGACGCCGATGGATCGACAGAGGCACACGCCAGCGCTCCTGGCGATCGCGCTCGTCGCAATCGTCATGACATCGCTCGCCGCCGGAGGGCTTGGGTACGCATCGCCTCGAGCGACGACGTGCGCGGTCATCCCCTTGCACGGCCCAAAGGGTCGGGCGTGTTCGAGTCTGAGAGCCCGCCTGAATGCAAGCTCAGTCGTACCCAAGCCGACAGGCACTCGAGCCGGCTTCAGCGGCGGCATCCTCTGGCTTCATGGCTATTGGAAACGAGGCGCGTGGCTCGAGCTGCGGATGTACGGGCTGACCGATGAGGCGACATCGGCTCACATCCACCTGGGTGGGCCGGGAACCGTCGGGCGCGTGCTGGCTCGGTTATGCGGCCGTGGGCCGGGACGCACGCGGCGATGTCGGGACTCGATGTGGGGATCGGTCCTGCTCCCCGAGAAGTTCGTCGAGATCGTGGAACGGCACGGCGCCTACGTGGACTTCCACACGGCGAAGAACCCGCGTGGCGAGCTTCGTGGCCAGCTCGAACTCAGGTGGATCAAGTAGAAGGGGGGAGCTCCCCGCTCTAGGTCTCGGCAGGCTCGCGGGTCGCGCCCGAGAGGTGCGCCTTCAAGCGCAGGATCGCCTTCGTGTGCAGCTGGGAGACGCGCGACTCGGTAACGCCGAGCACCTCGCCGATCTCGCGCAGGGTCAGCTCCTCGTAGTAGTAGAGCGTCACGACGAGCTTCTCGCGCTCGGGGAGCTCCGAGATCGACTCGGCCAGCGCCTCCTTCACCTCGGACTGCTCGAGCGACGTCTCGGGGTCCGGGCCGGACTCGTCCTCGATCGTGTCGATGAGTGCGATCGAGTCGCCGCCCGCGGACGGTGACCAGAGCTCGTCGAGCGCCCCGACGGACGAGCGCGAGATCTCGAGCAGGCTGTCGTCGAGCTCTTCCTCGGTCACACCGAGCTTCTTCGCGATCTCCTCGTCGGTCGGCGCGCGCATCAGCTCCTTCTCGAGCGTGGCGATCGCGCGCTCGATCTGGCGGGCCCGAGTGCGGACCGAGCGCGGCACCCAGTCGAGCGAGCGGAGCTCGTCGATGATCGCGCCGCGGATGCGCGCCATCGCGAACGTCTCGAACTTGATCTCGCGGTCGGGGTCGAAGCGCTCGATCGCGCCGATGAGACCGAGGAGCCCGTACGAGACGAGGTCCTGCTCGTCGACGTGTGCCGGGAGGCTGGCTCCCACGCGGCCGGCGACGAACTTCACGAGCGGCGCGTAGGTCAGGATCAACCGGTCGCGAAGATCGTGGTCCTTCGAGCGCCGATACTCCTGCCAGAGCGTCTGGGTCTGATCCGCAGCAGCCACGGCAAGAGAATACGCCGCGGGAGGACGGACTCCTCAGGGACGCCGTGGGATCAGTGCACGCCGCGCAAGGTCGCCCAGCCAGAGCGCGAGGGCCGCGGCAGCGAGCGCAATGACCCAGGCCGAGCCTCCCTCGAGCGCGGAGTAGACGGCAACGAGCCCGAGCCCGACCGCAAGCGCGCCGAAGAGAACGCCGAGGAGCAAGCGCTGCACCGAGCGAGCGTATCGTCAGCGCTTCTCGCCGATGAAGCTGTCGAGGAGCTCGACGCTCGATCGGTGCGACACGCTGATGTTGCGGTGGTTGGAACGTGTCCAGCGAACGCCCAACAGCTCGCAGTACTTGCAGAACAGTGCGCGAATGTCCGTGGACAGGTTGGAGAAGAAGTAGCGCGGATACGCGTACTCCGCCGGACGACCGGACGGCAGATCGACTGTGAAGCGGTTGATGACGCGGCAACCATCCGAGTGGATCAGACCGCGCAGGAACTCCTCCGGATGGGCGTCGACGAGAGCACGTTGCCAGCCGGCGGGCTCGATCTTCCGCAAATGCTTTCGGCCTCGCCCGTGCTGCGGGAAGAGCTGTGGCCAGTCCTTCCACCCGCACTCGACGATCCGGGCACCACCGCGCGTCCGTACGCGCACAGGCCGGTGAGGCCCCGCGACCTCGCGGACGGCTGACGCTGCAGCTTCGACGATTGACGGATAGCGAGCGTCAAGCGTGATCCGGAGCTGATACGTCCGACCATTACCTGCCAGATTGCCGTCGCCGAGGTAGAGCCCTAGAAGGTAAACGTACTCGTGGAGCACAGAACATACGTTCGCACGTTGGCATGACGGAACGCTCGGCGGCACGCCGCTAGACTCGGCGAGACCGAAGGGGCGTAGCTCAACTGGTCGAGCAGCGGCCTCCAAAGCCGAAGGTTGCAGGTTCGAGTCCTGTCGCCCCTGTTCGAGGAAGGAGTGCGGCGGCCGTTTCGGTGCCGCCAGGCTGAATCGGCCGCCGCGTACCTGATTGATGCGCGCGGCTCCGGAAACCTGCGCGTGATCCCCCGATCGAGCTCGCGTCGTCAGGAAGGCTCGCCTGCGGTTTCGTGGCGGTACTGGAGCACCTCGCGCGCGATCGCGAGCAGCGATCCCGCCACCGGAATCGCAAGCAGCGCGCCGAGGATTCCGGCGAGCTGTGCGCCGATGAGCACGGCGCAGAGCACGACCAGGGGCGACAGCTGCACCGTCCTCCCGTAGACCAGTGGCTGCAGGACGTGGTTCTCGAACTGCTGGTACGCCACGAAGAACGCGATCACGATCACGCAGCGCAGCCAGTCGGTCTCGATGAAGACGACGGTCGAGACGATGATCGCCGCGAGGGTCGCTCCGGCCAGCGGGACCAGGTCGAGGACGGCGACGAGGAGGCCGAGGGCGATCGCGAACTCGCTGCCGACGGCGAACAGCACGATGGTGGAGAGCACGCCCGCGACCAGGCTGATCAGGAGGTTGCCGGTCACGTAGCCGGAGATCGCGCGATAGATGTCCTGCCCGACGCGCTCGTAGCGCGGGCGCACACCGTCGGGAAGGACGCCGAGGATGCCGGCGACCGTCCGCGGCCCCTCGAGAAGCATGAAGTAGGTGAGGAAGATGATCGTGATCGCGCCGACCACGGCGGTCACGACGCTCCGGACGACATCGACCACGCCGGCCCCGAGCCCGAGAACGCCGCCCGCACCCTGTTCCTCGACCGCCTCGCGAATGCGATCGACGATCTGGTACTCGTCCTGGAGCCAGCCGAGCGGGCCCCTCCCGGCGGTGAGGTCGTCGATGAAGTCCGGCACGGCGTCCACGAACTCGGTCACCTGCGGTCACGAGCGGCGGGATGATCAGGAAGCCGATTCCCGTCAGGGCGAGCAGCGCGAGCGCGAAGACGAGACTCGCGGCCCAGAGCCGCTTCAGCCCTCGACGCTCGAACGCCTCCACGGCCGGGTTGAGCGCCATGGCGAGGAAGATCGCGATCACGATCCACGAGAGCACGTTCCACGCGAGGTAGACGAGGAGGAGCCCGAGCCCGACGAGCACGGCGATACCGAGGACGAGGAAGATCGTCTGCGGGCGGACGGCCACGACGCGAGCCTCGGGAGTCGCCATGCGCACCAGTTCGGGATGACGTCGGTTCCTCCTCGGCTGCCCGCACCCACCACCCGTGCAATTCGGGCACGTCGGTTCTCACATCACCCTTACAAACAGTCGGCACCCTGGACGCGTCTGCACTGGTGGAACCCGAGCATGGCCGTCAGCCACAGAAAGGGGGGCTCATGCGTTCGACCAAGGCATTCCTCATCGGAGCCGGGACCGCGTACTTCCTCGATCCCGGCCATGGACGCCGCCGGCGCCACGTCATTCGTGACCGCTCGCGGAGGATCGCTCGTCTCGCCGGCAAGCGAGCAACCCGCAAGGCGAGGTTCGCCCGCGATCGTCTGCGCGGCGCCGCGGCAATCTCTCGAGGCCTCGTCGTACAGCCGAGCGTCGACGTCGACGACGCGACGGTGGCGCAACGAATACGAAGCGACGCGTTGCGACACGCCGGCGTCTCGACGGGAGACGTCGACGTACGGGTCGAGGCCGGTGTGGCGACCATCCACGGCACCGTCGGCAGTCCCGCGCAGGCCGACGCGCTCGTCCAGCGTGTCGCGAAGGTCCCGGGCGTGCAGGACGTCGCCGCGATGATTCGCATTCCGGGCGACTCCAAGGCGGCCTGACCTGGCCGCGACGCGGTAACAGCCGGTTCCGACAGCCACGGGCGCCTGCTTGAGGCGTTCTTGAGTCCTCGATCGTAGGGTGCCTCGGATGGCACCCCGATCCGCATTCGCACGCACGTTCGTCCTGCTCGCGGTCGTCCTCGACGTGCCCGTGCTCGCGCGCCTCGTGAGCCGCCTCACCACGGAACCGCGGGTCGAGACGCTCGACATCGACGGCGTGCCGACGGAGCTCGTGCTGCCCGCGGCCGAAGGACGCTGGCCCGCGTTCCACTTCGTGAACGGCGCGCACCCGGAACGGCGCCAGGAGCCCATCGTCCGGCGGGTCACCCATGGACTCGCCCGCGCCGGGTTCGTCGTCGCCCTTCCGGATCTGCCCGGGCTCGGGGAGGGCGAGCTCACGCCGCGGACGTTCGACGCAGCGCGCGCCGTCACGCAGATGCTCGTCGAGCGGCCCGAGGTCCGAGACGGTCGCGTCGCCCTCGCCGGCGTCTCCGCCGGAGCCGGGATCGCACTCGTGACCGCGGGCGGATCCCTCGCTCGCCGACCGCATCTCGGTGGTCGCCGCCGTCGTCCCGTTCGCGGACATCGAGCGGCTGGCGTGTCTCTCGACGACCTCGCACTACGAGCGGGACGGGGAGGTGCGCCGGTACGAGGTCACCGCGCTCATGCGTCGGGTGGTCGCGCGGTCGCTCGTCGCGGCGCTGCCGGAGGGCGACGACCGGACCGCCCTGCTCGACCTCCTGCTACGCGCAGGATCCGGACGACCTCGACGCCGTTCGCTGCCTGGCCGAGCCGGGACGTGAGCTCGGGCCTGATGCGCGCAGTGTCGTATCGCTCCTCCTCAACGAGGAGCACGACCGCTTCCCCGAGCTGTTCCAGGCCCTGCCGGAGAGCATCACGGCGCGGCTGCGCGCGCTGTCGCCCGGAGCGCATGCCGCCGCGGTTCGCGCCCGGGTCGAAGGGATCGCACCGCCCGACGACCCGTACTTCCCGCTTCCGGAGGCGGAGGCGGTCCTCCGGCTCGTTCCCGACGGAAGGCTCACGGTGACGCGAGTGCTCGACCACACCAGGCCCTCGCTCACGCTCTCGCACATCGGCGACTTCGTGCGGTTCCTGCGCTGGGTGCGGCGCTGCCTCGGAGCCGCAGCGGCGTGACGCCCAGGCCCACCAAGGTCCTGCTCGTCGCGGTGCTGGCGGCGACGGCCTGCGCCTTCGCAGCCGTGGTGCAGGCGCAGCTCGCCGGACAGCTCGAGACGGACGAGCTCGCGCCGATCCTCTGGATCCTCACCGCGCTCTTCGCCGTTCGCGTTGCAGGCCAGGTCGTGGTTGCGCTCCGCAGCCCGGCGTGGCTCCCGCCGATGGATCGACTGGAATCTCGTGCCGTACCGCCTGCTCCTGCCCGTCCAGCTCGTCATCCTCGGCGTGATGGTCTGGATCGATGCGTCGTTCGCGACCGATGCCGGCCCGCCGGTCGACCGCTCGGAGGCGTTCGGCTGGTTGCTCGTCGTGTTCAGCGCCGTCTACGCGGGCTCGATGATCATCCGCTACATCGTGCGGATGAGCCGACGACCCGAGGCGCGCTGGTTCGGCGGCACCATCCCGATCGTCTTCCACCTCGTCCTCGCGACGTACCTGTACGCGCTGGGGAGCTTCCATGTCGGCAGCTGAGCGCGTCGTCGTCATCGGCGGCGGTCCCGCGGGGCTCTCGACCGCGGCCGCCCTGGCTCACCGGGGCGTCGACGCCCTCGTCGTCGACCGGAACGACCGGATCGGAGAGAGCTGGGCGAGCCGCTACGAGCGGCTCCACCTGCACACCATCCGGCGATTCTCCGGTCTCGCCCACCACGACATCCCGCGCTCGTACCCGCGCTACCTGTCGAAGGACGAGTACGCGCAGTACCTCACCGAGTACGCGACGAGGTTCCCGCTGAGAGCTGCCCTCGGCGAGGAGGTGACGGCAGTTCGCCGCGAGCGGCAGTGGGAGGTGGAGACCGCGCACCGGACGATCTCGGCGGAGGTGGTCATCGTCGCCACGGGGCACTACGTCGAGCCGCGCGTGCCGGACTGGGCGCGGAACGGTGGGTTCCGCGGACGCGTGCTGCACTCCGCCGAGTATCGGACCGGCCGCGAGTTCGCGGGGTCACGCGCGCTCGTCGTCGGCCTCGGGAACAGCGGGGCCGAGATCGCGACCGATCTCGTCGAGCAGGGTGCATCCTCCGTGTCGGTGGCCGTGCGCACGTCGCCGCCGATCGTCACACGCGAGCTCTTCGGCGTCGTCCCGGTGCAGGTGTTCGGGATCACGCTCATGCCGCTCGGGATGCCCCGGCTCGTCGATCGCGTAGGCGCGAAGCTCCGAAAGCGCGCCGTCGGCGATCTCAGCCGGTACGGGCTGGGAGCGCCCGCCTGGGGGCCGTTCACAGCGCGACGTCCTGCGGTCATCGACGTCGGCTTCCTCGAGGTGCTGAAGGCTGGACGCGTGACGGTTCGACCGGCGGTGGAACGTCTGACGGCAGACGGCGTCGAGTTCGCAGACGGCTCGAGCGAGGCGTTCGACGTCGTCGTGCTCGCAACCGGGTTCGGCACCGGGCTCGACCGTGTGCTCCGTGACGTGCCGGGCGTCGTCTCGGCAGACGGCCAGCCACTCGCGCGCTCCGGACGCCCGACAGCGGCGCCGGGCCTCTACTTCATCGGCTTCGACGAGACCGTGCGCGGGCACCTGTTCGAGGCCCGCCTCGAGTCGAAGCGCCTCGCCAAGGTCGTCGCGCGCTTGCTCACGACAGGCGAAACGTCCAGCGCTTGAAGAGCACGAACGCGACGGGCGTAACGACGAGGAGCGACAGCGCCTGAGCGAGCGTCTCGTCGAGGCCGGCCCCTTCCACGAGGAGCGCGAGCACCACCGCATTCAACGCGACCACCACGAGGCCGACGAGCAGGTACCGGCCGTAGGCGGTCCAGAAGCCGTCGTTCCCGAGGCGGAACGTGAAGTAGCGGTTCCCGAGGTACATGAGGGCGTTCGAGACGAGGTACGAGACCAGCGATGCGAGCGACGTACTTCACGCCCGCGGCGACGAGCACCGCGAAGGTGAGGAGATTGACGCCGTAGCCGGCACCGCCCACGACGAGGAAGCGAGCGGGCTGGGCCGCCCGCTGCACTGCGGTGTTCACGAGAAGAGCTGTTTGTGGTGCCGGTACCAGTCGCTCTGGAAGCGCTCCTCGGGATCGTGGCGCAGCTTGGCGTCGAGGAACGCCCGGAACTGCGGGTAGCAGCGCTCGACCTGCTCGCGGGTCGCCCAGCGGTGGTAGGTCAGGAAGTACGAGCCGCCACGATCGGCGGCGCGGTCGATGAGCCGGCGGAACGCCGCCGCCGAGTGCTCGATCCCCTCGTCGGTGTGAACGGTGTGGAGGTTGAAGATCACGCACGCCCAGGGCTCCCTCGCCCACGCCAGGAACGACTCCTCGTCGCGCTCGATCAGGCGAATCGTCCCGTAGATCGCGTCGACGTCGTGACGACGGAAGTCCTCGGCCACGTCGGCCATGAAGTCGGCGAGCCGGTCGCGCGGGACGTAGAGCTCCGAGATCATCTCGGTCGCGCGGTGCGGTGAGCCGAGGTGGGCGTCCAGGGCAAGGTGGTAGCCGTCCTCGTAGTCGCCCAGCTGGTGCTCGTCCGAGTAGTAGAGCTGGCCCGGACGTCGCCAGGTAGTGCTCGGAATAGAGCTCGAACGCGCGGTTCTTGTCCGTATGCGCCAGCACGATCAGGTGTCGCCAGTCGTCGCGCGTGAGCGCGCGCTGGCCCGTCGGCAGCGGGCCGTCGTTCTCGATCGGCCGGTAACACGAGAACACGCCGCGGCGCAGGAAGTCCTCGGACGCCGGATCGAGCGCGAACTGGAAGTCGCCGTACTCGAACCCGTCGGCGATGCGGCTGGCGAAGAGCCCGGGGAGATCCTCGATCTCCCGCACCTCGACGACCCGCTCGACGGTCGTGCGGGGAACGAGGTTCACCGTCACGTCCACGACACAGCCGAAGAGCCCGTAGCCGCCGGCGACGAGCGCGAAGAGGTCGGCGTTCTCCGCCCGACTGCAGGTGACGAGCTCGCCCGCCGCATCGACGAGCGTGAACGCCTCTACGTCGGAGACGAACGGGGGGAAGGTCAGTCCGCGCCCATGGGCGTTTGCGGCGAGAGCACCGCCGATGGAGAGACGGTCGGCGCCCGTCTGCTTCTGTCGGATCGCCCAGGACCCGCCGTCCGCCGTCGGACTCGCGCCGAGGTACTCGACGAGCGCGGGCCACTGGATCCCGGCCTGCACGCGGATCGAGCCGGCGTCGCGGTCGAACGAGACCACATCGTCGAGGCCACGCATGTCGAGAAGGACGCCGCCGGCGCAGAACTGCTGTCCTCCCATCGCGTGCCGGCCGGCTGCGATCGCAACGGGCAACCCGGACTCCGCTGCATGACGCACGGCGTCCCGCACGTCGTCGGCCGACGATGCCTCGACGACCTCGGCAACCGTGGACTCGTTGAGCTCCGAGTGGATGTCGTTGACGACCACGCTCATCGCGGCGGATCGTCCTCGCCGCCGCTCAAGGTTCGCTCAAGCCGCAACGGCCGGTAGCCCAGCGAGCGCCAGCGCGACTTCCTCCTCCGAGTATGCATGGTCTTCGAGATTTCCGGCCGCGTAGTCGATGTACGCCTGCATGTCGAAGTGGCCATGGCCGCAGAGGTTGAAGAGGATCGCCTGCGAGACCCCCTCCTCCCGGCAGCGGACGGCCTCGTCGATCGCGGCCTTGACCGCATGGTTCGCTTCGGGGGCCGGGAGGATCCCCTCGATGCGCGCGAACTCGACGCCGGCCGCGAACACCTCCGTCTGCGTGTAGGCGCGCGCCTCCAGCAACCCGAGCTCGTGGAGATGGCTCACCATCGGCGCCATCCCGTGGTAGCGGAGGCCGCCCGCGTGGAACGGCGGTGGCACGAAGGTCGATCCGAGCGTGTGCATCTTCACGAGCGGCGTGAGGTGGCCCGTGTCGCCGAAGTCGAACGCGTACCGGCCTTTCGTGAGGCTGGGGCACGCAGCAGGCTCGACGGCGATCACGCGGATCGTCGCCTCTTCGCGGAGTGCGCGGCCGATGAACGGGAACGAGAGGCCGGAGAAGTTCGAGCCACCACCCGTGCAGCCGATGAGGACGTCGGGATAGTCCTCGGCTTCGTCCATCTGCATCTGCGCCTCTTCGCCGATGACGGTCTGATGCATGAGGACGTGGTTGAGGACGGACCCGAGCGAGTACTTCGTGTCCTCTCTGGGGGCGGCGGCCTCGACGGCCTCGGAGATCGCCATGCCGAGTGAGCCGGTCGAGTCGGGATGCTCGGCGAGGATCGCCCGTCCCGCGTTCGTCTCCTCCGACGGGCTAGCTACCACGCGACCGCCGAACGCCTCGATCAGCCCGCGCCGGTACGGCTTCTGGTCGTACGACGCCCTGACCATCCACACGTCCACCTCGAGGCCGAAGACCCCACCGGCGAAGGCGAGCGCGGAGCCCCACTGGCCCGCTCCGGTCTCCGTCGTGAGCCGGGTGACGCCCTCCTGCTTGTTGTAGTACGCCTGCGCGACCGCGGTGTTCGGCTTGTGCGAGCCCGTCGGCGAGACGCCCTCGTACTTGTAGTAGATGCGCGCTGGCGTCTCGAGCGCTCTCTCCAGGCGACGCGCGCGGTACAGCGGCGTCGGCCTCCATTGCCTGTAGATCGTCCGCACTTCCTCGGGGATCGCGATGAGGCGATCGGTCGAGACCTCCTGGCCGATGATCGCCATGGGGAAGAGCGGCGCGAGGTCGTCGGGGCCGACCGGCTGCCCGGTGCCCGGGTGGAGCACGGGCGGTGGGGGCGCCGGGAGATCGGCGGCGATGTTGTACCAGGCCTCCGGAAGCCGGCTCTCGTCGAGGACGTACTTCACCTGGTCGGACATGGGCTCGCTCCTCTTCCTCGCTCGGACG
Source organism: uncultured Gaiellaceae bacterium (assembly GCA_963744505.1). Lineage (GTDB taxonomy): Bacteria > Actinomycetota > Thermoleophilia > Gaiellales > Gaiellaceae > GMQP-bins7. Next base: position 668,704 of record CAVUTL010000005.1, read on the forward strand.
GTGCCCGGAGTCTGGCCCACTCGACCCGCTCGGGCAAGCGGTAGGCTCACGCGCCGATGGGGGTGCTCACGTCCGAGGTCGTACGTGACGAGACGTTCGAGCGCCGACGTGCGTCGATGGAGGGTCTGGTCGCGGAGCTGCGGGAGCGCTCCGCGCTCGTCGCCGCGGGCGGTGGCGAGAAGGCTGTCGAGCGTCATCGCTCGCGCGGGAAGCTGACCGCCCGCGAGCGAATCGACCGCCTCGTCGACCCCGGGACGGCGTTCCTCGAGCTGAACGCGCTCGCGGCGTGGGAGCTGTACGACGGCGACGCCCCTTCGGCCGGGATCGTCACCGGCATCGGCGTCGTCGAAGGCCGGCAGTGCGTGGTCGTCGCGAACGACGCCACCGTCAAGGGCGGCTCGTACTACCCCCTTACGGTGAAGAAGCACCTGCGCGCGCAGGAGGTCGCCCGGCAGAACCGGCTGCCGTGTCTCTACCTCGTCGACTCGGGCGGTGCGTTTCTCCCGCTCCAGGCCGAGGTGTTCCCGGACCGCGACCACTTCGGGCGGATCTTCTTCAACCAGGCGCGACTGTCCGCGCTAGGGATCCCGCAGATCGCGGTGGTCATGGGCTCGTGCACGGCCGGCGGCGCCTACGTGCCCGCGATGTCGGACGAGACCGTGATCGTCAGTGGAACGGGGACGATCTTCATCGGCGGCCCGCCGCTCGTGAAGGCCGCGACGGGCCAGGATGTCACCGCCGAGGAACTGGGCGGCGCCGACGTCCACACTCGGCGCTCCGGAGTCGCCGACCACTTCGCGACGTCCGACGAGCACGCCCTCGCGATCGCGCGCGAGATCGTCCGGAACCTCGATCCTCCGCCCCCCTCGCCCTGGGAGCTCGCGACTGTCGAGGAACCGGCGCTCGATCCTGCAGACCTCTACGGCCTCGTGCCCGAGGACTTCCGCCACGAGCTCGATGCCCGCGCCGTGATCGGCCGGATCGTCGACGGCTCGCGCTTCCACGAGTTCAAGGAGCTCTACGGTGAGACGCTCGTGTGCGGCTTCGCGCGGATCGAGGGTTACCCGGTCGCGATTCTCGCCAACCAGGGGGTGCTCTTCGCCGAGTCGTCGCAGAAGGGAGCGCACTTCATCGAGCTCGCGTGCAAGCGCCGCGTGCCGCTCGTCTTCCTCCAGAACATCACCGGCTTCATGGTGGGCAAGGAGTACGAGGAGGGCGGCATCGCGCGCGACGGCGCGAAGCTGGTGATGGCGGTCGCGTGTGCGGACGTCCCGAAGTTCACGGTCGTCATGGGAGGCTCGTTCGGAGCCGGCAACTATGCGATGTGCGGGCGCTCATACGAGCCGCGGCAGCTGTGGATGTGGCCGAACGCCAGAATTTCGGTCATGGGCGGCGAGCAGGCGGCGACGGTGCTGACGATGGTCGGCGACGCCGATCCGGACGAGATCATGGCGACGTACGAGGCCGAAGGGAATCCGTACTACTCGACCGCGCGACTCTGGGACGACGGGATCATCGACCCGCTCGACACGCGGCGTGTGCTTGCGCTGGGTCTCGCGACTGCGGCGAACGCCCCCGTGCCCGAGACGACGTTCGGCATCTTTCGCATGTGATCGTCCGGCTGCTGATCTGGAGCGTCACCGAGTCCAGGACGTCCATCGACGAGCTGCGCGAGTCGCTGCCGGAGCTCGACCCGCCCAGCCGCTGGATCTGGAACGAGGTGAACGAGCGGTTCGGCGTCCTCGCCTTCGGCGACGACCTGCCCGAGGCGATCGGTTGGCGCAGGACCTCGTCGGGGACGAGCCCGGACGTCTACGAAGAGTTCGACTCCGCGTAGTCGAAGACCGATTCGGCCCAGATGTCGAGCTCGTCGCGCTCCTCCGCGGTGAGCGTGCGGAGCGGCGCGCGGACGTGCTCCGCGACGGGCACGCCCTGGAGCGCGAGCAGGCGCTTGAGGGCGGCCTGCCGCGGAAACCGCTCGACGAACGCACGTAGCTCACCGAGCCGGGCTGCGCGCTCAGGCGTGGGGTCGCGGACGACGGCGACGACCTCCCTCGGGAGGGCCGATGCGAGCGCCGAGACGGCGCCGACCGCACCTCGAGCCATTCCGTCGGCGATGAGCGCCTCGGGACCCACGAAGATGTCGAAGCCCGGAAGCAGGTACCTCTCGAATGCCTCGAACGGCGTGTCCGAGACCTTGAGCCCGACGACGTTCGACGCCTCGTCGCGAAGACGCTCGAGCACAGCCGGCGCGATCGGATAGCCGGTCGTCGCCGCGAACTCGTACACGTAGAACGGCAGCGGGTCGCATGCCGTAGCGGCGGCAAAGAAGTGTCCGTACTGCGCCCGCTCGTCGAGCTTGAAGTAGGGCGGGCCGATGACGACGACGGCGTCCGCGCCGACCTCGGCAGCGTGAGCGGAGAGCAGCACGGTGTCCGCCGTCGTCTGGGCGCCGCAGTGCACCGCGACCCGGAGCCGCTTGTCGGAGGCCTGGAGGAACAGGTCGGCAACGCGGCAGCGCTCCTCGATGCGCAGCAGGATCCCCTCCCCGCGGTCCCGAGCGCGAGGATTCCGTCGAGCCCCTCGCGCACGTAGAAGTCCGCAAGCGGCCCGAACGCGTCGTCGTCGAGCGAGCTTCCGTGCTCGCGAAGCGGCGTGATCGAGGCGGCGAGCGCTCCTCTCAACATGGCCGGACTCTAAGCTCCCGGCCGATGGCCTCGTTGAAAGTGCAGCGGGACGGGCACGTGCTCCGCGTGACACTGGCGAAGCCGGAGCGCCGCAACGCCTTCGATGCCGCGCTCATCGCGGAGCTGACCGAAGCGTTCTCAGACGTAGGCGACGCTCGCGCCGTCCTCCTCGAGGGCGAAGGCCCCGCGTTCTGCGCGGGAGCCGACATCGAGTGGCAGCGGGTTGCGATCGACCTCTCGTACGACGAGAACGTCGAGGACGCGATGAAGCTCTACCGCATGCTCGAGACGATCGACTCCTGCCCGGCGCCGGTCGTCTGCTGCGTGCACGGCTTCGCCCTCGGCGGCGGCGTCCGGCCTCGTCGCCTGCGCCGATATTGCGGTGGCATGGCCCGACGCGGTGTTCGGTTTCACGGAGGTCCGGCTCGGGATCATCCCTGCGGTGATCTCGCCGTTCGTGCTCGCCAAGATCGGCAGTGCGGCCCGGCACTACTTCGTGACGGGCGAGCGCTTCGGCCCGGACGTCGCGCTGCGGATCGGGCTCGTCTCGGAGGTCTCAGAGGACGCCGGGGAACGCTGTGAGGCGATCGTGCGCGACATCCTGGCGGGCGGACCGATTGCCGCCCGCGAGGCCAAGAGGCTCGTGCGCGACCGCCCCCATGGCGTCGACACCGCCCACATCGCCGCCACCCGGCGGACGAGCGAGGAGGGACAGGACGGACTGCGCGCCTTCTTCGAGCGGCGGGCGCCCGCGTGGCTCGACGAGACCTAGTCGCGCCGCTCGTCGAGGTACTTCTTCAGCCCGAGGAAGGGGAGGATGAGCACCGCCAGGAGCGACACGACCCAGACGATCAGAGGCGCAGCGAGCCACGTGCCGACGCCACTGATCCTCACACCGTCGGAGAGGGCGTTGGCGAGGAGGAGCGCGACGAACGTCGCGATGAGCGCCACGCCCCCGAGCGCCGCGGACGAGGAGCGGTTTCGCCGTAGCACGCCCTCGAGGAACGGCGTCATCAGCGCGACGGTGAGGGTGAAGATGATCACCGCAACGATGAAAGACGTCAGGTCGACCTCGAATCCGTCGAGTACGAGCGCCGCAGCGATGAGGCCGACGGCGCTCCCCACGAGCACGATTCCCATCCGGACGAGGAGACGGATCATCGGACGGCGAGGGTAACCGAGCACTCAGAACCGGTCAATCGCGCCGTAGAGTTCTCGCCCGTGTCCGTCGTGAAGCTACTCGTCGCGAACCGTGGCGAGATCGCAGTGCGCGTCTTCCGAACGTGCCGTGCGCTCGGCATCGACACGGTCGCGGTCGTGGCGCCGGACGACGCGGGCTCGCTCCACGCGCGCAGCGCCGGCGAGAAGGTCGAGATCGTCTCGTATCTCGACTCCGAGGAGCACATTCGCGCGGCGAAGACGAGCGGCGCGGATGCGATCCATCCGGGGTACGGGTTCCTGGCGGAGAACGGCGACTTCGCGGAGGCGGTCGAGGCAGCGGGGCTGACGTGGATCGGTCCGTCGCCGGAAGCGCTCCGACTGGGCGGCGACAAGCTGGCGGCGAAGCGGATCGCACGGGATGCCGGCGTTCCCGTGCTGCCCGGACGGAACGCCGGAGGAGATCGGCTTTCCGTTGCTGGTCAAGGCGGCAGCCGGCGGCGGCGGCCGCGGGATGCGCGTCGTCCGGTCGGCGGGGGAGCTCGAGGATGCACTGGCAGCGGCGGAGCGCGAGGCCGCGGGTGCCTTCGGAGACGGGACTCTCTACTGCGAGCGCTACCTCGAGCGACCGCGTCATGTCGAGGTGCAGCTGCTCGCGGACGCAGTTCGGAACGGTGGTCGCCGTCGGGGAGCGGGACTGCTCGGTGCAGCGGCGCCATCAGAAGGTGCTCGAGGAGGCGCCGGCGCCGAACCTCGCGGCGAGCCTCCGCTCGACGCTCCACGAGGCCGCGATCGCGTTCGGCCGGGCGATCGGGTACCGCAGCGCGGGCACCGTCGAGTTCGTCGTCGAGGACGGCGACTTCTACTTCCTGGAGCTCAACGGCCGCATCCAGGTGGAGCACCCGGTCACGGAAGCGGTCTCCGGGCTCGATCTCATCGCCGAGCAGCTCCGGATCGCGAACGGCAGAGGCCCTTGCAACAGGCTGTTACAAGGTCGAGGGGCATGCGATCGAGGTGCGGCTGTATGCCGAGGATTCCAGGAGCTTTCTGCCCCAGGCCGGCCTCGTGGAACGGCTCGTGCTCCCAAGTAACAATCTGTTACAAGGCGGTTCTGCCTCGATCCGGGTGGACGCGGGCGTCGAGGAAGGCGACGAGGTGGGACTCGCGTACGACCCGATGATCGCGAAGCTGATCGCGCATGCGCCCACGCGCGAGGCGGCGCTCGACGCTCTCGCGGCAGCGCTCGCGGAGACGCGCGTCGAAGGGGTGCCGACGAACCTCGCATTCCTCCGCTGGCTCGTCACGCATCCCGTCGTCCGCGCAGGCGAAGCAACGACCGCCTTCCTGACCGAGCACCCGCCGCTCTCGGCTCCCCCTCTCCTGACCGTGCTCCGCCGCGGCACGGGTTCCCTGGCGGCTCAACCTCCCTGCCCCACCTCCGGCACCCCCGCCGGACGTCGACGCCGAGGCTCACCGCTCGACCGGAAGCCACGGCGAAAGCACGGTCACGGCACCGATGCCGGGAACGGTCATCCGCCTCGAGGTCGAAGCGGGGGACGCCGTGCGGGCACGCCAGCCGCTCGTCGTCCTCGAGGCGATGAAGATGGAGATCCCCGTGCACTCGCCGTTCGACGGGACAGTCACGGCCGTGCACGTCGCCGCGGGCGACCGCATCGCTGGCGGCACCCTCCTCGTCGAGCTCGAGTCCTAGCCTCTACGTGCCCGGCTTCACGACCATCACGAGGACGACCACGAACAGAACCAGGATCAGGAATCGTGCTAGGAGCAGGATCCTGCGCGCCTCGCTCGCGAGCTGTGGGCTCGGGCCCTCGGCTGCCATGCGCGCGCCCGACCTGCCTCATCGCTCTCCTGACGTAGCCGAAGGCGGTGATTGCGACGATCGCCCACCCGATCAGACCGAGAACGACGAACCACTCGTCCCAGTCCCAGCTGCCATCCTCCGTCAGCAGGATCCCGGAGCACGAGGACGAGGAGGGCGCTCGGAATGAAGACCCACGACACCACGCGACCGAGGTCCTGACCGAACGCCGCGCTACGGGCCGGATCCCCGGAGCGCTGCGCCAGGGCGCCGAACACCTGGGCGGCCACCGCGCCGCCGATCCAGACCGCCGCAGCCGAGATGTGGAGGAACAGCCAGAGCTCGTAGGACGTCATGCTCAGGCGGGCTGCGTGTTGATCTTGTCGAGAAACCAGCCGACCGTGACGTTCACGATCCAGACGACGATGGTCGCACCCACGTAGGTCCAGAAGCCGTCGATCGAGAAGTCGGGCGCGATCCACTCCGCCAGTGCGAGCATGAGCACGTTGATCGCGAAGTACGCGAGCCCGAACGTGAGGAGGATGAGCGGCAGCGTCAGCAGCGCGAGGATCGGCTTGATGAACGTGTTGCCGAGCGTAAGGATCGCAGCGCCGAGCAGGAGCGACCCCCATGCCCCGATCGTCACGCCGCTGAACATCCAATCGACGACGATCAGGGCCAGGATGTTGATCCCCCAGCGGACGAGAAGCGCGATCCAGATCACGGCAGTGGAGCGACGCGGCGCTAGAAGATCTTCTGCAGCTTCATCGCGGCGCCCATGTCCCCCTTGATCTTGAGCTTGCCGGTCATGTAGGCGGTCGTCGCGTTCTGCTCACCCGAGGCGATCTTCCCGAACGTCTCCTCGCTCGCGGAGAACGTGCAGTCCGCGTCTGCCGGCTCCCTCGCTGACCGTGATCGCGCCGTCGGCGACCGCAACCGTCCACACACCGGCGCCCTCGATGTCGAAGACGTACGTGTTGTTCATGCCCTCGATCCGATCCGGGCTGACCCGACTCGGCAGAGCCTCGAAGAACTCCTGTGTAGTTGCCATGGTCTCGCAGTTTCCTCCTGGTTGGCGAACGGCGGGAGACTATCGCGCGCATCTAGGATCCGCGCGGCGTGGACTTCGACCTGACTCCCGAGCAGGAGCTGATTCGCGACACGGTCCGGACGTTCGCGCGGGAGCGCGTCGAGCCTGTCGCGGGGGAGCTCGATCTGAGCGGCCGGTTCCCGTACGAGCTCGTCGCGGAGCTCGGCGAGCTCGGGCTGATGGGCCTGCCGATCCCGGAGCGCTACGGCGGTGCGGGCGGCGACACCGTCTCGTACGCGATCGCGATCGAGGAGCTCACGCGGATCGACTCGTCCGTGGCAATTACGGTCGCGGCGCACACGTCGCTCGGGACGATGCCGATCCTCAACTACGGATCGGAGGAGCAGAAGGAGCGCTGGCTTCCGGATCTCGCGTCGGGCCGGCGGCTCGCCGCCTTCGGCCTGACGGAGCCGGACGCCGGCTCGGATGCGGGCGCGACGCGTACGACGGCAGAGCTCCGCGACGGCTCGTGGATCGTGAACGGATCGAAGCTCTACATCACGAACGCGGGCACCGACATCACCTGGGGCGTCACGCTCACCGCGCGCACCGACGAGGACGAGGTCTCGAACATCGTGGTCGAGAACGGGACGCCGGGGTACGGCATCTCGGCACCGATGAAGAAGCTCGGCTGGCGCGCGTCCGACACGCGCGAGCTTTCGTTCGACGACTGCTCCGTGCCCGAGGAGCAACCTCCTCGGCCCGCGCGGCGAGGGTTTCACGCAGTTCCTCGAGATCCTCGACGGCGGCCGGATCTCCGTCGCCGCGATGGGCGTCGGCCTCGCGCAGGGCGTGTACGACCTCGCCTACGCGTACGCGCGGGAGCGCGAGCAATTCGGCAAGCCGATCGCGTCGTTCCAGGCGATCCGCTTCAAGCTCGCGGACATGGCGACCGAGATCGAGGCCGGTCGAGCGCTCGTGCTCAAGGCTGCATGGCTCAAGGATCAGGGGCGCCCATTCGCGCGCGAGGCGGCGATGGCGAAGCTCTACACCGGCGAGCTCTCGAACCGAGCCGCCAACGCGGCACTGCAGATCCACGGCGGCTTCGGGTACATGGAGGAGGCTGCGGTCTCGCGTTTCTACCGCGACCAGAAGATCCTCGAGATCGGCGAGGGCACGAATGAGGTGCAGCGGATGGTCATCGCTCGCCATCTCGGCTTGTAGGGGCGAGGCTTGCCTCGCCCGTTCATCGTCGCGATCGCGGCGCTGATCGGCCTGACTGCTACGGGTGCGGCGTCCGCGCACGTCGTCGCGACGCCGGCGTTCCTCCCGAGTGGGAGCTCCGAGTCCATCAGGCTCGCGGGGCCCAACGAGCGCGACGCGCCCATGACAGCATTCTCGGTGACCGCACCTCCCGGGCTCGAGATCGAGCACGCACACGAGGTCGCAGGCTGGAGCGCGCAGCTCGACGGCTCGACCGCGACCTGGACGGGCGGGTCGCTCGCCCCGAACGCGCAGATCGACTTCGGCGTGACGTTGCGCGCCGACGTCGACCCCGGCTTCGCCGACCTCGAGGCCAGACAGCGCTATGCGGACGGAGGGGTGGTGCGCTGGCCCGTCCGGATCACGATCACGCCCGCGTCGGAGAGCCCGTCGCAGAGCCTCGCCCTCGGCGGAGTCGTCGCGCTCATCGGCGTGCTCGCCATCGTCGCGATCGCAATGCTCGCCTGGCGCCGCCGCGGCCCGAGCTGACGGCGGACTCGGCGGCGACTCCGTGCGCTAGTCGTCCTTGTCCTTCTCGTCCTTGTCCTTCTCGTCCTTGTCCTTTGCGGCGTTCGCCGGATGCGCGACGACCTTCGACGCGTTCAACGCGGGAGTCTTGTTGTCAGCGAGATCGGCCTTGCAGACGCGCGCCTGGACGTGGACGCGATCTCCGACGACGAGAGCGCCGAGCGTCTTCTGTCCCTGGCGACGAATCTTCGTGCCCGGGCCGACGGCGATCTGCCACTGCTTGCCGACGTAGGCGCGAGCCCACCGGTTCCCGCTCTTGACGTCAACCGTCACGGCATTCGCAGGCTTGCCGGCGAGCGTGCCCTTCAGCACGACAGCGATCCTCGGCTTGCACCCGGCGCCGCTGGCGGGTGGCTTGCTCTCACCTCCCTGATTCGCTGCGATCGCCGACGAGACGACGAGCACGCCGGCGGCGAGTCCCGCGACGAGCAGCTTGAAGTTCATGACGTCCCCCTCTCCCGTGGGCCGTTCTCGGGTCGATCACCACAGATGATGCGCCATGAGGCGCAAACTTGCGCGTCACGCTCTCCTCCAGGCGCCGTCCACGCTACCGAGATGCATGTCGTCCGCTCGCACTTCAAGAGAAATAGCGGGAGCCGCTGGTACGGTCGGCCGCGACCATGATCTTCACGCAGTTCGTCGACGACGCGCTCGGGTGCGCGTCCTACCTCGTCGGCGACCCGGGAACCGGCCTGGCAGTCGTGGTCGACCCCGCCTTCGCGATCGAGCAGTACCTCGAGGAGGCTGGTCGCCGCGACGTCCGCATCGTCCGCGCCATCGAGACGCACACGCATGCCGATCACCTCGCCGGACACGGGCGGCTCGCGCTGGAGCACGGCGTCCAGGTGAGCACTCACATCGCCGCACAGGCGGAGTATCCGCACGACCCACTGGAGGACGGCGACGAGATCTCGCTCGGAGACATCGTCCTTCGCTGTATCCACACGCCCGGTCATCGGCCCGAGCACTGCTGCTTTGCGGTCAGCGATCTCACGCGCGGGGCGGAGCCGTGGATCGTGCTCACCGGCGACTCGCTCTTCGTCGGCGACGCAGCTCGGCCCGATCTCGCCGTCGAGGGACGCGAAGGGGCCGAGGGCCTCTTCCACTCTCTCAGGCGCCTGACCGAGCTCGGCGACGGCGTCGAGGTGTACCCAGGCCACGTCGCCGGATCGCTCTGCGGTAAGGCGATGAGCTCGAAGGCGTCGACGACGATCGGCTTCGAGCGTCGCTTCAACCCCGCGCTCCAAACCGACGACATAGGGCTCTTCATCGCCGAGTCCACCGGCATCTCCGCGCCGCGGCCGCCGAACATGGAGCGCATCGTCGAGCTGAACCGGGGCCCGTTCGTCGGAGCGCCACCCGAGCCGCAGGAGCTCGCCGCGGCGCCCGAGGGCGTGCAGGTGCTCGATGCCCGGCCAGTAGCGGCGTTCGCGGCCGGTCATTTCGTCGGCGCGATCAGCGTCCCCGTCTCCGGGACGGGGTTCGCGACGAAGGCGGCGTTCGTCCTCGACCCCGCCCCGATCGCCGTGTCCGCGACGGACGAAGGCGAGGCGGCCGACGCGATTCGCGGACTCCACTCCGTCGGACTGCTCGACATCGCCGGATACGTCCTCGGCGGCGGCCCCGAGCGCCTCGACCTCGTGTCGATCGACGAGCTCGACGCGCTTCTCGACCAGGGCGCGGAGCTCATCGACGTGCGCGAGAAGGACGAGCGCGACACCGGCTACATCGCCGGAAGCCGGAACATCCCGTATCGGCTGCTCGCGCTCGGCGAGGCGGACCTCCCGCGCGACCGGCCGATCATCACGATCTGCGAGACGGGACCGCGAGCGGCCATCGCCGCGAGCATCCTGGCGTCGCACGGCTTCGACGCGCACCCGGTGGTCGACGGCGGCATCGACTCGTGGGCGGCAGCGGGCAAGCCGACGGTCGAGTTCCGGCGCTGCGGCAGCTGATTCAGCTCGCGGCGCGGAGCAGCGCTTCGGCGTCGCGCACGTACGCGCTCGCCTCGACCTCGCGGTAGAACGAAAGCGCAGGAGCAAGCTGATTCGTAGCGTCGTGGGGACGCCCCGCCGCCGCGTACTCCCGAGCCGCATGCAGTCGAACTGCGGCTACGAACGTTCGTGCGCCTGTGCTTTCGAGCGTCTCTGCAGCTTCGACGAGGTCTCCGGATGCGATTGCCTGGGCTGCCTCACTCCACCTCGTGACCTGGGGGTCGCGCCGTTGGACCAGTGGAGCGCGTTGCAGATCGTTACAGAGGAGGGCGGCATTGACGGCCCACATCCCCGGGCGCTCCGATCCGACCTCTGAGAGCAGGGCGTTCGCTGCTGCGAGATCTCCTCCGCGATACGCCACCTCTGCAGCGGCCACGAGCGTGGGATCGAGGGACTGGGGGTCGCGAATCGCCCGCGCGAGACGCAGTGCAACGTCGGCGTCCTCGGCCGCTCCCAGATCATCGCCACGCCCCGCGCGGATTCGGGCCCGGATGAAATGTGCCACGTGCTGCATGTAGTGAGGCTCGCCCGCGATCTCCGACTCGGCGAGCTCGAGCGCCTCGTCCCAGCGTCCGGCGTGGTACGTGAGCTCGACGAGATTGCCGAGGAACCAGCGCATCGCGGTCGACGGGAAACCCATCCTCTGCGAGAAGGCGAGCCCCTCTCGTGTCACGGCCTCGCCTCGAGCGAGGTCCGCGGCCGTTTCCATCAGATGCGAGCCGTAGTTGATATACGCGCGACCTGCCCGGAACGAGTTCGTCCGCAGGGTGAGCTCGATGCTCCGCTTGGCGTCTTCTTCCCAGCGCGGATCCCCGACGGAGGCGCGCACCGTGCCTCGTGTGTTCAGTGCGTCCCCGAGGAGGTCCGTCTCGTCGAGCTCCTCGGCCATGAGGATCGCCTCCTCGACGAAGTGCAGGGCATCCTCGTAACGGCCGGCGATCGAGAGAAAGCGAGCAACCTGGGCGACGACGTACTGCTTTTCGCGAGAGAGCGGGGCGTCTTCGGCGAGCTCACGCGCGCGCTCGAAGAAGACGAACGCGCGCTCCTGGTCCCCTCGCTGCCAGAAGAACTCGCCTCGAGTGATCGTGGCCTGGGCGGCGGCGGCCGGATCGGAGGCGGCCAGCGCCTCTGCCGCGCCCTCTAGCTCGGCCGCTCCTTCTTCCGAGAATCCGAGCGCCGCGGCCAGCGTCAGCCCGAACGAGAGGAGGAAGTACGGATCGCTCTCGACCTCCGGGTCGAGCTCCCGCAGTCGCGTATAGAGCGATAGGGCGAGGTTGACAAGACCCAGGTGCAGGGCGCGGTCACCGGACTCCCGGAGCGCCCTTACCGCACGCGGAACAAGTTGCGCATCGTCGAGCCCTACCGCACGGGAGTACTCGATCGCCTCGAGCAGGTGGTGCGCGAGGATCTCGGCGCGGTCCTCCGCTCGATCGGCGGGAAGGGTCTCGATCCAGTCCGCGACGCGCCGGTGGACGTCGGCGCGCGCGGCGCGAGACATCTGGCCATAGGCGCCGTCGCGGACGAGCGCATGGACGAAGACGTACTGCTTCGAGCCCGCGACGGCCGAGCGATGCTCGCGTCGGACGAACTCCTTTCGCTCGAGCGAGTGGAGGCGCTCCTCCAGCTGCCAAGGGTCGATGCCGGAGAGGGTCGTCAGCGCATCCGTCCAGAAGACCTTTCCGAGCACCGCGGCGAGCTGAAGAAGCTCCTTCTCCTCGTCGGACAGCGCGTCGATCCGCGCGGCGACGACGCCGTGCAGGGACTCCGGTGCGGCGGCTGCGGGATCGGTTCCGTCCGCCAGCATTCGTGCGTACTCCTCAGCGAAGAGGGGGTTTCCACCCGCACGCTGTAGCAGGGCGGCCTGCTGATCGGCCGGAAGCACCGGTGTCCCGAGGAGACCGGCGAGAGACGGGCCGTGTCCTCGTCGGACAGGGGAACGAGCGAAACCGTCGTGGCGTTGCGCTTGCCCCCACCCCAGCCTGGGCGTCGTTCGAGGAGCTCCGGCCGGGCCGAGCACACGACGAGCAGCGGCACACCCGTCACACGATCGGATAAGGCGTCGACGAAATCGAGAAGCGCATCGTCCGCCCAGTGCAGGTCCTCGAACACGAGCACGACGGGTTGGTGCTCGGCCAGCGCTTCCACGAAGCGCCGCCAGGCGGCGAACGACTCGTCGAGGTTCGCTTGCGCCGAGGATGACCTCGTCTGCTGTACGCCCGTCAGCAGGAGCAAGTGGCGCTCGATCCACGGGGCTTCGGTCTCGTCCGCCACGACGTCGCGAACGGCCGCGACGACCTTCGCCACGGCATCGTCGGCGCCGTCGGTCTCGAGGATCCCGGCCTGCGCTTTCACGATCTCCGCGAGGCCCCAGAACGCCGATCCCTCCCCGTACGGAAGGGAGCGACCCTGTCGCCACACGATGAGCTCGGGATCCTCGTCGACGACGCGGAAGAGCTCGCGGACGAGCCGCGACTTCCCGATCCCGGGCACGCCGACCACCGTCACGACTTGCGGTTCGACCCGTGCTCGCGCCCGCGAGAGCGCGCCGACGAGGACGTCCCGCTCGTCGTCCCGTCCGACGAGCGGCGACCGGGCGTCGGAGAGGTCGATGCCATAGCTCGCTCGGCGCCCAACCGCACGCCAGACGGCGAGGGGGTGTGCCTTCCCCTTTGCGACGACGGGCGCCGCCGGCTCGAACTCAACGGCGCGCTCGGTCGCGCGGTACGTGTACTCACCCACGAGGATCCCGCCGGGGGGCGCAGCCGACTGGAGTCGCGCACCGGTGTTCACGACGTCGCCGGCGACCACGGCCTCGCCGAGCTCCGGGCGCGCATCGAGCGCGACGATCGCCTCTCCCGTGTTTACACCGATCCGAACCTCCAGCGCGAGCGTCGGATCGGCCTCGTTCATCTCCGCGATCGCCTCCTGGATCGCCAGCGCTGCGCGGACCGCTCGCTCGGGATCGTCCTCGTGGGCGACGGGGGCCCCGAAGACGCCGACAACGGCGTCGCCGATGAACTTCTCGACCGTGCCGCCGTGGCGTTCGAGTTCGGCACGTAACCGATCGTGGTAGGGGAGCAGGATCGCACGGACGTCTTCGGGATCGAGCTGCTCGGCTCGTGCCGTCGATCCGACGAGATCGGCGAAGACGACAGTGACCACCTTGCGCTCCTCCCGTGGAGTGCGCGACGCGACACCAAGCTGCGATCCGCATTCCGAGCAGAACTTGGCGCCCGAGGCGTTCTCGTACCCACACGCTGGGCAGGCCGCCATCGGGCGAGTCTACGTCGCTCGCACAGGACGGCTCAGCCGGGCTCGCTTGACCGCTCGAGCGTCGGACGAGGCAGCGTAAGGAGCTGTTGCGCGAGAGTCGTCTGCACGGAGTCGTCCCGCTTGACCCCGAGCCAGATGCTGTCCGCCTGCCTCTCGGCGATCGGGCTGATCCACCCCTTCTCCCGCGGGACCGCGACGAGTGGCACCGACCGCTCGCGCGCGCACAGCGCGAACGAGAGGTCGACCATGTTCACGTTCGGCCACTCGCGCACGTCGACGCGGAGGGTCGAGGTGCGAAACGCCACGGAGTCGGTGCCGAGCAGGTCGACCTCGACCGAGCGCTCGAGCGCCGCCCGGCGGTGCATGACCGTCATGTCGCGGACGTAGGACGTCACCGGCGCACTCAGAATCGCCGCATGGACGCCGACCGCCGCTCGGCCGGCGAGCCGACCCAGATGCGACTCGAGCACAGCGCAGTAGTCGGGTGGGTACTCGACGTCGTCGTCGACGGCGTAGAACGTGCACTCGGCCGTCTCCATTGCGGCGCCGGCCAGCTTGCCGTTCGCTCGCAGGTCACCCACGTCCTGCGATCGGAGCACGCTGATCCGATCGTGCTCCGCGTAGGGCGGAACCGAGTCGAAGCGGTCGAGGAAGAGCCAGAGCCTGGAGACCTGCGGGAGGATCGACGCGAGGGCCTGCGGCGCGGTGTCCGCGCGCGACGGCATCGTTGCCATTCCCGCGACGCGCGGGAGACCGCCTGTTCCCCTCACTACGCTGGAGCTGTGGTCGCCGTGGCGTCGACCAGGCCCAAGATGACCTGGGAAACACGCTCGCGATCGAGCGCCTTCGGCGCGGACGGATGGACATCGCCACGCTTGCGCGTCTGCTCGACCATGACCTGCGCTTCGAGGCGATCGACCACCCAGCGCCCGAACTGCTGCTTCCCGAGAACTTTCCGCCTGCGTGGATAGGTGGTCTCGGCCGCCCGCAGCCGGTGCCGCGCCGCCCACTTGTACCGGAACATGTCGCGATCGAGCGTCACGCCCCAGGTCGATTCGAACGCATCGAGCGACTCGACCACGAGGCGGTCGGACCAGCGGAAGAGGTGATAGCGGAGGTCGATCGCGTCGAAGGCGTCGCGAGCCATGTACGTGACGACGGCATCCTCCGCGAACGTCACCCGCGCGTCCAGCACGAGTGCTCGCATCGCGAAGTCCATCTGCTCGCGCGTGATGAGCCGCTCGTCGAGGCCGCCCATCTCGTCGAGCAGCGCACGGCGCGCCATCATGCAGTGGAACTCGCAGACGTGGTTGTGAACCTCGGGGAGTCGGTCCGTGGCGTCGGCGAACGGAACGTCCATGAGGCGGTGCTTCTCCGACAGCTTTGTTCCGTTGTCGTCGCGAGTGGCGTTCAGGGTGCCCCCGGCGTGGTGGATGATCGTCGCCGCCGGTGGCCCGATGCAGATGAGCGGCGCAACGGCATCCGAGTCGTTCCTCTCCGCGTGCCTCTCGAGCGCCTCGAGCCAGCCGGGCTCGTACTCGATGTCGTTGTCGGCGATCACGACATAGTCGCTCGTCGTCGCGGCCACGCCGAGATTGCGCGCCTCATTCGGCTTGACCATGTACGGCAGCGAGATCAGTTCGAACGGGCGCTCTCGGGTCAGGCTCTCGAGCTCGAACCGCGTCTCCGACGGCGTTCCTCCCTCCACCACGACGACGGGCACATCGGCCGAGACCGTCGCAAAGAGCGACCGGAGGCTCACCGGAAGCGAGGTGAAGCGCTCGCGGGGAACGACGACGACCGCAGTCCGCATCGCGGAATCCTACGTCGGCGGGCCGACGCGCTCCACTGTGTATCCGGCAGCGCGAATCGACTCGAGGAGCTCCTGACAGTGCGTCTCGTCGCGGGTCGAGACGACGAGCTCGATCTCGGTCTGGAGCGCGGTGGTCGTGCGCCCTTCGCGGTGATGATCGATGGAGACCACATTGCCGCGGCCTCGCGCGATCAGATCGAGGACGTTGCGCAGCTCACCCGGTCGATCGGGGATGAGCAGGCGAATCGCGAGGAACCGCCCCGCTTCCGTCAACCCGTGCCGGAGAACCGAGATGAGTGTGGTGGCGTCGATGTTCCCACCCGAGAGCACGACGGCGACGGGACCCGTGTCTGGTACGCGTCCGGCAAGGAGGGCCGCGAGCCCGACCGCACCCGCTCCCTCGACGAGGAACTTGGTCCGCTCGACGCAGAGGACGAGCGCCTCCGAGATCTCCTCGTCCGAAACCGAGACCGTGTCGTCGAGCACACGGTCCAGGATCGACGACGGCAGGACGCCCGGATGCTTGACCGCGATTCCGTCGGCGATCGTGAAGCCCGGCTGGCAGACGACACCGATCGTGCGCACGTCGGGTCGGCGATCCTTCAGAGCCAGGGCGATGCCCGCGGCGAGGCCTCCACCGCCGATCGGGATCAGAACCGTCTCCGCGTCCGGAGCCTGCTCGGCGAGCTCGAGACCGATCGTCCCTTGGCCGGCGATGACCCGTTCATCCTCGAATGCATGCACGAGCGTCGCACCGGTGGCCTCGACGTGCGCCTGCGCGGCGGCCACCGCCTCCTCGAAGCTCTCGCCGACGAGCTCCGTCACGCCGCCGTACGAGCGCGTGGCCTCGATCTTCGCCATCGGCGCGTCCTGCGGCATGAAGATCGTCGCGGAGATCCCCGCCTCGCGTGCTGCCCACGCGACAGCCTGACCGTGGTTGCCGGCGCTCGCCGCCACGACCCCGGCACGCCGCTCGACCTCGCCGAGCGTGGCGATCGTGTTGTAGGCGCCGCGGATCTTGAACGAGCCGGTCCGCTGGAGGTTCTCGGCCTTGAGGTAGACCTGGCGCCCGGTCAGCCTGGAGAACGTCTCCGTCGGGTAGAGCGGCGTCTCACGCGCGACGCCGGACAGGCGCTCACGGGCAGCTTCCACGTCAGCGATCGTCACCACCGGGTCTGACCCCGACTACGCACCCGAATCCTCCCTGACCACAGGCTCTGGGGGGTCTGACCCCATGTCCGACCCCAACACGAACACCTCCTCCATGATCTCGCGGACGGCGCTCAGCGGGTCGAGCTCGCGCGCCTCGACCTGCGCCAGCACGCGCTGGAGCTTCGGATCGTCCGCGACGGCGGCCCGCAGATGCGCGTTCGCGCGGCTCGCTGCGACCGCGAAGACCTCGGCCGCGAGGTTCTTCCTGCGGCGCTCCTCGAGCCGGCCGTCGCTCTCCAGCGCGGCCCGATGCCCCTCGAGCGCGGCCAGGAGCTCGGGGACGTTCTCACCGCCGAGCGCTTCGGTCAGGAGGATCTGAGGGCGTCGCTCCGGCTCGGCGAGCGCAACGATCGACCGCACCTCGTTCAGCATCGTCTTGGCGCCGGGGTGATCCATCTTGTTGATCGCGATGACGTCGGGGATCTCCATGATCCCGGCCTTCAGCGCCTGCACCGAGTCGCCGGAGCCGGGCATGAGCACGAGCAGCACGGTGTCCGCGATCCCGGTCACCTCGACCTCGCTCTGGCCCGCGCCGACGGTCTCCACGAACACGACGTCCTTCCCGGCGGCGTCGAGGAGGAGCACGGCCTGCAGCGTCGCCTCGGCCAGCCCGCCGAGGTGGCCGCGCGTTCCCATCGAGCGGATGTAGACGCCGGGATCGAGGAAGTGGTCGGAAAGGCGGATCCGGTCACCGAGGAGCGCGCCCCGCGAGAACGGGCTGGACGGATCGACCGAGACGACGCCGACGGTGCTGCCACGCTCGCGAACGAGGCCGACGAGCGCCCCGATGAGGCTCGACTTCCCGACTCCTGGGGGACCGGTGACGCCCACGATCGCTCCTTTCCCCGTGCTCGGATAGAGCTCGCGAACGAGCGGATAGGCGAGCGGGTCGCCGTCCTCGACGAGCGAGATCGCGCGTGCGAGTGCCCGACGATCAGCTGCCCGCACGCCTGCGACGAGCTCCTCGAGCGTCCACTCGGTCCGTGCCACGGGCGGACTCTATTTGCGAGCTTCGAGCTCTCGGCGGGCTTCGATCTCTTCCAGGAGCACGGCGATGCGCTCGAGCGGCCGCGTGCGGACGCCGTTTCCGACACCCTCTGCGACGGCTCCGGAATGGCCGTTGCCCAGCGCTGCGATCGCCGACTCGGCGCTCCGCACGATGGCCTCGTCCTCCTCCTTCGCCGTGACCGGCAGCCAGCGCGTGGCGAACAGTGCGACGACGGCGCCGAGGAGGAAGAGCACGCCCGCCGCGAGCCAGACCGCGCGCGCGCCGTAGACCTCGGTGAACACGCCCGCCGCCGCCATTGCGAGGCCGAGTACGGCGTAGTTCGTGCTCATGATCGTCGCGAGCGCTCTCCCGCGGTACTGATCGGAAGCGCCGCGGAGGAGGAGGATCCGGTTGCAGACGATGGCTGCGCCGTTCCCGGCAGCTCCACCGATCGCGAAGACGACGGCGAGATAGATCGTGGGACTGAGCGCGGCGGCGCCCCATCCCACTCCCATGAGCGCGATCGAGCCGACGTAGTGCCGCCGCAGCCCGACCTTCCCGAGCGCGGGCGCCGCCAGGTAGCTCCCGAGGGCGAGCCCGACGCCGCTGGCGGCGACGAGCGCGCCGAAGCCGAGATCGCCGGCGTCGAGCGTGTCCTTGGCGAAGACGACCTCGGCCACGTTGACCGCGGCCGAGCCGAGCAGCACGACGTTCCACACGACGAGCACCGTTCGGAGCGGACGCGAGGTCACGACGAGCTTCAGGCCGTCGGCGACGTCGCGCCAGTGCCCGCGGGAGAGCGACTCCTCCGAGCGGAGCTCCGAGCCGCGGATGCGCGCGACGAGAGCTGCGGAGACGAGGAACGTGACCGCGTTGACCGCATACGGGACCGACGGGCTCCACAGTGCGAGCATCGCGCCGGCCGCCAGCGGGCCGATCATCCACGCCAGGGTCTCGGCCGTCGCCCACAGCGAGTTGGCGTTGACGAGCTCGTCCTCGGGGACGACGTTCGGGATGGCCGCGTTCGCGGCCGGGATGAAGAAGCCGGTCGCAACACCGGAGACCGCTGCGAGGGCGATGAGCGCGGTCGGGCCTTCGACGAACGGAAGCGCCGCGAACACGCCGAAGCGGACGAGATCCGACCCGATCATCAGCCGACGTCGGGAGAGACGGTCGATGAGCGGCCCGAGCAGCAGCCCGATGGCGACGATCGGGAGGAAGTCGGCGATCAGGAGGGTCGCGACCCAGACACCCGACCCCGTCTCGTCGTAGATCTGGACGGTGAGCGCAACGGCTGCGAGGTACGTGCCGAAGCTGGAGCCCGCCGTCGCCAGGAAGAGGTACCCGAACGATGGCGACCGGCGAAGGAGGCCGAGACGGCTGCTGCGCTCCACGTCCTCCGATGACGCTACCACCAGCCCCCGATTCCGACTACGGCTCTTCCGGCCGTGTCCTTATGTGGCATGTGCGGCAAGTTCGGCGCCGGACGAACCGTGCCTGCCCAGTCAGGAAGTGACCCGCATCGCCCTTTCCGCGCGTTTGGCAACGAGTGCCGTGAGCCTTCGCAGCTCGCCCTCCGGCGGCGGCGACAGCCCCGAGAGGTAGATCACCGCCGCTTGCGCTCGCACGACCTGCATCGCGACGACGTCGACGTAGAGCCGCAGTCCCTGCTGCGTTGCGATCGCCCGGTAGGAAACGGATCGCTGCCCGCGCTTCGGGAACGAGAGCTTCTTGAACGAGACGAAGCGCACGGCGGTGCCCTGGAGTTGCGCGCGAAGGACGTCGCGCAAGCAGTTCACGCCGGCGGCACTCGTCCCGCGCGCCCAGGACGCGTTCGAGCCCGAACGCGACTTGTAGACATACGCAGTCGAGGTGATGAACTCGGGCGTCGCGGTGAATCTGGGCGACTCGGCCCGTCCGGAGACGGTGAGGTCCGACTCGTCGAGCGCCGCGCAGTAGAGGTCACCCCCTCCCCTCGACGCGGCAGGGCTTGCCGTGTAGGCAGGACTGAAGTCCGCCGCGCGCAGCAGCATCGCCTTCGCTCGCGCCTGATCTGCCGGTGTGATCGCCTCCTTCGGATCGCCGCGGGCGGCGAGCGCCGCGCTCGTACCGGCGAGGGCGGCGAGAACGACGAGCGTGATGATCGGGCGCAGGCGCATCGCTCTCACAGTACGCATGGCTACGGCTCGTACGCGAGGTTTTGACGCAGCCAGCGCTCTGCTTCGGCGACCTCCATCTCCTTGCGCTTCGCGTAGTCGACGACCTGGTCGCGGCCGACGCGGCCGACCGAGAAGTACCGCGCCTGCGGATGGCCGAAGTAGAGGCCGCTGACGCTGGCGCCGGGGGTGGTCGCATACGACTCCGTGAGTCCGATTCCCGCGCGCTCGGCGTCGAGCAGGTCGAGCAGGCGACCCTTCTCCGAGTGGTCCGGGCAGGCGGGGTACCCGAACGCCGGACGAATGCCCCGGAACCGCTCGCCGATGCGCTCCTCATTCGTGAGCGACTCCGCCGGCGAGTGCCACTCCCGCCGCGCGATCTCGTGCAGTCGCTCGGCGAAGGCCTCCGCGAGGCGATCCGCGAGTGCTCGCACCAGGATCGCCTTGTAGTCGTCGCGCTCGGCGGTGAAGACGTCGGCGAGCGATTCGCTCCCGTGGACGGCGACGGCGAAGGCTCCGACGTGATCCGTCAGCCCTGCGTCGCCGGGCGCGACGAAGTCGGCCAGCGAGCGATTCGGCCGAGAGTCGTCGTGGGCACCCTGCTGGCGCAGCATCGGAAACCGCCTGCCGTCGACGAGGACGTCGTCGCCATCGGCGTGCGCGAGCCAGAACCCGTACACGCCACGTGCCTGGAGCGACCCCTCCGCGGCGATCTCGTCCAGGAGCTCGTTCGCGGCATCGAGGAGCTCCCGCGCGACCTCGCCCTTCGCAGGATCGTCGAGGATCGCCGGGTACCGGCCCTTCAGCTCCCACGCGTGGAAGAAGAACGTCCAGTCGATGTACTCGCGCAGTGTCGCGACGTCCTGCTCGACCACACGCGCCCCGGTGAACGGAGGCGTCGCGAGGTCGTCTGCGTGCCAGTCGATCGGCGTCCGCCGCGTTCGCGCCTCGCGGAGCGGGAGCAGCGGCTTGCGGCCCTTCTCGGCATGCAGGGCGCGGAGCCGCTCCTGATCGGCCCGATTCTCGGTATCGAGCCGGGCGCGCCGGTCGCCGTCGAGCAGGTCGGCAACGACACCGACGACGCGTGACGCGTCGAGGACGTGCACCGTCGGCTGGCTGAACTCGGGCGCGATCCGAACAGCGGTGTGCTGCTTCGAGGTCGTCGCGCCGCCGATGAGGAGGGGCAGCCCCAGGCCGCGTCGCTCCATCTCCTTCGCGACCGAGCACCATCTCGTCGAGCGACGGCGTGATCAGGCCCGAGAGGCCGACGACGTCGCAGTCCTGCTCGACGGCGACATCGAGGATGCGATCGGCCGGCACCATGACGCCGAGGTCGATCACCTCGTAGCCGTTGCAGCCGAGCACGACGCCGACGATGTTCTTGCCGATGTCGTGGACGTCGCCCTTGACAGTGCCGAGGACGATCCGCGCCGCCGACGACCGCTCGGTTTTATCCGCCTCCATGTACGGCTCGAGATACGCGACCGCACGCTTCATCGCGCGGGCGCTCTTCACGACCTGCGGAAGGAACATCTTTCCCGAGCCGAAGAGATCGCCGACGATCTTCATCCCGTCCATGAGCGGCCCTTCGATGACGTCGAGCGGACGCGCCGCATCGCGCCGCGCCTCCTCGGTGTCCTCCTCGATGAAGTCGACGACCCCGTGGACGAGCGCGTGCGCGAGCCGGTCGGCGACGGGAGCCTCGCGCCACGCGAGGTCGAGCTCGCGCTTCGTCGCGCCGCCCGTCACCGTGGACGCGTACTCGACGAGCCGCTCCGTCGCGTCCGGGCGCCGGTCGAAGAGGACGTCCTCCACCCGCTCGAGCAGATCGGGCTCGATGTCCTCGTAGACCGCGAGCTGGCCGGCATTGACGATTCCCATGTCGAGACCCGCGCGGATCGCGTGGTACAGGAACGACGCGTGCATCGCCTCGCGTACCGCATCGTTGCCACGGAACGCGAACGAGAGATTCGAGATTCCTCCGGAGACGAGCGCGCCCGGACAGCGCTCCTTCAGGAGCGGGATCGAGTCGATGAAGGCCTTGGCGAAGGCAGCGTGCTCCTCGATCCCGGTCGCGACGGCCAGGACGTTCGGGTCGAGGATGACGTCGTCCGGCGCGAATCCCGCCTCGGTCGTCAGCAGGTCGAACGCGCGGCCGAGGATCTCCACCTTCCGCTCGACGCCCTCGGCCTGCCCGCGCTCGTCGAACGCCATGACGACGACCGCCGCTCCGAACGCGCGCACCGTCCGTGCCTGCGCGAGGAACGGCTCCTCGCCCTCCTTCAGGGAGATCGAGTTGACGACGCCCTTCCCCTGGAGGCACCTGAGGCCGGCCTCGAGTGCAGAGAAGCGCGAGCTGTCGACCATGATCGGAAGGCGCGCGGCTTCCGGCTCGGTCGCAAGAAGGTTGAGGAAGGTCGTCATCGCCTGCTCCGCGTCGAGCAGGTCGGCGTCCATGTTGACGTCCAGGAGGTTCGCGCCGCCCCGAACCTGCTCGAGCGCGACGTCGACCGCACTCTGGTAGTCGTTGGCCTCGATCAGCCTTCGGAACTTCGCCGAGCCGGTCACGTTCGTACGCTCGCCCACGACGACGAAGCCCGTGTCCGGCCGGATGACGAACGGATCGAGCCCGGAGAACCGCGGACGCGTCGAGCGCTCGGGGACGCGCCGCGGCGGCAGTCCCTCGACCGCGCGCGCGATCGCGTGGGTGTGCTCGGGGGTCGTCCCGCAGCAACCGCCCACGAGGTTGACGAGCCCGTCCTCGGCGAAGGCCCGCAGGTACCGGCTCGTGTCGGCCGCCTGCTCGTCGTGGAGCCCGAGTGCGTTCGGGAGACCTGCGTTCGGGTGACACGAGACGTACGTGGCTGCGACGCTCGCGAGCCCCTCCAGGAACGGTCTCATCTCGGTCGCGCCGAGTGAGCAGTTCACGCCGACGATGAACGGGTCGGCGTGCTCGACCGAGACCCAGAAGGCATCGGAGGTCTGCCCCGAGAGGTTTCGCCCACTCCTGTCGATCGCGGTGAACGACAGCCACAGCGGGAGCTCCGGAGCCGCGGCGCGCGCAGCCACGATCGCGGCCTTCGCGTTCAGCGTGTCGAAGATGGTCTCGATCAGGAGGAGATCGACGCCGCCGTCGCGCAGCGCGCGTATCTGCTCCTCGTATGCAGCCTGCACGTGGTCGAAAGTGACCGCGCGGAATGCCGCATCGTCCACCTTCGGCGAGAGCGAGAGCGTCACGTTGAGCGGACCGACCGAGCCTGCGACGAACCGCGGCCTCTCCGGGGTGCGCGCGGTCCACGTATCGGCGGCCGCGCGAGCGAGCCGTGCACCCTCGAGGCTCATCTCCGCGGCGGCTCCCTCGAGGGCGTAGTCCGCCTGCCCGATCGACGTCGCCGTGAAGGTGTTCGTCGTCGCGATGTCCGCCCCGGCCTCGAAGTACGCGTCGTGGAGCTCGGCGACGACACCGGGTGCGGTCAAATTGAGGATGTCGGGGTCGCCCTTGACGTCGTGCGTGTGTGACGCGAACCGCTCGCCGCGGTACTCCTCCTCCGACAGCTCGCGCCGATGGATGAGCACACCCCAGGAGCCGTCGAGGACGAGTATCCGCTCGGCGAGTAGCTCGCTCAGCTGGGTCTTGACGTTCATGCGTTGTTTCACGTCCTTCACGGAATCGGCTCCCGCCTAAAGGGTCGGGAGCCGGAAGGCTCTCGCGCTTTAGGCGTTTGGTAACCCGGTCGCCAAGCTGCCGTTCAAAGCTCTCCGGGGCGGTCTCAGGCTAGCGAATACGCCCGGTCGCAGGCTAGCTCCTTCCCCGCGAACGCGCTGAGTGCCGAGTGACCGTCGCCGATGAAGGGGTCGCCGTGGGCGAGGAGCAGGTGCTCGAAGTCGAGCTCCAACAGTCCGCGGTACG
This sequence comes from uncultured Gaiellaceae bacterium, assembly GCA_963744505.1. GTDB lineage: Bacteria > Actinomycetota > Thermoleophilia > Gaiellales > Gaiellaceae > GMQP-bins7. The sequence goes on from CAVUTL010000005.1 coordinate 692,535, forward strand.
AGTCGCGCAGACCGGCCTTGGTCTCGGCCGGCACGTCCATGTACTTATCCGGCACGAACAGCAGAGGCCCGCCAGGCTCCCAGCGAACTGCCCCGTCGGCGATCGCGAGTGCACCGCGTGCGGGGATGTGCAGTGCCGTCTCGTCCGGACAGATTGCCCCAACCTCGTGCGCGACCACTCCGCCTGGCAGCTCGTCTCCGATGTCGAACGGCTCGACGGGCTGACCGTCGGAGAACTCGTGGATCCCTGGCGCGAACGCAGCGCACCGTGACTCCGAAGCGCTCGGCGAAGAGCGCACTCGAGCGGTGATGGTGCCGATTGGTCAGCAGCACCTCGGTCGGTGGGCCGTGATCGGCGAACCAGTCGAGACCGTCGTCGGGGGCGATCGGGTCGATCAGAACGCGCTCGTCCGGCAGGTAGTACGAGTGGACGGGGATCTTGATGTTGGGATGGACCGCGCTCCAGTGCCAGATCCCGGGTACGACCTCTTCCACGGACGAAGCGTACAAGCCTCGCTACGGGGCGCGCACCGAGCCGGTCCCGCCATTTGAAACCATCCGTGCGCGTCCATAGACTCGCGGCGCAGGGCGGCAGGCTCGACGAGAGGAGACGGTTCATGGGACGGCTCCGGTCCTGACGCAGGACGAGGTCGGCGAGCTCACGGGCGCCTTCGACGACATGACCGCGCAGCAGCTACGGGAGTACGTCGCGACGCTCGAGCGACGCGTCGAGGAGCGCACCGCCGAGCTCGCCGACGCGCTCGAGAACGCTGCGAGCGACGGAGGGCAGGTACCGCAGGCTCGTCGAGGAGCTCCCGCTCGTCGTCTACACCGACAAGCCGGACGCCACGGGCACCTCCGATCTACATCAGCCCGCGCGTCGAGCAGGTCTTCGGCTACCCGGCAGAGGCCTGGATGGAGGAGCCGTTCTTCGAGTCCGTCCTCCATCCGGAGGATCGCAAGACGGCCCTCGACGGCGTGGCGCAGCACCTCGAATCCGGGAACGAACGGTGGACGATGGAGTACCGCGTCCTCGCGAAGGACGGACGGATCGTGTGGGTGCGAGACGACGCCTGGATCGTCCGCAACGCGGCCGGCGAGGCCACCCACGTCCAGGGCTTCATGATGGACATCACCGCCCAGCACGAGCTGCTGCGGCCGAGCTCGAGCGCCAGAAGCAGTACTTCGAGTCGCTCGTCGACATCAGCCCCGTGGCCGTCGTGACGATGGACCGCGACGAGGTCGTCACGGGCTGGAATCCGGCGGCAACCGGCCTCTTCGGATACGCGTCGGAGGAGGCGCTCGGGCGCGACGATCACCGAGCTCGTGCTCGACTCGGAGGCATCTGCCGCCCGATGCCGCCGTCATGCCGGACGAGGTTCTGGCGATCGGCCGAATCGATCGTGTGACCCGACGGAGCGCGGAAAGACGGTTCGCTCGTCGACGTCGAGGTCTCGATGGTGCCGCTTCACGTCGACGGCGAGCACGCCGGCTTCTACGCCATCTACCGCGACATCACCGCGGTCAAGCTGGCAGAGACCCGCTTCCGCCGCCTCGCGGAGGAGCTTCCGCTCGTCACGTACATCGACGCTCCGCGTAGGCACGAGCTCAGCAGCGGCGAGACCGCGTCCGTCGGTCGGCGGCGAGTCTCTCTACCTGAGCCCGCAGGCCGAGGATCTCTTCGGATACCCGGTCGAGGACTGGAAGGACAACCTCCTCTGGGAGCGGATCCTCCACCCCGACGACCGGAGCGTGTGCGTCGAGGCGACGATCGAAGCGCAGCGGACATTCGCGCCGCTCACGATGGAGTACCGGGTCCTCGACCGTGACGGGCGAACGCTCTGGATCCGCGACGCCTCGGTGCACGTCCTCGACGAGTCGGGGAACCCGCTCTACGTCCAGGGCTTCTTCATGGACGTGACCGAGCGCGTGCAGAACGAGCAGGCTCAGGCGGCGCTGCGGAGCATCGCCGAGACGGCCAGCGCGGCCGAGGACATGCCGAGCTTCTACGCCGAGATCCATCGCATCGTCGGCGAGCTGATGTACGCGGACAACTTCTTCATCGCGATCTACGACGAGGCGAGGAACGCGCTCAGCTTCCCGTACTACGTCGACGAGGTCGACCCGGAGATCCCCGACCCAGCACGAATGGGAGCCGCTCGGAGACACGCCGCTCGGGCGCGGCTCGACGGCGTACGTGCTGCGCACCGGGCGCCCGCTGCTCGCGCCTCGGAACGTTCTACCGCGAACTCGTCGCGACGCGGTGAGGTCGAGCTGGTCGGGCACGATTCGGTCGACTGGCTCGGGGTGCCACTGCGCGCCGAGGGCCGCACGCTCGGCGTACTCGTGCTGCAGAGCTACGACGAGAGCAAGCGCTTCACCGAGCAGGACAAGGACCTCCTCGCGTTCATCGGACAGCACATCGGGACCGCGCTCGCGCGCACGCAGACTCCGCGACGAGATGCGGCAGCGACGTTCGCGAGCTCGAGACCGTGAACCGCATCGGCGAGCGCCCTCGCGTCGCAGCTCGACCTCGACGCGCTCGTCGAGCTCGTCGGCGACCTGATCGCCGAGACGTTCTCGGCCGACATCGCCTATATCGCGTTCCTCGACGCGGAGACGGAGCGAGATCGAGTTTCCCTACTACCGCGAGGGCGACCGCACGGTCGCGCAGGAGCCGCATCCCGCTCGGCGATGGGCCGACGTCGCGCGTGCTCCGCTCGCGGGAGCCGCTCCTCGTCCACGGCGCCGCCGACTTCGCCGAGCTCGGTCCCGAGGCGGGTCGGCGCGGCTTCGGGCTCGTACCTCGGCGTCCCGATCCACGCCGGCGACGCGACGATCGGCGTGCTCAGCGTCCAGACGACGGTCGACACCGCCGCGCTACGACGAAGCCGACGTGCGGCTGCTCGGAACGATCGCCGCCAACGTCGGCGCCGCCATCCAGAACGCGCGCCTCTTCCGCGACGTGCAGGAGGCGCGAGTGGAGGCCGACGCCGCCAACGAGGCGAAGAGCGCGTTCCTCGCCTCGATGAGCCACGAGATCCGCACGCCGATGAACGCGATCATCGGCATGAGCGGGCTGCTGCTCCGCTCGAAGCTCGATGCGGAGCAGCAGGAGTCCGCCGAGATCATCCGCGTCGAGCAGCGAGTCGCTGCTGACGATCATCAACGACATCCTCGACTTCTCGAAGGTCGAGGCGGGGCGACTGGAGCTCGAGACCGCAGCCGTTCGACTTCCGAGCCTGCATCGACGGCGTGCTCGCGCTCATCAGCTCGATGGCCACCCGCAAGGGGCTCGAGCTCACGACCGAGATCGACGACAGCGTTCCGCGAGACGATCCTGGGCGACAGCACGCGCCTGCGCCAGATCGTGCTGAACGTGCTCAACAACGCCGTGAAGTTCACGGAGGAGGGTAGCGTCGGGCTCCAGGCGTCCGCATCGCCGGTCGGCGCGGGACGACGAGCCTCGAGCTGCACATCGTGGTCCGCGACACCGGCATCGGCATCCCGCCCGACCGCATCGGCTCGCCTGTTCGAGTCGTTCAGCCAGGCGGACATCTCGATCAGCCGTCGCTACGGCGGCACGGGTCTCGGCCTCGCCATCTCGAAGCGCCTTGCCGAGGCGATGGGCGGGACGGTCTGGGCGGAGAGCGACGGCGTCGCAGGGCACGGCAGCGTGTTCCACGTGACGTTCGCTGACGCAGCAGGCCGAAGCCGCGGCGCGCGAGGACGGCGGCGCTCCACAGTCGGCGCTACCGAACTCGACTCCGGCGCAGGCCGCACGTCATCCGCTGCGGATCCTGCTCGCCGAGGACAACGCCGTGAACCAGAAGCTCGCTCTGCGCCTGTTCTCGCTCATGGGGTACGACGTCGACGTCGCCGCGAACGGGCTCGAGGCCGTGGACGCGGTCGAGCGGCAGCCCTACGACGTCGTCTTCATGGACGTCCAGATGCCGGAGATGGACGGGCTCGAGGCCACCCGGCAGATTCGAGCGCGTCGACGCCGACTCCGGGCCTCGGATCGTCGCGATGACCGCGAACGCGATGGAGGGCGATCGCGAGGCGTGCCTCGCGGCCGGCATGGACGACTACGTCGGAAAGCCGATCCGCGTGCACGAGCTGGTCGCGGCTCTCGAGAAGACGCCGGCTAGAGCGCCGGCTGATCGCCCGCTAGTCGGCGCCGTCTCGGGCGACGGCGAGCGCCTCGCGCACCTGCCCCCACGCCGTGTCGATGGCGTCGAGCCGGGAGAGCACGCCGTCGAGGTCTCCGGCCGCCGCCGCCGCCTCGGCCTCCGCGCAGAGCGACGAGAACTCGGACGCACCGAACGTGCGGCCGTTCGACTTGCAGCGTATGCGCGGCACGTCGCGCGGTCACGTCGTCTCCGCGTCGACACTGCTTCCCGAAGGGTGTCGAGCTGCCGCGGAGCGTCGTCGAGGAACTCGTCGATCAGCTCGGAGAGGAACGCGTGGTCACCGCCGACGCTCTCGCGGAGATCGTCCAGCACCTTCTCGTCCAGGACGCCCGCCATGGTGCGACCCTAAAGCTTGACCGGACGTTTCGCGAGGGCCAGGATCATCCCGACTGTGCCTGGAACGATCCTGATCGCCGACGACGACAAGGTCAGTCGGAAGCTGCTTCAGCGGCTGCTCGAGGACGACGGCCACGAGGTCCGGGCGGCGGTGGACGGTCGCGAAGCGCTCGACTGCTTCGCCGCGGATGCCTGCGACGTGGTCTTGCTCGACATCCTCATGCCCGAGCTCGACGGGATCTAGACGCTCGAGCGTCTCAAGGCGACACCCGGCGCCGAGTACGTCCCAGTGATCATGATCTCGGCCGTCGACGAGATCGACAGCGTCGTCCGCTGCATCGAGATCGGCGCCGACGACTACCTGACGAAGCCCTTCAACCCGGTCCTCCTCCGGGCCCGGATCAACGCCGGGCTGGCGAAGAAGCGGCTCCACGACCTCGAGCGCGCGCGGGTTCACGACGTCTTCTCGCGGTTCCTTCCCGAGCACGTCGTCGAGGACGTGCTCGCTCGAACCGACGACGATCTCCGGCTGGGAGGCGCTCTCACGGTAGGCACGGTGATGTTCACGGACCTCCGTGGGCTTCACGAAGTTCACGGAGCGCCGATCGCCCGAGCTCGTCATCGCCGCCCTGAACCGCTACTTCGACGAGACGAGCGACACGATCCTCGAGCACGGCGGCACGCTCGTCGCATACCGCGGCGACGGCTTCCTCGCCGTCTACGGTGCTCCGATCGAGGTCGAGGATCACGCAGATCGTGCACTCGCCACCGCGCGTGACATGCTCGGCGTTCGCCTTCCCCGCTTCAACGCCTGGCTACGCGAGAACGGCCTCGGCGAGGATGTCCGCATGGGGATCGGGCTCAACAGCGGCCCGTTCATGTCCGGGAACGTCGGGTCGCTTCGCCGGCTCGAGTACACGGTTCACGGTGACACCGTCAACACTGCCTCACGGATCGAGGGGATGACGAAGACGATCGGCGGCCCGATACTCCTCGCCGAGTCGACGCGTGAGGCGCTCCTCCAGCCACCCGACGACCTCCAGCACGTCGGGGAGTTCGAGGTGCGAGGGCGCGACTCGATGGTGTCCCTGTGGACGATCGACGGCGCACCGGCGAGCTGACGCTACGGCGCGGCCGCCCTCGCAGCATCGATCTCCTCGAGCTCGGCCAGCCGGGCGTCGGCGAGGTCGCGAGCGGCTCGCTGCGACGACGTGTGCCCGGTCACGGCGACGAGGAACACGTCGCGCGTCGAGCGCGTAGAGCCGTGCATCCGTGCGCGTGGTGACCGTGGCGGTACGAGGCACGTCGTACATGAGGGCGATCTCCCCGAATCCCTCGCCCCGGCCGCGGGTCGCCGCGAGGCGCCCGTCTCGCACGATGTCGACCTCGCCGTCCGCGATGACGTAGAAGCGATCGCCGCGGTCTCCCTGGCGGATGACGTCGACCCCCGCCGGCACCGCCATCGGCTCGAGGGAACGTGCGAGGGATTCCAGCGTCGGCGGCGGCAGCTGCGCGAAGAGCGGCATCGAGCGCAGCAGGGAGATCTCCACGACCGGAACCGTCGCATGCCGGTCGATGTCGAGCAGCCTCCGACCCGCCGCGAGAGCGAAGATGGGAAGCAGCGCGGCGATGCAGGCGAAGGCGAGCGGTAGCCCGCCGATCCACACGAGCAGCGGGGCGAGCAGAGAGCCGACGGCAAGTGTGGCCATCTGCAGGCCTTCGAGAAGACCGAAGACACGCGCGAGCAGGTCGGGACGCGCGACACGCTGCAGGAGCGTTCGTCCCGCCACGTCGAACGTCGACCGGGCACCTCCGGCCACGGCGAGCAGCGCCAACGCCGCAAGCGGCACCCGGAATCGCGGCGAGCCCCAGAAACGCGACGCTCCAGACGGCCAGCGACGCGACGAGCGGAGGTGCGAGCCTCGCGAGCCCGACGAGTCGGGCTGTTACTCCAACAGCGAGGATCCCGCCCGCTCCGAACGCGGCAGTGAAGTAGCCCACCCAGCCCTCACCGAGCCCGAGACCTCCCTGCGCGAGCTCCACGATGAGGACATCGAGCGCGCCAATGGCGATGCCCTCCGCGCTGAGGAGCAGGAGCAGGAGCCGAGCCTGCGGGTCGCCACCGACGAAACGGAGGGACCCGGCGAAGCTGTCCTCTGCGTCGTCGTGCGTGGCGTGCGTCGTATCGCCCAGGCCGCGGAGGGGCGCGACGAACACGGCACCGACGAGACAAGCGGCCCCGACGAGAGCGAACGCCATCGCTTCGGAGCCGATCGCCAGCACGAGACCCGTCAACGCCGGTGCGACGAAGATGCTCGCACTCTCGATCCACCCCGAGACGACATTCGTGGCAGTCAGCTCCTCCGGCGTGCGCGCGAGACTCGGCGTAAACGCGGACTGGATGGGTCGGGTCATCGTGAAAGCAATTGCCGGCCCGACCAAGAGCGCGTAGACGACGAGCTTGGGAGCCTCTGCGAAGAGGGCGACCGCGACGATCCCGTTCGTAGCTGCCTGTGCGCCGTATGCGACGAAGAGCGACGTGCCGAGCGCGATGCGCTGCGCCAGCGAGGCCACGACGGGGGCGAGGAGCGCGGACGGGATCAGCACGACCGTCGCCACGAGCCCGCTCTCCGTCACACCGCCCTGGTCGTACGCGTAGACGAGCATCGCGATCCAACTGGCGTACTCGCCGCAGTTGTGCGTGACGAAAGCCGCCTGTACGCGTCGGAGCTGCTGGTTGTGGGTGAGTGTTCCGAGGACGAAACGCAGGGACGAGCCACGCCCCGCTTCACTCACCGCATCACACTCGCTGCCCGCATGGCGCGATCATCTCAAGCAGCTCATCCGCATCGTTCGTCGTCCGCGCGGCCCGGCTGACGCACGCGTCGCGGCATGCGCGATCACGTCGTAGCGCGACGGTCTCGGACTTCGATACTTGCGCTCAGCCGGTCGTGCGGCCGCTCACCGAGAGCTGGTTCTCGGCGTGCTTGATGCGCTGCTCGAGCTGCCAGCGATCGGCCGTGGAGTCGCCCGCCTCGACCTTCTCGAGCTCGGCCTTCGCGGTCTCCAGCTGCAAGCGGGCCCGCTCGTCGTCGATCTCCTTCACGCTCACGGCATCGTCGACGAGGGCGAGCGCACGATCGAGCTCGACCTTGAAGAAGCCGGGGCCCGTGGCGAACTCGAGCACATCGTTCGGGCTGAGATGAATGCGAGTAGAGCCGGCCTTGAGCGTCGCGACGAGCGGCGCATGTCGCGCGAGCACGCCGATCTCGCCCGCGGCGCCCGGTACGACGATCATCTCCGCCTCGCCGTCGAACGCCGCGCCGTCGGGCGTCACGAGCGAGACGTCGAACTTCGGGTGCGACTCGGGCATCAGCTGTGCGCTAGGCCGCGACCGCGTCGGCGGCGCGCGCCTTTTCGACCGCGTCGTCGATCGTGCCGACCATGTAGAAGGCCGACTCGGGAAGCTCGTCGTGCTCACCCTCGATGATCGCGCGGAAGCTGCGGATCGTGTCCTCGAGCTTCACGTACTTGCCCGGCGTCCCCGTGAACTGCTCGGCGACGAAGTTGGGCTGAGAGAGGAACCGCTCGATGCGTCGCGCGCGCGCGACGACGACCTTGTCCTCGTCCGTGAGCTCGTCCATCCCGAGGATCGCGATGATGTCCTGCAGGTCCGCGTAGCGCTGGAGGATCTGCTGGACGAGCGTCGCGACCTCGTAGTGCTCGTCGGAGACGATCCCGGGCTGGAGGGCGCGCGACCCCGACTTGAGCGGGTCGACGGCCGGATAGATCCCCTTCTCGACGATCGAGCGCTCGAGCACGGTCGTCGAGTCGAGATGCGCGAACACGTTCGCCGGCGCCGGATCGGTGAAGTCGTCGGCGGGCACGTAGATCGCCTGCACCGACGTCACGGATCCGGAACGCGTCGAGGTGATGCGCTCCTGGAGCTGGCCCATCTCCGTCGCGAGCGTCGGCTGGTAGCCGACGGCGCTCGGCATGCGGCCGAGGAGCGCCGAGACCTCCGAGCCCGCCTGGACGAACCGAAAGATGTTGTCGATGAAGAGCAGCACGTCCTGGCCCTGGTCGCGGAAGTACTCGGCCATCGTCAGTCCGGACAGGCCGACGCGCAGGCGCGCCCCCGGTGGCTCGTTCATCTGGCCGTAGACGAGCGCGACCTTGTCGAGCACGCCGGACTCGGTCATCTCCAGCAGCAGGTCGTTGCCCTCGCGTGTGCGCTCGCCCACGCCGGCGAACACGGATACGCCACCGTGCTGCATGGCGACGTTGTGGATGAGCTCCTGGATGAGCACGGTCTTGCCGACGCCGGCCCCGCCGAAGAGGCCGATCTTCCCGCCTTTGACGTACGGCGCGATGAGGTCGATGACCTTGATCCCGGTCTCGAAGGTCTCGATCTTGGGCGAGAGGTCGCGGAACGCGGGCGGATCGCGATGGATCGACCAGCGCTCGACGTCTGCGGGGATCGGAGCGAGCTCGTCGATCGGCTCGCCGATCACGTTCCAGAGGCGTCCGAGCGTCGGTGCTCCGACGGGAACGGAGATCGGGCCGCCGGTGTCGACGCAGACCGCGCCGCGCGGGAGGCCGTCGGTCGAGTCCATGGCGACCGCGCGGACACGATCGTCACCGAGGTGTTGCTGGACCTCCGCGACGAGCGTGCGCGACGCGTCGCCTTCGACGATCTCGATCTCGAGCGCCGTGTAGATCTCCGGAAGCACGTCGGGGAAGACGGCGTCGATGACGACGCCCTTGATCTCGAGCACCCTCCCGGCGTTACGGACGTCCTTCTGCGTGGTAGCCATCGGTCTCCTAGAGGTGAAGTGGCTGAGCCGACAGGCCCGAGCCGGGAACGAGTCTAACCGAACCGTCCTGGTCGTCGGCCAGTGATCGCTCGACGGATCAGAGGACCTGCCGGGCGACCATGAAGCCGAGGGGAAAGACCGTGACGAGGAAGAGCCACGGTGCAAGCGGCATGAGCGTGCGCTCCCGACCAACTGTCGCGTGCTCGCCGTCACCGAGAGCCACGCGGACAGCCCTGGCGAGCGCGTCCACATCGTCCCCGCGGATCAAGACGCCGCCCGTGCCGGCCGCAAGCTCCGCCAGAGCCGTGCTGCTCGCCGGATCCGGTGCGTAGCCGGGATCCAGCTGCTCGCCGACGTAGATCCTCTCGCCGGCGTCCGAGACGTGAACAACCACCGGCTTGATGCCGCGGACCGCCAGATCGTTGGACAGCGCCCCGACCGAGTAGGGCCGTGTCTCGCCATCGCTGAGCAGCACGAACGCGCGCGAAGTCGCCGCGTCCGAGTAGAAGTTGCCGGTCGCGAGCGCCGACAACGCCGAATACGTGGTTGCGCGTCCAACCCAGTCACGGTCCGGCGGCGGGTTCTCGACGTCCATCGCTCGCAGCATCGTCGCCGTGTACACACGATGGTCGCCCGAGGGGAGCAGGTGTGGAAGCACCCGGTCGGTCAGCGACGCGATTCCGACGGGCAGGCCCTCGAGCTTGCCGCGAAGCCCGATCGCGATGGCCTTCGCCCGATCGAACCGAGTCGGAGCATCGGGCGCCCGCGACGCGAGCATCGACTGGCTCGTGTCGAGCACGACGTACACCTCGGCGTCCATCCGCACGCGCTCTCCGCGCTCGACCGCCAGGACGGGCTGACTCGCTGCCAGCCCGAGCAAAGCGGCGACCGTCGCAACTCCGATGAAGGCCGCGCGCGACGGACGAGCATCCGCGAGCCCGAGACGGCGCCCTAGTGCCCGCGCACGTCGGTCTCCGGTGCGGAGGGCCAGGATGGGCACGAGCCCTACGACTGCGAGCAGTGCACCGAGGGGAGTCAGGATCGCGATCGACACGTCGTCTCCTAGTAGCCGGAGCCCGCTCGTCCGAGCGCGCCCTCTCCCCCCGAGCTGCGCGGAATGTTCTCGTCCGTCCCCGGATCCCGGCTCAGCAGCGCCAGCTCCAGGTTGTACTTGGCGGGCTCGTTTCGATCGTCGAGAATGACCGCCGTCCGGAAGCTCACGATGGCGCTCTCGAGCCGGTCGCTCGTCACCTGGCCGGGAGTCTCACCCCGCCGATCGACGGACAGCACGCCCAGCAGGTTCGTCGCCTGAGAGCGGCGGCGGCTGTCGGGGTCCGACTGTGCGAGCTCGGCCAGGGCCAGCTCGGCCGCACGCCGGAGCTCCCGAGGCCCCAGGGCTTGGGCAGTCGAGTTGGGCGTTACGCTCATCCAGAGCAGCTCGAGAGCGCGCCGGAACGCGAGATCGTCATCGATCCCGAGAACGAGTCGGGCCGCCCCGGGGAGCCGCTCGTCCGACTCGAACAAGCCGGAGCGGACAGGCGCGTCTCGGAAAGCGAAGTCGTCGCGAACGAGAGTCCTCTCCCACTGCCGGACGTCGCGTGCGAGCAGGCCCAGAGCCGCTGCGCCGGCGAACACGAGCAAGGCGGCCAGCACCAGGAGGACGCGTCGCCTCATGGCGACTTCCTTCGAGGTAGCGGCAGACGCACGAGGACGAGCTCGTGCAGTCCCAGCAGCAGCAGCAAGGCCGTCCCCGCGAGAACGATCGGAGTCAGCGACGCGGCGCGAAGTCTGTCGTCGCCCGATGAGCTCGATACAGGCGAAGGCAGCGCTCGCTCGAGCTCGTCGGGATCGATGAAAACGTCGTTGCCCAGGATCCGCCTGTAGACCTGCTCTCGCTCGTTGTCCGACAGGAGCGAGACGATCCGCACGGTCACACCAGCCTCTCGAATACGTCCGAGCACCTCGGTAAGCACGGGATCGTCGGGTGCGTCGAGGTCGCTCAGGAGAAGAATGGAGCCGCGGCCCGACCCGTCCCTCTCCAACATCTCCAGGGCCGTAGAGAGTCCAGCCGAGATCTGGGTGCCGCCACTGAAGGAACGCGACCACGGAGTCTGCAGGAACGCGTCGTCGGCGCCGCTCACGAGCGCCTCCTCCACAGGCGCAAAGAAGCGCACCAGAGGAGCGAGCGTGCGCCCTGGTGATCCCGGCGGCAGCAGCTCGTAGGCGACGTCGGAGAACACCACGAGCCCGACGGGCTCGTCGCGGTCGGCGAGCGTCTCCAGCGCAGCCCTGATCCTCTTGTTCGGGTTCACGTAGAGGTCCGGGAGGACCTCCGCGATCCGGCTCGAGCCCTCGACGCTTGCCGAGACGTCGAGGACGACGACAGCGCTGGTCCCGGCCGGCACCAGTTCTACGCGCTCGATCTCCGGCTCGCGGGCGAGCGCAGCACCAGCGGCCAGCGCCGCGACAAGACCGAGGACGAGCGCAGCACGTACGAGCGCAGTCCGGCGAACCACGCGCCCGAGCGCGGCGAGGTCACCGGTCGGAATCGCACGTCTACGCATGCGAGCCGTTCCTTGTGTGCACGAGCTCCCCAACGCGTTCGGTGACCAGGTCGGTCGCGTCCGAGGCAGGGCGCGGGCGTGCCCAAGCGAGCTCGCTCGCCTCACGGGCGAGGTCACGCTCTCCTTCTCGGAGGAGCTCGACGGACAGCAGGTCGAGCGCCTTGCGCTCCTCCTGGGGCTGATCGGTGCGGCGAGCGGCAGCGAGCAGCACGAGCGCGCGTTCGAGCGGCGGCAGCGGCTGCGCCACGCGCGCAGGCGGCCGTAGCGCGAGAGCAAGGAGGAGCACTCCAGCGACGACGAGCACGGCGGCGAGGGCCGTCAGAAGGATGACGGCGACGCCGGGTGCGATCCGGAACGTCGGAGGAGGAACGTCTGTCGCGTTGAGGGCCCAGCGCCCCGAGGCAGCCGAGCCCGGCTGGGAGCCGGCCTGTGCCGCGACACGCGACCTGACAGCAAGGTTCGGCCAGTCGAGCTCTGCAACAGGCTCGCCGTCGACCAACACGACTCCGGGCTCGAATGTGAGCCCGCGTCCATCCGTGACCGGCATACAGGCGCTGTCGAGACACGCGAGTCGGAAGACGAACCGAAGCCGCGTCAACCGGCCGGCGTCCGTTCTCTCGGTTCTCTGGGGCGCAACCTGCTCGTACGGCTCGAAGTTCGAGCGCAGAGTCACACTCGCCGGATCGATGCGCTCATGATCGAGCAACAGGTCGACCCGCGCCTGCACGGTGTCTCCGAAGAGGTGCTGGCGAGGCTCTACGTCCGCGGCCGCAAGAACTCCACTCTCGCCGAGCACTGTCTGGCGTCGGTCTCCAGCGGCGTGCAGAACAGCTGCCGCCGCAGCGATGCCCGCAACCAGGACGACCGCTGCGAGGATCGCGCGCGTCATATGCGGCGACGTCCCAGGACGAGTCGGCGCTGGTCGCTCCAGGCCATGAAGGACTCCAGTACCTCCTCCGTGGCCGCTGACGAGAGCACGATCGGATCGAGATCGAGCCGATGCAGGGCTTCCAAGAGGTGCGCGAACCGTTGCTCGTTCGCCGAGCGCCGCTCCTCCACGTCGCGCTGCGAGAGCCGTGCGTGTCGGGATCGTCCGGTCTCCGGGTCAACGAGCTGCAGCACGACGCCCGCGACGTCCGGGAACGATCTCTCCCATACCGCGTCTTGAACGATGACCGGCACGACATCCCAGCGCTGCTGCAGCGCAAGCGTCAGCGCCGCTTCGGAAGGCGGGACGAGGAAGTCGGAGAGCACGAAGATGAAGCTCCCGGGAGGGATGGCGCGCCGGTGCTCGACGAGACGCTGGAGTGCGGTCGTGAGACTGTCGCCCGGTGCGCGGAAGGGCCGGGATCGGCTCGCCGCCCACCACGTCTCCGTCCGGCTGCGGGGCGGCTCCCACAGCTCTTCGCCCTCGTCGGCGTAGTCGAGGTATCCGACCATGCCGCGGATTCGCGCCACGCTGAGCGCGACGAGCTGGGCAGCGCCCTCCATGGCCTCATGCTTGGCGAGCCACGGGAATGGAGTCAGCGAAGTGCGCCATCGACGGGCGGTAGTCGCAAACGACAACGGCGCACGGTGTCTCGTCCGCGTGATGGACTCGCACGACGAACTCATCGGTGCCACGCGCGGAAGAGAGCTTCGCCGACGCGCCCCAGTCGATCGTGTCGATGTCGTCACCGGGGCGATAAGGACGCGACCCTGCGACATCGAGTCCCGTGCCGCGCCGCCCACTGCGCAGCGCGCCGAAGAAGTGGCCCACGACGAGGTGTCGTGGGATCAACGGGAACGTCCGCTCGCCGGTGGACACGCTAGGAGCCCGCGAGGGGCGAACGGGACGAGCTGTCCGTCCGCGACCGGTGCGGGCCGCGGTGCGGCTGCGAGACAGTCCCGAGTGAAGTCCGCGATCGCCGTGCTCCAGCCCCGCTTTCGCGCGTCGGCCAGGAAGGCCGGGCCGAACACGATGCGGTGGACGAGAACAGGTCCGAACAGGCGCTCGACGTCCTCGGGAACGACGTATGCGCGCCCGTGCAGGAGCGACCAGGCCCGCGCTGCTCGCTCGAGCGAGATGCTGCCACGTACCGAGGCGCCGATCGCCACCCCCTCCCTGCCTCGCGTGGCGCACACGAGATCGACGATCCAGCGCGCCAGGAGCGGGTCGACGTAGACGTCCTCCACGGCGTGGCGGAGCTCGGTGAGCTCCTCCACGTCGATGGCCGGCTGAAGCCAGGTCAGTGGATGTCCGCGGACCTGGTCGCGGATGATCCGAACCTCGTCCTCGGGCGTCGGATAGCCGAGCGCAGTCTTGAGGAAGAACCGGTCGAGCTGTGCTTCCGGAAGAGGGAACGTTCCCTCGAACTCGATCGGATTCTCGGTCGCGAGCAGGAGGAACGGGTCTGGCAGTCGGCGTGTCTGACCGTCGACCGTGACCTGCTGCTCGGCCATCGCCTCGAGAAGTGAGGACTGCGTCTTCGGCATCGCGCGGTTGATCTCGTCGACGAGGACGACATTGGCGAAGATCGGCCCTGGCCGGAACTCGAAGTCACGCTGCTTGGGGTCGAAGACGGAGAGGCCCGTGACATCGGTCGGCTGGAGATCCGGCGTGCATTGGATACGTGAAGTCGTCGTGCCCTCGATCGACTGGGCGATCGCGCGTGCAAGAACGGTCTTGGCGGTGCCGGGCACGTCTTCGAAGAGGACATGGCCCCGGCACAGCATTGCGGCGAGCACGAGCTTGATCTCTTCGCGCTTGCCGTAGACGACCGTGTCGATGTTGGCGGTGAACCGCTCCGCCAGAGCGGTTGCGCGCAGCAGCTTCTGTTCCTCTGACGGCATCGTGGATTCGATGCGCTCCATCACCTCTCCCGCTCAAGCGTTCCGCAAACGGCAAACGTTATCCGAGGATTACGCCGACCGAGTCGGCCGCGAGGCGCGCCGGTGGGCCCGATGTGCCTGGCTACGATCTCTCGGTCGTGCGTCGCGTGTACATGATCTCGGCAGTGGCCATCGCCGCAGCAGCGGCGTTCTTCATCGTGCTGGCGGCCGGTGGGCTCGGCGGCGGCACCTCCCGCGAGGACTTCCAGACTCAGGTCGTGCACTCCCGGAACCGCGTCGACGCCAACCTCGAGTTCGTGACGAAAGCGCAGACCTGGGACGACCTGCTCGAGCGCATCGACGCTGCGGGCGGCCAGGCCAGAGAGGCCGCCGACGACCTCGCCGACAAGGGCGCGCCGAGCGATCTCGAAGACCCGGCCGCCGAGCTCATCTTGGCTCTGCGTGCTCTCGGAGACGAGCTCTCCGCGACTTCCGAGGCGCTCGATGACCCGCGCTTCGAGGGCTCGGCGATCCAGGGACTCGAGTTCGACAACTGGAACCGCGTCCAGCTGGCGTTGAAGGACCTTCGCGAGCAAGGGATCGACGTCCCGCCGCTCGAGCGTCACTGACTGCCGCCGGTCAGACGATGAAATCGAAGCCGGTGCTCCGGCTCCGAGGCGCGGTGGAGCCGGGGGCGGCGCCTCGACCCTGAACGCCGGAGACGAAGCCCACCTCGTTCGGCGAGGACTGACGTAGCACCAGTCCGCCGCGGATCTGCTCCCGCGTATCCGTGCTCGGCGTCAGCAGGGTCGCGATGCCGACGACGACGACGGCAGCTGCAGCCGCCGCGCCGAGTTGGGAAGCGGCGAAGCGCGACTTCGCGCGCACCTGGATGCGCACACCGCTCGAAGGGGCCTCCACGGGCGCCTCCCGAATGTGCTTCGTGAAGACGGCGATCTCCGAGCGGTATGCCTCGCAGCTCGCGCAGCGCCCGAGGTGGGACCTGAGGAACCCGCGCTCGAACTCGGACAGCTCGCCGTCGATCTCGAGCGAGACGTACGCGCGCGTACGCTCGCAAGACACGGCGATAGGTCGGAGCGCCTCCATGTGGACTTCGACGCTGTCCCAACCGCGAAGTTAGTGCCGGCCCCGCGACGGATCGCACGATCCGGGCCGACGTCGATCGGCACGAGGAGTCGTCAGGAAGCGCGGGGAGCGGCCGAGTCGGCTGCAACCGGCTCGAGGGGCTTGAACGTCTCGGGGAAGTGGCAAGCGCTCACATGCCCGGGCCCGCGACTGACGAGCGGGGGCTCTTCCTCTGCGCAGATCTGCTGCGCTTTCCAGCAACGCGTTCGAAACCGACAGCCGGACGGTGGGTTGGCGGGGCTCGGGACGTCGCCCTTGAGAGTGATCCGGTCGCGCTTCCCACGGAGACCCGGCGCCTCGATCGGAACCGCCGAGAGCAATGCGTGCGTGTACGGGTGCGTAGGCCCCTCGTACACCTGCTTGCGCGTGCCGAGCTCCACCACCTTGCCGAGATACATGACGGCAACGCGATCCGACACGTGCCGCACGAGCGAGAGGTCGTGCGCGACGAAGAGGTACGTCAGATTGAGCTGCTGCTGGAGCGTCTCGAGGAGGTTGATCACCTGAGCGCGGATGGAGACGTCGAGCGCCGAGACGGGTTCGTCGAGGATGAGCACCTGCGGGTTGAGAGCCAGCGCACGGGCGACGCCGATCCGCTGACGCTGCCCGCCCGAGAATTCGTGCGGGAAACGATTGGCATGCTCGGGTGAGAGTCCGACCGTGTACAGCAGCTCGTCGACCTGGACGCGTCGTTGACGTCGACCGTAGAGCCTGTGGATCTTGAGCGGCTCGCTGACGATGTCGCGCACGGTCATTCGTGGATTCAGAGACGCGTAGGGATCCTGGAAGACGATCTGGAGCTCTCGGCGCACCGGGCGCATCTGCCGTCGGCTGAAGCCGGTGATGTCCTCTCCGTTGAGGATGATCTTCCCGGAAGTGGGTTCGACCAGCTTCAGGATCGCGCGCGACAGCGTCGTCTTCCCGCAGCCCGACTCGCCCACCAGCCCGAGCGTCTCGCCCTGCATCAGCGACAGGTCGACACCGTCGACCGCGTGAACCTGCCCGACGACGTGCCTGATGACGCCCGCTTTGATCGGGAAGTACTTCACCAGCCCTTCGACGCGGAGGATCTCCCTCGCCGTCCCCGCTGGCTCGTGGGCGGGCTCGACGACCTCGGCAGCGCTCATCGGTCATCCGGTCGGCGGCAGTCGCCTGCGCAGCGAACTTCGAGGTTCGGCCTTCGAGCTCGTCGGAGAAGTGGCACGCCGCGACGTGCTGGGCGTCGCCGATCGTCTTGAGGGCTGGACGCTCGGTTCGGCACCGCTCCCGCCCCTGCGAGAGGAAGCAACGCGGATGGAACGGACATCCGGGTGGCGTATGGATCAGGCTGGGCGGCTGGCCCGGGATCGGAGTGAGCCACTCCTCGTCCTCGGCGATGCTCGGCAGGCTCTCCATGAGCCCCACGGTGTAGGGGTGCCGCGGCGCAGCGAAGATCGTGTGGACGTCGCTGAGCTCGACGACGCTCCCCGCGTACATCACGACGACCCGATCCGCCAGCTCGGCAATGATGCCGAGGTCGTGCGTGATGAGGATGGTCGCCGCGTGGGTCTCGCGTTGCGCGGCCTTGAGGACGTCCAGGATCTGCGCCTGAATGGTGACGTCGAGGGCAGTCGTCGGCTCGTCCGCGATCAGGAGCGACGGGACGTTGGCGATCGCCATCGCGATCATGGCTCTCTGCCGCATGCCGCCGGAGAACTCGTGCGGGTACTGGTCGACGCGCCGCTCGGGGCTCGGGACGCCGACGAGCCGCAGCAGCTCGACCACGCGCTCCTTGGCCGCGCTCGCACTCACATGGGGCTGGTGCTCGCGGATCGACTCCTCGATCTGATGACCGATGGTGAGCACTGGGTTGAGCGAGGTCATCGGGTCCTGGAAGATCATGGCGATCTCGCCACCGCGGATCTTGCGCAACTCACTGTCCTTGAGCGTGAGCAGATCGCGGCCCTTGAAGAGCGCCTCGCCGCTGACGACACGGCTCTGCGGGATCAGGCCGAGCAGCGTCATCACGCTCACGCTCTTCCCTGACCCGGACTCGCCGACAACCCCGAGCGTCTCGCCCGGATAGACGTCGTAGCCCACACCGTTCACCGCGTGGACGACGCCGTCGTCGGTTTCGAACTCGACGACGAGATCGCTGATCTGGAGCAGCGGATCAGGCACGAACGCGGCGCTGTGTCGGGTCGAGCGCATCCCGCAGGCCGTCGCCGACGAAGTTCACCGCGAGCGCGATCGCGACGATCACGAGGCCGGGAAACGTCACGAGCCACCAGAGCTGGAGCCCGGAGCTCTGTCCATCGGAGATCAACGAGCCGAGAGCCGGCGTGGGCGGCTGGACACCGAAGCCGAGGAACGAGAGCCCTGCCTCGACGAGGATCGCGGCCGCGACCACGAGCGTGGCGTTCACGATGATCGGCCCCAACGTGTTCGGAATGATGTGCCGGAGGATGATGCGCATGTCACCGGACCCCGACGCCTTCGCCGCCTCGACATACTCCTTCTCGCGCAAGGACAGGAAGACGCCTCGCACGATACGGGCGATGCCGGTCCAGAAGAGTAATGCGAGTATCACGGCGACGCGTCCTGGCTTCCCGCCTCCCCAGTACGCGGCCGCGACGAGGAGGACCGCGAACCCGGGCAGTGCCAGGGCGAGGTCGGTCATGCGCATGAGGAAGTTGTCGACCGCCCCGCCGAAGTAGCCGGAGATCGCGCCGATCGTGGTCCCGATCGCCGTCGAGAGGAGCGCGACGACGATGGCCACCCAGAGGGACGTGCGGACGCCGTAGATGACACGGCTCAGGTAATCCCGCCCGAGCTGGTCGGTGCCGAAGAAGTGCCAGCTTTCCGTGGTTGGCGCCTCGTTCATGTGCACCAGGTCGAGCTCGTCGTATGCATACGGGGCGAGCTGCTCCGCGAAGATCCCGACGAGCCCGAACCCGAGCAATGCGACAAGACTCACCATGGCCAGCCGGTGACGCATGAACCTGCGTGTCGCGTAGTCCCACTGGCTCCGAGCCTTGACCTCGACGCCCGTCGTGTGCGTGAGTGCGAGCTCCGACGACTCGTCGAATCCCGCGACAGCCCCGCCTGTCCCTGGCACGCCGAGCCCGGCCGACGTCGGCGTGAGCCCGCCGCTCGCGGGAGACGACTGCATCTGGCTAGGTTCAGTCATAGCGCACGCGCGGGTCGAGGTAGCCGTACACGATGTCGGCGACCAGATTGAAGATGATGATCAGCGTAGCCGTAATCATGAGCCACGCCATGATCGGATACGGATCTCCCTCGTTCAGCGACGTGATGAAGTAGAACCCCATGCCGTCCAGTCCGAACACGGTCTCCACGACGACGGCGCCTCCGAAGAGCGCCCCGAAGTTGAGCGCGATGAGCGTGACGAGCGGGATCAGCGCGTTGCGGAACGTATGCTCCATGATCACCTTGCGGGAGCTGAGACCCTTTGCTTTCGCCGTGCGCACGTAGTCGGAGTTGATCACCTCGAGCATCGATGCGCGCATGAATCGGCTGTAGACCGCGATGTTCGCGACCGCGATGACGATCACGGGCAACGCGAGGTGTTGGGCCCGGTCGATGACGAAGCTCAACCCGGAGCCGGGCTCGGCGGAACTGAGCCCCTGCACGTAGAAGAGCCGGAGGTCGAACTTGAGCAGGATGTTGACGACGAGAATCTGCAGCATGAGCGCGAGCCAGAAGTTCGGGGTCGCCAGCCCGAGGAAGCTGAAGGTCGTAGCCGTGTAGTCGAAGGCAGAGTACTGCCGTACGGCCGAGTACACCCCGATCGCGACGGCGACCAGTATCGCGATCAGCTCCGCGACCACGAGCAGCTGGAGGGTGTTGCCCATCACACGTCTGATGTCCGGCCAGATCGGACGGTCGCCGAGGAGCGTCGTCCCGAACTGCTCCGTCGTGACCTCTTTGAGCCAGTACAGGTACTGGACCGGGATCGGCTCGTCGAGATGCTTGCGCTCGCGTATCTGCTCGATCGTCTGGAAGTCGACGCCCGGAGTTGCCTCGAGGTAGCCGGTGGGGCTCGACGCGAGCGAGACGAACGTGAAGGTCAGGAAGCTCACGGCGAGGAGCACCGGGATGCTGTACAGCAGGCGGCGAACGACGAAGGAGAACATCGGAGCTCCCTCCTAGGCGCGAGTCACGGTGATGCGGCGGTATCGAGTGTCGGCTGGCAGCGAGCGGGATCCGGCCCCCGCCTGAGCGGGGGCCGGATCGTGTAGTCCGTTCGTGGTTGTCTGGCGAATGGCGCGACCTACTGAAGCGCCCAGGCGCCGGCGTTCCAGAACAGGCTGGCCTGCGTCGGATTCCGCAGAACGCTCCTGACGTTCAAGCGGCTGATCGCGAAGCCCGGCCCGGCGAACATGGGCAGTGTCGGGACGTCGCGGGCGAGGAGATTGTCGACCGTGGTCAGAAGCGCCTCGCGCTTCGTGTTGTCGACCGTGGACGCCACCTGGTCGAGCAGTCTGGACACCTGCTGGTTGCAGTAGTGCTTCCAGTTCTGCGGCTTGCCACAGCCGTAGATGTTCGAGTATTGGATCGGCGACGTCGGGCTGCCGACCCACGCGAAGTTGGCGAGGCCGGTGTAGTCGCCGTTCGTGACCTTCGGAGCAAGGCCCGG
The DNA here is from genome assembly GCA_963744505.1 of uncultured Gaiellaceae bacterium. Classification (GTDB taxonomy): domain Bacteria; phylum Actinomycetota; class Thermoleophilia; order Gaiellales; family Gaiellaceae; genus GMQP-bins7. The sequence continues at coordinate 713,040 of CAVUTL010000005.1, forward strand.
GACGACGTCAGCGTTGACCTGGATGCCGATGGACAGCAGCTGCTGCCGGATGATCTGGAACATGAGCGCGCGGCGCTGATTGGCGCCCATGTTCGTCGTGTACTCAAACTCGAGCTTGCCGACGTCGGGGCACGAGTAGATGCTGCGGTTGCCGGCTGTCGGTTTCGCCGGGCCGCCGGTGCAGCCGTTCTTACGCAGGAGGTCGATCGCGTTTTTCTGGCTGAACCTGATCGCGTTCGGGCCAAGACCCCAGGTGGGCCGGTACTTGGACTCGAAGTTCTTGTACATGACGCTGTTCAGCACCGGGATCTTCTCGACGACCGGCCGGTACAGGTTGTTCGCGACCTGCTGCCGGTTGATCCCCGTGGCGATCGCCTTGCGGACATACAGCTTCTTGAGGGCAGGGTGCCCGTTGGGGCCTTGCTGGAAGTCGAGGTGCTCCCACACGTACTCGGGGCCCATCTGCACCTTGAACCGCTTGTCGCGCATGACCTCCTGGATCTGGAGCTGGAACTGCGGCCGCAGCACGTTCAGCTCACCCGCGAGGAGTGCCTGGAACTGCGTCTGCGTGTTCGGAACCTGGCGGTAGATGATCTTGTCCAGGAACGCCTTCGTGCCGTAGTAGTTGGGGTTGCGGACTGCCGTGATCTGCTGTCCGCGCTGCCAGCTCTCGATGATGTACGGCCCGCTCCCGACCTGCCTGCCGGTCTTCGGGCTCTTGGTGTCGCTCCGCCAGACCTGGTTGAAGTTCTCGCCCTGGAGAGCGTGTGCGGGAATCGGCCCGGAGGCGACGATGCCCGACTCCCAGGCCGCGTACGGCTTGCTGAAGACGATCGTCACCTGCTTGCCGTTGCCCTGCACGGCGCGAATGTCTTCCCAACCGATCCGAGAGACGATGTCCCAGCGGAAGTTCTCGCCGTCCTTGGCCATGATCGTCTGCCAGAGGAAGCGGAAGTCCTTCGCGGTGATCTGTGTCCCGTCCGACCACTTTGCGTTCGCCTTGTAGCGGAACCGCACGGTCATCGGGTTCGCCTTGATGACCTTCGGAGCGCCGTCGACGAGCATCGGCAGGAGCTGCGCCTTGTCGTTGTAGCGCATGCCGCTGTCGAAGAGCGAGGTGTAGACCTCGGTCGTGGCGAACAGGTTGCCCTCCAAGACCCAGGTGTTCAGCGTGCGGGGCTCCTGGTCCTGGCCGAATACGACCGTACCGCCCTTCTTCTGTGCTGGAGCCTGTACTGCAGCTGTCGAGCTGCTCGTCAGGCTGATCGTCGCGATGAGACCTACGACGATGACCCATAACCTACGTCGGTGCATCTAACCCTCCGTTGTGCGTGGACCGCGCCGGGCTGTCCTCGCCGGCGCACGACTGTAATGACTGGGACGCCCGCTCGCGAGCGTTTGTTAGTCGCCTGGACGGCCCTGTGGACGAGGCGTTCCCCATGCGCGGTTCCGTAGAGTACGTGGTTCGAGGAAGGAGTGGAAGACGTGTTACCTCCGCGTAGACGCGGCCACGAGGCTCCGCGGTCGCCGACCGACGTCGCCGCCACCGAGGATGCCGGACGCTATTCCCAGCGTGCAGTCGCGGAGATCGACAGTGCTGCAGGTGAGGACTGGTACGGGCCTGGCGGTGCTGCGGATCGCGCGGCGCTCACGCTCTGCCGCCTCAGGCGCGCGAGAGCCGGTGAGCTCGGTGGCATCTTGCACGGGGACGAGGCAGTTCGTGACTCGCTTCGAAACGCCGACGCCGACGCGCTCGTCTGGCTCGCGAGCAGGGCGATCGCGTACATGGACGAGTCGGGCTACCCGGAGGCCGTCGAGCCCTGGCTCGAGTGACGCGCGACAGTGCGGAGGCGCCTCACTCGTAACGCACGCGAGGATCGAGGTACCCGTATGCGATGTCGGCGATGAGGTTGAACACGATGATCATCGTGGCCGTGACGAGCAGCCACGCCATGACCGGGTACGGGTCGTTGGCCAGGATCGCGTTGTAGAAGTAGAGGCCCATGCCGTCGAGCGAGAAGACGGTCTCGACGATGATGGCCCCCCCGAGGAGCGTCCCGAAGTTCAGGGCGACGAGCGTCACGAGCGGGATGAGCGCGTTGCGAAGTGCGTGGCTCATCGTCACGCGTGTCTCCGAGAGGCCCTTCCCCCGCGCCGTTCGCACGTAGTCGGAACTGAGCACCTCGAGCATCGCGGCGCGCATGTAGCGGGAGTAGCTCGCGACACTCGCGACCATGAGCACCAGGACCGGAAGAACGAGGTGGTGCGCTCGGTCTACGGCGAATGAGATGCCGCTCCCGGCATCGACCGAGTTCAGGTTCGCGATCGGGAAGAGACTGAGGCCCGTCAACTCGTAGAACTGCACGACGAGCACCTGCAACATGAGGGCGAACCAGAAGGCGGGCGCGGCGAGCCCGAGGAAGCTGGCCGTCGTAGCCGTGTAGTCGAAGGCGGAGTACTGGCGGCGCGCCGAGTAGACACCGACCAACACCGCGATGCCGATCGCGAGGATCTCCGCCACCAGCACGAGCTGGAGGGTGTTCTTCATCACCCGCCAGAGATCCGGCAGGATCGGGCGACTGCCGAGCAGGGTCGTCCCGAACTGGTTCGTCGTCGCGTCGCGCACCCAGTAGAGCCAGCGCACCGGAATCGGCTCGTCGAGGTGCTTCTCTTCGGTGATGTTCTCGATCGACTGCTTGGAGACGTTCGGCGTTATCCGAAGCTGTGCGAGCGGGTCGCCGGAGAGCGAGACGAAGGTGAACACGAGAAAGCTCGCCGCGATGAGAACGAAGACGCTCCAGACGAGCCTGCGCAGGACGTAGCTCAGCACGATCCCGCTTCGCAGATCGTGGAGCGATGCCCTGTCATGTATGACGTCAGATTGGGACGGGGTTGTCCCGAGGTCTCTCGAGCCGGCGCTACTTCATCTGCCAGCTGGAGACGTTCCAGGGCGTGCCTTCACTCGTGGGATTCAGAACCGGGCCTTGCAGACTGGTCACGCTGATGACCAGCTTCGGCCGTACGTAGAGCGGGATCGACGGAAGGTCGACTGCAAGCTGCGCGTCGCCGGCGTTGAGGAGCGCATTGCGCTTTGCAGGATTCAGCTGTCGGGCTGCAGCGTTGAACGCCGCCGTCGCCTTGGCGTTGCAGTAGTTGCCGTAGTTCTGATCGCCACCGCACGAGTAGAGGGTGTTGCTCGTGATCTTCGAGTCCGGGCCACCCGCATACGTGAACATCATGAGGTCCCAATCGCCGGACGGGAGCGTCGAGCCGAAGAGGTTGCCCGCGGTCTGGAACCGGGGCATCAGCTCGATGCCGACCTTCTTCAGGTCGCTCTGCAGGATCTCGAACGTCAGCTCGCGCAGCTGGTTTCCCGTCGTCGTGGAGAAGCGGAACGAGAGCCTGCCGACGCCGGGGCAGGAGAAGATGCTGGTGTTGCCGGCGCTCGGCGCATCGGGACCACCCGTGCAGCCACTCCCCTTCAGGAGGCTGATGACACGGTTCTGGTTGTACCTCCACTTCCGGAAGTGCGGCTGATACTGGCCTCGCTCGAACGTCTTGAAGACGAGGTTCTCGAGCGTCGGAAGCCCGGGCGCGATCGTCCGGTACAGCGTCCGTGCGATCTGCGGGCGGTTCATCCCGGTGATGAGCGCCTGTCGGACGTACGGCCGCTTCAAGGCAGGATGACCACGTGGGCCGAGCTGGATGTCGACGTGCTCGTACGCGTACTCGGGCGCCCGCTGCACCTTGAAGCTCCTGTCGTTCAGGAAGTCGGCGATCTGGAGCTGCGGCTGCGGCTCCATGACGTGGCCCTGACCGGCCTTCATCGCCTGGAAGCGCGCGCTCGTGTCGAGGATGTAGCGAAAGACGACGCGATCCAGCTTCATCGGCGGCCCGACCTTGAACCGCGGGTTCCGAACCAGGGTCAGCTGCACTCCTCGCTGCCAACTCTGGAACTTCCAGGGACCGCTCGAGACGGGAATCCCGTCGTTGAACATCTGGTTCATGTTCTTGCCACGGATCACGTGTGCCGCATACGGCCCGCCCGACACCAGCGTCTCCCAGGCAGCGTACGGCCTGCTGAAGACGATCGTCCCCGACTTGCCGTTGCAGGTCACCGACTTCACGTCCTGGTAGCCGACGCGGGTGACGACGTTGAACTGCGGATTCACGTACACCCGCCACGTCGCCTTCCAGTCCTCGCACGTGACGGGTCTCCCGTCACTCCAGACGGCCGCCTGCTTGTAGGTGAACGTCACCGTCTGGGGATTCGTCCTGACCATCTTCGGCTTCCCTTCGAGCAGCTTCGGCTGGAGCCTCGCGTCGTCGTCGTAGGTCTGGCCCCCGTACCAGATGTTGTTCGTGACGAGTCCGGTGGCGAGGAGGTTGTTGTCGACCCAGTTCCCACGCAAGCTGGGAGGCTCCTGGTCATGGACGAAGATGACCGTCCCGGCCCAGGTGCGCGCTGGAGCGCCGGGTGCTGCGGGGCCGATGACGAGGCTCGCCAGCATCGCGAGCAGGCCGATCGTCAGCCCGAGGGACGTCCTGCGAGAGGCTCGACCACCGGCGACGGTCGCACGGTGATCGTCGGCGGAACCGCGTATCACCGCACGTTTCGGCACGTCGAAGATCATACGTTTCTGACGCACAGGGTCGACGTTCGTTAGAAAGTGTCGAACGCATGGCTGAAGGCGACCTGACAGACCGAGTCGGCAAGGACGTGGCAACTGGAGAGAACGACTCCCGGACCGCCTCTCCGGCCTCCGATCTGATCGACCTGGCCCTCGACGTCGAGTGGTACGAGCTTCCAGGGAGTGAGATCGATCGCGCTGCGTATGCGCTCTGCGCGCTGCGCCAGGCACGTCTGAGGGAGACCGGACTTGCGGAGGAAGGTGATGCTGCCGTGCGGGACGCTCTCGGACGTGCGAGCCACCCCGCGCTCGTGTGGCTGGCGAGCCGAGCCATCTCGTACATGGACGAGAGCGGGTTTCCCGAGGCCGTGGAGCGCCAGTTCCCGGAGAGTTACGAGGACTGACTACACGAGCGCTTCCGCGCCGCCGACGACCTCCAGGATCTCCTGCGTGATCTCGGCCTGGCGCGCGCGGTTCATGCTCAGCGTGAGCGAGTCGATGAGCTCGCCCGCGTTCTTCGAGGCGTTGCGCATCGCGGTCATGCGCGCGCCCTGTTCCGAGGCGGTCGACTCGAGCAGCGCGCGGTAGATCTGCGTCTCGAGGTAGACCGGCAGCAGTCGCTCGAGGATCTCCTCGGGCTCGGGCTCGAAGATGAAGTCGCCGCGAAGCGTGTCGGCCGCGCGCTCCTCGTCGTCCGTCTCGAGGATGTCGGCGGAGATCGGGAGGACGTCCTGCTCGGTCACCCGCTGCGTGAGCGCCGAGACGTACGTGTTGTAGACCAGCACGACGCGGTCGACGTCACCCGTGGTGAAGAGCTCCGCGACCCGATGCGCGACCGCCTGCGCGTCCTCGTACGCAGGTCGGTCGGTGAAGCCCGTGTACGAGCCCGAAAGCTCGCGCCGGCGGAATGCGAGCGTCGAGCGGCCCTTCTTTCCAACCGCGACCCAGCGGACTGCCTTGCCCTCGGCCTGAACCGCCCGCTCGACAGCGAACGCGCGCCTGAGGACCTGCGCGTTGAACGACCCCGCGAGACCGCGGTCTCCGGTGAGCGGCACGATCGCGACCGCCTCGACGTTCTCCCGCTGCTCGAGGAGCGGGAGCCGGACGGACGACGCGGCCCTCCCCACGCCGGCGATGAGCTCGTTCATCGTCTCGGCGTACGGGCGCAAGGCCGTGATCCGCTGCTCGGCGCGGCGAAGCTTCGCCGCTGCGACGAGCTCCATCGCGCGCGTGATCTTCCGCGTGTTGCGGACGGACTTGATGCGCCGCTTGAGGTCCTGGACGGAGGCCATGCTGCTAGCCCGCGAGCCCTTTCTCCTCGACCACGTTGAACACGCCCTGGAAGTGCTCGAGCTCGGAGACGAGCTTCTTCTCGGTGTCTTCGGAGAGGTCGCCGCTCTCGCGAATCTCCTTCAGCACCGTGCCCTCGGTGCGGAGGTGCTCGCGCAGCTCGTCCTGGAACCGCGGGACCTGTCCGACGGGCACCTTGTCGAGCCAGCCGTTGATCCCCGCGTAGATCGCGACGACCTGCTCCTCGGCCGGCCACGGCTGGTACTGGGGCTGGTTCAGTGTCGCGACCATCCGCTCGCCGCGTCCGAGCGCGCTCTGCGTCGCGGCATCGAGCTCGGAGCCGAACTGGGAGAAGGCCTCGAGCTCGCGATACTGGGCGAGATCGAGCCGGAGCCGCCCGGCGACCTTCTTCATGGCCTTCGTCTGCGCGTTGCCACCCACGCGCGAGACCGAGGTCCCAACGTTGATCGCCGGCCGGACGCCCGAGAAGAACAGGCTCGACTCGAGGAAGATCTGGCCGTCCGTGATCGAGATCACGTTCGTCGGGATGTATGCGGCGATGTCTCCGGCCTGCGTCTCGATCACCGGAAGCGCGGTCAGCGAGCCGCCGCCGAGGGCGTCGGAGAGCTTGCACGCCCGCTCGAGCAGCCGCGAGTGGAGGTAGAAGACGTCGCCGGGGAACGCCTCGCGGCCCGGCGGGCGGCGTAGGAGCAGCGAGAGCTGGCGGTACGCGTCGGCGTGCTTCGAGAGGTCGTCGTAGATGCAGAGCGCGTGCTTCCCGTTGTAGAGGAAGTACTCGCCCATCGCGCAGCCGGCGAACGGCGCCATCCACTTGATCGGCGCGGCCTCCTGCGCAGGCGCGGAGACGACGATCGTGTACTCCATCGCACCCGCGTCGCGCAGCCGCTCGACGACCTGGGCGACGGTCGAGCCCTTCTGCCCGACAGCGACGTAGATGCAGACGAGGTCTCCGCCCCGCTGGTTGAGGATCGTGTCGATCGCAACCGCGGTCTTGCCGGTCGAGCGGTCGCCGATGATCAGCTCCCGCTGGCCGCGGCCGATCGCAGTCATCGAGTCGATGGCCTTGAGCCCCGTGTACATCGGCTCCTTCACCGGCTGACGGCTGATGACGCCGGGCGCCTTGAACTCGAGCGGGCGCCGCTCCGTCGCCTCGATCGCGCCGAGCCCGTCGAGCGGGTTGCCGAGCGGGTCGACGACGCGGCCGAGGAGGCCTGGGCCGACCGGGACGCTCATGACCTCGCCCGTGCGGCGCACCGGCTCGCCCTCCTTGACGTGCTGCCACTCGCCGAAGAGCGCGGTGCCGACGTTGTCCTCCTCGAGGTTGAACGCGATGCCGGTCACGCCGTGCTCGAGCTCGAGTCGCTCGAGCGCGACGCAGTTCTCGAGGCCGTGGATGCGGGCGATGCCGTCGCCGACCTGGAGGACGCTGCCGACCTCGGAGAGGTCGGTCTCGACGTCGAACTGCTTGATTCGATCCTTGAGGATCGACGTGATCTCTTCGGGGCGTAGCTTCATCTGTGCTCCTTACGTGAGCTGTCGACTAGCGAGCACCATTCATGTCTCAAGCGCTCGAGTCTGCCGCGCACGCTGCCGTCGGCGCGGTGCGACCCGATCTGCAGGACGATCCCGCCGATGAGGCTCGGATCGACGGTGCGAGTCGCGTCGATCGTGCGTCCGGAGGCATTCTCGATCGTCTTCACGATCGAGTCCGCCTCCTTGTCGGAGAGCTCGTACGAGGTCGTGAGCTCGACGGCGAGCCGGTTCTGCGCCTGAGCGACGAGCGCGTCGAGCTCGGCGCTGATCTCCGGAAGCTCGCCTGCGCGCCCCTTCTCGGCCACGAGGCGCACGAAGTTCCTGACGAGCTCGTCGGCCTCTGCGGCGAGCTCGCCCAGCACCCCGGCCTTGCCCGTCGGCTCGATCTGCGGGTTCCGCAGGAATGCGCGCAGCTCGGGCACCTCGTCCATCGCCGTGGCGAGGACGCCGAGATCGTCCGCGACCGCCTCGACGCGGCCAGCGTCCCGCGCAGCCTCGAAGAGCGCGCGGGCGTACATGCGCTGCGCGACGGCCACTAGGTCTGTTCCTTCTCCAGAGCGGAGAAGTCGAGCTCGGCGATCGCCTCGTCGATGAGGCGGCGCTGGTCCTCGGCGTCGAGAACCTTGCCCGTCACGCGCGCGGTGGCTTCGAGCGTGAGGTCGGCCACCTCGGAGCGGATCATGTCGAGCGAGCGCTTCGTCTCGGCGTCGATCTGTCGCTTCGTCTCCTCGAGCCGGCGCGCACGCTCGACCTCGGACTCCTCCTTCACGCGCTCGATCTGCGCGTCGGCGACCTTGCGCGCGTCGGCCAGGATGCCCGCGGCCTCGCCCTTGGCGTCGGCAATGAGCTGGCGGTGCTGCTCGAGCAACTCGCGAGCTTCCTCGCGGGCCTTGTCGGCCTCGTCGATGGCTGCTCGGATTTGATCGCGCCTCGCATCAATGCCTTGTTGGATGCGTGAAAAGGCCAGCTTCTTGAGTGCGAAGAACGTGATCGCGAAGCAAATCAGTGTCCAGACCATGAGCCCGGGGACGACGTCGATCAGGCCCCCGGACGACTCCTCTTCGGCTGCTTGGGCGAGAAACAGGTGCATCGCTCAGACGAGGACGTACGCGAGGAGACCGCCGAGAAGACCATAGAAGACCACGGCCTCGGTGAGGGCAAACCCGATCCATTGGATACCTTGGAGCTCGCCCTTGAGCTCCGGTTGGCGGGCGACGGCCTGAATCATCGAGCCGAAGATGTTGCCAATGCCGATGCCGGCTCCGAGCGAGCCGAGGCCGATGCCAAGAGCGAGGGCGATGGCCTTGCCGGCGTCGGCGCCGTCTTCGGCGGCGGCGAGGAAGAAGAACGACGAAAGCATGGTGAGGGACTCCTCCTTAGTGCTCGGGCTCGATGGCCGAGCCGATGTAGATGGCGGACAGGGCGGCGAAGATGTACGCCTGGATCGAGACGACGATGACGACCTCGAAGAAGTAGAAGATGCTGCCAAGGACGATCGAGGCCGGTAGCACCCACGGCGTGACGAGGAAGATCAAGCCGAGAAAGGTCAGGATCAGGATGTGCCCGGCGAGCATGTTCGCGTAGAGGCGGATCGAGAGGCTGATCAGGCGCATGAGCTGGCCCAGGATCTCGAGCGGGATGATGAGCGGCAACATGATCTTGGGTACATCGGGAATCCAGCTCTTGAAGTAGCGCCAGGCGCCGTTCTCCCGGATTCCCTCGACGTGCGTGAAGACGAACGTCATCAGCGCGAGCGCAAGTGTCACGGAGAGCGTCGAGGTGGCGGCGAAGATCGCGAGCGTCGGGACGGAGATCCCGCCGATGTGCCAACGCTCGTCGGAGAGCGGAAGCGGGATGAAGCCGAGCATGTTGACGACCCAGATGAAGATCATCAGCGTCGCGACGTACGGGAACCAGCGACCGATTGCCTTGGTGGGGAGACCCTGCTCGGCGACCTGCACCTGGGCCACCTCGTAGATCGTCTCTCCGACGGCCTGCCTGCGGTCCGGCGGTCCGGACTTGACGACACGCATGAATACGACACCGATAAGGATCGACACAATCGAGCCAAGGATCAGGTACGCGACCGCCTTGTTGATCGACATGTCGATCGGGCCGATCTTGAGCTCCGGCCCCCATGTCTGAAGCTCCCACTCGTGCGACGGGTCGAATTTCGTCTCCTCCTCCGGCTCCGTCTGCGCGAGCGCAGTGGCCGGGAAGGTGAGCGCAAGGACGAGCAGCGCGGCGAGCACGCGCCTCATGCCTTCGCCTCCCCGCCGAAGTACGTCGCGAGCCCGACGCCGAGTTCGACCGTGAACGCGATGGCGTAGAGGAGCGCGGCGGCGAGGCCGACGGTCTCGTTCGACACCGTGACGATGACGAGCGCGATGCCGACGAGCAGCGCGCGCGACGTTGTTCCGATTCCCCGCATTCCCGCGGCGGCGAGGTTATCGGCGCTCGACGGCAGGCGCGCCAGTACCGCCGCAAAGATCTCGGATGCGACCCACAGAACGGCTGCGAGCGCCCAGCCCTCGAGGGGCCAACCCGCGATCGCGAAGATGGGGAGCGCGAGCGCAATGATGGTGCCGCCGGCGATCGTCGGCCCGATCCGGCTCGGAAGCGGGCGAGGCGTCGAGAAGATGCCCGAGTTCATCCGGTCGGGCTCCTGCCGTAGACCTGGTAGACGACGAGCGCGCCGAGCGGGATACCGACCATCGCACCGATGAGCAGCCCGAGACCGGCTGACCCGAGCGCCCAACCGACGAGTGCACCGAGCGCCATCGCAGCCGCGAGCGACCCCAGGATGAGTCCTGAGGCGGTGGCGAGCGAGTGAGGCGAGGAGGCCGCGTCCGGCGTCATCCTGCCGGGAGCATATCAGCGTCTTTGTAACAAGGATTTTCAAGTCTGTGAGCGGAATACGACGAGGTTCGTGACAAGAATAGGATGCCCCTGTGGAGCGGCTCGTCTTCATCCATGGAAGCGTGCTCGGCGCTCGCGGGACCTGGAGCACCCAGAAGGTGCTCGCCGAGCGCTTCGAGGTCGTCTTCGTCGAGCGGCCGGGGTTCCCGCCGAATCCACCGGTCGATCGCGTCGACTTCGAGACCGATGCGACGCTCGTCGCCGGCCTGCTCGAGCACGGAGATCATCTCGTCGGCCACTCGTACGGCGGCGTCATCTCACTGCTCGCAGCGGCCGCCCGACCGGACCTGCTCGGCTCGTTGACGGTAATCGAGCCGCCGGCGACTGGCATAGCCCTCGGCGACCCGGTCGTGGCCGAATTCGCTGCGCAAGGCCAGGAGGTGTACGCCTCCGAAGGAAGCGCCGATCCCGAGACGTTCCTTCGGGGATTCCTGGCCGCGGTCGGCTCGAGCTCTCGATCCACCTTCGCCGTTGACCCCGGAGCTCGAGCAGGGTGCGCGCGCGCTGCAGGTCGAACGAGGGCCCTGGGAGGCCGACATCCCGCTCGAGGCGCTCGCGGCTGCGTCGTTCGCGAAGCTCGTGGTGTCCGGCGCCCACCACCCCGCCTTCGACGCGATCTGCGATGTGCTCGAAGAGCGACTGCCCGCAGAGCGTGTGGTGCTCCCGGGCTACGGCCACACCGTCCAGCGGCACCCGGAGTTCAACGACCGGCTGGTGGACTTCGTCGAGAGGGCCGCGACGCGAGGCTAGGCGCTCAAGCGCTCGCGGGCCTCGCTCTCGGCACGATCCCGCTTCCGCACCCGCGGGTTCGCGAGCTTCACGATCTCGAGCAGGTACACGACATAGATCGAGAACGCGATCGCGAAGAGCCCGATCGCGAGCACGAGCAGCGTCTCCCACGGATGCCACTCCCCACCCTCGCGGAACGGCACGAACCGCGTCGCGAGCGCGGCACCGGCGAGGCTCGCGCACCAGAGCCACATCGTCACCGCGGCGCGCCGTTGGGAGAAGCCGATGTTGAGGAAGCGATGGTGGAGATGACTCCGGTCCGCCGCATAGATCGGACGGGAGTGCTTCAGCCGGCGCGCGACGACGAACGACGTGTCGATGATCGGCACCGCGAGCACGAGCAACGGCAACAGCAGGACCACGGTCGACGCCGTCTTCAGCAGGCCCTGGATCGACACCGCGGCGAGGATGAAGCCGAGACACAGGGCGCCGGAGTCGCCCATGAAGATCCGCGCCGGGAAGAAGTTGTGCCGCAGGAAGCCGAGGCACGCGCCCGCGACGACCGCGGAGAGGATCGCCGGATCCGGCTTGCCGAGCGACAGTGCCAGGATCGCGTAGGTCACGCCGGCGATCCCGCAGACGCCGGCAGCCAGCCCGTCCATGCCGTCGAGGAAGTTGACCATGTTCATCACCGCCACGATGAAGAGCATCGACAGCGGCACGCCGATCCACGCCGGGATGTCGAGGACGCCGAGGAGCGGGAGGGTGACGTGGTCGATCCAGACGCCGAACATCGGCGGGATCGACGCGGCGATGAACTGCCCCGTGAGCTTCACCGATGGCGAGAGCCCGCGGAAGTCGTCGACAGCGCCGACCACTGTCGCGATCGCGGCGCCGAGAAGCACGCCCCGACTCTCCCCCGAGAGGTCGAGGAACGCGAGCGACGGCACCAGGATTCCGAGGAAGATCGCGAGGCCGCCCAGCCGAGGGATCGAGCGGCGATTGATCCGCCGGGCGTCCGGCCGGTCGACGGCCCCGAGCATCCGCGCCATCCCGCCGACCGCAGGCGTCAGGAGCACGACGATGACGAACGCGACGATCGCGCCGTAGAGAACCTCCGGCGTCGCCCGCAGCTCGTCGAACATCAACCCCTACTTCGTTCCGTAGAGGCGGTCGCCTGCGTCGCCGAGTCCCGGCAGGATGTAGCCCTTGTCGTTCAGGCCGCGGTCGACCGAGGCCACGACGATGTGCACGTCGGGGTGCTCGCGATGGACGCGAGCGATTCCCTCCGGAGCCGCGATGAGCGCGATGAGCCGCACCGACGTGGCGCCCGACCGCTTGACGGTCTCGACCGCCGCGGCGGTCGAGTTCCCGGTCGCGAGCATCGGGTCGAGCAGGATCACATCGCGATCCGAGAGATCGTCTGGCAGCTTCACGTAGTACTCCACCGGCTCGAGCGTCTCCTCGTCGCGGAAGAGGCCGATGAAGCCGACGCGCGCGCCCGGTACGAGCGAGAGCACTGCGTCGAGCATCCCCATCCCCGCACGAAGGATCGGGCACACCGCGACCTTCTTTCCCGAGATGCGCCGTGCGGTCATGTGCTCGAGCGGCGTCTCGATCTCGACCGCCTCGTCGGCGAGATCCTTCGTCGCCTCGTACGTCAGCAGCAGCGTAAGCTCGTTGACGAGCTGCCGGAACATCTGCGTCGTCGTCGTGACGTCGCGCAGGAGGCCGAGCTTGTGCTGGACGAGGGGGTGCGTGACCTCCGTGACGAGACCGGTGGCCGTCGCTTCGAGATCGGCGGTCGTGTCCACGTGCTCCTCCTAGAGTCCGAAGGCGGGAAAGGCGGGCAGGCCTGGGTAGAGAGATCGGCGTCGCGCGACGGCCGCGCAGCGAGCCGCGAGCGCGTCGAGGTCGGCGCCGGACACCAGCGCGTCGCACATGATCGCGCCGACCTCGCGGAAGTCGTCCTCGTCGAGCCCGCGCATCGTCATCGCCGGAGTGCCCACGCGGAATCCGGAAGCGATGGTCGGCGGTCGCTCGTCGAAGGGGATCGTGTTGCGATTGACCGTGATACCGACGTCGGCCAGGCGCTCCTCGGCGTCCTTGCCACTCCAGTCGGTACGCCGGAGGTCGACCAGCAGGAGATGCGTGTCGGTGCCACCGGTGAGGACGTCGAGCCCGCCGTCCTGGAGCGACTCGGCGAGCGCGTCGGCATTCGCCCGCACCGCGGTCTGGTACTCGCGAAAGGGCTCCGAGGCTGCGATTCGGAAGCACGCTGCCTTCGCAGCGATGACGTGATTGAGCGGGCCGCCCTGCATCCCCGGAAAGACGGCACGGTCGACCGCCTGCGCATGCTCCTCGCGGCAGAGGATGAAGCCGGACCGCGGCCCGGCCAGCGTCTTGTGGGTCGTCGACGTGACGAAGTCGCAGTGCTCGACGGGGTTCGGATGCAGCCCGGCCGCGACGAGCCCTGCGAAGTGCGCCATGTCGCAGAGGAGGAGCGCACCGACCTCGTCGGCAATCTCGCGGAAGCGCCACGCCTCGACCGTCCGCGGATACGCCGATCCCCCGCAGACGATCAGCTTCGGTCGGCGCTCCTTCGCGAGTGCGAGCACGTCGTCGTAGTCGACGAGGTTCGTCTCGCGCGAGACGCCGTAGTGAACGATGTCGTAGAGCCTGCCCGAGAAGTTGACCTTGAGCCCGTGCGTCAGATGGCCCCCATGCGAGAGCTCGAGCGAGAGGATCGTGTCGCCGGGGCTCAGGGCGGCGAAGTAGACCGCCATGTTCGTCTGCGCGCCGGCGTGCGGCTGGACGTTCGCGTGCTCGGCACCGAACAGTGCCTTCGCGCGCTCGATCGCGAGCAGCTCGATCTCGTCGACGACCTCGCAGCCGCCGTAGTAGCGGCGCCCCGGATAGCCCTCCGAGTACTTGTTCGTCGGAACGCTCCCGACGGCCTCCAGCATCGCGGGCCACGTGAAGTTCTCGGACGCGATCAGCTCGATCTCACCGCGCTGCCGCTCGAGCTCCTGCTCGAGCAGCGACGCGACCTCGGGATCGACGTCCGCGAGCCCGGCGGTCCGGAGCCGATCGAGCGTCAGCGGCGTCGTCGCCATCGCGCAGGATGCTACTCGGCGACCCGCGCGAGAGCCTCCGCGGCCGGCACGGCACCCTCGCGCAGGACGAGTGGCTCCGGCCCGGACAGGTCGAGCACGGTCGACGGCGTTCCCGGGAGCTGGCCTGCATCGAGGAGGACGGCTACGCCCTCGCGGATCGCGATCGGGACGTCGTCCAGGCTGCGCGGATCCGGCCCGCCGTGGAGGTTCGCGCTCGTCGCCGCGACGACACCGACGCCCTCGAGCACGGCGCGCGCCGGGCCGCTCACCTCGGGGACGCGGACACCGATCGTGTCGGGCCGGCTCCCCGTCAGCCACGGAAGGCGCTGGGCGGGATTCGGCAACACGAGTGTGTACGGGCCGGAAAGCACGAGTCGCGCGTCCAGCTCGGGGATCATCGCGACGAGAGCGTCGACACCCGCCGCAACGAGTGCGATCGGCTGCCCGTGCGACCGCCGCTTGAGCGCGGAGAGCGCGCGGACGGCGCCCTCGCGGTCGGGACGGCAGGCGAGCCCGTACACCGTGTCCGTCGGAATGACGACGAGGTCGCCGGCGCGGACCGCGGCGACCGTCTCCTCGACGGACGTCATTCCACCCCGAGGACCGTCCAGCCGAGCGAATGCCCGACCTGGGCAAGCCGGCGATCGAATGTGATCAGTGGCAACCCGTCAGCTGCACCCGCGATCTCTGCAGCCCCCAGATGAAGCGCGTCGAGGCTCCTGATGCCCGTCGTCTCGGCCAGGTGTGCCGCGGCGTCGCACGTCACCCGATCGAGCTCGACGACGACCATACGCCGCCAATCCACGTCGAAGGCCGCTTGGGCTGTGACGAGGTCGACATCCGCGAGAATCCGCGCCAGATTGCGCCGAACCTCGACCAGCGTGTGCCGACCGGTCGTCCACGTCTCGTGCCGGTGGATCAGTGAGAAAGCAGCGGCGGTCTCCGGCTCGTCGACGTACAGCTTGAGCAACGCGCTCGACTCGACGTAGGCGGTCACTCCTCGCGGTCTTCCGCCATGACCTCCGCGATCGTCCTGCGTCCCTTGAGACGCAGCGGCTCGCGGTAGGGCCGCTCGCCGTTCCCCGGCGTGATCCAGCCCTCCTCGATGCCCTGCTGGATCCGCTGATCGACGGAGAGCGAGCGGAGCTCGGCCTTCGCTCGTCCGCGATCGGTCACGACGATCGTCTCGCCGGCCGCGGCGCGGTCGAGGTAATGCGAGAGCTTCGCCTTCAACTCACGGATACCCACGCGTGTAGTCACCTTATCCGGTATTGTAGTCACTTCAAGCGTCCAATGTGGTCACGCATTCGACAGCCCGGTCCCGTCCGGCCATGTCCTTCGTGACCGTGATCGCCTCGTAGCCGATGTCCTCGAGCATGGTCGCGAGGCGAGCGGCGTCGCCTGCGGCCGCTTCGAGCACGAGCGCTCCACCCGGTACGAGCACGTCGAGCGCTCCTCGTGCAACAGCCTCGCTGGCCCCTACGCCGACGAGCGCAGAGCGCGGCTCCCACTCGCGCACCTCCGGCTCGAGCGACTCGATCTCGTCCGACAGCACGTACGGGGGGTTCGCGACGACGAGATCCCACGGGCCCGGCGGAAGACCCGTGTAGAGGTCCCACACGCGCAACTCGACGGCGAGGCCAGTGCGGAGCATGTTCGCGCCGGCGACCTCGAGCGCTCCCGCAGATGCGTCGACCCCGGTGACGCGTGCGCCCGGATGTTCATCGGCGATCGCGAGTGCGATCGCGCCGCTGCCGGTTCCCACGTCGAGCACCCGCGGCTCGGCGAGACCTGCGAGTCGCGCGAGGCAGCGCTCGACGACGACCTCGGTCTCCGGCCTCGGGACGAGGACGCGCGTGTCGACCTCGAGCACGAGCCGCCGGAATCCCCACTCGCCGAGGACGTAGGCGAGAGGCTCGCGAATCTCGCGCCGAGCCACGAGCAGCTCGAGCGCCCTCTTCTCGTCGCGCGAGAGCTCGCGCGCGACGTCGAGGGCCAACTCCGATCGCGAGACGCCCAGCACGTGTGCGACGAGGATCTCGGCGTCGACCCGGGGAGAGTCGCAGCCGGCCTCGGTCAGGCGCTCCGTGGTCCGCGTCAGCGCGTGTCCGACCGTCACGCGGACGCGGCGGCGAGCGCCTGGCGCTGCTCCTCGGCGCGCAGCGCCTCGGTCAGCTCGCCCATGTCGCCGTCGAGCACCTGGTCGAGTCTGTGCAGCGTCAGCTTGATCCGATGATCCGTGACGCGGTTCTCCGGAAAGTTGTACGTGCGGATCTTCTCCGCCCGCTCCCCGGTTCCGATCTGCGAGCGCCGGGAGGCGGCGAGCTCGGCCTGCTGCTTCTCGCGCTCGAGCTCGTAGAGGCGGGCGCGGAGCACGCGCATCGCCTTCACGCGGTTCTGGAGCTGGGACTTCTCGTCCTGCATGGCGACGACGAGGCCGGTCGGCAGGTGCGTGATGCGGACGGCCGAGTCGGTCGTGTTCACGCTCTGCCCCCCCGGCCCGGTCGAGCGCATGACGTCGACCTTGAGATCGTTCTCGTGGATGTCGACCTCGACCTCCTCGACCTCCGGCATCACGGCGACCGTCGCGGTCGAGGTGTGGATGCGCCCCTGCGACTCGGTCTCGGGGACGCGCTGGACGCGATGCGTCCCGCCCTCGTACTTGAAGATCGAGAACGCGCCCTGCCCCTTGACGGCGAACACGGCCTCCTTCACGCCGCCGCCGTCGCTCTCGCTCGTCGACAGCGACTCCGTCTTGAGGCCGATCCGCTCGGCGTAGCGGGTGAGCATGCGTTGGACGGCGCCGGCCCACAGCGCCGCTTCGTCGCCTCCGACGCCCTGGCGAATCTCCACGATCACGTCCTTCTCGTCGGCGGGATCGCGCTCGACGAGCGCCAGCGTCAGCTCGCCCTCGAGTCGCTCGACCTCGCTCTCGAGCTCCGACGCCATCGTCGCGAGCTCCGGATCGGCACGAGCCGCGTCAAGATCCTCGCGCGCCTGACGCCACTCGTCGGCGAGCCGCTTCGGCGTTTCGAGCTCCTTCAGCCGCCTCCCCGCGTCCGCAGCCTGACGGTGGTCGTTGTAGACCGTGGGGTCGGACATGCGCTCCTGCGCCTCCGCGTAGGAGCGGTCGAGCTCGTCGGCGAGGCTCTCGATGGCCATCGCCGGAGGTTAGACGCGGGGTCAGACCCGTGGGGTCTGACCATGTCTCAGGAGAGAGCCGCGTCCAGCGAGATGTCGGGTACCGAAGCGAGGGCTGACGAGACGGGGCAGTTCGCCTTTGCGGCCTCCGCAGCGGCGACGAACGCGTCCTCGTCGAGGCCGGGAACGGTTCCGCGGACGCGGAGCACGATCTTGGTGATCCCCGTGCCGGGGACGAACGTGACCGTCGCGTCGACGTCGAGGTTCTCCGGAGGTGTGCCGCCTTGGGCCAACCCGTGTGAGAGCGCCATCGAGAAGCAGGCGCCATGCGCGGCTGCGATGAGCTCCTCAGGGCTCGTCCGGCCGTCCGAGTCCTCCGCACGCGACGCCCACGTGACGTCGAGCGGCCCGAAGGCGCCGCTCCCCACGCTCGTGATCGTCCCGCCGCCCTCCATGAGTGAGCCGGACCAGGTGACGTGTGCAGTGCGATCTGCCATCGAATCCCCTCCTAGACGAGTGTCGCGTCGACCGTGACGGTGGCGCTCGCCCTGATGAGCGCCGAGAACGGGCAGCCTTCGTCCGCGTCCCTCGCCGCCTGCGCGAGCGACGCCTCGTCGGCGCCAGGTGCGTCGACGCGAGCGGAGATCGTCGAGTCCACGATCCGGTGGCCTGCGCCCTCGACCTCGTCCATCGTGATCGTGCAGTGGACCTCGAGCCGCTCGGGCGGCGTGCTCGCGCGTGCGAGCTCGCTGCCGAGCGACGTGACGAAGCAGCTCGCGTGCGCGGCCGCGAGGAGCTCTTCGGGGCTCGTCTTGCCCTCGGGGTCTCCGACGCGCGACGCGACGGTGAACGGAAGCTCGAACGCCGCCGAGCTCGCCGCGCTCACGACGCCCGCACCGCGGGACACGGTGCCCTCCCACGTCACGTCGGCCTCGCGGACGATTCGTGGCACTAGGCCATCACTTCCACGCGCGACTCGAGCTTGCGCTGCTCCGGTGTCTCCGCGGCTTCCTTCTCGATCACGCGCTGGAGCGCCTGGATCGAGACCTCGACCTGGTCGTCGCTCGGCTCACGCGTCGTCAGCCGCTGAAGCCAGAGGCCCGGTGCGAGCAGGGTCATGAGCACGCGGTTGTCCTGGTGCTTGCCGGCATAGCGGATGAGCTCGTAGGCGAGGCCCGCGATCAACGGGAGGAGCAGGATCCGGCTCAAGATCAGCCATTGCCAGTCGGGCCTCCCCACGAACGCGAAGACGAAGATCGCGATCACCATGACCCAGAGCAAAAATGCAGTTCCGCAACGCGGGTGAATCAAGCTGAACTTCTGCACGTTGGACGGGCGTGAGCTCGGCGCCCGCCTCGAGCGCGTTGATCGCCTTGTGCTCGGCGCCGTGGTACTGGAAGACGCGACGCAGGTCCGGGAGCAGCGAGATGAGAAGGATGTAGCCGATGAAGACCGCGACGCGGATCACCCCTTCGGTGATCACGAAGAGCTCGGTCGACTCCACCGGGAGCCAGCTCGTCAGAAGCGCCGGGCCGATCTTGAACAGCATGAGCGCGAAGCCGATGGCGATCGCGAACGAGAAGATGATCTGCCCGCGGCTGATCTGCGTCTGGATCTCGCCGTTCTCGTCGCGCTCCTGCGAGGCGACGTTCGCCGAGATGGCGAGCGCGCGGAACCCGATCGCGAGCGACTCCCCGAGCGCGACGACACCGCGAATCACCGGTAGGCGCCAGATCTTCCGTCGCTGCATCGGCGACGTGATGTCGCGGACGACCTCCGTGATCTCCCCCTCGGGCGTGCGCACTGCCACGGCCCACGAGGACGGGCTGCGCATCATCACGCCTTCGAGAACGGCCTGCCCGCCGTAGCTGACGGCCATGCGGAGCTAGTCGTCGCTGCCGGTGCGCGAGCCGGCCTTCTCGAGCCGGCGCTGGAAGCGCTCCACCCGACCGCCGGTGTCGACGAGCTTCTGCTTGCCCGTGTAGAACGGGTGGCACTCGGCGCAGATCTCCACGTGGAGCTCGTCCTTCGTCGAGCGCGTCCAGAACTCGTTTCCGCACGAGCACGTCACGTGCGCGAGGACGTAGTCGGGATGGATGTCGGTCTTCATCGGCTGGCCAGGATACCAGCCACGACCTTCGGATCCGCGTTGCCGCCCGACACGACGGCGACCACCGGGCTCCCCGGCTCGATCGCGATCTTGCCGGCGAGCAACGCGGCGACGGCGGCAGCTCCGGCCGGCTCGCACGCGAGCTTGGCCCGGGTGTAGAGGAAGCGCATGCCCTCCGCGATCTCGTCCTCGCTCACGAGCACGACGTCGTCGACGCGCTCGCGGCAGACGGCGAGCGTCCCGGCGCCGGTGAACGGCGCGTTGAGCCCGTCCGCCATCGAGCTCGGCGTCGATGCGCACGGGCTCTCCCGCCGCGAGCGCGTCGGTGAGCGTCGGCGCCTGCTCGGGCTCGACGCCGACGACACGGCAGTCGACCGAGGACGCGACGCCGGAGATCAGCCCTCCGCCACCGACCGGCACGACGATCGTCGCAACGTCGGGGAGGTCCTCGATCACCTCGAGACCCAGCGTCCCGTGGCCGGCCTGCAGGATCGGGTCGTCGAACGGATGGGCGAAGACCCGGCCCGTCTCCTCCACGTAGGCCAGCAGGAGCTCGTGCGCCTCGGCCGGGCTCCCGGCCGTCGAGATCGACCTCGGCGCCGTATCCGCGCGTGGCCGCGACCTTGAGCGGATTCGCCGTCGCCCACATGAAGACGGTGCACGGGATCCCGGCCTCGGCGGCAGCGTAGGCAGCTCCCTGCGCAGCGTTTCCGGCCGACCAGGTGACGATCCCGCGCGCCTTCTCTTCCGGCGACAGCGACGCGACCTTGTTGAGCATCCCCCGAGGCTTGAACGAGCCCGTCTTCTGAAGGAGCTCGGCCTTGAGGTACGCGTTCGGCCCGAGCGCGTGGCACGAGAGCAGCGGCGTGCGGTGGAGGCGGCCGCGGATGACCTCCGTGGCGCGCTGGATCGCGTCGCGATCGATCACCAGCGCGATCCTAGTGGTGCATCAGAATGCGCCCGTGGAGGGCGCCGGACCAGCGGCCGATCCGACTCGTCGTCCGCGACGGCGACCTCGCACGCAGCCGGCTGACGGTCTTCTTCCGTCTCTTCCTGGCGATCCCGCTGTGGATCTGGGTCACGCTCCGCGGAATCGCGGCGTTCGTGGTGGCGTTCGCGGAGTGGCTCGCCGTGCTGATCCAGGGCGAGGTTCCGGACAGCCTGCACGAGTTCGTCGCCTCCTACCTCCGCTACGCGACGCAGGTGAGCGCCTACGTGTTCCTCGCAGCGAACCCGTACCCGTGGTTCCGGTGCCAGCCGGAGTACCCCGTCGATCTCGAGATCGACGCCCCGGTTCGTCAGGGGCGGTGGGGCGGGCTCTTCCGGCTCGTCCTCGCGCTGCCTGCGCTGCTCATCGCGGCAACGCTCGGTAGCGGCTTCGTCACGGGCTCGTCGACCCAGGGCTCGTGGACCGCGTCGAGCGGCAACGACGAGGCGGTGTGGTGGAACCTGTCGACGGTCGGCGGAGTCACGGCCGCAGCCGCGGTCCTCGCATGGTTCGCCATCCTGGCGCGCGGCCGGGCGCCGCGCGGGTTGCGCGACCTCACGGCGTTCGCCCTCGGCTACGCGGCGCAGGCGGGCGGCTATCTCCTGCTGCTCACGCCCCGGTACCCGACGTCGGACCCGGCAGTTCGCGGAGCCGTACTCGTCGCTCCCCGACCATCCCGTCCGGATGGTCGTCACCGACGACCTCGAGCGACCGCGACTGACAGTCCTCTTCCGTCTGTTCCTCGCGATCCCGCACATCGTCTGGTTCGTCCTGTGGTCGATCGCCGTCGGCTTCGTCGTGCTCGTCGCCTGGGTCGTGGCTCTCGTGAGCGGACGCGTGCCCACTGCTCTGCACCGCTTCCTCGCCGCGTACATCCGCTACGGCACCCATCTCGGCGCGTTCATCTATCTCATCGGCCGCCGCTTTCCCGGCTTCACGGGTCGGGCGGGCTCGTACGGGATCGACGTGGAGATCGCCGATGCGACGACGCAGAGCCGGTGGACGACGCTCTTCCGGCTCTTCCTGTCGATCCCGGCGTTCATCCTCGCCGGCGCGCTCGGAGGCGTCGCGCTCGCGGTCGCGTTCCTCGCCTGGTGGTACGCGCTGGCGACGGGCCGAATGCCCGAGGGGATGCGAAACCTCGGAGCATCGTGCCTGCGCTACTCGGCGCAGACGTATGCGTTCGCGCTGCTCGTCACCAGCCGCTACCCATACGGTGCGCCGATCCTCCACGAGCGCGAGACACCGCCCGAGGCGGAGACCGAGGTCGCGGCACCGGTGCTCGGAGACGCGTTCTGAGGTCTCTCGTCGCCGCGCTCGTCGTCGCGGCACTCGCAGTGGCGGCGTTCCTCCTCTATCCGACGGCGGTCCCGGGCGATCTCACGCTCGGCGCGATCGACGTCGACGAGGTGTTCGGATCGGACCTCGTGGCGGAAGCGAAGCGGTACGAGCGCTTCTTCTACGTCCTCTGGGTCCTCGCCCAGGCCGCGCTCCTCCTCACGCTCTGGATCTACTCGCGCCGGGGAGCAGGGCTGGCGCGCGAGTCGTCGGCCGGCCCGATCGGAACGGGGATGCTGCTCGGGATGCTCGGCCTGGGCATCGTCTGGCTCGTCCAGCTCCCGTTCGGGCTCCTCGCGCACTGGTGGACTCGCCGGAACGACCAGAGCGATCTCGACTACCTCGACTGGCTGCTCGAGGACTGGACGCTCCTCGCAGCGCAGTTCCTGTCGATCTGCATCGCGCTGGTCATCGTGATGGGGCTGGCGCGTCGGCTCGGGGACTGGTGGTGGCTCCCCGGCGCGGCCGTGTTCGTCGCGATCGCGTCGCTCTTCACGTTCGTGGCTCCGTACCTCGACTT
Organism: uncultured Gaiellaceae bacterium; assembly: GCA_963744505.1. Lineage (GTDB taxonomy): Bacteria > Actinomycetota > Thermoleophilia > Gaiellales > Gaiellaceae > GMQP-bins7. The sequence continues at coordinate 735,376 of CAVUTL010000005.1, forward strand.
CACGACGAAGCCGCTCCGGAACGAGGCGCTCCTGGCGGCGGCGGCCGAATATCGCTCGGAGCTCGGAGTCGGAGACATCCCGCTCCGCGTCGAGGAGGTGAGCGACGACACCGATCAGGCGAACGCCTACGCGTTCGGGCTCGGGCCGTCGCGGCGAGTGGTCTTCTGGGACACGATGCTCCTCGATCCGTTCTCGGAGGACGAGCAGAAGGTCGTTCTCGCGCACGAGCTCGCGCACCACTCGCAACGCCACCTGCCCGAAGGCCTCGGCTGGTTCGCGCTGTTCGCGATTCCCGGCGCGTGGATCCTCATGCGCACGACCCGCAGGCGGGGCGGCATGGGCGCGCCGGAGGCGGTTCCGCTGGCGCTGCTCGTCGTGGCGGTCTTCCAGCTCGCGGCAGCTCCGCTCGCGAACCACATCTCGCGCCGGCTGGAGGCCGAGGCCGACTGGAAGGCGCTTCAGGTCACGCGCGACCCGGTGGCGCTCGAGGGTCTCATGGTCGGCTTCTCGAAGACGGGGCTCGGCGATCCCGACCCGCCCGCCTGGGTGCAGCTCATGGTCGGAACGCATCCCGCGCTCGCCGATCGCATCGCGATGGCGCAGGCGTGGGCCGAGCGTCAGGGGTCAGACCCGTAGGGTCAGACCCCTGACGTGTCCGCTTAGGTCAGGTCTGCTCGAGGCCCGGAGCCGACTTCGGGTGGGGTCAGCAGGCCGCCGTTGGCGGTGATTGCGCCGAACTGCGCCCAGGGGTCAGACCCGTAGGGTCTGACCCCTGACATGGCCGTTTAGGTCAGGGTGTACTCGGGGCCGGAGCCGCCCTCGGGCGGCGTCAGCCGGCCGCCCTTGGCGGTGATCGCGCCGCACTGGACGCAGTTGGACGGGGTGACCTCGAGGGTGACCATCCCGTCTCCGAGGTCGCGCCCGACCTCGTACACGTGCGCCGGGCACATCCACTGCCACGCTTCGGCGACCGGACGGCGCACGGTCGTGCGGACCTTGAGATGGTTCGGCTGGTCGTCGCGGGTCCGGTTCCCCGACGCGAAGACGGACGAGAGCTTGTCGAAGATGTACGTCCCGTCGGGGGCGGGGTAGCGGGCGGCGCGGCCCGTCTTACGGAGCGGGGACGCGGCATTGGGATGCGTCGGGAAGCGGCCGTTCGGCGCCCGCCCTTTCGTCACGGTCATCATGCTCGCGACCGCGCCACCCGACGAAGAAGCCCTTGTCGAACGCCTGGCGCATGTTGCGCACCTCGCGCAACTCCTGCATGTGCTTGCTCGCGTGCAGCGCCTCGTCGTAGGAGTCGAGGGCGCCGACGCGGCTCGGCACCTCGCCCCGCTGCAACGCGCGGAACGCGGCCTCGGCCGCGAGCCTCCCCGACTCGATCGCGTAGTGGACGCCCTTCAGCCGCGGGACGTTGACGAGCCCCGCCCCCTCGCCCACCAGCAACAGGCCGGGGGCGTTGAACCGGCTCGGCAGCGAGTAGTAGCCGCCCTCGGTGATCGTCTTCGCGCCCCACGCGACACGCTCCCCCCCGCCGAGGATCTTCCAGACGAGGCGGTGCGTCTTGAACTCCTGGAGGACGTCGTGCACCGAGAACTCGACGTCGGCCGACTCGAGCCCCGCGACGAAGCCGACCGTGACGAGGTCGTCGCCCATCGGGTAGATGAAGGAGCCGCCGAACTCGCCGAAGCTCGCCGACGTCCGCAGCGGCCAGCCCATCGTGTGGATGATCTTCCGGAGCGGCTTCCGCACGCGCCAGACCTCCTTGACGCCGAGCGCCCAGATCTGCGGGTTCTCGCCGTGAAGTCCGAACTCGTCGACGGCCGCACCCGTGAGGTACCCCTGCGTGCCCTCGGCGAGCACCGTAAGGCCCGCGACGATGTCGTTCCCCGGCTCGAACGTCGGAAGCGCCTTACCGTCCCGACCGCGCCCGCGATCTCCGGTCCGAACTCCGACGACCCGACCGTGCTCGACGAGGAGCTTCGTCGCCGCCGTCTCCGGGAGAACGGCCGCACCCACCGCCTCGGCCTGGTCGGAGAGGAACCGCCCGAGCTCGGAGACCGAGACGATGAGGTTCCCGTGGTTGCGCATCGTCGGCGGCGGGGGAATCCGAAGCGCGGAGCGGCGCGTCAGGACGTAGACGGCCTCACCGGGCACCTCGCCGTACGTCGGGAAGTCCGCGGTCTTCAGCCGCCCGCGAAACAGCTCCCGCAACGGCGAGGGGTTCATCACCGCACCCGACAGGAGATGCGAGCCGGCCTGCTTGCCCTTCTCCAGGACTGCGATCGGCACGTCGCCGAGCCGCTCGCGCACGTCGGGGTGCTCCTCGAGGAGCTGGCCGAGCCGGATGGCACACGCGAGCCCGCCCGGCCCTGCCCCGACAATCGCGACGCCAACCTCGATCCGCTCGTCGCGAGGATCCGTCGGCGCACCCACCGCGTCGCGAGCCCCGAACGGCGGTGCGAAGTCGATCGGCCTGGCCACGGGGTCCCTCGCCTAGCCGCGCGCCCGCACGAGCTCCGTGAGCTTCGGGACGATCTGGTGCAGGTCGCCCACGACGCCGATGTCGCAGAAGTCGAAGATCGGCGCATTCGGATCCTTGTTGATCGCCACGATCGTCCCCGAGCCCTGCATGCCGACCTTGTGCTGGATCGCCCCGGAGATCCCGCACGCGATGTAGAGCCTCGGCGAGACGGTCTTTCCCGTCTGCCCGACCTGCGTCGAGTACGGGTACCAGCCGGCGTCGACCACCGCCCGCGTCGCGCCGACCGCGCCGCCGAGCGCCGCCGCGAGCTCCTCCAGCATCGTGAAGCCCTCGGGAGAGCCGAGCCCGCGTCCGCCGGCGACGATGATGTCCGCATCCTCGATCGACGGACCAGTCACCTCCTCCTGCGTCTGCTCGACGAGCGTCGCGAGCGCCGAGAAGTCGGAGAACTCGGTGTCGAACGTCTCGACCTCGGCAGACCCGCCCGACTCCACCGGATCCAAGGCGCCAGAACGGAACAGGCCGAGGCTCGGCCCGCCCTTCCAGCCGACGTCGACGAGGACGGTGTCGCCCAGTGCCGGCCGCTTGCCGACCAGTTCGTCCCCGTTGACCGACAGGTCGATCAGATCCCAGTTCAGACCCGCGTCGAGACGCACGGCCAGACCCGAGGCGACGTCAGCGGAGAGAACCGAGGCCGCGAAGAGGACCGCATCGGCGCCGGTCTTCTCGACGAGCGCCGCGAGCGCGTCGACCCGCGGCTGGGGAAGCGGTGCCGCGAGCTCCGGCGCCTCGCAGGCGTACACCTTGGTCGCGCCGAAGGCGCCCGCGCCGCCCGCGATCCCCGAGGCTCCCTCGCCCAGCACGACACCCGCCGCGTCACCCAGCGATGCGGCCTTCGAGAGAACTCCCAGCCCGCCCTGCTCGAGCGCGCCGCCGTGGTGCTCGAGGAACACCAGGAATCTCACAGGAGCTTCCTCTCCGTCACGAGGTCGAGAACCTTCTGCGCCGCCGAGCCGTCGTCCTCGATCTTGACCTGGTCGCCACGGGACGGCGGCGGGCCGAGGTCGAGGACAGTCGTCTTCGAGCCGGCTTCGCCGGCCTCACCCGGCTCGACACCGACATCGGCCAACGACAACGTCTCCTGCGGCTTGGTCTTCGCGCCCATGATCCCCTTCAGCGACGGGTAGCGCGGCTCGTTGATCGCGTCCGAGACGGCCACCACGGCCGGGAGCGGCGCGCTGATCACGTCGTAGCCGTGCTCCGTCTGCCGCTTCCCGGTCACCGAGTCCGCCTCGACCGTCAACGCGGCGACCTGCGAGACGACCGGTCGGCGGAGACGATCCGCCACGGCCGCCCAGAGCACAGCGCCGTCACCGTCGCCGGACGCCTGCCCGAACAGGACGAGATCGGCGGACTCACGCTCGAGCGCCCCGGCGAGCGCCCGTGCCGTCCCCAGCAGGTCGGAGCCCGCAGCGGCATCGTCGGAAACCAAGACGGCCCGATCCGCCCCCATCGCGAGCGCCTTGCGGAGCGAGTCGACGGCCTTCTCGGGGCCGAGAGAAACGAGAACGACCTCGCCGCCCTGCGCCTCCTTGATCCGCAGCGCCTCCTCGACCGCGTTGAGATCGGTCGGGTTGAGCGCCGCCTCGCCGGAGCGGTCGAGCCGCTTCGTCGCCGGGTCGATCCGCTTGTGAACGGTCGCGTCCGGCACCTGCTTGACGCAGACGGCGATCTTCATCGGCGCGGACTCTATCGGCGCCGCTCGCGACGACCGCGCGCCTACGAGCGGGGCAGCGTGCTCAGTCCGCCGCGGACGCAGGCGGCGACGAGCGACTCGCTCGTCGTGAGCGCGCGACAGTCCGCAAGCCTCGCCGGCGCCGATCTTGCGGAATCGACCCATGACGGAGCCGATGCCCTCGAAGCAGCGCCCGGCGAGCACGCCGGACACGGCCTCGCAGAGAGGCTTCGCCTCCTCGCCGCTCGTGAAGTTCGAGACGACGTCCTGCGCCGCGGCAAAGACGCAGTCGCCTTCGCGCCCGTACGGCCGCGTCAGCGCGCAGGTCTCGAGCGTCGCCACCGGGTCGCGACCACTACGGCTCGACGCATCCCTCCCGAACGACTGGAAGCACATGTGCACGAACGCGCTTTCGACCTCCGCGCAGATCTCGGCAGTGCGGCTCCCAGTCGTCGCCGACTGTCGGAAGGATGCGCGACGTGACCAGCTGGTAGCAGCGCCGCTTGGCCTCGAGACCCACCCAGTTACACGGATACAGAGGATCCTCGTCTCGCAGCCACAGCGAGCGAACGCCGTACGAGGTCGAGATGTTCTCCATGAAGACTCCGCCGCGACATGCGTCGCGGTCCCACCGCCGGTCGAGGCGCGAGCAGACCTCGAGCGAGATCGCGAGGTCGAGGCCGGTGGCGATCATGAGCCCGTGGCCGAGCCCGTGGAAGCACTGGTACTCGATCCACGGTGTCATGCTCGACGCCTCGCGGCAGAGCCTCCGCGCAACCGGGGCCAGCACGTCCGGCTGGCGCGACCTCACGTTCACGAGCGATCGCTCGAGGACGCCGTGGTAGTAGCCCGGAGAAGCACGTCGCGGTCCCTGCGGCGAAGGTGCGGGCGACACTTCCGCCGTAGCGGGCCAGCGCGGCGGCGCCGATCGCGTGCACGACTCGATGACACGCGGGATCGCCCGTCCCGTACACACGCTCGACGAGCACGAGTGCGCGCTCGGGCCCGTCCGCGTAGGCGATGTTTCCGAATGCCTGCTCGAAGCAGCGCTGGTCCGTGCAGCTGGCGAGTTGCGTGTCGTCCGGGCGAAAGATCCCGGCCACCGGATGGAGCGGAAGCGCGATCGCAGGCGCGGCGGCGCTGTCGTCGCTCATGACGACGTAGCCGAGCGCGACGTCACACAGCGCGACGAACGCGAAGAGGCCGGCGATCACCCGCCGACGGCTGGCCCGCTCTCCCCAGAGCATCCCTCTGATTATCGATCGGAACGGCCCCGATTTCGACTGTAATCGAAACGAGCCGGATTGTCGAACTGCCGTGCTAGCCCCAGGAGCGAGCGCCGCTCGGATCGACCTCGGCCTCCGCGGCCGCCGCACACGCATCCACGTGCGTACGCGTCAGACGCGCACACGCCGCGCGGCGCGTCGCCGGTGTCGGGTGCAGACATCCCGAGAACCAAGCCGACGCCGGAGAAGCACTCGGCTCGGTGCAACCGCGGAGCGCCTGCGCACAATGCGCGTGCACGGAGCGATTCCGCGCTGGCCGGACGCCGTTTGCGATCGTGCGAGCCGCGCCGTACAAGCAGTCGCCCTCGCGGTCGCCGGCGATCCGGCACAGCCGGCGAATCTCGGCAGCGCCGTAGCGCGCCTTCTCCGCGGCATCACGCCCGTACCCGTGGAAGCAGGCGCGCGCCCAGCGTCCCCAAGCGCGCGCACGCCGCAGCCGTCCTCTCGAACGAGCCCTCCTCCAGCGTGAGGATCCGCCAGCTCGCGCGGAGGTAGCAGGAGCGCCGATCCTCCGCGCTCACCCGCGCGCAGGGATAGAGCGGGTCCGTCTCGTCGAGCCACGGAGAGCGGAACCCGAAGCGCGTGTTGATGTTCTCCATGAACGACGCCTCCCGCGCAGGCCTTCCGATCCCAGCCCGAGCCCAGAGCGGCGCAGATCTCGAGCGCGAGCGGCAGGTCGTAACCGGTCTGGATCATCAGCCCGTGCCCGAGGCCGTGCCGGCACTGGTAGTCGAGGAAGCCCCGCCGGCGAATCCCGCTCGCGACGCACAGCTCCGTCGCCGCTCGCCCGAGGCCGGCCTTCGTCGTGATCCCGAGGAACGCCCGCTCGAGGATCCCGTGGTAGTAGCCCGAGACACAGCGGGTGAGCCCTGCGGCGAACGTCTTCGCGACGTTGCCCGCGAAGCGCTCGAGCGCCGCGGAGCCGATGAAGTGCGACGATCCGGTGGCAGTCCTTCTCCACGACCGGGTCGGTCGCGAGGCGCTCCTCGAAGAGCGCGAGCGCGACTTTCGGCCCCTCGCCGATAGGAGATGTTCCCGAAGCTCTGCTCGAGGCACGCCTCGTCGGAGTCGCAGCCTGCCAGCTCGGTCTCGTCCGCGATGAACTCACCTGCGATCGGATGGAAGACGCCGCCGGTCGCTCCCTGCGCGACCGGGAAGAGCACCGCCCGGCTTCCCTCCGACGCGACGAGGTACGCGCCGACGGGAATCGCCACGAGCGGGATCGCGAGGACGAACGGCAGCACTCGCCGCGCGAACCACCGGGATGTCGCAGGGCGCACTCCTGGTTCCTCCGCTTCCATCGTAGGAGTGCTATCGGCACTGCCGGGCTACCCGAACAGACGGCTTCGACGAGCCGTTCGGACGGAGGCCTGCTAGCGTCCGGCCCTTCGAGCGCGAGCCGGAGCGCTACGTCCCATGAGACGCCACCGGACGACAGCCCGAGCGACCGTTGTCGCATCTCTCCTGGCCGGGATCCTCGCGGCTGCGCTGACGGCACCCGCAAGCGGCGGTGAGCGCGGCGCCGTCCCGCGGCTCGTCTTCCCCCTCGTCGCGAAGACCGAGCTCTGGGACAACTACGGCGACCCACGCGGCAACGGCCGGCACGCGGCGATCGACATGGAGAACCCGTGGCGCGCGCCCGTCGTCGCCGTCGAGGACGGGCGGATCAAGTACTGGGACTCCGGGCTCGGGGGCTGCATGCTCTACCACTACGGCCGCAGCGGGACGACGTACCTCTACATCCATCTGAACAACGACCTCACGCCGCGCAACGACAACAAGGGCGGCTGCGTGAAGGACGTGACCTTCGCCGTCCCGAACGGCGCGAAGGTGACCGCCGGTCAGCAGATCGCGTGGAACGGCGACTCGGGCGACGCGAGCGGCAATCCGCACCTGCACTTCGAGGTGCACCCGAACGACGGCCCAGATGTCAACCCGTTCAAGCACCTGAAGCGCGCGACGAAGCCGCTGTTCGCAGCGCGAACGGGGTCTACGTTCAGCCTCGGCCTGCGCGGAAAGCTCCTCGCCGGCGGCGCCGGGGCGGCGATGCTCGAGATCACCAGGGTGCGCCAGTACCCGGGCGGCCGCTGGCTCGAGATCGATCCCCGCGAAGTGGAGCTCACCGTGCCGCTCGGCGCGGAGATCGCGCCCGCGCTCGAGCTCGTCAACGGGGCGACGCTGCGAACCTTGAAGACACCTGTCTCCGTCGCAGCCTTCACGCTGAAGGCGCAACACGACGCTCGAAGCGATCCTCGGCGCACCGGGCGAGCTCGTTCTCGGCCGCGTCGCCCCGACGCCCTAGCCCGCCGTCCGCAGCCCTCGGCGCGGCAACAGCACGAAGGCCGCGAGATAGAGAAGGCCCGCGACGATCAGCAGGTTGCGGAACCCGACCATCAGCGCGACGTACTCGATGCAGCCCCCGACCATGGCACCGAGCACGTTGACGCCGAATGCGCTCGGTGCGTTGTCCGTTGCGGCGAACCGCTTCGCGAAGGCGAGGTTGGCGAGGAAGATGGGCGCGAACGCCAGAGCGACGGCAGCGACGAGTCGCGGGAGCACCGGAAGGGTCAGTAGCGAGGCGTTCGGGACCACGTACGCGAGAACCAGCGCTGCGGCGATGCCGGCATAGAGGACGGGCAAAGCGGGTGTCCGGAACCGCCGCGTTGTTTCGACCGCGAGGAGCACGGCGACGAGCACTCCGGCGAAGACGATCGCGTTCACGATCCACGTCGTGCCGAAAAGCAGCGCGAACGTGGTGACGCTCTTCGTCTCGAGCAAGAGGAACGCAGCTCCCATGAAGAACAGGTCGGCGTAGGGGCGCATGCCGCGGAACGGTCCCGCGACCAGCCTGACCGCGATCGAGGCTCGCGAGAAGGATGCCGGCCAGCGCGAAGAGGTACAGCGACGGGATGGCACCGCCGCGGAAATACGGGAACGGCCGATCGTCCGTCGCCGGCGGCACCGGGTTGGCGGCGGCGAACGTCGTCTTGCATCGCTGGTTCTCGGCCCGGAGGGCGACGGAGATCACCGCCTGACCCCCGATGTGCTCCACCTTGTCCACGCACGGTGCGTGGCCGAACGCGGCGGCGACGGTGCCCGCGTAGCGGTCGACGAGCCAGTCCTCCCGGTAGTAGTTGTACATCGCGAAGCCGCCCCCCTCCATGAGGTGGCGCCGCACCGAGGCCATGGCCTCTTTGGTGAACAGGTAGCTCTCGAGACGGATCGCGCCGCTCCCGGTGAGCAGGACGAGAGAGTCGGGGAGCGCGAAGAGGATGAGGTCGAAGCGTGCGTCCGTGCGTTCGAGAAATGCACGTCCGTCATCGACATGTGTCGTGACCCTCGCATCGTCGTACGGCCGGTCCGGGTGGACACGTCGACCGAGATCGAGGATCTCGGGATCGATCTCGACGGCATCGACGTGGGCGGCTCCCATCTCGAGAGCGATGGCGACGTCGTTGCCGGTGCCCGCCCCGACGATGAGCACCCGCTCGGGGGCGCTGGCTCCATGCCCGAGGCGCTTGTAGGGAAGTGCGTACTGCGGGTCGTCGCGCAGTCGACCCTCGACGCTACGCGCCACCTGGTGGGGGACGCTGTTGACGTTGATGTTGACGCCGAGCTCGTCGCCCTCGAGGTCGATCTGCTGGTGAACGATCCGGTAGTAGGGCGACCACGTGACCTTGCTGGTCGGAAGATCAGCAACGAAGAGCGCGATGAGGGCAGCGCACGAAAAGAGAACGCTCCGCCTCGTCCCGAGCAACGCGATGAAGAGCGCGACAAGCACGAAGCCCCAGACGAGTGGAGGCATCCCGACGAGAGCGAGTGCGGTGAACGTCGCTATCCCGGCGAGACTTCCGAGGATGTCGAGGCGGTAGGCCTCGAGCGCCTCCAGCTCGCGGAAGCTGCGTCCGACGAGCTGCGCGGGCCCACAGACGCACAGGGCCACGGCGGCGAAGAGAAATGGCAGGGATACCCACACGGGAGGCCCCGAGGGCTCGCCATAGCTGAAGTAGATGATTTGGTCGCTTCGCCTGTTGATCTCGACCGGAACGAGCGTGACGAATGCGAGCATGACGGCCAGCATCGGTGCAGACAGCAACGCCAGATTGCGACGCTTGTCGCTCGCCAGGAAGCCGATCCCGACGCCGAGGAACGACCCGAGGAGCACGAAATTCGTGAAGTAGCTGAGGTGAACGACCTTCGCGCCCAGCTCACGGATCAGCACGAGCTCCAGGAAGAGCACGAGGGCGCTCCCGAGGAACACGCGGACGCGAGCAGACCTGACACCGGCGAACGTCCGCTCTCGCGCGCGCTTCGATGTTTCGGCATGGGCGATCACGCTCACGCTGTTCTCGGTTGAATCCCGCTCTCCCTTGACCGCGCGAGCGAACGCGACGTGCAGGTAGGACGTCGATAGGCCCGGTCGAACTGACGGGGAATGGCCGGGGGCCTCTCGATCCTCATGCCCGTGTTCAACGAGCGCTCGACCGTCGAGGCGGCGATCGAGGACGCGCTCACCGCCGAGCTCCCGGTGCCGACCCGCGAGCTCGTGATCGTCGACGACGGCTCGACCGACGGGACGCGCGAGCTCCTCGGCTCGGCGGAGTATCCGGGCAACGTCAAGGTCGTCTACCACGAACGCAACCTCGGAAAGGGAGCGGCCGTACGCACTGCGCTCCAGCACGCGACGGAGGAGTTCGCCGCGATCCTCGACGCCGACCTCGAGTATCGGGCCGCCGATCTCGCCCATGTTCTCGAGCCGCTCGTGTCGGGCGAGGCGCACGTCGTCTTCGGCACGCGCGCGTGGACGTCCCAGTCCTCGTTCAGCTTCTGGTACGTCATGGGCAACAAGGCGGTCACGATGGCGACGAACGTCCTCTACAACTGCTGGATCTCGGACGTCATGACCTGCCACAAGGCGATGCGCACGGAGCTCTTCCGCTCGCTGCCGCTGCGCGAGCGCGGCTTCGCGATCGAGCCCGAGATCGCCGCGCGCGTCCTCCGCGCCGGCGAGCAGATCCATGAGGTGCCGATCTCCTACAGGGCGCGGACGCGCGAAGCCGGAAAGAAGCTGACGACGATGGACGGGCTCCGGGTCCTGCGCACGCTCGTCCGCTGCCGCGTGGACTGACCCAATGGTGGCCCGTCCGAGAAAGGCGATCTCCTCCTGCCCCTTCGTTAGCCTCGTCTGCGCGTGAGCGAGCAATCGATTCCGACATCTCGAGCGAAGGCGACGACGGGCATCGCGTACTACCTCCGCGTGCTTCGCGTCATGGGCGCCATCGACTTCAAGGCGCGGTACACCGACGCCGCGCTGGGGTACGTCTGGTCGCTCGTCAAGCCGCTCGCGTACTTCGGCGTGCTCTGGCTCGTGTTCGCGCACCTTCTGAGGACTGAGAACCAGACCGAGGACTTCACGCTCTTCCTCCTCATCGGGATCCTGCTCTTCCTCTTCTTCATCGACGCGGTCGACGGCCATGCTGCCGTCGATCGTCGAAGGAGGCGCGACGCTACGGCGGCTCGCTTTCGATCCGATCCTGATCCCGCTCTCCGCGTCCGTCGCGATCGGGATCACGTTCTGCGTGAACCTGATCGCGTTCGTCGTCTTCGCCGCGATCCAGCGATCGAGCCGCGCATCGAGTGGCTGCTCGTCATCCCGCTGCTCGCCGAGCTGTACCTCTTCACGATCGGGCTCGGCTTGCTGCTCAGCGCGCTCTACGTTCGCTTCCGCGACATCGGCCAGGTCTGGGAGCTCGCCGCGTCGCTCCTCTTCTTCGCGTGCGCGATCTTCTACCCGGTCGGGATCCTTCCCGACTGGGCGCAGAAGGTCGCCTTCCTCAACCCGTTCGTCCAGGTCATGCAGGACATCCGCCACGCCATGCTCGGCGGCTCGAGCGGGCCGTACGACGTCTCGGCCTCGACGGTCTTCGCCGGTGCCGGCGGCCGACTCATCCCGATCGCGATCGTCGGGCTCATCTTCGTCGCGGCGCTCCTGATCTTCCGACGCGAGGGCCGCTACTTCGCGGAGAAGCTCTGAGTGGTCGCCGCGATCGAGGTCGCCGGCGTCTCGAAGACGTTCCGAATCCCACACGAGCAGCGAACGTTCCTGCGGGAGTACTTCCTCCACCCATTCCGCCGCGCGACCTACGAGCGAAACGAGCGCTGCAGGACGTGACCTTCTCGGTCGAGCGAGGCGAGTTCTTCGGCGTCATCGGGCCGAACGGCAGCGGGAAGAGCACGCTGCTGCGACTCCTCGCGGGCATCTACGTGCCCGATGCCGGGCGCGTCGCTCGTGAACGGGTTGCTCTCGCCGTTCATCGAGCTCGGCGTCGGCTTCAACATCCAGCTCACCGCGCGCGACAACATTCGCATCAACGGCACGCTCGCGGGGCTGACCAAGACGTGAGCTCGACGACAAGTTCGACGAGATCCTCGCGTTCTCCGAGCTCGAGCGCTTCGTCGACCAGAAGCTGAAGAACTACTCCTCCGGAATGCTCGTCCGGCTCGCCTACTCGATCGCGATCCAGATCCCGTTCGACGTGCTTCTCCTCGACGAGGTGCTCGCGGTCGGCGACCAGGCGTTCCAGGAGAAGTGCTTCGCGACGTTCGAGACGTTCAAGGCGGAGGGGAGGACCGTCGTCTTCGTGAGCCATGCCCTCGACCTCGTGGAGCGATTCTGCGACCGATGCCTCCTCTTGCAGAGCGGTGTCGTGCAGGCGATCGGTTCGCCGCCTAAGGTGATCGACCTGTATCGCGAGCAAGTGATCGTGGCCTGAGATGTCCCACCGCCGTCGAGTGACCCTCGCCGCAGCGACGCCTCGACGTCGCAACTCGCCTGCGTCCGCTCGAACGCCGCGAATCGAGCGCCACGTCGCAAGGCATCCCCTCAATGCTCGAGCGCTACGTACGACTGCTTGCCCCGAAGCAGACGCTTGCGCGTACTCCAGGCTGGTCGTTCGATGCTCCCGCTACGCGTGATGACCTTGGCACCTTCACGCGGAGGGCTATCTGGACCCGCTACCGCAACGAAAGGATAGAACGGCCAGTCGAGATCAACTGGTGCGACGGGCTTCGACTGAGACTGCGGCTCGGCAACGACGTCAGCTGGTCCGTGTTCGTCGGCGGAATGTACGAGCCGAACGAACTCGCCTTCATGGCATCGACGCTCCGAGTCGGGATGACCGTGGTCGACGTTGGCGCCAACGAAGGACTCTTTTCGCTCATTGCATCATCTCGCGTGGGCAAGACCGGCCGCGTTCTCGCACTCGAGCCGAGCGAGCGCGAGCTGGCGTGGTTACGCAGCAACATCGATCTGAACCGCCTGTCCAATGTCGAGTCGTTCGAGCTTGCCCTCTACGACCGCAAGGGGAGCGCCTCGCTCATCCGCGCCGAGTTCGGACACGAAGGACTGAACACGATCGGCGATCGAATCTCGTTCAGCGACGTTGGGGCCGACGGAACCGAGATCGTGCAGCTCGAGACCCTCGACGCCTTCGTTGTCGACCAAGGCCTGGCAAGGCTCGACTTCGTCAAACTCGACGCGGAAGGATCTGAAGTACGGATCTTGGAGGGTGGCCAAGCCACCGTCCGCCGCTTCCTCCCCATCGTCTTGATGGAGATCGGTACAGAGCACCTCGCTGCACACGGCTCAACCGTGAACGACCTGCTCGCGATCCTCGCTGATCTCGACTATCGAGTCTGGATCTTCGACCGCAGCGGATTTCCGCGCCTGTGGAAACGTGAGGTGGAACCGCTAAGTAGCAACGTTGTCGCGGCTCCATCCGGCGTCGCGCTTGGCCAAACATGATGACTTCGGCCCGTGCCCGACTGCGGGGACTCACGTTCACGTTCGAACCATCGCGCGAGCACATCGTGCGGCAGAACTCGTAGCCGATTGAGGCGTCGCGGGCCGGCCCCTTACTTCCGAGCCCGCCAGACAGCCGTTCTCATCGAACTCGAACGTGATCACCTCGTCGAACCGGATCAGGTGACCGGCCGCAGGCTTGGGCTTCAGTGGGCTGGGTATTGCGCCGATGTAACCGACCGTTAAATACTGACCGCGACTGCGGCCCGGGGGAGACCATGACGACACGCAATCTGCTTGTCGCGATCGGCTCAGTGTTCTTTGGTGCTTTCGCTGTTCTCGCGCTGACAGTGGATCCGGCGCGCAGCACCGGCGGCCTCTGTGCGCGCGTCAGCAGCCCACCGAAGGTCGTTCAGGACGCCTGTCACGCTATCCCCGAGCTCTCGAGCTCCGGCGTCACCGATGCCGAAGCGACGACACTCCTTCGCCAGTGGGCTGCTGGCTGGATTGACATCTCATCGGTGAAGCTGCTGATCGAGGAGAGCTACTGGGAGCAGGACATCGACTCGCTGTACCGGCGCTTCAACGCCAACGACCGCGGGGTGTTCTGCGGTGGCACCGCGTGGACTCTCATGCGGCTCTACAACGCATTTGGACTCGACTCGTGGATTTACAACGCAGGACCCGAGCCCGGGATGACGCACGTCGTCACGCTCGTTCGAGCGGAGGGCAACATCATCGTCCAGGACGCCTACGCGAACTACACCCTGACCGATCGAGGGGTAACCCGCTCGATGTGCGGAGCGTGCTCGCGTTGCTCTCGAGACATCGCGCGGATGAATCGTCTGGTCAGAGGCAAGCCGACGAACAAGGACTTCCTCCTCACGACCGACGAGTCGCGCGGCAAGGAACGCAAGGACGAGACTGGCCGTGGGGGCACGCCTCGAATCTGCAGAATTGTGGCGAGATCCGGGAGGCGTCAGTCGCTGCTCGGTGCCGGGTGTCGGATTTGGCCGGTTGCGCTTCTGGTCGGCGCCCGGCGCCTGGAGCGAGATGATGGGGCGCCTCCGAAGTGGACGGACTGCCGCCGGAGTTCCTATACCTGCTGACCTACCCGCTCGGCCTCTCGTCGGACGCCGACGGTTGGACGCACGCCTGCAGACACGCGAGCAACGCAGACGCGCGCGCTCCTTGACCAACTGCTGACCGCTTTGGCGGACTAATGCGGCGTGCCCCAATGCGGCGTGTCGTTCAGCGGCGGGGACACCGCCCGCCTCGAGCTCGGCCCTCCTCTTGATCCGCGATTCGTCCGCTCCGTTGAGGGCACGCACCTGGCTGCCCCGCGGCAGGGAACCGAGCTGTACTACTACTAGCTACTCAGCCCCTACGGCATGATCGTGCACTCACGAAGCAGAGAATCGCTGCTTCACCCGATGCCCCACTGACCGAAGCAGCCCGACCCCACCCGCCATCGGTCTCGACCGCGACCGTTCGAGCCATTCCACCATCGGGTTCGGCAAGAACAGCTCGGGGTTGCTGCGGAACGTGGACATGTACTCCCGGTAGGTCACTCGCCGGCCCCGAAAAAGCGGCGTGAGGGCATCGAGCAGCGGTTCTGTCTCACCGAACTCATCCAGCCGCGAGTGGAAGCAGTTGATGACTTCGGCGGCACAATCCGGGAGTCCGATGAGCTCGTAGGATGCAGGCCAGCTTCACGAGCTTGTCCGCGGTGACTGCGTCCGCCAGGCTCACAGTGGTGACGGCGCGGCCAAAGTCGCGGACGTAGATTGATCGCCTTGGTAGGCTGGCCTGATACGCAGTCTGGGCGAGACATCACGAATGAGGAACGGCGCGGGAAGGTCGATCTGGCGATACGGGCTCGAACCGTAACTCCGAAGAGCGAATAGCCCTGCTGTCGGAGGCAGGACGTCCGTGTTGTGGAACGTGTGCTCGGTCGGGTTTGGGGGAGCCGAACCAATTGACTTCCATGCCGACACCGAGGACATGGATAGGTTCGCCCGAGCACGTTCCGTGCGGACTCGAGGACATCTTTGAGATCCCGCCCGTCGACGTCCACCTTGAGGAAGTCGACGGTCGCGAGCCGCTCGCTATGGAACGATCTCGTCGACGCCAAGCAGCATGGATGGGCTGCCGAGGCGTGGCGTGGATGTCTGCGGATTTTTTGCGTCTCTCTTCTTTCCGTTGTTCGCGCGCCAGGTGACCGGCGGTGACACGCCCCCATAAGTTGGCGTCCACCCCCGAGCGCGTCTGCGTCGGCTCCGCCGGCGCTCGACGAAGGGGTGCGATTCCGGCAGACCGACGAACCGTGGGTGATAGCTGTACGTGCGGGAACCGCTCGCGTGCTTGCGCCTCCGCACACGCGTCGATGTCGGGGTCGTAACCATGTGCCACCAGGGAGGGGCCGAACGCACGCCACGCATCGTCGATCCCCACCGTGAACAGCCAACATCGACGAGCACGAACGATTGACGATCGAACACTCCCCTCGTCCTCGCAGGACATCGGTCATCGGCGTATTCCGGACTAGGCCTTCCAAAGCATCACTCCCCCTTGACGGCTGGGGGGTGAGCCGCCCAATTGCATCTCGCCGCACCGCGAGGCGGGTTCCACCAAGCCTCAGAGAGCGGACATGAATCCCGAGGGGACGTTCGTCGCGCGACCAGCCGACTTCGAGCGGTGTGCGTGGCTCGACGGCCAGAGTGAGCTGCACGTCCGATCCCGGCCCAGACCGGAGGGAAGGTCGACGTGCCACACGCCTTCCTTGATCCGCGGAGCTCCGGCTGCGGCGGGTGGAGCCGTGATCCGCAAGTAGAGCGGGCGCAGGCGGTCCACGAGCCCGACCGGGAGGATCGACGAACCACGCGCCGAGCGCCCCGCTCCGACAGGGGACGCCGAAGCGCTCTTGCGCTGATCTGACCTTCGTCGGACTGGAAGTCGCGAATACGCGACTTCCTCACCGTTCACGAGAAGCGCCACGCCGAGTGATTCGCCGGGGCGACAAATATCCCCCCGACGCCCAACGCGAGCGTGGTCGCGCGCCCGCTGCCCTCGAGTGTCACCGCGAGCTTCGCTACCGCCGCCCCTGTGTCCAGATCCCCATTGCATCTGGGAACGCCCACCCCGCCCCGAACCCCGCGAAGTCGTCGAGCTCAGCGATCGTCATGCGATCGCCCCCGGCGAAGGCGGAGCCGCCGGCCAGCCGAGTCGGACCTGGCGCTCCAGCGAATCATGCGACGCGCATGCTTGCGCGGGAGGGCCGTCGAGATCTCCGCCGCGGTCGGCCTGACCGTCGCGTGACTCACGCGTGAGTGACGTCGTGTAGCTGCAGTTGAGATTCGAAGAGACATAGGTGTCCCAGTACACGGCGTTGCCGTTCACGAGCACGACGCGTCTTGGATGATCGCCACGCCGAACGCGAGATCGCTCGAGCTCGACGAGGCGCTCCAGAGCCACCAGGACACGCTCGAGATCGCGCGGAAAATCGACGGCGAGTACTTTGGGAAGCGGACTCGACTAGCGATGCGTCGACGCCCAGGTCGACGACAAGGACGTCTGCTCCGCCGACGACGTGGTCGACGGAGCCGCGGTCGGTCAAGTCGACAGCGTCGACGGCAGCGTCGAACCCGAGCTCGGCGACGAGTGCGGAGAGCAGCTGCCGGAGAACAGGGTTCGCTCCGACATAGCCAACCTTTGTGTCCGACGGGGAGACGATGAGCGAGTCCGCGACGAACGGCAGAACGTGACCCGAGTCATACGTCAGCGCCAATCCCGCACGCGCGTCCGAGGGTGCAGGTGTGGACAGCTCGGCCGGAAGCACCGAAGCGACCCGATCCGAAACGCTCAGAGCAACCCGTTGGCGAGCAGGAACCTCCTCCACGCATGTCCGCGAGCACCCAAGATGTCCTTCTGCTCGGGCAAGTCGGCCCTGTCGACTCCTCGTAGAAGAGACGATCGAGGTCGTTTGCGATACCTCTCTCGTCGTGAAGATGCTCGGGACGCGGCTGTGGTTGCAGCGATAACCAGCGACGCGCCCTTCCAGGCTCAGCAATACGAACCGTACCAAGGAACGACATAACATA
>CAVUTL010000006.1:0-87623 GCA_963744505.1 uncultured Gaiellaceae bacterium
ATGCAAGCCCGCGCTGGTCGAGCGACCAACGTGGCTGAAAGCGGTACCAGCGCGTCGGGATCGCTCCAGAGAAGTTCGGAACCCGTGCGCATCGTCGGGCGAGATTAACCCGATCGTTGTCGACACGAACTACAGGTAGACCAACCGCGTTACAGATGTGGAACGGCCCGCTCCTCCATGGCAGGCCCGGCGAGAGAGTTGGAGTTTCCTCAATGGCGTCTACACAGCTAGTCGCCGTGGGTCAGATTTCCCTGACCCACGGTGCCCAATCGTGACCTCGTGGGACGGGCGCAAAGCCGCATGGTTGAGTGCTCTGACTACTCGGTGACGGGACCTTCCCGTCATCGACAAGCTTGGGGCCGCCGGTGATCGTAAGCGTGTTGCTTGTGGTTGTTCTGGACGAATCTGCTGACAAGGCGCTGACATAGAGGATGCGAAAGGGGCTACTCGGCCCCTCTCGTCTACCGCAAACCTTCTATCTAAGCCATGGGCGGTACTGGGCTCGAACCAGTGACCCCCAGCTTGTCGAGCTGGTGCTCTCCCAACTGAGCTAACCGCCCCGGGGCGTCGATGATAGCCGCTACGCCGCGGACGTTTGATCGAGCGAGCGCGCCGCGGCACTCGTCACGAAGCTGGAGACGACGACAGTCACGAGCACGACGACGAGCGTGGCGCTCAGCAGGTCCTCGTCGAAGATCCCTGCCTCCGTGCCGATCGTCACGGCTGCCAACGTCGCTGCCGCCTGGGCGACCGTCAGTCCGAAGACGAGCTTCGTCTCGGAACGATCGAACCCGGAACGTCGCCCGGCCAGAAACGACGCGCTCGCCTTGCCGACGAGGACGATCGCGAGCGACGCGCCGGCAAGGACGAGAACGTCGGGCTCGGTGAACTGCCTCGGGTCGAGCAGCATCCCGGTGGAGAGCAGGAAGAACGGCACGAGGAGCGCCGCCCCGACGAACTCGAAGCGCTTCTTGTCCTCGGCGCGGGACGCGACAAGTCGGTTCACGGCGAGCCCGGCGAAGAAGGCACCGACGATCCCCTCGAGGCCCATGAGGTCGGCGAGGAGCGCCGCCGAGGTGAGCGCGGCGAGGAGGAACAGGAACGTCTGCACCGCGCCCTGTCCGAGATGTGCGAGTGACCAGCGGGCGATCATCGGCAGTAGCACCGCGCAGTAGACAGCGAGGACGCCTAGGCCGAGGATCATCTTCACGAGGATCACCGCGGAGCGGTCGTCGCTCTCCACCGATCCGACGACGACTGCGAGCACGAAGAGCGCGAGCGTGTCCGTGATCACGGTGCCGCCACTGGCCATTCCGACCGCCCGGTGTCGCGTCAGCCGGCGCTCCTGGACGATCGGGTACGCGATCAGCGTGTGCGACGCCCACAGCGACCCGTACAGCACGGCGGTCGCGAGCCCGTAGCCGAAGGGCAACACGAGGAGCAGGCCGAGAACGAATGGGAAAGTGAAGGTAAGTGCACCGAACGTCAGGGCCGGCGTGCGATTCCGGTGGAACTCGTCGAGGTCGAGCTCGAGACCTGCGAGGAACATGAGGAAGAGCAGCCCGAGCTCGCCCAAGGATGCGACGAGACCCTCGCGCGCGATCCAGTCGAGCACGAACGGCCCGAAGAGCATCCCGCCGAGCACGATCCCCACGAGGCCCGGTAGGCGGGCGCGCTCGGCGATGACAGGCCCGGCGAGGAGGACGACGGCAGCGACGAAGAACGTCCACTCGGCGGAGACCGGTGGAAACTCGACGGCCAGGGCCACGCCGCCAGTCTCATTCCCTGGTCGGACGCGCTACGTGCTCTCGGCGGTGATCTCGTGAGCGGGGCCGATCGTGCGCGAGAAAGCGACCAGTTGGCCTCGAGTATCAGAAGATCTCGGGGCACCAGGGGGCGCGCTCGGCGGCGAACATCGCGTCCGCACGCGCGGCGGCGCCGCGCCGCAGCTCCTCGACGCGCCCTCCACGAACGAGCTGCGAGAACGTGAAGCCGCCGAGATAGGCCGCGCCGAGCGCGCTCACGTCCAGCCGGAGCTGCGCGGCCGCGGTCGTGCGCCTCGCACGGCCGCGAGCGAGGCGCCAGCGGCCGGCGTTCCACGGGCAGAAGTCGTCCGTCACGTCGAACACCACCGCGCCGTCCGCTGCGTACGAGCGAGCCGACAGCGCCGCGCCCACGTCGACGAGGCGCACCCACAGGCCGTCGCCGATGCGCGGACGCATGCGCCGGGGGTTCGCGAGCAGCCACCACAACGGATGGTCGACGGGCAGAAGGCGGGCGGTGGTCCGTGCTGCCCAGTCGATGTCGAGGAGGTAGCGCCAGATCTCGGCCGTCGGGCGCCCGTCGAGCGCTACCGCCTCGACGACCTCGAGCTCGGCGTCGGACACACCTTCGCCCCACTTCGGCTTGTGCCGGTACACCGCGTATCCGACAGGCCGACCATCCACCTCGAGAACGACGTACCGCTTGGGCCCTTCGCTCTGCTCGGGCCGCTCGAAGAGGATGCGGAGCTCCCACCAGTTGCGCGAGCGCACCAGCATGCCGGGCGTTCGTCGGCGAACCCGGTCCCACACGCGCGGGAAGAGCGTCAGCGCCTCGTCCGCGTCGACCATCCTGACCGTCCCTACCCGCTCGAGCGGCAGGGCGTAGCTGGAGTACTCCTTCGGGATCGACACCTCGGCGACTGCCGACGCCATCCCGTAGCCGAAACGCCCGTAGATGGTGTCCTCGGATGCCCACAGGAGCGCGGCCGGCTCGCCGCGCGCGTACACGTCGTCGAGCTGAGCACGCATCATCGCGCGCAGGACACCGCGCCGTCTGTGCGTCGGGAACGTGCCCACGACGGTCACCCCTGCGGTCGGCACGGTGCCGCCCGGAACGGTCATCTCGAACGGGAACGCGCCGGCGCCACCGACGATTGCAGTTCCCTCGCGCGCGGCGTGCATGCGCTCGATCGGAAGGTTCTTCGTGAAGCGCTCGAGCTGCTCGGTGGTCGCCTCCAGGCCGAAGTACTGCCCGATCGCGAAAAGAGCCTCGCCGAACTCCTCGAGGTTCTTGCACGGCGAGACCTTGAAGCTCACGATCCGGCTCCCGGATCGGGAGCGTGGAGGGGTGTGGGGAACCGGGAGGTTCCCCACGCTCTTACGAAGAAGGGGGCACGCGGGGGAAACATGGTTTCCCCCGCGACCGGGAGCCGAAGGCGAACGGTGCTCACGCGATCTTCTCCAGTGGTGCGTACTCCACCATCAGCCTCCGTTCGGTTCCGTCTGAGGCGAAGCGAACCGTGACGACTCCTCCCGGCTCGATCCCGGTGACGATCCCCTCGCCGAGCGAGCCGTGGCGGACCGAATCGCCGGTCGAAAGGGCGATGCCCGGACGCGGCTCGATTGCGGCGCCTGCCGGCGAGCCGTACCCGCTCCAGGAGGACGGCCGCAGGCGGTCGCGCTCCACGTCCTGAGGGAGCTCGTCGAGGAACCGCGAGGCAAGGTTGTACTCGCGTCGTCCGAAGAGCGATCTGGCGAGCGTGTGGGTGAGGGTGAGCCGCTCCATCGACCGCGTCATCCCGACGTAGCAGAGGCGCCGCTCCTCCTCGACGCCCTGCTCCTCGATCGAGCGCGAGTGCGGGAAGATCCCTTCCTCCATCCCGATCATGAACACGGCGCGGAACTCGAGGCCCTTCGCGTTGTGGAGCGTCATGAGGGTGACGAGCCCCCGCTCGTCGCGGATCGTGTCCTGGTCGGAGACGAGGGAGATGTCCTGCAGGAACCCGGCCAGCGACGGCTCCTCGGCCTGCTGGCGGTGCTCGCGCGCGACGCCGACGAGCTCCTGGAGGTTCTCGATCCGGCCGCGCGCCTCGATCGTCCGCTCGGCCTCGAGCGCGTCGAGGGTCCCAGTCTTCTCGAGCACGCGCTCGAGGAGCTCGTCGACGGGGACGTCGTGGGAGAGCGCCATGAGCGACTCCATCGCTGCGTGGAACCCGCGAATCGCGCGGCACGACGCGGCCGTGACGCCGGCCGCCTCGGGGTCGGCCATCGCCTGGAAGAGCGTGCGGCCGGTGTTCTCCGCATGCGCGACGAGCCGCTGGAGCGACGTGTCGCCGATGCCTCGGCGGGGGCGGTTCGCAATCCGCAGGAGCGACGTGGCGTCCTGCGGGTTCACGAGCACGCTCAGGTAGGCGGTGGCGTCGCGGATCTCGGCGCGCTCGTAGAAGCGCGGCCCGCCGATGACCTGGTACGGCACGTCCTGCCGGACGAGGACGTCCTCCAGCACCCGGGACTGCGCGTTCATCCGGTAGAAGACCGCGATCTCGCTCGCCGAGTAGCCGCCGGAGATGAGGGAGGCGATCTCGGCGGCGACGAAGCGAGCCTCGGCGTGCTCGTCCTCGACCTCGATCGCGCGCACCGGATCGCCCTCGCCGAGGTCGGAGAAGAGCCGCTTGGGCTTTCTCTCCGTGTTCTGCTCGATCAGCGAATTGGCGGCGCGCAGGATCGTGTTCGTCGAGCGGTAGTTCTGCTCCAGCGTGACGACCTGCGTTCCCGGGAAGTCCTTCTCGAACTCGAGGATGTTGCGGATGTCTGCGGACCTGAAGCTGTAGATCGACTGGTCCTGGTCCCCGACTGCGCACACGTTCCCGTGCTCGCCGCCGAGGAGCTGGAGGAACCGGTACTGGGCGTGGTTGGTGTCCTGGTACTCGTCGACGAGGATGTACCGGAACGTCTTGCGCCAGCGCGCGAGCGCCTCGGGGAAGCGCTCGAAGACCTGCACCGTGAGCATGAGCATGTCGTCGAAGTCGACCGCGTTCGAGGCGTGCAGGCGCCGCTGGTACAGCTCGTAGGTCTCCGCGACCGTCTGGTCCCAGAAGGAGGCGACGCGGCTCGCGTACTCCTCGGGTGAGACGAGCTCGTTCTTCGCTCGGGAGATCTGCGCATGGATGCCGCGTGGCGCGAAGCGCTTCGGATCCTTCCCGAGCTCTTCGAGGCAGGCCTTCACGAGGCGCACCTGGTCCTGGTCGTCGTAGATCGTGAATGTCGAGCGGTAGCCGAGTCGCTCGGCCTCGCGGCGCAGCATCCGGCCGCAGGCGGCATGGAAGGTGAGGATCCAGATCGCCCGGGCCGTCTGCCCGAGCATGCGCTCGAGGCGCTCGCGCATCTCCCCTGCCGCCTTGTTCGTGAACGTGATGGCGAGGATCTCGTTCGGCTTCACGCCGCACGCGCGGATGAGATGGGCGACGCGGTAGGTGAGGACGCGCGTCTTTCCGGAGCCCGCTCCGGCGACGACGAGGAGCGGACCTTCGGTCGCGAGAACGGCCTCGCGCTGCGCCTCGTTGAGGTCCGCGAGGTAGCTCTCGGGTGCCGCGACGCTCACCGTCCGACTCTAGCCGTCGCGGTCGGCGGTGCTCCTGCGCGGAACGACCGCGATACGGTCGCCGACCGAGACCACGTCGATCGCAGCACCGTAGTGCTGCGAGATCGCCGCCTCCGTCAGGACGTCCGCGGGCGATCCGTCGGCGACGACACGACCTGCATCGAGCAGCAGCATCCGATCGGCGTACTGCGCCGCGAGCGTGAGGTCGTGCATCGCCGCGACGAGCGTGAGCCCGGACTCCTCCCGTAGGCCGTCGAGCAGCTCGAGCGCCTGCTGCTGGTGTCCGATGTCGAGCGCCGCCGTCGGCTCGTCGAGGAGGACGATTCGCGCCTCCTGGGCGAGCGCGCGGGCGACGACCACCCGCTGCTTCTCGCCGCCGCTCAGCGTCCCGAGGCGGCGATCGGCGAACGGCAGGAGGTCGAGCCGCGCGAGCGCCCGCGCCGCCGCCTCGCGGTCGCGCGCACCTTCCTTCGCGAGCGGGCCGAGGTGGGGCGTCCGGCCGAGGAGCGCGTACTCCGCCACCGTCATCCAGGGCGGCGTCGACGGCTCCTGCGGAACAACGGCGACGAGGCGCGCGAGCTCGGCACGGGGAAGGTCGTCGACCGAACGTCCCGCGAGGGCGATCTCGCCCTCGAACGGCACGAGCCGCGAGATCGCCCGGAGCAGCGTGGTCTTGCCCGCACCGTTCGGACCGATGAGCGCCAGCCATTCGCCTCTCGCGACCACGCCGTCGACGTCGTCCACGACGCGTCTCCCGCCGAGCTCTACCGACACGCCACGTAGCTCGATCACGCCGAACCTCCCCGCGTCGTCCGCAGAACGAGCGCGAAGAACGGCGCGCCGAAGAACGCGGTCACGACACCGAGCGGAATCTCGCCCGGAGCGATCGCCGTTCGCGCAACCACATCCGCGAGGACGAGGAAGCCGGCGCCGATCACGACCGAGAGCGGCATGAGCGCGCGGTAGCCCACTCCGGTGAGAAGGCGGATCGTGTGCGGCACGATGATCCCGACGAAGCCGATCAGCCCGGTGACGGCGACCGCGGCAGCCGTTCCCAGCGTCGCCGCGACCACGAGGGCCAGCCGGACGCGGCGGACGTCGACGCCCAGGCTCGCGGCCTCGTCGTCGCCGAGGTTCAGGACGTCGACGACCCGGCGCAGAGCGATGATCACGACGGTTGCCACGGCGACGTAGGGGAGGATCAGGACGACGTCAGACCACCCTGTGCTCGGGATGTTCCCGAGGATCCACGAGTAGACCTCCTGCAGCGTCTCGGAGTTCTGCTGCTGCACGAACGTCTGCCAGGCGGTGAAGAAGGCGGTAACGGTGACGCCGGCGAGGACGAGCGTCGCTGCGTCGCGCTCGCGCCGAGCCGAACGGCCCACGGCATAGGTCAGCATCACCGCGATCGATCCTCCGACGAAGGCGGCGATCGGAAGCATCCGCTGGCCGCGGAGGCCTTCCGGGAGGTACGCGATCGCGATCGTGGCGCCGAGGCCTGCACCGGCGGCGACGCCGAGCAGGTATGGGTCTGCGAGCGGGTTCCTGAAAACGCCCTGGTAGGTCGCTCCGGCGAGCGCGAGCATCGCGCCGACGAGCGCCGCGAGCACCACCCGCGGCACGCGGATCTCCCACAGGATCGCCTCCTCGGTCTCCGAGAGCGAGGTCGAGAATCCGGGGAGATGGAGTCGCGCGGCGGTCGACTCGAGCACCCCACCCACACCAAGATCGACCGGGCCGGCGAGGACTCCCACGACGAGCGAGAGGACGAGGAAGCCGACGGCCGAGCAGGCCCACAGAGCGCTCAGCCCGCGAGCGCGAACCTCGGACGCGTGCTCGGCCGCGACCGTCATCCGGTTACTGCCGAAGTCGGGTGAGTGCGGACGACATCGCCCGGAAGAAGTCCACAAGGCGAGGGCCCCAGCGCGAGGCGATCGAGTCGTGGATGCGGACGATCGAGCCCGTGCGCACCGCGTTGATCCGATCCCAACCCGGCCGTGCAGCGACGGTCGACGCCTTCTGGCCGCAGCACACGGTGTCGGCGAGGACGATGAGGTCCGGGCTCGAGGCGACCACGTACTCGGAGGAGAGCTGCGGGTAGCCGAACCCGAGCGCGTCCGCCTCGTCCGCGATGTTCTCCAGGCCGAGCGCCGTGTACACCTGCCCGATGAAGGTCTTCGACGTGGCCGAGTAGAGGGTGGGCTCGAGCTCGTGGTAGACCGAGAGGCCCTGCCTCCCCTTCCGCGCATCGGCGACGATCAGCCCGATCCGCTCCCTCATCCGCGCGATCAGCTTCTGCGCCCGTGCCTCGCGACCGGTGACGAGGCCGAGCTGCCGGATCTGCTGGTACGCACCCTTGAAGCTCTTGGCACCGTCCTGGTGGAGGACGGTGATGCCGAGCCGGCCGAGCGCGCCCGACAGGCCCTTCGGGTCGTACGCGATGACGACGAGGTCGGGGCGGTACTCCGCGATCGCCTCCACGTTGGGGGTGAACCCGGAGAGCGCCGTCTGCGGTGCGTTCTTGGGGAAGTCCGACTGGTCGTCGACCGCGACGACCTGCGGGCCTGCGCCGATTGCGAAGAGCGTCTCGGTCGCCGTCGGCGAGAGCGAGACGATACGGGTCGGCCGCTTGGCGACGGTCACCTTTCCGCTCGAGCCGATCACCGTGACCGGGAACGAGGCGGGAGTCGCCGCGCCGCCGGCGGCGACGGAGGCGAAGACGACGAGAGCCGCCGCCAGAGAGGCGACGAGAGCTGCAAGACGGAGCACCTGAATCCTCCCTTCCGCGAGGGGTTCGGGGTATGGGAGCGCGACAGGTCTTCTGACTCGGGGCTCCCTCCCTCGCCGCCTTCCCGGCTTCGGCCAGTGGCTTCGTGGCGAGGGAGCAACTCCCCTCACAGCGGCGGGACCGTCCCGGATTCGCACCGGGTTCCCTCACCGTGCTCCTTTGGTGCGGGCGAGCCTATCATCGGAAAGTGTCCGGCTCGCTCGTCCGCCTCTGGCTGCCCGTCGTGGCGTGGGCCGCGCTGATCTTCGCGTTTTCGTCGGTTCCCGACCTGGGAACCGGTCTCGGCGGCTGGGATCTCGTCCTGCGCAAGCTCGCACACACGGCCGAGTTCGCCGTCCTCGGCGCGCTGCTCGTCCGCGCGACGCGACGCGCCGGCATCGCGTTCGCGCTCGGGGCGCTCTACGCAGTCAGCGACGAGCTCCATCAGTCGTTCGTCCCGGGCCGGCTCGGATCGCCCCTCGACGTCGCGATCGACGTCGCCGGCGTCGCCGTCGGGATCGTGCTGTGGCAGTCGGTCCGCGCACGGCGTCTGGCATGACCTCGACACGGTCGGTCGCCATCGACCTCGATGCGCTCGGCAACACCCGACCGCTGTGGAGCGCGTGGCTCGAGTCCGCACGAGGCGTGCTCGACGTCGATCCGGCAGGGCTGCCCGGGGATCGAAGCGAGGCTGCCTCCGCGCTCGACGCGTCGGGTGCGGGGAACTGGCGCGTCCTCCTCGAGCGCTTCGCCGAAGACCACGCTCCCGCCTACCTGCGCCGCGACGCGGCAACGAGCGCGGCCCTGCAGTCGCTCGCTCGTGACGGCGTGACGCTCGGAGTCTTCACCGATGCGCCAGTGGAGCTCGCCCGCGTCGCAGTCGCGCAACTCGGCGCCACGAGGCGCATCGCGGACCTCGAAGCCGGCGCCGGCTCGCTCGAGCGGCTGCTCGCGACGATCGGCTCGCCGGCCGAGGTCGTCCGAACCCGTGACGACCTCCTGAGCCGCCCGTAGAATCGGGCTCGTGGAGCAGCACGACGTCGGAGATCGCCAGCTCGACGCACTGCTCGAGCGACTCGATCGGATCGCCGACGAGCTCGAGCGCCTGAACCGCACGACCGAGCGCCAGGAGGGCTTCACGCTCGTCGCACGCGAGCTGCACGAGCTGCAGGAGTCGCTCAACGCCCTTGCCTATGCCGCCCTCGGCCAGGCGCCGCCGCGCGTCCGTCGGCGCGCGAGCTAGAGCAACTCGCTGGTGCGCAAGATCAGGATTCGCTGACACGCGAATCCTGATCGCGCGAAATCCCTGAAGCGCGGCCGCTCCGCGGCCGCGGACGCGAGCGCTCCGACCACGGTCATGTGATGCGGAAGATCGTCCCGTCGAGGGAGATCGCGAAGAGCTCTCCGGCAGCGTTCTCGCCGAACGAGCTCAGACTGTCGACCCGGATCGCCTCCCGGCGCTGGTCGGTGGCCGCACCGCTGGACATGCGGATGCTCCAGATGATGCCGGTGCAGTAGTCGCCGTAGACGAATCGGCCCCGCTCCGACGCGCGCGCCGGCCCGCGATAGACGTATCCGCCGACGACGGTGCATCCGTTGTCGCGGCCGTACTCGACGACCGGGAACACCAGCTTGCCGGGGCCGGCCGTGCCCTCTGCGAAGCGCTGCGATCCCTCGTACAGGTTCCAGCCGTAGTTCTCGAGCCCTTGGCTCTGACGCGGCGTGAAATTGACCTCCTCCCTGGAGCCCTGCCCGACGTCCCCGATGTAGAGGTCGCCCGTCGAGCGATCGAAC
Organism: uncultured Gaiellaceae bacterium; assembly: GCA_963744505.1. Taxonomy (GTDB): domain Bacteria; phylum Actinomycetota; class Thermoleophilia; order Gaiellales; family Gaiellaceae; genus GMQP-bins7. The sequence goes on from CAVUTL010000006.1 coordinate 9,926, forward strand.
GAGAAGCGCCAGGCATTGCGCAAGCCGAGCGCGGCGATGCTCCATCCCGCAGCCGGCCTGGCGGGGTCGAGCGTGAGGAGCTTCCCGAACTGCGACTGCATGTCCTGCGATCTGTTCTGCGGATCCCCACCTGAGCCGCCGTCACCGATCGTCGTGTAGAGCAGGCCATCGGGGCCGAACGCGAGATGGCCGCCGTTGTGGTTCCCGTACGGGTCTGGCACCGCGAGCAGAGTCTTGCGGCTCGGCGCCAAGGCCTTCGTCCCGTCGGAACGGAAGCGGGCGACGGTGTTGCGCCCCGTGTTCGACGTGTACGCCACGTAGAACCGGCGGTTGCTCGCGTATCTCGGGTCGAAGGCAAGACCGAGAAGCCCCTGCTCACCGCCGTACTCGACCCGGTTGCGAATGTCGAGGAACACGGTGCGCCTCCCGGAACGGAGGCGAATGACGCGGCCGCTCTGCTCGACGACGTACACGGTACGAGGCTCGCCCGGCGCATGGGTCAGCATGACCGGCGCATCGAACCCGCGTGCGAACACGACCCTTCGAAATGCGCTCTCGGCCGCAGACGCCGACCCCGCGACCGACGCGACGAGCGCGAGGAGAAGCACGATCACGCCGAGCCTCACGCGGTCAAGGTAGCCGAGGCTTGTAAGCACGGGGTGCGGGAGTACGCTACGCGCTCGTGCGGGTCTTCCTCATCGGCGCCGGACAGGTCGGCACGACGATCGTGGAGGCACTCCACGGGGAGCACGAGATCACTGTCCTGGACACGGAGGCCTCACGGCTCCAGGCGCTGACGACACGTTTCGACGTCGCGGTCTTCGAAGGAGACGGAACGAGCCGGAAGGACCTCGCAGCCGCCGGAATGTCGACGTCCGACCTCGTCATCGCCTGCACGTCGCGAGACGAGGTGAACCTCGTCGCCGGGATGTTCGCCCGTCGCGAGGCCGAGGGCGCGACGACCGTGATCCGCACCTCGAGCAACGAGTACGTGGAGCTCTGGCGCGAAGGCCAGCTCGACGTCGACTTCGTCGTCTCGTCCGAACTCGAGACCGCGTACGCGATCAGCCGCATACTCGGCGTTCCCGCGGCACGCCAGACCGACGTCTTCGCCGACGGCCAGGTGCAGCTGGGCGAGTTCGACGTCGATGACGACGCCTCGAGTGCAGTCCTCGGCATCCCGCTGCGAGATGCCGAGATCCCGGACGACTCGAAGGTTGCCGCGATCATCAGGGGCGACGAGACGATCCTCCCGGGTGGGGACGACTCGATCGGGACCGGCGACCGGATCGTCGTCATCGGCTCCCCTCACGCCGCGAAGGCATGGAGCGCGCTCCTCTGGCCTGAAGGCGGAACCGTGCGCGACGTCGTGATTTACGGTGCCGGACGCGTGGGGTCGGCCATTGCTCGGGTACTACTCTCCCAGGGGCTCAGCGTGCGGATGATCGAGGCGTCGAGCGTGCAGGCACGGCGTGCAGCAGAGTCGCTCCCGAAGGCACGGATCTTCAACGCGACCGGCTTCGATGCCGACTTCCTCGAGCGAGAGCGCATCGGTCAGTCGCAGGCCGGGATCTTCGCGATGCGCGACGACGCGAAGAACCAGTACGCCGCGACGCTCGCGCGCGTGCATGGGATCGCGTTCACGGTCGCCATCGCCCACGAGGCGGTTTCCGTAGGTGCGTTCGACCAGGCCGGCATCGACGTTTCCATCAACCCGCGGGGAGTCACGGCCGAGGAGATCGTGCGGTTTGCGCACGACCCGCGGACGCAGCAGGTCGCGATGCTCGAGAACAATCGGTACGAGGTGCTCGACGTGACAACGCGGGAGTCGAGTCGCTACATCGGGATGTCCTTCCGCGACATGCCCGTCCACGGCTCGATCATCGGCGCGATCGTCCGCAACGGCACGGCGATCTTCCCGCACGGCGACGACGTCCTCCAGGCCGGCGACCGCGTGATCATCTTCACCGAGGCCGCAAACGCCCCGTGGGTCGTCGAGGCGCTGTGAATTGACCCAGGCCGTCGCGCGAATCGGCCGCCCGCGGCGGCTGGCGATCGACCTGCCCGCCGTCGTCAACCTCGTCGGGATGCTCGGGAAGTACCTCGGGCTCGCGGCGCTCTTCCCCATCCCGTTCGCGCTCGCCTACAGCGAGCCGTTCCTCCCGTTCGTTATCGCAGGAGTCGTGACGAGTGGCCTCGGGCTCACGCTCGAGCGGCTGACCGCAGACGCTGCAGGACGGGTCAGCGTCCGTGAGGGCTTCCTGGTCGTCGCGCTGACATGGCTTCTCGCCGCAGCGTTCGCGTCGATCCCCTACCTCTTCGAGGGGGGCGACCAGCTCTCCAGCCCACTCGACGCCTATTTCGAGGGCATGTCCGGCTTCACGACGACGGGCGCGAGCGTCGTGACCGACTACGGCGAGATCAACCGCTCGCTCGGCATCTGGCGGCAGTTCACGCAGTGGCTCGGCGGCATGGGGATCATCGTGCTCGCCATCGCGGTGCTTCCCCGTCTTCGCGTAGGCGGCAGACAGCTCATGGAGTCCGAGCTGCCGGGGCCGGAGATCGCCGCACTCGGCGAGCGGATCCGCTCGACCGCCCGGAAGTTGTGGTTGCTCTATGTGGCCTTGACGGCAATTCAGGTCGTGATGCTCTCAACGCTATGGGTCGTCGGCATCGACGACCTGATGACGCCGTACGAGGCGCTCGCGCACGCCTTCGCCACGATGCCGACCGGGGGGTTCTCGACCCAGCCGACGTCCGCCGCGGCGTTCTCCGCTGAGGCGCAGTGGATCCTCGCCCTGTTCATGGCAATCGCCGGCGCGAACTTCGCGCTCATGTACCGCGCGTTCCTGCGACGCAGCCCGCGCCTCCTCGTCCGCGACGAGGAGTTCCGCCTGTACATCGCCCTCCTCGTCGGGGCAGCAGCGGCGGTCACCGTGATGGTCTGGGGATACGGAATTGCAGAGGGCGAGTCGGCGGTGCGAGCGGCCACGTTCCAGGTCGTCTCGGTCATGACGACGACCGGCATGGCGAGCGCCGACTTCGCGCTCTGGCCGCCTCTCCTCCTGCTCGCGCTCTTCGCGCTCATGTTCGTCGGGGGATCGGCCGGCTCGACCGGTGGCTCGATCAAGGTCGTTCGGCACCTGCTCCTCGGCAAGGTCCTTCGGCGCGAGGTGGATCAGACGCTCAGCCCGGAGTTCGTCATGCCGATCCGACTCAACGGGACGCCAGTCGACGAGCGGACCGTCCGCGCCGTAGCGGCATTCATCCTTCTTTACGTCGGATTCTGGGCCGTCGGTGCGGCAGTCATCGCGATCGAGTCCGCGATCGGAGGGGTTGGGTTGGGAACGCTGGACTCGATGGCCGCGTCGGCGACGACTCTTGGCAACGTCGGCCCGGGATTCGGGATCGCCGGTCCGTACGGATCGTTCGCGGAGTACGGCGAGGCGTCGAAGCTCACGATGATCGTCCTCATGTGGGTCGGCCGGCTCGAGATCGTGCCCGTCGTCGTGCTGCTGACGCGGCACTACTGGAGGCTGTAGCGGCAGGGCGAGGCAGGCCTCGCGTCTACGGCGACTTCGGAGCGCCAAGCAGAGCGCGCCGCAGATCCGCTGCCGCGGCAGTCGGAACGACCGCGAGGATCTGGTCGCCCGGCCGGACGACCGTGGATGGCTCGACGAGCTCGGTTCGCCCCTGCCGCCAGACCGAGATGAGCCGCGAGCCGGGCGGAAGCGCGAGCCCGCCCGCCTTCTTCCCCGCCGCCGGCGAGCCACCCACGACCTGCACCTCGACGACCGCGAGCCCTTCCTTCTGCAGCTCGAGCAGACGTACGAGACCGTGCTCGGGCACCTCATGCTCAACGAGGCCGAGGATGCTCGTCGTGGCGCACACGGTCTGGGTGATTCCGAGCAGGTCGAAGTGCTGCTGGTTGCGCGGGTCGTTGACGCGCGCGATGGCCTTGCGCACCCCGTAGCTCTCCTTCGCAATCTGGGAGATCACGAGGTTGTCCTCGTCGTCACCCGTCACGGCCAGCAGGAGCTCGGGCGGGCGGGCGATACCGGCGCGCTCGAGGACTCCGATCTCGGTCGCGTCGCCGCGGATCACGACCGGACCAAACTCCTCCTCGAGTCGTGCGAAGCGATCGGGGCGCTGTTCGATCATCGTCACCTCGTGCCCGAGGTCGATGAGCGAGCGCGTGACGTTGGACCCCACCTTCCCGCCGCCGGCGACGACGACGTACATCAGCCCGGGCTCACCTTGGGCACCGCCGCGCGGACCGTGTCGAGAAGCCCGGAGATCGCAGTTTGGGTCGGGCAGACGATGCTCATGCCACGATCTGCGTAGAGCTTCGCGCGTGCCGGGTCGAGGATGCGGACGACGACGGTGCCGATGTCGTAGCGCTGCTGCAGCACCTGGCCGATCACGAGGTTCGTGTTGTCGCCGTTCGTCGCGACGACGGCGGTGTCGGCGTCGGCGACGCCGGCACGCTCGAGGACGCTCACATCCATGCCGTGCCCGACGACGAAGCCGCCGCGCCAACCCTGTCCGAGTCGGCCGAGGGCGTCCTCGTCCTCATCGACGACGGTGACGTCCCACCCGTCCGCCGCGAGCCCTTTCGCGACCGAGGATCCCACCCGGCCGCATCCGATCACCACCGCGTTCACCGGGGGCGCAGCCTACTCCTCGAACACACCGTCGGGGAATGCGACGACGAGCACCTCGCACGGCGCGTTCCGGAGCACGAAGTCCACCGTCGGCGAGAAGAACCGGGATTGCCTGCGCCAGCGCGGCGACGAGCCGAGGACGATGAGGTCGGCGTCGCGCCGCGCGGCCTCGGTCGACGATTGCGTGGCCGATGGAGCGCGCCCGCACCACGTCTCCACGCACCTCGACCCCGTGGTCGGCCCCGAGCGCACGAGCCTCCTCGAGCGATGCGTCGACCCTTGCTGCCACTTCGCTCGGCAGTTCCCCTTCGAGCTGGAACTTCCGTGGCACACGGACGACCGTGATCGCCTCGATCTCCGCGCCCCGCTCCTTCGCCAGCGCGATCGCGGTCGCGACCATCTCCTCGCCGATGTCGCCGAGCTTCATCGGGACGAGGATTCGCTCGAACTCGGCACCCGCGGGCAGCTCGCCGGGCTCGACATGCTCGAGGAGGCCTCTCCTCCGCGTTCTCCGTACCGCCACGAACACGCCGACGCCGATGAGGAGCCACACGGGCCCGGCGTATCTGGCCCCCGGGTGCGTGACCAGTGCGAGCACCCAGATGACAAGTGTGAGCGAGGCACCGACGAGCGCCGCGATCGGAAGCCGATGCCCTCGAACGGAGATGTTCGGGCGCGCGAGGAACGGACGCTCGAGCTCGGGCTCGCGCATCCGGAGTCTCACGACAGCAAGCTGCGCCGCCGTGAACGCGATCAGCACGCCGAAGGAGTAGAGGCTTGCGAGAAATGCCGGATCACTTCCGGCCGCGAGCTCCGTGACCAGAATGAGCCCGATCGCGAGCGCCGCGGCGATCGCGATCGCCTCGCTCGAAACGACCGCACGACGTTCGAGCCGTGCGAACTCGCGCGGCAGCGAGCCGTGCTCCGCGAGCGAGTAGGTCAGGCGGGTGATCCCGGAGAACGACGTCGTGGTCGCGCCGACGAGGATCAGCACGCCGGAGATCCCGACAGCCACCTCGAGGGCATCGACGAGCACGGAGGGCAGCGAGCCGTCGAATGCGGCGGCGATCCCGACGAGCGGCGCCTCCAGCCACTCCTCGCCGAGCGCTGTCTCGCCGCCGGACACGGGGTACGCCGACAGCCCGATCGCACCGATCAGGACGGTCACCACGACCACGAGCCCGATGGCGGAGAAGAGCGAACGAGGCAGCGTGCGGCCCGGCTCGGTCGCCTCCTCGGCGAGATTCGCGACCGTCTCGAGCCCGGTGTACGCGAGCATCGCGAGTGGGAGCGCGAAGGCGAGGTCGCTCCAGTCCTGCCCGCTCGCGAAGCCAAAGCCCTCGGCGAGCGTGTCTGGCGAAAGGACGAACGCGAACCCGAGGAGCACGAGGACGCCCTGGACGACCAGGTCGAGCAGCGCGACCGCGAGCGCACCGACGTGCAGGCGCGTCCGCCGCGCAATGCGCACGCCCGCGACGACGACGATCAGGATGCAGCCGACGACCGCATCCCACGGCGACTCTCGGAGCGACGCCACGCCGAAAGCTCCCGCGAGGTAGTGGGGGACGAACAACGCCGAGAGCGCCATCACGATGAGGAAGTCGAGGAAGAGGACCCAGCCCGTGACGAAGCCGGCAAAATCGTTGAAGGCACGCCGTACGAACGTCGCGGCCCCGCCCGTCTCCGGAAGCGCGGTCGTCCCTTCCGCGTACGAGAGCGAGACGAGGACGAAGACACCGCCGGTGAGGAGGAGGACGAGCGGCGTCAGGCCGAGCGCCGCCCCCGCAACGATGCCGAGCGCGATGTAGAGCGACGACGCGATCTCGCCATACGCGACTGCGAAGAGCGAGGGCGCGTCGAGAACGCGCTCGAAGCCGCGAAGCTTGCGCGCCACCTAGCGCCGCCTCTGCCGCTCGAGACTGAAGCGCGCGACCCCGAGCACGATGAAGAGCGCGCCGAGCACGTATCCCACGACCCCACCGCCTGCAGCCGCTGTACGGACGAGCAGAGCGGCGCCGATGGCGACGAAGAGCGCCGAGAACGCCATGACCGTGATCGAGTACGGCTTCACGCAGGCCCCGCCGCGGTCACCAGTACGCGACACGTTGCGTGCTTCAGGACGTAGTCGACGGTCTTCCCGAAGATCGCTGCCTGCCTCGCCGTCAGGTTCCCGCGCGACGAGCCGAGGACGATGATCTCGACATTGCGGGCATCGGCCTCGGCGACGATCGCGGGGCCGGCCGCGTACGCGCGCTCGAGCCGGGTCAGGACACGCACGCCGTACGAGTCCCCGATCGCGACGGCCTCGTCGAGCTCGTCGTTGGCGGTCGCCTCGAGCTCCGGGAAGCGGTCGCTCAGCGCGCTGTCGAGCGGGACCTCGAGGACGTTCAGCGCGACGATCCGAGCGCGACGCTCCGCGGCCAACCGACAGGCGACGTCCATCGCTGCGTCCGAGGGCTGGCCGGCGATGACCGGCACGAGCAGGTTGCGGTACTCGAGCGCGAGAGCGGGTCCGAGCGCGGGCGGCGCCTTCTCGACAGCGCGCAACGGCACCTGCAGATACCGCCTCCGGTAGACCGCGTAGCCGACAAGCCCCGCGGCCATCCACCCGAGACCGACCCAGCGCGTCAGGGGGTTCTGGACGACGAGCACGAGGAACGAGACGCCGGTGGCAATCCCCCCGAGAAGCGCGAAGAGCGGCCAGGCGACGCCGCCGATTCTAAGGCTCGGCCGTGCGCGGTACGGGAGCTCGACGTCGCTCTCGTCCAGCATGCGCAGCCGCACGATGGACGCATGCGCAACGGTGAACGACAGCGTCGCGCCGAGGGAGTAGAGCGTCCCGACGAAGTTCACGTCGCCCGGGAGGATCACGAGGATCGGTGCGATGCCGGCGAACAGGACGAGCGCGAGCCACGGGGTCTTGAACCGCGGATGCAGCCGACGCAGCGCCTCGGGCAGCTGCCGGTACGTCGCCATCGAGTACGTGATCCGCGACGCCCCGATTACGCCCGCGTTCGTCGCGATGAAGAGGATCGTCGCCGCGAGCACGCCGACGTAGATCTCCGCCGCATCGAGAAGACGGCCCTCGAGCCCGATGTTCTCGACGACGCCGAGGATCGGGTCGTTCGCGTACCCGCCCTCCTCCGGCGGGAGCGCGAGCAGCGTGGTCAGCTCACCGTCGATCGTCTGCACGGGCAGCGCCGACAGCGCGACGAGCGGGAGCGTGAAGTAGATCGCGAAGACGGCGCCTGCAACGAGCTTGTACGAGTTCGGGACCGTACGGGCCGGGTCGCGCGCCTCCTCCGCGAGATTCGAGACGGTCTCGACCCCTGTGTACGCGAGCATCGCGACCGGGATGGAGATCGCGAAGTTCGACCACGTCGGCGCCACGCCCCAGTGCACGTTGTCGACGAGGACCTCCGGGCTCAACACGAGCGCGAACCCGACTATGACGAGGAGCACCTGTGTCGCGAAGTCGACGACCGCGAGGGAGATCGAGAGCTTCGCCGCCTCCTGCACGCCGACGACGTTGAGCGTGACGAGGATCACGATGACGATCGCGCCGACGACGATGTCCCACGGGTTCGTGTTCAGCGGCTCCCAGAAGATCGAGAGGTAGTGCGGCACGAAGAACGCCGACACGGCGACGGTCACGACGTACACGAGCATCTGTGCCCAGCCCGCCGTGAAGCTCACGAGCTCGTCGAACGCGTGGCGCGAGAAGCTGGCCGAGCCACCGGCCTCGGGGAAGCGCGCCGTTCCCTCCGCGTAGGTGGCGGCCGTCGCGGCGAAGACGATGCCCGCGACAACGAAGACGAGGGGTGTCAGCCCGAGCGCGTAGACGGCCGTGAGGCCGAGCGCGTAGTAGATCGAGGAGCCGACGTTCCCGTAAGCGGTCGCGAAGAGCGCGGGCGTGCCGAGCACGCGCTCCATCTCGACCTCACGCCTGCGCCGGCGTCCGGGCACGGCGGCGAAGCCTACAACGGAGAGAGGCAGGCATACTGGCCAGGAGATGCGCGGACTCGTGTTGATCACCGCCCTCGCATCGGCTCTCGGCGTCGGGGTCGCCTGCTCCACTGCAAGCGTGGAGGCGCAGACGAAGGTGCGTATGCTCGACGCGGCCCCGCTCACGCTTCGCGGAGTCGGCTTCGCCAGGCACGAGAGCGTACGACTGACGGTGTCGCTCGGAGAGCGCACTTCCGTTCGGAAGCTCCGTGCGAGCGCCGCCGGAACATTCACGACGGTCTTCAGAGAATTGCGGTACGGGCGCTGCGGTCCGCCGCTCGAGGTCGCGGCGACCGGCTCACGCGGTCATCGCGTCTCGTGGGGGCTCGTTCCGCTCTCGTGCCCCGACCGCGCCGACTCCTAGGGCGTCCGCAGCCCAAGAAATGAAGAGGCCGCCCGGAGGCGGCCTCTTCGCGCTTTCACCGCCGCTCCGACTACGGCGTGACGGTGATCGTCTCCTTGTCCGTCGTCAGTCCCTGCACGATGCTCGACGCAAGGGTGGCGAAGATGTCGTGCTCACCCGCGTTTCGTCCAAACGCGTCGTACGTGATCATCACCGTGCCGCCGGGCGTCGGCGGGGAGGTCTCGACGGTGAGATCGGAGTTCGAAGCGGGGAACGAGCTGAAGACCGGCGGCGTGAAGAGGTTCTTGCCGCTCGTGCCGTCGCGGTTCTCCGCGCCTGTGTTGAGACCGGCTGTTTGATCGCCGGGCCCCATGTTTCCGAACGCGAACGTGACGTCCTCGCCCGGATTCGCACCGGAGTTGATCCCGATCCAGATCTGGAACGAACGCTCGCGGGGGAGCGGCCCGGTGAAGACCGGAACGTTCTCCCAGTCGACGACGATCCACGTGTCGACGCCGTCCGTGAGCGTCGCGATGCGCACGCCGCTACCGACTGGCCCGGCGGGCGGATTCAGGTCCGTCCAGTACGGCGCCAGGACGTTGTTGGGTCGTACCGGATCCGGGAAGGCGTGTGGTCGGAAGTTGAGATCTGCCGCCGTGCCGCCTCCCACCACGACGTATCCGTTCGATGTCACGCCCAGCTGGTTGTACACCTCCGTGCCAAAGAGGAAGTTCGGCACGGTGAAGTTGGCGAGCGCGTCGTCGGTCATTCCAGCGATAGGGCCGATGCCGAACAGCCGGAGCGGTAGATAGCCGGCAGGCGATCCTCCGGGCGTCAATGCGTCGATCTTCGGCCCGAGCGCCGGCGTCAGCGTCCCGTTCCACGTGAACCCGTTCCCGCCTGGCCCCATTGCGACACCTGGAGCCGAGACGTTCTGGATCGTGAGCTGGCCGTTCTGCGGCCCGCGAACCTCGATCCTCGCCTGAGCCGGGACCGGCGAGAGGTTCTGGGCCTGCACGACGCAGTCCGCAGACTCACCACGCTCGATGGTCGTCGGCGTGCACGAGTGGAGGAACGGATTCACGCCGCTCTGCGCCTTACGGAACGCAACGGGCAGAACGACGTCGTTGTAGCCCGGCTTGTTCGGATCGAGTGTGACCTGACCGAAGTACTGACCGTTCGGCGCGCCGGTCGCGTCGATCGTGACCTCGATCGTCGCCGTCTCACCCGCTCCGACCACCACGGTCCCCGGATTGACGCTGATGCTCGTACCCGCCGACGAGGACGCCGAGACCTTAAACGGCTGGTTCGTGCCGGAGACGTTCTTGAACGTCCTCTCGGTCGTCACGAGCCCGGGCATCGGGTTGGCGTTGATGCTCGGCAGGTTGAGATGCACCCTGTTCAAGGGATCCGTCGCCGAGTTGACGTACTGCTGCGCAGTGACGTCGAACGTCACTGTCGGCGACACAGCCCGGTTCGCGCGGATCGAGCCCGCGCCGCGATCGAATGGATCGGACGGCGTGACCCCATCCTGCTTCAGCACGCTCTGCAGGGACGACGTCATGAGCGCCGACTTGATCTGGCCGGGCGTCCAGTCCGGGTGTGCGTCCTTGACGAGCGCCGAGATGCCTGCGCTGTGCGGGCTCGACATCGATGTTCCCGCGATGGCCTGGAAGAGCTGATCCCGCGGCCCGACCACGAAGTTCGTGTCGTGCGGATCGGGCGTATGGCCGGCGAGGATCTGGATTCCTGGCGCGGTCACGTCCGGCTTGATGAAGTCGCCGATCGGCCCCCGCGACGAGAACGACGTCATGACGTCGCCGGGAACGGATGTGGCCGCGCCACTCGTGAACGTCGCCACCTCGCCCGTGTGGGAGTTGAGGAAGGCGATGAGGGGGTGCGTCCCCGCTGCCGTGTTCTCGAGATGGATCGACGGCACCCAGTGGTTGTCGGTGTTGATACCGAGGTTCGGAGTCCCGTTGTACAGGATCATTCCGACGCCGTTGCCGAGGAACACATTGTTGCTCTTGTGCACCCGCGCCCCGACCTGTCGCCGGCAGACGACGATCTTTCCAGCCGCCTGGCCGGCAGTGAAGTTCACAGGCGGAGCTGTTCCACCGGCGGCATCGGTCGGAGTGACGCCGGCCCGGCGGCACATGTCGTCCGGCTGGCCTGGGATCTCGCTCCCGAGAACGACCGGCGTCGGCGTCGAGACGCCTGGCGTGATCGTCGCCCCCTGAGCGGTGAAGGTATCGCCGTTCGCCGCCCTGATCGTCAGCGAGCCGACGAAGTGCCGGTTCGACGTCGAGGCGCCGACCGTGTTCGTCCACGGGCCTGCGTGACCTGCGCTCCCGGCGCCGGGTCCGCTGTTTCCCGCGGACGCGTTGACGAGGATGCCCGCCTCGTAGGCGTCGAGGAACGCGAGCTCGACGGGATCGGTGTACGCGCTCGTACCGCCCCCGATCGAGAAGTTGAGCACATCCACTCCGTCCCTGATCGCCTGGTCGACGGCCGCGACGGAGTCGGTCTGGAAACAACCCTGCGTCAGGCAGACCCGGTACATGATCAGGTGCGCCCCCGGAGCCATGCCGCTGATCGGCCCGCGGTTGACGCCGAGGAGCGGCGTCGCGCCCACCGGAGAGCCAGCCGCCGTCGACGAGGTATGCGTTCCGTGGCCGTCGGCGTCGCGCGCCGAGCACACGTTCGTCGGCTCGTTGATGCAGTTCTCGCCGGGCAACGCATTGAACACGGTCAGGTAGGTCGACGTAAGAGCATGCGCGCCGATGAGCTTGTCATTGCAGCCGAACGGCGCATCGCCCGCATTCCCGAACTGACATACGTACGAGCCGTCGGGAAGCGGCCCGCGGGGAGGCGGCCCGATACCGGGATCGGCGAACGACGGATGCTGCGGCCAGATACCGGTGTCGAGAACGCCGACGATGACGCCCTCACCGGCCTTCGACGAGCCGCCGAGCGACGGCCACACGGCACTGGCTCCCGTGAAGTCAGGGGTGACGGTCGTCTGCGGTTGCGCCAGTTCGTCCTCCTGCACGGCGACGACACCGTCCACCGCGAGCAGATCGTCGATCTCGTTCGCGGGGAGCTGCATGGCCACGCCGCCGTAGGCGACTCTGTAAGAGGCTCGGACGGTCTCGTTGGAGACGGCGCCCTGGATGTCGGACACGATGTCCTGCTCGACGTCTTCCGCGTGCGCAAGATAGGCGTCGACCGCTCCCTTGTTCTGCTTGAGCTTCTTGCCGGTCGTCTTCGGGCTCGTTGCGGCGAGACCCTGAACGCCGCCCGTGTAGGTGGCGACGGAGTCGTAGTCGAGCTTGACAATGACATTGACCGGCGTCGAGTCGCTCCGGCCGAGGAGCTCCGGATCCGTCTCGGCGATACGGCCGACGCGCGACTTGGCGACCTCGATCGGTGCGCCGTCGGCCTCGAGAGGTGTCGCTGTGAACTTGGAAACCTGTTGCGCCTCGCTTGTCGAGGCAACACCGGACGCTGCATACGCGAGCGCGACCGTCATCACGGTCGCCGCGGCTACTACTCCTGCAGGCCGCACGTGTCGGGACCCTCTCGCCACTCCATTGCGAGTTGCCCTCGGACGTCTGAATCGCATGTGTGCTTCTCCCCTATCGACTGTTTGGGCATCTGACGACGTGCCCGTACCCCTGAAGCGCAAGCATCCTAATCGGGTCGCAAAATCCCTGCAACACACCAACGGGGCGGCTTGATGCCACCCCGTTGGTGTCATGTCAGATGCCCCGCTCGCGACTAGCCGTGAATCGAGACCAGCAGCGGGATCATGAGGATCGCGACGATGTTGGCGATCTTGATCATCGGGTTGATCGCCGGACCGGCCGTGTCCTTGTACGGGTCGCCGACGGTGTCGCCCGTGACCGCCGCGGCATGGGCCTCGGAGCCCTTCCCGCCGTAGAGCCCGTCCTCGATCGTCTTCTTCGCGTTGTCCCAGGCGCCGCCGCCGGAAGTCATCGCGATCGCGAGGAAGAGCCCGGTCACGATCGTCCCGATGAGGAGGCCGCCGAGCATCTCGGGGCTGATGATCCCGACGGCGATCGGAATGAGTATCGGAATGAGCGCGGGAGCCATCATCTCCTTGATCGCCGAGCCGGTGACGATGCCGATTGCCTTCGAGTAGTCGGGTCTCGCGGTGTAGTCCATGATGCCCGGGTTCTCGCGGAACTGGCGCCGCACCTCCTCGACGACCTGGCCGCCGACGCGGCCGACGGCCTGCATGGCGAGCGAGGCGAAGAGGAACGGCATGAGCCCGCCGATGAAGAGGCCGGCGATGACCCACGGGTTGTTGAGCGAGAAGAGCGACTCGACGCCCTCGATCTCGAGGCCGCGCACGTACTCGTCGAACAGGATGAGTGCGGCGAGCCCGGCCGAGCCGATCGCGTAGCCCTTCGTGACGGCTTTCGTCGTGTTGCCGACGGCGTCGAGCGGGTCCGTGATGCCACGCACGGCCTCCGGTAGGTCGGCCATCTCGGCGATGCCGCCAGCGTTGTCCGTGACCGGGCCGTACGCGTCGAGCGCGACGATGAGGCCTGCCATCGACAGCTGCGCCATGACCGCGACGCCGATGCCGTACAGGCTCTCGCCGGCCGCGTAGTACGCGCCGACGATCCCGGTCGCGATAACGAGCACGGGGAGCGCCGTGGCCTGCATGCCGACAGCGAGCCCGGAGATGATGTTCGTCGCGTGCCCCGTCTGTGAGGCTTTCGCGATGTCCTTCACGGGCTTCCAGCGGGTGCCTGTGTAGTACTCGGTGATCGCGACGAGGAGGAACGTCACCGCGAGGCCGATGAGCGCCGAGCCGTAGAGGTTCCAGAAGTCGAACTCCCCGCCGTCGTACGCCATCGTCACCGGGATGAACCCGACCGCGGAGAGGATCGTCGCGACGATCACGCTGCGGTAGAGCGCGTTGATGATCGCGTTCTGGCCGCTTCCGACCGCGTGAAGAACGTCCCGATGACCGACGAGAGGATCGAGATGCCGCCGAGCGCGAGCGGGTACAGCCAGAGCTCGGTGGCCTCGAAGCTGATCCCGAGCAGCATCACCGCGACGGCGGTGACGGCATAGGTCTCGAAGAGGTCGGCGGCCATGCCGGCGCAGTCGCCGACGTTGTCGCCGACGTTGTCCGCGATCACGGCCGGGTTGCGGGGATCGTCCTCGGGAATGCCCGCCTCGATCTTCCCGACGAGATCGGCGCCGACGTCGGCTGCCTTCGTGTAGATGCCGCCGCCGAGACGAGCGAACACGGAGATGAGCGAGCCACCGAACGCGAGCCCGATGAGGTCGTCGACCGCGGACTCGGGCGTGTTCTCGATCCAGCCCGTGAGCACCCAGTAGTACCCGGCGACGCCGAGCAGGCCGAGCCCGACGACGAGGAGGCCCGTCACCGAGCCGGCGCGGAACGCGACCTTGAACGCCGGCTGCAGGCCTTCGCGTGCCGCCTCGGCCGTGCGCACGTTCGAGCGCACCGCCACGTTCATCCCGATGAAGCCGGCCGCAGCGGAAAAGACCGCGCCGATGAGGAAGCCGAACGCGGTGCCCCAGCCGAGCTCGTTGTAGAAGCCGAGCAGGAAGAACGGCACGATCGCGACGACGGCCACCGTCGTGTACTGCTTGCGCAGATACGCCGCGGCGCCCTCTTGCACGGCGCGTGCGATCTCCTGCATCCGCTCGTTCCCGGCCGGCTGCTTGAGCAGCCACCAGGTCAGGTACAGCCCGTACAGAACCGCCACGGCCGCGCACGCAAGCGCGAACCCGACGGCGTGATCTACGAAGAAGTCCATGGTCCTCCGGTTCTCCTGCCCGTCACAAAGTAAGGCGCCGAGTCGCCCCGGCGCGGCCGATTATGTATCACAAGGGGCGATCGCGCCCGCGGCTCAAGTGGATGCGTCAGCAGTCAGCAAGCGCGGAGAGCGCACGGCAAATCTCCCACCGGGCCGATCGGAGTGAACCGATCCGCCGCGTGAGCGCACTGCGCGCAGCAGGCTGGAGGTTGTCGAAGCTCGCGACGCAGTCGACCGCCAACCCTTCTTCCTGCCCCAACACGATCTCGGTCGGGATGCTGCGTATCGTCCTCGTGACGGGAGCAACGACGAACGTCGAGAGCATTGGCACCGCTTCCGACCGCGTGACAATCAGAACCGGGCGGCGCTTGCTGCTCGGTCTCGGCCAACCAGATCTCGCCCTGCGCCGGACCTACCAGGGCTCTTCCTCGATCATTCGGATCGTGAGCTCGTCTGCCCAGGCGATCTCTTCGTCCGTCTGCGGATGCCTTCGGTATCCCTCGACAATCGCCTCCCCGATCTTGCGCCGGCGATGACGGTCGATGAGCTCCCTCAGCGCGGTGCGCACCGCGTCCGACCGCGACTCCACGACGCCTTCCTCCACGAGCGCATCGAGATCACGCGCGAGGTCGTCGTCGATGCGCGCCACGAGTTGGCTCACGTGCCCAGTATGACATTCTGCATTGCGTCTTGCAATGCCCTATTCGGGCATGGCTGAACCGGGCTCGGCGACGGCTCTGGCGTATGCGAGCTGGAGATTCGCGCGCGCCTGCTCGAGGTCGCGCACGATCGCATCGTCTACCCCACCTTCGCGGAGCACCGGATCGAGCGCACGCAGGCTCTCGATCGCGAGGCGCACCTGCTCGAGATCGCGTGCCTCCGCCGACACGCGCCGGAAGCCGATCGAGGCCGCCGCTGAGAGGGCGTTGACGAGGATGTCGGCGACGGCGATCGCATCGAGCGCCTCGCGGAGCTCCTCCTCGGACGGAACGTGCTCTTCGTCAGCCACCGATCGTCTCGGTCGCGCGCACCTGCTCTGCGTAGATCTCCTCGAGCGACGCGCCTGCCTCGAAGCGCTCGATCTGACGCTCCGCCGCGTTCTGCTCGGGAACGGCGAGGTACGGCGCAGCGCCGATCTCCTCGGCAGCCGGCAGCACCCACTCGATGAGCTCCTCGAGGCGCTGCCTGGCGGGAATGGCCTCGCCGCGCGCGAAGTCGATGAGCTCGCCGGGCAGCCCCCAGCGGATCGCGCGCCAGACGTTCTCCTCGATCAGGCGGTGCGGGAGTGGTTCGAACAGGCTGTCCCTCGTCGTACGCGCGTGCGATTCGGGCCACGAGCGACGCGGCGAAGGCGGCGAGCGACTGTGCCTCCGCCAGCTCGGGCTGGCCGTCGCAGATCCGGATCTCCACGGTCGGGAAGGCGAGGTGCGGACGCACGCTCCACCAGAGCTGCGTGTGCTCCGTGATCGAGCCCGTCTCGTACAGGAAGCGCACGAAGCTCTCGTACTCGGCCCACGACGAGAACGCGTCGGGGACGCCGCAGCGCGGGAAGAAGCGTGTGAAGATCTGCGTGCGCGTCGAGTGGAGCCCCGTGTTCACGCCCTCGGCGAACGGTGAGCTCGCCGAGAGGGCGAGGAGCTCCGGAAGGAAGTTGCGCATCGCTCCGACGACCGCGATCGCGCGGTCAGGCCCGTTGACCGCGACATGGACGTGGAGGCCGAACGTGTTGTTGCGCCAGACGACGTAGCGCAGGAGCTCGTCGTTGCGTCGGTAGTGCGGCGTGTCGATGATCCGTTGCTTCTTCCAGTCGGCCCACGGATGCGTTCCTGTCGCACCGAGGAGGAGCCCCATCGGCTCGGCGAGCGACTGAAGCTGTGCGCGCCGCTCCGCCAGCGCGGCCGGGACGTCGGCGAACGACTCCTGCTTGCCAGTGCGCACTTCGACCTCGGACGCGATCAGCTCGCCGACGAGGTGCTCCTCGAGCACCGTTCCGCGCGCAGCCGACTGGAGGTCCTCGAAGCGGCTGGTGAGGTCGAGCGACTCGGGATCGACGATCGCGAACTCCTCCTCGACGGCGACCGTGAAATCGGTCGCAGCCTCGAACTGCTCGCGCGCCTGCGCGATCAGCTCGTCGGCGGAAAGACGCTGTTCGTCACCCACGCGCCGCCTCCGGCGCGTGGGTGTGGAGGGGTGTGGGGAACCGGGAGGTTCCCCACGTACTCAGGAAGAAGGGGGCGCGCGGGGGAAACATGGTTTCCCCCGCGACCGCGAGCAAAATGCGAGCGGTTCCCATGGCAGCGCACCATTGTAGGGGCGGGATATATCCCGCCCCTACGGGAGGGGCTGCGAGCCGAGCATCAAGAGCCGCTGGGCCACGTTTCTCCAGCTCCAGCGCTCGACAGCGGCGCGCCGGGCGGCCTGGGCGATCGCAACACGATCGTCGGTGACGAGCGCGAGCAACTCCGTCAGCTTCGAGCGGAGGTCCTGTGCGTCGCCCGTCGTGAACGAGGCGAGGTGGCGCAGCTCGGCCGGATACTCCTCCTCGAGACCTGCCGCGACCTCCGCGAGCCCCGAGTGGCGCGCGACGAGCGGCGGGCAGCCGGCAGCGGCAGCCTCGGCCGCGACCATCCCGAACGCCTCGGGGAAGATCGACGGCACGACGCACGCATCGGCGAGAGCGAGCAGGTGGACGAGGTGCCGGTGCTCGAGCGGGCCGGTGAAGATGACCTGCTCCGCGCGCGCCGTCGCCTCCAGCTCGGCGCGGTAGTCGCCGAAGCCGACGATCACAGCGCGCGCGTCGACGCCGTCGAGCGCCTCGAGCAACACGTGGACGCCCTTGTTGTGAAGGAGCTTCCCGAAGTAGACGACCGTCGGCTCGTCATCCGCGAGGAACGCCGCCAGCCGCTCGGCGTTCCCTTCGTCCGGGAGGCGCTCGTTCGCGTTGCCCGGGTTGGGCGGGTCGTGCCTTGCTTCGGCCACGAGCGCTGCGAGCGCCTGCTCGCGCGGCTGCGGCCGCCACTCCTCGACATCGACGCCGGGCGGTACCTCGTGCACGCGCTCGACGTGCCCGCAGACGTCCTCGACGACGTCGCGGATGTGTGTCGAGCCGACGAACGTCGCCGTCGCCGGCGCGAGCACATCTCTGCCCCACTCCTCGAGCTCGGGCCGGCCGCGCATCGAATATTCGAGCTCCGAGCCCGTGCGCCTTCACGGAATACGGCGCACCGGTCGCGCGTCCGACCGCCCCGCCGAGCAGTACGTGGTTGCAGAGGAGGAGGTCCGCGGGAACGTGCTCACGAACAACGGCCGCGTTCGCCTCGACCCAGGCGTCGAGCTCATCGCGCGAGCAGTCCTGGAGCAGCCGCACGCGATAGCCCTCGTAGTGGTCGAGCACGAAGACCGGCAGGAGGCCGCCGACGTCGGGCCGCACGACCTCCGCGCCGCCGACGTCGAACCGCTCGGGGTTCGGTTCTTGGCAGACGACGGTCACGTCGTGCCCCTCGCGCGACCACTCCCGCGCGAGCTGGCGCGTGTAGACGTTCGAGCCCGTGCCGCCCAGCAGGTACCCGTGCCAGATGACGATCCTCATGCCAGGTGACACTGTGTCACTCGGCTGATCGCCGGCCTATGCGAGATGGAAGTAGAGCGCGTAGAGGAGGTCGACAGCCGGGTTCGACGTGTGGACGTTGACGTCCGCCGGAACGTCGAGCAGCGCCTCCGAGTAGTTGAAGATGATCTTCGCGCCGGCCCCGATGAGCGCGTCGGCGGCGTCCTGCGCCGAGTCCGCGGGAACCGCGATCACGCCGACGATGATGTTCCGCTCACGCGCGATCTCGGCGACGTCTCCGATCGAGCTGATCGTCAGGTCGCCGATGCGTTCGCCGATCTTGTCGGGATCGTTGTCGAGCACCGCTGCGACCGTGATCCCGTGCTCGGCGAAGATCGGCGAGCTGGCGATGGCGCTCCCGAGCCGGCCCGCACCGACGAGCGCGATGTTGTGCTGCCCCTGCGTCCGCAGGATCTGGCGGATCTCGTCGAGCAGGGCGTCGGTGCGGTAGCCGACGCCGCGCTTGCCGAACTTCCCGAACGCCGAGAGGTCGCGTCGGATCTGTGTCGCGTTGATGTTCGTGTACTCGGCGATCTCCTGCGACGAGATCCGCTCCTTGCCCATCTTGCGCGCCTGTGTCAGGACCTGGAGGTACCTGCTCAGGCGAGCTGCGACTCCCACGGTCAGGCGTTCGGTCACCGGCTCCCCCTGTCGATAGTTTGTGACAAAGCGTCACGATTCTGCCAGCGGGGTTCTCGGGGCCGTCGCAGGAACCGTCGCGCTCAGGCGAGACGGCTGCGCAGGGCGTCCGCGTCGACGAAGTACGTGAAGACGAGCGCGCCGTCGACCTCGACCGCCGGGAGGAGCTCCCGGTACCGCGCCTCGAGCTCCGGCACGCCGCCGATGTCGACCAGCTCGAGCTCGAAACCGAGCTCGGTCTCGAGCTCGCGCGACGACCTCGAGCGCGCGCGCGCAGAGGCTGCAGTCGGCCGCGTGGTAGACGGTGACGCGCCGCTCTAGTGCTCGGCCTACGGGTAGAGCCCCCGCGTCGTCGTCGCCTCTGCCACGCGCTGGACCGCGAGCCCGTACGACGCCATGCGCAGGCTCGCCGCGCGGCTCTCGCTCGTGTGCCAGGCCTCCTCGAACGCCCGAGCGACGATGTCGTGGAGCTTCGCGTTGACCTCGTCCTCGCGCCAGAAGTACTCCTGCAGGCCCTGCACCCACTCGAAGTACGAGACGATGACCCCGCCCGCGTTCGCCAGCACGTCGGGCAGGACGAGCACTCCGCGCTCGTCGAGGATCGCGTCGGCGCCCGGCGTCACGGGGCCGTTCGCGCCCTCGCAGATCACCGTCGCCTTCACGCGATCGGCGTTCGCCTCGGTCACGACCTGCTCGAGCGCGCACGGGGCGAGGATGTCGCAGGGAAGCTCGACGAGCTCCTCGTTCGTCACCGCTTCCGCGTTCGCGAGCCCGGCGAGCGTGCCGTGCTCCTGCTTGTGCGCGAGTGCCGTCGGGACGTCGAGCCCGGCGGCGTTGTAGACACCGCCCTGCGAGTCGGACACGGCGACGACCTTCGCCCCTTCCTGATGCAGGAGGCGAGCGAGATTCGCGCCGACGTTGCCGAACCCCTGGATCGCGACGGAGTACTCGCTCATGCGCCGACCCTGCTTCGTCGAGAGCGCCTGGATGCAGTAGAGCGCCGCCACGTGCCGTCGCCTCCTCGCGGCCGAGGGAGCCGCCCACGGAGAGCGGCTTCCCCGTTACGACGCCGAGAACCGAGTGCCCCTTGTTCATCGAGTACGTGTCGAAGATCCAGGCCATCACGCGAGGGTCGGTGCCGACGTCGGGCGCCGGGATGTCCCGCTCCGGGCCGATGTCGTTGATGATCTCGCTCGTGTAGCGCCGGGTCATCCGCTCGAGCTCGCCGGCGGAGAGCGTCTTCGGGTTGCAGACGACGCCGCCCTTCGCGCCGCCGAACGGAAGGCCCATCAGCGCGCACTTCCACGTCATCCACATCGACAGCGACTTGACCTCGTCGAGCGTGACGTCCGGGTGGTAGCGGATGCCCCCCTTCGACGGGCCGCGCGCGATGTTGTGGGTCACGCGGAAGCCCTGGTAGACCTCGATCGACCCGTCGTCCATGGACACCGGGATCGAGACCTCGACCGCCTTCTTGCACTGCGAGAGGACCCGGATGAGGTTGGGATCGAGCCCGAAGATCTCGCCGACTCGGCGCAGCTGCGCCTTCGCCAGCTCGAAGGGGTTCTCGCGAAGATGGGACTCCGCAGCGGCCGTTGACATCGCGGTGTGCCTCCCTGGCTCGACTGGACGGCGACGAGTATACGGCGGTCTAGCGCACGCGAAACTCGATCGCGTCGGCCTGCCGTCGCGTGCCGTCTCCCGGGTGCGCGACGAGCCGGACCGTGTACGTGCCGCGCGCGAGCCGCTCGCCCGTCGGGCCTCTTCCAGTCAGCCCGAAGGTGTAGCGGCCGGGCAGGAGCTCGCGGCGCCGAGCGAGCAGCCCGATGCGCGCTCCGGCGCGCCAGAGCTCGACCTCCAGGAGCTCGATCGCGCGCACCTGGGGATCGGGCTCCGCGCTGACCGACCCGGCGACGAAGGAGAGCGCCGCGGGAGTCGCATCGGACACGCGCGTCCCGGTCGTCGTCAGCGAGACCCTCGAGACGAGGTCGACCTCAGACGGCACCGCGACAGTCCAGGGAATATGCACTTCCGGCGAGTCGCCGACACGAAGCACCAGCTCACCAGTCGCGGCACCGGCCTCGGACGACAGGTCCGAGGTGTCGGCGCGAACGACGACGGCCGCCGAGCGCCCCGGCCGGATGCGCATCTGCTGTGGGTCGACGGTGATCTCGACACCCTTCGGCGCGATCGCGACGCTGCCGACCGAGATCCCGAGCGGACGGGTGGAGACGTTCGTGATCTGTAGGACCTGCTCCGCGCCGAGCGGGCCGACCGCGCCGAACGACATCAGCGCGGGCTCGGCGAGCGAGCTCCTGCTGGACGGCCGCCCGGAGATCGACCAGTCCGGCTCCCGACGCCGTCGGGTCGAGATCGGCGCGCTGCGCCGATCCGACGAGGACGCCGTGCAACTCTCGGGCATCGAGCGCCGGCCGCCCCTGGGCGAGAACCGCAGCGACACCGGCCGTGACGGCCGCTGCGGCGCTCGTCCCGCTGATCGTCCCGAACCGGACCTCGCCGTCATCGCCGCGGCCGGGCTCGGAGGTCGGCACAGAGACCCCGGGCGCCGCCAGGTCAGGCTTGAGCGAGCCGTCGAGGACGAGACCGCGTGACGAGAACGCGGCGATCGACCCTCCCGCCTCGCGGCTGGCGACCTCGACGTCTCCGATCGCGACGGTGACGGGCACGCCTGCCGCGAGCATCGCCCGGACCTCCGCGACGACGCCCCGGTCAAGGCCGACCACGGGTACGCCGGCGGGAACATCGAGACTGAACGCGCCGGCCGGCAGCGGGCCGTCGACGAGCACCGACAGCGCACCGGCCGAGGTCGCCTCTTCGACCGTGTCGTCCGAGAGCGCAGCGCGCGGGAGGAGGACCGAGTGGCCCGCGACGGCACTCACACCGTCGGAGAAGAGACCTGCGATACCCCGCGCCGCGGTCCGGCGATCGACGAGCACGACATCGGCAGTGACCGTCTCGGTCGGCGCTCCGCCGAGCGGCACGTCGGCCTCGTAGAGCACCCGCAGTCCGGCGCGGACGAGCACGCGAACCGTCGGCGCGGCCAGGCGGCCGTCGGCGGCGCCGACGGTGACCGCGTCGAGCGCCCCACCGGGGCCTGCAACGCTGCCGTAGCCGGGGCCGGCCTGGCCGTCGTTGCCGGCCGGAACGATGACGAGCATGTCGAGATCGGCTGCACCGGTGATCGCCCGCGGCAGCGGGCCGTCGGCGAACGCTGCGTACGGCTCCACCATCCCGATCAGGGCGATGCGCGCCGCGTCGAGGACGTCGCCGTCGTCGTTCGGATCGACCGCCGCCTCGAGACCGGCCAGGATCTGGTCGGTCCGGGAGTAGACGCTGTAGCCGCCTTCGGAGTTCGGCTGCCAGCCACCGACGCGAACAGGCAGGATCGCGGCGCCCGGCGCGATCCCGTGAAGCCCGTCCGGCCCCTCGCTTCCGGCGATGATCCCGGCGAGCTCCGTCCCATGCCGCTCCGGACGGCCCGGAATCGTCGGATGTGGCTGCGCGATCCCGCCGCTTCCCGGGTCGATGACGTCGACGCCCGAGAGAACGCGCCCCCGGAGGTACGGGTGTGACGGGTCGACGCCGGTGTCGAGCAGCGCGACGGTGACGCCCGAGCCGTCCAGGCCGGCGATCTCGAGGTCGGCGACGGCCGAGGGCAGCACGCCGCCCGACTCGGTCGCCTGCGCCGGGTACGCGATCCGCACGGGGTAGATGCCGACGACCTCGCGGTCGCGGTCGAGCAGGGCTGCGGAGGTTGGATCGAGGCGCGCCGAGAAGCCGTTGACCACGCGCGTGTAGCGGTACTCCGGAGCGATTCGGGCCCCGACCGCGGACAGTCGCGCGAGGAACTGCTCCTGCTGTGCGACCGCGGCCGCGGACCAGGCGCGCATCTCCTTCTCCGTGACCCGCCCCCCTGCTGCGCGCACGCGAGCTGCGAGCGACGGCGGCCGGAGCAGCACGACGTAGCGCTGCGCCGTGGATACGGGCGCGCGTACGCCGAGGACACCCTGCCATCCCGCCTCGTCGATCGACTGCGCAGGTTGCTCCTGCGCACGCCCCCCACCCGCTCCGAGAACGAGCGCGACCACCGCCGCGGCGAGGAGCGGCGCGGGGTTACGGAACCGACGGATACGCATCGAGGTCACGGTACCGAGGGTATGGAAGCGGCTCGACGTACCGAGAACATGAAGCGATCATTGCGGCGTTGTCCGTGCAGAGCTCGAGCGGCGCGAAGACCGCGTCGGGAAGCGCCGCCCGCAACTCCGAATTCGCCGCGACACCACCGACCACCGCGATCCGCTCCAACGACGCGCCGTCTGCCGCTTCACGCAAGCGCTTCACGAGCGCTTCGACGATCGCGCGCTGATACGAGGCAGCGAGATCGGCCTTCCGTGCTTCCGTCTGCGAGGGACCGAGATCGCGCACGACGTAGAGCAGCGCCGTCTTGAGACCCGAGAACGAGAAGTCGAGGCCCGGCACCCGCGCGATCGGAAACCGAAACGCCGCCGGGTCTCCTTCTCGCGCGAGGCGGTCGATCGCGGCGCCGCCGGGATACCCGAGGCCGAGTAGGCGCGCCCCCTTGTCGAACGCCTCGCCCGCGGCGTCGTCGAGGGTCGTCCCGAGCCGCTCGAAGCGGCCACGCTCTCGCACGGCGAGGAGCATCGTGTGCCCGCCGCTCGCGAGCAGGCAGACGAACGGAGGATCGAGAGGCGTCGGGCTCGAGGTACAGCGAGGCGACGTGTCCCTGGAGGTGATCGACGGGAGCAAGCGGTACGCCACGCGACCACGCGAGCGCCTTCGCTGCCGAGAGTCCGACGAGCAGCGCGCCCACGAGGCCAGGGCCCTGGGTCACCGCAACTCGCTCGATCTTCTCGATCGACTGGTCCGCCGCAGCGAGCGCTTCGCGCACGACGGGTGCGACCAGCTCGAGATGACGGCGCGATGCGACCTCCGGCACGACGCCGCCGAAGCGCGCGTGGAGATCCGCCTGCGACGAGACGACGGAAGAGAGCACGCGCCCGTCGTGCGTGACGACCGCGGCCGCCGTCTCGTCACACGACGTCTCGATACCGAGGATCACGAAGCTCGTTCGGACTCGTTCGGCTCGCGCCACATGATCAGGGCGTCCTCGCGATTGTCTGTGTAGTACCCGCGCCGAACACCTCGCGCCTCGAAGCCGAGCCGCTCGTACAGCCCGATCGCTCCGACGTTCGAGACCCGAACCTCGAGCGTGTAGCCACGCCGCGGATCGGTCGAGGTCGCGTCGAAGATCCGCTCGAGGAGCGCCGACGCGATCCCCCGCCGGCGATGGGAGTCCGCGACTGCCACGTTCATCACGTGCCAGGCGTCCACATACCGGGAGACGAACGCATATCCGACGAGGACGTCGTCCTCCGCGAATGCACCGATCGCGAGCGAGCTCGGCTTGCGAAGCTCCGCGTCCAGCATCGCGCGCGACCACGGCGTTGGGTACGACTCGCGCTCGATCGCCTCGACGCCGTCGAGGTCGCGCGTCTCGAGCCTGCGCAGTTCGACGTTCACGGGCGCGGCAACTCGGCGTCGGGAACGCGCACGTAGATCGGCTCGATGCCGTCGACGTCGCCGTAGCCCCGGTCGTGCGCGAGAGACGCGTGGAGCCGGGCGTGCGGAACGTGCAGGGCGTCGTCGTCCGGCGGGATCACGGCACCGAGGCGCTCGAGCGTCGCCCGATAGCGCACGGCCCCGCTGCCGACACACAGCGTCCCGGGGTCGACCTCGAGGTCGTCCGGCGCGACGGCGCGCGGGCCCGCGACGAAGACCTCGCCGCGTCGAGCATCGACCACCGGGCGTGCGTGCGGGTGCGCGGCAGCGAGCGCGTCGAGCGTCGAGACGCCGACGCCCTGGACATCGAGCCCGAGCGCAAGCCCACGCGCGAATGCGATTCCGATTCGCGTGCTCGTGAAGCTCCCCGGGCCGGTGCCGACGACGAGCGCGTCGAGGTCGGCGGCAGTCGCGTCCTCGCCGGCGAGCAGCTCGTCGACGTCGCCAACGAGCCCGCGCGCCGTGCCCACCCGCTCACCGAGGACACGTCCGTCCTCGACAAGGGCGCTCGTCGCGACGTCGGTCGCGGTGTCGAAGGCGAGGACCAGCATCAGGAGACGCCTTGTAGCAGCGCCGTCTCGGCCGACGCGAGGACGATCCGACGGTGGTCGCCTCCGGCATGCTCGAGCGAGACCGCGAGGCGTGCAGGCGGGAGCGCCCCCGCCCCGGCTTCGGGCCACTCGACGAAGACCACGGCGTCGTCGAAGTACGGCTCGAGATCCCCCCACTCCGCGTTCGACACGCCGCTGAACCGATACAGATCGAGGTGGGCGACGGCGACGGCACCCTCGTAGCGATGGCCGATCGTGAACGTGGGACTCGTCACCGGAGACGTGACGCCGAGCGCGCGGCTCGCGCCGCGTACGAATGTCGTCTTGCCGGCGCCGAGCTCCCCCGACACGGTCACGACGTCTCCCAGCCGAAGCCGCTCGGCGAGGACGGCCGCCAGTCGCTCGGTCTCGCCCGCCGAGGCGCTGGCGAGCTCTATCCGCACGTCAGAAGAGGCCGAGCTGGACCGATTCGGGGTCGGGCTCGGCTTCGATCAGCGACGGCTCGATGGCCGCCGCCGGCTCGTCGACGCTGCACTCGAGTAGAGCCGGAATACGCGCGAAGTCCTCCTCGAGCACCTTCAGCATCGACGGCGTGTAGAGCGCCGCGGCAGGGTGGTAGATCGGATAGAGGAGCACCCTGCGCGCGCCGAGAGTTACCTCCTGCTCGTACCCGTGGACCTTCGTGATCCCCGCCGGCTTGCCCGACAGGAGCTTCGTCGCGAAGTTCCCGAGCGTGGCGACGAGCTTGGGCTCGATGAGCTCGATCTGACGGAAGAGATGTGGTTCGCAGGCTGCGATCTCCTCCGGCAGCGGGTCACGGTTCCCGGGAGGCCGGCATTTCAATACGTTCGCGACGAACACGTCCGCGCGCGTGAGCTCGATGCCGGCCAGGAGCTTGTCGAGGAGCTTCCCCGCCTGGCCGACGAACGGGACGCCCTGCTGATCCTCGTGGAACCCGGGCGCCTCACCGACGAACATGAGGTCGGCATTCGGGCTCCCCGAGCCGAACACGACCTGGGTTCGCCCTTGCGCGAGCGCGCAGCGGGTGCAGCTCGCTGTCTCCTCGGCGTACGCTCGAAGTGCGGCGGCGCGCTCGACGGCGTCCATCGGGAGGCCAGTCTACGCCGTCGCGCGGATGGTGAATCGAGCGCCGCGACATGGAGGGGCGCGGCGCTCGAACTTGCTCAGTTGCTATGCGGAGGCGTGCATCGTGCGCTGCGCGACAGTCGGCCGCGCGCGCCGCTCGGACAGCGGATTCCAGCCGAGCAACCTCAGGCCTGCGAACCAGGCAACGCTCATGCCCACCGCAACACCGAGCTTCTGCTCCCACCCGAAGGCGTACTCAGTCGCGCCGATGCCGATCGCGTCGGCCGCAACCGACAGAGCCACGAGGCTCGAACCAGCAAGTACGAGAAGCCAGAGAAGACCCTTCCGACCCATGTTCTTCCTCCTTCGTTGGTCGGATCGTAGGCCCGAAAGGGGCACCCTCAATCCCTCGATTCAGTGGTTCGCGAGACCTAGTGGCCGCAGCCGCAGGAGCCGCCGCAGCAGCCGCCGCCACCGCCCGCGGGACCACTGAAAGCGGGCTTCGACGACGCGCGGTGGACCGCGAAGCTCGAGAGCTGCTTGAGGACCTTCGCCGCACCGCACTCGGGGCAGGTCACCCCCTGGTCGCTCGAGCGGACGAGCTCCTCGAAGTGCGACTCGCACTCCATGCACGCGTACTCGTAGATCGGCACGGGCCGAGTGTACTGTCGCGGGCTGTGGCCGAGTGGACTGCGCCGACGCTCGAAGGACGGATCGTGCGGCTCGAGCCTCTGCGCCGTGACCACGAGGAGGGGCTCTGGCTCGCGTCCCGCGATCCACGGACGTGGCGCTGGCTCAGCGTCGTGCAGCCGCAGACGCCGTCGGAGTGGCACGACTTCGTGACGCAGGCCCTCGCCGCCGGCACGGCAGGAACCGAGATTCCCCTCGTGACACTGCATCGCGGCGAGATCGTCGGCTCGACGCGGTTCCTCGCCCTCCGGCCCGAGCACCGGTCGGTCGAGATCGGCTGGACGTGGCTCCATCCCTCCGCCTGGGGCACGGGCGCGAACGTGGAGGCGAAGCTCTTGCAGATGCAGCACGCGTTCGAGGTGTGGGGCTGCCGGCGCGTCGAGTGGAAGACGGACGCGCAGAACGAGCGCTCGTGTCGCGCGCTCGAGGCGCTCGGAGCGACCTTCGAGGGCACTCACCGCAAGCACATGCTCGTCCGCGACGGCGAGAGCCGCGACAGCGCCTGGTACTCCGTGACGGACGACGAGTGGCCCGCCGTGCTCGCGCGCCTCGACGCGCGCCTTGCCGAGAAGTAGCGCGGCGAGGCACACTTCGTGCGCCCGGTATCCCGATGGGGAACTGGAGCCACCGACATGATCGAGACAATCCGAATCGTGGGCGCGCGCGGGCGCGTCGGCTCGGCCCTCCACGCCCGGCTCGAGGAGCGGGGTGTCGCGCTCGACCCGTCGTCTCCGGAGCTCGTGTTGCTGTGCGTCCCGGACCGTGCGATCGCCGAGGTCGCCGCCGAGACACCTGTCGGGCCATGGATCGCGCACGTGAGCGGCGCGACTCCGCTCGACGCGCTCGACCCCCACACGCGACGCTTCGGGCTCCATCCGCTGCAGTCGTTCTCGAAGGCTCGCGGCCCGGAGCAGCTGGATGGCGTGTGGGGCGCAGTATCAGCCGAGACCGACGACGCACGCGAGGTCGGCTGGTGGCTCGCCGAGCGCCTCGGGCTCAGGCCGTTCTCCCTCGACTGACTCCGGCCGGGCGGCGTATCACGCCGGGGCGGCGATGGCCTCGAACTACCTCGTCACGCTTCGCGCCGCCGCACAGTCGCTCCTGGACGCCGCCGGCGCGCCGCCCGAAGCGCTCGACCCCCTGATCCGCGGGGTGATGGACACGGGCTTCGAGCTGACCGGCCCGATCGCACGCGGCGACTGGGAGACGGTCGAGCGCCACCTCGCCGTCATTCGCGCCGAGCGACCCGAGCTCGAAGAGCTCTATCTCGTTCTGGCGGCGGCGACCGCCCGAGTCGCCGGACGCGATCCGCACGAGGTCCCCGCATGAACGTCTGCAGGACCATTGCCGAGATCCGCTCCGAGCTTGCGTCCCGCGGCGGGCCAGTCGGACTCGTGCCGACCATGGGAGCGCTACATGCGGGTCATATCGCGCTCCTACGAGCCGCACGCTCGGAGAACGAAACGGTCGTCATGAGCCTGTTCGTGAACCCGGCCCAGTTCGCCGAGAACGGAGACCTCGCGCGCTACCCGCGCGACGAGGAACGGGATCTCTCGATTGCACGCGACGTCGGGGTCGACGTCGTGTTCGCGCCGTCCGCCGACGAGATGTACCCGCCCGGCTTCCAGACGTGGGTCGACGTGACCGAGCTCGGAGCCGTCCTCGAAGGACGCTTTCGGCCCGGGCACTTCCGCGGCGTCGCGACGGTCGTCCTCAAGCTGTTCACCGTCGTGCGCCCGACGCGCGCGTACTTCGGCCAGAAGGACGCGCAGCAGGTCGAGGTGATACGGACGATGATCCGCGACCTCGCCCTCGATGTCGAGCTGAGAGTCATCGCGACCGTCAGGGACGAGGATGGCCTTGCGCTCTCGTCGCGGAACGTGCTCCTGACGTCACACGAGCGAGAAGCAGCCCTGGCGCTGCCGCGCGCGCTCGCGACACGCAACCGCGACGACGCGCTCGCGCTCCTGCATTCGTCGAACGGCCTCGCGATCGACTACGTGGAGGTCGCCGACTTCGATCCACCCGTCCTCGCCGGCGCTATCCGCGTCGGTGGTACACGCCTCATCGACAACGTCATCCTCGAAGGAGATGAACCATGAGCAACGCTCGCCTACGGCTCGCGTTCGCGGGGGAAACCATGTTTCCCCCGCGGGCCCCCTTCTCTTGGAGAACGTGGGGAACCTCCCGGTTCCCCACACCCCTCCACGCTCATCGGCCTGAGACCGGCCGATGAGCATCCGCCCACAGAAGCCCGCACCTGCGACCCCCGCGCCCGGAAAGCTCCCCATCACGGAGCTCGCCGAGATGAAGGCGCGGCACCAGCCCATCGTCATGGTGACGGCGTACGACGCACCCGGAGGACGGCTCGCCGACGAGGCGGGCGCCGACCTGGTGCTCGTCGGCGACTCCGCCGCGATGACCGTCCTCGGGCACGACTCGACGGTGCCGGCGAGGATGGACGAGATGCTGATCCTCACCCGCGCGGTCACGCGCGGTGCGAGTCGGCCGCTGGTCATCGCCGACATGCCGTTCGGCTCGTTCCAGGTCTCCGACGAGGACGCCACGCGCAACGCGATCCGCTTCGTCAAGGAGGCAGGTGCCGACGCGGTGAAGCTCGAAGGCGCCGGCGTGATGCTCTCCCGCGTCCGCGCGATCGTCGCCGCCGGGATCCCCGTCATGGGCCACATCGGGCTCACGCCGCAGTCGGCGACGATGCTCGGAGGCTTCAAGGCGCAGGGCCGCTCCGGCGGAGAAGGCGGTCGCGCTGCTCGACGACGCACGGGCTCTCGAGGCGGCGGGGTGCTTCTCGCTCGTCCTCGAGGCCGTGCCCGCGCCGGTCGCCGCGCGCGTCACGCGCGAGCTCACGATCCCGACCATCGGAATCGGCGCAGGGGTGGACTGTGACGGACAGGTGCTCGTGTGGCACGACATCCTGGGGCTGTACCAGGGCCGAGCTGCCCGCTTCGTCAAGCGCTACGCGGAGATCGGCGAGACGATTCGCGCGGCTCTGACCGAGTACGCCGCCGACGTGCGCGAGCGCCGCTTCCCGGAGGAGCAGCACACGTACGCGATGCCGGCGGACGAGCTGGACCTCTTCGAGGCCGCTGCGTCAGATCATCGCGAACACGCCGACGATCGCCGCTAGCAGCGCGACCGCCGCGGCCAGCGAGGCGAGCGTCCGCAGCCAGCTCCATCCGTGGATGACGCGGACGCCGATGGCGAGGAGCACGAGCGACCACACCGCTGCACCCAACTGCAGCGCGAGTAGCACGTCGCCGCCCAGACCCTCGTCGGCGCCGCCGCCACGAAAGGTGCCTCCGCCGTAGAGCGCCAGCCGGAGCGGCAGCGTCACGAGCACCGACGCGGCGAGCGGCACGAGCGAGAAGCCGACCGTCTGCCGCGCACGCCTGAAGCCACCGAGGCTTCCGAGGAGCCGCACGCCGAAGTACACGGCGAAGCCGATCACGAAGTACCCGGCTACGCCGTAGATTCCGCCGGCGATGAACGCCCAGATCGCAAGGAGGACGGCGTCGTACTCCGGGTTGTCGAGGATGTCGGAGGCAGTCGGCGTCGCGAGGACCGCGGCGACGCCGGCCAACAAGATCACGAGCAGCAGCGGCTCCGATCGTGCAGCGACGTCGTCCTCGTCGTCCTCGCGGAGCGCGAAGAAGACCGAGCGCGGGCTCAGCAGGACGGCGGGTACGCGCAGCCACCAGGCACGGGACGGCGACAGGTCGGAGTGCGCTTCGAGAGTCTCGCTCGCCACGCGGGGGAGCGTAGCCGCCTGCGATTGAGCGACCCGCAGCCTGACACTAGAGTTGGCCTGTGTCCGACGCGCTTTCGTGCCCTGCCTGTGGATCCGACAACGAGGCCGGACGGAAGTTCTGCGGCGAGTGTGGAAGCCCGCTCTCGAGCGCCTGCCCTTCCTGCGGCACGCCGAACGCCGCCGGCGTCAAGTTCTGCGGAGAGTGCGGAACGGCGCTCGACAGCAGACACGCCCACGCCGGCTGCACCTCGCCAGCTGCACCCGCGGCCGAGCGCCGCCTCGTCTCCGTCCTCTTCGCCGATCTCGTCGGGTTCACGGCAGCTTCCGAGGATCGCGACGCCGAGGACACGCGCGAGCTTCTCTCCCGCTACTTCGACACCGCGCGCGACGGTCATCGAGCGCTACGGCGGTACGGTCGAGAAGTTCATCGGCGATGCGGTCATGGCCGTCTGGGGAGCACCGATCGCGCAGGAGGACGATGCGGAGCGAGCGGTTCGCGCGGCGCTCGACCTGGTGTCGGCGTGCCGGAGCTCGACCCGAGCCTTCAAGCGCGGGCGGGTGTCCTCACGGGCGAGGCGGCAGTGACGCTCGGCGCCGAAGGACAGGGGATGGTCGCCGGCGATCTCGTGAACACGGCGTCCCGCATCCAGTCGGTCGCAGAGCCCGGTATAGTCCTCGTCGGCGAAACGACCCGACGCGCGACCGAGGCCGCGATCGCCTACGAGGACGTCGGCGAGCATGCGTTGAAGGGCAAGACCGAGCCAGAACGTCTGTGGCGTGCGATACGAGTCGTCGCGGCAGTCGGCGGCGAGGGGCGATCGGTCGGCTTGGAGGCGCCGTTCGTCGGCCGCGATGCCGAGCTTCGCCTGGTCAAGGATCTGTTCCACTCCACCGCGGACGAGGGGCGCGCCGCTCTCGTCTCGGTCATCGGGAGTGCGCCGGCATCGGCAAGTCGCGGCTCGCCTGGGAGTTCTACAAGTACATCGACGGTCTCTCCGAGCGGCGTCTGGTGGCACCGAGGTCGCTGCCTGGCGTACGGAGAGGGCGTTGCGTACTGGGCGCTCGCCGAGATGGTGCGTGGCCGCGATCGGGATCGTCGAGGACGAGGATCCCGCGACCACCGCGACGAAACTTCGCGAGACGCTCACTCAGCACTTCTCCGACGAGGAGGAGCGGGCATGGATCGAGACAGCGGCTGCTGCCGCTGGTGGGGCTCGGCGAGCGGACGACAACGATGGATCGCGAGGACCTCTTCCCCGCCTGGCGGAGATTCTTCGAGCGGCTGGCCGACCAGGGGCCGACTCGTTCTCGTGTTCGAGGATCTGCACTGGGCCGATGCCGGGCTGCATCGACGTTCATCGAGCATCTGCTCGACTGGTCGCGGAGCTTGTCCATCTTCGTCATCGACGCTCGCGCGTCCGGAGATCGCAGAGCGGCACTCCGGATTTCCGGAGTCACGCGTAACGCAACGACGCTGCCACTTGACCCACTCACGGAACAGGCGATGGACGCGCTGCTCCAGGGACTCGTGCCCGGACTCCCGGAGGATGCTCTCGACGGATCCGCGAGCGCGCCGATGGCGTCCCGCTCTACGCCGTGGAAACGGTCCGAATGCTGCTCGACCGAGGGCTGCTCGAGCGGGACGGAAGCGGGTACCGGATCACGGGACCGGTCGAGACCCTCGAGGTGCCGGAGACGCTTCATGCCCTGATCGCCTCCCGTCTCGACGGTCTGCCCGAGGAGGAGCATCACGTCCTTCAGGACGCCGCGGTGCTCGGGAAAACGTTCACGCGCCGCGGGCTTGCAGCGCTGTCGGGACTGAACGAGGACGCGGTCGAGCCGCTGATCGCGGCGCTGCTCAGGAAGGAGATCCTCTATCTCGAGGCGGACCCCCGGTCCGCCGAACGCGGCCACTACGGCTTCCTCCAGGCACTTGTTCAGCGGGTGGCGTACGAGACGCTCGGCCGACGCGAGCGACGGTCGCGCCACCTTGCCGCTGCTGGCTACCTCGCCCACGACTCGGGAATTGGACCCGTCCGAGATCGCCGAGGTCATCGCGGCTCACTACGTCGATGCGTTCAAGGCCGACGAGAGCACACCAGATGCGGCGGAGACGAAGGCATCGGCGAAGGTCTGGTACGTACGCGCAGCTGAGCGATCACGGTCGCTGGCTGCCGCAGCCGAGGCTCAACGTGGATTCGAGCGGGCGGCGGCGTTGGCCGGAGACGATGTTGAGCGTGCCGATCTTCTCCATCAGGCCGCGGTCGCTGCGCGGATGGCGGGAGACACAGAGACGGCCGAGCGCCATCTCGTCGATGCCATCGCGATCTATCGCAGCTCCGGACGACGACTCGCAGAGGCAGAGGCGTCCTCGAAGCTCGCCGACATGCACTTCTCCGAAGGACGCTTCGAGGAGTCCGTCGAGCTCATGGAACGGGCGCTCGACGTCTTCGTCGCGAGCGGCGACGAGGCTGCCGAGGCAACCGTGTCGGCGCAACTCGCTCGGTTCCTCTTCTTCGAGGGCGATCGCGAGCGGGCACTCGCGTACGTCGACCGCAGTCTCGAGGTAGGCGAGCGACTTCACGTCATGGAGGCGGTCTCGCAGGCGCTGAACACGAAGGCGCTGCTTCTCCAGCATCGTCCGTACGAAAGCGTCGCTCTGATGCGCGGAGCGCTCGAGGCTGCGCGAGAACACGACCTCAGTGATGCTCTCGCTCGCGCCTACATAAACCTGGGCTACGTCCTCTGGACGTCTGGCGCGTCGAATCACGAGACCGAGGAGGTGACACGGGAGGGGCTGGCCTATTCGCGGCGGCGCGGTGACCGCGAAAGCGAGCTCGGCTTCGTGGCACAACTTGCGGGCGGGCTGTACGAGGAAGGACGCTGGGACGAACTCGGGGAGCTCGTCGCCGAGCTACCCGAAGAGGCGACGGACCGAGTCGGGAACGCCGTTGGCTACCAGCTGCCCGCCTGCCTGGCGCTGATCGCTTATCACCGAGGAGACGCTGCGAGAGCCAGAGCACTCATAAAGGGCTGGGCTGCCTCGGAGCCGTCCGTCGCCACCGCGGTCGAGAGCTGCCGGGTGTCGGCACTGACGTTCACCGCCCTTATCGACGGGCGAATCGAGGACGTCTTCGCTCTCGCCCGTCCGAGGATCGAGGCTCCGGCCAACACCGCCGACCTGGAAGGAGAACTCGATCTGGTCGGCGCGGCGACCACAGACATCGATTCCGCCAACGTGCTCTCGGAGTTGCTCGACCTCGCCGACGCGGCCCAATTGCCCAAGCCGCCGTCCTCGGTCGCGGGGATTGCGTATCTGCGGGCCAAGGCCGCTGCGCTTCGCGGAGATGAGCCGGAGTTCGATCGTGCAGTCGCGCTGCTGCGCGAGAGCGACCGTCGATTCATGCTCGCAACCGCACTCCTGGAGCAAGCGCAGTGGCTGGCGTCGGTCGGACGCGAGGAAGAAGCCGCACCGCTCGTCGACGAGGCGCGCGCGACGTTCGAGCGCCTGCGCGCGACGCCGTGGCTCGAGCGCACCGACGCGCTCTCGGCGACGCTCCCTGAACCGGTGCGCGTCCCGGCCTAGCCGACGAGCTCGGCCGGCGCGCCCGCCTCGGCGAACCGGCGAATGAGCTCGGCGCGCGAGCTCAGGTCGAGCTTGCGGTACACGCGGGCCAGGTGGAACTCGACCGTCTTCGGACTGAGGAAGAGCGCCGCTGCGGCGTCCTTGTTCGTCTTCCCCTCCGCGACCTGGAGAGCAACCTGGAGCTCCTGCGCCGTGAGCTCGTCCCCGGTCGCTGCCGCGCGGCGCCCGAGCTTCTCGCCGGTCGCTCGGAGCTCGCGCCGCGTGCGCTTGATCCACGCAGTCGCCTCCAGCCGCTCGAACTCCTCCAGTGCCGCCCGCAGCTGGACGCGGGCGTCCACGCGGCGCCCGGCCCGGCGCAGCCTCTCGCCGAAACACAGCTGCGTTCGAGCTGACCCGAATGGATTGACGGTCTCTGCGTGGAGCCGGAGCGCTTCCTGGAAGTGGTCTTCCATCTCCCCCTCACTGGCCAGCAGCCCGCGACAGCGGGCAGCGAGAGCGCCGACGAGCCGCGAGCCCTCGTGCCCGTCACGCGCGAGCCACGCTGTGAAGACGTCCTGAGCCTCATCGGGCGTTCCGATGCGGACGAGCGCTTCGACCAGATCCAGGTCGGGAAGGAAGTCGCGCCCGAACATTCCGCGCGCGTCGATCCCCTTCGACGTCTCGCGGAGGACTTGGATCGCGTCGTCGAGGCGTTCGAGCCCCAGCTCGAGCAGGCCGATGGGGCAGTTGACGAGCGTGAGCGGGACGACGACCCCGCTTTCGTGCATCAGGGGTAGTGCCTCGGCCGCGTACGCACGGCAGGCCGCCTCGTCACCGCGTGCAGCTTCGATGCGGATCAAGCTCTGGAGGAAGTACGCGGCGACGTTCGGCTGTCCGAGATCGCGTGCAAGCACGAGCCCCTCGTTCGCGGCGGCGCTCGCGCGCTGCCACTCGCCCTGTCGTACACAGGTCTCGGCGAGCAGCGTCAACGTCTGGGCGAGCGCCATCGGCCCTTGCGAGCGTGCGTATCGAGTGGCCTGCCCCGCGAAGTCGCGGCTCTCAGGATCGCGCTCGAGGGAGGCGGCGGCGATCGAGGCACGCGTCAGATCGGCGAGGCCGAGGTCGTCGGTCTCGACGAGACGGTCGAGCACGGGGCCGAGAATGGCGGCGCTCTCTTCGGCCTGACCGGCCAGCCGGAGAGCCCGGCCCAACATGTAATCGGCCTGTTGGTCAGCCGGACCGCCGTCGCGAGGAGCGAGGCCACGCAGGCGTTCGGCGAGCACGAGCCCCTCCGGCATCAGCCCGCCGTGATGGCAAGCGGCGACTGCGAGGCCGAGCGAGCCCGCCGCCGCGCCGGCATCGACGCCCTCGAGGATCTCGGCCGCCTCGACGAACCGGTCCCGGGCGCCCTCGGGTGTGCCGGTCTGCAGCTCGATGCGACCCTGTAGCTGCACGAGCCTCGCCCGCAGCGTGGCATCGGGGCTCGATCCGAGCACCTCCGCGACGAGGCTCCCCGCGCGCAACGAGTCGCCGCTCGCCCACGCCATATCCGCAGCGTCGGCAAGCCGGCTCATTCGGGTCGCCTCGTCCTCGCTCAGGCGCGCGGAGCGCTCGAACGCATCCGAGGCGGCTTCGTGGCCTCCTCGCGCGCGAGCGCTCGCAGCAGCCGCAGCCAAGGCTTCGGCCGCCTCGGCGTCAGGCCCGACGGCAGCCGCAGCGAGATGCCAAGCCCGGCGCTCCTCGCTGCCCTCGCTCGGTGAGCACGTCGGCGAGGAGGCGATGCGCGCTCCGACGTGCGGACGGGGCCGCGCCCTGCACGATCGCCGCGCGAACGAGCGGGTGGCGGAACACGAAGCGGCTGTCGATGACGTCGACGAGTCCGGCGTCCTCCCCAGGCTCCAGCGCTTTCACGCCACCGCGCCTCGCCAGCGACTCCGCGATGAGCCCGACGTCACCCGAGTCCGACAGCGCGAGCACGAGAAGCGCGTCGCGGGTCGCCTCCGGCAGGCGGGCAGCCGCAGCCGAGTAGGCGCGCTCGACACCTTCCCCGACGGGAATGGGCTCCGCGATGCGCTCCGCACCGACGAGCTGATCCGGCGTCAGCAGGCGAGGCAGCTCCACGAGCCCGAGCGGATTGCCCCGCGTAGCCTCGACCAGACGCGCAGCGACGTCCGGCGGCACGGTGTCGCCCGCCACGTGGGCGAGCAGCCGACCCGCCTCGCTCGCATCGAGCCCCTCCAGCCGAATCTCGTCGAAGCCGTCTCCGAATGCCTCCGAATCGTCGCGAATCGCAATCAGGACCGCAACCGCGTCGGCGGCGAGTCGCCGCGCCGCGAACGACAAGGCGGCAGCGGACGCCGAGTCGATCCACTGACCGTCGTCCACGACGACGAGCACCGGTCGGCTCTCGGCGACGAGCGCGAGCAGGCTGAGCGTCGCTGCGCCGACAGTGAAGCGATCGCCGGCTGCCCCATCCGCGAGACCAAGAGCTCCCCGGAGCGCGGTTGCCTGCGACTCGGGTAGGCCATCGAGCCCGGAGAGAAGCGGCCGGCAGAGCTCGAGAAGGCCCGAATACTCGAGCTCGACCTCGGATTCCACTCCGACCGCCTTGACCACGGTCAACGACTCGGCCAGGTCGATCGCGTAACGGAGCAGGGCTGTCTTCCCCACGCCGGGCTCGCCACGCACGACGAGGGAGCCGCCGTTCCCGTGGCGCGCGTCGGTCAGCAGGCGTTCGATTCGAGCTCGTTCGCTCGCCCTGCCGAAGAGCACGAATCAACCGTACTCGCCTGCATTCGCGCGCGCTAGGGATCCACCCGAAGCGATGCCAGGGGGTCTGGTCGCATCATCGGAGCGTGCAGTCCAACAGGAGGAACGTGATGAAGCTCACGAGGATCATCGGCATGGCGGCCCTGGGGCTCGTCCTGCTCGCATCGACAAGCGTTGCTGCGACGGCGTCGGCCCCGATGCTGAAAGTCGGTCCATCGATCGTGAAGGTGAAGGGCGGGAAGCTCGTGCTGAATGCAACCTGCGTCGGCGAAGAGCGCTGCCAGAGCGTCCTGACCGCCCGGATCGACGTTCGAAACGGCGGTCTCGGCGGCCAGATCTTCCGCGCCGAGCCCGGCAAGACCGCGAAGCTCGTCTTCGATCTCAGGCCCGAGGTTCGGACCTGGCTCAAGACGCATCGCCGCTCGGCGCTCGTCATCGAAGCGCGGACGTCGAACGAGGACTACGAGGTCGTCTGGAGAGGGACGTTCCGCCTCAAGCTCCACGCCTGAGGCTGGTCCCAACAACAAAGGAGAGATGAGATGAAGCTCAAGAGCATTGGAATCGCCACGACACTTGCCCTGGCCCTGACTGCCGCAGCGCTCGTGGGCGCCGCGGCGACGGAGGCTCGGCCGAAGCCCGGGCTCACGCCCGGGAAGTGGCAGGGGACCGGCGTGATCACGGGCTCAGTCACCGACGAAGTCGGGACGACCAGCTTCAGCGGCAAGCTCGGCTTCCGTATCACCATTCGCAAGGACCTGGCCGTTTCCGGTACGGGCAGCTGGGTGAAGCAGATGGTGGGCCGGGGAGACGGAATGTCGAGCTCGATGACCGGAATCGCCCACATGTACTTCGGAGAGTCCCCTCAGGGCATCAAGATCTCGTACGCCGAGGAGGTCGAGGGCACGGTGACGGTGAACGGCTTGACCCATCCGGTCAAGTTCGACACCCCGGGGGCCAAGACGGCCCGCCTTGTCATCACTCGTGCGCGGCACTGCAGCGCATCGGGCACGATCCCTGCCGGCGGCGGGCTGAGGATGAACTGGACCGCAAAGCGGCTCGGGAAGTGCACCGAGTAACCCCGGCGGCCGCGTGACGGACGCGAAGGCCGGGCGCGCGCCCGGCCTTCGGCGTTCTCAGGCGGCCGCGGCGGCGCGCTCGGCGAGCACGCCGCGCAGGAACTGCCCTGTCGCCGACTCCTCGACCTCGGCGACGTCCTCTGGCGTCCCGGTCGCGATCACCTCGCCGCCCTCGTCCCCGCCTTCGGGGCCGAGGTCGACGATCCAGTCCGCCTGCTTGATGACGTCGAGGTTGTGCTCGATCACGAGCACCGTGTTCCCGTTGTCGACGAGCCGCTGGAGCACTTCGAGCAGCTTCTCGATGTCGGCGAAGTGGAGGCCGGTCGTCGGCTCGTCGAGCATGTAGAGCGTCTTCCCCGTCGCGACCTTCGAGAGCTCCGCCGCGAGCTTCACACGCTGGGCCTCGCCCCCCGAGAGTGTCGTCGCCGGCTGGCCGAGCTTGATGTAGTCGAGCCCGACGTCGTGCAGCGTCTGCAGGCGCCGCCGAATCTTCGGGATCTTCGCGAAGAACTCGAGCGCCTCCTCGACCGACATCTCGAGGACGTCCGAGATCGACTTCCCCTTGAACCGCACTTCGAGCGTCTCGCGGTTGTACCGCTTGCCGTGGCAGGTCTCGCACGGGACGTAGACGTCTGGCAGGAAGTGCATCTCGATCTTGATCGTCCCGTCGCCCTTGCACGCCTCGCAGCGTCCGCCGCGCACGTTGAACGAGAACCGGCCGGGCTTGTAGCCGCGGATCTTCGCCTCCGGCGTGAGCGAGTAGAGCTCACGCACGTGCGTGAAGAGATCGGTGTAGGTCGCAGGGTTCGAGCGCGGCGTGCGGCCGATCGGGCTCTGGTCGATGTCGATGACCTTGTCGAAGCAGTCGATCCCGTCGACCGACTCGTGGTCGCCCGGCTTCGTGCGCATCTTGTTGAGCCGGTTCGCGAGCGCCTTGTAGAGGATCTCGTTGACGAGCGTCGACTTGCCGGAGCCGGAGACGCCGGTCACGGCGATGAACCGCCCGACCGGGAAGTCGACGTCGATGCCTTTCAGGTTGTGCATCGCCGCCCCGCGAACGGAGAACCAGCCCCGCTCGTCGTCGTCGCGCCTCGGCGGAACGAGGATGCGTCGCTTGCCGCTCAGGAACTCGCCGGTGACCGAGCCCGGCGTCGTGGCGACGTCGTCGGCAGTGCCGTCGGCGACGATCTCTCCCCCATGCTCGCCCGCGCCTGGCCCGAGGTCGACGACCCAGTCGGCCGCGCGCATCATCTGCTCGTCGTGCTCGACGACGAGCACGGTGTTGCCGACGTCGCGGAGCCGCTCGAGCGTCGTGATCAGCCGACCGTTGTCGCGCTGGTGGAGCCCGATCGACGGCTCGTCGAGGATGTAGAGGACGCCGACGAGCTGCGACCCGATCTGCGTCGCGAGCCGCAGGCGCTGCGCCTCGCCGCCCGAGAGCGTCTTCGCGGCACGGTCGAGCTGGAGGTAGCCGACGCCGACGTTCTCGAGGAACGTCAGCCGCTCGCGCACCTCCTTGAGGAT
The DNA here is from genome assembly GCA_963744505.1 of uncultured Gaiellaceae bacterium. GTDB lineage: Bacteria > Actinomycetota > Thermoleophilia > Gaiellales > Gaiellaceae > GMQP-bins7. The sequence continues at coordinate 49,640 of CAVUTL010000006.1, forward strand.
GCGCCGACCGATCAGCTCCTCCGTCTTCGTCAGCTCGAGCTCGTCGACGAAGCGCAGCGCCCGCGCGACGGACATCTTCGTGAACCCGTGGATCGACAGCTCGCCGATCGTGACCGCGAGCACCTCGGGCTTGAGGCGCGCGCCTCCGCACTCCGGGCACGGGCGGAAGCTCATGTACTCCTCGATCCGGTCGCGCTGCTGCGACGAGTCCGTCTCGCGGTAGCGGCGCTGCAGGTTGTTCACGAGCCCCTCGAACGCCATCGTGTACTGCCGCTTGCGCCCCATCCGGTTGCGGTACGTCACGAAGATCTTCTCGCCGCCCGTGCCACTCAGGAACCTGTCCTGCTGCTCGGTCGTAAGCTCGCGCCAGGGCACGTCGAGCGGGATCTCGTACCGCTCGGCGATCGCCTCGATGACCGAGTCGTAGAAGCTCTGGCTGCCGATCGTCCACGGAACGAGCGCGCCCTCCTCGATCGACGCGGACGTGTCCGGGACGAGCAGGTCGGGATCGATCTCGAGCTGCGCGCCAAGGCCGGTGCACCGCGGGCACGCGCCGTGCGGCGAGTTGAAGGAGAAGACGCGCGGCTCGAGCTCGGGAAGCGATACCCCGTGGTCAGGGCAAGCGAGGTTCTCGGAGAAGGTCAGCGCCTCTCCGTCCACCACGTCGATGACGACGAGCCCCTCCGCGAGCGAGGTCGCCGTCTCGATCGATTGCGTGAGCCGGTGCCGGAGATCCGCCTTCATGACGAGCCGATCGACGACGACCTCGATCGTGTGCTTGAACTTCTTGTCGAGGACGATCTCCTCTTCGAGCAGCCGCTGCTCGCCGTCGACCTTCACACGGGTGAAGCCGTCGCGGCGCAGCTCCTCGAGGACGTCCTTGTACTCGCCCTTGCGGTCGCGCACGACCGGCGCGTTGACCGTGAACTTCGTTCCCTCGTCGAGCCGCAGCACCTGCTCGACGATCTGGTCCAGCGACTGCCCGGCGATCGGGCGTCCGCAGACCGGGCAGTGCGGGCGGCCGACGCGCGCGTACAGGAGGCGCAGGTAGTCGTAGATCTCGGTGACGGTGCCGACCGTCGAGCGCGGGTTGCGCGAGGTCGTCTTCTGGTCGATCGAGATCGCCGGCGAGAGCCCGTCGATCGAGTCGACGTCGGGCTTCTCCATCATCTGGAGGAACTGGCGGGCGTATGCGGACAGCGATTCGACGTAGCGACGCTGCCCCTCGGCGTAGATCGTGTCGAACGCGAGCGAGGACTTCCCGGAGCCGGACAGGCCCGTGACGCACACGAGCGCGTTCCTCGGGATCTGCACGGTGACGTTCTTGAGGTTGTGCTCGCGGGCGCCGTGGACGACGAGTTGCTCGTTCTGGCTCATGAGCGCGCCATTGTACCGAGGCGAACAGACGTTCGATAGCGGATGCGGCCCAGGCCTGGAATGCTCGAGCTGTCAACGTTCGACAGGAGGTGGGAAATGGCAGATGCCGGTCTCTTCATCGGCTGGGGCGAGGTCGTTCGAGGTCGCGAGACCGAAGCGACCGAGGTCTTCAACGAGACGCTCGGTTTCTACGCTCGACTCCAGGAAGAGGGCACGATCGACAGCTTCGAGCCCGTCTTCCTCGAGCCGCACGGAGGCGACCTCAACGGCTTCATTCTCATTCGCGGGGACGCCGAGAAGCTCGCGGCACTGCGTGTGAGCGACGAGTTCACACAGCTCTCACTCCGTGCGACCCTGATCGTCGAGGGCTTCGGCGTCGTCGGCGCGGATCTCGCGGAGCGCCTGCAGCGCCAGATGGAGTACTACATCGAGCAGGTCGGCGCATTCGCCTAACACTCGACTTTGCGCAGAGACCGGAATCCGCGAGTGCGCGGATTCCGGTCGCGCGAAGATCCTGAAGGCGTCCGCTTCGCGGCCGCGAAGTTCGTTTACACCTCGCTGAAATCCGACCGGTACAAGGGCGGCGTGCGTTTCGTGACCTGTGCCGCCCTCGTCTCCGTGTGTCTGCTCCTCGTGGGCTGCGGGTCGGACGTGGACGTCGAGCTCGTGTGGGCCGGCCCGCCGGACGCCGCGGCCGGAGGTGCTGTCTCCACTGACGGTTTCTCGAGCTTCCAGCAGGAGGTCGACGAGCTATGGGAGCGCTCGCCTGCCATGGCGGCGGGGGTCTTCCTCCGGCTCGACGAGCGGCAGGCCGTGCGCACCACGATCGACGCCAAGGCAGGCCCGGAAGGAGGCGGCGGACAAACCGTCGTCGTCACACTCGACGGCCTCTCCGACGACTCGGTGCGAACCGAGCGCTGGACGCTCGGCTTCGAGGAAGCCGACGACGGCACCTACACGCTCACGGGCGCGCTTCGCGAGCTCCGCTGCCATGCCGGCCGCGGGCACGAGGACTTCGCCGGAGAAGCCTGCGTCTGACCTGGAGGCTTAGGGGTACGGCGGATAGCCCGGAGCCGGTCCGGGGTCGGTTGGAGGTGCGGGACCCGGGTCGGAGCCCGACTCGGTCACCGATACCTTCACCTGGCCTCGAATCTCTCCGGCGGCGTTCTTCGTCGTGTGGAGGTTGACGTACGTCCTGCCCGTGCGGATCGTCCGAAGCTGCGCGTGCGAGATCGTCGTGGTGCCTCGCTGGCCGTTCCGGCAGGGCCCGCAGAGTGCCACCAGCACGCCACCGGCGGTTCCAACTTTGCCCCTGTGGATATGGGCGGCGGCCGCGCGGCCCGACAGCTTCGAGAACGTGAGGCGCCAGGTCAGCCGCGCGCGGTCGTTTTCGAGCTCGACGGTCGTGCCCGTCAACAAGCCCGTCGCACCCGTCGGTACGCCCTGCGGCTTCGGCACCTCGAAGCGGGCCTTGAGATTGGCCGTGAGCTTGTAGCTGTCCTTCTGCGGAGCGGCGGCGGCAAGACCCGCAATCAGGAGCGCAGCGCCCGCGACTGCCACCAGTGGCTTCAGCATCGTTCCTCCTCGAATCCGCTCGACAGCCAGTTCTTCGTGCGAACGGCACAAAACGGTTTGGACCAGCAGGAGCCTAACGACGAGCGGTGCGCCAGCGGCCGAAGATGAGGCCGCCGACGGTGAACCCGAGCCCGAACGTCCCGAGCGCGAACGCGCCGATCGCGATGAACTTGCGCCAGAGCGAGAGACGTTGCCAGCGGCCGATCGCCTCCTTTTCCTCGACCGAGAGCGGCTCGCCGCGACGCTGCTTGCGCGCGGCTCCACCGGCGCGCAATCCGAGGTAGATGTCGTCGAACAGCTCCGGCGACTCGTCCGCCACAGCGCGAGTGTACCCCGCGACTCGGCCGTAGCCGCCCCCCGACGGCGGGTAGAGTCCGCGCGCGTGGAAGCGAGCCCTCTTCGAGCTGAAGGAGCGCCTCGGCAGGCTCACCGACCTTCGCCGCACGGGCGCAGTGCTCATATGGGACATGACCGTCTACATGCCACCCGGCGGCGCACCGACCCGTGCCGCCCAGCTCGCCACGATCGAGCAGATCGCCCACGAGCTGGAGACCGACGACCGGCTCGGCGAGCTCTTCGAGGAGCTGGGGCCCTACGCGGAGTCGCTTCCGCACGACTCGGACGACGCGTCGCTCATCCGCGTTGCCCACCGCGACTGGAGCCGGGCACGACGCGTCCCGACGGAGCTCGCCATGAACCTCGTCGAGACCGCGGCAAACGCGTACGACGTGTGGGTGCGCTCGCGCGAGAGCTCCGACTTCGCCTCGTTCCGGCCGTGGCTCGAGCGCATCGTCGAGCTCCGTCGCGAGTACATCGAGTGCTTCGCACCGTACGACGACGCCTACGACGTGCTCCTCGAGGACTACGAACCGGGCATGAAGACCTCCGAGATCCGCGAGGTGTTCGCGGTGTTGGCGCCCGAGCTCCGCGCACTCGTCGCCCAGCACGCAACCGACGAAGGGGACGAGCTCATGCGCGGCCCGTTCCCGATCGCGGCGCAGGACCTGCTCTCACGGGAGCTGGTCGAGGCTCTCGGGGCGACGTGGGATCAGTTCCGACTCGACACGACCGTCCACCCGTTCGAGATCGCGCTCGGGCTCGGAGACATCCGGTTGACGAGCCGCTACTCGGAGGACGACCTGAACTCCCTCTTCACCGCGTTGCACGAGACAGGCCACGGCATCTACGAGTGGGGCGTCAGCAAGACGCTCGAGCGCACGCCGCTCTGCATGGGAGCGTCCTCGACGTTGCACGAGTCACAGAGCCGCCTCTGGGAGAACGTCGTCGGCCGCTCGCTCCCGTTCTGGCGCTGGTTCTATCCGCGGCTCCAGGAGACGTTCCCGGAACGGCTCGGCGCAGTCCCACTCGAGAGCTTCCACCGCGCCGTCAACCGAGCGCACCGCTCGTTCGTCCGGGTCGACGCGGACGAGACGAGCTACGGCCTCCACGTCATCCTGCGCTTCGAGCTCGAGCAGGAGCTCATCTCGGGCCGCCTCGCGGTCGCCGATCTCCCGGCCGCCTGGAACGCACGGTTCGAGGAGCTCATGGGCCTGGCGGTGCCGAACGACGCGGTGGGCGTGCTCCAGGACTCCCACTGGGCGGGCGCCTCGTTCGGGTACTTCCCGACGTATCTCCTCGGGACGGTTCTCTCGGTCCAGATCTGGGAGACGGCACGCGCCGCGATTCCGGACGTCGAGGAGCAGATCGAGCGCGGCGAGTTCGGCGCGCTGCACGGATGGCTGCGCGAGAACATCTACGTGCTCGGCCGCAAGCTCCAGCCGGCGGAGGTCATCGAGCGCGTCGTCGGCGGCCCGATCGACCCGCAGCCGTACCTCGCATACCTGCGCGACAAGCTCGCGACGCACGCACCGGCCTAGCCGGTTACGCGGCGCGGCCGAAGCGCTTCTCGGCGCGGGCGCGCGCCCTCGCGGCCTCGACCTCGCGGTCGCGAGGAGGCGCCGAGGTCACGAGCTCCGCGAGGAGGTGGTGCGTGATGTGCGCCACCTCGTCGACGGCTCGCGCGAACGCAGCCTCGTTCGCCTTCGACGGGCGCTGCGCGCCGCTTACCTTCCGCACGTACTGGATCGCGGCCGCGCGGATCTCCTCGTGCGTGGCGGGCGGCTCGAAGTTGTGGAGCGTCTTGATGTTCCGGCACATGGAGCAAGCCTAGCCGCCACCCGCGGGGCACCGGGCGCCGGCCATGTGGAGTGAGCCCGGCGCCGGTCATGCAAGAAGGACGAGCGCACGCGCGTCCTGTTGGGAAAGACAGTGAACGCACCGCGGCCGACGCAACACGGGAGGAGCGTGTGTGAGACGGACCTCGAAGGCGCTGGCGGGAGGACTGGTCGGAACCTTGTGTGCGGTCGAACTCCTGGTCGCGGCAGCCGGAGCGGGCGCAGGAGACTCGGCTGGGCTCGGGAGCGACATGCCCTCGTGGTCGGCCAACGAGAACATGGTCGCCTTCGTCGGCTACCGGCAGGGGCGACCAGGCGACATCTACACGATCGGCGCCTACGGCGGCGTGGAGCGAAGGCTCACCACCACGAAGAGCCACGAGGACACGCCGCGCTGGTCGCCCGACGGCGACCGGATCGTCTTCGTGCGAAGAGTGAGGCTCGTCCGCCAGCTGGTGGTGATGAACGCAGATGGCACCGGGCAGACACAGCTCACGCAAGCGCACGAGCCGAGCTTCGCGCCGAGCTGGTCTCCCGACGGTCGGCAGATCGCGTTCGTCAGAGGCTATGACGACGTCGGCGGGGACGACGGCATTCCCGTGGACGGGCCGGTCACGCAGCCGGCCGATGAGACGTCCGGGCGAAAGGCATCGGAGATCTACATCCTCGATCTGGACGGCCGCGCGGAGCGCCGAGTCACGCACAACTCCGCAGTGGATACGTCTCCGGCGTGGTCACCCGACGGCGGCACGATCGTCTTCACGAGTGACCGCGGTGGGACCGGCGCCCAACAGCTGTTCGTCATGCGACCCGACGGAACGGAGCAGCGCAAGCTCACCGACCACTCGGTCTCCTACCACAACGAGATGCGGCCGGCCTGGTCGCCGGACGGAACGACCATCGCGTTCGTCACGGACAACCGGCACATCCCGGTCGGCAACTCCGAGATCTACCTGGTCGACGCCGACGGACGCAACGGGCGCCGCCTGACGACGTTCGTGGGACACGACGACTGGCCGTCGTGGTCGCCGGACGGGCAGATCGCGTTCGCGCGCGGTCTGACGGCGTTCCGGCCCGAGGTGTTCGTGACCGGCTCGGATGGAGGCCTGGGCGCGCGGAAGGTGACGGGGAAGTACCTGTTCTTCGCCGGCCTGAGCAGGTCTCCCGCAGTTCCCCGCGCCGCCAGACAGTTCGAGGTCGTGCTCACTGCGAGCTTGCGGATCGACGATTACACGGACATCGAGTGCAGAGCGACGCTCGGCCACCAGCTGCTCGTGAACCCCTCCGTGTCGACGTCCGGCAAGCGTCTGCGCTGCGTGTGGAGCCTTCCCGTCTACGCGAAGGGCCGGTGGCTCCGGTGCCTCGTGCATGTGGGCGCAGGCGGCTCCGAGGTGACTCGTACGTTCCGCGTGCGCGTTGCCTGAGGACGTACCGGTCGGCGACGCTCGTGCGTGACGATCACGCCGAGGCAAGCGCGGTCAGCTCGCGGCGCAGCTCCTTGATCTCGTCGCGGAGCTTCGCCGCGTACTCGAAGCGGAGCTCCTCGGCGGCGAGGTACATCTCCTCCTCGAGCGTGACGGCGAGCTTCTCGAGCTCGTCGCGCGACATGCCCTCCACCTCGGCCTTCCCGCGTCGCCGTCGCGACAGTGGGACGTGCGGCGCCTCGAGCGACAGGAGCTCGGCGATGTCGGAGACGCCCTTGACGATCGTCTCGGGCGTGATCCCGTGCTCCTCGTTGTAGGCGACCTGGATCGCGCGGCGGCGTGACGTCTCTTCCATCGCGCCGACGATCGCCTCCGTGCGCTTGTCCGCGTAGAGGAGCACCTTGCCGGCCGTGTTGCGGGCAGCGCGCCCTGTCGTCTGGATGAGCGCTGTCTTGCCGCGCAGGAAGCCCTCCTTGTCGGCGTCGAGCACTGCGACCAGCGAGACCTCCGGAAGGTCGAGGCCCTCGCGCAGGAGGTTCACACCGACGAGCACGTCGAAGTCGCCGAGCCGGAGCTCGCGGATGATCGCGATGCGATCGAGCGTGTCGATCTCGGAGTGGAGGTAGCGCGCCCGTACACCTGCCTCGAGCAGGTAGTCGGTGAGGTCTTCGGCCATTTTCTTCGTCAGGGTCGTGACGAGCACCCGCTCGCCCACCTCCTCGCGGTGGCGGATCTCGTTGAGGAGGTCGTCGATCTGGTTACGCGTGGGGCGCAGCTCCATCTCGGGGTCGACGACGCCGGTCGGGCGGATGAGCTGCTCCGCGATCACCTTCGAGCGCGACAGCTCGAACGGGCCGGGGGTCGCGGACACGAACACGAGCTGGTTCACCTTGCCGAGGAACTCGTCGAAGCGGAGCGGCCGGTTGTCGAGCGCCGACGGGAGGCGGAAGCCGAAGTCGATGAGCGTCTGCTTGCGCGAGCGGTCGCCCTCGTACATGCCGCCGAGCTGAGGCACGGTCTGGTGCGACTCGTCGACGAAGCAGACGAAGTCGTCGGGGAAGTAGTCGATAAGCGTGAACGGGTGCGAGCCGACCGGGCGCCCTTCGAGCGCACGCGAGTAGTTCTCGATCCCGTTGCAGAAGCCGAGCTCCTTCATCATCTCGAGGTCGTACTCGGTGCGCTGCCGGATGCGGTGCGCCTCGAGCATCCGGTCCTCCGCCTCGAACTTGGCCACCTGCTGCTCGAGCTCGGCGCGCAGATCGTCGACCGCGCGCTCGATGGTCGGGCTCGACGTGACGTACTCGGTCGCGGGCCAGATGACGAGGTTGTCGAGGTGCGAATAGACCTCGCCGGTGAGTGCGTCGAAGTGCGTGATCTGCTCGACCTCGTCGCCGAAGAACGAGACGCGGTACGCCGTCTCCACGTTCGCCGGCTGGATCTCCACGAGGTCGCCCTTGACCCGGAAGCGGCCGCGACCGAGGACGGTGTCGTTGCGGACGTACTGGCTCTCGATCAGCCTGCGCAGCACCTCGTCGCGATCGTGCGTCTCCCCCACCTCGAGCATGAGCACGCGCTCGCGCCACTCCTCGGGCGAGCCGAGGCCGTAGATGCACGAGACCGAGGCGATGACGACGACGTCACGGCGGGTGAGGAGCGACGAGGTGGCCGACAGCCGGAGCCGCGCGATGTCGTCGTTCCGCGACGAGTCCTTCTCGATGTAGAGGTCGGCCTGCGGGATGTACGCCTCCGGCTGGAAGTAGTCGTAGTACGAGACGAAGTACTCGACCGCGTTCTCCGGGAAGAACTCGCGGAACTCGTTGCAGAGCTGCGCGGCGAGCGTCTTGTTGTGCGCGATGACGAGCGCGGGCCGCTGGAGGCGCTCGATCGCCCAGGCCATCGTCGCCGTCTTGCCGGTGCCGGTCGCGCCGAGGATCGTCTGGAAGCGGTTCCCTGCCTCGATCGACGCCGCGATCTCGCCGATCGCGCGCGGCTGGTCACCCATGGGCGCGTACAGGTCAGAGGACTTGAACGGGCGCACGCGCCCAGCGTAGCCGCCGTGCGCCGAGTGACATCGGGGCGCGCCCCGGCACTAGCATCGGGCCGTGACCGGACGCACCGTTGTGGTCGCGGCCGTCGCCTCCGCGCTTCTCGTGGCGGCGGGGGAGGCCCGGCCTGCCTCGCCCCCGGCACTCGTCTGCAAGCTCCCACGCGACAGCAACCAGATGCTTCCGCCGACGGCTCGCCACGGGCTCATCGGCCACCTGTCTCAGTACCCGGCGGTCTCGCTCGCGACACCGCTTCAGCGCAACCGGGCGCGGCGCGTCCTCTCGCGCCTCGTCGCTGCGGCCGAACGCGGGAGGTGGCAAGAGGTACGTGCAGCGAGCCATGCTGGCTACGACACACGCTCCCGTCCTCGGAAGAGCGGAGACACGAGCGTCTTCTTCTTCCATGCCGAGCGGCATGAAGAGCCCCGAGAGGGCTCGATCTTCGACTTCACTAGGCCGAAGGCGCTCATCTACGCGAACGCCCCGGGGCGCCCGCTCGTCCTCGTCGGCGCGATGTGGAGCACGCGCGACGGCGAGGTCGGGCCGACGCCCGCCGGCCCGATTCTCCGCTGGCACTCGCATGTCGTCTGCAAGCAGGGGAGAAAGCGCGGTCTGAAGCCTCTTGCCGGCGGCATCTGCCCGCCGGGCGCGCGCCTCCGGCAGGGGGCGAGCGAGATGCTCCATGTGTGGTTCACGCGCGACCTTCGCAGCGCCTTTGCCATCAGCGCGCCGAAGCCGGAGCTCTGTAGAGCGGGAATGCTTCCGCGTGGGCTCTGCAAGCGCCTCTAGCCGAGGTACTGCTCGCGCTCTTCGTCCGTCAACTCCCGGCCGGTCTCGGCGAGCCTGCTCCGTGCGAGATCGGTCAACTCCTCGACCCTCCGCAAATCCTGCACCGGTACGAGCGAACGGTCCCGTCGGCACCACCGGTCACGATGACCCGGCCCGAGGGATCGAAGGTCGCGGAGCTCGACGCGTGCCGCTGTGCCCGCGCAGGAACACCACGAGCGCGCCGCTACGTGCGTCCCAGAGCCCGGCCGTGCGTAGCCTCGCCGTCACGACCCAACGACCGTCGGGGCTGAAGCGGGCGTCGTTCACCTCGCCGAAGTGACCCTGGAGCAGTCGGACGAAGCGGCCCGTCGCGACGTCCCAGATGCGGGCGTCGTGATCGCGGCTCGCCGTCACGACGCGGTTGCCGTCCGAGGAGAAGGAGACGGACGTCACGCGATCTCGATGACCCTTGAGAACTCGATGTGGCCCGTCGCCACGAAGGACGACGGTGTTTCCGCGAACCGTCGCCGTCCGTCCCCCGGTCCCGACGACGCGCCGGGAGGGCTGTACGGGCGGAAGCGCGCCGATCTCGACGGCTTCCCGGTCGCCAGATCGACGGCCGACTGGCTGTCGGGCGTCGCCGCGTGCACTGCCTTGCCGCTACGGAACTGCACGAGCGTCACTGGAGCGGGGAAGCGGGCGACCTCCAGAAGCTCCGGCTGAACGAGGACATCCCAGATCCGCGCCGTCCCGTCGGCGCTTGCAGTGACGACCGGGCTCCCGGCTCCGCCGACGAAGTCGGCCGACGTCACACGGTCCGCATGGCCGGCGAGCAGCGCCAGAGGGGCTCCCGTTTCCGCCCTCCAGACCGCGCCGGCCGTCCCGGCTTGCCGTCACGATCTCGTCCGTCCGTGCTGAAGTCGACGGAAGTCAGGTAGTTGCCGTGACCCGGTGAGCGTTGCTGCAGACGGCCGTTGGCCACCCTCCACACGCGGCCGAGACCGTCCGTGCTGGCGCTGGCGACCAGATCGCCGCGAGGGCTGTACGCGACGACACGGCATTGCCGTCCTGTCGCGACTCTCCGAATGAGACCGCCCGATCCCGTGCTCCAGATCCTGACCGTGTCGTCCGCGCCTCCCGTCACCACCCTCCGTCCGACGGGAGAGGTCGCCGCGGACTCCGCGCCGCGATGCCGGAACGTCTGTCGCACGTGGCCGCTCGGCACTCGATCAGCCGCACGTCGCCCGAGCCGCACGACCGCAGCCTGCTTCCCGTCGACGGAGAGCTGCGCGCCGCGAGCTCTCGACTTCGGACACGGTGACGAGCCGTCCCGGTCGGCGTCACGATGCGCAGCCGGCCGTCCCGTCCGGTAACGAGAGTCGTACCGTCGGCTGCGAACGACGCTGCGGCGGCCCGCTCCCGAGTAGCGGTCGTGTCGCGCACCTGTCCCGTGCGGGGATCGCCCCGGACGACCTCGCCGTTCGCGGTCACCGCCACGAGGGCACCGCTGCCGACCGACGCTCCGACGAGGGGCTCACCGACGTCGAGGACGTCCGCACGCGAGACTCGAGAAGGGCCTGGCGGAGCGTCTCGGCAGCACTCGCCGTCGAGCGAGACGCGCACGGCCTCGAGCGCGAGCAAGAGGCTCAGCTCGGGATCGGTCTCGAGCTCGGCGTCGCGATTCGCCTCGAGCTCGCTCGCCTTCGCCTCCTGAGCTTGCTCGCCGCGCCTCGCGTCGCTGGTCGAGCGCGAAAGCGGTGATCCCGGCCATCAGCGCGAGGGCACCGAGTACGAGCCCGAACAGGCGCGAGCCGGCGGCGTCGGCGATGCGACGCCGCCAGCTGACGCTCGATCTCGCGCTCGGCCCGTGCCTCGCCCGCCAGGCGAGGACAGGCTGCGCGAGTACATCGTGGAAGATCTCGTAGCGAACCTCACCGCCCTCCTCGAGCGAGCGCAGGATCCGCCGCTCGGTGAGGGTGGTCAGGACGGGGCTGAGCTCGTCCCCGGCAACGCCGCCGAAGTCGGCGAGGTCCGAGAGCTCGTGTGCGATCTTCGTTCCCGAGGGTGTGACGAGGTGGTTGAAGAGCCGCGCTGCGACGTCCTTCTGCTCCGGCGACAGCGCGTCCATGGCGCTCTCGAAGTGCTCCTCGACGATGTGCTGCGCGCCGCCGAGGCGTTCGAGCGTCGCCACGCGGAGGACGTCCGAGCCCGACGCGCGCTCCTCCTCCCAGAGCCGCTGCATGACGAGCTGCAGGTACGGAGCCTCGATCCGCGCCAGGTCGTCCGCACCCTCGATCGCGCCGCGCCCGCCCAGCGCAGGCTCGATCTGCCCGGCCCCGACCTCGTCGAGCACGCGCTCGATCAGCTCCGGCTCGACCGTCACGCGGCAGCCCGGTCAGCTCCCCGAAGCGCTCGATCGGCCCGACGATCGCCGCCCGCGCCGCCTGCCGATCGAGCCGGTCGAGCCGGAGCGTGTTGGCGAAGAGCCCTGGCACACGCCCCGTGAAGCGATCGAGCTTGGCGAGCGAGTCCTCGCGGAGCGAGACGAGCACATTGATCCGGAGCGGCGCCGCCAGAGCTCCGGGAAGCGCCTCGGCGAACGAACCCGGCCCGCCGTCGTCGGCGTGGTAGAGGAAGTACTCCTCGGCCTGGTCGAGGACGAGGTAGACGTCCCGGTCCGACTGCGCGCTGACGAGCGCATCGAGCGGCGACGAGCCGTTCGGAGCGACGCCCTCCGCCTCGGCGATCGCCTCGGCGAGCGCGAGCGACGGGTCGTCGCCCAGCGCGAGTGGACGACGACGAGCGGGTTCTCGGGAAGCTCGCGGAGCGAGCGAGCGACGGCCGCGCCCAGCAGCGAAGACTTCCCGACCCCGCTCGGCCCATAGAGAACCGTCAAGCGCGACGCGATCAGGTTCGCGACGACGATCTCGCGCTCGCGCTCCCGTCCGAAGAAGAGGAGCGCGTCGAGCTCCGAGTCCTCGAACGCGTTCAGCCCCTTGAAGGGCGACGACGGGGAGTCGGTCACGCCGCGGCCTCCAGCCTCCGCTCGAGCAGCTCGACGTACGACGCAGGCTCGACGTCGAGCGGCGTGACGTCGTAGCGGCGCCAGAACGCCTGCGCGAGCGGGCTGAGCGAGCCCTGTACCGCCCAGGAGCGGTAGCCGACCGGCCGCTCGCCCCAGATCCGGTTCAGGATGAGCCGCAGGTTCCAGTCGGCCATGTCGTAGCCGAGGAAGAGGAAGTGGCTCCGCCGGAGCTTTGCGGCGAGCGCGACCGGGACGACGGCGGTCAGCTCGGAGCGGCCGAGGTAGTCGATGTAGTCGTCCTCGGTGATGACGAAGCTCTCCCACTCCCGCTCCGGGAGCGGGTCGACGGCGCCGTGGAGCTTCAGCAGGATCGTTCGCCGTTCCAGCGAGAGCTCGGTGGCATACGTGTTCGGGACGTCGATCGGGCGGGGCGCCGCACCGGGCGCCCGATGCCAGAAGCGACCGCGGTGCGGCCCCGCCGCCACGTAGGCCACGATGTCGAGCTCCTCCTCGGCCTCCTCGAACGCCCGCTCGAGCGCCAGGTCGAAGTTCGTGCTCACGATGAGGTGGTGCGGCGCGCCGCGTTCGCGCTGGAGCGCGGGCAGCCGCGCGAGGAAGCGGTGGAGCGGCCCTGGCTCCACCGCCGCCTCGAAGCGCGCGTGCAACTCGTCGTACAGCGGGCCCGAGCCCTGCATGGTCGCGACGTACTGCGAGACGCGGGCGAGGTCGAGGGGTCGGTCTTCCGGGACGCCGAACGCAGTCGCGAGGTGTGCGGCGAGATCGCCCGCGCCGTCGAGCCCGAGCACGGGAACGATCCGTCCGGCAAGCAGCGCCTTCACGATCTCGCCGTCCTCGTCCGACGAGCTCGCCGTCGCACCGGGCAGCGCCAGACCGGCTTCCTGGCGCAGGATCTCCGCCTGAAGCTGGCGCAGCTCGGGACCCGGCTCGATGCCGAGGTCGTCGACGAAACGGGTGCGGGCAGCCTGATACACATCCAGAGCCTCCGCCTGCCGGCCCGCACGGTACAGAGCAACCATGAGCTGGCGCAAGAAGCTCTCGCGGAGCGGATGCTCTGCGACGAGCCCTTCGAGCTCGCCGACGACGTCGCCGTGGCGACCGAGCTCGAGATCGGCGTCGATCCGTTCTGCGAGGGCGGTGAGGCGGAGCTCCTCGAGCCTCCGGATCTCCGGCTGCGCGAAGCTCTCGAACGCGAACTCCGCGAGCGCCGGCCCACGCCACGTCTCGAGAGCGTGGACGAGATGCTCGCGGCGCTCCTCGAGAGGAAGACGCCTTGCATCCGCAAGCGCCCCCTCGAAGCGGTGGGCGTCCATGGTCGGGGGCGATGCTGAGGACGTAGCCAGGGGCGCGCGTTTCGACGACATCCGGCCCGAGCATCTTTCGGAGCTGGGCGACGCCGTTCTGGAGTGACGCCATGGCGGTCTTGGGGGCGCCCTCGCCCCAGAGCTGGTCGACGAGTCGGTCCGTCGCGACCACGCGGCCCGGTGAAAGCGCGAGAACGGCGAGCAACGCGCGCTGGCGTTGACCTCCGAGCGCGATCGGGCCGGTCTCGTCCGAGACCTCGAGCGGCCCGAGTATCCGGAGATCGAGCGCCACGGGCGACCTTAGATCGTCGGACTGGGCGGTGTCCAGCATCCCGCGCATAGGTGACTCGAACGCGCTCAAGACCGGCTCAAGACGCGGTTAGCGGGCTGTTGGTCGCCGGTTGCCGGCCGGTTGGAGGCCCGTTCGACCGTGCGGGCCATGACTACTTCACTCGCACGTCTCGCTCGGCGGCTCGGTCTTGCAGCCGCCCTCGTGCTCGCCACGGCGAGCCTTCCTCGGCTGACTCGACATCCGCGGCGTCGTCCGCAGCACCTCGACACCTCGGTCCAGCGGATCACTCGAACTGCCGCCGCATCGTCGACCGACGCGCCGCGCGCGCCCAAGAGCGATCCCGGCAGGTACTCGTATCGCTGGCCGGTCAAGCCATTCGGCACGCAACATCCCGTTCGCGGATTCCTCGGCGACCCGCGCTTCGCCAATCACGGCGAGTCGCGCCAGTTCCACTTCGGCATCGACATCTCCGCGCCCAACGGGACGCCGGTGTACGCCACGCTCTCCGGAACTGCGTACATCCACCCGTTGCACTCGACCACCATCGAGATCGTGGGGGCGAACGACCTCGAGTTCAGCTACTGGCACGTGATTCCGACCATCCGCTCGGGCCAGCGTGTCGTCGCCTACAAGACCGTTATCGGGCACATCGAGGCGCCATACGGCCACGTGCACTTCTCGGAGATGCGCGGCGGCCGCTACCTCAATCCGCTACGGCCGGGGGCCATGGGCCCGTTCGTCGACGACACCAGGCCTCGCGTGCAGTCGGTCGTCGTCCGCGATGGCATGCTCGTCGCGGAGACGTACGACGAGACGCCGCTCGCGGTTCCCCGCCCGTGGCACGACCTGCCCGTCATGCCCGCTCTCGTACGGTGGCGGCTGCTCGACGCCGCAGGCCGTGTGGCCACGGGCTGGAGCACGGCCGCGGACTTCCGGCTCACGATCCCGCCCGCCTCTGAGTTCGACGAGCGGGTGGGCACCGGGAACCATGCAGAACCACGTCCGCGACCCGGGCACGTATCGGGTCGTCCTCAGCCGCTCGGTCGGCGACCTACGCGGCGGTCGCTACCTCGTCGAGGTCAACGTCCGCGACTCGCGCGGCAACGCGTCGTCCCGCCGCGTGGCGTTGATGCCTTGAGCATTCCTTGAGCGGTCGCGACCACGATCTTGGCACCCGAAGGAGGTGTGCTCATGAGGCTGTCGCTTGGCCCAGTTCTTGCTCTGCTCGGAGTGCTCGTCGCCGCACTCGGTGCGGCTCCGGCCGGCTCGGCACCGTCGTCGGAGCAGCGATTCGCTGCGCTCCGCCTCACGAAGACGACGGTGAGCTGCAGTCCAGACAGGCTGACGCCGCGTGCGTCGAGCAACTGCGTCGCGAAGGTCGCCGACACGGGATCGGGCAAGAAGACACCACCGGCTGGCACGGTTGCATTCACGAGCAGCGCCCCCGGTTCGTTCGATCCGCAGAGCTGCACGCTCGAGACGAGCGCGGCGGCCGCGGCGACGTGCACCACGACCTATCAGCCCTCTGCGATCGGCAACGGCACGCACCTGTTGGCGGCCTCGTACATCGGCAGCGAGACCCACAACCCGACGGTAGGACGCAACGAGATCTCTGTCACGCCGGCCAACGACGTGCGCCGCAACGCGACGAAACTCGGCATTCCACCTTCGGCGATCGACGGGACGACCGTCGGCGCGACGGCCGACTACTCCGATCTCGAGTCCACGTGCGGCGATGTCGGATCAACCGTCTGGTACAGCCTCGGCACGCGCGCGAGTGGGCGCGTCGCCGTGCGCCTCCGTGCCCGCGGGCGGCTCGACGCGGTCGTCGCTGTCTTCAGGCGCGTCCGCTCGCAGTTCAAGCCCCTCGGCTGCGTCCCCACGGACGAGAAGGGCGTGGGCGGCGTCGCGTTCCAGGCTGCACGACGCGGCCACTACCTCATCTCCGTCGGCGAGCGTGAGCGATCGGCCTCGAGCACGTTCCGGCTCGAGCTCTTCGCGCCGCCGCTTGCGCGTGCGCCGGGAGCGCCGCTGGTGGCGCGCGGTGTCGCATCGAGCGTCGATCCGCTGACGCGGCCCGAGACCGCGTGGTCCGTTCGTTCTGGCGGCGGGGAGGACGTACCGGATGAATCTCGCGGCAGATCGCAGCCGCTGTCTCTCACTTACCGTGTTCGGGCCTGGAACCACGTCTTTCACCGGCACGCGAGCGATCCGCGGGAACGCGTGCGGTGGATATCTCGTGCTTACACCCGGGCCCGACCAGGGCGGGCGTTACAGCCTGCTGGTCCGCGCGCAAGGGGACCGAGGCGAGACTCAGCGGTATCGCCTGCAGGTCGCGCGAGCAGGGCGAGACGACACGGCTCCGGGCCTCCTGATCCGCAGCGGCCAGATCCGGCGCGGCGCGCTGTCCAGCCGGTCGATCGACGTGGTCGATCTCTACCGCTTCGACGTCGACCATCGGACAGAGGTCACGGCGCGACTCGGAGCTTCGCGTGGCGCGGAGTTCGAGCTCGTCCTGCTGTCGGACGACGGCAACGCCCTGCGGTGCGCATGCACCACGTCACGAGCCCGCGAGCTTCGGGCCCGGCTCGACGAGGGCCAGTACTTCGTCGCGGTGAGGGCCCGCGGGCAGAGCGTGGGTCGATATCGCGTCGGTCTCCTGATCCGCGAGATCACGGCGACGACCACGCTCATCGACGGGGTCCCGGATGCGACGAGCGAGCTCGGCCGTGCGGCGCGTCTCTCGGCTCAGGTTCAACCCGACGCGGCGATTGGAGGACGCGTGCAGTTCCGTATCGATCGCTTCGATCCGATCGAGGGGTGGCAGTTCTCCCGCGTGATCGGCGCGCACGTGGGAAGCGGAGGACTCGCAACCGTCGGGTGGTTGCCGCCGACCGTCGGACGCTGGCGTGTCAGGGCGCTTTTCGTCGGCACGACGGCGGCCAGCCCGAGCGCGAGCGGATACGTGCCGCTTCTCGTGAGGGACTGAGCGAAGGCTTGAGCCGATCTTGAGCGTCCTCGGCGACGCTCTGCGCGATGACCGAAGAGCACCACATCGACAGCGAAGCCCTTCTAGACGAGATCGTCCGCTACCTCGCAGCCGTCGACGCCTTTCGGGCCGCGAGTTGCGAGCCGACCTGGCGCTCCGAGCCGTCGATCGAGGTGACGGTGCCGGCACTTCGGGCTCGAGACGACGATCGCTGAGGCACCAGGCGCAACAAACGGGCGGTTAGCGAGCAGTTAGCCGCCTGATGCCGGCCGGTTGGAGCCCCCTCCGACCGTGCCGGTCATGACCATTTACCGCTTCATCTCAGCCGCGGCCCTGCTGGCCGCCCTCGCCTTCGTGTCGTCCGGGCTCTCGGCCACCGCTGCGAAGCCGTCACACACCCCGGTCCCCATCCTCATGTACCACGTGATCGCCGATCCGCCCGGGGACGCTCCGTACCCGGACCTGTACGTCAGCGAGCGCGACTTCGCCGGCCAGATGCGGTGGCTCGCCCGACACGGCTACCGCGCCGTCACTCAGCGCCAGGTCTGGAACCACTGGCACAGCGGTGGAGCGCTGCCTCCGAAGCCGGTCGTCATCTCGTTCGACGACGGCTACCGGAGCGTCGCCGACGCCGCGTGGCCACACCTGCAGCGGCGGTCGTGGCCGGCGTGCTGAATCTGACAGTCAAGAACCTGCACGTCGCCGGAGGGCTCAGCCAGTACAAGGTGCGGCGGCTCCTTGCGGACGGGTGGGAGCTCGCCTCGCACACGCTCACGCATCCCCACCTCCCGGGCCTCGATGCCCGCACCTTGACGCACGAGGTGTCGCGCTCGCGCGCCGTCCTTCGGGCGAAGTTCGGTGTCCCGGTCGACTTCTTCTGCTACCCCGCCGGCCGCTACGACGCGCACGTGATCCGCGCTGTCCGCCAGGCCGGATACCTCGGCGCGACAACCACGATCGAAGGCATCGCACAGCCCGACGAGCCGTACGAGCTCCGTCGCATCCGCGTCGGCCGGGGCGACGGTGTCGACGGCCTCGCCGCGAAGCTCGACGACTGAGGCTCGAGCATGCCTCGAGTGAGGTGAGGCGCCTCTACGCGCGCAGGTAGGCGAGCACCGCCAGCACGCGGCGGTGCTCGTCCTGCGCGGGCAGCAGGCCGAGCTTCCCGAAGATCGAGTTCACGTGCGTCTCGACGGTCTTCGGGCTCACGAAGAGCTTCTCGCAGATGCCGCGGTTCGAGAGACCCTGCGCCATGAGCTCGAGCACCTCGCGCTCGCGCGGCGTGAGCTCGTCGAGCGGACCTTCGTCCCGCTTCCGGCCGAGGAGCTGCGAGATGACCTCCGGATCGATCGCCGTGCCACCTCGCCCCACACGCCGCACGGCGTCGAGGAAGTCGTCGATCTCGAGCACGCGATCCTTGAGCAGGTAGCCGAAGCCCTCCGCCGACTCGCTCACGAGCACGAGCGCGTGCGTCGCCTCGATCACCTGCGAGAGCAAGAGCACGGCAACCTCGGGCTGCTCGGCGCGGATCTCGACCGCAGCCCGGGCGCCCTCGTCCGTCTGCGTCGGCGGCATCCGCACGTCCACGATCGCGACGTCCGGCTTGAAGCGGCGCACCGCCTTCTTCAGCTCGTCCGCGTTCGCCGCCTGCGCGACGACCTCGAAATCGCCGTCTGTGAGCACGCGCGCGAGGCCCTCGCGGAGAAGCACGGAGTCCTCCGCGATCACGACGCGCACGGGATCTCCCCTCGCACCCGCGTCCCGGAGTCAGCGTTGCTCTCGACGAGGAGCCGCCCACCGTGTGCCTCGACGCGGTCGCTCAAGCCGCGCAAGCCCGAGCCGCTTGCAGCCGCGCCACCTCGACCGTCGTCCTCGATCTCGATCACCAGCAGGCCATTCTCCCGCCGCGCGTCGATCGACGCACGGGACGCGTCTGCGTGCTTGACGGCGTTCGTCAGCGCCTCGCACGCGACGAAGTACGCGGTCGCCTCGACATCCGCGGCGAAGCGCTCGAGTGTCGCGTCGACGGACACCGGCAGCGGCGCGCGAGCAGCGAGCGCCTCGAGGGCGTGCGCGAGGCCACCCTGCGTCAGGATGCCGGGATGGATGCCGTGCGCGAGCTCGCGCAGCTCCTCGACGGCGACCTGCAGCTCGTCGGCAGTCGACGACAGCAAGCGAGCGACCTCGGTGTCGTCGGTCTCCCCCAGCTGGCGCTGCGCGCTGCGTAGCTCCAGCGCGAGCGCGACGAGCCGCTGCTGCGCGCCGTCGTGGAGGTCGCGCTCGATCCGTCGTCGCTCGTCGTCCGCCGCTGCGGCGATCCGTGCCCGAGACTCCTGCACCGTCTCGAGCTGAGCGCGCACCTCCGCATGCAGCCGCGCGTTCACGAGTGCGAGCCGCGCCGCCGCCGCCACCGCCTCCACGAGCTTCGGCTCCTCGCGCAGTGTCGGATCGTGGACCAGCACGGCGAGCGGCGCGCCCTCGTGCTCGATCCAGGTGACCGCACGGTCGGGGCCATCGTCCGGCACCGCGAGCTCGCTCCCGGCCGCGTCGACATACACGCCGCGATCCGGGATCCAGAGCCCGAGCTCGAGCGTCGGATCCTCGAGCGCGAGCGCGATCTCGTCGCGCAGGCCGTCGACGGGCGTCTCCTCCAGATGGACGACGAGCTCGCCGACGTGCACGCGGGCAAGGCGCGCGCGCAGGAGCCCCCAGAGCATCGCGAGAGGCAGCGCGATGAGCGAGAGGATCTGCCACCAGAACAGGTCGTAGACGATCGCCGGTGGTGTCGTCGCGAACGTGAGGATGCCGTTGAGGACCGCCCAGAGTGCGGCAGTGACCGCGGCGATGAGCAGCGGCAGGTAGACGCGCCGGGCGCGCGGCGACGCGTGCAAGAACTTGCGCAGGACGAGAACGACGAACGCGGTGCCGAGCACGCCGTACGCCATGAATCCGAACGCGTCTTGGAGGAAGTCGACGACCCGCGCGCTGTCTGAGAGGAGCAGGAGGTTCTCGCGGGGAAACGGGTCGAGGTAGCGCAGCCGCTCGGTTCCGCCGTAGAAGAGCAGGATCGCCAGCGGGAACACGATCGCCACGGCGTACGCGACCCACAGGAACGCCCGCTCGACGCGATCCGCCACGCGGCCGTACGGATACGCGAAGGTCACGTGCGCGAAGAGGGCCCAGCCGAGCTCGCCGAGGAGGAAGAAGATCGGGAAAGGCAAGCTCGTCGTGGCTGAAGCGGAACTGTCTGGCAAGCAAGGCGAAGGCCGTCGCCACCATCAGCGGCCCGAGCCGGTTCCGCGGGCGGCGCATCCAGGCGATCAGTCCGGCGGCGAGGAACGCCCAGGCGGCGGCGACCGAACCCGCCGAACGAAGCGCGTCGTGTTCGGCACGTTGTCCATCTGGACCTGGTACGCGAGGACGCCGAGCGCGACTCCGGCAATCGCGAGCGCGACCTGGATCCAGCGCGTGGCCGTCATGCGCGCATCGTCACACGGTCGCGCGGCTGAGTCCACGGGGCGCGCACCGGCCTCGAGACCAGGGAATACCCCGAGACGAGTCCCAAGCGCGCCCGGTTACCGTCGGGAAGCCCCGCTCGTACCGTCGGGGCATGACGAATATCAGCTCACATATCGCAGCCGGTGGCGCTTCGGCGACCGCCCGCACCTCGATCAGGACCTCGCCCGCCGCGCCCTGGAGATCGCCCTCTACGTCGTGGTCGCCGCGGCACTGACGGGCGCATGGCTCGCCTTCTTCACCTTCGTCCCCTTCGACCTCAGGGTTCACTGAGACGCCGAACCGGGGCGCCCCGTGATCCGCTCCCTCTCCGTCCTCGCCGCCGCCCTCCGGGGTGGCGGCGAGCCCTGCGAGCGAGTCCGGTTCGCAGGCGTCGACGCGCTCGTGGCGCGGCCGCGAAGCGGCTCCGGGCCCGTCGTCGTCTACGCGAACGCCGCGACGCCGAACGGGATCGACGAGCCCGCCGTCGGACGCTTCCTCGGCGGGCTGGCGGCTGCCGGTTTCGTCGCGATCGCGCCCGAGCTTCCCAGCGTGCGCCGAGGCGAGGTGACGCCGGCGACGATCGACGCTCTCGTCTCGGTCGCAGGCGCATCCGGACGTCACGTCGCGCTGATCGGGGCATCCACCGGCGCCGGGCTGGTGCTGCTGGCCGCGGCCGATCCACGCATCGCCGATCGCGTGAGCGCCGTGACGGCGATCGCGCCGTTCGCGAGCCTTCGCGCGATCCTGAGGCTCGGAACGACCGGGCTACTACGGCGACGAGAGGTTCGCCGCCGCGCCGCTCGTCGGTACTGCGGCTGCACGGTCGCTCGCGGCCTCGGCGCCCGACGACCCGGCCGTCGCCTGCGCTCCTCGCGAATGCTGATCCTGCGCAGTTCGATGCTCTCTACGACGACCTCGCGCCCTCCACGCGCGCGCTCGTCGACGAGCTCTCGCCGCTCGCGCGTATTGCCGACGTGTGCGCGCCCGTCGAGCTCGCATCGTCGCCGGACGACTGCTTCTTCCCCGTCGAGGAGTCACTCGCTCTCGCGCGCGCCGGCGAGGACGTACGGCTCACCGTCACGCCTGCGCTCCTGCACGTCTACCCGCGCCTGCGACCCGGCCTCTTCCGCATCGCAGCGCGTGCTCGACAGGACGCTCCACCGAGCGGCCGTCGCAGAGCGGTCGAGCCGACGCCCGGCGTTCCGGCTGAGCCCGGACGCCGCGTAGGGAATTTCCCTACTCGCAGGCGCTCCAAGATTCGTGATTTCTCCGACGCAAGATCGGATCTATTCCGATGTGAAATCACCCTGCAAATTCGAGCATCCGGTGCATGGAAATCGAGCGCCGGAATTGCTCCCCGATTAGTGGATCGTTAGCCGCCGATGGTCCGGCGGTTAGGGGTCGGATCGAGCGTGACCGGTGCACACACGAGTCCCGAGAGGAGGGAACCATGCGCCAGGTCACGTCACTGCATCGCACGCTCGTCGTGCTCGCAGTCGGTCTGCTCGCGCTCGCGGCTCCGCTGCTCGCGTACGCAGACGGCCCGCCCACCGGGCACTGATCACGCCGAATTACGGCATGCAGAGGGGCCCGCGCCAGCGGGCCTCTCTTCATGCCGGCACGTGGACGTCAAGAAGGTCTCGAGCCCGAGAAGCCCCTTCGGAGTTCCCCTTCCTCTCGAACAGCGCAATGGCCGCTCCTATTGCACGCTCCGCCTCGTTGTGCTGCTCCGCCAAGCGCAGCACCTCACCTCGAGCAAGATGCGCGGCCGCGATCAGGTTCAGGCCGTCTGTGCCCTCGGCGAGACGCACGACGTCTTCGACAAGATCTCGCGCCTCGGCCACCGCTCCGGTTCTCGCGCCAGGAGCTTCGCCTCGACGGGCGCTAGGACCAGTTGAGAGCTCTGGTCATCGCTGGCCGCGTTCCTCCGGGAAACGACTGCCCAGTGCTTGGCCTCGTCCAAGCGTTCCTGCCTGTACATCGTCTCCGCGAGCTTCGCCGCCCTCACTGCGAGGTGTGCCTTGTCGTGAGTGCGTTCGAGATAGTCGCACTGCTCTCGGAGCGTTCGCTCGGCGGCCGTGAGGTCTCCGGCGAGCAGCTCGATGTCAGCCTTCACCGTGGCGGAGTGAATGAGCGCAGCCGCGGCGCCGAGCTCGTTGTAGATGTCCTCTGCTTCCGCGATGAGCGCGCGTGCATGCGCGTAGTGGCCGACCTGGGCGTGGAGACCAGCGAGGTACGGGACCACCGCGGCCCGGTCCGTATACCCGAGACCTCTGTCGTCGAGTAGCTCCCCGCACCTCTTGATGCCAGTCGGCACCGGCGTCGGCCCCCAGTAGATTGCCGCCGCGATCTGCCCGAGACAGGTAGCAGGCGGGAACGCAGTGCGGCGGTAGTAGACGAGCGCACGCTCCTCGGCTTCCTCCCACGCAGCATGGTCCCCATGTATTCCGCCGCGCACGTAGCCGATCAACAACCAGGCCCGAGCGAGCGATCGTTCGTCCTGGAGCGCCTCGAACGCGGGCACAGCCTCCTCGGCGACGGATAACAGGTGTCGCGCCGCGCCTTCAGGCTCAGTCAGCAGTCGTGCGTACGCGGCTTCGATGCGCGCGCGGAGCTCGACGCGCCGCTGCCCTGCCTCCGCTGCAGCGGCCATCGCCTCGACGAATGTACCGGCACTCACACGAGCTTCTCCCGCCGAGTACTGGGCGATTCCGAGCTCGCACAGGAGTTCGTTCCGTGCCTCATCCCCACGCGGCAGCAGCGGGATCGCGCGGTCGAGTAGGTTCACGGTTGCGGACATGTCGCCGCGCTTGAGCGCTCGGAAACCCGCAGCGCCTAGACGTCGTCCGGCGTCTTCAGCCAGACCCTCCATACGCCGGTCGGTCTCTCCGAGCTCACTCCGCAACCCGTACGCCTGCTCGAGGTGGTAGCCGACGAACTCGTCGAGCTCGGGAAGATCCGGCGAGGTGGTATCCAGCCGGTCGGCGTAGCGCTCGTGCAGCTCCGCCCGCAGCCGCTTCGGCGCCGCTCGGTACACCGCGTCCTGGACGAGGACGTGCCGGAAGCCGAACACGCCCTCGCCGCGCGGCCGCACGAAGCCGCGGCCCGCGAGCGCCTGCAAGTGCGCATCGGCGGTTGGTGCTGCGTTCGGATCCAGCAACGCAACGACGTCCTCGGCCGTGAACTCCTTTCCGACGACCGCTCCTCGCTCGAGGACGGCACGCTCACCCGGGCCGAGCCGGTCGAGGCGTGCAGCGAGGAGCGCCTGGATCGTCTCCGGAAGCGCTTGCTCGCCAAGCCCGCCTTCCAGCGCGAGAGCGAGAAGCTGCTCGAGGAAGAGCGGGTTGCCTTCGGCGCTCTCGACGATCCGCGCTCGCTGGTCCGACTCGAGAATGGTTCCACCGAGACCCTCGAGGAGGGCGTCGGTCTCGTCCGCGGTGAGGGAGTCGAGCAGGACCCGATCGGCGTTCGACCGTCCTTCGAGAAACGTCGCCCGGTCTTCCATCAGCTCCTCGCGTGCGAGACAGACGACGGCGATCGGCCCGGTTCCCCTATCCGCGAGGTGCTCGACGAGCTCGAGGAACGTCGGCTCGGCCCAGTGCACGTCGTCGAAGACGAGGACGAGCGGCCGCTCACGCGCGCTCGCCTCGCAGAACTGACGAAAGAGAAATGCGATCTCAGGCGCAGGCGGCGGCGTCTCGGCGTCGAGCGCGTCGAGAATCGCGGCGCGCTCGTCGCTCTCCCCGCCTGCTCGAGCGCCTCGCGCAGCGGCCAATAGGTGATGCCCTCGCCGTAGGAGAGGCAACGACCCCAGAGCGTCGTGACGCCCTTCGCTCGGCGGGTCAGCTCGGCAGCTAGGCGTGACTTCCCGACTCCGGGCGAGCCGATAACGATCGCGACTCGCACCGCCGAGCCGTCGATCGAGCGCTTGAGCGTCCTCCGCAGCGCGGCAAGTTCGCGCTTACGACCGACGAGGCGTGCGTCCTGGCGCTGCTCGAACGCCGACATGACGGGGCGCAAGTCGACGAGGCGGTAGGCCTGCACCGGATCGCGCTTGCCCTTGATCTCGAGCGCTCCGAGCGGCTCGAGCGTGGCGGCGTGGTCGATGAGTCGCCCGGCGAGCTCACCGACGACGATCGTGTCCGCGTCGGCGGCGCGCTCGAGCTTCGACGCGATCCCGACGGCCTCCCCGGTGACGAGGCGCTGCCGCGCGTCGGTCGGCGTGGCGACCACCTCGCCCGTCTCGATCCCAATTCGGATCTCGAGCCCGACCCTGTGCTGGCGCAGGAGCTGCTCGTTGAGCGCCGCGATGCCGACGCGAATGTCGAGTGCGGCGCGCGCGGCACGCAGGGCATCGTCCTCGTGCGAGACGGGGATGCCGAACGTGGCCATGACCGCATCGCCGGCGTACTTCTCCACCGTCCCACCGTGTCGTGTCAGCGCGGACGAGACGGTCTCGAAGTAGCTCTTGAGGACGGTGCCGAGCGCCTCGGGGTCGAGCGCCTCCGCGAGGGCCAGCGACTCGATGACGTCGACGAAGAGGATCGTGACCAGCCGGCGGAACTGCATCGACGGCCGTGCGAGCGGCGTCTCTTCGAGCAGCAGCGACTCGTCCTGGCGGAGGATCGCTGCCTCGAGGTCGCGGAGCTCCCGACCGGGATCGATGCCGAGCTCCTCGACGAGCGTCTCGCGGGCGGTGCGGTACGCGGCGAGCGCGTCGGCCTGCCGTCCCGAGCGGTAGAGCGCGAGCATGAGCTGTGCGCGCGGGCGCTCGCGGAGAGGCTGCGCCTGGACGAGCGCCTCGAGCTCCGAAACGAGCTCCGCATGCCGGCCGAGCGCGAGATCCGCCTCGATGCGCTCCTCGACCGCGACCGTGCGAAGCTCCTCGAGCCTGGCGATCTCGGCCTGCGCGAAGGGCTCGTACAGGAAGTCGGCGAGTGCCGGCCCGCGCCACAGGGCGAGCGCCTCGCGCAGCGCGCCTTCGGCAGCGGTGGGATCTCCGCCCTCGAGCGCCGCGCGCCCTTCCTGCGTTAGACGTGAGAAGCGGTGCACATCGACCCGCTCGGGCGCCAGCTCGAGCTCGTATCCCGGCGCACGCGTGGCGATGACGGGCCCGAGCGCCTTGCGCAGCTGCGAGACGTAGACCTGAACGGCGTGCGACGCCGTCTCGGGCGGGTCGCCGGGCCACAGCGCCTCGACGAGCCGGTCGACGGAGACGACGCGCCCCGACTCGAGCGCCAGCACGGCGAGCAGCGCGCGTGGCTTCGGGCCTCCGAGGGGGACGGGCGATCCGTCTCGGTCCGACTCGATGGGGCCGAGGAGGCGTACCTCGAGCTCTGGGGTGCCTGCCCCGCTCGCTCCGTCCATTCGTCGTTTCCTCGATGCTGGTGTGCGGTCGCACTCTCGCATGGCCCGAAGCGGATTTCCATCCTCCTTGAGCGGTTCTTGAGGGGCGGCGCGCACTCTCGGGGCATGCACAGACACCGATCCGGGAGGTTCCCATGGCTGCCCTCGTCGTCACCGTCTCGCCCGCGAACGGGCTGTCGGACAAGGAGGGGCGAATCGGGATCTTCCCGGGCGGTGCGACGCCGACCATGTACCCCGCGAACACGCCGTTCTGGGTGGGCTACGGGTTCGCCGCCGATCCAGGGTCCGACTCAGCTCTCGAGGACGCCTCGACGCGGTTCGAGCTCGACGTGGACGGCGAGCCCGTCTCGATGCTCACCGACGTGCACGCGGACTCCGGTGTCCCCGTGACGAAGACGAACCTCGCCGAGTTCCCGGCCGGCCTCCCGATGGGCTGGCACGAGTTCTCCGGGCGCTGGTACGACGGCGGACGACTGATCCTCTCGTCCCGCGCCTCGATCCAGTTCGTCGAGCGCTGAGCGACCGCGCGTGCGATCACGCGAGCGGCATTTTCTTGAGAGTCCCTTGAGAGCGGTCGGACACGGTGCCCGTGTCAATCACACGAGGAGGCACCGATGTTCGGACTTCGAAGGACACTCTCGGGCGGCACGTTCGTCGGTGCCGCCGTTCTCGCACTCATGGTCGTGGCGTCCGCTCCGGCGGCGTCGGGCCAGAGCTCCGCTGCTCGCACGTTCCTGACCGGAGCGCATGCTCGCGGTCAGCCGGCGCGTGCCGTCGAGCGCATGCAAGCAGCCGCAGTGACGCGCGTCTCCGCCGCCGAGGCGCTCGGCATCACCCAACCTCGCCAGCTGGTCGAGGGAAAGCGCCGAGTGGTCATCGAAGCCGCGGACGTTGCACGGGCACGCGCGAGCGTGGAGGCGCTCGGGGGCCGGGTCGAGAGGACCGCCGCCGGTCTCGTGCAGGCTCTCGTCGACCCGGCTGACGTGGGTGCTCTGCAGCGTTCAGCCGGCGGACGCGTCCGAGCCCCGTACGTCCGGATGCAGCATTCCGTCGCCGGCGAGACGGTTGCCACCACGCTGGCGGCCGCATGGCACGCGAAGGGCTTCACCGGCAAGGGCGTGAAGGTCGCGATCATCGACGGCGGCTTCGCGGGGCTCGCGCAGCGGCAGGCCGACGGCGATCTACCTGCCGACGCCGTGACGCAGGACTACTGTGGCGGCGAGTTCTCGGCCGGCGAGGACCACGGCACGGCGGTTGCGGAGATCGTCCACGAGATGGCGCCGGAGGCGCAGCTCTACCTCGTGTGCGTCGCGACGGATGTCGACTTTGCGGCCGCGGTGGCCTACGCGAAGAGCCAGGGCGTTCAGGTGATCAACCACTCGGCCGGCTGGGAGGGGCCCGTTCCGCAACGACGGCAGCGACCGCTTCAGCGCACTCGTGGCGGATGCGCGCGCGAGCGGGATCCTCTGGGTCAACTCCGCCGGGAACGAGGGTGACACGCACTGGATGGGCACCTACAACCCGAGCGGCAACCTCCACGCCTGGAACCCGAGCGGCGACATCGGCAACACGTTCATCTGGCCGAACGGTTCGACCATCTGTGGGTTCCTGAAGTGGGACGAGTGGCCGGCCGGAGTCTCCGACTTCGATCTCGGGCTCGGCCTCTCCGGTCCGAACGTCCTGATCGCGGCCTCCGACGAGGAGCAGGGAGACGGTGGCGGCGAGCCGCCGTTCGAGGCCCTCTGCCTGGAGCAGAACTCCGGGTCCGACCTGGCGGTGTTCTGGGCGATCCGCGGATACGCCGTGCGCTCGACGCCGCGCCTCGACCTCGTCAGCTGGAGCCCGCAGCTCCAGTACAGCGTTCCGGCTGGAAGCATCGCGACACCGGCGTCCTCGCCGGCGGCCATGGCGGTCGGCGCACTCTGCTGGCAGTCGCGGGAGCTCGAGCGCTACAGCTCGCAGGGCCCGACGATAGATGGTCGCATGAAGCCCGACATCGTCGGCCACGACAGCGTGTCCGGCGCGACGTACGGCGCCTTCGATGGTTGTCCGTCGGCGTTCGCCGGCACGTCCGCGTCCTCACCCGAGGTCGCAGGTGCCGCCGCGCTCGTCAAGCAGGCGTATCCGGCATACAGCCCGGATCAGATCAAGGAGTACCTCATG
The DNA here is from genome assembly GCA_963744505.1 of uncultured Gaiellaceae bacterium. GTDB lineage: Bacteria > Actinomycetota > Thermoleophilia > Gaiellales > Gaiellaceae > GMQP-bins7. Next base: position 77,659 of record CAVUTL010000006.1, read on the forward strand.
CGTCACGCGCGTGACATGGGCACGGCGGGAGTCGACAACGTGTACGGCGCCGGCGAGCTCAAGCTTCCCAAGCCGCCCGACGTCGTCTCCCCAACCGCGCTGGCGCTCGTCAGCACGGGCCGGCGCGGGAAGATGGTGAAGCTGCTCTCGTCCGTGTCGGACGACTCCGGCGAGATCGGCCTGATCGAGTACGTCAAGCAAGGCAGGAAGACGGTCGCGACGATCCGGCGAGGCGGCTTCGTCTCGGCCTCGGGCTCGAGGACGGTCGCGACGCTCTGGAAGGCGCCCGCGAAGGCAGCTGGCGCATACCAGCACTGCGTCCGTGCGACGGATCGGGCGGGCAACGCCAGCGCGCTCAGCTGCGCGAAGGTCGTCCTCGGATAGCGGGTGGGGGAAGCGGGTGGCGGCGATTTCGTCGCCACCCGCACGGGCCTTGAGCGTTTCTTGAGGGTGCGAACGCACTCTCCGGATACTCCGAAGCGCCGACCACCGAGCCGGCGCAACGAAAGCGAGGTTTCGTGATGAACATGAAGCGACGGACATCTCTCATCGCCTCCCTCGTCTGCGGGGCGCTGCTCGTCGCCGCTGCGACCGTTGGCGCGACCACGATCGCGGGCACAGCGGGGAACGACACGCTGAGAGGCGGTGCCAAGGCCGACAAGCTCAACGGCAAGGGCGGCAACGACAAGCTGTACGGCCTCGCCGGTAACGACGTCCTCACCGGCGGCCCGGGGAACGACCTGCTCGTGGGCGGCCCTGGAGCGGACAGGCACGTGTGTGGAGCCGGCCGTGACACCGTTCGCGGGGACGCGCAAGACAAGGCCGCGAAGGATTGCGAAGTGGTGCGAGGGATCTCGGCCGCCAACCCCGCCGGCTCCCCCGGCGCCGCCCGCCACCGCCCCCGCCGCCTCCGGCACCGAAGGCACTTCCGGGCATCTACTGCGGGAACACGGTGCAAGGCCCGCCTCTCTGCATCACCACGAATGCCGATGCGACAGGCATCTCCGAGCTGAGGACGTCGTCTCTCGTCGACTGCACCCAGCCGGTTCAGTTCAGGTTCGAGTTCACGATCGGGGTCGGAAACGAGAACATCCCGATCCAGTCCAATCTCTCGTTCTCGCTCGAGTACAACGGCCCAGTCGACACGGGCACCAGCGAGATAACGAACATGCAGACGAGGTACTTCGTCCGCGGCACGTTCACCACTGACGGGAAGGCATCCGGGCAGCTCGCGGTCAGCACGCTCTCCTTCGACTACGCGGGTTATCACTTCGAGTGCACGCAGAACCCCGTCGACTGGAGCACGAGCAAGCAGGGCTAGTCGTCCCGGCTCGCTCACGGCGACCGCCGGCGCGCTCCGTCCCGCACCGGCGGTCGACCTTCCGCTAGAGCAGCGACCTGTGCACGACCTGCGTCGCGGCCTCCAGCAACGTGTCGCTCTCGGCGGTACCGAGGCGTACCCCATCGCAAGCACGATCGCTCCGGCCGAGATCGCCGAGCGCTCGTCCGGGTCGTAGATCACAGGGTCCGCTCGAGCTCGCCCACGGAGGAACACGGAACCGGCGAGACTCCGTGAGGTCACGCAGCTCGGACCGGCTACGCGCCGAGAGCGCCCGGATACGCCCTCGCGTACACGCGCCTGACGCGCTCGACCTCGTCGACGTACGCCAGCGTCTCCGGGAAAGCGATGCCGCTGTCCGTACGCCGCCATTCGTCGACGTTCGCCGGGCCGGCGTGGTAGGCGGCGAGCGCCGTGCGGAGATCGCCGTCGTAGCGGTCGCGAAGATAGGCGAGCAGCCACGTTCCGTAGCGGACGTTGAGATCCGGGTCGCGGAGGTCGGCGACGACGAAGTCCTCCCCGCCGGTCTGCCGCGCGACGAACTCACCCGTCTCGGGGAGGAGCTGCATCAGGCCCACGGCTCCGGCCGAGGAGGTCACGTTCGGGTCGAAGCGGCTCTCGGCGTAGATGACGGCAGCGACGAGAGCCGGGTCGAGATCGCGGTCGCGTGCGTACGACCGGACGACCTGGTCGTACTCGAGGGGGTAGCGAGCGCGCAGGTACCAGTCGGGCTCCGCCTCGACCACCCACGCGGCCGTCCCGGCCACGACCAGGACAACCACGGCTGAAAGGGTCAGGAACCGGACGGATTCGGCTTTCTCTCACGCGGCCAAAGGTGCAAGTAACAACGTGTAACTTGCTATTCGGCGGCTGGCTGGGACGCGTCTTTTGCGGTCAGGGTAGCCATGACGTCGGCAACCCAGGCATCGAGCTCGTCGGGCGTTCCGGTGTTGGCGTACGAGAAGTCCGCGCGCTTCACCTTCTCGCGGTCGGACATGAGGCGGGCCTCACGGTCGTCGGCGCGGCCGCGGCGCGCCTCACGCAGCTTCGCGGGGGCGGTGACGACGACCACCTTGTCGAACCGCGCCTCCGCCCCCACCTCGTAGAGGAGCGGCACCTCGGTCACGCAGACCGGTGGCGGGTCGGGGAGCGCGGCGAGCTGCTCGCGCCACGTCATGTACTCGCGGGAGACGAGCGGATGGAGCAGCTTCTCGAGGAAGTCGAGCGCGGCGCGGTCGCGGAAGACCCGGAGGGCGATCCGTTCGCGGTCGGGCGTGCCGTCGTCACCCAGGATGTCGTCGCCGAGACGCTCGACGAGAGCCCGCTTCACCTCGGGGTCGGTGGCGAGCAGGTGATGGACGATCTCGTCGCTCGACACCGTGGCCGCACCGTGGCGGCGAAAGCACTCGAGCGCCGTCGACTTGCCGGCGCCGATGCCACCGGTGATGGCGACCGCGAGCGGGCGAGGCAAGCGCTAGTCGGAGTCGGGCTGCTCGGAGCCGACCTCGACGGGCTCCTCCGCAGGGTCCTCGGCCGCCTCGACCTCGCCCTCCTCGAGCTCGACCTCGGCGACGATCTCTTCCGCCTCTTCGGCCTCTGCCTCTTCGGCCTCCCCGAGCTCGACCTCGGCGACGACTTCCGCCTCTTCGGCCTGCTCGACCTCCTCGGCCTCCTCGGCCTCCTCGAGCTCGACCTCGGCGACGATCTCTTCGGCGATCTCCTCGCCCTCTTCGGCTCCCTCGGTCTCTTCGATCGCTTCGGCGGCCTCGGCGGCCTCGCTCTCGCCCTCGACGTCGAGCGCCACCGCCGATGTCGTCGGGAACGCCTCCTCGGAGAGCCTCAGGTCGGGCATCGTGTGGACCGACTCGGCACCGTCGGCACGGGGAACGGGCTGATCGCCCTCCTCGACGCGCTTGAGCGACAGCGAGAGACGCCTGCGCTCGCCGTCGATCTCGAGGATGCGCACGTTGACGGCGTCGCCCTGCGACACCACCTCGCGCGGGTTCTCGACGTGGTGCGGGGCGAGCTCGGAGATGTGCACGAGGCCCTCGACCCCCGGGAGGATCTCGACGAAGGCGCCGAACGTGACGACCTTCGCGACGCGCCCTTCGACGACGTCCTCCTCGCGGTAGCTGTCGACGACCTGTTGCCACGGATCGGTCTGCGTCTGCTTGAGCCCGAGCGAGATCCGTTGGCGATCGCGGTCGATGTCGAGCACCTTGACCTTCACGGTCTGCCCGATGTCGAGCACCTCCGATGGGTGGTTCACATGGCTCCAGCTGAGCTCGGAGATGTGGATGAGCCCGTCCATGCCGTCGAGGTCGACGAACGCGCCGAAGTCCACGATGTTCGAGATCTGCCCCTCGATGACGTCGCCGGGGCTGAGGCGGTCGAGGATCGCCTGACGCATCTCCTTGCGCTCGTCCTCGAGGACGGCGCGGCGCGAGAGGACGACGTTGTTGCGCGAGCGGTTGAGCTCGATGACCTTGCAGCGCAGCTCCTTGCCGAGGAACTCGTCGAGGTCCTGCACCCGGCGGATGTCGACGAGGGAGGCAGGCAGGAAGCCACGCACGCCGAGATCGAGGATGAGGCCGCCCTTGACGACCTCGATGACCTTGCCGTTCACCGGCTCGCCGGACTCCGCGGCGCCCTCGATCCGCTTCCACGCGAGCTCGAAGCGGGCGCGCTTCTTCGAGAGGATGAGGCGTCCCTCGGCGTCCTCCTTCGTGAGGACGAGAGCGTCGATCTCCTCGCCCACCGCGACCTCGTCGGCGGGATTCACCGAGCGGCGAATTGTCAGCTCGGCAACAGGGATGACGCCTTCGGACTTGTAGCCGATGTCGACGAGCACCTCGTCCTTGTCCACGCGCACGACCGTGCCGTGTACGACCTCGCCCTCGTTGATCTCCGGGAAGGCAGCGTCGTAGTCGGGGACGAGCTCCCCGTCGGGACCCGTTACCCAGACCCCTTCTTCGGCGGCAGCAGGCTTTTCGGCGATGTCGTTCGCCATCGGATCGCGGAGTATAGCCGGATGCAGCGCAAATTCCGCTCAGCCGTCGGTCGTGCGGACGCGTCGTCGTCCGTCCGCTAGAACCCCGTCGTGCGAATCACCCTCGTCCGCAACGCAACGGTGATCGCCGAGCTCGCGGGGAAGCGGATCCTCGTGGATCCGATGCTCGACGACGTCGGCGCGCGGCCGCCGATCGAGCAGACGCGGAACCAGGTCGCGAACCCCACCGTGGCGCTGCCGTACCCCGCCGAGGAGGTCGTCCGCGGCCTCGACGCGGCGATCGTCACGCATCGACACCGCGATCATCTCGACGCACGCGGCGAGGAGCTCCTGCCACGCGATATCCCCGTCTTCTGCCAGCCCGAGGACGAGGAGGCGCTTCGCGGGCTCGGAGTCGGCGCACAAGCGGTGGTCGACGTCGTGGACTGGGACGGTCTGACGATCACGAGGACGCCGGCACGTCACGGAAGCGGGCGCATCGCCGAGCTCCTGGCGCCGGTCAGCGGCTTCGTCCTCGACGACCTCTACCTGGCCGGCGACACGGTCTGGTACGAGGCGGTCGAGGAGACGATCGCCCGGCACCAGCCTCGCGTCGCGGTCGTGAACGCGGGCGGCGCCGAGTTCGTGGAGGGCGGCCTCATCGTCATGGGCGCCGACGACGTGCGCGAGGTGGTCGCACGCATTCCGACGGTGATCGCCGTGCACATGGAGGCGATCAACCACTGCTTCCTCGAGCGCGAGTCGCTTCGCCGCGCAGTGCCGGGCGTCCTCGTGCCCGAGGACGGCGAGACGCTGGACGTCTAGGACTTGGCCTCCGCCCAGTCGTCGCCGACGCCGATGTCGACGGCGAGCGCCGGATCGAGCGGGTACGCGCCGACCATCTCCTCGCGCACGAGCTCGCGCACCTTGGAGACCTCGGTCTCGGGCACCTCCAGCAGGAGCTCGTCGTGCACCTGGAGCACGAGCCGCGCCGAGCGCCCTTCCGCCCGCAGCCGGTCGTGGATGGCGACCATCGCGACCTTGATGATGTCCGCGTTCGATCCCTGCATGACGAAGTTCACGGCGACCCGCTCGCCGAAGCCGCGTGTCTGCCGGTTCATCGCCCTCAGCTCCGGAACGGGGCGCCGGCGCCCGAGCAGGCTCGTCGCGTAGCCGTCCTCCGAGGCCTGGACGATGGTGCGCGCGATGAACGCCTGCACGAGCGGGAAGCGTGCGAGGTACGCATCGATGTACGCCTGCGCCTGCTCCTTCGGGATGTCGAGGTTCTCGGAGAGCCCGAAGGCGGAGATGCCGTAGACGATCCCGAAGTTGATCATCTTGGCGACGTTGCGCTCGTCCTTCGTGAGTGTCGCCGGATCCTTTCCGAGCACCTCGGCCGCGGTCGCCGTATGGATGTCCTCGCCCCGTGCGAACGCCTCGCGCAGCCTCGGCTCGCCCGAGACGTGAGCGAGGATGCGCAGCTCGATCTGCGAGTAGTCGGCGGACAGCAGGCGCGAGCCGGGCTCGGCGACGAAGGCCGAGCGGATCTCGCGACCGAGCTCGGTGCGGATCGGGATCGCCTGCAGGTTCGGATTCGACGTCGACAGACGCCCGGTCGCGGCGACTGACTGGTTGATGGTCGTGTGCAGGCGGCCGTCCTCACCGATGAGCGTCGGCAGCGGTCCGAGGTACGTGTTCACGAGCTTCGTGAGCTCACGCCACTCCTCGATCACGGGAACGATCTCGTGGTCGGCACGGATGGTGCGCAGCACCTTCGAGTCGGTCGAGTAGCCGGTCTTCCCCTTGCGACCTGGCGTGAGCTCGAGCTTCTCGAACAGGACGCGTCCGAGTTGCTGCGGTGACCCGAGGACGAACTCCTCTCCCGCGAGGTCGTACGCCCGCGCCTCGAGCTCCTCGATCCGATCGTTGAGGCGCGCTGTGATCTCCCCCATGCGGTACGTGTCGATGCGTACGCCGGTGTCCTCCATCGCGGCGAGGACGACCGTGAGGGGAAGCTCGATCTCGCGGTAGAGCCGCTCCGACCCGCGCTCGACGACCTTGGCGACGAGGGGTGCTGCAAGGCGTCTCGCTGCCTCGGCGTGCCGCACGAGCGCCGCGGTCTCCTCCTCCGCCGGCGGATCGGGCTCGAGCTCGACCGCGTACTCGGCCATGAGCTCGTCGAGCTCGTACTCCGCGCGCCCCGGATCGACGAGATAGGCCGCGATCATCGTGTCGTCGGCAGCAGGCTCGCCGAGGCGCAGGGGCTTGGCGTCGTGCGCGACAATTGCGAGATCGGATCCTGCCGACACCGCGCCACCAGACCCGCGCGCACCGACGATCACGCCGTCCGCCTCGGTTGCCACCGCCACGCGGTCCGCATCGACCGCGACGCCGATGCGACCCCGGAGCCCCTTCTGGCCCCCCTCGCGCCAGCGGACCCTCTCCGACTCCGCCTGCGGGTGCTCGGCGGCTGGTAGCGCCTCGTCGAGCGTGTCGACCCGCCCGAGGAGCGCACGGAACTCGAAGCGACGGAAGATCTCCTTCAGCTCGGAGCGGTCGGGTGGTTGCAGGACGAGGGTCGCGGGATCGACTCCGAGGTCGAGGTCGCGCCGCATCGTCGCGAGCAGCTTCGATGCCGCGGCCTGCTCCGCGTTCTCGGCGACGGCCTTGGACCGGGCCGGCGAGAGCTCAGCCGCATGCTCGACGACTCCTTCGAGCGAGCCGTACTGGGCGATCAGCTGTCCCGCCGTCTTGTCGCCGATCCCCGGGATGCCGGGGATGTTGTCGCTCGTGTCGCCCTTGAGGCCGATGAAGTCCGGGATCTGCGCCGGCTGGATTCCATACCGGGCCTCGACGCGATCGGGCGTGTACACCTGGACGTCCGCGACACCGCGCGGAGTCATCATCAGGCAAACGTTCTCGGATACGAGCTGGAAAGCGTCGCGATCGGTCGACACGACGCACGTCTTGACGCCGGACCCATCCGCGTGTGTCGCCAGCGTCGCGATCACATCGTCGGCCTCCCACCCCTCGAACTCGAGGTTCTGGTAGCCGAAAGCCTCGACGATCGGGCGGAAGTGCGGAAACTGCTCGCGCAGCAGATCGGGCATCGGGCGCCGCTCGGCCTTGTACTCCGAGTCGATCTCCTTGCGGTGCACCGGCCTCGTGTCCCAGGCGACGGCGACGCCACGCGGGCGGTAGTCGGAGAGCAGCTTGAAGAGCATGTTCGTGAAGCCGAGCAGAGCGTTCGTCGGCTGGCCGTCGGTCGTCTGCAGCTCCTCCGGGAGCGCGAAGAACGCGCGGTACGCCAGATTGTTGCCGTCGACCAGGAAGAGCTCGGCGTCGCGTGCCGGTGCGTCGTCGAGGACGAGCTCCTCCCCGGTCAGCGTCTTCGGGCTCACACCCCAACGCTATCGTCCGTCTCGCGGTGGCTGGCGTTCCGCTCCTCTCGGGCTCGCGGATCGTCACCGTGCCGGTGAGCTCCGACGACGTCGTCTTGCGTCCGCCGCCGCCTCCGGCACACGTCGTCGACGTCCCTGCCGCGGTGCGAGACGCGCTGTCCTACCCTCTCTCCGGAGCGCCACTCTCTACCAGCGTGCGGCCGGGCATCCGCGTCACTGTCGTCGTCGAGCCGCCGGGCTTGCCCATCCCCGGCGCTCAGGTGGATCCCCGACCGCCAGCGCTTGCAACCGTGCTCGACGAGCTCGAGCGGCGAGGAGTCCGTGACGACGACGTGACACTCCTCGTCGCGGGAGGCCTCGCCCGACGGATCGGCGCGAAGGACCTCGAGCGACTGCTGCCTCCTCCCCAGGCTCGAGCATTCCGCGGCAGGGTCGTCGTCCACGACGCGGCCGATCCTGGGCTGATCCCGATCGGGGGCGACGTCCGCGCCAACCCGGCGCTCGTCGACGCAGACGTCGTCGTGGTGGTCTCATCGGCCGAGACCGTCGTTCACGGCGGACCGGGGGCGCTCCTCGCGGCGTGTGACGCAGCGACTGTTCGGCGTGCGGCTGAGGCGACGTCGCTCGTCCAGGCCTCCGGCGAACATGCCTGGGAGCTCGCGCTCACCGTCGAGAGCGCCGTCGCAGCGAGGGTAGCGCTCAACGGCGTGTCCCTGGTACTCGACCATCCGCGGCTCTCGGGACGCTTTCGCGACTACCCGCACACGCCGGAGTCCCTCGACCATGTCGTACGCTCGCCGTTCCGCCGCCTCTACTCGGCACTTCCCGGCGCCGTGCGGCGTAGCATCCTGCGCGATCAGGCGCGCACGCTCGCCTCGACGGCCGTCTTCGCAGGAGCGCCGTCGGTCGCGCACGCCGAGGCGCTCATCCGAACCGTCGAGCTGCGTGGAATCCGGCTCGCCGAGCCGCTCGATGCGATGGTCGTGGGTGTGCCGTGGATCGGTGTCCACGCGCCGCGGGAGCCGCTGAACCCGATCACGTCTGCCGGTGTCGCACTCGGGCTCGCGCTCAGGCAGTGGCGAGATGCCTTTCCCATCCACGCGGACGGGACGCTGATCCTCGTCAGCTCGCTCACGCGGTCGTTCGCGCACGGAACGCAGGATCCGTACCGCTCGCTCTTCGAGAACCTCCGCGCAGGGGGCGGCGACGCGGTGGCGGACGCCGAGCAGGCTGCGGCCGCGGACGCCGCGCGCTCTCTCGGCGTACCGCGCCGGCCGTGCCTGCCATCCGCTGCTCCCCTTCGCCGACTGGGCTGGCTGCCAGCCGGCGCTCGCTCGCCTGGGCCGGGTCATCGTCGCCGGCAGCCGCGACTCGGTCGCGGCGCGAGCGCTCGGGTTCGTCCCGAGCCACTCCGTCGCGAGCGCGCTCGAAATGGCGCACGGCCTCGCCGGCGGACGCGCGCGCATCGGCATCTTGCTCGCACCACCGTACGCGCCGCTGCTCGTGGGGAGCTAGCTCTCTCCCAGGTAGGTGTTGCGGACCTGCTCGTTCGTCTTGAGCTCGGCGGCAGGCCCCTCGAGAGCGATGCGGCCCGTCTCCATGACGTACGCACGCTGTGCGACCTCGAGCGCCATGAGCGCGTTCTGCTCGACGAGGAGAACGGGCGTCCCCTGCTTGTTCACCTCGACGACCGTCTCGAAGATCCGATCGACGAAGATCGGAGCGAGGCCCATCGAGGGCTCGTCGAGCAGCAGGAGCTTCGGCCGGGCCATGAGCGCGCGTCCGATCGCGCACATCTGCTGCTCGCCGCCGGACATCGTGCCGGCCTTCTGGTTCCGGCGCTCCTTGAGACGCGGGAAGAGCTCGAACACGCGCTCCATGTCGGCCGCGAAATTCTCCTTGTCGTCGCGCTGGAACGCGCCCATCTCGAGGTTCTCGGTCACCGACATGCGCGGGAAAAGCCTCCGCCCCTCCGGGCTCTGCGCGACGCCCCGCTGCACGATCGAGTGCGGCGACGCACCCGTGATATTGCTCCCTTGGAAGTGGATCGTTCCCTGCCTGGGGTGGTTCAGGCCGTTGATCGCCCGGAGCGTGGTCGACTTGCCGGCGCCGTTCGCTCCGATCAACGTGACGATCTCGTCCTTCCGAACCTCCAGCGTGACGCCCTTCACCGCGTGAATCGCGCCGTAGTAGACATGGACATCGCGCAACTCGAGGATCGGGCCCTCAGCCGGTG